>OY970394.1:0-2669953 GCA_963720475.1 uncultured Thermoleophilaceae bacterium
GCCCCTCGACAACGACCTCCGTCGCGTTAGCCATTCGGCGCAGGGTACGCGCCCCCGCGGCACCGCCGGCGCCTGTTCGCGGAGACGGAGCCGCGGCTCGTACATGTGTCCAGAGGGATTAGGAGAAATTCAAGCCGGGTATGGGCACTTCATGCAACAGGAGCGGATCGAGGCGACGGTCGGGCTGATCGTCTACGCGCTGGCCGCGCTCGTCGCGGGCGGCGTGCTCGCCGGATTCCTCACCGGTCTGTGGTGGATCCTCCCTGTCGCCCTCGCGGCATACGTGCTCGCGACGGTCCTGACCGTGCTCGCCGTCGCCGCGCGGCTCGAGAGCCGGCCCGCGAAGGCGGTCGCGCCGGCCGGCGCTCGCAGCGTGGCCGTGCCAGGCTCCGCCGCAGTCCTGAGCCGCTAGCGGATCTTCCAGCCGTCGCCGCCGCGGAGCAGCTCGGCGAGCGCTTCGTCGCCCGCCTCGTGCCGGGCGGCCTCGAGCTCCTCGGTCATCTCCGCCCCGTAGACGGGGCGCTCGATCGCGCGGAAGACGCCGATCGGCGTGGGCCCGGTCGGCTGGTGCGCGAGCTGGGCGAGCGCGTAGGCGTGGCTCGAGCTGCGTGCGCGGGGGAAGTGGATCGCGAGCTCCGACTCCTCGTGCTCGGCGGCGTCGACGACGTCGAGGTGGCCGTCGAAGCCGCGCACGAGCGCCTTCTCGCCCTCCGCGCCGAAGCGGATGATCTCGTCCTCCTCGAGGCGGATCTGATTCGCCTCGCGCTGGCCCTTCGCGCGCACGGCGTCGAAGGCGCCGTCGTTGAAGACATTGCAGTTCTGGTAGATCTCGACGAACGCGGTGCCGTCGTGGTCGGCCGCCGCGCGCAGCACGCCGGCGGCGTGCTCCCGGTCCACGTCGACCGTGCGTGCGACGAACGAAGCCTCCGCCCCGAGCGCGAGGGCGATCGGGTTGAACGGATGGTCATCGGACCCGAACGGGGTCGACTTCGTCACCTTGCCGCGCTCGGACGTCGGCGAGTACTGCCCCTTGGTGAGGCCGTAGATCTGGTTGTTGAACAGCAGGATGTTGACCGGCACGTTGCGCCGCAGGGCGTGGATCAGGTGGTTGCCGCCAATCGAGAGCGAGTCGCCGTCGCCGGCGACGACCCAGACCGAGAGGTCCGGGCGGGCGGTGGCGAGACCGGTCGCGAGCGCGGTCGCGCGTCCGTGGATGCCGTGCATCCCGTAGGTGTCCATGTAGTACACGAAACGCCCGGCGCAGCCGATCCCCGAGACGAACACGGTCCGCTCAGGCGGGATGCCGAGGTCGGGCATCAGTTGCTGGACGGTCGCGAGGATCGCGTAGTCGCCGCAGCCGGGGCACCAGCGCGTTTCCTGATCGGAGGCGAAGTCCTGCTTCGTGAGCATGGGCAGCGGCGAGGCGCCGTTCGTTTGCTGGCCGTTCTCGCTCACGCAGCCTCCTCCGTGCGGGCCTCGATCTGCGCGACAAGCTCCTCCATGAAGATCGGCAGGCCCTCCACCTTGGCGAAGCTCTCGATGTCGACGAGGTACTCGGCGCGCAGGAGCGCTGCCAGCTGGCCGCTGTTCATCTCGGGCACGAGCACGCGCTCGTAGCGGCGGAGCGTCTCCCCGAGCCCGCGCGGCAGCGGGTTGAGGTGCGTCAGGTGGGCGGAGGCGACCTTGCGGCCGAGCTCGAGCCGCGACTTGCGCACGGCGGCGCGAATGACGCCGTAGCTCGATCCCCAGCCGAGCACGAGCAGCTCGGCGCCGTCCTCATGGTCCAACTCGACCTCCGGCACGTCAGCGGCGATGCCAGCGATCTTCTCGGCCCGCAGACGGGTCATCTCGGCGTGGTTCTCGGGCTCGTAGCTGATGTTGCCCGCCTCGTCCTTCTCGAGGCCGCCGATGCGGTGCTCGAGACCGGGAGTGCCCGGGATCGCCCACGGCCGCGCGAGACGCTCGTCGCGCGCGTAGGGGACGAAGTCGCCGCCGTTGGCCGTCGCGAACGCCGGGTCGATGCGCGGCAGCGACTCGACCTCGGGCACGCGCCACGGCTCGGACGAGTTCGCGAGGAAGGTGTCGGACAGGAGGATCACCGGGGTGCGATAGACGACGGCGATCCGCGCCGCCTCGATCGCGGCGTGGAAGCAGTGCGCCGGTGTGCGCGGGGCGACGATCGGCAGCGGCGCCTCGCCGTGACGCCCGTACATCGCCATCAGCAGGTCGGCGGCCTCGGTCTTCGTCGGCATCCCGGTGGATGGTCCGGCGCGCTGGACGTCGATGACGACCAGCGGGAGCTCGAGCGTCAGCGCGAGGCCGATCGTCTCGGCCTTCAGGTCCATCCCCGGACCGCTCGTCGCCGTGACGCCGAGATGGCCGCCGAACGACGCGCCGAGGACCATGTTGGCCGCCGCGATCTCGTCCTCGGCTTGGACGGTGCGCACGCCGAAGCCCTTGCGCCTCGAGAGTTCGTGCAGCAACTCGGACGCGGGCGTGATCGGATAGCTGGCGTAGAAGAGCGGCAGCTCGCTGCGGACGCTCGCCGCGATCAGCCCGAGCGCCATCGCCGTCGTGCCGTTGACGTTGCGGTAGAGCCCGGGGTCGGCCGGCATCGGCTCGACCTCGTAGTGGACGGCGAACAGCTCGGTCGTCTCGCCGAAGTTGTAGCCCGCGCGGAAGGCGGCGAGGTTCGCGTCGCGGATCGCCGGCTTGTCGGCGAACTTCTCCTCGACCCAGGTGACCGTGGGGTCTGTCGGGCGCCCGTACATCCAGGAGACGAGCCCGAGAGCGAAGAGGTTCTTCGCGCGCGCGGCGTCGCGGGAGGAGATTCCGTCGATCTCCTTGGTCGCTCCGACGGTGAGGGAGGTCATTGGCACGCGGTAGACCGAGTAGTCCTCGAGCGAGCCGTCTTCGAGCGGGTTCTGCTCGTACTCGGCCTTGCGCAGGTTGTGCTCGGTGAACGCGTCCTCGTTGACGATGACTGCGCCGCCCTTGTTGAGCGCGGGCAGCTGCGTCTTGAGCGCGGCCGGGTTCATCGCGACGAGCACGTTCGGGTGATCGCCCGGGGTCATGATGTCGCGCGAGGCGAAGTGGATCTGGAAGGCGGAGACGCCGTGGAGGGTGCCCGCAGGCGCGCGGATCTCGGCCGGAAAGTCGGGCAAGGTCGCGAGGTCGTTGCCGAAGACGGCCGTTGCGTCGGTGAAGCGGCTGCCGGCGAGCTGCATGCCATCGCCGGAATCGCCCGCGAAGCGGACGATGACGCGCTCTCGTTCCTTGAGTTCCTTGTTCAAAGTTGCGAGGTCAGAAGACCGATGGCTTCCCCGGAAACACGTCAGGGACGCGAGGTTTCGGCAACGCGGGTCCGTACTGCGGCCATCTGAGGTGATTGTAGGCAGGCGAGCGGCTGGGCCTGCCGGCCTGCGCCGGCGAAGCGCGTTCGACTAGGCTGCGCGCCGCGCTCGCCGTCGCCGGCGGGCGCTTGTGACTAATGAAGGTCGGAGTCCTCAACGAAAACGACGGTTCCGAGCGGCGCGTGGCGCTGGTCCCGGAGATCGTCAAGAAGATGGCCCGCAAGGAGATCGGGGTCGTCGTCGAGCGCGGCGCCGGCGAGCGCGCCGGCATCACCGATGACCAGTTCACCGAGGTTGGTGCCACCGTCGGATCCACCGAGGACGTTTACGCCGCCGATGTGGTTGCACGGGTGTCGCTGCCGAGCGCCGACGACATCGGAAAGCTGAAGCGCGACTCCGTGCTGATCGGTTTCCTCGCTCCCCTCACCTCCCCCGACACCGCGCGCGCTCTCGCCTCCCAGGGCGTCACGTCGTTTGCGATGGAGGCGATCCCGCGCACGACCCGCGCCCAGTCGGCGGATGCGCTCTCTTCCCAGGCGACCGTCGCCGGCTACCGCGCCGCGCTGATCGCGGCAGAGGAGTCCGGGCGCTTCTTCCCGATGCTGACCACCGCCGCCGGCACCGTCCGCCCCGCGAAGGTGATGGTGCTCGGCGCGGGTGTGGCCGGCCTGCAGGCGATCGCCACCGCCCGCCGCCTCGGCGCGATCGTCTCCGCCTACGACGTCCGCGCTGCGGTCAAGGAACAGATCGAGTCGCTCGGCGCGTCCTTCGTCGAGCTCGAGCTCGAGGCCGACGCCGAGGGCGAAGGCGGCTACGCGAAGGAGATGGACGAGGCCGCGCAGCAGCGCCAGCGTGAGCTGCTGGCAGACGAGATGGCCGAGATGGACGCCGTCATCACGACCGCGCTGATCCCCGGCAAGCCCGCCCCGCTGCTCGTCACCGCCGACGCGGTCAAGAAGATGAAGCAGGGCGCCGTGGTAGTGGACCTGGCGGGCGAGGCGGGCGGCAACTGCGAGGTCTCCGAGGCGGGCGAGAAGAAGATCGTCGACGGCGTGACGTCGTCGCCCCGCTCAACCTCCCCTCCACCCTGCCCGACCACGCGTCGCAGCTCTACGCCCGCAACGTCCAGTCGCTGCTCGAGCTGCTCGTCAACGACGAGGGCGCGCTCGAGCTGAACTTCGACGACGACATCGTCGCCGGCGCCTGCATCACGCGCGACGGCGAAGTCGTCCACGAGGGTGCGAAGGCCGCAGCCGGCGCCGGCTCTTCGGCGGGGAGCGCCTGATGGACCTTGTAACCGAGCTGGCGGTGCTCGTGCTGGCGGCGTTCGTCGGCTTCGAGGTGATCTCGAAGGTGCCGAACACGCTGCACACGCCGCTGATGTCGGCGACGAACGCGATCCACGGCATCGTCGTGCTCGGCGGCCTCGTCACGATCGGCGCCGCGACCGGCTTCCTCAACGAGTTCCTGCTCGGAGTCGCGATCGCGTTCGGAACGATCAACGTCGTCGGCGGCTTCCTCGTCACGGACCGAATGCTCGAGATGTTCAAGAAGAAACCCGACAAGCCCAAGGACGACGAGGCGGAGGGCGACAAATGACCTTCCCGCTAGCGACCTCGTTCCTGCAGGACCCCGACTTCATCAACGTCTGTTACATCGTCGCCTTCACGCTGTTCATCCTCGGGATTCGCCAACTGACGCACCCGCGGACGGCGCGCCGCGGCAACATCGTCGCCGCTGTCGGAATGGCGATCGCCGTGATCGCGACGCTGCTCAAGACCGAGGTCGGCGACTACGGGCTGATCGCACTGTGGGCGGCCGTCGGAACGATCGTCGGCGTCCCCGCGGCGCGCGCGGTGAAGATGACGGCGATGCCGCAGATGGTGGCGCTGTTCAACGGCGTCGGCGGCGGCGCGGTCGCGCTGATCTCTTTCGTCGAGTACCGCGAGGCACTCGAGCACGGCGGCAATCCCCCGCTCGAGACGCTGATCCCGATCCTCTTCGCGGCGATCATCGGCTCGATCTCCTTCTGGGGATCGAACATCGCCTTCGGGAAGCTGCAGGAGCTCATCCCCGGCCGCCCGATCCAGCTCCCCGGCCAGCAGTACGTCAACATCCTGATCGGCCTGGTCGTCGTCGGCAGCGCCGTCGCGATCGCAGCCGGCGTCGAGTCGGAAGCGCTGTTCCTGGCGCTCCTCGTCGGCGCGGCGATCCTCGGCAACATGGTCGTCCTGCCGATCGGCGGCGCCGACATGCCGGTGGTCATCTCGCTCTTGAACGCGTTCACCGGTCTGTCGGCGGCCGCCGCGGGCATGGTGCTCGACAACACCGCGCTGATCGTCGGCGGCATGATCGTCGGCGCCTCGGGCACGATCCTCACGAACCTGATGGCCGAGGCGATGAACCGCTCGATCGGCAACATCATCGTCGGCGGCTTCGGGGGCGCGCCGGTGGCCGCCGCCGGCGAGGGGGCCGAGGACCGGCCGATCCAATCCACGACCGCCGCCGACGTGGCGATCCAGCTCTCGTACGCGCAGAAGGTCGTCTTCGTGCCCGGGTACGGCATGGCGGTGGCGCAGGCGCAGCACGGCGTGCGCGAGCTCGCGAGCGAGCTCGAGAAGCGCGGCATCGAGGTCGCCTATGCGATCCACCCGGTCGCGGGCCGGATGCCCGGCCACATGAACGTCCTGCTCGCAGAGGCCGACGTGCCGTACGACCAGCTCAAGGAGATGGACGAGATCAACCCCGAATTCCGGACGACCGACGTGTCGCTCGTGATCGGGGCGAACGACGTCACGAACCCCGCCGCGCGCGCGAACGAGAGCTCGCCGATCTACGGCATGCCGATCCTCGACGTCGACGAGTCGGAGACGGTGATCGTCCTGAAGCGTTCGATGAACCCCGGCTTTGCCGGGATCGAGAACGAGCTCTACTACGACCCCAAGACCCACATGCTCTTCGGCGATGCGAAGGACTCGATCGGCGACGTCCTGACCGAGGTCAAGGAGCTCTAGCTCCCGGCGCGCACGCACGATTGAAGCCCGCGCTCGCGGGTAGTAACGGCTCGGCAACCGACTCAGGGAGACGAGATGGCCGAGCTCAGCACCACGGAAAACGCGAAGCGGCTCGCAGCCGAAGAGCTCGCGCCCGCTTAGGCGCCCCTGCCCGGACGGACCATGGCGGCGATCGGCTACACCCTCTCGAGCGAGGAGTTCGGCCCGCGCGAGCTCGTGAGGTTCGCGCAGCGCGCCGAGGCGGCGGGCTTCGACTTCGCGTCGATCTCCGACCACTTTCACCCGTGGGTGGACAAGCAGGGCAACAGCCCGTTCGTCTGGAGCGTGATCGGGGCGATCGCCTCCGCGACGGAGCGGATCACGGTTGGGACGGGCGTTACGTGCCCGACGACCCGCATCCACCCGGCGATCGTCGCACAGGCGGCGGCCACCGCCGCAGCCCTTCTCCCTGGCCGCTTCTACCTCGGCGTCGGCAGCGGCGAGAATCTCAACGAGCACATCGTCGGCGAGGGCTGGCCCGAGGTCGCCGTGCGCCAGGAGCGGCTCGAGGAGGCGGTCGAGGTGATGCGGCTGCTCTGGGGCGGCGGGCTGGAGAGTCACTACGGCAAGCACTTCACGGTCGAGAACGCCCGCCTCTACACCCTGCCGGACGAACCGCCGCCGGTAATGGTCGCGACGGCCGGTGAGAACGCCACAGAGATTGCGGGCCGGATCGGAGACGGAATGGTCGGCCTCGTCCCGGACGCGGGCGTGATCGAGGCGTTCGAGGAGGCGGGCGGCACGGGCAAGCCCCGATTTGGGCAGGTGCATGTCTGCTGGGCAGACGACGAGGACGAGGCCAAGCGCACCGCGCTCGAGTGGTGGCCGAACGCAGTCGTCGGCGGCAACCTGCCCTGGGAGCTGCCACTGCCCTCCCACTTCGAGTCCGCCGCCGAGTGGGCCGACGAGGACGCCATCGCCGAGGAAATCGTCTGCGGCCCGGACCCGGAGCGGCACCTCGAGCGCCGCGCAGGAGTTCATCGAGGCCGGCTACGACCACGTCTACTTCCATCAGGTCGGCCCAGACCAGGAAGGTTTCATCGAGTTCGCCGAGCGCGAGCTCCTGCCGGCGCTGAACAAGGCAGGCAGCCCGGCCGCCGTCGCCTCATAACCGAAGTACACCCACGGCCGTTTCCGCTCCTCTACACTCGGTCGCGCACGGAGGGGGGAATTTTGCAGGGACTTCCCAAGCGGATGGAGGCAGACTGTTGAGGTTGCGCCGGCGAGGACCCCACGCCAAGAACGGCGGCTCGAAGGAGATGCAAGCGGCCGAGGGCGAGAGCGCAATTGCGCTTGCCGCCGCCTCGGCCCTCGGCGAGCAGAAGACCGGGCAGGCGCCTGAGATCGAGGAGGCCCTGAAGGCGCTGACCGACGACCTGCGCTCGTCCGAGCCCGGTTCCACGGACGAGAAAGATCTCGCCGCGCTGCGCGAGCGGCTCGCGTCGCTCGAGCAGGCCGCGCGTGAGGCGGGCCCCGCCGACGAGACGGTGTCTAAAGCCGAGGCGGAGAAGCGCGAGCAGGCGCTCGACGCCCGCTTCACCGAGCTCGGCGCTGCGATCGAGGCGCTCGACGGGCGGCTGAAGGAGTACCGCGAGGAGGCCGTGCAGACCGACGCCCGCCACGTGCTCGACGCGATGGAGGAGCGGCTCGCGGCGGCCGAGCAGAAGGCGGCCGACGCGTCGTCACAGGCGGCACCGCCGGCGAAGCCGGACGAGTCGCTCGAGAAGCGCATCGCCGCTCTCGAGCAGCGGCTGGCGGAGGGCGCCGGCGACGAGAACGTCCAGCTCGCGGAGCTCCGCCATCGCTTCGACGAGTTCATGACGCGCTTCCCAGAGACCTCGAAGGTGATGCCGCTGCCGCTGCCGAAGCGCAAGCTGAAGCTCGCGACGCGACTCCGAGTCCTGGTCGCGGTCGGCATCGTCGCCCTGATCGCGTTCATCCCGCTGACGTTCGTCGCGCGCGATACGTGCAACACGACCGGGAACGAGAGCTCGAGCTACAGCCTCGCGTTCCCCGGATCCGACCCGCCCGCCGAGTGCAGCAAGCGCGAGTCCGGCTGGGAGCTGGTCTTCTAGAGCCTCAGCGCTGCGGGTTTGCGCCCGCGGCCGCCTTGCACGTCTTGCGCCGCTGCTCAGCCGTGCGGCCGCAGTCGAGCAGCCGTATCTCGGAGATCTGCGCGCGGGGGCTGTCGCCCGGCAGCTTCGTCGCCCAGACGAGGTAGTAGCGAGCGCTTTCGGACGGCAGCGCGATCTGTGTGCTGACGCCGACGTTTTTCGCCTCGCCGACCCGTCGCCAGCCCTTGGACGGGAACTTGTCCGGCGGACCGCTTTTCGCCGCGTAGATCTCGGCATCCCAGCCGGGGGTGGGCGTCTCGATCACGATCGCGCCGGCGGGGAACGGCTTGCCGGCGTCGACATAGAGTCCGACGCCGTCCTGCGGGAGCTGCCCGGGCTGGTACTCCTCGGTCGACCAGGTCGTGCCCTGCTTGCCGTCGATCGCGTTCTGGGCGAGCTCGGGGTGCTCCCCGTCGCCGACGAGGGGGTCGTAGTCGCGCGCGTCGGCGAGGCGGATCGCCACGGGGCCGGCGGCGAGCGCCTCGGCAGAGGGCGCGGTGTCGCCCGCGGGGGCCTTTGACGCGCCCGTCTTCTCCTCCTCGTCGCTGTCGAAGATCCCGGCCGAAAGCAGGCCGAGCGCGATCGCGGCGAGCAGCAGAACGCCCGCGACGCCGGCCCAGATCCAGCGCGCGCGGCCGCGACGCTTGGTGGGGCCCTCGGCCTTGGCCGGGGCGGGCTTTTCGGCCTTGGGCTCCGGTTCCTTAGGTGGAGGCTCCGGCGTGGGCGGCGGCTCCGGCACCGCCGGCTCGGGTGACGTCGTTTCCGCCGCGGCAGCAGCGGCGGCCGGGGCGGCTGCGGCCGTGCTTCGGGCGCCGCGCCGGAACAGTCCACGCCGCTGCGGCTTTGCTCGCGCTTCGGGCGCCGGCGTCTGCTCGTCGGGCTTCGGCGGGGGCGGCGGTTCGGGTGCTGGCGGGGGTTCCGGTGCGGGCGGCGCGACCGGCTGCGTCACGGGCGGTTCGGGAGTGGCGGTAGGGGCGGCCGGGTCACCCGGCTCGTCGCCGCCCGCCTCCTCTTCTTGGCGCTTCTGCTCCCGCTTCGCCGCCCGCCGTGCGCGCCAGCCGGGCCCCTTTGCCTCCGCCGCGGCGGTCTCTGCCTCCGGGGGAGGCTCGGTTCCCGGCGTGGGCGACTTTGGAAGCCACTCGCTGGCCGCCGCCGGCACAGCTGCCTTCGGCTCGGCGGTCTCCGCCGCGGGTGTGGCCTCGTCCGGTTCGGGCTTCGGAGCTTCGTCCGGCTTCGGCGGCGCCTCGGCGGCCGGCGCTGGCTCCTCTGCCGGCGCCTCGGCGGCCGGCGCCGGCTCCTCTGCCGGCGCCTCGGCCTTCGGCGGCTCGTCGCCGGTCTTCGGCTTCGGCTCGGTCGTTGCGCCGCTCGGCAGCCAGCTCGCCGCATCACGGTCGCGATCCGGCGGAGCGGCGACGGAGGGCTTTCCGGGCTGGAGCGGCGGTGGCGGTGGCGGCGCCTGCGATCGCCGCCCGCTCAGGCGACCGATCAGACCACCTCGGCGGCGCGTGACCACCTGGGCCGGCGGGGGTTCGGGTGCGGGGTCGGCCGGCTTGGCGTCGTCGGGCTCCGCGTCCGGCTCGTCTTCAGGCTTGGCCTCCGGCTCCGACGATGCGTCGGGCGCGCGCCCGATTGAGATGGCGGGGGGCTCCGATCCCGATTTGGGCTCGGGCTCCGGCTCCGGCTCCGGCTCCGGCTCCGGCTCCGGCGGGGATACAGGCTCGGGGGAGGGCGGGGGTTCAGGCTCAGGCGTGGGCTCTGGCTCCGGCGGGGGCGCTGGCGCGGGCTCCGGCGCGGGCGCGGGCGCCGGTTCGGGCTCCGGCTCTGATTCGGCCTCCGGCGCCGGCTCGGCGTCCACCCCGTATCGCTCGAGCAGCTTCGGCAGCAGATCGTCGCGCAGGATCACAGGCGCCGCGTCGAGCTCGGACGCGGAGAACGCCTGCTCCCCCTCCGTGAAACGCCGTTCCGCCTCCTTGCACGCTTCGCAGCGCGCGAGGTGCTGGTCCATCCGCTCGGAATCCTCGGCCGAGAGGAGGCCGTTCGCGCGGCTGGCGAGCAGCGTCGGCATCAGCGCGCACGCCGTGCCGGTGGTGCCCTCGGGCACGGGCGCGACCTTTGCTGCGGCGGTCCGGGTCGCTGCCCGCAGGCTGCGCTCGAGCGCGTCGTCCGCGACGCCGCTCGCCTGCTGGACTGCGTAGAAGAACCCCGCGAAGGCCGACTCGACGGCCTCCCCTTCCCGGCCTGTCTCCGCGACGCTGCGCGCGTATGCGTAGACGGCCGGCAGGTGTTCGTCGACGAACCCGCTCAGGGCATCGCGCTCGCCGCTCTGGATCTGGCCTGCGCCTGGCGTCGCCATCTGGGCGATGTTATTTCGCCAGCCGTCCGGCTGCGCGGCGCCCGACGCCGAACAGGACCGTCACCGCCCAGGTGCAGAACGCGGCCGTCGTGCTCAGGAACGCGATCGGAGCGGAGACGAAGAACACGATCGAGATCATCCCGCCGACGCGCAGGCCGTCGCGGGTCTCCTCGCGCGCCTCCGGGTCGATCAGCGCATTGTTGAGCGCGTACCAGGTCATCAGGCTGTCGAACGCGGCCACGAGCCCCACGCCGACGGCGTAGACGGCCACCGCGCTCGGCTGCGAGCCATAGCTGGACAACAGCTCGGCGGTGAACGGGAAGACGGCGATGAGCGAGAGGTAGGCCAAGTTGATCACGCTCAACCGGCCGTCGATCCCGACCAGATCGCCGAACAGCCGGTGATGCAGAAGCCAGAACCGGCCCATCACAAGGAACGTGACGAAATAGGTCAACAGCTGCGGCGCCGTGTCGGCGAGCTCCTCGGGTAGCTCGCGAAGGTGCTCGTCGGCGACGTTGGGCACCTCAATCGTCAGAACGATCAACGTGATCGCGATTGCGAAGACGCCGTCGCTGAAAGCCGTCGTGCGATCGAGGTCGTAGTAGGTCCGCTCGTCCGGGCGGGACTCGGCGGGCGGCGGAGCCTCGCTCACGCGGTCCGGCGGGCGACGGACGCGGAGTACGCGGGCGAGCGCGCGTGGAGGATCTTGTCGGCCGAGCACTGGACCCCGGGCGCGACGCGCGTCGGGTCGAAGACGAGCACATCGTCGCCGGTCTCCCGCTCGGTCTCGCGGCGGGTGAGCTCGAGCCGGCCGAGCTCCACCCGCTCGCGCTCCTGCGGCCAGGCGACAGTCGGATCGTCGGGGTCGTCGCCGTCGGCGCCGATCACGGCGTGGAGCGTGAATGCGGCTCCACCCCCCTCGACGCGCTCGAGGATCTCGGTCTGGAGATAGTCCGGCTGACGCTCGGCGCCCTCCTCCTCGGTGAGCGTCGCCTCGCCGGCCTCCGGCTCGAAGCGGTAGCGCACCCAGCGCTCGGTCCCGTCCGGCCCCGTGAAGCGGAACGCGTGGATCGAGTTGTAGGCCAGCTGCGCGTAGCTGACCGGCGGCTTCGAGGCGAACTGCTCCTGGACGGCCGCCTGCGCCTCCGGGTGCTCGCCGAGCCATGCGCCGAGGATCTCCATGTTGGGTTGGCCGGTGTCCGGATCGGGCTTGCGCGCGCGCATGAACTCGAGGAAGTCCTCCGGCGTGCGGACCACGAAGGTCGAGCGCGAGATCGCGAGCAGATCCGTCGTCGCACCGTCGGCGAGATAGAGCTTTACCGCGATGCCGCGGCCGTCCTGCGTGGCGTCCGGCACGGTCGGATCGCCGTTGCCGTTCGAGAAGCGGACGGTCACGCGCGACGAGTCGCCCTGAAGATGCGGAGCCGTCGTGAGGGTCGCGGCCTCCGGCGAGGGGGTGAACTCCCCGGAAAGCAGACTTCCCTTGGCGTGCAGCGCGCGGTAGCCGGGATGCTTCCCGGTGACTGCGGTGACCGCATCGATGATCTCGTCGTAGAGCGGCTCCCAGGTCTGCGCCATCGCGACAAACCTATCCGGCGCGGAGGCCCGAGCGGGGGTCAGCCGCCGGGCTTGCCGGCGATCTCGCTACGGCGGGTAGAGCTCGCGGCGCTCCTGGGCGTGACGAACGCCGGATTGCGCTTCTTCCAAGAGACCTTCGCCGGGTCGCGCGCGAGCAGTGCACGCCACGTGGCGGAGTCGATCGCGCCCGTAACCGGCAGGCCGTTCTGCCCCTGGAAGGCCTCGACCGCGCTCACCATCGCGGTGCTGTAGATGCCGTCGGCCTTGACCGCCTGACCGGCGGCGATCAGGTGCTGCTGGGCCCAGAGGACGTAGTCGCCCTTGAACGTGCGCCGCAGCGTCGGCCAGCGGTCCTTCACCTGGGCGTTCTTCGCGGGCCCGAGCTGCTGGCCGATCGCCTTGAAGTTCGGTCCGGCGAATTGCCACACCCACCAGCTCACGCCGGTGGCGCCGTACGCCTGGGCGAGCTGACGGAAGCGCGCGACCTCGCTGTTCGGCGGGCCGTAGTACGCCTGCCCGAGCGGGTAGACCGCGCGCTTGTAGAGGCGGTGGTAGAGGTACGTCGAGGCGAAGACCTGGTCCACGGTGGTGCCGATGTCGCGCCAGTACATCTGCGGCAGATCGAACTGGGCGCCGCGCGGGCCGAGGAAGACCGAGTACGGGAAGGCTCCGTGGAAGTGGATGTAGGGGAAGGGCGCGAGGCCGACGGGATAGTCGTCGCCGATGCGGTTGCGCAGCGCCGTCATGTACTGCTGCGCCGCGGTGTAGCGACCCTCGTACTGACCCTCCGCGTCGATCAACAGGCAGTCGCCCTTGCGCGCGATGCGCGCGCTCAGCTTCGCCTCGGTGAGCGCGATGCGCCCGTAGACGAAGTGGTAGCCGCAGACCTTGATGCCGCGCTGGTGGAGCCCGTCGATAAGCGCGCGCGAGTACTGAGGCCACTCGTTGCCCGCGTCGGCGGCCTTGAAGATGATCGTCTTAACGCCCGCCTTGCGCGCCTGCGAGGCGATCTTGTCGAGGTTTCCGCCGCTCGTCTTCGACAGCACCCAGGCCCACATGACGGTGCCGTCGAACACGCTCGGCTGGGACGCCGGGATCGGGTCGAGGCGGGCCGCGCTGGCGTTGGTGGCGGCCGCGGCGCAGAGCGCGACGGTGCACACCCCGCCCACGGCCAGGTGGGTGATTCGGCGCAAGGGAATCGCGAGTGATAACAGCCGCAGCGGCGGACGGTTGCGCCCGCCGCCGCGGTCTTTAGGAAAGGGTCGCGACGTGGCTGCGGTCGTTCCAGCGCGAGATCGCCGGCTTGCCGTGCTCCGAGGCGAGCACCGACAGCGCCGCCGTGCCGAGCATCAGCTTGCCGCCATCCTCCCCGGGCAGCCCCAGGAAGCGCGCCCCGAGGACGCGCGAAATGTGCCCGCTCGAGAATGCGAGCACGGGTCCGTCGGCGCCATTGGCCCGCGCGACGACGCGATCGGCGCGATCGGCGACCTGTGCCGTCGTTTCTCCTCCCGGGCAGCCGTCGCGCCACAGGTCCCAGTCGGGGAGCTCGCGCTTGATCTCGACGGTCGTCAGTCCCTCGTAGTGGCCGTAGCGGTACTCGAACAGGTCGTCGTCCACCTCGGCATCGGCGAAGCCCGCCAGCTCGGCGGTGCGCCGCGCGCGTGACAGCGGGCTCGTTAGGACCAGCGCGAACGGCCCGGCCTGCGCGAGCGATTCTCCGAGCGCGGCCGCCTGCCGCTCACCACGTTCGGTGAGCGGCAGGTCGGTCGAGCTTGTGTGCTGGCGCGAGACGGTCCACTCCGTCTCGCCGTGACGTGCGAGCCAGAGCTCCCCTACTCGACCGCGATCGGCTTCTGGCATATCTCGGCCGCATTCGTCGTGCAGATGTTGTAGTGCGTCTCCTGCTCCATCTGCAGGCGGCTCGTCACCTTCGACTCAACACCGCCAGAGCCGGGCTGGACGTTGACAATGTAGAAGCCCGGGTCGTAGTTCCCGTAGCCGCCGAGCGCGACGTTCGAGCCGGAGGCGATTCCCTCCGCGTCGCCCTTGGCCTCACCCTCCGTCTCGCCCTTCTCGAGCCCGGCCTTGTCGCCTTCCTTGTAGCCGATCTTCTCGCCGGCCTTCGTGCCCTCCGCCTTGCCCTTCTCCTTGCCGGCGGTCGTGCCGGCCTTCTCGCCTTCCGCCGTGCCCTTCTTCTTGCCTGCCGTGTAGCCCTCCGCGTAACCCTGCTTCTCGCCCTCCTCGCGCGCGCCGTCCGCGTCGGCGGCGTGCTCGCCGATGAAGTACCCGCCGACACCGCCCGCCAGCAACGCGATCACGGCTGCGATAGCGATCTTCGCCCCCGCTCCGCCGCCGCTCTTCGCGCCGTCGTCGCCGCCGGACGCGCCCTCGCCGATGTTTCCGGCCGACCCAGCTGCACCACTCTCCATCTCGCCCACCTCCGTGATCGGTTTTGTCCAGCCCACCCTACCCCCGGTGCCGCCAGGCCGCCCTAGAATCGGAGCGGTGGAGCGCCTCAGCCGCGACGACGCCGCGATCCTGGGGCTCGAGAACACGGCGGTTCTCGGGCATACGCTGAAGCTGCTCGTGCTCGGCCCCGGGGACGGCGAGGCGCCCGTCACCCTGGCCGAGGTCCGCGAGCGGGTCGCGCAGCGGCTCGAGCGCGTGCCGCGGCTGCGCGAGCGGGTCGTCTTCGACGATGATGGCGCCGCCTTCTGGGACGAGGACCCCGACTTCGACCTCGAGCGCCACGTGGTCGCGCACGAGCCGGCCGGGGACGCCGATCACGCCGAGCTCGAGCGGATCGCCGGCGAATTGATGGCCGAGCGGCTCGACCACGAGCGGCCCCTGTGGCGGATGGACGTGGTCGAGGAGCTCGAGCGGGGCGCCACCGCGATCGCGTGGCGGATCCACCACTGCATGGCCGACGGGATGACGGGCGTCCGCTGGCTCGGGGAGATCCTGCTCGACGACGAGCAGCCGCCCGACGGCGCGCGCCGCGGCGAGCAGGGCGAGCGGAACCCCCGAGACCGCCCCCGAAACCCAAGCTGCGCCAGCGCGCGGCGGGCGGTTGCGCACGGGCCGGGCGCGATCATCCGCGAGCTCGCCGGCGAGGCGCGCCCGCGGAAGCGCTCGCCGCTCGACCGCCACATCACGAGCAAGCGGGCCATCGCGTTCACCCGACCGCCCGCTCGCCGAGTTGAAGCAGATCGGCGGAGCGTTCGAGCATCACGCGACGATCAACGACGTCGTCCTTGCCGCCGTGGGCGGCGGCCTCGCACGCTGGCGCGAGTCGATCGCCGAGCCGCTCGCCGACGTGCGCGCGCAGATCCCGGTCAGCCTCCACCGCCGCGACGAGAACCCCGACGACGCCGGCAACCGCGACTCGTTCCTGTTCGTCGACCTGCCACTGACCGAGCCCGACCCGGTCAAGCGCCTCGAGGCGATCAGCGCCGAGACCCACGCGCGCAAGGACCACCACGACGCCGATGTGCTGTACCGCTTCTTCCACGGAATCTCGCACGGCCGCCCGTTGAACGCCGTCGCCGCGCGGCTGGCCGCCGGCCCGCGAGCGTTCAACCTCGCGATCTCGAACGTTCCCGGCCCGCGCACGCCGCGCAGTTCGCTCGGGCGGCCTGCCACGGCGCTCTACTCGATGGCCGAGCCGGCCGACCGCCATGCGCTGCGCGTTTCGGTGATCTCGCTCGCCGACGGGATCGCCTTCTCGCTCTGCTCGGATCCCGAGGTGGTGCCGCGGCCCGACGTCGTCGCGCGCGGGATCGACGCCGAGCTCGACGAGCTGCTCGACCGCGCCGCCTAGGGCTGGCGGGCTCGGCTCAAGAAACGGACCGGCAGCTAACCTTGCCGGTGGGGATGGGCCTCGCCGGAAGACACGGACGACTCGCGGCGGCAGTCATGGCATGCGCCGCGGCCACGCTGGCGGCCGCGCCACAAGCGCAGGCGCGCGACCAGGTCGTGCGCTCGTTCGACGGCACGCCGATCGTCACCTCGTTCTTCCCGGCGGCGAACCCCGGCCCCGGCGGACGATCGCCGACGGTGCTGATGACCCACGGCTGGGCGGGCTCGCGCGAGACGAACCAGAACAGCGGCTCGTCGGAGAGCGTCGGCGTCGGCACGCTGCGCCGCGCCGGCTACAACGTCCTCACCTGGGACTCGCGCGGGTTCGGGCAGTCGGGCGGCACCGTGATGGTGGACAAGCCGGCGTTCGAGGGGCGCGACGCGCAGGCGCTCGTCGACTTCGTCGCGCAGCAGCCGGAGGCCCAACTCGACGGCCCGAACGATCCGCGGATCGGGATGACGGGCGGCAGCTACGCCGGCGGGATCCAGCTGATCCTCGCCGGGCTCGACCAGCGGGTCGACGCGATCACCCCGGACATCGCCTGGAACTCGCTGCTCACCTCGCTCAACAAAGACGGGGCGGGGAAGGGCGGCTGGGGCCTCGTGCTGGCCGGCGCCGGCGTACCGACATCGCTCGCGCCCGGCCTGATCGGCAACCCGGCCGGACCGCAGGCGGGCCACCTCGACCCGCGCATCTACACCGCGCTCGTCAACGGCCTCGCGTTCGGGACCTTCTCCGCCGAGGACCGGGAGTTCTTCCGCGCGACGGGCCCGGGCGAGCTGCTGGGGAAGATCCGCGCGCCGACCCTGATCACCCAGGGCACGGTCGACACGCTCTTCACCCCCCAGGAAGCGGCCGAGAACTACCGCGTCCTCGAGGACAACAACGTGCCGGTGAAGATGCTCTGGCACTGCGGCGGCCACGGCGTCTGCCTGGACCAGCGCCGCGAGCCCGGGCGCCGGGCGAAGGTCGTGATGGCGTGGCTCGAGCGTCACCTCAAGCGCGACACCAAGGTCGACACCGGCGCCGCCTTCGAGTGGGAGGCCAACGACGGCGTCTACCGCGCTGCCGAGCGCTACCCCGTGCACGAGCAGGGCGCGCTCACCGCGAGCGGCTCCGGAACCCTGCCGGTCACCCCGCTCGACTACCTCGCCAGCGGCGTGCTGCTCTACGCGACGCGCGCGCCGAGCGCGGTCAACGTGGCGATTCCCGCGCCGCAGAACGAGACCGACGTCGTCGGCGAGCCGAAGCTGAGCCTCACCTACTCCGGCACCGCCGTGCCGGCGCAGACCTTCCTCTATGCGCAGGTCCTCAACCCGGCGACGGGCCGCGTGCTCGGCAACCAGACCACCCCGATCCCCGTCACGCTCGACGGCACGACGCGCAGGGTCGAGCGCCCACTCGAGCCGATCGCGGGTCACCTCTCCCCCGGGAGCTCGTACCAACTGCAGGTGACCGCGGGCACGAACGTCTATGCGCCGCAGCGCTCCGCCGGCGTCGCGCGGATCGAGAGGGCGAATATCTCGCTACCGGTGGTGGACCCGAGCCACGTCGAGTGCGCCCGCCAGGTGGGCGCGCGCAAGCGCTCGAAGCGCAAGCTCCCGGTGAAGCTCAACGCCCCGGCGGCGAGGGTTCTCAAGGCCGCCCGCCGCGGCAACGGTTTCACCGTCGGCGCTCGCGCGACCGGCCGCCTGCGCTGCGTCTCGCTCACCCTGCGCAAGGGCAACCGCGTGTACGCGCGCAGCGCGCCGGTCAGCTACCGGGGCAAGCGGGGCCTGGCGGTCCAGCTGGTCCGCCGCCGGCTCGACCGCGGCGAGTACTCGCTGATCGCCACGGGTCGTGACGAGGCCGGCAAGGCCGGACGCACGAAGATCTCGCTCCGCCTGCGCTAGCCCGTGAGCGACTCAGAGCGGACCAGCCCGCCGCACGAACAGCTCGAGCGAAGCCTGCGGCCGCGGCAGATCCGCATGATCGCGATCGGCGGGGCGATCGGGGTCGGCCTCTTCCTCGGCTCGGCGAAGGCGATCCACGACACCGGGCCGAGCCTCATCCTCTGCTACCTCGTCGCCGGCGCGGTGATCTTCCTGATGATGCGCGCGCTCGGCGAACTGACGCTCTACCGGCCCGTCGCCGGGGCGTTCGCCTCCTACGCCGACGAGTTCCTCGGCCCCCGGCTCGGCTTCGTCACCGGCTGGACCTACTGGCTGACGTGGGTGGTCACCGCGATGGCCGAGATCACGGCGGCCGGGATCTACATCCAGTTCTGGTTCCCGGAGGTGCCGCAGTGGGTCACGGCGCTCGTGGTCGTCGTGCTGCTGTACGCCGCGAACCTGATCTCGGCGCGCCTGTTCGGCGAGTTCGAGTTCTGGTTCGCGGCGATCAAGGTGATCACGATCGTCGGACTGATCGCGCTCGGGATCGCGATCCTGATCTTCGGCTTCGGCGCGAGCGGCGACGAGGGGCAGATTTCGAACCTGTGGGACCACGGCGGCGTTTTCCCCAACGGGATCGGTGGCGTGTTCGTCGCGCTGCAGATCGTGATGTTCGCGTTCGTCGGCGTCGAGCTCGTCGGCGTGACGGCCGGCGAGGCGGAGGACCCGGAGCGCACCCTCCCCCGCGCGATCAACAGCATCGTCGCGCGGATCCTCATCTTCTACGTCGGCGCGCTGACAGTGATCATGGCCGTGATCCCCTGGGACGAGCTGCCCGTGGACCAGAGCCCGTTCGTGATCGTCTTCGAGGACGTCGGGATCGCGGCTGCCGCCGGCATCATCAACTTCGTCGTGCTGACGGCGGCGATGTCGTCGTGCAACAGCGGGATCTTCAGCACCGGGCGGATGCTCTACACCCTCGCCGGCTCTGGCCAGGCGCCGGAGACGCTTGGCGCGGTGAGCCGGCACCACGTGCCCGCCCGCGCGATCACGGTGTCGGTCGCCGTTCTCCTCGGCGGCGTCGCGCTCAACTACTTCATTCCCGAGCAGGCCTTCGAGGTGATCACGAGCGTCGCGACCCTCGGCGCGCTGTGGACCTGGGGAGTGATCGTCGTGACCCACCTCGCCTACCGCCGCAAACTTGCGCGAGGGGAGGTCGCGCGGAGCCCGTTCCGGATGCCGGGCTCCCCGTACACCAACTGGATCGTCGTCGCCTTCCTGCTGTTCGTCGTCGTGCTGCTTGCGTTCGACCCGCAACAACGGGTCGCGCTCTACGCGGGAGCGGGCTGGGCGCTGATCGTCGGGATCGGCTGCCTCGTCTATGCGCGCCGCCGCCCCGCGGCGGGCACCTAGAGATGGCTGATCCCACGACCACGCACGCGCGGATGACGCGCGATACCGGCGCTGGATCGCCACCCGCGCCCTCGCCGGTAGTTCACCCACTACCGGCTTCGGACCCGGGCGGCGCCCAGCTTGGTCTCGCGCGCCCCCGCACGCACGTCGCCGCGGAATCAACCATCTGAGACCGATCCGCCCCCTTCGCTAGCCTCCGCTCCCGGATGAGCGCCGACGAGGGCCAGGCCGGAGCGGCGGGCCCGGGCGCCGCCGGGGACGCTGACGAGCCGTTCGACGTCGCGCAGCAGAGCCTCGTCCGCCCGGCAGCGGTGATGGCCGTCGGTACGGCCCTGTCGCGCATCACCGGGCTGCTCAGGATCGTCGCGGCGGCCGTCGCCCTCGGCGTGACCGAGTCGCGCCTGGCGGACTCCTACAACCTCGCGAACACGCTGCCGATCTCGCTCTACGAGCTCCTGCTGGGCGGCATCCTCACCTCGGTCTTCGTGCCGGTCATCGTCGAGGAGCTGCGCACGAAGGACCACGACGACGCGTGGAGCTCGGTGTCGGCCGTGGTGACCGTCTCGCTGACGGCGCTCGCCGTGATGTCGGTTCTCGTCGCGGTCGTCGCGCCGTTGGTGATCGAGCTGTTCTCCTCGCGCGTGGACGGCGCGGAGGGCGCCGAGCAGCAGGACCTCGCCGGCTTCTTCCTGCGGGTGTTCGCACCCCAGATCCTGTTGTTCGGGTTCGCCGCGATCATGGGCGGGCTGCTGAACGCGCACGGGCGCTTCGCCGTGCCGATGTTCGCGCCGATCGTGCAGAACGTCGTCCTGATCGCGGTCTTCCTCACCTTCGCCGCGGTCGTCTCGGGCGTGCCGACGAACGCGGGTGTCGGCGACAGCCTCGACCAGAAGCTTCTCCTGGGGCTGGGCACGACCGGCGCGATCGCCGCGATGGCGGCGATCTACTGGCCGTTCGTGCGCCGCCTGCCCGGTCGCCTGCGGCCGCGGTTCGACTTCCGCCACCCGGTCGTGCGCAAGATCCTGCGGCTCGCCGGCTGGACCTTCCTCTATGTGGTGACGAACACCGCCGGGCTCGTCGTCTCGTTCTACCTCGCGAACCAGGTCCAGGGCGGGATCACGGCGTACGTGACCGCGTTCGCCTTCTTCCAGCTGCCGATCGGCGTGGCGGCTGTCTCGATCGTCACCGCGCTGATGCCGCGACTGTCGGCGAACTACGTCGACGGCGACAACAGCAAGTTCCGCGCCGGAGCGTCGGGCGGGATGCGCGCGCTCGCGCTGCTGCTGCTGCCGGCGACGGCCGCCTACCTCGTGCTCGCCGAGCCGATGGTGGACGTGCTGCTCGAGCACGGCGTCGTGCGCGCGGAGAGTGTCGACCTCGTCGCCGACGTGCTGCGGCTGTTCGCGCTCGGGTTGTTCCCGTTCGGGGCCTACCTGCTCTGCATCCGGTCGTTCTATGCGCGCCAGGACACGCGCGTGCCCGGGCTCGTGAACGTCGGCGAGAACGGCGCCACGGTGGCGCTCGACTTCGCGCTCTTCCCAGGCCTCGGCGTCAAGGGCCTGGCACTGGCGCACACGCTCGGGTACGTGGTCGGCACGGCCGGCGCCGCGGTGCTGCTCGCCCGGCGCACCGGCGGACTCGAGCTGCGCCGGACGCTGATCCAGATCGTGCGCGTGACGATCGCCGCGGCCGGCTCCGCCGCCGCGATGCTCGGCGCGCTCGAAGGGGTCGAAGCGCTCGTCGGTGCAGGCGACGCACGCTCGATCATCCAACTCGTCGGCGGCGGCACGGCGGGCGTCGCCGTCTTCTTCGCACTCTCGTACGTCCTCCGGGTGGAGGACCTGACGCTCTTCCGGCGCCTGCTCCCGGCGCGCTTCCGATGAGTCCCGCTGCCGGCGCGGGGCTCGCGGGCGTCTACCCGCCGCTCGCGCCGCTGACGGCCCTGCGTGGCCGCGCAAGTAGGTTCCCGTTCGATCAAGAGGGGCTCCGCCTGACCCACCTCGGCCGCGGCGCCGCTTGGCTCGCGTTCCGCGCACTCGGCCTCGGCCAGGGCGATCGCGTCGCGATGCCGGCCTACCACTGCGGCTCGGAGGTCGAGGCCGCGCGGCTCGCGGGCCTGGAGATCGACTTCTACCGCGTCGACGCCGAGCTGCGCGTGGACGAGGAGGATCTCGCTCGCGTCACCGCCGGCGCCGCCGCCGTCTACCTGATCTCCCACTTCGGCTTTCCAACCGTCGCGCCGCCTGCCGCGAGCGGCGCGCGGGTGATCGAGGACGCGGCGCACGGGCTCTTCTCCGCCGGCCCCCGCGGAGCGCTCGGCGCCGACGCCGACGCCGCCGTCTTCTGCCCGCGCAAGTCGCTCGGGGTGCCCGACGGAGGCGCACTGCTGCTGCGCGACTCCGATGCCATCGCACGCGCCGACGAGTGGCTCCACGCGCGCCCGCGCGCACGAGGTCTCGCGCGCTCGACGGCCTCGCTCGCGGCGTCCCGTGCCGCGCTGTCGCGGCTCGGGCCCGTGCGCGCCGGGGCGAAGCGTGCGATCGGCCGCGCGTCGGTGACGGACGCGGCGACGCGCGCCGGCAGCCTGACCGAGACCGTGATCGGCGAGTGGGACCTCGAGGTCGCCGACATGGAGGCGGCCGCCTCTCGGCCGGCGCGACTGACCGAGCTCCTCACCCACCGGGCTCCCGCGGAACGGATCCGCGCGCGGCGTCGGGCGAATTATCAGCGGCTGCTCGCGGAGCTCGGGGAGCACTGCCCCGCGCCGTACCGCGAGCTGGCGGAGGGGGTCTGCCCCTGTACCTGCCCGTGAGGGCGCCGAACCGCCCGGCGGCGATGATGAGGCTGCTCGAGCACGGCGTGCGCGCGCTCGAGATCTGGCCCGTACCCCACCCGCTGCTGGCCGGCGAGCGCTTCCCCGAGCTCGATCCCGCCCGGCGCGAGCTGGTCGCGCTACCGGTGCACCAGAGCCTGCGCGACGAGCACGTCGAGGCCGTCGCGAGCGCCGCCAAAGCGGCAATTTCCACCTGAGCGGAAGAGTCCTCACTGGACGAACGTCCGGGCCATTTCGGGGCCGTCTGGACGTCTGTTCTATTGACGGCGAAGGTGTTGAGTCCCTTCGCGGGGTGGGCCCGATCCAACGGGCATGCCCACTCTCAACAACAACTACATACGCCGTACCCGCAACGCCCTCGTCACGACCGCCCTCGCCGGGCTGCTCATCGCCCCGGCGGCCGGCGCTCACGACATCCATGACCCCACCGGGGCCGAGCTGAACGCTCCGAAGGGCCAGCATTTCGAGTACCCGAAGCAGCGCACGTTCGACGCCCGGCCGCTGCCGACGCCGCAGCGCCGCCGCGGCGCGACCGCAGCCGGCGCGAAGAAGAGCCAGAGCCCGGTCGGCGGTCTGCCGCGATCGTGGTGCGGCTCGGAGCGGTTCGACGAGTCCCCGCAGAGCACGTTCGACGCGTCGAAGCCGCAGATCAAGGTGATCTACGCGCGGCCGGCAGGAGCGCCGAACCGTTTCCGCGAGTTCGCCGACCTGATGCAGGCCGACATCTCGCTGATCGAGCAGAAGCTGGCGCAGGAGTCCGGCGGGCGCAAGGCGCTCCGCTTCGACCTCGGGACCGATTGCGGCCCGGGCTACCTCGACATCCGCTCGGTCGTGATGAACCAGCCGAAGGAGAACTACCTGCTCGACCTCGGGTTCAACTTCAGCAGGGTCAAGGAAGAGCTCCGTGGCCTGATCCAGAGCGTCGGAGGGCGCCGCAACGCCTTCGTCGTGATGGACGGCCTGTACGAGAACCAGACCTGGGCGCCGACGTACTCGACCGGTGAGCTGCGGCTCAACTCCGACCTCGCCGGGCCGAACGCGCCGAACAACCTCGGCGGCCTGCTCGCCTTCCACTGGCTGCGAAGCGACTACTCGCCCGGGTACAACCCGGACGGCTTCGACCCGTCGGCGACGCTGCATGAGATCGCGCACGGGCTCGGCGCAGTCAGCCTGACCGCGCCGCACTCGACACTGGCCGGCCACTGCAACGACGGTGCCGACCTCATGTGTTACGAGGACGGCGGCCTGCGTCAGCAGCAGTCGGCCTCGTGCCCGCGCGGCGACGGGATCTTCCCGGAGCAGTTCGACTGCAACAAGGACGACTATTTCAGCCCGACGCCGAACCCGGGCTCGTACCTGGCGCAGAAGTTCAACCTGTTCGACTCGCCGTTCATGGCGGACTGCTCGGAGCTCGGCGTCGCGTGCGGCGACGCCAACCCGCAGGCGCTGGGTGAGCTACGCAAGCAGGCGGCGACGAAGGTCCGCCGTGCCAACCGCTCGCAAGGCAGCGCGAAGATGAGCGCCACGTACAAGGGCTCCGGCATCTGGCGGATCGAGGGAACGCTGTCGCCGTCGCGCAAGGCCAGCAACGCGAAGCTGTGCGTCGACTTCCCGGGCCGCAAGTCGGTCTGCGCGAAGAAGTCGAAGCCGAAGAAGGCGCTCCGCGTGAAGCTGAACGTCGAGGCTCGGACGCAGCCGCGCCAGGCATGGCTGCGCGCCTCGGTGAAGCAGGCGAAGACCGCCAAGTCGAAGCCTGTGGGGCTGACCCTGCCCTAAGTCTGTAACGCCGGGGGTCGGCTCCGGTGTCGCTTCGTCCGGGCTTGGGAGTGGGCACTCCTCCGGCAGCGACACCTCCGGCCGGCCCCCGGCCCCCCTTTTCCTTGTTGCGTGCGCCGCCGGCTCCGGTATCCCCGGCTCCGGAGAGATGAACGGGAACTCCTCCGCCGGGGACACCGTCGCCGACGCCGCGTCGACAGGACTAGCGCGAACGGCTCGCATGCGGCAGACTCTTGCCCCAGGGAGGGCTTGTGACGCGCCGGACACGATGCGGAGGGTTTAGGGCTGGGGTCGTGATTGCGGCCGTACTCGCGATCGCCTCGGTCGCGCCGGCATCGAGCGCGCTGGCCGCGTTTCCGTGGCCGCCTTCGGGTGGGGATCCGACGGACTATTCGCAGTACCGGCTGCCGAGCGGGAGCGACAAGGCGCCCAACGACCTCGGGGGGTCGAACATCTGGAAGTTCGCCGCGACCCCGGACGACGCGCCCGAGAGCGCCATCAACAACGCCGACCCGGTCGAGCTCGACGGCGTCCGCGGCGCGTCGCTCGTCGACGATGCCGACGTCGATCAGGGCTGGCGCACGACGACCGGCCGGCCCGACGTCGTGATCGCCGTGCTCGACTCCGGAATCAAGTGGAACGACCGCGGCGCGATGGTGGACCTGCGCCGCAAGACCCGCCTGTCGAAGGGCGAGGCGCCGGAGCCGCGCAACGACTCGCCGGCGTCGCCGCACGAGGCCGGCGTCAATTGCGCCTCCTACAACGGCACCGGCTTCGACATCAACGGCGACGGGGTCTTCAACGTCGTGGACTACGCCTGCGACGACCGCGTCAACCGCAATCCGGCGCGCGGAGTCGGCCCGAGCGACCTGCTCGACCCGCAGGACGTCCTGATCGCGTTCAGCGACGGGGACGACGACGACAGCAACGGCTTCAAGGACGACATCGTCGGCTGGGACTTCCTCGACGACGACAACGATCCCTACGACGACGTCCAGTACGGCCACGGCACCGGCGAGGCGGAGGGGTCCTCCGCCGAGGCCGACAACGCGCCGGGCGACTCGGACCTCGGCACGTGCCCGAACTGCATGGTCGTGCACTTGCGCGTCGGCGACAGCTTTATCGCCGACGTCAACCGCTTCGCGCAGGCGACGATCTACGCCGTCGACAACGGCGCCCTCGTCGTGCAGGAGGCGCTTGGCGCGATGAACAACAGCCGCCTCTCGCGCGAGGCCGTCAACTACGCGTACGGGCACGGCGTCACCGTGATCGCGTCGGCCGCCGACGAGGCGGCGCAGCACAACAACTGGCCGTCGAGCCTGCCGCACGTGATCCTCGTCAACTCGGTCGTCAAGTTCAACGAGACGTTCACGCCGGCGAACCGCTCGTACCTCCAGTTCAACGGGTGCACGAACTTCAACGCGAAGATGACGCTCGCGATCCCGAGCACGTCGTGCTCGTCGGACGCGACAGCGGTCGCCTCCGGGATGGCGGGCCTCGTCTACAGCGCGGCGCTCAACGCTCGCCAGCGGGGCGACCTCGAAGCGCATCCGGATTGCACGCTCGTCAGCGGCGACCCCTGCGCGATCAGCGCGAACGAGGTCCGCCAGCTGATGGCCTCGGGGCGTGTCGGCGGCACCGAACAGGCCGACGACGTCAACTTCGCCCGCGCGCTCACGAGCGGCGACACGCTCGAGACGTCGTGCACGCCGATCCCGCTACAGGCATGCACCGACCCGTTCCTCGCGGCGCCGCCCCTGCGCCCGATCGTCTCGCCGCTCGCCACCACCCGCCGCTACCCCGCGCGCCGCGGACACGACCAGTTCTACGGCTACGGGCGCGTGAACATGAACCGCGTCCTCGACCGCACGGACGCGGCCGCGCTCCCGCCCGAGGTCGAGATCACCTCGCCGGAGTGGTTCGCGCAGGTGGACCCTGAGCAGGCGAGCGCGACCGTCCGGGGAGACGTGTCCGCGCGCGGGCAGTCGTACACCTGCCGCGTGTACGTCGCGCCGGGCGCCTACCCGAACGACAGCCCGACGACCGCGACCCCCGCGGGCGACTTCAAGCCGGTCGCCTCGTCACACTGCGACGGCTCGCAGCGCAGCGGTTCGTTCAGCGGGGCGCTCGCCGACCTGGACCTGAACGACCTGCGCTCGCGCTTCCCGGTGAACACGCTCGGCTTCGACGGTCGCGAGCCGGGCGCCGGCGTGCAGACTGCCAACGGGAGGCCGAACACGGCGCCGTACGGCTTCGTCGTCAAGGTCGAGGCGACGACGACGGGCGCGCAGACACGAACGGGCCGTGACCGCCGCCAGCTGTGGCTCCACCGCGACCAGGACATGCTCCCCGGCTTCCCGCGCGAGCTCGGCAGCGACGGCGAGTCCTCGCCGGCGTTCGTGGACCTCGACGGCGACAACAGAAACGAGCTCGTCTTCGGCAGCTCGGACGGCTTCGTCCACGCCCTGCGCCCGGACGGCGGCGAGCTGCCCGGGTGGCCGGTGCGGACCGACCAGCTCCCGCTGCACGACGGCGGCCGCGCGTTCACCAGCAACGCGGTCCCAACCAACTACGGCGGCGCCGTGATCACCGCCGTCGCCGCCGGCGACCTCGACCGCGACGGCAAGCCGGAGGTCGTCGTCGGCGACCTCGAGGGGAAGATCTCGGTCTGGAGCGCAGCAGGCGCGCGCGTCCGCACGCTCGGGGCGAAGCGCGAGTTCTCGGGCGCTCCGCTGCAGCCGTTCGAGAACGTGCGCAATGGAAAGACGAACCGGACCTCGCACAGGTTCCTCGGCTCCCCCGTGCTGGCCGACCTCGACCGCAACGACGGCGGCAAGCTCGAGATCGTCGCCGCCGGGATGGACCGCCACCTCTACGCGTGGAACGACGACGGCACGGCAGTGGACGGCTTCCCGGTGCTGGTCGTGGACCGCGACAAGGTCCAGTCGGTCGATCCCCAAACGCACGCCGTGACGTTCAAGCCGAACGTCGGCGCGGACTTCTTGCAGGGCGCGATCGTCACCACACCGGCCGTGGCGAACATCGAGGGCCCGGCCGACTCGCGCCCGGAGATCCTCGTCGGCACGAACGAGGAGTACCGGCCCGACACGGGCTCGGGCGCAGGCGCCGAGGGACCGCTGAACGCGGGGCAGGTGTCGAGTGCGCTGATGTCCGCACTGACGGCGGCCGGCGTACTGGAACCCGCCAACGGACGCCTGCACGCCATAAACCCGGACGGCGACCCCGACGGGAACCTGCTTACCGGCGACAGTCCGTTCGTGAACGGCTGGCCGGCGAAGGTCGCGATCCTCAACAAGGAGTTGCTGCCGGTCGTCGGCGAGGGGATCAACGGCTCGGCGGTGGTCGCGCCGTTCGACTGCGCGAGCGGGGGCTCGGGCGCAAAGATCGGTGTGATGCCCGCCGCGGGACTCGGCTACGTCTTCAACGCCGACGCGACCTCCTGCTACGGACAGGAGGCGGGCCGTGACCGCGCTCTCGGCACGGATATCGGCAACCCAGGCGCCGACGCGAGCAAGTTCGCGGCCGTCGGTCTGCCCGCGTTCGGCGACCTCGGCGGCGGCGCGCCGACGCTCGTGGGACCGGCGGCGGGTGTCGTGCGCGCGCTCGACGTCGTCGCGCCCGAATACCAGGGCGGGTCGGACGTGGTCGCCGCATGGGACTCGAGCACGGGCCAGTTCAAGGCGGGCTGGCCGGCAGTGGTCAACGACCTGCAGTTCCTCACCGGCCCGGCGGTGGCGGACATCGACGGCGCTCCGGGCGAGGAGGTCGTTGCCGGGACGGCGAGCATGGACCTCGCCGCGTTCAACGTCGCCGGGCTGCCCGCGGGCGCCAACTGGCCGAAGCTGACCGGCGACTGGACGATCACCACGCCGCTGATCGGCAGCTTCGGCACTACGGACACCGACTCGGGCGCGCGCAAGGTGGTCGTCGGCCTGACCCGCAGCGGCACCGTGCTCGCCTACCGGACGACCGCGCCCGCCTGCTCCCCGGGATCGTCGCCGCGCTTCCACCACGACAACGCGAACTCGGGTGACTACACGCGCGACGCGACCGCGCCGGGCCGGGTCACCGACTTCGCGCTCGCCGGCCCGACTTTGACCTGGAAGGCGCCCGGCGACGACCTGCTCTGCGGCGAGGCCGACCGCTACGAGGTCGCGACCTCCGATGCCGAGATCACGAGCGACAACTTCGGCGACGCGCTCGCCGCGGCGCCGGTCGCGCCGGCGCCCGCGCCAGGGGCGGCGGGGACGGAGCAGTCGCAGGCGCTGCCAGCCGATGGGAAGCGCTGGGTCGCGATCCGCGCGGTGGACGAGCAGGGGAACGTCGGGCGGCTGTCGGTTCTCGACCGCGGCGCGCCCGGAGGGGGTGGCGGCGGTGGTGGGCCCGGCGGTGGCGGTGGCGGTTCCGGTGGTGGCGGCACGGGCGGAGCCCTCGGCGGCACCGGAGGCGGCGGTGGCACGCCCGGCGCCGGCACGCCGGCGACGCCAAAGGCGAAGAAGTTCTCGCTCGGCGGCATCACCCGCCACGCCGATGGCTCGATCACGCTGAAGATCACGGTCCCCGGCGCGGGCACAGTCGAGGCGCGGGACGCCGACGCAGGCAAGGCCTCGGCGGCGGCCTCGAAGAAGCGGAAAGCCCTGATCAAGCGCCAGAAGAGGACCGTGAGAGGCGCCGGCACGGTGAGGCTGCGGCTGCGGCCCTCCACCACCGGCCGAGCGAAGTTGCGCCAGAACGGGCGCGCGAAGGTGCGCGTGAAGGTGACCTACCGTCCGCGCGGTGGCAGCGCGACGAGCAGGACGAAGCAGGCGACGCTGACCGTCAAGCGCCGCTAGCTCGGGTGTCCGCGATTAGCCGAAACGCTCTAGAGGCGGCGGACGATGACTACGGGCGTCTGCTCGTCCTCGTTGCCGGCGGGGTTGTCCATCAGCGCGGCCGTCAGCCAGGCGCGGTCCACTCCCTCCGAGGCGCCGACCACCCATGCGCCGGTGAGGTGGTTCGCGTCCACGATCGCGACCGCCGTGCCGAGCGATTGCGCGAGCGCCGCCGCCGTGTCGTCTGGGTCGCGCGGCCCGAAGACGACGTGGTGGTCGTTCGGGGGTAGCGCCGCTGCGACGTCGTCGATCATCGCCGCTTGCGGCCCGGCTACGCGGTAGAACCAGCCGCGGCGCCGCAGAAGCTTGCCGAACGCGCCCGCGACGGCGCCCGCGATCACCCGCGCGCGGCCGGAGACGAGGATCGCGCCCGCCATCCCCTCGGGGCTGTGGAGCGGTCCGATCTCACCGACGAAGCGGCAGAGGACACGTGCGAGGCCGCTCGGCCGGACCAGCTCGAGCGGGACGAGACGCCCTTGGCTCGCCGCCGTCGCCGACTCGGCGAGCGCGAGCACGTCTCCGGGCCGGCGCTCGCCGCTCGTGGCCTCGTCGAGCAGCTTCGCCAAATGGGTTCGGAAGGAGATGAATGGCGTGCGCACCGGGATCCGGCGGGCGCCGACGGTCTGCTCGGACACCGGCTTGATCTTGGGTTCGGCGAGCGGTTCGCTCTCGCCGAAACGCTGCTCCAGCAGCGAGCGGATCGCCGCGTTCCGGGGATAGGTCTTCGCGCCGGCTCGGAGCGCAAGACGAGCCGCCTCGTCGTCACCGGCCTCGAGCTCGAGCTCCGCCAGCTGGACGTAGTCCGAGGCATAGACGAGATAGTTGGGCGCGAGCGCGACCAGCTCCGAGAACCAGCGCCGGGCGGCCTTGCGGTCGCCGCGGTCGAGCGCCAGCCGGGACAGCCGCTTGAGCGCATGGCGCCTCAGATCTGCGTGCTCGACCACCAGCTCGAGCGCCGCGGCGGCCTCGTCGGGACGGCCGGCCTGCTCGAGCGCGTCCGCGACACTGAGCTCGTACCACGGGATGTCCGGATGTGCGGCCCGCGCGGCGCGCAGCACCTCGACGGCCTCGCCCTGCTCGCCACGGCGCTGCAACGCTTCCGCGAGCGCGGCACTCGCGAAGCGCGCCCCCGGCTCGTCCTCCAGCCCGGCTCGCGAATCCCGCTCGGCGTCCGCCGGATCGCCGTCGAGCGTGAGCTCGAGCCACGCGAGCAGGCCAAGCCCGTCGCCTTCGAGGACGCCCCGCTCGCGGGCGGCGGCGAGCAGCTCGCGCGCACGCGCGGCGCGGCGCAGCCAGATGCGATCGGCGCGCCGGCGGGAGAGCCTGTTGCTGGCCGCCGTCATCCGAGCGAATAGTCTCGCAGCGGACCTGGCTTGGAGGCCTGATGCTCGACCCAACGAAGGTAGTCGGCCGGCGCATTGTCGCGTTCATCATCGACAGCATCATCCTGTGTGCCATCTCGCTCGCCGTCTTCTTTGCGATGGCCGAGGAGGACGGCGAGTTCACCCGAAAAGTGCTCGTCGACGAGTACAGCGCGGACGAAACGAGGTTCGGGCGATTCGAGGTCGGCGACGACGAGTACTCGATCGTCGGCGAGAAGTATCTGCTCTGTATCGCGATCATGTTCGCGATCTGGGGCCTCTACCGCTGGGTGCTCCCGGGTCTGCGCGGATGGACGCCTGGCAAGCTCTTGGTTGGGATCCGAGTGGTTGGCGAGGACGGCCGGTTCGCAGGCGTCCTTAGGAACGCCGTTCGAGAGATCCTGCTGATCGTGGACGATTTCCCCTACTTCATCCCGATGCTCACGGGCTTCGTCGTCGCAATGGCGACCGAGCGACACCAGCGGGTCGGCGACCTCGCCGTCGCGACCTTCGTCGTCCAGAAGGACGCCGTCGGCAGGCCGGTGGTCGCCGTCGCCCCAACCGCGCAGGCCGCACCGCCACCACCCCTGTCCCCGCCCGTCGCCCGCAGGCAATAGTCTCGCATCGCACCCGAACCGGAGATGTGATGCAAGACCCCACGAAGGTAGTCGGACGCCGCGTCGTCGCGTTCATCATCGACGGCATCATCCTCTCGCTGGTCTCCTCCGCGATCTTCTTCGCGATGGCCGACACGGAGGAGGATCACCTGAAGAGTCTCGCCAGCGGCGATATCGAGATAGACGAGACGCTCTACGGCAACTTCGAGATCAGCGGCGACGAGTATTCGATCGCCGGCAGCGACTTCTGGATCTACGTCGGGATCGTGTTGCTGATCGGCATCCTCTACCGCTGGGTGCTGCCGGGCCTGAAGGGCTGGACGCCGGGCAAGCTGATGCTCGGGATCCGGGTCGTCGGCGAGAACGGTCAGTTCGCCGGCATCTGGCGTAACGCGGTCCGCGAGATCCTCTGGATCATCGACGGTCTGTTCGTGTATCTCGTGGGGTTCATCACGGCGATGACGACCAAGCGACACCAGCGCGTCGGCGACCTCGTCGCGAAGACGTTCGTGATCCAGGCGGACGCCGTCGGCAGCCCGGTCGTCGCGGCCGCCCCGGCCGCTGCCGTGCCACCGCCCGCCGCGCCGCCGCCTCCGGGCGGGGCGCCGCCGGCCCCGCCGCCTCCGCCTCCGCCGGGCTAGAGCAGGGCCATCGGGTCGGTCGGCGCGCCGTCGATCCGGACCTCGAAGTGGAGGTGGTCGCCGAAGCAGTGGCCCGTGCAGCCCACGTAGCCGATCACCTCGCCCTTGCGGACGTCGGCACCGAACTCGGTCGCGAAGCGCGACTGGTGCGCGTAGCAGGTGGTCAACCCGTCGCCGTGCCCGAGGCACGTGTAGTTGCCGTATCCGCCCTGCGGGCCGAGCAGGACGACGGTGCCGTCGTCGGCCGCCTGGATCGGCGTGCCGCTGGGAACGCCGATGTCGATCCCTGCGTGCAAACGTCCCCAACGCTGCCCGAAGGGTGAGGTGACGGGGCCGCCGACGGGCCAGGCGAGCTGGCCGGTTCCCTCCCTGATCGGCCCTGAGTAGTTGGTCCGCAGCCGGCTGACGACGGCGGCATTCGCCTTTGCGAGCGCGGCCAGGTGCTTGCGGAACTGCTTCAGCTCCGCGCGGATCTCGGTGTCGGACTGGCTCTGGGCGCTCGTCGCACTGTCGCCGCGCTTCGGGCCCTTCGACCCCTCGGGCTCGTCGGCGCCGACCCCGTAGACCTTCACCTTCTGCGGCTTTTGCTCCGGGGCGTCGCTGCCGTTTGCGCCCCGCTGTCCGCCCTTGATCCATTCCTCGGTCGCGCTCGAGCGCGAGGCCTCCGGCCCGTCGGAGCCACCGGCGCCGGCTACGGCGATCACGCCTGCCGCGCCGGCCGCGAGCATCACCAGCGAGGCGGCGATCAGTCTGCGGCGGCCGGCCAGCTGCCTCAACCTTCCCATCGCGCAGGTCAGTTTACGCTGGCCGGATCGCAGGCTCGCCGCCGAACCACGCCAGGCTGACACGCAATCAGCGCGCGGTCGTGTTCGCGACGTCGGCCGCGAATGCGCTGATCTTCCTCGACCAGACGAGCGTCACCGTGGCGCTCCCGGCGATCCGGACCGACCTCGACGCAACCGCGAGCTCGGTGCAGTGGGTGATCGGCAGCTACCTGCTTGCGCTGGCGGCGCTGCTCCCCGCCGGCGGCCGCCTCGGGGACCTCTACGGGCGCCGCCGCATCTTCAACCTCGGTCTGATCCTGTTCGGAATCGCGTCGGCGGCGTGCGCGGCGGCGCCGGACGAGTCCGTCCTGATCGCGCTGCGGGCGGTGCAGGGCGCCGGTGCCGCGCTCGCGCTCCCGCTCGCGATCGCGAACATCACCGCCGCGCTGCCCGACGAGCGCCGCGGATGGGCGATCGGAATCCTCGCGAGCGGGGGCACCGTGTTCCTCGCGATCGGCCCCCTGCTGGGCGGCCTGCTCGTCGAGTCGATCAGCTGGCGCGCCGTGTTCGCGGTCAATGTCCCGATCGTGATCGCATCCCTGCTGGCGGGCTGGCGATCGATCCCCGACACCCGCGGCGAGCGCGTCCCGTTCGATTTCCGCGGGGCCGTCCTGCTCGCGGCCGCGCTCACCGCGTTCGTCGTGCCGCTGTTCCAGCTGTCGAGCTGGGGCCTCGGTTCGCCGGTCACGATCGCCTCGTTTGCGGCCGCCGCGGTGGCTCGGGGCGGCGTTCGTCGTCGCGGAGCGCCGCAGCGAGCACCCGTTGATCGAGCTGTCGCTCGTGCGGGTTCCGGCGGTCGCAGGCTCGCTGTTCGCGCTCGTCTCGATCCAGCTGGCGGTGCTCGGACTGACGGTCTACCTGATGCTCTACCTGCAGTACGTGCTCGACTACTCGGCGCTCGTCGCGGCCCTGCTGTTCCTGCCGACGGTGCTCGGCACACCGCTGTTCTCTCCCCTGACCGGGCGGTGGACGGACCGCTACGGCGCGCACGCGATGGTCGCCGGCGGGCTCGCGCTGGCCGCTGTCGCGCTCGCGGCGATCGGCCTGCTCGCGGACGAGCGCAGCGTCATCGTGATGCTGCCCGCGTTCATCGCTTTCGGCCTCGCGCGGCCGCTGATCTTCACACCCGCCAGCACGGCGGCCGTCGGCGCGATCCCCGAGCGGGCCCGCGGCCTCGCCTCGGGCCTCGTGACCGCGGCGCGGGAGGTCGGCGCCGTCACCGGTGTCGCCGTTTCGACCGCGATCGTCACGGCGGTCGAGCTAGGAAGACGCGACGACGTGGTCGGCGACCTCGAACCCACCCTCGGCCACGTCGGCGATCCCGCGCTCGACAGCGTGCTCGCCGAGGGGTCGCAGGGGCGCGCGCTGCTCGATCGGCTCCCGGCCGGCGCCCGCTCGGCGGCCGAGAACGCGGTGAACGAGGCGTTCAGCGTCGGCTTCGAGGTCGCGATGGTGTCGCTCGCCGGCCTGCTCGCCGTCGCGGCGGCGGTGGCGCTCGTCCTGATTCGGCGGCGCGACGCCTAGCGGCGCTCGGCGCTCAGGCCTCGTCCCGAGCCGCGCGGGCGATGCCGGAGGCTTCCGTCAGCGCGGCTTCGATGTCGGCGAGGATCGCGCGTTCGGAGCGGGAGGCGACGATCGGCGTGTCGATCCCGTCGACGTGGACGTAGGTGCGGCGCCCGTCGCCGCGCTCGGCCGGTTCGAGCGGGACGAGCGCGAAGACACGGTCGGCGCGGGCGAACTTCCCGTACCCGAGCGAAACCATGCGCGGCTCGCGCTTCTTCGCCATCGCGGGGAAAACTACCGCGCCGGGCGGCGGCCGTCTACAGGTCGCGCGGGAGGATGACGCCGGTCTGCAGCGCGAGCTCGGCGAGCCGGACGCGCTTCTGGTTCTGCGGCAGGTCCTCGACCTCGAACTTCGAGAACAGCGCGCGCATGTGGGTCTTGACCGCATCGACCGAGAGCACGAGCTCCTCGGCGATCTCCTTGTTCGTCGCGGGCGTCGCGTAGGCGCTGCCGTCGCGGAAGGGGCGGCAGAGTCCTACGAGCACCCTGCGCTGGGCATCGGAGACCTTCACGTCCGACGGACCGCCGATCGCGACCGCCGTCGAGCCCGCCCCACCTTCACCAGCTTCTGGCGAGCGGTAGGTCGCGTGCGTCGCCCCGATCCGGATCACGTCGCCGTCGGCGAGCCGGCGGCGGCTGCCGATGCGCTCGCCGTTGACGAAGGTCCCGTTGCGCGAGAGCCCATCGTCGGCCACCGTCCAATCGGAGCCGACGCGCTCGAGCTCCGCGTGTACGCGCGAGACCTCGGTGTCCCAGTCGAGCACCAGCTCCGCTCCCGCCGCGCGTCCGACTGTGATCCGCTCCGCCGCGCCGAGGTCGATGATCTGCTGCGCGCCGTCGCCGTCGCGGTAGACGAGGAACGGCTCGCCTCGGCGCTCGGCCTCGATCTGCTCCTTCAACTCCGCCGGCGAGGCGCTGTGGGCTCTGGGTGCGTCGGCCATCGGCGCCCGATCCTACTCCCGTGCCCACGCGGATTCGCCCCGCAGGAGCGCTATAAAGCATCACGTGCAGGCACTTTCGCCAGGGTCCGAGCTCGGTGGGTACCGCCTCGAGTCGATCGCGGGCCAGGGCGGCATGGGGATCGTCTACCGCGCCACCCAGCTGGGGCTCGACCGTCCGGTCGCGATGAAGCTGATCGCCCCGGCACTGGCCGAGGACGAGACCTTCCGCGAGCGCTTCAAGCGCGAGTCGCGCCTCGCCGCGGCGATCGACCACCCGAACGTGATCCCCGTCTACGAGGCGGGCGAGGCGGACGGTCATCTCTTCATCGCGATGCGCTACGTCGAGGGGACCGATCTCGGGACGATCATCGCGCGCGACGGCCGGCTCGCCGCGGCCGACGCCATCAGGACCGTCGAGCAGATCGCCGCCGCACTCGACGCTGCCCATCGACGGGGGCTCGTCCACCGCGACGTAAAGCCCGCCAACGTGCTGATCTCGGGCGACGAGCGCCGCCACGTCTACCTGACCGACTTCGGGCTGACGAAGAACATGACCTCGGCGGGCGGCGGGCCGACGAAGACCGGCCAGCTGCTCGGAACGCTCGACTACGCGCCGCCGGAGCAGATCGAGGGCAGGCCGGTGGATCCGCGCGCGGACGTGTACTCGCTCGGCTGCGTGCTCTTCCACGCCGCGACCGGGCGCCCGCCGTATGTGCGCGACAACGACGCGGCGCTGATCTACGCCCACCTGTCGGCGCCGCTGCCCGCAGCGAGGGAGCTCGCGGCGGACCTCCCGGACGGCTTCGACGAGGTGATCGCGAGCTCGCTCGCGAAGGACCCCGACGACCGCTTCGACACGGCCGGCGACCTCGCCCAGGCCGCCGTGTCCGTGCTCCGCGCGGTGCCGCCCGCGGCTGCGGAGACGGCCGTGTCCGAGCCGGCGCCGGCCGAAGCCGCCTCCGCCTCCGACGCCGCGCTGCTCGAGCGCTACCGCGCGGGCGAGCTCGCGCAGCTCGACGAGGCCGAAGGGGCGGAGCTCGAGCGCCTCCTCGGCACGCGCGGCGCGAGCCCGGCCGAGCGCCTCGGCCTGCAGCCGGACGCCGACGATGCCGCGCTGCGCGAGGCGCTGCTGGAAGCGCTCGACCGCTGGCAGCGGCGCGCCGAGCACCCGCTCTCCCCGCGCCCCGTCGTGGACGCTTCGCGGGCGCTCGTGCGCACGTGCGAGGAGATGCTCACCGCGCTGCCGTCGCCCCCATCCCACCCCTAGATGACTGATCCCAACCCCCACGCACCCACGGATGACGCACCAGGCCTTCGCTGGATCGCCACATGTCTCCTCGCCGGTAGTGAACTACTACCGGGTTCAGAGCCGTGCGGCGCCCAGCTCGGCCTGGTGCGCCCCCGCGGGCACCTGGGGTCGGAATCAATCATCTGAGATATCGTGAACGCGCGTTCACGGACCGCGCTCGCCGATAAGGAGGAGGTCTCGATCTACCAGCTCGGAATCGATCTCGGGACCACCTACACCGCGGCGGCGATCTACCGCGACGGCCGGGCCGAGATCGTCTCGCTCGGCAGCCGCGCCGCCGTCGTCCCGTCGGTCGTCTTCCTCGGCGAGGACGAAGCGGTCCTGACCGGCGACTCCGCCAACCGCCGCGCCGTCTCCGATCCCACCCGCGTCGCACGCGAGTTCAAGCGCCGCGTCGGCGACCCGACCCCGATCCTCGTCGGCGGCACGCCGCTGTCGGCGGAGGCGCTGATGGCGATGATGCTGCGCTGGACGATCGACCGCGTCAGCGAGCAGGAGGGCGGCCCGCCCACCTGCATCGGCGTCAGCCTCCCGGCGAACTGGGGCAAGTACAAGCACGACCTGCTCGAGCAGACGATCCGGCTGGCCGACCTGTCGCACCCCTTCACCACCCTCTCCGAGCCCGAGGCCGCGGCGACCTACTACGCCTCTACCCAGCGCGTCGCGCCGGGCGATCTCGTCGGCGTCTATGACCTCGGCGGCGGGACCTTCGACGCCTGCGTGCTTGCGATGCGCCACGATGGGTTCGAGTTCGTCGGCACACCGGAGGGCGTCGAGCATCTCGGCGGAGTGGATTTCGACGAGGCCGTCTTCGCCCACGTGATCGCGAGTCTCGACGGCGCGGTCGAGTCGCTCGACCAGTCGGACCCCGGGGTCATCGCCGCGCTGGCGCGCCTACGCCAGGACTGCGTCGACGCGAAGGAGGGCCTCTCGACCGACACCGAGGTCTCGATCCCCGTGCTCCTGCCGGGCGCCCACTCCGAGGTCGTCATGACGCGCGAGCAGTTCGAGGGCATGATCCAGACGCCGATCCAACAGTCGATCGCAGCGCTGCGGCGAGCGCTCGACAGCGCGGGCATCGAGGCGGAGGATCTTTCGACGATCCTGCTCGTCGGCGGCTCGTCGCGGATCCCGCTGGTGGCGAAGCTTGTGTCGGAGGCGTTCGGCCGCCCCGTGGCGGTCGACGCCCACCCCAAGCACGCCGTCGCGCTCGGCTGCGCGCTCGCCGCGGGTCGCGCGCAGGAGCGCGCGAGCGGAGTCTCGGAGTCCGCGGCCGTGGGGGTCGCCTCGCCACCGCACGAACCTCCCAAACCGAGGGCAGAACCAGCCGAACGTCCCGAATCCCATGCTGGGGCGGGGCAAAAGGGACGTTCGGCGTCGGTGGGGCGGCGGCGGCTCGGGCTCGCCGCCGGGGTCGCGGCGCTGGCCGCGATCATCGTCGGGATCGTGCTGCTGGCCGGCGGCGGGGACGACGACGGCAAGGACTCCCTCGGCGGCAGGAAGGCTGCGCGCGGGGCGCCGCTGAAGGGCAGCTGGCGAGCGCTGCCCGACACGCCCACCCCGCGCCAGCAGGTCGCGGCGACGCTCGCGGCCGGCACGGTCTGGATCATGGGCGGTCTGACGGGGGCGAACGCGACCCGCGCCGTCGAGGGCTACGACCCGATCATCAACTCCTGGACCCGCGGGCCGAGCCTGCCCGTGACACTGCACCACGCGATGGGGGTCACCTTCAACGACGAGATCGTCGTAATCGGGGGCTGGATTCCGCGCGGCTCCGACCTGACCGCGACCTCGTCGGACAGGGCCTTCGCGCTCCGCGGCTCGAAGTGGGTCGAGCTCCCCCGGCTGAAACACGCGCGCGCCGCCGGTGCCGCAGCCGTCGCCGACGGCAAGATCGTCGTCGTCGGCGGCCAGCGCGATGGCAAGCTCGTCGAGGAGACCGAGGTCTTCGACGGCAAGAGCTGGACGGACGCGGCGAAGATGCCGACCCCGCGCGAGCACCTCGCCGCCGCGTCCGACGGCAAGAACGTCTACGCGGTCGGCGGGCGCGAGCTCGGGTCCGATCGCAATACGGCCGCGCTCGAGCGCTTCGACCCGAGCGCGAACGCTTGGAAGGAGCTCGCCGACATGCCGACACCCCGCGGCGGACTTGGAGCCGCGGTCACGGGCGGGCGCCTCTACGCGGTCGGGGGAGAGGAGCCGACGGTCGCGCTGCGAACGGTCGAGGCGTTCAGCATCTCGAGCGGTCAGTGGTCGGTCGCGCCGAGCCTGCCGGGGGCGCGCCACGGGCTCGGCGTGGCCGCTCGCGACAAGTTCGTCTACGCGGTCGACGGGGCGGCGGAGCCAGGCCACGTGGACTCCAGCCGCCAGGCCGCGCGCCTGCTGGCACCGTCCGCGCAGAACTAGCACAGGAGCGGGCTTGCGGCCCGCCGCTCCCAGCGGCGGTATAACCACCCCATGCCGGACCTCGACGTAGGCTCGACCGTCGCCGGCTGCCGGATCGACGGAGTGGCCGGAGTCGGCGGCATGGGCACGGTCTACCGCGCGACCCAGCTCGAGCTCGACCGCCCCGTCGCGCTGAAGGTGATCGCCTCCGAGATCGCCGAGGACCAGGGATTCCGCGCGCGCTTCCAGAGCGAGGCCACGATGTCGGCGTCGATCGAGCACCCGAACGTCGTGCCCGTGTACGCGACGGGCGACGAGAGTGGCGTGCTCTACATCGTGATGCGCTTCGTCGATGGGACCGACCTGCGCGCGCTGATCACCCGCGAGCGAGGACTCGAGGCGGAACGGACGGCGGCGATCCTCGGCCAGGTGGCCGACGCGCTCCATGCCGCGCACGAGAAGGGGCTGATCCATCGCGACGTCAAGCCGGCGAACGTGCTGCTCGCCGACGAAGGGTGGGACGACCACGTCTATCTGACCGACTTCGGCATCGCCCGCCATGTGGACTCGGTCCGCGGCGTAACGCGGACTGGCACGGTGGTCGGGACGGTGGACTACCTCGCGCCGGAGCGGATCGAGGGCGAGCGCGGCGGGGCGAGCTCGGACATCTACGCGCTCGGCTGCGTCCTGTTCGAGTGCCTCACGCGACATGTCCCGTACGCGCGCGACAACGACATCGCCAAGATCTACGCGCACCTAAATGCGGAGGTACCGTCGGCGCACGCCGAGCGGCCCGACATCCCGCCGGAGATCGACGACGTGCTCGCGCGTGCGCTCGCAAAGCGCCCGGAGGACCGCTACGAGACGACGCTCGAGTTCGCCGACGCGCTCGACGCTGCGGTGCCTGCCGCCGAGACGGAGCCTGTTCCGGAACCTGAGCCTCCGCCGGCGCCGCCGCCACCGCCTCCGCCTCCGCCGCCCCCGGAGCCCGAGCCCGAACCGGAGCCCGAGCCCGAACCGGAGCCCCCAACCGAGCCGACCACGGACGACGCGGTCACGCCACCGCCGCCGCTCGAACCGCCGACCACTGCTCTGCCCGCCGACAAGCCCCACAACCGCCGCGGCATGATCGTGATCGCCGGCGGCGTGCTGCTCGTCCTCGCCGCGATCGCAGGGGCCGCGCTGATCGCCTTCGGTGGAGGCGACGGCGACTCGGGCGGCCAGACCTTCTCCGACGAACCCGGCGTCGGGGGTGGCGAGCGCAACACCGGCGGCAACCGAAGCGGGGCGCCGAGGGCCGGCGAGCCGATCGACGTCGGCCAGGCCCCCGACGGCATCACCGTCGGGGGCGGGTTCGTCTGGGCGGCCACCGGGGCCGACAACGCCGTCGCCAAGATCGATCCGCAGACCCGCCGCCTGAGCGGCGAGCCGATCGAGGTTGGCGCGGATCCCGACGTCCCGGTGGTCCTCGGCGACACGGTCTGGGTGACGAACACCGGCGACGGCACGCTCTCGCGCTTCGGCGTCGAGGATGGCGAGTCGCGTGGCGATCCGATCCCGGTGGGGCGCAAGCCCGAGGGCCTCGCGGGCGCGGAGCGGGCGCTCTACATCGCTGTCGCCGGCGACGACGGCGTCCGCCGGATCGACGCCGACACCGACCAGCTCGGGCCGCTGATCGAGGTGGGCGGCGAGCCGTACGACGTCGCGCTCGGGTTCGGGGGCGCGTTCGCGACCAGCGCGGGCGACGGGACGCTCGTGCGGGTGGAGTTCGACGACGCGCGACGTCGAGCGCGTCGCGGTCGGCCGCAACCCGCGCGGCCTGGCGACCGGTGAGGAGCGCTGTCTGGGTGGCGCTGAGCGACGAGGACGAGGTCGTCCGCGTGGACCCGCAGAGCCTCGAGGTGACCGACCGGATCGCCGGTCGGCGACCGCCCGTACGGGATCGTCGCGGCGGGCGGAGCCGTCTGGGTGGCGAACCGCGGCGCGGGCACCGTCATACGGATCGACGCCAGGACCCGGAAGGTGACCGACACGGTCGAGGTCGGCGCCGAGCCGGTCGGAGTCGCGATCGGCGAGGGCGCGGTCTGGGTGACGAACTTCGGCGCGAACAGCGTCACGCCGATCACCGAGGACGAGTAGCCGCGGGCTAGCGCGCGCGGAAGTACGGTCCGGTCGAGCGCGCGGCGGTCCAGCGCAGCTCGTGCGGGCGCTCGAGCCGCTCGCGATCCGATCGAGGCGAACAACATGCTGCGCTTGACGTCGCCGACGCCCGGCTTTGCGTAGTCGCACACCCCGTTCGGGAAGATCCGCCGCAGCTCGACCTGCTGGGCGGCGCTGAAGCGACACCTTGTAGTCGCTCATGTCCACCGCCCGCAGGCGGCACTTGATCACGTCGTCGGACAATGGCCCGCCGGCGACGATCCGCGTGCCCGCCTTCGCCGGCGCGATCGTTCTGGCAGAGGCCGATGTCCTTGTCCTGCCGCTCGGGGAGATTGACCTGGAGCGGGATCGACACTCCGGGGAAGAGGCCCGGGAAGAGCTGGATCAGGAGCCCGGCCGGAAGGGTGAGCGCGTCCGGCGCGTCGAGGCTCGCCCCGGCCGCAACGATGCAACGGTCGCCGCGCGGATGCCGGCTTCGCGCGTGCCACCGCGGCCGCGTCACCGCGATCACCGCTGCGGTCGAGCGCGTCGATCCAGGTGTCGATCACGGGCTGCGCGTCGGACGGCAGCGAGATCCCGCGCCAGATCGACTGGTTCGCCTCGAGCCCGCGGCGCCGCAGCCGGGCACGCACCTCGAACGGACGCACGACGTCATGGATGTCGGCGACCGGGATCAGGTCGAGGTAGGTCGCGAGGTCGATCACCGGCGTGCGGTGGAGCGCCCCACGGCCGATCACCCCGCCGAGGCGGTACGCGCGTTCGGCGGTGCGCGTCGTCATCGAGTTGCGCTCGGCCTGACGGCGGGCGTCGAGGTCGTAGCCGCCAACCTCGCGGTTGAGGTCGATGAACTGCTCGGCGGAGATCGAGCCGGCGTTCAGCGCCAGCAGCCCGTACTGGACGCCGACGTTGTCGTACGGGCGCCGCGCGGCGCCGGTCTTGGCGTCGCGTCCCCAGATGTTGACCGTCGCGTCCTGGAGCGTGCAGCGGACACCCTTCGGGTTCTTGTCGCGGTCGTAGCGAACGGCCCGCGGCACCGGCGCCGTCGCAGCCGCGCGCCGGGTCGAGCCGCGAGAGGAACGTCGAGCGCCACGAGGCGCAGATGTCGGCGGTGACGTGGCCGCCGACCGCGGCCTTCTGCGCGTCGGTCCAGCTGATCCCGGCCCGCGCCCAGTAGTCGGTCAGCAGGCCGCAGTCGACTACCGACATCGCCGTCGAGACGACGTCGGTGAACGAGGCGACCGGGATCGCGGCGTCGAGCATGCCGGGTGCGTTGTTGGCGGCGTTGTACTGCTGCAGTGCGCCGCCCGAGCCGCCGACGCCGATTGTGCGCTCGATAGGCCCGTAGCGCTCGCGTATGTGCTCCTTCATCAGCATCAACGTCTCGGCGCTGACGAGCGGGTTGCAGTAGACGCCGAAGGTCGTGAGCGTCGAGTGCGCGACGAGGTCGCCCTCGGCGACGCGCTCGGTGAGGCCGTAGATGTTCGCGAACAGCGTGTCGGCGTTGGCCTCGCGCGGGACGCCGCCGAGCACGTTCGAGGGCTGCGAGCTGCCCTGGCGGTAGCCGACGCCGCAGCTCTCCCCGAATGCGTAGGTGATCCGCCCGCTCCAGTTCGTGCGTTGGGAATCGTCCTTGCCGCGGGCGCGCGGGTCGTCGAGCACGGCGATCCGCCCGATCCCGCGGTTGATCGTCGCCGTCTCGACCCGCACGACGAACGGCACCACCTTTCCCTTGCTCGTCCGCGTCACGGCGGTGTCGGCCGGATAAGGCGCGTAGGGGTCCTTGAGCTCCTGGTAGCCGAGGTCCGTGCGCGAGCGGTAGAACCACTGCACGCGCGTCTTGATCGAGCAGTGGTCGTCGATCGCCTTGCCGAGCCCGGAGCGCTCGGTCTCGCAGTAGAACGGCTTCTGATGCGGCCCGGACATGACCGGCCCGGTGACGGGGTGGTTCACGACCTGGAGCGCGACCCGGCGGTGGAGCTTGCCGCGGCGGACCTTTGCGACGAGCTTGTTCGTCCCCTTCTTGAGTCCCTCGACGAGCGCGCGCCGCTCGTTGCCGACGGGCGCGCCGAGCGCCCCGCTCACGTTCTTGCCGTTGCGCGCGAGGCTGACGACGTCGCCGTCGCGCAGGCCACGCACCGCGACGAGCACGTCGCCGCCCGTCACGGCCTTCGCCATCGCCGAGATCGTCGCCAGCTCGACCTGCCCGCCCGCGAGCGGCGGCGTCCTCTTCGAGAAGAAGTCGGCCGTTACGTTCGCGCTGCCGGGCCCGGCCGCGCCGTCGGCCGTCGCCGGCGCGATCACGGCCACGCCGGCGCAGAATGCGAGTACCCCTCCCCTGAACCGCACGCCCCCATGTTATTTGCGCGCGGAAGAGGCCGGCGCCACTACTCTCAACGACAATGAGGGCGGGGAGAAACCTGGTCGTGGGGGCAATCGCGGCGTGTCTGGCGCTTCCGGCGTCCGCCGCCGGCGCCGCTCCGATCCCGATTCCCGACTTTCCGACCGGCAACGACGCGCCGGATTTCATCGGCTCGGCGGCGACGCCCGACCCCGTCGCGGCGCCGGCGATCCCGCGGCATCCGCAGATGGCGCCCAACGGCCTCTCGAACCTCCACGACGACGCGTACATGAGCGACACCTACACGTGGTCGGGCCCGCTCGGGCGCGGGATGACGATGAAGAGCACCTTCCTCGAGGGAGTCTGCGGCTCGATCACCTTGGACACCCGCGGGCGGATCGTGACGATCTGCGTCGGCCTCGAGGGGCCGAAGCTGGTGCTGATGGACGCGCGCACGCTCGAAACGCTGGCGGTCCGCTTCCTCCCGCCGCGACAGTCGGTCGCCGCGAACCCGTTCCAGGACTTCGCCGGCGGCGGCTACTTCTATCTCGACGACCAGGACCGCGTCGTCGCGCCGACCACGACCCGGCACATCATGGTGATCGCGGTCAAGGGGAACGACTTCCAGACGATCCGCGACTACGACGTCTCGTCGCTGCTGGCCGGCAACGACAAGATCGTCTCGACGCTGCCCGACTGGTCCGGACGGATCTGGTTCGTGTCGGGCCTCGGCAAGGTCGGCACGATAGATCCGCACACCGGAACGCCGAAGATCTTCGACACCCGCGAGGTGATCGCGAACTCGTTCTCGGTGGACGAGGACGGGGGCGTCTACATCGTCACCGACGGAGCGATGTACCGCTTCGACCCCGACTCCGACGGTGCGCCGAGGGTGACGTGGCGCGAGCGCTACGCGAACACGGGTGCCCAGAAGCCGGGCCAGTCGAGCGCGGGCTCGGGCACGACCCCGACGGTGATGGGCCGCGACCTCGTCGCGATCACCGACAACGCCGACCCGATCCGCATCGTCGCCTACCGCCGCGCGAAGCAGGTCAAGGGCCCGCGCGAGGTTTGCGCGGTGCCGGTCTTCCCCAAGGGCAGGGGTTCGACCGACCAGTCGCTGATCGGCACGCACAAGTCGCTGATCGTGGAGAACAACTACGGCTACACCGGTCCGACCGCCGTGCTCGGCGCGCCGACGACGGAGCCCGGCCTCGCGCGCGTGGACGTGAGCAACGACCGCAAGGCCTGCAAGACGATCTGGACGAGCGACGAGATCGCGCCCTCGGTAGTGCCGAAGGTCTCGCTGCGCAACGGCCTCGTCTACACCTACACGAACGAGCGCGACTCGCGCGATCCGTGGTACCTCACCGGACTCGACTTCCGCACCGGCAAGACCGTGTTCAAGGCACTCGCGGGTCAGAGCCTGGGCGTCAACAACAACTACGCGCCTGTGACGATCGCGCCCGACGGGACCGTCTATGTGGGCGTTCTCGGCGGGATGGTGATGCTGCGCGACGCCCGCGACCCGAACGAGGTCGAGCCACGCGCGCCGCGGATCGCGATGGCGCTCAAGCGCTCGAAGGGCGGCGGATTGCGCGCATCGCTGAGCGGAGAGGGCAACGGCCTCGTCGCGAGCGTGGACTACCGGATCGCGGGCAAGGCGGCGGCGAAGCGGTCGAAGACCTCGCCCTTCCGGCGGACGCTGCGCCAGGCCGGGCTGCAACGCGGCAAGCGCTACACGGCGAGCGCGCGCGTGAAGCTGCGCGACGGCCGCAGCTTCACCTACAAGGCGCGCTTCACCCGCCGCTGAGCCCGCGCCGCCGGCACGGCGGCACCCGGCTAGTGGGCCACGATCCCGCGCTTCTCGAAGTAGCGCTGGTGGTAATCCTCCGCGCGCCAGAAGTCGGACGCCGACGTGATCTCCGTCGCGATCGGCTTGCGGAAGCGCGGCTCCGCACGCTCCTTCGACTCCTCCGCGATGCGACGCTGGTCGTCGTCGTAGTAGAAGATCGCCGTGCGGTACTGGGTCCCGAAGTCGGGGCCCTGGCGGTTCATCTGGGTCGGGTCGTGGATGTCCCAGAAGCGCTCGACGAGCTGCGCGTAGGAGATCTTCTCGGGGTCGAACGTGACCTCGACCACCTCGGCGTGGCCGGTGTCGGCCGAGCAGACCTGCTCGTAGGTGGGCTCACGCGTCTCCCCGCCCGAGTAGCCGACGGCTACTTCAACGACGCCGTCGAGCTCGCGGAACGCCGTTTCGACGCCCCAGAAACAACCCGCCCCGAACATTGCCTTCTCGAGCATTCGCCCTCCTCGTCGCCGGTTTCAAACTGAATAGTTACCCATTCAGTCGCCGGCGGGGGGTGGCCGTTACAGCCCGCGCGCGCTGAGGTTCGCGCTCGCCTTGCGCTTGCCCGACTTCACCGTCAGGCGAACGGTGTAGCGCCCGGGCGCGAGTCCGGTGATCCGCTGCGAGCGCGTCTTGCCGCCCGGCACGCGCTTACCGGCGATCCGCTTCACGACCTTGCCGTCGCGGCGGACCTCGATCGAGACCGTCGACCGCCGCGTCGCGCGGTAACTCGCGCGCAGGCCGCGCGAGCCGAACACCGGTGAGCCGAGCGCGAAGTTCTCGATCGTCCGGCCGCACGCGGCCGCGTCCTGGGCGAAGCGCGGCAGCCGCTTGACCGTGCCGCGGCGAACCTCGAATGCCACGCTCTCGGCATCCGGCTTGCCGCTCGGCGCGCGCCCGCTGAAGCGCGCGAAGTAAGTGCCGTCGGCGAGCTTGCGCGTCAGCGTCGGCCGCCGCGCCGAGCTCCGCGCGCGCGCCACGCGGCGCGAACCGGCCGCGCCGGCGCGAGCGATCTCGAGCGTCGCCGGCATCTCGGCCCGCACCCCCGCGGACAGCTTCACGCGCCGCTTCCCCTGCGCGCGCACGCGCGCGAAGTCGAACGCCTTGTCGGAGTAGCAGCCCAGCTCGGTCACCCGCAGGTCCTTGTCGCCGAGCACCTGCTTCGCGGTCCACAGCATCGGGTTCCACTTCTTCTCGGAGAACATCCGCGTCTGGTCGGCGTAGTAGGGCGACTCGGGATTTTCCGACTGCGAGTAGGTGAGGATCGAGCGGCCAACCGGCCCCTTGTCGGTGAACTGCACCGCCATCACGAAGCTCGACCCGTGCGCCACGTCCGGGTACCCGCGCGCGCCCGCGAAGCTGACGTTGATCGCGTTGAAGACCCCGACGCCGCCGGGCCCGCCGTGGATCGGGATCTTCTCCGAGCCGCGCACCTCGTACTGGTAGCCGCGCAGGGGGGCGTTCAGCGGTATGCCCACGTCGCGCAGCTCCTTGACCGAGTCGGCGAGCGCGAGCGCGACCTGCGGATTACCGCTGTTGAGCCCGCTCGGCGTGCGAACGCCGTCGGACGCGTCGAACGGCTTCGTGAATCCGAGCGGGTTCTGGATCGGCAGGCCCGCGCCGCCCGGCAGCGTCGCGACGTTGAGCAGCCTCCCCGCGAAGCGACGGAACAGGATCGCCCCGTTCGAGTCGAGATCGTCACGCAGGTTCCAGTTCGCCAGCACCCCGCACGCCTCGCTCACGTTGACCGGACCGCTCGAGCCGAGCATGACCGGGTTCGAGCGGCAGTACGCGACGAGCGGGTCGCGCCACAGCTCGCCCGCGTATTGGCGGTTGTTGAACACGGTGTCCTGGAGCTGGTCGAGCGTGAAGCGGTTGCCCGGCCGCCCGTCGCTCCCCTTCAGCCGCTCCTCGACCATCAGCAGGCCGAGGCGGGTCCGCAGCGAACGGACGGCGTTCTCGTCGCCGATGATGCGCGAGTAGCCCGTCAGCGGCTTGTGCGGGTTCGACAGCCAATAGCTGTCGTTCGAGTTCGTCACGTAGTCGTTGCGGAAGAGGTGCGGCAGATTTTCGGGCCCGAAAGCTCCCGGCTGCGGCGAGCTCGAGTCGTTGCCCCACTCGCAGTCCGCGCGCGAGCCGTCGAGGATCGGGATCCCGAGCAGCGGCAGGGTTACCCGGCCGAGCACCGAGTTGCAGACCGAGGCCTTGTCGTTCGTGACATGCGGGATCGCGCCGATGTCGGCGTAGTAGGCCTCACCGGAGGAGTCGGCGGCGATCGTGTTCACCCAGGGGATGCCGAGGTTGCGCTTCAGGACGCCGTCGAGCTGGCGCACGTTCTGCGACTGGTCCACTTCGAGGAAGTGGTTGAGATAGCGGAAGTTGGCGGCGTTGACGTCGCCCATCGCGTGCGCGACGACCGGCGTCCAGGGGAACAGCGGCAGACCGAGGATCGAGGTGAAGATCGGGCCGTGGTGCGAGGAGTAGAGCGTGCGCGAGCGGTCCACGAGCGAGCCGCCCGGTCCCGGGACCTTGACCGTCACCTTGTCGGCGCGCATCTTTCGCACGCCGCCGTCGTAGCGATAGCTGGTCGGGTCGCCCGGCACGAGCTGGAGCTCGAACGGCGTGAAGCGCCGCGCGGTCGAGACGGTGTGGCTCCAGGCGAGTCCCTTCGTGTGCCCGATCAGGATGATCGGCACGCCGAACAGCGACGCTCCCGAGACGTCGGCCCTGCCGGGGATCGTGAGGTGCGCCTGGTAGAAGCGCTGCGCTCCCTGCCAGGGGAAGTGCGGGTTGCCGAGGACCATCCCGCGGCCGTTGTTGGTCGCCTCGCGCCCGAGGCCGTACGCGTTCGAGCCGGCAGCCTCGAGCTTCAGCCGCTCGAGCGCGTTCGCCGAGGCGCCGGGCTGCGAGACGGGCGGCACGAGTGGAGCCGCCGACCCGATCCCGTCGATCGCGACGCCCTGGCTTGCGAGCAGGGCGAGCATGTAGAAGTAGCGATAGACGGTGATCTCGTCGATCGGCCGCACCCACGACTTGCCGCGGCAGGCGGGATCCGGCAGCTTGTCGACGCCGGTGTCCTTCAGGTAGCGGTTGTAGCCGGCGACGTAGCCGCGCACGCCCTCGCGGATCTCGTCGCGCGGACCCTTCGGCGGCTTCTGCTCGAGCAGCTGCTCGACGGTCTTGCGGTCCTTGATCCGCTGGAAGAAGAAGTCCGAGTTGAGGTTGTTGACGACGGAGCCGTTGCCGTCGAAGCGCCAGCTCACATCGGGCCCGAAGAAGCGCGAGCGCTCGGCGTTCACCGTCACGTACTCGCCCGCGATCGTGCAGATGTTGTCCTGCGCGAAGCTGTAGGCGTAGCCGTAGCCCATGCTCGCGAAGTTGCGCGCGATGATGTGCGGAATGCCGTGCGATGTACGGCGGACGACAACGTCGTAACCGTCGTCACCGGCGACGCGACGGACCTTCTTCGCCGCCGCCTTCTTCTTCGCGGCCGCGGACGCTGCGCCGGCGCCGTCGGTCGAGCCGCCACCCAGCCCCGCTGCAAGCGCGGCGACAACGCCGAGCGCCACGAGCGCAGTCAGCCAGCCGAGCCGGCGCCACGCGCTGTTCTCCCCTATCCCCGCGATCAAATCCCTCCGCCCTGAAATCTACTTCAGACAGTCCTGGATCCGCGCCGCATCCGCGCCCGCGTTCTGAATGCACTCGTTGATCTTGCGCGCGTCCTCGCCGGTGAACACCCGCGTCTGCGGCTGGCCTGACGAGGGGACGCCGGGAGCCTGCGTGGTCACCTCGCCAGGCACGCGCACGCCGCTGCCGTCGCGGTTGGCGATGTAGTGATTCGGCTCGGCGTCCTTCAGGAAGACGCTCCACTCGACCTTGCCGTCGATGATGTTCTCGTGCGCGACCATGTAGTCCACCTTCGAGATCCCGTTGCCGGACTTCTCCTTCACCGCGCCCATGATCCGCTCGGGCACCCCCGCCTTGATCTTCGTCACGCCGAACGTGCGCGAGCTGGTGGCCGGGAAGTTCGTCTTCGAGTCGACCTTGCCCTTGGTGTTGTAGATGACGATCTCGGCGCCGCTGCCGTCGCGCTTGCGGACATTCACGTTCACATTCGACGGAGCGAGGCGAAAGTTCGACAGCTGGGCCTCGGCGCCGTACTCCTTGCGGATCGCGTCGAGCACGCGCTGGAGGTTCTGCTTGCGCAGCAGCGAGTCCTTCGCGTCGCCCTCGACGATCCGCAGCTGGGCCGGCACGTCGGAGGTGGACTTGACCTCGTCGATGTCGGGTGCCACCTCGCTGACGAGCTGGTAGCTGCCGTAGGCCGCAGCCGCGGCGGCGACCAGGGGGACGAGGATGGGGAAGATCCGGTTCACGAGCGGGGTCGGTGTCGGCGGCGGCTCAGAGGTCCCCGAGCAGGCGGCGCTTGGCGTCGGCGAACTCGGACTCCGAGAGGACACCCTGCTCGCGCAGCTTGTCGAGCCGCGCGAGCTGCTTGACGGGGTCCTCGCCGCCCGCGGAGGAATCCGCGGCGGGCGCGGCGGCCGACGGCGGCGGCGTCGATATCCCCGGCGGCGGCGGGACGGAGGGCATCGTCGGCAGCGCGGGCGCATCGGCGGGCGGCGAGGAGGCGGGCGGGGTGCCGATCGGCTCCGCCGGCTTCGGCTGCGGCGGCGTGTACGCGGGCGTCGAAGGCGCGCTTGTGCCGGCCGAGCCGGCGGGCGCACCGGGCACCGGCGGCGGAGTCACCGGCCCCGGCGGCGAGCTGCCGCTGTAGGCGCCCATCGTCGCCGGCACCGGGCCGGCGCCGGTGCGGCGGGCGCGCCTACCGGGCGGCGAGCCCTTCAGCGCGAAGACGAAGACGCCCGCGATCGCGGCGATGATGCCGCCGGCCGCCACCACGATCAGCGTCCCGGTTCCCTCCGGGCACGGCTTCGACGAATAGTTGTCGTTGATGACGACCTGGCCGTTGCCGCAGCTGCCGACCTTCGCCACCTCCTTGATCGAGAAGGTGCCCGCGACGATGCCGCCGGCGATCATCGCGGCGGCGAGCGCGGACATGATGTAGTAGCGCACGGTGTTTGGAGGCGCTCGTCAGGCGGGTGCCGGCACCGACTCGAGCGCCTCGCGCAGCTCGTCGGCAGTCTGGAAGTCGAGTCCGAGGGCGTGGTCGTGGCGGTAACGCACGATCCCGTCCACGTCGACGATCACGACCGCGCGGCGGGTGCCGACGACCGGTGCGCGCGCGCCGTAGGACCCGGCCACCTTGCCGTCTTCGTCGGCCAGCAGCGGCACGTTGAGGTCGTGCTTGGCGGTGAACTTCTCGTGGGAGGACACACTCTGCCCGCTGATCCCGACGACGACCGCGTCGAGCGACGCGAACGCGTCCGGATCGTCTCGGTAGGAGCAGAACTGCTTCGTGCAGACGGGCGTGTCGTCACCCGGGTAGAAGAGCAGCACCACGCGCTTGCCACGCTGATCGGAAAGCTTGAAAGACCCAGCGGTCCCCTCCAGCTCGAAGTCCGGGGCCGGCTCGCCGACCTTGGGGTGCTTCGCCACGGCGGGGATCCTATTTGACCGGGATCGACTGGCGGAAGCGGAACAGGTTGCCTGGGTCGTACGTGCGCTTCACGCGGACGAGGCGGTTGTAGTTCGAGCCGTAGTACGCCTTCTTCCAGGTGCGCAGCTCCGGGTCGATGTAGTTCTGGTAGGCGAACCCCGACGTGTAGGGGCTCAGCGAAGCGCGCGCGGAGCGCAGCCAGCCGAGGCCCGCCGACTGCGCGCCGCCGCCACCGAACTGCGCGTAGTACTGGATCGAGAAGAGCTGGTCGCGGTGGACGAAGGCGGTCGCGCCGGGCTTGACGCGGTTGATCGCCCCGCCGTAGGCGTCGAGGATGATCGCCCCCGACTGCCCTTGGCGCCGCTCGATCGCCCGCGTGATCGCGCGCCGCCCGGATGCCGGCAGCGGCCGCGCGACATAGTCCGACTTCGCGCCGAAGCGGACGCGCGACTGCGTGCCGCCGGGGGACGTGCCGCGCGTGTGGCAGGCACGGAGGCTCGTGTCGGCGCAGCCCGCCCAGCGCAGCTGGAGTGGCAGGTACGACGAGCTTCCCGCCGTGATGCGGGCGCCCGAACGGCGCAGCGGGCCGAGGAGGCCGCGCAGCGCCCCGGCCGAGCCGAAGTACTGGCCGACAGCCGTGCACGTCGGCCCGCCCGTCGAGAGGTTGAGGAGCACGGTCAGCCCGTCGGGCGCGTCGGGTGCGAACTCCTGGAATGCCGCGATCGCCCGCTCGGCCGCGCTCCACGGCCAAGAGGCGAAGAAGTACGCGGCGCGGCCGACGCGGTGCGTGCGGAACGTCAGCCGCGTGACGACGCCAAAGTTGCCGCCGCCGCCTCCGCGGCATGCCCAGTAGAGGTCGTCGGCGGTGTCGGCGTCGCAGCTGCGCAACTGCCCGTCGGCGGTAACCATGTCGACTGCGGCGATGTTGTCGCAGGTGAGCCCGAACTGCCGGCCCGCGAGCCCCATGCCCCCGCCGAGGGCGAGGCCGCCGACTCCGACGCTCGGGCACGACCCGGCCGGCACCGTCAGCCCGCGACGCGCGAGCGCTGCGTACATGTCGATCAGTTGAACGCCGGCGCCCACGCGGGCGGTGCTGCCGTCGACGGTCACCTGGTCGAAGCCGGCGAGGTCGATCACGAGCCCGCCGCGAACCGTCGAGTAGCCGGCGTACGAGTGGCCGCCGGAGCGGGCGGTGACCGGCACGTCGTAGCGCGCGGCCCACGTGACGCAGTTCTGCACGTCGGCGCTGCTCGCGACCTGCGCCACCGCAGCCGGCCGAATCCCGTCGAAGCGCTGGTTGTACACGCGCGCGGCGGCGGCGAAGCGGCGGTTCGAAGGGGTGAGAAGCGGCCCGCGCAGGTCGCGCGCGAGCTCGCGCAGGCGCTTCGGCGTCGAGCGCGCGCCGGCGTCGACGACCTCCCAGCCGAGCGGCGTGCCGAGCGCGGCCGCCGCCGCCCCTGCGCGCACGAGGAAGTCGCGGCGGTCGAGCGTGCTCATCTGCTGAGCCTAGCCCGGCGCGAGCGGGTGCGCAGCACTTGAATAACCTCGCCGCGATGGCCAGCGCCGACAACGTCGAGCCCGATCACCACGTCGAGCGGGAGGAGCGGGTCGTCCCGCTCGAGCTGTTCTTCGACCTCGTCTTCGTCTTCGCGTTCACGCAGGTCACGAGCTATCTCTCCGACGACCCGACTTGGGAAGGGCTCGCACGCGGGATGCTCTTGCTCGCCGCCGTCTGGTGGTCGTGGACCGGCTACACGTGGCTGACCGACTCGCTCGACCCGGAGGACGGCTACGTGCGCCTCACCCTGCTCGGGGCGATGGTGGCGATGCTGATCGTCGCGCTCGCGATCCCGACCGCGTTCGGCGCCAACGCCGTCCTGTTCGCGTCGGCGTATCTCGTCGTGCGCGTCGTGCACGTCGCCCTGTATGTCGCCGGTGCCCGCAGCGACCCGGACCTGATGCGCTCGCTGCGGGGAATCATCCCCGGCATGCTCATCGGACCGCTGCTGATCCTCGGCTCGTCGTTCCTCGACGGCCCGGCCGAGGGGATCGTCTTCGCACTCGCGCTCCTGATCGACTTCGGCGGCACGCTCGGCGGCGACTTCGGCGGCTGGAAAGTGTCGCCTTCGCACTTCGCCGAGCGTCATGGGCTGATCGTGCTGATCGCGCTCGGGGAGTCGATCGTGGCGCTGGGCGTCGGCACGTCGGGCCTCACGCTCGACACCGGCGTCGTCGTCGCGGCGGTGCTCGGCATGGCCGTTGTCGCAGGGTTGTGGTGGGCGTACTTCGACGTCGTCGCAATCGTCGCCGAGCGAAAACTCGGTGAGGTTGAAGGCGAGGAACGCGCGCGGCAGGCACGCGACTCCTACAGCTTTATCCACCTGCTGATGATCGCCGGCATCATCCTGTTCGCCCTCGGGCTGAAGAAGACCCTCGGCGATGTGGACCACCACCTCAAGGAGGTCCCCGCCGTCGCCCTCTGTGGCGGGGTGGCGCTCTATTTCGTCGGCCATATCGCGTTTCGCCGGCGGAACGTCCATACGTGGAGCCCGCGCAGGATCGTGACCGTCCTCGCCTGCCTCGCGCTGATCCCGCTCGCCCTCGAGGCCCCGGCGATCGTCGCGCTCGCGGCGATCACGGCGGTCGTTATCACGCTGATCGCGTACGAGCGGATCCGCTACCGCGAGGCGCGCGCGCGGCTGCGGGCAGGCGTCGGGGAGCCGCCGTAGGCGCTACTCGAGCCCGTTCAGCTTGCGCGTGACCTTGAACAGGTCGCCGGTCTTGTAGAAGTCGACGGCGATGATGTTCGGCAGCCGGTTGCGCGCCTTCTGGCACTCCTCGGCGCGCTTCAGCAGGTTGTCGTAGGAATTCGCCCGCTTGGCCTTCGACGGACGCGGCGCCGGGCTCGTGTCGATCCAGTTGTTGAGCAGGAAGAGCGATGCGCTCAGCGGGCCCCGGTTCGGCTGGCAGCTCGCCCTCGTGTTGGCGAGCTGTGCGGGCGAGGTGAACTTGTACGGCGTCTCCTGCATCAGCTCGTACGCCTGGTGCAGCCACGGAACCCCGCGCGCGTTGCGCTCCTGGACCACGAGCACGCGCTCGCCGCTCTCGATCAGCTCGCGCAACGTCGGCCACGGCGGCCCGGGCTTGCGCCTGTAGACGTAGTCGTAGAGGCCCGAATCCTTGATCGCCTTGGCGGTGTCCTTTGGCGTGACCGAGTCCTCGATCACGATCACCAACACCTCGTTCGGGTTGCGGACGAGGAAGTCGCGCACCTGGCGGAAGGTGTCCTGCATCGAGAGCGCGCCCAGCTCGCAGAACCCGTGGCAGAGCCACTTCTCGCGCTTCGGGTTGCCGCTGAAGCCGAGGTTGTCACGCACCCGCAGCGCGGCGTTGACGAATTCTTCGCCGAACTCGTCGACGAGCGCGCGCGCCTTGGGGCTCGAGTCGAGCTCGGTCTTCACGCGACCGTTGTCCGCCTTCTGGCCGTAGTAGCTGTCGATCAGCAGCGCGCGGATGCCGTCGTTCAGCTGCTCGGGGATCCCCCGCTCGTGCTGGGGGAAGAGGTAGCCCCGGTTCGTGGCGGCCGACATCGCGTTGTGGGAGCCCGGGAAGACGACTTCGTTGACCGGCTTGTCGCACAGCTCCTCGGCGCCGTTGCAGGCGTCGATCTCGGCCGCCTCGCTCGAGCTCGTGCCGCCGCCGCCGAGCAGGGCCAGCACGAGAACGGCCACCGCGATGACGCCGACGCCGGCGGCGACGACGCCCGGATTGAGCCGGTGGAAGAACCCGATGACCCGACCCGCTCGCTCACCGACTTCCTCGGCGACGTCACGCTCGCGCGGGCGAGCGATGAGCCCGAGCAGGTCCGACACACCCTGGTAGATGATGTAGATCGAGAGGGCGAGCAGCGCGAACTGCAGCACCTCCCACACGCGCACGACGAGCAGGACGCCGAAGGTCACGAGCGCGAGCGCGCGCACGACGCGAAGCCACGGGCGCTCCGGCGTCGTGACGATCGCGCGCCACGCACGGGCGAGTGGGACGTCCACGTCCACCGCCCGGATCAGCGACGCTGCCGACGCCGCGATCACAACCCCGATCGCGGCGAGCACCCACCCCCACGTGCGCAGGTCGAACAGGAAGGCGTCCCAGACAGCCTCGGCCGCGTCGTGCGAGAGCGGATCGCCGATCCGCCCGAGAACGATGTTGCGCGTGATCGAATAGGCAACGACGACGAGCACGCCCGCGACCGCGATGCCGATGCCGATCTCGACGAAGGTGCGCCGGCGGTTCACCGAGACCAGGACCGCCAGGGCCCAGCAGCCCACCATCAGCCCGAGCGCGAGGAGATAGATCTGGTCGACGTTCTCGGTGACCTTGGCGAGGTCCAGCGGCGATCCCTCGGAGCTGAACTCGACCAGCTCCGCCTCGGCCCCCGAGGGGAGCCTCTCGGCGAGCTTCGGCTGGAACTGCCTGAGGGCGCCGATCAGCAGCACGCCGACGTCGGAGACCTTGAACACGATCGTGTCGCGATCGCCCTTGAAGATCGTCCGGTGGGCATCGCGCGCGGCGGTCCTGAACAGCCCGCGGAACGCGTTGTTGCCGACGATCGACGACGCGGCCGACTGGATCAGCGGCTGGATCGCGATCAGGTCGCGGTTGGCGCGCAGAACGACCTGCTCGGTCACCTCGCGGCCGGCGAACGACTTGACGGCGTCGTCGTCGAGCGTGGCGACGGCGCGCTCGGCAAACTCGTCGGCGTCGAAGAGCGTGTAGCTCGCGTAGCCCGTCGTGACCGCGGCAAAGACCGCGAGCGACGCGACCACCACGAGGATGAACGCGACGACGCGACGCGCGAGCACGGGCCGCGTCAATCGGCTTCCTGCGTGGTCACCTGGGGCACGAGGAAGCGCCCGACCAGCGGCAGGTTGACGAACCCTTCGACGCTCGCGTAGAGCAGCCCGACGCGCGGCATCGCCGCGGGGTCCTCGACCACGATCGAGCGCGACAGCCAATCCGGGTCGAACTTCGAGTTGAACTCGAACAGCGAGCGGATCTGGAAGTAAGGGTTGAGCCGGTTGGCGAGCGCGCGCAGCACCCGCTCGGACAGCGAAAGATCGGCGTCCTCGTGGAACAGGCGCCCCCAGGCGGCGAAGTTCATCGACACGCGGCGGTACCCGCGCGCGCCGAGCGCCTCGGTGGCGCGCACGATCAGGAACTCGGTCAGGCCGTTGGCGGCGTCCGGCTCGCGCCGCATCAGATCGAGCGAGTACGCGGGGTCGTCGCCGTAGGAGGGCACGAGCCGCAGAAAGCCGGCCGGGCGCTCGTCGCGATCGAACGCAATCGCGAGCAGGAAGTCGGGCTCCTCGCCCTCGACGTCCTTCGAGAGCGCCATCGTGAAGCCGCGCTCGGACTCTCCCTCGCGCCAATCGGCGGAGATGTCGTTCAGCTGCGCGCGCAATGCGGGCGATGAGTCGGTCTCGCGCATCAGCTCGAAGCGGTGGTCCTTGGCGATCCGGTTGACCGTGCTCCGCAGCGCCTTCATCCCCCCGCCCATGAGCGTGAAGCGGTCGGGGCGGATGATCGCCTCGTCGCCGAGGTAGACCGACCGGAAGCCGCGCTCGCGGTACATCGGTGTCGAGTCCTCGCGCACGGCGAGGAAAGCGACGTGCCACGCGCGGCGACGGCAGAAGGCGAGGAATTCGTCCACGACCCGCGCGACCGAGTCGGGCGCGCCGATCGGGTCGGCCGCCACGAGCGCGTAGCCCGCGATGTACGAGTAGGCGATCATCGCCTTGCCGTCGCGTGCGAAGAAGTAGCTCTTGTCGTCGCGCAGGGCGAAGTAGGCGAGCGTGTCGCTGCCGTAGGCGCGCACGAGCTCGCGCGCGCGGTCACGGTCGGCCTGCGAGGGCTCGTCGTGCGTGACGATCGGCCGCAGCAGCAGGAACAACGCGACCAGCAGGCCGGCGACGCCGAGCACGAGCAGCGACGCCGGGTAGAAGTCGTTGAGGAACTTGTCGGTGTAGGTGTACGGCCCGTCGAGGCCGATCAGGCCGCCGTAGACCGTCTCGAGCACTCCGACGATGTCGAGGTCCTGTTCGACGTGCTCGCGCTCGAGGATCAACGCCCCCGCGCCGTACACGAGCACCGCGAGCAGGTAGAGCGGGATGAAACGCAGCAGGCCGAAGAGCGAGTGTGGGTCCGCGCGCGCGACGAACGCGTCGCGGTTCCACACGAGCGCGAGGGCGAGCCCGGCGCTGTAGACGACGAGCAGCGGGTCCGGCCCCTTGAACAGATGGATCAACGCCGACGCCGTGGCGAGAGCCAGCGCGAGCGTCCACGCCCCGCGCTTGCCGCGCGCGAGCTGGCGCACGACGAGCAGCAGCGCCAGGCCGAGCACGACCGAGACGCTGTAGGCGATCGCCCGGTCCTGGCGATCGAGCAGGTTCTCGACGACCCCGAGGTTCGAATCGAACGGGGGCACGACGGGCAGGAAGGTGAGCAGGCCGAGGAAGGCCGTCAGCAGCGCCAACACGCGCACGACCCCGCGCGGCGCCAGCTGGGTCACGGGCGCAACGAGGGGCTGGGCGGCGGAATCCTCGGCCGCGGCGGGGTGTTCGGCTTCGTCGCCTTCGTCCTCGCCGGCCGCTGCCGGCGCCTCGATCACGACGGGCTCCGGCACGGGCAGGTCGCGCGCGAGCTGGCCGGCGAAGCTCGGACCGCCTGCGCCGGCGCCCCCCTCCGGGCGCATCGTCGGGAACAGGATCACGTCGCGGATCGAGTCCACCTCGGCGACGAGCATCACGAGGCGGTCGATCCCGATCCCGAGCCCCCCGGTCGGCGGCAGGCCGTACTCGAGCGCGCGGATGTAGTCCTCGTCGATGTGCTCGGCCTCCTCGTCGCCGGCCGCGCGCAGCTCGGCCTGCGCCTCGAAGCGCCCGCGCTGGTCCACCGGGTCGTTCAGCTCGGAGTACGCATTCGCCAGCTCGCGCCCGGCGACGACGAGCTCGAAGCGCTCGGTCAGCTCGGGGTCGTCGCGGTGCGCGCGCGCGAGCGGCGAGACCTCGCGGGGGTGGTCGAGCACGAACGTCGGGTCCTGCAGCTTGTCCTCGCAGGTCGCGTCGTAGACCTCGTTCATCACCCGGCCCGCGCCCCAGCTGTCCTCGCACTCGATTCCATAGCGCTCGGCGATCGCGCGCGCCTCGTCGATCGGCATCGAGGGGTGCATCTTCGCCCCGTCGGCGTTCTCCTCGATCAGCTCCGCCATCGTGGCGCGGCGGTACGGGCCGCCGAGATCGATCTTCCGCCCCTCGACCTCCACCTCCGTGCGGCCGATCGCGCGCTCGCACGACGTCGAGCAAATCTTCTCGACCAGGTCCATCATCGTGTGGTAGTCGCCGAATGCCTGGTAGGCCTCGAGCAGCGTGAACTCGGGGTTGTGCTTCGGGTCGAGGCCCTCATTGCGGAAGACGCGCCCGATCTCGTAAACGCGGTCCATCCCTCCCACGATCAGTCGCTTGAGGTGGAGCTCGAGCGCGATCCGCATGTAGAGATCGATGTCGAGCGCGTTGTGGTGTGTGATGAAGGGCCGCGCCGCCGCGCCGCCGACCTCCGTGTCGAGCACGGGCGTCTCGACCTCGACGAAGTCCTCCTCGGCGAGCACGCGGCGGATGGTGTCGATCACCTTCGAGCGCACCTCGAAGGTGTGCCGCGAGTCCGGCGTGACGATCAGGTCGAGGTAGCGCTGGCGGTAGCGCGTATCCACGTCGGCGAGGCCGTGCGTCTTGTCGGGCAGCGCGCGCAGCGCTTTCGACAGCAGCTGCCAATCGGCGACCTTGACCGTCAGCTCCCCACGGCGTGTCTTCATCACGGTCCCGGTGGCGCCGACCCAGTCGCCGAGGTCGAGGTGGGCGAACTCGTGGTGCGAGCGCTCGCCGACGTCGTCGAGCGAGACGAGCAGCTGGACCTTGCCGCTGCGGTCGTGGAGGTCGGCGAAGATCGCGCCGCCGTGGCGGCGGATCAGCATCACGCGGCCGGCGAGCGTGACCTTGTCGTCGGTCTCGCTGCCAGCCTCGATGCCGTCGAAGCGCTCGTGGACGTCGGCGGCGAGGGTGTCCGGGTCGAAGCGGACGGGATACGGCTCGATTCCCTCCGAGCGCAGCTGTTCGAGTTTCTCCAGCCGGTGCTCGCGCTGCTCGGCGACGAAGGTCTCCTCGTCGTGTCCCTCGCCCTCGCCGACGGCGGCCGGGTCCGGCCCGACCTCGGTCGCCTGCGCCTCGTCCGCAGGCTGCGCTTCGGAGCGCTCGGGTTCCTCGTTCGTCGTCACGTGGAGCCGGAAGCGTAGCCGCGCCCCGGTAGGGTCGCGCTCGTGCGAGCGACGATCATCGCGGCGGCATTGGCGGCGCTGGTCGCGGCCGGGTGCGGCGGCGCGTCCGAGTCCGACGAATCGGACTCCGGCTCGGCAGCGGTCGAGAAGGCGCTCACCGACGCCGGATTGGAGATCTGCTCGTCGGAGCAGGCCAGCTCGAAGCCGCCCGATGCCCGCACGGAGCGCAACATTGTCGTCGCCGACGAGTGCCCGCCCGACGAGGACGATGCGGTCGAGATCCAGGTGACCGCGTGGAAGAGCCGCGCCGCCCGCGACGCCGCGGCGAGCCGGTTCGAGTCGTCGGCGCGGCCGCACACGCGGGGCTACGGGGCGGTCTGGACGCTCGGCGCCCTGACGATCGAGGTGTCCGGTGAGCGCGGGACGCGCCTGACCGACCGGCTCACCGCCGCGCTCGAGCAGCTCGGAGCCGGCGACTAGCCGATCCGGTGAGCACGACCGCGGTCAAGCAGGGGGCGAAGCTGGGCGTCCTCGCGCTGGCGATGATCAACATCGCCGCCGTCGTCACCCCGAAGAACCTTCCGATCACGGCCGAGTACGGCTGGTCGATGTTCTTCTTCGTCGGGGTCGCGACGCTCGTCTTCCTGATCCCGATCGGGCTCGCCGCGGCCGAGCTGGCGAGCGTCGAGCCGCCCGAACGCGGCGGCGTCTACGCCTGGGTCCGCGCCGCCTTCGGCGACCGCGTCGGGTTCCTGGCGGTGTGGTGCGAGTGGTCCGAGAACCTGACCTGGTTCCCGACGGTGCTTGCGTACGTCGCCGGCGCCGCCGCCTACCTCGTCAGCCCCGAGCTCGCGGGCGACAAGGTGTTCCTCGTCGTCGTGATGCTCTCGGTCCTCTGGGGCACGACGCTCGTGAACTTCCTCACCACGGCGCGGTCGACCCGACTGACGACGATCGGGACGCTCCTCGGCGCGCTGCTTCCGATCGTCCTGATGGTCGGTCTCGCGATCGCCTGGCTCGCGGACGGCAAGGGGTCGGAGATCCCGTTCTCGAGCGGCGAGCTGGTGCCGAACCTCGACGTCGCCAACATGGTTCTGCTCGCGGGGATCATTCTCGGGTTCGCCGGAATGGAGCTGGCGGGCTACCACGCGCGCGAGGCGGCCAACCCGAAGGCCGACTACCCGAAGGCGATGCTGCTTTCCATGGCGGTCGTCCTCGCTTTCGTGATTTTTGGCTCGCTCGCGCTCGCGATCGTCGTGCCGGCTCACGAGCTGAGCCTCGTCGACGGGGCGATGCAGTTCTTCCAGACGATGCTCGACGGCCTCGGGATCGGCTGGGCGCTGAAGCCGATGGCCGCCTTGATCGTGATCGGCGCGCTGGCGCATCTCTCGCCGTGGATCCTCAGCCCGGCGAAGGGCCTCGCCGCCGTCGCGCGCCGCGGGCACCTGCCGCCCGTCCTCGGCCGGCTCAACAAGAACGGCGTCCCCGCCGCAGGAATGGTCGTTCAGGCGATCGGCGGAACGCTGTTCACGCTGCTTTTCCTCTTCATCCCCGGCGTGAACACGTCTTACTGGATCCTGACCGCGCTGACGACCCAGGTCTTCGTCGTCATGTACATCCTGATCTTCGCCTCAGTCATCCGGCTGCGCTACACCCAGCCCGACAAGGAGCGCGCGTTCCGGATCCCCGGCGGCATGGTCGGCGTCTGGCTGACGATGGGGCTCGCGATCGCGGGCTGCCTGTTCGCGTTCGTGCTCGGCTTCTTCCCGCCGAGCCAGATCGACACGTTCACCTCGTCGGAGAAGCTCTGGTACTACATCGGGATGGCGGGCGGCTTCCTGCTCCTCACGTGCCCGCCGTTCATCATCAGGCTCCTGCGTCGCGGCGACTGGCCGGCGATGCCGGAACCCGCCGAGGACGCGGGCTAGCGACGGATGAGCGACCAGACCCTGTCCGTCCTGCTCGCGCTCTGCGCGGCAGCGCTGTTCGCCGCGGGGACCGTGCTGCAGGGCCGCGCCGCCGAGAGCGAGTCTGACGAGGCGGCGCTCAAGGCGGGCTTCCTCTTGCGGCTGCTCCGCCGGCCGCAATGGCTCGGCGGGATCGCGGTCGACGCGCTCGGCTTCGTCGCGCAGGCGGCGGCGCTCGGGATCGGCCGGCTCGTCGTCGTCCAGCCGCTGCTCGCGACGACGGTGGTGTTCGCACTCCCGCTGAGCGCGTGGCTCGCGGACAAGAAGGTCACCCGCCGCGAGATCGTCGCCGCACTGGCGGTGACGGTCGGGATCTCGGTCTTCCTGATCATCGGCGAACCGTCGGCCGGGCGCGACGACGCCCCGGTCGGCGACTGGCTGATCGCGGGCGCGATCCTGCTCGGTGTCACGGCCGTGCTCGTCGTGATCGGGGCACGCTCGGGACCGGGCGCCCGCGCGGCGCTGTTCGGCACCGCGTGCGGGATCCTCTTCGCCGTCAGCGCGGGGCTGACGAAGGCCGTCGTCGACCAGCTCGGCGAAGGCGTGCTGACGATCTTCACCGACTGGCACATCTATGCGCTGATCGTCGTCGGGGTCGCGAGCATGGCGCTCAGCCAGACATCGCTTCAGACGGGCCGCTTCGCGCCCGCGATCGCGACCTCGGTCACGTTCGACCCGGTCGCGAGCCTGCTGCTCGGCCTCACGCTCTTCACCGAACGGCTCGAGGAGTCGCCGGCGGCGATCGCCGCCTCGATCGTGTCACTGCTCGTGATGTTCTGGGGCCTCTACGTCCTCGCGGCAACGAGCCCCGAGGCCGAAGCTGAGCCCCAGCAGGGCTAAACGAAGCTACGCAGCTGGCTTGTAAATCGACACGACCGCGGCGCCGCCAAGCCCGATGTTGTGCTGGAGGGCGACCTTGGCGCCGTCCACCTGGCGCTTGTCCGCGTCGCCGCGCAGCTGCCAGGTGAGCTCGGAGCACTGGGCGAGGCCGGTCGCGCCGAGCGGGTGGCCCTTCGAGATCAGGCCGCCGGAGGGGTTGACCACCGGGCCGTCGCCGCCGTAGGTCGTCGCCTCGGCCTCGACGAGCTTGTGGCCCTCGCCCTCCTCCGCGAGCCCGAGCGCCTCGTAGGTGATCAGCTCGTTGGCGGAGAAGCAGTCGTGCAGCTCGACGACGTCGACCTCGTCGGCCGAAACGCCCGCCTCCTCGTAGGCCTTGTTGGCGGCTTCCTTCGACATGTCGGAGCCGACGATCGTGATGCAGTCGGCGTTCTCGTCGAAAGTCGAGGAGAGGTCCGTGACCATCGCCTGGCCGACGATCTCGATCGCCTGGTCGCCGAGATCGTTCTCGTCGACGAACGCCTCGGAGGCGACGATCGCGCACGCCGAGCCGTCCGAGGTCGGCGAGCACTGCAGCTTCGTCAGCGGGTCGTGGATCATCTTCGCGGCCTTGATGTCCTCGATCGAGTACTCGTCCTGGAACTGGGCGTACGGGTTGTTGACCGAGTGCTTGTGGTTCTTCCAGCCGATCCAGGCGTAGTGGTCCGGCTCGGAGCCGTACTTGTCCATGTGGTCGCGGCCGGCGTTGCCGAACATCTGCGGCGCGCCGGGCGACGCCTCGGGGTCGCGGATCTCGAACATCCGCGCGGCGTGTTTGTCGATCGCGTTCGTGCGGTCGGTGTACTTCACGCCGAGGGAGCCCTTCTCCATCTTCTCGAAGCCGACGGCGAGCGCGCAATCCACGATGCCGCCCTTGACCGCCTGGCGCGCGAGGAAAAGCGCGCTCGAGCCGGTCGAGCAGTTGTTGTTGACGTTGACGACGGGGATTCCGGTAAGCCCGAGCTGGTAGAGCGCGCGCTGGCCGTAGGTCGAGTCGCCGTAGCAGTAGCCGGCGTAGGCCTGCTCGACGAGGTCGTAAGCGATCCCGGCGTCCTCGAGCGCCTTCTCCCCGGCCTCCTTGGCCCAGTCGGGGTAGTCGCCCTCCTTCGTGCCCGGCTTGTCGAACTTGGTCATGCCGACGCCGATCACGTACGTCCGGTTTCCGTTGCTGCTCATGTGCGCGCTCAGTCTCCTTGAGGTTCGTTGGGCCCTACCCGGCGGCAGGCTAGCAGGGGATATTTACATTCAGACTTGCCGGTATGTTAGTACGCCGCCACGGCGGAGGGGTTACGGCTAGGTCAAGCCCCGCCCGGCAGGCTGACCTCGAAGCGCGCGCCTCCGAGCTCCGCGTCGGTGACGGTCACCGCGCCGCCGTGGAGCGCCGCCTGCTGGGCGACCATCGCGAGGCCGAGGCCGGATCCGGGCGCTGCGGCGCCCTCGCCGCGGTGGAAGCGTTCGAAGATCTGCTCGCGCTCGCCCACCGGGATGCCGGGACCGTCGTCATCCACCGTAAGCACCGCGCCTCCGCCGTCTCCGAGCGGGCGCAGCGCCACCTCCACCTTCGATGCGCCGTGGCGGGCCGCGTTCTCGATCAGGTTGTCGGCCAGCAGGCGGAGGCCGTCGGGCCAGCCGTGGATCGGCTCGCCGGCGCTGCCGTCGAGCTCGATCGCGACCTCGGGGTTGCGCGCCTTGGCTGCCTCGACCGCGGCGTCCGCCACCTCGTCGAGGTCCACCTCCTCGCGCGGCAACACCTTGCCGGCGTCCCCGCGGGCGAGCGCCTGTAGCGAGTCGAGCAGGGCGACGACGCGCTCCTGCTCGGCGGCGAGCTCGCCGATGATCGCCTGCCGCTCACTTTCGTCCATGCCCGGGTTGCGGGCAAGGGCGTCGAAGTTGGCGCGGATCGAGGTGAGCGGAGTGCGCAACTCGTGGCCGACGTCGGCAGCGAAGCGGCGCGTCGCCTCGAGCGCTTCCTCGGTCTCGCCGGACGAGGCCTCGAGCCGGGCGAGCATCTCGTTGACCGACGCCGCGAGCGCCTGCACCTCGTTCGGCCCGTCGGCCTCGGGCAGGCGGGTGGAGAGGTCGCTCGTCGTGGAGACGCCGGCAACGGCTTCGCGTAGCCGTCCGAGCGGGCGCAGTGCCGGTCCGGTGAAGAGCGCGACGAGCAGCGCCGCCAGCACCAGGCCGATCGCGCAGATGATCGCGACGCGCAGAGCGAGGTCGTCGACGCGGTCCTGCTGGCGGGTGAGGTCGACAGCGAGCTGGATGCGGCGGCTCGGCCGCAACCGCGGCCGAATCGTCAGCGTGCGCCACTCGCGCCCGTCTGCCTCGACGGTGTCGAAGCCGAGCGCCTCTCGGCAACGGGAAACCGCCCTCGGGCACGTCGCCGGCCGAAGCCGAGACCACTCCGCCCGGATCGATCACACGCACGAACGAGCCCGTACCCCGCGAGAGCTCCGGGGGAGGCTCGCCCGGTCCCGGGGGCGGTCCGGCCCCAGGGCCGCCACCCGGGGCTCCTGGGCGCGGGGCGCCGGGGCGCCGGCCGTCTCGCGGCGGCCCGGGCCGCCGGGGCCGGATCTCGCCGACGGCGCGCAGCGGCCCGCGTGCCCGCTGGCGAAGGTCGCTGTCGACGCTCGAACGCTCGTTGTCGGCGAACGCGGTGACGATCAGGATGCCGGCGACCGCGAACACGACGGCGACGGCCGCGGTCGCCGCGATCACGACACGTGCGCGCAGGCTCCTCATGGCCGCAGGACGAAGCCGACGCCCCGCTTCGTGTGGATCATCCGCGCCTCCCCCTCCGCCTCGAGCTTGCGGCGCAGGTAGCCGATGAAGACGTCCACGACGTTGCCGTCGACCTCGAAGTCGTAGCCCCACACGCTCTCGAGCAGCTGCGGCCGGCTGAGCACCATCCCGGGGTGGGCGGCCAGCTCCTCCAGGAGCTCGAACTCGCGGCGCGTCAACTCGATCTCACGCGCGCCGAGGTGAACGGTCCGGCGCGCCGGGTCCACGACGAGGTCGCCGACGCGCAGCGTCTCGCTGGTCGTCGCGCCGGCTCGCCGCAGCAGCGCGTTCAGCCGCGCGATCAGCTCCTCGAGCGCGAACGGCTTGACGACGTAGTCGTCGGCTCCCGCCTCGAGCCCGGCGACGCGGTCGGCGACCTCGTCGCGCGCCGAGAGGATGCAGATCGGGGCGTCGAACCCGCGCTCGCGGAGCCGTGCGGCGACGGTGACGCCCGAGATGTCGGGCATCGTGACGTCGAGGACGACGATCGCGGGGTGCGCCTGCTCAGCCAGCTCGAGCGCGCGCCGGCCCCCGTCGGCCACCTCGACCGCGAAGCCCTCGAGGCGCAGGGCGCGCTCGAGGGCAACACGGATCGAGGCGTCGTCGTCGACGACCAGCACGGTGGGCGCGGAGCGCTTCACCGGCGGGCGTCGCGATCGTTACGGGCGCTCACCCGGGCCGCCCGGGGGCGGGCCGCCGAACGGCCGCCGGGCGGCGGGCCGCCGTCACGGAACGCGCCCGGGCCGGGACCGCCTGGGCCGGGGCCGTGGCCGGGCCCACCCGGACCGCCACGGCCGTGGCCGGGGCCGCCGAGCGGCAGGCACGAGCTCGAGTCGATCCGCTTGAGGATCTGGTCCGCGTCATCGCGGTCGATCTTCCCATCCTCGACGGCCTTCTCGACCTTCTCCTTGGCGGTCGCCTTGATCGCCGCGCGGAGCTCGTCGCCGGACTTGCCGACGTCCTTCGCGACCGCGTCGGTGATCGTCGTGCAGCGCTTCTCCATCTCGGCACGACGCTGCTCACGCTCGGCCTCGGTGGGACGGCCGACCGACTCGTGCGCCGACCTCAGCGCCGCACGCAGCTTCGACGTCGAGACGTCGAGCTTCGCCGCCAGCGCGGCGAGCGGGCGCTGACCGTCGCGCTTCGCGTTGTGCGCGGCCTTGCCGCGCGGACCGCCCGGCCGCGGCAGCGGCGGGATGCACGAGCGCTGATCGAGCTTCGCAAGGGCCTTGTCGGCCCGCTCACGCGTGAGCTTGCCCTCCTTGACCGCCTTCTCGATCTGCTCCTTCGCGACCGCCTTCGCGGCGGCACGCACCTCATCGCCCGACTTGCCGAGCTCCTTCGCGACGGCGTCGGTGATCGCGGTGCAGCGCTTCTCCATCTCGGCCCGCTCCGCGGCGGTCGGCTCGTTCGCGTCCCGCGGCAGACTTGAAGGCCTTCGCGAGGCTCTCCTTCGAGACGCCCAGCTTCTGCGCGACGGTCGCGAGCGCGGCATCCGGGCCGCGGCCGTCGCGTCGCTTGCCGCCCTTGCTGTCGGCCGCGATGGCGATCGAGCTCACGATGAGCGCCGCGATCACGGCGACGACTGCGAGGGCCTGTCCGATCCTTCTCATGACAACCTCCTGCTTCGTCGTTCCCCGGCGCTCTTCGCCGGCTATGGGAGGCAGAGTCGCCGTGGATCTTGTGAAGGCCCTGAGAGCAACCTAAGCATTTGGTGAAAGCTCTCGGCTACCCTCCGCCGCTCTGAAACGCCACCGCATAGCCCTCGTCGCCCTTGCCGCTTCTTTGGCCGCCGCGAGCGCGGCATCGGCCGCTCCGTCTGAGTCCCGCAGCGGGAACGAGAGCGCGCCCTTCGGAGCGACGACCGCCCAGCTCGAGCAGTCGCCCCCGCGCGTCAAGTTGCGCTTCTCGGCCCGCCGCGCATTCGACCCCGCGCGCCTGAGCGCGGAAACGGGCCCGTACCTGTGCGCCGAGTTCGACCCGCCGAGGGGAGAACAGGCGCGCACGGAGCTGTGCGTGATCGGCGCCGGCCGGCCACGGCGCGCGCGCCTACGCGTGTACCAGGTGACGCCCGGTGGACGCAAGCTGTCGGGCGTGGACGTCGAGGGCGAAATCCGACGGCCCGACACGCGCTCGCTCGTTGCCGCTTTCGACCCCGAGCGCGCGGGCCTCGAGCCGGGCAGGCTGCGCTGGCGTCTGCTGGAGGGCTCCGGCCCGGCTTGTCCCTCCACCGGTGGCAGCGGCTGCTTTGCCGCCGCCATCAAGGGCGGTTCGGGCGACTTCCACTTGCGCCGCGTGCGGGTCGCCGGCTGCCGGCGGACGGGTTCGCACTTCAGGAACGCCGGCCCGAGCAACCGCCGCCTCGTAGCTCTCACCTTCGACGACGGTCCGAGCCCCTACACCGCACAGGTGCTCGACATTCTCCGTCGGGAGCAGGCGCAGGCGACCTTCTTCCAACTCGGCAACCAGATTCCCGGCCGCGAGGAGGTGATGCGCCGGATCCTGCGCGAAGGCTCGGAGATCGCGAACCACTCCTTCAACCACGCGAACCTCGCCGGCGGGGGCGGGGGAGCGGTCGCGCAGCTCCGAACCACGAACGCTCGCGTGCGCGCAGCCACCGGGTTCACGCCATGCTCGTTCCGCGCGCCCTACGGCGCGGTCGGCGGCGGCCTGATCGCGGCTGCCGCCTCGCAGGGGATGACCACCGTCCAGTGGGACGTCGATCCACAGGACTGGCAAACCCCCGGCGCGGGCGCGATCGCCGGGCGCGTGATCGGGGGCGTCCGTCCGGGCTCGATCGTCGTCATGCACGACGGCGGCGGCAACCGCGGGCAGACGGTCGCCGCGCTTCCGCGCATCATCAACGCCCTGCAGGCGCGCGGTTACCGCATAGTCACCGTCTCGAGGATGCTGGGCTACGAGCCGCGCTATGCCCTGGAGTAGGGGCGCTCTCACCGCGATCGCAACGACCCTGGCGACGCTGGCGACGACGATGTCCGCCGCGGCCGGCGCGGCAACACCGACCGACGGCCTGACGCTCCGCCAGCTCGCGGGGCAACGCGTGATCTTCGGCTTCGCGGGCGCCAGCCCGCCGCAGGCGCTGCGCGAACGCATCCGTCGCGGTGAGATCGCCGGTGTGATCCTGTTCAAGCGCCACATCCGCTCGCGCTCCGCGCTGCGGGCGATGGTCGCCGACCTGCAGGCGATCCCGCGGCCCGAGGGCCTGCGCGACCCGCTGCTCGTGATGATCGATCAGGAGGGAGGGGCGGTGAAGCGCCTCGACGGGGCGCCGTCGCACTCGCCAGAGCAGATCGGGCGGACCGGCAGCGAGGCGGTCGCTCGCAGCGAAGGGCGCGCGACCGCGCTCAATCTCCGCGGCGTGCGCGTGAACGTGAACCTGGCACCGGTGCTCGATCTCGGCACTGCCGGCTCCTACGTCGAGCGGCTCGACCGGGCGTTCTCGGCCAAGCCCGACGTCGTCTCCAGGCTCGGCACGGCGTTCTCGCGCGGCCTCGCCGACGGCGACGTCGCCGCGGCCGCCAAGCACTTCCCCGGCAACAGCCGCGCCGGCGAGAACGAGGACATCGTCTCCGCGCGGATCAACACCCCGCGCGCCGAGCTACGCCGCCGCGATATCGCGCCGTTCGCCGCAGCGATCAAGGCGCAGGTGCCGCTCGTGATGGTCAGCACTGCCCGCTTCACCGCATTCGACCAACGGCCGGCGCTCTTTTCACGCAAGCTCACGACGACCGAGTTGCGCGACCGGCTCGATTTCAGCGGCGTCTCGATCACCGACGACCTCGAGGTCCCTGCGCTGGCCGGCTACGGATCCGCGGCGCGCAAGGCGGAGCTTGCCGCGCGCGCGGGCGCCGACCTGCTGCTGTTCGCGCAGAGCTACGCCCAGGGCGCGGCCGCCGTGGACGCGGTCGTGGACGGGGTCACGAACGACCGGCTTTCGCGCACCGAGCTCGAGCAGAGCGCCGCGCGCGTGCTCGCCCTGCGCGCCTCGCTGCGCTGAGCGTCAGTCGTTGTTGGGGTCGCCCGGCTTCGTCTGCTGCTCCGGCGGTGGCGCCTTCCGCAGCAACTGCGGAACCGTCACGAGCTTGAAGCCCCGCTTGCGCAGCCCGTCGATGACCTTCGGCAGCGCCGCCACCGTCTGGGCGCGGTTTCCGCCGCCGTCGTGCATCAGGATGATCGAGCCGGGCTTCGCGTCTTTGACCGCCCGCTCGACGATCGCGGCGGCGCCGGGCTGAGTGAAGTCCGAGGTGTCGACGCCCCACAGCACCATCAGCAGGTCGAGGTCCTTCATGATCTTCAGCGTCGTTCCGTTGAAGGACCCCTGCGGCGGGCGGAAGAGGCGCGGATAGGGCACGCCGAAGCGCCGGGCCTTCTCGATCTCGGTTTCGACCTCCTTCAACTGCTCCTTGCGCGCGAGGCCGGCCAGCGCTGGATGGTTCTGGGTGTGGCCGCCGATCGGGAAACCGGATTGGACGAGCGGAGGCAGGTAGCGCTCGCCGAACTCGTCGATCGCGCGGCCGATGATGAAGAACGTCGCCGGGGCGTCCCTCTCGCGCAGGATCTTGAGCACCTGGGGCGTGTACGGCGAGGGGCCGTCGTCGAATGTCAGCGCGACCTCGCGTTTCTGGCGGCTGCCGCGGGATATGAACCTGTTTGTGACGAGGACGTTGTCAATCGCCTTGTTGTCCTCGCGGCGGCCGGAGGCGATAGCGCGCTGCGGATCGCGTGCGTCCGGCGGCGCCGACAGCGCGTGCACCTCGGGCGCGCCGCGGTCGGCAGGGGCCTCGTCGCCGTCGCCGGCACCCGAGATCAGCCCGATCAGAAAGGCGAGGCCGGCGACCACGCCGAACGCCGCGCGGCGCCGGCGCATGATGAACACGCGCGAGGGCGACCGCGCGCGCCCGGGCCGCTCAGGCGCGTCGGTGGTGTGGTCGAACGGTCGCTCTTCCGGCATCGGCTGCGCGAGTGTGCCACGCGCGACGGGCGGGTAGGGTAGTCGTCGTGGCGGCCCAGGCCCCGAAGAAGAACCTCATCCTCGCGGCGATGATCTTCGCCGTCGCGATGACGTTCATCGACCAGACGATCGTGTCGATCGCGGTCCCCGAGCTCCAGAAGGAGCTCGACCTCTCTTCGACGGGCGTTCAGTGGGTGATCAACGGCTACCTGCTTTCGCTGTCCGCGTTGTTCGCCTTCGGCGGCCGCCTCGCCGACGTGCTCGGCCATCGCAAGATGGTGATCATCGGGGTGATCGTCTTCGCCGCCGCGTCCGCCCTCTGCGGCGCGACACCGACCGGCGACGGGGCTGAGGCGTGGATGATCGTCTTCCGCGTCGTCCAGGGAGCCGGCGCGGCGATCATGTTCCCGGCCGCGCTCGCAATCGTCGTCGGCTCCTTCCCGGTCGCAGAGCGCGGCAAGGCGATGGCGATCTTCTTCGCGATCACCGGCGGGCTCACCGCAGTCGGCCCGATCGCCGGCGGCTACCTGGTCGAGTGGGACTGGCGGGCGATCTTCTGGGTCAACGTCCCCGTGGCGGTGATTGCGCTCGTACTGACGACGATTGCGAAGCCGGCCGAGCAGAAGAACCCCTCACCGCTCGACTTCCGCGGGGCCGTGCTCGTCTCGGCCGGCATGGGTCTCGTGGTCCTCGGCCTCCAGCAGTCCAGCGTCTGGGAGTGGGCCGATCCGCGCACGCTCGGCTGTATCGCCGGCGGCATGGTCCTGCTGATCGCGTTCGTCGCTTTCGAGCTGCGCGCGTCCAACCCGCTGATCAGGGTCCGGATCTTCGCCAACCGGGCGTTTGCGGCCGACAACGCGATCCTGTTCCTGATGAGCATCGGGTTCGTCTCGCTGTTCTTCTTCTCGAGCACGTACGCGCAGATCTCGCTCGGCAAGGACGCGTCGGGGGCCGGCATCTACCTGCTCACGTTCTTCGCCGGGTTCGCCGTCGCGAGCCAGCTCGGCGGGCGCATCCTCGACGAGCGAGGGCCCAAGCCGGCCGTCGTTCCGGGCTGCATCCTTACCGCCGTCGGCTTCTATCTCTGGGCCGGGGACCTTCCCGACCTCAACTTCGACCAGCAGTGGGTCTACATCGTGATGACCGGGGCCGGCATGGGACTGATCCTCTCGCCCGCCAACACGGACGCGCTCAACCGGGCGGCCAGTACGCGCTACGGCGAGGTGACCGGGATCACCCAGACGGTGCGGAACTTCGCCGCGAGCCTGGGGCTGGCGATCCTCGGCTCGATCCTGATCAACCAGAACACCTCGAACATCGAGGAATCGCTCGGCGAGCAGGGGATCTCCAAGTCGCAGGCCGACAGCATCGCCAATGCGGTCAACCACTCTGGCGGTGGCGACTCCTCGAGCTTTGCCGAGCATGGCGGCGCGGCGGCGCAGAAGATCTTCAAGGCCATCCAGCTCGACTACGCCGAGTCCGTTCAGACCGTCTACTACGTGCTCGCCGGCGTGATGGCGTTCGCCTTCGTCGTTGCGCTCGTGATGATGCCCAGCGGCAAGGCCGAAGACGCGCCGGCCCCGTCAGACCCGTCCGACGCGACCTAGCCGGCCGGAGCGCGCGCGGCGATCGTCCAGGTCGAGGCGGGCGCGGCGATGGCGCCGGCGTCGGTCTGGAAGTCGGTCAACGCTTCGCGTAGAGCCGCCTCGATCTGCGGGCGGACCTCGTCGGCCTGTTCGCCGGCGAGACGGATAGCCTCACCCGCGGGGCCCAGCGCTGTCATCAATTCGACGGCCTCGTCGAGCGATTCGCCGATCACGATGTCGGCTTCGTAGCGCGTCAGCTGGACCTCCTCGAAGCCCGCACCGAGCAGCTGCGCGCTGACCGTGTCGGCGTTCGCCATCGAGAACGGCCCCGGCCCGCATGTCGGCTCGTCGGAGTCAGGGTCCTCCTGGACCCACGGCTTCACGATCAGCTCGGCGCGGTGCATCCAGTCGTTGTCCTCCCTCCGGCGCCACACGGCGGCGACGAAGCGCGCACCCGGGGTCATCGCCTCGCGCACGTTGCGCAGCGCCACAACCGGGTTGGCGAAGAACATCACGCCCATCCGCGAGTAGACATAGTCGAACGGGCCGTCGAGCGGGGCGGTCTGCACGTCTGCGACATGGAATTCGATGCTCTCGACGCCGGCGTCCTCGGCCTCCTTGCGCGAGTGCTCGATAAAGCGCTCCGCAATGTCCACGCCTGTGGCATGGCCCGCTGCGCCGACGATGCGGGCGAGCTCCTGCGTCGTGTCGCCGAAGCCGCAACCGATGTCGAGCACGCGCTGGCCCGGCTCCGGCGGATAGCGGCGCATCGCCGCGGTGCCGTGCGTCCCGAGCCCCTCGACGACGAGGTGGCGGTACTTCAGGAAACGGTCGAAGAGGACGCCGTTCCAGGCCTCGTAGGTCTCCTGATTGGCGTCAGCGACTTTAGCCATACGCCGTAATCGTATGCGCGAAGCAGCCGGCGTTACAAGCGCAGGCCCGCACGGCGCAGCAGGCTGCGTATCTGTGCCGGGTTGCGCGCCCGCTTGCGCTCTGCGATCCCGACTTCGCGCACGTTGCCGGCACGGAGGCGATAAAGGCGCGTCGCCTTACGGCCCGTTCGCGCGTACCAAGCCTCGCGTCCGCGACTGGCCACCCTGCGGGCCCCGGTCCGGCGGGCCAGGGCGCGCGCCGAGTCACCCGGGCGCACGCCTGACGCGCCGTAGCGCTTCGAGTCGGTCAGCGCGAACGCGGCGCGGCCTCGGACGAAGCCGACGCGGACCCGGCGCTTACCGGCGAGGCAGAAGCGGTCGATCGCCGCGCGCTCGCGCGCGAAGCTCGGGAACCCGAGGCGGACGCGCCCGCGCGCGCGGCCGAGCTTCACCCGCCCGAGGCTCGAGCCGCGGATCGCGCCCGTGGCCGCCGCGCACGGCGGTGGACAACGAGCCCCAGCGCGCGCGAGCGTGCCGCCGAGGCGAGCGTCGCGTGACGACGCGCCGACCGAGATCCGGTGGCAGCCGGGCGCGATCCTCCAGTCGTGCGCGCGCTCGTCCCAGTAGGAGAACGAGCGCGGATCGAGCCGGAAGCGGACGCGCTGGCGCCGGCCCGGCTTGAGCGTGACCTTTTCGAAGCCTCTCAGCGCCTGCGGCGGGTGCGTCACACCAGCGCCGCCGGGCACGCCGAGGTACAGCTGCGCGACCTCGGATCCCTTCCGCTTGCCGACGTTCTTCACGGTCGCCTCGACGACCGCGTGCCCGGCCCCCGGGCGGTCAGGGCGAATCTCGAGGTCGCCGTAGGCGAACTTGGTGTACGAGAGGCCGAAGCCGAACGGGAACGCCGGCTCGATCCCGCGCGCGTCGAACCAGCGGTAGCCGACGAGCAGCCCCTCCTTGTAGTGGACGGTCTGGGCGACGCCCGGGTAGCGCTCCGGGTCGCCCGCCGTCGGTAGGTCGGCCTCGCGGCGCGGGAACGTTGCCGGCAGGCGCCCGCCGGGGTCGGCGTCGCCGAACAGCACGCGCGCGATCGCTTCGCCGCCCTGCTGCCCGGGATACCAGCCCTCGACGATCGCCGGCACACCGTCGCGCCAGGGCGTCAAGACGGGACCGCCGGTCTGAAGCACGACGACCGTGCGCGGGTTCGCCGCGGCGACCTTCGCGACGAGGCCGTCCTGGTCGCCCTGAAAGTCGGGGCACTGGAGGCTGAGGCAGTAGCGATCGACGCCTTCGATCTGGTAGTCGCCGACGGCCACGACCGCGAGGTCGCTGTTGCGCGCGAGCGCGGCGGCGCGGTCGAGGTCGGTGCCGTCGTCGTAGCGCACCTGGACGCCCGAGCCGGCCGCCTGCGCGATCCCGGCCCGCAGCGTCACCGGCGCGAACGGGACGACGTTGCCCGAGCCGCCGCCGGTCTTGAAGCGGTCGCCGTCGCGGCCGATCACCGCGATCGTGCCCTTTCGCTCGAGCGGCAGCAGGCCGCCGGCGTTCTTCAGCAGCGTGACCGACGCCTCGGAGATCTCGCGCGCGCTCCCCGCGTGCGCGGACTTGTTTATCTGGCGGTCGTCATCGGCGAACGCGGCGCGGTCGAAGAAGCCGTAGGCGAACAGCGTCCGCAGCGTGCGGCGGACGTGCTCGTCAACCTTCGCGCGCGAGACGATCCCGCCGCCGACGGCCGCGCTGATGAAGAGCGGCTGGTAGGCGATCGGGGGCCAGGGCTCGAAGTCGAGCCCGTTCTGGAGCGATGCAACGGTGTTGTGAGCGCCGCCGTAGTCGGCGAGGACGTAGCCCTTGAAGCCCCATTCGCCGCGCAGGATCCGCTCGAGCAGGGTCCCGTTCTCGCACGTGTACTCGCCGCCGAGGCGGTTGTACGAGCACATCACCGAGCCGACGTTTGCCTCCTTCACCGCCGCCTCGAACTGGGGCAGGTACACCTCCCGCATCGCGCGCTCGCCGACGCGCACATCGACGAACAGCCGGTTGCCCTCGAGTCCCACGCCGAGCGGCACGCCCGGGCGGCCGATCACGTTCGCGAGTGGACCGGCGTAGCCCTCCTGGTTGTTGAGCGCAAAGTGCTTGACGTTCGCGATCACGCCCTCGGACTGCATCCCCTCGATCGCGGCGACGGTCATCCGCGTGACGAGGTGGGGGTCCTCGCCGTAGCTCTCGAACGTGCGGCCGCCCAGCGGGGTCCGCATGACGTTCACGGTCGGCGCGAAGACGACGTCGTTCCCCTTCGAGCGCGCCTCGTTCCCGATCACGCCGCCGGCGAGGCGGGCGAACCTCGGGTCGAATGTCGCGGCGACCGCCATCGGCGCCGGCATCGCCGTCGTCTTCCCCTGGCGCGGGCCGAGGGGGCCGTCCGAGTAGAAGACGGGCGGCAGTCCGACGCGTGGCACGCCGTTCTCGACGCCGGTGTGCGTGTGCTCGCCGCCGAGGACGCCGACGACCTCGTCGCCGCCGAGCATGCCGATCTTCTCCTCCAGCGTGAGCGCCCCGGTGAGCAGTTCGGCGCGGCGGTCGGGCGACAGCGAAGTGTCGCACCATGGGTGCGAACCACAGCGTCCGGCGGCCTCCGCGGCCGGCGCCGCGGCGGCGAGCGCCACCAGCCCGGCCAGGATCGCAAAGCCCCTGCGCACGCGACCAGCCTAGAGGCGCCGGCGCGGGCGATGCGGCACCGCGCCGGAGCGGCGCTAGGCGCCGCGGCCGATCACTTCGTCGATGAACGGCCCGGCGATGCGCCCGATGCCCTCGGCGCTCTTGGCCGGCGATCCCGACGGCAGCGCGGCGTGGCTGATCGCCAGCCGCACGATCGTGTCGGCTGCGAGCGCGGCGTCGCGCTCGCCTACCGCGGGCCACGTGCCCTCGATCAGCTCGGCGAGCCCGGCGGTCACACGCCCGAGCAACGGCTCGCCACGGGTCGTAACGAGAGCGAGCAGCTCGTCGCCCTCCTCGGAAGCCGAGATCGCCCGCACGAGCGGGTTCGTCTCCGCAGCCGCGAGGAAGACCTCGAGTGCGGCCGTGAGCGCGACGCGCGGGTCGTCCGCGCGATCGCGGACCGGCTCCCTGATCGCGGCGAGGAAGCGGTCGGACTCGCGCAGTACGTAGGCCTGCGCGAGCTCGTGGCGCGAGCCGAAGGTGTTGTAGAGCGTCTGGCGCGACACGCCCGCGCGGTCGGCGACTGCCGTCATCGGCACGTCGGCCCACGCGCGCTCGGCGAGCAGCTCGCCGACGGCGTCGAGGACCGTTTCCCGCAGGAGCGTGCGCGAGGTCTCAGCGAACGCCGGACGGCCCGCGGCCGCGGCCGTAGCCGCGCTCACCCGTCCTCCGCACGCGGTTCGAAGTCGACCTTGTCGCGCACGGCGCAGTCCGGGCAGGTCCAGTCGTCGGGGACCTCGGAGAACGGCGTTCCCGCCGGGAAGCCCTCACGCGGCTCGCCCGCTTCCTCGTCGTAGACGTACTGGCACTCCGGGCATTGGAACTTCGCCATCGGCTCTCCCTCCTATGCGGTCGCGCCGGCGCCGTAGCGGGCGAGGATCTTCTCCCGCTTGCGCGGCAGGATGTTGGCCCGCGTGACGTCGCCGTCGTAGTGGGCGAGGACCTTCGGATCCATCACCCGCCGCCACAGCGGCGTCGCGTAGGCGAGCAGGATCATCGTCGCGTAGCCGGAGGGAAGCTCCGGCAGGTTCTCGTAATGACGCAGCGCCTGGTAGCGGCGCGTCGGGTGCGCGTGGTGGTCCGAGTGGCGCTGCAGGTGGTAGAGGAACACGTTCGAGGCGACGTTGTCCGAGTTCCAGCTGTGCTCTGGTCGGCAGCGCTCGTAGCGGCCGTCCTCCTTCTTCTGGCGCAGCAGGCCGTAGTGCTCGAGGTAGTTGACGACCTCGAGCAGCGAGAAGCCGACGAACGCCTGCAGCGCGAGCCACGGAGCGACCTCGATCCCGAAGATCGCGATCAGCGCGCCGAACAGCACGATCGACATCGCCCACGCGTTGAGGATGTCGTTCTGCGGGCTGAAGAACGACTTGCCGAGGCGGTCGAGGCGCTTGCGCTCGATCTCGATCGACGAGGTCAGGCTCCCCCATACGGTGCGCGGGAAGAACTCGTAGAAGCTCTCGCCGAGCCGCGAGCTCGCCGGATCCTCGGGTGTCGCGACGCGGACGTGGTGACCGCGGTTGTGCTCGATGAAGAAGTGGCCGTAAGCGGTCTGGGCGAGAGCGATCTTCGACAGCCACTTCTCGAGCTTGTCGCGCTTGTGGCCGAGCTCATGCGCGGTGTTGATCGCGATCCCACCGACCATCGCGACGGTGATCGCAAGCCCGAGGCTCTCGAGCACCGAGAGTCCGCCATAGGCCCACTGCCAGCAGGCGAACACGAGCGCCGCGTATTGGATTGGAATGAAGACGTAGGTGCACCAGCGGTAGTAGCGGTCGTCCTCGAGCCACTTGAGCACGCTGTCGGGCGGGTTCGCGGAGTCCTTGCCGATCAGCATGTCGAGGACCGGCAGCAGGATGTAGACGATCACCGGCCCGAGCCACCACAGGGCGCCGACCCCGGTCAGCTCGACGACGCCCCAGGCGATGAACGGCGTCAGCGGGACGATCAGCCCGAGCAGCCAGAGGTGGCGCTTGGGGTCGGTCCAATCGAGTTCCAGGGTCGACTCGGGCGTTGCGGCGGTCGCTTCCATCTGGGCTTGATTCCTCCGATTGTCGTTTACATCGTGGCTAATATCGTCTAGCTGGTTTACAACCATAGCGGATTTGTCAAGGTCCGCCGATGCTTCCTGGTTCGCCTCGCGTAAGTAGTCGCGCCACGCGCGCTTGAGCGTGTAGTGAAAACGCTCAACGACCACATCAGGAGAGACCCCATGACCCACAAACTCACCTCGCATCTGCGCCATCACCTGCTGGCGTACCTGGCCCTCTTCATCGCCCTCGGCGGCACCTCCTACGCAGCCGCGCGCCTGCCGGCTAACAGTGTCGGCGCGAGCCACCTGCAGGACGGCGCCGCCATGAACGACGTTTTCAAGCAGCCCGGCAACATCCCGGAGCTCGGCAGCGGCAAGACGCTGCGCGGGAACTTCTCGGCAGCCGGCCCCAGCACCGGCGGCAAGGATTACGCGAGCGACTCGATCTCGTTCGTCTTCACGCTCAAGTCGGCGCCCACGTCGCACTACATCAAGCAAGGGCAAAGCCCGCCGACCGAGTGCCCCGGCAGCGCCAGCTTCCCGAAGGCGAAGAGCGGCCATCTCTGCGTCTACGAGGGGTCGAGCCTGCAGACGCCGGCCCAGTCAAAGGGCGTCGGCGACCCGGTCACTGACACCTTCGCCAAGGCGAACCGCTTCGGCGCGACCGTGAACGTGACCGCTGACGACACCAACCTCATCTCGATCAGCGGGACCTGGGCGGTCACCTCGCCCTAGCGAGTACCCGTGATGGCGTTACGGAGGGCCCGGCTCGGCGCCGGGCCCTCTTCGTGTCCTGAGCCGGTTGTCGGCGGCGCGGATAGCGTTCGCACATGGTCACGGTCGACGCCCAGTCGTTCCTCGTCGTCGTGGCGGTGGCGGCGCTCGCGGCGACCGCGGCCGGGCTGGTCTCGCGCCGGCTGTTCGTCCCGGTCGTGGTGCTCGAGATCGTGCTCGGGATCATCGTCGGCCCCGACGTCGCGAATCTCGCCCAGCCGGACGAGTTCATCCGGTTCTTCTCGAACCTCGGCCTCGGAATGCTGTTCTTTTTCGCCGGGTACGAGATCGATTTCGAGCGGATCCGCGGCGAGCCCCTGAAGCTGGCTGCGATCGGGTGGGGCATCTCGCTCGCGCTCGCCTACAGCTTCGGCAGCCTGCTCGCGCTCGCGGGCGTCGTGCTGTCGCTGCTCTACACGGGCTCGGCCATGGCGACGACCGCGATCGGGACGCTGATCCCGATCCTGGGCGACGCCGGCGAGCTTCGGACGCGTTTCGGTACCTACCTCCTCGGCGCCGGCGCGATGGGGGAGTTCGGCCCGATCGTCCTGATCACCGTGCTCTTCTCGTCCCAGAGTCCGGTGTCCAGCATCGCGGTGCTGGTCGCGTTCATCGTCGCCGCGGTGATCATCGGCGTGCTCGCCGTCCGCTACCTGCCGCGCGGCTGGCATTTCCTCGAGCGGACGCTCGAGAGCTCGAGCCAGCTGGCGATCCGCATCGCGGTCGTGCTCGTGTTCGCCCTCGCCGCGCTCGCGACCGAGCTCGGGCTGGATCTGCTGCTCGGAGGTTTCGTCGCCGGCGTCATCCTGCGGCTCGCGCTGAAGGGACGCGAAGTCACGATCCTCGAGTCGAAGCTCACCGCTGTCGGCTTCGGCTTCTTGATCCCGTTCTTCTTCGTCGTCAGCGGCATGGCGCTCGACATCTCAGCGCTCGCAGACGATCCGATCCGAGCGCTCGAGCTGCCGCTCTTCGTCGTCCTCTTCCTGATCGTTCGCGGCGTGCCGGCGCTGCTGCTCTACCGCAACGCGCTCGCCGAACGCCGGGACCGCCTCGCGCTTGGGTTCTTCTCGGCCACCCAGCTGCCGCTGGTCGTGGCGATCACGACGATCGCCGTCGGAGAAGGGCACATGCGGGCCTCGACCGCGGCGAGCCTCGTGGCCGCCGGGATCATCTCGACCGCGCTCTTCCCGATCATCGGCCTCCGCCTGCGCGCGCGTGGCGGAGGCGACGGCGACGCCGTTGAGCCAGCGCCGGCCAGCGGCTAGCCCGCTAAGTGCCCGTCCAGACCGGCTCGCGCTTCTCGGCGAAAGCGGTGGCGCCCTCGATCGCGTCCTTCGAGGTGAAGACCTTCTGGCCGTACTCCATCTGCTGCTGCCAGAACTCGTCCTCGGTCCATCCGGCCTGGAGGTCGAGGATCTCCTTGCTGACCGATAGCGCGAGCGGGCCGTTCTTCGAGATCTCGGCGGCGAGCCCGAGGGCGGTGTCGAGCGCCTGACCCGGCTCGGCGAGCCTGTTGACCAGCCCGAGATCCGCCGCGCGCTGGGCGGTGATCGGGTCGCCCGTGAGGACGAGTTCCTTCGCGATCCCGAGCGGCAGCCGCTCCGGCAGCCGGCGAAGTGCTCCGGCCGCCGCGACCAGGCCGCGCTTGACCTCGGGCACGCCGAACTTGGCGTCGTCGGCGGAGACGATCAGGTCGCAGGCGAGCGCGACTTCACAGCCACCCGCGAGCGCGAACCCCTCGACCGCCGCGATCACCGGCTTTGACAGGTCGCGCTGCACGATCCCGGCGAAGCCGCCGTTCTCGACGATCGAGACCTCGCCCGCCACGAGCGCCTTGAGGTCCTGGCCGGCGCAGAACCCCTTCCCCGCGCCGGTGAGGATCCCGATCGAAAGCTCGTCCTCCGCCTCGAGCCGGTCGAGCGCCGCGGCGATGCCCTCGGCGACCGCGCGGTTCACGGCGTTGCGCTGATCCGGGCGGTTGATGGTGATGAGCAGCACGCGTCCGCGCTGCTCGACGAGCACGACACCGTCGTCGTTCATGCGAGCTCCTCGGTCGGGGTGCGCGCAGGCTAGCCGAGGGCGCTAGGCGCAGTCCGGGCACACGCCGACCAGCTCGGCGCGGTGCTCGACCTCGCTGAAGCCGTGCTTGCGCGCGACGCGGCTGGACCAGGTGTCGAGCTCGCAGTCGCGGATCTCCTCCACGTGGCCGCAGGCGCGGCAGACGAGGTGGTGATGGTGGCCGCCCTCGCAGATGAGGAACGCGAGCTCGCCGTTGTCGCGGCGCATCGTGTCGGCCGCACCCTCGTCGGCCAGGCGCTGGAGGTTGCGGTACACCGTCGCGAGGCCGACGCCGTCGAGGCGGTCGTGGAGCTCCTGCGCGGTGACCGCGGTCTCGGCGCCGCGCAGCTCTCGCTCGATCGCGCGGCGCTGGGTGGTGTCGCGGGGCATAGATGCAAACGATAATCCTTTTCATCTAGAGTTTCCAGCCATGCCCTCCCCCCTCGACCTGGTCGAGCTCGATTACCTGCGCACTGCGCTGCTGGAGCTCGCGTTGCTCGCCATTGCCGGCGGGCTCGTCGGCACGTGGGTCGTGCTGCGGCGGCTCGCCTTCTTCACCCACGCCGTCGGCACCGCGACCTTCCCCGGGCTCGTAGTGGCGTCGGCGGCCGGCGTGAGCACAGCGATCGGAGGCGCCGTCGCGGCGCTCGCGTACACCGCCGGCGTCGAGCGGGCAGGACGCAGGCGTGGCGTCTCGCCCGATGCCGCCACCGCGCTCGTGCTCGTTGCCGCGCTCGCGGTCGGCGATCTGCTCTCGCGCGAGGCCAGCGACCCGCATGAGGTTGTGGAGGAGTCGCTCTTCGGTTCCCTGTCCGGGCTCTCCACGTCAGACGTGCTGCTGTCGGGGGGCGCAACCCTTGTCGCCGTCGCGGTGAGTGTCTCCTGCGGCCGCGCATGGACCGCGTTCGCCTTCGATCCCGATAGCGCGACGAGGGGCCGCCGGGCGCGCACGCTCGACCGCCTGCTGATGGCGGTCGTCGCGCTGACCGTGGTCGCCGCGCTGTCGGCCGTCGGCGCGCTGCTCGTGAGCGCGTTGTTCGTCCTGCCCGCGGCGACTGCTCTGCTCTGGGCGCGGAGCGTCAGCGCTCTGATCGCCGGAGCGATCGTCCTCGCCCTCGCTGAAGCACTCGTCGCGCTCTACGTCGCCCACTGGCTCGCTGCCCCACCCGGGCCGGTTATCGCCGTGGTTGCGGGGCTCGGTTTCGCCGCCAGCGCGGGCGGGCGCACCGCCATCGCACACGGGGATCGCACTCGAGGCCCGCTCGTCGCCCATGCACCGGTCCGATGAGCTCCCTCCTCGAAACCCGCCACCTGAGCGCCGGCTACGGCGGCCGGCCGGCGATCGTCGATGTCACCTTCGCGCTGTCGGGCGGGGAGTCAGCCGCCGTGCTCGGGCCGAACGGTGGTGGCAAGACGACGCTTTTCCGCACGCTGCTCGGAGAGATCGAGCCGCTCGAGGGCGGGCTCCGAGTCGAGGGCCGGCCCGCCTACGTTCCGCAGACCGACCGCACGCGACTCGACTTCCCGGTCAGCGCCCTCGACGTGGCATTGATGGGAACGCTCGCGAGCGGCGCGTGGTGGCGACCGGCGCGGAGCGCTGAGCGGAGCGCCGCAACCGCGGCGCTCGCCCGCGTCGGGCTCGAGCAGGCCGCAGCGATCCACTTCGGCTCCCTTTCCGGCGGAGAGCGCCAGCGCGTCCTGATCGCCCGCGCGCTCGTCGAGGACGCCCCGATCCTGCTGCTCGACGAGCCTCTTGACGGGGTCGACCCTGCGAGCGCAAAAGCGATCGAACGAGTCTTTGACGAGCTGCGCGAGGAGGGCCGGACGCTGCTCGTCGCCACCCACGACGTCGAAAGCGCGCGTGGCTTCGACCGGGTGCTCTGCATCGACCGCCGCCAGGTCGCCTTCGGTGCCCCGACCGAGTGTCTCCTGCCCGACGTGCTCCAGCGAACCTACGGCAGCGAGCTCGTCTTTATCGACGACGCCCGGGGCACACCGCGCGCTGCGATCACGACCCACCACCACGAGCATTGACCGCGGTGCTCGACTTCCTCGTCGATCCGTGGCGCTCCGAGGCCACCCTGCGCGCGTTGGCGGAAGTTCTGCTGCTCGGCGCAGCCTGCGGGCCGATCGGCTACTGGGTGACGGGCTACCGGCTCACATACGCGACCGAGTCGCTCGCCCACGGGCTGCTGCCCGGGCTCGTGATCGCGACCGTCGCAGGCACCTCGCTGCTCCTCGGTGCCGCGGGAGCGGCCGCGGTCGCCGTGGTCCTTGTCGCGCTCGCCGCCGGCATCGAGCGGACTGGCGCAGACACAGGGGTCGCCGTCGTCGTGACGGCGCTCGTCGGAATCGGAGGGCTGATCGCCTTCGCGGCGGACACCCCCCACGAACTCGACCACCTGCTCTTTGGCGATCCGCTGGCAGTCGCCGATGCCGACCTCGTCGCCGCCGCCGCACTCGCGCTCGCGACCCCGCTTGTCCTCGCCGTGCTCCATCGGCCGCTCGCCACGACCCTCTTCGACGCACCGAGCGCCGCCGCCCTCCGCCTGCGGCCCGGCCTCGTCCGCGTCGCGCTACTCGCCCTGCTGGCAATCGGGGTCGCGATCGCGGCGCAGGGTCTCGGCAGCCTGCTCTCGCTAGCCCTGTTCGTCGCCCCCGCGCTCGCGGTCGGAACCGTGGCGAAAAGCGTCCCGGCGGCGCTGGTCCTTGCGGGTGCGACCGCGATGCTCGCGAGCGCCGCGGGGATCTTTGCGGCGTACCACCTGGACACTCGCGCGGGCGCGGCAGTCGCGATCGCGCTCTGCCTGGCGGCCGCCGCCGGATCGCTCGCGCGCGACGGGCGTCCTAGCGCACTTCGACCGTGACGGTGCGGCGCTTGTCGATCTTCTCGCCGCGGTAGTCCCGCTCGAAGCGCAGGACCGTTCGGCCGGCCTTCTCGGCCTCGAACAGGAACGTCTTGGTCGTCGAGCCTCCGGCCATGCCGGGGTTGTCGTTGCGGTTCTCGACCCCGCGCCGCGTCACGACGCCGCGCGGCTGCTCGCCGGCCAGCAGCCAGTTCCAGCCGATGCCCGGGTTCTGCTCGAACGCGAGCGCGAGACGGTCTCCCTTCTTCACCTCGATCGTCCCGCTCGGCTCCGAGACCGTGCGCGTCTTTGGCTCGTCATCGCCGGAGCCGCAAGCGGCGACCCCGAGCGCGAGAGCGAGCACGCACGCCAGAACCAGAGGTTTCATGCGGCAGAGGTTAGTCTGACCGCATGACCGAGAGTCACGGGCTCAACGAGGGCGACCCGGTCTGGGTCGAGGACGGCGACGGTAAGCGCCATCCGGGGATCTTCGTCGGCGACAACGAGAGCGCGGGCTGGTTCGGCGGCGGGCCGAGCGCCTACGTCATCCACCCCGACGCTCAGCAGGCGGAGGTCGTCTCGATCTTCCGGGTCACGAAGCGCGACGAGTAGCTGCAGCGCCGGCGACGCGCGACTCGAGCGCGATCGCAACGCCGAAGCTGGCGACGAAGGCGACGAGCGCGGTGCCTGGGTGCGGGATCTTGCTCATGGGCTCATGTTCGCCCGCGCGCGCGTGCGCGGGTAGGAGCCCTAGGGGTGGACCTGGCTAGCCCTCCTCGAGGCGCTTCGCCAGCCGCTCCATGCCCAGCTCGCGCGCAGCCGCCGCCCCGCCCTCGCGGTCGGTAGGCGCGTCCGCGGGCCGGTCGAGGTCCAGCGCCCGCAACGTGGCGATCTCCTTGAAGTCGAGCAGCTGGTCGCGCTGGACGTCGAGGCTGGACCCGGAAGAGGCGGCCTCGAGCGCGGCCTCGAGGGACCCGTGCTTCTGGAGGATCGAGGCCGCCGTCTTCTCCCCCACTCCCTTCGCCCCGGGAATCCCGTCGGACGGGTCGCCACGCAGCGCGATGAAGTCCGGCACCAGCGCAGGCGGCACGCCGTAGCGCTGCTCTACTGCGGCCGCGTCCATCAGCACCGGCCCACCGCGGGCGGCGAGCAGCACGTCCACCCCGGGACGCGCGCACTGGAACATGTCGCGATCGCCGGTGAAGATCACCGCGCGACCGCGCGCCTCGACCTCGGCGGTGGCGTAGGAGCCGAGCAGGTCGTCGGCTTCGACCGTTTCGTCGTAGGCGCTGGTCCACCCCAGCGCCTCGCATAGCCCAGGCGATTGCTCCCACTGCCATTCGAGCGGATCGGGAAACGCGTCCACGCGGTCGGCGTGGTAGCCCTCGAAGAGCTCGACGCGGTACGGCGCGGCATCGGGGCCGAAGCAGCAGACGACCGCCCGCGCGTCGTGCTCGTCGGCCGCCGCGAGGATCGCGTTCGTCGAGCCGAGCAGCGCGTTGACCGGGCGCCCACCCGCGCCGGTGATCTTCTTCGGCAGCGCGTAGAACGCGCGAAAGAGGAAGAACGGCGTGTCTACGAGAAGCAGCGGGCGCTTGGGCACGCGAAACGTTGGGTCAGCCGGCGCCGGCGCCGAGGGCGCGCGCGATTATGACCCGCTGGATCTCGTTCGTGCCCTCGTAGATCTGGGTGATCTTCGCGTCGCGCATCATGCGCTCGACGGGGTACTCGTTCACGTAGCCGTAGCCGCCGAGGACTTGGACGGCGTCCACGGTCACGTCCATCGCCGTGTCGGAGGCGAACAGCTTCGCCATCGAGGTCCACTTGCCGAGCTGGGGATCGTCGCGATCGGCGAGGGCGCACGCCTTGTACAGCAGCTCGCGGGCGGCTGCGGTGCGCGTCTCCATGTCGGCGAGCTTGAACTGGAGACCCTGGTGCTCGAGGATCGGCTTGCCGAAGGTCTCGCGTTCCTTCGCGTAGCCGAGGGCGTAGTCGGTCGCGCCCTGCGCGATGCCGACCGCCTGCGCCGCCGCGCCGAGGCGTGTGCGCTCGAGCGTCGCGAGGGCAACGCTCAGCCCCTTGCCCACCTCGCCGATGCGGTTCTCGTCCGGTACCCGCACATCGGTGAATGAGGGCTGGCCGGTGGGCGATCCCTTGATGCCGAGCTTGTGCTCGAGCTTGCCGGGATCGAACCCGTCGCGGTCGGCCTCGACGATGAACGCGGTCGTACGTCGCTGCTCGCGGTCGGTCGAGCACAGAACGACGTAGAAGTCCGCGATCGTCGCGTTCGAGATCCAATTCTTCTGGCCGTTGATCACCCACTCGTCGCCGTCCTGAACGGCCGTCGTCCGCATCGACGCCGGGTCGGAGCCGGCCTCGGGCTCGGAGAGGGCGAACGCCGGCGAGTGTTTGCCCGACGCGCAGTCAGGCAACCACTGCTGCTTCTGCTCCTCGGTGCCGAAGAGGCGTATCGGCAGCGTCCCGAGCTCCTGGACCATCAGGATCAACGCGCTCGACGCGCACGCCTTCGCGATCTCCTCGACCGCCATCTGCAGCATCAGCGTGCCGGTGCCGGTGCCGCCGTACTCCTCCTCGAACGGCAGCGCGAGCACATCGTGCTCGGCGAGTAGCTCGCGGATGTCCGACGGGTACTCGCCTTTGCGGTCGATCTCGGCCGCGCGCGGGGCGATCTTCTCCTGCGCGAGCGCGCGGATCGTGTCGCGGAAGTCGAGGTGCTCCTGCGGGATCGAGTAGATCTCGGTCGCGGCGGCCGTCGTCATCGCCGCGAACCGTAGCGGGCGGCGGGCCGGCTACGACTTGCCCGCGGTCGCCTTGCCGCCCTTCCGGCCGGCCGCCTGCTTCTGGGCGCGGTTGCCGCCGCTGCCCGGACCGCTCGACTTGCGGCTGCGGCTGCTGCCGCCGCTGTTGGACCGCTTTCCGCCCTTCTTCGCCGAGTCGGGCGAGTTCGCGATCGCCGCAGCGCGCGACTTGCTCATTCCCTTCTTGCGCAGTCCCTCGTACTGCTTGTCGTCCTTCACGCTCGGGCCGTGGTCCTTAGCCATGGTGTGGTCCTCCTCTCGTCGCTTCCGTTCGACGAACTACCCGGGCGACCGGCGGCAAAACGGTGGCGGCCGGGGCGCCAGCTAGCTTGCGCCCATGCTGAAGCTGGCCCGCCGCGAGCCCTCGGCGATCCTGCTGTTCGCCCAGCTCGCCGCCGTCCTCATCTACCCGTTCATGGAGGAGAGCAGTGCCCAGCGGGCGCTGATCAGCATCTTCGGGATCGCGATTCTCGGCCTCGTCCTGCTCGCCGTTCGCAGCACCCCGGGCAGGACCTGGTTCGGAGTGACGCTCGCGGTGCCGGCCACGGTGCTGCTGCTGATCCAGGCGATTTCCGGCGACGACGCGCTGCTTCCGTACTCGTCGGCGCTCGAGGCGGTCCTCTACTTCTACGCCGCCTGGGCGCTGCTCGCGTACATGCTCGAAGACCACGACATCACCCGCGACGAGCTGTTCGCCGTCGGTGCCACGTTCACGCTTGTCGCGTGGGCGTTCGCTTACACCTACACGGTCATCCAGGCAGTCGCGCCCGGCAGCTTCAACGCCGCCATCGATCCCGACGCGGCGCGCAGCTTCCTCGAACTGCTCTTCCTCAGCTTTACGACGCTTTCGAGCACCGGCCTGAGCGACATCGTCCCCGTCCGCGGCTTCGCCCGCTCTGTCGTGATGATGGAACAGCTCGCCGGACTTGGCTACGTGGCGATGGTGGTCTCACGCCTCGTCGGCCTGCTCGTGCTCGGCCGTCGGGAGATCCGCTAGAGCTCGACGATCGTCTCGAACCCGCCCCAGAACATCCGCTTCATGTCGGACGGGAAGTCGTCGGGATCCCACCCCTCCGTCATCCGCGGGTCCGCCATGACCTTCTCGTTCACCTTGTCGCGATGAGTGCGCGAGCGGTAGAGGATGTAGGCGAAGATCACGGTCTCGTTGCGCTTCGCCTTGACGCTCAGCGGGAAGCCGGTGACCTTCCCCTTCGGGACGTCGTCAGCGACACACTCGCGGTACTCGAGCGCGCCGTACTCCATCCACAGCTTCCCCGCCTTGCGTGCGAGCTTGCGGTAGTCGTCGACCTTGTTCTTCGGGACTGGAAGGACGAACCCGTCCACGTACTTGGCCATCGCCGCTCTCCTTTCGTTCGAGTTGTCTGATGCTACGACCGCCCGGCCGCCGCGAACTAATCGGCGTAGCGCGAGTGGAGCATCAGGTCGTTGCCGTCGGGGTCGTTGAAGAACGCCATGTGGCAGACACCCGTGTCGAGGACGTCACCGATGAACTCGACCCCCTTTCCTTCGAGCTCCGCCCGGACAGCGGCGACGTCGTCGACATGGAGCGCCGGGTGGCCATTCTTCTGCGGAGCGAACTCCATTCCGAACTTCTCCGGCTCCCAGATCCCGAAGCACGTATCGCCGACCCAGAACTCGTAGTTGGCCTTGTCGTCGGCGCGCAGGCCGAGCGTCTCGACGTAGAACTTGCGTGAGCGGTCGGCGTCCTGCGAAGGAACACCGACGAAGTCCAGCTTGCTGATCATGGCTGCTCCTGGGATCGGGGCGCCCGATCGTAAGGGGCGGAGCTAGCCCTTGACGGTCGACTTGAAGAACAGCGCGCAGACGCCCGCGACGATCGCGGCGATCAGCGGGATGCCGAGGCTGATGACGCCTACGACGGCGAGCACGAAGCCGACGACCGCCACTGCCGCAGCGCCGCCTCCGACGAGCACGAGCCGATACGCGCGCTGCTCGCGCTTGCGGCGCGGCATCCGGCTGCCGGACGGAGCGAGATCACCCATGCGGAGAGGCTACCTGGGCGCAGCGCGCCTCGCGTGCGGGTCGCAGAGGCGTGCCGGCGACGGCACAGGAGTAGTCGGTCGCGGCGCGCTCCGGCGTATCGCCATCGTCGGATGCGGTGGTCGCGAGAACCTCGCCGGAGATCGTCAACCAGGCGAGCACACCCCCGAGGGCCGCGAGCGCGGCGCACGCGATCATCGCGGTTCGAAAGCCGTCGGCCATCGTGTCCGGGTCGTAGAAGCCGTCGCCAGAGAGGCCCGCGATCAACGGCAGCACGGCGACGGCGAGCAGGCCCGCGACACGAGCGACCGCGTTGTTGATGCCCGAGGCGATGCCCGCGTGGCGCTCGTCCGCGGCGGCCAGGACCGTCGCCGTGACGGGCGCAACGACGAGCGTCAGGCCGGCGCCGAACACGAGGACCGACGGCAGCACTCCGGTGACGTAGGCGTCGCCGGGTTCGATTCGCGTGAGCAGAAGAAGCCCGGCTGCGATCACCAACGGTCCGGCCGTGAGCGGGATGCGTGGCCCGATCCGTTGCGCGAGTGCACCGGCGCGGGCCGAGAACAGGAGCATCAAGGCCGTGACAGGCAGCGAGGCCGCGCCCGCTGCGATTGGCGAGTAGTCGAGCGATATCTGCAGGAAGGCGACGAGCAGGAAGAACACGCCCCCGAGCGCCGCGTAGACGACGAACGTCACCAGGTTGGCGGCGCTGAACTGTCGCGAGGAGAAGATGTCGAGCGGCATCATCGCGTTCGCGCTTCGCCGTTCGACCAACAGGAAGGCGATGAAGGCGAGCAGTCCGCCCGCACCCGTCACGACGATCGCCGGCGACAGCCCGTCGTTCGGGGCTTCGATGAGCGCGTAGGTAACGCCCACTAGGGCGATCGCCGCCAGAGTCGCGCCGGGATAGTCGAGCCGCCCGCTCGCGGTCGGATCGCGCGTCTCCGGGACGTGACGTGCAGCCATCGCCATGACGAAGAGTCCGATCGGGAGGTTGATGAGAAAGATCGCCCTCCACGACACGGCCTCGACGAGATAGCCCCCGAGCAGCGGACCGATCGCCGCCGCGACGCCGCCGAGGCCCGACCACGCGCCGATCGCGCGGGCGCGGTCGCCCGGCACGAAGCTGGCCTCGATCATCGCGAGGCTGCCGGGAGTCAGCAGCGCACCGCCCACCCCCTGCAACAGGCGCGCCGCGATCAGCAACTCGACCGTCGGCGCGAGCGCGCATAACAGCGACGCGATGGTGAAGATGCCGACGCCGACGACGAAGACGAGCCGGCGCCCGAGGCGGTCCCCGAGCGAGCCGCCCAGCAGGATCAGGGACGCGAGCGTGAGCAGGTAGCCGTTGAGGATCCACTGGAGCGAGCTGGTCGAAGCGTCGAGATCGCGGCCTATGTCCGGCAGCGCCACGTTCACGACGGTCCCGTCGAGAAACGCGAGTCCGGAGCCGAGGACCGCTACAGCCAGTACCCAGCGCCCGGCAGGACTTTCGTACGCGACCTGCTCGGGGTCCACCGACCGATCCTCCCACAGGACAGGCCGGTCGAAGGCTCTAGGCGGCGATCTCTTCGCGCCGCCCTGGGCCTGCCGATGCCGCGCGTGCGAGGTCGCCGGCCGGTATCCGCGCACGACGCGGCGGGAACCGCACGAGGCGGGCGGCCTCTTCGTCCCAGAGCTTGAGGCGGAACGCCGCCACACTGGTGCGAATCGTGATCACGGGCGTCGCGGCGAACACCGGTTGCTGCTCGTGCGCGGCACGCAGGCGGTAGTTCGGAATCTTTGCGCTGAGATGGTGGACGTGGTGGTAGTTGGCGTTGCCGACCATCCACGCGAGGGGACGGGGCAGGCGCAGGAACGAGCTCCCCTGCAGGGCTGCGTGCTCGAACTCCCAGTCGCCCGCGGCCATGTAGTAGGTGTCCTCGTACTGGTGCTGGATGTAGAGCATCCAGGCGGCGATCGCACCTCCCGCGACGAGCGTCGTGGCAGTGATGACGAGGAAGGTGCCGATCCCGACGAGCGCGCTCATTCCGACGACCCAGCCGGCGAGCGCGATGTTGGTCGCGACGACACTCGCGAGAATCCGCCGCGACATGCCGCGCTGGGGGAAGCGCCGGTCGAAGAGGAAGACGAGCGCCGGGCCGACGAACAGGATCAGCGCAGGGTTGCGATAGAGCCGGTAGCCGAGGCGGCGCAGGCGCGAGGCCTGCTCGTACTCGGCGAGCGTCATCGTGTAGATCTCGCCCGGTCCCCGCTTGTCGAGGTTGCCGGTGTGGGCGTGGTGGAGGCTGTGCTGACGCTGCCACCAGCGGTAGGGCGTGAACAGGAGGAACCCGAGCAAATGGCCCCAGCGCGCGTTCGCCGCGCGCGAGACGAAGAGCGAGTTGTGCGTGAGGTCGTGGAACAGCGAGTACATCCGCGAGATGAACACGGTGGTGAGGAGTCCAAGCCCGACCGCGACGAGCGGATCGGGCTCAACCGCCAAGGCGAGCGCCCAGACCCCGAGGTACGGAATGACGACGCTCGCGATCTGGCCGAGGCTGCGCCGCTGGTCGATCGCCAGGTAGGGGGCGAGGTCGTGCTTCCACGCTCTGCGGGCGGGCTTGTCGGCGGTTGCGGTCACGGTCAGCTTCTTCGCCGTGAAACGCTCAGTGGATCACATCGTGACCGAGCAGGCAAACGCCTCAGGAAAGGGCCTCGAGGGCCTGCTCGAGAGTGCCATCGACAGGGATGGTTGCCCTGAGGCCGGCAAGCGCGAGCACCTCTGCGGCGAACGCGTCGGGCCCTACGACCAGGCGGAGCTGCTGACCGCGGGCGACGAGCCCGGACGAGAGCTTGATCAACATGTGGACTCCTGCGCTGTCGAGGTAGCTCACCTCCCTCAGGTCGAGGGCGAGCCCTATCGCGACGTTCGGAACCTGCTCGAGGATCTCCTGGGTGAGCCGCGCCGCGTTCGACGCGTCGACCTCACCGCCGAGCCGGGCGACCGATGCGGTGTCACGTGTTGCGATCTCGAAACTCGCCAGTTCAGCCATCGCGCGCCTTCAGCCGGTATCGCATCGTGATCGTCGTTCCCTTCGGGTCCGAGCTCACCCGAACCTCGTCCATCATCGCCTTCATCAACGGAACCCCCCGCCCGCGGTCGATACCCCGTGGCGGTCGCCACGAACCAGAGTCGCGAACCTCAATCTCGATCGTCCCGCTCCTGCTGCGCCCACTGACCTCAAAGCTCGTCGCGTGAGGACGATAGGCGTGCTCGATCGCATTCGCGCATGCCTCGCCACAGGCGAGCGTGATCGCCTCGATGTCATGCGGATCCGCGTCGTGCCGCTTCAGCCAGCGCGCCAGGAATCTGCGCACGGAGACCAGTTCGCCCGGCTCAGCGGGCACCGTGTGATGGAACGAACTCCGCACCGGCTCGAGCTGAAGCGCGAGCACCGCGATGTCATCGTCGGCGTCGTCTCCGACCGCACTCAGGACGGCCGAGCACAGGGGCTCGGGTTGACTCGTTTCGGCCATCGATTGCAGCCGCTGCTGGCCGTCCAGGAGGCTCTCGCCGCGACGTTCGATCAACCCATCCGTGTAGAGGAGAACGGTCTCACCCTCATCGAGACGGAGTTCGCTCTCACCGCTGCCGCCCGCGAGCGCCCCGAGGGGCGGGAAGTTGGCCGATCGGCCGAACCGGCTGCGGCGCGGGCCGGCGACGATCAGAGGGGGTGGATGGCCGGCGCTCGCGTAGCGAAATTCTCCGGTGAGCGGGTCGAAGACTCCGTAGAGACATGTCGCCGTCGGCCGGCCCGGAAGCTCACGTGCGAAACGGGAGAGCTTTTCCACCGTGGGGCCCGGCTCGCCTGTATCGAGCGCATACGCTCGCAATGCGTTCCTCAGGTGCCCCATCACCGTCGCCGACTCGATCCCATGGCCGACGACATCGCCGATCGCGAGGCCGATCACGCCATCGGGACGCCGGATCACGTCGTACCAGTCGCCACCCACCCGCGAGATCTCGGCTGCCGGTTGGTAGCGCGCCGCCAACGCGAGGCCAGGCAATGCCGGCAGCCCGGGCGGAAGAAGGCTCTCCTGGACCGCTCGCGTCAGTCGCTGCGCCTCGAGCAGCTGGTCCCGCTCGATCGCGAGCGCCGCGCGGTCGGCGACCGCTTGCAGGAAGTCGATGTCGTCAGCGGTGAACTTTCGCGGGGTAAGGGTCCCGACGTGCAGAACGCCAACGAGGTGCTGCTCGACAACGAGCGGAACCCCGAGGAGCGACCGAACGCCCTTCTCGAGCAGGATCGGGTTCAGGACGTCGCGCGGGCCGACCGAGTCGAGCACGACTGGTCGTCGCTCGGCGGCGACGCGACCCGCAAAACCGGCTCCCACGGGGATCGTGAACCCGTGCTCGACCTCCTCCTCGAGGCCCTTCGCCGCGCGCGCGGCAAGCGTCTCGCCGTCCTCGGTCAACAGCAGAATCGCGGCCGTATCGGTTTCGAGCACCTGAGCCACGCGCACGAGAAGTTCCTCGAGCAGGTCTTCGAGGGTGAGATAGGCAAGCGCCGCCTCGGTGACGAGCTGGAGGTTCTGCACACGCGTAGCCATCGCCTCCGCCTCCGTGCGCGCTCGGCGCTCGGCGGTCCATAGCCGGTTGTACTCGACGGCGAGTGCCGCTCGGTCTGCGGCAACCTGCACGACCTCCATCGCCTCGTTGGTAAACCGCCGCGGCACGAGCGATCCGAGTTGGAGGACGCCGACCAATCGCTGCTCGACGATCAGCGGGACGCCCAGGAGAGAACGTACCCCGTGCTGGATGAGGAACGGATCCGCGTCGTCCTCGCTGCGGAGGTCATCGACGATCATCGGCTGCCGCGCGGCCACTACCTGGCCGGCGAATCCCGATCCCACTTGCGTCTTGAACCCGGCCTCGAGCCGCTCCTCCTCGAGCCCCTTTGCCGCCCGAACCTCGAGGATTGGCTCGTCTTCGCTCAACAAGAGGATCGCCGCCGTATCGGCCTCCACGAGTCGGAGCACGCGTTCGAGCAGCGACTCGAGCAGCTCTCCGAGCGAGAGATGGGCCAGGCCCGCCCCCGTTACCTGGTGCAGGTCCGTCCTGGAGGCGCCGGTGTTCGCGGTCAGCCGTCCGTTACCGCCCTCTCTTCCTTCCATCGTGCCCCCTCCCCGTGTGCCGGCCTCGCGCGCGGCAAGGACCTACCGCGACGGCGAATGTCTCAAACCCCTGCGCCTAGAGTCTCATCGGTCCCCACAACTCGTTCCTGACTCCAGGAGGTCGCATCGTGGTCAAGCTCGTATTCGTCATCCGCCGGCGAGAGGACGTGCCGGAGGAGGAGTTCCACCGCTATTGGCTCGAGGAGCACGGCCCGTTGGCGCGCCGTCTCGTCGAGCCGCTCGGCGCGCGGCGCTACGTCCAGACCCACACGGTCGCTCCGGAGCTCAACGCCCAGCTGGCCGCGACGCGGGACACGGCCGAGTCGTTCGACGGCCTGGCCGAGCTTTGGTGGGACTCGCTCGAGGATCTCGCGTCTGCATTCACGAGCGAGGAGGGACAGAAAACGGGACGAACACTGGCCGAAGACGAGGCGAAGTTCATCGACTTCGGCCGCTCCTCGCTGTTTTTGAGCGAAGAGCACGTGATCCTCGGCGCCGACGACGCGGCGGGCTGACGCTTCTCGCGGCCCCGGCACTAGGCCCTCGTCCCCACGCTGATCAGGTATTCCTGCTCGAAGCGCGCGTCGTCGGCGCTGCCGAGGTTCCATTCCTCGCAGAACTTCTCCAGCGCCTCGTCGAGCTCAGCCTCGCGGCCATCCTTCTCGGCGTTCGCCCGCGCCGCGACCGTCGGGCCGTAGAGACCCTTGAAGTGCTCCCCCCAGTCATTCGGGTGTTCGAAGGCGGTTATGTCGAGCACGTCGCGCTCCATCGTCCGCCACTCGACGCGGTCACCGAACAGCTCGCGCACGTGGTCCTCGCTGCCCCACAGCGGCGGGGGCTGCGCACCGGGGGGCGGAGGCGGGGCGAACGGCCCCATCATCCGGAAGAACGCGCCGATCATGCCCTCCGGCGTCCAGCTCATCAGCCCGATCGTGCCGCCGGGCTTGCAGACGCGCACGAGTTGGTCCGCGACGTCCTGGTGGTGGGGCGCGAACATCGCGCCGATCGACGACATGACGACGTCGAACGAGGCGTCGTCGAAGGGCAGGTTCTCGGCATCGGCCTCGGCCCATTCGAGCTCGAGCCCCTTGTCCTCCGCCCGGCGCCGGCCCGCTTCGAGTAGCTCCGGGGTCAGGTCGCTGGCGACCACATTCGCGCCGCTCTCGGCCGCGGGGAGCGAGGCATTGCCGGTGCCGGCGGCGACATCGAGCACGCGTGCGCCCGAATCGATGCCGCAAGCCTCGACCAAGCGCGGTCCCAACGGCAGCAGGAACGTCTCGACCATGGCCGGGTAGTCGCCGGACGCCCACATCGCGGCATGACGGCCCTTCAGTTCCGAATCTTGCGTGCTCTCCGACATGCTGACCTCCCATTCGCGGATGACCAGGCTTACCCCGGCCGCGGCTCCACCGTAACCGCTAGCGGCACGCCCCGGCGCGAGCTCACCCTGGCGCCTCGATCGGCGGGCCGACGACGGTGACCTCGGGGATCGGCTGCTGGGCCCAGTCCGGCGGGTCAACCCCCGCCGCATCGGCCGCGATGCGCGCCCAGTGGCGTTCGAAGCCCGCGGGTGTGCAGACGAGCACGTAGCGAGCGGGCGCGTCGCTGTGGTTGGCCAGCGCGTGGACCACGTTGCGCGCCGCGAACGCGAGCTCGCCCGCTCCCTTGGTGGCGAGGGCGTCGTCGATCTGGAAGATCAGCTCGCCCTCGAGCACGTAGAACGCCTCGTCGAAGTCGTGCTTGTGCAGCGGCGGGCCCGCGCGCGGCGGGACCACGATCTCGGTCAACGACACCTCGCCGCCGGTCTCCTCGCCGCGCAGCAGCACGTTGGTGGTGGGGTTCGCAGTGGACAGCATCGCCTCGAGCTCCTTTCGGGTTCGGCTTCCGAGTACCCGAACGCTCGGTAGCCGACTCCCCGGGCTTACTCGAGGCCAGCAGCGCGGAGCGCGTCCGCAGGCTCGGAGAAGCTCTTGAGGTACAGGATCTTGCCGCGCCGGAACCGCCAAAGGACGGCCAAGGGCATATCGAGGTCGACGCCGCTGACACGACCGCGGGACCGAAGATGGCACAGGGCGACGACCTCCTCGCCGGCGTCTCGGAGCTCGTCGATCTCGATTCGGACGTGCTCCCAGTCCTGGTCGAGCTCAACGAACATCTCGCGCGCGCCGTCGTGGCCTCGGTAAGCCTTCCCTTCGAGCTGCGCCAGTAGCGGCAGGAGCTCGACCTCGGTGTCGAGGCCGGCGATGAAGCTTTCGAGGTCGCGCTCGTTGAAGGCGGCTACCAACTCGCGAACGGCCTTCTCGGGGCCCTGCGAAGCCATGGCCAGGCGAGTCTGGCACAGAGAAGATCGAGCGGAGGCTAAGACCAGCGAAAGCCCGTCGGCTCCCCCGACGGGGCCAACGGGCTCGGTGGCAGGTCATCGGATGGCTCATCGGCGTTGTAGCCACCGGGCGCGACGTCGTTGGGTGCGTCGCCGTGGAAGAGCGATGCCAGCAGCTGGACCTGGCCGCGGCCCACGCCGAGCTCGCCCATCCCGCCGCCGTACATCGTCAAGTCGTTGGCCTCGCAATAGGCGTAGAGGTCGAACAGCGGTCGCAGGCCGCCGGCGCGCGAGGGTTTGATGTTCACGGTACGCGCGGGCAGCGGCAGCGTCTCGATGTCCTTCACCGAGTGGATCGGCGCGTCATACGACACGCGATTCACATGCGGCTCGAGCAGCGCGGCGATCTCGGGCAGGTCGTGCGGATCCTCGAGCAGCGCATCGGGGAAGGCCGCGAGCACGCGCTCATAGAGAGCGACGAGCGCCGGCATGTCGTCGACGTCGAATCCGTAAAGGCCCTTGAAGTCGATCGACTCGACCGCGCCCGTCGCCACGATCTCGGCGATCAGCTCCGGCGTCCACCCGACCTCGGCGTCGAGCTTGAAGCGCAGCTCGGGGTATAGCTTCACGCGGCGGGCGAGCGGGTCGAACCTGGGCGGCTCGCGGTCCTTCGGTTCGACCGTCGGGGGGTCGCCCAGCCCCAGCGAGTTGACGAAGCGCACCGGTTGCGGCTCGCGCTCCAGGGCCCCCTGTAGCGTCATACCCGCCTGCCGCAGCGCGAGGTCGAGCGCCGCCGACTCGTAGGTCCACTGGCGGTAGAAGCGCATTTGCTCCCACTCGGGCTCCTGCGGCCATTGGTCGAGCGTCGCGAGGTGGTCGCAGAAGGGCTCCAGCGTCCACTCGCCCGCCAGCGGCAGCGTCGGTCCCGCCCCGTGGAGGGCAGCCTGGTCGTCGGGCATGCAGATGTCCTCGCCGAGCCCGTCGGTGCCGGCGCCGCGAAGCCGCACGTGGGTGGTGTAGCGCTCGAACGCGCTGGGTCGGTCGGGATCAATCCGCTCGAGTTCGTAGGACTCGATGACCAGCGGCAGCTCCGCCAGCCGTGGCCAGAGCGATTCTCCGCGCGCGATCAAACCCGCGCTACGCCGGCGATCAAAGGACGCACGATCGACGCGCTCCGCGGCAACCGACCACGGTCGACCTGCTCGAGATCGAGGTCTGATGCGCTCAACGTAGCCAGCGTGTCGCGGTTGCAATGGCAGCCGTCTGCCGCGTACAGCCACGCCGGCGCCAACCGGTCCTGCCAGCGCGCCAGTTTCGGATCCTCGGAACGAACATGCTCGATGAAAAGCAGCTGACCACCAGGGCGCAACACGCGAGTGACCTCGGCAAGCACCGCGACCGGGTCGGGCGCCGTGCAGAGAATCAGCGTTCCAACAACGGTGTCGAAGTGGTCGTCGGCGAACGGGAGCTCCTCGCCCGGCGCCACGACGACCTCCGCCGTGTGGCTCGATGCGTCGAGACGAGCCTGCAAGCGACGCGCCATGTGCGGGCCCGGCTCGCTGAGCACCAATTCGGTGACGGCCTCCGGGTAGTGGGCGAGGTTGGTCCCGGTCCCGGCGCCGAGCTCGAGCGTTGCGCCGCGCGCACCGGCCAGCAGCCGGGCGCGGCGATCCGCCAAGCCCGCTCGCTCGGCCGCCGCCATCGCGCGGTCATACACAGCCGCAAATAGTCGGCCGCCCGTAGCCTGGTACAGCCGACCCGGCACGGTCCTATGCGGGCGCTGCGACGGCGGGCGCGGTGGCCTCGAGCACGGCCCGCGCCCATTCCTCGGGCTGGTCGCGGTGAAGCATGTGCGCTCCACCTTCGATGCCGGCGACGCGGATCTGCGGCAGGAGTCGCTGGAGTCGCTGGATCGCGCGTGGGAACACCGGCTCACTGAGCGATCCCTCAACGCAGGTAACCGGACAGGTGATTCCCCGCACGGCCCGCGACGAGGGCGCCGGTCTTGTGAGCTGGTCGATCTCGCGCACGGTCGACGGCGCGTTCGCGAGCATCCCCTCCTGCTCCGCCGAGGGGAGGCGGTCGAAGCCGCTGCCGCCGCTCGTATACGAGTTTGACCAGCGGTACATGCTGGCGGCAGCTCCACGCTGGTCGCGCCGGGCTCGCGCGCCGAGCATCCGGGCGAACATCCGCAGCATTTCGACGGTCGGGCGGAGCGCCAGTCGGAAGGCAGGCTCGATCAGGACGAGGGACCGGACGAGGTCGGGCCGGCTTGCGGCGAGGTCGATTGCGAGCACGCCACCCGCGCTCCAACCGACGACGACCGCAGGTGCAGCGTCAAGGTGCTCGAGCAGGGTGGCGGCGTCGACCGCGTGCTGGTGCGCGTTCGCCGCCCGCTTCCCCTGCGACTGGCCAAAGCCGCGGCGGTCGTAGACGATCACACGGTGCGAGGCGGCGAGTAGGGCCGGAACCTCGCCCCAGATGGCCGAGTACGCCCCCGTTCCGTGAACAAGCAGCAGCGGATCGCCGGCGCCGAGCTCCGTGTAATGCAGGTCGACACCGTCGATGGCCAGGCTCGTCATCCGAGAACGAATCTAATCAGGGTCCGGCAGATCGCCCACGCGCGCCCCGCAATACCGCAAGCGCGCATAGCCCGGCCAGAGGCACGGGTCCGACTCGTGACTCCACTAGCGGGGCGCGACCCAGTACATGCTGAAGCTAGCGGCTGTCTCTACTCCGACAGCCCCGCGGCCCTAAGGGCTTCGGCCCGCTCGCTGAACTCGTCCATGCGGACCGCCTTGCCCTCATGGATGGTCCAGACCTCGTAGAGGCGGACATCAACGTCGATACCGCTTCCACGTCCACGCCCAGCGAAATGGACCGTCACGACCACCCGGTCGCCGGCATCCAGGAACTCCTCAGGAACCGTTCGGAGGTCGTCCCAGTCGGCCTCCCAACGACGAATGGACTCCCGCACCGCGTCGTGTCCTTGACTTGGGGCCTCCTCAACCGGGTTCCAGACGAACTCGGGATCGGTTTCGGCGACAGCCTTCTCGTCGTCGCCCGCGACGTATGCCTCGAAGAGCCTGCGCACGATCTCCACGTTCGGCTCCGACATTCGCCTACTCCGCCAGGCCGAGGTCGGCGAACGCACGCGCGCGGTTGTAGTACATGACCATCTTCGTCACCTTGCCGCTCCGGACGTGGCAAACGACTGCTCCTTTCGCATGCGTCTCATCGATCTCCAGTCCACTGTGCTTCCCGCGCCCGGTCTTTCGCGCGAGAACGAGGACCCTCTCGTCATCCAGCTCCCGGTACTCGTCGATCTCGATGCGCAAGTCCTCCCACGCGCTCAGCCAGTCGCTCCACGCCTTCGCCAGGCCGGCCAACCCCTTCCCGCCACGGGGTTCGGGGCCATCGGCTACCTCGTATTCGATCTCCGGGTGAAGCCAGTCTGCAGAGCCATAGTCACCGCGTTCCCAGGCCCCGAGCACCGACCTCAACAGTTCAACATTCTCTTGCGACATCCCCGCGCAGTATCGCGCAGCCACCATTTTGCGCCGGAGCTAGCGGACGGAGAAGCGGATGCCGCTGAGGCTCAGGTGTGCGCCGCCGGGGAGCTTCCCCTGCAGCCGGACGTCGCCCCCGGGAGGTTGCTCGCCCGGCACGACGTCGACGCGCGCCGTTCCGCCGGCCGCCGCCATCGCGAACGCCTCCTGGAAGAGCGGGCGGGCGTCTGGCGGGAGCGTCGCGATCACCGGCGACGGTTCACCGGCCGGCGCCTTGACGAAGCCCCGCACGCTGACGAAGCCGTTCATGTCCCGGGCCCAGGCCGCGGGGGGAGTGGAGCCACCGAAGTTCGCCCAGCCGTTCCGGAGCTCGAGCGGGGTCCAGCGCGGTTCGAGGATCACGTTGCTCGCCGCGCCCCGGTTCGTCACCTTCCCACCGACGGTCGCGCCGACAACGTTGCTCGCCGAGCCGGAGGCGAACTCGAGGTCGTGCTTAATGCGCGAGTTGGTGACGTGCACGCTCTGCCCACCGCCGGTCCCGGCCGCCTCGGAGTAGAGGTCCCCCTGGATGAAGCACGAGCTCAGGTAGATCTCCTCCGTCGCAGCGTGGCGGATCTTGATCCCCTGCCGGTTCCGGGCCGCGTCGAGCGGCGCGGGGATGAGCTCGCAATTCGTCCAGAACGAGTTGATGCACCGATCGAGAACGATCGTCTCCCCCGGGGTCCGCACGCCGAAGAACTGGCAGTTCGTAAAGAAGGTGGTGCGGAGACCGTCGGGATCCGTAGATCCGTCGAGCACGACGGCGCGCTCCCAGCCGTGAACAGGGCTCGTGACCACCACGTCCTCCACAAAGATGTGCCCGCCCGGGGTGTCCTTGGTGGAGACCGCGCTGATCGCGGGGCCGCTGTTGAAGACGGAGTTCGCGTTGCTGAGCGCCAGGCCCTTCAGGCTGCCGCCACCGTCGAACCTGACCAGAGGCCCGTCGAACTGGTGGGTGATGGTGACCTGAGGGGTCGCGGGAGGTGCCGGGGGAACGAGCGCGGGGTTCCTGATCGAACGCGGCGCGAGCCCGATCAAGTGGTGGCCGTTCAGGGCCAGCGGCCCCTTGGGCACGTAGTCCCCCGGCGCGAGGAAGACGAGACCGCCCAGTGGGAGCGCGCCGATCGCCGCCTCGATCGTCCGCCTGGGGCCCTCGCGGCCTGTCTTTGGGATCCGCCAGCTGAGGCCGTCGTTCGCGTCGTCGCCGAGACCGGGCGCGACGTACTGCACCGGCACCGACGATCCCTTCGCGTCGGCGCCCTCCGAGTCCAGCAACACGGCTGCGACCGCGGTCCCGCCGGCAGCGGCGGCAAGGAGATGCCGGCGATCAAGCTTCAGGCGCCGGTCGGATCGACCTGTCGTTTCGGGGGTCTCGGCCACCCTCGCTCCTTCCGTGGGGCGCGCGAAGCTAGCAGCCCTGAACCGAACCGGCTACCTGCCCTGATCCAGGGGACGCTTCCACAGGCGGCGTGGGCTTGTGCTTGCAGTCCGCGACGGCGGCACCTAACGTTCGGCTGACAGATGGTCTTCATGCTGCTCCCACGGGGGGACTACGACCCAACCGAGTCGGGAGTGCCCTGGGCGGCGTTGCGAAGTTCCGGACTCGAGGTCGGCTTCGCCACGCCAGATGGCGCACCCGCGTTTGCCGACGAGCGCCTTGTCGAGCGCGGATTCGGACCACTGTCGCCGCTACTCATGACGCGGCGGGCAGGGCTCGAGAGCTACAGGCGGATGGCCGAGGACCCAGCCTTCCGCTCACCGATTCGCTATGAGGATGTCGATCCGGCGAGCGTTGACGCGCTGGTGGTTCCGGGAGGTCATGCGCCCGGTATGAAGACCATGCTCGAGTCCGTCGCGGCGCAAGGGCTGGTACGCGAGGCCTTCCGCGCCGAGAAGCCGGTCGGCGCGGTGTGCCACGGAGTTCTTTTGCTTGCGCGCTCGACGGACCCGGGCACCGGACGCTCCGTTCTCTACGGCCGCAGCACCACCGCGCTGCCTGCCACGATGGAGCTCGGCGCGTGGGCGCTGACTCGCGCGTGGTTGGGCAGCTACTACCGGACCTATCGCGAGACGGTCCAGGCCGAGGTGACAGCCGCGCTGGCTCGCCCCGCCGACTTCCACGCCGGCCCGCGCCTGCCGATGCGGGACAGTGCCGCGGCACCACACCGCGGCTTCAGCGTCCGAGACGGCAACTATGTATCGGCCCGCTGGCCGGGCGACTGCCATCGCTTTGCGGCCGAGCTGGTCGACCTGGTGCGAAGCGCGGTCGAGGAAGGCGACGAGCGCCTTTCAGAGGATGCCAGCGTCTTCCGGTGACATCGCCCGCGCAGTATCGCGTCCTGACAGTCAGGCGTTAGCCACGACTTCGCCGACTTCGACGCTGTCGAGGGTCACGCCAGGTGCGGGCTGGATCTGCTCGCTCGCGCCACGGGCGGCATCCTCGGACTCGAAGGCGATCACGGCCCGGCCTTGATCTGCACCCTCAAGCCTCACCCAGTAGCCGCCCACGAAGCCTGGAAGCTGAGAGATCCTCGGCACGATCTCTTCGCGCAGCTGCTTCGTTACCTCCTGCGGGTCGGCGTCGCCAGAGATCGAAACTCCCACCACAACGGCATGCATCGGTGCCTCCTTCGGGTTGAATTCGACGCACCCGATAGTAGGGGAATCCACCGACCTCGCGAGACGGTGTCGAAACCCGGAAACACCGGCCGGCTGAACGAGGGACCTGGGACGCTCGCCTCGCTCCTCCTCTAGGATCGACCAAGGAGACGCAAAGCTCGCGATGGACCGGCCGGACACTTCGACCACATCACGGACTCACGGCAACGTGCTCACCGCCATCTCGGACGGGATGGTCGCGTTGTTGAAGGAGTACTACGGCCGCGGCCCAAGCCGCGCAAAGTCTTATTACCAGGACGATCTGGTCGTCTGTGTTCTGCGCGGGGGCTTTACGCGCGTCGAGCAGACGCTGCTCGACGGCGGGCGCGGACCGGCCGTTATCAAGCAGCGCATGGAATTCCAGGAGGTCATGCGCGACCGCTTCAACGCTGTGATCGAGAACGCGACGGGGCGTCCCGTGATCGGGTTCATGAGCGGGAATCAGCAGCATCCGGACCTGATGTGCGAGGTCTTCGTCCTCGGTCCAACGGACCTCATCAGCGAGGACGAGCTTCCGGACCCGCCGGCAGGTTCGCCTCCAGCCGCCTGACACGCGCTATCCTCGTTGTCGAAGGGCACTGACCGCGGGGTCGGCCGACCGGCCGGCAATGCGACCTGACTTTCGAGGTTTTTCGCCAAGTCGCGAACCCGGAGGTCTGGACATGAAGCGCTACCAGCAGGTCTTCCACTTCGTCGGTGTGATCCTGCCTTTCGTAGGTTTGCCGGTCGCCGTCTGGCTCCTCTGGGGCTACGGGGTCTCCATCACGGATCTCGCGATCATGGGCGCGCTGTACACGGTGACGTGCCTCGGGATCGGGGTCGGCTACCACCGACTCCTCACCCACCGCGCCTTTCAGACCCATCGCCCGCTGCGCTACATGTGGGCCATTTTCGGCTCCCTCGCGCTGGAGGGTGCGGTCCTGCCGTGGGTTGCCCACCACCGCAAGCATCACGTCTTCTCCGACGCTGACGGCGACCCTCATTCGCCGCACGGTCACGGCGACGGCCTCCGAGGCACGCTCAGAGGTCTCGCTCACGCCCACCTCGGCTGGGTCCTCTTCGGAGCCCGCCAGCAGGATCGAGACCGCTACCTGGGCGACCTCAACGAAGACCGGGGGATGCGACGGATCTCGGACCTCTTCCCGCTGTTCGCGGTGCTCACGTTCGTCATTCCGGCCGCGCTCGGGCTGGCCCTCACGCAATCGTGGTTTGGCGCCCTCACCGGGTTCGTGTGGGGAGGACTCGTTCGCGTGTTCTTCCTGCACCACGTGACCTTCTCGATCAACTCGATCTGCCACTTCGTTGGCCGGCGGCGCTTTGATACCGGCGACGAGTCACGCAACGTCTTTTGGTTGGCCCTGCCGTCGTTCGGAGAGTCCTGGCACAACAACCACCACGCGTTCCCGACGTCCGCCCGTCACGGCCTGCTCCTGCGCGAGATCGACCTGTCCGGATCCCTGATCTGGGCGATGTCGCGGGTCGGCCTCGCGTGGAAGGTCACCGAGATCAGCCCGGAGCGCCAACGGGCGAGGGCGGACGGCGCAGGGGCGTCCATCGCCCAGCGGGCGTAGACCTAGCAAAGGGTGTCACTTGACTCACCTGAAAGGCTCGCGCGGCGCGCAGACTGCCCGCACTTGGAGCTGCCAGAACGTCGCGACCGGGTCGACCTCGACCGCACGCGCGTACCACTCGGTGGAGAAGAAATGCGCGAAGGCGGGGTTTGGACTGACCGGCCGGGACGCCGCGAGCACGACGTTCTCGGGCGGCCGGTCGTTCGAGTCGCGAACCTGGGCACCGCCCCCGATCACGAACTGACCGGGCGGGCACTTCGCCGTTCGGATCTTCGGGTCACCAGAGCTCCCCTGGCTGCTCACGAACACAAGCGTGGGCGTGCCGACGTAGGCCGACGTCGAAGCGGCATTGGTGACGTTTGCGCAGATGGCATAAGGCGCGACGCCCCAGTTCCGTCCCCGCGTGAGGTCCGTCTCCTGTGCGGCCACCCGAAACCCGGTGTTGAGACGCAAGACGGATTGCGCCGCGACGGTCTTCTCCGGGGCCGGCTCGTCGATCTCGAACCCGCCGCCGATCGCCACCCGGGGAGGCACGCAGGACACCTGCCTGCTCTTCGACGAATCGTTGTTGCGGTCGCTGGCCTTGAAGCTCGAACGAGAGATCAGGACGTCCTTGAGGTAGTTCGGTCCCGGTCCCAAGGAGGGCGGCAGATCGGTCTTCCTGACGCAGAATGCCTGGGCGGTGAAGTCCCACCCCCTGCCCTCTGGGAGCGGATCCGTCTCGCTCGCGCTGGAGAGGATCACGGGGGGCATCGAGTAGACCCACAGCTTGTTGATGGCGAGCTTGGAGCTCTTCTTCGCGCTGGCCCCAGTGCCGATCGGTAGCTTGTTGGTCCGGTCTTCCAGGCACGGGAGCTGGACCTTCTTGCGATTGTCGCTCCCGAAAGGCGTGGTCATTTCGTTGACCTGAAGGTCGCGCACGTACCCCGCGCCGGCCGGCGCGGCAAGCACGAGAGTGAGAATCACCGTTCCAGCGACCAGCATTGCGCGAACCATGCCCCCAGGGTAGATGCGCGCACGATCGGAGGGCGCGCGTTGTCACGGCCGAAGGCTGAGCGCGTTCGCCATCGCGTTTCAATGGCGTTTGCGAAGGTCAGGCGCGAACGGAGCGTGGACAACATGTGAGCCCTCCTGGACCAACTCCTGGTGGTTCCCGTCGCTTGGACGAAACCCGTAGAGGTCAGAAGAAGGAGGCTAAGCCCGCTCGTGGCCTGCGCGAGTGATGAGAAAGCGGCCTACCGGAAAGCGGTCTATTGACCGCTGTCGCCATTCTAGCGCCAGATGCCACGAACGGCACCGAGCTGTATCGGTTCGCCTGCGAGATAGCCGCCTTGCTTCGCCGTTGCAGCGTTCGCTGCACGATTTACCGGATGAATGACTGCTGGGCTCGACGCAACGCAGGACGCCAGAAACACGAAACCCCCGGATTTCCGGGGGGCTTCGCTGATAGCGGGGGCCCGATACGTTTCTCGCGACCACCCTCTGAGGGTCCGCTCGGTCGAAGCGGTGCTGCCGTGACTTGCGTCGGCGTTGGCGGTCCCCTACTCCGACAGCCCTACGGCTTCGAGCGCCTCGGCACGATCGGAGAACTCATTGGGTGCCCCTTGTGACGCGCTCTTAACCGATGGTTCAGTTCCTGGACCGGCGAACCGTGATCTTGTCGCCGTTTACCGCGATCGCATCGGCCTTCCCGTCGCCGGTGACGTCGGCAAAAAACGTGCCCTTCGAACCGAAGAAGGGGTTCGTCGTCCAGCTCTGGTTTGCCGAGAACGTTGAGCCGGTGGACCGGCGAACCGTGATCTTGTCGCCGTTGACCGCGATCGCATCGGCCTTCTTGTCGCCGGTCACATCGGCAAAGCGGGTCCCCCTCGAACCGAAGTAGGGGTTGGCCGTCCAGGCTTCGTTTGGCCGGAAGCGGCTCCAAGGGTGGCGCACGACGCTGACCTTGTCGCTGTTCACCGCGATGGCCTCCGCCGTTCCGTCCCCGGTGACGTCGGCGAAGAAGGTGCCCTTCGAGCCGACAAACGGAGGCATTGCCCTCCCTCCGTGTGGCGCGAACGCGTACCCCGTCGACTGTCGGACGAAGACCCCGCCCCCATCGCCGCCGCGCAAGGCGCTCGAGTACTCATTGACCGCGATCGCGTCAGCTCCCCCGTCGCCGTTGACGTCGGCGAAGAAGGTGCCTTCCGAGCCGATGTACGGCTCGGTCGTCCAATACGGCTCGTTCTCCGCGAACTGCGAGCCCGTGGAGCGGCGGACTGTGATGCCCCTCGAGCCGAGCCAGAGTTCATCGTTGCTCGCGATCGCGTCGGTCTTGCCGTCGCCGGTCACGTCTGCGAAGTAAGTGCCCTCAGAGCCGTAGTACGGGTTAGTGGTCCAGCTTTCGTTTGCCGAGAACTTCGAGCCCGTTGATCGCCGCACCGTGACCTTGTCGCCGTTGACCGCGATCGCGTCAGCCTTCCTGTCGCCCGTGACGTCGGCGAAGAAGGTGCGCTTCGAGCCGAAGAACGGGTTTGAGGTCCAGCTCTCGTTCTGACCGAAGCGGCCTTGGGAGTTGGTTGCAGCTCCCGCGAGCGGCACGCTCGCGAGCAGGACGGCGACAGTTGCGCAGAGGGTCGTCATCGCCGTCAAGCCGCGACCCCTCAATCTGATGCCGCCAAGAGGGAGTTCGGGATCGCGAGTGCTTGAACGAAGCCTGGACAACATGTGAGCCTCCTAGACCAGCAACTTGTGGTTTCCGTCGCTTGGACGAAACCCGTTTAGGTCAGAAGAAGGAGGCTAAGCCTGCTGGTGGCCCGCGCGAGTGATGAGAAAGCGGCCTACCGGAAAGCGGTCTATTGACCGCTGTGGGTCATTCTAGCGCCGATTGCTGCCCGCGTGGCTCAGCCTACTCCGACAGCCCCACGGCTTCGAGGGCCTCCGCTCGATCCATAAAGAATTCGAGTCGGATCACCTTCTGCCCGCGAAACGTCCATACGTTGAAGAACCGCATCTGGCTGGGAGTGCCACTCTCCCGGCCGACCGCGCTCTGGCGAGCGATCACGATCACGCTGTCGCCTGCCTCGATGAAGTCATCGGCCGAAACGGTCAGGTTGGCCCACGCCCCCAACCACCGCCGCATGAACTTCCCGGGCCCTTCGGGTCCCACGTAGTAACCCTCCTCCGGAATCTCGACGACGGGGATGAACAAGGCGAGGCGGTCCCAGAGCTCCCCGGCAGCCCGAAAGTTGCCCTTTCCCCACTCGTCGTAGACCTCGCGCAGGGTGTTGACGTTCTCCTGCGACATCGCCCGCGCAGTATCGCGGCTGGGCAGTCATCCCGCACGGGGACTGGGTCCGGCAGAAGATCGGATCGGCGGCCCGACGTGTCTCTCGCTACCACCCTCTGAGGATCGCCCCGGTCGCACCGGTGCCACCGTGATTTGCGTCGGCCTTGGCCGCCTTGCTACTCCGACAGCCCCACGGCTTCGAGGGCTTCGGCCTTGTCCTGGAACAACTCCCAGCGAATGATCCGGCCTCGGTGGAACGTCCAGGTCTGCGCCCAATGGCGATCGATCTGTACGCCGCTTCCCTTGCCCCGCATTCGCTCGTGGACGGCGACGACCACGCTGGCCCCGCCGTCGATGATCTCCTCGGCCTCAAGCGAGTAGTCCTTCCAGGTGCCCCAGTAGTGACGAGACGCTTCGATCACGGACTCCCGTCCCACGTAGACGGGGTCGAGGTCAACGGCTGGAATTTCGCGCAGGTCCCAAACGACGTACTCATCGAGCATCGCCCAGAAGGCGTCAACGCTCGCGATCCCGCGCCTGACCAGCTCTACGTTCTCCCGCGACATCGCCTACTCCGATAGCCCCACGGCGGCGAGCGCATCGGCCGGGTTGGGGTGGGAGCGCCACCGCCACAGCTTCCCGTCCCGCATCATGCAGCTCGCCCCGACCTCACGCTCGACCGGAACGCCGCTGTTCTGGCCCGTGCCAACGAGCCGGTAGAGCACGGCCAAGCGATTCCCGCCGGCGTCGAAGACCTGGACGTCCTCGACCCGCCAGCTCTCCCACGTCTCCCGCATCACCGCGAAGTACTCGCGCCACGCCTCGGACCCTCGGTAGGTAGCCCCAGCAGCATCGACCCCAGCGAGCACGGAGACGAACTCGAAATCCTCATGGCAGAGTTGTGCCAGTAGATCGAAGTCCTCGCGATCGAAGGCCTCGATCCCCCGGCGCACGATCTCCACGTTCTCCTGCGACATTGCCCGCCAGTATCCCGGCTCGCCGTCAACCCGCACAGGGACTGGGTCTCGCAAGATCCGATCGGCGGCGGGATTCGAACCCGGGACCTTCGGGTTATGAGCGCCGCCCGGCGGTCGAGCTTAGAACGCTTGCGCTCTCGGCTCGCCGGTGAGCAGGGGTACGAGTGCGGCGCGGCGCGGGCCAGCACGTACCAAGCCGGTTGCTGGGAGAGCAGGTCCTAATCAGTTCGCGCCCTCTTCGATCGGTAGGCCGAGGCGCTCCCATTTCGGCACCCCGCCGTCGATCACGTGGATCACATCGTCGGCGCCGAAGCGCTGGACGAGACTGGCCCCGACGGCCGCCCGCTCGCCCGACCCACACACCACTGCGACAGGGCTCGAGGGGTCGATCCCATCTGGGATGGAGTCGATGTCGTGCCAAGGCTCGAAATGCGAGTCCGGGATATGGCCGCTCCGCCACTCCGAGCGCTCGCGGACATCGAGGACCTGTACTTCGCTGCCTGCGACTCGCTTGTCGAGCTCCTCAAGGGGAACGCGCTCGATCCGTGCGACGTCGCGCTTCTCCTGACGCCAGGAGGTCATGCCGCCGCCGAGGAATCCGGCCAGCTTGGTTATACCCACCGCCACGGCAAGCCGGGCCGCTTTGTGGCCGTCGTCGTCGTCGCGACCGACGAGGACGATCTCCTGGTCGCGGTCGGCGATCCAGGCGAGCTTCGAGCCGAAGCCCGCGCTCAGCATCGGGATGCAGACCGCACCGGGGATGTGGGCATCGTCGAACTGCTGATCGGTGCGGGCGTCGATGATCAGGGCCCCGTCGGAGCGCTTCTGCTCGACCTGCCGCGGCGCCAGGGGAAGGACCTCGGCGCCCTCGGTCAGCAGGGGGCCCTTGTTGAGAGCGACGATCGCCTCGAAGTTCGGCGGCTGCGGCCCGAGCTTGGCGATTGCCTCTTCGACGAACTCGTCCTCGTCGGTGATCGCGAGGGTCGGGTTGTGCTCGCGCTCGAAGCCGATCGTCGAGGAGATCTTCATGTCCATCCCCGGTCCACCGCACATCGAGCCGCCGAGGTGCCCGGGCCAGACCTCACAAGTGTCGGGAAGGCTCAGGACTTTGTCCTGGAGCGAGCGGAAGATGCCACGGGCCCCATCACGCTCCTCGATTGCCAGGTCCGGCCGGGCGACGTCGTTTACGAACAGCGTGTCGCCGGTGAGCACCGCCCACGGCTCCTCACCGCGACGACGGTCGATCAGGGCGAAGGCGGTGTGCTCGGGCCGGTGGCCCGGCGTATGCAGGGCGCGGACCAGGAGCTCGCCGACCTTGAGCTCGAAGCCGTCGTCGATCGGCTCGTGTTCGTACTCGGGCTCGGCGTCGCGATGGATGTAGATCTTCGCCCCGGTTGCAGCGGCCAAGCGGCCGTGCCCGGAGACGTGGTCGGCGTGGTTGTGGGTTTCGAGAATGTGCTCGATCGAAACCCCCGAGTACCGGGCCAGCGCCAGGTACTCGTCGATTTCGAAACGCGGGTCGATTACCGCGGCCTCGCCGGCCTTCTCGTCGCCGACGAGATAGGACGCGCAACCGAGGTCGTCGTGGGTGATCTGGCGGAAGATCAAGATGCCATCTCGGCTTGGTCGACGAGCGCGCTGAGCTCACGAAGCTGATCGCGGACCCCTGCGCAGACCGCGTCACAGAGCGCGATCAGGGTCGGATCGGCGATCGAGTAGAGAGCCCGCGAGCCCTCCCGGCGCCGCCTCACCATGCGCTCACGAAGCAGCACGCCGAGGTGCTTTGAGACGTTGGCCTGAGTGCCGCCAGTCGTCTCGACCAGCTCTCCCACCGAGATCTCGCCTTGGGCGTGCATCAGGCTCAGCAGCCGAAGCCGAGTCGGCTCACCGAGGACGGCGAACCGTCGCGCGACGAGCTCGGCCAGCTCGGGAGTCAGATCGATCATCGAACGACAAGTATAGCTATATGGTTGTGTAGCCATATGGAGATGCTTATCGCCATCCCGTGCGGTCTTGCGATCGGTCTCGTCGTCGGGACCGTCGGTGGCGGTGGAGCGATCCTGGCTCTGCCGGTCCTGGTCTACGTGCTCGATCAAGGCGTTAGCTCGGCTTCGACCGCATCGCTGATCGTCGTCGCGCTCGGAGCCTCGTTCGGTGCCGGTTCGCAGGCCCGGCGCGGCCAGCTCTGCTGGCGGGTGGCGTTGGTCTTCTCGCTGCCGGCCGCCGTCGGCGCCTACATCGGCACGCTCGCCAACGACGAGGTCAGCGCCCGGGTGCTGATCCTGGCATTCGTGCCGGTGATGCTCTCGGCCGCGATCCTGACCTTTCGTCGCGGCGACGATGGCGGTGCCGAGCCCCAAGAGGACCCGGGCTGTCCCAGGGCGAGCTTCGTCTGGTCGAGCGCCGCCGGCCTAGTCGTCGGCCTGATGACCGGCTTCTTCGGGGTCGGAGGGGGGTTCCTTATCGTGCCTGCGCTGACCATGCTTCTCGGACTGGTGATGCGCCGCGCGATCGCAACGTCGCTGGCGATCATCACCCTGACCGGAATCGCTGCGTTGGTCAGTCACCTGGCGGAGGGAGCGCAGCCGGACTGGCCGCTCACTTCGATCCTTTGCGTGGCTGCGGCGACAGGCGCTCTCGCAGGCACCGGGCTCGGGCGACGACTCGCCCCCTCAACCCTGGCTCACGCATTCGGGGTCGTGGTCGCGCTGGTCGCACTATTCCTGCTCATCGACGTGCTCTTCTTGGGCGGGCCGCCCGTTGGCTAGACGGAGCACCAGCCGGACCGAATCGTGAAGTCGAGACGCGAGAAACCCCGCCGTAGCGGGGCTTGTGGGACATAGCGGGGCCCGATACGTCCGTCGCTACCACCCTCTGAGGATCCGCTCGGTCGCACCGGTGCCACCGTGATTTGCGTCGGCCTTGGCCGCCTTGCTACGCCGACAGCCCCACGGCTTCGAGGGCTTCGGCATGGGTCGTCGCGTAGAACTCAACGCGGGCGACCTTGCCCGCCTCGATAGTCCAGAGGCTGGCCAGTTCAGCCCTTACTTTCGTCTGGGTGCCCTCGAGTTGCCCGAAGGCGCAGAAGAGGACAACGACACGGTCTCCAAGATCGACCACCCTCTCGACGTCTTGGTGATACGTCGCCCACGGTGCGAGCCAGTCCAGCCACGTGGCTTTGAACCCGTCGAGGCCAGCATCGGCTTTGTCTCCACCCGGCAACCCCCTCGTGACAACCTCGAAGTCGGCATGAAAGCGCGGGGCGAGGGCCTCAGCCAAAGACGCCCAGGTCCCCTGGTCGCGGAACAGTGGAACGAAGTCGGCGTCGGGAGGAGGCTGGAAACCCAGGACAAGGTCGACGTTCTCCTGCGACATCGCCTACTCCGACAGCCCCACGGCTGCAAGGGCTTCCTGTTCGGTTGCGTAGCCGTGAATCCAGATCGCTTTTCCGTTCCGGCTTTTGACGACCTGCCAAACCGTCATCCCGACTTCGAGACCCGATCCGACTCCGCGTCCGACCCCTCGGACCTTGGCCACGACATAGTCTCCGAGGTCACGGGCCTCGTCCACCTCAGGGTGCCAATCCGGGAACACGCTCCACACCTCCTCGGCGAAGCGACGCATCCCCTCGTGGCCTCGATAGACCACCCCCTCGACGGCCAGAATGCGAAAGGTTGCTTCGACCTCCGGATCCATGAGGTCGAGGAACGCATGTAAATCCCGACGCCTCATCGCGTCGTACGCCTGGTTGATCGCGTCAACGTTTCCTGCGACATCGCCGGCGCAGTATCGCGCTTGCAGCGTTCGCTGCACGAAATAACTGCTGAATAACTGCTGGCCGGACGCGGCGCAAGCGCTCCTAAAACACGAAACCCCCGGATTTCCAGGGGCTTCGCTAGTAGCGGGGGCCCGATACGTCTCTCGCTACCACCCACGGATCGTTGAGCGGTCATGCCTGGCCGTGTAGCGCCTGCGCGTGCGAGTGAACGGCCTCCATGTTGTCCTGCGACATCGCCTACTCCGACAGCCCGACGGCTTCGAGGGCTTGCCGTCGCTCCGCGTCGTCGTAGTAGGTCACGCGCGCGACCGCCCCGTCGCGGATCGTCCAGACGAACACGACACGAGCCTGCGTTTCGATCCCGTCACGCCCGCGCACAAGCAGTGTGCATGGCATCACCACGTGCTCGCCCGCCTCGATGAATTCCTGCGGGTCGACCTGGAGCGACTCCCATGACCCTGCGAACTCGGCAAGGAAGTCCCGCGCCTGAGCGGCGTTGTAGACGCCGCTGAACGGGCCCGCCGCCCGGGAGAGGTCGTATTCGAAGTCGGGCGTCACGTTCTCGAACGCGCCGTCGAAGTCCAGGCGGTTACCCGCGTCGACAAAGGCCCGCACGATCTCCAAGGTCTCCTGCGACATCGCCCGCGCAGTATCGCGGCTCGGCGACCATCCCCGCTCCGGGACTGGGTCTCCTCAAGATTTGATCGGCGGCGGGATATGTCCCTCGCGGAGACGCTCTCTGGGTCCGCTCTGTAGCGCCGATTCGCGCTCGATTGGCACCCGCGACGCCGCATTGAGGCGATGGGTCGACCCGATGTGGAGAGCGGCAGTCGGGAGGGGGTGACACAACCCACCCTAGGGGGGCTAGTGGCGTGGACCGCCCGCGCGGACCATGGTCGGACGTCTAACACCCGAAGAGAAAGAGAGAGACACGAGATGACCAGATCAAAGATTCCGACCGCCGTCGTCGCGCTCGTCGCTGCGCTCAGCGTCGCGATCGTCAGCGGCTCGGTGGACACGTCCGACTCGCACGCGCGGCAACCGAAGAAAGGCTCCGAGGATGCGCCCAAGAGGGGCTGCAAGGGCCCGAACTTCCCGGGCGGAGTGCTCAAGGACGGCGGTACTCACACGCTTTACCATCCCGGCGGCTACACCACGAAGTACGAGTGCACCGACGGGACGTACTGCTACACGATGAAGCGCTCCGATGGGAGCGTGGTGGAGTCGAAGTGCAAGCTCTCCCCCGCGTCCAGGCAGGCCGGGACGCTGCAGCCGAACCACTCCGGGCCGGTAAAGGTCAACACGGCCCCTCGCTGAGAGCCGTTCCAGCGTTGGCTAACTCCCCGCGAGAAGCCGCTGCTAGTCAGCATCGCGTCGGTCCGGGCGCCTTCCGGCGTCCGGACCAAGCGATGTCGTTGGCGGTAGTACCGCCATCCCGCTCCAGGACTGGGTCTCCGCAAGATCCGATCGGCGGCCCGATATGTCCCTCGCTACCACCCTCTCAGGATTCGCTCAGTCTCCCCGGTGCCGCCGCGATTTGCGTCGGGCGTTGGCCGCCTCGCTACTCCGACAGCCCCACGGCTTCGAGGGCCTCGGCGCGGTCGAGATAGCCCCTCGCCTCGGCGATCCTCCCCTGGTGGACCTTGATCACTACTGCCGTCTCGTTGTGGACGTCGAGACCGCCGCGGCCTCTCGCGGTCTCGCGCAAGAAGGCGACCACCGTCTCACCGGAGTCAACCACCCGCTCTACCGCGGCGTCGAGTTGCTCCCAGTTCTGCTCGATCTCCTGCATGTAGGCGAGGAACTCCTCGGGTCCGCGGGAGACCCGGTCGGCGTCTAGCCCGCCGCGGGTGCCGAACCAGACCACCTCCGGGGCCAACAGCTCCGACATTCCGGCGGTGTCACCCTTCGCGTCTAGCTCGAAGAACTTCCTTACCACCGCCTGGGGCTTCACAACTGAACCACCGCTTCCAAATTTGCTTTGAGCGTTTGCGCATCCTTCCGGCGCTGGCGGCGCAGCCACCACTTGAGGTACGGGGATAGGAAGACCAGCGTTCCGATCAGCTCAGGTTCATAGCGGCTGACGAGCAGCGTTCGACCCTCGCCCGCTTCGGCGAGCGTGTGCGAGCCGCGAGGCCGCGCGCCACCACCGGCCCAGGGGAGCGGCGGGCCGTCCCAGGCCATCCTGTGTGGTGGGTCCCACTCGACGATCTCGAACGTGCCAGAGCGGTCTCCTTCGACGGTGTATCTCGCCACGGATCCGACCCCGCGTGGGCTGTCCGACTCGTCATGCGCTTCCTTGAACTCGCCGAGCCACTCGGGCATCCGCTGGGGATCTGTTACGTAGGACCACACGACCTCGGGCGGCCGCTCGATCTCAATCTCGACGGATCCCTCGATGCTCGTCCTCAAGTCTCCAGTATCCCGCGATTCTCAACGCCAGGCCGTCGGCCGCGTCTCCACGTTCTCCTGCGACATCGCCCGCCAGTATCCCGGCTCGCCGTCAACCCGCACAGGGACTGGGTCTCCAGAAGATCCGATCGGCGGCGGGATTCGAACCCGCGACCACGCTCTCAGGATCCGCTCGGCTGTGCCGGTCTAGGCTCTCCTCCGCTTCCGGGGTCAGCCCGCAGGCCCGCCGCCTCGAGGGTGTCGCCCTCGAGGCCGAGCGAGTGAAGCGCTCCGGTCATCGTTACGTGATTCTCGACGCGCAGGAGGCGGCCATGGCGAAGCCATGCGGTCAGGTAGACGTCCCGTCGATCTCGAGGCCGCTCGCGCGTCCTTCCGCCCTCAGGCTGAACCGGCTGAACACCCGGTCGCCGCCGACGGCGATCACCTCGTGGGGATCCCAGCTCACGCGCGTGTAGGCGCTCTGGAACTCGCGCATAAACCGCAGCATCTCTTCGTGCCCATGGCACGGCTCCGCCTCCGCGAATTTGCGCACGGGGTAGAAATCGAGCTCGGCGTCCCACAGTTCCGCCACGGCCGCCGCTGCCGCCTCGGGGCCCTCGGACATTGCAGCTCCCCAGCGCCGCACGACTTCGATGTTCTCCTGCGACATCGCCTACTCCGACAGTCCCACGGCTTCGAGGGCTTCCGCCTGGCTCAGGTAGATCTTCCAGTGGACGATCAGCCCGTCCCTGAACCTAGGACTCTGGACGATTCCCGCAAAATGCGGCGTGGTCCTCGCTGGTCCCATCGCCTCAATGAGGAAGCCCGTGAGATAGCCCCCTTCTCTCCTGGGTGCCTAGCCGATGCGTCGCTATTGAAACGAGCTGCACGAACACGTCGAAATACCGCTCCTCAACAAGGACCCGACTTTCTCTGCCGCCGCGCACCAGAGGGTCGTTACGAGCACGCTGTTTTCGGCCTCGATCAAGTCTCCTGTTCGGGTCGTAGAGGTCTACGCCAGCCCGGAAGTGGCTAACCCTACGCCTCGCCCATGTGCAGCAGCGGATGGTCGAGCCCGTGCTCCTCGCACAACCGGGGCACGCTGTCGGGCTGGAACTCGAGGCCGTAGCGGGCTCCCAGCTCCCCAAGTTGAGCTGGGTCGAATTCCGATCCCTCCATGATGGCCCCTAGCTCGTCGAAGAAATGCTCGAAGCCACCCGGAGAGATGATCTCCAGGATCCGGCAGGGTTCGTCGCCGGCGTTCCAGAAGGTGTGCCACTGGTCACGCGGCTTGAACGCCAAGTCCCCCACCTCCGCGTAGACGACGTCGTCACCGAGCAGGGCGCCCATTCGCCCCTCGATGACAAAGCTGTACTCGTCCTCACGGGAATGCTTGTGGATCGGGGCAGCCAAATGGCGAGGCGGCATCGGATGCTCGACGAGGGAGAAACCCCCACCGGTCTCCTCGGTCCAGGCCATGAACCGAGCGCCGATCGATCCGAGGTCGACCGCCTTGCCGCCGTCGGGTCCAATGATTCGCGGCCCCTGTGAGGCATCGAATCGCTTCAGATCGGTTTGCTGCGAAGACGCTTCCGCTTGCATGTCTCTCTCCTTATTGGTTGAACACCTACGTGTAACGAACCTAACACACGCGCCCGAGGGGTGTGTCAATATTGAATGAACAAGTATGACTAACGAACCTAACGAGGCCGGGACGAGGCGTTATCGGAAGAGCCGTCGCGCCGAACAGGAGCAGCGGACCCGCGAGCGGATCACCGAAGCGGCTGTGAACCTCCACGGCAGCGTCGGTCCGGCGCGGACCACCGTCAGCGGCGTCGCGCAGGAGGCCGGCGTTCAGCGGGCGACCGTCTATCGCCACTTTCCGGATGAGGAGTCGCTGTTTGCAGCCTGCACGGCGCACTACTGGGCCGCCAACCCGATGCCGGACCCGGCGGCATGGTCGGCGATCTCGGATTCCGGTGCCCGGCTGAGACATGGGCTGGGCGAGATGTACGCGTTCTTCCGCAGCACCGAAGGGATGCTCGAGAAGACGAGCCGCGACGCGCCGCTGGTCGAGGCGATGGCGAGGCCCGTAGCGGCGTTTCGCGGCTACCTGGACGCGGTCGCCGCGACGATAGTCGCTGGCCGGCCCGAGCGCGGTGAAGCGAGACGGCGCGTGCAGGCGGCGGTCGGGCATGCCGTCTCCTTTCCAACCTGGCAATCGCTCGTCCGCCAGCAGGGCCTCGACGACGCCGGAGCCGTCGCGCTGATGACCGCGCTCGTCGAATCCGCGGGCTCCGCCCGACCGTCTAAGAGCTAGGGCCGGAACATCCGGCGCGGTAGGCGGCCATCGACCAACGTCCGCCGCACGATCTCCACGTTCTCCTGCGACATCGCCGCCGCGCTGACGGGCTTGCGCCAAGGCGAACTCATCGCGCTGCGTTGGCGTGACGTGCTGTGGGGCGAGGGCAGACTGAGAGTCACAGCGAGCGTGTCGCGAGGAATTGACGGTGAGACGAAGTCGGAGACCTCGCGGCGCCGCGTGCCGTTGCCTACCCGCGTGGGTCGCGAACTTGAACTGCACCACCAAGTCACGCGCTACGCGGCAGACGACGACCGCATCTTCTGTCATCCGTACACGGGAAATCCGTACGACCCGACCAAGATGCGCTCGCGCTACTACGACGCGATGCGCGCGGCAGGCCTCGGCGATCTGATTGGGCGCAAGGGAGGCGGCATCACGTTTCACTCGCTTCGCCACACCTACGGCACGCAGACGGCGTCAGCGGGCGTCCCGCTTGTCGCGATTCAGGAGTGGATGGGTCACGCCGACATCTCGACGACGATGATCTACGCCGAGTGGTCGAAGAACACTGAGGCCGAACGTGCGTGGGTCGATAAGGCCTTCGCTGCGGAGATCGACGGCGCCCTCGCTGCGACTCGCGAACGACATGCTGGCTAACTAACGAGGCCCGATATGTCCCGCGGAGCGACCCTCGGATACTGCAGCGTTACCGGTTAGCGGCGTAGCTCCTATGCGTCGCGCTTGCGGCTTTCGCGTTCGGTGCCTGTCGAAGTCCACGCCGAATCGAGCGAGGCGCTCTAATCCTCGACGTGTTGATGCTGACCTTCTTGAAACCGCTCGCGTGGTCCGAGTCGCCCCCTGGTTCTCCTGCGATGTCGCCTACCCCGACACCCGCACGGCCCCTGGGTGGAGCTTGCGATTGGCCATCTCATCGTTAGGATCGGCTGCATCTCTCGAGCTGGACGAACAGCCTTCGCGGCCGCGACGCTTTGCGCGGCGTTCGCGCTCGCGGCGCCGGGTGTCACTCGGGGGCAGGGCGTCGTCGACCCCGGCCCGCAGGTGCGGGTCGACTCGGCGGCCAAGCTGATCGAGGTCCTCGAGCGCCAGCCGCCCTTCCGGGGCCGGATCATCATCGCGCGCGGCGCCCAGATCGACATGGGCGATCGGCGCTACCTGACGATTCCATCGGGGATCCAGATCGTCGGCGAGCGCGGCGACCTCGGCAGCCGGCCGGTGATTTTCACACGCGCGCGCGTCGGCGGTCCGATGTTTGTGATCAGGGGCAACGATGTTCGCCTCCAGGGTGTCCACATTCGTGGTCCGCTGGACACCGGCAACTTCAGCCGCAACGACGACCGCATCACCGGGATCGTCATTGAGGAGGACGGTCACAACCAGACCGGCCGCCGGATCACGATCACCGACACCGAGCTCAGCCACTTCAATGCCACCGCCGTGCAGGTCGCCGGCATCGAGCAGGTGGACGATCCGAAGGACTATCCGAGCGATCCGGGGGACAGGACGACGATCCCTGAAAGCGACGTCGTCTACGCCCAGGGCCGCAGGGCGCTGACGTTCGCGGACGCTGGGCTCGTCCGCATCGAGCGCAGCTACATCCACGACAACAAGCTCAAGGGCGGTGGCTATGGCATCTCGGTGGATGGGGATGCCTACGCCACGATCATCGGCAACGTGTTCGAGAACAACGTCCACTCGGTCGCCGCCAGCGGTCAGGCCCACAGCGGCTACCTCGCGCAGTTCAACTACGTGCTCGAACGCTCGGAGAAGACCGGCGACCGCTGCTGCTACCCGCACCACTTCGACGTTCACGGCCGGATGGGGGTGAAGGAGAAGAAGTACGTGGGCGGACCGGCCGGGACACGATTCGAGATCTTGTTCAACACCTTCCGCGGCGAGCAGGAGGCCGGCGGCTTCCTCGGCATAGGCCAGGACGCGCGCGAAGCCTTCGCCCTGCGGGGCCGGCCGGCGGACGGTGCCAAGTTCATGGGCAACGTCGTCGTCCACGACGACTTCGACGAAACGATCGCGCTCGCGGGCGGCGAAGACGACCGCCTCGACGGGGACAGGCCCAGCACCTTCAACCTCACCACCGGGGGCACCCGCTACGACAAGGACTATTCGAAGGAGATTGCGAGCGCCGACTTCGACGGCGACGGCCGGACGGATGTCTTCGTCGCCAACGGCACGGGCTGGTTCTCCTCGCGAGCCGGCGTTCGTCCCTGGCAGTTCGTCCACGGCTCGACCAAACGCATCGAGGAGCTCGGCCTCGCCGACATCGACAACGACCGCCGCGCTGAGGTCCTGTTCCGCAACACCAACGGCACGCTGTCGTCGTTCGACCCCGACACCGCGGGCTTCCGTACGGTCTCGACGCGGGTGCCGGTGGGAATGAAGGACATCCGCTTCGGCGACTTCGACGGTGACGGTCTGACCGACATGTTCTACACCTTCCGTGACCAGTGGCGGGTGTGGCGGGGCGCGACGCGTAGGTGGACCGAGACGAATACCTCGAGCAAGCCGATCAATGAGCTGCTAGTCGGAGAGTTCGACGACGTCCGCGGCACCGACGTCGCCGGCGTAAACCGGAGCGGCTGGTCGGTCTCAAGTGGCTCGACCGCACCCTGGGCGCCGCTCAACAAGGCCACGGACTCGTTCAAGAGCGCAGTCGCGGGCGACTTCGACGGCAACGGCAGGAGCGACATCGTTTTCAAGGACGGCAAGGACTGGAAGCTGAGCAACGACGGTCGCGCGGCCCCGCGGCGGGTGCGAAAGGACGGGACCTACTCACCACGGAAGCTGATCGTCGGACACTTCAACGGCGGGCTGCGCGATTCGTTCCTCGGCTTCGGTAACGGCAACCGGCTCAACAGCTTCCCGCTTGTGATGTCAAACCCGCAGGGGACGCACTCGCTTCAGAACATGCGTTGAGCGGGCCGCCCGCGGACCCCACGATTGACCGTGTCGACCTTGCGCGGCAACGGCAGACCGCCACGAACACAAAACCCCCGGATTTCCGGGGGCTTCGCTGAATAGCGGGGCCCGATACGTCTCTCGCGACCACCCTCTCAGAATCTGCTGGGTGGTCGCCCCTGCGGGTTGACCCAGTCGAGCGCGGCCTAGCGGGACTTCGGCTTCGGCACGGTCACCCGCACCGTGTCCTTGGAGCTCCGGCCGTCGGCGCCGATGGCCCGGGCCTAGTCGTCCGATAGCCCCACGGCTGCGAGGGCCTTCTTCCGGTCGAGGTAGGTCACGACGTGCACGACCTTCCCGTCGCGCAGCATGCAGATCTGGGCGAGTTCAAGCTCGGCCGCCGCTCCGCTGGTCGCGCCTCTACCACGCTGGCGCGACATGACAATCACCTGATCCCCGTTGTCGATCAGCTGCTCGACAACGACCTCCCACTCCTCGAACGGGAACGCCTGGAACCAGTCATCTTCGAAGAAGGATCTGACGTCGTCCTGGCCGCGATAGACGCCGAGCCCGGCGATGCCGGACGGGGAGAGGTCGTAGACGATCTCCGGCGACCAGAAGCCCCCCTTGATGACGCCCACGGGTCCCTCGCGGTTGAAGACCTCGAAGCCACGACGGATGATCTCCACGTTCTCCTGCGACATCGTGCGCGCAGTATCGCCACCTGCAGCGTCCGCTGCACGGAATAACTGCTGAATGACTGCTGGCCGGACGCGGCGCAAGCCCGCCAGAAACACAAAACCCCCGGAATACCGGGGGCTTTGCGAATAGCGGGGGCCCGATACGTCTCTCGCGACCACCCTCTGAGGATCCGCTCGGTCACACCGGTGCCGCCGTGATTTGTGTCGGCCTGGGCCGCCTTGCTACTCCGACAGCCCCACGGCTGCGAGGGCATCGGCGCGGTCGGAGTGCACCTTGAAGCGGACGAGCCGTCCATCCCGAATCGTGATCTCATGGGCAGGCCGCGCTTCAACCGGCGTACCGCTACCCCGTCCACTGCTCACAAAGCGGACAAAGACAAGGACGCGCTCGTCGTCCACGTCGAAGAATCGCTCTGGCTCGAAGTGGATCTCAGCCCACGGGCCGTCCTCGCGGAACCGGCGCATCTGGTCGAGGCCGCGAAGGATCGGCACATCGGGATAGACGGCGGAGAAGTCGAACTCGGCGTCGGGAGCTATTCGGTCGTCGAGGGCCGCGAACCCGCTGGGGTGCGCGTAGGCACGCCGCACTATCTCCACGTTCTCCTGCGCCATCGCTACTCGGACAGCCCCACCGCTTCGAGAGCGTCGGCCTCGTCCAGAATCGAGTCGACTCGGATGATCTTGCCGCCTCTGAAGGTCATCAGCTGGAAGTAGGTGGTGTCAACCGGCACGCCGCTGCCTTTTCCGACCCCCCTCTGGTTGACCCGGATCAGAACCGTGTCGCCGACCGCCCTGAACGACTCTCCGGTGATCGTCAACGTGTCCCATGCAGCCAGAAATCTCCTCATGTAGGTCGCGAACCCTTCGGGACCAGCGAAGGCCTCACCGCCGTCGGGAAACGAAGCGTCGATGACGAGCGTCGCGTTTTGGTCGAGAAGGGAGACGGTGGCCGTGAAATCACCTCGACCCCAGGCCTCGTAGACCTGGCGCGCGTTCTTAACGTTCTCCTGCGACATCGCCCGCGCAGTATCGCGGCAACCGGCGGCGGCGACTCGTGGAGCTATGGCCGTAGTCGGCAACAAGCGCCGCTAAAGCCCAAGCTTCGCCTACTCCGACAGCCCCACGGCCGCGCGAGCTTCCTCAGGTGTCGCATAAGCCGCGGCGCGCCGAATCTTGCCGTTCTCGAGCGAGTACACAAGCCCGTAGTGCATGTCGACCCACGACTCGCTGTCGTGCAGGCGGCCCACTTGACGGACTACTGCCACCACGCGGTTGGCTCCAGCGTCAACTATCTCCTCGACGTCGATCCGCCATTCGTCGTATGGCTCAACCCAATGCTGCAACCAAGCTATGAATGCATCGAGGCCGTGAGCCACGCCCGGATCCGGCATGCCGTCGAAGGTGGTCGTGTCCCAGACGAAGTCAGAGGCTGTCACGGACATCATCCGATACAGGCCAGGAAGGTCGTCCGCGAGCAGACGCCGCACGATCTCCACGTTCTCCCGTGCCATCGCCTACTCCGACAGCCCCACGGCTTCGAGGGCCTCGGAGTGATCCCAGAGGAAGTCGAGATTCAGGATCTTGCCGTTTCGAATCGTGTACATGGTCGTGAACTCCATTGGTTGATCAGGTCCGCGCCCTTCGCCATGCCAGATGCCGCGTACGACAACTCGGTCGCCAACGTCCACAAAGTCGCTGATCACTTCCAGCTTGTCGGAGTCGAAGGCGTCGCGCATCTGGTGGAAAAAGTTCACAACGGCCTCGCGACCTACGAACGGCCCCGGCTCGGGCCACTCTCTGGGCACACGCGCAACGACTTCGAGATCGAGCAGCTCGCCATAGGCCTTCAGGTCTCCGGCGTTCCACGTCTCAAAGGCTGCTCGCGCTATGCCGATGTTCTCCTGCGACATCGCCCGCGCAGTATCGCCGCTCGGCATTGATCCCGCACGGGGACTGGGTCTCCTTAAGATCGAATCGGCGGCCCGATACGTCTCTCGCGGAGACGCAGTCAGGATTCGGTCGGCAGTGACTGTCGATCCGAGGTCAAGCTCTCGGAGCTAGTGGCGAAGAATGCGGTCCTCGCCTGGGTCACTATCGATTGAATCGCGTCCCCGACCGCCGTCGAGTAGGTCCACACCGGGTCCGCCGAAAAGGGTGTCGTCTCCGAAGCCACCCCGCAGATGGTCGTCGTCGGCACCGCCTCGAAGCCGATCGTGACCGTTCCCACCACGCAACCGATCGTCGCCGTCGTCGCCGTCGAGATCGTCGTCGCCGTTGTTGCCGGCGATGTCGTCGTCGTCGCGGCCGCCTCGGAGCCGATCGTTACCCGCGCCACCGCGCAGCTGATCCTGGCCGCGCTCACCGCGCACACGATCGTTGCCGTTCCCCCCGAGCAGACGATCGTCGCCGTCACCCGCTTCGAGATCGTCATCGCCGTTGCCGCCCGTGATGTGGTCGTCGCCGCTCTGTCCTCGCAGGCGATCCTCGCCCGAGCCTCCGCGGATGACATCGTTGCCCCTGCCACCAAGGATGCGATCGTCGCCCGTACCGGCGCTGATGCTGTCATCGCCGCCGGCGCAGTCGACAAAGTCGTTGCCTGCGCCCGCGATCACACGATCATCGCCTTCTCCGCAGACAATGACGTCGTTCCCCGGAGTGCCGACGAGGCGGTCGTTACCGGGGGTGCCGCGAATGACGGCGTCCGCCGGCCCTGGCGTCTCGACCGAGAAACTGAAGCTGTCGGCGCTCGGGTCGATATTCCCTGCGGCGTCCTTGGCACGAACGTGGAAGGTATGGGAACCATCGTCGAGGCTGGCCGTCGTGTGCGGCGAGTCGCAAGGTGAGAATGGGCCGCCGTCGAGCTTGCACTCGAACGTGGCGCGTTGCTCGTCGGAGCTGAATCGGAAGGTCGGGGTGTGGTCCGCCGTTGGGTCTGAGGGATGGTCGGTGATCGTGGTTTGGGGAGGCGTCGCGTCCGCAGGGGGGGTGTCGACCGTAAACGTGCGCTCGGCACTTCGGCCGACGTTGCCCGAGCTGTCCGACTGCTCTGCCTGGGCGGTATAGGTCCCATTCGGGAGGGTCGCGGCCGTCGTGTCGTAGGAGCCGTTCGACACGGGGGCGTTGAGGGTCTGGATCGGAGTGCCGGTCGCCGTCGAGCCGGTATAGAGCTTGACGGTCACGCTGGCGGCGTCGAAGCGGGCGGTGCCGGCGTCTCCGGCGAGGTTCGGGGTTGTGTCGGCGGTCGTCGATCCGTTGGCCGGAGTGTCGAGGCTTGGAGTCGGGGTCACGGTGTCGAGTGGCTGCCATGACGGGTCCCCCTCGACTGACGTCGGGCTCACCGCGAGCGCATGCTGGTTCTTGCCGTTTACGTCCATGATGTAGATCTCGTCGTTGCCATCGCGCGTCGTGCGGAACGCAACCCTCTTCCCGTCCGGAGAGACCGTCGGCTGGTAGTCCGCCGACTGGTTGTGTGTCAGTTGGATCTGGTTCGAGCCATCCGGGTCCATCACGAACAGTTCCTGGTCGCCGTCGCGATCAGAGGAGAAGAAGACGCGGCCGTCGGGACCTACGGTGGGGTCGAGCTCCTGTGCCGTGCTGGTCGTCAACCGAACCACGTTCGAGCCAGCGGCGTCCATCCGCATGATCTCGGCGTTCCCGGCAATCGGGCGCTGGAAGTAGATCCGCCCATCCGGACCATAGGTCGGGAACTCGTCGTCGCCAAAGGTCAGCATCCGGTCATCCGTGCCGTCGAGGGCCACGTCGTGGATGTCGCCGAAGAACACATAGGCGATCCTGCTGCCGTCGGGCGAGTAAGCCGGTGATTGCCCGTTTGTGAGGGTCTGTTGATTCGACCCGTCGGCGTTGATCGTGTCGACGATCGTGGGTGTCCAGTATGCGATCTTCTGGCCGTCGGGTGAGTAGGCGGGGCCGAAGTCATTCCCGCTGAAGAAGGTCAGCTGCGTCGTCTGCAGCCCGCTCGGATCGCTGGCGTGGATCTTAAATTCGCCGGTCCTGTTGCTCGTATAAGCGATGCGACCGTTCTCATACGTGCCGCCTCCACCCGCCGGGGCATCCGAGCCGACCACGAACTCAGCTCGGTCCGGAGAGAGGTCGACGTTGCCCGCGGCATCCTCCGCGCGGACCTCGAAGGTGTGGGATCCGTCGTCCTGCGGAGAGAGTGTGTGCGGCGAGTCGCATACCGCGAATGCCCCGCCGTCGACGGAGCACTTGAAGCTCGACCCGGGCTCGTCCGAGGTGAAGCTGAACGCGGGAGTGTCATCCGAGGTGTGCCCAGTCGGACCGGCGGTGATGGTGGTCTGGGGCGGGGTTGTGTCCGCTTGGGCCGTTGCGGGCGCGAACGTGACGGCGACGATACCGAGAGCAACGCAGCAAAGGCGCGAACGGAGCCTGGAAAGCATCTGAGCCTCCTGGACGAACTACTTGTGTTCCCGTCGCTTGGACGAAACCCGGATAGCTCAGAAGAGGGAGACTAAGCCCGCTGGTGGCCTGCGCGAGTGATGAGAAAGCGACCTGCCGGAAAAGCGGTCGACTGACCGCTTCACGACCTTAGCAGCGATCGGCACATGTCATCGCCTACTCCGACAGCCCTGCGGCTTCGAGGGCTTCGGCGCGCGTGCCGAACAGGCGCACGCTGCGAATTCCGCCAGCCTGAATCGCGTATACGGCGAAGTAGGGACGATCAACCGGCACATTGCTGACTCGCCCGTGGGCGGAAATTCGCCCGCAAACGATCACGCTGGTCCCAGCATCCAAGACCTGTTCCGAATCCACCCGGTACCCCGGAAGGTCCCGCAGCGCCGCGCGAAGATGGTTCGTCGTGGCCTCCTTGCCGTAGTACGCGGCCGCCCCCGGAAGCTCCCGTTGGTCGTGCCACTCAATTCGGGGGTCCGCGCTCTGGAGCGCCGCATCGAGGTCGCCTCGGTTGAAAGCCTCAAGGGCATGCCGCACCAAGTCCACGTTCTCCTGCGACATCGCCCGCGCAGTATCGCGACTCGTCCACGGGGACGCAGGCGCACTGCTCGGGGGAGCATCTCCCGCGAGACCTCGTGCCGCTCGGACTGCTGCTTGAACTGTTTGACGACCGGGTGGTAACGGGCGACCTTCTCCGGAACAGGAACCGGAGCTAGCTCGGGCACTGTGCCGTCGCGCGCATCGACCAGCCTGATCTCGAGCTCGTCCGGTGAGACCGGCTCGACAGAGAGCCGTCTTCCGGCCGGAACCTTCCCGTAGCGCTCAGCCAGGAGCGCCCGGTTGTAGTAGTCGACGCCCTCGCGCTCGTAGTAAAGATCCCTGCAGCGATGAGTTCGACCTCTGCATCCATGCCTTCACGGCGACCGTGGTTTCGCGTCAACACCACGACGCGGTCTCCGGCATCGATCACCTCCTCGAGAGTGAGCCGGTACGTCGCCCACGGCTCGAGCCAATCGAGCCAGTTCTGGCGCAAGCCGTCCACACCCTGACGCGCGGCTCGTTGGCCAGGAGCGCCAATCATCTCGCTCTCGAAGTCCTCTGTCAGAAAAGGGCTAAAGGCCTCCTTCACCTGAGCGAACGCCTTCTCGTCTCGAAAGAGCGCGGCGACGTCGGTGCCGGGCGGTGGGATCAACTGCTTGACCAACTCCAAGTTCTCGTCCGACATCGCCCGCGCAGTATCGCTACTGCAGCGTTCGTTGCACGGAATAACTGCTGAATGACTGCTGGCCCGAAGCGAGACAAGCCCGCCAGAAACACAAAACCCCCGGATTTCCGGGGGCTTCGCGAATAGCGGGGGCGGGATTCGAACCCGCGACCTTCGGGTTATGAGCCCGACGAGCTACCTGACTGCTCCACCCCGCGTCGCAAGCGCGATTTTACACGCTGACGACGGGTGTGACTACGACGTCGTTTCGGGCCGCTCCCGGGCAGCTAGCCCGAACGGGTTGCCCTCCGAGTCCTTGCAGATCGCCCACTGCGCGCCGGGGTGCACGACCTCCCCGCCAAGCTCCGCCACCTGCCCGAGCGCGCCCGGGAGATCGTCGACCCCGAAGTACGGCAGCGAGAATGAGTCGCCCGGACCGCGCCCGCGCGCGTGGACACCGACTTTGGGTGCGCCTGCGCCTGTCTGCCAGCCCTCCCCCTCCGCGTCGCCGCGCTGCTGGAGCGCTTGCCCGAGCAGCTCAGCCCAGAAACGCCTCGCGCGCTCTGGGTCGTCGGCTGGGAACTCGACCAGATCAAACGATGCACCGGGCATCTGGACACCGTAGCCGCCTCAGCGAGCTACGACGTAGATGACGCGCCGCATAGACTGATCCCCAGCGCATGGACCGGCCCGAGACGCGGTACGCGCAGAGCGGGGACGTCAACATCGCCTACCAGGTCTTCGGCGAGGGCGACATCGATCTCGTGCTCGTCAACGGCTTCATCACCCACGTCGAGTTGGTGTGGGAAAACGAAGCGGCGACGAAGTTCCACGAGGGGCTGGCGTCCTTCGCGCGCGTCATCAACTTCGACCGGCGCGGCTCCGGTCTCTCCGACCCCGTTCCGGAGGCGCCGACGCTCGAGCTGCGAATGGACGACGTACGCGCGGTGATGGACGCCGCCGGCTCGGAGAAGGCGGTGCTCCTCGGTATCTCGGAGGGAGTCTCGATGAGCATCCTCTTCGCGGCGACATACCCCGACCGCGTCGAGGCGCTCGTCTGCAGCGGGGGGATGGCGCGCTCGACTGAGGACGACGACTATCCATGGGGCACGCCCGCGCAGGCCCTGCTCGAGTCGGGCGCCGAGCTCGTCGGCCCGTTCTGGGGCCAGGGCGCAGCGATCGAGTTTGCCGCACCCAGCCAGGCCGACAACGAGGAGAGCCGCAAGTTCATCGCCCGCATGGAGCGGGCCAGCGCGAGCCCCGGGATGCTCGGCTCACTCGTACTGACCTTTCTCCAGATCGACATTCGGGACATCGTCCCGACCGTCCACGTTCCAACGCTCGTCCTCCACAAGACGCGCGACCGGCTCGTCAACGTCAACAACGGGCGCTGGCTCGCCGAGCACCTGCCGAACGCGAAGCTGGTCGAGCTCGATGGCGACGATCACAACCCCTGGTGGGAGGACAGGGACGCCTGGCTCGGCGAGGTAGAGGAGTTCCTCACGGGCGCGCGCAAGCAACCCGAGCCCGACCGGATCCTCGCCACGGTCCTGTTCACCGACATCGTCGACTCGACGAAGACGGCCTCCGACCTCGGCGACGAGAAATGGCGCGGAGTGCTCGAGGGCCACGAGCGCGCCGTGCGCGACGCGCTCGAGCGGTTCAACGGGCGGCTCGTGAAGTCGACGGGCGACGGCTACCTCGCCACCTTCGACGGCCCCGCGCGCGCGATCCGCTGCGCCCGCGCGATCGAGGACGAATCAGACGCGCTCGGGATCCGCGTCCGCGCCGGCATCCACGCCGGCGAGTGTGAGGCAATCGGCGACGACATCGGCGGGATCGCAGTTCACATCGCGGCGCGCGTCAGCGCCCTCGCCGGCGCCGATGAAGTGCTCGTCTCGCGCACGGTCAAGGACCTCGTCGCCGGCTCGGGGATCCAGTTCTCAGACCGCGGCGAGCACGAGCTCAAGGGGATACCGGACCGCTGGCAGATACTGGCCGCGGAGGCCTGACCGCCCAGGGCGCCTTCATCTCGGGCTCGTAGACCACGCGCGTCCCAGACCGGCGGTCGTGCCAGCCGCGGCGCTGGTCGTCGAACAGCATCGCGAGCAGTCCGAGCGCGAGCGGAAGCGCGGCGAGCACGAGGCCGACGAGGCGGCGGATCGCGCGGCGGCGGCCGATGCCCTGGTCGTGCCCGGCCGGCACTTCGCCGTCCCCCTCGAGGCGGATGTCGAGAAAGCGCATGCCGGGCGTCTGCCCGGCGAGCGACCAGAAGCCGACCAGATAGAGGGTCGCGCCGACGATCCAGCCCACGACGCCCACGACCACCGCCCCCGTGCTCGCACCGTCGCTGGCGTCGAACACGCTCGTCGCGATGAACGCCACGAGCGCCGAGAGGCCGATGAAGATCAGGTTGAGGATGCCGGCGTCGATCGCGAGCGCGAACAGGCGGGTGACGGCGCCCGCGCTGTCGGTACCCCCCTCGCGCTGCGGCCGCCCCCGCAGCCGCCGTGCCACGCGCTCGACGACGCCGTCGAGCCGCTTCGTCACCTGTCCGGCTTCGTGTCCGATGTCGCCGATCAGGCCGACGCCCTGCTGGGCGATCGCGGCGCGCACCTCGGGCGCCTGCGCGACCCGCTCGACCAGCCGCTGCGCCTCGTCGCTTGCGAGGAGGTGGTTCCAGACGCGGTCGAGCATCTCGCTGTCGAGCACCTCCTCGATCGAACGCTCGACCGCCGGGCTGCGCACGGCGCGCGCGACCGCCTCCTCGATCGCGGGCCCTGCCAGCACGCGCGCCAGCGCCCGTTCGAACGCCTCGCTCTCGACGGCGCGGACGATCGCCTCCTCGGCGACCTCCTCGACGGCCTCATCCACGCCGGTGACGACCGCCACACGCTCCGCAGACCGGGCGCCGGCGCCGAGCAGCCGCGCCGCGAGTGAGCGGCTTCCGCGCGTAGCCGGCGGTTCGGGACGCTCCGCCATCGTGAGCGAGTGTAGGAACGGCTCAGGATGCCGCCGCGTAGGATGCCGCGCCCGTGCGCGTCGCCGTGATCGACATCGGGACGAACTCGACCCGCCTGCTGGTCGCCGACGTCCGCGACGGCGAGGTGCACGAGCTGGTTCGCCGCACGAACGTGACCCGGCTCGGTGAGGGCGTGGACTCGAGTGGCAAGCTCGCTAGCGCGGCGATCGAGCGCGTGACCGAGACGATCGCCCGTTACCGCGAAGACATCGCGGGCCTCGACGTCGAGCGCACCGCCGCGCTCGCCACGAGCGCGGTGCGCGATGCCGCCAACGGCGAGGCATTCCGCGCCGAGCTCGCGGAGCGTTTCGGCATCGAGGCGCGCACGATCTCCGGCGACGCGGAGGCGCGCCTCACGTTCCTCGGCGCCACCGCGGCCCGCGCGGCCGGCGAGGGTCCGCTGCTGGTGCTGGACATCGGCGGCGGCAGCACCGAGTTCGTCGTCGGGCGCAGCGGCGCCGACCCGAGCTTCCACGTCTCGACGCAGAGCGGGTCGGTCCGCCACAGCGAGCGGTTCCTCCATTCGGATCCCCCAGCGAAGAGCGAGCTCGAGGCCGCGCATGGAGAGATCGCCGCGATCATCGCGCGAGCGGTCCCGGGCGAGATCCGGGCGAGAGTCGAGGCCGGGATCGCCGTCGCGGGCACGGCGACGAACCTCGCCGCGATCGATCAGGAGCTCGACCCCTACGACCCCGAACGGGTCCACGGCTACGTCCTCCCACGCGCTCGCACCGAGGAGTTGCTCGACCGGCTCGCCGCGCTGCCGATCGCCGAGCGAAAGCAGGTCACGGGCATGCATCCCGACCGCGCGCCGACGATCGTCGCGGGCGCGGTGATCCTCGTGGAGGCGCTGCGGGCGTTCCACCTCGACCAGATCGAGGCCAGCGAGGCGGACATCCTCCACGGCACAGCGCTCGCCGCCGCCACCGCGGAAGCGGGATAATCGGACGCTCCGATGAGGACGGCCCCACTTGCGTGCGCCCTAATGATCGTCCCGTTCGCCGCGAACGCGTGTGGAGCAGACGATCGTGAGCCCGAGACGACCGGCGGCCTCCCCCAGGGGAGCCAGACCGTGAAGCTCGACCCGGCCGATTTCAGCACGAAGATCACCAACCCCTACTGGCCGATGAAGGTCGGCAGCAAGTGGGTCTACCGCGAGACTGACCCTGAGGGGACGAAGCAGCGCGTCGTCGTAACCGTCACGCCCAGGACGAAGAAGGTCGCGAACGGCGTCACCGCTCGGGTCATCCGCGACGAGGTGACCGAGGACGGCGAGCCCGTCGAGCTGACCGACGACTACTACGCCCAGGACAAGGCCGGGAACATCTGGTATCTGGGCGAGGACACGACGGAGTTCGAGAACGGCAAACCGGTCTCCAAGCAGGGCTCGTTCGAGGCCGGCAAGGATGGCGCGCAGGCGGGGATCATCATGGCGGCGAGGCCCGAACCGGGCCTCGGCTACCGCCAGGAGTACTACAAGGGTGAGGCTGAGGACAAGGCCTCCGTCGTCAGCCTCACCGAGCAGGTCGAGGTGCCCGCCGGTCACTACGAGCCTGCGCTGATGACGCGCGACGTTAACCCGCTTGACCCGAAGGTGCTCGAGTTCAAGTTCTACGCCAAGAATGTGGGGCCGGTGCTAGCAGTCGGCGTCTCCGGCGGCAGTGACCGCGAGGAACTGGTCAGCTTCACGCCCGGGTAACTAGCGCGGAACGGCACTATCGGAGCCTGGACACTTGTCCGATTCACAAGCGAGCGTCCAGAACCTATAGTCGCTCTCAGTTGGGTCAGAGGCGGTGGCACGCGAGTCCCCACCGACTCCTCATATGGGCCCAATACATAGGCCTCGGGTCTAGTCGCTGGAAGCGGCGCCTCCCGCCCGAAGCCGCCTAGGCTCCCTCAAGGCACGTACCCCTGCCCGTCCTGACGGGGCCAACTAAGAACCGGAGCCGCCGGCATTGAAGCCGGCGGCTTTGGTTTAGGCACGTTTACGCCAGATTGGCCTTGCGGGGGTAAACGACCTCGGGGTCGGTGAGGACGTTCACCAGCGCCGGCTTGCCGCTCGCGAAAGCGCGGTCGAGCGCCGGACGGAGCTCGTCGGGCTTCGAGACGAGTTCGCCGTGGCCGCCGAGCGCCTCGACGACGCGGTCGTAGCGCAACTCCGGCTGCAGCTCGGCCGCGACCGAGTAGCCGTAGAGGAACTCCATCGGGTGCTTCTCGAGCGCCCAGATGCCGTTGTTCCCCATCACGGCCACGACGGGGACGTTGTGGCGCACGAGGGTGTCGAACTCCAGCCCCGCGAACCCGAAGGCACCGTCGCCGAGCAGCAGGCAGACCTGGCGGTCGGGACGGGCCAGCTTCGCAGCGAGCGCATAGCCCGGGCCGGCGCCGAGGCAGCCGTACGGGCCGGGGTCCATCCAGCAGCCCGGCTCGTAGGTGTCGACGACGCGGCCGGCGTAGGAGACGAAGTCGCCGCCGTCGCCGATCACGATCGCGTTGCGGTCGAGCACATCGGCGAGCTCGCGGTACACCCGCAGCGGGTGAAGCGGCGCGCGGTCGTCGCTGAGGTCGTCCTGCTCGGCGGCGCGCTTCTCGTCCTCGGTCGAGCGCAGCTGCGCGAGCCAGGCGGAGCGGTCGGGCCCGCCGGCGCCGTGCTCGCGGAGGGCCGCCAGCGTGCGGGCGACACCGCCATACAGCTCGGCAGCAACCGGGCGCGGGTGCGCGCGCTCGGGTCGCGATCGCTCGATCACGACGATCTGCGTGTCGTCGCCGAAAGATCCGCCGAATCCGAGCCGGAAGTCCATCGGAACGCCGACGACGAGCGCGAGGTCGGCTCCCTTCAGCGCATCGCCTCGCGCGCGCGCGAAGAAACACTCGTGGTCGGCCGGGACGCAGCCGCGCCCGAGGCCGTTGACCAAGACCGGGATCCGCAGCTCCTCGCACAACCGCACGAGCTCCTTCTCGCCGTGAGCCCAGTAAAGCCCCGTTCCGGCCATCACGACCGGCCGCTCCGCCGACCGAAGCAGCTCGGCAGCGCGCTCGACGGCAGCGGGGTCGTCGGGCGCTTCCGCGGCGAAGTCGGGCGGCTCGACGGGATCGGAGCCAGGCCCCTCGGCGTCCATGAACACCTGGTCGAGCGGGAAGTCGACGAAGGCCGGGCCGGTCGGCGCCGCGAGGGTGGCCGCCAGCGCCTCGTCGACGAGGCTCGGGATCTCAGCGGTCGTCGCGGCGGTCTTCGCCAGCTTCGTCACGGGAGCGACGAAGGGGACGTGGTCGATCTCCTGAAGCGATCCCTGCCCCCAGCGGAACGCGGGCGCGCGGCCGCCGAGCACGAGCACGGGCGAGCCGTTCTGCTGTGCTGAGGCCATCGCGCTCATCCCGTTCGTCACACCGGGTCCTGCGGTCAACGCGGCGACCCCGGTCTCGCGCGTCGCCTTCGCCCAGCCCTCGGCCGCGAACGCCGCGGTCTGCTCGTGGCGGGTGTCCACGAGGGCGATCCCCTCCTCGCGCACGCCGTCGAAGATCGAGAACAGGTGGCCGCCCGAGAGCGTGAACAGCTGCGTGACGCCGTGGGCCTTCAGCCGCTGCGCGACCAGGCGGCCGCCGTGGAGCGCAGCCTTGTCGTCAGCGGCCTGGTCGAGCGTGGAGGTCTCGGTCGACATCGCCCACGAGCCTATCCCACGCTCGAAACGGGTACTTAGGCGGAGTACAGATGGAGGAAGGCGGGGCCAACGGGGGGCTGAACGGCGATTTTGGCGGGACCTTCCCGTTCGACTCGCGCATGCTGGGCACCGACGGCGAGCGGATCCACTACGTGGACGAGGGGCCCAGCGATGCGCCGCCGGTGGTGATGCTGCACGGCAACCCGACGTGGAGCTACATGTACAGGCGGCCGCTGGCGGAGCTCGCCGCCCGCGGTCACCGGGCGATCGCGTTCGACCACCTCGGCTTTGGCCGCTCGAACAAGCCCGCGCGGCGGAGCGAGCTCACCTTTGCGCGGCACGTCGAGCGGGCCGCCGCGCTGTTCGACGCGCTCGACCTCAGCGATGCCGTGATCGTCACCCACGACTGGGGCGGCCCGATCGGTTTCGGCGTCGCCGTCGCGCAGCCCGATCGCGTGCGCGGCGCGGTCGCGATGAACACCTGGGCGTGGGAGCTGCCGAGCTTCGTGCCGCCGTTCCTGCGCGAGTTCCGTCGCGACGGTCTCGGCGAGATCCTCACGCTCGGAGGAAACATGCTCGTCGAGTCGATCCCCGGCGGGATGTGCACGAAGGACACCGACCCGGTGATGATGGACGCGTACCGCGCACCGTTCCCCGACTACTGGTCGCGCCTTGGCCAACTCTGCCTCCAGCGCGAGATCCCGCTCAACGAGGACGACCCGGGGTCGCAGGAGATCGCGGCGATCCACGATCAGCTCCCGCGGCTGGACATCCCCCTCCATCTCGTCTGGGGAATGCGAGACCCGGTGTTCGTGCCCGCATTCCTCGAGCAGTGGCGCGCGCTGTTCCCGGACGCCGAGACGACCGAGCTCGACGACGCCGGCCATTACCTCGTGGAGGACAGTCCGGATGCCGTCACCGACGCCGTTCACGAGTTCGTCACCTCGCTTTAGCAGGCCGTTTACCTGAGGCTTACGGGGCGGACTAAGGTAGCGGCGAGTCGATCGAAGGGAGCCAACCCATGGCCGAGCAACAGCAGGTCACCCCCCTGATGGATCCCCAGCCCGCGCTTGCCGAGCTCGACGACATGGTGGAGTACGTCGGGCTGCACGAGCCGCTCCTCGCCTACCCCGTCGGGACGGACGAAGAGGAGCCCGACTGGGCGGGCGCGTTCGACGCGCTGATAGCCGCAAAGCTCGTATCGCCAAACGGCTAGCTCGCCGCGGGCGCCGCGGGCGCTAGGAGGTAACGGCACCCTCGGTGGCGGGCGCTTCGGGCGCCCGGGCCGCCGAGCGGACGCGCTCCGGCGCGTGGACGGGCACCGGCTCAGACACGCCCTTGAGCTCGATCTCCCCCCGCGGCGCGAGCTCGGCGGATGTGTGCTCGAGCAGGCAGCGGGTCGCCTCGGTGATCAGCACCGTGTCGCCGGTCTCGCGCGTCGCGGCCTCGATGCGCGCGGCGACGTTGACCGCATCGCCGATCACGGTGAACTCGAGCCGTCCGCCTCCGCCGATCGAGCCGGCCATCACCGGGCCGGAGTTGACCCCGACCCCGATCCTCACCTCGTCGCCGAACTCACGCTCGACGACGCGGGCGATCTCGCACGCCGCGGCTAGCGCCCGGTCGGCGTGATCGCGATGGCGCTCCGGAGCGCCGAAGACGCCGAGCAGACCGTCGCCGACGAACTTGTTCGCGTGTCCGCCGTGTTTCATCAGCACCGGGACGACGACGTCGAAGAAACGGTTGAGGAGCGTGACGACCTCGCGCGCGCTCGAGCGTTCGGCGAACGCCGTGAACTCGCGGATGTCGACGAACAGGATCGAGACTTCGACCTCCTCGCCCTCGAGCAGCTCCCCCTCCTTCAGCACCCGCTCGGCGATCCCCGGGTCGACGTAGCTGCCAAATGCCTCGCGCAGCGCCTCGCGCTCCTGCAGGCCGCTGACCGCGCGGTTGAAGTTGCCGGCGAGAACGCCGACCTCGTCGGCCGAGGTGACCGGTACGCGGACCGAGAGGTCGCCGGCCCGTAGTCGCTGAGTCGCCTGCGTCAGCTCGTCGATCGGGTCGAGGATCGACTTCGACAGCAGGATGGTGAGCTCGAACGACAGCGTGAACGCAACGCCGACGGCGACGAGTACGTCGAGGCCCAGTTCCTGCAGGGTGCCGACGCTGTCACGCGAGAGGCCGGCCACGACGACGCCCGTGATGACGTTGATCAGCGGCAGCGCGCCGACGAGCTTCCACCGCAGCGGAACGCCGTGCTCGACCGTCTCGAAATCAGGCGGCAGCTGCTGGACGATGTCGCGGACGATCGGCCGCAGTGCGAGCTCGGCGGCGAAGAAGTTGAGCACGGTCGCATAGCCGACGGCGACCGCGGCGCCGGCGAACAGGATCGGCGCGCTGTACCAGGCGAGGTTGAAGTCGACGGTGAAGAAGACCGAGATCGCGAGCGAGATGAGGACGAACGGCTGCCAGCCCGCTTCGACGACCGTCCGCCGCGGGGCGGTCACGGCGGCCCGCCAGGCGTCGAGCGCGAGCTCCTCGGGGCGTCCCTGCTTGACCCACTGGATCACCGGGCGCAGCTTCTTCGCGGCCTTGACGAGCACGTAGGTGAGGCTCGCCCCGGTGGCGATGAGCGAGATCGTCAGGATGCGGACGAACTGCTCGCCATCGACCTCCTCGTACAGCGTGAAGAGGCCAATCGTTCCCGCCGTCACCGTCGCCGACGAGAGGACCTCGAAGAAGAGGAAGAAGACGAAGTACCCCGCCCCGAAGCGCCTGTAGAGGCGGTCGAAGAGGAAAATCACAGCCCGGATTGTCGCACGGGCCTACGCGGCGCAGGATCAGCGCGGCGGTACGGAAGCCGGTGCGGCGCCCTCGCGGCCCTTCGGCGGCGGCTTGACGGGCGCCTCGCCTTCCTTCGGCAGCACGACCTTCTGTCCGTTGAAGAGCGACGGTGGCTGGATGAAGCAGACCGGCTCCTTGGTCGCCGCGCCGATCGGACCCGGGAGACCGTTGCCGTCGTTCGGGTCGCGCTCCTCGCCGCCGGAGGGGTTGCAGTCGAAGCTCTCGAATCCGCCGAGCCCCATCGCGCGCGTGAGCGCGTTCGGCGCGAGGTAGGCATTGCCGCGCGACCAATGCGGGCGGTGGTCGGCGTGCGTCTCGAACGAGCGGCCGTCGATCACGCCGACCTGCTCCTGGACGCGCTGGCCGGTGCCGTAAGTGCCGTGCAGGTTGAGCGCACCGTTCGAGAGGAAGCCGGCGACCGTGGCCTGGTGGAAGTTGAGGTACGACAGGATCGGGTTCAGCTGACGGAAGAACGGGTGCGCCGACTCGAACAGCGGCTCGGCGCCCGCGAGCAACTTCCCGAGCTCCGGAACCGACCGCTCGCCCTCCCGGATGAGGGGCCGCAGGTCGTGGAAGAGCTCCGTGAGATCGGGCGAGAGCTCGCCGAGGTCCTTAACCGTCGGACCGAGGTCGTCGGCGGGCGCCTTGAGATCGTTGATGACTGGACGGGCGTTCGCAGAGAAGCTCTCCAACCGCGCCAGCGTCGCCTTCGACTCGTCGAGGAAGGTCGGGAAGATCGCAAACGTCTCGCGCAGCGCCTCGTCGCGCGACGCCGTCGCAGCGAAGGTGCGATCGGCGTTGACGATCAACTCACGTAGCGCGCCCTCGCGCTCGTTGATCGCGCCGAAGACCGTGCCGGTGTTCCTGACCACGCTCTTGACGGCGATTTCCTGCTCGTCGAGCACCTTAAGCAGCTTCGCGCCGTCGACCGAGAAGCCCTCGAGGTTGCCCAATGCGTCGTTGAGGTCGGAGCCGCGACCGTTCTTGATCGACTTGGTCAGCTCGGCGACCCAATCGGCGAAGGCGTCGCGCGTGGGCTTGTCGAACGCATCGAAGATCTCGTCGAGCTGGACGGTCTCCTTGACCTGCGTGGTCGCCAGTTCGTCGCCGTCCTCGAGCTTCGGACCGGTCCGGTCGCCCTGGCTCAGCTCGACGTAGGTCTCGCCGAGCAGCGTCTTCTGGCGAAGGATCGCGTTCGTGCTCTTGGGGATCGGCGCGAACCGCGGTTCGATCTCCAGCGTGACCCGCATCCGCCGGCCGTTCTTGATCAGCTCCTTCTTCTTCACGCGCCCGACGTTCACCCCCGCGAGGCGGACGTCGGCTTCTTGCGCGAGCGTGGCGGCCTCGGGGATCTCCGCGGTGATGCGGTAGCTCTTCGACTGGAGGGGGATCGAGCCACCGAACGCAAGCCAGAGGAAGAGCAGCAGGCCGAAGCACGACAGCGCGAACGCGACCATCGCGAAGATCCGCCCGAAGCTGGGAGCTTCCTTGTTCACGAGGCGCAAGCCCCCAGTCCGGAGAAGATGGCCAGGATCAGTCCGACCTCGGGTGCGGTCCCGCCGGAGCCGCCGACGATCGACGGGAGGATCGCGCAGTTGACGCCGCCGAGCGTTATGCGGCGGAACGGTCCCTGAGCGTCCTGCACCGCGAAGAGGTTGGTCGTGTTGTGGGCGACCCAGCCGAGCCAGTAGAGGTAGCCCTCCTGGCGGTTGCGGTCGGTCGTCGGATTACCCGTGAGCCCCTGGCTGCCGCCCGGGTTGTAGGCGCCCATGTTGAAGAAGCGGTTGAGGCCCTTGAAGGAAGCCGTGAGGTCCGGGGCTGCGGTCGCCAGACGCTTTGCGCCCTCACCGAGGTCGCGCGTGTAGGGCACAGCGATGCGTGCGAACGGGCGGATCTGGTCGCGCAGGATCGGGGTGCCTTCCTTGAAGAGCGGCAGCACTTCCTCGTTGGCCTCGTCGAGCTGCGACACCGCCGGGCGCAGCGATTCGAGCGTCGGGCCGAGCTTTTGCGCGTACGGGTCCACCTTGGCCAGCGTCTTCTGCGTCTGGCGCAGAGCCGGCGGCAGCTTGGCGACGAACGCCGAGATGTCCTGGTCCTCCGAGGCAAGCGCCTCGAAGACCGAGTTGGACGCGGACACGAGCGTGCGCAGGTCTGCCTCACGGTTGCCGAGCAGGTCGACGAGCTTGCCGTAGCGGTTGACGAGCCGCCGCAGGTTGGCGCGCCGGCGGGCGACCCCCTTGGTCACCTTGGCGATGTCGCGGTTGAGCGGTCCGAGCCGCGCGAACGTCTCGCGCAGGTCGGTCCCGCGGCCCTTCAGCCCCTTGCCGGCACCTGAGACGAGCAGGCGCAGGTAATCGCGCGTATCGCGGTCGAGCACCTGGAGGAACTCGTCCGGGTTGACGTCCGGCGCTGTGTTCGCGATCTGAACCCGGCCGTTCTCTTCCAGCGACTTGCCCCGGCCCGGGTCGATCTCGACGAACATGTCCTTCAAGCCGGTGCGCGGGCGTAGGAGCGCCGTCGCGTCCTCGCGGATCAGGCCCTTGTACTCCGGGTCGAGGTCGAGCGTGACCACGGCCTTGCCGTCCTCGAGCTCAACCTGGCCGATGTCCCCGATGCGAACGCCGGCGACGCGAACCGTCTGGCCCTGACCGGGCTGGACCGCCTGGGCGTTCGGCAGCTCGACCTTGACCTTGAAGGCCTTCTCCTCGACGAACGGGAAGCGCAGCCGCTGGTTGGACAGGATGTAGCCCGCGATTCCGACGGCGATCGCGAACAGAGCGATGATCGCGACGAAGTCGCCGAGGTGGTCCTTGATGGCCCGTTTCATCGGCCCGCCGCCTTCAGTCGCTTGTCACGCAGCTTCTTGTCGGCGTCGGTCAGCTTCAGCTTGCCGAGCGCCTTCAACTTCTGTTGCGCCGCCGCCTTTTCGACGGCAGGCAGCATGTCCTTCGCCTTCAGGATCGCCTTGACCGCGGCGTCGCGGCTCGGCCGGCGGCCCCAGTTGCCCGCCGTGCCCTTGCCCGAGCTGAACTCCGTCACCGGCCCGCCGGGCGCATTCATGTTCGGAGGCTCCTGGGTCTCGCACGGGATGTCCGGGCGGTGCGTCGGGGGCTGGAAACCGAGGTCGCTCGGCGCCGCCGGACGCAGGTAGAGGCCGGGAAGCGCGACACCCGCGTGGAAGTACTGGTTGTTGCCGTCCGAGAGTCGACTCTCGCCCGACAGCCCCGGGAACGACTGCTGGATCTTGCTACGCACCGTGCGGTTGCTGTTGCCGGGGAGCTCCGGGTCGGGAATTCGCTGGCTGAGGAACGGCACGAGCACCTTGTTCGTGCACGCCGACAGCTGGCGGCCCTCGTCGAGCAGCGGGACCGAGCGACGGTTCAACTTCGTGAGCGACGGCGTGTACCGCCGCAGCACCCGAACCGCGCCCTGCAGCTCGCGCGGGCCGACGAGGGCGCTCGCCTGCTGCATGAACGGGATCCCCTCGGTGAGGACCGGATCGGACGAGATCGTGCCCGGCAGCGCGTCACGCGCGAAGCCGCGCACCGAGGGCAATGCGTTGTTGAGCGACAGCAGCGCGGGCTGCGCGGCACGTAGCGTGTCGCGCAGGGCCGGGACGGAGGCCTCCAGCGCAACGTCCTGGCTCGCGAACGCTGCCAGGGTGACGTTGAGGTTCGTCACGAGCCCCTTCAACGCGGCGTCGTCCGACGACAGCGCAGCCGCGGTGCGCGCCTGGCCGCGGAGGATCCGCTGGAGGTCGGCGTTGGGCTCCTCGCCAAGCGTGGCGTCATTCGCGAGCGAGGCGTAGCGGAACGCCGGTCCGCCGTTCTTGAGCGCCTCGTTGAAGCCCGTCGAGCCCTTGCCCTCGAGCCCCTTCGCGTACTCCTGGAGGAAGACCTGGAGGTCTTCGCGCGTATCGGACTGGAGCGCCGTGAGCACTTCGCCGAACTGAATCGGTGCGGCGGTCTGGCCGATCGGGATCGTCCCCCCGGTGTCGACCTCGGACGCCGACGGTGATCCCGGCTTCAGGTCCACGAAGAAGTTGCCCTCGAGGAAGATGCGCGGGCGAACCTTGAGCGTTGCATCGGAGTGGATCGGGAGGCCCGAGTCCTTGAGCTCCATCCGCACCTTCGCGCCCTTGCCGCCCGGCAGCGCCTCGACCTCCTTGACCTCGCCGACCTGTACGCCGGCGATCCGAACCGGCGAGCGCGGCTTGATGTTGTTGGCCGTCGCGAAGACGGCGTTCAGCTCGTACGGATCGGCGAACGGGTTGAAGCGGGTGAAGCCCCAGAACGTCGCGGCCGACAGGATCACGGCCGCGATCGCGCCCGCCCGGAACGGGGTCATCCTCCCGCCACCGTGGCGTCGGATCTTCTTAGCGCGCGCCATCAGGGCACGTCCTTCAGGTTGGTGATGCCGAGCCGGCGCGTGACGAAGGTCCCGCCGACGAGGATCGGGAAGTCGGAGTCGCCGACGCCCCAGTTCGCGCCCTTCGGCGTCCCGTTTGCAAGGACGCCCTTGAAGTCGGGACGCGGATCGGTCACGAACGGGCCCTTGATGTAGCCGGCCTGGCCGGCCTGGCAATCGGCGTTGCCCTGGGCGTCGATCGCGGGCTGGTAGGGCTGCCCATAGAGACGGTGGAGCGGCAGCCCGAGCGCGTCGCGGCTCGTCTTCGGATTCTGGTCCGGGCGGAGGTCAACCGGGCGCGAGCTCTCGATCGTCGTGTAGCTGTTCTGCTGCTGGAAGTTCATGAACTTCAGACCCTGGTTCAGCACCGTGCCGCCGCCCGACGGGCCGCCGATCGTCTGCGACTGGACCTCGCCGAGCATGCTGAGGAAGTAGACCGAGTAGGCGCAGACCGTCTGGTAGGGGGCGATGAACTCGATCGCCGGCCGCGTAACTGTCAGCGCTGTGTTGAGGTCCTTCAGGGTCAGCAGCGTGTTCGGGTTGCGGAAGAGGTCGTCGAGCTCCTTGAGCGCGCCCTCGAGGTCGCGGTTGAGCGGGACCGTGTCGGGCAGCACCGGGGTGCCGGTCGCGAGCGCCGTGTTGATCTTCGGCAGCGAGCGCGGAAGCTCCTGAGCGGCGGGACGCAGGCGACGCGAGAGGTCGGCGAAGTCGGCCAGGAAGGGCTGCTGGACGCGGAACGACGAGACGGCGGCGTCGATCGTCGGCGGCGACTTCTCGATCGTCGCCTGGAGCGCCGCCGGGTTCGCGCTGATCGCCGCGAAGGTGTCTGCCATCTCGGTGAACAGGCGCGCCTGGACCGCCGCGACCGGCGCCGTCTGCGCCGCCGTGCGGCCGAGCTGGAGGAAGAACTGGTCGAGCTGGGTGTCGGGCGCGGCGAGACTCTGCATCACCGGCCGCAAGCTCTTGAACAGCGGATTCAGCGCGGCGATGGTGGCGTTGAGCGACTCGCCACGGCCGGCGAAGGCGTCGCCGAAGCCCTGGGTGGCGGCGCGGGTGTTGTCACGCGTCGGCGCGTTGAAGGTCGCGAGGACGTCCTCGAGGTCGAGCGGTTCGGACGATTGCGCGACGCTGATCGTCGCGCCTGGGGCCAGGCCCTTCTGCGAGTTGCCGGGGGTGAGCTCGACGTACTTGAGGCCGAGTGCCGAGCGCGGCCGGACACGAACCGTGGTGTCCGCAGGGAGCGGCTCGACCGCCTTGTCGAGCTTCATCTTGATCACGGCGATCGAGCGCTGGCGGCCGTTGATCACTTCACTGCCCGGCTCGATCTCCTCTACGAGGCCGACGCGGAAGCCGCCCGAGCGCACGTCGTTGCCGGCGACGAGCTTCGACCCACTCGGGAGCTGCGCCTCGACGTCGTAGGTCGGCACGAACGGCAGCCCGGCGTTGGCGTTGTACGCGAGGAAGACCGCGACGATCGTGATCAGGATCGTCACCGCACCCACGAGCACGGGGCTGGCTACGACTGAGGCGGCTGCGCGGCGGCGGGTCATGGCCTCAGCAGGAAGTCGAGGAGGCGGTCGGGGGCGGGCTGCTGGGGCTGTCCCTGACCCTGGTTCGGCTGGAGAAGCGTCTCGAGCCGCTCTTGGACATCGGGGACGACGCCCTTGTCGGAGCCGGGCAGCTTGACGCCGTCGAGCAGCTTCTCGAGTTCGGGCGGCAGCTTCAGCTGCGGGCGCGAGATGTCGGGCGTGCCGGGAGCAGGCTGCGCGTCTGGCTGGCCGTCCTTGGGCTGGGCGGTCGGCTGCTCGACCGGCGCGTCGGTGACCTTGTTCTCGCCGTCCTTGTTGTCGAGCTTGACCGCCGGCTGGAAACCCGGGTCGGTGAAGTCGGGTGCCGTGATGCCCGGGACGTACGGGCCCATGAACGCGCCGCACTTGCGGAAGACGTTCTTGTCGGCGGCGGTCCGGATCTCGGTCTTGAGCAGCGAGCAGTCGAGGTCCGCCGTCAAGCCGAGACGGAGGGTCGCGCCACGGCTGTCGCGGTTGTTGACGCTCAAGGTCTGCCAGAACGGGTAGTTCCAGATCGCCTCCAAGCCGGTGAAGCCGCCGGAGCCCGGGATCGCCGTCGGGTCGGGAGCAGGCGGCGCCGCGTTTTTCGCGCGCGGGTCGGTGTCGATCGCGTAGCGGCGATCGTCCATCGTCTGGAGGAACTGGCGCAGCGGCTTCGCGAGCGGCCCGGCCTCCTTCGAGAGGTTGCGGAGCTCCTTGACCTCCTCCGATCCGCGCCTGAACGCGCGCGTCCCGACCTCCGACGCCTCTCCGAGCGACTTCAGCGCCGGCTGCGACGCTTCCGCGAACGGGCCTAGGAGGGTGAGGAACCGAGTCAGCGACGGGGCGGCGCGCTCGAGGTCGGACAGCAGCGGGGTCTGTTCGTCGACCAGATCCTCAAGGCTCGCCATCGTCGGCGTGAGTTCGTCTAGCAGGCCGGGAAGCTTCGAGAACGTCTGGCGCAGCGCCTCACGCCGCGTGGCGGTGATCTCCGCCGTTCGGCCGGACACCTCCACCCAGCGGGCGACGTCCGTCTTGTTCCCCTCGAGCGCCTCGATCGTCGTGTCTGCGTCCACGATGAAGTTCTCGATCACCTTGTTCTGCTTGGCGAGGACGTTCAGCACGCGCGAGGTGTCGCGCAGCCCGGGGTGAGCGCGCTTGAGCACCGCCTGGACGTCCTGCGGGCGGCCGGCGAGGCCGGTGCCGAGTGTCGAGAGGATCAGCCGGAAGCGCTCGCGATAGGGCTCACGGAAGACGTTGTTGACGAGGTCGGTGGGGATCGTCGAGGTCGTCCGCTCGAGCTTGATGCGGCCCGAGCCGTCGGTTGGAAGCTTGCGCTTCGAGGTGCCGGCCTGGCAGTCGACGAAGTACTCGCCGATCAGCGACTGCGGCCGGACGTCGCAGGTGGCGTCCTCGCGCAGGTCGGCGAAGCCGGGCTCCTGAATCGTCGCCTCGACCTCGGCCGTCGGGCGCCCACGCTTGTGCTCGACGAGCTTGAGGCCGGTCGTCTGCCCCGCCTTCACTCCTCCGATGCGGAAGTCGCCACCCTCGACGAGACCGAAGGCGTTGTCGAACTCGAGCTTGTAGGTCGAGCCTGTCGGCGAGTCTTCCGTCGCGCCGGTGAGCACGACCGCGACGCCGACGACGGCCAGGACCGCGAGGATCGTCAGGGCGCGTCTCATTTCACTGCCCTGTCCGCTTCCGTGCAGTCGAGGCGCGCCTGCTCCTCGGCCGAGAGGACGTTCGAGCCGTCCGCCGCCGGCGCCTCGGCCGCGCCCGGGCAACGGCGGTAGTGACCCGCGGAACCGCCGCCGAGGAGATCGGCGAACGAGATCTGGCCACGCGCCGTCGCGCCGAGGGCGTCGTAGCCGGCGCCCGTCGTGGAGAAGTCGTCGAACCAGCCGAGGAAGTCGCTCGTGTAGGGCCGTGCGAAGGCAATCTCAGGCGCAGCGGCCTTGAACGCGTCCGTCGTCTCGGGGAACGCGCCTCGCGTGCGGCCGACGCTCTCCCGGCGGCCGCCGGGAGCGACGCTCCGCTCCTTGTCGGCCAGCGCAATGTCGGTCAGCGGCGGGAGCGACTCCAGCAGATTGACGAGGTCGTTGTCGCGTCCCGGTCGGCGGATCAGCTGCGAGAGGTCTTGCACGGTCGGCTTGGCGCCCGCCGCGAAATCGCGTGTCTCGGCGAGGAACGGACCGAGCTTCTTCGCAACGGGCTTCGACGCCTCGACGAGCGGATCCACATCGTTCAGCGCCGCGCGCAGGTTCACGAACGTCGTGTTGGTGCGGCGCATCACGGGCGGCAGCAGCTCGATCGAGTCGGCGAGCGCCTGCTGCTCGTTGCCGAGCGCGCGGGTCGTCGAGTTCGCGTTGCCGATCAGCGCCGCGAGGTCGTCGCGCCGGTCGGCGAGCGCGCCGACGAGCCGCGAGGAGTCCACGAGGAAACGCTCGAGCGCCGGGGTGTCCTTCGTCAGCTCGTTGAACAGGCGGCTCGACGTGCCGAGCGCGGGGTTGAAGTACTCGAAGGTGGTGTTCGCCTGCTCGCCGGCGTCCTTGAACTGGCGTGCCTGGCCGCGGAAGAACTCCTGCAAGGCGTCGCGGGTCGGCTTGTCGAGCGTGTTGAAGAGCTGGTCGAGGTCGACGGCCGTCGTCGTCTCGTTGGAGGAGAGCGACCCCCCGTCGGGGATCGTCGCCCTTGGTGTCGGGGTTGGCTGCGTTCGCCCCCTGCGACGGGAAGGTGAGATCGATGTAGCGGTTCGCGACTCCCGACTGGGAGAACTGGCGGATCGTTGCCCGCGTGCCCTTTGGCAGCGGCTTGTGGTCCTCGTCGATCGTGAACTTGACCTGCGCCTGCGAGTTGTCGGTGATCTCGATGGCCGTGACCGACCCGATCGGCGCGCCCCCGGTCTGGACCGGGTTGCCGCTGACGAGCTGGCCGCCGTTCTGGAACGTCGCCGAGACCTCGTACTCGTCCTCACCGACGCCGAAGAGCACGACGGCGACGAGCACGACGAGAGCGATGACGGCGGCCACTGCAGCGATTCGTCCAACCCGACTCAACGTCGCATCCTCCAGCCTTCCTCCCCACCAGTACCGGTTCGTCCGCGAGCGGCGCATCCCGCCCCGGTAGCGAGAATCTACTCGACAAAAGCGACCCGGCGCGCCGCTCGGGGTTGCGTGAACGAGAACCTGCGTTGAGTTGGTGTTAAGACGGGTCCGAGCGGTGCTCGCGCGGCACTGCGCCTACCATCTCCAGCGCCCGGGTAGCCGAATTGGTACAGGCCGCGTCCTTAAAAGACGTTGCTCGAAAGAGCGTGCGGGTTCGAGTCCCGCCCCGGGCACTCTTTATCGCCCTTTAGGCGCACTGCCGATCCTTTAGGCAGCCCCCTCCGTACCGTCCAAAAACCGCGTGGCAAAGCGCAACTTTGGCCTTGCTACCGTCTTTTTGGACACCGAAGGCTGATCACTTGGAAGCTTCCGCCCTCAACGCCAACCCAGCGCTAGTCGGCCGCTCACCGCTCCTGCGTCTGCAGAGCGACGAAAAGCTGATCGCGCTCATCCGGCGCGGCCATCACGGCGCGTTCGAGGCGCTCGTGCAGCGCTACCAGCCGCGGCTGCTCGCCTTCTGCCGCCACATGCTCGGCTCGCAGCAGGACGCGGAGGACGTGCTGCAGGAAGTCTTCGCCGCCGCCTTCAAGGCGATGTGCGCCGACGAGCGCCCGATCCACGCGCGCCCGTGGCTCTACCGGATCGCGCGCAACCGCTGCCTCAACCACCTCCGCCGGCCGGTCGCCGCGGGTCAGGACTCGATGGACATCTTCGAGCGCGACTCAGGCACGACCACGGCCGACACGGTCCATCGCCGCGAGGAGTTCCGCCAGGTCGTCGCCGACGTGCAGCGCCTGCCGGAGACCCAGCGCACCGCCCTGCTATTGCGCGAGATCGACGCGCTCTCCTACGACCAGATCGCCGAGGCGATGGAGACGACCGTGCCGAGCGTCAAGTCTCTCCTCGTGCGCGCGCGTGTGGCGCTCGCCGAGGCCGCCGAGGCGCGGCTGCTCACCTGCGCCGAGGTCCGGCTCGAGCTCGGTCAGGCGGCTGAGGGGATCGTCAAAGCCTCCGCGCCCGTCCGGCGCCACGTCAAGACCTGCGAGCGCTGCCGCGTCTTCAAGCGCGAGCTGCGCCAGACCAACAAGGCGCTCGCCGCGGTCTACCCCATCTCGACGCTCGTCCTGCTCAAGAAGCTCCTCCTCGGCAAGCTGGGTGCGGCGAAGCTCGGCGGCGCCTCGGCCGGTGGCAGCGCCGCCGGCACCGCCGGCGTTGCCGGCGGCGGCAGCATCGCCAGCGGCGGCGCGACGCTCGCCGGCGGCATGGCCGCCGCGGGTGGCGCGGTTTCAGCCGGCGGCGTCGTCTCGGCCGGCCTCGGCGCGCTCGCCTCGAAGGCGGCCGCCGGCTTCGCAGCCGCAGCGATCGTCACCGTCGGCGCGGTCGAGGTGCGTAACACCACGAGCTCCGACGCAGGGCAGCACGCGGCCCCGGTCCAGGCACAGGTCGTTCCACAGGCGAAGCCGGAGCCGCCCGCGCGACCCGCCGTGAAGGAGGAGCCGAAGAAGCCGGAGCCCGTCAAGGAAGAGGTCGTGGCGGCCACACCGCCGCCGGCCCCGACCCCGCCGCCGACCCAGGTCGCTGCGACGCCCGAGCCCACCCCGGCGCCCGCGCAGCCTGAGCCGACCGCGCCGGTCGACGAGCGCAGCTCCACCGTCGAGCTACCCGCCGACGGCGATGCGACCGATCCCGCCTCGCCGAAGACGGACAAGAAGGGCGTCCGCGAGGACACCCAGGGCACCGCGCCGCCGACGCCGCCACCCGGCGAGGCCGAGACGGCGCCGCCGGCGCCGCCGGCACCGGTCGTAGGCGAGTAGCGCCTAGACGGGCGCGAGCCCGATGACCTTGAGGCGGCGCTCGAGCGCCTTCATCGCGAAGGCGCGCGTATCCGCGACCGACAGTCCCGGCATGCGGTTGCCGTCATTCCAATTACCGCTCCCATTGGAGGGCGGGGTGAGCACACCGTCGGCGAGCGGGCCGACCTCGGCGAGCGTGCGCGTGATCGCATCGCCCAGCGCGGGGTCCTCCTGCGACAGGTCGCGAAGCAACTTGGCCCCGAAGGCGACGTGCCGGTGCTCGTCGCGCGCGACGAGGTTGAAACCCTCCACGAAGCCGGGCAGCGTGCCCACCTTTTCGTTGTAGGTGGTGATGAAGTGTTGGCCGGTCAGCGCCAGCATCCCCTCGATGACCATGTGGTAGATCGTGACCATCTCCACGAGCGCCTCGAGATCGCTGGGATCGGCTGCCAGACGGTCTGTGCGCTCGCCGAGCTTCTCGTCGAAGAGGAGGTGGAACTCCGGGTTGACGTGCTCACGGCTCTGGACCACGCGGTCCGAAAGATTGTCCGACTCGAGCACGCCGACCTCGTCGTAGAACCGGTTGAAGAACGCCACGTGGCGCGCCTCGTCGGCGATCTGCGTGCCGAGGAAGATGCGCATCTCCTCGGTGGGTGCCGCGCGCATCATCGGACCGAGCTCCTCTGCCACCCGCTGCTCGCCGATGAAGAACGAAGAAAGACCGTGAAGCCGCTCGCGCCGATCCTCAGGCGTGATGCGCTCGTGCCAGTCGATCCGGTCCTGGCTGAAATCGATGTCCTGGATGCGCCACTGCTGGCGCTCCCAGAGGAGGTAGAGCTCGGTGTAGCTGAGCAGGTTGGACTCGCCGCGGTCGGCCGACTCCATTACCGCCGGGTCGCTCGTCGCCTGAAAGTCCGCGCGCTCGGTCCGCTCCTTGACCTCGCTCATCTCGACCAGCCTAGCCGAGTTTGGCCAGCTGGCCAACTCGGAAGCGCCTCTACTCGGGCTCGGAGGAGGCCTCGATCCGCAGCGGCCCGCCTGCGCCCTCGACCACTTCGACTGCGTATGAGCTGCCGGGCTGGAGCCCGGGAAGCTCCACGCTCGCCGTGCGCTCGGCGGCGTCCGCCGTCAGCGTCTTGCCCTCCACGCGAATGCCGTAGCTGCCGCCGTCGCTCGACACAAGCCGCGCGCGCGGCGCCACGAACGGCGGCACGCGGACGACCTTCGGACCGACCCGGCCGCTGCGCCCGACGAACGCGGCGCCGACGCCCGTCGGCTGCTCCTCGCCCAGATCGCCGGCCGGAGGCGGGGGCGAGCCCGTTGTCGAGCCGCCTTCGGAGCGAGCGCTCTCGGGCTTGGTCGTGTCGCCGCCTGTGGTCGTTTCTTGGGTGCCGGTGCCGGTCGCCGTGGCGCCGGATCCCTGCTCGTCGTCAGCTCCGCAGCCCGCGAGCACCAGGGCCGCGAGGACCACTGCCGGGAACGAGGCGCGCGGGATCAAGTGGCTATGAACACGTGCCGATAACGGCCGTGTGGAGGCTGTGATGAGTTCACCCGGAACACACCGTAACCGGCTCGTTTTCTATGACGGCGACCGCCGCAGGCTTTGGATTGCGGGGCAGCGGGTGCATAACGGGCTGACGGGGACTGTGCTTGCTTTGGCGGGCTTTGTGCTCATGGCTCATGACTGGAAGGACCACTCGATGTGGTTTGAGCGCGGCTACGGGAACCAGCCCTAGTTTTCTCTCTGGCGTCGGTCGGTCGCTCCGGTATTCCCGGCTCCGGAGAGATGAACGGGAACTCCTCCGCCGGGAACACCGTCGCGCCCGCCCTTTGCGTACTTCCTAGTCCCCGTCCTCCGGATTTTCTTGGGACTAGCTAGGGCCGGGGGGCGGGTTGCGGGTTCGGCGCCATTCGAGGACGGCGCGGGGCCATTTACGGAGGGGGAGGGTTGGGGCGGCTGCGGCTGTGAGGGCGGCGACGAGCCAGAAGGCGGTGGCGACCCGGTCGACGTTGGCGGGATGGTCGGTCATGCTGAAGCCGACGAAGCCCACCAGCGCGACGAGCGTCGCGCGCAGCACCCGGTCGCCGCGTAACGCGCCCGCGAGCGACCAGCCGAGCAGAGCGAGAAGGATCCACGCCCAGGCGAGCAGCGCTCCCGGCCCTGCCTCTGCCCACCAGTTCAGCAGCAGGTTGTGGGCGTGCGGCGCGCTCGCACGTGGATCGCGCGCCTCGAGCGCGTCGCCGACGCGGCCGAGGCCGACGCCGTACACGGGGTTGTCCTTGACGACCTCGATCGTCTCGCGCCACTCCTGCCCGCGGCCGTAGCCCGACGCGGCACCCTCGGCACCGCACGCGCCGAGCAGGAGTAGCGCGCCGGCCGCGAGCACGACGCCGATCGTCGCGAGCAGCGCCTTGTTGCGCGTGCCGGTCGTCAGGACGGCGGCGCCGAGCGCCAGCAGCGCGACGACCACGCCGCTGCGCGAGAACGTGAAGACGAGCGCGAGGTAGGCCAGCGCGACGCCGAAGCCGGCGACGAGCCGAACCTCGGGCTTGCGCGTCGCGGTGACGGCCAGCGCCCCCAGGGGCGCTAGTAAGAGGATCAACCCGGCGAGCAGGTTGGGGTTGAGGAAGGTCCCGATCGCGCGCGTGATCGTCCCGTCGGGCACGTCCGGTCCGATCGCCTCCACCGGCTTGCACCCCTCGCGGTAGAAGCCGGTCGGGTCGTGCTGCGCGACCTGGGCGATCCCGGTCAGCGCTGCCACGCCGACGGCAGCGAACGCGACGAACGCGAGCGCCGTCCGCAGCTCCGGCCGCGCCCTCACGAGCGCGAACGCGAGGTAGAACAGCGCGACGCTTTCGACGAGGAAGCGGAAGCGCGCGTCGGTGTCCCACTTCAGCGTCGTGACGAGCGCGACGCCGAGCAGGAGCAGCAGCGGCAACTCGAGCCGCGTGTGGAAGAGCTCTCGCCTGTTGCCCGCCTCGGTGTAGAGCAGGCAGCCGAACGCGACGAGAATGAGGATCCGCGCGAGGTTCAGCTGGAACGGACCGATCCCGACGATCGCGTCCGTCGGCAGGATCTCGGCTCCGGTTCCGAGCAGGATCGCGGCGACGACAAGCACCGGCACGGCATGCGCCGCGCGCCAGAGCCCGTCGCCGACCGGTCCGCCGGTCAGCGCATCTCTACGCAGTGTGGGTCTCTCCGGGCTCGAGGACGACGACCTTGCCGAGGCCGTCCTTGCCGACCTCCTCAGCGAACGCCGCGGCGTCGGTCTCGATCGGCGGGAACGTGTCGTAGTGGCACGGGATGACCTTCTCCGCCCCGACCAGCTTCGTCGCGGCGACCGCGTCGAAGCGGTCCATCGTGTAGTAGCCGCCGATGCACATCAGCGCGACGTCCGGCTTCTCGCGCTTGCCGATCAGCTCGAGGTCGCTGAACAGGCCCGTATCGCCGAGGTGGTAAACCGTCTTCCCGCCGAGGTTGATCACGAGCCCGGCCGGAGTGTTGACCGTTCCGCCGGGAGTGGTCGAGGTGTGCCAGGCGGGCACGAGCTTGACCGAGCCGCCGTCGAACTCGACGGTGCCGCCGATGTTCGGCTCGTCCACGTTCTCGACGCCCTTCGCGCCCAGCTCGCGGGCGAGCTCGACGATCGCGACGCAGTGGGCGCCGGTGCGCTTGGCGATGTCCACCACGTCACCCCAGTGGTCCTCATGGCCGTGCGTGAGGAAGATGTGGGTCGGCTCGACCTCGTCCGCCGCCGCGGCGGCCTTCGGGTTGCCGGTCAGGAACGGGTCGATCAGCACCCGCGTCGAGCCTTCGACGAGCTCGAAGCAGGCGTGGCCGAGGAAGCGGATCTCCATCTCTAGTCGTCTCCTTGTGTCTGGTTTCCGGACTGCTCGAGCTCGTGCGCAAGCTCCCACCCGACTGCGACGCCGACGAGCATCCCCAAGCGGGTCTCCTCCGCGAGCAGCGTCCTGACCGCGGTCAGGCGCTCGTCGTCGTCGGGTGTCGTAGCGGCCTTCAGGACGAGCGATTCGTGCGCCTCACCGAACCAGCCGCCCTGTTCGAGCGCCGATGCGAGCACCTTCTGAAGCTGCGGCGCCACCCGCGCGACGCGCTCCTCGGCACCGCGGAACCTGTCCGGCTCGGACAGCGCCTCGAGCGCGGACTCGATCTCGGCGTCGGTGTAGGGCTCGCGGGCGTCGCGCACGGGGCGCGATCATAGGCGGACTCTATGAGCGTCGAGGGGCGAACGCTATTCGGCGCTCAGGCGCGGCGGACGAAGACGCTCAGGAATAGTCCGAGCACCGCTCCGGCGACGGCGCCTCCCGCGGCCGCGGCGATGCTGGCGGACTCGGTCGCCGCGGAAAGGAGGACGAGGACTGCCGCGATCACGTAGACGCCGAGCAGGTCGGTTCCGCGGTCGTCGCCCGCGGATGCGGCGCGCCGGTCGTCCACGAGCCACGCGCACAGCAGTCCGAGCGCAGCGCCGTTCGCCCCCAGGGCGGGATAGACCTCGAGCGCGTACGACAGCGCCGCGCCGCCCGCGCCCGCGGCGAGGAAGATCGTCACGGCCGCGAGCCAGCCGAAGCGGCGCTCGATCAGCGTTCCGAAGATGGCGACGGCGACGAGTGCGACGAACTGGTAGCCCGCGTTGTCGAACATGAACGGCGTCGCCACGAAGCGCCACCACTCGCCGGCGGGATCGAAGTAGAGGCCGCCCATTTCGTACAGCGACGTGTCCACCCCGCCGGCGACGAGAGTCGTGCGCGCCGCGAGCGTCGCGAGCAGCGAGATGACGATCAGGACGATCGTCGCGTAGGGGCGCGTATCGGGCGCGATCCCCGGGATCTCGTCGTGCCGCAGGCGCGGCAGCCGCGGGACGCGGGCCCGCTTCTGCTTCGGCTCGGGCGCCGCGCCGCGGTCGAGCTTCGGCGCGCGTTTGCGGACCCGCTGCCCGCAGTACGGGCACTCGGTCACGTACGGGCTCACCTCGGCGCTGCAGTTCTTGCAGACGACGAAAAGGTCCGGATCAGCCATCTCCGTGAGGGTACCGCCGGGCGCGCGCTCGCCGGCCGGCCGCGGGCCTAGGACTCGTCGCCAGGGGCGAACAGCGCGACGAACTCGCCGACGACCTCGCGCAGGTCGTGGTTCGCCTCGTAGACGACCACTTGACGCGCGCCGCCGGTCCCGTGCCGGATCAGGTCCTCGATGCCCGCCAGCTCGTCCGCGGCGCCCAGCTCCGCCGCGTGCGGGGCGAGACGCTCGAGCAGCCGCTGGGTGAGGTCCTTGGCGGGCACCCGCCCGCGGTCCGGGAGGTCGACGAGCTCGCTGTCGAGCCCGTCGCGAGCGGCGAGCCATTTGTTCTCGTCGAGCATCTCGAACGAGTAGCGGCCGAGCGTCTTGCCGGCCTCGAAGTGCTCGCAGAGCTCCTTCACCATCGCTTGCACGAGCGCGGCGAGCGCGACCGTGTGCTCGACGCGGGTCTGGGCATCCATCACACGGACCTCGACCGTGCCGAAGTTCGGGTGGGGGCGGACGTCCCACCACAGATATGTGTAGTCGTCCACCACGCCGCTGTCCTGCATGAACTTGACCCGCCGCACGTAGTCGGCCCAGTCGTCGTAGCGCGGTGGAATGCCGACGCGCGGGAGGGTGCGGAAGATCGGCGTCCGCGTCGACAGGAGCCCGGTCTGGTCGGCGCGCCAGAAGGGCGAGTTCGCCGACAGCGCCAGCAGCAGCGGCAGGTGCACGCGCATTCCGTTAGCGACGTGGACCGCCTTGTCGGGGTCGTCGACACCGATGTGGACGTGGACCCCGAACAGCAGCTCCTGGCGGACGACGAACTGGAGGCCGGCGACGAGGTCGCGGTAGCGGTCGATGGCGACGATCCGCTGGTCCTCCCACATCGCGAACGGATGCGTGCCCGACGACCCGATGCGCAGGTCGAGCGAGCCGGCGGCGCCCTGGACGGCCTGGCGCAGCGCGCGGAGCTGATCTCCCGCCTGCGCGACGCCGGCACACGGCTTGGTGGCGATCTCGCACACCGACTCCATCAACTCGTGCTTGACCTCGCCGTCGACGTCGGGCGCAGCCTCGAGCAGCGAGTCGATCGAGTTCGACAACTCGAGCGTCTCGGCGTCGAGGATCATCAGCTCCTCCTCGATGCCGACCGTGTAGGACGGCCCGGTGAACCGATGTTCCACGGCTAGATCGTCGATTCGGGATCGGGATCGGCGATCTCGGGATCGTATCCCCGGGGGCGGTGACCCAAACGCCCGTATATCCTGCGGCCGCTAGCTACCAGGAGGCATCGAGGACACACATGGGACTTGGTTACGACGGCAAGCTGTTCATTCTCGCGTTCGATCACCGCGGGTCGTTCCAGAAGAAGATGTTCGGCATCGAGGGGGATCCGACGCCCGAGGAGACGGCCAAGATCTCGGACGCCAAGCACCTCATCTACGAGGGGCTGGAGAAGGCTTCGGAGTCCGGCGCCCAGCCGGGTGCCACGGGCGCGCTCGTCGACGAGCAGTTCGGCGGCGACATCCCGCAGCGCGCGAAGGAGCACGGGCTCGTGCTCGCGATGCCCGTCGAGAAGTCGGGCCAGAACGAGTTCGACTTCCAGTACGGCGACCAGTTCGGCGAGCACATCGAGAGCTTCGACCCCGACTTCGCCAAGGTCCTCGTGCGCTACAACCCGGATGGCGACGCGGGCATGAACACACGCCAGAGCGAGCGGCTCAAGCGCCTCTCCGACTGGCTCCACGAGAACGACCGCAAGTTCCTCTTCGAGCTGCTCGTGCCGGCGGAGGAGGAGCAGCTCGCGGCCGTCGACGGCGACACCGACCGCTACGACGCGGAGCTGCGGCCCGAACTCATGCGCCGCACGATCGCCGAGTTGCAGGACGCTGGCGTCGAGGCCGACATCTGGAAGATCGAAGGCGTCGATGAGCGGGCAGACTGCCAGCGGATCGCCGAGCAGTGCCGCCGCGACGGCCGCGACGGCGTCGTCTGCGTCGTCCTCGGCCGCGGCGCCGACGACGCGAAGGTCGATCACTGGCTCCAGCAGGGCGCTCCGGTGGACGCCTACGTCGGCTTCGCGATCGGCCGCAGCATCTGGTGGGACGCTCTCAAGGGGTTCCTCGACGGCAGCATCGAGCGCGAAGCCGCTGCGGAGACGATCTCCAGCAACTACCTGCGTTTCGTCAAGGTTTACGAGGACGCAGAGGTCGGCGCAGCGGCTTAGGCCGCGAACCCCACTGGTACCCTGCCGCCATGCGCATGCGCCGGTCCTTCGCGCAGTTCGAGGCTGCGTTCCGCGAAGAGGCCGTTGATTCCCAGGCTCGCAGCATCCGCCTTCGGCAAGAGGCGGCCGCCCGCTCGCGGGCGCGCCGTGTGGACCGCGTGCACAAGCACGGCACGCTGCGCTTCTTCGGTCTCGTCGTGGCCATCGTCGTCACCACGATCGTGGTGACGTGGGCGATGTTCGAGACCCTGCTACTCCTGATTGGCTAGCGGCGGCTGCAAACCATCCTCGCCGCCTGCGGCGGCTCACACGGTCGCTTCGCTCCCTCACGGCGTCGTCATCGCGCTCATGTGTGTGAAACACACTTCGCGCTCGACTCCTGGTCAGACTCGGTTTTCGCCGCCGTGCGGCGCCGGCTCGCCGTCCTCTACGGATGCCCCGCCGTCGGCCCGCTCGGCCTGGATCTCCTCGTAGACCTCGCGGCGGAACACTGGGACCTCGCGCGGCGCGGAGATACCGATCCGCACCTTCTCCCCCATGATCGCCAGCACCGAGATCTCGATCTCATCGCCGATCATGATGCTCTGATTGGTCTTCCGCGTTAGGACCAGCATGTGGCTCCCTCCCTGCCACCGAGTGGGACCTACTACAGCAGGTACCGGGCGCGGAATCAACCACGACGCCCGGAAGGGCGCACCAGCGCGATTGCTAGGCTGCCGCGCGATGGCCCGTCGGTCGCTGAAACCCCAGCTGAACCAGATTCGCGCGTGGGCGCGCGAGGGACGCACCGACGCCTGGATCGCCCACCAGCTGGACGTGACGGCGAAGGACATCGACGCCTTCAAGCGCGAGCACGGCCTCGCCGAGAACGGCGGCGCCGAAGGCTCGGGAGGCGACTCCGGCGAGCTCGATCTGCGCGCCGAGGACGATGCGCTCGTGGCGGCCGCGCTCGAAGCGGAGCCCGAGCCGGAGCCCGACCAGGCCGGTGATGAGCCGACGTCCGACGGCGAGGGCGGGGACGACTCCGGCGATCAGCCGAAGCGCCGGCGCGGGCGGCGTGGCGGCCGGCGGCGCCGCGGCGGGCGCAAACCGCTCGAGGGGACCTTCGACCACGGCGAGGAGGGCTACGGCCTGTGGCTCGACCCGGCCGTCCGCGACGACGCGGTGTACGCGGAGCACTGGGCTGGACACCGGCCCGTATCCGTCTCGATCGAGCCCGACCGGATCATCATCCGCCGCGCGGGCGAAGAAGCCGGCGAGGACGACTAGCCGACCCGGCGGCCGCCGGCAAAGTCCGTCGCCCCCCGGGCGTAGCGGGCGAAGGCCGCGTCGATGACGGTCGCGATCGCCGGGCCGGGCACCCGCGAGCGCGCGATCTCCTGCGCCCAGTCGGTGTCGGCTCCGTAAAGCTCGGCGAGCTCCCTGATCGAGAAGGACGACCCGAGCCGGCGGCGCAACTCGCCGAGGACCGCGTCCGTCGCCCCCTCCAGCACGCGACGATCGGCCGAGCCGTCCTCGTCCAGACGCCGCTCGCCCTCCTCCCATTGGTACAGCGCGCTCTCGACCGCATAGGGCACGGGCCCAAGATACGCTCACCGCGGTGACGGCGCCAGCAGAGACAGAGGTCGACCCGAAGCGCGCGAGCGAGCTGGCCGAGGCCGGCGAAGCCGACCTCATCGACGTGCGCACGGACGAAGAGTTCGCCAAGGCGCACATCCCCGGTGCCCGCCACATCGAGCTGAACGACGTCGCCGCGCGGGCCGAGGAGATCGAGCGCGAGCGTCCCGTGATCTTGTACTGCGAGTCCGGTTCGCGCTCGGCGATGGCGCGCGACGCGCTACGAGAGGCGGGGTGGGACGCGCGCGTACTCGAAGGCGGGATCGAAGCGTGGTCGGCGGCCGGCCTCCCCACTGAGCCCGGCGTCGAATAGGGTTGCTCGACGCGTCAGCAACCGGAGGAGCGACATGGCCGCGAGGAAGACCACGACACGAAAGCGTTCGAGCGCACGCAAGCCGGCGGCGAAGCGAAAGCCGGCCGCACGCAAGCGCTCCAGCTCCAGCAGCAACCAGGTGTCGCTCGAGCGCGTCAACGAGGCGATCGAGGCCGCCGAGAAGGCGCTCAAGGACCTGCGCGGCGAAGTCGAGAAGAACACCCGCGCCGCCCTCAAGGACCTCGACAAGCGGATGAGGGACGCGAGCAAGGAACTCCGCAGCGCCGGCAAGCGCGCACAGAAGGACTTCGAGAAGCGGCAGAAGGACATCGAGAAGCGCCTGTCCGACGCGGGCGTTCCGGGTGTCCCCTCGCGCAAGCCCGCCCGCAAGTCGACCCGTCGCAAGCCTGCCGCGCGCAAGTCGACGGCGCGCAAGTCGACGGCACGCAAGTCGACGGCACGCAAGAAGCCGGCAGCTCGCAAGAAGCCGGCGGCGAAGAAGCGCCCCGCCGCGCGCAAGCGCTAGCGCTCGCGGACGAGGAGGGTCTGGACGGCGCGGCCGAGGCGACCGCGCTCGTCCCATAGCGCCGCGTCGGCGACGCCGACACCGATCGGCTCCGGATAGGTCACCGCGTCGATGCAGACCCACTCACCTGCGAGCGGGCGCGAGATGTGGAGGCTGAGGTCGGTGTTGATGAAGAGGTAGCGGCGATAGTCGAGCGCGGCACTGACCCCGTTCCCGGAGTCCGCCGCGGCGAGGACGCGCTCGAGCGACGATGGCTCCTCGCCCTCGACGAGCGGCACGCGCATCCGCATCCATACCGTCGCCGGGCCGGCTTCGCGGAACGCTCCCTCGAGGAAGCGGTACTCCATCGCCGTGTGGTAGCCGACCTCCTGCCCGGTCGGGAAGAACGGCCGCGGCTCCCCGCGCTCAGGGCTCTCGGGCGGGATCTCTGCCACCGGCTGCGGATCGAGCTCGACGGCCTTCGTCCTCAACCGCCACGCCCGCGCACGGATCAGCGGTCGGTCGGCGTCCGAGAGCGTCGCCTCGAGCAGCTCGACGCTGCGGCCGGGCCGCACGACCCGCGCCTCGACGCTCAGCGGCTCAAGTGGAACCGGCGCGAGGATCTCCAGCGTGATCCTCCCGACGTGAGTCGCCTCCTGCGGCGGCTCACAGCGCTCGATCGCCCGCGCCACGAGCGAAGCCGGCGGCCCCGCGTGCTGCGACTCCGGATCCCACGGCCCACGCGTCAGCTCGCTCGGGAGAAACCGCTCCCCATCGAGGCGATAGAACGCGTCCACAGCGCAATCCTCGCAGGGGCAGGAGGCATCGGCGCGGGGGCGAAAGCCCTTCCGATGGCCACCGCAACGGCGAGAGCTCCACGGGCACCGGTCCGCCGGGCCGGCATCCGCTGGGACCGCGTCGGCCGGATCGCGCTCTTCGTCGTCCTACTGGCGATCCTCTACCTCTACGTGTCGCCGATCCAGAACTGGTTCGAGCAGCGTGACACCGCCGCTGCGCACCGCGAGCAGGTGCGCGAGCTCGAGGCGGAGCACGAGCGGCTCGAGAAGCGCGCGCGAATCCTCCGCAACCCGAACTCGCTCGAGCGGGAGGCGCGCAAGCTTGGGATGGTCAAGCGCGGCGAGCGTTCCTTCGTAGTCAAGAACGCGCCGCGCTAGCCCCGAAGTCAGGCGCGGAAGACCGAGCGGCCCGGGAACGTCGCCGCCGAGCCGAGCTCCTCCTCGATCCGCAGCAGCTGGTTGTACTTCGCCACGCGATCCGAGCGCGACGGCGCGCCCGTCTTGATCTGGCCGCAGCCCGTCGCGACGGCGAGGTCGGCGATCGTCGTGTCCTCGGTCTCGCCGGAGCGGTGCGACATCACGGCCGTGTAGCCGGCCGCCCGCGCGGTGTTCACGGCGTCGAGCGTCTCTGTCAGCGTCCCGATCTGGTTCACCTTGACGAGGATCGAGTTGCCGACGCCCAGCTCGATCCCGCGCGTGAGCCGTTCGCTGTTGGTGACGAAGAGGTCGTCGCCGACCAGCTGGACGGTCTCCCCCAAGCGGTCGGTGAGCGCCTTCCAGCCGTCCCAGTCCTCCTCGTCCATGCCGTCCTCGATCGAGACGATCGGGTAGCGGCCGGCTAGGTCTGCCCAGTAGTCGACCATCTCGTCGGGCGAAAGGGTGCGGCCCTCGTGGGCGAGGACGTAGGAGCCGTCGGCGTGGATCTCGCTCGTCGCCGGGTCGAGCGCGATCGTGACGTCCTCGCCCGGCGCGAAGCCGGCCGCCGAGACGCCGGCGAGGACGGCCTCCAGGGCTGCTTCGTTGGATTCGAGGTCGGGGGCGAAGCCGCCCTCGTCGCCGACCGCCGTGGAGAGGCCACGCTCGTGCAGGGTCTCCTTGAGCGCGTGGAACACCTCTACCCCGGTGCGGAGTCCCTCCGAGAACGACGAGGCGCCCGATGGCACGATCATGAACTCCTGGAAATCGACGCGGTTGTCGGCGTGCGCGCCGCCATTGAGCACGTTCATCATCGGCACCGGCAGGACATGGGCGTCGTGGCCGCCGAGATAGCGCCACAGCGGCGCGCCGGCATCGGCTGCGGCGGCCTTCGCGGCGGCGAGCGAGACGCCGAGGATCGCGTTCGCGCCGAGGCGTCGCTTGTTCGGCGTGCCGTCGAGCTCGATCATCGCGCGGTCTAGCGCAGCCTGGTCGGCGGCGTCGAGGCCGGTCACGGCGGAGGCGATCTCGCCGTTCACGTGGTTCACGGCCTGCGAGACCCCCTTGCCCGCAAAGGCCTCGCCGCCATCGCGCAGCTCGACGGCCTCGAACTCGCCGGTCGAGGCGCCCGAGGGCACGGCCGCGCGCCCGCGAGCCCCGGAGGCGAGCTCGACGTCCACCTCCACGGTCGGGTTGCCGCGGCTGTCGATCACCTGGCGGGCGTGGACCGCCGCGATCTCAGGCACTCGCCTCGACCTCCGTGCGGAACTCGTTCGCACGGGCACGGAGGGCGAGCTCGGGATCGACCCCGGCGCGATACGCCGAGGCGACCGCCTCGAACAGGAGGTCCCCGATCGCCCGCTCGTCGAGCTCGGCGGCGTCCTCGGCGCGCGGGGCGCCAAGGCCGGCGCCCTCGGCGCGGCGGATCAGCTTGCGTGCGTAGAGCGTCGCGGGCAGCGTCTCGGCGATCTCGCCGAACACCTCTCCCCCGCGCTCCTGCGTCCGCTTGATCTCGTCCCAACGCTCGAGCACCTCGCCGGCGTCGGCCGCCTCGGCGTCGGCGAACACGTGCGGGTGGCGCCGGATCAGCTTCTCGCGGCAGTGGTCGGCGACTTCGGCGAGGCTGCCCGCACCGCGCTCCTCGAGCAGCAGCGCGAGGAAGTAGACCTGGAACAGAACGTCGCCGAGCTCGTCGAGGAGCTTCGCGTCGTCGCCGGCGGCGGCCGCATCGGCGAGCTCGTAGGCCTCCTCGACCGTGTGCGGGACGATCGAGCGCTCGTCCTGCTCACGGTCCCACGGGCACTCGCGGCGGAGGCGGCGCGTGACCTCGTCGAGACGCAGCAGAGCGGCGCTCGGCTCGGTCGGCATGGCGCGGAGCTTAGGCGTTAGGGCTGGACCGGGACCTGCTGGGGAGCGCCGCCTTGAGGCGCGCCGCCCTGGGGAACCGGCACGGGAGCGCCGCCCTGGGGCGCGCCACCGGGCGGGACCCCCTGCGGAGCGCCGCCCTGCGGCACCGGTACGGGCGCGCCTCCCGGCGGGACCCCCTGCGGGGTCGCGCCACCGGGGGCCTGGGGGCCACCCGGAGCGGGGCCGCCCTGGGGGGCGCCGCCGGACGCCGGCTGATCTTTCGGCTTGGGCGCGTTGTCGCAGTCCTCGATGACGAAGCCCTTCGCGCACTTGGTCTCGTCCTTGTACTTCTTCTGGAAGTCCTTGACGAAGTCGTCGAGCGCCTTCTGCTCGCCCTGCGACTTCAGCAGGTTGCGGATCGAGTCCTTGGCCTTGGCGAGCGGCTGCTGGGTCGCGGGCTTGACCTTCTCGACCTCGAAGACGTAGTAGCCGAACTGGGTCTTGACCGGGCCGACCACGACGCCCTTCTTCGCCTTGAAGACCGCCTCGTCGAGGGCCTTCTCCTGCTGGCCCTTGGTCACGCCCGCGAGCTTCCCGCCCTGCTGCTTGGAGGCGTCGTCGATCGAGTACCGCTTCGCGACGTCGTTGAAGTCCTGGCCGTCCTCGAGCGCCTGCTTCGCCTTGTCGGCGTCGGCCTTGTTCTCGGTCAGGACGACGAGCAGATCGCGCGACTCGGGCGTGCCGAACTGCTTCTTGTTCTTGTCGTAGTACTCCTTGATGTCGTCGTCGGTGACCTTGCCCTCGTCCTCGGTGATCTTCTTGCGGATCTCGTTCGTCAGCACGTCGAGCTTGACGCGGAACTTGAGGTCGGCCTCGGTCTGGCCCGAGGTCTGGAGGAACTTCTTGTAGTCCTCGTCCTTGGGGAAGGACTGCTTCTTCTGCTCCTCGAAGGACTTCTGGATCTCGCCCTGAGAGGCCTCGACGCCCTGGGCGTTGGCCTCCTTCTGGATCCACTGCGACGAGATCAGGAACTGCATCACCTGGTCCTTGAGCCCGTCGTACTCCTGCTGGCACTGCTCCTTCGCCTGCTTGGCGGTCGGCTTGGAGGCGCCCTGCGGGGCCTGTGCTGCGCGCTTCGTCGCGATGCACTTCGTGAACTTGGGCGCGTCGGGCACGGCTGCCGCTCCGCCGCCGGGCTGAGCCTGGCTACCGGCGGCCGCCTTCAGCCAGTGGTTGAACTCGGCCTTCTTGATCGGCGTGCCGTCGACGGTTGCGACGGCGTTGGGCGGGACGTCGTCACCGCAGCCGGAAACCGCTATCGCGCCGGCGCACAAGAGGGCGCCGGCCGTCGCGAACACGAGACGGCGGGGGGCCAGATTCATCGGCTTCATCATCGAACGGGGGTCTAAGTCTCAGTTAAGCGGGCGCCCACCGGGCGCCCGAGGGACGGGATGCTAGCGGAGCCGAGAAGATGCGGCGCCGTCACGCCCGGGCGGGCTCGGTGGCGGCTTTGAGGATCGCCTCGGACGCCGCGACGACCGCCGGGAAACGGGCCGCGGGGTCGTCCGGGACGCGGATCGAGACCGTCGAGCGCCCGGCCTCGTAGATCGCCTCCGGCAGCTCCGCGCGCAGCGCTCTCGTGCCGTTCGAGTCCAGCTCGATCGGCGAGACGCGCAACTTGCCGGCGCTGAACGCCACGTCGCGCGCCCCTGCGCGGCCGAGCTTGATGCGCGCGTCCTGTAGGCGGATGAGCGCGTCGAGCGGAGGGGGAACCGGCCCGAAGCGGTCCTCGAGCTCCTCGCGCAAGAGGACGAGGTCGGCGACCTCGCGCGCGCCGGCGATCCGGCGGTGGGCATCGATCTTGGCCGCTTCGTAGGGGACGTACTCGCTCGGGACATATGCATCCACGGGGATGTCGAGCCGCACGGGCTCGGGCGCCTCGTCGGCGGCCGTGCCGTCGAGCGCCGCGACGGCTTCGTCGAGCATCGCCACATAGAGCTCGAACCCGACGGCCGCGACGTGGCCGGACTGCTCGTCGCCGAGCAGGTTCCCCGCACCGCGGATCTCGAGGTCGCGCATCGCGATCTTGAAGCCGGACCCGAGCTCGGTGTAGTCGGAGAGGGTCGAGAGACGCGCCGCCGCGCCCTCGCTGAGAGCGGCGGCCGCGGGGTAGAAGAGGAACGCGTAGGCACGCTCGCGCGAACGGCCCACCCGCCCGCGGATCTGGTAGAGCTGGGCAAGCCCGAGCTCGTCGGCGCGGTCCACGATCAGCGTGTTCGCGGTCGCGATGTCGAGCCCCGACTCGACGATCGTCGTGCAGACGAGCACGTCGGCCTCGCCGCGGAGGAACTCGAGCATCACCTTCTCGAGCTTGCGCTCCTCCATCTGCCCGTGCGCGACGGCCACCCGTGCGTTGGGCGCGATCGCCCGCACGCGCTCGGCCGTCTCGTCGATCGTCTCGACGCGGTTGTGAAGGAAGAACGCCTGGCCGCCGCGAGCGAGCTCGCGGGCGATCGCCGTGCGGACGAGCTCCTCGTCGAACTCGCCAACGTACGTACGCACGGGGCGCCGCCCCTCCGGCGGCGTCTCGATCACGGAGATGTCGCGCAAGCCGGCGAGCGACATCTGCAGCGTGCGCGGGATCGGAGTGGCCGACAGCGAGAGGACGTCGACCCGCAGCCGTAGCTGGCGCAGAAGCTCCTTCTGCTTGACGCCGAAGCGCTGCTCCTCGTCGACGATCAGCAGGCCGAGGTCCTTCGGCCTCACGTCGCGCGAGAGGAGGCGGTGGGTTCCGACGAGCACGTCCAGCTCCCCCTTGCGGAAGCGCTCGACGGCCTCGTCCTGCTCTTTCTTCGAGCGGAAGCGCGAGACCACCTCGACGCCGAGCGGGTAGTCGCGCATGCGTTCGGAGAAGGTGCCGAAGTGCTGCTGGGCGAGGACCGTGGTGGGCACGAGGAACATCACCTGCTTGCCGTCGAGCGCCGCCTTGAAGGCCGCACGCAGGGCGACCTCCGTCTTGCCGTAGCCGACGTCGCCGCAAATCAGGCGATCCATCGGGCGGGCCTCCTCCATGTCGGCCTTGACGGCCTCGATCGCATCGAGCTGGTCGGGCGTCTCGCGGTAGGGAAAAGCTTGCTCGAACTGGCGCAGCCACTCCTCGTCGGTCGGGAAGGCGTGCCCCGCGCGCCGGCGGCGCTCCGCGTAGAGGTTGATCAGCTCGCCGGCGAGGGCCTCCGCGGCGTGGCGGGCGCGCGACTTCAGCTGGTCCCACTGCTTGCCGCCGAGCTTCGACAACGGCGGGTCGTCGGCGCCCGCGCCGACGTAGCGCGAGAGCTTGTGGAGCTGGTCGGAGGGGACGAAGACGCGATCGCCGTCGCGGAAGGTGAGCTCGAGGTAGTCGCGCGTGACGCCGCCGACCGTCTTCGTCTCGAAGCCGCTGAAGAGCGCGATCCCGTGGTCCTCGTGGACGACGGCCGAACCGGCGCGCAGCTCCGTGAAGGACTTGATCGCGCCCTGGCCGATCCCGGTTGCCCCTGCACGCTCGGCGCTGCGGCGACGGAGCAGGCGGTGCTCGGGAAGCACCGCGAGCTTCAGCGAGGGCGCGAGGAAGCCGTCCCGAAGGCTCGCCGTCGCGAAGCGGACCCCGGGCTCCCGCGCAGCCGGCCCGCCGTCGAGGAACGGGGCCTTGACGCGCGCGAGGTTGTAGCTCGCGCGCTCGGCCTCGCCGCGCCGCGCCCACGCGACGACTGTCCGATAGCCCGACCGGACGAGCTGCTCGAGCTCGGGCTCGGCCTCCTTGAGCGAGCGCGCGGATGTGTCCGCCGCCTGGGCGCGGAAGCTGTGCGGCTGGTCGGACTCGATGCTCGATAGGCGGACCGCCGCGAGCTCGTCGATCGCCTGCGAGAGCTCGTCGGGCGCGAGGTAGAGATGGTGTGCGTCGGCGTCGTGGAAGCTCGTCGTCACCTCGTCCCAGTAGTCACTCAGCGAGGGCGAGAGCTCCTCCTCGCCCGCGAGTGCGACGAGCGTTCCCTCGGCGACCAGCGACAGCGGCGCCCGGAAACGCTCGACGGGGAGCAGCTCGGCGACGTCGGGGCGCTTCTCGTTCTCGCCGCCGTCGTCGAGCGCCGCGGCCTCGGCTAGCTCACGGTGCTCGGGCGCAAGCTCGGCGGCTGGGGCGATCTCGACGCGCTCGGCGTCGCCCAGCGAGCGCTGGGTGAAGGTGGAGAACCACTCGAGCCGCTCGATCTCGACGTCGAACAGCTCGCCGCGCACGGCGCGCTCCTCCGTGGCGGGGAAGACGTCGAGGATGTCGCCACGGATCGCGAACTCGCCGCGCTCGGTGACCTGGTCGGTGCGCTCGTAGCCGCACGCGACGAGCTGCTCCGCCGTCTCGTCGAGGTCGAGCAGGCCGCCGCGCTCGATCGTGAAGCCGCCGGGACGGAGCTCGGCGTCGGGGACCTTCTCCGCCAGCGCGACGACCGAGGCGACGACGACGGGTGAGCCGGCGTCGCCGTCCGGCCGGTCGGCGCCCGCGAGTGCGTCGAGCGCGGCGATCCGGAGCCCGACGAGGTGCGGCGGCGGCGCGAGGTGGGACTCGTAGCGCACCCCGCGCGCGGGGTAGAAGCGGACGGGTCGCGGCGCGAGGTAGGTCTGCAGATCGGAGGCGAGGTCGCGCGCGGAGCGGTCGTCCGGGGTGATCGCGAGCGCGGGGCGCTCGGAATCGGAGTCGATCAGCGCGGCAAGCAGGTAGGGGCGCATGCTCGCCGAGACGAAGGCCCGCTGGACGGCGGTGTCGCCTTCGAGCAGCGGGTCGCGGACCGCTGCGAAAGCGGCGTCGTCATGGGCGTAGTCGAGCAGGGATCTGAGTGACATCGCAGGCAAAACGACCGCGCGCGGCGCGCGGCCGTCCAGACCCCGATTCTACGGCCTCAGGCCTCGAGCTCGACCGGAGCGAGGTGGACCGTCCGCAGCTCACCGCCGCGAACGACCTCGACCTTGACCTGGGCGCCGATCAGCTCGGCGGTCATCACGCGCTGGATGTCGTCCGACACCCTCGACCGGCGACCCGTCGAGGGCGACGATCACGTCCTCGGCGCGGAGTCCCGCGCGGTCGGCGGGGCTACCGGAGACGACCTCGACGATCTCGGCGCCCGTCTTCCGCCCGAGGGCGCTCGCGACTCGCGGCGGCAACGGCCGCGTCCCGCCGGCGACGCCGACGTAGGCGCGGCGGACGCGGCCGTCGCGCATGAGGTCGGCGATGATCTGGCGGGTCGCCGCGTTGATCGGCACGGCCAGACCGAGGCCGACCCCTGCGACCGCGGTGTTGATCCCGACGACCTCGCCGCGCGCCGTTGGCGAGCGCTCCACCGGAGTTGCCGGGATTGAGTGCTGCGTCGATCTGGATCACGTTCTCGACGATCCGCCCGGCTGCACGCGAACGCGTTGGCAGTGACCGGCCGAGCGCCGAAACGATCCCCGCGGTGAGCGAGCCGGAGAGGCCGTTCGGGCTGCCAAGCGCGACGACCAGCTGGCCGACGCGCAGCCGCTCGGCGTCGCCGAGGGTCGAGGGCGCGAGATCGCGACCGTCGGCGCGCAGGAGCGCGAGGTCTGAGAGCGGGTCGGCGCCGACGATGACGCGCGTCGAACTCGCGAGCCGTCGTCGAAGGCGCCGCGTGGGCCGTCCGTCGCTGCCGTCGACGACGTGCGCCGAGGTGAGGATGAAGCCGTCGGGCGTGATCACGACGCGCGCTGCCGCCACCGGCCTGCCGTCGCCCGCCGCGCGATGCGGCGATAGACGCGCAGGCTCGCGACGGAGGGGGCGAGCTTCTCGGGCGACCGAGGTGACGGTGCGCGAGTAGGCGTCGAGCGCCTCGGCGTCGGTGATCGGCTCTGCTTCTGGAGCAAACACTAACTAAAAGTTAGCACGAGCGCTGATCGCGCGGTGAGTGTCCCCGCACCCCGCTATGAGCTGGAGCGAGGGACGTTCAAGGGGGTGGCGGAGCTCCCGGACGGCATGTCGGCGGGAGCGGCGAAGGGACCGACTCCGCCGGCGAGGTCTCCGCGGGCAGCGGCGCGAAGGACCTCGCGCAGCGGCTCGTCCTCGCCGAGTGCGGGCGCCAGCTGGAGCCGCAGGCTCCTGACACCCGCGTCGGGATCCAGCTCGTGGGTGGCGCCGAGGTGGGCGAAGACATCGAGCGCGTGCTGGTTCTCGGGCAGCATGATCGCGAAGAAGCATTCGACGCCCTCCTCGCGCGCGCGAGCGCTGAGGCGGTCGAGCAACAGCGTCGCGACGCCGCGCCCGTGCCAGTCGTCGACGACGGCCACGGCGACCTCGGCCTCGCTCGGATCCTCGGCCGAGCGGACGAAGCGCGGCGACGCCGATCGGCTCGCGGCTCTCGGGGTCGTAGACGATCAGCGCCTCGTGGTCGTGGTGATCGACCTCGGTGAGGTAGGTCGAGCTGGGCTTCGGTCAGCTCCGGCGCGAGGCTCATGAAACGCCGGTAGCGCGTGTCGTCGCTCATCCGCTCGAAGGCCGCCGCGATCCCGCTCGCGGTCGCGCGGCTCGATCGGGCGGATCGCGACCTCGCGGCCGTCGCGAAGCGCCGTCCGCTCAGCGTGCTCCGGCATCGTCTCCCGCCGCGGGCGGCTCGTCGAGCAGCCTCTCGACCTCGTCGGCGGCCCGCTCGACGAGGGCGCGCACGTCCGCGTCCGGCTCGCTGAAGCGCCCGAGCACATGGGCGGAAACGATCTCGGGGTCGGTCGAGTCGGGGCGCCCGACGCCGATCCGGACGCGCCGGAACTCCGGCGAGCCGAGCCCGTCGCGGACCGCCTTGAGGCCGTTGTGGCCGGCGAGTCCGCCGCCGATCCGCACCTGGATCTCGCCGAACGGGAGGTCTATCTCGTCGTGCAGGACCAGCACTCGGTCGAGATCGAGCTTGAGCGAGCCGCGGGCAGGCCCGACCGAGCGCCCGGCGTCGTTCATGAACGTCTGCGGCCGCAACGTCGCGACGCGCGGACCTCCCGGGCTCGCTCTCCCTTCGGCGTAGCGTCCGGCGTAGCGGTCGCGCTCGCGCGGAAGCTCCCAGCGGCGCGCGAGCTCGTCGACGACCTCGAAGCCGACATTGTGGCGCGTTCGCGCGTAGCGGTCGCCCGGGTTGCCGAGCCCGACCAGAAGCCAGTCCACCTTCCCGCCCGAGCTTGCTCCCCGGCGGCGAAAGAGGCTCATGGCCGTCTTCTAGGAGTCGTCGCCGGAGTCCGAGCCGGAGTCGCCGCCGTCGCCGGCTTCGCCCCCGCCTTCGCCTTCGCCCTCAGCCGGCGCCTCGCCCTCCGGCGCCTCGCCCTCCTCGCCCTCCTCGGGCTCGATGGGCTCGCCGTCCTCGCCGATCAGGACCGCCTCCTCCTCGACCTCCGGCTCCTCGATCTCGGAAGGCACGGTGATCGTGGCGATGACGGTCTCCTCGAGGTCGTCGAGGAACTCGACCCCGGCCGGGGCGCGGACCTCGGTCAGCGACAGCGTCGCGGCGACGTCGAGCCCCGAGACATCGACGACGATCTGCTCGGGGATGTCGCCCGGCAGGGCCTCGATGTTCAGCTCGCGCGTGACGTGCTCGAGCACGCCGCCCTCCTTGACGCCGGGCGATTCCTCGGCACCCTCGAGCTCGACCGCGACCGTGGACTGGATCTTCTCGTCGAGCTTTACCTCGAGCAGGTCGATGTGGAGGATGTTCTCCTTCACCGGATGGATGTGGCGGTCCTTGACGATCACCGGACGCGCGGCGGTCGAGCCGATCTTCAGGTCCATCACGGCCGATCCCTCGTGGAGAACGTCGCGCAGCGTGCGCGCGCCAACCGAGAAAGCGGTCGCCTCGCTGCCGCCGCCGTAGACGACGCCGGGCACGACGCCCTCGCGCCGCAGGCGGCGGGTCGCGCGCGAGCCGCGCTCGCTACGTTCTGAAACCTCGAGTGTTGGGCGGTCTGAAGCGGCCATCTGCGGCGGCTGAGTGTAGCTACCCTCCATCCGTGGCGAAGGACGAGCACATCCCCAAGGGCCGCATCCGCCGCACCGCCAAGGTCGGCACGGTGATCGGCTCCCAGGGCGCCCGTTACGCGGGGACGCGCGCGGCGAACGTCGCACGCTCGGACGACAAGGCGACCGAAGCGCTCGACGATCGCCACCTCGAGGCCGCCGAGCAGATGGTCGAGGTGCTGGGGACGATGAAGGGGGCGGCGATGAAGGTCGGGCAGCTGGCCTCGTTCATCGACATCGACTTCCTCCCCGACGAGTACCGCGAGCTCTACCAGGACAAGCTCGGCGACCTGCGCGACTCGGCGCCGCCGATGTCGTGGAAGCAGGTCAAGAAGGTGCTCGACGAGGAATGGGAGGACGAGGGCACGGTCGAGGAGCTGTTCGAGGATTTCGAGCACGAGGCCGCGGCCGCCGCGTCGATCGGCCAGGTCCACCGCGCGACGCTCCCCGACGGGCGCAAGGTCGCGGTCAAGATCCAGTACCCCGGCATCGCCGCAGCGCTGCGAGCCGACCTGCAGAACGCCGGCATGATCCTGCGGATGGCGAAGGCGCTAGCGCCGGGGCTCGACGCGAAGGCCGTCGCCGAGGAGTTGAAGGAGCGCGTGCTCGAGGAGCTCGACTACGAGTACGAGGGGCACAACCAGCGGACGTTCGCGCGTGGGTATCGCGGCCACCCGTTCATCTACGTGCCCGACGTGGTGGGCCGTCTCTCGCGCGACCGGGTGCTCGTGACCGAGTGGGTCGACGGGCGCTCGTTCGACGAGGTGAAGCAGCTCGATGCCGAGGACCGCAGCCGCTTCGGGGAGATCGTCTTCCGCTTCTGCTTCGGCTCGATCTACCACCTCCAGATTTTCAACGCCGACGCCCACCCCGGCAACTACATCTACATGGACGACGGCCGCGTCGCGTTCCTCGACTTCGGCATGACCAAGCAGCTCGACAAGGAGCAGATCGAGCTCGAGATCGCGGCGCTCGAGTGCGCGTTCGAGGACGACCCGGAGCGACTCCGGGCGGCACTGCACGATCTCGGCTTCCTCAACAACCCGAAGAAGGTCGACGCCGAGCTGTTGATGGAGCACGCGAAGCTCGTCGGCGGCTGGTACATGCAGGATCGCGAGGTGAAGGTGTCGTCGCGCTACGTGATGAAGGTGATCGACGCGATGTCGAACCCGCGCTCCGAGTTCTACTCGGTGATGCGGCGCGAGAACCTGCCCGCCAACGAGCTGATGGGCAGGCGGATGGAGACCGGCGTGCTCGCCGTCCTCGGCCAGCTCGAGGCCGAGCGCAACTGGTACCGGATCATGCGCGAGTGGCTCTTCGCCGACGATCCCGCGACCGACCTCGGCCGCGAGGAGTGGGCCTACTTCGAGTCGCGCGGCGAGCACCGCGTGCGCAAGTTCAGCGCGCGGATGGGGCCCGGGCTGAAGGCGGCTCGCTAGAAGCCGTTCAGAACTCGCCGCCGGGGTCGAGCTCGGACGCGGCGCGGCGGGCCTCCTCGGCCGTCGGATAGAAGCGCCAGCTTGCGACCAGGCCATCGCGCAGCTCGACGGCCCCGTACATCTCGTAGGTGACCTCGAGCTTGCTGGCGCGCCCACGCACTTGCACCGTCCCACTCGCGAACAACGCCTTGTCGGTTCCGAGGGCCTCGGTCAGCGTCAGCTCGGTCCCCTCGAAAGCCTCCTCCCGCTCTGCCATCCAGCGGCGCACCCCATCGCGCCCCGCATATCCGCCCCCCTCGACCCCAGCGATCAGGGGCTCGAACTCGACGTCCTCGGTGCACATCAGCGCGAATCCCTCCGCGTCCCCCCGAGCGAGGGCGTCGAAAGCGCGGCGCGCGAGGGCCTCGGCGTCGGTGCTCAGAACAGCTGGTTCTCGCCGGCAAAAATTTCCGAGACTGAGTCGTCGGTGAAGATCCGGCGGATCGAGTCGGTCAACATGTCGGCGCACGAGAGGACGCGGATCGACTCTGGCGCCTCGCGGCGCAGCGGCACCGTGTCGGTGACGACGATGCCCGACAGCGGCGAGGCCGCGAGGGTCTCGAATGCGCTGCCGGAGAAGATGCCGTGGGTCGCGACCGCGTACACCTTCTCGGCGCCCTCGTCGAGCACGGTCTGCGCGGCGGCGGAGAGCGTCCCGCCCGTGTCGATGATGTCGTCGACGATCACCGCGACCTTGCCCTTGACGTCGCCGATCACGTAGCCGATCTCGGCGACCTGCTGTGCCGGGCGCTCCTTCTCGAGCAGGGCATAGGGCGCGCCGATCTTCTGCGCGAACTTGCGCGTCAGCTTCACCCGGCCGGCGTCCGGCGAGATGATCACAAGCTCCGACTCGTGGCCGAGCTGGTCCTTGACGAACTGGGTCAGGATCGGCATCGCGGTCATGTGGTCGACGGGCTTCGAGAAGAACCCCTGCACCTGTCCGGCGTGGAGGTCCATCGTCAGCAAGCGGTCGATGCCTGCGGTCTCGAGCATCTTCGCCACGAGCCGCGCGGTGATCGGCTCGCGCGGCGCCGACTTCTTGTCCTGGCGCGAGTAGCCGTACCACGGCGTCACGGCGATCACCCTGTGCGCGGACGCTCCGACGGCCGCCTCGACCATCACCAGCAGCTCCATCAGCGCGTCGTTCGCCGTCAGTCCCTCCTGCTCGTAGCTGCAGGTGGACTGGACGATGAAGATGTCGGCCCCGCGCACGGACTCCTGGTAGCGGCAGTAGACCTCGCCGTCGGAGAACGTCTTGAGGCCGGCGTCGGTGAGGCTCACGCCCAGCTTGTCGGCGATCTTCGCGCCGAGCGCGCCGCTCGTACGGCCCGCGGCGACCATCAGCCGCTTGTCGTAACCGACCGGCAGGCTCGAGCGCGCGTCCGGCTGTGTCTCGGTGTCCCGCGCCTCGGTGTCCACGCTGCTCACTCGTCCGCCTCCTGCATCGCCCGCTTGCGTTTGGCGTAGCCCTGGATGCTTCGCTGCTCGGGTCGCGAGATTCCGAGGGCGCCGTCCGGCACGTCCTCGGTGATCACCGACCCCGCCCCAGTGTACGCGTCGTCGCCCACCGTGACGGGGGCAACGAAGGTCGTGTCGACGCCGGTCTTCACGCGATTTCCGATCTTCGTGCGGTGCTTGTCGCGCCCGTCGTAGTTCGCGGTCACGTTGCCGGCGCCGATGTTGGTGTCCTCACCGACGTCGGCGTCACCGAGGTAGGAGAGGTGCGGAACCTTGGTGCGCGCGCCGACCGTTGAGTTCTTGACCTCGACGAAGGTGCCGATCTTGGCCCCCTCGCCGATCTTCGCGCCGGGGCGGAGATAGGCGAACGGCCCGAGGGTGGCGCCGTTGGCGACCTCGGCTTCGTTGATGTATGCGTGGAGTGCGGTGACCTCGTTGCCGACGGCGGAGTCGATGATCGTCGTGGCAGGGCCGATCGTGCAGCCCTCGCCGATCTTGGTTTCGCCGCGGAGCGTGACGCCGCTCTCGATCGTGGTGCCGGGACCGATCTCGACCGTCGCGTCGATGACGACGGCGTCGGGGGCGGAGAAAGTGACGCCGTTGAGCGCGTGTTGCTCGATCAGGCGCGCGCGGGCGCTGCGCTCGACCTCGAGCAGGTCGGCGCGGGTGTTCACCCCTTGCGCGCTGTCGGTATCGGTGGTCATGTGTGCCGCGACCGTCTTTCCGTTGCTCTTGAGGATGGCGAATGCGCCGGTCAAATAGAGCTCGCCGTCCTGTTCGCTGACCGCGTCGAGCGCGGCGTACAGCTCGGGGCCGTCGAACACGTACGTGCCCATGTTGATCTCGCGGATCGCGAGCTCGCTCGCCGGGACGCCGTCGGTGTGCTTGGTCTCGACGATGCGCTCGACGGTGCCGTCGCCGTCGCGGACGATCCGCCCGTAGCCGGCGGGGTCCAGTCCCTCCGTGGTGAGGAGGGTGGCGGCGGCCTCGGCGTCGGTGTGGGCCTGGGCGAGGCCCGCGAGCAGTTGGCCGTCGATCAGCGGGTGGTCGCCGGAGAGGATCAGGAGCGCCGAGGCGTTCTCCACCTCGCTACGCGCGGCGAGCACTGCGGCGGCTGTGCCCTCGCCCTGGGCTTGCTCGACGACCTCGACACCGTCGGGGAGTTGCTCCTGGGCGATCTGCCCGGGCCGGATCACGCAGACGACGCGCTCGGCGCCGCCTTCGCGGGCGGCTTTCACCACCCAGGCGAGCATCGTCCGCCCGCACACGGGATGGAGCACCTTGGGCAGCTCGGAGCGCATGCGCGTCCCGTGCCCCGCCGCCATGATCAGGGCCGTCGGCTTCGAGGCCATCGCGCGGTCAGGGTAGCGGGCGGGGCGCCTATCCTTGGAAGCGCGTTGGGGGGTCGTCTAATGGCAAGACTCTGGTTTTTGGTACCAGCAATGACGGGTTCGATTCCCTCCCCCCCAGTTTCGTTCGATGGAGCATTTTCCTCGCTATAGGGGGAAAAGTTGACCATCGAACGCGTCTAGCGGTCCGCCTTGCCTCGTGGGACGCGGCCGGCCTCGGCACCGGGCTCGGTGGCGGGGCCGGCGAGCGGGAGGATGCCGAGGACGCGCATCGCCTTGAGGCCGAGGCCGAGGCGCTCGCGGCCATCGGTCGAGCCGACGTCGAGCTCGGTCAGCTCGCGCACGCGCTCGAGGCGGTAGCGGATCGTGTGGCGGTGGGTGAACAGGCGCTCAGCCGTTCGGGCGATGTTGCCGTCGGCCTCGAGGTAGGACTCGAGCGTCTTCAGCAGCTCGGTCTCGTACTGCTCGTCGTAGGCGATCAGCGGGGCGATGGTCTCGTCGTGGAAGCGCTGCAGCTCGGCGGGGTCCTCGCTCATCGCGGGCAGGAGCAGGCGGTACGCGCCCGTCTCCTCGAAGGCGAGCGACGGTGCGTCGTTCGCCTGCGCGACGTTCGCCGCCAGCAGGGCCTCCGCTCCGGCGCGGTGGAGGTCGGCGGGATCCGCCGCGTGGCGGCTGTGGCCCGCCGCGTAGCCGAACTTCTCCAGGTTCAGCTCGAACTCGCGCAGGACCGCGTCGAGCGCGCGGCCCGCGAGCGAGGGGTCCTCGCCGGCGACCAGCACGACGACCTCACACCTCAACTCGCCGCCACGCTCTCCCTCAGTACCGGCACGACGCGACAGGCCGGCGGCGAGCTCGACCGCGCCCGTCAGCGAACCGGGCGCGGCGGCGCGGGCGCCGCGGGCGGCAACGCGCAGGACACGCGCGCGCCAGTCGCCCTCCTGGGGGCTGTGCGGATGGGCCCGGACGAGAACGACGCTCGCGCCGTTGGTCAGATCGGAGCCCAGCTCGGCCGCGCGGGCGATGATGTTCTCGCGGTCGGTGACCTGGCGCGCGAAGAGATCGGCGAGAAAGTCGTCGACCGCCTCCTCGCTCGCCCGCTCGGGGCCGCTCGTGCGCTCGACCTCGAGCGCGATCGTAGCGGCGATCATGCGGACGACCGCCTCGGGGGGCGCGTCGCCGCGAGGGCGGTAGTGGAGCCGGCCGACCTCGATGTCGGCGACCTTCAGCGGCAGCACCTCGGTCCCCGTCTCGCGCGAGATCGTCGCGCGCTCGTCGTCTGGCGATGCGCACGCGACCGCGAGCACGCTCGAGGCGGCATCGATGATCACGACGCTCGATTCGAGCGCGCGGGACGCGGCGCGGACGATCTCGGGCAACCCGGCACCGGACTCGATGGCCTCGCTTACAGCGCCGACGCCCTCGAGCAGGCTGAGCCCATCGTCCGCGACCGCGCGCTTGCCTTGCGCGGCGGGCATAGGCGGGATTCTACCCGGCGCCCCGCCGCTGGTTTCAGGCGTACTGGTCGTAGAAATAGACGATGGCGAGCCCGAGGAGCGCGCCGCCGCCTGCGATCGCCGCAAGCATGTAGAGCGTCAGGAACGACGCCGCCAGCTTCTCCCACACGCGGCCGTACGAGTTCCACGCCGGGGCGAGGATGAAGGCGCCGTAGCCGGCGAGCGCGATGACGCCGGCGACTGCGAAGGCTGTTTCGGCGGGACTCATGCGGTACGAGCTCTGGCGGCATTCTGGCGGATATGGCTGACGAGAAGCGCGATCGCGGCGGCGCCGCCGAAGATCGCGAAGCCGAGCGCCCAGCCGCCGGCGACGTCGGACCAGTAGTGGGCCTGGAGGTACACCCGCGAAAGGCCGATGGCAGCGGTCAGCACCAGCGCGGACGTGATCAGAGACGCGCGCTTGAAATTCCCGGGGATCACGCGCGCGGCGATCACCGCGAACGCGACGTAGGTCGTCGCATACGCCGCGTGCCCGCTCGGGAAGCCCGTGTTGCTCACGGTCACGAGTGGGTCGGGCGGTCGCGGGCGGTCTATCCCCGCCTTCGCGAGGTGGACGCCGGCGTAGATGAGCACGAAGCCGACAACGAGGACCATCAACTCGAGCGGTTGCCGCTGCCACGCGAGCAACACCGCCGCAACGCCGACGAGCGACGCGACCACGGCCAGCGAGCCGAGCGCCGAGACCGCCTTCGCGATCTCGACGGCGGTTCCGTTGCGCAACTCGTCGGAGAGGTCGAGCAGCTCACTGTCGGCGGGCGTCAGACCAGGATCGCCGTGGAACACGGTCGCGTAGAGGATGAAGACGTACGCACCGGCAACCGCGACCGCGACCGCCGTGGTGAACTCGAGGCCGAGGCCGCCCGGAGTGAGCCGTCCCCACAGAAAACGGAGGTTCGGCGCCACCACTCGCCACACCGGCCGCAGGACGCGCCGCCACAGCGGGCGGGCGACAGCCGCCACCGGCCGGCCTAGCGGCCGTTCCGCCTGGCGCTCCCCCCAAGCCTTGAGCTTCGCCCGCTGCTCCGGATCGCGCAGGCGCTTGTACGCGATCACCGAGATGAAGATCGTCGCGACCGTCGCGCCGAGCGCGATCGTCGCGATCCCGGCGATCCCCTTCAACTCCGAGAACGACTGCCAGAAAACGTAGCCCAGCAGGCAGAACGTCGCGCTCCAGAGCCCGGTGCCGACGAACATGTAGGGGAAGAAGTCGCGGTACGGCTTCTTCGTCGTGCCGGCGATGAACGGCGCGAGCGGGCGGACGAAGCCGAGGAAGCGGCCGATCACCAGCGTCATGCCCCCGTGTCGGTGGAAGTAGCGCTCGACCGGCTCGTAGCGCTCCTCGGTGATCCCGACGCGGCCACCGTGCTTGAGGACGAAGTCGCGCCCGACGCGGTCGCCGATTACGAAGCTGACGGTGTCGCCCGACAGCGTCGCGAACCAGACGATCCCGATCAGGACGATGACGTTGATCTCTCCCTGGCCGGCGATCAGTCCGCCGACGAGCGTCGCGACCTCGCCCGGGACGACGAAGCCGATGAACGCGCCGGTCTCGAGGAAGGCAAGCACCCCGACGAGCGCGTACGTCCAGGCGCCGAGCGACTGCGCGAGGTCCTCGATCACCTCCTCCGGCTTCGGCAGGTCGCCCAGGACGCCGCTCGCGAATACTCCGAGCGCGACCGCCACCAGCAGAGCGACGATCGTCAGCCCGTGGCCGAGCTTCCTCGCGGCGCCGGATCGCGAAGACGACGACGAGGACGGCCCCGACGGCCGCAGCGATATGGCCGGCGCTCACGCCCGCAGGGTAGTGCGGAGCGAGCCCGGAATCTGCTCCGCTGCGCGGTCGGCAGCGGATGCGTCGGCGAAGAGCCCGTAGACGGTCGGCCCCGAACCGGTGACGGCGGCGTGGAGTGCGCCCGCCGCCCTGACCGCCGCGATCCGCTCGGCGAGGTCTGGGCGCAGCGACACCGCCGCGGCCTCGAGATCGTTGTGCAGCCCGTCGGCGAGATCGGGCAACGCCCGCGCGGCGAGCGCTCGCGCACCGTCCGGGTCGAGCGTTGCCCGGGGCGCGCCGGTGCGGTCGGCTTCCGCGTAGACCTCGACCGTCGCGAGTCCGTCCGGGTCCGGCACGAGAACGACTTCGGCCGCGGGCAGCTCGATCGGCTCGACCCGCTCTCCCACGCCCTCGACGAGCGCGTGCCGCGGCTCGACCTGGCTCGGCACGTCGGCGCCGACCCGCTCGGCGATGCCCCGCAGCCCGTCGGCCTCGAACGGCCCGCCCGCGAACTCGTTGGCCGCGCGCAGCGCCGCCGCCGCGTCGGCGCTCCCGCCGCCCAGGCCGGCGGCGACCGGAATCCGCTTCTCGATCCGCACCGCGAGCGGGGCGAGCGGCTCCGCTCCGCGCGCCTGCGCTTCGGCGCGGAACTCCGCGAACGCCTTCGCGACGAGGTTCTCACCCGCGATGCCCGGGCAATCAACCGTGTCGGATGCGCTTGAGGAGGTCGGGTCTAGATCGAATTCGAGCTCGTCGGCGAGCTCGACGGAGGCGAACAGCGAGCAGATCTCGTGCATCCCGTCGTCGCGCGCGCGGCCCACCTCGAGCAGGAGGTTGAGCTTTGCCGGTGCGGTCTCGGCGTGGGTCATCGCGCGCCCGCCAGCGCGGCGAGGTCGTCGGGCCCGAGCTCCTGCCCGAGCGCGGCGAAATCCGCCGCCGACAGCCGCTCGGCGCGCGCGTCTTCGGGCTGGCCGATCGCGGCGAGCCCGGCACGCGCTCGCTCGCGAACGCCGTCGGGCGCCGCCGCGGCGAGCGCGAGCGATCCCGCCAGCGTCTTGCGACGGTGGGCGAACGCCGCATGGACCAGGCCCGAGAGCTCAGGCGAGGCCGCCGGCGCGCGCCGGCGCAGGAGTGCTAGGGCGGAGTCGACGTTCGGCTCGGGGTGGAACACGCTGCGCGAGATCCGCCGCGCGACGCGCACCTCGCACGCCGTCTGGGCGAGGACGGACGTCGCCCCGTACGCCTTCGAGCCCGGCTCCGCCGCCAGCCGCCGGGCGACTTCGAGCTGGACCATCACGAGCCACAACTCGACCTGCGGCAGGTGCGCGATCGTGTCGAGGACGACCGTCGCCGCCACCCCGTACGGCAGGTTCGCAACGACCTTCGTGGGCGCGGGTGTGAGCGCGGCGTGGTCCAGTTCGACGGCATCCCCGATGTGAAGCGAGGCGTTGGCGTGGGGAGCAAGCGCGTCGAGAAGCGCCGGCGCGAGCGCGGGGTCGATCTCCATCACGTGCAGGTGGGCGACGCGCGGCGCCAGGAACTCCGACAGCACGCCGAGACCGCCTCCGATCTCGAGCACGACGTCGGCGGGGTCCAGCTGGGCTTCGCGCTCGATCACCCCGAGGACGTTGTCGTCGATCAGGAAGTTCTGGCCGAGCTCGCGGTTCGGCGTGATCCCGTGCTCGCGCAGGCGCCGGAGGCTCGCCTGCCGGGGCAGCGAGGCGGACTCGGCCTTGTCTACCACGCGAACACCCGCTCGGCGTTCGCCTCGACTACCGCCTCGAGCTCGTCGTAGCGGACGCCGCGCAGCTCGGCGACGAAGTCCGCGGTCGAGACCACGTTCGCCGGCTCGTTGGGCTTCCCGCGGACCGGTTGCGGGGCGAGGTAGGGCGCGTCGGTCTCGACGAGCAGCAGCTCGTTAGGGACCTCGCGCGCGGCCTGCTGGAGATCGGTCGCCTTCGGATAGGTGACGTTGCCCGCGAACGAGCACAGGTAGCCGCGCTCGACGCACTGCTCGAGCCGATCGGGCGCCGAGAAGCAGTGGAGGATCACCGTGAGCCCGGCCGCGCGCTCGGCCAGGATCGCGAACGTGTCGTCCTCGGCGGCGCGGGTGTGGATCACGACCGGCAGCCCCGTCCGCTCGGCGACGCCGAGCTGGGCTTCGAACGCGCGGCGCTGGTCTTCGCGTGGGGCGTTGTCGCGGTAGTAGTCGAGGCCGGTCTCACCGATCGCTCGCGCCAGCGGATCGGCGGCGGAGCGCTCGATTGCCTCGGCGTCGGCTTCGGTGAAGCCCTCGGCGTTGTGGGGATGGCGGCCGACGATCGCGACGACCCCTTCTTCCGCGCGCGCGGTCGCGAGCGCCCACTCGATCGAGCCGTCGTCCATCCCGACAGTGGCGACCCTCTTCACCCCGACAGCGCGAGCGCGCGCCAGAACCTCCCCTGCACTGTCCTCGCAGTGGTCGAGGTGGCAGTGGGTGTCGATCAAGCGGCAGCCTCGGACTCGATGCGCGGGAACAGCTGGTCGAGCTCGCCGAGCTTGCCACCGGCCTCCCCCTCGCCGAACCTGGCCGCGTCGAGCGAGCGGTCCTCGCGCCCGAGCGCCGCGAGCAGCTTCTCGGCCGCACGCGGCATGAACGCCTCGGAGACGACCGCGATCACCCGCAGTCCCTCCGCGAGCGAGTAGAGGGCGGCGTCGAGCTCGGCCGCCTTCGACTCATCCTTCGCCAGCTGCCACGGCTCTGTCTCCTGGACGAAGCGGTTGAGCGCGCGCACGCGCTGCCAGATCTGCTCGAGCGCGCCGCTGAGGTCCACGGCGTCGAAGCGCGTTCGCACGTCGTCGATCAGCCCGTCGAACTCCGCCGCCAGCTCGGACGGCGGCTCGCCCTCGGGAACGACGCCCTCGCGGTAGCGGCTGATCATCGAGAAAGTCCGCGAGGCGAGGTTGCCGTACTCGTTTGCGAGCTCGGACGTGTAGCGCGACTCGAAGCCGGCCGTCGAGATCGACCCGTCGCTGCCGAACGGGACTTCGCGCAGCACCCAAAAGCGCAGCGCGTCCGAGCCGTAGAGGTCCACGACCTGGACCGGGTCGACGACGTTGCCGAGCAGCTTCGACATCTTCTGCTCGTCTATCAGCAGGTAGCCGTGGATGAACTCGCGCACCGGGACCTCGATATCGGCGGCCAACAGCAGAGCAGGCCAGAAGACGGCGTGGAACTTGAGGATGTCCTTCGCCATCACGTGGACCGTCGCTGGCCAGAAGCGCTCGGTGAGGTCCTCCCCTTCGCGCGCGTAGCCGAGGGCGGTGTAGTAGTTGAGCAGCGCGTCGAACCAGACGTAGAAGACGTGGCCCTCGTCCCACGGCACCGGGACGCCCCACTTGAGCGACGTCCGCGTGAGCGAGACGTCCTGCAGGCCCTGCTCGATGAACGCGCGCGCCTCGTTGAAGCGGGTTTTCGGGAGCACCCAGTCGGGGCGCTCGTCGAACAGCCGCTCGAGCGGCTCCTGGAAGGTCGAGAGGCGGAAGAAGTAGTTCTCCTCCGACTCGCGCGTCAGCTCGATCTCGTGGATCGGGCAGCGGTTGCCGTCGAGCACCTCGTTGTCCGACTTGAAGTCGGCGCAGCGCGGGCAGTACCAGCCCTCGTAGGTGCCGAGGTAGACGTGGCCGGCGTCGTAGACGCGCTGGAGCACCTCCTGGACCCGGGCGATGTGCTCAGGGTCGCTCGTGCGGATGAAGAAGTCGTTCGTCGCGTCGATCTTCGCGGCCATCGCCTGGAATCGCGGCGCGTAGCGGTCGCCGAGCTCGCGCGGGGTGATCCCCTCCTTCTCGGCAGCGAGCGCGACCGGCTCGCCGTGCTCGTCGGTCCCCGTGAGGAAGAAGACGTCATCGCCGCGCTGGCGCATATGGCGAGCCAGCACATCGGCCGCGATCGTCGTGTAGGCGTGCCCGAGATGGGGCTCGCCGTTGACGTAGTAGATCGGCGTCGTGACGTAGTAGGACATCGCGGGCGATGCTACTTGGGGCGGTGTCCGCGGCCGTTAGTGTCGCGGGCGATGAGAACGAAGGCCGTCCGCTGGAACATCTCGGCGCGTCCGCCGGCGCCACGACGAGGCGTGTTCGACAACCTCGTGGTTCGCTCACCGCGCCTGACGCAGTTGGTCGCCCGCTGGCTGATGAGGCTTCCGGTCGGCTCCCGGCTTCGGCACGCCGCGTTCGAGCTCGCCCTCATGACCGGCTGGGACGCGGTCAGCCGGATGGACCTCGAGGTCGCGTCGTTTCCCGTCGGTGACCGGTACACCGTCTATGCCGCGCAAAGACCGGACGGTGCTGTCGACCTCGACCCTGTGTACCGCGGCCGCGAGGGCCTCGAGCGGATGATGGCCAGCTGGCATGACCCCTGGGACGACGTGCATTTCCAGCCGCGGCACGTGATCGACCTCGGCGAGCGGATGGTGGTGTACGTCCGCCTAACCGCCCGCGGCCGCGGCAGCGGGATCGCGATCGACGAGGTGATGGGGATGGTGTATCGCCTCGAGATGGGCGAGATCATCGAGCACCGCACCTTCTGGAGCTGGGACGAGGCGCTCGCCGAGGCCGGGCTGCCGCTGGAGGGCGATAAGCCGCCGATGCTCGACGACTGAGCGGCGTCCGGATTCGAGCAGCGGCCGCGCGGCGTTCGATGGGAACTTTTCCTCGCTATAGCGAGGAAAATGCTCCATCGAAACTTTCGGCCAGGGGCGCCGAAGAGCTACCCGCGGCCTGTGAGCGGGCGCACTAGCGACGCGATCCCGGCGCGGGCGCGGGCCGCGGCGGCGAGTGTTGCGTCCGGGCGGCCGAGGGCGATCGCAGCGGCGACGCAAGCGACGAGCGCCGCGAGCCAGCCGAGGTTGATGCCGTGGGGCGCCGGCTTGATCACTGCGGGGCGCTCAACGGCGGGTGAGCGCTCGGGCTGACGGCGCGCGGCCGGACCGACGTCGGCGACGCGATCCGGCCGGCTGGCCGCTCTCGCCCGCCGCGCGGGCTCGGCCGCAGGCTCCCGCGGCGCCTCGCCCAAGCCGCCCGCCGCGAGCGGCTTCGCAGGATGGGCCGGCAGCGGCGCAGGATGCGGTTGCGCGAGACCGACCGGCCGCCGGGCGCGACCCGGTTCGCGACGGTCGGCGCCAACCGGATGCGGCTTCGCCGCCGGCGGCTTCGCAGCCCGCGGCCGCGAGGGCGCGGTGAGCGGTTCGGGTCGGCGTGGCTCGTAGCGTGTCGCTCCGGTTGGCGCGCCGAGGAAGTCGAGTGGATCGCGGTAGGCGTGACGGTTGCCGGCGTCCCGCACGCCGAAGTGGAGGTGCGGCTCGGCGGACGAGCGCCGGCTGCCGCTCGTCCCGACCGACCCGATCTCGTCGCCGGCGCGCACCTCCGAGCCCGCACGCGCGGAGATCGAGTCGAGGTGGAGGTAGGCCGTCACGAAGCGCCCGTCCGCGCTCGCCACGCTCACTACTCGGCCCGAGGACCCGACCGACCCCGCGAAGCGCACTTTCCCTCCAACTGCGGCGACCACCCTCGTTCCGGAGGAGGCGGCGATGTCGACGCCGCGGTGACGGCCGCCGGCGTAGGGGCTCGGACCGTTGTCGTACCCGCGCAGAACCTCGCCGCGGACGGGCCAGCGCCAGCGCTCGACACCGGCCGCCGCTGCCGGGAAGGCGAGCAGCGCCGAAACGACGAGGAGAGAAACGAGCGCTCGAACGGCCACCGCTCGAGCCTAGGCGCGGCCTCCCGCCTGCGCCAGCCGCTTTCACAGTCGCTTGGCGGCCTGTGGCTGAGTCGTTACTTCCGTTGTGACTGCAGCGCGCGATAGAGCGCGTTCGCGCTGCCACCGGTGAGCTCCGCCACGGCTCCAGCGGCGGGGCGCGGCTTCGCGCCCGCCTCAACGAGCGCGACCAGCTGGGCCAGGCCCGCGGGCTCGGCGCCATCCTCGGCAGCATCGGCGTCGGCCGGCCCGACGACGAGCACGACCTCGCCCTTCGGCGGCGAGTCCTCGAAGCGCGCGGCGAGTTCCGCCGCGCTGCCGCGGACGACCTCCTCGTGGACCTTGGTCAGCTCGCGGCACAGCGCGACCGGCCGTACGGAGTCGAGCTCGGCCAGCAGCGCGAGCGTCTTCGGCACGCGCCGCGGCGACTCGAATGCCACGAGCGTCCCTCCGGGAGCCGACAGGGTCGCGAGCAGTTCGCCGCGCTTTCGCGGCAGGAACCCTTCGAAGCGCCAGTGATCGGCCGGCAGGCCCGAGGCCACCAAGGCGGCAAGCGCCGCCGACGGGCCGGGCAGCACCTCGACCGCCAACCCCGCGGCAACGCACGCGTTCACGAGCACGTAGCCCGGGTCGGACACGAGCGGCATCCCGGCGTCGGACACGAGGGCGACGACCTCACCTCCCAGCATCCGCTCGACGAGCTCGGCCGCGCGCTGCTCCTCGTTGTGCTCGTGGTAGGAGACGAGCTTCGCCGCCACGCCATAGCGGTCGAGCAGCACGCGCGTGCGGCGTGTGTCCTCGCATGCGACGACGTCTGCCTCGCGCAGCGCCGCCAGGACTCGCAGCGTGATGTCCTCGAGGTTGCCGATCGGAGTCGGGCAGACGACCAGGCGGCCCGTGTTCACGCCGGCTCCCCCCCTTCGTCCATCCCGTTGAGGGCGAGTACGGCGGCGCCGATCATCCCCGCCTCCTCGCCGAAGTGCGCCTGCTCGATCCGCACGGCCTCGAAGCTCGCCGGCAGCGCGCGCGCAGCCGCCTCCTCGCGCGCGGGGCCGAGCACCAACTCCCCCGCTCCGAGCACCCCACCGCCGACGATCACGACCTCCGGGTTGAGCACGTTGACCACGCTTGCGATCCCGACACCGAGATGGCGCCCGGCGCGTTCGAGGACGCCGCGCGCCGCTTCGTCACCGTCGTGGGCGAGCTCGGTTACGAGCGCTCCCGTGATCTCGCGGCCGCGGGACAGCGCCTTCCCGAGCTCCGAGCCGGGGTCGCTGCGGGCGACGATCTCCCCATCGCGCGCGATCGCGCTCCCGGACACGAAAGCCTCGAGGCAGCCGCGGTTGGAGCAGTCGTCGGCGTGCTCGGGGCCGTCGAGATCCACGGTCATGTGCCCGATCTCGCCGGCCGCCCCGCGGGCGCCGCGATAGACCTCCCCCGCGAGCACCAACCCGCCACCGATCCCGGTCCCGAGCGTGAGCATCACGACATCATTCGCGCCGCGCCCCGCTCCGTGACGCTGCTCGGCGAGCACCGCGGCGTTCGTGTCGTTGTCGACGAAAACCGGCAACGCGAGCCGCTCGGACATCAGGTCGCGGAACGGCACGTCGTCCAAGGGCAGGTGGACCGAAGTCACCGAGGCGCCGGTCGCGTAGTCCACCAGCGACGGGATCCCGAACCCCACCGCCTCGACGTCGGGTGCCGCCGCCCGTGCCTCTTCGACGGCCTCGACCATGATGTCGAGCACTTCGGCGCGGTCCGCGCCGCGCCACAGCCGGTGCACCCGATTGTGGACGGTCAGGTCGCGGGCGACGACGCCGCCGAGCAGCTTCGTACCGCCCGCGTCCACGCCGATGACCCGTCTGGATTCGTCACGCTGCGGCGGCTCCGGCATCCCGGGACGATATACAGCCCCGAATGGCCCCCGACGAGCGCGACAAGGGCGACGACCGTCCATACCGGATCTACCGCGCGGGCGAGGACGAGCCGCGTGAGAGCAAGCGGCGCGAGCGTGAGCAGTCGCGCGAGCGCGACCGGGCTCGCGACGCCGACCCGCCTGCCGGACGCCCCGACCCGGGCGAGGGCGCCGGTGAGCGCGAGAGCGAGGGCGACCCCGGCTACCAGGTCTACCGCTCGCGCAAGGGTCCGGTCGGCCGCCTGCGGCCGCGCAACCAGGCCGACCAGATGCGCGAGCTCGCGCGCGGGATCCGGCGGCGCGGCAAGGGCGACGATCCCGACAAGCCGAAGAAGCGCTGGAGCGCCGGCCGCGTGCTCAAGTGGGTGGCAATCGCCGTCGCCGCGTGGATCGGGCTCTCCGTCGTGCTCTTCTTCGTCAGCGCGCAGTTCACCGAGGGCGTCGGCGACAAGGCGGAGGACGCCCTCTCGCCCGGCGGCTCGCTGCTGACCGGCTCGACGATCCTCGTGATCGGGTCCGACGAGCGTGCCGGGGTGGCCGGCTCGCGGGCCGACAGCATCATGCTGCTGCGGACCAGCTTCGGCAGCGTGCGCCGGCTCTCGATCCTGCGCGACTCGCTCGCCGAGATCCCCGGCCACGACACCCAGAAGATCAACGCCGCCTACGCGCTCGGCGGCACCGCGCTGATGATCGAGACGGTCGAGAAGTTCATGGGCAACGGACTGAAGGTCAACCACGTGATCGAGGTGAACTTCAAGAACTTCCCCGAGTTCATCGACGCGCTCGGCGGCATCGACATCAAGCTCGAGAACTGCGTCCGCTCGAACGGGTTCGCGGGCACCGTGATCAGCCTCAAGAAGGGCGAGCACCACCTCTCGGGCTACAAGGCGCTCAAGTTCTCGCGCGTGCGCCACAACGAGTGCGACCCGTCCGAGGACGACAAGGACCGCGCGCGCCGGCAGCAGCTCGTGTTCTCGGGGATCCGCGACCAGGCACTCTCACCGTCGACGTTCTTCCGCCTGCCGTGGGTCAGCTGGCAGGCTCCGCGCGCGATCCGCTCGGACCTCAAGGGCCCCGGCCTGGCGGCGCTCTTCAGCGACCTGATGACGGGCGGCTCGGGCAAGACGCGCGTGCTGAAGCCCTCGGCCGCAGGGCCGCTCGGCAGCCTGGTCGTCTCCGAGGAGGAGAAGGCGAAGGCCGTCGACGAGCTGCTCGGGCGCTAGCGGCTAGCCGTCCGAGCCGGACTTCGCGCTCTTCGCCGGCTCCTTCTTCGACGGCGAGGAGGAGTTGGAGGACGACGACGAGCCCGAGTCGGACGAGCCGGACTCGGAGGAGCCGGACGAGTCGGAGGAGCCGGACTCGGACGAGCCCGAAGACTCGGACGATCCCGACGACCCTCCCACGCTCTTCTTCTTGCCGTAGTCGGTCGTGTAGAAGCCGGATCCCTTGAAGTGGACCGCGACGGGGTGGAAGACGCGCTGCACCGGCGCGCCGCACTGCTCGCACTCGGTCAGCGGATCGTCGCTCATGCTCTGGAGCGTCTCGAACGTGTGGCCCTTCTCGCAGCGGTACTCGTAGGTCGGCATCGCAACGAAGTATCCCAGGGGGCCTCTAGGGTGTCGGGATGGCGAGGGAAGCCGACGAAACCGTCACGATGGACACGATCGTCGCGCTCTGCAAGCGGCGCGGGTTCATCTTCCAGTCGTCGGAGATCTACGGCGGGATCGCCTCGACCTACGACTACGGCCACTACGGCGTCCTGCTGAAGCAGAACGTCAAGGGCGAGTGGTGGCGCTCGATGGTCCAGGAGCGCGACGACATCGTCGCGATCGATGCCGCGATCATCATGCACCCGCGCGTGTGGGAGGCGTCGGGCCACGTCGGCGGGTTCAGCGACCCGCTCGTCCAGTGCCTCGGCGAGTGCAAGCGACGCTGGCGCGAGGACCATCTGCGCGAGGAGCAGGGTGATGACGCCGAGCTTCGCTGCCCGGAGTGCGGCGGCGAGCTGTCCGAGCCGCGCCAGTTCAACCTGATGTTCGAGACCCACATGGGTCCCGTCGCGGATGAGGGGTCGAAGGTCTACCTGCGCCCGGAGACCGCGCAGGGGATCTTCGTCAACTTCAAGAACGTGCTCCAGTTCGCGCGCAAGAAGCCGCCGTTCGGCATCGCGCAGGTGGGGAAGTCGTTCCGCAACGAGATCACCCCCGGCAACTTCATCTTCCGCACGCGCGAGTTCGAGCAGATGGAGATGGAGTTCTTCGTCCCGCCGGACGACGCCCAGAAATGGCACGAGTACTGGCTCGAGGCGCGGCTCGACTGGTACACCGAGCTCGGCATCCGTCCCGATCAGCTGCGCCTTCGCGCCCACGACGCCGATGAGCTTTCGCACTACTCGAGCGGCACCTCGGACGTCGAGTACCTCTTCCCGATCGGCTGGTCCGAGCTCGAGGGGATCGCGAACCGCGGCGACTTCGACCTGCGCGCGCACGCGGAGGCCTCTGGCGAGAAGCTCGAGTTCGTCGACTCGGGCAGCGGGGAGCGCTTCGTCCCGCACGTGATCGAGCCCGCCGCCGGTGCCGACCGCGCGGCGCTGGCGTTCCTCGTGGACGCGTACGACGAGGACACCCAGGAGGACCGCGACCGGGTCGTGCTGCGCTTCCATCCGCGGCTCGCGCCGGTCAAGGTCGCCGTCCTGCCGCTCGTCAACAAGGACGGCCAGCCCGAGATCGCGCGCAAGCTCTACGAGGAACTGCGCGAGCTGATGACGGCGGAGTTCGACACCGGCGGCTCGATCGGCAAGCGCTACCGCCGCCAGGACGAGATCGGCACGCCGTGGGGCGTGACGATCGACCACCAGACGCTCGAGGACGAGACGGTCACGCTGCGCGATCGCGACTCGCTGACGCAGGAGCGCGTGCCGATCGCGGGGGTGGCGGATCTGCTGGCCGTGAAGCTCGCCGAACCGTGGGGGACGCCGAAGTCGTGACCGAGCCCCTGTTCGAATACCGGCTGGAGCTCGGCGGCTTCGACACGCGCGCGCTCGAGATCGAGGGCGAAGGCCCGCGTTTCATCCTCTTCCACGGGTTCTCCGACTCGGCCGATTGCTGGCGACTAGTGATGGACGGCCTCGCGCGTGCCGGCCGCGCTGCCGTGGCGCTCGACCTGCCGGGCTTCGCGACCGCGGCGGACCTCGACCGCCACGACCTCGTGCTTCCCCAGCTCGAGCGCTTCGCCGCCGCCAGCGTGGAGCACTTCGCGCAGGGCGATGAGGTGATCGTCGCCGGCAACTCGCTCGGCGGCTGCACCGCGATGCTCGTGGCCGAGCGGCCCGGCCTGCCGCTCGCCGGCATCGTCCCGGTCGCCCCCGCAGGTCTCGACATGGCCCGCTGGATCAACTACCTCGAGCGCGACCCGCTGCTCCGGCCGCTGCTGTCGAGCCCGATCCCGATCCCAACGGCGGCGGTCCGCGCCGTCGTCGGCGAGGCGTACCGCCGGCTCGCGTTCGCCAACCGCGATGCGGCGACCGACGACGTCGTCCGCTCGTTCACCAACCACTTCCCCGACCAGACGGCGGCGCTGCGCTACATCAACGTCGCGCGGCGGCTGCCGCGCGAGCTGCGCGACCCCTTCCGCCTCGAGCGGATCACCTGCCCCGTCCTGCTGGTGTGGGGACGCAAGGACGTGATGGTCTTCCCCACCGGCGCCGACCGCGTCGTGCAGACCGTCCCGGACAGCGAGCTGGTCGTCTTCGAGGACTGCGGGCACTGCCCCCAGGTCGAGGAGCCGCACCGCCTGACCGAGCTGCTTCTAGAATTCCCGCAGAGCCTCGCGCGCGCCGCCTAGGGCGCGCCGCGGCAGGGCAGACAGATGAGGTTCCTCCCCAACTCAGCCGACGAGCTCATCGACTCCGCGGCGAACGCGTTCGACATGTTCGTCGGCGGCGGCGTCGCCGATCTCACGCGCACCCCATCGTCGATCATCGAGGAGTCGGCGCAGTGCACGGTCCGCCGCTACCGGCCTCCGGCGCGCCACCGCGCCGACCGTGCGCCCGTGCTGCTCGTCCCGCCGCTCGCGGCGCCCGCCTCCTGCTTCGACCTGCGCCGCGGCTGCAGCATGGTCGACCACCTGATCCAGCGCGGCCATCCGACCTACCTCGTCGACTACGGGCCGATCGCCTTCTCGGACCGCGAGCTCGGCCTCGAGCACTGGGTCGAGGAGGTGATCCCGCGGGCGATCACGATCGCTTCGCGCGACTCCGGCGGCGCGCTCGTGAACCCGATCGGGTGGTGCCTCGGAGGGATCATGACCCTGCTCGCCGCCGCGGGCGACCCGAAGCTGCCGATGCGCTCGATCGTGCTCGTGGCAAGCCCGTTCGACTTCACCAAGGTGAGGATGGCGGCCCCCGTCCGCCGGCTCGCGAAGCTCACCGGCGGCGCGCTGATCACCGGCGTCTACCGCACGCTCGGCGGCGCCCCCGCTCCGCTCGTCAGCCTCGGCTTCCGCGCGACCGGGCTGCAGCGCTACCTGACGAAGCCGCTCTTCCTGCTCGAGCACCTCGACAACCGCGAGACGCTCGCCCACACCGAGGCTGTGGACGACTACATGGCGCATATGTTCGCCTACCCGGGGCGCACCTTCGGCCAGCTGTACCACCAGTTCTTCATCGTCAACGAGCTCGCCGAGGGGAAGATCGAGCTCGACCACCGGACGCTGTCGCTCGCCGACGTGAAGCAGCCGGTCCTGGTGGTCGCCGGCGAGGCTGACGTACTCGCGCCGAAGGAGGCGGTCGAGGCGGTGACCCACCTGCTGCCGAACGCGGCGAAGGTTCGCTACGAGACCGCCCCCGGCGGCCATCTCGGCGTTCTCACCGGCCGCTCGGCGGTGCGCTCGACGTGGTCCTCGATCGACGGCTTCCTCGACGCGCAGGCGCCGACGCCCAGTGTGACCAAGCGCACACAGGCGACCGCGGCCGCCTGAAGTACCCTGACTGCGATGGCCACGGCCGTGCGCTTGCCCGAGCGGAACCCGCTCGACCAGATCTCCTACACCGACTTGTACCGGCGCTGGGAGCAGGGCAACTGGAGCGCCTGGGAGATCGACTTCGCCGAGGACAAGCGCCAGTGGCACGAGGTCCTCACCGAGACCCAGCGCAAGGCGGCGCTGTGGAACTACGCGCTCTTCTTCCACGGCGAGGAGTCGGTCGCCGAGAACCTCTCGCCCTACATCGACGCGGCGCCGACCGAGGAGCAGAAGCACTTCCTCTGCACTCAGCAGGTCGACGAGGCGCGTCATGCCGTCTTCTTCGGCCGCTTCATGCGCGAGGTGATCGAGTGCGGTGAGACGACGGCCGAGCAGCTCGCGGCCACCGAGCCCGAGCTGACGTGGGGCTTCCGCAACGTCTTCGCGCGCCTCGACCGGATGGCCGACGAGCTGCGCAAGGACCGCTCGGTCCCGAAGCTGGCCCAGGCGATCACGCTCTACCACCTGATCGTCGAGGCGACGCTCGCCCAGCCTGGCCAGCACTTCATCGAGAGCTACCTGATCGAGCACGACATCCTGCCCGGCTTCCGCTCCGGGATGAAGAACGTCTCGCTCGACGAGCAGCGCCACATCGGCTTCGGCGTGAAGCTGCTATCGGAGCTCGTCGAGTCCGACCCCGAGTGCAGGCCTGCGGTCGAGGAGCTCCTGCGCGAGATCATGCCGACCAGCCTCGGCGTGCTGAAGCCGCCCAACTGGGACACCTCCTACGTCGAGTGCTTCGGCTTCACCCTCGAGGACATCTACGCCGAGGGCTTCCAGTCGTTCGAGACGAAGATGCGCACCGCGGGGCTGCCGATCGACGAGATGCCCGGCGTGCTGCCGATGCCGACCGACATCACCCCGCATGAGCGCGCGACGCGCGTGCTCAAGCTGATGCGGGCCGGCTACCTCGGCGAGAAGGACGGTCCGCCCTCGCAGGATCCCGAGACGATGAAGCTCTTCTTCGACGTCGTATCGCGCGCGGTGGACCACGAGCACGCCCCGAACGGGGGGCCGACGACGATCGAGTGGGACTTCACCGACACCGATCCGTGGCATCTCGTGATCGACAACGGCTCGACGCGGGTCGCCCAGGGCCGGGCGGGCGCCGCCGACCTCACGCTCGAGTGCCGCTTCGAGGATTGGGTCGACGTCGTCGCCGCGCGCGAGGACCCGCGCGTCGCGATGCTGAAGCGCAAGATCAAGCCGCACGGCGGCCTGCGCGCGATGCTGCGGACGCGCAAGCTGTTCGCGCGCTAGGCAAGGGGCTCCGTGAGCGCGTCGGGGTACCCGCCGGGTTCGAGGCTCCCGGCGCTCCTGCAGACGCTCTCCTACGGCGGCGATCCGGTCCGCTACGGAACCCGCCAGCGCCGGCGCTACGGCGACGTGTTCAGCGCGCGCTTCGCGGGCTTCGGCGACATGGTCTACGTGACCGAGCCGACGCTCGTGAAGCAGATCTTCACCGGCGACCCGGCCGTCTTCCACGCGGGCGAGGCGAACTCGACCGTGCTCGAGCCGGCGCTCGGGCCACGCTCGGTTCTGACGCTCGACGACGGCGAGCACCTGCGCCAGCGAAAGATCCTGCTGCCGCCGTTCCACGGCAAAGCCGTCGGCCGCTACGAGGACGTCGTGGTCGAGGCGGTCAACCGCGACATGGAGAGCTGGCCCGTCGGCGAGCCGTTCGCGCTGCGCTCGCACACGGAGGCGATCACGCTCGAGGTGATCCTCAGGGCGGTGTTCGGCATCCGGGCGACGGAGCGGCTCGCGCAGGCTCGTCACGTCGTACGCGAGTTCGCCCGCCGCAGCCACCCGATCGTGCTGTTCCCCTTCCTGCGCCGCGACCTCGGAAGCCGCAGCCCCTGGGCTCGCTTCGTGCGGGCGCGCGAGGCGCTCGACCGGATCGTCCACGAGGAGATCGCCGCCAGGCGCGCCGAGGTCGAGGCCGGCGCCGAGCACGACGACGTCCTGTCGCTGCTGCTCGCCGCCCGCCACGAGGACGGCTCGCCGCTGAGCGACGCGGAGCTGCGCGACGAGCTCGTCACGATCGTCGGCGCGGGGCACGAGACGACGGCGACCGCGATCGCGTGGGCCTTCGAGCGGCTGCTGCGCACGCCGCGGGCGTTGGACCGCTTGCGCGAGTCGGTCGCGGCTGGCGAGGAGGACTACCTCGAGGCGACCGTCAAGGAGACTCTGCGCATCCGTCCGGTCATCTCGGACGTCGCCCGTCGCCTGACAGCGCCGATCGAGCTCGGCGGCTACACGGTCCCGCGGGGGACGATCGTGCTCGCCGCGATCACCTCGCTGCACTTCCGCGACGACCTCTTCCCCTCCCCGCACGAGTTCCGACCGGAGCGCTTCCTCGATGCCGAGCGCACCACGTCCTACAGCTGGATCCCGTTCGGCGGCGGGGTGCGCCACTGCGTCGGTGCGGCGTTCGCGCAGTACGAGATGAAGCTGATGCTGCGCGAGATCGTCGCGCGCGCCGACCTGCGTGCGCCCGAGGCCCGTCCGGAACGGATGAAGCCGACGAACATCACGCTCGCGCCGTCGAAGGGCGCCCGCGTCGAGCTGGTCCGCCCGCTGCGACCACGTGCCGCCCGTCCGGCCGAGCGCGAGCCCGCGCGCACCGCCGCCTAGCGCTCAGAGCTTCAGCAGCTCGTCGATGATCGCCTGCTCGTCCTCGACGAGGCGATCGGTGCGCCAGCGCCAGCGAGCGCCGGCGATCATCTCCGTGCGGCCGTCGGAGAGGTGGTCCTCAACGCGCTCAACGTCGAGCGCCAGAGCCACGACATGGGGCGCGACGGCGAGCTGGTCGCGCACTATCCCGGCCCGGCCGTAGGCCGTGAATGCCGCCCCCGCGCCCAGCAGACAGAACGCGGCGCGCGGTTCCTCGCGCAGAGCCTCGAGGGTGCCGCGGCGCTGCGACAGCGCGAAGACGACGCGGTCGTCGCCGGCGCGGATCGCCGTCGAGATCGGGATCGCGCGGGGCTCGGCGGTGCAGAGCACGCCCGGCGTTCCGACCTCCCAGGTGGGCAGAGCCATCATGGCGACGGGCGGAAGGTCGGTCTCGACATACTCCACGCCGAGAGGTTCCCTACGCAGAAACGCGTTCCTGCCGGTAGTTTGGGGCCTCAGCGTAAGTCAGCGGCGGGGCGGCGCTTGTCGAGAGCAGTACCCGCTCTAGACAACGTTCCCTTCAAGGAGGAAAAGCAAATGCAGATCACCCGTTTCATCCCCACCCTCGGCCGGCGTGCGCTCGTCGCTTCGCTGGCGACCGTCGCGGCTCTTGGCGCCGGCGCTCTCCAGGCATCCAGTGCAGAGGCGCTCGTCCACATCCGGCAGACCTCCGGCGAGCAGCTGAAGATCTTCGACAGCAACCCGAACGACCTCACGATCGGCGGCAACGAGACGATCAACATCTCGCTGCAGGACGCGAACACGTGGCGCTTCGACATCCAGGGCCAGCAGCTCGAGATCGACCGCGTCTTCGACGTGCGTCTGATCAACACGCCGCTGTGCCAGGAGGTCAACCCGGACGCGAACGGATTCACCAGCACCGTTCTGTGCCCGCGGGCGACCTTCCCCACCGGGATCGAGATCCGTCACGGCAAGGGCAACGACAAGACGATCGCCACGCCGGACTTCCCGGACAGCATCGAGACGATCGGCGGGCCGGATGACGACCTGCTCCAGACCGGCGCCGGCAACGACAACCTGCGCGGCGGCACGGGCAAGAACTCGCTGAACGGTCAGCTCGGCAAGGACCGCTACTCGAACGACGGCGGGGCCCAGGGCAGCGTCATCAATGCCCGTGACGGCATCGGCGAGAAGCCGATCATCTGCGACGACTTCCAGCGTCTGCCGCAGACGTTGGTGATCGTCGACCTCAAGGACGACGATTTCCTCGCCGGCTGCATCAACATCGACCGCAGCGACAAGGACGAGGGCCCGAACGTCAAGTTCCGGACGTCGAAGGACAACGTCTCGGACGGTGACGCGAACGTGAAGCTCGAGTGCCCCAAGAGCCTCAAGCGCTCCTGCAAGGGCACGCTCCGGATCGCCGACGGCGAGAAGTCGGCCGGCAAGGAGAGCTACTCGGTCAAGCCGGGCAAGTCCACCACGGTCAAGGTCGAGCTCAGCGACAGCCTGCTCGACAAGGTGGAGCGCAAGTCGCGCACGGTCACCGCGATCGCGACCGAAGCCGGTGAGCACGGCAAGAAGACAGCGCAGCGCGCGGTGAAGCTCTCGAGCTAGAGCTAACCGACAGCGCCTGCAGGCTCGGGGGCGGTGGTGGGCTTCGGCTCGCCACCGCCCTCGAACTCTGTGTGGACTACCTTAGGCCGAGTCGCCGAGCAGGAAGCGCGCGGTCGACACCGCGGCCGCGAGCGCTTCCGAGCTGTCGCGCTCGGGGTCCGAAAGCATTTGGAGGGCGAACCCGTCCGCGAGCGCCATGAACACCGATGCGATCGCGTCCGCGTCGGCGCGCAGCTTCACGACGCCCTCGCGCTCGCGCTCGCGCAGCGCCTCGGCCACGTGCTCGCGCACCCGGCGGTACAGCTCGGCGACCTCGGGCGCGACCTCGGGATTGTGGCGCGCGGCGCTGAAGAGCTCGAAGATCAGCGCGGCGGCCGCTTCCTCGCCGCGGACGAATCCCTCGAGCTGGGCGACGAGGACCTCGATGATCGCGTCGAGCGAGTCCGCGGCCGAGAGCGCTTCCTCGAGCAGTTCCATACGAATGTCGGAGTCGCGGCGGACGACCTCGACGAGCAGCTTCTCCTTCGAACCGAAGTAGTAGTGCAGCAGGCCGCGCGAGACGCCCGCCTCGCGGGCGACGTGGTCGAACGTCGAGCCGGCGGCACCGCGCCTGCCGACGCTGTCGCGCATCGCGGCGACGATCCGCTGTGCTTTGTCGGAGTCGAGCTTCCCGCGCGCGGTAGGCTCTTTGACGGAAGCTTCCATCGCCCTGGGATCCTAGCTGGCCGGCCAACCAGGATGGGGCGTGACGGAGGCCGCGCCTACGCGCCGCGGCGGGCGGCCGGGACGTAGACGCCCCAGACCGCCAGCGCGAGCACGGCCGACGCCGCGAGCGGAAGCGCGACGCTGGCGTCGAGCAGCAGCGCGCCGGCGATCGCACCGGCGAGCATCGCGAGGATCGCCACCCCGCGCCGGGCCGATCCGCGACCGGACCCGCCGGCGGCCGGGGACTCGGCGACGAGCCCCGTCAGCCCGAGCGTGTTCACCGTCGTCGGAAGGTCGGGGACGCCGACCCACCTGACCGTCGCCGTGCGGCAGCCCATCGCCCCCGCGAGTAGCGCAATCACGACGTCGGCCGAAGTCCCCCCGGGGTGAAGGTCGGCGGCAGCGGCGACCACGGCTGCAGCCGCGACGAGGCCCGTCTCGACCCCGAGCGAGACGGCCATGTGGCGCGGATGCCGGTCCCCCAGCCGCGAGCCGAGCACCCCGCCCGCGAACGCGCCGGCGATGAACGCCAGCAGCGAGATCAGCGGGCCGACGACCTCGAGCCCGCCGGAGCCCGCCACTCCCAGCCCGAGCAGGATGATGTTTCCGGTCTGGTTGGCGGTGAAGACCTCCCCCAGCGCGAGGAAGCTGACCGCGTCGATCAGGCCCGTGGCAAAGGTGAGCACGAGCAGCGCGCGGGTGAGGGGGTGGTTGATGCTTGCCGCGGCTCGCTCGCGCAAGGTTTCCGGGTCGCTCATCGGCGCCGTCAGGGTCGCGGACGCGGCGGACGACGCGGGCAAAAAAAGAGGCGCCCCGAAGGGCGCCTCTCAGCTGCAGCTGAACCAGAACTTCGTCAGGAAGACGTGCCCACCGGCTCGGCGGCTGCCGGTGCGGGGGCGGTGGTCGAGGTGTACTCGAACTCCTCCTCCGCGCCGAACAGACCATCGAGCACCTTCTTGCGAAGGTCCTCGGAGAGCGCCAGCGCGAGGATCGCGCCGACAAGCAGAAGTACGAGCACGCGGCCACGCTTGCGCTTGCGCTTGCGCTTCGCCCCACGGAGCGAGTCGGCCGCCTCGCGCAAGGAGGCCGCGGCCTCCTTGAGCTCTTTCTGCGTCTTCTTGTCGTCCATGATCGCCTTCGCGGGACCCTTCCCGTTCGACATCCGCGCATAGGCCTTGCGACCCGACTCGAAAGCCTGACGGAGGTTGTCCCGCAGTTCCTCGTCTTCGATCAGACGCTGGACGTACTCGTTGTCGCGAGCGGCCTTGCCCGCGGCGAACGCACTGGAACCAGCCCTAGCCGCTTTCTTCTTCGTTGCCATATCTCTCCTAGGGATTCGGCTTGGCTTGCGGCCAACGATACCCGCGCAGGGTGGTCCGTGTCCATCAGGCGCCTATTTCGCCCTGCTCTTGGCCTTCGCAGCCTTCGCGTTCTTGGGCTTCGCCTTGGCGCGTGCGCGCTTGCGCTGACCACCGTTCGCGCGCTCCCCCGAAGCCGCGTCGGCCGGCTCGAGCGCCTCCTTCAGCACCTTTTCGATCCGATCGCAGAAGACGAAGTCGATGTCCTTCAGCAGGTTGGGCGGGAACTCGTCGAGGTCGGGGCGGTTGAGCTTTGGCGCGATCACTCGCTTGAGCTCCGCGCGCTGGGCGGCGAGGGCCTTCTCCTTCAGCCCGCCGATCGGCAGCACCTGGCCGGTCAGCGTGAGTTCGCCGGTCATCGCCGTGTCCGACCGCACCGGACGCCCGGTGACGAGCGAGACGAGCGCGGTCGCGATCGTGATGCCGGCGCTCGGGCCATCCTTCGGGATCGCGCCGGCGGGGACGTGCACGTGGATGTCGTGGGTGCGGATCCACTCCTCCGGCGAAGCGCCGTCCCAGACCGTACGCTCACCTGAGAAGCGGGCCGCGTTCGCCTTCACGTACGACATCGCGGCCTCGGCAGATTCGCGCATGACGTCGCCGAGCTGTCCGGTTATCTGGAGCTGCCCTTTGCCCGGGAACGCCGTCGCCTCGACGAACAGCACGTCGCCGCCGACCGGGGTCCACGCGAGTCCCGTCGCGACGCCGGCCTCGTTGGTCCTGCGCTCTGTGTCGGACACGAACTTGCGCTTGCCGAGCAGCTCGGTGACCTGCCGGGCCTTGATCGAGCGCTTGCGCGTCTTCGGCTTCTCGGCGAACTGGCGCGCGACCTTGCGGCAGACGGCGCCGATCTCGCGCTCGAGGTTCCGCACGCCCGCCTCGCGCGTGTAGCCCTCGATGAGCAACTCGAGCGCCTCGCGCGTGAAGTGGATCTGGCTCTTCTTCAGCCCGTTGCGCTCGATCTGGCGCGGGACGAGGTAGCGCTTGGCGATCTCGAGCTTCTCCTCCTCGGTGTAGCCGGCGAGCTGGATCACCTCCATGCGGTCCTGCAGCGGACCCGGGATCGGCTCGAGCGCGTTCGCCGTGGTGATGAACATCACGTTCGAGAGGTCGAACGGGAGGTCGAGGTAGTGGTCGCGGAAGCTTTCGTTCTGCTCGGGATCGAGCACCTCGAGCATCGCGCTCGTGGGGTCGCCGCGGAAGTCGGAGCCCATCTTCTCGATCTCGTCGATCATCAGCACGGGGTTGTTCGAGCCCGCGTCGCGAAGCGCGCGGATGATCGTCCCCGGCAGGGCGCCGATGTATGTGCGGCGATGGCCGCGGATCTCGGCCTCGTCCCGGACGCCGCCGACCGAGATGCGCTCGAACTCGCGCCCCATCGCGCGGGCGATCGACTTGCCGAGCGACGTCTTGCCCACCCCGGGCGGGCCGACGAAGCAGAGGATCGCCGAGCGCGCATCCGGCTTGAGCTTGCGGACGGCGAGGAACTCGAGGATCCGCTCCTTCACCTTGTCGATGTCGTAGTGGTCATCGTCGAGCACCTCGCGTGCGCGGGCGAGGTCGAGGTCGTCCTCGGTGGACTTCGACCACGGCAGCGCCGCGATCCACTCGAGGTAGGTGCGGATCACCCCGTGCTCGGCGGCCTGCGGGGGCAGCTTCTCGAGCCGCGACAGCTCGCGCTCGGCGGCCTCCTTCGCGTGCTCGGGCAGGTGGGCAGCCTCGATCTGCTCGCGCAGCTCGTTGGCCTCCGCGACCTGCTCGTCGACCTCACCGAGCTCCTCCTGGATCGCCTTCAGCTGCTGGCGCAGGAAGTACTCGCGCTGGGTCTTGTCCATCTCGGACTCGACCTGCGACTGGATCTTCGAGCCGATCGAGATCAGCTCGAGCTCGCGCGCGAGCAACTCCGAGAGGCGGCGCAGGCGCATGGCGACGTCGCGCTCCTCGAGCAGCTCCTGCTTCTCCTCGGTCTTTATCCGCAGCGCGCCCGCGATCATGTGGGCGAGCTCGGCGGGATCCTCGAGGTTCGCGACGGCCAGCTGTAGCTCCTCGGGGAGGTAGGGGACCTCCTCGATGATCTGCGAGAAGGTCGTCTGTACGTTGCGGCGTAGCGCCTCCAGCTCCTGCGTCTCCTCGACGATGTCCGGCTGCTCCTCGATCCGCGCGACGAGATACGGCTCGGTCTGGACGAATTCGCCGATCTCGACGCGCTGCGCCCCCTGGACCAGGATCCGCAGGGTCCCGTCGGGAACCTTGAGCATTCGCGCGACGATGCCCGCGACGCCGACGCGGTAGAGCTCGTTCGGCCCCGGCTCGTCGAGCTCGGGGTCCTTCGAGGCAACCATCGCGAGCATCCGGTTGCCGGCGAGGACGTCGTTGATGAGTGCGACCGATCGCTCTTGGCCGACCGCCAGCGGGGTCAGCGTGTCAGGGAAGGCGACGGCGTCCTTCAGCGGCAGGATCGGAAGCGCATCCGGGAGCGCGCCGCCGATCATCACCTCCTCGGCGCCGGGCTCGCCCTCGCGGACGATGTGGATCCCCTCGGGCTCGCCCTCGGGTGCGAACTCCATCGAGCGTTCTATTCCTCGATCGCCGCCTGGATCGGGACCTGCCGCACGACCTCCTCGGGCCGCGCAAGCGGGATCTCGACCCGCAGGATCCCGTCCTCGTAGGTGGCGCGAGCCGAATCGGCGACGACGTCGGCGCCGAGCTCCACGACGCGGCGGAACGGTCCGTGCTCGATCTCGATCTGCTGGTAGAGGCGGCCCTCGGAGTCCTGGGCGCGCCGCTCGCCCGCGATCACCAGCTGGCGCCCGCGGATCTCCAGGCCGACCTCCTCGATGTCCACGCCGGCGAGGTCCGCCTTGACGACTGCGCGGGCGGCGTCCTCGTCATCGGGGTCGCCGCAGTAGTAGACGTCGACCTTGGGCTGGAAGCCCCGCCGCGGCGAGAACCCGGTGCGCTCGAAGACGTCGCCGAACAGCTGGTCCATCTCGCGCCGCATGCGCTCGAAGTTGGCGAACAGGTCGCGCTCGGGTGCCATCGGGTTGAAAGGGTACCGAGGGCTAGATCTCGTAAACGGCGCCCTCGCAAGCCACGTCGACCTGGCCGCCGAACGCGTCCTCCGCCTGCTTGCGCGCCCAGAGGGCGTCGAGCTCGTCGGAGATGTGGGTGAGGACGACCCGCTTGGCCGCCGCCGCCTTGCCGTGCTCGCCGGCCTCCTGCGGTGTGAGGTGTCCGCGCATCCCGGTCCGCTCGGGCCTCGGCAGCGTCGCTTCGATCAGCAGCAGCTCACACCCGCGCGCGAACGTCGTGACCTCCTCGGCGGGGCGCGAGTCGGCGCCGTACACGAGCCGGCCGCCGCCGTTCTGCGAGCGCACCGAGATCGCGAACGTCTCGGTGAAGTGCGGCACCGGGTGGAACTCGAGCTCGAACGGACCGACCATCGGCGTCGAGGACTCGGCGTACTCCTCGATTTCGAAGGCGTTCTCGATCAGGTCGTCGTTGCCCCACGTCCCCACGACCCGCCGGTAGGCCTCGATCGAGCCGGGCGGGGTGAGCAGGCGAGGCTTCGCCGGGGACTGCGTCCCGGGCCAGCGATCCACGGGCACGGGCTGCTGGCGCGGCGCGTAGGTGAGGGCGTACGAGAAGGGGACGAGGTCGAGGAAGTGGTCGGCGTGCAGGTGCGAGATCACGACCGCGTCGAGGCAGACGTAATCGCAGTAGCGCCGCAGCTTCGAGAAGACCCCGTTGCCGCAATCGATCAGGAGGGTCGTGTCGCCCTCCTCTAGCAAGTACCCCGAGCACGCGCCGTCGGCGTCCTGCCACGACGGCGACTTGCCGAGCACGGTAAGCCGCATGACGGCCAACCTTAGAGCGAAATCCCCTGCTCAGGGGCGGGTTGGGCGAAATGGTGCGGCGCGCAGAGCGGCGGTCCGGGTGTGTATCGGCCTAGCGGCTACTGCGGCTGCGGGAAAGCGTACGCCGCGCGCGTGCGCTCGCTGCGGAAGACGAACGCGAGCTGGCGCTCGGGGGCGAGACCCCGGTCGGCGGGGCGGAAGGTCGCGCACGGCTCGTCGCGACCGAGCGCGCAGAGCATGTTCTGGCGGAAGTAGCAGTCCTCGCATTTGGCAGGCTTCTTCCCCTTCGCCATCGGCTACGCACTCTCCCTCTATCGAGATGATCCCTCCCCCCGCTGTCGCGCTCCGGCTGCGACGCGAAGGCCATCCAACACGACCGCGCGCCGGCTGTCCAGCCCCCGTTTCCGCAAATGACGAGGTTTGCGAATCGGCCCGCCTCGGGCCGCTTGCAAATTGCAGGAACTACGCGCCGGGGCGCTCGACGTGTGTTCGATCGACGCCGCCCGGCGAGGGCGCCCCGATGAGTCTGAGCGCGAGCTCGACCTCGGCCCGCAGCAGACCGAGGACGTTCCGGACCCCATCCTCGCCACCTGCCGCGAGGCCCCAGAGCACTGGCCGGCCGACGAGCACCGCCCGCGCCCCGAGCGCGAGCGCGGTCACGACGTCTGTCCCCCGGCGCACGCCGCCGTCCATCAGCACCTCGACGCGGCCCTCGACGGCGTCGGCCACCTCCGGCAGCACGTCGATCGTCGCCGCGACGCCGTCGAGCTGGCGTCCGCCGTGGTTCGAGACGACGATCCCGGCCACGCCGGCCTCGCACGCTAGACGCGCGTCCTCCTCGGTCATGACCCCCTTGACGAGCAGCGGGAGGTCCGAGTGGCCCGCGATCCGGTCGAGATCGTCCCAGGTCAGCTTGTCCTCGACGAGGTGGAAGACCTCGACCGGGTTGAGCGGCTCCATCCGGCCGAGCGCCGCCTCGATGCTCGGCACGTTGACGTCGTCGGGGAGGCGGAAGCCGGTGCGGAGGTCGCGCTCGCGGCGGCCGGCCTCTCCCGGCGCGTCCACCGTGAGGACGAGCGCCTTGTAGCCGGCGGCGACGGCATGCTCGACGAGCGCACGGGTGACGCCGTCGTCTTTGAAGCTGTAGAGCTGGAACCACCGCGGCGCGCCGGGGGCAGCGTCGGCGACCTCGGCGGGCGTCGCGCTTGCGAGCGAGGAGAGGCACATGACGGTGCCGGCCGCGGCCGCCGCGCGGGCGGTGGCGGCCTCGCCCGCGGGATCGGCGAGTCGGTGGAAGGCGGTCGGTGCGGTGAGCACCGGCATCGAGACATCGGTCCCGAGCACGGTCGTGGCGGCCGTGGTAGCGCTCACGTCCACGAGCGCGCGCGGGCGCAGGCGCCAGCGCCCGAACGCGGCGACGTTCTCGCGCAGCGTCCGCTCGTCGCCGGCGCCGCCCGCGTAGTAGCCGAACACGCCCGGGTCGAGGCGCTCTTCGGCGAGCCGCTCGTAGTCGGCGACGTTGACCAGCGGCGGCTGGCGCGGGGTCGGGCGGTCCTCGGGCGCGGCGATGCGCGAATCTAACCCGAATATGGACCTGATCACGGGAGCGACGGGCTACCTCGGCGGGCGTCTGCTCGAACGGCTCGTCGCGGACGGGCGCGACGTGCGCGCGCTGGCGCGCAACCCGGCGACGCTCGACGTGGTGCGCGGCACCGAGGTCGTCAAGGGCGACTTGCTGACCGGAGAAGGGGTCACGCCGGCCCTCGAGGGGATCTCGACCGCCTACTACCTGGTCCACTCGATGGAGGCCGCCGAGGACGACGACTTCGGCGGGCGCGACCGCCGCGCGGCAGAGTCGTTCGCCGCGGCAGCGGCCGCCGCCGGTATCGAGCGGATCGTGTACTTCGGCGGGCTCGTCCCGCGCGGGGGCGCGCGATCTCGCCACCTCGCCTCGCGGCTCGAGGTCGAGGAGATCCTGCTCGAGGGCGTGCCTGGCTCGACCGCGTTCCGCGCGTCGGTCGTGATCGGCGCCCAGTCGGCTTCGTTCCGCCTGCTCGTGCGGCTCGCCGAGCGGCTGCGGGTCCTCCCCCTCCCGGCCTGGCAGCGCTACCGCACCCAGCCGGTCGACGAGCGCGACGCGATCGACTACCTCGCGCTCACCCCGGTCCGCCCCGAGGCGGCGGGGCGCTCGCTCGACGTCGCCGGGCCCGACGTCCTCTCCTATCGCGAGATCGTCGAGCAGATCGCCGACCTGATGGGCGTCGGGCGCTTCCCGCTGCCCCTACCGGCGACGGCCACGCGCGCGGCGAGCGCAGTCGTCAGCGCGGTGACCGAGCAACCCGTCGAGCTCGTTCGCCCGCTGATGGAGTCGCTCGACGGCGACCTGCTCGCGCGCGACGACGAGGCCGCGCGGATCTATGGTCTCCGTCCGCGGCCGTTTCGCCGCGCGGTGGAGCACGCACTGGGAGACTGGGAGGCGAGCGAACCGCTCGGCGCGAGATGAGCGTTTAGAGATGAAGGTCGAACGCGAGATCGAGATCGACGCCTCGCCCGAGACCGTCTACGAGACGGTGATGGACGCGCGGAAGCTCGAGGACTGGGTCACGATCCACGTCGAGTTGAAGGAGGCGCCCGAGGGCGACCTCAAGAAGGGGTCCGAGCTCGTCCAGGTCCTGCGCCTCGCGCACCAGAACTTCACCGTCAGCTGGAAGGTGGTCGAGGCCGAACGACCGCGACGCGTCGTCTGGGAGGGCAGCGGGCCGGTCCGCTCGAAGGCGAAGGTGATCTACGACATCGCCGCAAACGGTGACGGGACGCTCTTCGGCTACACGAACGAGTACAAGCTGCCGCTCGGCCCGCTCGGGACGGTCGCGGGGGCGGCGGTCAAGCGGGCGTCGGTCAAGGAGACCGACCGCTCGATCGCCAAGCTCAAGGACTTGCTCGAAAAACGCTGACGCGCCGTCGCGGCAGAGCCGATATGTTGCCTGGCGGATGGTGATGTGGCGTCGAGCGGATCGGACGGGGGACCGCTCCCCGTTCATCCTCAAACCATGGCGCCGCCGCGATGCGGCGGCGGCCCTCGCCCGTGCTGCCCGCCAGGAGGCGTGCGCGGTCTCGGAGCTGACGCCCACGCGCTACGCCGACATCCGGCTGCGCCACCCGGAGCTCGAGCTGCCGAAGCACGCCACCGTAACGCGCGCCTTCGGCGGCTGGCAGATGGCGCTCGAAGAGGCTGCCGCGGCCGCCGCCGAGTAGCTCCGGCGCTCCTTCAGCTCAGGCGAAACGCGCCAGCTCGTGGCGGTCGTGGGCGCAGAAGATCGCCACCTCGTCGCCGTGCTTCTGCCCCAGCTCGCGCAGGCGCTCCTGGTTGTGGCGCAGCTCCTTGCGGTTCGCGCCCACCATCACCTCGAACCCCTTGATTCCCGCGGGGGCTTTCGGCGGTACCTGCATGTCGCCGCGGTGGAAGTAGCCGTCGCCGCAGTGGAGCAGCCAGCGCTCGCCCTCGTTGACGGCGACCGCGGTATGGCCGCGGCTATGCCCGTAAAGCGGGATCAGCGCGATCTCCGGGTCCACTCCAGGCAGCGCCCGGACGCTCTCGAACCCGAACCAGTCGTCGCCGCCGCCGTCGTGGGTGACCCACTTCGGCCCGTGGGCCCAGTGCCTCGAGACGTAGCGCAGCCGCTGGTCGAGCGGCGGGGCCATCGCGACCTCGTGCTCGCGCGAAGTCAAGTGAACGGACGCCTCGGGGAAGTCGCCTAGCCCGCCCGCGTGGTCGAGGTCGAGGTGGGTGGCGATGATGTGGCGAACGTCGGCCGGCTCGAAGCCCAACCTCTTCACCTGTTCGATCGCCGTGTCCTCGAGCTTCGGCTTCGGTCGAAGCATCAGGCTGAATGCGATGCCGAGGCTACGCGGCCTGCGCACGTCCTCGGTGCCGAAGCCCGAGTCGATCAGCACCAGCCCGTCGCTCGTCTCGACGAGCAAGCAGTGGCAGACGATGTTCGACGGCCCGAGCAGGCTGCCCTCGCCGGTGAACAGCTTGGAGCCGAACGGGCACAGGGAGCCGCAGCTGATGTGGTGGACCTTGGCGCTCATACCTTGGCGAGTGCGTCGACGAGCTCCTGCACTGCGTCGGACGACTTCTTCAAGTCTTTCAGTTCGGCGTCGGTGAGTTCGTACTCGACGATCTCCTCGATCCCCTCGGAGCCCAGGCGCACGGGAACACCGACGAACAACCCGTCGATCCCGTACTCACCCTGGCACAGGGCCGCGCACGGCAGGATCCGCTGCTGGTCGTGGACGATCGAGTCGATCATCTCGACGACCGCGGCCGAGGGCGCGTAGTACGCCGATCCCTTCTGCAGCAGCTTCACCACCTCGGCGCCGCCGTCGCGCGCGCGTTGGACGATCTCCTCGAGGCGGCCGGTCCCGATCTTCTGCTCGATCGGCACACCGGCAACGTTCGTGAACGAGGTGATCGGGACCATCGTGTCGCCGTGACCGCCGAGTACGAAACCGGTGACGTCGCGCGCGGAGACGCCAAGCTCCCACGCGAGGAACGTGCGGAAACGGGCGGAGTCGAGGATCCCCGCCATGCCGACGACGCGCTGGCGCGGGAACTTCGTCACGTCTGCGGTGACATGGCACATCGCGTCGAGCGGGTTGGTCACGACGATGACGATCGCGTCCGGCGAGCGGTCGGCGATCTCCTGCGCGACGCCGCCGACGATCTCCTTGTTCTTCGCCAGCAGGTCGTCGCGGCTCATCCCGGGCTGCCGCGGGAAGCCCGAGGTGATTACGACGATCTCCGACCCTGCGGTCTCCTCGTAACCGTTCGTCCCGACGATGTTCGGCTCGTAACCGACCACCGGCCCCGACTGGTTCATGTCGAGCGCCTTTCCCTGCGGCAACCCCTCGACGATGTCCACCAACACGACATCGGCGTAGTCACGTTCTGCAAGGCGCTGCGCAGTCGTGGCTCCCACATTGCCCGCACCGACTACAGTTACTTTTGTACGCACTTATTCACCTTTCGAACTTCAGGAGTGAAATGGCTGATTACCTCTCAGAGGCACGAAGCGCGCTGGAGGAACAACTGAAGTCACTGCGCGACCAGCAGCGCCGCGTCGAGCGCGCGCTGTCCGAGCTGGGGGCCGAAGTCCGTCGTGGTCCCGGTCGTCCGCGTGGATCGCGCAGCGGGACCCGCCCCCGCCGGGGCGCCCCGAAGCAGCGGCGAAGCCGCAAGGGCGGCACCCGCCGCGAGCAGGCGCTCAAGCATGTGAAGCAGAACCCGGGCATCACGGTGTCGGACCTGGCGTCGAAGATGCGCATCAAGCCGAACTACCTCTACCGCGTGCTCGGCGAACTGAGCGACGAAGGAGCAGTGAAGAAGCAAGGCAAGGGGTTCGTGGCGAAGTAGCGTGGCGGTAGCCGCAGCGGCATGCCGCTGCGGATCCTATGCGACCATGGATGTGTGTTCAGCGGCGGCTCTATTCAGCTCGCGCGCATCTTCGGCATCCGCATCGGAGTGGACGTCAGCTGGTTCATCGTCCTCTTCCTGATCATCTGGTCGCTGTCGGGCTACTTCGGCGACATCTTCCCCGGAGACGAGACGAAGGCGTTCGTACTCGCCGTCGTCAGCGCGCTGCTCTTCTTCCTCTCGATTCTGCTGCACGAGCTCGGTCACGCCTGGGTGGCGATCCGCAACGGGATCGGAATCACAGGCATCGACCTATGGATGTTCGGCGGGATCGCCAAGATGAAGCGCGACACCGACTCGGCCGGCGTGGAATTCCGCGTGGCCGTGGCAGGGCCGCTCGTCACCCTCGCGATCGTTGCGATCTGCTTCGCGGCCGGCGCGCTCATCGGCGGGGCGGGCCAGGTGTGGGACTCGGTGCGTTTCTACGACGCGCGCGTCGGCGAGGTCGAGGCCGTGCTCGGCTACCTCGCCTTCATCAACGCCGCGCTGCTCGTGTTCAACCTGATCCCGGGGTTCCCGCTCGACGGTGGCCGGATCGCCCGCTCGATCGTCTGGTGGCGGACCGGCGACCGCTCGAAGGCGACGCGCGTCGCGGCGCGGCTCGGTCGCATCTTCGCCTACCTGATGATCGGTGTCGGCCTGTTCCTGCTGCTGCGGGGAGCTTTCGTCAGCGGCATCTGGCTCGGGTTCATCGGCTTCTTCCTCGCGCAGGCAGCGCGTTCGGCCGAGGTGCAGACCGAGTACGCCGATCGCATCGAGGGGCTGTCCGTGTCCAGCCTGATGGACGCCGAGCCGGTGCTCGTGCCGTCCAGCACCCCGATCGAGAAGGTGCTCGACGAGTACTTCCTGCGCTACGGCTGGCCGTGGTTCCCGATCGTGGACGAACAGCAACGCTTCCTCGGGATCATCACCCGCGAGCAGGCTGACGAGGTGCCGCTCGAGGAGCGAGCGACGACCGCCGCCGATGCCGTGATGACCCTCGACCCGACGAGCGCCTTCCGCATCCGCGTGGACGAGTCGGTCGAGGCGGTGCTCGGCTCGGAGGGCTTCCAGCGCCTCGGCGCGCTCGTGGCCGTCGACGGCGACAACGTCGTCCGCGGCGTCGTGACGCTCGATCAGGTCAAGCGCGCGCTGACGTAGTGCCCGCTGGCGGGCTCAGAGGAGCCCGAGCCCGGCGACCGCGTCCCGCTCCTCGCCCAGCTCGGCGACGGTAGCGTCGATCCGCTCGCGGATGGCGTCGCCGACCCGCAGGTCCTCGACGACCTTCCACTCGCCTCCGCTGCAGGTGCACGGCTTGCCTGCCATCAACCCTTCGGTGATCCCGTAAGAGCCGTCGGAGGGCACGCCCATCGAGACCCAGTCGCCCTCGGGGGTGCCGAGCACCCAGTCATGGACGTGGTCAATCGCAGCGTTCGCGGCCGACGCCGCCGAGGAGGCGCCGCGCGCGTCGATGATCGCGGCGCCGCGCTTGGCGACCGTCGGGATGAACTCGTCGAAGATCCAGGCGTCGTCGTTCACCGTCGTCCACGCGGGCTCTCCCTTGATCTTGGCGTTGCCGATGTCGGGCACCTGCGTGGTCGAGTGGTTGCCCCAGATCGTCATGTTGGTGATGTCGGCGACCGCGGCGTCGGTCTTGCGCGCGAGCTGCGCGATCGCGCGGTTGTGGTCGAGGCGGAGCATCGCGGTGAAGCGCTCGTTCGGCACGTCGGGCGCATTCGACATCGCGATCAGCGCGTTCGTGTTCGCGGGGTTTCCGACGACGAGCACCTTGACGTCGTCGGCCGCGCCGGCATTGATCGCCTCGCCTTGTGGCTTGAAGATTCCGCCGTTGGCCTCGAGCAGGTCGGATCGCTCCATGCCCGGCCCGCGCGGGCGCGCGCCGACCAGGAGCCCGATGTTCGCGCCGTCGAAGGCCGGCTTCGGGTCGTCGTGGATGTCGATCCCCGCCAGCAGCGGGAAGGCGCAGTCGTCGAGCTCCATCGCCGTGCCCTCGGCGGCCTTGACGGCGTCCGGGATCTCGAGCAGGTTCAAGTGAACGGGGGTGTCGGGGCCGAGCATCTCGCCCGAGGCGATGCGGAACAGCAGCGCGTAGCCGATCTGGCCGGCGGCGCCGGTGACGGTGACCTTGACGGGGGGGCTCACGCCGCCACCTTTGCCGCTTCCAGGTTCTCGTCGATCGCCGCGAGGAACTCCTCGGTGGTGAGGAAGTCCTGGTCCTCGCCGACGAGCAACGCCAGGTCCTTGGTCATCTTGCCGCTCTCGACCGTCTCGACGCAGACGCGCTCGAGGGTCTCGGCGAACTCCGTCACCGCGGGCGTCGAGTCCATCCGCCCGCGGGCCGCCAGCCCGCGCGTCCAGGCGAAGATCGACGCGATCGGGTTGGTCGAGGTCGGCTTGCCCTGCTCGTGCTGGCGGAAATGGCGGGTGACGGTGCCGTGCGCGGCCTCTGCCTCGACGGTCTTGCCGTCTGGCGTCATCAGCACGCTCGTCATCAGCCCGAGCGAGCCGAAGCCCTGGGCGACGGTGTCGGACTGGACGTCACCGTCGTAGTTCTTGCAGGCCCAGACGTAGCCGCCCTCCCACTTCAGTGAGGCGGCGACCATGTCGTCGATCAAACGGTGCTCGTAGGTCAGGCCGGCGGCCTCGAAGTCGGCCTTGAACTCGGACTCGTAGATCTCCTCGAAGAGGTCCTTGAAGCGCCCGTCGTAACGCTTCAGGATCGTGTTCTTCGTCGAGAGATAGACGGGATATCCGCGCTCGAGCCCGTAGCGCATCGAGGCGCGCGCGAAGTCGCGAATCGAGTCGTCGAGGTTGTACATCGCCATCGCGATGCCGCCGGCGTGGAAGTCGTAGACGTCGAGCTCGATCGGCTCGGAGCCGTCCTTCGGGGTGAAGGTGAGCGTCAGCGAGCCCTCGCCCTGGACGACCATGTCGGTCGCGCGGTACTGGTCGCCGAAAGCGTGACGGCCGATGATGATCGGCTTCGTCCAGCCGGGGACCAGGCGCGGGATGTTCGAGATCACGATCGGCTCGCGGAAGATCACGCCGCCGAGGATGTTGCGGATGGTCCCGTTCGGCGAGCGGTACATCTCCTTCAGCCCGAACTCCTCGACGCGCGCCTCGTCGGGCGTGATCGTGGCGCACTTGACACCGACGCCGTGCTGCTTGATCGCGTTCGCAGCGTCGACGGTGATCTGGTCCTCGGTCTCGTCGCGCTTCTGGATCGAAAGATCGAAGTACTGGAGGTCGATGTCGAGGTAGGGAAGGATCAGCTGTTCCTTGATGAAGGCCCAGATGATCCGCGTCATCTCGTCGCCGTCGAGCTCGACGACCGGGTTTTCAACCTTGATCTTCGCCATGTGTGAGGGCAGCGTAACTTCAGCCGCACGTTCTGCCCGGCGCGGGGGTGGAATCTCAGGGGCTGAATCGCTTTCTTGGATATATGGAGAAAACGGTTCAGCCCCGGGACTTTTGGAACCTGGTTCGGCGGCAGCATGGGGTGATCGCGCGATGGCAGCTGTTGAAGCTCGGGTTCAGCCGCATCTGATTCACCAACGGATCTCGAACGGCAGGTTGCATCCGATCTGGCGTGGTGTGTATGCCGTCGGGCGGCCGGAGGTGTCTCGTGAGGGACGTTGGATGGCGGCGGTGCTTGCCTGCGGGGCCGGCGCCGCGCTCAGTGGCCACAGCGCCGCCGAGCACTACGGGATCCGCCTGCCGCGCACGATGATTCACGTTTCGGTGCCCGCGGACCGCAACCCACGCCGGAAGAGGGGCATACGGGTCCATCGGCGACGACTTGATCCGAGTGAGATCGTCATCAGGGATGGGATTCCAGTAACAACCCCGGTCACGACACTCGTGGACCTCGCCGCCGAACTTGGCGAGAAGCACCTCGAGGCGGCGATCAACGAGGCGGATGTGGTGGATCTGGTCCACCCCGAGAGGTTGAGGGCAGAGCTTGATCGGCTGAGTCCGCGCCCGGGACTGAGATCGCTCAGGGAGCTGCTCGACCGAAGAACGCTCGTTCTCACCCGGTCCGACCTCGAGGGACGGTTCGTTCCCATCGCGCGCGAGGCGCGCCTGGGTGAACCGGAGACACAGGTCGACGTCAACGGCTTCGAAGTCGACTTCTACTTCCCGGACCTGGGCCTTGTGATCGAAACGGATGGCGGGCGCTTTCACCGCACGCCGGCACAACAGCGCCAGGACCGGATCCGCGATCAGGCGCACATGGTCGCCGGCATGACGCCGCTCCGCTTCACGCATGCGCAGATCGCGTTCGAGCCCGCTTACGTCAAGCGAACCCTCGCCGCAATCGCCGAGCAGCTTGCCGCATGACCCGCACAGGGGGACTACGATCGGAAAGGTGACTCGCCCCACCCGCAGTGGCGCACTCGCACTCGGCGGCCTCGCGCTGCTGGGCCTGGGCCTTCCGACCGTCGTCGGCGCCGGGATCGACGTCCGCGAGCCTTCGGAGCAGGTCGGCCCGGGGCTCCAGGTCGTGCCGCGTCATGCCGAGGTCAAACTCGTGGATGTGACGGGAGGAAAGGAACTTCGCTACAAGGCGTTCGAGGACGAGAAGAACGAGTTCACGGTTTCCTTCTCGGTGTCGTCTGGCAACCTGATCCTGCGCGAGAGCCAGTCGCTCGGCAACGCTCCCGCTCCGACGGATGCCGGCGAGGGATGCGCCAACATCACCACGAGCCAGGTGAAGTGCCCGCGGCGCGGCGTCGTTTCGATGAAGCTGGAGCTCGGTGGCGGCAATGACCGCGCCGTGATCAGCCAGGGGATCACTGTGTCGGGTGGGACCGAGCCGATACCCGCGAGCATCAAGGGAGAGGACGGGAACGACGAGATCCTCGGCGGCTCCGGCGCGGACGGGCTCGAGGGCGGCGTCGGCGACGACACGTTGGAGGGGCGCGGGGGCAGGGACAAACTCCGGGGTGGCAACAACCAAGACACGCTGCGCGGGGAGGACGACAACGACAACCTCGACGGAGGACCAGGCGGCGACACGATGGACGGGGGAGCCAACGAGTCGGAGTTCCGCGGCGACGTGGCGGACTACGGGATAAGGAGCACGCGCAACCACGTCTCGCTCGACGATGCGCGCAACGACGGGACCGATGCCAACAACAACGGCTTCGGCGAGGAGCAGGACCTGATCACGAACGTCGAGGGAGTACGCGGTGGAAGCGGCCCTGACACGATCGTCGGCAACGGCGTGATCAACGAGCTTTCCGGCGGCGCCGGCGCGGACACACTCTTCGGCCTCGGCGGCGACCAGGACTCTCTGGATGGCGGGACCGGTGCCGACGATCTGCACGGCGGTGAGGGCCTCAACGACGCCGTCGTGAACGCCAACCGTAACGACCGGCTGCGCCTCTCGATCGGCGACGGCGCCAACGACGGCGCCGATGCGAACAACAACGGCGTGGCCGAAGAGGGCGACAACATCCGCGAAGACGTCGAGAACGTTGCCGGCGGCGGCGGTCCCGACTTCATCCTCGGCGACGGGGACCGCAACTTCCTCTCCGGCAACGCGGGGAACGACAGGATCGACGGCGCCGGCGGCGACGACCTTTTGGAGGGAAACAACGGAGACGACCGCTTCCTCGCCGGTCCGGGCGCGGACTCGATGACTGGCGACAGCGTTGCATCCGCCGAGGGGCCACCGCCGCCGCCGTTCCGCGACATCGTCGACTACAGCGGACGGAGCACCTCCGTGAAGGCGTCGATCGGCAACATCCCCGGCGCCTCTCCCGATCTCAACCGCGACGGCGAGGACGCCAACCTCGACGGCCTCTCTGAGGAGGGCGACTTCGTCGGCTCGGACATCGAGGTCCTGATCGGCGGCAACGCGAGGGACACCTTGCGCGCCGCCGAGGCAAACAGCGGCGCGGGCGAGGGCGCCACCCTCTTCGGTGGACCCGAGAACGACACACTGGTCGGCGACGTCCGCCGGGACACGCTGCTCGGAGGCGCAGGCGCGGATGACCTGCGCGGTGGCGGCGCAGAGGACGCGGTCAGCTACAGCGACGTCACCTCAAGGGTCGTCGTGACGCTCGACAACGTCCGCAACGACGGCGTCGACGCGAACTTCGACGGCGTCGCCGAGGAGTCGGACAGCGTTGGTCAGAACGGTGACGTGGAGCGCGTCTTCGGTGGTTCGGGCAACGACGACCTGACCGGCAACGACGGTCCGAACCTGCTCAACGGCGGCCCCGGCCAGGATCGCCTGCGCGCGCTCGGCGGCGCGGACACCGTCAACGCCAACGACGGCGTCGCCGACCTCGAGATCTCGTGCGGAGCCGGCGTCGATTCGGCGGTCCTCGACAACGCGGACGTAGCATTCCTCGGCGTGTTCCCGGCTGACTGCGAGGGTGGCTCGAACACGCCGAAGGGGAAGCCGAGCCCGCTCGTCGTATCGAGCAAGACGGTCACGATGACGGACGACGGGACGGCCGTGATGAGCATCTACTGCCCGAGGCACGCGCGCGGCGGCCGCTGCAAGGGCCGGATCGAGATCGACTCGCTACCGGCGGCGGCCGGGGCCGGGGCGCTGACGAGCGCCGGGCAGGCGTTCGAGCTCGGGTCGTCGCGGTACGAGCTCGGAGCCCGCAAGCACGCCCGGATTCCCGTCGAGCTGTCGCGCGCGGGCCGGGCCCTGGTGAAGGCGCGCAAGGACGTGCGGGTCGAGGCGACCGCCACCGACGACTTCCGCGACGCCGCCGGACGCCGCCGCGACGCAATCACCACGCTGCACTTGGTGCGCGGCGACTAGCTTCGCCCTCCTCGTCAGCGCGAGCCGCATAGAATCGCGCCGCCCCGCGAAATCCGCGGGGCGCTTCACGCACGGAGACCTCTCAAGATGCCCCAGTACGACGTGCTAGTCATCGGAGCCGGCCTGGCCGGGCAGCGCGCGGCGCTCGCCGCGGCTGAGGGCGGGGCTTCGGTCGGGATCCTGTCGAAGGTCCACCCGGTCCGCTCGCACTCGAACGCGGCCCAGGGCGGCATCAACGCGGCGCTCAATCCCGAGGACTCGTGGGAATCGCATGCGTTCGACACCGTCAAGGGCTCCGACTACCTAGGCGACCAGGACGCGATCGAGATCATGTGCCGCGAGGCGCCGCAGGAGCTGCTCGACCTCGAGCACGAGGGAGTCACCTTCCACCGCAACGAGGAGGGCCGCCTCGGCACGCGCGCATTCGGTGGCGCCTCCGCAGCGCGCACCTACTACGTCGCCGACATCACCGGCCAGGCGATCCTCCACGTCCTCTACGAGCAGCTGATGAAGGTCGAGACCGAGGTCACGCGCCACGAGGAGTGGTTCGTCACCTCGCTCGTACGCGAGGATGGCGGTGGCCGGATCGCGGGCGCGGTCGTGCGAAACATCCGCGACGGCTCGATGGAGCTGTTCGGCGCGAAGACCGTGATCCTCGCCTCCGGGGGCAACGGGCAGGTCTACAACCCGACCACGAACGCGCTGATCTGCACCGGCGACGGGATCGCGCAGGCCTACAGGATCGGCGCCGCGCTGATGGACATGGAGATGGTCCAGTACCACCCGACGACGCTCCAGGGCAACGGCCTCCTGATCACCGAAGGCGCCCGCGGCGAGGGCGCGCACCTCTACAACGCGAACGGCGAGCGCTTCATGGAGAAATACGCACCGAACAAGATGGAGCTCGCCTCGCGCGACGTGGTTTCCCGTGCCGAGCAGACCGAGATCAACGAGGGCCGCGGCTTCCCCGACGGCACCGTCGCGCTCGACATCACCGTCGTCGACAAGAAGCGCATCCACGAGGCGCTGCGTGAGATCGTCAACGTCGGGCGCGACTTCGCCGGCGTGGACATCACGAAGGAGCCGATCCACATCAAGCCCGGCAACCACTACACGATGGGCGGGATCAAGACCGACACCGACGGCCGCACCGAGATCGACGGCCTCTACGCCGCCGGCGAGGTCGCCTGCGTATCGGTCCACGGCGGCAACCGCCTCGGCGCGAACTCGCTGCTCGACACGCTGATCTTCGGCCGCCGTTCCGGCGCGCACGCCGCCGCCTACGCGGAGACGGTCTCGACGCCGGCCGCGAGCCACGCATCGCTCGCCGACGAGGAGACGAAGCTGCGCGAGGTAATCGGCCGCGAGCGCAACGGGCGCCGCGTCTCCGAGATCAAGGCGGAGCTCGGCGCCACGATGGACTCGAAGGTCGCCGTCTTCCGCGACCAGGCGGGACTCGAGGAGGCGCTGGCGAAGGTCAAAGATCTGAAGGAAGAGGCGAAGTCGGTCGCGATCGACGACAAGGGCACCGTCTTCAACCAGGATGCGCTCGGCGCGCTCGAGCTGGGCTACATGCTCGACAACGCCGAGTGCATCGTCGCCGCGGCGATCGAGCGCAAGGAGAGCCGCGGGGCGCAGTTCCGCACCGACTTCCCGGAGCGAAATGACGAGGAGTGGCTCAAACACATCACCGTTACCGCGACCGACGACGGCACGCCCGAGATCGGGTACTCCGAGGTCACGATGACCCAGTGGGAGCCACAGGAACGGACCTACTGAGAGGATCCCCCGCAGACCGATGCCCGCCTACACGCTGAAGCTCCGCCGTTTCGACCCCGACTCGGGCCAGGCCGCCTACTGGCAGGACTTCGACGTCGACCTCGAGCCCGAGCGCTCGGTGCTCGACGGCATCCTCAAGGCGCGCGCCGAAGAGGACGGCTCGATCGGCATCCGCTGCTCGTGCCAGGCGGCGATCTGCGGCTCGTGCGCGGTACGCATCAACGGCAAGGCCGCGCTTGCCTGCAACACGAAGCTCGGCGACGCGGCCAAGCGAGCCGCCGAGAACGGCTCGATCGTCGTCGAGCCGATGGGCAACATGCCGGTGCTGAAGGATCTGATCGTCGACATGGACGCGGTCCATTGGAAGAAGGTCCAGCGAGTCGTTCCGTGGCTGCTACCCGAAGGCGACCCGCCGGAGCGCGAGTACATCGTCCCGGCCGAGGCGATGATCGACGTTACGCAGGCGATGGCGTGCATCCACTGCGGCGCGTGCGTCTCGGCGTGCCTGTCGCTCGAGGTGGACCCCGAGTTCGTCGGCCCGGCGGCGCTCGCGAAGGCTTACCGCTTCGTCGGCGATCCGCGCGACGGCGAGACCGAGGAGCGGCTGCGCGACCTCGCCGAGGACCCGCACGGAATCTACGACTGCACCCACTGCTTCGCGTGCGTCGAGGTCTGCCCGAAGGACGTCGCGCCGATGGACCAGATCATGCGCCTGCGTCGGCGCGCCACGGCCGACTACGGGATCAAGGACTCGAACAACGGCTACGGCCACGAGCACGGCTTCGTCAACATCATCGAGAAGTGGGGCACGCTCTTCGAGGCGCAGCTCCTCCCCCGCTCCTTCGGCGACGGCAGCCTGATCAAGGGTCAGCTGCGGCCGGAGGGCGCGAAGGAGCTCACGGCCTCGCTGCCGACCGTCCTGCGCGGCGTGAAGAGCGGCAAGGTCAGCCCGATCAAGGCGATCCACCACCCGAAGCTGCCTGACCAGAAGGAGGTCAAGCGGATCTTCGAGGAGATCGAGTCGAAGGACGACCGCGTCGAGCTCAACATGTACATCGTCGGCCACGAGGAGGAGGGTGCTTTGCCGGAGGAGGTCGAGCCGCGCGACGTCCACTTGGCTGCGGCCGCCGAGCCCGCAGAAGGAGGCTCGGTCGATGAAGGTCGCCTACTGGCCAGGCTGCGTCTCGCGCGGGTTCACGCCCGAGCTGCACGGCGCGATGGCGCTCGTCGCCCCGAAGCTCGACATCGAGCTGGTCGAGCTCGACCGCTCGAACTGCTGCGGGGCCGGCGTGATCGCCGAGCACAACACTGAGCTCGCCGACACGCTCAACGCGCGGACCTTCGCGATGGCGCAAGGGGTCGACGGCGCGGCGGGGATGATGAACATCTGCTCGACCTGCCAGGGCGCGCAGTCGGAGTGCCGCGAGCGCCTCGACGCCGACGAGGACTACCGCGACAACATCATCAACCCCCACCTCAAGCCCGAGGGGCTCCACTACGAGCAGGACAGCGACTGGTGGAACAAGAACTTCCTCTGGCTGCTCGTCGAGGAGATCGGGCTCGACACGCTGCGCGAAAAGGTCGTCCGGCCGCTCGAGGGTCTGCGAATCGCACCGTTCTACGGCTGCTACATCGTCCGCCCGACTCGCCGCCTCGGCTACGGGCGCTTCCCCGAGCGCGACACCTACCTCGAGCAGGTGATCGACGCGGTCGGCGCTACGGCCGTCCCGTACGCGGGCAGCCACAAGTGCTGCGGTTTCCCCGTGATCACGATGAACAAGGAGACCTCGCTGCGCCAGGCCGGCCGCCATATCGGCGACGCGATCGACGCCGGTGCGGACTGCATGGTCACCCCCTGCCCCCTCTGCCACCTGAACCTCGACCTTCAGCAGCCCGACGCGTCGAACTACGTCGAGCGCGACCTCGGCCTGCCGGTGCTCCACTTCCCCCAGCTCGTCGGGCTCGCGCTCGGGATCGAGCCGAAGGAGCTCGGGATGGGCAAGCACATCGTCGCCACGCGCGAGGTGCAGAAGAAGATCTCCGCGCTCGCGGCCGCCTAGCCCTTGGGGCGAGGTAGGCTGCGCTGGCGATGATGGCCGAGGCCGCAGGCTCCAAGCTCGCCGCCGGGTTCGACCCGCGCCGGCGGATCCAGCGCGACCGCTTCAACGAGTACTTCGTCTTCCTGCTGTCGTCGGTCGGCGCGTCGGTCTTCGTGCCCGTCGTGCTGCTGATCGCCCAGGTCATCTTCGAGAAGTGGGACGTCTGGGTCTTCCTCGGCGCGAGCGTGCTGCTCGAGTGGTTCCTGATCTTCGGCATCGGGCGGCCGGCGATGAAGCCGCTCGAGCGGGTCGGCTGGGCGCTGCTCTGGGGCGCGGCCGCGGCAGGCTTCGGCGCCGCCTTCTACTACTGCGTCGTAGACCCGATCCTGTAGCTACGCCGCCGGCGCCGCGCGCAGCAGGCTCCGCTCGCGCAGCTGCTCTGCGAGCTGGACCGCGTTCGTCGCGGCGCCCTTGCGCAGGTTGTCGCCGACGACCCACAGGTTGAGGCAGCGCTCGTGCGAAGGGTCGCGGCGGATGCGACCGACGAGCACCTGGTCCTGGCCGGCGGCATCGGTCGCGAGCGGGTAGATCCCGTCGGCGGGGTTGTCGAGCACGGTCACGCCGGGCGCCGCGCCGAGGATCTCCCGGCACTCCTCGGGTGAGAGATCGCGCTCGGTCTGGACGTTGATCGACTCGGAATGCCCCGTGTACACGGGGACGCGCGCGCAGGTGGCCGAGATCTTCAGCTCGTCCTCCGAGCGCCCGAGGATCTTGCGCGTCTCGGCCATCATCTTGCGCTCCTCGGTCGTGTAGTCGTCGCCGTCCTTGAAGGTCTCGACCTGCGGAAGGACGTTGAACGCGATCTGGTGCGGGTAGATGCTCGGCGGGGCGAGCTCCTTCGCCTCCAGCGTCGCGAGCGTCTGGTCGTGGAGCTCCTCCACGGCGCGCTGGCCCGTGCCCGAGACGGACTGGTAGGTGGAGACGACGACGCGCTCGATCCCGGCGGAGTCGAGGATCGGCTTGAGCGCGACGACCATCTGCATCGTCGAGCAGTTCGGGTTCGCGACGATCCCGCGGTGCGAGTCGAGCGCCTCGGGGTTCACCTCGGCGATCACCAGCGGCACGTCGGGCTCCATCCGCCAGCGCGACGAGTTGTCGATCGCGATCGCGCCCGCCTCGGCGAAGCGCGGCGCCCATTCGCCGCTGACGCCGGAGCCGGCGGAGAGGAGCGCGACGTCGAAGCCGGCGATCGCCTCGTCGGAGAGCGGCTGGACGGTGAGCTCGGCCTCGCCGAAGTCGATCTTCCGACCCGCCGAGCGCTCGGAGGCGAACGGGACCACCTCGGTTGCCGGCAGCGCACGCTCGCGCATCACGCCGAGCATCGTCGAGCCCACGGCGCCGGTCGCGCCGACCACCGCGACGCGCATCGCTAGTCCCCCTCGCCGGCGACGACCGGGCGGTGGTCGCCGCGCGGGTCCTCGGCGCGAACCTCGTCACCGCCGAGCTCGAACGCGTCATGGAGCCTGCGGACCGCCTCCTCGACCTGCTCCTCGCGGATCACGCAGGAGATCTTGATCGGCGAGGTGGCGATCATCTCGATGTTCACTCCGGCGTCGCCGAGGACGGTGAACGCCTTCGCGGCCACACCGGGGTGGGTCTTCATGCCCGCTCCGACCAGCGAGACCTTCGCCATCCGCTCGTCGGTCTCGATCGAGCCGATCCCGAGCTCGGCCACGACCGGCTCGAGCGCATCGCGCGCGCCGGCGAGGTCGTCGCGCGGGACCGTGAACGACATGTCCGCGCTCTGGCCCTCGGAGGCGGGCTCGTTCTGGATCACCATGTCCACGTTCACCTGCGCATCGGCGAGCGCGCTCATCACGCGGCCGGCGATGCCCGGGCGGTCGGGTACGCCCGTGAGCGTCACGCGCGCGTCGTGCGCAGAGTGGGTGACAGCTGTGACGAAAGGTCGCTCCATCGTCTCCTCTTCGGTCAGGACGAAGGTACCGGGTCGGTCGTCGAAGCTCGATCGGCAGTGGATCCGCACGCCGTGGTTACGGGCGTACTCGACCGAGCGCAGCTGCAGCACCTTCGCGCCCGATGACGCCATTTCCAGCATCTCCTCGAACGAAACCTGGGTGAGCTTGCGGGCGTCCGGCACGATCCGGGGATCGGCGCTGAAGACACCGGCGACGTCGGTGTAGATCTCGCAGACGCGCGCGTCGAGCGCGGCGGCGAGCGCGACCGCGGTCGTGTCTGAGCCGCCGCGCCCGAGCGTGGTCACATCGGACGAACTTGTCGAGACGCCCTGGAAGCCGGCAACGAGCACGATCTTGTCGGTCTCGAGCGCGGCGCGGATGCGATCAGCGCGCACATCGATGATGCGCGCCTTGGTGTGGGTGGCGTCGGTGACGATTCCCGCCTGCGAGCCAGTCAGCGAGATCGCCTCGCGGCCGAGGTCGTTGATCACCATCGCCGCGAGCGCGCACGAGATTCGCTCGCCGGTCGAGAGCAGCATGTCCATCTCGCGCGGACTCGGCCGGTCCGACACCTCGCGCGCCATCGCCACCAGCTCGTCGGTCGTCTTCCCGCGCGCGGAGAGGACCGCGACGACCGAGTCGCCTTCGCTCGCGGCATCGACGATCCGCCGGGCGGCGTTCTTGATCCGCTCGGCGTCGACGACAGAGCTGCCGCCGAACTTCATCACGACGACCCCGGGGGCCTGCGCGCTGGGCATTGACGAAAGATAGCTTTAGACCGGTGCCGGCCCTGAAACGCGTGCCCCAGGACTTCACGCGGCTGGCCGCGTATCTCGCCGGACGCCCCGGCGGTCCGCGGAGGCTGCGGCTGCTTGCGCCTCGCGGTCGTGGTCCTGGCGCCGCTCGCGCTCGGAATCGGGATCGCCTCGGGCGCGGGCGCCTTCGACGGCGACGAGACCAAGGACGAGCGCCCGACGGAGGCGGCTGCGGAAGAGCCTGCGCGCGACTCGCAGTCGTTCCTCGCGCGCCTGATCCCCGTGCCGGCGGAGAAGGTCGAGGGGCCGAAGGCGCCACGGTCGGTCGAAGACCTCGCAAAACGCCTGCCGCTCGAGCGCAAGGTCGCCCAGCTCTTCATCGTCGGCTTCGACGGCAACGTGCTGACGGCGCCCATCTTCGAGCGGCTGAGCAACGTGGACCTCGGCGGGATCGTGATCGACGCCCGCAACTACCAGAACCCGCAGCAGCTCGGACAACTTGCCGGCGAGGCCGTCGTCATCTCACAGCAGGCGAAGCACGTGCCGCCGTGGGTGCTCGCGGCGCAGGAAGGTGGCGACTTCAACGAGTTCGCCGACCTTCCGCCCGCCCGTGCGCCCTCGGAGCTCAGGAACGCGCGTGACGCATCGGACGACGCGAGGACGGCCGCGAAGGCGCTCCGCCCGCTGGGCATCACCGGCGTCCTCGCACCCGTCCTGGACCTCGGCGCAAGCGAGGAGGCGGGTGCGACCGCGCGCTCCTACTCCGACCAGCCCGCTCAGGTGGCCGCGTACGGCGCAAGCCGTCGTCCGCGCCTTCAACCGCCAGAGGATGCTCTCGGCGCCGAAGTTCTTTCCCGGCCTTGGCGGCGCCGCCCAATCCACCGAGCAGGGGCCCGCGCACGTCGGGGTGCCGCTCGACGTCCTCGCCGAGCGCGACCTCGTTCCGTTCCAGGCCGCGATCAAGGCCGGCGCCCCCGCCGTGCAGATCGGGCACGGGCTCTACGCGACCGACGACTTCGTCGTGCCGGCGTCGCTGTCGAAGGCGATCACGACCGACCTGCTGCGCGACCGGCTCGACTTCAAGGGCGTCGCCATCACGGATGACCTCTCGGCCCCGGGCGTGACGGCCTTCGAGAAGGTGCCCGAGGCGGCCGTGGAGGCGATCAAGGCGGGCGCGGACCTGCTCTACATCTCGCGCCCGCAGGGGCAGCAGGAGGCGGCCTACCTCGCGGTGTTGAACGCGGTCCGCAAGGGCGACATCCCGCGCGAGCGGATCGACGAGGCGCTGCTGCGGGCGCTGACCGCGAAGCGCAACGCCGGCCTGATCCAGGGCGGCGGCTAGGTCGCTAGAGCGCGGTGCGGGACTTGAGCGCGCGGCCGAGGGTGATCTCGTCGGCGTATTCGAGGTCGGCGCCGACCGGCAGCCCGCTCGCGAGCCGCGTGACCGCGATCTCGGCCACGCGCTCGCGCAGCGCCTCGGCGAGGTAGAGGGCGGTCGCCTCCCCCGTCGTGGTCGCGTTCGTGGCGATCACGATCTCGCGCACCTCGCCCTCACCGACGCGGTCGAGCAGCTCCGCGATCCGCAGATCGTCCGGGTCCACCCCGTCAATCGGCGACAGTGCGCCGCCGAGGACGTGGTAGCGGCCGCGGAACTCGTTCGTGCGCTCGAGCGGGATCACGTCGCTCGGCTCCTCGACGACGCAGATCGTCCCCGGCTCGCGCCGCGTGTCGGCGCAGATCTCGCAGCGCGGCCCGACGGCGAGGTTGAAGCACACCTCGCACGTGCCGACGGTCTGCTTGACCTCGCGGATCGCATCGGCAAGGCCAAGCGCCTCCTCGTCCGAGGCGCGCAGGATGTGGAACGCGAGCCGCTGCGCGGTCCGCTGTCCGATCCCCGGCAGGCGCGCGAGCTCGGTGACGAGGCGGTTTACGGGTGGGGCAAGCATCTGGGAGGAGCCCAGACGCTAGCTATACGACCGGCTCGACCTCGACGCGGTTGTCGTTGAACGTAGGCGCAGCGCCGATCGCGGTCAGGCGCTGCGGAGTCGTCGCCTGCGAGCTGCGGCCCTCCGGGTAATCCACGTTCCACCAGCCCATCGGGGCGACGAGCACTCCGGGCCGGGCCTCATCGGACACGTGCGCGGTGACGACGAAGTCGCCGCGGTCGTTGAAAACGCGGACCGGCCCGCCGTCGGCGATCCCGCGTGCCTCAGCGTCGCCCGGGTTCACGACGACGAGCGGCTCGGGCTGCGCCGAATGCTGGCGCGCCTGGTTCGGGAAGGTGGAGTTGAGGAAGAGGTGGGTCTTCGGCGTCACGAGCGCGAGCGGCAGCCGCTCCGCGAGCGCTTCGTCGCCGACCTCGGCCGGCGCGACGTAGCCCGCGCCGCCGATCTCCGCCCTGCCGGTCTCGGTGCCGAAGCCGCCCTCGGCGTGCGGCGTCGGACCCTGGCCGAGGTCGAGCTTCGCCCAGCCGCGCTCGCGCAGCTCGTCGATCCCAACCGGGGCATCGGTCAGCAGCTGCTCGAGCAGGTCGTCGTCGGAGTCCGAGAAGCAGGGATCGTCGAGACCGAGCCGCGCCGCGATCAGCCGGAAGGCCTCGCTGTTCGGCTTCGCCTCCCCGCGCGGCTCGATCGCCGGCTCGTTCCACGTCAGGTAGTGGTGACCCCAGGAGAAGACGAGATCGCGGTGCTCGAGCTGGGTCGTCGCGGGCAGGACCACGTCCGCATGGGCGGCGGTGTCGGTCATGAACTGCTCGAGCACGACGGTGAAGAGATCCTCGCGGCGGAGTCCCTCGAGCACCCGGCCCTGGTCGGGCGCGATCTGCGCGGGGTTCGAGTTCCAGACGACGAGCCCGCGTACCGGCGGATCGAGTTGCGGGTCGGTCAGCGCCTCACCGAGCTGCGACATGTTGATCGTGCGCACCGGCCCCGGGCGGAGGTCCTCGCGCTGGAGCGGCGCCGAGCTGACCGCGACGGCGGTCGCGGTCGGGATGTACGAGCAGCCGCCGCCACGGTGGCGCCAGGCTCCCGTGAGGGCGGGCAGGCAGGCGACGGTCGAGTAGGCCTCGGGCGCGGCGGAGTGGCGCTGGGCCCCGACACCGAGCCGCAGCAACGCCGGCTGGGTGGATGCGAAGTCGCGGCCGACGCGCTCGATCTGCTCGGCCGGCACGCCGCAGATCCCGGCGCAGCGCTCCACCGAGTACTCGCTGAGCGTCGCGACCAGCTCGTCGTAGCCGTTCGTGTGCGCGCGGCACCACTCCTCGTCGGCGAGGCCGGCGTCGTGGAGCGCGCGCATCATCCCGAGCGCGAGCGCGGCATCGGTCCCGGGGAGCGGCTGGAGGTGCTCGTCGGCGACGCGCGCGGTGCGAGAGCGGAACGGATCGACGACGGCGAGCTTTGCACCCGCCTTGCGCGCGGCGAGCAGCTTCTTCCACAGGTGAGGAGCGGTGGAATGCGGGTTCCAGCCCCAGAGGAGCAGGTAGCGCGCCTCGGGCCACAGCTCCGGGTCCACCTCCGGTGAGATCCCGTTGACCGCGCCGACGCCGAAGATCCCCGCGGTAGCGCAGATAGTCCGCTCGAGCGCGCTTGCACCGAGCGCGTTCATCACGCGCGCGCTCATGACGTCGCCCTGGATGAACCCCTGCGTGCCCATGTAGCTGTATGGCAGGAGGGACTCGCCGAGACCGCTGATCCGCTCAGCGACCAGATCGAGCGCTTCGTCCCAGCTAGCCTCACGGAAGCTCGCCGAGCCCTTCGCGCCGTCGCGGATCAGCGGGCGTAGGACGCGGTCGTCGGCGTAGACGCGGTCGAGGTAGTTCGACACCTTCCCGCAGAGGAAGCCGTCTGTGATCGGATGCTCGGGATCACCGCCGACGTGCGTCGCGCGCCCGTCGCCGTCGACCTCGACCAGCATCGCGCACGTGTCGGGACAATCGTGCGGACAAGCCGCTCGAACAGTGCGCGCTTCCACGCGACCGATCCTACTCCCGCGTGCGCTAGCGCGCTAGAGACCCGGCAAGCCGAGCCCGCCAGGGCCGCCGAGCCCGCCGGTGGCCGCGCCGAGCTTCTTCTCCTGCAAGGCCTTCGCCGCTGCGAACGCCTGTCCCACTGCGGCGATCACCATGTCCTGCAGCAGCTCCGGATCGTCGGGGTCGATTGCCTCGGGGTCGATCGTCAGCTCGCGCAGCTCGAGCTCGCCTGAGACGACGGCGGTAACCATCCCTCCGCCCGCGCTGCCCTCGACGGTCTCGTTGGCGAGCTCCTCCTGCGCCTTGGCCATCTCGGCCTGGAGCTGCTGGACCTGCTTCAGCATCTGGTTCATGTTCGGCGGCTGGGGCATCGTCACTCTCCGGCGTCGGGATCGGTCGCGGCTTCGGTGGCGGCCTCCGGGGTCGCCGTCTCGCCCAGCTCGCGCGCGCCGAACTCGCTGCGAAGGCGTTCGACGAGGTCGGCCTCGGTGAGCGGCGGCTGAGCGTGGTCGCTCGGACCGTCGTCGTCGCCTCCGAGCTCGAACTCCGCCCTCAACCCAACACCCGTAAGGCCGCGCAAGACGTCGTGGAGCGCATCGCGATTGGACTCGGCCTGCTTGAGGTAGAACTCGGAGCCCGCCGGGAAGCACACGGTGAGCGTTGCGTCCTCGAGCGCGGCCGGACGCGCCTCGGCGAGCATCGCGCCGACGCGCGGACTCGCCTCCCGGACCGCTTCTACGACCGCCGGCCAGAGCTCCTGCAGGCGCTCGAACTCAAGTTCGGGGACGGCCGCAACGGGCTCGGGGACCGGCTCGGGCTGAGGCTCCGGCTCGGCGGCCGCAACGGTGGCCGAGGCGCCCGCGACCGCACGGGTGCGGGCGGGCTCCGGCGCGCTCGCGGCGGGGTTCGTGCCCGCGGCGGCCTGCGGCTCGCCGCCCGCGGGCGGAGCCGCGCTGCCCTCGTCCGCAGCGGGCGCGGCGGCGGGCGGCGCGCCGCCGGTCGAGGCCGCGACTCGCTGCTCGAGCTGCTCGATGCGGAACATCAGCGCCTGGAGCGACAGGTCGGACTGCGGCTGGACGGCCTTCAGCAACGCGACCTCGAGCTCGATCCGCGGCTCCGAGCCGTCGCGCACGCGCCCGAGCGCGACGGCGAGCAGCTCGATCGTCCGCACGATCTCGCCCTGGGCGAGGCGCTCCGCCTGCTCGGCGAGGCGGTCGCCGTGCTCGGCGGTAACGGAGAACGAGTCGGGCACCTCGCCGAGTGTCTGGACGACGAACAGGTGGCGGAGGTGGGCTGAGAGGTCCTGGATGAAGCGCGCGTAGTCGCGCCCGGCGGCGGCGAGACCCTCGACCGCGAGCAGCGCGGCCTTCGGATCGTGGCCGGCGAGCGCGTCGGCCGTCGAGAGCACGAGCTCGGCGTCGGCGACTCCGAGGATCTCGAGCACGTCGTCGAGCTCGACCTGCTTGCCGCCGTAGGTGACGAGCTGCTCGAGCGTCCCGAGCGCGTCGCGGAAGCTCCCCTCGGCCGAACGGGCGATCATCGCGGGCGCGGCGCCGGGCAGCTCGATCCCCTCCTGCTCGGCGACGCGCCGCACGACGCCGGCGATCTGCTCGAGCGACGGGCGCTGGAAGTCGAAGCGGTGGCAGCGATCGATGATCGTCGCCGGGACCTTGTGCGCCTCGGTGGTGGCGAGCACGAAGACGACGTGCGGCGGCGGTTCCTCGAGCGTCTTCAGAAAGGCGTTCCAGGCTTGCGGCGTGATCATGTGCGCCTCGTCGAGGATGTACACGCGGCGGCCGTCGCCCACCGGCGCGAGTGCCACGTTCTGGCGCAGCTCGCGGATGTCGTCGACCGAGTTGTGCGAGGCGGCGTCCATCTCGACCACGTCGAGCGAAGTGCCGGCCGCGATCGCCTCGACCGCGGGGTCGTCGGGCGAGAAGTCCACGCGCGGCCCGCCGTCGGCGTTGAGCGCCGAGGCGAGCAGCTTCGCCATGCTGGTCTTGCCGGTGCCGCGCGAGCCGACGAAGAGGTAGGCGTGGTGAACCTTGTCGAGCTCGACCGCGTTGCGCAGCGTGCGAACGATCTGCTCCTGACCGACCACCTCTTCGAAGGTGCGGGGGCGGTGGCGGCGGTAGAGCGAGAGCATCGGCGGGCGCTCGATCTTAGCCGCGAGTCCGGCGGGTGGCTCGGGCGGTAGCGTCCCGCGCGATGCCTCGCCTGCGCAGGGCGCTCCCCGACGTGCTCGCCGCCTGCCTGATCGCGCTCGCGATCTTCCTGGCGTTCGGGCACGCCTTCCTCAACTACGACACCTTCTACACGCTGCTGTGGGGCGACGAGCTCGTCCGCGGCGAGATGCCCTCCTACGAGGTCCCCGTCGCCCCCACCCCGCACCCGCTCGCGACGCTCGTCGGCGCCGCGGTCTCGCCTCTCGGCGACAGCGCCGAGGACGCGCTGCTCGCGATCGTCCTGCTGGCAATGGGGGCGATCGGCGTTGCGCTGTTCCGCCTCGGGCAGACGGTCTACGCCTGGCCCGTCGGCCTACTGGCGGCGGCGATCATCCTGACGCGCCAACCGGTGCTGAACTTCGGCATCCGCGGCTACGTGGACCTGCCAACCCTGGCGCTCGTCCTCTGGGCCGCGGTGCTCGAGGCGCGCCGGCCGCGGCGAGGTTGGCCGGTCTTAGGACTGCTCGCGATCGCCGGCCTGCTGCGGCCCGAGGCGTGGCTCTTCTCCGCGGCCTACTGGCTCTGGATAGCACCACCGCTCGACTGGGCCGCGCGGATGCGGATGGCCGCGCTCGCAGCGGTTGCGCCGGTGTTGTGGCTCGCGAGCGACGCCGCGATCACGGGCGACGCGTTCTACTCGCTCAACGGCACGAGCGACCTCGCTGCCGCGCTCGACCGCCCGACCGGTCTCGGCAACGTGCCGGAATACCTGCCGCGGAGGCTCGGAGAGATCCTGCGATTGCCCGAGCTCGTCGCCGCGGTCGCCGGCTGTGCCGCCGGGCTCGTCTGGATGCGGCGACGGACGATGCTGCCGCTCGCCGTCGCGGTGCTGAACGGGATCGCGTTCGTGGTCTTCGCCATCGGCGGGCTGTCGTTGCTGCCGCGCTACCTCTTCATCGCCGCGTCAATGCTTGCGCTGTTCGCCGCGCTGGCAGCGCTCGGCTGGACCGCGATCCGCGGCTACGAGCCGACGGCGCTCGCGACCCCGCCCCCGCGCCTGCGGCGCTGGTGGCAGGTGGCCGGCGCGTTCGTGATCGTCGGGATGCTCGCGTTCGTGCCCCAGCAGTTCGATCGCCTGCGCGACCTGCGCAACGACATCGCCAAGCGCGACCGCATACAGGCGGACCTGCGCGACCTCGTTCGGTCCGGTTCCGGTGAGCATGCGCTCGCGGCGTGCCGCCCGCTCTACGTCCCGAACCACCGCCCATTGCCGTCGCTCGCCTACTGGCTCGAGCGCCCGCCGGAGCAGATCATTTCCGCGCAGCTCGAGCGCCCTTCGCCGGGCGGCGCTTTCCTCGCGCCCGCGAACGTCGAGGTCGAGCGCCTGTCGATCCTCGACCCGCACGACCCGAAGCGCCTCGACGCCGAAGTCCCGCCGCGCTACCGCCTCGCCGCGCGCAACCGCTCGTGGCTGCTCTACGTCGGCTGCTCGGGGTGAGCCGCTGAAGCGCTACCGGACCGCGTCGCCGTCCGGCTTGACGACCAGCCACAGCCCGCCGAACTCGTTCACGTTGTGGCAGCGGATCTCGCCCTTGGGCTCGTCGTAGTAGTAGAGCGGGTGCCCGCCGTAGGTGACCTGCTTCTTGCCGTCCTTGCGGGTCGTCGTCGAAAGCAGGTCCTGGTCGGCGCCGTTGATCGCCTTCGGCTCCCCGTCGGTCAGCACCGGTGGCCAGGCGACAGCGCAATCGTCGTAGCACTCGCTCTCCTTCCCCTTCTCCTTGTCGAAGAGGTAGATCGCCTGCTTCTTGGCGTCCCAGATGACCTCGCCGAACTGGCTGTCGGCGACCTGGATCTCAGTGCCGGTGCGCTCGGGCTCCTTCTTCTTCGCGGGCCGGTCCGACTTCGGCTTGGCCGCCGTCTGCGTTTGCTCGGCGGCTGTCGTGGACTCCGACGCCTTGTCGTCGTCTGAGTCGTCGCCGCAGGCGGCCACGCCGACGGCGAGCGCCAGGGCTGATCCGATAAGTGCCAGTGTCTTAGTCATGTCGTTGCCGTCTTGCAACCGCGCTCACCGTTACAGATTCTTCGAAAAAGCGGACCGTGCACCCGGTGTCGTGGCGGGCCTTCGGGGCTTCCCGCCGACTGCGGCTCCGACCCGGCTTGCCTGCGGCGCATGGACGGGATTGCTTAAGGCTGCTTCCTTCCGGATCTGACCTGGTTCACAAGCGTCCACCGCGCAGGACCCGGCCATCAACGCCATTGCCGGCATTCCAACCCGAAGACCGAAGGCCCCTCGACCGGGGATTCGGCCCCGCTAGAGCGGATTGCGGGTGCAGGGCACCGCTACCTCCCCGCCTAGCACGGTCCTGCGGCGAGTCTAGCGGGCCGGACGAGGTGTGCCGGGTGCCCCGAGCGGCTAACTTGCGCGCATGAACGACGGTGAGCAAGAGCGAGTCCTCTTCGGTCCCGAGCATGTCGAGCGCTATCGCGCGACCGACGGCGAGGAGGGCCATGAGTGGATGGGGACGACCGTGTTGATCCTCACGACCACCGGTCGCAAGTCAGGCGAGCAGCGCGACAACCCGCTCATCTACCAGGAGCACGACGGGAACCACATCATCGTCGCGTCGAAGGGCGGCTGGCCCGCGCACCCCGCCTGGTATCTCAACCTCGAGGCGAACCCGGAGGTGGAGGTCCAGGTCAAGGGCGATCGCTACCGCGCGAACGCGCGTGCCGCCACGCCTGAGGAGAGGCCCGCGATGTGGGCGACGATGACCGCCGCCTTCCCGCAGTACGACGAGTACCAGTCGAATACCGAGCGCGAGATCCCGGTGGTCGTGCTGGAGCGGATCTCCTAGCGCGCGTCAGCGCAGGATTTCGACCAGCACCACCCAGGCGTTGAGGACCGCGAAGACGAGTGAGAGGACGATGCCGGCGAAGATCCAATAGAGGCGCCACCCGCCTCGGTGAGCAGGCTGGCACCACAGACGACGAAAGCGATCGGCCCAACGCACGCCGTCACGCCTCGCGACACCAGCCACGACACCCGGTCGCCCGACGGGCGGCTCTTGAATGTGAGGGCCCCAACGGCTCCGACGGTGAGCAGACTAAGACCGAGGAGCTCCCCGCCCAGCGCCTGGCGGCTCTGTCCGGGAACGAGACCGAAAATCGACACGAGCATCACCGCGAGCAGCAGGAGCGTGGTCGACAGCGCACGGTCCGGCAATCCCTCGAGGGCGAGGATGCGCTCGATGTTGATCGACACGGCGACGAAGACGAGACCCGCGAGGGCAGCCGACGCACCCGCGGTCGCGACGAAGAGGTCGGTCCACTCGGCCGGGTCGTAGGCGGTCGTCGCGATTGCCAACACGGGTTCAGCAGAGCGTATCCAGGTTTGCCGAGCCGCCTCCCGTCACTCCGATGCCGTTCGAGACCACCGACCGCGTAATGCTGGAATACACCTTCGATCTCACCAGCAACTCGCACCTAGGGAGAATCGAAGCTGTCAGGCTGACGCTAACGCCCGCGCCTTAGGTCCCCGAAGGTCATACGAGTCTCGCTTAGAAACGCGAATGCGCCGCGTGAGCGGGGTTTTCCTCGAAGCGGATGATGGGATTCGAACCCACGACCTTCTGCATGGCAAGCGTCCGGGCCGAGCGCGCTGATTTGACCCTCTAACCCACTCGGGGAGCCGAGTCTCTGCTCGCTTGCCGGCGCGGGCAAACCCCGCAGATGCCGTCGGATGACGTTGGATACCCGTGGATCAGGGCAAGTATTGCCCTTTGCTTCCGCCCCGCGCGATACTGCGCGGGCGATGTCGCAGGAGAACGTGGAGATTGTGAAGCAATCATTCGCAGCCCTTGCGCGTCGGGATTTCGCTGCCGTCGAAGAGCTCATGAGCGACGACGTGGTGCTCAAGCCGAACACCTACAGGGTTGACGGGATCGCCTTTCACGGTCGCAGCGGTGTGCGCGAATGGATGGATGGATTCTTCGAGACCTGGCGGGAAATCGAGTTCTCATCTCGCGTGATCGCCGCAGAGGACGAAAACGTGGTTGTCTCGATTACGCCGCGGCTCGTCGGTCAGGGGAGCGGGGCCGCGGTTGGGCGAGAGATTTTCTACGCCTACACCGTCCGCAATCGCAAAATCTCGGCCGCACTCGCGCATCCCAGCAAAAAAGAGGCCCTCGAAGCCGCAGGGCTGTCGGAGTAGGAGATGTCGCAGGAGAACGTGGAGGTAATCCGTCGGGTGATTGACGCGTGGAGTCGTGGTGACACGGATGCTGCCCTTGCGGACTTTTCGGCGGACGGAGTTGTGGATCTCTCCCGCGCCGTGGGGCCCAACACAGGGATCTATTTCACCCAGAACGTCCGAGAGATGTGGGACGACTTCGCACAGGTGTGGGACGCCCTCGGTACCGGACCACCTGCTGGTCACGCAACGTCCAAACCCAGGTCGTCCTAGCCACGGTGTCGATGCCACCGCGCCCTCGCCCATGAAGCGTCAATGGGGTCACGACCCTGTCGCCGACCTCTAAACTGCGGTCCCAGCCCGCGTAAGCGCAGCGCGGACCTCCTCGGTCGCGTCGCCAGAGATGCGAAGGTAGAACGTTCCCATCAGATGCTGGAGCCTAAGCCTCCCGTGCCGGATCGGGCAAAAATGGGCAGAAACGACAGTCGGCTCGGGTGGGCAGACCCTAGAATCCCGCTCCAGGGCGCGTAGCTCAGTGGGAGAGCGCTCGCTTCACACGCGAGCGCGATTCGTGCGCTTAGGCGGCTCGATCCCAGTCCTAGCGCGAAGCCGAGCCTCATCATGCCGTGCGCTTCGGCGTCGGATACCCGTGGATTACCGGGGATTGCTGTCGATTTGGGCAGAAGAACGCGATTTGTGCCCAATGGATTCCGGCGCAATACTGAGCGGGCGATGTCGCAGGAGAACGTGGAGGTAGTTCGCCGCATCTACAACGAGTGGGAGAAGGGCGACTTCTTGGCGGCGTTGCCCCTGCTCGATCAGCAGGTCACGTTCGAGACCTGGATGCCGGACTCGGGGATGGTCGTCGTTCACGGTCTTGACGAGCTTGCGTCCTTCATGCGCGACTGGCTCGGCCAATGGCGTGACTACCGAGTGATCGGTGATGAGTTTCGGGCGGTCGGCACCGACCACGTGTTCGTTGCCGGTCGCCAGGCGGCTACCGGTCGCGAAAGCGGAGTAGAGGTGGATTCGCCGGGCTTCGGCGTGTGGACCTTCCGGGCAGGAAAAGTCGTGAGACTGCTCACTCACTACGACCGGCGAGCGGCCCTCGAAGCCGTCGGGCTGTCGGAGTAGGCGATGTCGCAGGAGAACGTGGAGGTCTTCCGGCGCGTCTTCGAGGCGTGGAACGCGGGGGACATGGACGCATTTCGTGAGCTTTACGACCCCGACGCCATCATGCGCTCGCTGGAGGGCTGGCCGGAGCCAGGGCCTTTCGTCGGTCGGAATGCGGTCATGCAGGAGTGGGCGCACATCCGCGCGGCTTTGGACGCCGACACGGTGGAACCGATCAGTGACTTCATCGACGCCGGCGACCGCGTCGCCGTGAGGCAGACCTGGCGCGGCGTGGGCCACGGCCCGGAGATGAACATGGAGATGACGAACGTGGTCACCGTGCGCAAGGGCAGGATCGTCTACCAGGAGTTCTTCTGGGATCACGCCGAGGCCCTCGAAGCCGTAGGGCTGCCGGAGTAGGCGATGTCGCAGGAGAACGTGGACTTCGTGCGCGCGGCAATCGAGCTGGTCAATCGTGGAGAGTTCGACGAGGTCCTCCAAGCAACGCATGCTGATGTTGTCTAGGACTGGTCCCACTCGATCGGGCCGCTGAAGGGCGTCTATCGAGGTCACCGACAGATCAGGAAGCTGTGGGACTCATTCGTGGAGGCCTGGGAGAACGTTCGCTGGGAGCCCGAGGAGATAATCGACCTCGACGACGCGCGCGTACTGGTCGTGAACCATGTCCGGATGCGAGGGCGGGCCAGCGGCGTTGCCGTGGACGCGACCGGCGTCCAGCTTTGGACGATCAAGGACGGCGAGGCGACGAGCGTCAAGCTCTACCAATCCAAGAGCGACGCCCTCGAAGCCGTCGGCCTGTCGTACTGACGCGCGCGATACTGCGCGGGCGAGCTCGCAGGAGAACAGAACCAGAGGAGCCAAAATGCTGTCCGACGCGCGTGTCGCCCCGACCTTGGCCGTTTCCGACATGGAGCGTGCCAGACGTTTCTACGAGGACACCCTGGGTTTGGCGATAGAAGCCGAAGTGGAAGAGACGGTTCGCTACAAGTGTGGCGGTGGCACCGGTCTCGCGTTGTACGAACGCCCCTCCGAAGAGATCGACCGCACCGTGGCCGCCTTCGAAGTCGATGACATCGAAGCGGAGGTCGACGAGCTGAGAGGCCGTGGTGTGGAGGTCGAGGGAATCATCACGCTCGACAGCGGTCTCAGGCGCGCGTACTTCAAGGACCCGGACGGCAACATGATCGGGATGAGGCAGTTGTAGGCACACGCCCTCGAAACCGCGGGGCCGTCGGGGGGCTCCAGCATGTGATTTGGGCACTGGAATGCGATTAGTGCCCAATGGACGGGTTGCTCGGGGAGTCGCGATACTGCGCGGGCGATGTCGCAGGAGAACATGGAGGTGGTTCGGGACATGCTCGAGGCGTGGAACGAACAGGGAATGGATGTGGACGCCTTTCGCGACTTCCACGATCCGGGGGTGGCGATCATGCGATTCATCGAGGGCTGGCCGGAACCGGGGCCGGTGGTAGGTCGGGATGCCGTGATGGCGTTCTACGAAGAAATGCGCATCGGGGATCGGAACACGGCTCAGCCGACGGGCGACTTCATCGAGGCGGGGGGCGCGGTCGTAGTGCGGTTCGTGTGGGGCACCACGACGCAAGGCCAGGAAGTAGGTATGGAGGTGACGGGCGTCTACACCATGCGCAACGGCAAGGTCTTCGTGGTGGAGTTCTTCCGCGATCACGCCGAAGCCCTCGAAGCCGTGGGGCTGTCGGAGTAGCGATGTCGCAGGAGAACGTGGAACTGGTCCGCCGCTATTGGGAAGCCTGGCAAGCGGGCGACCTTTCCGGAGCGCTCGAATTCTTGACTGACGACGTCGTAACGCATCAGGTTCTCGGACTGGAAACGAACACGGTGCATGGCAAGGCGGAATTTCTCGGGCTGGCTGTGGAGTGGATGGAGGGATTCGCCGACTGGACGATCGCGGCGGAGGAATTCATCGACGCTGGTGATCGGGTCGTCGTGCGAAATCGCCACACCGGACGCGGGGAGGCGAGCGCAGCCCCGGTCGAGGCCGAGTACTGGTTCGTCTACACGGTGCGCGACGGTGAGATTACGCGGATCGACCTGCACGTCAGCCGCAGCGGGGCGCTCGAAGCTGCGGGGCTGTCGGAGTAGCTCGCCGCATCAAGCGAGATGGGCGCGGGTGGTTTCGAACCACCGACCGCTCGCGTGTGAAGCGAGCCGCGTTCCGCGCGCTTATGCGGCGCGATCCCAGTCGTAGAGCGGAGCCGGCGCTCAGGCGAGCGTGCGCTTATGCAATCGGATACCCGTGGATTACCGGGGATTGCTGTCGATTCGGGCACTAGAACCCGATTTGTGCCCAATGAACAATCGCTGCTATGCTCGCGACAGCGGTCGATAGACCGCTTTCCGGTAGGCCGCTTTCACATCACTCGCGCGGGCCACCAGCAGGGCTTAGCTTCCTTCTTGTGACCAAACGGGTTCTGTCCAAGCGACGGAAACGACTCGCAGCTGGTCCAGGAGGCTTCAGATGTTGTCCAGGCTTCGTGCTCGCCTGACCTATGCCAACGTGATCTCATCGCTGGCGCTCTTCCTCGTCGTGTCAGGCGGTACCGCCTACGCGGTCAACACGATCGGCAGCTCAGACGTGATCGACGAGTCGCTGCTTTCGCAGGACATCAAGAACCGCGAAGTCGGTACCAACGACCTCGCGATCGGATCGGTCTTCGGATCCCGCATCAGGGACAACGCGATCCTCAGCTCGCACGTTGTGAACAACACCCTCACCGGCGACGACATCGACGAGACCACGCTCAAGACGAACGTCACTACCGGCACGAAGAACTTGCCGACGCCCCAGCCGGCGAGCACGAGCCTCTTCTCGGTCGACGTTCCATTCGGAGGTGCGGCCGGGGGGTCCGTGGACTACACGGTGGTCGCCAAAAGTACGGGGAGTACCTACGCAGCCGAGCGCGGCACGATCGACTGGATCGCACGCAACGACCAGATTGTTTGCAACACCAGGGACAAGCTGCTCACTGGGGTTGATCTGGCCACAAGCTGCCAGACGGGTACCTTCGAGCCCGGCGCTCAGCCCGGCATTAGCCTGCAGGACAACGTCCCCGGAGGGAACCTGACGACGAACAAGGTTCATTTCACGATCCGGAACGACTCGCCGTACTCGATCAGGCTCGAGTAACGCAGGGAGCCGTCGGACTGTCGGAGTAGCGCGCCCGTCAGGATTCGAACCTGAGACCTTCGGTTCCGTAGACGCGCGCGACGTTTGGGTGGAGTCCGGTGGAGTGTCGTGGAGTCGGGTCGGAAGCGAGTTTTCGGATTTCCGAGTGTCGTGGAGTCCTGTGGAGTCCTGTGGCTTCGGTTGCCACCTTGTTGCCACCCCCAACGGTTGGGGCACGCGATACTGCGGGGGCGATGTCGCAGGAAAACGTGGAGATCGTGCGTAGAGCATCCGCTGCGTGGAATCGGGGCGGCGCGGAGGAACTGCCTCTGTTCTACGACCCCGAGGTTGAATGGGACTTCTCGCGCTTTCGAGGCTGGCCCGAAGAGCCCGTGGTTCGTGGTCGCGAGGCCGTACTTGCCTTTCTTGTGCAGTGGAGGGAGATCTTTGCGGACTACGAGTTCGGCGTTGACGAATATCTCGACGCCGGTGATGAGGTGGTATCCATCTGTTGGCAGCGAGGGCGAGGTGGTGGCAGCCAGCAGCCAGTTGCCATGGAGTTCGCACAGGTCACTTCGATCAGGGGCGGCAGGATCATCCGCGTCGCGAATTACACGGACGGACAGGAGGCCCTCGAAGCCGCGGGGCTCTCGAAGTAGCGCGCCCGTCAGGATTCGAACCTGAGACCTTCGGTTCCGTAGACGCTCGCGACGTTTGGGTGGAGTCCGGTGGAGTGTCGTGGAGTCGGGTCCGGATGCTGGTTTTCGGATTTCCGAGTGTCGTGGAGTCCTGTGGAGTCCTGTGGCTTCAGTTGCCACTTTGTTGCCACCGCACCCGCGGAACGCGCGATACTGCGCGGGCGATGTCGCAGGAGAACGTGGAGTGGATCGAGCGGTTCTTTGAGCTGTACAACCGTCGTGAGATCGACGCATGGGTTGCGATGATGGCCCCTGACCTAGAGTGGCATGTCGATCCTCAAGACCCTGACACGACCGTTCATCGCGGGCCGGAGGCGGTGAAGCGGTACGGCCTGACCTGGGCCGAGATGATGGACGCCAAGTTCGAGGTGCGAGAGGTTTTCGAGGCTAGCGACGATCAGCTTGTGGCTTGGCTGCGCCTTAAGGCGCGTGGCGGAGCGAGTGGCGTGCCGATTGGGCAGGATTGGGCCTTCATCTTCAAGCTGCGCGACGGACTCGCAACGCGCGTCCAAGAGACGCAAGACAAGCAAGAAGCCCTCGCAGCCGCGGGCTGTCGGAGTAGGAGATGTCGCAGGAGAACGTGGAGGTAATCCGTCGGGTGATTGACGCGTGGAGTCGTGGTGACACGGATGCTGCCCTTGCGGACTTTTCGGCGGACGGAGTTGTGGATCTCTCCCGCGCCGTGGGGCCCAACACAGGGATCTATTTCACCCAGAACGCCCGAGAGATGTGGGACGACTTCGCACAGGTGTGGGACGCCCTCGGTACCGGACCACCTGCTGGTCACGCAACGTCCAAACCCAGGTCGTCCTAGCCACGGTGTCGATGCCACCGCGCCCTCGCCCATGAAGCGTCAATGGGGTCACGACCCTGTCGCCGACCTCTAAACTGCGGTCCCAGCCCGCGTAAGCGCAGCGCGGACCTCCTCGGTCGCGTCGCCAGAGATGCGAAGGTAGAACGTTCCCATCAGATGCTGGAGCCTAAGCCTCCCGTGCCGGATCGGGCAAAAATGGGCAGAAACGACAGTCGGCTCGGGTGGGCAGACCCTAGAATCCCGCTCCAGGGCGCGTAGCTCAGTGGGAGAGCGCTCGCTTCACACGCGAGAGGTCGGTGGTTCGAAACCACCCGCGCCCATCGTTCGAACTGCCAGTCCTAGAGCGGCTTGGCCCCGAAAGGCCACCCCCACCCTTTTCCTCTTCGGCCCCTATGGAAGCGATTCGGAAGCGATGTACCTGCACTCGCGTCTGGCTCGGCCTCTAGTAACGGTCAGCTAGCCAAGCTCTGCCTCTACTCCGACAGCCCCACGGCTTCGAGGGCTTCGGCGTGATCCCAGAAGTACTCCTGCACCAGGTTCTTGCCGTCGCGCACCGTGTAGATGGCCGACATCTCCATGTCCAGTTCAGGTCCCTGGCCTCGGCCGCGCCAAGCGAAGCGCACGACGACTCGGTCGCCCACCGCGCGAAGTCGCTGGTGGGTTCCGCGGCGTCGATGTTCATGGCGGCGCGCTGCTGCTCGAACTGCTGGAGAACCGCCTCCCGCCCCACAAAAGGCCCCGGCTCGGGCCACCTCTCAGGCGCGCGCACGATGACGTCGGGGTCGAGCAGCTCGCCATAGGCATCCCAATCCCCGGCGTTCCAGGCTTCGAAGAGTGTTCGCACGAACTCGACGTTCTCCCGAGACATCGCCCGCGCAGTATTGCGCCCGCCGGGCCGTGGTACTACCCGTGGTACCGAACTGAGCGAATCTCAGCTGACCTGAGAGCACCTCACATCACCTGACGGAGCCGGATATGCCCGAGCCGACGTCCTGATGCCGTTATCGCACCCAGGAGGTCGTCGGTTCGAGTCCGACCAGCTCCATCTCTCGCGGATCGTCGCCCTACTCCGACAGCCCAACGGCTTCGAGGGCCTCTTGCTTGTCCCCGAACCCCCAAGCTTCAAGGACCTTCCCACGCTGCACCTTCATGACGTGGTAGAGGGCCTGTTCGAGGCGAACGTCGCTCTCGCGCATGCGGGCACTCACGCTCAATGTCACGAGCACGTAATCGCCTAGGTGCTCGTATTCCTGAGGGACGAGGCTGTACTCGGAGTACGTCTCGTCCAGCTCGGCCCAGATCTCGGGCATTTCCTCTCGCCCGTAGGAAGCTCTACCCGGCCACTCACGACGCATGTGAAATCGGAAGTCCTCGGAAACGGAGTCCCTCACTGTTTCGATGTCGCGCGTCGGGTAGCTCTCCTCGTAGAGCCGTTTGACGATCTCAACGTTCTCCTGCGACATCGTCCGCGCAGTATCGCGCCGCAATCCATTGGGCACAAATCGCGTTCTTGTGCCCGAATCGACAGCAATCCCCGGTAATCCACGGGTATCCGATTGCATAAGCGCACGCTCGCCTGAGCGCCGGCTCCGCTCTACGACTGGGATCGCGCCGCATAAGCGCGCGGAACGCGGCTCGCTTCACACGCGAGAGGTCGGTGGTTCGAAACCACCCGCGCCCATTATCCGACGTCTACTCCGACAGCCTCACGGCTAGCCGAAGCCCCGGAACGCGATCCAGTGGAAGTTGGTGGGCCCCGCGTCGATCTCGGCTTCGGTGACATTGCAAATGCGGAGATCCACATGGCCGATAGTGCTCGAGGAAGTGGCCGTCACCGTGAGCCCGAGCGGGAAGGTTGACGCCACCGTCACTACGACCGCGTCGAAACGCATGTCGACTTGCTCGCCAAGGTCAACGTCTTCCGTGTTGCAGGTTCCCACTAGGACATTCGCCGGGTCAAACGCATCAGTTCCTGAGTCGTGCCCAACGTCAGCGCCGGTGAGGCTTCCGTCGTTGACGTCGTCGCCAGTGATGGAGTTGCTGAGGATGTCACCGCCGTGAAGCGAGTTGTTCTGAACGTCGGCACTGGTGAGACCGTTGTCAACCACGTGCGCGCTGAGGATCGCGTTGTCCCTGATGCGGCCCTCCTGGACCAGCTGCGAGTGGTTTCCGTCGCTTGGACGAAACCCGTGAGGTCAGAAGAAGGAGGCTAAGCCCGCTGGTGGCCTGCGCGAGTGATGAGAAAGCGGCCTACCGGAAGCGGTCGATCGACCGCTGTCGTCGAGCATAGCAGCGGCTCTCGGCCCGCCCGGGCAATCTCCTTGCTGGTCAGGGTCCGGCAGAGCGGCGCACGGTGACCTTGTCGTCGTTGACCACGATCGCATCGGCCCTCCGATCGCCGGTAACGTCAACGAAGAAGGTGCCCTTCGAGCCGAAGTAGGGGTTCGTCGTCCAGCTCTCGTTACCCGCGAACTTGAACCCCCTCGACCGGCGCACCGTGACCTTGTCCTTGTTGACTGCGATCGCGTCGGCCTTTCTGTCGCCGTCCACGTCCGCGAAGAAGGTGCCCTTCGAGCCGAAAAAGGGATTGCTCGTCCAGCTCTCCTTAGCCGAGAACGCCGTACCCGTCGAGCGGCGCACCGTGACCTTGCTCGAGTTGACCGCGATCGCATCGGCCTTCCCGTCGCCTGTGACATCGGCGACGAAGGTTCCTTCCGACCCGAAGAAGGGGTCCGTCGTCCAACTCTCGTTCCCCGTAAAGACCGAGCCCAAGCTCGTCGACCGGCGCACCGTGATCTTGTCGCCGTTGACCACGATCGCATCGGCCCTCCGATCGCCGGTGACGTCGGCGAAGAATCTGCCCTTCGACCCGCTGAACGGGTTCTCCGTCCAGTTCTTGCAGCCCGCGAACACTACGCGCGTGGAGCGGCACACCGTGATCGGGTTGCCCTCGATCGCATCGGAAAGGCCGTCGGCGTTGACGTCAGCGAACAAGTGTGTTCCCTTGGAGAAACCCCTCCCCCAATTCTCGTTCGCCGAGAACTGCGAGCCGGTCGACCGCCGCACCACCATTTTGCGCGCGCTGCCGGTGTTTTCCTCGGTGTCTTGGACGACCGCGATCGCATCGGCCCTGCGATCGCCGGTGACGTCGGCGAAGAAGGTCCCGTTGTTCCCGAAGTACGGGTTCGTCGTCCAGCTCTCGTTCGCCGCGAAGCGGCCGCTGGAGGCAGCACCAGCGATCGGCACGCCCGCGACGAGGACGGCGAGCGTTACGCAGACGGTCCCGATCGCCGCGAATCCACGAGGGCTCATTGGTTAACTCCTTCGATCGAGTGGTTCCCGTCGCTTGGACGAAACCCGTCTAGGTCAGAAGGAGGCTAAGCCCGCTGGTGGCCTGCGCGAGTGATGTGAAAGCGGCTACCGGAATGCGGTCTACTGACCGCTAAGTCGAGCTTAGCAGCGATTGGCACATACGACCCGCGTTCTCACGAGACCTCACCCCGCGCAATATCGCGTTCCCGAGAGGGCAATAATTGCCCGACGGCCTCGCGCGTTGCGTGGGCTTCGATCCGCACGATCTTTCCGTTCTCGAAGGCCCACACCGCTGAAAACACCCGCTCGACAACCACTCCGCTGGCCCGCCCTTTTGCGCGCTCGCGCTGCACGAGGACGATCTGGTCGTCGGCATCGATCGTTTCGGTCAGCGCGATCGAGTAGTCCGAGAACGAGCGCCAATAGTTCTTGAACACCCGGATCACGGCGTCCCTTCCCTGATAGGTGCCCATGAGGTCTGGGAGCGGGTACGTCTCGTTATCGAAGACGACATCGTCGTGGAGAAGTCCGAAGAACTCGTGGGCGCTCGACATTCCCCGACGGGTCCGCTCGACGTTCTCCTGCGACATCGCCTACTCCGACAGCCCCACAGCTTCGAGGGCCGCCGCCCGTTCGCGAAACTGCTCGATCCGGATAACGCCGCTCCCGCGAAACGTCCATACCTCGAAGTAGTGCATCGTGGTGGCTGCGCCGCTCTCTCGTCCCGTTGCCCGTTGCCGCACGGTGACCACCACGCTGTTCTCCGCCTCGATCACATCCTCCGCCGTCATCGTCACGCGCGTCCAATCCTTGAGGAAGTCCCGCATGAACTCCCCGATCCCCTCCGCACCGAGATAATGGTCGGACGCGGGAAAGTCCGGGATCGGGATGAAGACGGTGAAGGGGTCGTAGAGGTCGAGGCGCCCGCGCAGATTGCCCTTCGCGTACCCCTCGTACGCCGCCCTGACGACCTCTACGTTTTGCTGCGACATCGCCCGCGCAGTATCTCGCCCTACGAGAGGTCGGTGGTTCGAAACCACCCGCGCCCATCCTGTGCTACTCCGTCAGACCCGTCGTGAGCGGCGCAACGAGCGTCGGGCTCATTCTAGGGCCGTGCTGCGCGCCGATCGAAGTTAGTCGTTGTTGATCGGAGTCGAGCCGGTGAGCGCGTCGACGCGAATGGCGCTGAGCTCGACCGAGTAGACGCCAGCCCCCACGCCGGTGCACGAGGCAGTGACCACTGTCGACGCGCTGAACGTTCCCGCAAGCTGCAGTGCCATGGATGATTCGGCGCCATCCTCGGCCGCGAAATCACTCAGCTCTCCCGCTCCGAGCACACACTCGCTCTCGTCCCCGAAGTTTTCGCGGGTGGTTGCGAAGATCATGTACTTGCCGGCGGGGAGTGTGAATGTCGCCGGTTCCGAGTCGCCCTGGTCGAAGTAGGCGGTCACGCCGCCCGCGAGCGTGGCTTCGTTGATGTCGTCGCCCGTGAGCGAGTTGTTCTGTACGTCGTTGCCGGTCAGGACGTTGTCGACGACGTGCGCGCTCAAGATCGCGTTGTCCCTGATGCGGCTGCCCCAGACCGAGTTGATCGCCAGGTCGGCGGTGCCCACCGTCTGGTTCTTGATGTCCGCCGAGGTCAGCGAGTCGTCGATCACGTCGTCGCTGCCGATCGTGTTGACCGCGTACGCGGTGCCGCCGGAGATGACGAGAAAGAGCGCCAGCGATGAGATCACGTTGGCGTAGGTCAGGCGCGAACGGAGCGTGGAAAACATCTGAGCCTCCTGGACCAGCTACTTGTGGTTCCCGTCGCTTGGACGAAACCCGTTTTAGGTCAGAAGAAGGAGGCTAAGCCCGCTGGTGGCCTGGGCGAGTGATGTGAAAGCGGCCTACCGGAAAGCGGTCTATCAACCGCTCCGTCGAGCTTAGCAGCGATTGGCACATGCGGGCTGCGTTCTCCTACGACATCAGAGGCGTTACGCCTGCGCTACGACCTCCCCTATCGATGGACACGATCCCCTCGGGCGGCTGGTTGCTCTCGGCCATTTGACTGGCTTGCTTCGCAGCGTCTTCTGACTCAAACAGGATCATCGACCTGCCCTCCCCGCCGATGTTCACCCAGGTTCCGGACACAAACCCGGGTGCCTGGGAGATGGTGCGTACCCTCTGCCATCCCGTCAAGCCCTGTCCAGGTGCCAGGCGAGGGTCCGCCGACCATCACGAACTCGATCTCGGGGTGCAACCACTCGGTCGCGCCGAAGTCGCCGCGCTCCCAGGCCGCATAGATCGCTCGTACCACTTCCACGTTCTCCTGCGACATCGCCTGCGCAGTATCGCGCCGAAGTTCATTGGGCACAAAGCACGGGATACTGGACGGGCGATGTCTCAAGGCAATGCCGACCCTCCCCTAGAGCCACCGCCGCGCGTCCATTACGCGGACGCCGACGGCGTCTCAGTCGCCTACCAGGCGTTCGGGAACGGACCGCGGACGGTGATCTCCGTTCCGAGTTTCGCGCAAAACATCGAAATGATTTGGGAGCAGCCCGAGGCCGTGCGCTACTTCGAACGCCTGGGCTCCATGGCGCAGGTGATCCAGTTCGACAAGCGTGGAACGGGGAAGTCCGATCGGCGCCTTCCTCCCGCATCGCTGGAGGACCGAGTCCAGGATCTGGTCGCCGTGATGGATGCGAACGAGATCGAACGCGCGATCATCATGGGCACTTCAGAGGGTGGCACCCTGGCCACCTTCTTCGCCGCGACGTATCCGGAACGCACCGAGGCCCTGATCCTCAAGGGGGGCCACGCGGCGTTCGTGCGGACCGACGACCACCCGTGGATGCCAAGCGGGAAACAGCGGCTACGTAAGCTCCGGACACTGGGACCCCTTTGGGGCAAGGGCTACTTCACGACGAAGCGGATGGCTCCCTCGATGGCCCAGGTGCCCGGTTTTCGGCGCTGGGCGGCGGCGTACGAGCAGCGCTCGCTGGAGCGCTCGAACCTGCTCAGGTGGTGCCGGCTGAACATGGCCCTGGACACTCGGCATGTGCTTCCGTCGATCCAGGTTCCTGTGTTGGTTGCCCACACCGCTGAGGACAGGCAGATCCCGATCGAGTGCTCGCATTACCTGGCCGAACGGATTCCCATCGCGCAGTTCGTCGAGCTCGAGGGCGCCGACCACGTGCCCTGGTTCTCGGCCCAGGATGGCTTCCTCGACGCGGTCGAGGACTTTGTCGCCAACCCTGCCCCCACACGCCGCCGCGGTCGCGCATTAGCCACGGTGCTCTTCACGGACATCGTAGGCTCAACCGATTTGGCCTCGAAGCTCGGTGACGATCGCTGGATGGAATTGCTCGGCCGCCACGATGAGCTGACCCGAGCCGAGGTCGCAGCGTCTGGCGGTAGCTGGATCAAGTCCACCGGAGATGGCGCCCTAGCAACGTTTGAGAGCCCGAGTCGCGCCATCCACAGCGCGTGCCGGATCCGTAATCGCGTGGCTGCTGATTGCGGCTTCGAGATCCGGGCGGGTTTGCACACCGCCGAGATCGAGATTCGGGGAAACGACGTTGGCGGAATTGCAGTCCATGAGGCGGCGCGGGTGCAGGCGACGGCCGGACCGGGCGAAGTGGTCACGTCAGCGGCAACACGGGGGCTTGTGAGCGGTCCTCGGATCGACTTCACAGACCACGGGATCAAGCGGCTCAAGGGACTGCCTGAGCCGGCACACCTCTTCCTTGCCACGACGGCGCCGAGCGATCGTTAGCTAATCCGACAGCCCTACGGCTTCGAGGGCCTCGGCGTGATCCCAGAAGAACTCTTGGTAGAAGATCCTGCCCTTGCGGATAGTGAAGACGAGCGTCAGCTCCATGTTCATGTCGGGGCCGCGACCCGCGCCACGCCAGATGTATCTCACGGCGACCCGATCGCCGGCGTCGATGAAGTCACCGGCCAGGACCACGCTGTTGGCGTCCCAGGTGTCGAGGAGTTGCTCGTGAAAGCGCACGGTGGCCTCGCGACCTACGTAGGGCCCCGGCTCCGGCCAATCCTTCACCGTCCGCACAATGACGTCGGGGTGCCAGAGCTCACGAGCTGCAGCCATATCCCCGGCGTCCAACGCCTCGAACAAGGCTCGCACGATCTCCACGTTCTCCTGCGACATCGCCGCGCAGTATCGCGCGATCCGTGAGCGGGATTGGGTCCTAAGTCTCCGCGGCGATGGCGGCTAGCGGATCCCGGCGACGGTCACCTTCAGCGAGGTGACGCTCCAGTTCTCGGCCCCGTCACAGGTGTCCATGACCTGCGCGGTCACGGTGTGGGGCGTCGATGCGTTCGGGGGCTGAATCGCCGGCAGGATGTTTTTTGTGGTCCCGTCGCCTTGTGAGATCGAGCGGAAGAACCCCCCGACCTCAGTCCCGTCCAGGAAGATCTTGATCTCCGTGGTTCCGTCCCCTCCCCCGCTCATGCAGGTCGGCGGGGCGTCGATCGTCACCTCGGCGTGCATCAGGTCGAGCTCGCCCGAGAGCTGTGTCCAGGAGCCGAACGCGAGCGGGATCGGGACGAAGACGTTGTCAGCGCCGCTCGATACCGGCCCGGTGGTCTGCGCAGGGGCTTGGACTCCCGCATTGTTGAGGGTGGACTCGTCGATGTCGTTGCCCGTGAGCGAGTTGTTGGCGATGTGGTTCGTGAAGACCCCGTCGTCCTTGATGCGGCTGCCCCAGACCGAGCCGATCGCGTAGTCGCTCAGGGTCAGCGATTGGTTCTGGATGTCCGCCCCGGTCAGCGAATCGTCGACGATGTTCGCGCCGGTCCACTCGTTGACAGCCCAGGCGGTACCGCCCGAGACGACCAGAAAGACGCCAAGCGTTGACATCACGTTGGCGTAGGTCAGAGAAGAACGAAGTCGGCGGAGCATCATGGACCTCCCGATTGGGTTCGGAACGCCCATCTACCTCCCGGACTTGCGCTGCTAGCCAAGAAGCTCTGAGCGCCCTCTGCGTGAACAGTAGCGCCCGATGGGCGGACGAGCGTGTCACAGCGAACATCCGACCCTATGCTCCGCGGACATGACGATTCAGCGGATGGACAACGTTCTCATCGTCGTCGACGACCTCGAGGCTGCCAAAGCGTTCTTCGCCGAACTCGGTATGCAGCTGGAAGGCGAAACGACGGTCGAGGGGCCTTGGGTGGACCAGACCGTCGGGCTCAACGACGTCCGTGCCGACATCGCCATGATGCGGACCCCGGACGGCCACAGCGGGGTTGAGCTGACGAAGTTCCACACGCCGCCGGCGGTCAGAGCCGAGCCGGAAAGCGCGCCCGCGAACACGCTGGGCATACGCCGCATCATGTTCGCTGTCGACGACATCGACGACCTCGTTGCCCGTCTGCGCAGCCACGGCGCCGAACTCGTCGGCGAGATCGCGCAGTACGAGGACAGCTACCGGCTCTGCTTCGTGCGTGGCCCTGAGGGCATCATCATCGGGCTGGCCGAGCAGCTCAGCTGAAAGCTTCTACTCCGACAGCCCGACGGCTTCGAGGGCTTCCTGTTCGGTTGCATAGCCGCGAATCCAGATCGCCATTCCATCTCGGAACTTGACGGCCTGAAACGCGGTCATCTCGGTTTCGATGCCCGACCCGACCCCCCGGCCGGTCCCCCGAATCTCTGCCACAACTGCGTCCCCGCAGTCTCGGGCGTTAGCCACTTCGGGGGCCCAGTTGGGGAAGACGCTCCAGATGTCCTCGAGGAACTGGCGCATTCCCTCGCGCCCTCGGTAGACCGCTCCCTCAACTTCCAGGACGCGAGAGGTGGCTTCAACGTCGGGGTGCATTAGGTCGAGAAAGGCGTGAAGGTCCCGGCGCCCGATGGCGTCGTAGGCCTGGTGGAACCGGTCAAGATTCTCCTGCGGCATCGCCCGCGCAGTATCGCCGTTTGACCGACTTCCTGATGCTGCCGTCACGGCTCAGTCAGGGCGCGACAGAAGGTCGGGGTTGTAGAGCTCCCGCGTCACGCGGTACTCGACCTGGACCGACTTGTCTCCGCCGAGCACGTGAGTCCCTGTGCGCCAACCCTCGGCGCGGCGGTGGATCGCGTCGAGATGGACGCGGCGCGGACCGGTGACGATGAATCCCTTCGGCGAGTTCGGGTGCTCGATCTTGAGCGAGGGCAGGCTCATGTCGAGCGTCACGCTGGCGGTGTTGCCGCGCGTCTCGACGATCCTCGTGCGCTCGGCCTCGGGAACCGGCATCCAGCGCCCGAGCTGGATCCGCTGTCCCTGGTTGGTGACGACCGATCCGTTGCCGTACCACTCGACACCGAAGCGCGCGCGGATCGCGCCCGGGCCGCCGCGGGGAGTTCCTACGACTTCCCCGCGCGGGTCGCCGACGCGCACACGCAGGAACTCGAACTTGACCCTGGCGGGCGCGGCTGGCTCGACCGGCTCGACGGGGATGGTCCGAAGGGCGAGCTGGGCAATCTTGGCGTGCCCGCGTGCGATCGGGTGGGCGGTCCCGTCTACGTTGTGCTGGATCTGGACCGAGTCCTTGAAGCCTCGGAACCACGACTCGCCATCCGCGCAGTAGCCGTGGCCGCGGAAGACGTCGCGAACTCCGCCGAGGTAGCCCCACCCGTTGCGTCCCACCGCGGCGCGCATTGTCGCCCCGAGCTCGTCGCCTCTGTCGCTGATCCAGCGTGCCTCGGAGCTTGAGAGCCCCTCGAATATCCCGCAGCCGCCGTGGCGGTCGTGCTCGTCGGTCATCAGGCGCGACGGGTACTCGGCGAGGCGGACCGCCGCCGGTGAGACCTTGAGGTTGGCCGCGAAAGCGGCGTCCACCCGGTCGTATTTCGCCTTGAGCAGACTCAGCTCGGTTCGGACCCCGCGCGTCGAACCGACGTTGTCGCAGGGGTTGTCCACCAGGGGATCGAGCCCCCCGAGCACGGGCACACCGTCTGGGGCGCTCAGCTTCGCGCAGTCGATCAGCGTCGAGCTGAAGTCGGCGTCGTTGACGCCCGCGGACATCAGGACCGAGTGCACGGGCCGGGTATCGCGTACCAGCGGATCTCCGAGCGCGTCGCGTGCCTGGGCGAGCTGCGCTTTCAGGCGCCGGTCGCTCGAGGTCGGTGCGATCCCCTTGTAGCCACCTTGGAAGAGGTCGGTCGTCGTCGCGCCCGAGCAGGCGAAGTTGAGGAACGTGACGCTCGTCGCCTCGTCCTCGAGCTTGCGTGCGGCGCGCATCGCCCACGAGTGCTCGGAGCGGTGGCACTGACGATCGGACCAGCGGCGAACCGTGCGGGTGGGAGTCTGCGTGACCAGCTCCATGTTCCCCTCGCCCGAGGTGAACGAGTCGCCGAACGCGACAACTACGAGGTCGCGGAAACGCCGGTCGGTGCTGCCGCGGGCGCTGCGGCCGTTCGAGGAACGCGTGGTTAGGGTGAAGCGCCAGCGGCCGAGTGTCCGCAGCGTGACCCATTCCTGGCAGGAGCTGCCGGACTTCGCGATCGGCGCCACGTTCTGACCGTCGAGCGGCTCGATCCGCCACTCGTAGTCCCGCATCGTGAACGGGACGCCGCTCGGTCCGGTGCCGGGGCTCGACGCGCACGCGTCGAGCGCGAGGGTCCAGCCCGAGGGTTTCACGTACGCGTCGTCGTAGCGGTCGAGTTGGGGGTCCCAGCGCTTGCCCGCGTCCCGCGCGCGCTTCTCGATCGAAACGCGCGTCAGGGCGGTTACGGGCAGATTGGGGGTGCGGACGTCGCCGACCGGGACGTCGTTCGGATCGCTTGGGGCCGCGGTTGCGGGCGCGGGGCTGAAGAGCGCGAGTGCGGCAACGGCGAGCGCAGCGACGGTGAATGCGGCGTGGACGAGGCGGCGGAGCGCTGCCAGGGAGGTGTGAGCGTCGGCTTGCATGCGAGTGCGGACCAGTGTCGGACCGGATCCGGCATGCGGGAAGACCCCCAGGGGTGGAACTGACCACACTCGCGTGTGCCTTAGGTCGGACCGTTTAGATCGATGCGGTCCGGCGGTCGAGCTATCTGACGCCGACGACGTCGATCTTTAGCCCCGAAACCGTGAAGTCAACGTTCTCGGTGCAGCTGTCCTTGATCGTAGCCGTGAGCGTGCGCGCGTCGGCCGCGCCGGGACCAACGACCGACGGCAGCTTGAACCGGACGAACTCGCCGATCGACGGATTTATGAGCCGGCTCTCAATGACCTCATCGTCGAGCTTGATCTCGAAGGTCGCGAACGCGATCCCGCCGCCCTGTGTGCACACTCCTGGCGCGCTGACCACCGCCACTCCGCCCAGCTGGTCCAACTCGTCTGCGGACTGGGTCCAGGTATTGCCGGTGAGCGGCACGTTGACCGCGACATTGGAGCTGCCGCTCGACGTGGAGCCCGTCTGGCGGGCACGCGCTCGGACGCGCGAGTTGATCAGCGTCGAATCGTTGATGTCGTCGCCGGTGAGCGAGTTGGGCGCGACCTTCGCCGAGTTCACCGCGCTATCAGCGAGTCGGGAGTTGGTAATCGTGCCGAGCGCGAAGTCGTGAAAGCTGAGCGAGCCGTCGAGCACGTAGGTTCCGGTGAGCGTCGAGGCAGCAACATCCGAGCGCGTCAGCGATCCCTGCTTTACGTCCTCCGAAAGCAGCGAATCATCGACCACGTCGGAGCTGCCGATCGTGTTCGCCGCATAGGCGCCGGTGCCGCCGAGCGCGACGAAAAGCGCCAGGTAGCCGATTAGGTTCGCGCGGGCGTGTGAACGGATACTGGCGAACATTGGGCGCTACCTCGTCCCCGCCACGTCGACCTTCAGGTTCGAGACCGTGAAGTTGTCGGCGCTGTTGCACCTGTCGAGAATCGTGATCGTGAGCGTGCGCAGAGTTGGCGTTCCCGGACCGGGAACGCCGCCGATCGAGAAGCGGATCGTCTGCGTATCGGTCCCGGGCTCGAGCGCCCGCGTGCCGATGACCACGCCTCCGAACTTGAACACGAGCGCCCCGGGAGGTGCGACGGTATGGGGGCAGAGCTCCGGCGCTGTGACCGTCGCCTGGCCGCCGAGCTGCTCGGCCTCGTCGGCCGGTTGGGTCCACGACCCCGGCCGTTCGCGTCAGGGTCGTCTCCGTTCCGGACGCGCCGCTCGTCGCGGACCCTGTCTGCCGCGGGCGCGCCACGACTTTCGCCTTTAAGAGGCTCGACTCGTCGATGTCGGCGCCCGTCAGCGACTCGGGTGCGACCCTGGCGGAGTTGACAGCGCTGTCGGCGAGGCGCGAGTTCACGATCGTGCCCGGAGCGAGGTCGAAGAAGCTGAGCGACTCGTCGAGGACGGAGTTGCCGCTGAGCGTCTCGGCGGTGAGGTCGCCCGCGTACGAGCGTGCCGGCCTTGACGTCCTCGGACAGCAGCGAGTCGTTGATCACATCGGAGCTGCCGATCTTGTTCGCCGCATAGGCGCGGTGCTCGAGCGCGACGAACAGCGCCACGTAGCTGACGACATTCGAGCGAAGTGTGAGAGAACCTCGGATCCGAGCCTCCTGGACCGTGCTCGCATTCACGTCGCTGGACGAATACCCTCATCGAAGAAGGTAGCCTGCGGTGCCGGCGACAGTCATCAGAAGCTGCTTAGGAATCTCGACGTCGGGCTGGAACGCGGGAAAGCGACGAGCAGCTCGAGTCCGGCACCTCCGATAGGTCCATCGCGTTGCCGGCTTCGTACAGCCGTCGCACCGAGTTGCCGCGTTCGTCCCGGCTCGACGAGGCATCGCCCGCGGAGTATCCGGTATCCCGGCCGGCTGGTCAGCGTGCGCCGAGAACGTCGACCTTGAGGTTCGCGACCGACCAGTCGGCAGTGGGGCAGTCGTCACTGATCGTCGCGGTGAAGGTGTTGGACTCGGCCGCGCCCGTGCTCGGGATCGAGGCGGTGAGGCTAAAGCTCTGCGGAGATGCGGCGATGCCGCCCAGCAACAGTCGCCCGACTTCCTGGCCGTTGATCTTCAGCCGCAGCAGACCGTTTCGGATCGTGATGGGCGGCCCGGGGTCCTGACAGAAAGTGTTCGGACCGCTGATGTCGGCTTGGACCACGAGTTGCTGCACCTCGGTCGGCCCCTGCGCCCAGGTGCCGGCGGTGCGGGGGATGTTCACCTCGGTGTTGGTGAATCCCGTGCTCGCCACCGCCGCGCCGATCTGCCGGGGACGGGCGACGATGTTGGCGTTCAGCAGCGTGTCCTCGTCGACGTCGGCAGCCGCGAGCGACTCGTTCGCGACCTTGGCGGAATTCACCGCGCCGTCGGCGAGGCGCGAGTTGACGATCGTGCCCGGCGCCAGGTCGTGGAACGAGAGCGACCCGTCGAGCACGGTCGTGCCGTTGAGCGTCGAGGAGGCGACCTTTGCCTTCGTCAGCGTCCCGTTCTTGACGTCCTCGCTCAGCAGCGACTCGTCGATCACGTCGTCGCTGCCGATCGTGTCGGCGGCGTACGCGGTGCCGCCCCCGAGCGCGACCACCAGCGCCAGGTAGGCGACGACGTTCGAGCGCAGGTGGCTGCCGAGATTCGCGAGCATCGGCCTCACTTGATCCCCACGACGTCGACCTTCAGATTGGAGACGGTGTAGACGTCGGCGCCGGCGCAGCTGTCCGTGACGACGGCGTTGAGCGTGCGCACCGTGTCGGTCTCGGGCGACGGGAGGCCGGGAATATCGATCGGGATCGTCTGCGTCCCGGTCCCGGAAAACCCGAGATCCTTCGCCACGAGCGTGTCGGTGCCGACTGTGATCTTGAGCTCGCCCAACGGGATGAACGAGGGCAAGCAGCCGGCCGGCGCGGTCACGGTGGCCCGAGCGATGAAGTGGTCGACCTCGCCGGCCGCCTGCGTCCATGAGCCGCCGGTGCGCGCGACCGTAGTGCCCGCGTCACTCGAGTTCGCGGCGCTCGTCTGGCGGACGCGCTGGACGACCCCTGTGTCGAGCGTGGAGTCGTCGACATCGTCGCCCGTGATCGTGTTGTTCGCGACCTTGGCGCCCCCGACGGCGTTATCGGCGAGGCGCGAGCTGACGATCGTCCCGGGCGCGAAGTCGTGGAACGAGAGCGACTCGTCGAGGACGTACGTGCCGGTCAGCGTTGCGGCGGCGAGATCGAAGCGCGAGAGCGATCCGTTCGCGAAGTCCTGCGACAGGAGCGACTCGTTGATCACGTCGTCGCTGCCGATCGTGCTGGCCGCGTACGCGCCGGTGCCGCCGAGCGCGACGAACAGCGCCAGGTAGGCGACCACGTTGGAGCGCATGTGCTTGCCGACGCGGGCGAACATGATCTCAGCGCACCCCTGTGACGTCGATCTTCATGTTCGATACCGAGTAGCCGTCGGTCTCGCCGTCGCAGGAGTCGGTGATGAACGCGTCGACGACCTTGTTCGCGGCGGCGTCGGGCCCTAGGAGCGCCGGGATATTGAGGTGGACGGTCTGGGTGCCGGTGCCATGCCGTACCTGGGCAATGCTGAAGGAGTTTCCGCCCGCAAAAACGCTGACCGTCCCGGTTGGGAACGATGCTTCAAAGCCACCGACCAGGCACTGCGCCGGTGCCGTGACGGTGGCGGACACCGCCAGCTGGTTGAGCTGGCTCGCCGGCTGGGTCCACGTGTCGTCGCTGAGCGGAATGTCAGCAAACCCGGTCGCAGCGCTCGAGACAGGCGCCGTTTGCCGGGCACGCGTCATCACCCGCGCGTGCTGGAAGCCGCTCTCGTCGATGTCCTCGCCGCGCAGCGAGTCGTCGTCCACCTTGGCCGAGTTGACCGCATTGTCGGCAATGCGCGAGTTGACGATCGTGCCTGCCGCGAGGTCGTGGAACGAGAGCGACTCGTCGAGGAAGGGCGTGCCGGTAAGGGTCGAGGTCGCGAAATCGCCCCGGACGAGCGAGCCGTTGTCGACGTCGGCGCCGACGAGCGACCCGTCGATCACGTCCGAGCTGCCGATCGTGTTGGCGGCGTACGCGCTCGTGCCGCCGAGCGCGACGAAGAGCGCCAAATAGGCGACGACGTTCGTCCTGGCGTGCGCGCCGATTCGTTTGCGAAGTCCGGGCCTCCCCACCACTCAACGACTGTAGAGGATGAAGGCCGGCCTCGCCAGTGGTGCCCGCGAGCCCGCTAGTCCGACGACCCGACGGTCTCAAGCGCTTTGGCACGCTCGCGCATGCTCTCGAAGCGGACTACCTTGCGCCCGCGGAACGTCCAGATGTGGAAGTAGTCGATTTCCGCCGGGACGCCGCTCCCGCTCCCCACCCCGCGCTGGTGTACCTCGACGATCACGCTGTCTCCCGAAGCAATGATCTCCCCCGCCTCCATCCGGAACTCGGCCCACGATTTCAGCATCTCGCGCGTGTACGCCACCACCTCTTCGACACCGTAGGCCACCTCCCAGGTCTCGAGCTGCGGGTCATGCACGAAAACGACGTGCGGGTCGAGCAGGTCGAGGCTCGGGCGGAGGTCGCCCTCGCTCCAGCGGTCGTAGACCGCGCGCAACGCCTCCACGTTCTCGCCCGACATTCGGCATCGCCCGCAGAGCGGGTGGCCGGCGCGCCCTAGCGCCGCACGGTGTTGTGGATCTGGATCACCCGAGGCTCGCCGGGGTCGATGCCGTGCTCAGCGAGCATCGGCATGAGTCGCTCGCCGAACGCCTCGAACTGCTCCTGGGAGTCCCAGATCTCGCTCACGGCCAACTCACCGTCCTGACCGAAGCAGACGTGGTAGTCCAGGCCATCGGGGGGCCATGCACCCTCCCCGCTCTCGAGCACGCTGACCGTCTTGTCGTACTGCTCTGCGGTCAGCCCATTGGGCGCGAATCGGACGAGAATGCTCATGCGGACCTCCGTTCTGGTTGGCAGCGCCGACCCTACCCGAGGGCGTCAGCCTCGCGCACGTCTCGGGCCGTTAGTCCTCGATGTGGATCGTCACGGCCTTGATCCCGTTGGTGTGGTCGTTGTCGCCCAGGACCCGCACGCGGTAGAGACCGCCGGCGAGCACCTGAACGCCTGTCGAGTACTTCGAGCGCAGGTCGCCATCGTCCTCGAGCTTCGTGAGCTTGAGGGTCTTGTAGGTCCCGGGACCGACCCGGCGCTGGATCTGGACCGTCCCGCCGTCGTGCGCCGGCTTCGCGGTGCCGCTGAACTTCACCGTCTCGCCTCGCTCCGGGCTGGTGTCGCTCACGTTGGCCCGCACGCTGAGCGCCACGAGCTCGAGCAGGACGGGGCTCTTGCGCGAGCCGCGCACGTTCGATGCTTGGTAGCGCGTGTTGATGAACGGGCGCACGCCGTTGAACTGGTAGGCGCCGTTCGCGGCCGCGGTCGTCTGCGCGACGGTGAGGAAGCTGCCTTCGAACGGGAACGGGTCCTGCTGCAGCAGAATGACCTCGTTCGCTCCGTTTCTCAGGTTGCCTGACAGCAGGATCGGCAAGCCGAACCGCACCGGCGCCGGCTGAGCCGTCAGGGTGAAGCTCTGGTTGTTCTGAGCCGTGGCCGGAGCCGCGGTCGCGAGCAAACCCGCAACCATCGCCAGCCCAGCGATCGCAATGGTCTTCCTCATGTCTGCCTCCCTCTTCGCTCCCGCCCAGGGCATGCTCCCCCGAGCCCAGTTGCGTCGCAGGTACCCGAGCGAATGGGGTTGAAACATTCGACACGTGTTTCCCTCGGTTACGCTCGCTCTCGGATGCCGAGCCTCATCCCAAACCCGGCGGGGGACCTTCTGAGGAAGGTCAACACCACGATCGAGTCGGTCGAGCCGGTGCTCGAGCAGGTGGACGAGACGCTCGTCGAGGTGGACGAGACCCTCAAGGGCGTCGACAAGAAGCTCGGCACCGTCGACAAGACACTCAAGAAGGTCGATGGCACCCTGAAGGAGGTCTCGGGCACGCTGAAGGAAGCGACCTCGGTGCTGAGCGACGTCAAGGATCTCCTCGCCGAGCTCGAGGAGGAGATGGCGCTACTGCGCGAGGTCCCCGAGATGAAGCAGAGGATCGACGAGATTCACGCCGCCGTTACGAACGGCTGAGGGGCCGACCGCTCAGCGAACGGCCTTGCCGTTGGGCGCCACGACGAGCCAGAGGCCGCCGAACTGGAACACGTTCTGGCAGAAGATCTTCCCGCGCGGCTCGTTGTAGTAGTAGAGCGGGTGCCCGCCATAGGTGATCTGCTTGCGGCCCCCGCGGCGCTCGGTAGTTCCGATCAGGTCCTCGTCTATCCCACGGCCCGCGACCGGCGCGCCGTTCGAGTACACCGGCGGCCACGCCTTCGCGCAGTCGCCGTAGCAGCGGCTCTTCGAGCCCTTCTCCTTGGTGAAGAGGTAGATCGCCTGCTTGTTCGAGTTCCAGATCACGTCGCCGTAGGCGCTCGGATATACGCGCAGCTTCGTGCCGGGCTTGGCCTCGGCGGCGGGCGCGAACACGGCGAGCGTCAGAGCGGCGAGCAGTGCGATGGTCGCGGCGACGCGGGAAGCGTTCATGCCCTCCTGTCGCCCGAGGACCGTGTTCGTTACACGCGGGGATAGCATCCCGCCGATGAACCAGCGCCACGCCCAGGTCGTGATCGAGACCGAGCGCCACCGGATCGACGGAATGCTCACTCTCCCGAGCGAGGGCTACCGCAGCCGCCTGTCCGACTACGTCAACCAGCGCGAGCGAGAGTTCTTCTCGCTCGAGGACGTGACGATCAGCTATCTGGGCGCGGAGGAAGAGTCCCGCGAGCTTCCCTTCCTGCTCGTCTCCAGGCGGCACATCGTGCTCGTTCAGCCGATCGGCGAAGCCGACTGACTCTCGCGCCTGCCGGCTAGCGCTGCAGCAGCTCGTCCACGGGAACCCTGAGGACGGTCTCGCCACTCGGGTTCGGGTTGCCGTCACGGGGCTCGAGCGAGATGTCGAGGAACTCGTAGTCGGCGGCGTCAGCCGGAAGGTCGAGCCTTGCTTCGAACGTGCCAGAGCTCTGGCTGTCGAGGCGCTTGGCGTCGGCGACGGTGCTGAACAGCCAGACCCCGTATTCGCCGCCTGCGGGATCGGGCAGGTCCTTCACGTCCAATTCGAGCCGTGGCTCGGAGGCGCCCGTGAGACGGGCGGTGGCCGATCCTTCGCCGCTGCCGCCGGCGAGTGGTTCGAGCTTCTTGGCCGGCGGCTGCGCGGGCTCGGTCGTGTCGGTCGTACGGGTGTCGGTCGTCGCCGTCGTCTCCGTCGGCTCCGTCGTCGTGCCGGTGTCGGTCCCGGCGGCAGTCTCGCCGTTTTTCTTGTCGTCGTCGTCGGTGGCGATCAGGATCGCCGCGGTCGCCCCTCCCGCAAGGAGAATCAGGCCCGCGGCGATGCCCACCCAGCGGCGTGACCGGGGGGCGGACTGCCGGGGCTTCGCGGCCTTGATCGGCTCGCGCTCGCGGAGCTCCTCGGCCGGCTCGGGTGGCGGCGTCGCGGTCGTCCAGGCGCTCGCCGGCAGCTCCGCCAGGCGCTCGGTCATCCGCTCGATCTCGGCGTCCTCGCGCAGGTCGAGCTTGTCGGCGACCTGCGCGAGCGCGCCCACGCGACGCACGATCACCTCGTTGCGGCTGACGTCGAGCAGCACCGACAACTCGTCGTCGGGAAAGCCCCGGCGGAAGGTGAGGTCGAGCAGGGCGCGGGAGCCGGGGCCGAGGGTGTCGAGGGCCGCCGTCAGCTGCTCGCTGGTCAGCTCGGATGCGTCGCGCGGCATCGCCTATGCGAAGGCGGCTCGCCGACGAACCACGACGAGCTGTAGGGCGCGATCAGCTCGGTGATCGCCTGGGCGTTCTCGGTCACCTCGTCGATCTCGGTCTGTCCGCGCTCGGTGGTGATCCGCAGATGCGGACGCTCGAAGCGCCGTTTGCCGACCTTGGCGCTGACGATCGCGTCGTAGCGGAACTCCTCGAGGTCCTGCTCCTGCTCGCCGACGAGGAGTAGGCGCCGATCGGTTGCGACGACGAGCGACGAGCGGCGGCGATACGCGCCGGTCGCGAGGTAGATGACCTCCTCGCTGCGCTCGAGCGCGGCCGGCAGCCGGCGAAGCTGGTCGCGCACGAACATCCGGCTCGTCCAACCGAGCTGTTGCTTTGCGAGCGGCTCGAGCGTCTCGACCGTCGTGCCGGCTCCGTCGCCGGCGTACTCGGGAGTCTGCGGCTGCTCGGCAACCGGCTCGGGCTGCGGCTGTGGCGCCGGCTCGGGTTCGGGTTCGAGTTGGGGCTCAGGCTCGGGCTTCGGTTCGGGCTCCGGCTCGGGTTCGGGCTCCGGCTCGGGTTCGGGCTCCGGCTCGGGTTCGGGCTCCGGTTCCGGCTCGGGCTCGGTTCCGGCTCGGGCTCGGGTTCCGGCTCTGCCGCCACGACGCGGTGGACTTCCGTGACCGGCTCCTCGCGCTCCTCCTGTGCTTCCGCCTTCGGCTCCTCCGGCTCAGCCTTCGGCTTCTCGGCGGGTTCAGGTTCGGATTTCTCCACTTTCTCGTCCTCGGGCTCGGCGCTCAGCGCCGCAAAAGCCGCGGTCTGCGGTCCCTCGCTCGCGGCCGCGGCGGCCGCCAGCCAGCGATCTCCCTCGCTCGCCTCCGGCTCGTCCTTCTCCTCGGTCTTCGGCTCCTCGCGCTCGGGCTTCGCCTCGACGCTCGCCTCCGCACTCTCGGCCGCAGCTCGCGCGTCGACCAGCTCCGAGCTGCGCTCGGCGAGCTCGGCGGTCAGCCGCTCGACGCGGTCCTGGAGGTCGTCGCGCTGGCGCTCGAGCTCGGCCTGCTGCGCGGTCAGCTGGTCGCGCTGCCGGCTGAGCTCCTTCTGGGACTCGCCGAGCTGCCGCTCGATCTCCGCGGCCCGCGTCGCGGCGGGCTCGAGCTCGGACCGGGCCTGCTCCGCCGCGCGCTCGGCCTCTGTCGCCTGGGCGCGCGCCGCATTGAGTTCACCGACGCTGGTCTCGACCTCCTGTCGCGCCTGCTTGAGCTCGGTCTCCAGCTGCTCGCGGGCATTGCCCTGCTCAAGTTTCTCGGCGCGCGCCTGCTCGAGCTCGCGCGTCGCCTTCTCGAGCGCGGAGCTGCGCTCGGCGAGCTCCGAGTCGGATTGCTTGGCCGCCTCGAGCCGCTGCTCGAGCTGGGTCCGGAGCTCGGCCGCCTGCTCGAGATCGATCTGGCGCTCGGCCACCTGGGCGCGAGCCTGCTCGAGCTCGGCTTGCACGCTCGCCGCCTTCTGCTCGTGCCGCTCCGCCGCCGCGCGGGCCTCCTCGGCCTCCTGGCGTGCGGCGTGCGCCGCGCTCTGCAGCTCGGTCCGATCCGCGACCGCCTGCTGGAGCTCCGCGGCGTGCGCTTCGCGTTCCTCCGCGGCGCCCGATACCTCGGCGCCCAGGGCGGTCACCTGCGCCTCGGCCTCCTCGCGGCGCTCGCGCTCGGTCGCCGCCTCCGTGCGGGCGTCGTCGAGCGACTCACGCAGCAGCTTCTCCGATTCCTCCATCGCTTCAACGCGGTGCTCGAGCGCTTCGATCTGCTCGTGACCGCCGCCGGCGTCGGCTTCCAGCTCCTCGACGCGCGCGCTCAGGCCACTTGCGCGTTCCTTGGCCTCGGCGAGGCGTGATTCGAGCGCGACCTGCTCGTCGTGCGCGGCACGCGCGTCGCGCCTGTGCACCTCGCTCGCTTCGCGCTCGTGTGCGAGCTCCGCGCTCGCCTCCTGCAGCTCAGCCTGCTGACGAGCGAGCACTTCGCGCGCCTGCCGGTCCGACTCGCCGAGCGCCTCTACCTGAAGCTGCAGCTCCTCGCGCGCGAGCCGCTCCCGCTCAGCGAGTTCGCCGGCATCCTGCAGCCGCTGCTCGAGCTCTTCGATCTGCCCCGCCGCGCGCGGCGCGATCTCGTTGCGGGCGGCCTCCAGCTCGTCGCGTGCTGTCTCTAGTTCCTCGCGGGCCTCGGTCGCCGCCCGCTCGCCCTCGGCGCGCGCCTCGGCCGCGATCTCGTCGGCCTCGGCGGTCGCCCGGTGCTCGGCCGCGCGAGCCGTCTCGAGCTCCTCGCGAGCGTTCGCGAGGTCCGCCTGGACCTTGATCAGCTCCGACTGCGACTGCTCGAGCCGGCTGACGCGGGCATCCGAGTCGGCGCGCAGCCGTGCAGCCTCGGACTGGAGCCGCTCGAGCTCCCCTTCCTGCTGCTCGACACGTTCCCTGAACGGCGCTTCGGCCTCGAGCCGGCGCTCCAGCTCCGCGGCGCGGTCGCGCGCGCGCTGGAGCTCGAGGCGATCGTTCGCGAGCTCCTTCTCGACCACAGCGAGGCGCTCGGCCGAATCGTCGCCCTCGACCTGTTTGCGGAGCGCGGTGAGCTCCTGCTGGAGACGCTTGGCCCGCTCCTGCGCATCCCGGCGGGTGCGCGCGAGCTCGGCGTTGCGCTTTTCGAGCAGCTCCTTCGCCGAGCGGTGCGACTCGACGAGGGCCTGCATCTGGTCGGCGATCGACACGTTCAGCGAGCCTCGGACTCTCTCCCTGCCTGCAAGGTTGCCGAAGTCTGCCCGATGTGCTCGGCGACGAGATCGTGGATCTCGGGCGCATGCTCGATCACGTCGTCGATCAGGACGTCGCCGGATACCGTGAAGAGGGCGAGGGTAGGCCGGCCGATCCGCCGCTTCTCCAGTTGTGCGCCCGTGATCTCCGGGTAGCCCCACTCCGCGGCGACGCCCTTCTTGCCGATCACGATCAGCCGCCGGTCGGTCGCGACGAGCAACGACGACTTGCGGGCGAAGGCAGCGTTCGCGAGGTAGATCACGATCTCGCCTGGGCTGAGGCTGTCGCGCAGGATCTGCAACGGCTTGCGGACGCCGCGCCGGCTGGTCCAGCCGAGCTGCTCGCGCGCGATCATGTCGAGCTCGCGGTCGGTTTCCGTGCCGCGGTCGACCCGGGGGCCGGACTCGGCTCGCGAGGGCGCCTCCAGCAACTCGTCCGGCTCGAGTTCCTCGTCCTCGTCGTCCTCTTCCTCTTCGATCTCATCGGCCAGAGGGGGCGGGGGTGGCTCAGCGGCGAGGGCGTACTCCTCGGTCGCCGGTTGCGCGGCGACCGGCTCCTCGGCCGCTGCTTCTTCTGTCACCGGGTCCTCGGTGATCGGGTCCTCGGTGATCGGCTCGTCGACGACCGGGTCCTCGGTGATCGGGTCCTCGGTGATCGGGTCGTCGACGACCGGATCCTCCGTGATCGGCTCCTGTGCGGTCGGGTCGTCATCCCAATCGTCGTCGTAGTCGTCCTCGTACTCCGTTGCGGCGCCGGCGTTCGCATAGTCCTTCTCAAAAGCGGTGTTCACCGCGCTGATCTGGCGCTCGGCCTCGTCCAGCTCGGCTTCCTTGCGCTCGAGCTCCTGGCGGGAGCGGTCGAGCTCGAACTGGAGACGCTGCACCTCCTCGCGGTGCTGCGCACGCGAGACCTCGAGCGCCGCCTGGAGCCGCGCGTCGAGGTCCGAGCGCGCGTTGGCGAGCTGAACCTCGATCCGCTCTGCTGCCTCAGCGCGCGCAGCCTCCGCTGAACGCTCAGCTTCCGTGCGGGCTGCGTTGGCGGCCTCGAGCTCGTTCTGGAGCTCGGCGACGCGCTGCGAGCCCTCGGTCGTCGCGGCCGTGACGCCGTCTTCGAGCCGCTGCTCGAGCTGCTTGATGCGGGTCTCGCGCTCGGCGGTGAGCCGCCTCTGTTCCTCGAGGTCCGCCGTCAGCCGCTGTTCGGCCGCTGCCCGCGCGTCGCGTTCCGAGGCCGCGCGACGCTCTGCCTCCACCTGCAACTGCTGGTTTCGCTGCTCGAGCGTCTCGAGTACCTCGGAGTGGTCGCGCGTACGCTCGTCGAGCGCCTCCCTCGTCGCCCGCTCGGCTAGCGCGAGTCGCTGGTCGGCATCGGTGCGCCAGCGCTCGTGCTGGGCTTCGAGCGCTGCCAGCTGCTCGTCGTGCTCTCGCGTGCGCGCTTCGAGCTCCTCGCGCGAGGAGCGCTCGATCGCCGCGAGCTGCTTCTCGACGCCTTCGGCGCGTTCACGCTCGCCGGCGAGCTCGTCCTGCACCGACGTCAGCTGGGTGCGCAGGTCGGCGATCTGCCGCTGTGCGCGCGGGCGGACGTCCTTCTCCGCCGCCTGCGTCTCCGCGTGAGCGTGTTGGAGCTCGGCCGTGAGCCGCTCTGCCTCGCCCTTGAAGCGCTCCGCCTCCTGCTCGGCCGCGAGCCTGATTCGGAGCTCCTCCTCGACCTGCTTGCGGGTGTCGGCGGTCTCGTGCTCGGCGTCCGCCAGTTGCGCCGCAATGCGCGCCGTCTCCGCGCGGACTTCGCCGAGCTCCGAGCCCCGTTGCTCGAGGTCCGCGCGAAGGCCGGCCTCCGCTGCGAGCGCGGTCGCGAGCTTGGCCTCCATCTCCTCACGGTCCTCTTCGAGTTGCTGCTCGCGCTCGGCGAGACCCTGTTCACGCTCCGCCGCCGAGCGCTCGTGTTCGGCGCGGGCGTCATCGAGCTCGTCCACGGCACGCTCGAGTTCAGCGCGTCCAGCCTCGAGGTCGTCTCGCTCGGCTTGAAAGGCCTCGCGTTGCTCGGAGAGCTCCGCGTCGAGGCGTTCGCGCTGGGCGGCCTCGTCGGCCTCGAAGCGCTCCCGCCGCTCGGCCAGCGCCTCATCGAGGGATGCGCGCTCGTTGGCCATCGCCGCTTCGAGCGATGCGCGCTCGTTCGCCAGCTCGGCCCGCTGCTGCTCGAGCAGCTGGTCGTGCTCGGCCTCGGCGTCCTGGCGACGCTCGGCGAGCTCGCGCTCGTGCGCAGCGCGCCGCTGGGCGAACTCGTCCGCCAGCTTCTGACGCTGCTCCGCGGCCTCCGCCTCGACCGCGCTACGCACCTCTGCGGCCTTCGCGTCAGCGGCTTCGCGCACCTCTGCGGCCTTCGCCTCGGCCGCGCCACGCACATGTGCAGCCTTCGCTTCGGCCGCGCCACGTACCTCTGCGGCCTTTGCCTCGGCGGCCTCCTGTAGCTGGGCTGCTGCCGTCTCAGCGGACTCGCGCGACAGGGCCGCGTCGGCCTCGGCGGTCTCGCGCAGCTGGGCGACTTCGGCCAGCGCGCGCTCGCGCTCGGTGGCGATCTCATGCTTCTTCGCCTCGTACGCCTCCTCGAGACGCTCGCGCTCAGCTTCGACCTCCTCGCGCTTCGCGGCGTGGGCGCGCTCGAGATCTGCCCGCTGGGCCGCGATCTCCGCGGTCAGGCGGCCGCGCTCGGCCTCGAACTGTTGCGAGTATTCGTCGCGCTCGTGGTCGCTCTGTGTGCGCAGCGCCGCCAGCTGTTGCTCGAGCTGGGCGCGCTCGGCGTCGAGCTGCTCGCGCTCCCCCGCGAGGCGCTCCTGCTCGACCTCGAGCTGCTGGCGATGCTCCGCCGCGAGTCGCTCCTCGGTGCGCGACTGCTCCTGGTCGGCCTCGGCGCGCACAGCAGCTAGCCGCTGCTCGAGCTGAGCGCGCTCCTCCTCCGCTTGCTGGTCCTGCTCAGCGCGCTCCCGCGAGTGCGCTGCGCGCTCGTCGGCCAGCTGCTGCTCGAGGGTCTCGATCCGGGTCTGAAACTCCTGGTCCTTCTGGGTGAACGCCTGCGCCCGGGCGCGCTCGGAGTCGAGCTCCCGCGTGGCTTCGGCGCGCTCCTCCTCGAGTTGCTGGGCAAGCTGCAAGCGCTCGGCGTCGAGCTGGCGCTGCTCGTCGGCGCGGCGGGCGCTCTCGGCACGCTCCGCTTCGAACCGCTGCTCGAGCGTGTCGAGCTCCTCCCCAAGGCGGTCGACCTCACCTTGGAGCTCCTGCTGCGACCCCGTCGCGGCTTCGATACGCCGGTCGAGCTCGGCTGCGCGCTCGCGCTCGCGCTCGGTCTCGGTGCGTGCCTCCTCGACCTGCGCCCGGCGCTCCTCGTCGCGCGCTTCCTGCTCGGCTTCATGACGAGCGAGCAGCTCCCGCTCCGTCTGAGCAGCGGCCGAACGTAGCCGGTCGGCCTCGGTGCGGGCGTCGTCGAGCTCCGCGCGCGCGGCTTCGAGCTGTTCCTCGAGTTCCTTGGCGCGGGTGTCCGGCCGTCGCGCGACCGGCCGCAGACCGCGTGGGGCGTCCGGCTTTGGCGCACTCGGCTCGGGAGCGCCCCGGAGCGCCTTCTCGGCTGGCTCGGGAAGGTCCACGAGCAGGCCGAGCTCGGCGTCGAGGCTATAGGCGGTCGAAGCGTCGAGCGTCATCCCGGGCGGCGCCGAGTACGCGCCGCGCCAGCGGGTCCCACCCGGGCTGGCGACCGGGGTGGTGTCGCCGCCGGGCACCGCCGTAAGCGGCACCTCGTCGCCCGCCTCGCCGGCGAGCAGACGAATCTCGCCGAGCTCGCATTCCTCCGGCGCCAGCCAACGGCCGGCGATCCGGACAAGTGTCAGCTCGCCGTCTGCGGCGACCTGCTCGAAATAATCGAGGTCGAACGCAACCTCAGTCGCCGCCGCCTGGTCGGGAGCGGGCGCGGGGTCGTTCCTCTCTCTACGGAACCTGGGCATCAGGAAGTTCGGCCTCTCGAAAGGAGGCCGCCGAAAAGATAGCCTCGATCACTAGGCCGCGACCTGTGCCGCGGGCGTGCGGTCGGGCGCGGGATTCGAGAAGACCATCGCTTCGTCCTCGATGTCGCCGAAGCGAATCGTGAAGATGTCGCGCGCGTAGTTCTGGTGCAGGCGCCACGGGGCCTTCGATCCTTGCTTCGGGAACATGTGGATCGCGCGCTGGACATAGCCCGATGTGAAGTCGATCATCGGCTCGGGGGTGACGGTTGGATCGTTGATCTCCGGGGTGCACTGGCGGTGGCCCTGCTCGTCCATGTGGTTGAGCAGGCGGCAAACGTACTCGTGCGTGAGATCGCATTTCAGCGTCCAAGAGGCATTCGTGTAGCCGAGCGCCACCGCGAAGTTCGGCACGCCCGAGAGCATCATCCCCTTGTATCCCATCGTCTCGGGGATCGAGACGTCCTCTCCGTCCACCCTCAGCTGGGCGCCGCCGAGCGGCAGCAGGTTGAGGCCGGTGGCCGTGATGATCAGGTCGGCCTCGAGCTCATCGCCGGACTCGAGCTTGATGCCGCTCTCGGTGAAGGTTTCGATCCGGTCGGTGACGATCGAGGCGCGTTCCTCGCGAAGCGCGGTGAACAGGTCGCCGTCGGGAACGAGGCAGACGCGCTGATCCCACGGGTCGTAGCGCGGACGGAAATGGGTCTTCATGTCGTAGCCGGCGGGCAGCTGGCGCTTGACCCCCTCGCGGATGAAGCGCTTGACCAGCCGCGGGCGGCGGCGGCTCAGCTGGTAGAAGAGCGACGTGACGATCACGTTCTTCCAGCGGATCAGCGAATAGGCCCACTTCGCCGGCAGCACCTTCCTCACGAGGCGCGCGATCGGGTCAACCGCCGGCAGCGTGACGATGTAGGTCGGAGAGCGCTGGAGCATCGTCACATGTTCTGCGCGCTCGGCAATCGCGGGAACGAGCGTGACGGCGGTCGCACCGCTCCCGATGACGACGACGCGCTTGTCCTCGTAGTCGATGTCGTCACTCCAGTGCTGGGGATGGATGACCGGGCCCTTGAAGCGGTCGGACCCTGGGAAGTCCGGCGTGTAGGGGTTGTCGTAGCTGTAGTAGCCGCTGCACATCAGCAGGAAGTTGCAGGTCAGCCGGACCGTCTCCCCCGTGTCGGTGCGCTCGGCCTCAACGGTCCAGCGCGCGTCGGCCGTTGACCACTCAGCACCGACGACCTTGTGGTTGAAGCGGATCTTGTCCTCGACGGCGTACTCCGTCGCGGTGTTGCGGACGTAGTCCAGGATCGAAGGCCCGTCGGCGATCGCCTTCGCCCCGGGCCATGGCTTGAAGCGGTAGCCGAGCGTGTACATGTCGGAGTCCGAGCGGATCCCCGGGTAGCGGAAGAGGTCCCACGTCCCGCCGATCGCATCGCGCGCCTCGAGAATGGCGTACGTCTTCCGCGGGCACTCCGTTTGGAGATGGCAGCCTGCGCCGATCCCCGAGAGTCCCGCTCCGACGACGAGTACGTCGACGTGTTCCAGCGCTTCGGAGCCGTTGTTGCTCACGGCCCGGGAACTGTATCGCTGGACGCTACTCGTCCGGCGCCGAGGGGTCGGGCGGGTTGTCGCCGTGGCGGTGGACGATCTTCCACTCGCCGTCCTCGCGGCGGTAGATGTGGGTCGAGCGCACGGTGATCTCCTGGACCGGGCGTTCGGCGACCGAGCCCTTGTAGCGCTCGTAGCCGATCGCGTACGCCATGTCGCCGCAGACGTCGGCGGCGACCACTTCGAAGCGGTAGTCGCTCACGTCCGAGAAGCGCGACGAGACCCACTCGAACGTCTCGCTCACTTCCTCCCAGCCGGAGCGGTACATCCCGATCGCACCGAAGAGGGTCACCGGATCGCGCCGCGACCACATCTCCATCCGCGGCCCGGGATCCCCCTGATGGAAGGCCGTCTCGGCTTCCACCTGTCGGGCGAGGACCGTCGAGCGAAATTCGTCGAGCTCGGTCATCGGGCTTCGCCACTTTACTCGCCATCCGAAGTCTGTTAGGAAGGGCGGGATGCCCGCCGAATCCCGCGGCTACACCGTCGTTCCCGGCCAGGTCGAGACCTTCCGGAATCCCCTCGGTGGCGACGTGACCTTCCTCGCGCGGAGCGAGCACACGGGCGGCACGGTGACGGCGTTCGAATCGACGGTCCCGCCCGGTGACGGGCCTCCGCTCCACATCCACACGCGAGAAGAGGAATGGATCTACGTCCTCGAGGGCGACCTGCGCTGGAAGCTCGACGGCGAGCTCAGCAACACGCCGGCGGGATCGTTCATCTTCATCCCGCGCGGTCAGCCGCACTGCTTCCAGAACATCGGCAGCGGCGACGCGCGGATCCTGATCTCGTTCGCGCCCGCCGGGATGGAGGGTTTCTTCGACAAGCAGGCGGAGTTGACCGAGTTCGACCCGGAGGCCTTCCGCGCGGCGGGCGCCGTGCACGGCATGGACGTGGTTGGACCTCCGCTCGCCGAGTCCGACCCGCTGTAGGACCCAGAGGCCTAGAGCGGAACGACCCTGACGCGGCCCTCGTTGCCGGGCGCGAGCGTCACGCCGCGGCGGACCGGCTTGGCGGGCGGCCCGACGGGCGCGAGCCGGACGCGCGTCACGATCGCTTCGATCGCGAGCTCGAGCTCCATCGTCGCCAGGGCGGCGCCGAGGCAGCGGTGCGCCCCGCCCCCGAACGGCACGTACGAGTAGCCGTCGGGCTGGTCGCCGAGGAAGCGCTCGGGGCGGAACTGCTCCGGCTCGGGGTAGACCTCCGGGTCGGCGTGGATCCCCTGCGCGTCCACGAGCACGAGGACATCCGGCCCGAGCGTCCATTCGCCCACTTCGATCGATTCGAGCGAGTGGCGACCGGCACTGGCGTAGAGCACGGTCCGGGCGCGGAGCACCTCCTTGGCGGTCGCCTTGAGGTACTCGCGCTCACCGGCCGCGAGGCTCTCGCGCAGCCGGTCGGCTACCTCCGGATTGTGGGCGAGCAGGTCGGCGGCCCACGCGATCGCGGTCGCAGTGGTCTCGTGGCCGGCGCTGACGAGGGTCATCAGCTCATCGCGTAGATCGGCGTCGTCGAGTGCGGCCCCGTCCTCGTCGCGAGCGCGGATCAGGAGTGCCAGAACGTCTTTCCGCTGCTCGAGCGCCGGGTCCGCGCGCGTGTCGCCGACGTGCGCGGTGAGCAGGCCGCGGACCTCGTCGAGACGGGCGTAGGCCGCGCGCGCCGGAAGATTCCAGCGTGACCGATTCGTCAGCCACGGCGGCATGAACTGCGCCAGGTTGTTCACGCGCGAATTGAATGAGTCGAAGTGACCGGCGATCTGCTCACCGAGGCTGCGGTCGCGCACGCCAAGGACGAGCTCGAGGATGACCGCAAGCGTCAGCTGGCGGGCGCGCGGATGGACGGCGACGACCTCGCCGCCAGGCCAGCTCGCGACCTCGGCTTCGGCGAGCTCCCGGATCCGGTCGGCATACGCCCGCACGCTCTCGCCGTGGAACGGAGGCAGCTCCAGCTTGCGGCGTGCGAGGTGCTCGGCGGGCTCGAGCATGACGAGCGAGCGGTCGCCGAAGAACGGGCGCAGGATGTCGTTGCCGTGGCGCTTCGTGAGTGGATCGCCGGTGAAGAGCCGCTTCACCGCCGCGCGATCGGCCGTAACGACGATCGGCGGGAAGCCCATCATCGAGATCGTGAAGGTGGGCCCGTAGCGCTCCCGGTACTCGGCGAACGTGCCCGGCTGGTCGAACGTGTAGCGGACCGCCTGAAGCAGTCCCGGCACCCGCGGGCCGGGCGGAAGACGCACCGTGGCGGCCGCGGCCATGTTGTGACGATACCCCGCGCGGGTAGCTTGGAACGACCGACCGTGGACGCCGAACAGATTCTCGCCTTCCGGCTAGCGCGCTCCGGCCTGGCGAGCCGCGACGCCCGCAACCTGTCCGCTGCCGCCGCATGTCCCGCCTCCGACTTCGCCCACGATGCGGCGCTGCTCGCCCTCGCCGCGCGCCGCGATGGTGTCACGCGCGAGGCGTTCGACGATGCGGCGGACGCGGGGAAGGTCCTCGTGCTCGCCCACGTCATCCGCGGGGCGATCCACGCGATCGCCCCGGGCGAATTCGCCCTCTACGGACGCGCCCTGCTCGCGACCGACGACGACGAGCTTGGGAAACAGCTCGGACAGCAGGTCGCGAAGTTGTCGAAGAGCAAGAGGTTCGCGCCGGCCGACGCGCTCGACGAAGTCGCCGCCGCCACGAAGGACGCGCTCGCCCGCGGACGCAAGCTCGACAAGAACGAGCTCCACCAGGCGCTGCGCGAGCGTGTGAGCAAGGACCTGATGCCGTGGTGCAAGGGATGCGGCAGCCACCACGTAGCGCCGATGCTTTGGCGCTTCGGTGGAATAGAGGCGGGCGTGCGGCTCGACTCCGAGCGGCGCTACCTCCTCGGCAAGCCGGGCCGCAAGCCGGCCGCATCGAAAGCGGTCGAGCGCTTTCTCCACTTTTACGGCCCGGCCACCGCGGGCGAGTTCGCCGATTGGACGGGCGTCGCGCGACCGCACGCCGAGCGGCTGTGGGAGAAAGCCGATGGCAACTTGGAGGAAGTCGAGCTCGGCAAGCGGGCGGCGTTTGCGGCAAAGGGGGACCTGCAGCAGCTCGACTCGCCGCCGAGCGCGCGCGGCGTACGACTGATCCCGCCCGGCGACCCCTACCTGCAGCCACCGAACAGGCCACTGCTCGCGCCCGACGCGGCGCTGAAGAAGCGGCTCTTCCGCCCGGTCGCAAGCCCGGGCGCTGTGCTGAAGGACGGCCGGTTGGTCGGCCTCTGGCGTGCGAAGGCGAAGGCCAAGAAGGCCGAGTTCTCGATCGAGAAGCTCGGTCGCATCAGCCGTAAGGACGTCGAGGAAGAGGCCCAGCGAATCGCCGCGCTGCGGGGCGCGGCAGAGGCAGTCGTGGTCGTGGACTAGCTCGCGGCCGCGCCGTAATCGGGGATCTGCTGAACCGCCCATCCGTTGCCGTCCGGATCGCTGAAGAACACGAACCGGCCCCACGGGAAGTCCTCGACCTCGGAGACCTCGAGCCCGCGGCCTGCGAGCTCTTCGCGCGCGGCCTCGATGTCCTCCACCACCACCTGGAGACCCTCGAGCGATCCCGGCTCCATCTCGGTGATCCCCTCGCCGATCGAGACCGAGCACGCGGAGCCCGGCGGCGTCAGCTGGACGAAGCGCAGGCCCTCCTTGACCGCGTGGTCGTGGTCGACCACGAAGCCGGCCTGCTCGTAGAAGGCCTTCGCGCGATCGATGTCGGAGACGGGAACGGGGATCAGTTCGAGCTTGAAGTCCATCCGGCGTGGCAGCCTATCCTGAGAGCGGAGAGGGAGGGATTCGAACCCTCGAGGCAGGTTTCCCCGCCCACGCGATTTCCAGTCGCGCTCCTTAAGCCACTCGGACACCTCTCCGGGCTCGGACAAGGGTAGTCGGGTGTAGGGTCGCGCCGTGGCCCCGCCGCAGCGCCTCGTGGACGTTTCAGGGCTGTCGAACGCGCGGCAGTGGGGCTACGCGCACGCGGTCGTCGCGGGCGACCTGATCTTCGTTGCCGGGCAGGCGGGACAGGACGAGAACGGTGAGATCGTCTCGCTCGAGTTCGAGGACCAGACGCGCCAGACCTTCGCGAACATCGAGCGCGCGCTCAGTGAGGCGGGCGCGAGTCTCGCCGACCTCGTCGCGACGACGAGCTTCATCACCGACTGGCGCTACGCCCCGATCCTCGGCGAGGTCCGCAAGGACGTCCTCGGCGAGACCCTCGTCACGGACGCGCTCGTGGGCGTGACCCAGCTCGCCCTGCCCGAGATGCTGCTGGAGGTCCAGAGCATCGCTGTCCGGCCCAAGGGCTGACCCAGCACCCGGGCCTTGGACGAGCGCCACGCGGGCGCCTAGCCGGGCTACAGCCCCAACCCGCGCACGCCCCCCTCGCCCCAGCCGAGGTGGTGGGCGAGCTCGTGGCGAAGCGTGCGCTCCACCTGGGCCGCGAGCAGGTCGGGGTCGTGGCCGAAGTCGCGCTCGAGCGTGTCCTGGTAGAGCACGATGCGGTCCTCGCGGTCGTCGCGGGCGATCGTGTCGCCGTAGTAATGGCCGTATGCGTGGAACTCTGTGCCGTGCTCCGAGACCACGACCGGGACCGTCTCGAGCACCTCCTGGAACTCGTCCGGAAGGCGGTCGATCGCGTCGGCGACGAGCACGTCGAACTCGCTCGCCTCGACGGCGAGCTCCGGCTGCCCCGCGAGCTCCTCGCTGCGGTGGACGAGCCGATTGAACTCGCGGTCGGACATCGAGTCCTCGCGCGTGAGACCGACGGTTAGCCAGGCGGTGACGAGCACCAGCGCGAGACCGGCGACGAGCACGGTCGCCAGCTCCTCCGCCCCCGACAGCGACGGCGGATTGAGCACGACCAGCAGCGTTCCGACCGCGAACGACGCGATCGCGGCGGCGCGCAGGATGGGTCGGAGGGAGTCCTTCATCCCCTCAAAGGCTACGGATGGAGGCGTGCGGCCCAAGCACGCGGCGGCGCCTGCTGTTTAGATGCCGTCGATGCCAGCCGCGGCCCCAGAGCTCGCAGCGGAGGTCGCCGCTGCGCAGTGGTACCACACGCTCGAGCTCCCTGGGGGAATCGTCACCCCCGGGATGTACGACCTGCGCAAGGCGGCGACGATCGTCCCGATGCCGGCGTCACTCGCCGGCAAGCGCTGCCTCGACGTCGGCACGCGCGACGGCTTCTGGGCATTCGAGATGGAGCGGCGCGGCGCGGACGAGGTCGTCGGGATTGACCTCGATGATCCGGCCGACTACGACTGGCCGCTGCCGCGCCGGCACCTCGGCGAGGAGGAGCGGGAGTTCCTCGCGCAGTCCGGGGACGCCTTCGGGATCGCGCACCGGGCGTTCGGCTCGAAGGTCGAGCGCCGCGACGTCTCGGTGTACGACCTCCCGGAATCCGGCCTCGGGCGGTTCGACTTCGCCTTCGTCGGCACCCTGCTGCTTCACCTGCGCGATCCCGTCGGCGCGCTCGCGGCGGTGAACGCCGTGCTCGACGGCGAGCTGGTCGTGAACGACGTCGTGTCGCTCTCGCTCTCGTTGCTGCGCCGGGGGCCGGCGGCCGCCCTGTTGACCGAACACGCGGGGCCCTACTGGTGGACGCCCAACGCCGCCGGGCTGCGCCGCTACATCCAGATGGCCGGGTACGAGGTGACCTCGTCGGGGCGCCCCTACTTCCTCTCCTATGGCGCCGGCCTGCGCCCGCCGCCGCTCAGCCTGCGCTTCAGCCTCTCGATGCAGATCCTCCACCGCCTCGGAGCCCCACACGTGTGGGTCGCGGCGCGGCCGGCGGCCGAGCCGGCCGCCTAGTCGGCTCAGGAGGGCGCGGCTAGGGGTCGGCGGCGATCGGTTCGCGCGCGTTGCGGCGGAACATGACGCGCGCGAACGCGATCCCCGTGATCCACATGAACAGGCTGTAGACGGCGGCGGGGGACGCGAGGATCGTCGCGATCCCCGCGCCGACCGTGATCGCGACCGTGCTGTTGTGGATGCCCAGCTCGATCGCGATCGCGGTCGCCTGCGGGCGGCTGAGGCGCGCGACCCGCGCGATGCTGAAGCTGATCGTCATCGCGGCGATGTTCAGGGCCGCCGTCGCCGCGGCCAACTCGGCGAAGTGATCGGTGATCGTCTCGCTCTCGACGGCGATCGCCGCCGCGATCACCGCCGCGAGAATGAACAAGGCGATCAGCTTTGCGCGGCCCTCTACCGCCTTCGCCCACTCGGTTCGACGCGCGCGGATCGCCATCCCGGCCGAGAGCGGGACGACGGTGATCACGAAGACGCGCGCCGCGACGCCGACGATTTCGGGGTCGTTCTCGAAGTCGACGCCGAAGTGGTTGATCGCGAGTCCGAGATAGAGGGGCACGGTGACCACGGCACAGACACTGCTGATCGCCGTGATCGAGACGGACAGCGCGGTATCCCCCTTCGCGGCGTGCGTGAGCAGGTTCGCCGCCGTCCCGCCGGGCGTCGCGCCGAGCAGGACGAGTCCCACGGCGAGCGCCGGCTCGAGCCCGAACAGCTCCGCCATCGCGAAGGCGAGCAGCGGCGAGATGAGCAGCAGGTTGACCATCCCTATGGCGACGCCGCGGGGATAGCGAAACACGCGCTTGAAATCCGCAGGGGTCAGCGACAGCCCCAGGCTGACCATGATCGCCGCCAGCGCAAGCGGCAGGAACAGCGTCGCGAAGAGTGAGTCCTCGGTCCCGGTCAGCGCGTCCTCCCCGAGGCGAGTCTAGCCTGCGCGGGCGGACGCGCAGCGGGGCGGTCAGCTCTTGTCGCCCGCGGGGACGGCGATGCCGAGCTTCGAGTCCTGCTCGCCGAGGTTTCCCTTGGCGGGATCGGCGAGCTCGATCGCATCCTTGAGACGCGCCTCGCGCATCGCCTGGCGCTCGGTCAGCGGCTGGATGATCCCGCGCATCATCAACGCCGGGCCGACGTAGCGCGGCGCCCAGACGCGGGCCTTGCGGTAGCGGACGCCGTCGACGATCGCGTTGCCGGCGCGCGATACGGGGATCGGGTTGCGGATGAACCCGGGCAGCACGCGTTCCATCAGCGTCTGCGTGGTCGGATGGTCGACGCTGTGCTTGACGAGGTCGGTGTCGATGAAGCCGAAGTAGGCGCAGCCGGCGCGGGCGCCGTAGGGCGCGACCTCGATCCGCAGCGAGTTCGTCCAGCCCTCGACGCCGGCCTTCGATGCGGCGTACGAGCCCATCAGCGGGGCGTGCGAGGCGGCGGCCAGCGAGGCGACGTTGAGCAGGTAGCCCTTGCGCTCGAGGATCTGCGGCAGCACCGCGCGCGTCGTGCGCACGACGCCGTAGAGGTTGACGTCGATCTCGCGCTCGAGCTGCTCGACCGGCGCGGTTGCGATCGCACCGATGAAGTGGATGCCCGCGTTCGCGATCGAGATGTCGAGGCCGCCGAAGCGCTCGACCGTGCCGGCGACGGCCTTCTCGAGGGCACCGGCGTCGGTGACGTCGGCCTCGAAGTAGGTCGCGCGGTCGCCGAGGGTGGCGGAAAGCTCTTCGAGCAGATCGGCCTCGAGCCCCACGAGCGCCACGTTCGCGCCGAGCGCGTGGAGCTGCTTCGCGGTCTCGGCGCCGATCCCGCGCGCCGCGCCGGTGACGAGCGCCGTGCGGCCGCTGATCTCGTAGGGAGTCTTTGCCATCGCCGCTGCAAGCCTATGGCTAGGCCGCGACCGGGGCCGTGGCGGGCTCGTCGCGCTCCGGCTCTGTCGCCGGCCGGCGCGCGGGCTCGAGCTCGTACTCGTCCTCGCGGAAACGGCGCAGCGAGCGCCAGAACTGGGTCGAGAAGTTCGGGTAGAGCACCGGGCTGTGTCCGGTCTCGTCGAGGTACCAGCTCTGGCAGCCGCCGGTGAGCCAGACGCTCTTGGCCATCCGCCGGCGCAGCTCGCGCGTTGTAGGCCTCCTGCACCTCCGGCCGCACGTCCACCGTCGCGATCGCACGCCGGCGCATCAGCCGGAGCGCCTCCATCGCGTGATGGAGCTGCGCCTCGATCATGAACACCTGCGACGTCGAGCCGGTCCCGGTGTTCGGGCCCGACAGCAGCATCAGGTTCGGGAAGCCGTGCACGAAGGTCCCGCGATGGGCCTTGATCCCCTCGCGCTCGAAGCGCTCGCGAAGCGACGCGCCGCCGCGTCCGCGGAGGTCGAGCGAGGTCATGACCTTGCGGATCTCGAAGCCGGTGCCGTAGACGATCACGTCGACTTCGTGCTCGACGCCGTCGGCGGTCACGATCCCCTTCTCGGTGATCCGCTCGATCCCCTCGGTCACGACGTCGACGTTGGGTCGCGCAAGCGCCGGGTAATAGTTGTTCGCGACCAGCAGCCGCTTGCAGCCGACCTCGTAGTCCGGGGTCAGCTTGCGCCGCAGCTCGGGGTCCTTGATCGCGCGGCGGATGTTCGCCCGGCCCGCATCGGCGAGGCGGTTGACGAAGCGGCGGCTGCTTGATGATCTGGAAGCCGATCGTCTCGGTGATGCCGAAGATGACCGACCGGACGACGCGCTGGGTGATCGGGAACTTGCGGAAGAGCCAGCGGTCGAGGCGGGTGAAGCGATGGTCGGGCTTTGGCAGCACCCAGGGAGGGGTGCGCTGGAAGAGCTCGAGGCGCCCGACCTTCTCGACGATCTGCGGGACCACCTGGATCGCGCTGGCGCCGGTTCCGATGACGGCGACCCGCTTCCCGGTCAGGTCCACGTCGTGGTCCCATTCGGCCGTGTGGAAGGCGGGGCCGGCGAAGGAGTCGCGGCCCTCGATCTCGGGCAGCGAGGGGTGGTTCAGCCCGCCGATCCCGCCGACGGCCACCCGCGCCGTGTAAGCGCGCTCGCCGTCGACCTCGATGTGCCAGAGCTGGCGCTCCTCGTCCCACTCGCCGCCGGTGACGTTGGCGCCGAAGCGGATGTGCTCGCGGACGCCGAAGCGGTCGGCGCAGTCCTCGAGGTAGTCGCGGATCTCGTTGTAGGGCGCGTAGAGGCGCGTCCACTCGGGGTTGGGGGCGAACGAGAAGGAGTAGAGCGGAGCCGGAACGTCGCACGCGCAGCCCGGGTAATGGTTGTCGCGCCAGGTGCCGCCGAGGGAGTCGCCGCGCTCGAGCACGACGAAGTCGTCGAGGCCCTCCTGCTTGAGCTTGATCGCCATCCCGAGGCCGGAGAAGCCGGAGCCGACGATCACAACGTCATGGTGCGGGGTCATGGAGGAATCCTTTGGACGGGTGGCAGCGGTCGGAGACTCTACGTCTGCCCCCGGATGATGTTACATCAACCGATGTAAAGGTGCTAGCGCCCCGACGTGCGGAGCGTCACGGTTCCGCTGATCGGGCGACCGGCGCTGGCCGAGGCGGGGTTCGTAACGACCTTCGCCGCCAGCTTGCGCTGCGCCTTGAGGAGCTTGGCCGCCTGCTTCGGGAGCTTCAGCTTTACGAACCTCGTCTTCCCCGCGGCGATGTCGTACTTCGCGCTGCCGAGGCCGAGCTTCTTCTTCGTCTTGCCGACCGAAAACGCCTTGGTGCTCGTCGCGGTCACCTTCCCCGCGCACGCGCCCCCGTCGGCCGGGCACGTGAGCGCGACGCTGTAGCTCTTGAGCGACACGTTGGCCGCCCGCTTCGAGGCCAGACGCGCCCGGCCGGGCCGCTTCGCCGCGGCCTGGGCCGGTCCTGGACGGGCCCGCGCCGCGGCGCGACCGCCCTCTGGCGCGCCGGGCGGGCGCTGGAAGAGGCCGAGGTCGCAGCGCACCGGCAGCTGGTACTCGGGCGCGAGCGCGTTCAGCGCGAGCTGGGCGACCGCCGGATCGAACGCGACCATCGCGTGCTCGGAGAGGTTCGCGGGGCAGACGTCCTGGAGCGGGATGTTGTTGCCACCGTCGCGCATCAGCCCGCTCTGCCATGGCTGTACGAGCTGGTCGTACTTCGTCGGGATGTTCGTGTGCTCGATGCCGGGGATCGCCTCGCCGTCGGCGTTGAGGGCGTTGAGGTAGTCGGAGCCGGCTACGAACTGGGGGCACGACCCGCAAATGCTCGCGACCAGGTTGAGGATCGGTCCGTCGAGCCCGTACGGCTTCCCACTGTCGCGCAGGAAGTTCGCCCCGGCGAGCTCGGTCCCGCGCCACAGCGGCGTCAGCGCGACCCAGCGCTTGACCTTCGAGGCGCCGCCGAGGCGCTCGAGGTAATAGCGCGGCATCACGGTGCCCTCCGAGTGGCCGACGAGGTCCACCTGGCTCGCGCCCGTTGCGGCGAGGACCCTGTCGACGAAGGCCTTCAGCTGCGGCGCGCTCTGCTCCATCGGGATCGTCCCGCCGGGCGAGTAGGGGAACAACTCGGTGCGCGGGTCGACGCCGTACGTGAGCGCGAAGACGCAGAAGCCGGCGTCGTAGAGGACCGGCGCCATATAGCCCCAGTTGTACGTCCCGTTCGCCGACAGGCCGTGGACGAGCACCACCGGCCGCGGCTGCGCCGGGGTCGTCTCGCAGGTGAAATCGTTCGCCCCCGGCGGACCGGGGTCGTAGCCAGCCTGAGCGGGCGCGGCAGCGCCGAGCGAGATCGCCGCGGCCGCGAGCGCGGCCGTGATCGCACCCCTCCTCACGCGCCAAACGGTAGCGCGTCCCGCTCGATACCCGCGCCGTCAGTCGAGCAGGCTGTGGAGCTCAGCGAGCATCGGTCGCGGGTCGGCGTAGACGTCGTCATGGGTGTAGCGGCGAAACTGGTCTCCGCGCGCGTAAGCCTCCCGTTCACGCTGCCGGTCCTTCGCCCAGCTGTGGCGGGAGTTGTGGAAGCGATAGCCGTCAAGCTCGACTGTCAACCGCTTCTCAATCCAACGGCAATCGACGTAGTGGCCGCCAGCCGGACGGTTCATCTCGTCCGGGAGGTCGAGGCCTTCGGCGCCGAGCAACCTCGGGAACGCGCGCTCCAGGGCGCTGAGCGTCGCGGCCGCATCGTCCCGCATGATCATCCGCAGCCGCCTGGAGCCCGACGCGTTGGGCTGCCGAGCGAGGACCTGCTCGATGCTCGAGGGCTTCGTTTCGTAGCGGACGCCCGCTTCGTGGAGGACCTGAGCAAGCCTCTCGTCGCTGAGTCGCGACGCGATGTCCACGATCACTTGTGCCACCGTCGTCACCGGAATCCCGCGGACTACGACGATCGGACCCAAGTCGGTTCGTCGGCGGTGATGGGTGATCACACCCTCGATCGTCCGCTTGGTCGGCGCCGATACCTCCGGCGTCGGCGGCGTCCCTCTGATGAGGCGGTACTCGTAGGCAGCCGCGAAGCCGCTGAGCCGTGCTTCGTCTCCGCACGCCCAAACCGCTGCGAGGTAGTCGGCTTCGATGTTTGGAGCGGCGTGGCCCACGCGATAGATCCCGCGGTGCTGGCGAATGAGGTAGCGACGGCGAACCCGAACCGCGAACTCGCCTCTGGTGACGCCCGCCGCGAGCGCGTCCTTCGACCTCACCAATCCGTGCGCCCTGTCGGCGAGCCTGCCCAGAACGTGATCGGCTGTCTCGTCTGGCGCGCGCATGGCATGCATAGGACGCGACAACCGGGAGATTCCTCCCCCGTTTAGGGCGAATGCCCGATGCGTGGGGGCGGCTAGCGGCGGCCGCCGAACCACTGCGCGCGCGCGAGGGCGCGCTGGCGGCGGCGGGAGCGGGTGATCGCGCGGCGGTACCAGAAGCGCGCGAAGGGATTTCGGCTCTCGGCGACCCGGGCCCGCAGGCGGCGCTCCTCCGCCCATTCGCGCCGGCGGTCCTCCTCGATCGAGGGCCGGCGCGGCATCGCGACGCTGCTGATCCCGAGCGTCAGCACGGCGGCAACGGCGCGGGCGCGGTTGTACGAACGGTCGTCGAGCATGTCTGTTCCATCGGCCAGAACACGCATAACTTGACCGCGGAGCGGCCGCAGTAGAGACTTGCGCCCGCCCGCATGAGCCTGCCGACGCCAGACCCCTCCAACCAGGTCCTCGTGACCGGCGCGTCGTCGGGGATCGGCGCGGAGATCGCACGGCTGCTTGCCGAGCGTGGTCACCGGCTCGCGATCGTCGCACGCCGCCGTGAGCGTCTCGACGATCTCGCCGCCGACCTGACCAAGAAGCACGGCGTCGAGGTAGACGTGCACGAGCACGATCTCGGCAAGCCGACGCACCGCAAGGCGCTGATCAAGGCCCTGGACGAGAGTGGGCGCCCGGTGGCCGGCGTTGTCAACGCCGCCGGTTTCGGCACGGCCGGCGACTTCCTCACCCTCGACGAGGCACGCGAGCTCGAGCAGCTCGAGGTGAACGTCACCGCGCTGCTCCAGTTCACTCACACCTTCGCCGGGCCGATGGTCGACCGCGGCGAGGGAGCGATCCTCAACATCGCCTCGATCGCGGCGTTCCAGCCGCTGCCCGGGATGGCCACCTACAGTGCGACGAAGGCGTTCGTCCAGACGTTCTCGGAGGCCTTCCACGCCGAGCTGAGCGGGACGGGCGTCTCGTGCACGGTGCTGTGCCCGGGCCCGGTCGAGACCGAGTGGGCCGAGACGGCGGGCGCGGAGGCGGTCATGATCCCGGGCAGCAAGGTCTCACCCGAGCAGGTCGCGCGCGAGGCGGTCGAGGGGATGGAGAAGGGCAAGCGCTCGGTCGTGCCCGGCGTCGTCCCGCAGGCGATGGCCCGCACCGGGCACTACCTGCCTCGCACGGTGCTGCTGCCCGCCTTCCGGACGGTCTTCAAGCGCCGCACGCCGGACCGCTGAGCCGACGCCGAAGCCGCTGAACGCAGGCGCTACCAGTGGACGCCGCGGGTGACCTCGGCGAACGCCCTGCCCTGCGCCGTGATCGGCTTGTCCGCCTTGTCCTTATCGCCCTTGGCCGCGCTCGAGTCGTCGAACATCTGGAATCCGCGGCTGCGGACCTGATCCATGATCTGCGGGCTGAGGGAGTCCGCGAACGCCGCGAACGACCCGAACGGCGGGCTCACGCGCCGCGGCCTGTGGATGATCGCGCGGCAGACCACGTCGGCCGCCTCATCCGGCGACAGCGTGGGGAAGCGGTCGTAGATCGTCGTCGCCTCGATCATCGGCGTGCGCACGAGGCCCATGTGGATCGTCGTGAAGCTGACGTTGTCGGGCCGCGTCTCGGCTTGCCAGGCGTCGCAGAGGGTGTCGAGCGCGGCCTTCGAGGCGATGTAGGCGCCGAAGCGCGGCACACGCGTCTGGACGCCGACCGTCGAAACGTTCGCTACGTGGCCGAACTGCCGCTCGCGCATCCCTGGCAGCAGGGCCAGCATCAGCCGCACCGCGGCGAAGTAGTTCAGCTGCATCGTCCGCTGGTAATCATGGAAGCGGTCGTAGGAGAGCTCGAGCGAGCGCCGGATCGACCGGCCGGCGTTGTTGACGAGGATGTCCACCCGCCCGACATCGGCGAGCACCGCCTCGGCCATCTCGCCGATCGCCTCGGTGTCGGAGAGGTCGCAGGGGAAGACGTGCCCCCGCCCTCCGAGCTCCTCGACCCGCGCCTTCGTCTGCTCGAGCTTCTCGACCCCGCGCGCGACGAGGACGACCTCGCCCCCGGCCCTGCCGATCTGCTCGGCGGTCGCGGCGCCGATCCCGGACGACCCGCCGGTGATCAGGACGACGCGGTCCTTGACGGTGTTCTCGAGGCTCCCGCCGCGGAGGGCCTCGATGACGTCGACCGGCGAGAAGGGGCGGTTGCGCCCGGCAGCCGTCGGGCGGGTCACGACGTTCGTGACCGCCTCCAGCGGCTTGCCCGCGAGGCGGCGCACCTGGTCGAGCGTGCTCATGGCGCGAGCATACGACGAATCAATCGCCGGCGGGGGTGTAGCAGAGCACGATCACCCCGTCGGGCCCCACCGGCTGCGTCTTCGACAGCGTGAGGCTCGTCATCTCCTCGCCCTCGTCGAACATCCGCTTGCCGCTGCCGAGGACGAGCGGGAAGACCATCAGCACGTATTCGTCCACCAGGTCGGCGTCGCGCAAGGTCTTGACGAGTTGCGCACTGCCGTTGACGAGGATGGTGCCGTCGATCTGATCCTTCAGCTTCGCGACCTCGCCGGCGACGTCGTCGGAGATCACCGTGGTGTTGTTCCACTCCGGCTCTCCGATCGTGCTCGAGACGACGTACTTCGGCATGTTGTTGAACTTGTCGGCGAATTCGCCCTCGCGCTCGGGCCAGGCGGCGGCGAACCCCTCGTAGGTGATCCGCCCGAGCAGCAGCGCCTCGCTGCCCATCACCTCGTCCAGCTTGAACTGGTTGCCGTCGTCGCCGCGGTCGAACTTGAACGCCCAGCCGCCGTGTTTGTGGTCCTCGGACCCGCCCGGGTCCTCGAACACCCCGTCGATCGAAACGAACTGCGACACCACGATCTTCCCCATAGGTCTCTCCTTCGCGAACTCGGAACCCGGTCGTGCCGCTAAGACTTCCCCGTTTCGCGGAACTCATCAACGATCGCCTGTCCGCCGCGGGCGGGCAGCAGGGTCACGCCGCGGAAGCGAGCCTTCTCGTCGGCGGCACGCGGCGCACGTAGCACCGCCCGCCGAAGGATCGTCGCGATGACGATGCGCATCTCGAGCTGGGCGAACGCTGCCCCGAGACAGCGGCGCACGCCGCCGCCGAAGGGCACCCAGGTGTAGGGCTCGGGCGCGCCCTCGAGGAAACGCTCGGGGCGGAAGGCCTCCGGGTCGGGCGCGTAGAGCTCCGGGTCGAACTGGATCGTCAGGATCGCGACCGCCAGCTGTGCACCGGGCTCGAAGACGTAGCCGCCGAGCTCGGTCCGCTCGGTCGGCGCGCGGAAGACCTCGCTGACCACCGGACGGACCCGCAGCGTCTCCTTGATCACGGCCTCGAGATACTCGTCACCCTCGCGCGCGTGTACCTCTCGTGTGAGCCGTGAGAGCGCGGACGGGGTACGCAGCAGCCGCTCGAACGCCCAGCCGATCGAGGTGGCGGTGGTCTCGTAGCCAGCGATCAGGATCGTGATCAGCTCGTCGCGCAGCTCGCGATCAGTGAGCGGCTCGCCGTCCTCGTCGCGGGCGGCGAGCAGAAGGGTCATCACGTCGTCACGGCCGTCGCCGTCGTCGGCCGCGCGCCGCTGCCCGATCTCCTCGTAGAGCAACTCGTCCACACGGTCGCGTATCCGCACGAACCGTCCCCACGGGCTGCGCGGTCCGAGATCCTTCTGGGCGAGCAGTAGGAACGGGCTCGGGGAGGAGATCCGCGGCAGGAGGTCCTTGAGCTCGGCGATGCGCGCGGGATCGGTGATGCCGAAGACCGCGCGGATGATCACCTCGATCGTGATCGCCTGCGCGACCGCCCGCGTCTGGATCGTCTGTCCTTCGCGCCAGCCGTCGATCTCGCGGTTGGCGATCTCCTCGATCACCTCGCTGTAGCGCGTGATCGCCTCGCCGTGGAACGGCGGCAGCATCAGCTTGCGGTGGCGGAGGTGCTCGGCGCCGTCGAGCAGCAGCACCGACGAGCGGCCGGTCACCGGCTCCATGATCGCGCGCGGCTCGCCGACCCGGTATTGGTCCGGCTTCCACTTGAAGATCTGCTCGATCAGGTCGCGGTCTGCGATGTGGAAGGTCTGGCCGATGATCGCGTCGTTCGTCTGGTAGAGCGGGCCGTAGCGCCGCCGCGCGCTCACTCGCGTCGTGATCGGGCGCATCACGCCGAGGAGCGTCTGGAGAAATCCGGGGCCCGGCGGGCCAGGGATCTCCGTTGCAGGCTTCGTGGCGGCGCCCTGATCGCTCGGGCGCGGAGGGGCAGCGGTCGCGGCCATCAGGACGCGCCGCCCGTGAGCCGGACCTCGTCGCCGAACTCGGTCCAGAAGTCCTCGATCGGATCGGTGGCCTGAGCGCTGCCGGGTCCCTCTCCGAACAGCCGCTCGAAGAACTCGGCCGTGCGCAGTGCGGGGCGCACCTCCCAACGGACGCGCGAGGGCTCGTCGGCGGCCATCTGGTGGGGCGTCCCCGGCGGAACGTCGAACTCCTCGCCCGGTGCGAACTTCCGCTCCTCTCCTCCGACGATCGCCCGCACGCTGCCTTCGAGCACCTCGAAGTGCTCGTGCTGGTTTGGGTGGAGGTGCTCGGGCGGGAACTTCCCGCTTCCGCCGTAGCTTGCCTCCATCTCGAGCAGCTCTCCGTTGGTCTCGGCGCCCGTCTGGACGAGGTTCAGCTGGAAGCCGTCGTATCCCTCGATCACCTGGCCGGCTTGCGCCATCGCAGGCAGGCTACGCGACCGCGACCGGCTCGGCAGCCTCGCTGTGGGGATCGATCAGGATCTTGGCGTGGGTCTCCGGGTCGCCGAGCGCGGTGAACGCGGCGTCCACGCCCTCGAGGCCGACCGCGCCGGTTACCAGCGGGCTCGGGTCCACCTTGCCCTCGGCGAGCATGTGCAGCGCATCGCGGAATTCGACCGGCGTGTAGCCGACGACGAAGCGCAGGTCGATCTCCTTGTTGATTGCCATCGCTGGCGTGAAGCGGTCCTCGCCGACGCAGACGCCGACGACGACGACCCGAGAGAAGAGCGGGGCACCTTCGATGATCGACTCGATCACGCCGGGGACGCCGACGCATTCGAAGATCACCGGGCGTTTCGGGCCCGCCCCGAGCGCTTCGCCGAGCCGCCACACGTGCCACCAACCCACTGGCAGCCGCTCGAGCTTCTCGCGTGTGCCGAGCGCCAGCTCGAGCGCGGACGGGATGTCACGCAGGTGGTTGCCCTTGTCGGTCGCGGTGTAGGGCGAGTCCGACGACGGGTCGACGACGATGTCCGCTCCGCAGGCCTTGGCGAGCGCGCGCCGCCCGGACGAGTAGTCGCTTGCGACGACCGTCCGCACGCCCTTCGCCTTCAGGAAGAGGATCACGCCGAGCCCGACGGGCCCGCAGCCGATCACGATCGCGACGTCGCGCTTGCCGACCTCGCCGCGGCGCACCGCGTGCCAGGCGACGGCCATCGGCTCCGTCAGCGCGGCGCGGTCGGGCGGCAGGGCGTTCGGCACCGGCAGCATCAGCGACTCCTGGACCAGCAGCCGCTCCGCGTAGGCGCCGGGCGCATGCGCGGAGAGGCCGATCGTGTCGATCGCGTCCTTCCCGCGCAGGATCGGGAACGCCACGACGTGCGTCCCTGTCTTCAGCTCGCCCTTGCAGCCCGGCCCGTGCTCGGCGACCTCGCCGCAGAACTCGTGGCCGAACACGACCGGCTCGTTCGAGCGGGCGAAGCGGTCGTACCCGGCCTTCGCGGCCATGTCGGCCCACTCGTCGAGGCCGTGGCGGGCGTGGAGGTCCGAGCCGCAGATCCCGCAGCGGAGCACCTCGAGCCGGACCTGGCCCTTGACCGGCTCCGGCTCGGGCAGGTCCACGACCTCGAGCTCCGCGTTCGTACACGTGACCGCCCTCATCACGGCCGATCGTACCCTGACGGTTAGAGTCGCACGATCGCTCGCTACGACCTGGCAAACAAGGTCGCCCTCGTGACCGGCGCCGCGCGGGGCATCGGCTTCGAGACTGCAAAGGCGCTCGTCGGGCGCGGCGCCTCGGTGGTCGTTGTCGACCTGGAAGCGGACGCCTCGGAAGCAGCGGCCGCCCGCCTCCACGACGAGCGCGCGATCGGGCTCGCCGCGGACGTGACCGACCGCGGCGCCATGCAGGCGGCGGTCGCGACTACGGTCGAGCGCTTCGGGGGGCTCGACGTTGTCGTGGCGAATGCCGGTATCGCCTCACGGGCGGCGACCTTCCGCGCGATGTCGACCGAGGCCTTCGAGCGCGTGATCGACGTCAACCAGCTCGGCGTCGTCCGGACGGTCGAAGCGGCGCTGCCGGAGATCGTCCTTAGGCGCGGGCACGCCGTGGTCGTCGCGTCCGTCTATGCCTTCCAGAACGGAGCCGGCGCCGTCCCCTACGCGATGAGCAAGGCGGCCGTCGAGCAGTTCGGCCGTGCCCTCCGCTTGGAGTTGGTCCAGCACGGCGCGAGCGCAAGCGTCGCTTACTTCGGCTTCATCGACACCGAGATGGTCCACCAGGGAGTCGATGAGGACCCCATCTTCGACACCGCTCTCGAGACGATCCCGAGAGTGCTCCGCAAGCGGCTGCATCCCTCGGTCGCAGGCGAGGCGATCGTCAGCGGGATCGAGAGCCGCGCGCCGCGGATCGTCCGGCCGCGCCGGTGGGTCTTGCTCTCAGCGCTGCGCGGCATCCTCAACCCTCTGCTCGACGCGCGGATGGAGCGCGACGCCACGATGCAAGCGATCGCGCGCGAGCTCGACGCGCGCGGCGACGAGGAGCAGCCGACGACGGCCTGACGCGCTAGAAGGGGATCGGCCGCCGATAACGACCGGTCGCGTTCCTATCGTCGCCCGCGCGAGGAGGAATGAGGGCGACGGTCAGAGACCGAGGAGGGGTCGTCCGCGCCGGCGGCGCGGACGCGTCGCCGCTCGGCGAGGACTACTGGCGCGAGCGGACCAGGGAGGCCGGCGGCGCGGTGACTGTCGTCGCCGCGGACGTGCTCGAGCGCTTCTCGCGCAGCGACGAGCCGAGTCGCATGCTGCGCGAGCTGAGCGGGCGCTGGCTCGCTGCCGCGGGAGTGCGCGTCGAGCCGCCGCTGACGGACGCCGCCCTCTACGACGAGGTGCGGCTGACGCTCGACGAAGCGCCACGCCGGCCACCGCGGTTGACGGCCGCTGGGACGGCGCGCGCATCGCCGGCGGCGCGCGCGGCCCCCACGGTCCGGCCCGCCCCTGCCAAACCACTCGTCCCGCCGGACCCGGTCCCGGGAGAGGAGATCCGTGTGCGGCGGGTCGTCGCCCCGCGGCCGGCTCCCGTTCCCGCTCCTGCACCGCTCCCCATCCCGGCGCGGCAACGGACGCTGCCCCAGAGCCCGCTTGGGGTGCGACTCCGCCGCGTCGGCCTGCGCACCCTCGTACGGAGCGCGCCGGTATGGGTCCTCCTGGTTGGCGCCGTCGTCGCCTACGCGACGCTCGTCCGCACGCCCGCGAACGACGAGGTGACCTCCTCCAGCGCCGCTACGGCGGATGACGAACGCCGCCCGGGCACAGCGCTCCCCGGATTGCCCGCCGCCGCGGCGCCCCTACCGAGCCTTTCGATCGCGTGGGTCGGCGACATCACTCCCGGTTCCCGCTACGGCGTCCCACCGGGGAACGGCGACGCGCAGTTCGACGCGGTCCGCGACCGGCTGCGCGACGCCGACCTGACGATCGGGAACCTCGAGGGGACGTTCGCCACCGGCGGGGCGTCCAAGTGCGGCGCCGACACCGGCACCTGCTTCAGCTTCCAGGCTCCGCCGAAGAACGCCGTCGCGCTCAAGAACGCCGGCTTCGACGTGATGAACGTCGCCAACAATCACGCTTACGACTTCGGTCCCGGCGGGCAGCAACAGACCGTTCGCGCGCTGCGCGCCAATGGGCTTGCCCACACCGGGCGGCCGGGACAGGTGACGGTCGTCAGGCGGGCGGGCGTCCCGATCGCGCTCGTGGGCTTCGCCCCCTACCCCTGGTCCGCCAACGTGACCGATCTCAACGGCGTGCGTCGCCTCGTCAAAGAGGCGACCCGCAAGGGCAAGCTCGTGATCGCGCTCGCCCACCTCGGTGCCGAGGGCGCCGACAAGACACACGTCCCGGCGGGAGCGGAGGCGTTCCTCGGCGAGGACCGTGGCGACTCGCGCGCGTTCGCGCGCGCGGCGATCGACGCCGGCGCCGACCTCGTGCTCGCGTCGGGTCCGCACGTCCTTCGCGGGATGGAGCGCTACAAGGGCCGCCTGATCGCGTACTCACTCGCGAACTTCGCCGGCTGGAAGAACTTCCCCGCGAGCGGCGCGCTCGGCCTCAGCGGCATCCTCAAGGTGAGGGTCAGCCCGAGTGGGCGCGTCGAGAACGGCCGCTTCACCTCGATGCGGCTCGTCGGCCCCGGCACACCTGAGCGTGACCCGACGAACGCCGCGGCGCAACTCGTCGAGCAGGTGAGCAAGGAGGACTTCGGCGGAACGTCGCTCGACCTCGACGGCAGCGGGTCGTTCCGCTCCGAGTAGGGGCTACACGGGCGCGAGCCTCTGCCAGGGCACGGCCGACCAGCGCGGTGTGTCGCGGCCGCAGGGCGCGGCGTGCGACATCGGCGCGTTCGAGCTCGCTCAGTAAGCCGTCAGATATCCCCTAGCGGGCGCCCGCGCGGTCCTCGAGAAACCGCTGCAGCGCTCGAGCGTCGCCCTTGGTGAAGAAGAGCCGGTTGTAGGTCTTGCCGCCGATCACCAGAGCGCTCCCATCCTCAGTTACGTCGGCGGCGGCCAGGTCCTCTTTGTAGACGACGCGGTGCGGGTCCGAGAGCCCGTGTACCTCGAGCACGTAGAGCTTCGCCTCTGTTGCGACGATGGCGTGCACGGTGCCGACGGCCGGTGTGGCGGAAGATGCGAGTCCCACCTCCTCCGCACCCATCGAACCGGTCATCGACCCGGCGCTCTGGGCCGCGGTCGGACCGGTCTGGGTGAACACGACGGCGCCGACCTCGGCCTTCCCTATCAGCCGCTTCTCGCGCGCCTTGCGGACGAGCGACCGGTTGCGCCGGCTCTGGACTCCCATCGCGCCGAGCGTATCGCTTGCTCAGCCCGCCGACGAACGGGTAAAGTGGAACGCGTGACGGGGAGGGGACTCGCAGTCGCGCTTGCGTTTGGCTCGCTCGCGCTCCCGGCGGCCGCGTTCGCGCAGGCGCCGCAGGAGTTCGAGGGGGCGATCCACGAGCACACCGCCTACTCGGACGGCGAGCCCGGAACGAGGCCCGCCGACGCGTTCGCCGCCGTGCGCGATCGCGGCAGCGACTTCATGGGGTTGACCGAGCACTCGGACAACGCGCAGCTGCCGATCGTGACGAACACGAAGTGCATCGGCCCGGCGCTGCTGCTCTGCCTCTTCTCGGACCAGAAGCGGCTCGGCGACTCGCTGCGCAAGTGGCAGGCCATGCGCGAGCAGGCGAACGCCGCGACCACGGCGGACTTCGTCGGCATCCGCGGGTTCGAGTGGACGAACGACCGCCACGGCCACCTCAGCGTGCTGTTCTCGCACAACAACACGAACGCCAAGATCGACGGCGGCTACGTCTCGATGGACTTCTTCTGGAGCTGGTTTACGCGCGCGGTTACCAGCGGCGGCGGCAGGGACGCCCTCGGGATCTTCAACCACCCGGGCCGGCGAGAGCTCGGCGAGATCCTGCCGGGCGGGTTCATCAGCCCCTACACGCCCGACGACCTGTTGCTCCCCGGCGGCGACTGGGACGCCTTCCGCTACGTGCCCGCCGCCGATGGTCGGATGGTCGGGATGGAGCTGTTCAACGGGGGCGGCGACTACGGCGCGCCGACGGCGTTCCACCCGACGGGCGCCTACGGCGAGGCGCTCGACAACGGCTGGCACATCGGAGCGATCGGCGCCGAGGACACCCACGACACGAGCTGGGGAATACCCGCGGAGAACAAGACCGTGATCCTTGCCCCGGCGCTGACCCGCGACGCTCTACGCCAAGCGATGCTGGCGCGGAACTTCTACGCCGTCACGCGCGCCGGCATCCGCCTCGGCTTTACTGCCGACGGCGAGCAGATGGGCGCCCGCCTCCAGCGTGCCTCCGGCGCGCCGGTCCACCTGCAGGCGTCGTCTGCGGGCACGACGCTCGAGCTCGTGACGAGCGGCGGCACTGTCGTCGCCACGGGCACGGACACGCTGGACGTGACGCGTCCGGCCTCCAGCTCCGAGCGCTGGTACTACGTTCGCGCCCGTGACTCAGAGGGCCGCTCGCTCGCATACTCGAGCCCGGTCTGGGTCGAGCTCGACTGAGCCGGCCTCCTCGTGGGCCATAGCCTGCTTCCGTGCCCGACTGGTCCGATGTCGTTGCGATCGGGAAGCGATTCCCCGAGGTCGAGGAAGGCACCTGGTTCAACACTCCCGCGCTCAAGGTCGCCGGCAGAGGTGGGCTGTGCAGGCTGCGGACCGACCCTGACGCGCTCGTGATCCACGTCGCCGACATGGGTGAGAAGGAGGCGCTGCTCCAGGGCGATCCCGACACCTTCTTCACGACGGCGCACTACGACGGCTACCCGTTCGTGCTCGTCAACCTCGACCGCGTGGATCCGACCGAGCTCGCGGAGCTGGTCGAAGAGGCCTGGCGCCAGCGCGCGCCGAAGCGCGCGATCAAGGCGTACGACGCGGGCGAGCAATCGGGCTAGCGCCCAAGCGTGCGCTCGAGCTCGCGCGCATTGGCGCGCAGCGGACCGAGCAGGGCGCGCGCCTCGGTCAGCCCGGCTCGCAGCTCGGAGTCGCCGAGCTCGATCAGCTTGGGCGAGTCCTGCGCCGCAGCGAGCGCCACATCGGCACGCATGGCGGCCTCGACGGCCGCGTCGATCAAACCCTTCGCGCCGGCGGAGGGGAGGCCGCCGGCCTGCGGCTCGAAGTTGGCGGCCGGCAGGTCGTGCGCGCGAGCGGACTCGGCATGGGTCCGCTTGAGGCGGCCGAAGGCGGCCTGGACCGGGGCGAAGAGCTTCGACTCCAGCGCGTCGGCGGTCGCTTCGTCGAGTAGCTCGAAAGCGTCGCCGAGTAACGCAAGGGAGGTGCCGAGCTCGTTCGCGGCTGCAGCGACCGAGTCGAGCAGCTCCTTGCGGGCTTCGAGTGCGGTGTAGGCCATCGGGCCACAGTAGCTGCCAGGTGATCGCCGCCGGGAGCTGATCGCCGGTCTACCATCAACGCGGAATGCGATGGAAGGGGTCCCTCCTGAGCGCATGCGTCTTCGTCGCGTGTCTACCCGCCACCGCCGCGGCGGGGCCGGTGCCGTCCGGCTGGGCGATCGCGGGTCCAACGAAGGAGGAGGGCGGAACCCGGGCCCGCTTCGTCAAGCCCGCTATCGCGCGGACTCAACCTGGCTCCGGCCGCAAGATCTGGCGAGTCGCCACGCGCACCTCGTGGTCCGGTCAGGAGCAGGTCCTCCTGGTCCTCGGCTCGAAGGTGGAGCAAGGCCGCAAGTGGCTGAAGGTGCTCCTGCCGATCCGGCCGAACGGAAAGTCCGGCTGGGTGCCGCGCGATCACGTCGCCCTCTCCCACACCCCGTACTGGGTGAAGGTCCGGAGGGGCCGAAGGGTGGTGGAGGTCTACCGCCGGGGCAAGCGCGTCAAGCGCTTCAATGCGGTGGTCGGCAAGCCCTCCACGCCCACCCCCGGCGGGCAAGCGGCGCTGTACGAACACGCCCGCCAGAACTCGTCGCGGGGGTTCGTCGGATCGTGGGTGCTGCCGCTGACTGTGCTGTCAAACGTGCTGCAGGAGTACGCAGGCGCGAACGGCCGCGTCGCGATCCATGGGCGAGGCGGCGCCAGCTTCCAGGACCCGCTCGGTAGCGCGGCGTCACACGGCTGCATCCGCATCGACAACGGCCCGGTCAGCTGGATCGCAACGCACGTCCCGCCCGGTGCGCCGGTCCTGATCCGCTAGCGCGGGGCGCTCAGCCGGTCACGCCGCCCTGGCGGCTCGGCGCGCCGAGGACGCGCACCTGGGCGCCTTCGCGCGCGGTCCTCGCGGCGTCCGCGCTGACGCGCGCGGTGTTGCGCACGTTGCGCGTGCGCGGAAGCTTCGCCGCCCGCGTCACGATCACGAACGTGCGCTGGCGCCGCTTGGCGAGGCTGTCGATCCGCCAGCAGACCTCACCGTTGCGGAAGCTCGCGCCGCGGGCGCTGACATAGGTAAGGCCAGACGGGAGCGGATCGCAGACGCGCACGTTTCGCGCGCTGTTCGGCCCGTGGGAGCGGACGCGGATCGTGAAGCGGATGGTGTCGCCGGCGCCGGCGCGGCTGCGGCTCGGGCTCTTGCGCACGCTGACCTTCGCCGGCCCGGCGCCGACCCTTGCGTCGACCGTCGCCAGCACCGCGGCCGCGTCGGGGCTCGTCACGACCACGCTGTTCCTCAGCCGCCCGGTCTGTCGCGGGCGCACGGTCAACCTGATCGTCACCCGTCCGCCAGGTCCGATGTCGCCGAGCTCGCACCTGATCGGCGACTTGCTCGGGCACTTGCCCTGCGACGCCTTCACGGTGATCCCGTAGACGGGCGCGCTGAAGGTGTCCGTCATGACGACGTTGCGCGCGGTCCCGGTGCCGCGGTTTTCGACGACGATCGTGTAGTCGACCTCCTTGGCCGCCATCGGCGTCCTGTCCTCGAGTGTCTTCGTGACCCGCAGGTCGGGCTGGGGGCCCTGGGCTTGCTGGGCCGCGGTCACGTCGAGCGGCGCGCTGTCGCGGTTGTTGAGAAGCCGGACCTCGGGTTCGCTGGCCCGCACTGTGGCCGTGTTCTCCAGCCGGCGGCCGACGACGGAAGCGGCCGGGCGCACGGTGATGACCACCTGAGCGCCGCCACCCGAGGCAATCGTTCCGAGATCGCACTCGACCTGGTTTCCGTTCGAGGTGCAGTTGCCCTGGCTCGGCGTCGCACTCACGAGCTCGAGCCCGGCGGGCAGCGGGTCGTCGAGCTCCACGTTCGTCGCCGCGCTCGGGCCGTTGTTGGTGAGCCCGATCGTGTAGCTCGCGTTGCCGCCCGCGGCGGCCGTTCCGGGGGAGACGGTCTTGTTCACTGCGAGGTCGACCCGCTTGCCGATGGTGAAGTTGGCGTTGGCGTCGTTGTTGCCTGGCGTCGGGTCGGTGGTCGTCGTCGTTACCGTGGCCGAGTTGGTCCGCGCCTGCTCTGCGAGCGCGACCGGCGCCCGCATCGTGATCGTGCGCGTCGCGCTCTCGTTGTTCGCAAGCGTGCCGATGTCGCAGGTCACGGTCGTGCCGTCGTAGTCGCACCCGGGCGAGGCGTCCACGAAGATCATCCCCGCCGGTAGAGGATCGGAGATCACCACGTTCTCGGCGGTGTTCGGGCCGTGGTTGGTGACCTTCAGGGTGAACCTGTCGTCGGCCTCGACGTCGGGAGTGGCGTCGTCGACCGTCTTCTCGAGCTCGAGGTCGGCGCGCGGCTTGACCCTGACCGGGGCCGTCCGCTTGTTGTTGGTGGGATCGGGGTCGGTCGTCGCGGACGTTGCCTCGGCGTTGTTTGCGACGGTCGTTCCCGCTCCGCCCACGACCGTGACCGTGATCGTGAAGCTCGCGTTCGCACCGTTGGCGAGCGTCCCAAGGGCGGGCGAGCACGTGACCGTCCCCCCGGCCTCGTTACAGCCGGCGGAGGCCGACACGAACGAGAGCGAGGAGGGCAGCTGGTCGCTGATGCTCACACCGGTGGCGCCACTCGGGCCGTTGTTCGTGGCGGTGAGCGTGTAGGTGACGGTGTCGCCGATCGCGGGGTCGGTGACATCCGCCGTCTTGGACATCGAGATGTCGGCCGACGCGAGCACGCTCAGCTCGTCACGGTCCGAGTCGTTGCTGGGGATGTGGTCGGGGGTAGCGCTGTCGACCGTCGCCGTGTTGGTCACCGTCGTATTGGCGGCTGAAGCAAGGACGGTCGCGGTCACGGTCACCGCCCGTGTGTCACCCGAGTTCAACGTCCCGAAGTTGCACGTCACCTGGTTCGCCGGACCCTCCGCGCAGCCGGCCCCGGTGACCGCGGTGACGTCGAGCCCCGCGGGGAAGACGTCGTCGAGCGTCGCGCTCGACGCGGCGGTCGGGCCGTTGTTGGTCACGTTGAGGACGACCGAAACAGTGTCGCCCGGGTTGACGGGGTCGTTCTGTACGCCGGCGGTGCCGGTGTCGGTGTCGAACTGCTTCGTCACCCCGAGATCAGCCGAGGGGGTGGCGAGCTCGGTCGTGCTGTCCGTGTTGTCTCCCGGGTCGGGATCCCGGCTGCTCGTCGTCACGCCGGCCGTGTTGCCAAAGAGGGTCCCCGCCGCGGCCGGGGCGATCGTCCCGGCGATCGTCACGGCCGGCGCCGCGGGACCGACGGCGAGTGTCGCGCGCGTGCACTTCAGTGTGCCACCGGTCCCGGGCGCGTTGCAGGTCCACCCCGCAGCCGGGATCACGATCGGGTTGTCGAGCGCGGTCGGGAGCTGGTCGACGATCTCGACGTCGGTCGCCGTGCCGGGCCCGTCGTTACCGACCGAGAGGGAGTAGCTGTAGGGGGTGTTGATGGCGGGGTTCGCGGGTCCGCCCGTCTTCTCGATCAAGACGTCGGCCGTGTTGTCGACCTCGAGGTCAGCCTGACCGCTGTTGTTGGTCGGCCTCGGATCGGTCGTCGTCGTGGTGCCCGTCGCGACGTTTGTGAGCGTCGTGTCGTTGGCGAGCACACGTGCGCGGATCGTCACCGTCGCTGTGCCGCCGGCCACGATCGAGCCCAGGTTGCAGCTGACCGTCGTGTCGCAGGTGCCCTGGGTCGTTTCGACCTCGACCTGGTCGTAGTCGCCACCGGGCATGTTGTCCGCGAGTGTCACGTTCGCCGCGGTCGAGGGTCCTGCGTTGCGCACGTCGACCACCCACTCGACCTCGTCACCCTGGGAGACCTTCGGCGTCGTCGTCCGCTTTGCCACCTGGACGTCGGCCTGTGCCGTCGCGCCGGCGCTGTCGGTGGCCGAGTTGTTGGCGGTGTTGTTCTCACCGCCGCCGGAGACGGTCGCGTTGTTCACGATCGTGGCCGCGATCGGATCGTGCACGCGCGCGTCGACGATGATCGGCGGGTAGCTCTGGCCCGCGCCGAGCACGTCGCTTCGCGTGCAGGTGAGAGTCAGCCCGGCGACCGAGCAGTTCCAGCCGGAGCCCTCGGCGTTCTGAATCGAGTCGAACCCCGCGGCCCCGCTCGGGAAGGTGTCGGTCACCGTTACCTGGCCGCCGTTCGTCGAAACGTCGCCGACGTTCGATGCGATCAGCGTGAAGGTCGTGTTGCCGCCGGACACGAACGCCGGCGAATGCGTCTTCGACAGCGTCATGTCGGGGACGCGAACCGGCGTCTCCACCTCCGGGGTCTGCTGGTCGAGGAACGGCACGCCTGTCGTTTGACCGCGGTAGTCGCTGCTGCCGCGGTTAGTGATGACGTCGCCCTCCTTGTGGCCCCCGTCAACCGTGACGTCGAACGTCGCCGTGACGGTGCCGCCACCCTGGGCGACCGAGCCGCCGTCCGTGGCGTTCGCGCCCGTGCCCATGCGGAAGCGGACTCGATCCTCGCTGGAATCGAACTCGGCGAGATCGTCACCGGCGCCGTCCGTCGGCGACGCGGGTGCGTTCGGCCCCGCCGTGATCTGGAGCGACCCGGGCTTGTATGTCGCGCCGGCCGGGATGGAGTCGGTCGCCACGAAGCCGTCGGCGTCGTCCTGGCCGTTGTTCTGGAAGCTGAGCGAGTAGCGGAGGGTGTCGCCTTCCTGCGCAGAGGTACCGGGGTTCGTGAGGTTCTGAACCGTCTTCGTCGGCACCACGATCGGGGCGTACAACTCGGTCGAGAACGAGACGACCCCAGGCAGATAGACGTCGCCCACGGTCGTCAGCTTGATCGTCGCGCTCGTGGCGTTGTTCCCGAGGATTCCGTCCGCGTTGAAGAGGTCGGCGTCCATGCCGAGCTGGTTGGTGTAGTTGGGCGTGCGCCCGCCCGCATCGGCACCGAGCGTCGAGATCGTGCTGTTGAAGGGGTTGGTCTTCGGATTCAGAGAATCCGAGAGGGCGGTGCTGTTGAGCGACATCCCGTCGCCCACCAGGCTCGCGTCACCCTCGACCGAGACGACCCCCAGCGTCGTCTTCACGGCCCCGGTCGGGGGTGTCCGGAAGCCTTTGACTGTGATCGTGTTCGGCGTCGGCGGCACGGCGGTGATTCCGTCGAAGACCGAGAGGTTGCGCGGCGGCTGCGCGGGGTCGTTGTAGGCGACGACCAGCGCCCAGCCCCCCGCCTGGCCGTTCCCGGTGGTGAGCGTGATGTCCGCCGTCGTGTAAACACCGTTGCCCGCGGCGCGAACGCGGTCCGTGACGTCCGCGAAGCCCTGGTACCAGTTCGTGGTGGTCGAGGCATCGAGCGTTGTTGCCGTCAGGGTGGTGTAGCCGCTTTCGCCGGGCGCCTGGAACTTGACGGAGTTGCGCGAAGCGCTATTGCTGTTGGCGTACCAGTAGAGACCGGCGAAGAGCACCTTCGCTCCGCTCGGCATCGCCAGCGTCGAGCGCGAGGACATGGCCGTGCCCGCGTCCGAGTCGACGTCGACGCGCCCCATCGAGAAGTCGTTGTTGTTGCGGCTGCCGGTGCCCGCCCCGTTCTGGGCGGCCGTGCAGTTCGCGGCGGCGGTTGGGCAAGTCAGCGCGGTGTTCGAGACGATCGCGATGTCGCCCGGCTGATTGGTGCTGAAGCGGGACTCGAACGCGCGATCGGCAGCCTGCGCCGGCGCAGCCGAAAGCAAGCCCCCGACCACCATCAAAACTCCAACGACACTCCGTTGCCACTTCGACAAGCCGCAAAACCCCTTGCGCCGCCACCCGGTCTCCTACTCACCCACCCTAGATGACAAGTCGAACAAGCGGAAGGGGCAGGGAAGCCTTGCAAGTCCTGAACCGAGCCCCGGGGACCCGCGACGGTCCGCTGACCTCGCCCTAGCCGCGGTCAAGCGCCTACCGCGATGGCTTATCCGAGTACACTCACACCACGTAATGGGACCGCTCGCGGGCAGGGAGATGCGCGGGGCGGAGAACGATCGTGACCTGATCGACTTGCTCTGCGAGCAGGCCGAGGCGGCGCCGGAGCGGCTGTTGTTCACTGAACTGCTCGACGGCGCGAACGAGTCCGCTCTACTGACCGCCGCGCAGCTCCGCGATCGCGCCGCCGCCGTCGCGGCCGGCTTGACCGCCAGGGGCGTCCGCCAGGGTGACGTCGTACTCCACATCGCCTCGGGGCCCGTCGATTTCCTGGTCGGGCTGTTCGGCTGCATGTGGGCCGGCGTGATCGCCGCGCCGATCGCGTTCCCCCGCCGCCGGCATCACGTAGAGAGTCGGCTCGAGCCGATCCGTCGGAACGCCGGCGCGGTCGCGATAGTCGCCGGTTCCCCACACGGCGAGGGCGAACGCGTCGTCCTCGACCTCCTTAGGCATGGCACCCTGCCGATCGTCTTCGTTGACGCGCCCGCTCCGGCGCAGCTCCCGGAACCGGTCGCCGACCGGGGCGTCGCGTACCTGCAGTACACGTCCGGGTCGACCACCGAGCCGAAGGGCGTGATCGTCACCCATGCGAACCTGAGCGCCAATCTGGCGGTGGCGGTCAGCATGATCGGTTACGGCGCCGACATGGTCAACGTGTCGTGGTGCCCGCTGACGCATGACATGGGCCTGATCATGGGCGCACTGCCGTCGGTCGCGTTCGGATGCATGTCGGTGCTGATGCCGCCGTCGGCGTTCATCCGGCGCCCCCTCATGTGGCTGAGTGCGATCGACCGATACCGGGGCACTCACGGCTATTCGCCGAATTTTGGCTACGACCTGTGCGTCGCCCGCACCTCGGAGGATGAGCGCGCCGGCCTGGACCTGTCGAGCATGCGTGTCTGGATCAACGGCGCGGAGCCGGTCCGCCAGCAAACCCGCGACCGATTTCTCGAGGCCTTCGCGGTGGCCAACGTCCGTCCCGAGTCCCACACCCCGGCCTATGGACTCGCCGAGGCGACCGTGCTCGTCACGGCGGCGCCCGCGGATTCGTCTGGGCTCGTCGTCTGGGCAGATTCCACCGCGCTGGAGCGCAACGAAGTCATCCTGGTGGCGCCTGACGAGCCCGGCGCGCGACCGCTCTGTGGCGACGGCGTTCCGGGGCCGGGCTTCGACGTTCGCATCGTCGACCCCGCTACGGGGGACTTGGCCGCACCGGGGCAGGTCGCTGAAGTGTGGTTGCGCGGGCCGAGCGTCTGCCGGGGCTATTGGGAACGGCCCACGGACACCGCGGAGGTGTTCGGCGCCGAGATCACCGGCGATGACGGCGGGACCTACCTACGAACCGGCGATCTTGGTTTCATCCACGACGGCGAGTTGGTCATCTGCGGTCGGGCGAAGGACCTCATCGTCGTTCATGGTCGCAACATCCATCCGCAGGACGTCGAGATGCTCGTCGAACTGGCCCATCCGGCCGTCCGCGTCGGCGCGGCAGCGGCGTTCTCAATTGAAGTCGAGGATGGCGAGGCGCTCGTGATCGTCGCCGAGGTCGATGCCGATCCCGACCCTGCGGAGGTATCCGCCGCGGTCTCCGCGACGGTGGGACGCGAGTTCGAAGTGCACGTCGCCGATGTCCTGCTGGTCGGGCCGCAGACCGTGCCAAAGACGTCGAGCGGAAAGAAGCAGCGCGCCGCGAGCCGCGCGCTGTGGCGCAGTGCCCGAGCGAAGTCGCAGACTTCTTAGCCGCGCGGGAGGATTGCTCTACAAAGCGGAGGGAGAGGGATCAGCTTCCGCTTCCTAGCCGGGCTGGGTGCACTTATCCGCCACCGTCTTGCGTGACCGAGCTACGGGATCAGCAGGTGGAAGCCGGCGTCGTTCGTCGGCACTTCGGGTCCGCTGAGAACCACGCCTTCGTGGGCCTCGAGCGGCAGTCGCCCGACGAACACCTTGAAGTCCGACGCGAGATCGCAGAAAGGATCGGTTATGTTGCCGCGCCCCACCCGTAGGGTGTCGGCGTTCTCGAGGGTGCTGCTATCGAAGTCCGCCGTCGCGGCTGCTGGCACGTTCTGCGAGCTAACCGCAGGCGCGCGCACGCAGTATTCGCCCGTGTCGACGCGCTTCACGCTCGTAACGCCCTTCGAGCGGTCGATACCGCAGGTCGCGTTGGGAGGGGTACCGGTACAGGTTGACGGGCTGACCCGTACGAACGCCCGAACGAGCGGCGCACTGAACGTCTGCTCGTCGATATCGTGGCCCTTGAGGCTGTTGTTGACGACGTGCTGGCTGAGGATGGCGTCGTCTCGGATGCGGGTTCCGAAGACAGAGCCGATCCCCAGGTCGCTGGTGCCGATCGTCTGGCCCTGGATGTCCGCGCCCGTCAAGGACTCGTCGACGATGTTCGCGCCGGTCCATTCGTTCACCGCCCAAGCGGTGCCGCCCGAGACGACGAGGAACAGGCAGAGCGTCGAGGTGACGTTGGCGTAAGTGAGGCGGGAGCGCAGCTTGCCGAGCATGCGAGTCCTTCCGAATCGGGGTATGCCCAGGGTACCCCGGGCTACGAGTGGTGTCTATGGCGTCCAGCGCGGAGGGCGGCACGCCTGGCGACTTCAAAAAGCGCTCCCCGCGCATCTAGCTGTGCGCTCAAAAGCGCAAATAGCGGCTCTGCCTTTGCGGCTGTTTCCGGGGCGCGCTGTTGGGCAGAGGCGGTCTAGTGGTGACGGAGACGCCGGGACATGGCGGATCGAAGCGTGATCGAGGGACCACCGCGACGTGGGCGGTGCACGACGGACAGAGATCCGTGGGAGTGAGGGGCCGGAAGTGGTCCGGCCACGCCACAAAGGAGGAGACATGACGGTGATGATCGCCGTGGCGTACGGGATGACGACGGGAAACGCGCAAGAGTGGCACGAGAGTGGCAGGAGGGGGGGGAAGGAAGGAGAGAGACTAGGCGCGCATAGGCTTCTCCGACCTCAAGAACCGGATGCCTACTCCGACAGCCCCACGGCTTCGAGGGCTTCGGCGTGATCCCAGAAGAAGTCCATATTCAAGCATCTTGCCGTCACGCACTGTGCGTAGAACTAGCTCGTCATTTTCATTACTGGTTTTCGATGGAACGCGGTGGCCCCGGCTCGGGAACTGAGGGCGGCCGGAACGGGTTGGAGGGAGCTCCTGCCGCTCCGAGTTGGCATCGTCGCGAGGAAGCGCGGCGGATCAGGGAGATCGAGGAGGATCGCCTGGAGGAGGTCACGCGGCAGGCCACACTCGAAGCCTTGTACCGCTACCCATCGCCGGCGCCGAAACATTTCTTCGGCTGGCTGCGGGAGACCATCGCCCACCACACCCTCACCTTTCTGAAGGGTGAGTTGACAGACATCCAGACGGTCTGGCATCGCGCCGATGAAGCCGAGGCGATGCAGGCTGTGCTTGCCGGGCTGGAAGGCGCGGATCCGCCGCCGATGGCTGAGCGTTCGCACTTCGATCGCTGGCAGCGGCGGATCCGGCCGCTCTACGATGCGGTCGGCGCCTATACGGAGATTGCTGAGGTGCGCCAGGCCTGTCACACCGCTGTGGCGCGTCTGGCGCCGAGGCAACGGCAAGTGATCAACGAGCATTTCTACGGAGGGCGCGAGGCGGCGGACATCGCCGCGGGTATGCGCGTCTCCCGGTCGACGATCTACAACACGAAGGCGCAGGCCCTCAGCAACCTCGATGACGACGACTGCTTCTTCATGGCCCTGTGCGGACTCCGATTGGTCCGCGACTCGGTCCGGAAGGAGCAGCTCGCCGAGCGCTACCCGGACGGGCGCCTACCCGACGGGAGGCGCCTCATTCACATCCACGAGGCCGCTTAGCGAGAAGCGCCGGATAGTCAGTGGTGATGGCGTCGACAAACGACATCGCCGTCCGCGCCCTGGTGGAGCGCGAGACCGCCCTGATCCAGGCGACACGGCCGCGACGAGTACGAGCGCGCCCGGCTCGAACTGGTCGCCAAAGTACTCGACGTCGGCGGCTCCATCTTGCGCTACGGTGTCGTAGGTGTTCACGCAGCTGCTGGAACATCGCCGTCCTACTCTCCTGACACTCGTTGCGGCCGCGCTCCGATGTCCGGCATCTGTGATGTTTCGAAATCCGGATGTGGTTTGCCCCTGAAGGGGCCTTACCCTGAAGGGCGGGTACCAAGAGCAAGGCCCGACTCGCCTGTTTCGCGAGCCGGGCCCCAATCCGGAGACGCGGCCCGGGACGCCGGGTCGCTCTCCGCATTCCTGTAGCCAGCCTACTCCTCTACACGAGGCCTACCGCGGACCCGGGCGCTTCTTCACGACCTGATCTTTTCGCGGCGATGACGTGCGGCCACGTCAACGAGGTGTCGGCGCGATGGTCCCCACACCTGGCCCCCGGCCAGCTACGCCGTCCGTTCCGCCTGGTGGAGGGCCGATCGATACCGCGAAGGACGAGGGTGCGTAGACGAGCGCGCGGGATCCGCTGAACCCATTCATCCAGGCCGCTGCGGTCGAAGTGATCGGGAAGCACGAGCTCGGGGAAGCGCACGGTGCCGCCGCGGGGTGCGTGGATGTAGACGGTGTCGAAGAGGGCCTTCTCGGGAGTGGCGAAATAGCCAGTCTCGGGTGAGCCCTCATAGCCGCCGAAGACCACAGGGGCCACGCGGTGACCGACGAAGGGCCCTGGCTCGGCCACCCTCGGGGCGGGCGGACGATGCGTCTGGGTCGAGCGGAAGCTCACGATATCCCGTGGCGCGCGAGCGCCGACCAAACTGAAACGTAGGCCGGGTAAGGCGCAGTCAGATACAGCGCGAGGACGGCCGGCGAGATCCGTGACTGGAGCGACCAGAGGCCGCGGCGGATCTGGCGCGCGAGGCCCGCGCGCTCGGTTGAGCGCAGGAGCTTCGCAGCCCTGTTCGAGGAAATCCCGAGCCGTGCCGCCGCCTCCTTCGTCTCGATGACCGGCTGGCCAAGAGAAAGGAGGTCGCTGTATGCCTCGGTTGCCTTCACAGCAGCTCCCCGGCGACGAAATCCTGAATGGCCTCCGAGGTGCCCTGGTCGTAGAGAGCGGCGACCGAGGGCTCGAGGAATGGCAGGACCTGGGTGGTGAAGTCCGCATAGCCGAGCTCGACGGCGGCCTCGGCGGCTTGCTTTCGGACCTCGGCGGGAACGGACTCCTGGTCGAACGCTGCGCGCCGCATGAGCAGCTCGAGGTCGAAGACGTCGCGTGCCTGGGTCTCAGGCCGTTTGGCCAAGGCGATCACCTTCTGCTCGGTGGCGGGTGCTAGGTGGTAGTGCTGCACCGGGGGCGGTCGCATCGCGTAGGGTGGACGATCTCGTCAGGCACGATCTCGAGGTCGAAGCGTGTGTCACCATTCCGCGAGCTGAACTCGATTTTTGTACGGATCTTCTCCTCGTGGTCTCGGCTGGTGAAATGGACCTTCCAGCGCCGCGTGTAGTCGGTCGCTGGGCATGACATGTCCCCCTCGTAAGTGACACGATGCGGAGGAGCCGACAAGGGCGTCCGAGGAGAGCGTTCGGTCCACCTGTCGAAGGTCGCTCGCGCCATGTCGATGTTCGGAGTAGCGGGGGCTGTGAAGAAGTAGCGCAGGTTCGCTCTTAAGCACGTAGCGACCTCATCGACCTGCGTGCGCAGCACGGCCAGGAAGGCGAGATGGAAGTACTCGATGGATTGCGTGATGGTCAAAGCCATGATCTAACGATACAGCAAAGTGCTTTATATGTCACTTTCTCGTATCGCTAACGCTTGGGGGCTTCTCCTGGGACACTAGTTAGGCTTTTGGTTCGGCGGGTGCGGGACAACCGCCTCGCGGCCGGGACTTAGGGAGCCGGGCGTCGCTTCTCTGAGATCATCACCTCGATGTCTTCCTCCTTCGTGGGGCGGGAACTCAGGGCGGTGGTCGTTCCTCAGCGACAGCCTGCGGAAGGAATCCAGATCATCGCTATCGAGCTCTACGCGGACGGTCTGATCGTCCGGTGGCTCGATACCGCGCCATCGAGCCCCGCCCCAGGGGAACATCCGATCGGAGATCCTCCACTGTGGTCGAAAGTGAAAGATCGGCTCGGCTTCTCAGAACCAGGCGAGTTGAGCTTGGCACAAAGCATCTCGATCTCCGCCTACGGCGGCGACGAGTTCAAGGTGGAGGACGACGTCGGAACGCGATACTGGTCGGACGGTGGAAGCGGGAGCGGCACCCTGGCGGTATGGCGAGGTGAGATGCCCTTTGTTCCACCGGTGCCGTCCCGAGCCACCCGTCTGCTCATTACAGGCGCGGGTGTTTCAGTACAGGTGGGCTGCCGCGGCGCTCAACAGATCACTGACTAGCGAGCGAGAACGTGAAGGTGGGTAAGTGGGAAGAAGAGTGATAGGAGGAGGAAGGGAGGCAGAAGCGAATGTGCGGGAGTAGGCGCAGCGTGTGTGCGTAGATGCGAAGCTGTGATGATGGGCGAGCGCGCATGATGGTGGGAAAATAGGTACCCCGTTTGACTAACGTGCAGAGCGGAGGCGATCGCTCGCGTGCAGAAAAGTGCACACTCGCGCGTCAGCGGAAGGTGTAGTCAGCGATACATCCGAGCACGATGCTCGGTAGGCGTGTGCGCGAGGCGCGAGGGCGTATTCGGAGGTGCCGCTCACGCGGGTTAGGCTCGGCAGCTCTGTCGACGGGCTAGGAAAATGCCGCTCCGTGCCTGCCGCCTCGGCCGCGCGGCGCTGATGGTGGCGTGGAGACGACACCGACGGTGACCGAGACCGCCGACACGTGGTGATGTCCGATCGCGCGGCGACCACGAGCGAAGGCTCTCGACGGATCACGGAAGAGGACAAGGGAGTGGAGAGGAAGCAATGGATCGGCAACAGGCGCGCCAAGCAGAACACGCGAGCGTGGGGAACGAGGCGGCGAGACGAGATCGAGAGTCAAGAAGAGGAGGGAGGAACCCCACGACGCCACGCCCCGTCCAACCAGGCACAGCGAGACGCAGGCCAAGCAGACAGCGAGCGAACAGACCGAAACGCGGCATCACACCCCCCGGAGGCAGGAGGCGAGCGCTCCAAGCCGGGAGACGAGAAGCGCAAACACAGCGGCAAGCACGAAACGCGAGAGATCGCGAGAGACCAAGACAACCAGCGCAACTCCAATCACACAACGATAACCCAACTCACAACAAACCACAACTCACAATACTCAAACAATAATAATAAAAAAAAAGGGAGGGAAGCTCTCCTGCGACATCGCCCGCGAGTATCGCGCTACTCCGACAACCCCATCAGCGCACGGTGATGTGTGCGTGACGTCTTTGAACACTCGGTTGCAGTGCCTTGTAGCGGGCACGCTTCTTCCCGCTGTGCGGGGCGGTATCGCGCTGAGTTCGGGCGCTGACCCGTCAAGGAGTTCCGCCGTATCCTCAAGGACGGCCGCGCGCTGACGGTTCGTGCTGACGTTCTCTGCCCGTTCCTGGAGCCTGTTCAAACGATCCTGGAAGCTCGCACATGCCTCGTTCGCATCGTCCTTGAAGCCGCGCTGAACGGTCCCCGAAGCGTCGGCCTCTGGTTTCGCGACACTAGCTGGTGGCGCAACGAGTACGGCTCCTGCGACCGCGAGTGCAATGCCTAGCCGTCCGATGTGACCCATCCCCTCCCCTTTCTGCGCTTAACCTCTCACATGGGCCAACTAGTAGCGATTAGCCAAACGCCCTGCGCGATGGTTGCGCGATAGTCGCGCCGTTCTAGCGTCTTGACATGGCACACATCAACGCGCGGCGAGCCAACGCGGCAGCGTTACTGACGGTGTGGCGGGTGCTGGAAGCTCTCTGCGCGGGCGTAGTGAGGTACGGCTTCGAGGGCTTCGTTCAGATCACCGAACAGATCATAGACGCGCTCCAACGGATAGCGGTAGCGGCAACGCAGAAGCGCGTAGAGTGCACGAATAGCGCGAGCGACAACTGGCTCGACTATGTCGCTGCTTTGGGCGGGGTTGTAGGGGGGATTGCGGCAGTAGTAGCGCTCATAGTTGCACTGCGGAGCGCAAAGGACGCAGAGCGGAGCGCAGTCGCTGCAGAGCGAACAGTTAACGCGGCAGAGAGGAGTGCAGAGTTAAGAGAGGCAGCTGCCAAGCACGCTAAGGAGGAGCTAGAAATACAAACCGCCGCGTGGGAAGCCGAGCAAGCCGAGCGAACAAACACACGAATGCGAGGTTGGTCATCCGGTGAGCTATCCGTTGAGTACGGATCCAACGAAGAGGACGCTGCAGGTTGTCGTGGAGTTCGGCTTCAAGAACGTCGGCACCAAGCCAGCCGCAGGTGCTTGTGAGCTTCTTTGCATGGGCGACCTGCAGATTCACCGATGTAGTGACAGGCACGGGGACGGTACCTTCTCGGTCGCGGTCGCAGAGACTTGGGAGCCGGACCGAGCTGGTGTCGATCAAAAGTGGCGCTCTTCGACCTGCACCAGGACGCCGCGATGAACATCTCTTACCTCTGGTACGTCCGCCTCTCCGGCGGTACACGCGGCTCCTACCCTATTCGCTGCAAGATCGTCCACGCCGAAGCGCCTGGCGGGGGAGGCATCCGAGATGCGACAGTCGACCTCGGCACCGCCTAGGTAAGTACGGCCCGAACGCTTCGAGCGCACGTTCGTGGTCGAGCGGCAGGCCCGACGCATGGCGGCCGGGCAACATTCCCGGCTCGGACGGCTAAAGGGTGCCGTCTACGCACCTCGTAGCCGCGATGACGGTTCGCGTCACAGCCGCTCCTCGACTCTAAGCCTCACTACTCGGACCCACATTTCGCAAAGCCGAGATCCAGGGCAATTTGATCTTGTCGATTTGGCCGCTTCAGTTCGGTCGCAGCGCGCTTAATGTCTGAGACGTTCTCCGCTTCAGCTGCAAGCTTGATGTCGCTCAGGAGTCCAAGCTGCACGCCGACCGCTGCGAGGTATTGGCGGAACTTTATTTCGTATATCAGGCGGCGGCTCAAGCTTCGCGAACTCGTAGACCGTCCCGATCGTAAATTCCTGGTCTGTGCCGACTCCGCTCGATCGTCCAGGTAGCGCCCTAAGCCGATCATTTAGAGCGTCAAGAGCGGGGTTGCGGCGCTCACAAATCGCATCCGCTTGCTTGATGAACTTTTCGGCGCTCTCCACACCCGATTGGTCGTCGGTGGTTGTTGCGCTGCTCGGGGCCGTTTCCCTTGCCGTCGTTGTGTCGGCAGACTTTTCATCGCCTCCGCATCCCGCGAACGCCACGATGAGTAGCAGCCAGACGAACGGAGGAAGCGCGATGCGCACCATGCGCCGCGACTCTACCCCGGTCGGGCGCTGCGGGGATCAAGCTGGAGACGGTTGCGCGATAGTCGCAACCGGTCTAGCGTGCCAGCGCGGCCCATAAGAGCGACTCACTAACCGAGCGAATCTCGCTGGAAGACGAGAGCCACGGACGCATCGCCGACTAGATGACGAGGCCCGCCCGGTGCGCGACCAGGGCGGACGGACTGTGGCCCGGTTGCGCTGGCCGACCTGCGCGGTTAGCTTTTGCGCCGTGGACGCGGACTTGGTCGCCTTGGCAAGGGCCGCCGAAGAGGGGCGGAAGTGCCCAGAGGTCTACCTCCTACTCGCCGGGAACATCATGCTCGTCGGGACACCATTTACGCGCGGCCAGTTCTGGCAGATGAATGAGGAGTACTATCGAAAGGCAGTCGAGTCGAACTTGAGGCGACACGCTGGCAGGCGAGTAAAGAAGGATGAGAAGCCAGAAGTACTCAGCGAGGTCATCGACCCTCTTCAAGCCACCATCGACTCGGTGAAGGATGCCTCATCTGACGGTGACTCGCCGTCCGCACTGTGCCTCTGGAATGCGCGCTGGATGCCCCTCGGCGGCGGGACAGGCGTCCAAGTGGATGCTCTCCGTGTGCCGCTGGATTCCGTGGCCGCTTGGTGGGTGCATGGTGCGCGGGAAGTCAAGGACACGAACTTCTCGTTCTTTATCGGGGCCGTGGTCCCAATCGGCGGAGACTGACCTCGGGCTGCTCGTCTTGCCCGTTGTGACCTGCGGCGAGGACGACGCGAAACCGCCGAAACAGCCGCTCTGACTCTGTAACTCCGGTTACGATTTCGCCATTCGACTCGGAGGGGGCAGCAATGGGTACTCGCAGCGTGCGTTCATGGGTGATCTTCGCGATCCTCGCGCTCGGAGGCGTCGGGGTGGCAGGGTGCGAGGAGTCCAACAAGGACGAGCCGGAGACGGTCGTCAGCACTGAAACCGAGACGGCTCCACCGGCTTCCGACACCACGGAGGAGAGTCGCGCCGTCAGACGAGGCGAGCGATTCCGGCTCGGATTCAGGCGGCAAAAGGCGATATCACTGTCCCGGATGTGGTGGGCAAAGATCACCAACTCGCTCAGGACACGATGCAGGCTGAGGGCCTCTATAGCCTCGCGGAGGAGGACGCCACCGGGCAAGGGCGGCTGTTGATCGTTGACCGCAACTGGACGGTGGTCGAGCAAGATCCTCCGGCTGGAACCAAGGTGAGTGAGGATCAGACCATCACTCTGCACGCAAAGAAGGACGGCGAGTAAAGACCTAAAAAAAAAAATAACCTATCGACTCGTCGCCGCCTGCTCCCCGACAAGGACTGCTCGCTCGCCAGCGTTCGACAGAAAAGGGGCCGTGGGATAGCTATGGGAAAGTTTTGGGCGGTTATCCTGACGTTCAGGGACGTTCGCTGACGTTACGTCCTTGTAGGTCCCGGCTGACACGGCACTATCGCCACTCGACCCTGGGAATTGACGAACAATTCCGCGCCGGAATCGTAGATCGAAAAAAGACCGCCGTCGTTGGTCCATTCGAGTGTGGAATCGACCTCCACCTCGATGCTCCCGAGCGACTTGCCGCCGTTGCCCGAGAACGTCATCGTCCGGGCGGCGATCTTCTCGGCCTCCCGCTGGCGCTGGCGCTGCTTCTCGGCGGCGGCCTCAGCCTCTTCCTCGGCCTCCGTTTCTCGCGCTCTCGCCGTGCCTCCTCTCGCTCACGCGCTACTACCTTCGGATCGCGGGGCCGCTCGACCTTGAAAGTGACGACGCTGTAATCGAAGCGCTCCTTCTGGCCCTTGACCGTGATCGTGTTCTCGCGTGGATGAGCGGCACCTCGCGCGAGAACCGCCCGTTTTGCGTGGGCACGCGACTGTTTTCGTCCACGATGACCGTCGCGTCTGGCGGGGTAACTCGGCCGCGAACCTTGATCCAGGGCTTGTCGTGCGGAACTTCGTTACGGCGTTGTAGCTCGGCCTGAACTCGGTGAACATGACGCTCTTTGACTGCTCGTCGCCCCCGTCCCCATTGCCGCAGCCAACGGCTACGCCCGCCAGTGAGGAGCGAGATGATCGAGGCCAGCGTCACCCGCATCGTTCTTTGCCCCCTTTAGTACGAGTTCTTGCTGGTCAGCTTCCCGGCGTCAAAACAGAACTGGTAGAAGTCGCCCTGACCTAGCTCCTGGTCCTTCTCGTTGTAGTAGATGCAGGAGGACTTGGACGCCTCCTCGCCTGGAAGTCCCTCGTTCTGGAAGTCCTGGGCATCGCCTGGCGAGCCGAAGCGATCCTCGATCTCGCTCTGAGTGGTGCCGAGACCTGTTTCGTCGAACTGGCCGCGCGTGATCGCATGCTCGTTCTGTTCGTCCTCGGCCCCGCTGATGACCAGAGCGCACGCCCCGATGCCCAGGACGCCCAAGCCCAAGACGACCAAGACAGAGATGAGGCATCCCTTCCCGATGCCCCCTCCCTTTTTCTGTTGCGGGACCTGCTGCGCCGCAGGCGCTCGCTGGTCGGTCCACTGCGCGCCATCCCAATAGCGCTGCGTGCCCGGTTGCTCAGGATCTGGGTACCACCCCGCCGGTTGCTGCTGCGATCCCTCCATTTGCGTGTCCCTCCACTTACCTCGGAAATCAACGCGACCCTACCCCACCTCGGAGGTACTCGATACCACGCTGCGCGATGGTTGCGCGATAGTCGCGACCCTCTTCAGGCGGTCTCCAGCGGTCTTGAGCGGCAACACCCCCCACTCGCCCCGCGCTACCGCTCACAAAGTTGCGCTAGCAAGCGCTGGAAACGCTCTACAAAGCGGAGGGAGAGGGATTCGAACCCTCGAAGGACGAAAACGCCCTTAACGGTTTTCGAGACCGCCCCGTTCGACGTCTGGATGCATCAGCCCGAGGAACGCATGCAAGTTCCGATTCCGCAGGGCTTCGTGCGCTTGATGGAGCAAATCCACGTTCTCCTGCGACATCGCCCGCGCAGTATCGCCGTTGTAGCGTCCGCTGCACGAAATGGCGCGGTTTGAAAGCGGCCAGGCGGGGGATTCCCTCCTGCCAGCCCAAAAGAGGAGAGTCACATGTTCGAGAGCCCAGAGAACCCGCCCGGCCAGCCCGGCGAGCCGCCGCCCGCAGACGGCGAGCCCGCAGGGAACGACGGAAACGACGTCGAGCAGGTCGAGAGCGGCGAGCAGGAGGCCGGATCGACCGAGCAGGAGGCGGACAACGCCGTCGAGCGCGAGAACGAGGCTCTAGAGGGCTAGCAAGTCCGGTCCCCCAGATCAAGGCAGTAGGGCGCGCCCGATCCTGCGACATCGCCTACTCCGACAGCCCCACGGCTTCGAGGGCTTCGGCAGGGGTCGAATACCAAGTCAGCCGTTGAATCTGCCCCTCGTCATTGAAGGAATAGATGACTCCGTAAAGCGCTTCCACCCAACCCTCCACGTTCTCTTTCGACATCGCCTACTCCGACAGCCCCACGGCTTCGAGGGCCAGGTCCCAGCCGTCCCAGAAGATCTCCTGCCGAACGACCTTTCCGCGCGGAGAGAAGTAGTAGGCCGTGCCCACGCTGCGTTCGACCCGGACGCCGCTGGACTTGCCTCGCCCCAGAAAGCCAATCTCAGCCGCGATGCGATCGCCACCGTCGACCACGCGCCTTATCGTCCAGCGCGGCTCGGCAAAGTGTTCGTGGAATTCGCGGAACAAATCGTGCCATGCGTGATCGCCCGCGTAGCGCTCAGCGAATCCAAGTGGCGCGCCGCGCATGAAGATCTCCACGTCGGACTCGTAGAACACCACCGGGACATCGAGGTCATGCCGGGAAATGGCGTCGAAAGCGCGGCGCAGTGCGTCCTTGATTAGTCGCCGCCTCAGCGAGGACCCTGGTGGAAGGCTCAAAGCTCGCGCAATACCGCGGTCCACCAGGAAGGGTGGCATGCGAAGGAGGATCTGATCCCGCACGGGCCTGCGGGCACCGGGTGTGAAGGCGGGCACGTTCTCCTGCGACATTGCCCGCGCAGTATCGCGCGATTTCCTCAGGCTGCAGCACCGCGCTGCGCGATAGTTGCGCGATAGTCCCGACCCGGCTCAGGCGGTCTTCAGCGGTCTTGAGCGGCAACGCGGCCCACCCGCTACGCGGTACCCGCTCTATAGAGGAGCCCGTGGGAACGGCCTTGGGAACGAAAGCGCCGCGGTCCGATTTGCAGCGAATGTCGCCCGATCTTGCGAAGTCACCGTAGCCACACAGGTCGTCATGCCGCGTCGGCGGATGACGGTGGATCCGCGGCCGAGCAATCGGCCTTGCCTAGCTGGAATGTCGTAATCAGCTCGGAGTAGGCACAGGACTCGTCCCCTTCAGGCCCGGCACGACGCTCCCCAGCGACGAGCATGGTTCTATCCCCCACAGCGGTCGAGGGAGCGCGTGTAGAACGAGCTCGGAATCGTGAGTGTCACGGGGTATGTGTCGAGGACGTTCTCACGCTTCGAGTCGAAGGCGCGCACCAGTCCATGATGCCGCCCCGGCTTCAGGTAGTCCCCGTTCGGGTAAACGAGGTCCCAGACCTCGTTCTGTTGCACGCCGGCCTGTGTGCTACCTCGCTGCTTCCCGGCAGCGGGAAGGTCAATGGGTAGTTGTGCGCCGCGCTGACGCCCAAACGGAACGCGCCCGACCAGTCGCAGACCCAACGGCGCGTCACGGGTCAGCGATATCTCGAACACCGCGACCTGGCAGCGGCGATCGAGTCTCACGTCGACACTCCGGATGATGTCAGCGGAGGCCCCGCGCTCCACGGAGTCGGCACCACCCCACGGGGGGATGAGGATCAGTGCGCAGACCCCCGCGACCGTCGTAGCAACGAGCAACCGAAATCGCATCGAACGTCCTCCCTGTCGACAGGTCGAGTCTAGATCAGCGCCGAGTCGCGCGTCGGTGTGGGTGTCTACGTACGAGGTGGGGGACGCCGGGCCAACAGCGCAACTCCGATTGACAATCACGCCCAAGCCACGCGCGCCTGCTCAGCGGAGGGAGAGGGATTCGAACCCTCGAAGGACGAAAACGCCCTTAACGGTTTTCGAGACCGCCCCGTTCAACCACTCCGGCATCCCTCCGCCGGGAAGGCTAGCGAGCGGGTGCGGCCTTGCGGCTGATCGGTGTCGCGGTTTATGCTGCGCGCCGGGCGCATGAGACAGGGGCGGAAGGACGAGTTGGCGCAGCTTTCGCAGCCGGTGATGCTGGTCGCGGGCGGTCACGAGGCGCCGGAGCAGGGCGTCTGTGTCGTGGAGCTCGCATCGGTGATCGCGGGCGAACGGTTCAGCGACCACCCCGAGTGCGTATGCCCGGTGATCGCGGGGTTCCTGCGCGCCTGGAACGATCGTGCGGGGCACCACGACCGCCAACGACTGATGCCGTACGCACGCGCGGTCGTCGGTTCGCGTCGAAGCCGGCGGCTGACGCGAGCGCGCCGCGACATGTGTCTCGAGTGGAGTGGTGCCGACCTTCGCCGGTCGCGCCTGCGGAAGGTCGCGGCCCGCGCCGGCTGGCGAGTCTGGATCGGGATGACCTGCGGGATCCCAAAGGCATTCCGTTTCGGTGAAGGGGCCGGTGAATACGCCGCCCGGCTCTCGTTCGCGCGCGGGGACGACAAGGGCGCGTTCGGGTTGCTCGACGCGATGCTCGCGCTCGGCTCCGCCGCGAACGGCGACGGGTCGGTCGCAACGGCGAACGGCAACGGCCTCCTCAACGGCTGGGGCCATGTCAACGGGAACGGCCACGACCCCGTCAACGGCCACGGCCATCTCAACGGCAACGGCAACGGCCAGGCCAACACGAACGGCGCGCCCGCCCACGGCCACGGCCACGCACCCGCGGGGCAACGATGAAGCTGATCGAACGGCTCGGGGACTTCCACCTGCGCTACGTGAGTACGCCGCTGTGGCTCTGCGTGCTCGGCGCCGTCGTGCTCTATGTCTTCTTCGCGACCGTCGCGACAGTCTCGCTGCGCGACGCTGCCGGCGTTACCGCGGTCATCGGCCTGATGGCCGCACTCGTGACAATCCGAAACCTCCGGATTGGCAGCGAGCTCGCGGACCCTGGCGGCGACCCCCGCCTTCGCCGCCGCAGGAACAAGCTCCGCGAGCGCCGCGGGTTCTAGGTCGTCTACGCCGGTCTCAGCGGCGGTGGGCGAAGAACGTCTGCAACAACGCCGCAGACTCTGCCGCCAGCAGGCCGGCCGCTACCTCGGGCCGGTGGTTCAAGGCCGGCTCGCCGAGCACGTCCAGCACGCTGCCGCCAGCCCCTGCCTTCGGGTCGTCGGCGCCCCACACGACCCGAGGAACCCGGGCCAGCACGATCGCGCCGGCGCACATCGCGCACGGCTCCAGAGTGACGTAGAGCGTCGCATCGTCCAGCCGCCAGGAGCCCGAGGCACGCGCGGCGTCGCGCAGCGCGAGCACCTCGGCGTGCGCAGTCGGGTCCGCGCGGACCTCGCGCTCGTTGGCCGCCGCGGCGACGACCTCCCCCTCGCGCGCGATCACGCATCCGACCGGCACGTCGTCGTGCTCCAGCGCCCGCTCTGCCTCGCGCAGGGCGAGCCGCATGAAGTACTCGTCGCGGCCGAAGAAGCGCCGCGACACCGATCCCGTCAAGAGAACCGTACGTTTGCCGACAACTTCCTGGTAAGGCCGGTGTTCATGCCTTCGTACACTTGGCCCGGCCACCGTACTCAATGCGACTCCGCCTCCCCTTTCTCACCCTGGGCACCGCCGCCGTCACGGCGCTCGCGCTTGCGAGCGCTTCAGGCGCGGACGAGACCGGCGGCAACCGGCACGACCACGCCGCCCAGCGCGGCCGAGTTCGTTCCCGGCGAGGTCGTCGTCAAGTACCGCGACGGCGCGGACGCCGACGACATCGCAGAGCTGAAGCAGCGAGACCGGCACCGGCGGCGCGGAGGTCCTCCCCGGCGACACGCGCACGCTCGAGATCCGCGACGGGCAGACCGTCTCGCAGACGGTCGCAGAGCTGCGCGCCAACCCGAACGTCGAGGTGGTCAAGCCCAACTACATCGCGCGCGCGAGTGACTTCATCCCCAACGACCCCGGCCGGGGCGGCCCCAGCCAGTGGCGCGAGGTGCAGTGGAACTTCGCCGGCCCGTTCGGCGTGAACGCGCCCGCCGCGTGGGAGCTCGCCGCGCTTCGCGGGCGCGCCCGGCGGCCGCGGCGCGGTCGTCGCCGTGCTCGACACGGGCGTCGCGTACAAGACCACGGGCCGCTTCAAGCGCGCGCCCGACCTGCCGAAGCACCGCTACCGCCGCGGCTACGACTTCGTCGCCGACGACAAGTACGCCGAATGACGAGAACGGCCACGGCACGCACGTCACCGGGACGATCGCCCAGGTAACGAACAACGGCCTCGGCCTCACCGGCCTCGCGTACGGCGTGGACATCATGCCGGTGCGCGTGCTCGACGCCGACGGTGAAGGCGCGACCAACGACATCGCGCGCGGGATCGACTTCGCCTCGAAGAAGGGCGCGGACATCATCAATCTCAGCTTCGAGTTCCACGTCTCGGTCGGCGCCGCCGACGTGCCTGCGATCGCAGCCGCGATCCGCCGCGCGCAGCAACGCGGGGTGCTGATCGTCGGCGCAGCCGGGAACCAGGAGGAGGACGTCGTCGCCTACCCGGCCCGCTCGAGCCGGGTGATGGCCGTTGGCGCGACGACCGAGCACGGCTGCAAGGCCGACTACTCCGACACGGGCGCGGACCTCGACATCACGGCGCCTGGAGGCGGCGGCGACGCAGTCCTCGCGGGCAACGCGGCCGACGACGCCAACTGCGCTGGCAACCGCGAGCGGTCGCGAGATCTTCCAGCAGACCTTCCCCCACTCAGCGCGACCTTCGACGCTTCGGGTTCCCGAACGGCTACAGCGGCACGTCGATGGCGGCACCCGCACGTTGCCGGCGCGGCCGCGCTCGTGATCGCGACGAAGCGGCTCGGAAAGGACCCCGCGCCGCAAGTCGTCGCGGCTCACCTCCAGCGCACCGCGCGCGACCTCGGCCCGGTGGGCCCGGACCCGCTCTACGGGTTCGGGCTGCTGGACGCCGCTCAGGCTCTGCGCTGAGCGCGGCTACGTCGTGCGGATGATCATCACGCTGCACGGAGCGTGATGGGAGACCTTGTTCGGCACGCTGCCGAGCAGGAAGCGCTTCGCGCCCGTCATCCCCTTGTTGCCGACGACGATCAGGTCGGCGCTTCTTCTCGTCGGCGACGTCGAGGATCGCATCGGCCGGATCGCCCTCGCGCGCGTAGGTGATGACTTCGACCCCGTCCTCCTCGAGCTTCTCGGCGGCGACGCGAAGCGTCGCGTCGACGTCCTCGCGCGGGTTGACCATCCAGGCGAGGTCGTCGGGGACCTCCTGGCGCTCCTCCTGCAATCGCGAGGGAGCCACCGGCTCGAACGCGCTGACGAGGTGAAGCTTCCCCGAGACCGCCTTCGCGAGCTCGGCCGCCTGCCGCACCGCCTCCGACGCAGTGTCGGAGCCATCTGTACCCACAACGATCGAGCCGAACATCAGTCTCCTTCCGCTCCTGACGGGACGGCGGGCATCATAGTGCGAATCGCGCAGTCCGCTCGGTGAGTGGGGCTAGTATCGCGCCGATGGCTGCGACCGCGACCAGGACCACCTGCCTCGCGGTCGACGACCACCCCGCCCTGCGGCGCGGCCTCGACCTGCTGTTCGAGTCGGTCGACGACCTCGACCTCGTCGCCACGGTCGCGAGCGGCGAGGACGCCCTCGAAGCGGTGGCCGAGCACAAGCCGGGGGTCGTGATCGTAGACGTCCGCCTGCCGGGGATCGACGGGATCTCGACCGTCAAGCGGCTGCGCGAGACGTTTCCCCGCGACCGAGATCGTGATGTTCACCGCCTACGGCGACCGCCGGCTGCTCTCCGACGCGATCCAGGCCGGCGCGCGCGGTTACGTGATGAAGGGCGCGCCGCCCGACGACCTCTTCCGCGCGATCCGCACGGTCGCCGACGGCGAGCCGTTCATCGACCCATCGATAGTGCCGGCGCTGCTCACCGACGAGAAGGGCGTCTCCGACGTCGAGCTTTCCGAGCGCGAGCGCGAGGTAGTGCAGCTGCTCGCCTCCGGGCTGACGACCGACGAGATCGGCGATCGGATCGGGTTGAGCGGCGAGACGGTCAAGGCCGACACGAAGCGCGCGATCGGGAAGCTGCAGGCCGACACGCGCACACACGCGGTCGCCATAGCCCTCCGCCGCGCCCTGATCGACTAGCTCGCGCGCCGGCTCAGAGCTTGATCAGCGCGATCACGATCGAGCGGCAACGCAGATCACGATCACGACCTGCATGCCGATCCAGAACCGCGGCAGCGGGTGAGCGGCTCGGGCGGGTTGCGCTCGTCCATCGTCCGACTCAGAGCTGGGTGAAGACGGTCTTCAGCTCGAGATAGGCGTCGAGGTTCGCGCGGCCCTTCTCGCGGCCGATGCCGGACGCCTTGAAGCCGCCGAACGGCGCGGCCGCGTCGGCCGCGCCCCAGACGTTGATGTAGACGTTGCCGGCCTCGAGCATCGCGGCGAGCTGGTGCGCCTTCGAGATGTCGCGCGTCCAGACGCCTGCGGCGAGGCCGTACTCGGTGTCGTTCGCGCGCCGCGCGACCTCCTCGATGTCGTCGTAGGGCATCGCGACGAGCACCGGGCCGAAGATCTCCTCGCGCGCGATCTTCATCTCGTCCTCAACGCCGGCGAACAGCGTCGGCTCGACGAAGTAGCCGCCGTTGGCGTCGGCGGGCGGCCCGCCGCCGGCGACCACCTCGGCACCGTCGGAGCGGCCCGACTCGATGTAGCCGAGGACGCGCTCGTGCTGCTCGGCCGAGACCACCGGTCCGAACTGCGTCCCCTCGGCGAGGCCGGGGCCGACCTTCGCGCCCTTCGCCGCGTCGGCAAGCGCGGAGACGACCGTGTCGTACTGGTCCTTCTGCACGAACAGGCGCGAGCCGGCGTTGCACGCCTGGCCGGTGTTGAAGTAGATCCCGCTGAACGATCCCTTGATCGCGGCGTCGAGGTCGGCGTCGGGCAGGATGATGTTGGGCGACTTGCCGCCGAGCTCGAGCGTGACGCGCTTGAGGTCGCGGCCGCAGCGCTCGCCGATCGCACGGCCGACCTCGGTCGAGCCGGTGAAGGCGATCTTGTTCACGCCGGGGTCCTCGACCAGGGCCTGCCCCGTCTCGCCGTCGCCCGTGACGATGTTCACGACCCCCTCGGGGATGCCCGCTTCGAGCGCGAGCTCGCCGAGGCGCAGCGCGGTCAACGGCGTCTGTTCCGCCGGCTTCAGCACGACCGTGCAACCGGTCGCGAGCGCCGGCGCGATCTTCCACGCCGCCATCAGCAGCGGGAAGTTCCACGGGATGATCTGGCCGCAGACGCCGACCGGCTGCTTGAGCGTGTAGACGAGCGCGTTCGGCCACGCGGTCGGGATCGTCTCGCCCTCGATCTTCGTCGGCCAGCCCGCGTAGTACTGCAGGTGGGCGACGGTCGAGCGCACGTCGACGGCCTTGGCCATCGCAAGCGGCTTGCCGTTGTCGAGCGACTCGAGCTCGGCGAGCTCGTCGGCGTTCGCCTCGACCGCATCGGCGAGCTTGTTCATCAGGACGCCGCGCGCGTGCGCCGGGAGCTTCGCCCACTTGCCCTCGAACGCCGCGCGTCCGGCTGCGACCGCCCGCGCGACGTCCTCCTTGCCGCCCTGGGCGACGGCGCAGATCGCCTCGCCGGTCGCGGGATCGATCGTCTCGAAGGTGCGTCCGTCGGCGGACTCGACCCACTCGCCTCCGATCAGCAGCTTGTGCGGCCCGCGCTCGACGAACGAGCGGGCGGCGTCGGACAGCGGGGCGGCGGTGGCGGTGGTCATCGGGCTCCTCTAGTCGAGATACGGAACGGCACCGGAATCGAACCATCTTGTCACGCGCTTGTCACACCGCGCGGCCACAGAGCACTCACGCCACGGGACAGTGCGCCTGCGGAGCGTGAAGCGGCGAGGTGCCGCACCCGGTTCGGAACCGATGTGGTCGGGGTCGCTCCTCGGCTGGGGTTCGAGTCCCCCGCGCTCCGCCGACTCGCCGGGAGTGGGCACGGCCAGGCCCACTCGCCGGCGTGCTAACTTCTCGGCACGGTTCTGATCCGGGTCCGGGGTCGCTCCCCGGCCGTAGCTCACGGCCCGCCCCCACGGCGGGCCGTCGCGGGTCTAAGGGTTCAGGACGATCTTGAGCGCCTCGCGGCGGTCGTAGATCTCGTACGCCTCAGGCGCGTCCTCGAGGGCCATGTGGTGGGTGACGAGCGGGCCCGGGTCGAGCACGCCCGCGTCGAGCATCGCGATCACGGGGTCCACGTGGGCGATCACGTTCGCGTGGCCGGTGACGAGCGTGAGCGCCTTGATCCAGACGATCCCCATGTGGACCTCAATCCGCTCCGCGTAGACGCCGATCGCCGACACCGTGCCAGCCTTGCGGGTCAGACGGCATGCGAGCTCGAGCGCGTCGGGATGACCGACAGCGTCGATCGCGACGTCAACACCGCGACCCTCGGTCGCGGCCTTCGCGGCCTTGCGCGGGTCGCCCTCGGTCAGGTGGACGGCCTCGGCGCCGAACGACTCGGCCATCTTGAGGCGCTCTTCGACGGTGTCCACAGCGATCACGTGCGCCGCGCCGGCTGCCTTCGCCGCCTGGACGGCACATAGTCCAACAGGGCCAAGGCCGAGCACGGCCGCGACGTCGCCCGGCGCGAGGTCGGTCGAGGCGACGGCGTGGTAGCCGGTGCCGGCGACGTCGCCCGCGAACAGGGCGATGTCGTCCGACATCCCCTCCGGCACCTTTCGCAGCGTCAGGTTCGCGTTCGGCACCAGCACCTGCTCGGCCTGCGCGCCTTGGAGATCGCCGAGCAGCGCACCGTGACCGAAGACCTGGCCGTTGTCGCACTTGTGGAAGTCGCCGCGCCGGCAGAAGAAGCAGTTGGCGCACGCGCTGCAATAGCAGCCCAGCACGCGGTCGCCCTCGGCAACGGTCGTCGCGCCGTCGCCCGTCGCCAGCACGGTGCCGACGAACTCATGGCCGATCGTGAACCCGGGCTCGATCTCGACGCGCCCGTGGTAGATGTGGAGGTCGGAACCGCAGACGCCGGTCGCCTCGACCTGCACGACCGCGTCGCCCGCGTTCACGAGCTCCGGATCGGGGCGCTCCTCCAGCCGAATCTCGCCGGGCGCCTGGAAGGTGACCGCCTGCACGCGTCTAGCCCAACGTGCCCTTCGACTCGTCGCCGAGCGGGACGGGCTGCGAGAACAGGATCTGCGGCGGTGCGTCGAGCAGCTCAATCGCTTCGGCGACGACGGCGACGTGCGGCTGTTGCAGATGCGCGTCAAGGGCCTCGCGCGAGGCCCAGCGCTCGACCATCGCGAACCAGCTCGGATCGTCGGTGCCCCGGTGGAGCGCGTAGGCGAGGCAGCCCTCGTCCTGCTGCGAGGGCTCGACGAGCCCGCTGAGGACGCGCTCGGCCTCGTCCTCCTTGCCGGGCTTGACCTTGAACGTCGCGATCACGACAACCTCGGACACGGGGGAAGCCTATGCGCCCGCGAGTGCCGGTGGCCTACAGGCCGGTGCGCTTGAGGTAGCTACGAACCGCCTTCGCGTCGGTCTTGGCCGCGTTCGCGAGCACGCCGACGACGCGGATCTTCGTCCTGCGGGTGGCGATCACGAGGCGCCCTCGCCGCTGCGAGCGGTACACGCCGCGGCCGAGCGCGAGACGGCGAGGGTGGGCGCTGCGCATCCGGCCGGCGCTGCGGCCTGCGGCGAGTTTGCCCGCGCGGTGGCGCGGCGCGGTGCTCGCGACCATCACCGAGCGGCCCTTGGAGAACGCGACGGAAACCTTCCCGCCGCCGGAGACGCACCAGCGCCAGGAGTCGGATGTGCGCTTGGAGGGCCTGCCAGCCGCCCGCTCGAGTTGCTTGCGGGTGCGCTTCAAAGCGACCGGGCCGATGCCGCGCTCGGAAACCTTCAGCGTCCGCCGCAGGCATCCGCTGCGCGCGGCGGGGAACTCGGGCGGCGTGCAGCCGCGGCGCTCGAAGTCCGCCTTCGTCGCGAGGTAGCTGCCGCGCGGGTAGTAGTCGCCCATCACGCCCGCCTCGGCGCCGTCGGACGGCACCTTCTGGATCGAGTTGGGGAAGTCGTCGCGCGGGAGCATGTTGCGCAGGATCGCGAGCTGGTGGACATCGGGGCCGTGCGGTAGCCACACCACGCCGCACGACTCGCGTGCGTTCGCGGGCCGCGACCCGGCGGTGGAGATCGCGACGGTGTAGCGGCGGTCGGCGTCGAGCGGCGTCTGTTCGTCGGTCGCGCAGGCGTAGTACTGGGTGTAGATCGAGTCCGTGCACCACGACCAATAGCGCGTCTGGCCGTCCTCCATGATCGCGCGACCGTCGTTCGTGTAGGGGAACGTCGGCGCCTTCCCACGCAGCACGATCACCTCGCCGAAGGTTCGGTTCGTGACGGCGAAGACGTACTTGTTGTGGACGTTCTCACCGAGACCCGCCGACGGCAACGCGGCGGCGATCTCGTCCAGTGCGGATTCGCCGCGGCCCTCGCCTTCGCCGATCGCGATCGCATACGACCGCGCGGCGCTGAAATGCTTGTGGAAGCGCGGCGGGTCGAGGCCGCCGAGCGCCAGCCGCGGCAGCGGGCCCGCGAGCCCGAGGGCGGCGAGCGCCTCCGTCTGGCCCACGTTCGGAAGGCCGAGAGTCGGGCACTCCGGCAGCGCGGCCCGCTGCCCCGACCCGCTCACGAGCGTGATCCGCGGCAGGCCGACCCCGCCGGTCTCGTCGCGGCCGGCGTCGGGCGTGTAGATCCGGATCGTGAAAAGGACTGACGACGAGGACGAGCCGTTCGCGCCGGCGTAGAGCGTGTTCGGCGCCCGCCCACCGGCCGGTGGTGGGGCCTCGACGACGCGCAGGGTGTAGGAGCGATTCGCGGTCGTGCGGTCGGCGCCCTTGAGGAAGGGGTTCGACGAGCCGGCGTCCGGGGCGATCTCGACGTCAGCGACCGCGTCGATCGGAAGCAGGCGGTTGTAGGTGTGGAACGACAGATAGCGCGCGTGCGGGTAGCGGCCCTTGATCTCGATGTGGCCCCCGGGCGGGATCGGCAGCAGCCCGTTCCAGTACTTCGCCGCCTGATCCGGGTAGAGCGCGTTGATCTGGTCGCCCGAGAGCTTCGTGGTCCAACCACAGTCGCGCGTCGGCGGCTCGGCGGCCGCTACGCTCGCCGGCACGGCGAGCGCGACCGCCGTCCCCAGTCCCCAACCCAACAGCCCGAGTGCTCGCCTGCCCATCGCCACCCGAGCGTAGCGCGGTGCCGCATATGCTGCGCCCAACCGGACGAAGGGGTGAGATGGCTGACGCGAAGGTTGTACTGATCACCGGCTGCTCGACGGGAATCGGGCGCTCGACCGCCGAACTGCTCGCGGAGCGCGGCCACAAGGTCTACGCGACCGCGCGTAAGACGGCGGACATCGAGGACCTGAAGGCGAAGGGCTGCGAGACGCTCGCGCTCGACGTCTGCGACGAGGGATCGATGGCGGCCGCCGTCAACCACGGTAGAGAGCGCCGAGGGCGCGATCGGCGCGCTCGTGAACAACGCCGGCTACAGCCAGTCGGGCGCGGTCGAGACCGTGCCGATGGACGACGTCCGGCGCCAGTTCGAGACAAACGTCTTCGGCCTGATGAGGATGTGCCAGCTCGTGCTGCCAAAGATGCGCGCGGCCGGCTGGGGGCGGATCGTCAACATCAGCTCGATCGGCGGCAAGGTCGTCTTCCCCGGCGGCGGCGTGTACCACGGCACGAAGCACGCGGTCGAGGCGCTCTCGGACGCACTGCGGTGGGAGACGCGCGAGTTCGGCGTCGACGTGGTGATCATCGAGCCCGGGCTGATCAAGACCGAGTTCGCCAACCGGGTCGTCAGCGAGATGGACGTGGTCGACCAAGGGTCGGGCGACTACGGCCGCTTCAATGCGGCCGTCGCAAAGTTGACCTCCGAGGCCTACGACGGCCCGTTCGGAAAGCTCGGCGGCGGGCCCGAGACGGTCGCTGTGAAGGTCGCGCGCGCGATCGAGGCCGGGCGGCCGCGGACGCGCTACAGCGTGACCCCGTCGGCGAAGCTCATCCTCTTCAACCGCAAGCTGATGACCGACCGCATGTGGGATGCGTTCACCGGGACCCAGTACCCGAAGGTGAAGCCGTGAAGGCAGTCGTCATCACGAAGAAGGGGCCGCCCGACGTCCTCAAGGTCGAGGAGCGTCCGGACCCGCAGCCGTCCGCGGGCGAGGTGCTCGTGGACGTGAAGGCGTCGGGGATCAACTTCGCCGACCTGATGGCTCGGCTCGGCTTCTATCCCGACGCGCCGCCGCTGCCCGCGATCGTCGGCTACGAGGTTGCCGGCACGGTCGAGGCGCTCGGCGAGGGCGTGAGCGGGTTCTCCGTCGGCGACCGCGTGATGGCCGGTACCCGTTTCGGCGGCTACGCATCGAAGGCCGCCGCGCCGGCGGAAACGACGATGCCGCTGCCGGAGCGGATGTCGTTCGAGCAGGGAGCGGCGGTGTTCGTCAACTACCTCACCGCGTGGGCGGCGCTGGTCCGCTTCGGCAACGTCTATGCGGGCGAGCGCGTGCTGATCCAGGCCGCGGCCGGCGGCGTGGGGATCGCCGCCACGCAGATCGCGAAGTCGCTCGGCGCGGAGATCTGGGGCACCGCCTCGCCGTCGAAGCACGAGGCGATCCGCGGCTTCGGCGTGGACCACCCGCTCGATTACACGCGCGCGGGCTGGGAGCGCGACGTGCCGAAACTCGACCTGGTGATGGACGCCATCGGCGGCAAGAGCTTCCGCCGCAGCTACGACCTGCTCCGCGGAGGCGGGCGGGCCGTCTTCTTCGGCGCCTCGTCGGTCGTATCGGGCGAGCGGCGGAACTTCGTCTCGGCGGCGAAGGCAGCGCTGCAGATGCCGCGCTTCAACCTGATCAAGCAGATGTCGGCGTCGAAGACCGTGATCGGGTTGAACGCGCTGACGCTGTGGGACGAGCTCGACTCGCTCGAGCCCTACATCGCGGAGCTGCGCAAGCTGATCGACGACGGCACGATCGAGCCGGTCGTCGCGAAGGCGTTCCCGTTCGAGCAGGCACCCGACGCCCACCGCTTCATCACGGAGCGGCGCAACGTCGGGAAAGTTGTTCTGACGCCCTAAGCCTTCGGGGCCCTGCCGTACAGCAGCTTGATCATCTTCCCCATCACCTTGGTAGTGCGCGCGCTGTAGGGGAACATATGCGGATCGCGCTTCGGCGTGATCTTGGGCGAGATCGACAGCGCCTGCTGGCGCGTGTACTTGCGGATGCCGCCCGGCCCGTGGCGGAAGCCCACGCCCGACGTCTTCCAGCCGCCCATCGGCAGACCGAGCGCGCCGTATGAGATCTGGTGGTCGTTGACGAGCACGCTGCCGGCCTCGACCCGCCGCGCGACCTTCTCACCGCGCACCGTGTCCTTCGTCCACACCGACGCCATCAGCCCGTACGGGGAGTCGTTCGCGAGCTCGAGCGCCTGCTCCTCGTCGCGCACCCGCATCACGGGCAGCGTCGGGCCGAACGTCTCGTCGTTCATGCAGGTCATCGAGTGGTCGACGTCGACCATCAGCGTCGGCTCCCAGTAGTCGCCTGAGCCTTCGGCGCGCTTGCCGCCGGTGACGATGCGGGCGCCCTTCTGCTTGGCGTCCTCGACGTGCGACTCGATCGTCTCGATCTGCGGCGGGAAGATGATCGCCCCGACGTCGACGTCGAAGTTTGGGCTCGGCTTGCCCTGCCGCAGCGCCTTCATCTTCTCGGTCACCTTGCCGACGAACTCGTCGTAGACAGGCTCCTCGACGTAGACGCGCTCGACCGAGATGCACGTCTGGCCTGAGTTCTGCATGCCGTAGTAGACGGCCGCGTTGGCGGCGCGCTCGAGGTCGGCGTCGCGCAGGACGATCATCGGGTCCTTGCCGCCGAGCTCGAGGCTCACGGGCGTCAGCGTCTCCGCCGCGCGCTGCATCACCTTCTTGCCGGTCTTCGTCGACCCCGTGAACATGATGAAGTCGACCTCGTCGACGAGCGCGGCACCGGTCTCACCGGCGCCGGTCGCTACCTGGTAGACGTCGTCGGGCATGCCGCACTCCTTCAGCGCCTCCTCCATCAGGAGCGAGGTGAGCGGCGTGACCTCGGAGGGCTTGAGCACGACCGAGTTCCCGGCCATCAGCGCGGGGATGCAGTCGCCGAACGAGTTCGCCAGCGGGTAGTTCCACGGCCCGATCACGCCGACAACGCCGACGGGCTCGTAGCGGATCAGCAGCTTGCGGCCGAGCGTGAACGGCGAGCCGCCCTTGATCCGCTCCTCGGAGAGGTAGCCCTCGGCGTGCTTCGCCCAGTGGTTGAGCGCGATCGCGAGGTAGCCGAGCTCCATCGAGAGCACGTCGTTGAAGGTCTTGCCGGTCTCCTTGATCTCGACCTCGGCGATCCGCTCGCCGTTGTCGAGCACCCACTTGCGCATCCGCTCCATGACCTTGCGCCGGCCGGCGAAGCCGAGCGCCTCCCACCCGGGCTGGGCGGCACGCGCGCGCGCGACGATCTGCTTGACCTCGTCCGCGCTCATGTCCGGGACGTGGGCGACGACCTCTCCGGTCGCCGGGTTCTCGACCGCGAGGCCACCTGCGCCGCCGTTGGCGCCTGCGCCGTTGCCTGACGCGACCTCTTGATCGACGGTGCCGGGCGTGCTCTCGGTCATGCTGCTCTCCTCGCTCGCTGGGGCCATTGGCCGTATGGCCAAAAACTACCGCACAAGGGGGAATCAGACGGTAATCAGCATCACGACGGAGGCAACGAACACCAGCGCCCCCGTCCCGAGCGTGCCGATCCGCACCTTGTAGCGCGGCGTAACGCCTGAGATACCCCAGAGGAAGAGCGCCGTAGCGAGAAAAACCGTGATCAGCGTGTAGCGGTCGCCGGTGTCGTCGAAGTCCTTCGCCTCGTCGAACTTCTTGACCGCCTGACGATCCTGCTCGTACCCCTGACCGAGCCCGGCGCTCCGGTAGGCCGGGTTCTCCTCGAAGAACGGGCTCGCGGGGCGCGGGTTCTGCTCCTCCCACCACTTGAGCTGCGCCAGCAGGTCGGGACCCATCAGGCCCTCCTTGATCAACTTCGCCTGCTGCTTGTCGCCGCGATTGAGTGTGCGTGCGTATTCGATGAACAGCGTCCGGTCCTCGACGAGTTGCTGATTGGCCGCGGTGAACGACTGGTTGGCCTGGTCGCCCAGCCGAATGCCCTCGTTGAACGCCTTGATCGAGTCGCCGTCGTTCAGCTCGGCCTGGTAGGCGGCGAATGCGGTCATCGCGGCGGCGAGGCCGAGCAGCGTCGCGATCAGGACCGGGAACGCCGGGCGCCCGGCGGAGTCCTTCAGGTCGTCCGGGAGGTCGCCCGGCCTGCGGAACATCCGGCTGACGAGGGCTTGGCGGGTCGGCTTCACGGGCGGCGAAACCTAACGCCTCAGCCCGGGCCACTCCGCCCGATAGCCTCCCCGAGTGCCACCCGAGCGGGTGAACCCGCCAGCCGAGGAGCTGTACGCCCGCAAGTGGCGGATCTTCGCCGTGACGATGGTCGGCCTCTTCATGGCGCTGATCGACGTCACGATCGTGAACATCTCGATCCCCGAGCTGCAGCGCGAGCTCGACGCGCCGGTGGACACGGTCTCGTGGGTGTTGAACGCCTACAACATCGTCTTCGCGGTGCTGCTCGTGGCGATGGGGCGACTGGCCGATCAGTTCGGCCGCAAGCGCTTCTTCATCGGCGGGCTCGCCGTTTTCACGCTCGGCTCGCTCCTGTGCGCGCTCGCGGGAACGATCGACGCGCTGATCGCGTTCCGCGTCGTCCAGGGGGTCGGCGCCGGGATGCTCGCGCCGATTGCGCTCGCGACGACGGCGCTCGTCTTCCCACCGCACCAGCGCGGGCTCGGTCTCGCGCTGATGGCCGTCGTCGCGAACGTGGCGGCTGCGCTCGGACCCGTCATCGGGGGCGTGCTGCTCGAGACGGCGAGCTGGCACTGGATCTTCGCGATCAACGTCCCGATCGGGCTGATCGGGATCGCGCTCGCGCTCGAGGTGATGCCGGAGAGCTTCGACCTCCAAGCGGGGCGAAGGGTGGACGCCTGGGGAATGCTGACGATCGGCGGGTCGGTCTTCTGCCTCACGTACGCGCTCGTCGAGGGGAACGACCTCGGCTGGGGCTCGCCGACGATCGTCGGGCTGCTCGCCGGCTCGGTGCTGCTCGGGGGGGCATTTGCGCTCTCGCAGCGGTTCGGCCGCTCGCCGATGCTGACGCGCTCGCTCGTCCGCAACCGCCAGTTCGTCGGCGCGTGCGTGGCGTTCGTCGCGTTCGCGATCGCGATGATGGGGATGCTCTTCCTCGCCGTGATCGCGTTCGTCGAACTGTGGGGCTACTCACCGCTCGACGCCGCGTTCGCGATCTCGCCGGTGGCGATCATGGGGTTCCTCGTCTCGCCGATCGTCGGCCGCTTCCTCGACCACGTTCCGCCGCGCGTGTTCGGGATCCCTGCGCTCGCGGCGATGGTCGGCGGCCTGTGGTGGTTCTCGTCGTTCCCGACGGAGCCCGACTATCTCGCGGTGCTGCCGCCGCTCGTGCTCGTCGGGCTCGGCGTGGGGATCATGTTCCCCGTCCTGAACGTCGGCGCGATGGGCTCGATCGCGGGCCAGGAGCTCGGGTTGGGGTCGGGCATCGTCAACACCTCGCGCCAGGTCGGCTTCGCCCTCGGCGTGGCGATCCTCGTCGCGGTCTTCACCGGCTCCCTGACCGGGAACGTGGCCGCCGAGCGGGCGGCGGCCGGCGGCGAAGCGGGGGGTGCCAAGACGGAGCAGGCGGCGCCGCGCGACCCGGCCGCACGCGAGGCCGAGGCCGACGCTCGCGAGGACGTGCGCGACGCCTTCGGGGCGGCATGGCGGGTGGCCGCGCTGTTCGCGCTCGTGGCGCTCCCGTTCACGCTCGCGTTGCGTTCGCCGCCGGTACGGCTGGGCGCAGGGACGGACCCAAGAGCGGCGGCCGCTCCTGCGGAGACTGGGTAGGCTCGCGGCGTGACCGTCCAGCACATGGACCGCCTGACCGCGATCGACGCGTCCTTCCTCGCCCAGGAGCGCGAGGGCTCGCACATGCACGTCGGCGGGCTGATGATCTTCGAGGGCCCGACGCCCGCGCGCGGGGAGTTCATCGCGCACATCGAGTCACGGCTGCACCTCGTCCCCCGCTACCGGCAGAAGCTCGCGGTACCGCGCTTCGAGATGGGGCGCCCGCTGTGGGTCGACGACCCGCGCTTCAACATCGAGTACCACATCCGCCACACCGCGCTACCGGCGCCGGGTGGGATCGAGCAGCTGCGCCTGCTCGCCGCGCGGATCTTCTCCCAGCAGCTGGACCGCTCGAAGCCGCTGTGGGAGACGTGGCTCGTCGAGGGGATGGATGACGGCCGGTTCGCGCTGATCTCGAAGACGCATCACTCACTCGTGGACGGCGTCTCGGGCGTGGACCTCTCCACGGTGCTGTTCGACGTCGAGCCGGTGCCGTCGGAGCCACCCGAGCCGGACGAGGAATGGATCCCGGCGCCCGAACCGTCCGAGGCGGAACTGGTCGCCGAGGGAGTGAAGGGCCTGATCCGCCGGCCGGCGGAGATCGCCGGCAGCGTCGTCGACGCCGTCCAGCATCCCGATCGGACCGTCGGCGGCGCGCGCGAGGCGGCGGAGGGCATCGGCGAGGTCGCTTGGGGCATCATCAACCGGCCGCCGGAGACGCCGCTCAACGTGCCGATCGGGCCGCACCGCCGGATCTACTGGGTGCGCACCGAGCTCGGCGAGCTGAAGCAGATCAAGAACGCGCTCGACGGCACGGTCAACGACGTTTTCCTGACCGTCGTGACGGGCGCGCTTGCGCGCTGGCTGCGCACGCGCGGCGTCCGCACCGAGGGGCTCGAGCTGCGCGGCTGCGTGCCGGTGTCGGTGCGCGCCGAGTCCGAGCACGGGCAGCTCGGCAACAAGATCACGATGATGGCCTGTCCGCTGCCGGTCTACGCCGACAACCCCGAGCAGCGCTTCGAGATCATCTCCGACGCGATGCACCACCTGAAGGAGTCGAAGCAGGCGCTCGGCGCGGAGGTCATCGCCGAACTGCAGGACTTCGCACCGCCGACCGTGTTCGCGCAGGCGTCGCGGCTGAACTTCTCGAGCCGCGTCTACAACCTGCTCGTCACGAACGTGCCCGGTCCGCAGTTCCCGCTCTACCTGCTCGGTCGGGAGCTGCACGAGCTCATCCCGATCCCGTTCCTCGCCCCGGACAAGGCGCTCGCCGTGGCGATCATGAGCTACAACGGCCACGCCGTGGTCGGTTTGATGGGCGACTACGACGCGATGCCGGACCTCGACGTCTTCGCCGGCTACATCGAGGACGCGATCTCGGAGTTGAGCGAGGTCGCGGGGACGGACCGGCGCGAGCCGGCGCCGACCCCCAGCGGCTAGGTCACAGCGCTACTCGGCCTTGACCGTGAACGCGCGCTGGTTGGCGGCGCGGTCGAACACGACGCCGGTGACGCGCTCGCCGCGGCGGACGGTGACGCTCAGCTCGAGCTTGCGCGTCGAGTCGCTCGTCTGCTTCGCCACCTTCTGCTCCTGGCGGCCGCCGACGATCACGGTGAGCTTGTCGAGCGCCTCGGCGTCTGACGCCGTGAAGGTCACCTTCACGCGGCCACCGCTGACGGGTGTCTGGCGAATCTGGAGGCGCGGGCGCTTCGCATCGTCCACCGCGAGGATCGAGGACTCCTGGAGGTTCTTGATCGTGGCGTCGCGATCGAAGTTGGGTGTGCGCCGGGGCAGCTCGAGCACTGGACGGAGCTCGCCGATCAGGCCGGCCTTGTAGCGCAGGTTCGCCCAGTCGTCGAACGGCAGGAGAAGACTGCGGTCGTTGTCGTTGTTGATCGACGCGGCGACGTTGGTGGTGTTCGTCGTGCCGTTGCAGTTCCAGTCGAGCGGGCGGGCGAGCCGGCTGATCCGGCGCTTCGTGCTACCGCAGTGCCGCGCGCTCGCAAAGCGGGTGACGTTGCCGGTCGCGGGGACGCCGGCCTGCTCGGAGAGGTTGTTCTCGTCGAGCACGCCGATTGTGCCACCGCCGCTGAGCGGGCCCGTGCGGGAGAAGTCATACGCGCCGGGGAAGAGCTGGCCGAAGAACCCGGCGCGCTTGATGCCGGAGAACTGCCACAGGTAGCTCATCACCGAGATGTAGTTCGGCTTGTAGTTGAGGTCCTGGCCGCCGCCGTGCCGCAAGCCGACGGTGTGTCCGAGCTCGTGCATGAACGTCCCGGCGAGGCTGCCGACCGTCCCGAACGTGCAGTCGGCTCCGTCGCAGTCACGGCCGAGCGAGACGATGAAGTCGCTCGCTGGGATGCCGCGCGCGATCCCGCTCGAGAAGTTGTTCGATCCGCCGTATTGGTGGATCGATAGCGCGTAGCGGAAGACAGGCGCTCGCGAGCCGCGGAAGTTGGCGCGCTTGACCGCGTCGAACCCGGTCCAGTCGTAGTTGCCCTGCGCATCGAAGCTGCCGAGCACGTCCTGGTGGCCGACCGTGTTCGCCGCGCTGCGGCTCCCCCACGTGGCGTTCGTCTCGGGGTTCATCACCGACGACGGGCCGTTGTCGACGTGGAGGTTGATGCCCGGCCGGCCGTCAGGGATTCGTGACGGGCGCCTGGCGGAACGAGCGCACGATCGTGTCGATCGAGGACTTGTCGAGCGTATGGCCGCTCATCGAGTCGAGCTCGACGAAGAGGTCCTTGTGGCGCGGGTTCGCGCCGAACGCCGGCAGGTCGACGTCGATCGTGCCGTTGAAGTTGGTGTCGACGCCGTTCGTCTCCCAGCTGTCGGGGAGGCCGTCGGAATCGGTGTCGGGCTCGGTCGGGATCTGGGCGGTCGAAGCTGCCGGCAGCGCGAGGGCGATCAGGGCGGCGAGCAGCGCGGCGAGAGCGGAGATCGGAAATTTCATGGCGGCACCGTATGACCGACGGGCGTGGCGCGCAAGGCTGAACCTGTTCAGCACTAGGGTGCCTTGACCGCGGCCCGCTAGCGCTGCTGGCGCGTCGGGCGCACGAGCAGCTCGTTGAAGGCGACGTGGTCGGGCTGGGTGACGGCGAACACGACCCCGCGGGCGATGTCGTCCGCGGTGAGGACGTCGCCGATCTGCTCCTTCATCTTCCCCGCCGCGTCGAGCACCATCGGGTGGTCGTTGTGCGAGAGGAGCTCGGTCTCGACCATCCCCGGCGCGACGATCGTCACGCGCACGCCCGCGTGGAGGACCTCCTGGCGCAGCGCCTCCGAGAAGGCGTGGACGCCGAACTTGGTCATGTTGTAGACGGCGCTCCCCATGTTGGCGTGGCGCCCGGCGACCGACGAAACGTTGACGACGTCACCCTTGCCGGCCGCGCCCATGATCGGCATGGCCGCGTGGGTGCAATAGAGGAGGCCGAGGAGGTTGACGCCGATCATCCGGCGCCAGTGCTCTGTGTCGGCGCCGGCGACCGGGCCGAGCAGCATCACGCCGGCGTTGTTGACGAGGATGTCGAGGCTGCCGAGTTCGTCGTTCGTGCGGGTGACGAACTCGTTCGCCTGTTGCTCGTCGGTGACGTCGGTCTCGATCGCGAGCGCCTTGCCGCCGTCGGCGTTGATCTTCTCGGCGACGGCGTCGATCCGGTCGGAACGGCGGGCGGCGAGCGAGACGGCCGCGCCCTCGGCGGCGAGGGCCGTCGCGGTCGCTTCGCCGATCCCCGACGACGCACCGGTAACCGCGGCGACCTTTCCTTCCAGGAGCCCCATCGGCGCGTGACTCTATCCGCCGCTCAGTCTGAGTGGCGGCGACGCAGGCCCTCGGCGAGCGGCGCGTCGTCGAAGGCGCCCGACGCGACGCGCCGCCGGACCTGCCGCGCGACCACGCGATCCACGAGCTTCGGGAAGTGTCGCGCCGCGAAGAGTTGGAGCGCCCCCGCGCGCGTGACCGGGACGTCCCGCCCCGGGCGCTCCGCCTCGCACGCCCGGACGATCGTCGCGACGACCGCTTCGAGCGGCTCCTCGCTCGAAACCCCTTCGAGGCTCAGGCCGGCGGCCTTCGTCGGCTCATGGATCGGGGTCTTGACCATCGCCGGATGCACGCAGGTGACCTTCAGATGCGTTCGGTACTCGGCACGGAGCGCATCGGCGTAAGCCGTCACGGCGCGCTTAGAGACGCCGTAGGCGGCGCCGAGCGGCAGTCCGATGAACGACATCCGCGATGCGACGAACACCACGCGTCCGCGCGCATCGAGGAGCGCCGGCAGCGCCGCCGCGGTGACTCGCCAGGCGCCGAAGGTGTTGACCTCGAACATCTTCCGGACGGTCTCGTCCGGAGGATCGCCACTGCTCGCCGGGCCGCCGACCCCGGCGTTATTCACGAGCACGTCGAGGCCCCCGAGGCGTGCGATCACAGCCTCGACTCCCTCGCGCGCCGAACGGTCGTCGGTCACGTCAGAGGCGATCACGCCGCGTTCGTCGTCTGCTTCGAGGTCGAGTCCCGCGACCTGGGCCCCGCGAGCGTGCAGCTCGTCGCTGACCGCCCGCCCGAACGCCCCGCTCGCGCCCGTGATCAGGACGCGGCGGCCGGCGAGCGCGCTCACGTGAACGCCGCCTGGCGCACAGGTGCGAGCGGGGGCCCGTCCCGGTGGCGTCGCGCGCGCCGCCGGCCGCGCGCCCGCTCGCGCTTGATGTCGTGCATATAGCCGTCGAACTCGACCCGCATCGCCGGGCGCTTGCGCGCGCCGTAGCGCCTCACGGCGCGCGCGCGACGGCGCACGTTGTCGGCCTGGCGCGCCGCCGGCTCCGGCAACGCGTAGTCACCGCGCAGGTACTCGGCGAGAAGCTTCGACTGCTGCTCGACGAGCGGGATCGCGGAGCCGGTGGACTGCAGCATCCCGATGAAGAAGACGTTCGGGATCTCCTCGTGGAAGATCCGCTTGTAGAGCGGCAGATCGCCATCGGCCACGTCGATCAGCGACGGGTCGAGGATCGGCAGGCTGACCCGATAGCCGGTGCACCAGACCACCGTGTCGATAGCCTCCTCGCTGCCGTCCTCGAAGCGCACCGCCTGATCCTCGAACGCCGCGATTGCCGGCTTCGGCACCACCTCGCCGTGGGTGATGCGGTGGAGGATCGTGTCGCTGATCGTCGGATGGTCCTGGAGGAATCCGCCCGTGGGCGCGGGCAGGCCATAGGTCTCCGGCTTGCCGACCGCGATCCGCAGCAACGCGTGCGTCAGCGGCTGACGCAGCCGCCAGGGAAGCCGGGCCATCAGCGGCTTGGTGATCTGGTCGCTGGGGGTGCCGAACATGTACTTCGGCACGATGCGGCTGCCGTGGCGCGTGGATAGGTAGGTCCGTTCCGCCACCCACGACGACTCGACGGCGATGTCCATCGCGGAGTTGCCGAGCCCGACGACCAACACGCGGCGCCCCTCGAAGATCGAGTTGTCGCGGAAGTCGTGTGCGTGGATCTGCTCGCCGGCGAAGGCACCCGGGTACGGCGGATCGGGGAAGCGGGGATCCCAGTTGTGCCCGGTGGCGACCACGAGGGCGTCGAACGACTCGCGCGTCCCATCCTCGAGCGTCAGCTCCCACTCGCCCTGGGCGCCGAGGTCAGCACGCTCCACGCCCGTCTCGAAGCGGATCCGGCTGCGGAGGTCGAAGTGATCCACAAAACGCTCGAAGTACTCGCCGATCACGTAGTGGCTCGGGTAATCGGGGCAGTCCGCCGGCAACGGGAAATCGGCGAACTCGGTGCGCGCCTTGCTCGTGTTCAGGTGGAGCGTCTCGTATGCGGAAGAGAGCCCGCTCGAGTTCTCGAACGCCCAGATGCCGCCGATCCGATCCCCCTTCTCGAAGCAGGTCACGTCTGCGCCCGCTACCGCCAGCTCCTTGAGGGCGGCTAGACCAGCCGGGCCGCCACCGGCGACCGCGACTCGCAACGAGTCGAGCATCCGCGCATTAGATCAGGCGTACTGCCACGGCCTTGAAGACGGCGGTGACACGGCCCCCCTGCGACAGGGAGAGGTCGCTGCCGGCGACGGAGGTGATCTCGGCGGCCAGCGGCTGCGGCAGCGCGAGACCGACGCGCACCCGGTTGCCGACCTCGCTGACGGACGTGACCTCGGCGGCGAGCCGATTCTGCTCGGATCCCGAAGCGGCCGCATCGGAAGAGTCGAGCGCGACCTCCCAGGGATGGACGCTTGCCGCCACCCGCCCGCTGGCGTGGTCTGTGCTCGTCAGCACGCCGCCTCCGTCGAGCTCCACGACGGTCAGGCCGTTTGCGGTCGGGCGCGCATCGCCGCGGAGCACTGACGCACCGGTGAGGTCGGCGACGAACGCTGACGCCGGCGCGGCCGCGAGCTCCGCCGCGGCGCCGCGCTGAACGATCCGCCCGCACTCGAGGACCGCCACTTCCGAGCCGAGCAGCGCGGCCTGCTCGAAGTCGTGGGTCACGAGGATCGTCGGCACGCGGGCTTCGGCAAGGGTGGCTGCAAGCTCGCGGGCGGCGCCGGCCCGCGTCGTCGGATCGAGTGCGGCGAGCGGCTCGTCGAACAGCAACGCGGCGGGGTCGCTCGCGAGCGCGCGAGCGAGCGCGACCCGCTGGCGCTCGCCACCCGAGAGCTGCGCCGGGCGGGCGTTCGCCCGCGGGGAGAGCCCAAGCGCATCTAGCCGCTCCTGCGCCGCTCGTCGCCGCACCGAGCGCGACCCCCCACGGATTCCGTACCCGACATTGGCGAGCGCGGTCATGTGCGGGAAGAGGGCATAGTCCTGGAAGACGTAGCCGCAGCGTCGCCGTTCGGCCGGGAGGTCTTCGCGCGTGCGCGCGTCAAACCATGTCGCGCCGCCACATTCGATCCGTCCTCGATCGGGGCGCCGCAGTCCGGCGATCGTGCGCAGTACGCTCGTCTTCCCGGCGCCCGAAGGGCCTGTCAGCGCGAGACATGCGCCCGCCTCGATATCCACCGCCAAGTCGAGCTCGAGGGTCCCGACTTGCGCCGCGATCTCAGCTTTGAGCGACACGCCCTAGCGCTCCCCGCCCACCGACGAGCTTGACCGACAGCAGCAGCGCGCCGGAGACCGCGATCAGCACCGCCGACAGCGCGAGCGCGCCGGTGAAGTCGGTCGCGAAGTCGCCGTAGATCGCGAGCGGCACGGTCTGCGTGACGCCCTGGAACGAGCCGGCGAACATCAGCGTCGCGCCGAACTCGCCCAGCGCGCGGCCCCAGGAGAGTGCGAGGCCGGCCGCGAGACCCCCGCGCGCGGCGGGCACAGCCACCGTTGCGAACGCGCGCGCCTCGCCGGCGCCGAGCGTCCGCGCGGCCTCGGTCCAGCGCGGGTCGAGCGCCTCGAAGGCCGCCTGCGCCTGGCGCAGGTAGAACGGCGCCGAGACGAAGACGAGCGCGACCACCACTCCGGCTGTCTCGAAGACGAGCGAGAGCCCGGCGTCCTCGACCGCTCCGCCGAGGATGCCCTCGGGCCCGAGCGCGGCGAGCAGGGCGATTCCCGCGACCGCGGGCGGAAGCACCAGCGGGAGTTCGATCAGCGTGACCAGTGCCGCGCGGCCCCGGAAGGACCGGGTCGCGAGGAGGTAGGAGGCGGGGGTTCCGACGACGACGATGATCGCGACCGCGATCAGGGTCGTCTCGGCGCTCAACGCGAGCGCGTCGAGCGCCACCGGATCGTCGAGGCTCGCCAGCAGCTCGGCGGGCCCGACGTCCACGAATACCGCGACGATCGGCACCGTCAGGAAGCAGAGCGCGAGCGCGAGCGCCGCCCACAGGACGAACGCGAACAGCCGCGGCCCCACCGGCTCAGCTCACTTGCGGTCGGCGGGCGGCGCGGCGAAGCCCGCCTGCTGCAGGGCGCCCGCGCCGGCGCCGTCGCGCAGGCCGGCGACGAACTCGCGCGCCTGCTCGGCGTGGTCGGCATCGCGCACCACCGCTGCCCCGTATGCGACCGTCGGCTCGGCCTTCGCCGGCAACTCGATCGCCTGGAGCTTGCCGTCGCTGGCGATGACGTCGGTCGCGTAGACGAAGCCGGCGTCGGCACCGCCCTGCGCCACCTTCCCCACCACGCCGGCGACGTCGGGCTCCTCCGAGCGCACGTTGGCGAGGATCCGCTGCGCGCGGTCGGAGCCGAGCTTTGCGAGCGCCTCGCGCGTGTAGGAGCCGACCGGAACCTCCTTCGCCCCGATCGCGATCGTCACACCTTGACGCTCGAGGTCCTCGAGCGAGTCGATCTTCGAATCGCTCGGCACAGCGAGGACGAGCTGGTTCGACGCGAACACGACCGGCTTCTCGACGAGCTGCTCGTCGTAGAGCTGCTGGGGGAGCTTCGTGTTCGCAGCAGCAAAGACGGCCGGGCGCGCGCCCTTGCGGATCTGCGCCGCGAGCTCGTCGGAGCCGGCGAACGAGTAGCGCACGCGCGCGGGGGTGAACTCCTCGCCGTACTGGTTGAACGCGTTCTTGAGCGAGCTCGCGGCCGAGACCTTCAGCTCCGGGCGCGCGCCGCCGCCGGACTCGTCGCCGCATCCGGCAGCTGCGAGCACGGCAAGCGCGACGGCGGCCGGGAGGAGCCGGCGCATCAGGGCCGCTCCACCATCACGGAGGTCGCCTTCACGGTCGCCGTCGCCTCGACCCCCGGGGCCAGTCCGAGCTCGTCGACGGAATCGCGCGTGACCGCGGCGGTCAGGCGGTAGGGCCCGGCCTCGAGCTCGACGAGCGCCATCACGCCGTCGACCTCGACCGAGCGCACCGTCCCGGCGAGCCTGTTGCGCGCCGAAAGCGACGCGCCGGTCCGCTTGCGCCGGGGCGAGCGGCTGAGCCGCTCGACCTCGCGTGCGGGCACGCGCCTGCGGTTGCGCTCGTCGCGCTTCGTCTTCAGCTTGCCGGCGCGGTCCCAGCGGCGCAGCGTGTCGGTGCTGACGCCGAGCGCCCGGGCCGCGTCGCCGATGGAGAGGTCGTTCGCCATTCGTTGCCTAAGCATTGCATAGGCACGCTACGAGGGTAGGCTGACGCGATGCGGATCATCGCCCTGCTGCTCCCGCTACTCGTCGGGCTCTCCCTCGTAGTCGGCTGCGGCGACGACTCCGAGGACGGCGGCGGAGAGAAGAGCCCGCGCGCGGCCGTCGACGAGTACCTCGCGGCGATCAAGGCCACCGACGGCAAGCGGATCTGCGCGATCTACAGCTCGGGCTACCGCGACCTGTCGGAGAACGACCCCGACAACGAGAGCGGCGCCTCGTGCGAGCGGCAGGCGGAGGCGTTCGCCAAGCAGGCCCGCGACGAGCCGCACGAGCTGCTGTCCGTCGAGGAATCCGGCGAGCGGGGCGTCGCGATCGTCAGCTGCGAGGACTCGACCGCGTCCGACTGCTCGCTTCCGCTCGTCCGGGAGGACGGCGGCTGGCGCATCGACGGATCGCCGTCGCCGAACGACTAGGCGCGCGTCACAGGCGTGAAGGCCTGCTCCTGCGCCTCGAACACCGCGGTCACGGCCTCGACGATCGCGGGCGGCGCCTTCTCGGGCGAACCCGCGTCGTGCGGAGGCTCGGGGTCGTACTCGATGCCGAGCTGAATCGCCTGCGCTGCCTCCTCGCCAAGCATCCGATGGACGAGTCCGAGCGCCATGTCGATGCCGGACGAGACGCCCGCGGCGGTGATGATCTTGCCGTGCTCGACGACCCGGTCGGGGACGGGCTCGGCGCCGAGCTCGGCAAGCTCCTCGCGCGCAAGCCAATGCGTCGTCGCAGGGCCGTCGAGGATCCCGGCAGCCGCGAGCATCAGCGCGCCGGTGCAGACCGACGTCGTCCATGTGCTCGTCTCGTGCGCTCCACGGATCCAGTCGTTCATCGGCTCGTGCTCGAGCTGCGCGCGGGTGCCGTACCCCCCGGGCACGACGAAGATCTCGGGCGAGGGGACCTCGGCGAGCGTCTTCTGCGCGACGAGCTCGAGGTTGCGCGACTCGTTCTGGATCGGGCCTGTCTCCTCCGCGACGAACACCGGGTCGACGCCGGGGATTGTCGAGAGGACGGCGTGCGGGCCGACGATGTCGAGCGCGGTGAAGCCGTCATAGAGGACGAATGCGATCTGCATGGTGGTCTCCCTTCGTGGTGGCTGAGGTGCTGGCGAAGCGGCGGCGGTAGTCGCCGGGAGCAACTCCGAGGCGGCGCCCGAACGCGCGGCGCATCGTCTCCGGCGTGCCGAACCCGCAGTCGCGCGCGATCCGCTCGATCGGCGCGGAGGTGCTCTCGAGCGCGGCGCTCGCGCGTTCGACGCGAACGGCCTCGACATAGCGCGCGGGCGTGAGCCCGACCTCGCGCTTGAACGCGCGCGCGAAGTTGCGCGGGCTCATGTGGGCGCGCGCCGCGAGTGACTCGACCGAGAGGTCGGCGTCGGCGTTGTCGGCGATCCAGTCCTGGACGTCGCGGATCGGACGCCGTTCGGCGAGCTGCGACGACAGCTGCGAGCTGAATTGCGACTGGCCGCCCGGGCGCTGCATGAAGAGGACGAGCCAGCGGGCGGCGGCGAGGGCGGTCTCGCGCCCGAGGTCCTCCTCCACGAGCGCGAGCGCGAGGTCCATGCCGGCGGTCACGCCGGCGGAGGTCCAGACGTTGCCGTCGCGGACGAAGATCGAGTCGTGCTCGACCTCGACCGCCGGGTGGCGCTTGGCGAGGTACTCGCAGCTCGCCCAGTGGGTCGTCGCCTTCTTGCCGTCGAGCAGGCCCGCGCGCGCGAGCAGGAAGGCGCCGGAGCAGACGGAGGTCACGCGCCGCGCGCGACCCGCCGCGCGTTCGATCCAGGCGACGAGGCGGGCATCACGCTCGGCGGCGATCGTGCCGACGCCACCGGCGACGAGCAGGGTGTCGAGCGCCTCGGGCTGCCGCGCGGTGGTGCGGTGGGGGACGATCTGGAGTCCGCTCGACGTGGCGATCGGATCGCGCGACGAACCCACCAGCTCGACGTCGTACTCGCCGCCGCCCGCGAGCTGCGATGCGGCCGTGAAGACCTCGAGCGGCCCGACGGCGTCGAGCGCCTGAAGCTGGGGGAAGACGACGATCGCGACCTTGCGGGGCTTGGTCATGACCGTGATGATGCTACCTCGCGTGCTGGCAGTAATGACACCATGCAGACGATTCCTGCCAACCGCCGATGCGGCGTGCCGCGCGCTGGAGGGGCGCTAGGGTCGGGCTCCATGGCTGCGATCGCCGAAGTCCTCGCCGCGAAGAAGTGCTCGCCGGACGCGGTGCACGAGCACTTCGAGGCCGGCGCCGACCTGATCGTCGGCCTCGGGAACGGCGAGCCGAAGACCGTCATCGACGCGCTCGAGGACGGATTCTCGTCGCGCGACGTGCGCGTCCACCAGATGTGCCCGCTGCGGCCGCGGCGCTACATCGAGGGCGAGGTCCCCGGCCTTCGGCACGTCTCGTGGTTCCTGATGCCGACCAACCGCCAGGCGTTCCACGACGGCCACTGCGACCTCGTGCCGAACAACTTCAGCGAGGTTCCGGCGCTGATGCGCAACTCGACGAAACGGTCGCTCGCGCTCGTCGCGGCCGCCCCGCCCGACGAGCACGGCTACTTCTCGCTCGGGCCGCACGCCGAGTACGCCGCCGCGATGATCGGCGAGGTCCCGTTCTTCGTCGAGGCGAACGCACAGCTGCCGCGCACGTTCGGCGAGAACCAGGTCCACGTCAGCCAGGTCGTCGGCTGGTGTGAGGCCGACTACGAGCTGATCGAGGTGCCGCCCCGCCCGCCGACCGACACCGACCGCCGGATCGCCGAATCGATCGCGGAGCGGATTCCGAATGGCGCCACGATCCAGGCGGGGATCGGCTCGGTGCCCGACGCCGTACTCGGCCTCCTCGGCGAGCACCGCGACCTCGGCATCCACACCGAGCTGATGGGCGACGGCTTCATCGACCTGATCGAGACCGGCGCGGCGAACGGCACCCGCAAGGCGACGCACCGAAACAAGGCGATCACGACAACCGCGCTCGGGACGAAGCGGCTGGCGGAGTTCGTCGCCGACAACGCCGGCGTCGAGCTGTGGCCCGTGGATCACACGAACGATCCGCGCAACATCGCGCTCGAGCCGAACTTCGTCTCGATCAACGCGACGCTCGAGGTCGACTTCCTCGGCCAGTGCGCCTCGGAGTCGCTCGGCTCGGAGTACTGGTCGTCATCCGGCGGCCAGGCCGACTACGTCCGCGGCGCGATGTTCGCGGAGAACGGCCAGTCGTTCATCGTGCTGCACTCCTCGACCCACGACGAGTCGGTCTCGCGCATCGTCCCCAGGTTGCAACCCGGCGCCGCCGTCACGACGTTCAAGAACATCGTCGACAAGGTCGTGACCGAGCACGGTGTGGCCGAGCTCCACGGCCAGTCGATCGCCGAGCGCACGCGGCGACTGATCGCGATCGCTCACCCGAAGTTCCGCGACGAGCTCGGGCGCGAGGCGCGCGAGGTCGGCTACCTCTAGCGCACCGCGCCCCCGACTTCTACTCGCCGCGCAACGGTTGCCGCGGGCAATCAGCCGCGGCGGGTCAGTCCTTCTTCTCGTCGTGCCCGCCGAACTGCTTGCGCATCGCCGACAGCGCCTTGTTGGCGAAGTCGTCGAGGTCGCGTGAGGCGAAGCGCTCCTGGAGCGCGGTCGTGAGCACCGGCGCCGGGACGCCCTCCTCGATCGCCGCGATGGCGGTCCAGCGGCCCTCGCCCGAATCCGACACGCGGCCCTCGTACTCGCCCAGTTCGGGCGACTCGCGCAGCGCTGTCGCGGTCAGGTCGAGCAGCCACGAGCCGACGACGCTCCCCCGCCGCCAAAGCTCGGCGACTTCCGGGATGTCGATGTCGTACTGGTAGTGCTCGGGGTGGTCGAGCGGCGCGGTCTCCGCGTCGGCCTGCCGGTCGCGGGTGCCGACGTCGGCGTTCTTGATGATGTTGAGGCCCTCGGCGTAGGCGGCCATGATCCCGTACTCGATCCCGTTGTGGACCATCTTCACGAAATGGCCCGCGCCGCTCGGGCCGCAGTGGAGGTAGCCGTGTTCGGCCTGGGAGGGCTCGCCGTCTCGGCCCGGGGTCCGTTCGGCCGCCTCCACCCCCGGGGCGAGCGTGGAGAAGATCGGGTCGAGCCGCTTCACGGCCTCGTCGGGCCCGCCGATCATCAGGCAGTAGCCGCGCTCGAGCCCGAAGACGCCGCCGCTCGTGCCGCAGTCGAGGTAGTCGATCCCCTTCTGCACGAGCGACGCGGCCCGGCGGATGTCGTCGTGGTAGTAGGAGTTGCCGCCGTCGATGATCGCGTCGCCCTTCTCGAGATGCTCGGCGACGCCGCTGACGGTCTCCTCGGTGATGTGGCCCGCGGGGACCATCACCCATACCGAGCGCGGAGGAGTGAGCTTCTGCGCCAGCTCTTCGAGTGAGGAGGCACCCTCGGCGCCTTCGCCCTCGAGCTCTTTGACGGAGTCGGGATCGACGTCGTAGACGACGCACTGGTGCCCTGCGCGCATCAGCCGCCGGACCATGTTGGCGCCCATCCGGCCGAGGCCGACCATCCCAAGCTCTGCGTTGTCTCCCACTCTCAGCTCCTCTCGCGAAGTAGTTGGGCGGAGCCTATAGTGGGCTCGCTCGTGGGGTTCGAGATGATTCCGGCGCAGCAGAAGTGAGCACCGCCTCGCTGGCGGACCACTTCCCCCGGCCGCACCGGGCCAAGACGCACGCGCCGCACGCGCATACCAAGCCGAACCTGGTCCTCGTCCTCTCGTGCGCGACGCTGTTCATGATCGCGGTCAACACCTCGGCCGTGAACACGGCTCTGAACGCGATCGCCGACGATCTCTCGCTCAGCGCGAGCGAGGTCGGCTGGGTCGTAGGGATCTACCTCGTCGCGACCGCCTCGTTCGTGGTGCTGGGCGGCAGGCTCGGAGACCTGTTCGGCGAGCGGCCCGTGTTCCTCGTCGGGCTGGTCGTGTTCGCGGTCGGCGCCGCGGTGATGGCGGTGGCGCAAGGGCCGGCGATGGCGATCGGCGGGCGCGTCGTGCAGGGGATCGCCGGAGCAGTGCTGATGCCCGCCGGGATGGCCGTCCTGCGCATCGCGTTTCCGCCCGAGCGCCAAGGGCACGCGCTCGGCATCTGGGGTGCGTTCGGCGGCGCGGGGTTCGCGCTCGGACCGCTGATCGGAGGCGCCCTCACGGACTCGCTCAGCTGGCGCTGGGTCTGGATCGCATCGGGCGTCGTCGCGATCGGCCTCGCGCTGATGGCGCTCGCCGCGCTGCGCGGGATGCCACGCCCCACCGACCGTCCGCGGCTCGACAAGGCCGGGATCTGCCTGCTGCCACTCGCGCTGTTCAGCCTCACGCTCGCGCTCCAGCAGGGTTCCTCGTGGGGCTGGAGCGATCCGAAGACGCTCGGGGCCTTCGCCCTCGCCGCCGTCGCGGGAGTGGCCCTCGTCGTCGTCGAGATGCGCCACGCCGACCCGATGCTTCACCTCAAGCTGCTCCGCGACCGGCACCTGTTCGCGGGCGTCGCGGGCACCTCCGTCAACGCGCTCTTCCTGATCGGGATCCTGTTCTTCTACAACGTCTGGGCCCAGTCGCCGTTGACGCTCGGCGAGTCGCCGCTCGACGCGAGCATCCAGCTACTGCCCTACGGAGCGCTGGTGTTCGTGACGTCGCTCGTGATCGGCTCGGTCTGCGACCGCGTCGGGTTCCGCTGGCCGATCGCCGCCGGCCTCGCGCTGATGGGCATCGCGGGGGTCCTCCTCGGCCAGACGGATTCCGGGAGCGACTACGGCGAGCTGTGGATGTACCTGGTCATCCTCGGAGCCGGTGTCGGAATCACCTTTGCTGCTCCCTCGGCCGCCGGGCTGGCGGCAGTCAAGGCCGAGCAGGCAGGCGAAGCGTCGGGGGTCATCAACGTCGGCCGCTACCTCAGCGCGGCGCTCGTGGTCTCGCTCGGGACGATCGCCTTCACCGCCGTCGCCTCCGACCAGCTCAACGAGCGGCTCGACCGCTCGCAGGTGCCGCGGATCGAGCAGAAGCAGCTCGACCGCGCGCTCTCCGGAGCTCCAGCGGGCATCGCGGCGGCCGAGCGCCCGCTCGACACCCCAGGACGCGCCGAGTTCCGCAGCGGAGGCGCGAGCGGGGTGGCCGAGGGCTTCGCCGACGTGATGCTCGGGCTGGGCTTGATCTCACTCGTCAGCGCCGCCGGGTGGATCGTGTTGATGCGCCCGGCGCGGGCGCCCGGCGACGGCTAGGCGCTCGCGCCCGCGGGCTCCGCGGCAACGGCGGTGTCCGCGCCGAGCGCACCCTCGCGGCGGATGAAGTCGGCGCAGCGCTCGCCGATCATGATCGCCGGGGCGTTCGTGTTCGCGCGCGTGATCTCCGGCAACGACGAGCAATCGGCAACCCGCAGGTTGGCGACCCCATGGACGCGTAGCCTCGCGTCCAGCGCGCCGTCCCCCGGCTCGCCCATCCTCGCCGTGCAGGAGGGATGGAAGGTGTGCTCGACGTCGGAGCGGATCCACGCTTCGAGCTCTTCGTCGGTCTGCCGGTCGGCGGTGTGGATCTCCTCGCCGAGCACGCTCGCCAGCGGTTCGGTCGCGGCGATCTCGCGCGAGATCCGGATCGCTCGGATCATCGCGTCCATGTCGTCGCGCTCGGTGAGCATGTTGAGCCGCACCTCGGGCAGCTTGTGCGGGTCGGGCGAGGCAGCCATCACGGTCCCGACGCTCTTCGGCGTCCAGTACGACTGCGCGATCACGAGCGCCGGCATGGGGTGCTCCTCGGAGCCGTGCTTCCAGAAGAAGGCGGGGCCGAAGATGAGCTGGAAGTCCGGCGCGGGGAGGTCGTCGCGCGAGCGGATGTGTGCGAGCGCCTCGCCGATGTTCGAGCCGAGCTTGCCTGCTCCGTTCAGCAGCCAGCGCGCAAGCCACTTGGGGTGCTCGGCGTCGGAGAGGCCGAGCTCGCCGCAGCCCTCGCGCAGCTCCCAGTTGATCAGCGTCAGCGGGTGCTCGCGCAGGTGTTGGCCGACGGCCCGGCTGTCCACCACGGGGTCGACGCCGATCTCGCGCAGGTGCTCGGCGGGACCGATGCCCGAGAGCTGGAGCAGGTGCGGCGTGTTCAAGGCACCGGCGCAGAGGACGATGTCGGCGCTCGATTCGGCGGTTTGCTTCTTGCCACCGCGCTCGAACTCGATCCCAACGGCGCGGCCGTCGCGGATCGCGACCCGGTGAACGAGCGCGCCCGTGACGATGTCGAGGTTCGGCCGCCCGCGCGCAGGCCCGAGGTAGCCGCGCGCGGCGCTGAAGCGGCGCCCGCGGCGGACCGTGACGGGCGCGATGCCGGCGCCCTCTTCCGGGCCCGACAGATCGTCGTTCGCGGGGATCCCCGTGGCTTGGGCCGCGGCGACGAACTTCTCCGCCAGCCGATCCGGGTTCGACATCCGCTGGACGTGCATCGGACCGTTGTTCACGGGCGCGTCGCAGGGAAGGTTGTGGCGATGCTCGATGCGCTCGAAGAACGGGCGCACCTCGTCCCAGCTCCAGCCCTCGATCCCCCAGCCGTCGTAGTCGAGCGGGTTGCCGCGGATCCAGAGCATCGCGTTCATCCCGCTGCAGCCCCCGAGCATCTTTCCGCGCGGCTCGTAGATCCGCCGCCCATCGCAGCCGGGCTCCGGCTCGGTGAAGTAGTCCCAGTCCCGCTTGCCGTGGAACTGCTTCGAGAAGGCGAGCGGCGCGAGCACGTCGAGGCGGGTGCCCGACCCGCCGGCCTCGACGAGCAGCACGCTGCGGTCCGGGTCCTCGCTCAGCCGCGCAGCGACGGCGCAGCCGGCCGAGCCGGCGCCGACGACGATGTGGTCGTAGCGCTTCACGACGCCGCCGCGCCGGCGGGGACTCGGTCCGCGTCGGCCACGCCGCCTGTCGTTTCGAGGATCAACCGCGTCACGGGCTCCGGATCGTCCGCGAAGGGAACGTGGCCGAGCTTCTGCAGGATCTCCACACGCGCGTGAGGGATCTTCGCGGCGATCCGCTCCGCCTGGCGCACGGGGAGGATCTGGTCCGAGGTTCCCCAGACGACCGTCACCGGGCAGCTGATCCCGTCCCACCCCTCGGCGTTGCGGGTGAAGATGAAGTTCGACGCCTCGGGGAACGCCGAGCTGCGGGCGAAGACGCGCAGGGCGTAGGTCAACTCATCGGGCTGGGCCTGCCAGGGGCGAGCCACGGCGAGTCCGTACAGCGCGGTGCGTCCGGCGGCCGTCTTCGTCAGCCGCCCGAGCGTGGGCTCGAGCACCCGCAGCATCCGCCGCGCCGAGTCGACCTTCAGCTTCGAGATCCGGTTCTCGCTGCTCGTCCCAAGCCCCGCGGGGGCGATCGCGACGGCCGTCTGAATCCGCCCGCGCCTCGCGAGCTCTAGCGCGATCCAGCCGCCCATCGAGAAGCCGGCGACGTGAGCATCCCCGACGCCGAGTGCCTCGAGCTCGGCCTCGACCGCGTCGGCCAATGCAGGAACGGTCGCTTCCCTGTCGCGCAGCGGCGGCGAAGCGCCGAAGCCCGGGAGGTCGAGCGCGATCACATCATGGCGCGCGGCGAGCGCCGGGAGAATTGGCTTCCAGGCGCGCCAGCTCGACCCGAGACCGTGCACCAGGACGAGCGGTTCGCCCTCGCCTTCTCGGTGCCCGTAGAGATCCGGCGCGTTCGATCCGAGGCCCATGTAGCGCGCACCTTACGCCGCCGAAGCGGCGCGCGCTAGCGGAGCTCGACGTTGCCGGGCTTGCGGAGCTTCGGCACCAGGGTCTTCGACACGCTGCGGACCGCGGCACGCGGATCTGCCAGCACGACCGTCCCGAACAGTCTGAGCTCACCCTCCGCGCGCAGCAGCTTGCGCAGCGAATAGGGAAGCCTGACGCTGAGCGTCTTCAACCCATTGTCACCGAGCGTGAAGTTGGTCGTGCGCAACCTCACGGTCCGCACGCGGCCGTCGGCGAGGCGCACGGGGCCCTTGGTGCGGAGGAACAGAACGCCCTTGAGCTTGAACGGGTTCTCGCTGCGGACCTTCACCCGGACCTTGTTCTTACGGCTCGTGCTGGCGGGGACCGAGAGCCTGAGCGAGACGTTCGTCCTGCCGCCAAAGCCGGGCGTCACGGCGGGCTGGCCGCCGGAGCCACCCGACGCACCGCCCCCGCCAGTGTCGGTGCCACCGCCTCCGCCTCCGCTGCCGATCTGAACCGGGAGCGTGACAAGGCCGTTGTCGAGCTTTGTGCTGAGGGCGACGTTTCCGTTAGTCCCGGGCGCCGTGAAGGCCGCGGTGGCGCTGCCGGCATTGAGCGGAACGGGCGAGGTGATCGAACCCCCGCTCGCGGCGAAGGTCATCGGCAACCCCGTGAAGTTCGCAGGCAGGACGACCGCGCCGCCGTCGGAGTCCTGGTCGAGGGAGGCGACGTAGTTCGCGTTCGCCCCTGTCGCGAGCGTCGTCGGCCCCGTGAAATCCAGCACCAGCCAGGGGTCCCCGTCGACGCTTCCTCCACCGGTGTTCGAGATTCCGTCGCAGCCGGGAATACCCGGTCCGCCGTTGCAGCCCCACCAGTCCTGCTGCGCGTCAACCGAACCGCTCGTCGTGTTCTCGAGACCCACCCCGTTGCCGACGATCCGGTTGAGGTTGGCCTGCGTGCCTGCCGGAACGTTGCCGCCAAAGAGCGCCGGGAGGACCCGAATCCCACGGAAGGCGTCTCTGACCGTGTTCCCGGTGATGCTCGCGTTCGAGACGAACCCGCGGACGTTGATTCCACTGCTCGAGGTCAGGTCGGCCCCGATGACCGTGTTGTTGCTGATGTCGGGGTCCGCGATGACGCTTCCGGCGCCGCCGCCGGTGGCGTCGCAGTTGTTGAGCGAGATGCCGCTGTCGCCAGCGCGCAGGCCCGTGATCAGGTTGTCGGTGATCGAGACGTCAGTAAGGCCGCCCGTCACGCGGCTCGCCACCGTGTTGCAGCCGTTGAGCGGTACGCCGGTGAAAATCGCCGGACCATTGCCGGCGATGTCGTTGTTGCGGACGATCTGAGGGTTCGTGTTGTTGACCTGGCATCCCGCCTGGGGCGGAACACAGGATCGGAGCAGCGCGTAGGCGCTGCCGCCGCCGAGCGCCTCGGCCAGGTTGCTGTCCTCGACCGTCGTGGCGGCCTCGACGTTCTCGAGCAGCAGCGGGTTGAAAGCGGTGTTTGATACCGAGCCCAAATTGAATCTGAACGCTGCCTGGCTGTTTTCCGAGTAGACGCCGAAGTCGTTGCCGTTGGCGCCGCGGCCCACTACACGGACGCGGTCGAAGTTGAACGCCGACCCCGTCGTCGCGGCAGTCGCGTAGACAGCGAACCGCGGAGGTGTCGGCGTCGGAAACGGCGGCGGAACTGTGCCGATGGCGTTGCGGATAGTGAGATCGGAGACGTTGTTCGTGCGCGCGCCCGTGGCCGCGTTCACCCGCAGGTCGAGTTGGCCGAGTGTGCCGGCTGGGCGTGTCGGCGAACCCTGGCCATCGATGATCGTTCCCGCCGTCGACTCGCCCTGAATCGTGAGTCCCTTATTGGTGATCTGCACGCCGGTGAGCTCGACGTACGTCCCGTCGAAGACCTGAAGCGTGTCGCCGTCGGCCGCCGCGGCGGCCGCGGCCTTCGGGCTCGTGAAGTTGCAGGGAGTGTGCGGCGATGTGAGCAGGCAGACGGTGTGCGTCGCCCCGTGGGCCGTGCCGCCGGCCGCTACGAACGCGACGAGTGCGACAGCGAGAGCAAGCGCGCGCGCGCTTCGGTTCATCGGTGAGCGATCCATTGCAAGTCCAGCCGCCGGACCCTGCGTCCGGCACACGATCGAGAGTAGCGCGCGGTCGAGTAGTTTGCCGCCGATGCCGCGAATCCCCCGCCTCCCCCTGGTTCCGGACGTGATGCGCCGCGCGCGCATCCCGAAGGACCTCGAGAGCGTCACCACAAGGGCCGAGGAGGCACCCGCGCGCGCCGGCGGGATGACGAAGAAGCAGGTGGACGCGATCTGGAAGGACGCGCTCGCCCTCTACAAGACCGGCGTCCACCCGGCCGTTCAGGTCTGCGTGCGCCGCGAGGGCGAGGTCGTCCTCGACCGTGCGATCGGGCATGCCCGGGGCAACGGCCCGAACGACGACGAGGACACCGTCAAGGTGCTCGCCACGACCGAGACGCCGTTCGTCGTCTACTCCGCCGCGAAGGCCGTGACCGCCTTCGTCGTCCACCTGCTCGACGAGCGCGGCAAGCTCCACATCGGCGACCCGGTGTGCGAGTACATCCCCGAGTACGCGACCCACGGCAAGGAGAGCATCACGCTGCTGCACGTGCTGTCGCACAAGGCCGGCGTGCCGAATCTCCCGAAGGAGGTGCTCGACCTCGAGTACATGGACGACCGCGAGTTCCTCCTCGGCGCACTTTGCGACGCGAAGCTCAGCTCGCGGCCGGGGAAACAGCTCGCCTATCACGCGGTGTCCGGCGGATTCATCCTCGGCGAGGTGGTGCGCCGCGTGACGGGCAAGACGATCCGCCAGGTCTTGGCGAAGGAGATCCTTCGCCCGCTCGGCTTCCGCTGGACCAACTACGGCGTCGCGAAGCGGGACGTCGGCAAGGTCGGGCTCGCCTACCCGACGGGCCCGCCGACGCTACCGCCACTGTCGAACCTGCTGACCCGCGCACTCGGCGCGCCCGTGGACGAGGTCACCGAGACGAGCAACGACCCGCGCTTCCTCACCGGGGTAATCCCGGCGGGCAACATCGTCACGAGCGCGAACGAGCTGTCGCGTTTCTACGAGCTGATGCGCCGCGGTGGCGAGCTCGACGGCGTTCGGGTGATGGAGCCCCGCACGATCCGCCGCGCGCTGACCGAGCAGTCGCACCTCGAGGTGGACTTCTCGCTCGGCTTCCCGACGCGCTTCTCGAGCGGGCTGATGCTCGGCGCGCGGCTGGTGAGCCTGTACGGCCCCGACACCGACCGCGCCTTCGGCCACCTCGGATTCACCAACATCCTCAGCTGGGCCGATCCGGACCGCGCGCTCGCCGCCACGGTCATCACCTCCGGCAAGCCGGCGCTCTACCCCGAGTTCCCGCGCTTTCTCGGCCTCGCCGCCCGCATCACGCGCGAGGCGCCGAAGCTGAAGGACACGAGCAAGGACCCGCTGCGCGCGTCGAGCGGGAAGTAGCCGATCGGACTCGATGCGGACACCGCGCTCCGGCGCGCGGCAGAGGGGGCCTACGAGGGCCTGATCTTTGAGCACTGGTGGACCAAGCGCGGGCCGCTCGGCGGCTACGTGATGGCGATCCTCCAGCGCGCGATGGGCGAGGTGGTGGCCGACGAGCGCCGCCAGCCGCGCTCGCTGACGGTCCACTTCCTGCGTCCGCCGCAGGCAGGACCGGTGACTGTCATGCCGGTGGTCGAGCGGACGGGCCGCACGCTCAGCTCGGCGAGCGCACGGATGGAGCAGGAGGGCAAGCTGATGGCGGTCGCACTCGGCTCGTTCTCGGGCCCGTGGCCCGGGCCGATGCTCGACGAGGCGCCGATGCCGGAGGTCGAGCCGCCGGGCGCGCGCGAGCCGGCCGCGCCGCCGGACTCGAACCCGGACGCGCCGAAGTTCATCAGCCAGGTGACGATGCAGGAGCGCCTCGGCGCGTCGCTCTTCAGCGGCGCGGAGCGCTCCGAGGTCGGCGGCTGGCTGGGACTGATCGAGGAGCGACCGGTCGATGCGCTCACCCTCGCCGTCCTCGCCGACACGTGGTTCCCCGCGCCGTGGGCGAGGCTGACCTCGCTCGCGCCGGCGCCGACGATCGAGATGAGCGTCTACTACCGCGCACCACTGCCGCAACCCGACTCGCTCGTCCTCGGGCGCTTCCGCACCCGCCTCGTGCGCGACGGCTTCTTCGAGGAGGACGGCGAGATGTGGACGCCCGACGGCACACTGCTCGCCCAGTCGCGCCAGCTTGCGCTGCTCCTCGGCGCCGACGGGCTGTAACGGAAGCCGGCGCCGCCGGTCTAACCTCGTGACATGACGCCCCGTGGCACCGACTGGGGCCTGGCGACGCTGGTCGCTCTCGCAGCGGCCACGGGACTGCTGACGCTCTTCGCGGGATCGCCGGGTCGCGCTTGGGTGTTCGCGGCTCACGGGATCGGGGGATTCGCGCTCGCCGCCATCCTGGCGTGGAAGGTTCGGCGCGTCGGTCGCAGGCTTCTCCACCCGCGCGACTGGGACCGGCGCACACGCGCCGGCGTGCTGGCCTTCGGCCTCGTGGCGGTCACACTCGCATCGGGCTGGCTGTGGGCGAGCGGGATCGGCCTGGACCTTCGCTTCCTCGGCTACAACGGCCTCAACTGGCACTGGGCGCTCGGCGCGCTGCTTGCCGTCACGGTCTTGACGCACGCGCTGATTCGCGCCAAGCGGCCGCGGCGCGCCGACCTGGCCAGCCGGCGCCAGTTCCTGCTGGTCGGCGGGGTGGCGGTCGCGGCGGCCGGAGCATGGTGGCTGCAGCGTCCGGTCACCCGCGTCCTCGGCCTCGAGGGGTCGCGGCGCCGGTTCACCGGCTCATACGAAGCCGACTCGTTCGCAGGCAACGCCTTCCCCACCACCTCGTGGGTGTCCGATGATCCACGCGTGCTTGATCCGGGCGAGTGGCGGCTCGTGGTCGAGGGCAAGGTCGCCCGCGAGCTTTCGCTTCGCACGGATCAGCTCGACCGCGGCGACGAGGTCGAGGCGCTGCTCGACTGCACGGGCGGCTTCTATTCGCGCCAGCTATGGCGGGGAGTGCGGCTCGAGCGGTTGATCGCCGAGGCGCGCCCGCAACGAGGGGCCTCGCACGTCCGAATCGTCTCCCACACCGGCTACCGCGCGAGCTTTTCACTCGACGACGTTGGGCAGTTCCTGCTCGCGACGAAGGTCGGCGCCGAGCCGATCTCGCACGGCCACGGCGCGCCGCTACGACTCGTCGCGCCCGGCCGCCGTGGGTTCGAGTGGGTGAAATGGATCACTCGCATCGAGCTCGACGCCGGGCCCGATCCCGGCTCGCTCGCCTCGACCGTGTGGAGCAGCTTCACGCCCGAGGGGCGCGGCGAGTCCTAGACGCGGTACTCCGGATTCGGGAAGTCGAAGCGTGCTCCCATGTCCCACTCCTTGGGGGAGTTCCCATGGGCGGGAATGCCCCCGGCGTCCTTGATCATTCGCGCCATGTGCATCAGGTTCCAGGTCATGAACGCGGTGTTGCGGTTGGTGAAGTCGTTCTCGGGTCCACCCGACCCGGGGTCGAGGTAGCTCGGACCCGGACCCGCCTCACCCATCCAGCCGGCGTCGGCCTGCGGTGGGATCACGTACCCGAGGTGCTGCAGCGAGTAGAGGATGTTCATCGCGCAGTGCTTCGCGCCATCCTCGTTACCGGTGATGAGGCAACCCCCGACACGCCCGTAGTAGGCGTATTGCCCCTCGTCCGTGAGCAGGTGGGAATTGCCGTACAGGCGCTCGATCGCGTGCGTGCAGGCCGACGACTTCTCCCCGAGCCAGATCGGCGTGAGCAGGACCAGGATCTCGGCGGCCTTGACCTTCTCGTAGATCGCCGGCCACTCGTCGGCCTCCCAGCCGTGCTCGGTCATGTCGGGCTGCACGCCGATCGCGATGTCGTGGTCGACCCAGCGCACGACCTCGACCGAGATGCCGTTCCGCTCCATGATCGCGGTCGAGAGATCGCCGAGAGCCTGGGTGTTCGAAACCTCCGGCGATCGCTTCAGCGTGCAGTTGATCAACAGCGCGTTGAGATCGGAGAAATCCCACTTCGACGCCTCCGCAAGACGCTCGCGTCTTTCGTGAAGGTCATTCATCTCGTGCCGTTCTCCCCTACTCTCGATCTGGACATGTCGTCGCCTCTGTCTCGCGCCAGCGGATTCCGTTTCATCGTCCTGCTCGGCATCGCCGTGTCGCTCGCACCGGCGACGAGCGCAAGGGCCGCCGTCCTCCCCTCCCAGCCGTGTCCGCCGAACGGCGGCGTCCCGGTCGAGCAACTCAGCTCCACGCAGGTGAAGGTCTGCACTCCGGACGAGTTCGTCGGGCTGCTGCGCCGCGAGCCGCCGTTCGAGGGCCGGGTCGTGATCCCGCGCGATGTGTCCTGGAACCTCGGCCGGTTCCCGACGGAGATCCCGCTGCGGTCGAACCTCGAGATCGTCGGCGAGCGAGGCGACCTCGCCAGCCGGCCGCTGCTCTACAACGACATCCAGATCGCCCGCGGGTACGCCCAGTTCGAGCTCACCGGCCGCAACGTGCGTTTCGAGGGGATCCACCTCAAGGGGCCGAAGCTCCCGAGCCAGCACACGACGCAGACGCCGTACGTCGACGGCATCAAGGTCGTCCAGGACGCCGCGAACCAGCTCGGCCGCGACGTCGTGATCGCCGACAACGAGTTCGACAACTGGTCGGGCGGCGCGGTCTGGGTAGGAGCCCCGTACGGCAACGAGCTTCCTTCGGTGTGGCGCCAGCATCCCGAGTGGAAGCACTACAACTACTCCGACGTCGGCATCCTTCGCGTCGAGCGCAACTACATGCACCACAACGTCATGCACAACGGGGGGTATGGCGTCGTCGTCTCCAGCGGTGGCTGGGTGACGATCAACGGCAACCTGTTCGAGACGAACCGACACGCAGTCGCCGCGACCGGCCGCGCGTTCCAGGGCTACGCCGCGCGTTTCAACTACGTGCTCGAGGGCGGCTACAAGCAGGGCTACGCGTGGAACCAGCACTTCGACGTCCACGGCGAGACGCCGTCGGGCAAGAACAAGGGCTACGGCGGCGCCGCGGGCACCAAGTTCGAGATCACCCACAACACCATCCGCGGCGAGCAGGGCTACTACTGCGTCCCCGTCGCGGGATGCACGCAGGCGCGGCCGGCTTTCATGCTCCGGGGGACGCCGACCGACGGCGCGTTCTGGCAGGACAACGTCGTCGTCCACGACGACAAGGACGAGGCCGTCGCGCTCCAGGGCCGCGCGCCGAGCGACATCGACATCCGCCGCATCCTCCCGACGAGCGAGCGCCAGTTCAACTTCAAGTCGGGCGGCAACGCCTACGACAAGGACTACACCCGCGAGATCATGTTGGGCGAGTTCGATGGCGACGGACGCACCGACGTCTTCCTCGCCGCCGGCACCGCGTGGTTCATCTCACGCGCGGGCCTGCGGCCGTGGGAGTTCATCCGGCCCTCGACGAAGACCAAGCGCGACCTCGCGCTCGCCGACATCGACAACGACGGCATCACCGACGTGCTCTACCGTGACTCGGCGGGCAACCTCGGCTACGTCAAGAGCGGCCGCGCGGCGAACGTCACGCCGCTGACGAAGCTGCCCGTGCCGATCAAGGACCTCCGCTTCGGCGACTTTGACGGCGACTCCCGGCTCGACATGTTCTACACGCAGAACAAGCAATGGCGCATCAGCTACGGGCGCTCGTCCCCGCGCCGCTTCGTCAACGCCCAGACCTCGGTGTCGCCGATCGACGAGCTGCTGTTCGGGACGTTCGACAACGTGCCGGGGACCGACGTCGTCGCTGTCAAGAACGCCGGCTGGATGTACTCCAGCTCCGGCACCGGCAGCTATACGAAGCTCAACAACCGGCTGACGAACTCCTTCCGCGGCGCCGTCGTGGCCGACTTCGACGGCGACGGCCGTGTCGACATCGGCTTCAACGGCGACGAGAAGTGGGCCTGGGCGCCGAGCGGGCAGGGATCGGCCCGCCTGCTGCGCCGCAATGCCAGCACGCCGATCCAGAACGTCCTCTTCGGCAAGTTCGACCGTCAGCCGCGCGTCCAGGGCTTGACGTATTCCGCCGACGGGCTCCGCTTCATCGCCTGGCGCGGGCTCGGCTCGAAGGACGCCTTCGAGCGTCGCGAGCCCTCGTACAAGATGCGCTGAGCTACTTCGGCTGCGGAACGATCCGGATGTATGGCTTCGGCGACTCCCACCCATCCGGGTAGCGCTCCTTCGCATCGGCGTCCGAGACGGACCCGGCGATGATGACGTCGCCGCCCGGCTGCCACTGGGCCGGCGTCGCGACCTGGTGGTTGGCGGTCAGCTGCAGCGAGTCGATCACACGCAGGACCTCGTCGAAGTTGCGCCCCGTCGTCATCGGATAGACGAGCACGAGCTTAATCTTCTTGTCCGGGCCGATGACGAACACGTTGCGGACGGTCTGGTTGTCGGCCGGCGTGCGCTCGGTCGCCTCGCCCGACACGTCAGCCGGAAGCATCCCGTAGAGCTTGGCGACGTTGAAGTCCGAGTCGGCGATGATCGGGTAGTTGGGGGCGGTGCCCTGGGTCTCCTCGATGTCCTTCGCCCACTTCTCGTGGTTCTCGGCCGGGTCGACCGAGAGGCCGATGATCTTCACGCCGCGCTCGGCGAATGAGGGCTCGATCGACGCCATGTAGCCGAGCTCGGTCGTGCAGACGGGGGTGAAGTCGCGCGGGTGGGAGAAGAGGACGCCCCACGAGTCGCCGAGCCAGTCGTGGAAGCTGATCGGGCCCTCGCTCGTCTCGGCCTGGAAGTCGGGGGCCGTGTCGCCAATCGTCAATGCCATGGTCGAAACTCCTGTCGATTCGTCGAATACACGATTCCTTACCAATGATAGGGGTGAAGCAAACTCGGCTTGAGTCCCCCAGCGCGCATCGCCTCCCGCGGGCACTACTCTGTCGCCCGTGAACAAGCTCGGCCGCGCCCTCCTCGCCGTCCTGATCCTGTTCGTGGTCGCGGGCGTGGTGGTAATCGCCGTCAGCCTCATCGTTGACGACGATGACGACGAGTCTGCGGCGAAGGCCAGGATCGTCTCGGTGGCGAAACTGCGCGAGATCGCGCGCGACGACAAGCGGCCGATCTACTGGGTGGGCGACCCGCGCGACTTCCAAGTCGAGCTCTCGCAGGCAGACGGCTCGAGCTACGTGCGCTACCTACCGCCCGATGTGAAGGCCGGTTCCAAGCGTCCGGACTACCTGACCGTCGGCACCTATCCGTTCCGCAACGCCTTCGCCGATTTGAAGCGCAACGCGGAGGCCAACGGCGACGACGCGGTGACACGCTCGGCGCCGGGCGATGGTCGCTTGCTCTACTACAAGCAGCGGCCCACGAGCGTCTATCTCGCGTATCCGGAAACGGCGTACTTGATCGAGGTGTACGACCCGAACGAGGAAACCGCGCTCAAGCTCGTGCGCGACGGCGCCGTGACGCCCGTGCCGTAGCGCCCGCCGTGTGGAACGCATCACTGCCGACGAACGCCGCGCCCGGCTAGCGCGACGCCACGCGCTGGCGCCGGGCTTCCGCGCCTCCGATCCGGTCGAAGCCGCGGGCAGCGTCGTCTGCCTTCACGCGACCGACCCCGCCACGGTGTACCTCTCGGCGCGGGCGCGGATGCGAGAGATGGCCGTCGCCGATCTCGACCGCGCGCTCTACGAGGAGAGGAGCGTCGTCAAGCACCTCGCGATGCGCCGGACGCTGTTCGTCTTCCCGCGCGCGACGCTCCCGGTCGCGCAGGCCGGCGCGTCCGAGCGCGTCGCCGACTTCGAGCGCCGGCGACTGATCCGCGACGTCGAGAAGGCGGGCCTGCACAGCGATGGCGAGCGCTGGCTGAGGCGGGCGTGGAAGGCCGTGCTGGGGGCGCTCTCGGACGGCCGTGAGGCGAGCTCGAGCGAGCTGCGCGCCGAGTTGCCCTTGCTGGAGGGAGCGATCCGCTACGGCGAGGGGAGGTCGTGGGGAGGCCGGATGCCGATCGCCCCGCGGGTCATGACCACCCTCTCCGCCGCCGCCAAGATCCTCCGCGCGAACAACGACGGCGGTTGGTACGTGTCGCGGCCGCGCTGGGCGGCCGCCGAGTCCTGGCTCGGCGAGCCCCTCGAGCCGCCCGCGACGGCGGACGGCGTCGCCGGGCTGGTCGAATGCTGGCTCCGTTCGTTCGGCCCCGGTACCGAGGAGGACGTCAGGTGGTGGCTCGGCTCGACGAAGACGGCCGTCCGCAAGGCCCTCGCCGACGTCGGCGCCGTCGAGGTGGAGCTCGACGGCGCGGAGCGCGGCTACGTGCTGCCCGGTGACCTGGAGCCCACCGAGCCGGTCGAGTCATGGGCGGCGCTCTTGCCCTCACTCGATCCGACGACGATGGGGTGGGCGGGGCGCGACTGGTATCTCGGCAGCTACAGGCCCGAGCTGTTCGACACCGCGGGCAACGCCGGGCCGACGGTGTGGTGGAACGGCCGCATCGTCGGCGGCTGGCGCCAGACCGAGACCGGCGAGGTCGAGCTGCAGCTGCTCGAGGACATCGGACGCGACGGCCGCGCGGCGGTCGAGCACGAGGCATCGGCGCTGACCGACTGGTTGGGGGGCAAGCGCGTCATGCCGCGCTTCCCCTCGCCGCTGGCGAAGGCTCGCGCGGCCCGCTAAGGCGCGATCGGCTCGACCGCGTTCGGCGACACACCGAGCTCCGCGAACGCCTCTTCCCGCCGCCCCGCGGGCGGTCGGCGAAACCTAGCGCGGGTCGTCGATCAGCAACTCAACGTTGCGGTCGGCGGCTGTTCCTTCGCCGGCCGGGGCGCCGGATTGCTTGTCGTTGAACGCGAACGCGCGGCTGAGCGATGCGAGCTGGTTCGTCCCAAACGTGTTCGCCGGCGTGCCGGCGGCGGGTATACCCGCCGGAGCCGCGTGGTCGAGCGCTGTGCCGAAGATCGACAACGTGCCGTCCTCGTTGTTCATCACCTCGATCAGTCGGCTCTGCTGCGGCCAGTCAATCTCGGACGCCGTGCGGATGCTCCAGAAGCCTCCGCCCGGCCGCTGGTGGGCATCGATCTTGTTGTCGTGCGTGTGGCCGGCGACCCACGCGATCACGTGCGGGTAGCGATGAACGAGCGCCTCGAGGTCGGCGCCGAGATGGATCGGGGTCGAGTTGCGCGGGTCCAGATCGCAGCCCGGGTTGAGGTCGTGGCCGTGCGCGTCGTTCAACAGGCATGGAGGCGCGACCTCATCGGGGATCTGCGCCGTCAGGCTCGGGATCGCGTGGTGGCTGAAGAGGACGACCAGCTCGCCGGCTGCGGTCGCCGCCTGGAGCTGACCCTCGAGCCAGCGGAACTGCGGGTCGTCGATGTTGCCGTCGGCCGAGGGACCGACGACGCCGCCCTCGGAGACGGTGTCGAGCGCGATGAAGCGGAAGCCGGGCTTCGGGTTCCAGCTGTAGTACCCGGCAGCGTCGCGCGAGGCGGCGCGCTCGGCGGCGCTCGTGTACGCGAAGCCGTGTGCGTCGGCCTGCGCGCCTGTCGCGTGCATCGCCTTGTACTGCTTCTTCGAGACGAACTGGCGCTTGCGGTCGGGCGGGACGAGCGCCACCTTCGTCGGGTCGCTCGCGAGCAGCGCGCTGAGCGAGGCCGGAGTGATCGTCTGGAGCGCGGCCGGCAGCTCTTGGACGTCGGGCAGCGGCACCATCAGCTTGATGCAGCCGGTCGCCACGAGCTCGAACAGGACGTTCGCCGCGGCGTTGCCCTGAACCAGCCCGTCGTGGTTACCGAACACCACGTACGAGGGGACCTTCAGCCCGCTCGCGGTGAACTTCTTCTGCGCGCGGTCCATCAGGCCCGGGTAGCGCGGCCAGGCGCCGAACTTGAAGCCGCGCGGATTGTCCGGGTCATAGAAGACGGGGTCGAGACCCTCGAAGTAGTCGTCGTAGTCCTGCACGCCCGTGTACTTGCCTGGCTCGGAGCCGAAGAACCACGGCGGCGGGCAGCCGAGCAGCGGATAGTCGGCGGGGTTGCCCGAGCCGCTGTTGGGGTTGACCGTGCCGCCCTCGAGCAGGCCCACGACCTGCTCCACCTCGTTGCGCTGCTGGCTGTCGGCCGAGTCGCCGGTCGTGATCGCGAAGTTCATCGCCGCACGCGATCCGTCACCCTGCTTCACCGGGCTCTTGTCGGCATAGCGGTTGACCTGATCGATCGCGCGCTCGACGCTATGGGGGCTGAGCGCCTCCATCGGCCGGAAGGCTGCACTGAACGGGTTGGGGTTGATGACCGAGTCGATGAACTCCACACGCGCAGGGGACTCCTCGTCCGCGAGTTGGAAGTCGCTCAGCTGGCCGAAGTAGAGCAGCGAGCTTCGCCGGGTCGCGCGGGCCGGATCGGCCGTCGCGCCCGGGAGGGCTCGCGTGGTGTACCCCTCGCCCGGGATGATCGAGAGGGTGTCGAAGCCGGCGGTCTGTGTGCCGCCGACCCGCTGCTGAACGGTGGTGTGGTGGGCGGTGCCACCGGGCTCGGTATGGGTCGCGGGGGCACTGGCAGGCAGAAGCGCAGCGAGAACCAGCGCAGCGCCAAGCGCCGCCCCACGTACTCGACCATCGAACATCGCTCCCCGCACCGTTCCCTCCCTCGTACCGCTTCGAGCCGCGGCGGGACCCTACCACCCCTCGGCGGAAGGGCCCTCGGGCGGTTGGCCGAACTCGACCGGCGCGCCCCGCGCCTCGATGTAGTCGCGGATCTCGGCCGCGTTCTCGATCACCTGGGTGATCACGATCCGCTCATCGCCGAAGTCAAAGCTGATCTGGGGCCTCTCGAAGCGCTTCTTCTCAACCTCCGGTTCGAACAGCTCCTCGTAATGCCAGGTGGTCGTCTCCCCCGCTTCGGTGATCATCAGGAGATGACGCTCGCTCGCCGCGAGTAACGCCGGCTCGTCGTCGTAGGAGGCGGTTGCGAGATGGACGAGCTCGTCGTCCGGCTCGAGGTTGCGCGGCAGGAGCTTCAGCGGCTCTCGAACGGCCAGGCGGCTGGTCCAGCCGAGCTGTTCCTTGGCGACCTGCTGAACGACCACTGGATCCATTCCCGTCTCGACGTCCGGCTCCCCGTCGTCTTCGAGCTCAACCTCTTCGGCGACCGGCTCGGCACTCGGCTCGTCGGCAGCGACAGTCTCTGAGGGCTGCGATTCGTCCTCGGCCGGCGGCTCCTCCTCTGCCGGCGGCTCCTCCTCTGCCCTGCGAGTTCGGCGGCGCGCGCGTCGGTCAGCCTTGGCCTTTTCGCGACCCAAGTCGGCCTTTTCCCGATCCACCTCCGCCTTGGCGCGATCCAGGTCGACCTTGGCGGCGCTGAGCTCTTCCGCGGCTGCGCGTTCGAGCTCGCGGCGGCGTTCCTCCAACTCGGCTCGGGCTGCGCTGAGCTCTTCCGCGGCTGCGCTTTCGAGCTCGCGGCGGCGTTCCTCATGCTCGGCCTCGAGACGCTGGCGCTCGGCCTCGAGCTGTGCGTTCCTCGCTTCGTGGGTCTCTTCGAGCCGCTGTCGCTCGGCCTCGAGCTCGGCGTTCCTCGCTTCGTAGGTCTCTTCGAGCCGCTGGCGCTCGACCTCGAGGTCCGCGTTCCTCGCATCGCTTTCCTCGTCGAACCTCTGCCGCTCGGCCTCGAGCTCCGCGTTCCTCGCTTCGAAGGCCGCTTCGAACCGCTGCCGCTGGCCCTCGAGCTCCGCGTTCCTCGCTTCGTTGGCCTCTTCGAACCTCTGGCTCTCGGCCTCGATCAGTCGCGCGTGCTCGGCACGCTCCTGCTCTCGCTGGTTGCGCACCGCGGCGACTTGCTGCTCGAGCTGTGCGCGTTCGGCGTCGAGCTGCCGGTTACGTTGCTCGTGCTCCTCGTCCAGCCGGGCGCGTTCGGTCTCGAGGCGGTGAACGAAGCGCGCGGCCTCGGCGTCCAGCTCCCGTTCGTGCTGCGCACGCTCGGCGTCGAGCTCCTCGCGCAGGGCCTCGACCGCCGCTGCGTGTTGGGCCTGTTCAGCTTCCAGGGCTTCTGCGTATCGGGCGCGCTCGGCTTCCAGCGCCTCCTCATGTTGGGCGCGCTCGGCTTCCAGTGCCTGTTCCTTCTGGGCGCCCTCAGCCGCGAGCGCTTCGGCGTGTCGGGCGCGCTCGGCTGCGAGCGCGTCCGCGTGTTGGGCGCGTTCGGCCTCCAGCGCCTCCCCGACCTTCGCCGCGGCGGCGCGGTCCTGCTCGTGTGCGGTCTTCTCCGCGGTGAGCGCCGCTTCGACCTCCTCCAAGCGCGCCGACCAGGCCTGCGTCTGCTCTTCCGCTTCGCGGGCCAAGCTCTGCTGCTCGGCCTCGAGCTGAGCGACCTTGGACTCGAGCCGCTCGCGTTCGCGCCCGGCCCTGGTGCGCTCGGCCTCGAGTTCGCCCGCGTGCTCCGTCGCCAGGCGTTGCTCGAGGCTCGCATGCACGCGTTCGGCATCGGCCCGCTCTGCGGCGAGCTTCTGCTCCGCATCGGCACTCGCGGCCCGTAGCTGGCCTTCGTGCTCTGCCAGCTCCCGCGTGCGAGCCGCGTGCTCCTCCGCCAGCTGGGCCTCCACGTTCTCGAAGCGGGCCAGCAGCTGCTTCTCGCGCTCGGCGACCTCCATCGCCTTCGCACGCTCGAAGTCGAGCTCACGCTCGAGCGCTTCCTGCTCGCGCTCTCGCTCGGAACGCTCCTCTTCCAGCTCGGCGTGCGCTGCCTCGACCGCGCGATCGCGGTCGGCGCGCTCCTCCTCCCACTCGGCCCGCTGGGCGTCGAGCTCGCGCTCGCGGTCTGCCAGCTCGGCCTCCACATGGCGGCGCGCCGACTCGACTTGGGCGGCGAGCTGCTCACGCTGCCGTTCGTGCTTGACGCGTTCCGTGTCGAGCTGCTGGGCGAGCTGAAGGCGGTCGGCGTCGAGGCGGCGCTGCTCCTCCACGAGGCGCGCACGCGTCTCGCGTTCCGCCTGCTCGCGCGCGTGGCGCTCGAGCAACTCCTTCTCGGTCTCGGCGAGCCGGGCCCGCAGGCGAGCGCCCTCGGCCCTCGCCTCGGCGAGTTCATCGTGCAGGCCACCGAGCTGACGCTCGAGCTCCCTTGCGCGGCTGTCGGGCGCGACCTGCGGCGTCCCGGCGCGCGACCCATGCGATTCGGCGATCCCCTTTTCGCTGGGCTGCGGAAGATCCACGACGAACCCGGCGTCGGTGTCGAGGCTGTACGTCGTGGTGTCCTCGAGCGAGACGCCCGCCGGCACCGAGAAGGCCCCTCTCCACTCGGTTCCACGGGGACTGGCCTTCGGTGAGCCATCGCCGCTCGGCAGTACCGGAAGCGGCACGGCACGGCCGCCGCCCTTCGCCACGAGCAGGCGAACGCCACCGAGCTCGCGTTCCTCCGACGCCAGCCAGCGGCCGGACACGCGGACCAGCGTGAGCCCGCGCCCGGCGGGCACGTGCTCGAAGTAGTCGAGGTCGAACGCGACCGACTCCGCCTCGAACTCGTCGGCGGCGTCGCGCGCGCTCCTCTCTCTGCGGAAACTGGGCATCGGCGTATCGCTATCCCGGGGAGGCCGCCGAACGATAGCCACGATTCACGGCCGGCGAATCGCTGCGTCCGGCGACGCGGGTCGGGCCCTGGGCGGGCTGGCGTCCGCTAATACTCGCGCCGGTGACCCGGCGCCAAGACATTCCACTCGAGAGCGGTCACTACCCCGACGCCGACCGCGCAATACGCCATCGCGACCGGTAGGACGATGTCTATCTCCTGCTGCAGCAGAACCACGCCGAGGGCGCATAGCGCGCACTGCGCCGCCGCCAGCACCAATGCCACTTCACGCGGCGAACCCAGCCAGCCGAGCAGACGATGGGTGAGATGATCGCGGCCGCCGTCCCAGATCGGCGTACCGCGACGGGCGCGCGAGAAGGTGACGAGCGCGGTGTCGAGCACAGGAAGGCCGACAAGTGGGATCGCGGCGAGGATCGTCGCGATGCCGGGGCCCCCCTCGGGGCGGACGGCCATGATCGCAGCGGCGATCGCGAAGCCGAGCGGCATGCTGCCGCCATCTCCGAGGAACACGCGGGCGGGGCGGGCGAGGTTGTAACGCAGGAATCCCAGGCAGGCGCCCGCGACGGCGAACATCAGGACCGCGATGACGATCTCGCCACCGACGATCGCGTACGCGCCGGTGCCCGCGGCGCAGACCGAGGCGACCGTGCCGGCGGCGCCATCGAGGTTGTCCATCAGGTTGAACGCGTTGACGAGCCCGACCACCCAGAGGACCGTCAGCAGCAGGTTGACGAGGTCACTGTCGAACAGGACCCAGCCGACATCCAGCGCCCATATGGCGATCGCGAGCAGGATCTCCGCCGCCAGGCGCGGCAGCGGGCCGAGCGCGATGCGGTCGTCGATCGTCCCGAGCAGTAGGAGCAGGAGCGCGCCGGCCGGGATCACCACGAGCTCGTCGCCCGCGTTGAACAGGAGCGCGGCGATCAGGAAGGCGGCGACGACGGCCAGCCCGCCGAGGTAGGGCGTCGGCGCAGAATGCTGCTTGTAGCCCGCCGGCTTGTCGTAGAACGACATACGCGCCGCGAGGCCGATCGCGGCCGGCGTGGTCACCAACGCTATGCCCAGCCCGAGCGCGAACGCGCCGGCGATGCGAACCTCATCCGGCAAGTCGCAGGCCCCCTGAGCCCCCCGCGGTCGTGACGTCACCGCGAGTCTGCTCGTACGCGATCACGTCCTCGATCGCGTCATCGAGTGTGCGGGACGGGCGCCAGCCGGTCAGGCGCTCTATGCGGGAGGTGTCGGGCTGGCGCTTGCCGAGCTCCTCAAAGCCCTCCTCGTAGGCCTGCTCGTACGGGACGAGCCGGATCGTCGAGTCGCAGCCGACCTTCTCGATCACCTTTCGCGCGAGCTCGATGATCGGCACCTCCGTGGTGGTGCCGATGTTGTACGCCTGTCCGACCGCGCGACCGGAGTCGGCCAGCAGCAGGATCCCGTGCACCGTGTCGAGCACGTGGGTGAAGCAGCGCGACTGCGTGCCGTTCCCGAAGACGGTGACATCCTCGCCCGCGAGCGCCTGGCGCACGAAGCGCGGCAGCACCATCCCGTACTGGCCGGTCTGGCGCGGCCCGACCGCGTTGAAGAGGCGGACGATGATCGTCTCGGCCCCCTGCTCGCGATGGTAGGAGTGAGCGAGCGCCTCGCCGAAGGCCTTGGTCGTCGAGTAGGACCAACGCGACTTCAGCGGAGACCCGAGCATGCGATCGGACTCCTCGGTCAGCGGTGCTCCGCCGTTCTTCCCGTAGATCTCCGATGTCGAGGTGAACACGAGCCGGCGACCGTGCCGGGCCGCGGACGAGATCACCACGTCGCTGGTGCGGACGTTGTTGAGGAGAGACTCGAGCCCGTGCTGGACGACGAGCTGGACTCCGACCATCGAAGCGAGGTGGAAGCACGCGTCGACCTCCTGCATGCAGCGGTCCACGAGCTCCTCGTCGCTCGCCGAGCCCTCGATGAACTCGACGTGATCGGAGTCGATCACGTCCTCGATGTTCTCCTTGCGCCCCGTGCTGAGGTCGTCAAGGATCAGGACGCTGTCGCCGCGCGTCGTGAGCGCGTCGGTCAGGTGCGATCCGATGAATCCAGCACCGCCGGTGATCAGGTAACGCAAAGCAGCCCTTTCATGCCGATTCCGGGGGGCCCCGTCGAGCCCGAGGCGGATGTCATCCGCAAAGCCGCGGCGAGATACTACGTACTCTCGGGGTCAATAACCTGCCGCGGGACATTTGTTGCAAACGGGACGTGGCCTGGATCGCCTGTTTTTCGCGCAGGACCGTCGGTTGCAAAGGCGGTCAATTCGTCGGCAATCCGCTCCGCTGCGTGCCCATCCCACCCCGGAAGAGCCTCTGGGCGCCGGGCGCCGCCTCCCGCAAGCGCCTCGGGGATGCCCGCGATCCGCCCGGGGTCGAGACCGAGCAAGACGTTGGTTCCGCGCTCGACGGTGATCGGACGCTCGGTGTTGTCGCGCAGGGTGAAGCAGGGGACGCCGAGGAACGTGCTCTCCTCCTGGACACCCCCGGAGTCGGTGAGGATCGCCGCCGCACCCTCGAGCAGGCTGAGGAATTCGAAGTAACCCAGCGGCTCGAGGATGCGCAGGCGCTCGCTGCCGCCCAGGCCGAGCACGTCCAGCGCGGCGCGCGTGCGCGGGTGGGCGGGGAAGACGACCGGTAGCACCTCGGCGACGGCCTCGAGACTGGCGTACGCGTCGGCGAGCAGGGGACCGTCGACGAGGGCCGGGCGGTGGAGCGTGACGAGGAGGTAATCGCCCGGCTCCACACCGTGCTTGGACGGCGCCTCGATGCGCTCGAACAGATCGCGCATCGCGACCAGGGTGTCGATCATCGTGTTGCCCACGTCGAGTATCCGTTCCTCGTCGCACCCCTCCCGCAAGAGGTTCGTTCGCGCCTCGGGGGAGTGGGTGAAGAGCAGGTCGGAGAGCGCGTCCGTGAGCTTGCGGTTCACCTCCTCGGGCATCGTCAGGTCGAAGCTCCGCAGGCCGGACTCGATGTGCCCGATCGGGATCCCGAGCTGGGCCGCGACCAACGCCGCCGCCAGCGTCGAGTTGACGTCGCCCGGGACGAGGACGATGTCGGGCGCTACCTCGAGCAGGACGGGTTCGAGCCGCTCCATCGTTCGGGAGAGCTGCTGGGCGTGAGAGCCCGACCCCACGCCGAGCATGTAGTCGGGCTCGCCGACCTGGAGCTGCTCGAAGAAGATCTGCGACATCTCGCGGTCGTAGTGCTGGCCGGTGTGCACGAGCACGTGCGCGAAGGTGTCGCCGCGGCGTTCGAGCGCCGCGATCACCGGAGCGGTCTTCATCAGGTTCGGTCGGGTGCCAACGACCGAGAGGACCTTGAATCTCGGTGCCACGAGGGCGCGTGATGATAGAGCTTCGGCATGGCCACTTCGATCCGCCAAGGGTTTGTCGCGTGGCGCCGGCTGGGGCCCGTCCGCGGAACCCGCCGGGCGCTGCGCTTCCTGCGCCGCAGGGTTCGGGGCCGGGTGCGGGACCGCATGCTGCGGAGGCGGCCACTGCGGGTCGGCGCTGCTGAGCTCGAACGGGCCCTCGGTGGCGCCGCCCTGGTCGAGCAGCTACGCGGGCCCGTGCTGGCGGCACTGCCGACGGTCGCGCGCTTCGAGCGCGAGCTCGAGTCGATCAGCTCCGCCGAGCGTTCGGCTTTGCTCGCGGTCGCCGACGAGGTGCTCGCGCATCGGTTCGACCTGCTCGGTTCCGGGCCAACCGATCTGGGTGGACGGATCGACTGGGCGCTCGACTTCAAGTCCGGCCGCCGCTGGCCGCCCGTGCACGTCTCGCGGCTGCCGATCACCTATCCCGACGACTCTGACATCAAGGTCCCGTGGGAGCTGTCGCGCTTTCAGCATCTGCCGCTGCTTGCCGCCGCGGCGCGGCTGACCGGCGAGTCCCGCTACCGCGACGAGATCGGCGCCCAGCTCGATAGCTGGATCGAGGACAATCCGGTCGAGTTCGGCCCCAACTGGGCCTGCACGATGGACGTCGCGATCCGCGCGGCGAACTGGGTCGCAGCGCTGGCGTTGTGTGCCCGAGAGGCCGAAGGGGCCGACTGGCTCGAGCGCGCGGCCGCGAGTCTGCTGCTGCACGGGCGATTCATCCGCGCCAACCTGGAGTGGTCGGAGGTGCGCGGCAACCACTACCTCTCCGACGTCGCGGGCCTGCTCCCGGTCGCGGCCGTGTTCGCCGCCGCCAGCGAGGGTCGTGCTTGGGTGGACTGGGCAGCGCGAGAGCTGGGCCGCGAGCTCGACCATCAGATCCGGTCCGACGGCAGTGACCACGAAGCGTCGATCCCGTACCACCGACTCGTCTGCGAGTTGTTCGTCTGCGGCGGGCAGGCGGTCGAGGCGCTCGCGCCCGGCAGCTGGGGCGAGCCGCAGCGGCAGGTACTCGGACGAATGCTCGAATTCGTCGCCGACTACACCCGGCCCGATGCGCTCGCGCCACAGATCGGCGACGCCGACGACGGCCGCTTCCTTCCGCTCGCCGACTACGGCCGTGCGGATCCACGCTCGCACGGGCACCTGTTCCGCCAGGCGGGTAGCTCGCCAGCGAGCGCGCGGACGTCGCAGGCATACCCCGAGGGGGGGTTTTTCGTCATGCGCCACGACAGCCTGTACGCGATCGTGCGCTGCGGCGACAACGGCCTCGGCGGGGTCGGGGGGCATGCCCACAACGACCAGCTCTCGTTCGAGCTCGCGCTCGGAGAACAGCCACTCGTGATCGACCCGGGCGCCTATCTCTACACGGCCGACCCGGCGGCGCGCAACCTCTTCCGCTCGACCGGCTTCCACAGCACCGTGCGGATCGGGGAGCGCGAGCAGAACGACTTCTCCTCGGACACGCTGTTCGCGCTCCCGGATACCACCCGGGCCGAGTTCATCGAATGGGAGCCGCGACCGTCGGGGGCCCTGTTCGAGGGCCGCCACCACGGCTACGCAAAGCTCGCGCCCGCGGCGCTCCATACCCGCCGGGTCGAGCTCGACGGGGCCGCGGGCGAGCTGCGGATTCGCGACACCGTCTCGAGCGAGGGTCCGCACACGCTCGAATGGACATTTCCCCTCGCCCCGTGCGACGTCGAGGGTGGCGACGGTCGGGCGCAGGCCCGCTTCGAGCGCGCGTCACTGACGATCGAGTCTCCGGGGCTCGACTTCACGGTTGAGCCGGGGTGGTACTCCCCGAGCTACGGTCGCCGCGAGCGCACCCCGTTCGTGCGTGCGCGCAGGACCGGCTCGCCGGTTGATGACCTCACCGAGCTCGTGCTGCGGGTCGAGCGGCGCTAGAGCTAGGGCGCCGGAGGGGCCCGGAGCGAGCGGACCGAGAAAACGACGAGCGCGATCCCGCCGCCGAGCGCCAGCACCGCGAGGGGGATTCCGATCGTGAGTCCCGTCGACGAGCCCCCTTGTTCTGACGCGGCAGGGATCGCGCCGATGTTCGAGTCGGAGTCGGACCCACCGGGCCCGGACCCGCTGCGACCGGAGCCACTGCCCCCGGCGCCTCCGCCGGAACCGTCGTCGCCGCTGCCGGCGGTGCTCCCGGCAGCCTGGTCGCTGCGCGAGATCCCCTCGCCGAACAGGGGCGCTGCGCCCGTCGAGCGCCCGGAATCGCCGTCGGCCTCGTCGCGCGCCTTGTCGAGGGGGATTGCGTACTCTGTGCCCGCGGGGCTGTCCGGATCCGGATCGACGAAGACCGGAGGGTCCTTTGCCAGCGCCGGCGAAGCCGCCGCCAGCGCAGCGCCAACCGTGCCGATGTAGATAAGACGACGCATCTAGCGCCGCAGTATGCCAGTCCGAACTCCCAAACAGGGCAAGATGCCGGCCCGCCCGCGACTCTCCACCCGCAGGGTTGTTGGCACCTGCATGCGCAAGCTGCCGCTCGCCTCGCTCGCCGCGCTGACGCTCCTGCTGGGGATCCCGGCGGGCGCGGACGCAGCGCTGAAGTCGATCTGGGGGCCGATCACGCTCCCCGACGGGCGTTCGGCCTTCCCGCTCTACCGCCAGCTCGGCGTGGACGTGTGGCAGGAGCCGCTGTTCTGGGACCAAATCGCAAAGCGGCGGCCGGCACGACCACGCGACCCGAACGACCCCGCGTACCAGTGGCCCGCGGAGGCTGATCGCGGGGTCGCCGACGCAAACCGCAACAAGATCGCGGTCGCGCTCGAGGTGATCCACAGCCCGAAGTGGGCGAACGGGGGCCGCAAGCCCAACTTCGCCCCTACCAGCGACGCCGACTACCAGGACTTCCTGATCGCCGCCACGCGCCGCTACCCGTCGGTGCACATGTGGATGATCTGGGGAGAGCCGACCCGCAAGGAGTCGTTCTCGCCGATGCCGAAGAACCAGAAGGTCGGCCCCGAGCGCTACGCCACGCTGCTCGACGCGTCCTACGAGACGCTGAAGGCCGAGAGCGCCGCGAACATCGTGATCGGCGCCATGACCTTCACCGTCGGCGATGTCAAGCCGCGCGACATGACGAAGTGGATGAGGCTTCCGAACGGACTGCCGCCGCGCCTCGACTGGTGGGGCCACAACCCGTTCACGCGGAGGCTGCCGCGACTCAGCGATCCCGAGATGCGGAGCGGGGTGCGGGACTTCTCGGATCTCGACCTGCTGATCGAGGAGGTCCGGACCGCCTACGCCCCGCGCGGGGTTCAGCCGCCGCTGTGGCTATCGGAGTTCTCGATCCAGTCCGATCACGGCTCGCCCCTGTTCCCGTTCTACACGACCCGCGAGGGCCAGCGGCGCTACGTCGAGGCGGCCTACCGGATCGCAGACCAGAATCCCTGGATCGCCGGGCTCGGCTGGGTGAGACTCGTCGACAGCAAGTACGAGCCACGTGACATCAACTGGGGGCTGCTCGATCGCAAGGGCCGCAAGAAGCCCTCCTACAACGCCTTCTTCGATGCGCCGAGCGCGCGCTTCAAGGCGGGAGTCGAGAGCCCCCCGGTCGTGACCGCCTCGGCGCTCGGGCTCGGCGTGCCGCTGAGGATCGTGCCGCGCCTTGCGGGACGCGTGATCGTGACCCTCTCGACCGCGACCGGCGGGAAGGTGGTCACCGTAGGCACGCAGGGTGCGAAGGGAGTGCCCCTCGAGGTCACCCTCAAGGCGCCGGGACGCACGCCGGGCACGTACACGGTCAACGTGCGCTCCCGCCGCGGCGAGCGCGTCACGCGACCGCTGCAGGTAATCGCGGGCTAGCGCCGGCGCGGGCTACTGGCCCTGGGGCGCGCCGGGCTGAGCGCCCTGCGTATCGGGCGCTTGCTCGTCCTGCTCGTCCTGGCCCTGCTGGTTCTGCTGATCCTGCTGGGCTTGGTCCTGCTGACCCCCGCCGTCCTCCAGCTGCTCGAGGAAGCGGCGCTGGAGCCGGCTGGCGGAATCGCCTGCCTCGATCGCCTGCTTGGCGGGCGGGGCCTTGGGGTCGGGGTTGATGCGCTTCTGGGCCTTGTTCTGGGCGTGGAAGGAAAGGATCTTGTCGAGCAGCGAGTCGAACAGGATCTTCCACTCGCCGTCGTCCCTCACCCACGTGATCGTGTTCGGGGTCACCTGCCCGTCGATGTCGACGATCGTGTAGCGGACGCTGGCGCGATTGCCCCGCTTCCTCACGCGGATGATCTCGGGCTTCGACTTCAGGAAGAGACCGCGCTGGAGCTTCAACGAATCCTCGAGCCGCGAGGACTGGACGAACTCGACGAGGCGCGGATCGAAGGTGTCGACCGCCGTGTTGAAGTCGAGGAACTGGAGGTTCGACCAGTAGTTGAAGAACGCGTTCTCGACGGAATCCTCGGGAAATTTCGCGCGCTCCTTCTCGGAGACCAGCTGCTTGGTCTTCTCTTCGCGGGAGTTGGGGCTGGAATCGTCGCCAGAGTCGAACGCGTCCGTGAACTGGGCGACAGCCGCTATCGCGACCGCGCCGACCAGGAGGCCGAAGACCACGAGCGCGGCGCGGGAGTCGACGATTCCGCGGAAGATGGCGCGTAGACGCTTCACGGCTGCGGAAGGGTAGCGAGGGTGTCAGCGGGCGCGGCGCGGTCCCCGTTGGGGTCAGGCCGCCAGCGGCTCCTCGCGAGCGATCCAGTGATCGAACCACGCGGCGAGGTTGAGCACGTTCCACAGCTGGAACGAGCGTTCGGCACGGCCGCTGCGATGCAGGTCGAGCAGCGCGCCGACGGCGTCGGGGTCGAGATAGCCGAGCTCGTTCAGGCCCGATTTGGCGAGCCGGTCCTGCAGCTGATCGCCGAGCGGGCCTCTGAACCACTGTGAGACCGGGGTGCCGAAGCCCTGCTTGGGGCGCCACAGGAGGTCGTCAGGCAGGAGGTCCGAGACTGCGCGCTTGAGCACGTGCTTGCCGACCCCGTCGCGGATCTTCTCATCCGTCGGCGTCGCCATCGCGAGCTCAACGAGCTCGTGGTCGAGGAACGGCACGCGCGCCTCGACCGCGTTCGCCATCGTCAGCTTGTCGACCCGCATCAAGAGCAGCTCGGGCAGGCGGAGGCGGAGGTCCTGGTAGATCAGGCGGTCGAGCGCGCTCGAGGCGCCAGCGCGGTCGGCGTCCGCTGCGATCGCGCCGACCACGTCACGCGGGCGCTCCCCGTTCGTCGCCGCGCGCAAGGCGGGAGTAGTCATACGCTCGAAGGCGCCCTCGTAGAAGGCGACCGCGCCACCCCACCACAGCTGCCCGTCGGGTTGCGCGCCGCGCAACAGCGCTTCGCGATGGGTCTCGTAGCGTGGGCGGCGCAGCGCGGTTGCGCCGGCGTGCGCGAGCACGCTCCGCAGCGGTCGCGGCAGGGAGCGAAAGCGTCGCCAGTGACCGTTCTGGACGTCGTGCGCCTGGACGTAGGTCGGATAGCCGGAGAACAGCTCGTCCGCGCCCTCGCCGACGTGGACGACGGTGACGCCGTTGTCCTTGGCGAGCTTGGCGACGAAATAGAGCGGCACGCAGACCGGGTCAGCGATCGGCTCGTCCTGGTGGTAGACGAGCTCTGGCATGAAGCGCCAGAGGTCGTCGGCGTCGATCACGACCTCGTGGTGGTTGGTGTCGAACTGTTTGGCGACGCGACGCGCCCACTCGAACTCGTTGAACTCCTCGGCGTCGCGGAACCCGATGCTGAAGGTGTTGATCGGATCGTCGACCAGCCGGCTCATGAGAGCGACGTTCGTCGAGGAGTCCACGCCGCCGGAGAGGAAAACGCCAACCGGCACGTCGCTCATCATGCGCCGGTCGATCGAGCGCTCGAGCCGTTCACGGATCTCCGCCTCGTAGTCGGCGCCCGAGTCGAGCTGGGCGCGGTTGGCGATCGGGTCCCAGTAGCACTCGGGCGCGCGCGGCCCGTCGCGGTTGATGACCATCGTGGTCGCTGGTGCCAACTTCGACACGCCCTCGAACAGCGTCCGCGGCGGCGGCACTGCGACGAAGGTGAGGTAGTGCGAGAGCGCCGTCGGGTCGATCTCGTGCCGGGGCAGCAGCGGCAGCAGCGCCTTGATCTCGGACGCGAACGCGAACCGCTCGCCGTCGTCGATCCAGTAGAGCGGCTTGATGCCGAGCCGGTCGCGCGCCACGAACATGCGCTTCTCCGCCTCGTCCCAGATCGCGAACGCGAACATGCCGACCAGGTGCTCGACCATCGCGGGGCCGTGCTCCTCGTAGAGGTGGAGTAGCACCTCGGTGTCGCAGTGCGAGCGGAAGCGGTGGCCGCGGCGCTCGAGCTCGGGACGCAGCTGGGCGTGGTTGTAGATCTCGCCGTTGAAGCTGATCTGGACCGAGCCGTCCTCGTTCGCCATCGGCTGACGTCCGTGCTCGCTCAGGTCCACGATCGAGAGCCGGCGGTGGCCCAACACGACATCGCCCTCCGGACTCGACCACAAGCCGCAGTCGTCGGGACCGCGGTGGGTCATCGTGTCGCGCATCGCGACGACCGCGGCGGGATCCACGCCAGCGCCGTTGCGCGAGTAAACCCCCACGATTCCGCACATGCCCTGGATGATCGCCGATCGGCCCCGCGGGGGCGGGACGCTCTAGCCGCTGCCGAGCTCGTCGGGCACCGCGCGCGGCGCATCCTGGCCCGCGGCAGCGGCCCCGAGCACCTGCTCGAGCCGCTCGACCTGGGTCGAGCGCGCGTAGCCCGCGGCGGCGAGCCGGCCGGCCTCGCCGAGCCGCGCCGCGTGTTCGGGCGATGCCGCGAGCTCGCGCACGGCGGCCGCCAGCGCGTCGCCATCCTCTGGCGGGATCACGAGGCCGCAGCCGGCCCTGCTCGTAAGCGCGGCCCCCTCGCCGCCGGCGGCCACGATCGCCGCTCGGCCCACGGCCATCGCGTCATAGAGCTTCGACGGGATAAAGTCCTCGAGCAGGCTGTGCGCTCGAAGTGGGACCAGCAGGGCGTGACAGCTCTGCAGCAGCGCTCCTAGCTCGGTGGTCGGCACCTGCGGCCGGATCTCGACCGACTCGAGTCCGCGCCGATCACGCTCGGCGCTGAAGTCTGCCCTCAGCGGGCCGTCGCCGACGACGACGAAGCGCACCGCATCCTCGCGCAGCCGGTCGGCGGCATCGAGCACGATCCCGAGACCCTGCGCGATGCCGAGGTTGCCGACATAGCCGAGCGTGAACGGCCCGTCCGGGGGCGGCACAGCGGGAAGCTCGAACAACTCGTCGAGTGCACCGTTCGGCACCAGCACGCTGCGACGCTCGCCGGCGACCTCGTCGATGTGGGTGCAGAACGGGCGCGTCGTGGCCGTCACGGCGACCGACCGGCGGTAGAGCCAGCGCTCGATGCGCTCGAGGCGGCGAAGCATCGCCGGGCTCGCGACTTCCCCGACCGCCTCCGCCGCGGCGGGCCAGATGTCGCGCACGTCGAGCACGAACGGAGTGCGGCGGGCGGTTGCCGCCAGCCCCGCCGCCAGCGCTCCCGGGAGCGGAGGCGAGGTGGCGAACACGACATCGGCGCGCTGCGCGAGCCCGACGGCCAGGGCGCCGGCGGCGAAGGTCCCGTAGAAGGCGAGCCGGCGGGCGGTGGTCTTGTGCGGGGACGCCGCCACCCACAGGCGGTAGGTCGAGCCGCGCGTGCCGCGCTCGACCGCCAGCGGGCGTCGCCCGTAGCCGGGCTGGAAGACGCCGCTCGGGTGGTTGGGCTGCTCGCAGATGACGGCGACGTCGTGGCCGCGCGCGCGCAGCCCGTCCGCGAACGAGCTCATCCGGTTCTGCGTCGCGCCGATCTCGGGCGCGTAGTACTGCGAGACGAGTAGCGCGCGCAAGTCAGCCGGTGCCGGGCGCCCGTACGGCGTCGCGGATCGCGAACGTCGCGCGCATCACGGCCACCATGTCCTCGACGGGCCAGGGCTGGGCGCCCGTCCGGCAGGCCTCGGCGAACGCCTCGATCTCGGCGGCGTGCCCCTTGTCGCGCCGCCCCCCGCTCGACTTCTCCCGGCCCGCCACGTAGAGCTTGAGGGCGCGGTAGTCGTCGAGCGCTCCCGCTCCCGCTTCGCCCATCACCTCCACGCGCTCCTTCGGGAACGAGGGGTCGCCGAACGCCGTGTACAGGACCGAGGCCGTCGAGCCGTCGGCGAACCGCAGCAGCGCGCTGACGTTGTCCTCGGATGGCTCGGAGCCTCCGCCGACCGCCTCGGCGGTCGCGCTCGTGGGTGGGGCCCCGGCCAGGTAAGCGGCCAGATCGACGAAGTGGCAGACCTCGCCCACTATCCGTCCGCCACCGGTGCGCGGGTCGTGGGTCCAGTGATCGCGCTCGAGCCGCCCCGCGTTGACGCGGTAGCTGATCACGAGCGGCCCCTGCCCGCCGAGCGCTTCGCGCAGGCCCTTGGCGAGCGGCGCGAACCGGCGGTTGAAGCCCACCATCAGCACCCCCTCGGAGGTCGCGGCCGCTGTGGCGACGCGGTTTAGCCCTTCGTCGTCGAGCGCGAGCGGCTTCTCGACGAACACGTGCTTGCCCGCCTCGAGGGCGCGCGCCGCATAGTCGGCATGGGTGTCGTGCCGGGTGGCGATCAGGACCGCGTCGAGGTCGTCGGCCTCGATCAGGTGGTCGGCGTCGGTCGTCGCGACGGGCGCGCCGAAACGCTCGGCGGCCGCTCGCGCGGACGCGCCGGTGGCTGTCGCGACGGCGGCGATCTCGGCGTGCTCGCCCAGCGCGGGCATCAACACGGCGCGCGCGAAGGACCCCGCCCCGATCACGCCGACCCGCGGCCGGTCCCGGCTGCGCCGCCTGCGCGATTGGGATCGCTTGGGCTCCAGCGCGATCGTGCGCTCCCCGGCGTCCACCTGATCGGGGTAGCGCAGCAGGATGCCGAGCGAAGGCTCCCCGCCCTCGAGCAGAGCGTAGGCCTCCGCTCCCTGCTCGAGGTCGACGACGTGGGTGGTCAGACGCGATGGCCGTAGTGATCCGGCGGCCATCAGACGCAGCACCTCGGCGAGATTCCGCCCCTCGCTCCAGCGCACGTATCCCGCCGGGTAATCCATGCCGTCGCGCTCATAGCGGGCGTCGTAGCGCCCCGGCCCGTACGAGCGCGACACCACGAGCTTCAGCTCCTTCGAGAACAGCGGCGCGCGCGGCGACTCGATCGCCACGTCGCCGACGATGCAGACGATCGCGCGCTCGCGCGCGACCGCGGTGCCCGTCGCAAGCGGCCCGGACTCCTTGCTCGCGGCCGTCACGAGCACGCCGTCGGCACCCCGGCCGTCGGTCAACCGCAGCGCCTCGGACTCGAGCGCGGCGGCGTCGGTGGTCGCGTAGAAGCCTGCCGCTTGCGCCAGCTCGACCCGGCCCGGATCGGGATCCACGCCGACCGGCACCGCGCCCGCGGCTGCTACGAGCTCGAGCGAGAGCTGGCCGACGAGGCCAAGACCGATCACGGCGACGACATCACCCAGACCTACCTCGGCCAAGCGCACGCCGTGGAGTGCGATGCAGGCGACCGTGCCGTAGGCGGCGTCTTCGGCCGCGACGCCCTCGGGCACCCGTGCGCAGAGCAGGCGCGGCACGGACACGACCTGGCTGTGGGAGGCGAGCCCGGCCCCCGCGCAGGCAACCAGCTCGCCCGGCGCGGCGGGCGCATCGTCGCACGCTTCGAGCACCGTCCCCGACAGGCTGTAGCCGAGCGCGTTGGGCTCATCGAGGCGTCCGCGCACCTTCGCGTAGGTGGACGCGATCCCCTCGGTCCGGGCCGTGTCCACCACCTTGCGCACGAGATCCGGACGCGCGCGGGCTTTGCCGACGAGGGAGCGCTTGCCGAGCTCGATCGCCGCGCGCTCGGTGCCCGCGCTGATGAGCGAGAACCGCGTCGCCACCAGCAGCGACGCCTCGCCGCGCGCCGGCACTGGCACCTCGTCGATGCTGATCTCTCCGGTCGAGACGTTCTGCAGCAGCTGCTTCATTTCGGCAATCGAGCCGCGACGTAGAAACCGGACGCAATCGGGGTGAGTCGGGCGCCGAGGCGCTGGTTGAGCCGCATCAGGCGCGGGAACCCCGTCAGCGCGAGGTGCACGAACGGGCCGGCGAAGAGCACCGACCCGCGCTCCTCCACCACCTCGAACCCGGCGCGCTCGAGCGTTCGCCGTAGCGAGCGAATCGTGAAACGGCGCACGTGCGGAGAGTCGGCCAGCGTCGAGGGGAAGCTGTCCGTCGGACCTCCGGCGACGCGGCGCCGGGCGCGCGTCACGGCCCCGAGGTGCGCGCGCACCCACTCAGTGACGCGCTCGAGCCGCAGCGAATTCCAGACGAAGGTCTCGAGCTCGAACCAGCCGTAGCCGTTCGGAACCGTTACCAGCAGCCGTCCGCCCGGGCGGAGCTTGCCCCTGATCAACTCGAGCGAGTGCGTCAGCAGGTCGTCGTCGAGGTGCTCGAGCACCTCCGACGCGATCACGACGTCGAACTCCCCCGGCAGCTCGGAGAACTCGCTCGCCACCAGAGCGCTCTCGTCGATACCGGCGCCGCGCAGCAGTTCGCGCCCGTACGCGACGCTCGTCTCGTCGAGATCGACCCCGGTGACGTCGTAGCCTGCGCTGCGCATCGGAAACGTGATCATGTAGCCGGTTCCGCAGCCGAACTCGACCGCGCGTTCGCTCGGCGCCATGTGCCGCTGGAACCAGGTCACGCGCTGGAGGTGGCCGTGGATGTTCTCCTGCGGCAGCGGCGTCGGCGACTGCATGGCGCTCGCCGCGGGAGGCTCGATGGAGGGCGCTTTCATAGCTCTCGGTGCCGAGGGTAGTGGACGGTCCGGTGAGTCTCCCGGAGGCACTCGGTCCGAGGGGTCAGGTCGCGGGCGCGGACGGCCTGACGGCACGTAGAGCGGGAAGATGGAGGACGAAGATCGCCAGGTACGCGAGCGACAGGGTCGCGGCCGCCGCCTCGACGCCATAGACGGGGATCAGCAGCAGGTTGAGCCCGATGCCGATCACCGCCCCGGCCGCCCACGCGGCCGCGACGCTGCGTGGCCGGCCACGCCCGGCGACGTAGTTCGACACCACCGACTGGAGGCCGAGGAACACCGCCGCCGGCATCAGCCAGCGGAGCGCGTCCGCCCCCGCGACGTACTCCTCGCCGAAGACCACCCGCAGCACGTCCTCGGCGAAGACGAAGATCGCGATCGCGCAGGTCAGCTGGACCACGGCGACCCAGCGGAGCGCACGCATCGCCCTTCCCCAGTGCTCCGGACTCGAACGCGCGGCGCCGCGGAACGCCAGGAACCCGAGCGCTCCCGGCACCAGCAGCATCAGGTCGATGATCTGGATTCCGACCGCGTAGAGGCCGGCGTCGGTACTGCCCAGATAGCCCTCCACGAGCAGGATGTCGACCCGCTGCACGATGATCGCGAGCGAGAAGATCCCGAACGTGAAGAACGCGTAGCCCGCGTAGGGGCGGAGGATCTTCAGCATGTGACGCGGGCCCATCAACACGCCGCGCTGCATGACGCGCCCGTAAAGGAGCGCCCCCAATCCGACGAGCGAGCCGAGGGCCGCGCGACCGATGTAGATGACGACCACCCCAAGCAGGTCGAGCGTTCCGACCGCCACCAGCGCGAGAACGCCGACCAAGCCCGCCGCGGCGGGCACAACCTGGAGCGCGGCGAACCAGCGCAGCGAGACGGTGGTCAGCACGACCTGGTGGGCCACCGCCTGGGTCACGGTGAACAGGGCGATGCCCGCTCCGGCAGCGATCGTCGCCTCGGCGCTCGATCCCGGGGGCGAGATCTCGGCGACCACGAGATAGACGCCGGCCGCCAGCAGACCGAGCCCCAACGACATCCAGAGGGCAGACTCCACCAGGCTCGCGCGCTCGCGCTCGGGCACCCGCGCCGCCGCGTAGCCGGCGGCGGCCGGAAGGCCGAACGCGGCCAGCGTCCCCACCAGCGTCGCGAGCGCGAAGATCGCCGCCCATTCGCCGCGGAGGAACACGCCCAGTTCACGCGCGATGACGATGCTGGCGATACCGGCGAAGGCAGCGCTGAAAACCGAGGCCGAGGCTGTCAGAAGCGCCTCGCGCCGGTGCGAGACCGCGGGCGCGGGATCAGTCATCGCCGAGTATCCGATCTACCCGGGCGTCCCACGTATGGAGCCGGGCCGCCTCTTCCGACGCGGCGCGCCCGAGCCGGCCGCGCAGGTCGGGGTCGTCGTGAAGGCGCTCGAGTGCGGCGCACAGCTCGCCCCGATCGCCCGGTGTCACGAGCAGGGCGGTTTGCTCGTCCCGCAGCAGCTCGCCGAGCTGTGCCAGGCGCGACGCGACGATCGGCCGGCCGGTAGCCATGTATTCGAACAGCTTGATCGGCGACCCGATGAACCCGTCTTCGGCGGCGTGCGGAGAGGCGAGAACGGTGCAGGCGGCTAGGTAGCCCGGCACGGCGGCGGCCGGCAGCGCGCCCGTGAGCTGCGCGTAGTCGGACTTCGCTCGCCTGCGAAGAATGTCCTCCGCGTGCGGCCGGTCCTCCCCGTCGCCGACCAGCAGCAGGCGAGCTTGGGGGCAGCGCTCGTGCAGCTCGGCGAAGGCCTCGACCAGCACGCGCACGCCGTGCCAGGGGTAGAAGGAGCCCGCGAAGCCGATCACGAACGAGTCCTCGGGAAAGGGCAGCGGCTCGGGGCGCGCCCCCGCGAAGCGCTCGACCTCCACCGCGTTGGGAACCACCGCCAAGCGTTCGGAGTCGGCACCGGCTGCGAGCAGCTCCTGCGCAGCGTTCTCGCTCACGGTCGCGATGCGGGCCGAGCGGGCCAGCAGCAGGCGCTCGCATGCTTGCGCCAGTCGCGGGTACGCAAGGGTGCCGGCAGCGCGTCGCCACTCGACCTCCGACGCGTTCGCCTCGAGCACGAACGGCACCCCCCAGCGACGGGCGAGCATTGCCCCGGCGAGGTTGTTGAGGCTGTAGCGTTGATACACGAGTGCCACGCCGGACGAATCCACCGCGCTCCCCGAGCCCCACCGCGCCTGGCGCAGGCCCGCGAGCAGCTCGGACAACTCGCGCGGACGGTTGGCCTGGCTGACAGAAGGCAGTCGCACGTCGGCGACTCCTGCGGGCAGGCCCGCGATCGAGCCCGTGCCCCAGTAGCGCAGCTCGAGCCCGCGCCGCTGCAACGCGCCGACGATCCCGAGCGTGTGCGCAGCCGACCCGCCCTGCTCGAGCCGCGCGCCGGCGAGCTCGAGGTCGGTTCGCAGGTAGACCACCGTCTGCCCCTCCGAGACCGCCAGCGGCAGTCGCTCGCGAACCGGGCGCGAGAGCCGGCCAACGAGGGTCACGAGCAGCGGGGCGAGGGCCATCACGGGCGCGGCAAGCGCGCGCCACGACACCCAGCGCACGAGGTCCGCAAGCGCGTAGAGGCGCGGGACAGCTGTCGGGTCCTCGGAGCGGGGTGCTTCCGATGCAACCACCTCGCGGGCGCCTGCGAGGTGGGGAAATGCCAGCAGCGCGCCGCGCATGAAGTTGTCGGCCAGCTGCGGCTGCGCCACGAGCGCCGCGCGGTAGCGCCGTTGCCGGAGGCCGCTCAGGAAGCTTGCGGCAGAGCTCGGGCCGAGGCCCGACGGGAGATCGATGCGTCGCGCGGGCGCGGGTATCGGGAGGTCTCCGCTGACCCGACCGTAGGCGAGCACGTCGAGCTCCGACCCGCTCCAGCGCGTGCTTGCGTACTCGACCGCTTCCGTGACGGCCGACGCGTGTGCGAGCACGAGGACGGGGCGGGCAGCGGCCCGTTCCCCTTGGTCACTCCGGGCTGCCATGCGTCCGGGCTACTGACGAGCGGATGCGTGGACGGCATCGGGGGGCCCACTGCCGGCATCGATCCCGTGGGTCAGACGCCACACGAGCCCCCCGATGGCGGACGCCCCCACGATCACTACGATCGGCCAGAAGATGCCGTACGACGCGAGGAACGCGTTGCGCCAGGCATCGGCTGCGATCGTGACGCCGAAGACGATCGCGAGCGCCCCGATCGCGGGACCCGAAAGGGTGCGTTCACGCTTCAGGTAGCCGACCTCCCACAACAAGCGCCAGATGATCCCGAGCAGGAGCGACCCGATCAGCGCGACGATCACCCCGCCCTGCGAGTAGAGCGTGAACTGGTAAGGAACGCTGTTGGTGCCTCCCGGGGTCTCGGGAAACATCGCGTTCCAAGAGGAGACGTTGTCGTCCGCGTCGGCCCCGATCCCGGCGAGATCGAGCCCGACATCCGGGGCGTAGTAGGGGTGGCGGTCGGGGTAGATCGCGGGATAGGCGACTGCGGGACCGGCCGTACGCATCAACGGTCCGAACATCGCCGTGAGCGCGATCTGCTCCTCGCGCGAGCGCCGCTCGACCTCGTACACGTCGGGAAAGTTGAGCGCCCCGCCGGGGAGCCCCACGCCGCTGATCAACCCGGGGCCGAAGGCCCCGCCGCCCGCCGCTTCGCGCCGGCGTTCCCGCGCCTCGCGCCGTCGCTTTAGGAAGAGCTCGTGGCGGCGTTTGGCACGCTCGATCGCAGGGCGCGGCGTCACGGGGAGTCCGAAGGCCTCCTCCAGCCTCGGAGGCTTGGTCGGCAGAAGGCTCACGGCCCGCACGCGGACCTGGTCGATCCCGATACGGGCGGGCGCGGTCGTCTCGAGCCCGAAAGCGACGCTCGGCACCTCGCCGGCGGGCGACCAGGCGAAGCTGTATGGCTGCCATTTTGAAGTGGTGCGAACCGCGAACTTCTGCAGCTCGGCGCCGCCGATCAGCAGGTTGATCACTGCAGGCCGCTCGCTACGCAGCCAAGTCCGGATCCGCCACTGGCTGCCGGCCGGCGCCGACTGCTCGAGCGGAACCATGACCCCCTCACCCGGCTTGTCGGCGAGCAACTCCAGCCCGCTGCCGCGGTGGCCGCGAGTAACGAACGTCCGCCCACCTTTTCGGTCGAGCGAACTCGCGACGCCCGTCCAACCGGCGGCCCCTTTCTCGAAGTCGAAGGCGGAGCCGAGCGAGCGGTCGCTCGCTGCGGCCGGCGGGGTCGGGACGGCTGTGCTGGAGGGGCGCACCAGCGGGAAGATCAAGGCAGCGAAGTAGATCGAAACCGTCACCAGCAGGACGAGTGAGACGGCGCCGGCGAGCGAGCGCTTGCGCACTCCGATGCCGAGCCTCTCCCAACAGTCGGCGCGCAGGAAGACGTATGCCCCCGCGAGCAGGAGAGCCGCGATCGCCGAGCGCTTCTGGAAGAGGGCGAGGTTGACCGCCAGCAGCGCGACGGTAAGCGCGCCAACACGAATCATGGTCGCCCGGCGCGGCCGCGACGACACGATCTCTTCGGCGATCAAGAAGCCGGCGAGCAGGGGGATGACGCTGTAGATGAGCGCGAAATCCCAGAACTGGAGGCTGGCCAGCAGTCGCTCGCGAGCATCGATCAGCTGCGTGTAGTCGTACCAGGCCGACGGAGAGATCCCCCCGACCGAGACGGCCCTGAAGACGAAGTAGAGCACCGCCAGGCAAAGCAGCGCCAGCGCCAGCCGACGCTGACCGCTGGTCGCGGCCGCCGCGCGCGGTGGGGTGCGCAACAAGCGACGCCGCGCGCGGCTGAACGCCGGCAGCCGCTCCGTGAGCATCCAGCCCGCGATCAACGCCAGCGGCGCGAGATGAAGCAGCACGAGCAGGGTGACGATCATTCCGCCGTCGAGCGGCGGCATGTGCACGCCGGAGAGGAAGACGTAGGCCTCGCGCACCCACGGCCCGCCGACCAGCAGGAAGATTGCGCCCACGTAGCACGTGAGGAAGTACACGAGGCCGAACGCCACCACCGGCGGGTTGTCGATCAGCCACGCCCGCAGCGCCGGCCATCTAGTGCTCATCGACCTCCAGGGTACCGGCGCCCCGCTGGACGACCGCCGGTGGCGGAGGGACCCGATTCTCGACTTGCACGCGTACTCGCCGCAGGCCTGAGCGCATCGGTCCCGACCACGCGAGCATCGCCGGCGATTTGCCGGCTGCCATTGCGGCAGCGCCCAGGCGGACCGTGGCGAGGAGCTTGCCGTCGACTCGGAGCCCGATCAGCAGCGAGGTGTTCCCGCGGCGAAAGCCGACCTCGCCCGCCGACCAGCGGATCGTCGCCTCTCCGCCGCTGCTCTGGAAGGCCGTCGCGGCGAGGACCACCGTTCCGCTGTCGCTCGTCTCGGGCCGGTCGCTGACGGCCTTCGAGTCGAGCTGAGCCGGCTCGTTCAGGACGAGCGCGGCGAGCGCAGCGGCGATCGCCACCAGGGCCGCGAGCAGCAGCCGCCGTGTTCGCCTGCGGCGCTGCCGCTTCACTCGCTCACCTCCGTCACGCTGAGCCCATCGACGACCGGGGTTTTCCGCTCTGCGAACGGGATCGCGAAACCGTTCGGGGCGGCGTCCACCTTCACCTCGACCAGGTGCGGACCGGATTTGAGGGTGCCATTCCAGACGAGGACTGCGGGCCGCGCCTCGAACGGCCCGCGGAACCCACCGAGCGACGCCGTTGCGAGGCGGTCGTCGTCCACGTAGATCGACACGAAGCTGACCGTGCGCGGCGACGTGGGGCTCCAGGCGCCGTCGTACCACTCGATTCGGAACTTGCCTCCATCGGAGGTGACCGGCAGACGGTGAAGGACCACCGGGAGATCGCCCTTCTCGACGCGGATGAGGCGGGACTCCCTGAACGACTGCTGATCGGTGAAGGTCCTGACCTCGGTCCCGCCGGGGCGGAGCTGCGTCACCACGACTACGCCAAGGCCGCCAAGGATCAAGCCGATGAGCAGCGCATCGCGCAGCAGGACCGGCAGGTTGAGGATCGCGCGCACCGGCCTACTTGCGCAGCAGCGCGCACACCCTCAAGCAGAGGACCTCGCGGAGCAACGGGGCCTCGGCGCCCGCCTCGAGGGCGGCGTGCACCACGCCCGGGAGCGGCTTCTGCCCGGAGGTGGGGATCCGGCGGTCGCGATGGCCGTAGAGCCGCAGCTGCTCGACCTCGAAGGCGCGTTCGTCGAGCAGGCGGCGAAAGCCGCGCACGGTGATCCCGTTCATGTTCCAGAGCTTGTCGCTCGGCACCTCGCGCAGCCAACGGCCGTAGTCGATCCCCTTGCGCTCGAACAGCTGCCGGCCCGCGGACTTGAGCGCTCGCGTGCTGAAGACGAGGTTCAGGCCGGGGATGCGGGTGGCATAGCCGTGAAGGTGAGATCCGCCGAGCACGTCGTAGTAGGGCGGGAAGACGATCGCGGCGCGTCCGCCGGGCCTGAGTACCCGGTGGCATTCATCGAGCACCTCGGCGGGCGAGATCACATGCTCGAGCACGTCGTACATCGTGATCAGATCGAAGCTATCGGACGCATACGGGATCCGCTCGCCGGTACCGACAGCGAAATCGAGGCGGTCGTCCACCCCGCGCTCGAGCGCGAACTCGCGCGCGCTCGCGACGATCTTCTCGCTGATCTCGACGCCCGCAACCCTGCACGCGCCGTAATCCAGGTAGCGAACCGGCCTGCCGCCGTATCCCGAGCCGACGTCGAGGACCTCCCGACCGTCGAACAGCTCCGTCGGGCTCATACCGAACCAGGCGGAGAACGGCGCAGCTTCGGTCTCCGACTCGAACTCGCTCTCCGCGCGCCCCGCAGCCTCGGTGAAGATGTCGTACTCCGGCGGGAAGCGCTCGAAGATCCACAGCAGGAACCGATCGGACCACATCGCGACTCAGGCAGGCTCAGCTGGCCTCGTGCACGAGGTACCAGCCGGCTAGACGGCCGCCGAGGGCATCGACGCCGGGGAGGTAGCGGCGGTAGCGCCCGAGTCCCAGATGGCGTTTGGTGATCGAGACGCGGGTGAAGCCTGCCTCGCGGAGAATCCGGGCGAGCTCGCGACGCGTCAGCAGCCGCACGTACGGCGCGGCGTCGCCGGTCGAATGCTCGATCCGCTTCCCGATCGGCTGGCGGCGGTAGCGCGGCAGCAGCAGCCGCTCGAGCTGGATGCGGGCGTGAAATGCCGAGTGCCTGTTGTAGAGCGCGCCGACGAAGACGCCGCCCGGCCGCAGGACGCGCCTGATCTCGCGGAAAGAGGCCTCCATGTCCGGGATGTGGTGGAGGACGCCGAACGAGTAGACCGCGTCGAAACTGGCGTCGGGGAAGGCGAGCGTTTCGGCGTCCATCACGTGCACGTTGGGAGGCTTGCCCTCCTGCTCCAGCCGCGAGCGAGTCAGCTCGACGCAGCGGGGCGTCAGGTCGATACCTGTCAGGTTCGCGCCCGCGCGCGCGAACTGAAGGTGATCGGTGCCGAGGCCGACCCCGATCTCGAGCACCTCGCGATCGGCGTAGCGCTCGAATTCGAAGGTCTCGTGCATCCACGGCTGCTCGTCGTAGCGGTAGCTCTCCACGCGCGCGAACGATTCCGGCGTCCCGAGCGACTCGGTTTCGGCCGCGAGAGCTCCCGCCGGGTCGTGGCTCCACTGCGCCTTCGCCTCGGCGCGCACCTCGTCGGCCCAGTTCGTGCTCTCCGATGGAGTTGGCTCGGCCCGGCTCACGATGCTCCAGCATAGGTGCTGAGTACGATCGCCCGGTGAGCGCTCCCTCGGGCCAGCCGCCCCTCTCTCCCCGTGCCCGTCGGCGCGAAAGCGCGTCGCTGTGCCTCCGCTGGCCGGGGCTGTTGCGACGGATCATGCTCGCGAGCTTGGACACGCGGCTCGGGCCGCTCGTGACCCCGCAGACGTTCGAGCTTGCGACCGACTCGGGGGGCTTGGAGGCGGGTCGCACGGAGTTCGACGACGGCGAGCGCTTCTTCAGCGAGTTCCGGGGCGGACTGACCCCCGCGGACCTTGCGGGCAAGCGCCTGCTCGATGTCGGATGCGGCTACGGCGGGCGCACCCTCCATTACGCGCTCCGCTGCGGCGCGAGCGAAGCCGAGGGCATCGAACCGGGAGCGGTGATGGTGGAGCGCTGCCGCGCCCTTGCCAAAGAGCTCGGTGCGAAGAACGTCCGCTTCGAGACCGGCGTCGCCGAGGACCTCCCCTTCCCCGACGACAGCTTCGACGTCGTGACCTCGTTCGACGTGCTCGAGCACGTCGAGTCCCCGTTCGACGCGCTCGCAGAGATCAGGCGGGTCTTGCGCCCGGGTGGCCGCGCGTGGGTCGTCTTCCCGACCTACCGCGGCATGCGCGCGTCGCACCTCGACTACCTCACCCGCATTCCGGCGCTTCATCGCGTCTTCGACCCCGACACGATCATCGCGGTCGTCAATTCGATCCTCGTCGAGCACGGGGAGCGAATCGGCGTGCCCGAGCAACCCCCGTCGCGCTTGAGCGCGATCGGCCACCGCACGCTGCCGGGGCTGAACGGGCTCACGCTGCCCGAGGCGCGGGAGGGAGTCACCCGCGCGGGGTTGGAACTCCGCGGTGAATGGCTGCGCCCCTTCGTGCGTGAGACCGATCCGGTCCCCGGGGCGCGTTTTCTCGCGCGCCTGCTCGGGGCCTGGCTTCGCCGCCGGGATCTGCCCGAACTGCTGATCGGCAGCATCGCGTTCGAGCTGACACCGCTTGACGCCCCCGCACGGGCGGAGACGCCCGCCACGGAGCCCCCTGCCAGTACCGCCGGTGAACTCCGAAGCTGAACCGACCCGGCCCCGGCTCGGGCTGACCACGGCCGCCGTGGTGGCGGCGATCGGGGTCGTCCTTGGAGCGAGCAGCGCGGTCTCGGGCTTCTACCAGGCGGACACCTGGCGGATCGTCGCGCTCGTCGTGACCACCGGGCTGGTCGCGGTCGTCCTGATCTTCCCCACTGGTCGCCCCCGGCCACTGGCGCTCGTTGCACTCGCGGGCTTGGTCTCGCTGGCGCTCTGGTCGCTGCTCTCGAGCAGCTGGGGCGATTCCGGCGAGCAGGCCCTCGAGGAATTCCATCGCTGGTTCTTCTACGCGCTGCTGCTCGCGGTGCTCGTGTCGCTGCTCGCGCGCGACGCGCGGCTCCCGCCGATCCTGGTCGGGGCCTACGTGTGCGGGATCCTCGGAGTCGCTGCGTACGAGTACCTGGCCCTGCTGACCGACGGCTCGGGTCAGTTCGTGCTCTCGCGCCTGAACCAGCCGCTCGGATACACGAACGGGCAGGGCGCCTACTTCCTGCTCGGGATCTGGCCGCTGGTCGCGGTGGCGGAGCGGGCGCGTTCGAGTCTGCTGGGCGGGGCGGCGCTTGCCGCGGCCACGGCGCTCGCGGCGCTCGTGGTCCTGAGCCAGTCGCGGGGCGCACTGGTCGCGGCGGTGCTGACCGCGGTGGCGCTACTCGCCATCGCGCCCGGACGCCAGGTTCGGGCCTGGGCGCTGCTCTTGATCATGGCCGGCCTCGCCCTGGCCGGTGCCGGTCTCAACGACGTGTTGTCGGGCGGCTCGCTGACGACGTCGGACAGCGCTGCCCGTAACGCGGCGGGCGCCGCGCTGGTGGCGTCGCTCGCCGTCGGAGCCGCTTGGGCGCTCGGTCGCGCTCTCTCGACGCGATTCTCGGCGCGCTCGGCCGTCGACCGCGTGCGGTTGTCGATCGCCTCCGGCGCTGGGCTCGTCGCGGTCGCCGCCGCCGTGCTGGTCGTTCTCTTCACCGCGCTCGACAACCCGATCGGCAAGGTCAGGGACGAGGCCGATGCGTTCACCGAGCTCCAGACCGCGACGGCCGGGGAGTCGCGCCTGGCATCGGGCGGCGGCAACCGCTACGACTACTGGCGGATCGCCTGGAGCGGATTCGAGCAGGCGCCGATCGAGGGTGAGGGCTCGGGCGCCTACGCCCCGCGCTACTTCCTCGAGCGCAAGACGAACGAGAACGTGCGCCAGCCGCACAGTCTCGAGCTGCAGACGCTGGCTGAGACGGGGCTCGTCGGCTTCCTCGCTCTGGCGGCCGCGATCGGCGCGACCCTGGTGGCGCTCTGGCGCCGCCTGCGCGCCGGCGGCGACCGCGTGCGCGCCGGCCTCGCCGTGGGCGCCGCGGGCACCTTCCTCGCCTGGCTCTTCCAGACGAGCGTGGACTGGCTGCACCTGCTCCCCGGGCTGACCGGGATCGCTCTCTGCGCCGCCGCGGCTGCGTTGTCGTCCGAGCCGTCCGCGGACGGAGAGCGCCGCTCGTGGCCATGGGTCGCGGGCGTGCTCGTCGTCGCGGTCGTCGTCGCCGTCTCGTTCGGCCAGGCCGTGCTCGCGGCGGAGCTACGCGACGACGCGCAGGCCCTGGTGAGGAACGCGCCGGCATCGGCGATCAACAAGGCAAACGACTCGCTCGAGCTCGGCGCCGAGGAACTCGACACCTACTACGCGAAGGCGGCGGCCTACGCGCGGGCCAACCGCTACGCCGACGCGCGGGCAACGCTGCTCGCGGCAGCCCGCAAGGAGCCGCGCGAGTTCGTCACCTGGGGCCTGCTCGGCGACCTCGCGGTTCGTCGCGGGGACCTCGCCGCTGCCACCGCCGCCTACGGACGCGCCGCGCGGCTCAACCCGCGCGATCCGGCGCTGCGCCGGCTCGCCCGCGATCGCGCCTTCCTCCGCCGCGTGACGAGGGACCCGAAGCTCTTGCTCCAACTCACGCCGACGACGACGTCTGGCTAGGCTCGCCGGCGAGACTCCAGAGCAGCGGCTCGATCCTCGCGGCGACCTCATCCCACGACTCACCCGCCACGCGATCGCGCCGCTGCCGAGCCGCGGATTCCGACATCGCGTCCGGCGAGGAGAGCACCTGAACGACCGCATCGACGAACTCGCCCGCGTCGTCGGCCAGCGAAACGACGTCGTCGTACTGCTCGATCGCCGGCAGCCTCGTCGCGACGACCGGCCTGCCGGCGGCGAGGTACTCGCGCAGCTTGATCGGATTGACCCCTACCGTCAGGCGGTTTTGCGCAAACGGGACGATGCAGCAGTCGAAGGCGTTCACGTACGCCGGTATGTCGTCGTAGGGCCGCCGCCCGAGCAGCTCGATGCGCGGGTGCGTGAGCGGGCTGGTGTCGATGTTGGATCCGCCCACACACACCAGCGTGCCGCGATCCAACCGCTCGGCCACCGCGAGCATGCTCTCGAGCGAGAGGTAGTCGTCGATCAGCCCGACGTAGCCCACGAGCGGGCGTTCGAGGTCTCGCACGTCGGCGGGCGTGTCTGTGGCGGCAGCGAAGCGCTCTACGTCCACGCCGTGCGGCACCACCGTCGGGTCGGCACCGAGCTCGGCGAGGTCCTGCGCGAGCGGAGCAGCGGTGGCGATAGACACCTCGCAACAGCGCGCGAGGGCGGCCACTCCCTCGCGCAGGCGTGTTACGTCAACGTGCGAGAAGGCGTCGTAGCGGTCCTGGTAGTAGAAGAGCGACCCGCGTTCGCCGAGCGCGCCGCAGAGCGGAGCCGCAACCGGCAGGCTGAACCATGCGACCCGCGGCCCGTCCAGGCCGAGCTTGCGGCACGCGCGCTCCACCTGGCGCCGCAGCACAGACAGCTGCGCGCGCCGGCCCACCCGACCGGCCGGGGGGATTGGCGGCGGCCGCAGCACGTGCAGCCCGGGCTCCGGCGAGCGGAGGGCCGACCCGGCCCGCAGCTTGCGCACGATCCGACGCCACTCGTGCGCGTCCCCGCGCGCAACCGCGCGCATCGGAACGCTCTCGACGAAGAGCACGTCGAACCGGCGCGCGAACCGGCGCATCAAGTGGTGTCTCGAGTGGGGATTGCCGTCCCATATGTCCCCCGCGAAGCAGACGATGACGGGGCGGACGGTCACGGCAGGACTTGCAGCCTGCGCTCGAGCGTCTCCCCGCGCTTGGTCTTCACGGTCACGAGGTACGAGCCGGGCTCCACCGGGCCATGCGCGAGCCGCACGGTCATCTGCGTCCGGTCGGCGCCTCGCGCGACGGCGCGCGCCAGGGTTCGCTCCCCGCGCAGAAGGCTGACCGTGACCGTACCCCCGAGCACCGGCTTCACGCCGATGTCGATGCCCGCCTGCAGCTGGGCGACGGTGGCGGTCGCCGGAACGCTCACCGCTCCGGTGTAGCGCCGGCTCGGCGCGCGCCGATAGGCGAAGAACGAGGGCTTGCGCGCCCCGTTCGAACGCAGCAGCCCCCACAGCCCGCCTCCCTCGCGCTCCGCGTCCACCAGGCTCAGCCAGCCCATGCCCGCGATCTTCGTCTGACGATCGACGATCTCGTACGCGCGCTGCAGCCACTGCGCCTGGCCCTTCTCGGTCGTGTAGTAGCTGAACGCCTGCGAGCTCTCGCCCGACTGGATCGTGAATTCGGACAGCCACAGTTGCGGGCGAGTGCCGAGCACGCGGTAGGTCCTCCGCACCTCGGACGCCAGCGTGTCGATGTCGTTGAAGTCGCGCACCGACGGCTTGCGCACGCTGGGTGGGTCCGAAACGCGCGGGAAGCGGCGCGAGAACGGATTGTGGCCGTACCAGTCGAGCCGCGGCGGCTTGCCGTTGGGCAGCCTCATCCAGCGCAGGAAATCGGCCGGCTTCACCCGGCCGCTGGTGAACGTCATGCCCCCGATCACGGTGTTGCCGGGGTTTTCGGCCTTGAGCGTTTCGTAAGCGCGGTCGAGCAGGGTCGCGTAGCGCCGCGGCGCTGCCGGAGTGTCGGACCGATTCGGCCTGAACGCCCCCCCGTTCGGCTCGCCCCAGATCATCCAGTAGCGCACCAGGGGGTAGCGGCGGTTGAGCGCGACGAGGAAGTCCGCGTAGTCGTCGTTGGCCGGCGCCCAGTTGGGGAAGCGGCCGCCGTTTGCCCAGGGGGGCGAGGCCGTGACGAGCAACGCGAGGTTGATCCCGCGCTCGGCCGCGAGGGCGTTCGCCACGTCGAGACGCTCGGGCCAGGTGTACGCCGGGTCATTCGGGTTGCGCGGGTTCGCGGGACGGCGCGGTGCAATCCGGTTCCAGAAAACCGTGTGCTGGTAGACGTCCACGCCGAGTTCGGCGTAGACGTCGAACGCGTTCTTGCCGTTGGGCAGGGTTCGCGGTCCCCAGATCGCCTTCAGGGCCGCGTCGGCCCCCGCCGGAACGGCGAGGGCGGACGCGATCAGCGTGGCGAGCACGACCAGGAAGCGGCGCACGCCGCAATAAGAACGCCCGGGAAGCGTTAGCTGCGGTGCCGTGTCGGCGGTTCGCGCGCTCACAGTGGCGGGAACCTTGCCACTCGGGTGCTCGGGCCGTCGCTAGGGGCCGAGTGGGACGCGCAGGAACGAACGCTCGCCGTGGTCGCCCTCGACCATCACCTCGCGCACGTCGTCCCCATCGACGTCACGCGTGATGGTTCCCGCCCGCTTGCGCCCGCCGTCGGCGTAGCGGGAAGCAACGTTCGGATAGTTGAAGAGGGCCGGCGCGACGCCGTCGCGGTGATAGACGCTCTCGAGGTCGGTCCCGTTCCAGCGCAGCACGTCCATCTCCCACGGCAGCACGTAGGGGTTCTCCGAGGATTCGCTGCGCGCCCGCGTCGCCAGCAGCTCCGAGGTTCCGTCCGCATCGAGATCGACCTGGTCCCAGACGTACCAGCGGTTGACGTGGCGGACGTTGGTCGGATCGGCGGGATCCGGCAGCAGCTCGGTCCACCACTCACCCTTGCCCGTCGAGTCGGGGTCGGCGCGGAAGAGGTTGTACACCTGCCATTGCGTGCCCTCTCCACCGATCGGCCCGACGGGGTTGTTCGGGAACTCCGGTCGGTTGTGGAAGAAGCCGTCGGAGCTCGAGTAGCTGTAGTACTGGTTGAACTGGCGCGTTATCCGCGGGCCATCGATCTCGAACCAGAGGTAGTGGTGGTGAATGCTGCAGTGGGCGTTGGTTCCCCCGAGCGAGGTCTCCAGACTGCCGCCCGGCGGCGTGCCGCTGTGCATCGCATCGCGCGCGACCCTGACCGCGCAGCCGCCGATCAGCGCGACGTAGTCCCGGGAATCGTGGGAGAACGAATAGGCGTAGCCCTTGTTGCGCCCGCCGTTCGCCGTGTCGCCGGACTGCCACACCGTGTCGGCAGTCGGCGTCAGGTCCCAGCGGTACATGAGCGCGCGACCCGAGGTCATCGAGAACACCGTCCGCCAGCCCTCCGAGTTCACGATCAGCCCCGTCGGCACGTGGCTGTTCTCGACCTCGCAGGTGGTGAGCGTGAACGGGCGCTTGCACGGGGATCCGGGGTTCGCCTCGTTGTAGTAGGGGCGCGAACTCCGGGACGGAGGGGTGGACCAGCGTGGTGCGACCGTGGCGGCCCTCGACCTTCCGCCACGCGCGGTCGCGCTCGAAGTTCAGCACCCAGCCGCGGCCGTCCGGCGGGTACATCGGTATGACAGCGACCTCCCGACCGCGATAGAGGGGCGTGATGTCGCCGATCTGGACGAATCCGACGTAGCGGTGCGTCGGGTAGATCGCGTCGGGGCCGGCGTACGAGCTGAAATCCCAGCAGCGGTTGCGGATCGAGGGCAGCGGATAGGAGACCTTGCCCGTCGCGCCGTCCACGAGGGCGAGCTGCGACCACGTTTGCGCGAACTTGCCGCAGTCCTCCTCGCGCGGGTTCAACAGCCCGCGCGCGGCGAACGCGTAGTCGGGCACGCCGTCGCCGTTGAACTCGCCGGCCGTCGAGGGGGTCGGGAACTCGTCCTCGTCGGGAAGGACCTTGCGGTGCGCGATCGGGAAAGTCCACAGCTTGCGCCCGCCGAACGTGACCAGCGAGATCTCGACGGTCGCGGAGTTCAGGCGCTTGCCGTGAAACGAGCTGTCGGAGCGGCCGTCTCCATTGGAGTCGGCGAGCACGCCGCCGATCTCCTCCGTTGCGGGACAGAGGTCGTCGGGGCAGTCCACGGCGGCCTCCGCCGAGGCGCTCGAGGCCAAGAGGAGCGCGAGCGATACGCCCGTAGCGAGTGGGAATGACGCCTTGATGCCGATACTCCAAGGTACCAACGGTCGCTCCCCGCCAGGCGGGTTCGCGATTCTGCCGCGGGAGGCGTACACTGGCCTCGATGACTCGCGTTTCTCGCGGTACCGCTGTCAGGCTCACCGTAGTCGGCGCTCTGCTCGTGCTGGCCCTCCCGGCATCGGCCTCCGCCCAGGCGACCCGCACCTGGGTCTCCGGCGTCGGCGACGACGCCAATCCATGCAGCCGTACGGCCCCGTGCAAGACGTGGGCGGGCGCGATCTCGAAGACCGCGTCGGGCGGCGAGATGAACGCCTTGGACGATGGCGGCTTCGGCGCGCTGACCATCACCAAGCCGATCACGGTCGACGGCGGCGGGCAGCTGGCAAGCACCCTCGCGAGCGGGACCACCGGCATCAACGTCAACATGAATCCCGGCGTCACGACGGTGGCGACGGACAAGGTCGTCCTGCGCAACCTCGACATCAACGGCACCGGCGCTTCCGGCGGCTTGGGGACGAACACCGGCCTCAAGGGCGTCAACGTGATCAAGGCCCGCAGCGTCAAGATCGTCAACACCGACATCTCCAACTTCACCCAGTCCGGCGTCCACTTCGCCCCCTCGAACACCAACGCGCGGCTCTACGTCCAGAACAGCCGGATTCACGACAACTACGGCGCCGGCGTGTTCGTCGCCCCGCCCAGCAGCGGCAGTGCGAGAGCCTCCGTGCGACGCAGCCACATCGACGAGAACGGCTGCGGGCTCGTCGCCTCGAGCGAAGGCGGGGGCGGCGTCGGGACCAATTGTGGGACTCCCGTCGGGAGAGGTTCGGGCGGTCTCGCCGTCATAAACGCAAAGGACAACACGATCAGCGACAACACCGGAGGGGGAGCTTGGCGCCCGGAACGGGGGTGTTCTCGAACGGCGCCTCCGCCATCCAGCGGATCGCTCGCAACGAGATAACCGGAAATGGCATCGGCCTTCAGGCGCTGCAGGGAAGCTCGATCCGTAGCTGGCGGAACAACTACCTCTTCGGCAACGGGGCTAACACGGACGCCGACAACGGCGCCCCGACGCACATCGACACGCAGAGGTAGACGCGCGATGAACCGACGAAACCTCACTCCCCTCAAGCTGCTGCCGGTGCTGGCGATCGTCGCGCTCGCGCTGCCCGCGGCAGCGTCGGGCCAGGCGACCCGTACCTGGGTCTCCGGCGTCGGCGACGACGTCAACCCCTGCAGCAGGACGGCGCCGTGCAAGACGTTCGCCGGCGCGATCTCGAAGACGTTCGAGGCGGGCATCATCAACGTGATGGACAGCGGCGGCTACGGCGCCGTGACGATCAACAAGGCGATCACGATCGACGGCCGCGGCCACCACGCCTCGATCCTCGCGAGCGGGACCAAGCGGCGTGATCGTGAACACCACGCTGGGAGGTAGGGACGGCAAGGTCGTGCTCAGGAACCTGAGCATCAACGGGGGGATTCGGACGAACTCCCCGGGGTAAATGGCGTCCGCGTGCTCAGGGCAAAGAGCGTCAAGGTCGTCAACACGAAGATCTTCAACTTCGGCCAGTCGGCGATCCAGTTCACGCCCGCGAACGCAAACGCGAAGCTGTTCGTGCGCAACGCCAAGATCCACGACAACGGCGGCGCGGCCGTGATGGTCTCGACACCCGTGGGGGGTGGTGGCGGCGCGAGGGCGTCCGTCGCCGAGAGCGAGATCGACGAGAACGCCTGCGGGCTCGTCTCGGCGACCCACGGCGCGCCGATCGGCGCCAACTTCGGGACCAACTGCGGCACGGCGACCAACACCTCGGGCGTTTCGGGTTCGACGCGCATCAACGCCATCCGCAACGAGATCACCGACAACGACTTCTCGGCGGTGTTCGCGCACGGCAACCAGTCCACGATCTTCGTCGGCGACAACGAGATCTCCGGCAACACCAACGGACTTCTCGCGCTGCCCGGCGCCGCGATCACTTCCTGGGGCGACAACGACGTCTCGGGCAACACGACCGACGGCAGCCCGAACAGCACCATTCTCAAGCGGTAGCGGCTAGCGGTCGTCCCGACCGCGGGCACCGGCTAACGTCACCGGCGTGACGCGCAGACTGGTCTTCGTGCTCGCGCTAGCCCTGCTCGGCGCCTGCGCTCCGGCTTCGTCCGCCGCCGCTGCGCCCGGCCACGAAGGCCGCTGGGTCACCGACGAGCGCGGCCGTGTGGTCGTGCTGCACGGCTTCAACATGGTCGCGAAGATCGCGCCGTACACCGCGCAGTCGGTCGGCTTCGGCGACGACGACGCGCAGTTCCTGGCCGCGAACGGGTTCAACGTCGTGCGCCTCGGCTTTCAATGGAAGGCACTCGAGCCGCGGCCGGGCAGCTACGACGAGCGTTACCTCGACCAGATCGCCGAGACGGTCGAGCGTGCTGGCGCGACACGGCATCTATACGCTGCTCGACTTCCACCAGGACGGATACAACGAGGCTGTCGGCGGACAGGGCTTCCCCGACTGGACGGTGGACGCCACGATCGGCGGGGTGCCCGCGCCGAACGCCGGGCCGACGATTCTCAACCCCGCCAACTATGCGGCGTGGGACACCTTCTGGGCCAACAAGACGGCGCCCGACGGCGCGCGCCTGTGGGACCGCTTCGCGCTCATGTGGCGCCACGTCGCGAGGCGCTTCCGCTACAGCGCGTGGGTGATCGGCTACGACCTGATGAACGAGCCGGTCCCGGGGACGACGATCCCGCTGTGCCTCAACCCGGTCTCGTGTCCGTTCGACGAGACGCTCGGGCGCTTCTACCGTCACGTGATCCGCGAGCTACGGGCGGTGGACCGCTCTCACCTCGTCTGGTACGAGCCGAACATCATCGCCGGCGCGGGCGGGGCCCAGGACATCGACCACGGCCGCGACCAAGGGGCGGTGCTGTCGTTCCACAACTACTGCGTGATCACCGCGCTGACGTCGGGCGGCTTCGAGGAGCCCAGGCAGTCGGCGTGCCCGACCAGCGAGCAGCTCACCTTCGACAACGCGGAGCGACAGGCGGCGCGCAACGACGACGCGCTCGTGATGACCGAGTTCGGCTCCACGCCGCGGCTGGACGAGGTCGAGCGGGTCGCGGCCGGCGCCGACGAGCGCCGCGTCGGCTGGACCGAGTGGACCTACCACAACACCGGCCACACGAACTTCGCCGGGCAGTACAGCGTCGTGCTCGATCCGCGCAAGCCGCCGACCGGGGGCAATGTGGATGCCGGTCTGCTGAAGACGATGTCGCGGCCCTACCCGCGGGTGATCGCCGGCACCCCCGGCCGCTGGGCGTTCGACCCCGGGAACCGCATCTTCGAGCTGCGCTATTCGACACGCCGGGTGGGCTCAGAACGGGACTTCGGCGAGTGCGAGCGCACGCAGGTGTTCGTGCCCGCCCACGCCTTCGGCGACTCCTACGGCGTCGAAGCCGACGGAGCGGAGGTCGTCTCCCCGCGGGGGGCGCGGTTGCTCGAGCTCGTCGCCCGGCCGGACAGCAGCGCCGTCCGTCTACGCGTCACGAATTCGGGTCGGTCGCCGGCGCGGACGAGCCGCTGCGATCCGCGGTTACGCGTGCAGGTGCGTCCGCGGCCCGTGAGGGCGGGCCGGCGCGTGCGGGTCAGATTCCAGGTCAGCGCCGCCGGACAGCCGGTCAAGAGCGCCCGCGGCCGCTTCCTGGGCCGCCGTTTTCGGACGGACTCGCGTGGGCGCGCACGTGTGACCCTCCGTGCCCGCCGGCCGGGACGCATCCGCGTCAGCGTGACCAAGCCGCTTCACAAGAGCGCCCGCGGCACGGTTCGCGTTCGGCGCTGAGCCCGGACGGACCTCAGCTTCAGCGGCGGCGGCTGAAGTCGAGCGTCATCGGGCCCTTGTCCTCGGGGCGCAGCGCGAGCGCGAGTACGCCTCCGATGAGGATGCACAGCGGGCCTATTCCCCAGAACAGCTCGATCGCGTCGAGCGTGCCGCAGTCCTCGGGCCCTTCGTTCCTCCCGTGTGAGCAACTCGCGTCCATCCAGTCGGACACCTCGGCCGGCCCGGGGTGGATCATCAGCACCAGAGCGGCGCAGCCGAAGAGGAACAGGAGAAAGCCGAACAGGCGCAGACCGCGTCGTGCCCAATCGGACATGCAGTGAGAGTATCCGGGGCTCCTAGGACCGACAGGAGGGGAACGATGGACCAGCCAACGGCAACGGAAGCGTTGAAACAACTCGAGCCGTTGGTGGGAGAGTGGACGCTCGAGGCGATCCCGCCGAGCGGCGAGCCGTGGCCAGGTGAGGCCCGGGCGACTTTCGAGTGGCACGACTCAGGGGCTCACCTGATCGAGCGCTCGACCATCGAGATGCCCGAGGCGCCGGACGCGATCGCGATCATGGGATGCGACGCCGCGAACGGCACCTACTACCAGCTGTACTCCGACGACCGGGGCGTCTGCCGCGTGTACGAGATGAGCATCGGTGACGGCGAGTGGAAGCTCTGGCGCGAAGGCGAGCCGTTCGCACAGCGCTTCAGCGGCAGGTTCGAGGACGACGACAACCGGATCGCCGGCCGCTGGGAGCTCGCGAAGGACGGTGGCGAGTTCGAGACCGACTTCGACCTGATCTTCACGCGAGTGAAGTAGGGCGCGTCCGGGCGACACTGCAGGGTATGTCGCGGGACAACGTCGAGCTTGTGCGCAGGATCTTCGAGGCGGGCGGTGGAGCCTCGGCCGACGCTTTGCTGGAGTTCATGCCGGAGGATGTGGTCTGGCACCCGCCCCCGGAGTGGATCATCGAGTCGGAGTACCGCGGCCACGATGGCGTCCGCCAGGCGATGGCCGTCTTCACCGAGACATTCGACGACTACGAGGCCGAGCTGCACGACATCCGCGACCTCGGCGAGCGCGTGGTGGCGCTCGTCTGGCAGAGCGGGCGGATCGAGGGCGGCAACGAGGTGGTCCGGCAGCAGATCGGTGCGGTCTACTCCGACTTCCGCGACGGCCAGGTCGGTGAGGCACGCTTCTTCCGAAGCTGGGCCGAGGCGCTCGAGGCTGTTGGTCTGACGGAGTAGCTACCGATGCCGGGCGCGCGATACTGCTCGGACGATGTCGCACGAGAACGTCGAGCTCGCGCAAGCGGTCGTCGAAGCGTGGAAACGTGGGGATTGGGATGCCGTGGGCGCCGCGGCGGACTTCGAGTGCGACGCCACGCGCATGACGGGTCCGTTCGCCGGCACTTACCGCGGGGACCAGATGGCGGAGCTCTGGGCGGATTTCGTGGGGACCTGGGATTCGTACTCGCTGCAGGCCGACGAGATCATCGATGCAGGCGAGCACGTCGTCGTGACGCTCAAGCTCCGCCTAACCGGCCGCGAGGGGATCGAGGTGCAGGCCCGCACCGCGTGGGTGCAGACGTTCCATGATGGCGCCCTCGCGCGTTTGACCTACTACGACGAGCGGCAGGAGGCTCTCGAGGCGGTTGGTCTGACGGAGTAGCGCGCCGGCGAGATTCGCTCGACTAGAGTCGCGCTGTGAAGCCAGCGGGGGAGCCACCCGGGCGCGCTCCGGAACGTCAGGGCTTGGTGCTCACGGCGCTGATCCTGGTCGCGGCGGTGGCCAACCTCAACCTCGCGGTCGCCAATGTCGCGCTGCCCGACATCGGCAAGGCGTTCGACGCCGGCCAGACCGCCCTCAACCTGGTCGCGATCGGGTACTCGCTCGGTCTCGCGGCATCCGTCCTTTACCTCGGCGCGGTCGGCGACCGCTACGGGCGCAAGCTGCTGCTGCTGATCGGTACCGGACTCGCGATTCCGGCCTCGCTCTTGGCGGCGTTCGCACCCTCGGTCGAGGTCCTGTTCTGCGCCCGGATCCTCGGCGGCCTCGCGGCCGGGCTCGCCTTCCCGACCACGCTTGCGCTGATCACGGCGCTGTGGTCGGGCCCGGGCCGCACGAAGTCGATCGCGCTCTGGTCGGGGCTGGGGGCGGCGATCTCTTCGCTCGGGCCGCTGCTCGCGGGCGCGATGCTGACCCAGTTCGATTGGGGCTCGGTGTTCGTGATCACCCTGCCGCTGGCCGTCGTCGCCCTATGGATGGCGTTCCGCCACGTTCCGGCCCACGTCAACGAGACCACCGACCCGGTCGACAACCTCGGCGGGATCCTCTCCGTGGTGATGATCGCGGCGCTCGTGCTGGCGATCAACTTCGCGGCGGTGCCCAGCGAGGGCACGGTCGCGCTCGGCCTCGGGCTGATCGCCCTGGCCGCGGCCGGGGCGTTCGTGATCCGCCAACGCCGCGCGGCGGCGCCCCTGTACGACCTCGGGGTCGCCTCCCGTCGCACGTTCTGGGTCGCGGCGGTCGCCGGGGTGATCGTCTTCGGGACGCTGATGGGGGCGATGTTCATCGGCCAGCAGTACCTCCAGAACGTGCTCGAGTACTCGACCCTCGAAGCTGGCACGGCGATCATCCCCGCTGCGCTCGGCCTCGTGCTGATCGCCCCGCGCTCCGCGAAGCTGATCGAGACACGGGGGTCGCGATTCACACTCCTCGTCGGTTACCTCTTCTGCCTGCTCGGCTTCCTGGTCATGCTGTTGTTGTGGGACGGGTCGAGCCCGTACTGGCACATCGCACTCGCCTACCTGCTGGTCGGTGTCGGAGTGGGGTTCGCGGGAACGCCTGCCTCCCACTCACTGACCGGCTCGGTCCCCGTCTCGCGAGCTGGCATGGCGTCGGGGACCAGCGATCTGCAGCGCGACCTCGGCGGGGCGATCATGCAGTCGATTCTCGGTGCGGTGCTGACCGCCGGCTACGCGACCTCGATCTCGGCAAAGATCGCGAGCTCCCCGAGCCAGGACAAGGTCTCAGACAGCGTGCAGGCCGAGCTCCAGAAGTCGTTCTCGAGCGCGTCTGAGGTCGCCGAGCAGTATCCCCAGTACTCGGACCAGATCATCGCTGCGGCGCGCGACTCATTCCTCGACGGAGATCATTGGGCCTACCTGGCGGGCATCGTCGCGATCCTGCTCGGCGCCGCGGTCGTCCGCCTGTTCTTCCCGGGCAAGGAGGACGAGGAGCGCCTGCACGCCGGATACGAAGCCGAGGACGCGCAGCGCTCGGGTACCGCGGTGGTTTAACCGCCGGGGACCTACGCAGCCGAGCGCGGCACGATCGACTGGATCGCGCGCAACCTTGCCGCTACGGACCCGCTGGCGCGTTCGAGAGCGTCAGCCGGCTGCCACCCACCCGGCCGGCGTGTGCGTCGTCGGCGAGGTCGAACGTGTAGAGAACCTTCAGGCGGTCAAGGCTAACGACCGGCGAGCCCGGGACCGAGACGTTGAAGCACCCGTACGTCGTCCGGTCCGTGCCGTCGCTGACGATCGAGGTCTCGCTGCTGCCGTCCTCGCTGACCGTGAGCAGTCTTACCGAATCGAGCTTTGAGGCAGGGTCGCTCGGACCAGCGCACAGGCGCGCGCTCTTGATCGCCAGACCGCGCGCGTATTGCGACAGCGGGCGGGGGAGCTCGAGCGACGCGGGCTCGGTGCCGGAGGCATTTCCGTCCCCAACCGTCACCCGGACCTCGTTGGCCAAGGGCTCGTCGGGTAAAAGACGGAGGATTCCTCGCTGGTGGAGCGCAAGTCATCGGGGCCGTACGAAAGCTGCGTGTCTCCCTTGAATTTCTCTCCGCTCAGGCTGTCGTCGACGAAATGCGACTCGAGGATGCCGTTGTCCCTGATGCGGCTCCCGAACACCGAGCCGACGGCGAGATCGGATGTATTGACTTGTAGGTTCTTGATGTCTTCCGACAGCAGCGACTCGTTGACCACGTCGGAGCTGCCCACCGTGTTGATCGCGTAGGCGGTGCCACCCAGTGCGACGAAAAGAGCTAGATAGCCGACCACGTTGGAATGGAAGTGGTCCCGAAACCTGCTGAGCATCTGAAGCCTCCCGCGTCGTTTACACCGCGACGTCTTCGGTGATCCTATTACCTCGTTTGCGCGACGAGGCCCGGGGTACCCATGGGCTAATGGGGCGTTCCATTGCGATCTGCGTCACCGCTGCGGTTCTCGGACTCCTAGTGCCGACCGCAGCGACCGGGCAGAAGAAGCCGAAGGCGCCAAAGGGCACCGACCTGACGATCGGTGCCAGCGCGAACCCCGTCCGTTTTGGCCTCGCGACGACCCTTTCGGGCAAGCTCAAGAGTGGAGGTGGCGCCGTCGTGCAGCTTCAAGCCGACGAGTCGCCGTTCGAGGGGAACTATGTGGCCGTCGCCCAGGCGGCCTCGGCGACCAACGGGAACTACTCCTTCGCGGGCGTGCGCCCCGGGCGGAACACGCAGTACCGCGTCGAGGCCCAGGACACCCCGCGTACCAAGAGTCCAGCGCTGCTCGTCCGGGTGGCCATCAGCGTCCGGCTCAATGTCAGCGACTCGAGTCCGGACCGGGGCGACCGGGTCACGTTCTCGGGAACGGCCAAGCCGGCGCACGACGGTCGCCTCGTCCAGATCCAGCGCCGCCAGGCCGACGGCTCCTACAAGACCCTCGCGCAGACCACGCTAGAAGACGACGGCACGACCGCGTCCAAGTACCGCAAGCGCGTGAGGGTGTCGACCAGTGGCACGTATCGAGTCAAGGTGCCCGCCGACTCGGACCATTCGAGCGGCGTCAAGAAGGTCGGCATCAACGTCGAGGACTAGCCGAGCTCTGAGAAAACCTCCTCGGTGTGTTCCCCGAGGCGCGGAGCCCGGGAGAGCCCCTCGCCGGTGTGCGCGAGCGAGGCCACCGGTATCGGGAAGGCGTCTAGTCCGTCGTCGTTGATCGTGCCTAGAAGCCCTCGCTCCGACATCGCGGGATCCGACCACGCTTCCTCGATCTCGCGCACCCGCTCGCAGAACCCGCCGGCGTCGGTGATCGCGCCAACCCAGTGCTCGGCCGTCTCCTGCGCGATCGCGGCTCCGATGCGCGAGTGGAGCAGCTCGCGGTTCGCCACACGGGCATCGTTGTCGGCGAAGCGCGGCTCCTCAAGCCACTCCAGGTGGCCCAGCGCGCGGCAGAGGCTCTCCCAGTGCCGCTCGCTCAGGGTGAGGAGCTGGACGTGCTCGCCATCGCCGGTCTCGAAAACTGCGGAGGGAGCAACGACGTAGCTCTCCGAGCCGATTCGCCGCGGCAGCAGGGAGTCGGCGAGCGCCAGCAGCGCCGTAGCGCTCGCGAGCGTCGCGGCCGCGTCAACCATTGCGCAGTCCAGGAACCCGCCCCGACCCTCTCGCTCCGCTCGCCAGAGCGCAGCGAGGACCGACTGGGTCGCGTACATGCCGGTCATGAAGTCGACCAGGGGGACCGGGACTCGCAGCGGCGGCCCATGGCGCTCGCCGGTGAGCGCCATGATCCCGGTCCGGGCCTGGAGGCTGGGATCGATAGCTCGTCCCCCCTTGCCACGGCCAAAGCCCGTGATCGAACACCAGACGAGCGCGGGGTTCCGCTTCGCGGCTTCCTCGTATTCGATCCCGAGTGCCTTGCGCGCATCGCCCAGGTTCTCGACGACGACGTCGGCCGACTCGACCAGCCGGCGCACGACAGCGGGTGCTTCTGGGTCAGCCAGATCGAGGGCGACGCTCCGCTTGCCGCGGTTGAAAGTGTGGAAGTAGGCGCTCTCTCCAGGCGCCAGAAAGGGCGGAAAGCCGCGCGTGTGATCGCCCTCGGGTGGCTCCACCTTGATCACCTCTGCCCCGAGGTCCTGCAGGCTCAGGCCGCAGAACGGTGCCGCGATGAGGCGCGAGAACTCGACGACCCGGATACCGTCCAGAAGACCCAGGGCTACGCCACCTACCAGTTCTTTTCGACCGCGTGGCGGCTCGTCCGGGACATCGCTGCCGAAGTATCGCGGTCCGCGAGGAGAGCTTTTCCGATCGTGCCGAAGCCTTGGAAGCCGCGGGCTTGTGGAGTAGCGATGGGAGGTCTAGTGGCGGATCCGCACCGGCGTCCCGGGAGGTGCGTGGCTCGCGACCCAGGAAATGTGGCGAGGCTTTACTGCGGGGCGAGAACCCAGAACCAGGTTGGGGTCGCTAGGTCGGCACGCCCCGGGAGTCGCTTCCGCTCGCGGCAGGTGAGGGTGAGCGCGTCACGCACGAGCAAGCTCGGCCTACCGGCGGACCTGCGCGTACAGGGAACGATGCCGCTGCCGGACAACGTGACGGCGGCGCGCGCCTGCGTGAACGCGCGCGTGACGATCCGCATCCAGCGCGGAAAGAAGCGCCTTGCGACGAAGGAGGCGAGGCTCGACAGCAATTGCGCCTACTCGAAGTCGTTCCGCCTGCGCGCGAGCCGCCGGCTCGGCGACGCGACGAAGGTGCGCGTCCTCGCCCGCTTCCAGGGCAACCGCGTGCTGCTGCCGCGCGGCTGGGTCGTGAAGAACGTCCGCATCCGCTAGGACGTTGCCCGCGTAGCGAAGGGCTGAGGCGCCCGTCAGTTCGAACCTGAGACCTTCGGGGTCACGGCGGGGTCAAAGCGGTAACGGCTTGCGGGTGCGCAAGACAGCGGCTACGGTTGCCTCATTGTGGTCCGGCGGAACGCGACTCGCCCCCTGGTCACGGCGATTGGCGTGTTGCTCGCCGCCATCGCTTCTGTGTTCGTGTCCTCGCAGCCCGCCCCGGCGCAACTCGGCTCGGCCTGCTCTCCCGCAACCGGTACCAGCCAGACGTTCGGACCCGGCGTGAAGCAGTTCGGAGTCCCGCCCGGAGTGACCCAGCTCAAGGTCAGCGTCGAAGGTGCGCACGGCGGCTTCGGGCGCCACACGGGCTCCGGTGGCTTCGCCGGCGGGGTCGACGCGAACGTCGCGGTCACCCCCGGCGAATGCCTGACCGTCAACACGGCCCGCTACGCCAACGGTGAGGGTGGCCCAGGCTGGGCGAAGGGCGGTCGGCAGGGAAAGATCGACGGGCCCGATTTTGGGAACTCGGCTGCCGGCGGTGGCAGTGCGAGCGCTCTGACCCGCAACAACGGGGATTTCATACTCGTGGTCGCGGGCGGTGGCGGTGGCGGTGGCGGTGATGGCGATAATTGCGCTAAAGATGGCGGCGGTACGGGCGGTGACGGCGGGCCGCGCGCCAAGCCGGGCTTTGACAGTGCCGGTTGCAATGAGCCCGACGATTCCGGGGCCGGAGGCTGCGGAGGCTGCCTCGACCGCAGCAGCGGTGGGGGGGGCGAGAGCGATCACGATTCGACTCACTTCGTCTACGACGGAGCCGGCGGCGGCGGCGGGGCAGGGCTGAAGGGCGGCGGCGGCGGCCGTCACGGCCACGAATCCGTTAACCAGACTGCTGGAGGGGGCGGCGGAGGTGGCGGTGCCGGCACGTCAGGCGCCCCGGATCCTGGGACGACGGATGTGAGGATCTACACGGCCGCTTCGCGCCCCAACCAGCCTTCCTGCACCTACACCAATGGCAACAGCCGCCCGTCCACCTGCAATGGCCAGGTGGTGCTGAGCTGGCAGTTGCCAGGCAGCGGGGACGGCTTCGCGTCGCTGGCGCCGCTGGTGCGCGTCCTCGCCCTCGACATCGACACAGTCGCCTCGAAGGGTCTCCCCCTGAGCGTGGGGGCCGGCACGGGCACGGTACAGCTGGAGCTGTACCACGAGGGCGATCGCGTGGCGCGCAAGACCGTCATCGCCAACCCGACCAAGGCGAACAAGGTCACGCTGCAGCCCTCCGACGACGCGCGCCGGGATCTGAACGACGCTGACACCGCCACACCGAGCCTGCGCGTGCTCCGACCAGGTCGGAAGACCGAGACCCACAAGCTCGAGCTGGATTAGGGAACGCCCGCCTAGCGGCCCGTTGCCGCCTCTCGCTCCGTAGGTGGTCTCCCGGGCTTCCTCTAAGCTCGCGCCATGGCGTGGGAGCGCGGTTCGATCGCGATCGAACGCACGATCCGGAGGTGGGGCGGAGGACCAGGACTGCTGGGCTACGCAGCAGTCGCGATCCTCGTCGGCGTTGCTCTGCTTCTGTACTTCCTCGGGGCTCACACCAACCCGTTGAACGGCGGACCCATCGACGGCCGCGAGGTGTGGATCGTCGTCGGTGAGGCCACCGGCATCGCATCCGCAGTACTCCTGGCTGTAGTCGTAATCCTCGCGAGCCGACTGGTGATTCTCGAGCTGCTCTTCGGCGATCTCACCAATGTCTATGTCGCACATGGCGTGCTTGGACTGGCAATGTTCGGCCTGGTCAGCTTCCACCCGATGATGTACCTCCTCGGCGGTCTTGTGACGGGTGGCGAGTTCCTCCCCGCGGCGCATGTCCTAGTGCCGTTCCACGTCGTCGCCCTGGAGTGGGTGTCTTACATCCTGATCGCGATCGCAATGGTCCCGACCATGTACATGCGCCTTCCGTTCGATTGGTGGCGTGCGATTCATCTGCTGCTCGGCGCGGCGATGATCATCAATGGCTACGCGATCCTCATCGAGAACCAGATGGTCGATACATCTCAAGTTCCGGCGCTCCGTATCTATCTCTTCGTGCTGTTCGGTCTCGCCACGCTCGCGTTCATCTGGGTCGCGCTAGTGCGACGCATAGCGGAACCCCGGCGGGAGTATCGGATAACCGCTATCGAGCATTACCCAGAGGTGAATGCGATCGAGTTGCAGGCGATGCCTGTGGGAAAGCCGCTTCGCTTCCGGGCGGGGCAGTTCGCCTACGTGGACGTCGTGGACAGCATGGCGCAAGTCGACCGCGACTTCGAGGCGCACCCGTTCAGCATCACAACTCATCCAGAAAAGGATGAGATAGCGCTTGTTATCGAAGGAACCGGCGCATACACCCAACGCATCCTGAAGGTTTCCGAGGGACACGAGGCGCGGGCGCTGCTTCACGGCTCGTTTGGCCGGCTGGTGATGAGCAGGCCGGAGCTGAAGAAGCAGCTATGGCTGGGCGGAGGGCTCGGGGTGACTCCATTCATCGCAATGGCGGAGGACCTGGCTGAACATCCCGACCGCTACGCCGGGTACGACGTGATTCTGATCGTCGTTGTCAGGAAGGGTGAACGGGCTTTCAAGCGGCCGGCGTTCGAGAAGTACATGAGCTTGAACCCGAATCTGAGCTACCACCTGTGGGACGACGGGGAGCGCGGTCGGCCGACGATCCAGTCAATTGCCAATGAATTCGTGCCCGATCTCAACGACCGGGCGGTAATGATCTCCGGGCCGGAGGCGATGATTTCAGACTTCACAGACCAATTGACGGCCGAAGGTGTCCCACGTAGTCACATACGCTCCGAGAGAGCCATCGGGCCGCCTGGACGTTGGGCTGTCGCCTCGCCTGCGCTGCGGTACACCAGGTCAGCCGTAACCTTGCTATTCACGGTGTTCGTCGTGGGGGTTGTCGTCGCCACGATCGCCCGCGCCATCGCGGCGTAGATAGCGCTTAACCAGGATGTAGTTGAGAGCGCGCCCGTCAGGATTCGAACCTGAGACCTTCGGTTCCGTAGCCCCGCACCCTGGTCGCCGAGATCCGTTAAACGCTGGGATCGGAGGCGTCGAGCCCGACGGTGGGGTAGCAGGTGGGGTAGTACCCAAGGGCCTGTTCAGATTTACTAGCTGGTGTACGCCCAAGAAGGGCCCGACCCCGCCGGGACGAGCCGAGTGTGCCTAGCCCGTGACGCCGCCCGGGCGCTGTGAAACGCCGAGCACCCCGACGGAGTCGCGCGCACGCGAGACCCCGTTGACCCGGCCGGCCTTGACCGACGCCGAGTTGACGAGCTTGCCGTCCTCCAACCCTCTGGCCGCTCGGACGCGGACCGTGATCGTCTTCGACTGTCGTGGCTTGAGCGTAAAGCTCCATCTCGGTGAGCCGTTGCGCATCGACGCGCGGCGGTTGGCGCGCACATAGGCGAGGCCGGAGGGAAGCACGTCGGTGACGGTGACGCCAGAGATCGTGGTCCTGCGCGTCGTGTTGGTGACCTTGATCCGGAACCGGGTCTCCTGACCTGCCCGGACGCGCTCGTCGAGCGCGTCCTTCTCGATCCGCAGCGCCGTGCGGGAGAGCCTCGCCTTCTTCTGCGACACGGGCGGCGGCTGCACGTTCGGCGGGCTGGGCGTCGGGGGCGGGTCGAGGGCCTCGGTGGCGCAGACCTCGAAGGCGCCCGTGGCTCCGACCTCGGGAAGTCGCATCCAGGTATCGACGAAATCGGTGTTGCCGGTGTTCGGGCTCCAGGCGTGGAACGAGCCACCGCTCGTGCCCTGAGTCACGGCGCTCGGCGACGTGTTCGTTGCCGCGGTGTTCTTGAAGGGGTCGACATCGTTGAAGTTCGCGGCGAGCGGATCGCCCAGAACGGGGTCACCAGGGAGCGACAGCCGCTCGATACGCGTCCCTGCGCTGCCCTCAACATCACTCTGGGTCAGGTGAGCCTCTGCCAGCGTGGAGCGGACCTGGAACGTGTAGTCACCGCAGGGCGGGTTCACGCCCGCGCCGTCCTTGCCGTTCCAGGCGAACTCGTTGGCGCCGGAGTCGCTCAGCTGCGCCCTGTGGACGACGTCAGGGCCGTTGCCGAAGGTCCCGTTGCGATCGATGTCGATCTCCAGCGCGTAGTCAAGACCCTCCATTTGCGGCGGCGAGGAGAAGCGGAGCGTGCCTCCAGATCCGGAGACAGGGATCACACCGGGGGGAAGACCGCCATCGAGCGCGAGGTTGCTGAAAGCACTCCCCGGAGAAATCGGTGAAGTGGCATAGCCGCGGACCTCGCCGAGAGCTCCCGGCCCCGAGATCGCCTCCGGGTCCGGACGGTTGAAGAAGACCGGATACCGCGAGTCGTCGGCGACGTCCGGAGCTTCGATCTGCGGCGCGTCGGCCTCGAAATGTACCCGTGTGTTGTTGTTGATCACGTCGTTCGTTCCCCACCGGAAGGAGGCGAACGTTCTCTCCTTGGTTGCCGCATCGACGACCCCCTTGTCGTTCGCGGTCATCACCCAGACCGCGCCGGCATGCTCGGCAAAATTCACCCGGTACTCGTAGCCGGAGGGGGTGTAGAAGAAGGAGTCCACGCCCGAGACCGAGGGCGAGGTACTCCCGGCAACCGAGAGCCGGTTCGTGAAGACGCGGCCCGGCTTGACCGTGCCGGCAGCGTCGCGAACCGTGACGTCCCAGATGGAGATGTGCCCCCGCTGAATGGCTCCGAGTGTCGGATTGCCGACCGGGCTCGAGCTCTCGCCCGCAGGAGTGCCGGGCGACACGGGCACCATGACCACCGGGTAGATCCCGCTCGCGGGCGCGGTGTACTCGCACGGCGTGTAGCCGCCGGCGTTGGGGAGCGGACCGGCCAGCTCCTGGGCACGGGTGCGGATGAAGCCAGCGGGAGGAGTGGTCGCCGCCTTACAGTCAAAGAGCTCCGTGTCGAAGACGGGGTCGGTCACCAGTGCGGCGCGCGCGGCCGGATCGGCTTGGCTCGCGAAGCTGGTGCCCGGCGGGTAGACGAGGATGTTCGCGTTCTGTGTCTTGCTCGGATTGGCTCCAGGCGGGCCGGGGAACCCCGACCACATCGTGCTGCTCCCCATCTGGAGCTTCTCGCCCGCGCGCGCGTAGACGCGGAGCACCGTGTAGTTCGATGTCTCCCCCGCCAGATTGTGGCGCTGGGCGCTGTCCGGGCCGGTGTTGAGGTCGACCGAGCCCTCGCCGAAGGCCGATGTCGCCGGGACGAGTAGGGCGACGGCGGCCGCTACGAGGACGCCGCCTAGCCGAACCGGGCCGAAACGGCTTCTGAGACCGCGAGCGGTCACGTCCTTGAGTGCTGCTCGCCGGTCACTCATCCGTTGTCTCCCGCCTTCCCCCGTGGCCCACCACGGCAACGTCCTTGCCCCCGTCTGACCTCGCCCTGCTGACCCGGCGATTGTACCTGCGGCCATAGATCTGTGCCGCATCTAGATAGAGGAGCGGGAATGATGTCGGCGCTGGATTCCTCTCGCTCGGACGACGGCGAGCCAGTCCGTCAACGGATCAGCACGGGCGTGCCGGGAGGAACGTGGCCGGCCATCCAGGAGATGTCGCCGTTGTTCACGCGGATGCAACCGTGCGATCGGGCGCTGCCGATCGGATCGCTCAGGCTGGCGCCCGACCGACCGTGAATCCCGACGCGGCCGGGACCGCCGCCATAGTTCTCAAGCACGTTCGAGTGGACCGTCAGGGGCAGCGACCAGGGCCCGAGGAACGCGCCCGGGTCAGCCTGCCGGTTGCGCTCGTACAGGGCGGCCAAGCCCTCCGGGGTCGGGGTCGAGGGGGTTCCTACAACCGCGCCGAAGCTGCGGGTTCGCTTGCCGGAGCGGTAGATCGCCACGCGCCGATCCTCCACCCTGACCTCGACCCAGTAGCGCGTGCGGCCGAGGACGACCTGGTCGCGCGGAACCCAGCCCGAGCTGGCATTGGGGCGGAACGGCAGCAAGAGTTTTACCCAGAGCCGGTTCTTGTGAACTGTTGATTTCAGAACGAGCAGGGTTTGCGGCTGCCCGGACCAAGCTGTTTGGGTGCCCACCTTCCGCCCGCGGTCGTCCGAGCTCACTCGCGCGCGCGCATAGACAGGCGAGACGATCCGGGCCACGGTCGCGCCTCGCTTGCGCGAAGGGGCCGCGATCGGGGATGGCTTCTTTGCCGATGCTTCGACCGATTCGTTAGTCGGCACGGAGTCGTCGCTTACCGCCGCGACGCTGCTCGGTGGTGAGGCGGCTCCGGCCAGTAGTGCCAGCACCCCTCCGATGAGGACTCGTCTCATTGGCCCTAATGATGCCCGGACGATCCTCCGGGTGCGACGGCGGGGGTGCGTTGACAGTCGCCTTCGGCACGGGACAGACCGTCGCCCGGCAGAGGCTTGGGTTCAACGATCACACCGCCAGCTGGTAGCGCTACCTAGCGTTTGCGGATCGCCCCTTTCGTTTTCGATCTCCTGATCCCCTAGGCCACGCCTCAGCGGTCATGAGCGGCAACGCGGCGTCCCCCGCTAGGCCGGGTCGCGACCATCGCGCAACCATCGCGCAGCACGGAGCGCAGGCTGAAAGATCGCGCGATACTGCGCGGGCGATGTCGCAGGAGAATGTGGAGGTTGTCCTTGACGGATACCGCGCCTTTGCTCGCGAGGACCCGGACGCAGTCTTCGCGGTTCTTCACCCAGCGATTGTTTGGGAAACCCTCGACGCCGTGCCCGACCCAGCCATCAACGAAGGGCACGAGGGGATAGCGAAACTTTGGGCGGGCTGGGCAGACGCCTTCGATGACTTCTGGGTGCGACCGGGTCCCCTTGTGGTCGAGGGTGAGCACAAGGTCTTCGTCAACCACCGCACCGGTGGGCGCCTCAAGGAAACCGCTCAGGACGCGCGCGAGGTCACGTTCGACAACTGGACCGTCTACACGCTTCGGGATTCCCTCGTCGTTCACATCAACGAATACGTGACCCTGCAAGAAGCCCTCGAAGCCGCCGACATCGACGAGCCCACGGTCTACACACTGCAAGGCACCGAGGTCGTGGCGGCGCAGGAGTATCGAACCCGGCAGGAAGCCCTTGAAGCCGTGGGCGCCTCGGAGTGAGCGCGCCCGTCAGGATTCGAACCTGAGACCTTCGGTTCCGTAGTTCGACGGACACGCAGGTTCCCTCCCTGGGCGCCCGCTTTTAGGCGCTCTAGCGCCTCCTCACACTGTCTCGCTGAGTCAGCCATAGCTAGATGGATCGTTAGAATGATTCCGGTGCTCCCAGGCTCACGACCTAACGTTCCGGTATGGGACCGCGGAAACCGCTCACCTTCAAGGAGGTACACGAGCTGTACGAGTGCTCCCCATCACACCTCAGCCGGCTCGTCGCCCGCGGTGCGATCCCGCACTTCAGGGTTGGGCTCTTGATCCGTTTCTGCCCCGACGCTCTCCTCAAGTGGCAAGAGACGGGCGGAAGCGCCCCCCTGACGACCGGTCCCACCCGATCGCTGCCCCGAGGGAGGCTTCTGGACTGGGAGCAGCAGCTGCTGGGGTCTCATGAGTAGTACTCGCAAGCGCCGCACCCGCGGCACGGGCTCCGCGGTCCTCAAGCGGCGCGTCGATGGCAGCCAGGCCTGGTACGCCGTGTATCGACTCCACGGACGCCAGAAGTGGGAGTTCGCAGGAGATAACCGACCAGATGCAGAAGCGCTCGCCTCGCAGCGGTGTCGTGAGATTCGCGAGGGCCTAACGGAACAACTAGAACCTGGCAGCTTCGAAAGCTTCGCCGAACGCTGGCTACGGGCGAAGCGCGCCAAGGGGGTCAAGGCGAGCACGGCGGAGGACTACGAAATCATCATCAAACGCCATCTAACGCCGGCCCTCGACGAAGGTCGCTTGTCGATTTCCGACATCACCCCAGCACGCGTCGAAAACTACGTCGCTGCCAAACGAGCCGGGATCGCACCTATCGCCGGCCCCACCCGGAAGAAGAAAGGCCTCGCGGCGAAGACGATCCGTAATCAACTGATCGTACTTGGCGGCATCTGTGAGCTGGCGGTTAGAGATGGCCACATCTCCCGCAACCCTGTTCGCGCGATCGACAAACCTCGCGGCGAGGAACGTGAGCCGCTTTTCCTCACGCGAGATCAGATCGAACGACTTACTGGCGCAATGGACGGACAGTGGCAGCCCTTCACGCTGCTATTGGCCTATGTCGGCATAAGACTTGGTGAGGCCCGGGCGCTCCGCTGGTCGGACGTCGATACGGATCAAAGTCTGCTCCGCATTCGAAAATCCGCATCGCGGAAGAAGAAGATCACGTCTGTAAAAACTCGCGCGGGCAACCGCGACCTCCGGCTCTCGGAACGCCTCCTAACAGAGCTGGCGGCGCACCGCCGCCGCATGTCGCCCGCCCCGCGTCCTTCGGACCTGATTTTCGCTAGTCCCGCAGGCGGACCGATTGATGGGGACTCGTTCCGAAAGAACATCTTCAAGCCGGCCATCGCCGCCGCGAAGCTCCCTAACGACGACGAGCGCTTGTCGGATCTTCGGGTTCACGACTTGCGCCACTCGTACTGCTCGCTGATGATCCGGGAAAAGCCACGGATGCATCCACGAACCCTTCAAGCGCTTCTCGGACACGCCCACTTCGAGACCACGATGCGCATCTATGCCCACGTTGCTCCTGAGCACCTCGCCGCCCCCGACGCGGCGCTTGACTGACGACTCGTGCGAGCTCTTGCGAAAACCGCGCAGCGCTTCCGTTTGGCGCGCACACTCGCCTCATGGATCGAGGCCACCACACTTCACTTGAAGAAGGCCGAGCGGAGCGAGGCCTTCTTAGCCAATCACAAAGTGAGGAGTCAGCCAAGTGAGCGAGCTGGCCACATCTGCGCGTCGCGCGGTGAGGCACGCACGCGGCAGCCAATGTCCGAACTCCCACTTCCCCACCTTCGCCTGGTCCGACAAGACCGACCGCGCCTACGAGATCGCCTGCGGTCGTTGGGACTGTTCCTTCTGCGGATGGCGGAAGCGCTGCGCGGTGTCTTTCTTGATCGCCGCGGGGATCCGCGAAGCCGTCAAGAACGGCGAGCGGGTGCGCTTCATGACGCTCACGGACGGATCAGCCGGTGCGATGACCGTGCGGGATCTCTATACGGCTTGGAACCGTCTTCGCACCGCTCTTCGCGCAACGGACGAGTTGAACCAGTATGCGGCGGTAGTCGAGACGACCAAGGTGGGAGCACTTCACCTTCACGCGATCACGACCGGGGAGTACATCCCGCAAGACCGCCTGTCTCGCCTCGCGAGCCAAGCTGGCTTTGGAGAAATCTGCGATATCCGTGCAGTCCGCACCGACCGCCCGGACGCGGACCGCCGCAGCGCCGATTACGTGGCGAAGCAACTCGCAGGCTACGTAGCCAAGGCGAAGACCACAGCGCTTGCCAGCAAAACGGCGGTCCGCCGTCGTCCGTTTCGCACGTCGCGCGAATGGTTCCCTGAGACGCTGAGAGACGTCGAGCGCAGACTCGCCCAAGAGGCGCTCGAGGAGATGGGTCTCGAGCGAGACAAGGGGAGGTGGGCTGTGATCAACGAACTCAACGACGGCACCCTGAGGGTTCGGCTTCCGAAGGGGAGCGAGCATGGCCTCGCGCCCGGGGCTGCGCCGCGCCGTCAGGGTCCGACGACTCTGAGGCTCTGACGGACGCCGGGGTCGCTCTGGGCCGGGAACGCGAGAGCCGGGAGCCGTCGACCCCCACCGCGCCGTCCCCGAAACGCGCCGGCGAAAAGCGCGCGGACACGCTCGAGTGCGTCTCGCTCCCAGGTCTCAGCGTTCACCGGACTCGCTGACGTCATGTGGTCATCCTGACGTCAGCGGAATAGCCGCACTACCTTGCTGGCGGTCGGCGAGTTGTTCCCGCTGCCGTCGGTTGCGTGAATCTGCACCGTTACCCGGAGCGAGCGGGCGTCGGCCAACTTCGTCCTAGCGCGCGCGGTCGGCTTGACGACCAGCGTCTTCACGCCGGTCGGTGCTTGGGAGACCGTTGGTCGACCGATGGCCGGCTTGAGCCCCTCTTTCTTGGCAGTGTCTCTGCTGATCGCGAGACCGCCGCTTAGTTGACAGCCTTCCGAGCAGGCAGCCCTTACGCGCAGCCCACGGCGAAGAAAGTCGCTGAGCTTCTGCTTCTTCCCAACCGTCAGCGTCACGCCGGGCGCGTCCAGGTCTGGTGCAGCAGCGATCGCTGAGGGAGTCGCGGCGGTTGCGGACCCGCTCGCGCCGTACTCGTTGCTCGCCACGGAGGTGACCCGCAAACGGTGGCCGACGTCCGCTGCCGTCGGAGCGTATGTGTGACCGTTCGCCCCCGCGATCGGCTCACATTGTTCGCCCGCGGCATCACAGCGGGACCAATAAGGGCTTTGGGAGCTGACCTTCGCTCGAGGGCTCCAGCCGAGCCTTGCCTCGAGCTGGTGGCCGACGGCGGGATTCCCCTCGATCGATGAGCCACGATCGACGAACGGTGGGATCGGCAGGAGCGCGACGTGAGCATTGCTCCCGCTCCTAACCGCGCCCCGGAAGGTGGCCTGAGTGTTCTGGAAGTCACCCGGCGCCAAGAAGAGATCCCCCGAGTAGATGTTGCTGGTCCCAAGCAGCTGGGGGTAGGCGCCAAGGCCGGTCTCGAAGCCGTGCTTGGTCAGGGACGGCGCGAACCCGCGCAGGAAGGCATCCAGACTGCAGGCCGTGGAGTTCGGCTGATCGCTGCAGCGAATCGAGGACGAGTAACTGCCATCGGGCATGCGATTGGAAATGAGCCGCCGCTGGCCGAGGCTCTCCTCCCGATACTGGACACGATCCATCATCCCGGCGCGCCACAGCTCGAAGAATTCGGCCACAGTCGGCGAGTGCCCGCTCGCTGGTAGGAGGAGGTCGAAGTTGAACGACGGGTCGAAGATGCGGTAGTCCGTTCCCCCTTGCCCGTCCGAGAACGGCACTAGCACGGTCACGTGGCGCAGGTCGCCCGAGTCGTCACCGAAGAGAACCGGGAAGCTCGGGATGCCGAACAGTGCAAGGACCTTCTTGTAGAAGTCGGCCGCGCCGCCGCAGAAAACCCCTCCGCGGTTCACGGCAAAGAAGTCGTAGTAGAGCTCCGACGCGCCCCGCTGGTAGCTGTCCATCGGTAGCGTGCCTCCTCCACGGGCGAAGGTCACGCGCGGGGCAACCCAGCCGAGAATCGCCTTGGCCGCCGTGTGGCGATCGCCAGCGGCGACAGCGCTTGCGAGCCCCGGAGCTTCGGCGAGGATGTGGTTCTTGAGACCGCTGTCGGTCGTGCACGTCGCGGTGCAGTCCTCGATCCGCAGCACCCGGATCCGGTACTTGGCCTCCTCCGCGCGATAGAAGAGCAACTCGACATCGCGGGCGTTGGTGACCCGCCAGGTGTCAACCCCATCCGGTGCGGCGTACCACTCCCGATCCCCTGCCTGGGAGACCCGGAGGTTGAACGCGCCCTCGACGCGCTCTCCCTGCACCGTGACCCGGTAGACGCGGTTCGGGTCGAGGGAGGCGCGGTAGTAAACGCCCTCGCCGGAGGAAGGCGGCGACGTGGTCTCGATCAGCGTGCCCTCGGCGTCGTCCGTGATCGTCGGCGTGCCGAAGGGAATGCGTGCCGTGAAGGCGGCCGCGTCCGCGGTCGAGGGCGAGACCAGCGCGAGCCAGCAGAAGACGACTAGGAAGCTAAGGAGAAACGGTCGAAGCAAGAGGTGAATCGGGCGTGCCGTGGGCCCTTCCGATGGTACTCCCGCCTCAGTCGCTTCGCGCGACCCCGCTCCCACGCCTCGGGTGCTTCAGGGTGAGAAGACCTGCTCGACGCTCGAAGCGAACTTCACGCCCGGCAAGGAGCCTGCGGTCGTGTTCGGATCGGTGATTGGCCCGGCAATCTCGCCTTGCGGGAAGAAGGACGTGTTGACTCGGATGTGCCTGCCAGGTGAGCCGCTCAGCGTTGAGATACTCGTGGCGAGCGCCGGGTCAGTGTCCGGGTCAACCCGGTTCGCGAGCGATAGAGCGCGATGGGCTCCGAGTGTGGGTAGCCATCCGACAGTCCCGAGGCTGTAGGTGACGGGGCCGGGCATGAGCCGATCGCCGCTGTTCATGGTCGAGCTCGTGATCTTGCCGCCGATCAAGTCGGTCACGAGGACGTCGAGGTCGAATGTGCGCTGATCACCAGCGTCGACTCGTAGCGCCGCATAGCCCAACCCCGGACTCGGGGGTGTCCCGTTGGCTCCTTGGATTCCAAGTGTTGTGAGGCGGGCCTCGTAGTAGCGCCACTGCGGAGCGATTGGCGCAGATGGGCAGCAGGCACGAGTGTCGAGCTGATCCGTTCCCGCTCCCATGGATAGGAACCCGCCGTGGAGGTCCATGAACCCCGGGTTGGAAGTGAAGGCAATCCGATCGTTGCCAGCGCCCGTGAAGACATTGAGCAGCTTCGACTGCTTGTCGATCACGACGTTGTCGTTATTCGAGCCCGTCATCACGGTCAACTTCTCGACGCTCGAGCGCGTAATCGGACCCGGATACCCGCTGACGGAGGTGTCGGTCAGCGTGAGGTTGCGCTTCCCGTCGCCGAGGCTGTCGACCAACAGCATGTCGTAGCCGACGCCGCCATTTGCGACGAGTTGGCCGCTGTAGTTCTGGGCGCCGGCTCCGACCGGCGGGGCGCCCAGACGAATCAGATCGTCACCGCCACCTGCATTGACAACGATCTTGGACGAGCTCGCCGTCGGTAGGTACTGGTTGCCCGACTTCGAGGTGTCGAAGTCCAGATCGCTTGCGAACTGAGTGTCGCCCTTGTCGAACCGGTCGTGCATCATGCGCGGGCCGGCGGAGCGCAGTACGAGTCCGTCAGAGGCGTTCGGAGTCGAGCCTGCCTCAACGAACGTCACGGTCGTCGTCGGCGTCGAGGTATCCATGACCGCTTTGTAGCGGGCGTCGGCGGTCGCGGTAGCCGTGAGCGCCGGTACGAGAAAAGCCAGCCCTAGCAGGGCAGCGCGGAGAGGCCGATTCATACGCACTTCCAGTTCACCCGATCCAGGGTAGCCCGAAAACTGGGAGTTGGCGTGACTGCACCGCCCTGGGTCGATCCAAGCGTCTCGGACGCACAGTTCGCCGCCGAGGCAGGATTAGAACCTGCGGCCTACTCCTTAGGAGGCCAGGTAGCGCGCTCGCAACAGCTGAGCAGCGTTCAGTGCTGGTGCGGGTGTCCGACGACTCTGAGGCTCTGACGGACGCCGGCTGAGCACCGCGAGCAGCGACTCCGCGCTCATCAAGCGCTGCGGAGGAGCGGGCGAGCGGGCGCGATCCCGTAGCCGTGGGGACGAGGCCCACGCGGGGCGATTTCGAGCAGGACGCCAGGGTACAGCTCTAGAACCCTCCCGATTCGGCACGTAGTCAGCGCTGTTCGCCAAGCGTGACCGTCATGGTGCGGGGTTCCCTGCGCTCACCTGGGAGGTTGGACACGGTTCCGCTGACCTGAATCCGGAGCTTCCCGCGCTTCGCAAGAAGGCGCTTGGCTTCCCGCTTCAACCGGATTGTCGTCGACCCGGTGTGTGCGCTCTTCCCAACTCGCACGCGCCGGGGGGGTCGGCCGCCCACTCGGAATCGCTCCACCGTCGTAAGGGTCAGGTAGCGCGTGAAGCACTTGACCTCGCAGACGGGATCGAGGATCACACGGCCATCCCTCACCTTGGGTGCCGTCGCCAGCCGCAGGGGGCAGGGCCGACGCTTCTCGATCAACGGTGGAGTCGCGACGTCCTCGACGCGGATCACGGCTCGATGGCAGCCGGCCTGGACCCAGGCGAGTCGTTTGCCGTCGAAGTCGAAGACGCTCGAGTCGGGATAGAAGGCTTTCGCGTCGGACGACCGAAGTAGCCGCACCCTGCCCGTGAAGTCAGTTACTCCAACCTCATACAAAGAGCGGTCCGTCATCGGTAGGCCGCCGCGCGCGAACACGATCGTGTCGCCGGTCACTTTGGCCTGGTAGGAGTTGCGCGTCTGGACGGGGATCTTGTGCAGGTACGGTTCGTCCGCACTCGCCCACGCAAGCTCCGCCTCGTAGTGACCGACGTCCTCGCCGGGAGGAGTGACCCCACGAGAGATTGCGACCACGACCCGGCCGTCGTCCCGGACATCCAGAGTGTCGACGCGGAGCTTTAGCGCCTCCTTGGGAATTCGGTAGACCTCGCGGTCGGCAATTCGGTCGAAGACAACGACGTCGGACTCGCTGTGGTTGGCGCTCTGGTCACGCGGGGCGGATAGCCAAGCCATATAGCGACCCGCCATCTGGACCTCTCGCACCTGTGTTGGAAGTGGGCGCGGGGAACTCGTGGATGACGAGAAATCGCGCAGCGTGTTCTCACTGCAGTTAGGCCCGCGAGCGGCGACGAGCTCGTCTTCGATCGCGATCGATGAACTGGGGACGTTGAACGCACCAAAATGGAAGTGGTCGCAGCGCGGCGAGAGTTCGCGGAATGGGCCTTCGAGCGGCCCGCTCAGGACTTGGATCTGTGTTGGGGCGTCGCCGTATTTGCTCTGCCGTCCCGGGTAGGCGTCTTGAATCACGAGTCGAGTCCTGGACGCGGCAAGCAATGGGCTATCAGCTTGAGAAAGGGGTGGCACCGAGTGGACGACTACCGGTTTGTTCGGGTAGCGCGCGACTTTGACGTCGTATCCCTCGTCGGCCTGATGCCCCTCCGCCCAGACCACCGAATCCCCTGCGAGGACAGGGCCTGCGCGCGGAACGAAGTCAGGCCCAGAGACTCGAAAGGTCTCGACAGCTGCGGGTGCGACGGCGGGTGTGATCAGAGGGCAGGCGACTATCGCGGCCACCGCGAGCCCTCGTTTCGTCACTCCCACACCTCCCGCAACCCCCAGGGTAGGGGGAGTTGCGGCCCCCATCGGTCAAGACAGCGGCCCGCGCGGAACCTCTAGCTCACGTAGTCGGGGTCCGACATCTCGATGGCGAACGCCACATTGAAGATGACGGCGAACCAGACTACGACCATCGCAACGCTCACGACCGCCCATATCCCAGCGGCCAACAGGCTCCGCTGCCAGCGGCGAGCTAGGTAGAAGGTGACGGCTGCTGGTGCGAGGAAGTGGAAGACGACGGCGACTACGAGAACCACCCCACCCCAAGTTCCGTGGTCATTCACCCAGTTCCCCTCGGGAACAAGAACATGCAGCACCGCTGACGCGTTGGAGAGAAGCGGCAAGGCGACCAGGGCGATGGTGCTGAGCAGGTAGCGCCTCGGGAGGCGTGCGAAGCGCGTGTGCTGGCTGCTGGCCTCGACCTCGGCGCTTACCCTGTCGTTATCGGTCTAGGAGCGGGCTAGCTTGACGAAAGCCGCGCCGCGCGCGCTGAGCAGCCCGCCGAGGCCGTGAAGTTTCATGGGTGGCTCTCGTGCCCGTGAACTATCGTCGGGCGACGCGTGAAGCGTCTCCCGCGCCTGAGGTCGGCAGAAAACCGCCGTGCGCGCACGGCGAGGTGTGACGATTCCCGCAATGAGTACGACATCACTTCCGTCTGAGCTCGTTCAGGTCCAGGGAACCGCGATGCGCGTGGTGAGCGCACTCGATGCCCTCGAAGGCGACGAGGGCGCATACGAACTCTTGCTCTCTTTGGCGACGCCACGCGGCGCAGCGCTTCCACTCACTCCAACCCACCCCGACGATCCACTCGACCGAGACGACCTTCTCGGCGACCTCTTGGACGGGGACGCGGCCTAGGAGGCCAGGATGCCGAACGAACCGCGCACACCGTCGCCCCTTGCCAGTGGTCCTCTGCCCCCCGGTGCTTCGGTCGAGCACCGTGGGAACAGTCTCCGCTGCCCGAGCGTGCCTTCGGCCGTCGGAGCGAGCGCGTTTGCATTGCCGGTCGCGGCTGATGAGATCCGCCCCTGGAAGATCCCGACCGCACCGCGGTTCCCGATCACCCCAGGAACGATCCTCCACCTCTACCGCCGCGCCCTTGCAGTCGGCGAGGCCAACGAGGTGGATACTGCCCTTCTCGCTTCAGAGCCCCTTCGCGCGACGCTCTGGCAAATCGCGGAGGGGATTTACGAACCCGCCGCACCGATAGCTGCTCGGGTGGACCAATATCTGCGTCAGCGCAAGCGACAACTCAATGTGCCTGTGACGCCGTTCACCGAACGGCGGCGCGAGCTGGGCGCAGAGCAGCTCTTTGCGCTCGCCGTATGGCTGATGCTCTCCGGGATTGAGGCTTGGACGAGCGGAGACCGCTCAATCTAAGTTTCGATTTGAGCCCTTTTTTTGGCCCAGCGAGCGGGCCCGGCCTGCTGTTCACTAGTGCGAGGCTCGCGTCGGTAGTTAGAGCCATCGTTAGATGAAACGACTCCGCAAGATAGGCGGAACACCAGATTTGCACTCTTTGCAGGAACTTTCTAGCGCGCCCGAGAGGATTCGAACCTCTGACCTTCGGTTCCGTAGACCGACGCTCTATCCAGCTGAGCTACGGGCGCTTGCGCGAGACAGCGTAGCGAGCGGCGCGCGGCCGGCGAGCGCGCGCGGGGAACGTGAGACGATGGGAACGTGCTCGGGAGGACCTTGGTCGTGCTGTGCCTTGCGGTCGCGGCGATCGTCGGCGGCGCCTCACGCGCCGAGGCGGTCGACTACGCGCCTGTTGACGCTCGCGGTGCCGCCCTCACCCAGCCGGAGCGCGAGCTCGCAGCGAGCCTCGATTGCACCGACGACGTCCGCAACGCGGAGCGCACGCCCGTCCTGATGCTCGCCGGCACGACGGTCAACACCGAACGCGACTACTCGTGGAATTACGAGCGCGCCTTCAAGGCGACGCGAACCCCGTTCTGCACCCTCGACCAGCCCGGTCCGGCCCAAACGAACATGGACGACGCCCAGACGCGCGGCGAGTTCGTCGTCTACGGGATCAGGCGCATGCACGAACTCGCCGGACGCCGGATCGCGGTGATGGGCCACAGCCAGGGCGGGATGGTGATGCGCTGGGCGCTTCGCTTCTGGCCCGACACACGCTCGCTCGTCGAGGACGTGGTCGGAATGGCGCCGAGCAACCACGGCACGTCGGTCGCCGACGCCGCATGCATCCCCGGGTGCTCGGCAGCGATCTGGCAGCAGCGCTCGAACGCGGACTTCATCAACGCGGTCAACTCCCGCCAGGAGACCTTCGACGGCATCGACTACACGGCGATCTACACGCGCTACGACGAGGTCGTGACCCCGAACTCCGACAGCCGCGGCAGCTCGTCGCTGCGGCCTGGGCCGGGGCGGATCACGAATGTCGCGATCCAGGACATCTGCCCCACCGCGACCAGCGAGCATCTTCTCGTCGGCACGATCGACCCGGTCGCCTATGCGCTATTGCGCGACGCGCTTGCCCACGATGGGCCGGCATCGCCCGCGCGGGTCCCCCGCTCCGTCTGCTCCGAGCTGCTGATGCCGGGTGTCAACCCGTCCACCTTCCTGCAGGACCTCACCGGGGCGGCGACGGTGCTCGGGCTCGAACTGGTCGGCTATCCCCACGTCCCGCGCGAGCCCGCGCTGCGCTGCTACGTGACGGGCACCTGCCCGGCGGAGCCCGCCCCCGCTCGCCTGAGCCTGCGCTGCATGCGCGGGGGCGGCGTTCGCGCACTGGTCACGGGCTCGTGGGTACGGGCGGTCGAGTTCCGGGTCGGGAAGAGCAAGGCCGGCCGCGCGAACGGCTCTCCGTTCAAGCTCAAGCTCTCGGAGCGAAAGCGCAAACGTGCCGGCCGCAACCGGCTCGCGGCGACCGCGCGCTTCGGAGCGATGCAGGCGCCGTTCGAGCTTACGCGGCGTCTGCCGAGCTGCGGCTAGCCGCAGCCAGGCGCACGCGCTCGACCACGCCGTGCTCGACGAGCGATAGGTTCGCGCTTCCGGATGTTCGCGCGGATCGCAGACCTCACGTGGCGGCGGCCAAAGACGGTCCTGGCGTTCGTCGGCGTCTTCCTCGTCATCGCCGGAGCGATCGGCTACAACGTCGAGGACCACCTCAAGGCCGCCGGCTTCACCGACAGCGCCTCCGAGAGCGAGAAGGCCACCGAGCTGTTGCGCAACGAGCTCGGCTACGACGCCAACCCGGGTTTCGTGCTGCTGGTCCGCGCGCCCGGTGAGGGCAAGCTCGACGTCAAGGACCCGAAGGTCCGCCGCGAGGTCAACCGCCTCGCGCGCGAGCTCGGACGGACGAAGTTCGTCGGCCGCGTGGACAACCCGCTGGGTAAACCGCCGCTGCCACGGCTGATAGCGAAGGACGGCCGCTCGCTCGTAATCGCCGGCCACATGAAGACGCAGGACATCGAGAGCGACGGCGGCCTTGCGCACGAGGACGCAAAGAAGCGGATCCACTCGAACTCCCTCGCCATCTCGATGGGCGGCTACGCGCCGAGCTTCAACGAGGTGAACGACCAGACCAAGGAGGACCTCACCAAGGCGGAGATGATCGCCTTCCCGATTCTCGCGGTGCTGCTGCTGGTGGTCTTCAGGGGAGTCGTCGCCGCGCTGATACCGCTGCTGATCGGCGGCATCTCGATCCTCGGCACGTTCCTCGCGCTGCGGATCATGTCGGAGTTCACCGATACCTCGATCTTTGCGCTCAACATCTCGACCGCGCTGAGCCTCGGGTTGGCGGTCGACTACGCGCTCCTGATGGTCTCGCGCTACCGCGAGGAGATCGAGGACGGGGGCGCTACGCGCGAGGCCCACCGGCGGACGGTGATGACCGCCGGGCGGACGGCCGCGTTCTCGGGCTTCACGGTCGCGGTGGCGATGGCATCGTTGATCGTCCTCCCCCAGCGCTTCCTCTATTCGGTCGGCGCGGCGGGCGCCGTCGTCGGCGTCCTGTCGGCCACGATCGCGCTGCTCGTCGTGCCCTCGATCCTGTCACTGCTCGGCATGCGCATCAACGCGCTTTCGATCCGCCGCGGCCACGCCGTCTCGGACCGGTCGGACGGCTGGTACCGGCTCGCTTGGGGCGTGATGCGAAGGCCGGTGGCGGTCGCCCTGGCGAGCTCCGCGGTCCTGCTCGCCCTCGCCGCGCCACTACTCTCGACCTTCCTCACCGGACCGAGCGCTGAGATCGTCCCGCCGGCGCAGCCCTCGTACGACACCAACAAGCGGGTCGAAGCCTCCTATCCGCGCGACGTGAGCGAAGCGATGACGGTGACGGTGGACGGACGGCTCAGCGACCAGCAGCTGCGGCGGCTGCAGCGCCGGATCAGCGGGATCGAGGGGATCGCGGGTGGAAGCCCGTTCGTGCGCGCGTCGAACGACGTCTCCTACGCGAACTTCGCCGCGGACGAAAAGGCGCTGTCCCGCCGAACACAGGACGCCGTGGACCAGGTCCGCGCGAACGGTGCGCCGGGCGACGCGCGCGTGCTCGTTTCCGGCAACACGGCGCGTTTCATGGACCAGAAACAGAGCCTCGCCGACCACTTGCCGCTGTTGATCGCCGTCCTGTCGCTGACGACCTTCGTGCTGCTCTTCATGCTGACGGGCTCGGTGATCCTGCCGATCAAGACGCTCGTGATGAACGCGCTCACGCTGGCCGCGACGCTCGGGATCATCGTGCTCGGGTTCCAGGAGGGGCTGCTCCAGGGTCCGATGGACTACACCGGCCCGGACGCCGTGGAGGTGACGACGCTCGTGTTCCTGTTCGCGATCATCTTCGGCCTCGCGACCGACTATGCCGTCCTCGTGCTCGCGCGGATCAAGGAGCAGCACGACGCCGGCGTTTCGAACGAGGAGGCGGTCGCGGTCGGGATCGGCAAGACGGGGCGGGTCATCACCGCGGCTGCGCTAGCGATCGCGGTCGTCTTCCTCGCGTTCGGCGTCAGCTCGATCTTCTTCATGAAGCAGGCGGCGATCGGCCAGGCGCTCGGGGTGCTGATCGACGCGACGATCGTTCGCGCGCTGCTCGTTCCCGCGCTGATGCGGCTCTTCGGCGAGTGGAACTGGTGGGCGCCGGGACCGCTGAAGCGCTTCCAGGCGCGCTTCGGCTTCCAGGAGGGTTAAGGTCGGCGTAACGCTCCGCGTCGAGCGGAGTCGGAACGGCATGGGCGAGAGTCAGGTGACCATCATTGGTGCCGGCCCCGCAGGGGTGGCGACAGCTGTCGCGCTGAAGGACCGCGGGATCAGCCCGCTGCTGGTCGACCGGGCAGCGCACGTCGGCGCGTCGTGGCGGAGCCGCTACGACCGCCTGAAGCTCAACACCGGGCGCCAGTTCTCGCACATGCCGGGGCGCCCGTACCCGAAGGGGACGCCGACCTTCCCGACGCGCGACCAGGTGGTCGAGCACCTCGACCGGCACGCGCGCGAGGACGGGATCGAACTGCGCCTCGAGACGCCGATCGAGCGCGTCGAGCAGCAAAACGGCGGGTGGTCACTCACCTCCCCTGCGGGCGATCTCGAATCGCAGCAGGTCGTCGTCGCCACCGGCTTCGAGCACTCGCCGTTCGTCCCTGACTGGGAGGGACGCGAGCGGTTCGCCGGCGAGCTGATCCACTCCTCCGAGTACCGCAACCCCGAGCCGTTCCAAGGCCAGAAGGTGCTCGTCGTCGGGCCGGGCTGCTCGGGGATGGAGATCGCTCACGACCTCGCGACCGGCGGCGCCGAGAAGGTGTGGCTCTCGGCGAGGACGCCGCCGAACATCATGCTTCGCAAGGGACCCGCCGGACTACCGGGCGACGTGATCGCGACACCGCTCTATCACGCACCGATCCGCTTCGCGGACGCGATCGCCCGCGTCGGGCGCAAGCAATCGATCGGAGACCTGACCGAGTTCGGTCTACCCGAGCCCGAGGAGGGGATCTTCGCCCGCGGCGCCCGTCTCGGAGTCGCACCCGCGATCCTCGACGAGGAGGTGCTCGACGCGATTCGAAACCGCAGCTTCGAGATCGTCCGCGGCGTCGAGTCGCTCGACGCGAGCGAGGCGGTGCTGGCGGACGAGGGGCGCTTGGCGCCAGACTCGATCATCTGCGCGACCGGCTTTCGCCGCGGACTCGAGCCGCTCGTCGGCCACCTCGGGGTGCTCGATGAGCGCGGGATTCCTCGCGTAATCGGCAGCAAGCCCGCCGTGCCCGGCCTGCGGTTCGTCGGCTACGTGCCGCGGCCCTCGCAGATCGGCGCGACCGCGAAGCAAGGCAAGCGCGCCGCGCGCGCGATCGCCGGCGAGCTGCGACGCAGCTAGCGGCCCGCGAACGGCAGCCGCGGCAGGTTCGCCTGCGGCGGCTCGCGCTTGTAGAGCTGCAGCGAGAGCCCATCGGTCGCCTGCTCGAGCGCGGCGAGCTCGGTGGTGCCGACGACGCCGTTCGAGAGCGCCGCCTCGGTGGGCTCGAAGAACGCCACCTCGCCGTATCTGAGTGGGTGCGGGTCGGTGTCGCGCGGCGGCGAGAGGAAGTCCATCCTCGCGGCCTCGCGGGAGGCGTAGACGAATTCGCCGGCAGCGGGCTCGAGCACGTCCCGCACACGGGCGAGCGCATCTTCGCCCGCGCGGGAGTTGTAGTGGGCAACGAGGAGCCGCCGGCGCGAGCCGAGGCGGGCGTCGTCGGTCGAGGCTCGGGTCCAGGACGCTTCGAACCTGTCCACCCCTCGCTCGCGCAGCTTGTTGATCGCCAGGTAGTACGGATTGAGTGTCATCGCGAGGAAGCGCCGGTGGCTGCGGTAGCGGACGATGAGCAGCTTGTCCGCCTGCTCCTCGCCGGCAATCGAGCGCTCGTGCTTGCCCATCCAGCGGATCGAGCCCCCCAGTCCATAGACGAGCGGCGCGACGAGCAGGCCGTACCAGCGGTAGCTCTCGAAGTGCTCCGACACGCGGATCAGGTTCAGCACGTCGACCGGGCCGGGAATGTCCTCGCGCCACGCGCGCGCGACGCCGCCAGGCTGGATGCGCCTGATCACGTGCTCGCCACCTCAGGGCACGCAGCGACGCGCGCGATCGTGCGAGCGACGAGCGCGGGGTCCTCGACCTGTGGATAGTGGCCGAGCTCGGACCAGCGCTCGACCGGCGCCTCCGGGCGCAGCTCGAGCACCGCGTCCAGGACCGCGGTCGTCGCGACCGGGTCGTGGATCCCCCACGCGAGCTCGAGCCGGCCCGGCCAGTCGCGCAGCGCACCGTGCCAGCGCCGCGCGTAGCGAGTCCGTTCGCCGAGGTAGTAGGTCAGCTTGTCGAGGATGCGGTTCCCGCCACCGTGGGCGATCAGCGACCACTGGTCGGCTGCCTCGTCGTCGCTGAGCGGGTGCGCGTCCGAGAACAGCCGCGCGAACTGCGAACGGAAGAAGCGCTCGCTCGACAGGCGCGCCATCAGTGGGCCGAAGGGGCTGCGGAGCACCTTCTGCGAGAGCGTCAGGCTTGCGCGCTCGATCACCATGCTGCCGTTGAACAAGAGGACGGCGCCGAGGTCCATCCCGAGGCGACCGTCGATGTCGCGCGCCAGCAACTCGGTCGCCACCGAGGTTCCCATGTCGTGCCCGACGAGCACGACCGGCCCATCCGGGAGCTCGCGCGCAACGATCTCCTCGACGAGGTCCGCCTGCCCGTTGAGCGAATAGACATGGTCGCGCGGCTTATCGGAGAGACCGAAGCCGAGGAAGTCGAAGCTGAGCGCGCGCCGGCCCTCGAGCTCGGCGAGCACCCCTCGCCAGTCGTAGGAGCTCGAGGGATAGCCGTGCAGGAAGACGAGCGGCGGGCCGTCGCCGGCGGTCTCGCGCACGAAGATCCGCCGGCCGCCGAGCTCGACGAAACGTCCGCCGGCGCGCCATTGCTCGACCCCCCGGGTCAGCGCAGTCATCACTTGACCCCGCTCGGCGCGAGCTGACAGAAGAAGCGCGCCATGTCGGCGGCCCGGGCGGGGTCGGACGAGGAACTGCCCAGCGAGTTGGGCAAGTTGCCCTCGTAGAGGAAGCGCAGCGGCGTTGGCTGGTTGATCGGGACGACGAGATACGACCCCGGCTTCGAAACGACGAACGGGCTCGGCAGCCCGCCCTGGCGGATCGGGATGTTGGGAATCACGGGGAGCTCGGTGATCAGCCCCGGCGGGCCATACTCCGGCAGGTTCACGGGCCCCCAGCGGTCCTTCTCGCGCTCGGCGAGCCAGGCGAGCATCTCTTTGAACAGCGACTCATAGCCGGGGTCGTTGGCGAGATTGCGGATCTCGTAGGGGTCCTCCCAGGTGTCGTAAAGCTCGAACTCCTGCTTCGGGTCGGTGAGCTCCTTGCCGGCGAACCAGCCGTTTTCGACCGCGGCGTAGCGCGCGACCTTGTAGCGGCCGTCGTAGAGCGAGCGGATGTGGCTCGCGACCGGCTTCTCGGTGCCGACGCCGGTGATCGCAAACTCGTCGATCCGGTACAGGATCGAGTCGCGCGGCCCCGGCTTGTCGGGGTTCTCGAGCGCCTTGACGAGGCTCCGGCCGCGCAGCCACGGATAGCGCGCGAGAGGGTCGGCGACTCCGGCGAGCTCCAGGCAGGTGGGGACGAGATCAACCTGTTCGCCGAGCGCCTGCGTCTTGGCACCGCGTGGAAACCGCTTGGAATAGACGGCGGTAAACGGGATCCGGTTCTGCTCGTCGTAGATCGTGATGCCTTTGTTCTGCAGGCGGTGGGCGCCTGCGAGCTCGCCGTGGTCCGCGGTCCGGATGACGACGGTGTTGTCGAGGGCACCCGCATCGTTGACCGCCTTCAGGGCCGCTCCGAGCATCTCGTCGGTGCCGACGATCAGGTCGTAGTAGATGTTGTGGAGCGTGCGGAAGTACTCCTCGGGGTGCTGGTCCGCGTCGGCCCCGCCGCCCGAGATCAGCCGCACCACGTCGCGGAAACGCAGTTGCGCCGACGGTTTGTCCTTCAGAGTCGAGTCCTCGTAGAACGAGCGGTCGAGCTTGACGTCGTAGTCCGGACGCTTGAAGTCGGCCCGGAACCCGCGCGGGTAGAACTGGATGTCGTGCGGATTGAGCAAGCTCAGGACGCAGAACCACGGCTGCGAGTCGGCGGCGTGCGCGCGTAGCCAGTTGACCGCCTGGCCCGTCCAGATCGGGTCGTTGGTGTAGCCGTCGTTGTAAGGGCCCGTGTCCGACGGCGGCGAGATGGCCGAGTCGTCGAAGCCGTAGCCCTTCAACGGGTTGCCCTGCGCGGTGTCGAGCGTCGCCTCCGGGTTGGTCGGCGGGTCGCCGGGGAACGACAGATGCCACTTGCCGAAGAAGGCGGTCCTGTAGCCCTGCTCCTTGAGCAGGTCGCCGATCGTCGGGATCGACGGATCCATCGTGAACTGGAGCCCGACGATGAACGTCCCGTACATCCCCTGCTGGGGAGCGTTCATGCCGGTCCAGAGAGTCCCGCGCGCGGGCGTGCACGCCATCGAAGAGGAGTGAAAGCGGTCGATGTTCGTCCCGTTCTCGTCGAGCCAGCAACGGACGGGCAGCGGCAGGTGGTCCGGGAGGCGATCGCGGTGCCGCTCCTGGTCGGTCATCAGGATCAGGATGTTCGGCGGGCGTGTGGCCGAGCTAGCGGCTTCGGCGGCGGCGGCGAGCTTTGCGCCGGCGCCCGCGGCTCCCGCGGCGGCCGCGAGCCGGCCGGCGCCCTTGAGCAGCTCGCGGCGATCCGTGTGGCTCACGCTTTCACCCGATCGATCGTGTCTGTGAGGGAGTCCACGACCCAAGCGCGCCCGCCGGCGACGGCGATGTCGCGCGGCTGACCACCGAGCCGGTAGCGCTTGCGCTTGCCGTTGCGCGCGATCGCGACCACCTCGCCTGTGCCCGCGACCGCGATCAGCCGCCGGCCGCTCGGTCCCCACGCGACCGCGCTCGGCTGGCGCCCGACGAGATGGCGTCGCTTCAGCTTGCGCGAGGCGACGTCGAGCTCCGAGACGCGCTTCGACCCGCGCCCGCCGTGCGTGACGAGCAGTCGCTTGCCATCCGGAGAGGGCGAGACCCGCTCCGGCAGGCGCGCGGTCCGCAAGCGGCGGCCCACTTTCCCGCTGCGCGTCGACACCCGCATCACGCGGTCCGCGCCGCTCACGGCGACCCAGACCGCGTCGCCCTTCGGGGCGGCCGCGACGCCGCGCGGGCAGATCCCGAGTGCGGTCTTACGCGCCACCGCTAGCTTCTTCGCGTCGACGACGTGGAGCGTTCCCTCCTGCTCGCCCCCGCTGACGGCGATCCGCTTGCCGTCGGCGGTGAACGTGACGCAGCACGGTGCCGGCCCGACGTCGATGCGCGCGCGGACGCTGGCGCGGCGCAGGTCGACGATCACGAGCCCCGGCTTGTCCCATGACGCCGTCGTCACCGCGGCGATCCTGCCCCCCGGCGAGACCGCCACGTCGAGCGGCTCGCCGCCGACGTCCACGACCCGCCGCCGGCCGCGTGTGACGATCGCGATCGTGCGGCGGCCGGCATGCGCGACGACCAGCCGCGATCCGCGCGGCGGCGCGGCGGCGATCGCCCGTCCGCGCAGGACGATCTTCTGCTTCGCCTGGCCGATTCCGGCGGCCGACGCCTGCCCCGGCCGCGCGAGGCCCGGGACGACCGCCGCGGCACCTGCCGCACCGGCCCCCGCCACGAACCTCCGCCTGTTCGTCCGCATCGTCCTCTAGCCCCCCGCCACCGGGCCGAGCTCGCACAGCATCGCCGCGCGGTGCTTCGCGCGCGCCTCGGCCAACGCGCGCGATTCGTCGGCGGAGCGCGGCACGCGCTCGTCGCCGCCCGCTTCGTACACGCGCCGCTCGAGGTGGGGATCGCCGATCGGCAGCTGCACGTAGGCGCCGGGCACCCCTTCCACCGGCGAGGGAGTGCTGTCGCGCCCGGAGAGCGGCGCGTTCCCCTGGGTTTCGATCCGCAGCGGCTCGATCAGCGACGGGTCGCCGTAGTAGGGCACCTGGACCGGGCCGAGCCGGTCCTTCTCGAGTTCGCGCAGGCGAGCGAGGAGGTCGGCGAGCAGCGTCTTGTAGCTCGGGTCGCGCGCGAGGTTGCGCAGCTCGAGCGGGTCTTCCCAGAGGTCGTAGAGCTCGTACTCCTGCTCGTCGGCGAGCTCGCGCTGCGGGCGCCCGATCATCGCCACGTAGCGCGCGATCTTGAAGTGGCCCGACAGCGCGGCGCGCAGGTGGCGTTTCCATGGCTTGTTGGCGCCGAAGAAATCGTTCGGCGACCAGACCTCGTCGCAGGTCGAGACGGTGAAGTCCTTGCCGCGCGCGCCCGCAGGGTCGTCCAACGCGGGCACCAGCGAGCGGCCGCGCAGCCACGGATAGCGCGCGGGCGGATCGGCCACCCCGGCAAGCTCGAGGCAGGTGGGCACGATGTCGACCGAGTCGGCGAGGGCGGGTGTGCGCGCACCCTGCCTCTTGAAGCGGGCCGGCCAAGAGATCGACAACGGCATCCGCAGCTGTTCGTCGTAGACCATCGGGCCCTTGCCGACGGCCCGGTGCGAGCCGGCCATCTCGCCGTGGTCGGCGGTGCGGATGATGACCGTATCGTCCGCCCCGCCGGAGTTGTGCAGGGCCTTGACTATCGCTGAGTAGTTGTCGTCGGTGTTGACGATCAGGTCGCAGTAGGTGTTCATCAGCCGGCGCCACGTCTTCCCGTCGTCGTGGCCGATGCCCCCCCGGATCAGCGCCGCGCCGTTGCCGTATTGGCCGTGGACGGCCGGTTTCGTGTCGGGGTCGTCGTCGAAGTTGGGCGGCAGTTCCACCTGCCAATCCGGCCGGATAACGTCGGCCGTGAACCCGCGCGGGAAGTAGGCAATGTCGTGCGGATTGAGCAGCGAGACGACGCACAGCCACGGGTTCTCCTGACCGCCGTGGTCGTGCAGCCAGTCCACGCCCTGTTTCGTCCAGAGCGGGTCGTTGTAGACGCCGTCGTTGTAGCCCGCCGGCTCGAGCGAGGGCGACTGCTGTGAGTAGTCGAAGCCGTAGGGGCCGAGGTAGTTGCCTTCGAGATTCTCCCTGACGCCCTCCGGCAGCGAGAGGCCGGCCATGCTGAGATGCCACTTGCCGAAGAACGCCGTCGTGTAGCCCTGCTCCTTGAGCAGGTCGGCGATCGTGGGGATCCGCGGGTCGAGCGAGAACTGGTAGCTCTGGAGGAAGTTGCCGAAGATGCCGTTCTGCGGCGTGTACATCCCGGTCCAGAAGCAGGCGCGGCTCGACGAGCACTGGACCGCGCTGTGGTGGAAGCGCTCGAACGTGACGCCACGGCCGTCGATCCAGTCGCGCGCGGGCAGTGGCAGGTCAGGCGTCCACTGCGGGTAGCGCTCCTGGTCGCACATCAAGATGAGGATGTTGGGCTTGCGCGCCGGGCCGCTCGCAGCCTCGGCAACGGTTCCCGGCAGCGCCGCGGCGCCGACCGCGGCGCCCGCGCCGAGCGCGCCGGTGCGGATCGCCTCGCGGCGGGTCGTGCTCATCTGAGCGTCCCCAGCCCGACCCCACGCAGCCGGCCGCTGCGGGCGTCCGCGACGACGCCCTTCGTCCCTACAACGGCGACTGCGCGGGGGAGCCCCCCCAGCTTCACCCTGCGGCGGCGCTTGCCCGTCTTCGCGTCGATCACGATCGCCCACGCCGACCCCGCGGCGCTGATCAACGCGCGCGAGCCCTTGCGGGAGAAGACGACCCCAGCAGGGTCCTTGCCGACGACGACCCTGCGCGTCACGCGTGCGCGCGCGATGTCGATCGCGGTGACCTTGCGCGCGCCGAAGCCGTTGTGCGTAACGAGCGCGCGCTTACCATCGGGGGAGACCGCGACGTCGCGCGGGAAGGGCGCGGTGCGGATGCGCCGCCTCACTCGTCCGCGCTTGAGGTCGACAAGCGCAACGGCCGCAGCGCCGTTGAGCGCGACGAGCGCGCGCTTGCCGCCGGGCAGGACTGCTACCCCGCGCGGGTGGGCGCCGACTTCGATCCGCTCGCCGACACGTCCCGACTTCGGCTTCACGCGCGTGAGCGTTCCGTCGCGGCCGCCGCCGGTGACCCAGGCACTCTGTCCGTCGGGCGCGAACGCCACACCGCTCGGCTCGCGGCCGACCTTCACATGGTTCACCTCGCCCGACTTCAGATCCACGACAGCGACGCCCGGGCGGTCGTGGCTCGCGGTCGTGACGAGCGCGAGGCGCCCCTTGGGTGAGATCGTGATCGCGACCGGCGCGCCGCCGACGTCGATCGAGCGGCGGCGCTTGAAGTCGCGCGTGCGGTGGGACGTGATCGTCGTCGAGGCGACGTCGGTGCTCCACACCGTCCGTCCGCCCGGCTCGGCCGCGATCGGCCCGGTCGCGATGCCCTCCGGGTCGGGCAGGCACAGCTCGGCCTTCGTCTTGGCGTGCGCTCCGAGGGTCCTTCCGAGCACCGTGTGCGCGGCGGCTGCGGCTGCGGCGCCCCCGATAAGGCCGCGGCGTGTGGGAGCAGCTAGTGACAAGGCGTCATCAGTGTAGTAGAGTTAAAGACAGCGTGTCAAGCAGAGTGTCATCAAACCGATTCGGTCGCTACGTTCCCTCGACAGCGATGACCGTAGCGACCCAGCGCACACGCAAGCGCCAGCAGCGCGAGGAGACCCGGCGCCAGATCCTCGACGCCGCGCAGGAGTTCCTCCGCGAGAACTCGTTCCGCGACCTGAGCGTTGACGCGCTCATGTCGCGCACCGGCCACACCCGCACGGTCTTCTACCGCCACTTCGACGACATCCCCGACCTCGTGCTCGCGCTGATAACGGACGTCGGGGGCGAGCTCGTGGCTCTCGCGGAGGACTGGGCTCAGACCGACCGCGTCGAGGCGACGCAGGCGCGCGAGCGGCTCGCCGCGTTCGTCGACTTCCACACGCGCAACGGCCCGCTCGTCCACGCGGTGACCGAGGCCGCCTACCACGACGAGGAGGTCGAGCGCGCCTACGAGGGGATGGTCGAGACGTTCGTTCTGATCACGACGAGGGCGATCGAGGAGCGGATCGAGGCCGGCGAGCTGGAGCCGCTCGACGCGCCCGAGGTCGCACGCGCGCTGGTGCACATGCTGAACGGGTATCTCCAGGACACGCTCGGCCGCGGCAAGGGCGGCGACCCGCAGCGCGCGCTCGACACCGTGCTGACGATCTGGACGCGCACGCTCTTCCCGCATCGCGACGGCAGCGCCGCAGCGACGGCGTGACCGAGACTCCCGCGAGCGTGCCCGCGCGCGCCGGGCACCCGGGCCTGTGGCCGGGTCCCTGGCCGGCCGAGGATTGCGGCCCGCGGCGGAAGGCGGAGGCGAGTGAACTCCCCGGGCTTGGCATCGGGCCGCGCGAGCGGCTCGAGACGACCGCCGTCCGCGACGCGCTCGGCACGACGATGGTGATCCTGCGCGATCCCGGCGAGGTCTACGCGCTTCGCCACACGCTCGGCCGGCGCCCGCTGGACGACCCCGCCACCTGGTGGGTCGAGCGCCTCGACCCGCGCTCGCTCGAGCCGCTAGAGCGCTCCCCCGACCTCCCGGGCGGGCGGTTCTGGCCGGGCGGGCTCGCCGCGCACGCGAACGGCTCGCTCCACGTCGTCGGCGGCAACCGCTGCCACCGCCTCTCCCCCGCGCTCGAGCTGCTCGGCACCGCGGAGCTTCCCGCCCCGCGCCCCTACAACTCATTCGTCGTCCTCGGCGACGGGACACTCGCCACGAAGGACTTCGACCGCGACCTGCGCGAGCCGTCGCGGCTCGTCCTGCTCGACCCCGACACGCTCGAGCGCCGCTGCGACGACACGGATCTCGGCGAGCCGGCGATCGCGCGCCTGTCGGCCGACGGCGACGACCTCTACGTCGTCGGCGCCGAGACCGTCCAGCGCTGGCGCTGGGACGGATCGCGGCTCGAGCGCGACACTGCGTGGGGCGCCCCGTATCTCGTTCCGGGCGGCAGCTACGGCTGGGATCCGGTCATCGCCGGCGGGCAGCTGTGGTTCCTCGACAACGGCGAGCACGATTTCGTCACCACGATGCGTGGCGCAGGGGTCGCGCCCGGCCCCGTCCACCTGATCCGGATGTCGCTCGACGACCCCGCCGACGTCGAGCGTGTCGAGGTCTGCGGCATGCCCCACGGCGCCGTCACCGACCCGCCGCTGTACGACGCCGAGCGAAGGATCGCGATCGCCTACGACTCGGCGAACGGGGTCGTGCAGGCCTTCTCGTTCGACGGCGTTCGGCTTGCACCCGCGTGGCGCCGCGAGCTGTCGCACTCGGCGCACATGATCAGCTACCCCTCCACCGGCGAGCTCGTCCTCCACGACTACCGCGGGCCCGCGTACGCGCGCACACGCGCGGGCCGCGCACTCGGCCGGCGGATGACCGCGGGGCTGCGCAGCGCGCGGCTCAGGCGGCTCGCAACACGCGGCAGCCGCGACGAGGTCGTGGTGCTCGACATCGAGACCGGTGCCGAGCGCGCCCGCACTGCGGTCCCAACGCTGATGCAGTCGGTCGTCTTCCCGGCGCCCGGCTTCGACCGCGACCTCTACTGGGTCACGATGTCGACGATCGCCAGAGTCGCGGTCGCCGGCTGAGCATCGTCGGCCGCCCTTTGCCGGTCCGGGTGTAACGTCGCGCGGACAGCCGGGACGCAACCGCAACGCGTGTCCTTCCGGCGCGCGAGAGACCGACCAGAGGAGAGATATGCCGAGCGCATCCAAGTCCACCGCCTCCGAGCACGAGACGGTCGAGGGCTACGAGGGCCATTTCGAGCACTTCGACGGCGGCTGGACCGTCGCTTTCGAGACCTACTCGGAGGACTCGGACCTGTCGCCGTTCTTCGAGGGGCTGCCGAACAACCAGTGCCAGTGCGAGCACATGGGCTATGTCGTGAAGGGCAAGGTGGGCTTCCGCTCGGACTCCGGCGAGGAGACGTTCGAGGCGGGCGACGCGTACTACGTCGGCCCGGGCCACACGCCGATCCTCCACGCGGGCACCGAGATCATCGAGTTCAGCCCGAGCGAGAAGCTCGCTGAGACGATGGAGGTCGTGGTGAAGAACATGGAGGCGGCGGGCTAGGCGCCTGCCGCCGGCGCCGGGCGCCAGAAACGCCACCCCCGGCTCGGCTTCGCCGGCTCCGCCGCTTCGCGCGCCTGGAGATCGAGATAGAGCAACGTCTCCCCGAGCGCCACGTAGGGGATGAACAACGCGAAGACCAGCGACCCGAGGAAGTTGATCCACACCAGCGGGAGCGAGGTGAAGATCAGCGCGAACGTGAGCGCCGGTCCGACGATCGCGGTGATCACGCTGAAGAAGGCGATCGGCCGAGCCGCATGCCACCAGCGGCCGCGCACGACCTCGGAGCTTCCGCGGAAGGCCTCGCGAAATGACTTGTCGTCGAGCAGAATCTCCTGCCCGACGAAGGCCCAGCCGACGAGCTTCCAGATCGCGAACGGGGTGCCGATCACCGAGAAGAACATCAGCGTCACAGCGATCGTCGCGGCCAGCTGTGCTGCGACCACGCGCCAGAACCGCCGCGACATGCCTCGCCAGGAGTTGCGCAGGCCTGCCTGGCCCGTCGCGATCAGCGAGCGGACGAAGACGATCACCACGCCGGCGAGAACCGCGGTCGCGACGGGGCGCGCCAGGTTGTCGAACAGGTCTCCGAGCGCGAGCGCGCCCGAACCCGTCGGGATGAACTTCGCCGATACGTACTGGACACCCCCGATGAGCGGGATCGCCGTCAGCGCGATCACGACCATCGGCTTCCAGTGGCGGCCATAGAGGCGGCGAGCGGTTCGGACGATCTGCCCGAACGAACGCCGGGCGCGCAGCTGCTCGAGGTCGATCGGGCCCCAGCGGGTGATGCCGACGAAGGCGACGATCGCCAGCGCGGCCAGCGCAAGCAGGATCAATGTCTTGGTCGATGACCTCTGCTTGGCGTTGAGCAGTGCCGACACTTCCTCGACGAGGCCGCAGAAGGCTTCCGTCACCTCCGGACCCGCGAGCGACCCGCCAGGCATGCGGGCGCTCGAGTCGCGCTGATCGGCCATCCACGAGAGCGGCTTGTCCCAGACGACCTTCGTCGCGGGCCCCGCCGGGGCGCTGTTGAGCTTCCCGGCCGACTCGCCCCAGTGGCCGCTGAAGCTGAGCCAGGCAAACGCGCCCTCGTCGGCGACGAGGTCGGGCAGTAGGACCGCGCGCGGGCGAACCTCGCGCAGCGGGGTCGACGTGTCGTCACAGCCAAGCCCGGAGCCGTGCTCAGCGTTCTCGACGTATACCGCTGAGCTGTAGAAGACCGAGTGGGAGCCGGCAGCCGGGTAGACGACCGGATGCCGGCCCTCCTTCTCCACCTTCCCATCGTCCCAGTCCGCGCGCTCGCCGCCGGCGTGCTGGAAGAGGATGATCTTGGTCGGCTCCTCGCGCAGCGCCTCCTCCGGCGTGTCGGCGTCGAAGACGATCTGCATGCCTTCCCAGTCGGCCTCGTGGACGTCGTTGAACTGGTTGAAGTACCAGAAGAACCAGTACTGGAGAGCGAAACCGTCGTACCCGTCCTCGCGTGCGATGTGGGCGTAGGTGATGGCGGGTGCTTTGCCGCGCTTCTTCAACCCCTCGAAGTCGCGCGCGTACACGCAAGTGTCGTCAAGCGGGTAGCCGTTGTAGTTCAGGAAGTAGTTGCTCGGCAGGCCCCCGATCTGCTGCGAGGTGGGCGCGACGGCCACGACCTGCGGCTTCTTCCTGCCCTTGACGTTGCGCTCGAGCTTCACCGCCGGGTTGCCGAGGACGGTGTGGACGCTCGTCGGCTCGTACTGCTCAGCGGACTTCTGACACGGCGGATCCTCCTCCTTGCGCACCATCGTGATCGGTGCGTATTCCGCGGCGAGCCGCTGTGCCGCGCTTTGCCGCTCCTCCACCGCGCCGGCCGGCGGGCAGGCGACAAGACCGGCGCCCACTGCCGCGAGCGAAAGCCCGATGCTCAAGGTGCGCGCGGTCCCGGACATGCCGGTAACGCTATTGCGCGGGAGGCCGGAGAGGTGCCGGAACGAGAAGCGGCGGGCCTAGCGACCCCGGCCGAGAGCGAACAGCGCCCCGTAGCCGCGCACGACGCCCGGATCGGCGCCGGCGGCGACCAGCGCCGCCCAGAACAGCGCCTGGTTGGCGCTCACGACCGGTTTGCCGAGGTCGCGCTCGAGAGCGTCGATCGCGCCCACAGCCCGAAAGCCGTTCCCCCCGATCACGACCGCTTCAGCGTCCGCCGGCACGTGCTCGGCAGCCCAGGCGTGGAGAGCCTCCGGCGTGACGCTGCCCTGGTCGCTCGGAAGCTCGCACGGACCGCCATCGACGACTTCGAAGCCGGCCGCGTCGTAATAGGCCCGGCCCAGCGCGCTGAGCTCGGCGTCAAACCACGGCGGGTCGATCAGCGCGAGCCGGTCGGCCCTCAGCTCGCGTAGCCCCTCGACGATCGCCGCGCAGGTCGCCACCACGGGGATCCCGCCGGTCCGCGCCGCGAGCCTGGCGATCATCGCCGCCTCACCCTTGGCCCCGATGACGTACGCCGAGCTCGTGAACGCGTAGCCGATCGCGCTCAGTGGAGAGTCGGCCAGCAGCCCCGCCGCGTCGTCGAGAGCGGTCTGCTCCGCGAACTCGCGCACCGGGGCAAGCGGGATCGTGGGATCCATCTGGCCGCCTGCCGCCATCGCGCCGAACGGGGCTCTGGCTGCGTGCACCGACACCTCGCGGGGCGCCATCGCACCGATCTCGGCCTCCGGTCCGACGTCGGCGTGGGGCACGAGCAGCCCAATGCGGACGGATGCCTCCCAGCCGTCGGGCTGCCAGCTCGTCCTTGATCCTGAATGCATCCCAATCTCTCGGTCAGTCTCGCAGAGAAAGTCGAGCACGGGCCGACGGGCGGCGCCTGCGTCGTCGCGCTGCTGAAGTCGTAGGCTGGCCGCGATGAACCACGGCGTGGACCTCGACGCCGTCGGCCGCTGGATGGACGGGGAGGACCTGCCGGCAGGCGCGATCGAGGACGTTCAGCCGGTCGGCGGCGGGACGCAGAACATCATGCTGCGCTTCCGGCGGGGCGGGAGCGAATACGTCCTCCGACGCGGTCCGCGCCACCTACGCCCGCGCAGCAACGACGCGATGCGGCGCGAGATCACGGTCCTCGGAGCGCTCCGCGACACCGGCGTCGCGTGCCCGCGGATCGTCGCCGCGTGCGGGGACGAGGAGGTGCTCGGCGGAGCGGTCTTCTACCTGATGGAACCCGTCGACGGGTTCAACGCGACGGTCTCGCTGCCGGAGCACTATGCCGCCGACGAGAAGGCGCGCCACGCGATGGGCCTGTCGGCGGTCGATGCGCTCACCGCGCTCCACTCCGTCGACTACGCGAGCGTCGGGCTCGGCGACTTCGGCAAGCCGGAGGGGTTCCTCGAGCGCCAGGTCCCACGCTGGCTCGACGAGCTCGAGTCCTACACCTGCCATGACGGTTACCCGGGCGCTGACCTCCCGGGAGTCGGCGACGTCGCCGCCTGGCTCGAGGCCGGCGTTCCCGACGCGTGGAGCGCGGGGATCGTCCACGGCGATTACCACCTTGCGAACCTGATGTTCGCGCCCGACAACCCCGTGATCGCGGCGATCGTGGATTGGGAGATGTGCACGGTCGGCGATGCGCTGCTCGACCTCGGCTGGCTGCTCGCGACCTGGCCCGATCCCGACAAGCCCGAGCACGCGGTCGCCGCCGGTGCGGTCGGGGCGGCCGGCGGGCTCGCGGCGCCGGACGAGTTGGTCTCTCGCTACGGCGAGCGCTCGGAGCGGGATCTTTCGGCGATCGACTGGTACACGGTCCTCGCGTGCTTCAAGCTCGGCGTCATCCTCGAGGGGACGCACGCCCGCGCCTGCGCGGGCAAGGCCGACAAGGAGGTCGGTGATTTCCTCCATAAGGCGGCGGTCGGATTGCTGGAGCGGGCGGGCACGCTCATCGAGCGGGAGCCCGCCCGATGAGCGGCCTTCGACACGGCGGCCAAAAGCGGAGAGGGCGGGATTCGAACCCGCGAAGGACGTTGCCGCCCTTACTCGCTTAGCAGGCGAGTGCCTTCAGCCACTCGGCCACCTCTCCGTGAGATGGTTCCGATTGTATGCGGCGCGACGATTACCTAAAGGGCCCGGCCGCGAAGGTGATCGGCGCGGTCGTGGCCGTGCTCGCAGTGCTGTTCATCGCGAGCCAGCTGATCATTCCCCCGACAGTCGAGGACAACGTCGCCGAGCGGCTGACGAAGGAGGGCGGCACGGCCGACGTCGAGGTGAGCGCCTTCCCCGCGATCCAGCTGCTGTGGTCCGACGGGCGAAAGATCAAGGTCCGCGGCGAGGACCTCGGCTTCGATCTCACGAACCCGCCGAAGGACGCCTTCGAGAAGCTCGACGGGTTCGACGAGGTGGACGTCGAGATCAAAGGATCGCGCACCGGCCCGGTGGAGATCGAGAGCTTCCGGCTCGAGCGCTCGCAGGAGGGAACGCAGTACGACCTCTCCATCATGGCGTCGGTCACGGGCGAGGATCTCGCCGCCTTCGCGGGCGAGCAGGTCGGCGGCTCGATCGGCGAGTTCTTCGGCAACCTCGCCGGCGGCGCGATCCCGGAGGGGGACCGCGAGATCCCGATCGAGGCCGACGTCGAGCTGCGCAGCGAGGGCGGCCGCGCCGAGGTCGAGGACGCCGAGGGCTCGATCGGCGGGATACCGCTCGGGCCGTTCGCGGGACTGATCGCGGAAACGATCGTCGACCGCTTCTGATTACGTACTGAGTTCATGGCGGCCCAACACAAGGTCGCGATCATCGGCGCCGGGTTCTCCGGGATCGGCGCAGCGATCAAACTCGGCGAGGCCGGGATCGATGACTACGTCGTGCTCGAGGACGGCGAGGCGGTCGGCGGCGCGTGGCACTGGAACACCTATCCCGGCGTCGCTGTCGACATCCCCTCGTTCAGCTACCAGTTCTCGTTCGAGCAGCGAACCGACTGGTCGCGCGTGTACGCCAGCGGCAAGGAGTTGAAGGCGTACGCAGAGGACGTGGTCGACAAGTACGGGATCCGCCCGAAGATCCGCTTCAACACGAAGGTCGTCGGTTCGACCTTCGACGACGAAGAGCACCTCTGGCGGCTGGCAACGGAGGACGGCGGCGAGGTGACAGCGCGCTTCGTGATCGGCGCCACGGGCGTTTTCACCCAGCCGAAGACGCCTGACATCCCGGGGCTCGACGACTTCACCGGCACGGCGATGCACACCGCCCGCTGGAACCACGATCACGACCTCAGCGGAGAGCGGGTCGCCGTGATCGGCACTGGCGCGTCGGCCGTCCAGACGATCCCCGAGGTTGCCAAGGTCGCGCGCGAGCTCGTCGTCTTCCAGCGGACGCCGATCTGGTGCCTGCCGAAGCCCGACCGCCCACTGCGGGGACGATTCGGCGGCCTGCTGTCGCGCCTGCCCGGCGCGAAGCAGGTGGCACGGGTGGCCAGCCAGGTCTTCGTCGAGACCACGTTTACCTTCCCCGCCCACCTCAACGGCCTCGTCCCGGTGGCTTCGATCGGCGAGAAGGTCGGCCGCGACTTCCTCAAGAGCGAGGTCCACGACCCGGAGGTGCGCGACAAGCTCAGCCCGCGCTACGCACTCGGATGCAAGCGCCCGGGGTTCTCGAACGACTACCTGCGGACCTTCAACCGCGACAACGTGACGCTCGAGACGACGCCGGTCGAGTCGATCGGCACCGGCTCGATCCGGACCGCCGACGGAACCGAGTACGAGGTCGACACGATCGTCCTCGCGACCGGGTTCAAGGTGTTCGAGACGGGCAACATGCCGCCCTACCCGGTTCGCGGCGCGAACGGCCTCGATCTCGAGCAATTCTGGACCGAGAACCGTTTCCAGGCCTACCAGGGCGTCAGCGTGCCGGGCTTCCCGAACCTATTCACGATCCTCGGCCCATACGCCTACAACGGATCGTCGTACTTCAACCTGATCGAGATGCAGATGCGCCACATCGTGCGCTGCCTGAAGCAGGCCGAGAGCACGTCCTCGACGCTCGTCGAGGTCACGCCCGAGGCGAACAAGCGCTACCTCGAGCAGATGCTCGGCCGCCGGCACAACCAGGTCTTCTGGCAGGACAGCTGCGTCAAGGCGAACAGCTACTACTTCGACCCCCACGGCGATGTGCCGTTCCGCGCATCGGCGACGCTCGAGGTCGCGTGGACGAGCGCCCGCTTCGACCTCGACGACTACCGCTTCGCCGCGCGACCGGCCGACCGCGAGCGGGTCGCCGCCTGAATCCTCACAGCGTCCACGAGTAGCTGTAGCCCTTCGTGGCCGGCTGCTCGCGATCGTAGAAGCGCTGCGCGTCGGCACGCGCGAGACCGGTGTCGAGCTCGAGATGGGTGGCCTCGCGCTCGCGCGCCCAGCCCTTCGCGGCATCGAGCAGCGCGTTCCCGATCCCCTGCGAGCGGTGCCCGGGGTGAACGGCGAAGTCCTCGACCCAGCAGCGGCGGCCATAGCGCACCGAGTTGAGATCGAGGTACGCGGAGATCAGCCCAACCAACTCTCCGTCGCCGGCTTCGGCCACGAGCACGGTGCTCTCCTCGCTCGCGATCGCCTCCGCCAGCGCCTCGCCGGCGCGTCCGCGGTCCCATTGCGGCGGGGTGTAGCCGGGCGGCTCGAACAGCCACTCGTACATCGCGAGCACCGCGCCGGCCTCGTCGGCGCGCGCCGCCCGGATCGGGACGTCAGTCGGCGGCAGGGTCCTCGCCGGCGCGATTGCGGCCGGCAGCCGCCGCCCACGCGATGAAGAGCGCCTGGAACGGGAGCCGCCCCCAGAGCGCGGCCGCGCCGCCGGGAACGCGGTCGGCGTACTCGTCGGCTTCGAGCGCCATCTTCACGTTCGCGGGGAAGACGGCGAGCAGCGTCGCGATCGAGAACAGGCTGCCGAAGCGCCGCGTGGCCGGGTGCATCGTCGCCGCTCCGCCGACGATCTCGGCAACGCCGCTGACGTAGACGACCTGCTCCTTCGTCCCCGGGACCCAGTCGGGCACGATCGCCGCATAGGTCTTCGGGATCACGAAGTGCATGATCCCGGCGAAGATGAAGATGGGTCCGAACAGGCGCGCGATCATGGCTGGGCGAAGCATGTCACACCGGCTCATGTGACATGGAGGCGAGTACCATCCGGTCCGATGACGGCGAAGGACAACGGCAAGCTCACGATCGACGAGCTGGCCCAGAAGACCCGCATGACCGTGCGGAACATCCGCGCGCATCAGTCGCGTGGGCTGCTTCCGCCACCCGAGGTCGTCGGCAGGACGGGCTACTACGGCGAGGAACACCTCGCCCGCATCGAGCTGATCAAGGAGCTCCAGGGAGAGGGCTACAACCTCGAGTTGATCGGCCGCCTGCTCGAGAACGCCGGCGGCTCGAGCGACGAGGTGCTGCGCTTCACGCGCGCCGTGCGCGAGCCCTTCGTAGCCGAGGAGCCCCAGATCATCGAGGCGGCCGAGCTCGCCCAGCTGATGGGCAGCACCGACCCGGCGCTGATCGCGAAGGGGGAGAAGCTCGGCCTGATCCGCCCGATCGACGACACGACGTTCGAAGTCACCTCTCCGCGGCTGCTGAAGGCGGGATCGGAGCTCGTCGCGCTCGGCACCAGCGCCGAGCAGGTGCTCGAGATAGCGGCGAGGCTGCGCCGCCATGCCGACTCGGTCGCCTCGATCTACGTACGCGTGTTCCTGGACAACGTCTGGACGCCCTTCGAGAAGGCCGGACCGGCCCGAGGACGGCTGGCCGGAGGTGCTCGCGACGATCGAGCGGCTGCGCCCGCTCGCTGCCGAGTCGCTGCTGGCCGTCTTCCAGCTCGCCATGGACGACGCCGTCGAGAGCGCCGTCGGGCGCGAGCTCGAGCGTGAGATCGAGCGGGTCGCGCGCGACAAGCAGAAGAGCCGCTCGGGCGGGCGCTCGCGCGGGCGGCGGCGCGCCCGCTCCCGCCGCTAGTGCGGCTTTAGCTGGACTTCGGGATCCGGAACAAGCCGGGCAGACTCGCGGCGAAGGGCAGATCGCCCTTCAGCTTGAGCTTTCGCCGCAGGAAAAGCTCGGGGCCGTTCGCGTTGCCGGTCGCCAGCTTGAGGAACTCGACGTCGCCGACGGTGATCGTCAGGCGGGGCCGGCGGTCCGACGGCTCGCGCGAGACGGAGCACGTCCCGTCGGCGATCGTCACGTCGTAGCGGTCGTACTCGCCGTCCGGGCGACCGCCGATGCGGAAGCGGACAAGCGCGTCGGTGCCGTCGCCGCCCTCGTAGTGCTCCTCCATGCGGCGGAAGATCTCGCCGAAGACCTCGTCGCGGAGGGGGCCGCGAAGGCCCTCCGCGAGATGCTCGTCCTTCGTCTGGGCGACGCTGCGGGCAAAAGCCTCGGGATCGACGCCGGTCGCGTAGTTGGTTTGTTCTGTCATCGCCTAGGGTAAAACCTTACATGGATTGATGTAACATTAGGCCACGTCGCATGTATGGCCAAGCGAACCTTCTGACCCGTCGCAGAAAGGCAACGCCTTGACTCTACCCCGCCTCTTCCTCCCCACACTGCTCGCGCTCGCCTTCCCGCTGGCGCTCCCCGCGCTCGCGGGCGCCGCGACCGAGTCCGCGCCCGCCGCCGGCGCCGAGGAGGCCCAGGTCTTCGGCGCCACGGCCACCGCGATGCTGCTCACAGCAGCGTTGTTCGTCTTCGGCCTCGGGCACCGCTCGGGCCGGATCAAGTTCCTCGGCCGCACCGCAGACTTCATGGGCAAGACCGCCGGGATCCCCGGCTGGGTCGCGCTGCCCTCCTTCCTCGCCGCCGCATCGCTGATCACGGCCGCATTCGGCTTCTACTGGGACGTCTCGCTCCACATCGACAACGGCCGCGACGCGGGGCCGCTCGCCAACCCCTCCCACTACTTCATCCTCGGCGGGCTGTTCGGCATCTTCTCGGCGGGCTGGCTGGCGATGGTCCTGCCGGCGCGCGACGAGCGCCCAGGCCCGGCCGCGGTGCGCATTCGCGAGGGCTGGTACGCGCCCGTCGGCGGGATCATGCTGATGTCGTGCGCGTCGTTCGCGCTACTCGGCTTCCCGCTCGACGACGTCCAGCACCGCTTCTTCGGCCAGGACGTCACGCTCTGGGGCCCGACCCACCTGATGATGCTCGGCGGAGCGGCACTATCGCTGCTCGGGATCATGACCCTGCTGAGCGAGGGGCGTCTGGCACGGCGGGACGGTGACGCAGGCGAGGCCACGATCGCGGACGTCATCGCCGAGTTCGCCCCGGCAGCGATCGCCCGCCGCTTCGCCGCCTCACCCGGTCTGCGCGGCATCGTCTCCCGCTTCGAGGCGCTCGTCACGCCCGAGCGCGCCCGCAAGGCGCGGCTCATCTCCGCGTGCGGCGGCTTCCTGATCGCGCTGTCGATCTTCCAGGCGGAGTTCGACTACGGCGTGCCGCAGTTCAGGCTGCTCTTCCACCCCGTCCTGATCGCGCTTGCGGCCGCGATGGCCCTCACCGTCGCGCGCATCGTCGCCGGCCCGGGCGGTGCGATCGGCGCGACCCTCTTCTACATCTTCGTCCGCGGCGCGATCACGCTGATCGTCGGCCCCGTGCTCGGCGAGTCGCTCGCCCATCCCCCGCTCTACCTCGCCGAGGCGGCGCTCGTCGAGGTGGTCGCGCTCGTCGTCGCGACCGATCGCCCCTACCGCTTTGGGATCGCCGTCGGCGCCGTCGTCGGGACGCTCGGCGTGCTCGCCGAGTACCTCTGGGTCGGCGTCTGGAGCCCGCACGAGTGGCCCGCCCACATCCTGCCCGAGGCGATCGCGCTCGCCGTTCCGTTCGCGATCGCGAGCGGGGTGATCGGCGGCTTCATCGGCGGCGCCTTCCTGATCCGCCCCGACGTCGCCTCGACGCCGCGCGCGTGGGCGGCGGCGGCGGTCAGCCTGCTCGTGATCGGCGCGACGATCGGTTTCCTGCTGCAGACGCGCGCGCCCGACGATCTGCGCGCAGCGGTCACGCTCACCGAAGCCGGGAACTCCGGCGGCGGCCGCGCCGCGAACGCGACGATCCGCTTCAGCGACCCCGGCCAGGTCCGCGACGCCGACTGGCTCTCGACGATCTCGTGGCAGGGCAAGGAGAAGCTGCGCGTCGAGCCGCTCGAGCGCGTCTCGGACGGTGTCTACCGCAGCGCCGAGCCGCTCCCCGTGGACGGCACTTGGAAGACCGCGATCCGCCTGCAACGCGGCGACGTGCTCGCGTCGGCCCCGGTCTACATGCCGGAGGACACGGCGATTCCCGCCAAGGAGGTGCCCGCCTCACCGGCCTTCACGCGCCCGCTGATCAAGGACCGCGACGTCCTCCAGCGCGAGGTGAAGAAGGACGTCCCAGGTTATCTCTGGTCCCTCGCCGGCTTCGTCGTCCTCGCGATCACCCTGATCGAGCTGTTCGTGATCGGCTGGGGTCTCTCGCGCCTCGCGCGCCGCGGGTCCGAGGGCTCGCCCGCGCCCGAGCCCGAAGCCGCGCGCCGCGCACCCGCACCGCCGCCGGGCGCACCCGCGACGAGTCCGGTCTGAGCCGATGAGCGCCTCTCTCCTCGCCGCCACTGAAGCCGCAGGCGCGGAGGGAGCACCGCTCGACCAGCTCGCCGTTCTGGCTGCCGTCTACGGCGGTGGTACGGCCGGGCTGATGTGGCTGGTGAGAGCGCATCGCGCCGGGCGCACGCGGCTGCTCACGCGCGCGGGCGCCGCCGCCGCCTTCGTCTTCCGCGCCCCTGCGTGGGTCGCATTGCCGGTCCTGGTCGCAGCGGTCTCGCTGCTGCTGACGATGTTCGGCGGCTACTGGGACATCGGCTACCACATCGACTACGGGCGCGATGACGGGCCGCTCGGTAACCCCGGCCACTACCCGATGCTCGCCGGCTTCTTCGGCACGTTCGCCGCCGGCATCCTCGCGTGCGCGCTCGCGCGTGAGAAGGACGCCGGCCCGGCCTGGGTCCGGATCCGGCCGCGCTGGCGCGTGCCGGTCGGTGGGCTGCTGATCGTCGGCGCCTCGACGTTCGGTCTTGCGGCGCTGCCGCTCGACGACGTCTGGCACCGCATCTTCGGCCAGGACGTGACGCTGTGGTCGCCGACGCACTTCATGCTGCTCGGCGGCGCTTGCACCTCGGTGATCGGGATGTGCGTGCTGATCGCCGAGGGAATGCAGGCGCGGCGCAGGCGTGCCCCCTCGGCGGCGAGCGCCAACGGGGACGGGAACGGAGCCGCACCCGCGCGCCCGCGCGTCGACCTTCCCTGGCGCGGAGCGCCCGCCCTCCGGCTCGAAGTCTTCACCGGCGCGCCGTTGTGGGCCTCGGCCGGGCGGGCGTGGGGGCGGATCCAGCGCTTCGCGCTCCTCGGCGGGATGCTCGTCGGGCTCGAGGCGTTCCTCGCCGAGTTCGACTGGGGAGTGCCGCTCTACCGCCAGGTCTGGCAGCCGATCCTGCTCGCCGCCTTCGCCGCGCTGCTGTTCACCGCGGCCCGCTCGTGGGCCGGTCGCGGCGGCGCGATCGGGGCGTGGGTCTCCTACGTGCTGATCCGCCTCGCCGCGACGGCGATGCCGGTGCTCGCGGGACGCTCGCCCTCCGTCGTGCCGATCCTGCTCGCCCCCGCGATCCTGATCGAGCTCGCCGCGCTGCGGCTCGACCCGCGGACCCGGCCGATCGTCTTCGGCGCCGTGGCGGGGCTCCTGTGCGGATCGGTCGGGATGGCCGGCGAGTACGCCTGGTCGCAACTCGTGATGCCGCTGCCCTGGACCGAGGCGCTGATCGCCGAAGGGCTCCCCTCGGCGATCCTCGCCGGCACGGCCGGAGGAGTGCTCGGCGCCCTGCTCGCGGCCGGGCTGAGGGCAGAGTTGCCTCCCCCGCGCGTGGCGCGGACGGCGTGTATCGGCGCCTTCGCCGTGCTCGTCGCCGTCGGCGTCGGCGCCGGGATCAAGCACGTGCCCGACGCGAGCGCCAGCTTCCAGCTGACCGAAACCCGCCCCGCGCCGCAGCGCGAGGCGACGGCCACCGTGCGACTCAGCCCGCCGAGCGCGGCCGACGACGCCAACTGGCTCTACGTATTGGCCTGGCAGGGCGGCGAAGGGACGCAGCGGATAGTCGATCGGCTGCAGCGCATCGCCCCGGGCGTGTACCGCACGACGCGACCGATCCCGCTCCACGGCAGTTGGAAGTCCGGCCTTCGGCTGCAGCGCGGTCGCGACCGCGGCGCCGTTCCGATCCGCCTTCCGGCTGACGACGCGCTCGCCGACTCCGGCGCCACCCTCCCCGCGAGCTTCACGAACGCCGAGGCGGGGGCCGAGCAGCTGAAGCGCTCAGCCGGCGCGGAGCTGCGCGCGCCCGCGGCGTTCAGCCGCCCGTTCCTCGACGACGGGCTGATCGTCCTGCGCGAGACGAAGGGCGAGGTCGCCGACTGGGTGTGGGGCGTCGCGATCGGCGTGATCGCGCTCTTCTACGTGGCATTCATCACCGGCGTCAGCTGCGGCGTCGCGCGGCTGACGCGGCGGCGCGACGACGACGAGCAGCCGCGGGGCCCGGTCAGTCGCCGAGCGGCGAAGCAGCCGGCGGCGACGGCGTAGGCGGCTGCGGGTCGTCGGGCGCGTTGTGCCGTACGCGCTCGCTTGGCCGCCCGGGGCGACCGGCCGGCTTCGACGACCCGTTGGTGCTGGCGGCGTCAGCAGCCGCCTCGCGGTCGAGCGGAAGCGCCTCGATCTCCGCCGTGTGCAGCGGTAGGCAGTTATCGCAGAAGTCCTCGCCGAAGGGGGTCATGTGGATGCTGCGGCGGACGGTCTTCGCGCGTCCCCCCTTGTGCAGCGCCTCGAGCACGTCGGGCTGGGCCTCGAGTACCTGGTAGCGCAGGCGGTCCTCGACCGGCTCGCGCGAGAACCAGATGAGGCCCAGGCGGTAGAGGTTGTTGAGGTACGCGGGAACGCGCTCCGTGTAGCGGGTCCCCGCACCGGCGCCGATCATCTGCAGCCCGGGCGCGACGAGGTCGGAGCTGACCACGCCGAGCGGTCCGCCCGTCCGCACGTCGACAGACGGCTGCGGCCCCTCGAGGGCGAGCAGTCGGAGGATGCGCGCCTCGTCGGGGGCGAGCTCGCCGAGGATGCGCTCGTAGGCAGGGTGCGCGTCCTCCTCGTAGCGGACGTCAGCCGACTGCCGCAGGAGCTCGGCCCCGCGTTCGCGCAGCGTCGCGCCGTCCTGCTTGCGGGTGCCCCTCGAGCCGGCCATGCGATCGACGCTGTCGGGGACGTCGAGGAAGGCGCGCGCCACCTTGCGCACCTCGGTCCCCACGTCGTCGACGAGCTCGCTCGCGGACTCGCCGGACACCGCCGCGCTCGCGAGACGACCCGCGGCGCGCAGCGAGGCGTCCAGGGTCCAGCGCAACGTGCGGGCGTACGCGCCGAGCCCGACCCTGAACAGGCCGGGCGCGGCGTCGCGCAGCTCGTCGGTCGTGGTTGCGCGGCCGTTTCCGGGGCTTTGCTCAGCGGCCATCAGACCCCGAAGATTGCCAGGTGGACGAGGCCGGCGCCGAAACCGAGCACTGCCCCGTGTGCGTAGAGCATCCACTCGTCCTCCTTGATCGCCGAGCGGAGCATCTCGACGAAGTCGGAGTAGGGCATCACCTTCATCCGGTCGTGCAGCAGGGCCTTCACCTTCGCGGCCTGGCGCTCGTTGAACTCGGGCTCGCTCAGCGGGACGAGCGTGTAGTCCACGGCCTCGACGGCAACCGCATCGCGGATCCGGTCGTACTCGCGCGCCCCGACGGCGACACGCACCGCCGAGCGCGCAGGCGTCGCGCGGTCGACCGCCGGCTCCATCGCGGTCTCGATCATCTGGCGGGTGCGGTCGGCGCGGGGGCTGTCGAGCAGGAACTCGCCCATGTTCCCGATCGTCACCACGTCGTTGGCGATGATCCCGGCGTAGACCTCGGCAACCTCCTGCTGGCGCCGAAGGAAGAGGCCGTGCATCTTGATCGGCCCCCACTTCGTCGGCTCGACCGGCTCGAAGATCAGCTTCATCCCGAGCAGGTTCGTGACCCAGCCGACGACGACGCCGCAGATCGGGAGGACCCACCAGACCGGGAACAATTCCGTGATGAACACGACGGGGATGCCGAGCACGAACCCGAAGAGGAAGCCGAAATTGATCATCAGGCGCAGCTCCTTCTTGCCGACGTCGAGGAAGATGCGGTTGACGAGCTCGGGTTTGCGCTCGAGGTGGGCGATCGTCATCAGCTTGATGTCGAGCAGCTGATCGATGTTGTTGCCGATCTCGTCCGTGACCTCGCGGACGATCGTCGGCAGCTCCGCCTCGACGCGGTCGTGGACGGACTGGCGAACGCGTGGCGGCAGGTCGTTCCAGAGCCCCGGGTGCTCGCGCTCCATGATCCGCTCGACCATCTCGTAGATGTCGCCCTGCGTTGTCGCGAGGATGTGCTCGGCGATCTTGTCCGGCTCGATCTGCTCGTAGAAGTCGCCGGGGTTGCCGAGCTTGGCGATCCCCTTGTCGACGGCGATCGAACCCATCTTCGACGCGCGGTTCGGGATGATGCCCTGCCAGCCGATTCCTCCGTGCATGATCCCCGGCACCTCTTGCAGCTTGCGAGGAAGCAGGGTCGCGAGCTTTGACAACCCCGGCACGATGAAGCCGTGGAAGCGCAGCGGATGGAACAGCATCCATACGCCCGTCCAGTTGATGATGTAGCCGATGACCCCGGTGAACACCGGAATCGAGATCATCGCGATGGTGTGACTGTCCAAGCGGGCGCGCCTCCCTGAGCGGCTGGCTGCTGACGTAGTATCTATGAGCGCTCGTGAGCCTGCATCTCGATCCTGCGCCGCGCACGCTCGCGTCGAATCCCTACCTCGACGGCGGCTACGCCCCGACGGCCGAGGAAACGACCGAGCTCGACCTCGAAGTGAGCGAGGGAGCGATCCCGGACGACCTCAACGGCGTCTACGTGCGAAACGGGCCGAACCCGCAGCACCAGCCGGTCGGCCGCTACCACTGGTTCGACGGCGACGGGATGGTGCACGCCGTCCATTTCGCCGACGGCCGCGCCGCGTACCGCAACCGCTTCATCCGCACCGACGGGTACCAGCGCGAGCGCGAGGCCGGCGGAGCGCTGTGGAAGGGAATCATCGAGCCGTTCGCCGACAACCCGCCCGGCGAGCCCGAGAAGGACACGGCCAACACCGACGTCGTGCTCCACGGCGACCGGCTGTTGGCGCTCTGGTACCGCGCCGGGACGCCGTACGCGCTCGATCCGGTGACGCTCGAGACGCTCGGCGCCGAGGACTTCGGCGGCACCCTCCGATGCGAGGTGTCCGCCCACGCGAAGGTCGACGAGGCAACCGGCGAGCTGATGTTCTTCGACTACGGGGTCAAGCCGCCGTACATGCGCTACGGGGTCGTGAACGGCGACGGCACGGTCAAGCACTTTGTCCCGATCGACCTGCCGGGTCCGCGGCTGCCACACGACATGGCGATCACCGAGCGCCACTCGATCCTAATGGACCTACCGCTGTTCAATGATCCCGAGGCGGCGAAGCGGGGCCGGTTCAAGCTCTTCTTCGACCGCTCGATCCCGACGCGCTTCGGCGTGATCCCGCGATACGGCTCGGCCGAGGAGGTGCGCTGGTTCGAGGCGGCGCCGTGCTTCATCTACCACTCGATCAACGCGTGGGAGGACGGCGACGAGATCGTGATGGACGTCTGTCGCGTGAAGAAGCCCGAGCCCGCGGCCGACGCCGAGGGACCTTTGGCGCAGATGCTCAACTACCTGCGCCTGGACGCGCACGTCCACCGCTACCGCTTCGACCTCTCGACCGGCCGCACGCGCGAGGAGGTCGTCGACGACGACAACAGCGAGTTCCCGTCGATCAACGCGGGGATGACCGGCCGCCGCTCGCGCTACGCGTACAACATGCACATCTCGCCGGAGAAGACGCTGCTGTTCGACGGGTTGATGAAGTACGACCTCGAGCGCGGCACGTCCGAGACGCATTGGTTCGGCGACGGCCAGTGGGGCTCGGAGGCGCCGTTCGCGCCACGGCCCGGGGCGATCGCCGAAGACGACGGCTACCTCGTCTCCTACGTCTACGACGAACGCGAGGAGCGCTCAGTTGTCGTCGTGCTGGACGCCGCGGACCTCGGCGCCGGGCCGGTCTGCCGGGTGAGGTTGCCCGTTCGCGTCCCGCTCGGCTTCCATGCGACCTGGGTGCCGGGCGAGCGGCTGCCGGGCGGAACAGCCTGAGCGGGCGCGGCCCCCGCGTACTGATCCTCTCCGCGTCGATCGGGGAGGGACACGATCTCCCGGCGCGTGTTCTGGCAGACGAGATCGCCGTCGAGGCGCCCGACGTGGCGACCGAGGTCGTCGACAGCCTCGCCATCATGGGCTGGCCGCTCAACACGGTGATCGTGAGGGGCTCGCCGTTCCACTCGAAGTGGGGCAACCGCATCTTCGACGTCGAGTACTGGCTACTGATGCATTTCCCGCCGACGCGCTGGCTGGCGGGCTCACTGCTCTCCGCGATCAGCGGACGGCGACTGATGCGGCTGATCGAGGCCGAGCGGCCGGACGTGATCGTCTCCACCTATCCCGCGGCCACCGACGTGCTCGGGCGGCTGCGGCAGCGCGGGCGATTGTCGGCGCCGGTCGTCTCGGCGATCACGGACCTCGCGGCGCTGCGCTTCTGGTCACACCCCGGCGTCGACCTCCACCTCGTCACCCACCCCGAGTCGGTCGAAGAGGTTCGCTCGATCGCGGGAAGCGACACACGCGTGGTCCCGGCGCGCGGGCTCAACTCGCCCGACTTCCTCGTCCCGCGGGATCAGGCCGACGCGCGGCAGGCATTGGACCTGCCGGCTTCGGGACGCGTCGTCGTGGTTTCCGGGGGCGGCTGGGCCGTCGGCGATCTGGGCGGGGCGGTGGAAGCGGCCCTCGTGCACGAGGAGGTGTTCGTCGTCGCTGCCTGCGGGCGCAACGAGGAGGTGCGCTCGGAGCTCGAGCATGCGTTCGCCGGCGAGCCGCGCGTGCGGGCGATCGGCTTCACCGACCAGATGAGCGACCTGCTCGCGGCCGCCGATGTGCTCATCCACTCGACCGCCGGGCTGACGGTGCTCGAGGCGCACGTGCGCGGCTGCCGGGTCGTTTCCTACGGCTGGGGCCGGGCGCACATCCGCGCCAACAATCGCGCATTCGAGCGTTTCGGCCTGGCCGAGGTCGCGACCGACCGCGATGAGCTCGCGGCCGCTTTGGGGCGTGCGCTCGAGCACCCGGGTGAGCCCGACCTCTCCTTCGCGGAGCTGCCGTCAGCGGCCGGGCTCGTGCTCGGGCTCGCCGCCCGCTGATTTGAGCACCGAGTCCACCGCGCGCGCGCTCGCGAGCACGACGGTGCTGACGATGACGAGCGCGAGCGAACCGACGATCACCGCCCCGCCGAGCGGCGTGTCACCCCAGTCCTCGCCGACGAGGATCGGCGCCAGGATCACCGGAACGATGGTCTGCAGCACGAGGATCACCGGCGCGACTCGCGCGATCGGGAGGCGCTGGAGGGCCGATGTCTCGCTCGTCAGGCCGACGAGCACCGCGAGCCCGGCGCCCGCGCCAAAGGCGGCGGCGGCGAGCAGCGCGCCGTCGGCCAGTTCGTCCGAGACGAGCTTTGCGGCGAACGCCGCCCACGCGTCACCCGCGCCCGCGCTCGCCACGAGCAGCACTCCGCTCACCCCGAGCAACGGCTTGAGTCCGTAAGGGAGCAGCGTGACCACGCCGAGCGCCGCGAGGACGATCGCGAGCTCGAGCCCGCCCGCGGTGGACTCCGTGTGTTCCGGCGCCGCGAGGGCGATCCCGACGACGCCCACGATGATCGCCGCGGCGGCGGCGATCTGCGCGCGCGTCACCGGCTCGCCGAGGATCCGGTGCCCGAGGTAGAGCAGCAGGACGAGACCGCTCGCGATCACGGGCTGGACCAATGTCAGCGGAGCGAGGCCGAGGGCGACCACCTGTAGGCCCCAGCCGAAGGCCCCGAGGAGGATCGCGAACAGCCAGCGGGGCCGGCGGACCAGCCGCAACAGGAGCGCGGCGCGCATCGCCTGCTCGCGCGGCGCGGCACGGGCCTCGAGCGCCTGGAGCACGTACGAGAACTCGAAGCTCGCGGCCGCCGCGAGCGCCACCGCCAGACCGAGCCACAGTTCGAGGTCGTTCACTGGCACCATCCCCTCATGCGCGCGCTACCTCTCGCGGCCGTCGCCGGCGCGGCGGGCTGGAGCCTGCCGGCGCTCGCCCCGCTGGTGCCGGCCGTGGCGGAGGCGATCGGGGTGCGGCGAACGCTCGGAGATGCCGCCTCCGATGGCGAGGTCGCCCTGACCTTCGACGACGGGCCGCACCCCGAGGGCACGCCGGCGGTCCTGGAGAAGCTCGCTTCCGCGCGCGCCCGCGCGACTTTCTTCGTCGTCGCCGAACAGGTCGCCCGCCGGCCGGAGCTGGTCGGCGAGATCGCGGCAGCGGGCCACAGCGTCGCGGTTCATGGCGAGCGTCACCGTAACCTGCTGCGCGTCGCGCCCCGGACGTTCGCCGCCGAGCTCGACCGCGCGAGCGAGGCGATCACGGACGCCGCCGGGCGCGAGCCGACCCACTACCGCCCGCCTTACGGGATCTTCAGCTGGCCGGCGCTGCGGATCGTGCGCGAGCGGGGCCTCGAGCCGCTGCTCTGGTCGCGTTGGGGACACGACTGGCGCGGCGGGCGGGCGCCGGAGAAGATCGCCGACGAGGTGACCGGGGACCTCGCGGCGGGTGACGTCCTGCTGCTCCACGACGCCGACTTCTACAGCGCCGGCGGCAGCTGGCGCGGGACGGTCGCCGCGCTTCCGCGCGTGCTCGAGGAGATTGAGCGGCGCGGACTGCGAAGCGTGGCGCTCTAGGCCCTTAGCCGCGCCAGTCCGGCGCGCGCTCGCGCACGCCGCCGCGCAGCAGCCAGCGAACGGCGGCGGCGGTGATCGCGCCGAACAGCCCGCCGACGACGCTCAGGATCAGCGCCGTGATCCGGGGGTTGTCGAGGTGCAGCGGCCCGTTCTGCCACTGCACGAGCGCGGCGACGAACAGGCCGACGCCGACCCAGGCCCAGCGCGTGGCGGTCGATCCGCGGGTGCGCGACCCGTCAGGCATCAGGGCCGAGTAGAGGATGATCCCGACGAGGCTCATGATCCCGACGGTCTCGAGGTCGTCGCGGCCGGCGCCCGCGCGATCGAGTGCGAGCAGCAGGGGGATCAGCAGAACGGCACACGGGATGACGGCGACCACACCGGCCCGGTCGGCGAGCGTGCCGAGGACGGCCCCGAGACGCGACCGGCGGCTGAGCTGCTTGCGGGTCTCGGCTGCGGCGGGGACGAGTGCCGTCTCGGCCTCGGCCTCCTCGCGTTTGGCCTCGTCGTCGCGGTGCCACGCGACGTAGCGGCGGACGCCCTCGTCGAATCTCGTCGCGGCGGTCCAGCCAAGCTCGGCCTCGGCGCGCTTGCCGCACACCTCGACGCCCTTGAAGTCGGCGCTGCGGCCGGGGGTGTCCACCAGCTCGGCGTTGCCGACCGTCTCGATCACGGTCTCGGCGACCTCCCGGATCGAGACGTCCACGTCGGAAACGAGGTTGTAGATCCGGTTCGCCGCGACGTCGTCGAAGCTGCGCGCGACCCCCTCGGCGAGGTCCTCGACGTAGACGAAGCGGCGCGTCTGCTTACCGCCGCCTGCGATCGTCAGCGGCTCACCGCAAATCGCCTTGTTGACGAACACCGGCACGACCGCGGCCGGCCGGGCGCGCGGGCCGTAGGGGATCCCGAAGCGCAGGATCGTCCACTCGAGGTCGTAGAGCTCACCGTAGGAGCGGCAGTACATCTCGCCCGCCAGCTTGGTCGCCGTGTAGAGATGGCTCGGCAGCGCGAGCGCCGTGTCTTCGTCGGCGGTCTCGGCCTCGACGTCCGAGTAGACCCAGATCGTCGACGCATACACCACGCGCTTGACGTCGAGCTCACGCGCCGCCTCGAGCACGTTCACGGTCCCGCGCGAGTTGAGCGCCTCGGCGTCGGCGGGCTCCGCCTCGACCTCGTTGACGTCGGCCGCAGCGGCGAGGTGGGCGACGGCATCGCAGCCCTCCATCGCCCGGCGCACGTCGCCGGCGTCGAGCAGGTCGCCGATGAAGGTGTCGAAGTGTCCCGGCTCGTGGTGCGGCGACTCGCGCAGGTCGAAGATGCGGACCTCGTGCCCAGCCGCCTCGAGGCGGTCGGCGACGTGCGAGCCGATGAAGCCGGCGCCCCCGGTCACGAGAATCTTCATGCGCCGGCCTCCGGGCGGTAGTACAGCGGCACGCACCAGTGGTTCTCGGCGACCCAGTCCGTGTTCGGCAACTCGATGTCGTGGTTCATGATCCGGTGGCAGGGCTGATCGTAGACCTTGCCTGTTGAACGTTCTATCGGCTCGAACACGATGTACTTGTAGAGGCCGGACACCATCCCGTCCGGCAGCTCGACCCGGTTCGGGTGATTGTCGTCGAGGTGCGTGCGCGCGTAATCGTTCTTCCAGGCGACGATCTCGCCGAGGCGCTCGGCGCCCACTAGCGCGAGCGCGGCGGTGAATTCGCTCATCCGTAGCCCGAGGCCCTCGACCCCGTAGTCGGGCTTGCCGTAGTTGCGGAAGTTGCGCGCGTGGTCGGCGATCTCCGGGCGGCTCGTGACGAGCGCGCCGCCCTCGCCGCTCGAGATCGTCTTGGTCGCGTAGAACGAGTAGACGCCCGCGTCGCCGAACCCGCCCGGCTTTCGCTCATCCCAGCTCGCGCCGTGGGCGTGGGCGCAGTCCTCGATCAGGAAGATGTCGTGTTCGCGGCAGTAGGCGGCGATCCGCTCAGCGTCGAAGGCGATGTGCCCGCCGATGTGGACGAGGAAGCAGGCCTTCGGCTTGTGGATCTCGGCCTGGCGCTCGAAGTGCTCGAACGACATGCAGAGGTCCTCGCGGCTGCAGTCCACGAACACCGGCTCTCCCCCCGACCGGATCACGGCAAGCGGGGTCGCCATGAACGTGTTCGAGGGGCACAGCACCTTCTCGCCCGCGACGCCGGCGAAGTCGAGCGCGGCGAGCGCGCCGCCGCTCCAGCTCCCCGTCGCGACGGCGGTCAGTCCTGTCTCGAGCTCCCAAGCGCCCTCGAAGCGCTCCACGAGCTCGCCCTCCGACCACTGGTTCGAGTCGAGGATCTCGTCCCACAGCTCGTGCAGGCGCGCACGGTCGCGATGGTCGAAACCGATCGCGAAGGCAGAGGCGTCGAGCGTAGCGGTGGGAGATCCGGGCATGCGGGAGGGCAGGCGCAGCTGGGCGGGACGGCGATCCGGCAACAGCGTAGCGAGTCCCGCTGACGCAGGGATTACGTCCGCGAGGGCCCGAAGGTTACTCGGGCCATCCCTCTACGAAGAGGTCCAAAGCCAGTTCTCCACCCTGCTTTGCGGCGTACTGGTCGAGGTCGGTGACCCCGGCCTCGGCGAGCACCTCGTCGTCCATGAAGGTGTTCCCTGCGCATTGCGCCGGATCGCGGCCGAGGATCTCGTGGGCCGCGTCGGCGACGATCTCCGGCGTGCGCGCCGCAGCCATCGCCGCGTCGCCTCCGAGCAGGTTCTGGACCGCAGCAGTGGCGATCAGGGTGCGCGGCCAGAGGCAGTTCGCTCCGATCGAGTGCTCCTTCTCGTCCGCAGCGACGCCCAGCGTGAGCATCGTCATCCCCATCTTCGAGAGCGTGTAGGCGGAGTGGCCGTTGAGCCAGCGCGGGTCGGCGCTGAGGGGCGGCGAGAGGGTGAGCACATGGGCGTGGTCGGATGCACGCAGGTGCTCGAGGCACGCACGCGTGACGACGAACGTCCCGCGCGCGTTGATCGTCTGCATCAGGTCGTAGCGCTTGGGCTCGAGCGCGGCCATCGGCGCGAGGTTGATCGCGCTCGCGTTGTTCACGACGATGTCGATTCCCCCGAAACGCTCGCCCGTTTCGGCAACGGCTTGCAGGACCTGCTGCTCGTCGCGAACGTCGCCGACGATCGGCAGCGCCTTGCCGCCGGCCTGCTCGATCTCCTCCGCAGCGGTGTGGACCGTCCCCGGGAGCTTCGGGTGGGGTTCAGAGGTCTTCGCCATCAGCGCGACGTTTACGCCGTCCTGCGCGAGCCGAACCGCGATCGCCAGCCCGATCCCCCGGCTCCCCCCGGACATGAAGACCGTCTTTCCTGCCAGCGCCTCGGCCATTCCCGCACCCTACCCGGCCCCTCTCGAACGGGGGTGAAAACCAACTCGTGGTGCGTCTTATGCGGTATGCGCATACAAACAACCACGAGACGGGATTGGGTGGTCGCCGAACGGGCCGATCGCCAGTACGGCGTGGTGACCCGCCAGCAGCTGCTGGCTTCCGGGTTGCGCACGGACACGATCGGGCGTGCCGTGCGCGCGGGGCGGCTGCGGCCGATGTTCGGCGGCGTGTATTCACTGGTCGGGTATGGAGCGCTGAGCCAGGAGGGCTGGTGGATGGGCGCGTTGCTCGCGTGCGGAGAGGGTTCGGCGCTGTCACACGATGCCGCTGGAGTCTTCTGGCGTTTCTTCAACGCGCCGCGCCTTCCGATTCACGTGACGACGGCCGGCCAGCGGATGCGTGCCGAACCGCGGATAAGGACCCACCGCCTCGATCTGCCCACGGCCGACACCGTCGTTCGCGACCGGCTCCGCATCACCACCCCGGGTCGTACGATCGTCGACATGGCGGCCGGGCGGGACGGCCGGGAGCTGCGCGGGATCGTCGAGCGGGCGCAGGACGTCCGCCGCTTCCATCCCAACCAGATCCAGACGATCCTCGATCGTCCGGCTCAACTTCGCGGCGTCGGCGGGTTGCGTGATCTGCTGGTGCTGATTGGGTCTGACGCAGATGGGGCGAAGAGCAAACTGGAGCGGCTGTTCCTCGCCCTCGTGCGGCGCCATCGGTTGGCCTTACCGGAGGTCAACGTGAGGGTCGAAGGGCGCGAGCGCGACTTCGTCTGGCGCGAGCAGCGGCTGGTGGTCGAGACCGACGGCTACCGCTACCACTCATCGCGGCAGGCCCAGCGCCGCGACCGAAAGCGCGATCGCGAACTGACGGCAGCCGGCTGGCGGCCGGCACGGTTCACCTACGAGGAGGTCGCATTCGAGCCCGACGAAGTGGCGCTCGAACTCGCCCGCCTTCTCCATACTCGCTGAATGCCTCGCCGAACCCGCCTGCTTCTCCTCCCCTTCATTGCTGCTTTTTTCATACTGGGTTGCGGCTCGAGCGCCGACCAGTCGCCCGCGGCGTTCAAGGCCGAGGTCAAGCGCACCCGCGTCGGAAGCGACACGATCGCGTGGTACGAGCGCGGGCAGGGCGCTCCGCTCGTCCTCTTGATCGGGACCGGCTCGACGATGGCCGAGTGGGACCCGGCGCTGCTGCGGCTGCTGGCCGAGAAGCGGCGGCTGATCCTGCTCGACTACCCCGGTATCGGACGCTCGTCGAAGCTCAGTCGCGGTCGGACCTCGTTCCCGCTGCTGGCCGACACGGTCGCCGACTTCATGAGCGCGATCGGCACGCCCCGCGCCGACGTGCTCGGCTGGTCGATGGGCGGCTTCGTCGCGCAGCAGCTCGCCGTCCGCCATCCCGACCGGGTCCGGCGTCTGATCCTCGCCGGGACCAACCCGGGCGGCCGCCGGGCCGTGCTCGGGTCGTCCCAGGCGCAGGAGCTCGACAACAATCCCGACCCGAGCGACGCGGAGGTGCTGAAGGTCCTCTACCCGCCGACCAGGCAAGGCCAGGCCGCGGGCCGAACCTTCCTCAGCCGGCTCGAGCGCGCAAGCGACAGCGGCGAGATCCCCGACGACTTCGATGTCCCGCGCGCGACGGTCGAGGCCCAGGTCGCCGCGGAGGACCCGTGGCTGCGCAGCGAGGAAAACGCCCGGGCGCTGGAGCGCCTGCGCATACCCGTGCTGTCCACGGGAGGCACGCGCGATCCCGTCACCCCGCCCGCAAACGCCAAGACAATCGCCACGCTGATCCCGCAGGGCAAGCTCGACCTCTTCACGCGCGCGTCGCACGCGTTTCTGTTCCAGTTCCACGAGCGCTTCGCGCGCTCGGCGCTGACGTTCCTCGAGCGCCGCGGCGACTAGACTCGCGCCCATCGCCGACGAGACGATCGACAGCCCGTCCGAGAACGCCGCCGCCGGGTGGTACCCCGACTCGGAGCAGCCCGGGATGCTTCGCTACTGGGACGGAAGCCAGTGGACTGAGCACCGGGCGCAGGGCCACGACGGCTCCCCGCAGGCGCAGGCGCCGAGCGCGACGACAGGGCCCGAGCCGGGGCAGATCGGTGCCCCGCTGACGGGCTACCACGGGCCGCCCGTCCTGATCACGACGATGAACGACCTTCCCGGCTACGAGATCGAAGAGGTGTTCGGCGAGGTCTTCGGGCTGATCGTGCGCGCGCGCAATGTGTTCTCGAACATCGGCGCGTCGTTCCGGACGATCGCCGGCGGCGAGGCGCAGGGCTACACCAAGCTGCTCTCTGACAGCCGCCTCGAGGCCACCGCGCGGCTGCGCGACGCGGCGCAACAGGTCGGCGCCAACGCCGTCATCGCGATGCGCTTCGACTGCAACGACGTCGCCGACGTGATGAGCGAGGTCGCGGCCTACGGCACGGCCGTGCGCGTGCGCAAGCTCGACTGAGCGGAGGGGGAGGGATTCGAACCCCCGAGGGACCGAAGGCCCCTAGCGACTTTCAAGGCCGCCGCATTCAACCGCTCTGCCACCCCTCCGTGCGTGGCTCAGGATGACACGCCCGCCCCCCGCCCCTAGCGCGGCGCTGCACGGCGCGGGCTACCCTTTTTCGATCAAGCGCATACTGGCCCCATTAGTCACGATTGCGTTCTTCGCTCTCGCCGCTGCGACCGCCCAGGCCCACCCGGCCGTCACGGCGCAGGCGCCGTCGGACCCGATCAACGACCTCTTCGCGCTCGGGCAGGGCTTCGGGCAAACGCCCACGAGGGTGCCGACCGAGCGACGCGCCGAACCGCCGCTAGTGGCGACGCCGCGGGCGCAGTGCGCCTCCGGCGATCGCACCGAGCCCGGCATCCAGGGCCGCGTCCCGGCAGGCACCGCCAACAACGGGTTCACCTGCAACACGACGCTCGTCGGCCAGCACGGCTCCTCCGGCGGCTTCAAGGTCTACCGCTATACGGACAAACAGGGTCGCGACTGCGCGTTCTACGACACGAGCCTGCTCTTCCCGCTGAACGCGCTCCATCCCGAGGGGCGCTTCGTCCGGCGTCGCGGTCCTCGACATGAGCGAACCCGGAGCGCCCGCTGCAGACCGACCTGCTGACGGCGTTCCCGATGCAGACGCCGCACGAGTCGGTGAACGTCAACGCAAAGCGCGGGCTGATCGCCGCGGTATCGGGCAACCCGGCGACCAGCCCGGGCTTGGTCGCGGTCTACGACATGAGCAACGACTGCCGCCACCCCGTCCTCCAGTCCACGTACCCGACCGCGCGCATCGGCCATGAGAGCGGGTTCTCCTCGGACGGGCGGACCTTCTACGCGACGGGCACGGCGCAGCCCGGGATCACCGCCGTCGACGTGACTGACCCAAAGGACCCGCATGCGATCTGGCACGGCAACATCTCATCGCACGGGATGTCGCTCAGCGACGACGGCAACCGCGGCTACCTCGCGGACACCAGCGGCCAGATGGTGATCATCGATACCAGCGAGATCCAGGCGCGCAAGCGCAACCCGCAGGTGCGCGAGCTCAGCCGGCTGACGTGGAACAGCGCCACGATCCCGCAGAACGCGATCCCCTTCAAACGCGACGGCAAGCCCTACGTGCTCGAGGTCGACGAGTACAGCGGGGGTTCGACCACGCGCGGCGACAGGAACCCGGACGCGGTCGGTGCGGCGCGGATCATTGACATCTCCGACGAGACCAAGCCGAGGGTGGTCTCGAACCTGCGCCTCCAGGTGAACCAGCCGGCCGAGCACGCAGCAGCCGCCAACGACCCCGGCGCGCTAAGCCCCGTCCAAGGGTACGGCGCGCACTACTGCAACATCCCGACACCCGACGACCCGCTCGTGGTGGCGTGCTCGTTCATCGTCTCGGGGCTGCGCGTGTTCGACATCTCGAATTTGATCGCGCCGAAGGAGATCGCCTATTTCGTCGCCCCGACGACGGCGGCCCGCTTCGAGACCGGCTATCAGGCGAGCAACTTCGCGATGTCGATGCCCGCGTTCGCCCCGGAGCGCCGTGAGGTCTGGTACTCGGACGGCGTGACCGGCTTCTACGCGGTGCGGGTCGCAAAGAATGTGTGGCCGACCGCCGGCCCGAAGTGCCTTCCCCGCAGCTTGTCGGTGACCAAGCGCGGGATCGGCGCGGTCCGCATCGGGCGAAAGCGCGAAACGGTGCTGCGCGACGCGGGGAAGGCCGCCGTCGAGGCGGGCAGCCGCTCGCTCCGCTTCTGCGTCCGCCGCGGGGGCGCGGTGCTCGCGACGCTCGACAAGGGACGCGTGACGTCCGTGTTCTCGACCTCCAAGGGCCACCGCGTCAAGGGGGTCCGCCGCGGGACAAAGGCCACCCGCGCCGCCAGGACCCTCAAGCGCTCCGCCAAGGTCCGAAGCAAGCTGACCGTGCTCTACAACGGCCGCGTTATCGCGGGCGTGAAGAAGGGCCGCGTGCGCTTCCTCGGCGCGGTCGACAACACCCGCGCGCGCAGCGCGAAGGAGCTCCGCAAGGACCTCCGGCGCGCCGGGCTCTAGCCCCGCCGACGGCTAGCCCACAGCCTCGATCACCGCGGGCGCGCCGAACGGCACGAGTACCTCCGGCAGCTCGATCGTCCCGTCGTCGCGCTGGCCGTTCTCGACCAGCGCGATGATCGTGCGGCCGACGGCGATCGCCGTGCCGTTGAGCGTGGCGACGTGCTCGACCCCGCCTCGGCGCGATGGCGGACGTCGAGCCGCCGCGCCTGGAAGTCGGTCGTGTTCGAGCACGAGGTCAGCTCGCGGTAGGCGCCCTGCCCGGGAAGCCACGCCTCGAGGTCGTACTTCTTCGCCGCCGAGGAGCCGAGGTCGTCCACCGGGATGTTCACCACTCGGTAGGGCAGCCCCAGCGCCTGGAAGATCTCCTCCTCGATCGCGAGCAGGCGCTCGTGCTCCGCCTCGGCCTCGGCCGGCTCGACGAACGCGAACATCTCGAGCTTGTCGAACTGGTGCACGCGGAAGATCCCGCGCGTGTCCTTGCCCGCTGCCCCCGCCTCGCGGCGAAAGCACGACGAGAACCCCGCGTAGCGGAGCGGCAGCGACCCGGCCTCGAGGATCTCGCCGGCGTGGAGCGATGCGAGCGCGACCTCCGAGGTGCCGGCGAGGTAGAGGTCGTCGTCGGGCAGGGCGTAGATCTGCTGCTCGGTGTCCGGCAGGAAGCCGGTGCCGAACAGCGCCTCCTCGCGCACGAGCACCGGCGTCACGGTGGGGACGAAGCCCTTCTCTCCGAGCAGCTCGACCCCCCAGCGGATCAGCGCGAGCTCGAGCAGCACGAGCGGGCCCTTGAGGTAGGCGAAGCGCGATCCCGCGACGCGCGCGCCCGCTTCCATGTCCACGAGGTCGCCGAGCAGCTCCAGGTGATCGCGGCCCGTGCGTCCGCCGTCGCCCACCTCGCGCAGGACCTCCTCGGCGTCGGGGGCCGACTCGGACGGCGGATTCGGCAGCGTGGCGAGCGCCTGCCGCAGCTCCCCTTCCACCTCGTCGAGCTGTGCCTGGAGCTCCTTCTCCCGGCCGCCGAGGGCGCGCATCTCCGCGATCGCGGCCTCGGCGTCGCCACCCGAGCGCTTGGCCTCGGCAATCGCGTCGTTGGCGGCCTTCTTCGTCGCGCTCAGCCCCTCGCGCTCGGGCAACAGCTCCCGCCGGCGGGCGTCGAGCTCGAGCGCGCGGTCGAGCGCCTCGGCAGCCTCCGGCCCGCGGCGCGCCAAGGCGTCCCGCGTCGGCGCGGGATCGTCGCGAATCGTCTTCAGGTCGAGCACGCGCGCGACGCCTCAGCCCGTCAGGCGCTCTAGCGCAGCTGCGGTGGAATCGTGCACTCGCTCGCCGGCTTCGGCTTGTCCTTCGGCTGGCCGGCGTAGGCGCAGACGAAGCGCGCCACGAGGTTCGCGTCGTCGCCGACGACGATGTTCGCGGGCATGATCGCGCCCGAGAAGCCTCCGTTGCGCAGCGCGAACAGGACGTCCTTGGCGCTCTCCTTGCGCGTGTCGAGGTTCGGGCCGTTCGTCCGCTCGGAGTACTTGAGCTGACCCTCGGGGACCGAGCCCGACGAGGCCGCAGCGCTCAGCGTGTGGCAGCCGCTGCAGCGCTGGTTGAAGATCTCGGCGCCCTCGCGCATCCCCGGGTCCTGCTTCGAAACCTCGATCTCCTGCTCGCCGCAGCCGACCGCGAAAAGCGCGACCGACGCCGCGAGCCCGCAGGCGGGCAGGGCGAGTTTCTGGCGTGTCCGGCGCACGAGCGCGGATACTATCCGCCGCCTCGTGGGCCGCTTCGCGCCGATACAGACCGCCCTCGCGCTCGCCGCCGCCGCGGCCGTCGCGAGCGGATGTGGCGACGACAAGTCGGAGGGGAAGACGGTCACCGTGGACGGGGCCCAACCCGTCCCGGTGGTCGCGAAGGAGTACTCGTTCGACCCCAAGACGATCGTCGTCGACCGCCCGAGTGCGAGCAAGGCCTCGCTCGACCTGAAGCTGGAGAACGAGGGCGAGCTTGCACACGACCTGAAGGTGGGCGACGCGGGCGCCACTCCTGTGATCACCGGCGGCAAGTCCGCCGACCTGAAGCTCGACCTCGAGCCGGGCACGTACGACTTCATCTGCACCGTCGGCGACCACGAGCAATTGGGAATGAAGGGGAAGATCGAGGTTCGTTGAAACAGTCAGCCGCCCCGGCGGCGGCGTGACGACCAGCTTTTTGAGCGAAGGATCGCTCTCGGTCGTCTACATCGGCGGCGATCAAGTCGCTGCCGGGGCCTTTTTTCGCCCTGCCCACCCCGCCCTGCAAGCCGGATTGCACGCGCAGGCAAACGGGTACCGTTTTGACAGACTGAGTCCGATGCGCGCAATCTGGAAGGGCACGATTTCTTTCGGGCTCGTGAACATCCCGATCGCGATCGGGATAGCGACCCAGCGGTCGGACCCCAAGTTCCGCACGCTCGACGCCGAGAAGCTCGAGCCGATCCGCCAGCAGCTCTACTCGCCCGCGCGCGATGAGACGATCGAGCGCACCGAGACGGTCAAGGGCTACGAGGTGTCGAAGGGAAGCTTCGTCGTCGTCACCGACGAGGAGCTCGAGAGCGTCGCCGTCGAGCGACGGCGCACGATCGACATGCTCGCGTTCATCGACGCCGACGAGGTGGACCCTGTCTACTTTGACCGCAGCTACTACACCGAGCCGCAGGAAAACGCCGAGAAGCCCTACGCGCTGCTGGTGAAGACGCTCGAGGAGACCGGCAAGGTCGGCGTCGGCAAGCTGGTGCTGTCGGCGAAGGAGCACCTCGTGCTGCTGCGCCCGTCGGGCGAGGCGCTCGTGATCGAGCTCCTCTTCTACCCGGAGGACGTGCGTTCGAAGAAGGAGATCGAGGACCGCATCTCGTCGACGAAGGTGACGAAGGCGGAGCTCGACATGGCGCGGGAGCTCGTCGAGAGCCTCGCGAAGCCGTTCGATCCGGACGAGTACGAGAACGAGCACAAGCGCGAGCTGATGCAGATGATCGAGCGCAAGGTCGCCGGCGAGGAGGTGACGGCGCCAGTCGAGGAGGCCGCCGAGCCGACCCCCGTGCCCGATCTGATGGCCGCGCTCAAGGCTTCGATCGAGCAGTCGAAGGAGAAGGCGCCGACGAAGACGGCGAAGGCCAACGGCGCCGGAGCGAAGAAGTCGCCGAAGAAGCGCTCGACGGCGAAGAAGCCTGCCGCGAAGAAGACCGCTGCTAAGAAGACCGCAGCGAAGAAGCCTGCCGCGAAGAAGACCGCGGCTAAGAAGAAAGCCGCTTCGAAAAGCGGATGACCGTGCCGTCCGCGGCGGGGCGGACGTCCACGTCGTCCATCAGCGCGCCGATCGTGCGCAGGCCGCGGCCGCGCTCGGGCATCGCACCCCGCGCCACGCGCGGCACGAAGTTGCCCCGGTCGGAGACGTAGAAGGCGAGCGCGCCATCCTCGAGCCGCGCCTGCAGGGCGATCTCGTCGCCGCTGCCGGACGAGCCGTGCTCGATCGCGTTCGCGGCCGCCTCACTCGCGGCGACGGTGACCCAGAAGCTGTCCTCGTCGTCGAACCCCGCAGCCTTCGCCGCCCGCAGTGCGAACTCGCGCACCTCGGGCAGGCGGGTCAACTCTGCGGCGATCGCCAGCGACCGGGTCCCGATCCGTCCAGGTGCCCGGTTGTCACTCGTCTTTCCTGCCAATAGCTCAGTCGTTTTCGTCATGGCCCCCCAGCCGATCAGACCTGAAATATCCCCGCTCCGGGGGATTTCTAGTCATCAGACCGAGTGGCAACGCGCCACACGCCCGCCCCCGGTACCGGTATATAGACGCCCGTGGGCGAGGCCGACGACAGAGATCGCTACCGGGCCGTGATCGGCAACTTCGTCACCGGTGTTGCGGTCGTGACCACCGCGGGCGATGCCGGACCGGCGGGACTGACGACGAACGCCATCGCGTCGCTGTCGCTCGATCCGCTGATGCTGGTCGCCTGCCTCGACCGCAGCTCGCGGACGCTCGAGGTGGTGCGCGAGTCGCGCCGACTGGCGGTCAACGTGCTCGCGGCCGACCACGGCGAGCTCGCCACCACGTTCGCCGGGAAGGCCTCGCACGCGGAGAAGTTCCGCGACGTCGGCTGGCGCGACATTGACGGCGTCCCGGTGCTCGACGGCGTCGTCGCATGGGTGACCGGCACGGTCGAGGACCTCGTCGAAGGCGGCGACCACCTGATCGCGCTCGTCGCGGTCAGCTCGTTCGATGCGCCCGGCGGCGACCCGATGGTGTTCCACGCCGGCGACTACCGGCCACTCGACTGGCTAGGACAGGCCGGACTGCATCGCCCGCAGCGCGAGGGTCACGATCAGTAACGCGCCAATCGTCATCACGCCCATCTCCCGCAGCACGATCCGCCGGGCGAGCGCGACCTCCTGCGAGCGGTCGAGCGACTCGAGGTCGCCCGCCGCAGAGACCTCGCGCTGCATCGCGCCGACGCGCATCGCCTCCGACACGAGCGTGATCACGAGCGGCGCGACGCCGTAGATCACGTGCAGCTCGTCGCCGGCGCGGTCGCCGCGGGCGAGCATGATCCCGCCGACGATCACCTCCGCGACCACGGTCGCCTGCGCGACGCGCAGGAGGTACCAGAACGCGACCGACGGCTCGTGCCGCAGCCAGGCGACGGCCCCCCAACCCGCAGCGAGCACGTTGGTGGCGAGCACGGCGATCCCCAGAACGAGGTGGACGTCCTTCAGAAAGAGCCCTTTCGCACTATGTAGCAACTTGTCACAAGGCGGTATATAAACCGCTCGCAGCGATGATCGACGCCTATCTTCCGGTCTTGGTGTTCGTAGCCCTCGGCCTCGCGGTGGGCTCCGCGTTCACCGCGCTGAACCACTTCACCGGCCCGCGCAAGCCGAGCAAGGTCAAAAGCGATCCGTACGAGTGCGGCCTCCCGTCGGAGGTCAAGAAGAGCTTCCGCTTCGGGATCAGCTTCTACCTCATCGCGATGCTCTTCATCCTGTTCGACATCGAGGTGATCTTCCTCTACCCGGTGGCGCTGCAGCTGAAGGCGCTCGGGACCTTCGCACTCGTCGAGACCGGAATCTTCATCGTGTTGCTGTTCGTGGCGTTCGTTTTCGTCTGGAGGCGGGGGGCGCTCGAATGGAAGTGATCCGCACCCGGCTCGACTCGCCGGAGGACCTCAAGGTCCGCCAGCGGCGCTCGCAGGAGCTGCTCCGCGGCGAGCTCGAGGGCAAGGACCTCGAGGAGTTCGTCGAGGAGCGCCTGCTGGTCACGACCTTCGAGAAGATGCAGCACTGGGGTCAGGCCAACGCGTGCTGGCCGCTCACCTTCGGGCTCGCCTGCTGCGCGATCGAGATGATCGCGATCGTCGGCTCACCGCGAAACGACCTCGCGCGCTTCGGCCTCGAAGCGCTGCGCGCGTCACCGCGCCAGGCCGACATGCTGATCTTGAGCGGGCGGATCTCGATCAAGATGGCGCCGGTAATCCGCCGCATCTACGACCAGATGCTCGAGCCGAAGTGGGTGATCTCGATGGGCGCCTGCGCGTCGAGCGCCGGGATGTTCAACAACTACGCGCTCGTCGCCGGCGCGCACAAGTTCCTCCCGGTGGACATCTACGTGCCGGGCTGCCCGCCGCGGCCGGAGGCCCTCAACTACGGGATCATCAAGCTCCAGAAGAAGATCCGCGAGCAGCCGGAACTCGGCTGGCGGGAGCGCTACAGGGCTCAGGAAACGACAGAGAGTGCCTGACGCGACCGGGCTCGAGCTGATCGCGCGGCGCCTGCGGGACGCCCTCGGCGACGACGCGGTCACGGGGACGAGCTACTTCCGCGGGCAGGCGACGATCGAGGTCGCCCCGGCGCGCGTGCACGACGTGCTCGAGCGCCTGCGTGACGACCCCGACGAGCCGTTTGGCCAGCTGATGAGCGTGCACGGCTGCGATTACCTGCCGGACGAGCCACGCCTCGGCGTCCATTACCAGCTGATCGACATGCACCGCCCGGACCGCATCGCGGTGAAGGCGCGGATGGGCGTGGACGAGGCGAGCGTGCCGTCGGTCGTGGACCTCTACCCCGGGGCGGACTTCCACGAGCGCGAGGTCTACGACATGTTCGGCGTCGTCTTCGAGGGCCATCCCGACCTGCGACGGATCCTGATGCCCGAGGACTACGAGGGCCACCCGCAGCGGCGCGACTTCCCGATCGGCGGCGAGGTCGTCCACTTCACGTACAACGAGGACGTCGCCGAGGGCTCCGCGAATGACTGACCCGACCCCGCTCGACACGCCCTACCGCGAGCGCGAGGAGTCGGTCACGCTCGGCAGCGTCGGCGGTGATAACGGCGACGTGGACACCGAGCTGTTCACGATCAACCTCGGCCCGCACCACCCCGCCACCCACGGCGTGCTCCGCCTGCTGACCACTCTCGAGGGCGAGTACGTGCGCGACGTCGTCCCGATCATCGGCTACCTCCACACCGGGATCGAGAAGAGCTGCGAGGAGCACTCCTACTGGAAGGTCATCCCGTTCGTCGAGCGGATGGACTACCTCGCCTACTACTCGAACATGCTCGCCTACTGCGGCGCGGTCGAGCAGCTGCTCGAGCGAAGAGGTGCCGCTGCGCGCGCAGTACCTGCGCGTGATCCACCTCGAGCTGAACCGCATCTCGAGCCACCTCTTCTGGCTCGGCACGGCGGCGCTCGACGTCGGCGCGATCTCGATGCTCTGGTACGCGCTGCGCGAGCGCGACCTGCTGCTCGACCTGTTCGAGATGTCGTCGGGCCAGCGGATGCACACGCGCTACTTCCAGGTCGGGGGAGTCGTCGAGGACATCCCGCCCGGGTTCGAGCAGAAGGTGCGCGAATTCGTCGCCGCGATGCCGGGCCGGATCGACCAGTACGAGGCGCTGCTGAACAAGAACGAGATCTTCCTCCAACGCCTGAAGGGGACCGGGACCGTGTCCGAGGAGCGGCTGCTCGAGCTCGGCGTCACCGGCCCGCTGCTGCGCGCGTCGGGCAACCCGTGGGACCTGCGGAAGGCCGATCCCTACTGCTCCTACGACCACTTCGACTTCCGCATCCCGGTCGGCACGGTCGGCGACAACTACGACCGCTTCCGCGTCCGGATGGCGGAGATGCGCGAGTCGGTGCGGATCATCGAGCAGGCGCTCGACGGGCTCCCCGAGGGCCCCTACATCACCGCCAACCGCAAGGTCGCGCTGCCGCCGCGCGACGAGCTGGCTACGTCGATGGAGGCGCTGATCCACCACTTCAAGCTCGTGACCGAGGGCTTCCGCCCGCCGCCCGGCGAGTACTACGCGGCGGTCGAGTCGCCGCGCGGCGAGCTCGGCTGCTTCGTCGTCTCGGACGGATCGGCGAAGCCGTCGCGGGTGCACATGCGCGACCCCTCGTTCAACAACATGCAGATGGTGCCCGACATGGGGCGCGACGGGCTGATCGCCGACCTGATCGCCTCGGTCGCGATGCTCGACCCGATCATCGGCGGGGTGGACCGGTGAGCGCCAACGGCGTTCCGCGGCCGATCCAGAACGTCCCGCGCGCGGCGACGACCGGCTGGGACGAGGCCGTGGACCCCTCGAAGGCCCCGGCCGAGATCCCCGATCCCGCGCTGACGCCGGTGCCCGAGGGCCTGCGCGAGGAGATCGAGACGATCATCGGCCGTTACCCGGACCGCCACTCCGCCGCGCTGCCGGCGCTCACCGCCGCGCAGAGGGTGCACGGCTGGTGCTCGCCGGAGGCGATCGCCCAGGTGGCGGCGGTCATGCGCGTGACGCCGGCCTACCTCACGTCGGTCGTGACGTTCTACGACATGTTGCGCGAGCAGCCCGTCGGCAGCCACTACCTGTACGTCTGCACGAGCGTCGCGTGCTGCCTGCGCGATGCGAAGGACGTCTACGACGCGATCGTCGTCGCGGCCGAGGAGGCCGGACCTCGGCGATGTCGAGATCCGTGAGTTCGAGTGCCTCGGCGCGTGCGACATGGCACCGATGTGTTCGGTGGACGGCCGCTTCGTCGGTCCGCTGTCCGAGGCGGACGCGCCCGAGATCGTCGCCGCGATCAAGGAGGGCCGCGAGGTTCTGCCGGGACGAAGCCTCAGCGACGAGGACTTCGCACTGCCGTGGCAGGAGAAGGGGCGATGAGCGACCGTGAAGGGGAGATCTCGGTCCTGCTCGAGCACATCGACGAGCCGGGGCTCGCGACGATCGACGTCTTCGAACGGCTCGGCGGATACGAGGCGGCGCGCAAGGCGCTGACGGAGATGGAACCCGCAGACGGTCGTCGAGGAGCTTGAGGCATCGGGCCTGCGCGGCCGCGGCGGAGCGGGCTTCTCGATGGGAAAGAAGGCGAGCTTCATCCCCCAGGGGCAGATGGACAAGTTCCTCTGCTGCAACGCCGACGAGTCCGAGCCGGGCACGTTCAAGGACCGGCTGCTGATGCAGACGCAACCCGCACCAGCTGATCGAGGGGATGATCATCGCCTCCTACGCGGCCGGCGCCAACCGCGCGTTCATCTTCATCCGCGGCGAGTACGAGCACCAGGCCGACATCCTCGACCGCGCGGTCGCCGAGGCCTACGACAAGGGCTACCTCGGCGAGCGCGTCTTCGGCTCGAGCCACTCCGTCGAGCTCGTCGTCCACCGCGGCGCGGGCGCCTACATCTGCGGTGAGGAGTCGGCGCTGCTCGACGCGCTCGAGGGCAAGCGCGGCAACCCGCGGCTGAAGCCGCCGTTCCCCGCCAACCAGGGCCTCTACCAGGGGCCGACGCTGATCAACAACGTCGAGACGCTCGCCTGCGCCGGGCTGATCATCGGGCGCGGCGCCGACTGGTTCCGCTCGTACGGCACCGAGCAGTCGACGGGCCCGAAGCTCGTGTCGGTCTCGGGCAACGTACAGCGCCCGGGCAACTACGAGATCGAGCTGGGGATCACCGGACGCGAGCATCGTCTATGGCCTCGCCGGCGGTCCGCCGGACGGGCGCAAGGTCAAGTGCTGGTTCCCCGGCGGCTCGTCGGCGCCCGTCCTGCTCGACGAGCACCTCGACGTCCCCTACACGTTCGAGGACATGGAGAAGGCGGGCTCGATGCTCGGCTCCGGCGCGATCATCGTCGCCGACGACTCGACGCAGATCGTCCACCTCGCGCTGCGGCTGGCGAAGTTCTATCGCCACGAGTCGTGCGGCAAGTGCGTGCCGTGCCGCGAGGGCACGAACTGGACGGTCCAGATGCTCGAGCGGATCGACGCCGGCGACGCGACGCCGATGGACCTCGAGCTGATGGCGTCGGTCCAGGAGAACATCATCGGCCACTGCCTCTGCGTCCTCGGCGACTCGATGGCGATGCCGGTCGGCTCGATGGTGAAGCACTTCCGCGCCGAGTTCGAGCAGCACATCGAGGAGGCGCGCGGCGCGCGCGACATGATCGAGATGATCGAGGCGGACCCCGCCGCCGCGCGGCTGGAGGCGACGGCCTGATGCCTCGTCCCGAGGAGCGCATGGTCACGTTCGAGATCGACGGGCGCGAGGTCACCGCGGCGGAGGGCGTCATGCTCGTCGACGGGGCCAAGGAGGGCGACGTCGAGATCCCGTACTTCTGTTACGAGCCGAAGCTCGGCGAGCCGGTCGGCGCGTGCCGCATGTGCCTCGTCGAGATCGAGGGGATCCCGAAGCTGCAGACGGCGTGCTCGACGCCGGTGAAGGACGGGATGGTCGTCACGACCACCTCCGACCGCGTCAAGGAAGCGCAGGCCGCGGTCGTCGAGTTCATCCTGATCAACCACCCGCTCGACTGCCCGGTCTGCGACAAGGGCGGCGAGTGCCCGCTCCAGGACGTGACCTTCGGCTGGGGCCCCGGGCGCTCGCGCTTCGTCGAGCCGAAGCGCCACTTCAAGAAGCCGCTCGAGCTTTCGCCGCTGGTGGCGATCGACCGCGAGCGCTGCATCCTGTGCTACCGCTGCGTGCGCTTCTCGCAGGAGATCGCCGAGGACTACCAGCTCGCATTCCTCGAGCGCGGCTACCACACCTTTGTCGGGACCCACGACGGGCACCCATATGTCGCGCCGTTCAGCGGCAACATCATCGAGCTCTGCCCCGTCGGCGCTCTGACCTCGACCGCCTACCGCTTCCGCGCGCGGCCGTGGGACGTCGAGGGGGCGGGCTCGGTCTGCTCGCTGTGCCCGAGCCAGTGCAACATCGAGTTCACGGTCCGCGACGACGACAAGGTCCTGCGCGTCCGCTCGCGCTTCGAGGGGCATGGCAACAAGCAGGTCGACGACGGCTGGCTCTGCGACCGCGGTCGCTTCGGCTACCAGGCCGTCCACTCGACCGAGCGGATCACCGAGCCGTTGCTGAACGACGGCGGCTCCCTGCGGCCCGTCTCCTGGGACCAAGCGCTCGACGCGGCGGCCGCGGGCCTGCGCCGCGCCGGAGCGAAGACCGCCGCGCTCGCCGGGCCGGAGACGACGAACGAAGAGGGCTTCGCGCTTCAGCGGCTGATGCGCTCCGCACTCGGCTCGCCGCATGTCGCCGCCCGCCCCGGGGCGGCGCTCGACGCGGAGCAGGCGCGTGTGCTGGCCGACCCGGCGCTCGGTGCGAAGGTGGCCGACATCGATTACGCCGGCGTCGTCCTCGTGCTCGAGTCGGAGCTCGTCGACGAGTCGCCGATCCTCGACCTGCGGGTGCGAAAGGGCGCGCGGCGACACGGCGTGAAGCTGATCGTCGCCTCCAGCCGCCCTAGCTCGCTCGACCCGAACGCGGCGGTGACGCTGCGCTTCGCACCCGGCGCGAGCGAGGCCGCGCTGCGGGCGCTGTCCGCCGCCGTCGGCGAGCCCAGGACGGGCGAGCCCGCCAGCCTCGACGAGCTCGCGCGCCGCGCCGGCGCCGACCCGGACGCCGTCCGCGCAGCCGCCGGGCTTCTACGGCGCGCCGAGTCCAAGGTCGTGCTCTGGGGCGAGCGCGTGTCGGAGGGCGAGCGCGGGCCCCAGTCGATCGCCGCCCTGCTCGATCTCGCCGGGGATATGAACCTTGCGGGTCACGAGGAGTCCGGGCTGCTCGAGGTGCCGCGCTCGACGAACGCGCGCGGTCTGCGCGAGGTCGGCTGCGACCCGAACCTCGGCCCCGGCCTCGCCGAGCCGTCCGAGGCGGGCCTCGACGCGCCCGGGATCGCGAACGCGCTCGCGGGCGGCGATCTGAACACGCTCCTGCTCGTCGGCTCCGACCCGCTGCGGACCCATCCCGACCGCGCCGCCTGGGAGCGCGCGCTCGACGCCGCGGGCTTCGTCGTGGCGGTGGCCGATTTCGCCAGCGAGACGATCACCGATCACGCGAAGGTCGTGTTCCCGGCCGAGTCCTACGCTGAGCGGGAGGGCACCCTCACCCACCCCGACGGTCGCCTCCAGCGCGTGCGCCAGGCGATCGGCCGCCCGGGCGAGGTGCGCCCGCTGTGGAGCGTCCTCGGCGCGCTCGAGGCGGCTATTACGGAGCAGGACGAACAGCCCGCCGACGGGTACTCCGACGCCTTTACGCAGATGTCGCAGGCCGTGCCGTTCTACGGCGTCACGCTCGAAGAGGTGGGCGGCGAGGGCGTCCGCTGGCAGGAGCGCGAGGGCGCCTCCGCTCCGCAGGCGTCCGGCGAAGACGACGGTGAAGCCGGATCCGCGCCCGAGCCACCGCCCGTCCCGGAAGGCCTGCGCCTCGGCACGATCGCCTCGCTCTGGGCCACGCGCGAGACCGACCACTCGCCGGTGCTGCGCTTCCTCGCGCCCGAGCAGCGCGCCCAGCTCTCGCCCGCGGACGCCGAGCGGCTCGGGATCGCGGAGGGCGACGGCGTCGAGGTGAGCGCGAACGGGGCCTCCGTCTCGGCGATCGCCGCGCTCCATTCCGGGGTGCCCGCCGGGAGCGTCTTCCTGATCGAGGGCACGACGGCCGACAACGCGACGGCGCTGATGAACGGAGCGCCGCGGACGGTTGAGGTGCGCAAGGCATGAGCCTCCTCGCCCAGAGCGCCGACGTGGTCGAGTCGGCCGGCGTCCAGATCATCAAGTCGGTCGTGATCTTCGGGGTGATCTTCGCGATCGTCCCGCTGCTGACGCTACTCGAACGCAAGCTGATCGGGCGCTTCCAGGCGCGCTACGGACCGAACCGCGTCGGGCCCTACGGCCTGCTCCAGCCGATCGCCGATGTGCTGAAGCTGCTCTCGAAGGAGCCCTCGTATCCGCGTACTGCGGTCGTCTGGATGATGGCGATCGCGCCGGTGATCTCGATCTTCACGGCGATCGCGACGCTCGCGATCATCCCCTTCGGGCCGGTAGGCGCCTGGGGCGGCGAGTTCGGCCTCTACGGGATCGACGTCTCGATCGGGATCCTCTACGCGTTCGCCTTCGGTGCGATCGCGTTCTACGCGTTCGTCCTCGGCGGCTGGGCGTCGGGGTCGAAGTACTCGTTCCTGGGCGCAATGCGCTCGGCCGCGCAGCTGATCTCCTACGAAGTCGCGCTCGGGCTCGCGCTGATCGGCGTCGTGATGATGACCGGCTCGCTCTCGCTCGTGGACATCGTCGAGAAGCAGGAGGACATCGGCTGGTTCATCGGCCCGCAGATCGTCGGCTTCCTGATCTTCCTCGTCGCCGGTTTCGCCGAGACCGCGCGCGCGCCGTTCGACCTCCCCGAGGCCGACGCCGAGATCGTCGCCGGCTACAACACCGAGTTCGGTGGCATGCGGCTCGCGTCGTTCCTGCTCGCCGAGTACCTCCACATGGTCGTCTTCGCGGGCATCGCGACCGCGATGTTCCTCGGCGGCTGGCTCGGCCCGGGACCGGAGTGGCTGGCCCCGTTCTGGGTCCTGCTGAAGATGCTCGCCGTCGTCATCTTCTTCATCTGGATCCGCGCGACCCTGCCGCGGCTGCGCTACGACCAGCTGATGTCGTTCGGATGGAAGATCCTGCTGCCGCTCGCGACCTTCAACGCGCTCATCACAGCGATCCTCGTGGTGGTGCTCTAGCGGCATGACCCCCTACGACCCCTCGCCGGACGTCATCGCCGTCCAGCGCGGCCCGGAGCCGGGCGGCGTCGGCGGCGCCTACCGCGTCTTCGGCGAGACGCTGCGCGGGCTGAAGACGACGCTCGCGCGGATCGTCGAGGGCCCGAAGACGATCCAGTACCCGGAGGAGAAGACGCCCGTCTACCCGCGCTTTCGCGGCAAGCACAAGCTGCACAAGTTCGACGACACGGGGCTCGAAAAGTGCGTCGGCTGCTCGCTCTGCGCCGCCGCGTGCCCGGCCGACTGCATCCGCGTCGTCGCGGCGGAGAACACACCCGAGCACCACGTCTCGGCGGGCGAGCGCTACGCCGCGGTCTACGAGATCAACATGACGCGCTGCATCTTCTGCGGCTACTGCGAGCTCGCCTGCCCGTTCGACGCGATCACGATGGGGAACGACTACGAGCTCGCCGACTACACGCGCGAGGACCTGATCTTCACGAAGGAGATGCTGCTCGCCGACCACCCGGAGCGCGCGCCGCTGCGGCGCGAGGGCGAGTAGCCGGGGGCAGTCCGATGTTGTTCGAGCAGATCCTGTTCTTCTTCGCCGCGGCGGGAGTGCTCGGCGGCGCGCTCGGCGTGGTCGTGCTGCGCAACCCCTTCTACGCGGTCCTCGCGCTCGTCATCCACCTGCTCTCGCTCGCGGTCCTCTTCCTACTGCTGCGAGCCGAGTTCCTGGCCGCGGCCCAGGTAATCGTCTACGCGGGCGCCGTGATGGTGCTGTACCTGTTCGTCGTCGCCTACATCGGCGGCTCGGACGAGCCGCTACGGCCGGCGGGCGGCGTCGCGTCCCACCTCGGGCCGCTGTTCGCCGCGGTGCTGCTGCTCGAGATCGCGATCGCCGCGATCGGCTCCGGCCTCGGCGCGCTCGACTCCGAGGGCGCAAAGCTCGGCGCGGGCTTCGGCCAGCCCGGCCAGATCGGCGAGCTGCTGCTCGACAAGTTCCTGATCGTGTTCGAGACAGCATCGTTCCTGCTGCTCGTGGCCGCCGTCGGCGCGGTCATGCTGGCGCGGCGACGAAGGGGGCTCGAAGACTTCGAGGAAGGCATCGGGCCGGAGGCGGGCGGCTGATGGATGTCGTGTGGTTTGTGGTGCTCAGCGCCTTCATCTTCGCCATCGGCGCAGCCGGCGTGATGACGCGCCGCAACCCGCTCGTGATCCTGCTGTGCCTCGAGCTGATGCTGAACGGGGCGAACCTCGCGCTGATCGGCTTCGCGCGCATGCACGGCAACGCCGAGGGCCAGATCTTCGCGTTGATCGTGATGGTCGTCGCCGCGTGCGAGGTGGTCGTCGGGCTCGGCCTGATCGTCGCGATGTACCGCCGCCGGCTGCCGGTCGATGTCGACGAGATGTCGGAGCTCCGGGGCTAGTGGCTGGATGAGCGCCACCACGTACGGCTGGCTCGTGCTCGCGTTCCCGCTGGCCGGGACGATCGTCGTCGCGCTCGGGTGGCGCAACTGGGGCGGTCGCACCGCGGGCTGGATCGCCAGCGGCGCGATCTTCTTGGCGTTCCTCGCATCGCTCGGGATGCTCTTCATGCTGCTCGACCGCGCGCCGGAGGACCGCGAGCTCACCTCGTCGCTGTTCGACTACGCGAAGACGGCCGGCTTCAACGTCGACCTCGGCATCCTCGTCGACCCGCTGTCGGTGTTCATGTGCCTCGTCGTCAGCGGAGTCTCGTTCCTGATCCACGTCTACTCCGTCGCCTACCTCGCCTCCGACAAGGGCTACTCGCGCTACTTCGCCTACCTCAACTTCTTCGTCTTCTCGATGCTGCTGCTCGTCCTCGCGGGCAACTTCATCCTCTTGATCGTCGGCTGGGCGTTCGTCGGCGCGGCGTCATACCTGCTCGTCTCCTTCTACTACCGCCGCACCACCGCCACGACGGCGGGCATGAAGGCGTTCGTGATCAACGTGATCGGCGACATCGGTCTCGTGATCGCCGCCTTCCTGCTGTTCTCGGAGCTCGGCTCGCTCGACTTCGAGGCCGTCTTCGCCGAGGCTCCGCAGAAATTCGCGGTCAACGACGGGACGCTAGTCGCAGCCTGCCTGATGCTGCTCGTCGGCGCGTTCGCGAAGTCGGCGCAGCTGCCGCTCCATACCTGGCTGCCCGACGCGATGGAGGGCCCAACCCCGGTCTCCGCGCTGATCCACGCGGCGACGATGGTCACCGCGGGCGTCTACCTGATCGCGCGCACGCACGTGCTGTTCGAGCTCGCGCCGGCGGCGGCGGACGTCTCGGCGATCATCGGCACGGCGACGCTCGTCTTCGCCGCGACGGTCGCGCTCGTCGTCACCGACCTCAAGCGCGTGATCGCCTACTCGACGATGTCGCAGATCGGCTACATGGTGCTCGGCGTGTCGGTGTTCGGCTACGCGGCCGGGCTCTTCCACCTCATGACCCACGCCTTCTTCAAGGCGCTGCTGTTCATGGGCGCCGGCTCGATCATCAGCGCGATGGGCGGCAACCAGTCGCTCGACCGGATGGGCGGCTTCCGCAAGGCGATGCCGTTCACCTTCTTCACCTTCACGGCCGGCGCACTCGCGCTCGCCGGCTTCCCGTTCTTCTCCGGCTTCTTCTCGAAGGACGGGATCATCGACTACACGCTCCACCGCGGAGGCTGGTTCGTCGTGCTGGCGATATTCGCCTACATCGCGGCGCTGATGACCGCGTTCTACTCGTTCCGGATGGTGTTCCGCGTCTTCTTCGGGGAGAAGGTGCCCGAGGCGGAGCACCTCGAGCAGACCGGCCATCCGGTCCACGCCGAGCCCGAGAACCCGCACACCGGCGAGAAGGAGGACACCGACGTCGGATTCCCCGGCGAGGACCACCACATCGCCGAGCGCGACTGGCCGATGAAGGTGGCGATGGGCATACTCGCCGTCGGGGCGATCGGCGCTGGGTGGATCGGCATCCCCGGTCTGACCGACGTGCTCGACAAGTGGTTCGAGCCGGTCTTCGAGGGCGGGCCCGAGGCCGCGCACCACACACCCACCACGGCCCAGGCATGGGAGGGGCTCGCCATCGGGGGCTTCCTCGCCATCACCGGGATCTCGATCGCGTACTACCTCTACCTCCGCAAGCCGGGCAAGACGCTCGAGCTGGCGAAGCGCTTCCCGCGTCTGCACGACTTCCTCGCGCACAAGTGGTACTTCGACGAGGCCTACGACGCGGCGTTCGTCCGCCCGCTGGCGGCCGCCGGACGCTTCTCGCGCGGGGTCGTCGAGTCGGAGTTCGTCCAGGGGACGATCGTCGGCGGCAGCGTCGCGCTCGTGCGGGGTGGCTCGGAGTTCGTTCGCGGGCTGCAGTCCGGCTACCTGCGCTCGTACGCCCTGCTCGTGCTCGTCGGCCTCGTCGCCTTCGGCGCCTACTTCCTGATCGCTTCGACCTGATGCGAGCCGCGACCACGTGACGATCCACCTCTCGATCCTCCTCTTCCTCCCGCTCGCCGGCGGCGTGCTCGCGCTCTTCCTGAGCGACAAGGTCGGCAAGTGGGTCGTCTTCGCGGCGATGATGGGCACGTTCGGCTACGCGGTCGCCCTGATCGTGGACATGAACCACGGCGCGGGGCTGCAGTACGTGACCGACGACAACTGGATCTCGGCGATGGGGATCCGCTACACGCTCGGGGTGGACGGGCTGAACGTCTTCCTCGTCGCCCTCACCGCCGCGCTCTGGCCCGCGGCGACCTACCTCGCCGCGAAGCGCCATTCGCACGGCGAGATCGACCGGCCGAAGTTGTTCTTCCTCTTCATGGGGCTCGGCGAGACGGCCGTACTCGGCGCGTTCATCGCCCAGGACCTCGCCCTGTTCACGGTCTTCTTCGACCTGATGCTGGTCCCGTTCTACTTCCTGGTCGGCGCGTGGGGCGAGGGCCCGAACCGCGTCGCCGCGACGATGAAGTTCGTCATCTTCACCCTCGCGGGCTCGTTGCTGATGCTTGCCGCCGCGATCTCGCTCGCGGTGCTGTCCGTGCCCGAGGGCGGCGAGCTGTCGTTCTCGCTCCAGACGCTTGCCGAGCGCTCGGTGGCGTCCGGCACGCAGTACTGGATCTTCTGCCTGTTCGCCTTCGCCTTCGTGATCAAGTCGCCGCTGTTCCCGCTGCACGGGTGGATGCCGGACACCTACCGCGCGACGCCGCTGCCGGTATTGATCGTGCTCGGGGCGGTCCTGTCGAAGGTCGCCGTCTACGGCTTCCTGCGGATCGTCTTGCCGATCATGCCGGAGGCCGCGCACCACTTCCAGGAGCTGATGATCATCCTCGCGATCGTCTCGATCCTCTACGGATCGATCGTCGCCTTCTCGCAGGACGAGGCGCGCCTCGTCGTCGGCTACTCCTCGATCGCGCAGGTCGGCTTCATCACGCTGGGCATCTTCGCGCTCGACCCGAAGGGCGGTCAGGGCGCCGTGATGCAGATGGTCACCCACGGACTCGTGGCGGGGGCGCTGTTCATGATCGTCGCGGTCCTCTCGCAGCGGACGAAGGACGGCAGCGAGTCGCTCTCGCGGATGGGCGGGATCGCGTTCCGCACGCCGATGCTGGCGGCGGTGTTCCTGATCATCGGCTTCGCGACGCTCGCGATGCCCGGCTCGCCCAACTTCGTCGGCGAGGTCCTGATCCTCTTCGGCACCTTCGAGGACAAGCTCGTCTACGGCCTCATCGCGAGCGCCGGCGTCGCGTTCGCGGCCGTCTACATGATCCGCTTCTTCCAGCAGGTCGATGCACAATCGGGTGTCCGAGAACGTGACCTTCGAGAAGGGCGACCTCTGCCTGCTCGACTTCTTCACGATCGTCCCGATCACCGCGATCGTGCTCGCGCTCGGCATCTACCCGAACTTCCTCCTCGAGCGGACCGACGCGACCGTCAGGGCGGCGGTCAAGCCGGCCGAGACGGTGGCCGACGCCGACAAGGCGACTGTTCCGGCCGCGCCGGTGCCGCAGGTCGGCCCGCCCGGCCAGCCGGCGCCCGGGGCGCCCCAGGCCGTCCCGCAGGGCGCGGTCCCCCCGGAAGCCGTCCCGCAGGGCGCAGCGCCGCCCGAAGCCGTCCCGCAGGGGGTGCCGGCCCAGCCATGATCCCGTTCGCCGAGGTCAGCGCCCCGCCGATCGACTTCAAGGCGCTCTCGCCGCTGTTCGCCCTGCTCGGCGGGGCGGTCATCGTCCTGATGGCGGGCCTGTTCCGCGGCCGCTCGGTCCAGCGGTGGATCGTGCCGGGCCTCACGCTGGTGTCGCTGGGCGCCGCGATCGGGCTGACGATCTGGGTCTGGCCGGGCAGCCGCGATCCGATCGTCGAGGGCGCCCTCGTCGTGGACGCGCTCGTCGCTCGGACTGTCGATGCTGTTCTACGTCGCCGGCGCAGCGGCGGTGCTGCTCGCGCTCCGCTCGGAGGCCGTCCGCGAGGCCGGCGCGGGCGAGTTCTTCGCGCTGCTGCTCGGTTCGATCGCCGGCATGAACGTGCTCGCCGCGGCCGACAACCTGGTCACGCTCTTCATCGGCTTCGAGCTGCTCTCGATCCCGCTGTACGTGCTGTGCGCCGTCGAGGTGCGCCGCGCGGAGTCGCTCGAGTCGGGGCTGAAGTACCTGATCGTCGGCTCGGTCTCCTCGGCGACCCTGCTCTACGGCCTCGCGCTGCTCTACGGCGCGACGGGCACGACCGACTTCCCGGGGATCGCCGACGCGCTCAGCACGGGCAAGGTCTCGCTGACCGATCCGCTGCTGCTCACCGGCGTCGCGCTCGCGAGCGTCGGGCTCGCGTTCAAGGCCTCGGTCGCTCCCTTCCATCAGTGGACGCCCGACGTCTATCAGGGGGCGCCGACCCCGGTCACCGCGTTCATGGCGGTCGCGACGAAGGCGGCCGCGTTCGCGATCATCCTGCGGCTGTTCATCGAGGCGCTCGGCCTGATCCAGCTCGACTGGGGGCCCGCGCTCGCCGCGCTCGCGGTCGTGACGATCGTCGTCGGCAACGTCGGCGCGCTCGTCCAGCGCTCGCTCAAGCGGATGCTCGCGTGGTCCGGCGTCGCGCAGGCGGGCTACATACTCGCCTGGGTCGTCGTCGGCACCCAGCTCGGGCTCCAGGCGGTCGTCTTCTATCTCGCCGTGTACCTGTTGATGAACGTCACCGCCTTCGCCGTCGTCATCGCGCGCGAGCGGGTCTCCGAGCACGGCGACGACATCACCTCGCCTCGACGGGCTCGGCCGCGCCAGCCCGGCGCTCGCCTGGCCGATGACGATCGCGATGCTCTCGCTCGCCGGCTTCCCCGCCACGGCCGGCTTCATCGGCAAGTTCTATCTTGATCGACGCGGCCGTCGCGGGCGACTACGCCTGGCTCGGGTTCGCGATCGTCGTCGGTTCGGTGCTGTCGCTCGGCTACTACCTGCGCGTGCTCGCGGTGATGTGGATGAGCGACTACGAGGTCGAGTTGCCGAGCGACCCGCCGCGGCGGGTGCACGCGGTCAGCGGCTGGTCGCCTGAGGCGGATGCGCGCGCCCAGCCGGAGGTCGCGGGCGTCGCGATCTTCTTCGCCGCGGCGATCGTCGTGTTCGGGATCGTCCCCTCGCCGCTGTTCGACGCCGCTCGCGAGATCGGGCAGTCGTTCGCCGGGTTGTTCTAGCCAGTCGCTGCGTCGGCCCGCGCCTCTAGACTCGGCGGCCCGCCGATGGACTACCCCGTCGAAGAGTTCACCGAGGAAGAGCGCGCGCTGCTGGCGCCGCACTTCACGAACCTCGACGCCCCGGTGTTCGCCCTCACGAACCTGCCCGAGACGGTCAAGGGGGCACTGTTCGCGCGCTACTCGCGCTATCAGGGCACGCTGCGCCGCCTCTTCCTCGACGAGTTCGCCGCCGACCTCGACCTGAGCGGGGCACAGACCCCCGACGGCGGGCAGGACGACCCCGAGGGCGAGCGCGCGGCCGACCTCTACCGCAAGATCTTCCTCGGCTACGGCGACGACTCGGTCGCCCAGCTCGGCGGCGCCCACATCGCCTGCGAGTGGGTCTCGAACGTGATGACGAAGCTGCTCCAGCGCGGCCGCCTCGCGGCCTACCTCGAGCAATCCACGCGCTACATCCCCTACGACACCGCGATGCCGAGCGGCGGCTACCGCTTCTGGCGCGACCCCTCGCTCGGACCCGAATACGAGCAGGCGATGAACCACCTCTTCGACACCTACGCCCACAGCCTGCCGACCGTCGAGGCGTGGGCCGCCGAACGCTTCCCGCGCGCCGACGAGGAGCCCGAGGCCGCGTACCGGCGCTCGATCCGCGCCAAGGCGCTCGATCTGCTGCGCGGACTGCTGCCGGCGGCCGCGCTGTCGCACATGGGCATCTTCGCGAGCGGGCAGGCCTACGAGCAGCTGCTGTTGCGCCTTCACGCGTCACCGCTGCCGGAGGCGCGCGAGTACGGGCGCATGATCCTCTCCGAGCTCAAGCAGGTGATGCCGAGCTTCGTCGCCCGCGTCGAGCGGCCCGAGCGCGGCGGCGAGTGGATCGACTATCTCGCCAAGCGCGAGCACGCTGCCGACCGCTGGGCCGCCAGGCTCGGCCTCGACCGCGCGAGCGCGCGCGAGCAGGCGGCGCCGTCGGTACGCCTCGTCGAGGCGCGAGGCTCGGAGGAGGACCTGCTCGCGGGACTGCTGTTCGAGTCGACCGCAACCTCCGAGGACGAGGTGCGCAAGGCCGTCTCCGTCCTCCCTCCCGACGAGCGCGCGGCGCTGCTCGCCGAGATGCTCGGCCAGCGACACAACCGCCGGCATAGGCCCGGGCGGGGGTTCGAGGCGGTCTCGTACCGCTTCGAGTGCGTGTCCGACTACGGCGCCTTCCGCGATCTGCAGCGCCACCGCATGCTGACGATCCAATGGCAGCCGCTGACGCCGCACTTGGGCGCGGGCGTTCCCGACGAGCTCGTGCAGGCCAAGGTCGGCGACGCCTACCGCGAGGCGCTCGACCGCTCTGAGACCGAGTACGAGCGCCTCGTCGAGTGCGGCCGACCCGAGGTCGCGCCGTATGCGCTCTGCCTCGGCTTCCGCATCCGCTACGTGCTCGACATGAACGCGCGCGAGGCGATGCATCTGATCGAGCTCCGCTCGGGTCGCGAGGGGCACCCGGGCTACCGCGCCGTGGCGCACGAGCTCCACGCTCAGATCGCGGCCGTCCACCCCTCGGTGGCCGCCGCGATGCAACACCTCGACGGGGACACCGAGCCACGCCTCGAGCGGATCCTGTCGGAGATCCGCACGCAGGCGAAGCGGGCACCGGTCGGCTAGATCCGGCGCAACTCTCGCGCCGGACGAGGTTTCTTGGAGCAGCCCACAGGGCAGGGCCCGACCATGACTACCCGCAGCTCTATCCGCCTCTCGATCATCGTCGCCGCCGCCGCTGCCGTGGCCGCGCTTGCGTTCGCCTCCGTGGCGATCGCGGCGACGATCCTCGGCACGCGCGGGGCCGACACGATCCGCGGCACGATGGCCGACGACAGCATCGACTCGAAGGCCGGCGCCGATTACGTGCGCGGCCGGGGCGGGAACGACAACATCCGCGGCCGCGACGGGGACGATCGCCTGGTCGGCGGCGAGGGCAACGACAGCGTCAACGGCGGCCGCGACCGCGACTTCATCTTCGGCGGCACGGGCACCGACAGGCTCTACGGGTCGAGCGGTGCCGACCTGATCCGCGGCAACCGTGACGACGATCTCCTCAACGGAGGCGGCGGCGGCAACGACAGCCTCTATGCAGGTCCCGGCAACGACACGCTCGCCGGCGCCGCCGGCAACGACCGCCTCCACGGCGGCGAGGGGAACGACGTGTCACAGGGCCAGGAGGGCCGCGACACCATGTCCGGCGGACTCGGCAACGACAACCAGTCCGGGGGACCCGCCGACGACGTCATCTACGCCAACCGCGGCGTGGACCTGAGCTACGGCGGCGCCGGCGACGACGATCTCTTTGCGATGGCCCGCGGCGACGCCGCGTTCGTCGGCGATCCCGACGGCGACACGGTCGTCGGTGCGGAAGGCGACGACCTGTTCTACGTCCGCGACAACGAGCGCGACCTCGTCGACTGCGGCCCCGGTCGCGACGACGTGCGCGCAGACGCGTTCGACGTGCTCTCGCTCGACTGCGAGAAGATCAGCCGCAAGGCGCCGAGCACTCGCGAGGACCGCAAGGAGAACTCCTACGAGTCGCCGAGCGCGGACCTCGTACTGAAGTAGCCGGTCCGAGCGCGTTGGCCACTTCCCGTTCCGGACAACCTCGAAACGTGAACTTTTCGTCCTCAGGGCGCAACTCGGGCGCCGGCGCGCCGTTTCGTGGAGTGAACCCCCCCGACCCAAGAGGAGGATCACCAGCATGACCCACCCAAGCAGGCGTTTCGGTGCGGCCCTCGTGGCCGGCATTGCAGCGCTGCTGGCATTCGCAGCTGTCGCAGTGGCGGCGACGATCATCGGCACGGACGGAAACGACGGGATCGTCGGGACAAACGACGCCGACCAGATCGATGCCAAGGCAGGAAACGACCGCGTGCGTGCGCGCGCCGGTGACGACACCGTCAACGGCGGCAACGGCAGGGATCGCCTGCGCGGCCAGACCGGCAACGACAAGCTCGACGGCGGAAACGGCAAGGACCGTGCCTTCGGCGGCCAGGGAGACGACGCCCTCACCGGGGGGGCCGGCGGCGATCGTCTCCACGGCAACAAGGGCAACGACACCGTCACCGACGCGATCGGCAACAACCGGCTGTTCGGCGGATTCGGCAACGACTCGCTGACCAGCGGTGACGGAAACGACCGCGTCCATGGCGGACCCGGCAACGACACGTCGCAGGGCGGCGGCGGCAACGACCGCATGTCCGGCGGCTTCGGCGACGACAAGCAGGTCGGTGGAGCCGGCAACGACCGGGTCTTTGCCAACCGCGGCGTCGACGAGTCGTTCGGCGGCGAGGGCGACGACCACCTCTGGGCGATGGCGCGGGCCGATGTGAGCGGCCCCGGCGATGTTCAGGGCGACACCCTCCACGGCGAGACCGGCAATGACGTCTTCCACGTGCGCGACGGAGAGCGTGACGTGGTGGACTGCGGCGCTGGTAACGACGTCGTGCTCGCCGACCCGGCCGACACGGTGACGACGGACTGCGAGAACGTCCAGCGCGCCGAGCCCAGGGCCAACGGCAGGAATCGAGGCAACGACGGCGACGACCGTGAGGAGAGCAAGCACGAGTCGCCGGACGAGGACAAGCGCGACCGCTAACCCGGCCGCGGCTTGAGTGATCGGGGGGCGGGGCCAGGACGGTCCCGCCCCCCGTTGCTTTTTTGGACCGGGAGCGCGTCTTGTAGGTTCAGCGCGTGAGCGACGATCCGCTGCGCTCGAAGCGCATCGCCCCCTCGATCCTCTCGGCCGACTTCGCGCGTCTCGGTGAGCAGATCGCAGCGGTGATGGACGCCGGCGCCCGCGTGATCCACGTGGACGTGATGGACGGCCATTTCGTCCCCCCGATCACGATCGGCCCGCTGATCGTCTCGTCGATCGAGGAGCAGGTCCACGACGCCGGCGGCTGGGTCGACGTCCACCTGATGATCGAGCGGCCGGAGCACCAGGTCGCCGACTTCGCCAAGGCGGGGGCCGATTCGATCACGATCCACCAGGAGGCGACGCCGCACGTCAACTACGCGCTCAAGGCGGTGCGGGAGGCCGGCTGCAAGGCGGGCCTCGCCCTCACGCCGGCGACGCCGCCCGAGGCCGCCGTCGAAGTGCTCGACGAGCTCGACCTGCTGCTCTGCATGACCGTCAACCCCGGCTGGGGTGGCCAGGCGTACATCCCCCACTCGACCGCGAAGATCGCCCGCCTGCGGGAGTTGCTGCCGGACTCGGTCGCGCTCGAGGTAGACGGCGGGATCGACGCAGACACCGCTCCCGGCGCGGCCGATGCCGGCGCAAACCTCTTCGTCGCCGGCTCACACGTGTTCGGCGCCGATGATCCCGTCGCGGCCTACCGCGGGCTCGTCGCGGCCGTCGGCGCGGAGTAGCCGTCTGCCTTACGCAGCTGCTGGAATCTCTTCGACCGGGTGCGGCCGGGCGATGTGGAAGCCCTGGGCGTAGTCCACGCCTTCGAGGCGCAGCAGGTCGAGCGTCTCCTCGTTCTCGACGAACTCGGCGACAGTCTTCTTGCCCAGCCCGCGGGCGACGTCCACGACGGCCTTGACGACGAGCTGGTCCTCCTTGCCGCTCGGCAGGTCGCGCACGAACGCGCCGTCGATCTTCAGCGTGTCGAACGGGAGCTGCTTGAGGTAGTAGAAGGAGGCGAAGCCGGCGCCGAAATCGTCGAGCGCAAAGCCGCAACCGAGCTCGCGCAGCCGCTCGGCCAGCTGGCGCGCGCGGGCGATGTTGGTGATCGCCGCCGTCTCGGTCACCTCGAACGAGAGTTGGCTGGCTTTGGCGCCGTTCGCTTCGAGCTCGCGCTCGATCATGTCCGGGAGCATCTGGTCCTCGAGTGATTGGGCGGAGAGGTTGACGTTCAAGCTCAGGCCCTTGTCGGCGGCGAGCGCGATCGCCCGCTTCATCACGTGGCGGTCCACCTCCTGAATCAGCCCGTAGCGCTCGGCTGCGGGAAGGAACGCCCCCGGCGGGATCAGCTCGTCGTTCTCACCGAGCATCCGCAGCAGAACCTCGTAACGGTCGACCTCGTCGTGTTCGAGGTTGAGCAGCGGCTGGACGTGGAGGACGAAGCGGTCGCGCTCGAGCGCCTCGCGGATGTGGTGCGCGGCGTCGACCCGCTCGGTCCGCCGCTGTTTGGTCCCGATCTGGTAGAGCGACCAGCGATCGCGCCCGGCCTCCTTCGCCTCGTAGAGCGCCCGGTCGGCCTCGAGCATCAGCTCGTCTGCACTGACCTCGCGATAGCCGTCGAACGCGGACACGCCGATGCTCGCGGACCCCCGCAGGCTCTGGCTGTCCACCATCATCAGCGCCTCGCGCAGCCGCTTGACGAGCTTGCCGGCGACGATCACCGCCTCCTGGGTGTCGGTCTCCGGCAGCAGTACCGCGAACTCGTCGCCGCCGAGGCGGCCGATCGTGTCGGTCTGGCGCAGGGTGCGCTCGAGCACGCGCGTGACGTTCTTCAGCACCGCGTCCCCCGCGGTGTGCCCCAGCGTGTCGTTGGTCTTCTTGAAGTTGTCGAGGTCGATCGTCAGCAGGCCGCACGGGCGGTGGTAGCGGCTCACGTGCGCGACGTGGCGCTCGAGCTCCTCCGCAAACCGGCGGCGGTTGAGCAGGCCGGTGAGACCGTCGTGGTCGGCCAGGTACTGGAGCTTCTCGTCGGCTCGCCTGCGTGCGCTGATGTCCGACTGGACCGACACGTACACGGGGCCGTGCTCGGCATGCTCGAAGCGCGAGATGTTCGCCTGGCTCCAGAAACGAGTCCCGTTCTTACGGACGTTCTCGACCTCGCCGCTCCACGAGCCGTGCTGCTCGATTGCCTCCTGGAACTCGCGCGCGGCCTCTTCCGACTCCGGTGAGCCGTCGGTGAGCGTTGTGAGCGGGCTCGCCGGCTTGCCGATCAGCTCGCCGAGCTCGTAGCCGAACATCTGCTCGAACTTGCGGTTCGCGTAGACGACGACCTCGTCGCGGGCGCGCGTGAGGCAAACCCCCTCGGCCATGTTCGCGGTGATCTCGCCCTGAAGCCTGAGCGCCTCTTCCTGGCGGCGGCGCGCGGTGATGTCCTGGACCTGCACGACCCAGTAGAGCGGTCGCTCGTGCTCGTCGCGCACGACGGCCCCGTGCGCCATCGCCCATACCACCGCCCCGTCCGGCCGCCGGTAGCGCTTCTCAGTGGCAGCCGTTGCGATCTCCCCCGCGAGCAGGCGCTCGCCCTGCTCGTTGCTATGCCCGACGTCGTCTGGGTGGGTGAACTCGCGCCAGCTTCGGCCGAGAAGTTCCTCCTCGGAGCGGTCGAGGATCTCGCACAGGGCCGTGTTGACCCTCACGTAGAGCCCTTCGAGGTCGACGATCGCCATGCCCACGGCCGTGTGCTGGAAAGCGGTCCGGAAGCGCGCCTCTGCGTCGGTTGCCGCCTGCTCGGTCTCCTGCAGCTCGGTGATGTCCTGGCAGGTGCCCCGCATCCCGACCGCGTTGCCCGCGCCATCGTTGAGCACCTCGCCGCGCGACTGGACGGTCACCACCGATCCGTCGGGGCGGACCACGCGGCGGCGGAAGGAGAAGCTCTCGCCGCTTTCGAGCGCCGCCTGGATCTGCGTCTGGGTCATCGCGCGGTCGTCAGGATGGACGTGCTCGATGAAGGCCTCGAAGCTGGCGTCGAACTTGCGCGGGTCGAGCCCGTACATGCGGTAGAGCTCGTCGGACCAGATGAGCTCGTCGCGGGCGATGTCCCACTGCCAGCTGCCGATGTGGGCGGCGCGCTGAGCCTCCTCTAGACGTGCGACGGCTTCCTCGGCCGACAGCAGCGCGCTGTCGCGGTGCCGGCGAGACGACTTCGTGACGCGCGACGCCCGGCGCGCCAGGCGCTTGCCGATCGGGCGATTGCCGCCGGTGGGTAGCGTGCTCGTGTCGGGGTCCACGATCTGCCTTTAGCTTCGGCTTAGGAGCCTGGACGCTTTAGCGATGGCGACTAGGATCTCCGTCCGTGGCGGAGGAGAAGGACCTCGAGGTACTGCTCGGCGACGAAGAGCGCTTTCCGCCGCCGCCGGATTTCGCTGCTCAGGCCAATGTTTCGGACGCGGACGTGTACGGCGAGGCCGAGGCCGACCCCCAGGCCTGGTGGGCGAAGTGGGCGCGAGAGCTCGATTGGTTCGAGCCGTTCGAGTCGGTGCTCGAGTGGGACGCGCCGTGGGCGAAGTGGTTCGCCGACGGCAAGCTGAACGCCTCGCACAACTGCCTCGACCGCCATGTCGACGCTGGTCGCGGCGACAAGGTCGCCTACCACTGGGTCGCCGAGGAGGGCGAGCCGCGCGACGTCACCTACGCGGAGTTGCTCGCGGAGACGAAGCGCTTCGCCAACGTCCTGCGCTCGTTGGGGGTGGGCAAGGGCGACGTCGTCGGGATCTACATGCCGATGCTGCCGGAGACCCCGGCCGCGATGCTCGCCTGCGCGCGGATCGGCGCCACCCACAACGTCGTCTTCGGCGGATTCTCCGTCCAGTCGGTCAAGGAGCGGATGGAGGTATCCGAGGCGAAGGTGCTCGTCACGGCGAACGTGAGCCTGCGCCGCGGGAAGCCAATCCCGATGAAGGAGCAGGTGGACGGGATCCTCTCCGAGCTGCCGCAGCTCGACCACTGCGTCGTCGTCCGCCGCTCGGCCGACCAGGAAACGCCGATGACCGACGGCCGCGACGTCTGGTGGGACGAGGCCTGCGGCGACGCAGACGACGAGTGTCCGGCCGAGCCGCTCGACGCCGAGCACCCGCTCTACATCCTCTACACCTCCGGCTCGACGGCGAAGCCGAAGGGCATCCTCCACACGACGGGCGGCTACCTCACCGGCGTGAGCGCGACCCACAAGCTCGTCTTCGACCTCAAGCCCGAGTCCGACGTCTACTGGTGCGCCGCCGACGTCGGCTGGGTCACCGGGCACTCCTACATCGTCTACGGGCCGCTCGCCAACGGCGCCACGTCGGTGCTCTACGAGGGCGCGCCCGATTACCCCGACAAGGACCGCTGGTGGCAGATCGTCGAGGACTACGGCGTCACGATCCTCTACACCGCCCCGACGGCGATCCGCGCATGCATCAAGTGGGGCCGCGAGCACCCCGAGAAGCACGACCTCTCGACCCTGCGCCTGCTCGGGTCGGTCGGCGAACCGATCAACCCGCGCGCGTGGCTCTGGTACCACGAGGTGATCGGCGGCGGTCGCTGCCCGATCGTGGACACCTGGTGGCAGACCGAGACCGGCCAGATCATGATCACGCCGCTGCCGGGGATCACCGAGACGAAACCCGGATCGGCGACACGGCCGTTTCCCGGCGTCAGCGCCGCGGTTGTGAACAAGGACGGCGAGATCGTCGAGGAGGGCGGCGGCTTTCTCACCCTGCGCCGGCCCTGGCCGGGGATGGCGCGGACGCTCTTCAGGGAGCCGGATCGCTACGTCGAGACCTACTGGTCGAAATGGGGCAAGGACGTCTACGTCGTCGGCGACGCGGCAAAGGTGGACGCCGACGGCTACTTCTGGGTCGTCGGCCGCACGGACGACGTGATCAACGTCTCAGGCCACCGGATGTCCACGATGGAGATCGAGTCCGCGATCGTCTCGCACGAGCGGGTCGCCGAGGCGGCCTGCATCGGCCAGGCGGACGAGCAGACCGGCCAGGCGATCGCCGCGTTCGTGACGCTCGAGGGCGGCGGCGACCCCCCGGACTCCTTCGACGACGAGATCCGCGCTCACGTCGCCGAGAAGATCGGCAAGCTCGCGCGCCCGCAGCGGATCATCTACGCCGATGATCTGCCGAAGACCCGCTCCGGCAAGATCATGCGGCGCCTGCTGAAGGACATCGCGGAGGGCCGCGAGCTCGGCGACGTCACCACCCTCCGCGACCCGGCCGTCACCGAGCTGATCAAAGACAAGGTCGCGGCAGGAGCGACGGACGAGGACTAGAGTTCAGGCGGGCACCGCTGCGGCACCGGCGTGCTCGCGCACGAATGCGGCGATCTGCGGCAGCGTCGTGGGGAGCTGCTCGTGCAGCAGGCCGTGGCCCGCATCATCGAGCACGCGCAGCTCGGCGTTCGGCGGGGTCGCGCGGTCGAACGCGGTGCGGACGAATTCCGCAGTCGTGACGAGATCGCGCTCGCCGGCCAGGACCAGGACAGGGATCTCGACCTCGGTCCAGTCCCGCATCGGCATGAACTCGTAGAACGAGGCCATCGTGCGCGCACTGAGCGTCCAGCACCAGATCTTGTCGAGCTCCTCGCTCCAGAACCGGCGCAGCTGGGGGTCGTCGTTCGCCTCGTCCACGTTCGCGATCTGCGTGATCGGCAGCGGCGCACGCGGCGCGACGCGTGCCAAACGGCGCAGCAGCGGAACCTTCACGCGCATCGCCGGCTCGTGGAGAACCTGCGGGTGGCTGGCCGCGCTGATGCAGACGGCCGCATCCACGTCGGGCTCGCGCGTGAGCGCGAACCATGTGATGATCCCACCGAGGCTATGGCCGGCGAGCACGACGGGCCCGCCGAAGCGCTCGCGCGCGTAGGCGATCCACATCTCGAGGACGTCGAGCACGACCTCGACCGGCGCATCGCCCCGCGGTCCAGTCGAAAGACCGTGGCCCGGGCGGTCGACCCCGATCACGTTGAAGCCCTCGGCGCAGAGTGCGGCGAGGGCGGGCGAGTACGGCCGGGCGTGGCCGCCGATTCCCGGTGAGAACACGATCGAGGGGGCCGAGTCAGCGTCGGCCGAGTGGACCTCGGCGTGGATGTCACCGGCCCGGAAGGGCAAAAAGACGTGCTCGGCCCTCTCGATCGCAGTGTCGAAAGCCTCGGGTCCGCCGGTTCCATCGCGGACTCCGGGGATCTGCTCGCACCAGGCGCGCGGAGCTCGGTCACCGGCGCGAGCGCCGTCTCGGCGACCTCCCGCCGCCGGACGGGTCCCCCCGGGCGCAGCGATCGGGCGACCGTGCTGGACGAGCATGATCTGCGGCGCCTCGGCGCTCGTAAAGCGCGGCTCCCAGCCCGTCTCGGCGCGCAGCTTCGCCGAGCGTGGTCACCGGCTGGCCGGGCACGACCCATCGGGACGAAACCGGACTCACCCGTGCGCGAAAAAGGACGTCCGCCGCTGCGCTCGCAAAGCCGAGAGGGACCTCGGCCACGCGCTGCCCATGGACGCCCGCGACCTCGTCCAGATCGAGCCAGTCCTCGGTCGCGACGTTGAACGGCCCCGGATGGTCGGCAGTGATCATCCGATGGAACGCGTCGGCGAGGTCGTCCTGGTGGACGAACTGGAACCCGCCGGCGAACCCGCGCGGCATCACCGTCGCGGGCGAGGTGAACTGCTTGACGCCCTCGTTCGAGAAGTCCGGGCCGACGATGAACCCGGGCCGCAGGCGGGTGATCGTCAAGCCGGAGTCGGGGTGGCGGCGCTCCCACCACTCGACGAAGTGCTCGACCTCGGCCTTGTCGTAGAAGTAGTACTTGCCGGGGTTCCCGCGCGGGAAGGTCTCCTCGGTGACCGGCTTCGGCAGGTCGGCGTGACCGCCGTACGCCGAGTCGCTCGATGCGATCACGAGCCGCTCGACGCCCGCCGAGTGCGCGGCGGTGAGCACGTTGCGCGAGCCGTTGATGTTGACGTCGTGGATCCGCGCCTTGTCGGGGATCTCCTCGACGATGAAGGCGAGGTGGACGACCGCCTCGCAGCCGGCGAACAGCTCCGCCATCCGCTCGGAGCGGACATCCTCGCGCTCGAAGCGCAGCTTGGAGTGATCGATGCGCGGTTCGCGGAGATCGATCCCGACGACCTCCTCGACCCCTTGGTCCTCGAACAGACGCGGCAGGATGGCGGTGGCGAAGTCGCTCGCGGCACCGGTGACGGCAACCCTCATCGGCCCAGCGTAACCCGCGCGTCGCGCCGCGGTAGGTCGATCAATGGCCGCCTCGATCGTGCCGGAGCCTGCCCGCCTGAAGCCGCGCCTGCGGGGGGTCTCGCACAAGTGGGCGTTCTTCGTCTCGCTCGGTACCGGCGCGCTGCTCGTCGCGATCGCCCCGACCGCCGAAGCGCGGCTCGCGACGGCGATCTACGGCGCGTGCATCGCCGCGATGTTCGGCGCGAGCGCTCTCTACCACCGCGTCGACTGGTCGCCGGACGCTCGGCGCTGGATGCGGCGGCTCGACCACTCGACCATCTTCCTGATGATCGCCGGCAGCTACACGCCGTTCGCGCTGCTCGTGATGCACGGCACGCTCGCGACGGTCGTTCTATGCGTCGTGTGGGGCGGAGCGCTGCTCGGCATCGTGCTGAAGCTGGTCTGGATCGACGCCCCGAAATGGCTCGTCGCGATGATCTACGTCGCGCTCGGCTGGGTCGCGATCGCCGCCTTCCCCCAGCTGCTCGACGAGCTCGGCGTCTTCCCAACCCTCCTGATCGCGCTCGGGGGCGTGCTCTACACCGCCGGCGCCGTGATCTACGCGCTCAAGCGCCCCGATCCCTCGCCGCAGGTCTTCGGCTACCACGAGATCTTCCACCTGCTCGTGATCGCCGCCGCGGCGGTGCAGTACGCGGTGGTGGGGTTCTACGTCCTGCCGCAGGCGTAGGCGGCGGAACCTTCCTACTTCCTCTGCTTGCGCTTTCGCTTCTTCCGCGAGGCCTTGGCGCGCTCGCTCCGCTTCGGCGCGGGCTCGTCGGGGGGCGCGGGTAGGCCGGCGCCTTCGCCGGCGGGCTCCGTCGCGACCGCCGGTCCGCCGCCCTGCGCCTCCTCCATCCGCCTGCGCATCTCCGCTGCGGTCGGCCACGGCTCGGCCTCGCCCGAGTCCCATGCAGGCCCGCGGCCGCCGGGCCAACGGTTGAGGAACAGGAGCCCGAGCGCGGTGAGCCAGAACAGCTGGATGATCTGAGGACCGCCGAGCAGGGGCAGGACGTAGAGGACTCCGATGATGATCCCGAGGATCCCCATGAAGCGGCTGAGCGTGCCGGCGCGCATCGCGTTCACACCGATCAGGACCAGCGCGAAGCCGAGCGCGAGGTTGGCGGCGAAGCCGATCCCGCTCAGGACGGCCGAGCTCTCGTCCTTGACGAAGTCGTCCGCGCGCTCCTCCGGGTCGTAGTCCTTGACGGCGTCGAGGTAGCTCGCCCGCGTCGGTGATCGTGCCGAGCACTGCGCCTGCGACGGCGGCGCGGGCGGCTCCGTGATGAAGCGGTCGGCGATGTCGATGCGCTCGACCTGTGTCGCGACCCCGACGACCGCCCCGACGAGCGCTCCGCCGACGAGCAGCACGAGCGCCGCCGAGACGAGCTCCTTGCGCCGGTACTTCGTCACCCGGTAGAGGAAGCCGAGCGCCACGGCGAGCAACAGCAGCGAGAGCGCCTGAAGCGCCCCGGAGATGATGAAAGCGCCGCTGTGGTCGTGGGCGGCCTGGAGGAACTCGTCCGCGCCGTCGGGCCGGTCGGGCAGCGCGAGCGGCAGATAGAGCCCGGCGAACACGGTCAGGGCGGCGCCGACGAGCGCCGCGATCGCGGCGAGACGACCCGCTCGGGCCTCCCACTGGAGCTGCTCCTGGTGCTTCAAAGGCTCCCCCTGGTCACTCGGCGGCAGGCGGCTTGGCGCCGCCCGAGCCGACCCGCCTCGCGCCTGAGTGCTCGAGGCTTGCCACCGGCGGCACGTAGCCAAGGTCCTCGCGCTCGACGATCCGCGAGACGCGGTCGCCGACCGTCAGCAGCACGTCGAGCGCGGGCGCCATCAGCTTGATGAGCGCCTCGAAGCGCTCGCGGTTACGCACCTGATCAGGGGTGGGCGGCGGCATCGGCTCGGCGGTCAGTCTAGAGATTGCCTATCGGCCGGCGAGCGTCGCCACTTCCTCGGCCACTGCGCGCGGCTGCTCGAGCGGAAGCATGTGAGTGGAGTCGAACTCGCGTAGCGTCGCCGCCCCGAGCATCCCGGCCAGCTCGCGCGCGGCATCGTGGAACGGCTCGGGGCTGCGGGTCCCGCAGAAGACGGTCGTCGGAGTGTCGATCGCCCGCAGCTCTCCGCGCGTGAACTCCCACTTGGCGGGCGCCGGAGAGTCGATCGCCACCGACCTGCCGCGAGTCAGCATCCGCTCGGTGCGCTCCGGCCCCGCAAGCTCGTCCGCGGTCGGCCCGCATACCGTGCGCACGACCGCGGCCGCGACGCCCGGCTCCCCCTCGGCTGCACGCCCCTCGCGCACGTTCTCGACCAACCTGGAGACGAACTCGGCCCCCGCGGGCGAGAGCGAGAGGAGCGGTGGCTCGAGCAGCAGAGCCGCGCGCACGAGCTCGGCGCGGCGCTTCATCAGGTCTAGCCCTACGACCGCACCGAAACTCGACGCGCAGATCACCGCGGGGGTGGCCTCGAGCGCGGTCAGAACCGCCGCGGCGTCCTCCGCCTGCTCCTCGATGGTCGTCCCCTCGTAGGGCTCGGGGGCGCCGCTGGCGCCATACCCGCGGCGGTCGTAGGTGATCGCACGCAACCCGTCCGGGAGCTGCGCGAGCGTCTCGTTCCAGATCGCGTGGTCGTACGCAAGCCCGTGGATGAAGAGCACCGGGGTGCCCTCGCCGTGCTCGAAGACGGCGAGTTCGACGCCCGCCCCCTCGACGCGGCGGACCTCGGCTGCGCCCGCGCTCACTTGCCGAGCGGAGAGCGGCGCATGATCGGCAGGATCAGCGACCGCGGCGTCATCCTGCCCGTGAAGGCGCCGAACTGGTTGACCGGCCCGGGGATGACCTCGCGCTTGCCCTTCTCGAGCCCCTCGACCCCGGCCTTCGCCGTATCCGCCGAGCTCATCCAGAGGAAGCCCGGCGCCTTGTCGGCCTCTTCCTCGAAGTCGGCAACGGCCATGAACTCCGTCTTCGTCGCGCCCGGGCAGAGCACCGTGACGGTGACACCCGTGTCTCGCAGGTCGTCGTGGAGGGCCTGGCTGAAGGAGAGCACGAAGGCCTTCGTCGCCCCGTAGGTCGCCTGCCGAGGCAGCGGCTGGAAGCCGGCGACCGACGCGACGTTGAGCACCGCCCCGCGGCCTCGCCCGACCATCGCCGGGATGTACTCGCTCGTGAGGTCGTGGAGCGCGTCGATGTTCGTGCGCACCATGCGCCGCTCGGCGTCCTGGTCGAGCCCGTGGAAGAGCCCGGCCGAGCCGAAGCCGGCGTTGTTGATCAGCACCTCGACCGTGAGATCAGCCTCCTGGATCTCCTTGACGAGCCGTTCGCGGCCCGCTGGCTCGGAGAGGTCCGCCGCGATTACTTCGACCTTGACGCCATGCTCGCTGGTCAGCTCATCCGCGAGCTCCCTCAACCGGTCCTCGCGGCGGGCAGCGAGCGTGACCCCCTGTCCGCGCTTGGCAAGCTCGCGCGCGATGTCGGCGCCGATACCGGCCGATGCGCCGGTAACGAGTGCCGTCGAGCTCGGGGAGGGCGGCGGCAGAGCCATCGCGCGCAGCCTATCCACTTATCGCCGCTTGAGAGGGGGTCGTAGTATTGAGGTCGTGGCATCCGAAGACCCGTTCGAGATGTTCGGTGACCCCGAGGAGCTCCGCCGCCGACTGGGTGAGTTCGCCGAGCAGATGCAGGGCGCCCAGAAGGTCGCTTGGGCCGACAACGCGATCAAGCTCGCGGTCGAGATGACCGTCGCCGGCCTCGGCCGTCTGAACCTCCAGGGCAACGCCGAGGAACAGGCTGTCGAGCTGCGCAAGGCGATGGGTCTGCTCTTTCCCGAGGCCGTCACCCTCGTCCGCGAAGCCCGCGAGGGCTTCGGGACCTAGCAGCGGCCGCGGGCGCCGCCCGTGCGTTCCGCCCCTCAGGGGGGTGGAAACGGTTCGCTGGAGTGTTTTATGGGCTATAGCGAGCAAACCTTCCCATCGAATCTCGTGGAAGGCGGTGTGGACACTCGCCGCCGCTCAACACGGCGTGGTCGCACGGCGGCAGCTGGTTGACCTGGGTGTGTCGGGCAGCGCGATCCACCACCGGTTGACGATCGGCCAGCTGCATCCGGTGTGGCAGGGCGTCTATGCCGTCGGCCGACCGGAGCTCACCTTCAAAGGCTGGCTGATGGCGGCAGTGCTCGCCTGCGGACCGGATGCGGTGGTGAGCCATATGACTGCAGCGATGCTGCTCGGTATTCGGCCGATCAGGAACGGAGCAATCCACATTTCAGTGCCCGAGGACCGGCGGCCGGCGCCGCGTGATGGGATCGTCGTCCACCGCCGCACCCTCACTGCCGGCGAGACCATGCTGCGCGACGGCATCCCGGTCGTCACTCCCGTCGTTGCCCTCGTCGACCTCGCCGCCACCGAGTCCCGCTCGCGCATCGAGCGCGCGATCGGCGAGGCCGACAAGCTCGGCCTGACCGATCCTGAGCAGCTGCGGGCTGAGCTCGACGAAATGCCGCGGCGACCGGGGCGGGCACGCATGCGCGCGATCCTCGACCGCCGCACCTTCGTCCTCACCCAGTCGGAGCTCGAGCGCCGCCTCGTTCCGATTGCCACCACCGCCGGCCTGGGAAAGCCGCAGACCGGCGTCGAGCTACATGGCTTCGTCGTCGACTTCTACTGGCCCGAGCTCGGGCTGGTGGTCGAAACCGACGGCCTCACGTACCACCGCACACCCGCCGCGCAAGCCAGGGACCGTATCCGCGACCAGGCGCTGACGGCAGCAGGTTTGACCGTCCTGCGGTTCACCAATGAGCAGATCCGTTACCAGCCCAACTACGTCGAGGCGAGGTTGCGGCAAGTCGGACGGCGACGCGCCGCCTAACGCCCGCGCGCCTCGGCCGGTCGCGCACGGCGCCCGCGTTCCTGATCGCGAGCCTCCTTCTCCGCTGCGCGGTCCTCCTTGCCGCGCGCGATGACCTCCTTGAACGACCGAATCCTGAAGATGAAGAAGAGCGCAGCGAAGCCGACCCCGAACGTGAATGCCCCGATCGCGATCTGCTGACCGACCGAGTACGCCGCCACGGTCGCCGCGGGGGCCGCACCCTCGAACACCTTGACGAGTAGCGCCTGCGCGACCCCGGCGCCCTGCGGGGTGAACGGCACGGCCGCCGCGACCGCGTTGACCCCGAGCACGAGCAGCACGTTCTCGACCGAGCCGCCGACGTTGAAGGCCTCGAGTAGGAAGAAGAACGCGGTGAAGCGGAAGCACCAGCCGGCGAGCTGGACGAAGAAGACCTCGCGGAAGTAGCGCCGGCGGTCGAACAGGATCGTCAGGCCCTGGCGGACGCGGGTCCAGAACGCCTTGATCCGCAGCGAGAAGATCGCCAGCGCGAGCAGTGCGGCGGCGGCCATGAACGTGATCGCGAACAGCGCGAAGTTCGGGTGCTCGGCGAAGTAGGCGAGATCGAACGCGGGCAGGTCGGAGAAGTCGGGCGGCTTCGGGAAGACGCCCTGGGTGAAGGCGAAGATCAGGATCAGCGAGCCCATCGCGACGTCGAACCCGATCTCGACGGTGAAGCTCGAGGCGACGGCCGGATAGCTGGAGTTCGGGACCGAGATCTTCGTCAGGAAGAGCCGGATCAGGTCGCCGCCGCGGGCCGGGATGACGCTGTTGAAGCCGTACCCCGCCATGTACGCAGCCCAGATCTCGCGGAACGCGAACCTCTCGTCCGGATACGCGGCGCGGAGGATGTTGTACGAGGCGCGCGCGCGGAAGGTGAGGTAGACCCCGAACGACGCCAGCGCGATCAGGAGCGAGAGCCACTGAACCTTGCCGAGGCTCTCGAAGAACTGGTCGACCGCGTCGAAGAACTCGCGGAACGATTCGCCCGCGGAGGCGGTCGGCCACGCTGTCGAGGGACTCCACACCGTGGCGGCTAGGGTACGCGCATGGCGGTCGCTAGCGATCTACGCGCAGCGCGCGAGCGGGTCGTGGTCGAGCACATGGAGTCGGAGAACCGGCACGAGTTCGACGTCACGATGGGCACGTTCCATCACCCCCGCTACGAGATCATCCCCACGGGCGACGTGTTCGACGGCGAGGAGGAGGTCGCGGCCTACTTCGAGGAGACGCGCGCCGCGTTCCCCGACCAGCGCAACGAGCTGATCGAGATGCACCACGCCGACGACTCGGTGGTCGTGGAGTTGTGGCTGCGTGGGACGCATGAGGGGAACTTCCGCGGCCTGCCGGCCACCGGGCGGAGGTTCGAGGTCCGCGTTCTCGCGATCTTCGAGTTCGAGCCGGGCACGGACGGAATCACGTGCGAGCGTGTCTACTTCGACTCGGCCTCGATCCTGCGCCAGCTCGGGATCGCGCACGACCCGCTTACGCTCACCGGACGGGTCGCGACGGTCGCGAACCACCCGCTGACGATCGGACGCGCGCTCGTGCGGCGGGTCACCGGCCGCTAGACCGCTACTTCAGCAAGCGCGACAGTCTGCGGTCCTTCAGCACCTGACCGCCTGTCTGCTCGGCCGGGCAGTAGCTCATCACGTAGTCCTTGAAGTGGACCGCCTCCAAGGTGGTGCCGCAGCGCGGGCACGGCTCGCCCTGGCGTCGGTGGACCTGGAGGGGCATCGGCAGCTTGTCGGGCACCTTCTCCCCGATCGTCTCCTCGTAGTGCTCCAAAGCGGCCCCGAGGACGGAGTCGCAGGCTGCGCGCAGGCGCTCGGCCTCCTCCGGCGCGAGGTCCGAGCCCTTGCGGAACGGCGACAGCTCCGCCGTCCAGAGCAGCTCGTCGACCCACGAGCGGCCGATACCGGCGATCACGCGCTGGTCGCGCAGGAGCGGATGCAGGTGGCGGGGCTGGTCGACCAGCGCCGCAAACTGCTTCGCCGGTGGCGCCAGGAACGCATCCGGGCCGAGCGTGGCGACGTACTCGTCCGCCTCGACCGCGGCGGCGTCGGGGTACAGCTTCACCCACGCGCGCTGCTTCGTGCCGAACTCGCGCAGGCGCAGCTCGCGGCCGTCGGCGAGCCGGACCAAGAGGCGCGACGCCTTGTCGCGCAGCGAGGCACGGGAGTCCCAGAGCTGCAGCCGGCCGGCCGACATCAGGTGGACGAGCACATTGAGCCCCCCGACCTCGACGCAGAGCATCTTTCCGATCCGCCTCACACCACCCACTTGCTCGCCGACGAGCGCGTCGAGGGGAGGGTCCACGGTCTTGAGCGCCACGACCCCTGGCGCCAGTGCCGACTCGACCTCGGCGCCCTCCATCGCGCTCGACAGCCTCCGCGCGGTGATCTCGACCTCCGGGAGCTCGGGCATGTGCCGGGCGGCTCAGTCCGAACGCAGGACGACCGAGCCGTCGTCGGCGATCGTCCAGTGCGGATTGTGCGCGACCTCCCAGGGATGGCCGTCGGGATCCACGAAGACGGCCGAGTAGCCGCCCCAGAAAGTCTCCGCGGGCTCGCGCGCGATCGTTGCGCCCGCATCCCGCGCCTCCTCGATCACCGCGTCCACCTCTCGCGTCGAGCGGCAGTTGTACGCCGGCGTGATCCCGCCCCAACCGCCGTCGTCCTCGACGCAGCTGTCTTCGGCGAGCCGGGCGCGGTCCCACAGCGCGACCACGATCCCGCCGGCCTGGAAGAAGACGACGTCGTCGTCGCGCTCGGCACGGGTGCGCCAGCCGAGCCCCTCGTAGAACTCGCGCGACCGCGCGAGGTCGGAGACGCCGAGGGTCAGAAGGCTGATGCGCTGCTCCACGGGCGAATCGTTGCACGCCAGGTCACTAACCTGGGACGGGTGAGGATTTCAGTCGCAGCCGACGAACGAACCGGCGTGGCGGACGCACTCGTCGAGGAGCTACGCCGCCGCGGACTCGAACCGCTGCTCCACGGCGCGCTCAACGACGGCGAGCGCGACGACTGGGCCTGGGCGAGCGAGGCCGCCGCGCGCGACGTCGCCGAGGGGCGCGCCGATCAGGGAGTGATCGCCTGCTGGACCGGGACCGGTGCCTCGATGGCGGCGAACAAGGTCGAGGGCGTCCGCGCCGCCCTCTGCGCCGACGCCGAGACCGCCCGCGGCGCGCGCAAGTGGAACGACGCGAACGTGCTTGCCCTCTCGCTGCGGACGACGAGCGAGGCGCTACTGGCCGAGATCCTCGACGGCTGGTTCGAGGGCGAGCCTTCGACGGAAGAAGACGACCGCGCGAACGTCGAGCACCTCGACGAGATCCGATGACACGCGCCGCCGCCTTCCTGATCGCTGCGGCGCTGATGAGCACACTCGGCCCGACCGCCGCGCACGCCATGCACGAAACCCCTAGTGGAGGAAAGGGATCAAAGGCCAGGTGGATCGACGGTGTGACGATCACCGAGTACTGGCCCGCGCCCGAGCGATGGTTCAAGGGCAAAAAGGTCCACGCCAAGGGGGTCAAGGGACGGCACCGCGTGGACTGGCTTTACTCCGCGCGTGGCATGAGCATGGAAGGCGACGGGGTCGCGACCGACGGTCAGCGCTACCACGTCGAGTCGGTCGGGGGCGGGGGCTGGGTGAATGCGGATGGCAAGCGCACCCGCCCCGCGCCGGGCCGCTGGACCAACGGGGCCCCATTCTGGCGCGCCTACGGATTCTGGAAGAACGCCGGCGGGCGCGTGACCTTCCCGCTACTGGAGGGAGACTGGTCCCGCGGTAAGGGCGAATCCTATGTAAAGCCCCGCGGGGTCTCGTTCGGCACTGGCGCCTCGCTGCCGCTGACGTACTGGCGGAGCCTCGCTGTCGATCCGGCGCTGATCCCGCGCGGGAGCCGGGTCTACATCCCCGCGTACAGCGATAAGCCCGGCGGTGGCTGGTTCCGCGCCCAGGACACTGGCGGCGCGATCGGGGGCCGGCACGTCGACGTCTACCGCCCGCCGCCGGACCAGCCAAACGGCGGGCGCACGCTCCACAACCGCCGGATCTACGTCGATCCGCAGTGACGTAGGCCGGGGCCTACCCGCTCCAGTCGGCAAACGCCGTCAAGAGCTCGTCGCGGGCGGCGGGCGCCAGCGACTCCTCAGGGATGTGGCCGAGCGCGCTGATCGTCGCGCGCATCTGGTCGAGGTAGGCGGTGCAGTGCGGGCAGCCGGCGATGTGCTCCTCGAAGCGCGCACCCTCCATCGCGGGCAGCGCGCCCTCGAGATAGTCGGTCACCAACTCGACCAGTTCCTTGCAGCTCAGCGCTTCCTTGACGCTCATCGTGTGCCCTCCGCGAACTCGAGGTACTCCTCGAGCGCAGTTCGAACCTTGGCGCGCCCTCGGTGGAGGAGGACACGCTGATTGGTCTCGGACAAACCGAGCGTGTTACAGACCTCGGCCGAGGACCAGCCCTCGACGTCGCGCAGAGTCACGACCTCGCGCTGGCTGGGCGGAAGGTCCCCGATCGCCGCGAGCGTCTTGTCGCGCGCCTCGTCCGCGAGCAGCCGCTGTTCCGGCTCGATCCAGGCGCGCGGTGGCGTGGACCACGCGCCGACGCGGCTGCTCGGGTCGTTCGGTAGGAAGCGATCCGCGTCCACAGCCGGCTCGTCGGGGTCGGACGCGGCGTCGAACGCCGACGAGAATGGCAGCGAGCGCGACTCGCGCACGCCGCGCGTCTTCGCCGTGTTGGTCAGGATGCGGAAGATCCACGTGCGAAGCGCCGAGCGGCCCTCGAACGAGCCGATCCCCGTGAGGACTCCGACCCACGTCTCCTGGGCGACCTCTTCGGCGTCCGCCTGCGTGCGGACGTACATCCGGGCGAGCCGCAGCAGCGCGGAGTTGTAGGCGTCGACGAGCGACATGAACGCCGCCTCGTCGCCTGCGCGCAGGCGATCGACCAGCTCGGCGTCCGGGGGCAGCTGGGTCGTCGGAGTGCTGATTGCGCGATCCTAGAAGCGCGCCGGGCTCAGCGCGTGCCTAGTCCTCGATCTCGAAGCGCGCAGTCTTCGCGGTGCCCTTGTTGCCGGCGGCGTCCACCGGCTCGAGCTTGGCGTTGTACCGGCCCTCGTCGAGGCCGCCGACCGCGAGCTTCGCCTTGTTCGATCCCGACCTCCCGGTCACCTTGTACGACTTCAGGACCTTGTCCTTCCCGCGTGCACGCACCTTCACGCGCACGGAGGCGTCCTCGCTGAGCGTGAAGCGCAGGCGTTTGTCATCGACCTTGGCGCTCACGGAGCTCAACCTCGGCGCGGTCGAGTCGCCGCCGCCGCCGCCGACCACGATCCGCCCGCGCATGCTCGGATGGACGCGACAGAAGTAGCTCGTCTCGCCGAGGCGGCCGAACGGGCGCGAGTAGGTGAAGCCGACTGGGTGGTTGATCAGCAGCACCGGCGCGTTCGGATCGCTGTCGAACGCCTCGCCCGACGAGGAGCCGACGTTGTGGTTGGTGTCGGGCCCGACCCAGGTCCAACGCACCGTGTCGCCCGAGGCGATGTTGACGGTGGACGGGGTGAACTTGAACTGGTCGCCCACGCGCACCTCGACGGTGGCTGCGGCCGCCGGCGCGGCCGGGACGATCGCCAGCGCGAACACGAGCGCGATCCTGCGCATGGTTCGACTATACGCCGCCGGGCGCATTTCCGCCGAGGCCGACGTCGCCGTCCAAGCGCTTAGGATGCGGCGCGCGATGGGAGCGGCCGACATCGTCGACACGGCGGCCGAGGCGGCCGCGCTCGACCGTGCGCCGTTGATCGTGCGCGAGCCGCTGGCGAAGTACCTCGACGGTGAAGGACTCGGCAGCGGTGAGATCGTCACCGAGCGGATCGGCGAAGGCCACTCGAACATCACCTACCTGATAGATCGCGGCGGCACGCGCTTCGTTCTGCGTCGTCCGCCCCGTCCCCCGCTCCCACCCTCGGCCCACGACGTGTTGCGCGAGGCGCGACTTCTCTCCGCGGTCGAGGAGGCCGACGTGCGTACGCCGCGCGTGCTGGCGGCGTGCGACGACGAGTCGATCCTCGGCGTCCCGTTCTACGTCATGGAGTACATCGAGGGCGAGGTGATCACGACCGAGATCCCGCCCGCGCTCGACACGCCCGACGAGCGGCGGCGGATGGGCCTGGAGCTCGCCGACTCGCTCGCCGAGATCCACGCCGTCGACTGGCGCGCGTGCGGCCTCGAGGGCTACGGCAAGCCGACGGGTTACACCGAGCGCCAGCTGCGGCGCTTCAACGGGCTGTGGGAGCACAACAAGACGCGCGAGCTGCCCGTCATCCAGGAGGTCGCGCAATGGCTCGCCGACAACCTGCCTAACTCGCCGCCCGCGACGATCGTCCACGGCGACTACCGCCTCGGCAACACGATGCTCGCTGCCGACGCGCCGGCGCGCCTGATCGCGATCTTCGACTGGGAGCTCGCGACGATCGGCGACCCGCTCGCGGACGTGGGCTATCTGACCGTCACGTGGTCGCAGGCGGGCGATCCCGAGAACCACATGTTCAGCCTCTCCCCGGCGACGCGGCAGGAGGGCTTCCCGACGCGCGACGAGCTGATCGCCCGCTACGCCGAGCGCAGCGGGCGCTCGGTGTCCGACCTGCGCTGGTACCAGACGCTCTCGCTCTGGAAGGCAGCGGTGTTCATGGAGGGCAACTACAAGCGGTTCCTCGCCGGATCGGTCGACGACGAGTACCTCGGGTTGTTCGACGAGGGCGTGCCGATGCTGGCCGAGTCGGCGCTCGAGATCGCCCGCGCATGAGCGCGAGCCGCATCGAGATCGTGCGCGAGATCTACAACGAGTGGGCGCAGGGCAACCTTCGTCCGGGAGGCGAGCTGTTCGATCCGAAGATGATGTTCGTGCCGGATCCGCGACTCAGCAGCGTGGTCGACAAGTACTACGTAGGGGCGGAGGGCATGAGGTCGTTCATGCACGATTGGATGGGGTCGTTCACGGATCTGCGCTTTATCGCCGAGGAGATCGTCGAGGTCGGGGACAGCGTGCTGGTCACGACGCTCCAGAGGGGTGCCGGCCGCGAGAGCGGTGCGGCCAGCGAGATCCGCCTCTTCGAGGTGTGGACCTTTCGTGCTGCCAAGGTGATCCGGCGGGAACAGTTCGAGACGCGTGACGAAGCGCTCGCGGCGATTGGAGCGGACGAATGAGCGATGACGCAACGAAGACCGCGCTGATCGTCGACTACGGCGGCGTGCTGACCACCAACGTGTTCGAATCGTTTCGCGACTTCTGCGTCGCGAACGAGCTCGATCCTGAGACCGTGCGGGTCGCGTTCCGCGAGGACCCGGATGCGCTTGCCCAGTTGAGGGCGCTCGAGCGCGGCGAGGTCACCGAGCCGGAGTTCGAGGCGCGGTTCGGCCCGCTGCTCGGCCTGTCCGACTCCACGAACCTGATCGACCGGCTGTTCGCCGGCATCCGCGAGGACCCGGCGATGTTCGACGCGCTGCTGGCCGCGCGCAAAGCGGGCGTGAAGACGGGCCTGATCTCCAACTCGTGGGGGCGCGGCCGCTACGACCGCGGGCGCTTCGACGAGCTCTTCGACGGCGTCGTGATCTCGGGCGAGGTCGGCCTCCACAAGCCGGAGGCCGCGATCTACGAACTTGGCTGCGAGCGGGTCGGCGTCAAGCCTGCCGAGGCCGTCTTCGTCGACGACCTGCGCGAGAACTGCGTCGGTGCGGAGGAAGTGGGCATGGCGGCCGTCCTCCACCGCGGCGCGGAGACGACACTGCCGGAGCTCGAGCAGCTGCTCGGCGTCGAGCTGCGCTAGCCCGCGGTGATCAGCACGACCCCGCCGAGCGCGACCGCGACCCCGAGTTGCTGGGCGCGCGCGATCCGCTCGTGGAGCACGACCCGGGCGAGCGCGATCGTGACGAGCGGGTAGAGCGAGCTGACGACCGCCACGACGCTGACGAGCCCCTCGGTCGAGGCGAATCCGTAGAGCGTGTTCGCGGTGATGTCGAGCAGGCCGATCGACGCGAGCGCCGCGAGCTCGCGCGGCTCCGGGGGGATGCTCGCCCGCAAGGCGAGGACGGCGAGGACCAGCAGGCCCACGCCGGTGACGCGGTTGACGAAGATCGCCCAGAAGACGTCGCCGTCGCTCGCCTTGTCCATCGCGAGGAAGAAGCTCCCGAAGCCGACCGCGGCGAGCAGGCCGAGGCCGGCGCCCGCCGTGATCCCTGCGTGCGCGTCGCCCGAGTCCGATCGCGGCTCGCGCGCGGCGAACACGGCACCGCAGATGGCGAGCCCGATCCCGGCGACCTGCAGCGCGCTCGGCCGATCGCCCGTGGCGATGCCGACCGTCACCGGGATCGCGGCCGCCGTCGCCGACAGCGGCGCCACGACGCTCATCACGCCGACGGCGAGCCCGCGGTAGAGCGCTGCCAGCCCGGCGATCCCGGCGATGGCAGAAATCGCCGCGTACAACGCAAAGTCGCCTGGCGGCGGGCTCTCGCCGCGCGCCGCCACGATCGCCGCGATCAGGACGAGTCCGGCTCCCTGCGAGACGACGAGGACCGCGGCGACCGCAAAGCGGCGTGACTTCAGACCACCGACGAAGTCGGCGAGCCCCCACGCAACGCTCGACGCGACCGCGAGCGCGACCGCCAGCACGGCGGGGGTCTAGTCGGCCAGCTCGACGCGCTCTATCACGACCGGCTCGATCGGCGCGTCCCCCGCGCCGGTCTCCGTGCCCTCGATCGCGTCGACGGCGTCCATCCCTTTCGTCACCTCGCCGAAAACCGTGTGCTTGCCGTCGAGCCAGTCGGCCGCCTGGATCGTGACGATGAAGAACTGGCTGCCGTTGGTGTCCGGGCCGGCGTTCGCCATCGCGAGCGCGCCGCGCACGACCTTGTTGTCGTTGAACTCGTCCTCGAAGGTGTACCCGGGGCCGCCCGTTCCGGTGCCCTCGGGGCAGCCGCCCTGGATCATGAAGTCCTTGATCACGCGGTGGAAGGTCAGCCCGTCGTAGAACCCGTCGCCGGCCAGCTTGCGGAAGTTCTCCACGGTCTTCGGAGCGTCGCCGTCGAAGAAGTCGACCTCGATCGGACCGTGGTTGGTGTGCAGGGTCGCCTTGCTCATTTCTTCGCCACCTCCAGCCGGAGCTCGACGCCCCGGACTCGCTTGCCGGTCACCTTGTCCGTCACCTCGCCCGCGCGCTCGGCGGGCACCTCGAGAAAGCTGAAGCGCTCGAGCACGTGGACGTTCGAGATGTCCTCGCCGTCGAGATGGGAGTGATCGACGACGGCACCGATCACGTCGGCGGGCTCGAACCCGTGCTTGCGACCTGCCCCGAGGAAGAGCTTCGAGCGGCTTCCGTCGGTGCGCTTGCGCGGCTTCGTGTGGCGAGGACGACGCGGCTGGCGGGCGCCGTCGCCGTCGCCATCGCGCTCCTCGGCGCGCGGCTCGCGCTCCGGCGTCTCGCGCTTCGGCGCGGCGCCGTCCTTCCCCCACTCCGCGATCTCGGTGTTCGCGTGGCGCTCGATCGCGTGGAGGTCGTCGCGCTGTTTCGGCGTGATCAGCGTGATCGCGCGGCCCGACCGGCCGACGCGGCCTGTGCGCCCGATGCGGTGGACGTACACGTCGGGCGAGTTCGGGATGTCGTAGTTGATCACGTGCGAGACGCCTGAGATGTCGAGCCCGCGGGCGGCGACGTCGGTCGCGACGAGCAGCGACTCGCGGCCCGACTTGAACGCGATCATCACGCCGTCGCGCGCGCCCTGCGACATGTCGCCGTGGAGCGTCTTGACGCGCAGACCCTTGTCGCCGCAGCGCCGCGCGAGCCGATCCACGCCGATCTTCGTGCGCGCGAACACGATCGCCTGCTCGGGGCGCTCCTCCTTCAGCACCTTCGCGAGCGCATCGGGCTTCTCCCGGTCCGGCACCTCGAGGTAGAACTGCTCGACGGTGTCGATCGTGAGCGTCGCCGCCTTGACCTTGATCGTCTCGGGGTCGTACATGAACTTCTCGGCGAGGCGCCTGATCTCGGCGGGCATCGTCGCCGAGAAGAGCGCCGTCTGGCGGCCGGACGGGCAGCGGCCGAGGATCATCTCGACGTCCTCGAGGAAGCCGAGGTCGAGCATCTCGTCGGCCTCGTCGAGGACGACGTAGCGCGCGTCGGAGACGACGAGGTGGTGGCGGCTCATCATGTCCATCACCCGCCCCACGGTCCCGACGACGACCTGGGCGCCTTCCTTCAGCTGTGCGGCCTGGCTGCGGATCGGAGCGCCGCCGAAAACCGCGACGACGTTGACCCCGCGGCGCTCGCCGTAGGCGCGAATCGCCTGCGTCACCTGGATGCAGAGCTCGCGCGTCGGGGTGAGGATGAGCGCCTGGACCTCCGGGTCCTCGGGATCCACGTACTCGAGCATCGGCAGCCCGAACGCGGCGGTCTTGCCGGTGCCGGTCTGGGCCTGGCCGATCACGTCGCGGCCCTCGAGCAGGGCAGGGATGGTCGCCTCCTGGATCGGAGTCGGCTGCTCGTAGCCAAGGTGCGTGAGCGCCTCGAGCAGTGGCTCGGACAGGCCGAGCTCCTCGAAGGAGGCCATCGCCAGAGCCTACGCAGTCGGATCGAGCAGCAGCTTGCCCGACGTGCGCCGCGCTACGAGATCCTCGTGCGCTCGCGCGACCTCGGCGAGCGGATAGGTCTCGCCGACGACCGCATTCACCTCACCGCGCCCGGCGAGCTCGAACAGCTCGCGCAAAGGCTCGCGGAGCATCTCCGGCCGCTCGAGGCAGTGCATCAGCCAGAAGCCGACGACCGCCCGGCTCGAGCGCAGCAACCGCGCCGTGGCGACCGCGTTCGCCTGCTCGCTCGCGATCCCGTAGGCGACGATCCGCCCGAACGGGGCGAGCGCGTCGAGCGAGGCGTCGAAGACGCTCCCGCCGGACATCTCGAACACGACATCCACCGGCGCGCCCCCGTTGGCATCGATCAACGCGGCGGTGAGGTCGTCCGAGTTCGTATCGACCGCGGCGTCGGCCCCGAGCGAGCGGCAGAGCTCGCGTTTCTCCTCTGAGCTCGCGGTCGCGATCACGCGCCCGGCCGCGAACGGCTTCCCCAGCTGCACCGCGATGCTGCCGACTCCGCCGGCGCCCGAGATCACCACGACGCTCTCCCCCTCGCCGACCTTCCCGCACGTGCGGTAGAGGTGCCACGCGGTGAGCCCCTGGATCAGCAGCGCGAGCGCGGTGTCGTACTCGACCTCGTCCGGCAACGGAAACGTGGCTTGCGCGGGCGCGGACGCCCACTCGGCGTAGCCCCCGCGCGCGACCATCGCGACGACCCGCTGGCCCGCCTCGAATCCCGCTCCGGCCCGTTCGACCGTGCCGGCCACCTCCCCGCCGAGGATGTGCGGCAGGTCGAACTTGGCCACGTAGGAGTTCTCGCGCTGGTGAGTGTCGGCGAAGTTGATCCCGGAGCGCTCGACCTTGATCAGCACCTCGCCCTCGGCCGGCTCCGGCGTCGGGACGTCGGCGACCTTCAGGACGTCGGTCCCGCCCCACTCCTCGATCTGCACGGCGCGCATCGGGCGTACTCAAGCCGATTCACGCCCATCCCGCTAGTCTGCGCCGCCGGATGAGCCTCTGTGTGGTCGGTTCGATCGCCTTCGACGCGGTCAAGACGCCCTTCGGCGAGCGCGAGCGGATGCTCGGGGGCTCGGCGGTGCACTTCTCGCTCGCAGCGAGCTTCTTCACCGACGTACGCGTGGTCGGCCCCGTCGGCGACGACTTCGGCGACGCCGAGTACGAGGTCCTCCACGGCCGTGGCGTCAACACCGACGACATCGAGCGCATCGCCGGCGGCAAGACGTTCTTCTGGCAGGGCCATTACGAGTTCGACCTCAACACCGCCCACACCGACGACACGCAGCTGAACGTCTTCGGGGAGTTCGAGCCGAAGCTGTCCGACACCTCGAAGCAGTCGGAGACCCTCTTCCTCGCCAACATCCAGCCCGACCTCCAGCGCCAGGTGCGCGAGCAGTCGCAGGCCCACACCGTCGGGCTCGATTCGATGAACCTCTGGATCGAGACAGCGCGGGATTCGCTCGCCAAGACGATCTCGGGCGTTGACCTCGTGTTCATGAACGACGCCGAGGTCCGCATGCTCACCGAGCAGCCGAACCTCGTCCGCGCGGCGCGCGACGTGATGGCGATGGGCCCAAGTGCGGTGGTCGCCAAGCAGGGCGAGTACGGCGCCGCGCTCTTCACGGAGGACGGCTTCTTCGCGCTGCCCGCGTACCCGCTGGAGACGGTCAACGACCCCACCGGCGCGGGCGACTCGTTTGCCGGCGGCTTCCTCGGCTACCTCGCCTCCGAGGGCGAGGGCGCACGCGAGGACGACGACGCGCTACGCCGCGCGATGACGTTCGGCTCCGTGCTCGCGTCGTTCAACGTCGAGGAGTTCGGCACCGAGCGGGTCAGCCGCCTGACCCGTGACGAGATCGACGAGCGCTTCGGCGAGTTCCAGCGGATGACGGACCTCGGCCGGGCTCCGCAGGCGAAGAGCTAGCTAGCGGCAGCGGACGAGCCGCCGCTTGACGGTGCGCTGGCGGCCATCGGCGAGCACGGCGCTGGCCCTGATACGTGCCGCGCCCCCGCGGCGCACGTTGCGCAGGGCGGGGCGGTGGGCGAAGGGCCGCTGCCCATCGGTGATCACGGAGCCCGCACCGAGACGGAAGTCCACCCGCACGACGTGTTGCAGGTCGGCGCCCCTGAGCGTCACGCGCAGTCCCGAGCGGGCGCAGCGGCGGCGCGCGGCGCCCGCGCCGGGCCGGTACCGCATCTTCAGCTTGAGACGGGGCGTGACGGGTTCCGGGTAGCGGCGGCCGAGCTCGTCCGCGAGCGCCCGGTAGCGGCCGAAGGCAGGCTTCTCGGCGTAGTCGTCTCGCAGGAGGCCGTACTGGTGCTGGAAGTTGGGCGACGCGGTCGCATGGTCGCGCAGGTCGAACCAGCGGTAATCGCTCACGTTGTAGGTGCCGCGGAAGTCGTGCACGGCGCGGACCATCTCCTCGAGGGCGACGACCTGCGCGTCGTATCCGCGCACCGGCGGCAAGGTGGGCCAGCCGTTCTCCTCGACCTTGATCGGCACACCGGGACCGAGCCCGGCGATCGGCATGAAGCATTTCCGCAGCTGGCTGATCGCGGCGACGAGGCCATCGCGATAGCCGCCACCGGGGAGCTCCACCGGAGGGAACACCGTGCCGGGATAGGCGTCGAGCCCGACCCAGTCCACCGCCTCCACCAGCCGCCGCCGGCCGCGGTCGCGCAGGTGCTCCCAGAACGCACGCTCGCTGAGGGGATCGTTGCGGTAGACCCAGTTGAAGCCGATCTCGAGCTGCGCGTAGCCGAGCCTGCGCGCCTCGTCCTTCGCGGCGACGACACCCTCGACGAGCGCGTCGCGCACGCCGCGGTAAGCGCTGTCGGAGGAGTCCGGCGAGAAGGGGATGAAGTTCGCCTCGTTCGTGACCTGGAGCGCCGTGACTCCGGGGATCGCCCCGAACCGCCGCACGACCTCGCGCACGTGCGCGACCCACGCGCCGATGTCGCCCTCCTGCCGCGAGCTGGGGTGGTAGCGGACCTGGAGCTCAACCGGGAAGCCGGCGGCCGTATAGCGCTCGGCGAGTGCGAGGAAGCGCTTGAAGGCCGCCTCGCCGTCGGACCAGAAGAAGCGGTTCAGCCGCAGCACAAACGGCGCCCTGGCGGGGCGGAGCTTCTCGAGTGCGGCGAGCGTCCGCTCCGGCACGTCGGGGGTCGCCGGCGTCGGGACGCCGATCACACCCGCCTCGCCTGCCGGCGTGATGCCGAAGCGAACGCGTTCGCCGGCGCGCTGCGGGACCCCTCCGGAAGTCAGGTCGCCGAGGCAGAGGGCGTCCTGGCCGGCCGCTGGCGCGGGGGCGAAGCCCGCGAACGATGCCGCGACGCCGAGGACCCCGAGCAGCAGGGCCCGTCTACTTCGGATCTGCCTCGAGGTGCGGATAGCTGAGCCGCTTGCCCTGGAACTCGAGCTTCTGCTGCAACTTGCACGGCGGGGCCGGAGCCAGCGGGAGCCCGCCGGTGTTCGAGCAGTCGATCGCCTCGAGTCCGCTCGCGAGCTTGTTGAGCCCGCCGGGCAGGAGGTACGGGTTGCGGCGGTTCGAGCCCGCACGCTGGTCGAACACGATCAGGCCTTCGGGCAAGAAGGGAGCGATCGCCCGCAGGTAGTGGACGTCGCGGCGGCCGGCGCCGGTCGGCGTCTTGCCCTGGGTTGCGGACGCCGCGTTGGAAAAGACGTGGGTGATCTCCTCCTTGTAGAGGCCGAGGTAGTCGATCACGGGCACCGCCTCGCGCAACGTCGGGTCGAGCACCTTGAACACCTCGTGTGCGTTCTTGACCGTCTTCGTCGTCGCCGGCACGGCGGTCTTCGACACGTCGATCACGCGGTCGAGGTCCTCGAACAGCCCGAGCAGCTCAGGCGCCGCGGGCAGGGTGTCGCGCAGCGCCGGGTAGAGAGCGCGGCCGGCCGGGCGCAGGTCGCGGAACAGCGGCCCGGCCTTGCGCGAGACGACCTCGATCTCGGCGAGCGTCGGGCGCAGCTCGCGCAGGGTCGTCGGCAGGATCCGCACGGTCTCGGTCAGCTCTGCGTTACGGGCGGCCGTAGTCGAGAGCACGGTGTCGGCCGAGCGCACAAGCCCCTCGAGCTCGCCCTGCCGCCGGCCGAGCGAGCCGAAGACCGTCGCCGAATCACTGACGAGCCGCTTGATTGCACCGCGCTGGCGGTCGAGCAGCTGGAGCAGGTCGTTGGCGTCCTCCGCGAACGGCGCCGCGTTGCCGAGCAGGTCGGAGAAGTCGGTGCCGCGGCCCTTGAGCGCCGCCGCAGTCCCCTCGAGGAAGCGCTGCAGGTCGCGTCTCGTCCGCGGGTCGAAGCCGCGCAGGATCTCGTCGAGCTCGACCGTCGGGCGCACGTTCGTCTGGGTCAGCTGACCGCCGTCGGGGAGGGTCCCCCCGCGCCGGTCCCCGGGGCTGAGCTCGACGTAGGTCTCGCCGAGCAGCGTCTTCTGGCGCAGCGTCGCGCGCGTGTCCTTCGGAACCGGCGCCCGCTGCGTATTGACCTGGATCGTCACGCGTGTGCGGTTCCTCGGACCAGGCCTCGACTTGACGACCTTCCCGACGCTGACGCCCGAGATGCGCACGTCGGCGTTGTCGGCGAGCGTCGTCGCCTCCTCGAAGTCGGCGCTGAACTGGTAGCCCTTCGCCTTGATCGGGACCGGGCCGCCGAACGTCTGCCAGAGGTAGGTCAGGATCGCGAAGCAGGACAGCGCGAACAGGATCATCACGAGCATCCGGCCAGCGGTGGGGGCCTGTTTGACCATCAGATGTCGCTCCGCTCGGTCATGGCTGGCTCGGGCAGACGGCGGAGCTGGCGAACGGGGCGAGGATCGGGATCTGCGCGGCGATCTGTCCGGCGCTCGAGCAGCCGACCATCAGCAACCCGCGCCACGCCACGCCGTGGGCGTCCTCGACCCTCAGGATCGAAGCCGCGTTGTGGTTGAACCACGCGGACCAGAAGAGGAAGCCCTCCTCCTTGCCCGGGGGGTTGTAGGCGATCTCGTTGGCGACGTAGTTGAGCACCTTGCCGACCCGCACGAGCTCGGGCGTCGAGCTGCTGACGCGCTTCAGCGGCGGGGTCAGCTCGCGCAGCAGCGGCTGCGTCTCGCGCACGAGCGGGCGGAGGTCGTCGCGCAGGATCGGGGTTGCGTCGCGCAGCAGTGGACGCGCCGCCTCGAGCGCGGGGCCGAGCTCGCGCGCGACCGGTCGCAGCGCCGTCGACGCGGGTCCGAGCTCGTCCGCCAACACACGCGATCCGTTGAGCGCCTCGCGCGTGGCGGCGAGCGTGCGCGGCAGGCGCCGGATGGCGTCGTGGAACTCCGCCTCCCGCTCGCCGATCGCGCCGAACACGGCCGCGGAGCTCTTGATCAGCGAAGCGAGCTCGTCGTCCTTCGCCGCCGTGGCCCTCGACAAGCGGCGCAGGCTCGTGATCAGGCGCCGCAGCTGCACGCGACGATCGGAGATCACGCGCGTGACGCGGTTTGTCCGTTCGAGTGCGGGCTGCGAGGCCTTCAGCACCTCGCGCAGCTGCTTGCCGCGATCCTTGAAGCCGCGTCCGCCGGCGTTCAGCAGGATCGCGAGATAGCGGCGCGAGTCGACGTCGAGCGTCTCGAGCACCTCATCGGGGTTGACGTTCGGGATCGTGTTCGACGCCGGGACGGTGTCGCCGTCCTTGAGCTCGCCCCCAGCCGCCTTCGTCCCGGGGTCGAGCTGGATCGTCATGTCGTTCAGGCCCGTGCGGGGGCGCAGGTAGGTGGTCGCGTTGCTGTAGATCGGTCCCTTGAGCTCGCCCGGGTCGAGTTCCATCGAGACGACCGCCTGCCCCTCCTCGACCTCGACCTTCGAGATCTCGCCCACCTTGACGCCCGAGATCGTCACCGTCTGGCCCTGGCCCGGCGCCGCCGACTGCGCGCTCGAGAACTCCGCCTTGATCGTGATCCGGTCCTCCCACGGGAAGGTGAGCCGCTGGTTGGAGACGATGTAGAGGGCGACCGGAACGGCGATCACCACGAGCGCCCCGACCGCCGCGAACTCGATCCAGTAGCGCTTGATCTGGCCGAGGAGGCTCATCGCGCGGCTCCCTTGGTGCGCGGATCCGGCAGCGCGGCCTCAGGTTTCTTGAGCCGCGGCGGCGGGTCGAGGCCGAGCTGCTTGTTGATCTCCTTGTGGCTGAGGTCGAGCTTCGACAGCGGCCGTGGCTTGACCGAGACGGACCGTTGCGCCGGCGCCGGGCCGGTGTCGGCGACGAGGTTCGGCAGCTGCTGCGTCGTGCACGGCACGTCGGGGCGGAACGGCGGCCGCTCGGCCGGAGGCTTCGGCCGCGACCCGACGATCGGCTCGGAAGTGAGCCCCACGACCGGGCCGGTCGTCCCCGGCAGGTTGCCGAACGAGACGATGTTGTCGCCGAAGCCCGCGTGGTAGCGCGTCGAGAGGCCGTTGCCGTCGAAGTTCTGCGTCGCGCTCGAGAGGCCGACGAGCCCGTAGAGGAGCTCGCGATAGACCGGCGCGCCGGTGGAGAGGTGGTCGTCGTCGACGGACTTCTTGAGCGTCGGCACACCGTTGATGCGCAGGCACTCGGTCACCGGCGTGACCTCCTTGAAGAGGTTCACCAGCCTCGGCTCGAGCCGGGCGAGCACGACGAGCGAGGGATCGAGCCGCTTGATCAACGCGGGCAGCTCGGCGCGCGAGAAGAGGCCCTGAAGCTGCGCGAGCAGCGGGTTCGCCAGCCGCAGGGTTTCGGGCGCCGCCCGCAGTCCCGGGCGGATCTCACGCACGAGGCCGCGGGTCGGTGGGAACGCGCGGTTGAGCGAGTCGAGCGCGGGACGCGTGGCGGCCAGGGTCGAGTCGAGCTCGCGCAGCGAGGCGGAGGTCTCGGCCTGTGCCGAGGCGAGCGCGCGGGCACTGCGGTTGAAGCCGGTGATCAGCTCGGGGAGAGCCTCGGCCGAGGCGACGGCGGCCGCGGTCTTACCGGCGTCGCGGATGAAGGCGGGCAGGTCGCCCTCGCGCCGGCCGCGGATGGCCTGCGAGATCAACGCGATCTGCGGGAACGCCTCCGCGGACGGCTTGAATCCGCGGTTGATCGCCTGCGCGCCGCCCTTGTCGAGCGCGCGGGAGAACTCGCGCACGAGGGTCTGGAGGTGCTCGCGCGTGTCGGTGCGCAGGCCGGAAAGGACCTGATCGAGCTGCACCGGCGTGTCGGTGCTCGCGAGCGGGATCGTGTCGCCTTCCTCCATCTTGGCCGCCCCCGGCGTGCCGGGATGGAGGTCGACGAAGAAGTTGCCCTCGAGGAAGATCCGCGGTCGGACCTTGAGCGTCGCGTCCTTGTGGAGCGGAAGCGCGTCCTCGTCGATCCGCATCGTCACGATCGCCGTGCGTCCCGGACCACGCTCGACGCTCTTCACCTTCCCCACCTCGACGCCCGCGATCCGCACCGGCGAGCGCGTGCCGAGCTCGTTCGCCTGCGTGACCTGGGCCTTGATCTCGTAGTCGCCCTCCCACGGCAGGCGCCGTGCCGCGCTCAGATAGACGGCGATCGCGATGATCGCGAGCGCGATCACACCGGCCACGAAGGGGCTCAACCGACGGCGCTCGTTGGGGTTCCGCGCGGTCATCGGGGGCCCCTCGGGGTCCCGGCCGGAGGTCCCGTCAGCTCGGTCGATCCCGCCTCGGGCCCGGGCGGCTCACCGATCTGGCGGCCCGGCACCCACGCCTCGTTCCCCGGCTGGCACTGGCCGTCCTGGCCGGTCTTTGGCGTCGGGCTGTTGTGAAGACGGTCAGCGGGGGTCGCGCTCGGGAACATCTCGTCGGGCTCGAGCACGACGACGGTGCGGAACCAGTTGCCCGACGCGTCGCCCTCCTCGACGGCCGAGGTCGCGTTGCGCGTCCAGACGCCGAGGTAGTTGCACCTCGTCTGGAACGGCTCGACGTAGCGCAGCGTCGGGAGCGCGGAGTCGAGCACGCGCCGCAGGCGGGCGAGGCTCTTGCGGGTGAGCGGGTCGCCCGAGAGCGCGGCGACCGCCGCGAGCGTGCCCTCGAGGTCGTCGGCGAGCGCGAGCGCGCGGCGGACGACCGGGATGCCCGCGTCGATCGCGCGGTCGAGCTCCACGGCCGCCGGCTTCAGCAACCGAGCGCCGGGACGGATGTCCTTCGCGAGCGCGCCGGCATCGTCGAGAACGGGACGCGCCACGCGCAGCGCGTTGATGCCCGCGGTCTCGGTCGAGGGGCTCTCCGCGATCCCCTCGGCGAGCTCGGCGTCGGCGGCGGCGAGCGCGCCCGCTGTGACGTCCGAGACCTCGATCGAGTGACCGAGCGCGGCCCCCGCCGCAGCGAGCTCGCCGACGAACGCGTTCGCCCCGCTGATGAAACCGGCGAGGTTCGTTTCCGGCGAGGCGAGGTTCTGGTTGAAGCGGTCGACCCCCTGGAACAGCTCGGGCAGGAGCGCGACGACCGCATTGAAGTCCTTGCCGCGGCCGGCGATGCCCGGCCCGATCTCGTTGAGCGTCTTCTGCGCGGCGATCCGCGTCTGGGTGTCGAACGTGTTGAGCGCCTGGTCGAGCTCGACGTTCTCGGTCGCCTGGTTCATCGGCAGCGTTCCGTTCGCAGCGATCGGCTTGCCCGACGCGCCTGGCTTCATCTCGAGGTACTTCAACCCGAGCGGCGAGCGTGGGCGCACGATCAGCGTCGTGTCGGAGCGGATCGGGTCGAGCCGCGTCTCGAGTGCGAGGTCGAGGTTCGCCGACGGCGTGCCGTCACCCTCGGGCACCGCGTCGATCTCCTTGATCACCCCGACACGCTTGCCGCCGACGCGGACCTCGTTGCCCTGCACGAGGCCGGCCGCGTCCGGGACGCGCACGTTGACCTTGTAGGTCGGGACGAACGGCAGGCCGCTGTTGGCGTTGTAGGAGAGGAACACCGCCACCACCGCGATCAAGACCGTCACAGCACCGACGAGCACGGGGCTCGCGAGCACGGATGCCTGTGTCCGCCCGCTCGTCATTTCCCGAGCAGGAAGTCGAGGAGGCGGTCGGGCGCGAGCGGCGATTCCTGGTCGCCGCCGACCGGGAGGTCGGGAAGCTTGATCCCCGGGAGCTGGGGCGCCTTTGGCGCGGGCGCCTGCGGTGAGGGACCAGCCGGCGCTTGCGGAGCGGGGGCGCCCGGCTTCCGAGGCGTCGTACCGCCGCGTTCGCGGTCGGGCCCGGCGCCGGCGTGTTCCTCCTTGCGGGGCTCGATCACACCGGCACCCGCGCCCGGCCAGCGCGAGTTGCAGTCAGGCGCCGGCTCCGTCGCGTACTGAGCGCAATCGGTCGCGAGCTGGAACGACGGCAGCAAGTGGGAGAAGCGGTCGAAGCGGGCCTGGGAGAGCGTGCCGTTGTAGACGAACAGCAGCAGCCCCTCGACCCCGCCGCGGTCACGCAGCGACTCGACCGCGCGCGTGGCGAGCGACACGGCCTCCGGCAGCGGAACGCTCACTTCCTTGAGCAGCTTCGCCACCGGCAGCGACGCGCGTACCGCACGGCGGCCGGTCTTCGACAGCTCGGATAGCTTCTGCAGTGTCGGCCGCGCGGCTTCGGTGAGCGGGTCGAGGTCGGCAAACAGCGCCCGCACCGCCGGCGCCGCGGCGCGCACGTCGCGCACGACCGGCGTGGCGTCACGCGTGAACTGCGCCAGCCGCTTCGCCGACGGCTCGAGCTCGGCCAGCAGCGGCGGGAAGCGGCGGACGGCCTCCGAGAGGTCGTCGCGACGGCTCGCCGCAGCGGAGGCGGCGATGTTCGCGCGGTCGACGAAGCTCTGGATCTGGACGTCGCGCGCGGCGAGCTCGCCGAGCACGGCGTCGGAGCGCTCATTCAGCTGGCCGAGCGCCGCGCGGTCGCGATCGACGATCTTCAGCACCCGGTTGACCTGCTGGATCGCGGGGTTGGCGCGCTCGATCGCGTCGCTGAGGTCCTGCGGGCGGCCGGCGAGTCCCGTGCCGAGCTCGTTGATCAGGATGCGGAAGCGCTCGCGATAGGGCTTTCGCAACGTCGAGAAGACGAGGTCGAGATCGACCGGCGCGTGCGTCTGCCCGATCGGGATCGTCGGTGCGGGGCCGTCCTTCGCGAGCGGCTTCGCCTTCGGCGTGCCGGGATCGCACTGGACGAACTTCTCGCCGATGATGCTCTGCGGGCGGACGATGCAGTCGGCGTCGGCGCGGAACGGCGCGAAGCCCGTCTCGATGTCCATCTGGACGCGCGCCTTGCGCTCCTTGGTCAACTCGATCTTCGTCACCGCTCCGACCCGGGCGCCCGCGATCTTTACGTCCTGGCCCGGGATCAGGCCGGAGGTGTTGTCGAAGATCGCGTCGACGCGGTAGGCCTCCTTCTCCCCTCCCGCGCCGACGAGCAGCGCCGCGGCGGCGACCGCGATCAGCGTGCCGATCATGAACACGCGCCTCATCGCGGCGAGTCCTCGATGTCGCAGGGGAAGTCGTTGCCGCGGCCGTCGCGGTACGGGTTGGAGCGATCGGGCAGCGTCTGCGTCGACGCACCCGGACAGCGCTTGTCGAGGTCCTTGCGGTAGCCCGTCAGGCCCTGCTGCGACGGCGGCAGCGGCAAGAGCGACCCGGACTGCGAGAGCGAATAGAGCGAGGCGGCGAACGAGATCCGCGCGTAGTGGCCGTTGGCGTCGTAGTAGCCGCCGACGGCGTTGCCGAAGCCGTTGACGAAGCCGCCGATCAGGTCAGGAACGTACGGGCGCGTGTCGCGCGCGAGCACGAGCGCGTCGTTGGTCAGCTTGACCGTGGACTCGAACGACGGATCGGCCTCCTTCGAGACGTCGTTCAGCCCGTCGAGCACCCCGAGCAGGTCCTCGCGCGTGCCACGTCGATCGATCGTCCGGCGCAGCTGCGGAAGCACCGCGCGCGCGTCGCGGGAGAGCGGCCGCAGCCGAGTGAGGAACTCGCTCAACAGCGGCGCCGACGGCCGCGCCTCGTCGATCGCCGGCGCGACGTCCTTCAGCGTCGCGCGCAGGTTGACGAGCGAGGTGTTCGTCTTGCGCAGCGTCGGTGGGAGCTGCGCGAGGATGGACTCGAGCGCGCGGTTCTCCTGCGCGATCGCGCCGAGCGCGCCGCCGGCGTTGGCGGTGAGTTCGGACAGGTCGCCCTCGCGGGAGGAGATCTGCGAGACGACGTCGGCCGAGTCGACGATGAAACGCTCGAGCGAGCGCTCGTCCTCGGTCAGCTGGCGGAAAGTGATCGAAGCCTGCGAAAGCGCCGGGTTCAGCGCGAGCAGGGCGCGGTTCGCGTTGCGGACGGCGTTCTGGTCGACGCTGCCCTCGACGCTCGCGTCGCCACCGGCCCGGACGGCCGGCTCGGCGCCGGCGCCCAGGGTCTCGATCTCGGACTGGCTCTGCTTGCCGTAGATGTCGGCCGAGCGCCTGACCGCCGTCTGGAGCTCTCGCGTGGTGTTCGGGTCGAGTGTGTTGAGGATGGCGTCGAGGTCCGTCGCGCCCTGCGTGTCCTCGTAGCGGATCTCGCCGCCGTCTGGGATCTCGGGCTCGTTGTTCGGCCCCGGCTGGAGCGCGATCGAGCGGCCCGCGATGCTCGACAGCGAGGTCTGGCGGATGACCGCCTTCGTCCCCTCATGCAGCGGCGCGATCTCGTCGTCGTCGATATCGAGCGTGACGACTGCGCGGTCGTCCTTGCCGAGCTTGATGTCCGACACGGTGCCGACCGGGAAGCCGCCGACCTTGACCTCGTTCCCGTTGACGAGCTGGCTCGCGTTGTCGAGCCGGAGCTTGACCTGGTAGGAGTCGTCGAAGGCGCCGAACATCAGCAGCGCAACCACTAGTGCGGCCGCTGCGAGCGCAACGACGGTAACCACGCGCGCAGGCGCGTATGTGCGTCTACGGGACGACAAGCCGCCCTTCTCCTCCCTCTGCCACGAAGACCACGGATGACGCTACCGCACCGATTGGCCTCCGAACAGGTGGAACCGTCCTCAGCCCCCCTTGCGGCGCGCCGGAAGCGGAGTAGCATGCGCGGCGTGGAGTGGGCGTTCGTCTGGATGATGGTCGGGCTGAAGATCCCGATCGCGGCGCTGTTCTGGCTGGTCTGGTGGGCCACCCGACCGGCCCCGGACCCCGAGCAGGACCTCGCCGACGGCGACGGCCGCGACGGTGGCAACCACCCGCGTCCCCGCCGTCCCCACCCGCCGCGGCGCGGTCCGCACGCGGAGCCGCCGCCTGCTTCTCCCGCGCGCGTGCGCGCGTGTGCGCGCGAGGCGACGCCGAGTCGCTGACCACACACCGGGGCGACCGCGCGCGTCAGGTAGCTTTCCCGCGGTGGATCCTCTCGTCCCCTTCTACGTGATCGGCGGGGTGCTCGTCGCCTGGGCGCTACTGCTGTCGGCGCTCGGCGTGACGCGCGAGAACTTCCCGAGCCCGATCGGCGAGAAGGTGATCGGCGTCGTCACCGTCGTGCTCGTCGCCGGGGCGATTGGCGCCGCCGTCATCGGCGCGATCGAGGAGGAGGAGCACGAGGAAGAGACCGGCGAGGGCGTCGGCGCCGTTCCGGCGTTGCGGGCCTAGCCGTGGCGGTCGACGACGGCACCGCGGTGCACTACACGGCGGTCACCCGCGGCACACCGGTGTACGGCTCCGACGAGGTCGCCGTCGGCAAGGTGGACGAGGTGCTCGACAACTACCGCGAGCACATCTTCGACGGGATCGTGATCGAGACACCCGCGGGCGATCTGCGCTTCGTGGACGCGCCCGAGGTTGCGCGAACCGCCGAGCGCGGGGTCACGCTGACGATCACCTCGGAAGAGGCGGCGCAGCTGCCGCCGCCAGAGAAGGCGCCGCCGAGCTTCACGCCCGACGTGAAGGCGGGCAAGCTGTCGCGCTTCTTCGGCCGCGGCGGCTGGCGCAAGCAGTAGGCGCGCCGAAAAACGCTGCAAAACGTCGGGGTTGAGTACAGCCGCACCACAACTTGCAGCGCCCGACTTGATTTACCCTTGTAATAAGCCGAAGTAATGGGGAGCGGGCGCAATCCCGCACGACCGCATGACCGCCAACTACATGACACCCTCCCGCCCGGACGCGCCGGGAGGCGGCCAGTGAATCCGCGGATGCGCCTGGCCGTGCTGCCGGCGTTCGCGCTGCTGATCGCGGTCGCGATCGTCGTGCCCGTCGGCGCGCAGAACGAAGCGCCTCCGACGCCGGCCCTGACGGCACCGCCGCCGCCGGCGCCCGATGGCCGCTGCGAGGAGGTCGAAACCGCGACCCCCCCGACGAATCCTCTCGTCCCCGACCCCGACTGCTACGTCACCCCGCCGACGCCCGAACCGTCGGAGTCGACGAAGGAGGACAGGAAGAAGTCGAAGAAGGATTCGAAGGACGAGAAGTCCGAGGACGACGGCGAGACCTGCGACAAGGACGCGCGTGAGATGACCCGCGAGGAGCACGAGCGCTGCAAGCGCGAGGCCGAACGCGAGCGCGCGAAGGAGGAGAAGCGCAAGGCGGCCGAGCGCGACAAGGAGTCGAAGTCGGACGGCGGCGCGAAAGCCCCGCCGCCGGCGCGCAAGCCCGACGGTTCGCCGACGCGGTCGAACCCCGCCTACGTCGAGGCGCCCGCGCCCGGTAAGAGCGTGCCGACCTTCGTTATCCGGAAGTTCCGTGTGCCGCCCTTCCTGCTGCCGATCTACCAGGCCGCCGCCGTCCAGTACGGAGTGTCCTGGGCGGACCTCGCGGCGATCAACGAGATCGAGACCGACTACGGCCGCAACCTGAACGTCTCCTCCGCCGGCGCGATGGGCTGGATGCAGTTCATCCCCTCGTCGTGGAAGGCCTACGGCGTCGACGCCAACAAGGACGGGCGCAAGGACCCCTACAACCCGGTCGACGCGATCTTCGCCGCGGCGCGCTACCTCAAGGCAGCGGGCTACGCCGAGGATCGCCGCCGCGCGATCTTCGCCTACAACCACGCCGACTGGTACGTCGACTCGGTCATCCTGCGCGCGAAGCTGATCAGCGGCGCGAGCGGCGTCGTCGACTCGCTCACCGGCCTCACCGAAGGCCGCTTCCCGGTCTACGCGAAGGCCCGCTACGCCGACGACCTCTCCGAGCGCGAGGCGCAGCGGCGTGTCAGCCGCGGCGAGAACGCGGCCGAGGTCGTCGAATCCTCGGACTCGCGCCGCGGGATCGAGATCTACGCCGCAAAGGGCGCTCCGGTCGTGGCCGTCAACGACGGCGTGGTCAAGAAGGTCGGGGAGTCGGAGGAGCTCGGCCGCTACCTCGTCCTCGAGGACGTGTATGGCAACCGCTTCACCTATTCGGGGCTCGGCGAGGTGTCGCAGAGCTACCCCGTGCCGCGCCGCGACCTCGAGCAGGAGCGCACCGCGGCACGCGCAGTCTCCGCGAAGAACGATGCCCGTCCTGTGAAGGCAGCCTCTGGCGGCCGCCAGACCGACAAGCAGGCAAGCCGCCCGGCACCCGAGCCACTGGTCGGCCATCCGAGCGTGCCTGTCAAGGAGCGCCTGTTCGCGAACCCCGGTAGGCCGAACGCCCGAACTGCCGGCGGCGCCGAGCAATTGCTCAACCGTCGCGAGCGCGTCTCGACATTCAAGAACTACTTCTCTCGCCCGCTCGGGATCGACCCGCGGGAGTACCGACTCGCCCAGCTCAAGCCTGGCGCACGTGTGATCAGCGGCACGATCCTCGGCCGGGTCGGCAACCCCCACGAGGCCAAGGCCTCGCACGTCTACTTCGAGATCCGTCCCGCCGGCAAGGGCGCGCCGAAGATCGACCCCAAGCCGATCCTCGACGGCTGGAAGCTGCTCGAGGCTACGGCGATATACCGCGCTTCGGGGGCCAACGCCCTACGAGACGGTGACGACGAGTTCTCGATCGGCCAGATCCTGCTGCTTCCAAAGCCCGCGCTCGAGCGCCGCGTCCTCGCCGACGAGAGGATCGACATCTATCCCTGCGGTCGTGCCGACATCCGCTCCGGTCAGGTCAACCGGCGTGTGCTGGCCACGCTCGAGTACCTCGCCGAGTCCGGATTCCGCCCGTCGGTCAGCTCACTGAAGTGCGGTCACAGCTATCTCACTTCCGCCGGCGGTGTGTCGGCACATTCGTCCGGCAACGCCGTGGACATCTGGAAGATCAACGGCATCCCAGTCCTCGGCCACCAGGAGAATGGCGGCATCACCGAGCAGACGGTGCGCCACCTCCTGAAGCTCCAGGGGACGTTGGCCCCCAACCAGCTGATCTCGCTGCTGTCGCTCGGCGGGCCGTCCTTCGCGATGGGCGACCACGCCGACCACATCCACGTCGGGTTCCGCCCGCTCTTCGGTCAGGGCAAGCAGGCCGGCGCTCGCGAAGCGCTGACGGCGCTCAAGCCTGGTCAGTGGGACGACCTGCTCAACCGCCTGCGCAAGATCGACAACCCGGTCGTCCGGACCAAGCCCTCGGACGCCTCGCTGCCGGACCGCTCAAGCCGCCACCGCGGCGACTGACACACCGGCGCAACGCGGCCGGTCGCCGGCACAGTCGTTCTCCAAACAGTTACCGGCACAAGTTCCACCAGAGCACGTGCCAGGGCTACGACAGCATCCTCGAGTCCCTGTCCAATAGGGCACACGAGGAAACGGAAACCGGCGAGCAGAAGGTCGGGAAGGACGGGCGGGTCACGAGCACGACACGAGACCGTTCGGTCTCGACCGGCATCACGAAGCACAGGGACGGGACGGAGGAAAGCAAGACGATCGTCAAGCCCGAACAGGGCTACGACACCGACAAGAAGTCTTCGAAGCGGAGCGTGCTGCGGGTCAGCAAGGAAGGTGGCCGGAAGAAGCTCGTGCTGGACCCGCAGGTGAACTGGAAGAACACGCGGGCGGACATCGTCTTCGAGCCGCTCAAGAAGGGCAAGTCGAAGACGTTCCCCTTCAAGGTCGAGGAGTCGAGCAACGAGCCCGACGCCGGCTGCTCGGTCGACACGTACAAGCGCACGATCAACGGCACTGCCGTCATCACACGGGTCAAGTGACCGCGGTGACTAGACGCTAGCGGCGGCCGGCGTCCACGCTGCCGCGGCGGCGCGTGCGGTAGGTCGCGCAGCCGCGGTGGACCCGCATGCCGCGGACCTTGAGCTCGGCGTCGCCGGCCTCGACCCGGTCGCCGCAGACCACGCATGCGCGTGCCTCGTGCGACCGCACGCGGTTGCGCATCGTGCGCAGGACGTTGTCTACGAGGGGTGGCATGGGAGCAACCTAGAACGCATTCGCCGACATGGTGTTGCCCTCCTGTGAGCGGGGCGTAAAGGTTGCGTAAGACCTGCGCGCATCGCGGATGCGCAAGAATCGCCGCGATGACCGAATCGCGCGAATCGCTCAGCGTCACCGACAACCGCACCGGCGAGAGCTACGAGCTCGAGATCAGCGACGGCACGGTGCGCGCGATGGACCTCCGCGAGATCAAGGTCTCCGACGAGGATTTCGGCCTGATGACCTACGACCCGGCGTTCACGAACACGGCCTCCTGCCGCAGCGAGATCACCTACATCGACGGCGAAGCGGGGGTGCTCGAGTACCGCGGCTACCCGATCGAGCAGTTGTGCGAGCAGGCCACCTACCTCGAGGTCGCCTACCTGCTGGTCTACGGCGAGCTGCCGACGAAGGACCAGCTCGACGAGTGGGTCCACGAGATCACGATCCACACCTACGTCCACGAGAACATCAAGGCCTTCATCCAGGGCTTCCGCTACGACGCCCACCCGATGGGGATGCTGCTCGGCTGCGTCGGCGCGCTGTCGACCTTCTACCCGGACGCGAAGCAGATCGACGACGACGACGAGAAGCGGATGGCGACGATCCGCCTGATCGCAAAGGTCCCGACGCTCGCCGCCTTCGCGTATCGCCACAACCTCGGCCTGCCCTACATCTATCCCGACAACGACCTCTCCTACCCGGGCAACTTCCTCTCGATGCTCTACAAGATGACCGAGGTCAAGTACGAGCCCGACCCGCGCCTCGAGCGCGCCCTCGACGTCCTCTGGATCCTGCACGCCGACCACGAGCAGAACTGCTCGACGAGCGCGGTCCGCAGCGTCGGCTCCTCCGAGGTGGATCCGTACTCGTCGGTCGCCGCCGGCGTGGCCGCTCTGTACGGCCCCCTTCACGGCGGCGCGAACGAGGCGGTACTCAAGATGCTCACCCGGATCGAGACGGTCGAGAACATCCCCGACTTCCTCGAGGGCGTGAAGGAAGGCGACGAGCGGCTGATGGGCTTCGGCCACCGCGTCTACAAGAACTACGACCCGCGCGCGCGAATCATCAAGAAGAACGTCGAGGAGGTCTTCGAGGTCACGGGCATGAACCCGAAGCTCGACATCGCGGTCGAGCTCGAGAAGAGGGCGCTCGACGACGACTACTTCACGTCACGCAAGCTCTATCCGAACGTGGACTTCTACTCGGGCCTGATCTACGAAGCGTTGCAGATCCCGACCGACATGTTCACCGTGATGTTCGCGATCCCGCGTACGTCGGGATGGATGGCGCAGTGGCTCGAGATGGTGCGCGACGAGGAGACGAAAATCGCGCGCCCGAGGCAGATCTACACCGGCCCGCGCGAGCGAGATTACGTTCTGCTCGCAGATCGGTAGGCGCCTGCTGAACCTTGGCGCCCCGCGTTGCGCTGATCTATAGTCGCCCCCAAGGGAGCGGCGTAGGGAGATCAGGTGCCGGAATCCGGGGTGGGACAGCGCATATGCCGTGGCAGGACCGTGGCGCGTGGCGCCACCGCGGTTGTGCTCGCAGCTGCCGCCCTCGCCGCCCTTGCATCCCCCTCCGGCGCGGCCACAACGCGCCGCGTCGTGACCATGAACACGATTCGCACGGCGCTCGTGCCGGTCGCTTGCCCGAAGTCTGCGAGGCAAGCGTGCTCTGGCCGGGTGACGTTGACGGTGCGCCGGGCAGGTGGGCTCATCACGATTGGGACAGCCCGCTTCAACGCGATCGGCCGCGGCCGCACTCGCAACGTCCCAGTACCGATCAACGCCGACGGCCAGGGGCTTCTCTTGACGCGCTTCAAGCTCGAGACGCGCGTGACGACCGACGCGGCCGCCGTCCGCCGCTACCAGCTGAAGCTCGTTCCCGGCATTCCTGCGCTGTTCGAGCGCACCTCCTCGGGCCAGGCTCTGATCCTCGCGTTGTTTGGCGTTTCCAACGGCGCCACAGGCCCGACGGGTGCAGTGGGTCCCACCGGACCCCAGGGCGCGGCCGGTGCAGACGGCGCGCCCGGCACAGCGGGAGCGACCGGGCCGACGGGCCCCGAGGGCCCGACCGGGCCGACGGGCGCCCAGGGCATCCCCGGCGTCGCGGGACCTGCCGGAGGGACGGGAGCCGCCGGGCCGGCCGGACCTCAGGGTGCAACCGGGGCGACGGGAGCCACGGGCCCCACAGGTGCCACAGGGCCCGTCGGGCCGCAGGGACCGCAGGGAGCCGTCGGGCCCACCGGGAACACGGGTCCCGCCGGAGCGCAGGGCGCGACCGGCGCGACCGGAGCAACCGGGGCGACGGGCCCCGTGGGGCCACAGGGAGCGACCGGTGCGACGGGCGCGACGGGCCTGACGGGCGCTACCGGAGCGACGGGAGCTCCGGGCGTCCAGGGCGTCCAGGGTCCGGAGGGAGCGCAGGGAGTCGCTGGGGTCGCTGGGCCACAGGGACTTCAGGGTGTCAAGGGCGACAAGGGTGACACTGGTACCACCGGCGCGACGGGCGCCACCGGCGCGACGGGCCCGGCCGGGCCGACCGGCCCCCAGGGCGCAACGGGGGCCGCCGGGGCGGCAGGGGCGACGGGCCCCGCGGGCGCGCAGGGAGCGACAGGCGCAACAGGCCTGCAGGGCCCCCAGGGATTGACCGGACCGGCGGGTGCCCAGGGCGTTGAGGGCCCAGTCGGGCCCGAGGGCCCACAGGGCCCGGTCGGCCCGGGCGGTGTCGGCTTCTCCGGACCGCAAGGGCCGCCTGGCGCCCCGGGAGCCCAGGGCCCAACGGGAGCGACGGGGCCCCAGGGCGCCGCGGGCCCACAGGGCGCGGCGGGCGCGGCCGGGCCGCAGGGCCTGAAGGGCGACCAGGGCGACACGGGGCCGCAGGGGGCCCAGGGTCTACAGGGCCCGAAGGGGGATCAGGGTGACGTCGGCGCAACGGGCGCCACCGGAGCGACCGGACCGCAGGGAGCGATCGGAGCTACCGGGGCGGCCGGCCCCACCGGCGCGCAGGGCGTGCAGGGGCCCGCCGGCGCGACGGGCGCGACCGGGCCAGGCGGAGCTCAGGGCGCGACGGGAGCGACGGGGGCGAAGGGCGATAGTGGACCCGCCGGACCAGCCGGTCCCGCGGGGGCGCAGGGTCCCCCCGGCGCGACGGGCGCGACGGGGGCGACGGGAGCGACCGGTCCGCAGGGGCCGGCAGGAGAGCAAGGGCCGGCGGGCCCGCAAGGGCCACAGGGACTCACCGGGCCGCAAGGACCCGAGGGGGAGGCCGGCCCGGTCGGTCCCGCAGGTGCGACTGGCAACGTCGGGCCCCCAGGGCCCGAAGGCGCGGCGGGCCCCGCGGGGCCCACGGGTCCGACCGGCCCGACGGGGCCTGCCGGTCAGAACAGCGTGATCGACACGACGATCACGCACCCCGCTGGGACCGATCCGCCGAACCTCACGACCGTCCAAGGGTCGACGACTGTGACGACGACGGCTACGACGAAGCTCTACGTCACGACGCGATTCCGCGGAGTCGTTGCCGAGGTCGCCGGCGGCGGGGTTTGCGAGGTCGCTACCGGACTGTGGCTGAACGGCACCAAGGTTCCCGGCACGTGGGTGCGCCTCTTCACCTCTGCAACCAGCAACGACAGCGAGCGCACGGATGACAACGTCTCGCTGCCCGCGGTGCTCACGGTCCCGGCGGGGACGCACACGATCGAGCTCCGCAGCGGCGAGGTGCAGAACTGCGCCTCGTTCGGCATCGGCGAGGAGCAGTTCGCGATCCAACGGCTCGCGCCTTAGGCGGCGCGCTGCTGGAGCCCTAGAGCCAGCCGCAGTCTTCGACGGCCTTCTGACGCTCTTGGACGAACGACAGCTTGATCGGACCGGTGGACTTCGTGTCGAAGGCCGACACCGGGGTCGCCGGGTACTTCGCCTGGGCCTCCTCGAGACAGTTTCGATAGCGCATCTCGCCCGAGATACAGACCATCGAGAGCGCGATCAGCGCGAGCGAGATGATCCCGACGATCTTCGCCCACTTCGGTAGGGCCGGCGGCCTGCTTGCTGCTTCCACGAGTGTCGTCCTCCCTGCAGTCGTGTTGGTGGCAGACCCCGACCGGCGCATCCGGCCCGTCGGGCCCGTGTCGTCGAAGGTTAGTTCAGCGCGCCAGGACTCGACATTGGTTTTAGCTCCCTCCTTGGAGTGTCGATGCAGTACGCAATGCCCCACCGAGCCGCACATAGGACTGATCGCGCTCCGTCCACCTGGCGGAAGCGAAATCGAGTCAATTGGCACAAGCGCCGACTAGAATCAGGCCATGGCTGAGCCGAGCCCGGGCATCGATCCTGCCGAAGCGACCGACGCGGTCGAGCCGTCGCGCTGGCGACTCGTGGCTGCGATCGTCGCCGTGCTGCTGCTGCTCGGTGCCGCCGCCATCGCTCTGCCCGCCGCCGGGATCATTGGCGGCTCGGAAGGGGACAAGGGCGAGAAGGGAACACGCGGTGAGGCGGGGGCGCCGGGGACAGGCGGTGGCGTCGGTCCGGCGGGGGAGAAGGGAGACGCAGGCGACGCGGGTGCTGCTGGCGCCGCCGGGGTCTCCGGCCCCTCGGGACCATCGGGCACGGCCGGCCCCACGGGCGCGCGCGGAGCCGAGGGCGAGCGCGGAGCGCGCGGCCTCTCTGGCGACCTTGGCGCGCGCGGAGCTAAGGGACTGAGCGGTTCGACCGGAGCAACCGGCGCGACCGGTCAGGCCGGTGCGCCAGGAGCTCCAGGGCCGGCGGGTGCCGCCGGGGCGCAGGGCGGAACCGGCGCGCAGGGCCCCGCTGGACCTCAGGGTGCGGCGGGTGCCCAGGGACCTCAGGGCGATCCGGGAGCAACCGGCGCGACTGGTGCCACCGGGCCGGCGGGACCGCAAGGGGCGACCGGGGCGACGGGCGCCACGGGTGCGCAGGGTCCGCAGGGCGATCCGGGCGCGACTGGTGCCACCGGGCCGGCGGGACCGCAAGGGGCGACCGGGACGACGGGCGCCACGGGTGCGCAGGGTCCGCAGGGCGATCCGGGCGCGACTGGTGCCACCGGGCCGGCGGGACCGCAAGGGGCGACCGGGACGACGGGCGCGCAGGGTCCGCAGGGCGATCCGGGCGCGACTGGTGCCACCGGGCCGGCGGGACCGCAAGGGGCGAGCGGGACGACGGGCGCGCAGGGTCCGCAGGGCGATCCGGGCGCGACTGGTGCCACCGGGCCGGCGGGACCGCAAGGGGCGACCGGGACGACGGGCGCCACGGGTGCGCAGGGTCCGCAGGGCGATCCGGGCGCGACGGGTGGCACCGGGCCGGCGGGACCGCAAGGGGCGACCGGGGCGACGGGCGCGCAGGGTCCGCAGGGCGATCCGGGCGCGACTGGTGCCACCGGAGCGACTGGTGCGCAGGGTCCGCAGGGCGATCCGGGCGCGGCTGGTGCGACCGGGCCGGCCGGACCGCAAGGGGCGACGGGTCCGCAGGGCGATCCGGGCGCGACTGGTGCCACCGGACCGGCGGGACCGCAGGGAGCGACGGGCGTCCAGGGGCCGCAGGGTGATCCGGGGGCGACGGGGGCGACGGGGGCGACTGGTGCCCAGGGACCGCAGGGCGATCCGGGCGCGACTGGTGCAACCGGACCGGCGGGACCGCAGGGAGCGACGGGCGTCCAGGGGCCGCAGGGTGATCCGGGGGCGACGGGGGCGACGGGCGCCACGGGAGCGCAGGGTCCGCAGGGCGATCCGGGCGCGACTGGCGCAACCGGGCCGCAAGGTCCGCAGGGAAACACCGGAGCAACGGGAGCGACGGGCGCCACGGGCGCGCAGGGTCCACAGGGCGATCCGGGGGCGACCGGGCCGCAAGGCCCAGCGGGCGCCCAGGGGCCGCAGGGCGACACCGGGGCAACCGGTGCCACCGGAGCCCAGGGTCCCACCGGACCTCAAGGAGCCCAGGGAGACACCGGAGCACAGGGGCCCGCCGGCCCGCAGGGTCCGCAAGGCGTGGCGGGTCCGCAAGGTACGCAGGGAGATACCGGGGCAACCGGGGCCATCGGCGCACAGGGACCGGCCGGGCCACAAGGCCCGCAGGGCATCGCCGGGCCACAGGGCGCCCAAGGCGATGCCGGTGCCCAGGGCCCCGCGGGCGCGACGGGCGCAGCGGGTGCGCAGGGTCCAACCGGCGCGACCGGCGCGACCGGCGCGACGGGTCCGCAGGGCCCCACCGGCCCGACCGGACCGCCCGGCGTCGTAGATGCTCAGGCGGACGGTGGGGGCAACCCGACCGGTCTGACGACGGTGGTCGCAACCTCGACCCTCACGACACCGGCCGGCGAGGTGTTTGTCACCGGGCGCGGGTACGCCACCATTACGGCGCCTGCGCTGAACAGCTGCGAGGCCGTCTATGGCCTCTACATCGACGGTACGGCAGTATCCGGTTCGCGTACCGAGCTGAACTCGGGCGGTCTGCTCGGAGGGACGGTCGCCGACAACATCTCGATCAACGCAGTCGCCACCGTCACGGCCGGGAGCCACACGATCACCTTGCGGCGCGGAGTGGGCAGCGGAAACTGCTCGACCAACACCACCCAGGATGGGCAGGTCAGCGTCCTGGCGATCGACAACTAGCGCCGCCGCCACGAGCCTGAGCAACGGCAACCGTCGCCGGCGCCGATACGGCCCAGCTCGCGCCCAAGCTACTCTTCCCGTCATGGCCGCAGAACCCCTCGTGGACGGCCACGGCAGGCGGATCGCTGACCTGCGCGTGTCGGTCACCGACCGCTGCAACTTTCGCTGCCAATACTGCATGCCCGCCGACGGCCTTGCGTGGCTCGAGCGCGACGAGATCCTGCGCTTCGAGGAGATCGAGCGGATCGTTCGGTTGCTCGCCTCGATCGGGATCGAGGACGTTCGACTCACCGGCGGCGAGCCGCTCGTCCGCAAGGAGTTCCCGCGCCTGCTCGGCATGCTCGCCGCGATCGCGGACGTGAAGGACCTCTCGCTGACGACGAACGGCTACCTGCTCGAGCGCGACGCCGATGCGCTCGTGGCGGCCGGTCTCAAACGGATCAACGTCTCGATCGACTCGCTCGCGCGCGACCGCTTCTTCCAGCTCACCCGCCGCGACGCGCTGCCGCAGGTGATGCGCGGCCTCGAGACGATCGCCCGCCACCCCGAGGTCCGGCCGATCAAGGTCAACGCGGTGGCGCTGCGCGGCTTCACCGAGGAAGAGGCACTGCCGTTCGCCGAGTTCGCGCGCTCGAGCGCCTACCAGGTGCGCTTCATCGAGTTCATGCCGCTCGACGGCGACCACGCCTGGAGTGCCGACCAGGTGCTCACAGGTAAGGAGCTACGCGAGCTGATCAACGCGAGCTACCCGCTCGAGGCGCTGCCGCGGGAGCCCTCGTCCACCGCGCGGGTGTACCGCTTCGCCGACGGCGAGGGGGAAATCGGCTTCATCAACCCCGTCTCCGAGCCCTTCTGCGCCGACTGCAACCGCATCCGCCTGACAGCCGACGGCAAGCTCCGCACCTGCCTCTTCTCGCTCGGGGAGACCGACCTGCGTGAGCCGCTGCGCTCAGGCGCGTCCGACGCCGAGATCGAGGCACTCGTCCGTGAAGCCGTCTGGCGCAAGGAGCTCAAGCACCACGTCGGTGAGCCGGGCTTCCAGCAACCGTCGCGCACGATGAGCGCGATCGGCGGCTAGAGCGTCTCGAGCGGCACGCCGACGATCTTCATCCGCCGTGCGAGCCCGTCGAGGGCGAACGCGCGGATCTCATCCTGGGTCGCGCCGAGCGTCTCGACCGCGTCCTCGGCCTGGCCCGGCGGCGCGAGCGCCTCGGCGACCGCGGGCAGCAGCTCGCGCAGGGTGGACCGGACGACGTCACCGAGCGCCTCGTCGGCTCGCACGGCTTCGCGGAGGTACCACGTGCCGTAGGCGAGATGACGCTGCTCGTCCTTGTGGATAAGCGAGTAGCCCTCGACGAAGCCGCCGAGCAGCTCCTGGTCGCGCAGGTAGCGGGTGATGAAGTTGAACGCGGTAAGCCCGAGCGTCCCTTCGATGACCATGTGGTAGGTGGTCACAAAGGCGACCTTTGTCCCGGCGTCGCGCGGCGACGCCGCGAGCTTCTCATGGGCCTCGACGAGCGCCTGATCGAAGATCAGCGCGAACGACTCGCCGAGCTCACCCCGCGCGCGCTCGATGTGGTCGGCGAGGACCCGGGGCTCGGCGACCACCTCGTCCTGGAAGCGCTTGTAGAACTGCATGTGGCGCGCCTCGTCCACCTGCTGGGTGGTGAGGAAGCTCTCTTCCTCCTCGGAGTCGTAGGCCAACACCAACCCCGAGAACTTCGTCGTGATCCGCTCCTCCGCCACGAGCAATGACGCGAGCGCCCAGTAGACGAGCGCGCGATCGTCGGACGACAGCGCCGCCCAGTCCGCGGAGTCCGACTCGAGGTCGATCGCGAACGGATTCCACTGCGACCCCTCCCACTGGCGGTAGAGAGCCTGCGGGTCGCGAAGCTCGGGCTGGGCGGCCGTCGCCATCAGCAGCAGCCGCAGGGGCAGCCTCCGTCGCCGCTGATCGCGGCGCGATGCGTCATGAAAGCCATTCGCTCACCTCCCTCAGTGCGTCCGGGTTGACGTAGTAGAACGCCCACAGGCCCCGCCGCTGGGAGCCTACGATGCCGGCCTCCCGCAGCACCTTGAGATGGTGCGAGACCGTCGGTTGGGAGAGGTCGAACAGCGGAACCAGCTCGCAAACGCAGACCTCGCCGGCGTGCTTTCGCAGAACGTCCACGAGCTGCATCCGGATCGGATCGCCGAGCGCCTTGGCGACCACGGCCATCCGCTCCGCCTGCTCGCGCTGGATATCTGGATAGGCAACCGGCTCGCAGCAGGGCTGGCCCTTGGGGCGCTTCTGCTTCGGTGACAGTTCGAGATCTACGCTCATCTATCTATATTTATCTATTTAAACGACGCTTGTCAATGAATTACTCTCTGGCGCGATGAGCACGCCCATCCCGGAAGTCCTCTTCGTCTGCGTCCACAACGCGGGGCGCAGCCAGATGGCGGCGGCCCTACTCGACAGACTCGCGGCGGGGAGGGTGCAGGTTCGCTCGGCCGGCAGCGATCCGGCCGAGGAGATCAACCCCTCCGTTCGCGAGGCGATGGCAGAGGTCGGCATCAGCCTCGAGAGAGAGTTCCCCAAGCCGCTCGCCGACGACGCCGTACGCGCGGCGGACGTGGTGATCACGATGGGGTGCGGCGACGCGTGCCCGGTGTACCCGGGGAAGCGCTACGAGGACTGGGACCTCGACGACCCGGCGGGCAAGGAGGTCGACGCCGTGCGACCGATCCGCGACGAGATCGAGCGCCGAGTCCGCCGGCTGGTCGACGAACTTGTCACCGACTAGCGAACACCGAGCGCCCCGGATAGTGTTCGGAACACCGTGACGCTCGAGGACGTCCTCCGTCAGACGAACCGCAACATGATCGCGTTCGATATCGCGCTCGGCACCGGCGCGCTGCTCGCTCCGACGCAGACGCTAGCGGTCCTCGGTCACGCCGAACCAACGGCTGACGCTGAGCACCTCTTCCGCCGCTGCGGGCCGATCTGGCTCACGTTCGCGGCCGCACATGCGATGGCCGCCAAGCGCGGCGAGCCGCGCGACTGGTGGGCCCTCGCCTGGCTGCGGGGCACGGAGCTCGCGACCGACATCGTCTGGTCGCGCTCCGAGGCGTTCAGCCGCCCAGGCGCGCGCCAGGGCCTCTGGCTCGCCGGCGCCGCGAACCTGGCGATGGCGCTCGGGTTCGCCAAGCTCGCTTCGTCCTCGTAGGCTCCGCGCCGACATGGCCGGCTACCGGCTGACCGTCCGCGTTGGTCCAAAGGTCGAGCGCCATCGCTTCGACGAGCTCGACCGCACGCTCGAGGCCGCCGAGCGCCGCGCGCGCGAGCTCGCGGCAACCGCGAACGCCAAGACGGTGGACCCCAAGCTCACGCGTAGCTTCAAGCCCGTCCAGCAAGTCGTAGCGCGCATCGAGCTGTTCGGCCCCGGCCGGCTGCGCGCCGGTCTCGACGTGCGCGGCGACGGCTCCGTCGAGGGCTACACCGGCCGGATCCGGCGCATGCTGATCGAGCAGCGCAGCGGCGAGTCGGCCTACGACGCGCTGCGGCGAGAACTGAACGCCCGCTAGGCTCGCACCGATGGACGATCAGACCCTCTTGGCCCGGATGGCCGTATCCACGCGCGGCTTTACGAAGATCCATGGCGAGGCGTCGGCGGAAGCGAAGTTGCTGAGCTTCGCCGATGGTGCAGTGCAGGCGCTGGTCACCCCGGCCACGCCTGAGCGATCGGTCCTGAACTCGGTCGACTACCACGACCGAGACGCTCTCGCCGATTCGCTTCCGGCGCTCGAGGAGGCCTACGCGGACGCGGGGGCCACCGCCTGGACGGTGTGGGTGCCCGAGCTGGACACGGCCACGGCCGAGCGGCTCGAGTCCGCAGGACACGTGCTCGACGCCGCGCCGCGCGCGATGGGCGCCGCAATCGCCGAGTGCGACCTCGGCACGGGCGCGGACGACCTCGATCTCTCTATGGACCACGGCGCGCCGACCGTTGGCGAGCTGAACGAGCTTGCCTACGGCTACGACGAGAACAGCCTCGCGGCCGGGTTCGAGACGTTCCCCGACTACGTCCAGATCTACGTCGCGAGCATGGACGGCAAACCGGCAGCGACCGTCTCCACCTCGTACCACGACGGCGACTGCGGTATTTGGTGGGTCGCCGTCATCCCGGAGGCCCGTGGGAAGGGGCTTTCGAAGAAGCTCCTCCAGCAAGCCTTGATCGATGCGCAGGAGGCGGGCTGCGACACCACCACGCTGCAGGCCACCTCAGCCGGCTACCGGACCTACGAGCGGGTCGGCTACCGCGACCTCGGCGGTCTGCAGATGTGGGAGCGGAAGCGCTGAGCGAGCGCTGGAAAGTCCCGCTACCGCCCGGCGCTGAGCCTCCCTACGACGTGTATTTGAATGGCGTGCCCCAGGTCGAGGGGCGCGACTACGACCTCAGCGGCAGCACGCTTCTCTTCGAGCGCCACATCGAAAAAGAGGGGCGACTCGGCTTCTGGCGCTGGCTGTCGATCTTCCTCGGGCTCGTCGGCACGTACCGCAAGAACGACTCGGTCGACGTCCACTACACGCGCGCGGGCGAGCGCGTGGTCGCGATCGGTCTGGAGATTCAGCCGCCGGAGGAACCCTCGGGGGCCTGATCGCGCTCGGCGTGGAGCTCCTGCTCGAGGCCGTCGATCACCTCGCGCAGCGAGGCGAGCTGCGTCAGCACCTGCGCCTGGTAACTCGTCTCCCGCGCCAGCTCCGCGAGCTCGCGCTTGCGCTCCTCCTGCTTGACGAGCTCGCGCGCGTCCTCGACCGAGTTGATCACGACCGCGATCACCATGTTCAACAGCAGGAAGGCCGACAACAGCACGAAGCTGACGAAGTAGATCCACGCCCAGGGCGAGTCGCCGATCACGGTGTCCTGGATAGCGACCCACTCTTCGAGTGTCAGGACCGAAAACAGCGTCAGCATCGACTGGGTGATCGTGTCCCAGTGCCTCGGGTCCTGGTCGGCGAAGGCGAGCCAGCCGATCATCCCGTAGACGTAGAACAGAAGCAGGGTCAGCAGGCCGACGCTCGCGAGGGGGGCGAAGCTGCGCACGAGCCCCTGGACCAGCACGCGCATCTCCGGCAGCACGCTGATGATGCGGAAGACCCGCAGCAGCCGGACGACGCGCAACAGCGTCGCGTTCTCGCGCACGCCTGGGACGAATGCCGCCCCGACGACGACGAAGTCGAAGACGTTCCAGCCGTTGCGGAAGAAGTCCTGCGGACGGCTTCCGTGTGCAGTGATGCGGATCGTCAGCTCGATGACGAAGTAGCCGAGGCAGATGTCGTTGACGAGCACGAGCGTGTCGTGCGCCTCGGCTTCGATCCGCGGGTAGGTGTCGAGTCCGAGGACGACCGCGTTGAGAACGATCACGGCGATCGTCAGGTACTCGAAGCGCGACGACTCGGCGATCCGCCGGCAGGTGGCCACCACGCGCCCTGCCCCGTTCGAGCCGCTCGACTCCATTCCGGGTGATGCTAGGCAGCGGGTCGGCGGGCAATCATCAACAGGTGGTGACCGAGCCTGGCGGCGCCGCGGCGCGAGCCGATGCGCTCATCGAGCGGCCACAGCGCGCGCTGGAGCCCCTGCGGCATCCGTCGCCACGAATAGGTGAGCGCATGGAGCTCCGGCTCGAGCCCGGCGGCCCGGGCCTCGCGCTCGAGCAGCCGCGGCGAGAGCGGGATGTCGTCGGGGGTGCCGTGGATCTTGGTGCCGAGCCCGAGCTTGTTCGCAAGCGCGAGGCCGATTCCGACGGGGTGGAACAGGTTCGGCTCGGTCACGACGAGTGCGCCGCCGGGCCGCAGCAGCCTGAACGCCTCCGCGAAGCACGCGCCGAGCGGGCCCTGGTAGGCGATGTGGTGGAGGACGAGGCGGTAGAGGACGACGTCGAACGACTCGTCTTCCAACTGCGATAGCTCACCCCCGCGGCCGACGAACCCCTCGTCGGCCTCGCCCTTCTCGAGCACGTGGCGAACCTTGTCCGGCTCGACGTCCACGGCGGTCAGCCGCCAGTCCGGCGCGGGGAACATGTGCCGGCCCGGATGCCAGCCGCAGCCGACGGCGAGCACTTCCCCGCCCGCACGCCCGAGCCGGCGGTCGAGCAGCTTTCGCTCGCGGCGCTTCATCTGCTCGTCGTGAAGCTCGATCGTCGCCGGGTGGGAATGGCGGTCGAGCAGGTTGTCGGGGTGGTACTCCTCGCTCATCCGACCGGCGGCCTCGAGCCCTCGACCCAGCGCTGCTCGCCGCCATCGGCCTCCTGCTTCCAGATCGGCGCCTCGGCCTTGACCCGGTCGATGATCTCGCGCGCGCCCGCGAAGGCCTCACCGCGGTGCGGCGCCGAGGCCGCGACCGCCACGCTCGGCTCCGACAACGGCACCTCGCCGATGCGGTGCTCGACAGCGGCGGCGCAGAGGCCGTGCGTGGCGACCGCATCGCGGACGATCTCCGCCATCCGCTCCTCGGCCATCTCGATGTACGCCTCGTAGCGCAGCAGCTCAACCTCGCGCGTGACGCCCTGGAAGGTGACGACCGCGCCGGCACGCGGGTCGCGCACGAGCGTGGTGAGGGGCTCGAGCGCGAGCGGCTCCTCGCGCACGCGCGCGTGGACGTCGTGCGCGTCCTCCCCTCCGCTGACCGGCGGGATGAGCGCCAATTCGTCGCCCGGAGCGAGCTCCTGCTGCTCGTCGGCGTACTCGCGGTTGACCGCCATCACGAGCGGGAGCCCGTCGGCGATCTCCCCCACCTCCCGGAGCGCATCGGCGACGGACGCCCCGTCCGGCAGCTCCAGCTCCAGCTCGCTCGCCCCGGCCCGTTCGCGCAGTTGGGCGAACAAGCGAATCGTGATGTTCACGGCGATAATGCTAGGGATGGTCAGGTCGCGCTTGCTCCTCGTCCCGTTCTTGACCGAACTCGAGTGGGCGACCAGACCAGAGCTCGAGGAGTGGGCCGAGGTGGCGAGCTTCGACGCCCCGGGTGTCGGCGATCAGCCACCAGCGCCAAGCTTCGGCCGTGAGGTGATCGTGCAGCGCGCGGCTGCGGAGCTCGACCGCCGCGGCTGGGAGCGCTGCGTGATCGTCGCCGACGGCTTCGCCGGGCTGTCCGCCGTCCGCCTGGCGCAGTCCCGACCGGATGCGGTGGCCGGGCTGGCGCTCGGGCACGCACGGCTCTCGAATGCGATGGACGGCGAGCGCGCGCCGATCAACCGCGCGGTCGTCGAGGCCTTCGGCCAGCTCGCGCGCAGCGACTGGAAGTCCTTCGTCCAGCACGGCATAGCGCAGGTGACCCACGGGTCCTTCGGCGACGAGCTCGCGGCCCGGATGGTCGAACGTGTCCCCGCCGAGGTCGGGCTGGCCGCTTGGGACATGGTGCTCGACGAAGCGGAGAGCTACGAAGCAGCCCTCGCCGGCCTCGACGCTCCGCTCCTGTTCGCCCGTCACGCGGACTGTCTCGTGTCGACCAGGGAGGGATTCGAGGATGCCGTGGCCGCGTTCCCGCAAGCACGCACGATGACGATCCCGACCGCCGCGGCGGTGAGCCCCGAGTTCGCGCAGGCGCTGCGTTCGTTCTGCGACGATCTGTAGGCCCATGGCCACACGTCGCGAGGAAAAGCCGACGATCGCTCCGATCGTCGGGCCCGACGATCCCCGCCACTTCACGGATTCCGGGATCGAGATCGATCGGCTGTACGACGAGTCCGACGTCGCGGGCGGTCTGGAAGAGCGCCTCGGCGAGCCGGGCGAGTACCCGTTCACGCGCGGGGTGCATCCCGAGATGTACCGCTCTCGCAAGTGGACGATGCGCCAGTACGCGGGCTACGCGACCGCCCAGGAGACCAACGAGCGCTTCCACTACCTGATCAACCACGGCTCGACCGGGCTCTCGATGGCGTTCGACCTGCCGACCCAGCTCGGCCGCGATTCTGACGACGCGCTCTGCGAGGGCGAGGTCGGCCGGACCGGCGTCGCGATCGACACGATCGACGACATGCGACGTGTCTTCGACGGCATCCCGCTCGACAAGGTCTCGACCTCGATGACGATCAACGCGCCCGCAGCCGTTCTGCTGCTGCTCTACGAACTCGTCGGCGAGGAGCAGGGCGTCGAGTCGCAGGAGCTCCGCGGCACGACGCAGAACGACATCCTCAAGGAGTACATCGCGCGCGGGAACTTCATCTACCCGCCCGAGCCGGCGATGCGCCTGACGACCGACCTCTTCGCCTACTGCCACGAGCGGGTGCCGAAGTGGAACACGATCTCGATCTCCGGCTACCACATGCGCGAGAAGGGCTGCTCGGCGGTCCAGGAGGTCGGCTTCACGCTCGCGAACGCGATCGCCTACGTCCAGGCGGCGATCGACGCAGGGCTCGACGTCGACGAGTTCGGCCCGCGGCTGGCGTTCTTCTTCAACGGCCACAACAACGTCTTCCAGGAGGTGGCGAAGTTTCGCGCCGTGCGGCGGATGTGGGCGCGGATCATGCGCGAGCGCTTCGGCTCGCAGAATCCGAAGGCGCAGACGCTCCGCTTCCACACCCAGACCGGCGGCGTGACGCTCGCCGCCCAGCAGCCGGAGAACAACATCGTCCGCGTAGCGCTGCAGGGGTTCGCCGCTGTCTGCGGCGGCACCCAGTCGCTCCATACGAACGGCTTCGACGAAGCGTTGGCGCTGCCGACCGAGCGCGCCGCGCGGATCGCGCTGCGCACCCAGCAGATCCTCGCCCACGAGTCCGGCGCCGCCGACACGGTCGATCCGTTCGCGGGTTCCTACTTCATCGAGTCACTCACCGACGAAATCGAGGAGCGCTCGCAAGAGCTGATCGACAAGGTCGAGGAGCTCGGCGGCTCGGTCGAATGCATCCCCTTCATCCGCTCCGAGGTCGAGCAGTCGGCGTGGGGCTACGAGGAGCGCTACCGGACCAAGCAAGACATCGTCGTCGGTGTCAACGAGTACGTCTCAGAGGAGGTCGACGACGTCGAGATCCTGCGCGTGGACCCGAAGTCGGAGACCGAGCAGGTCGAGCGGCTGAAGGCCTTCAAGGCCGATCGCGATCAGGCCGCGGTGGATAAGCGGCTCGAAGAGCTGCGCGCGACCGCGAAGGGCGAGGGCAACCTTCTCGACCCGATGCGCGCCGCGCTCGCAGAGCGCGCCTCGATCGGCGAGGTCTGCGGCGTGCTGCGCGACGAGTTCGGCGAGTACTCCGAGGCGTAGCGGCAAGGGGTTGCGGTTCCGCACCCTGCGATGCATGATTGTGGTGTGGGAGGCATGCTTCCCAGGGTCTTGGGGGTTGCGCTAGTGGGTGCGCTCGTCGCGCTGGCCGCTGCGCCCGCCCGCGCCGTGACACTCGGGCCAACCACGCTCGCTGCACCCGCGGGCATCAGCGGCGGCTGCGCCGCTCCTCCGTGCACGCGGCTGAACTTCAACGTGCCGTTCGGCCTTCAACGCACCGCCCCGGCGAACGGCGTGCTCACGCGCTGGCGAGTTGCGGCGTTCGGGGCACTCACGCTACGCGTCGTGCGGCGTAACGGCGCCACAGCCGAGTACAGCGGGGTCAGGACCGGCCCAACCGTGACCGGGCCGACCACCTCCGCGATCACCACCTCGGAGAGCCATGTCCCGATCGACTCGGGTGACGAGATCGCGATCGATGTCCCGACTGGCAGCGCGTTCGGTGGCGCCACTGCGCCCTTCGGGGCGCCCGGCTGGTCGTGGGAGACGTTCTCGCCCGGACTCTCGAACGGGGGCGCTCCCGTGGCCGGTAGCGTGGAAAACGACTCGGCGATCGCGCTCAACGCCGATTTCGAGCTCGATGCCGACAACGACACCTTCGGCGACGAGACCCAGGACCGCTGCCTGGGCCGTGCGGGGACGGACCGCGGCTGCCCGCCGGGCGAGCTCGACGCGACTGGCGCCCAGGTGGTTCAGACGACGATCCTCGGCCTCGCGGAGCTCGATCCTGCGAGCGTGAAGCTCTCGAAGGGTCGGTCACGCCTGACGATGCGAGTCTCGTGCACGGCGCGCACCCGTTGGTGCGTCGGGAGGGTCTCAGCGAAGACCGCGGACAAGTTCTCGACTTCGTCCGGCTCGAAGAAGTCCGCGCTGTCGCTCGGGAGCAGCGCCTTCGGAATCCCCGGAGCAGGTCGCGCCAAGCTGACGCTCCACGTTCCGAAGCAGACACGCAAGAAGATCGCGAAGCTGAAGACAGTACGGCTGAAGCTGGATCTCAGGGAGCGCGCTTCACTCACGCGACCGGTGCAGCCTGGCGGTTAGCGCTTCAGTGTCAGATCCCGTTTGACGCTCGAGTTGCCGCGGCTGACCTTCAGCACGACGGGGACCCGCTTCGCGACTCGCAGCGCCTTCTTCGCCTTCGAGTTGAGCTTCAGGCGCAGCGTGCCAGGTCCGGGGCCGACCAGCGTCAGCGAACCCTTTGCGACCGTGACTTGACCGCTTCCGCCGCCGCGCTTCAGGCCGAGCTTGCGCGCGTTCTTCGCGGAGATCTTCGCCGACGCGTTCAGCGAGCACGCGCCGGTGCAGGACACCGGGACCCGCAGGCCACCCGAGCGGACGCGCGCCAGCTTCAGGTCGCGGGTGCGAAGGGAGCCGACGCCGAAGGTCACCGGCTGAACGACCGGGGTGGATCCCTTGCCGGTGGGTGGCGCGGTGGTGGTCCCGCCACCCGTGGTCGTCCCGCCGCTGGGCGTGGGCGTCGGAGGCGGCGTGGGCGGAGCGACCGGTGCACCCAGCGCGCGCGCGGCATTAAGCCGCCCGCCGCTGACCGTGATGCCGCTAAAAGCCGGCAGCGGGTCGACGGCCGAGAGGAGCGTCGACTTGAGCTGGGCGACCGTCAGCGCAGGGTCGTCCGCGAGCATCAGGGCGGCGGTGCCGGCGACCTGTGGCGTGGCCATCGAGGTGCCGGAGAGGTAGCGGGTGTTGGTGCTCGAGCTGAAGCCCGCGGTGGCGTGGCACTCGACGGCGAAGTTGTCGATCTCGTAGCCGGGGCTCAGCTGGAGCAGCTCGGCGTCGCTCAACAGGCGGAAGCGGATCCGCGCGGCGGCCTGCCCTTCGACCGACCTGATGTCGAGAGCCGCACGCTCGTAGGCGTTGTCCTCGCTCGCACCGGTGAGCGTGCCGACGCTCGACCACGCGACACCGTCGGGAGAGACCTCGACGCGCAGCGAATCGCCCGAGCCGAGCGTGCCGTTGAAGTCGAACCGCGCGGCACAGCGGCTGCGGCCGCTGAGGTCGAGCGGGGCGTTGAGCAGCGCCGTTGCGTTGGCGCTGGAGGAGTAGTTGCCGCCGGGGCTGTCGGACATCGCGGCGCCGCCGCCAAGACCCGTCGCGGCCGAGCGGCCCCAGGTCGAGTTCATGCCGCCCGTCGTCCAGCGGGCGGCGAAGTCGTTCGTCTCGAAGTCGTCCGCGGTGATCGTGTCGTAGCGCGGCGAGTCGCTGCGGATGGCAGATCCCGGCGCCGCGAGGTCCACGCTCGCCGCGCCGAAGTTCGAGAAGCTGGACTTGGCGTCGGTCGGGGTGCTCGATGCGACGCAGACGACGTTCGCAGCCGGCGCGTTGCAAGGCGATCTCGGTGCGGTGTCGTTGTTGGAGCTCTCGTTGCCCGCCGCCACGACGAACAAGCCGTCGTACGCGGCGGCAGCGTTGTTGAGGGTGTTGTTGAAAGACCCCCCGAGACTCGCGTTCGCGATCCGCGCCCCCTTGGTCTCCGCGTACGCAAGCGCGGCGACGATCCCGCTGGTCGGGCAGCCGACGTCACCGCCGCCGCAGACCCGCAGCGGCAGGATCTTCACCCGCCAGTTCACCCCGACGACGCCAAAGCCGTCGTCGCCGCGCGCGCCGATCGTGCCAGCCACGTGGGTGCCGTGCCCGACCGTGTCGAAGTCGCTCGGATCGGGATCGTTGGCGAAGAAGTCGAAACCGTCGGGGTGAAGCTGCGGCGCGAGATCCGGATGGTTCGGGGAGATGCCGCTGTCCAGGACGGCAACGGTCACGGTCTCCGAACCTTGGGTCACGTCCCACGCCTCCGGAGCGTCGATGTCCGCGTCGGCGACGGGTGTGCCGCCGAAGCCCGAGACAGGGTTCCCGAGGTTGTTGAGGCCCCAGAGCTCTCCCAGCAACGGGTCATTGGGCACCGCCGTCGGGTGCAGCAGCAGGTTGGGCTCCGCGTAGACGACGTCGTCGCGGCGCTCGAGCGCCTTGATCGCGGCGCGCTCGCCGCCGTCCTCGACGCTCACTAGCTGGACGCTGGGAAGGGGCAGCTTGCGTTCGAACTCGGCCCCGACCCCCTCGCGAGCGTCGGTCCGGTCCGCCGGGCCGGCGTCCGTTGCGAATCGCACGATCACCTCGCCCGGAACCGCGTCCGGCGCGCTCGCTTGCGCGGCCGCCGGGAGAACGGCGGCGAACACGGCCGTCAGTGCGGCAGCGGTGATCCTCCGTGTCCGGCTCATCTCTCTCCCATCGGCATCATTCGAGCGTAGGTCAACCTCGTGACGATCGCCATCAGCAGGATTCCGCCCATGTTCCGCGGGCGACGGCAGGAGACCCCAGTGGACCGTGGAAACCAGCGGCCATGCCGAGCTACGAGGTATCGCGAACGCTGGTGAAGTCCCCGCCTGAGCTGTGGGCGGAGCTGCAGGAGGGCGACCGTCTGACCGAGGCGCTGGGAGACACGCGCGTCGAGGCGACCGAGCCCGAGCGCGAGCTCCGCTGGGAGGCCCAGGGAGCGCGCGGGACCGCCGCGCTCGAGCCCTCGGGCTGGGGCACAAAGGTGACGCTTACGGCCGAGGTCGAGGAACAGGAGCATCAGGTCGCCTCGCTCGGGTTCTGGGGACGGCTGCGCGGCGAGGAGTCCGAACCGCCCCCGGCGGCGCCCAACACCGACATCGAGCGACGCCTCGAGGGCCTGCTGGACTCGCTCGGAGCCGCGCACCGCAAGCCGTTCACCCGCGGATAGTCGCGCGCCCCGGTTACGGCGCCCGCGTGGGCGGGACCGCTTCGAAGCGCTGGCGCAGGGTGTCGAAGGCCTGCTTGCGCGCGCCTTCGTAGGAGACGACGCCCTTGTGGTTGAAGGGCTGGTCCGGCTTCGGGTTGCCGCCCGTCCAGCCGGGGCGAAGCGGGAAGTCGCGCAGCACCCAGAGCACCGACCCGCTGAGGAACGGGGTCGCGTCGTGGATCGCGAGGTGCTGGGCGAGGAAGTCGTTCTGGAAGGCGAACGTGCCCTTCTCGGTCGCGACGCCGCCGCGGTCGGACTCGGCGCCGAACTCGGTGATGAAGAGCGCCTGGCGCGGGAAGTTCGCGCGCGCGCCGTCGAGCAGCGGGCGCAACTGGTCGATCCGGCTCGTCCCGTACCAGCCGAGGTACTCGTTCAGCCCGATCGCGTCGAGCCGCGAGTAGTACGCGGGGATCGACGAGTTCGGGCTGAGGACGATCGTCGCCGACACGAAGCGGCTCGGGTCGAGCCGCTTCGCGAGAGCGACGGCGCCGTTGACGTAGCGCTCCTCCCCCGAGCCGCCGTCGAGCGCCTCGTTCGAGATGCTCCACGTCATCACCGACGCGTGGGTGCGGTCGCGCAGAATCAGCGTCCGCAGCTGCCGCAGCGCCTCGGCGCGCAGCTTCGACGAGGAGTACTCCTTCTTCGTCAGCCGCCAGACGGGGAGCTCGTCCCACATCACGATCCCGAGCCGGTCGAACGCCTCGAGCAGGGCTGGATGGGGCGGGTAGTGCGCGCGCGCCACGTCGGCGCCGAGCCCGCGGAAGTGCTCGACCAGGCGGTCGCGGTCGCCGGGGGTCAGCGCGGCGCCGCGCTTCTTCGTGTCCTCGTGGAAGTTGGCGCCGCGGAGCGAGAGCGGGCGGCCGTTCAGGAGCGCGCGGCCCTGTCCGTCCACGCGCCACTCGCGGATCCCGAAGTGGATGCTGTAGGTCCGTGCGCCAGGAACGCTGAGCCGCAGGGTGTAGAGGGTCGGCGAGTCGGGGCTCCAGAGCGAGCGGCCGGCGATCCGTACGCACGGCAGGACGAGCGTGCGCACCGACTTCGCGGGAATGCTCGGCGTCTCGACCGCCTCGGGCCCGCAGCGCGACTGCGCGCCCGGTCCGGAGATCTGCGGTAGCGCCTCCTCGGCGGTGAAGGTGCGCGCTCGGTTCGTCAGGTTGCGCACGGTTGCCGACACCCGGACCTCGGCCGGGTCCCCGATCGTCGTGCGGACGTCGAGGTTCTCCACGTCGAGCGATCCGACGCGTCGCAGGTAGACCTCGCGCAGGATGCCGCCGTAGTTCCACCAGCCGCGCGGGCGGGTTCCGGGCGGGACGTCGTTCTTGTCGCCGAGGCGGCCGTCCACGCGCACGACGAGCTCGTTATCGCCGGCGCGGACGCCCTTCGCGGTGAGCTCGAACGGGAGGTATGCGCCGTCGTGCGTGCCGAGCTTGCGGCCGTTCAGGAACACCTGGGCCTCGCGGTTGACGGACTCGAAACGGAACTTCCACGCGCTCGCCTGACCACTGGGCAGCCGGAAGCGGACGCGGTACCACTGGACACGCGAACGGAAGCCCGTCTTCGTCAGGTCGCCGACGTTGAAGGCGTTCGGGACGGTTGTCTTCTTGAAGCCGCCCGTCGCGCCGGGCAGCTGCCAGCCGGCCTTCAGGCCCTCGTCCTTCGGGTCCGCGCGCGTCGTCCAGCCCTTCGCGAGCAGGTGGCGCCCGGAGGGGCCGTCCTGGTAGAGGGCGCGCTCGGGGGGAACGCTCGCTGCGGGAGCCGTGGCCGGGGCGGCCAGAAGCCCTGCGGCCACGACGAGAATCGAGAGGCGCTTCATTGGAATCGGGAGTCCTAACACGGTCAGCGTGCGGGCGTACCGGTCGGGTCAGGCCCGCAGGAGCTCGAAGCCGGCCGCCTCGAAGTCCTCGTCGAACGTCAGCGCCCGCTCGATGCCGTTGACGCGCATGACCGCGAACGAGGTGGCATCGACGAACGAGTACTCGCGGTCAGGGTTGCGGCGCAGCCAGTGAAGCGCCGCGAACTCTGTCTCCCCGTCAACCTCGATGACCTGGAGGTCACTTCGCTCGAGGTCGTCGAGGAACTCGACAGCGGCTCCATGGCCCGCGCGGCGCTGAAGCACGGTCCATGTCTCGCCGCGCACGTGGTTGGTCGTCACGACACGCTCTCCCTCGCTGACCTCGGACAACCGCTCCGCTTCGTCCCGATGGGCATCCTCGGTCCATCGCATCGCCACGAGGAACGAACTGTCGACAAAGATCACTTCTTCGGCAAGCTCGGGCCGTAGACGACCTCGTCGATATCGATTTCCTCCCCAGGCCCCTCGCGCGGCTTCAACAGGTGGCGGAACAAGGGATCATCTCGCCACGAGCGTCGCGGCTCGACCTCCTTCCGCACCGCATCCCGCACGATCGCGGCCTTCGAGCGCCCCTCCTCTGACGCGCGGCGCTCGAGTGCCCGGTCGAGCTCGGGCTCGATCGAGATCTGCAAACGCTTCATCCGCGCCATAGTTACATCACTGTAGCGAAAGTGATGTAACTCGTGCCAGGATCCCGCTCCAGGACTGCGACAAATAGACTGGCGAGCCCGATGCGCCAGAAGGTCCCCGAGACATACGAGGAGAAGCTCGCCCAGCTCCAGGAGCTGCGCGAGGCGGCGATCCACTCCGCGTCGGAGAAGGCGGTCGAGAAGCAGCACGAGAAAGGCAAGCTGACCGCGCGCGAGCGGATCGAGAAGCTGCTCGATCCCGGTTCGTTCCAGGAGCTCGACACGTTCGTGCGCCACCGCACCTACGAGTTCGACATGCTGAAGAACCGGCCGTGGGGCGACGCGGTCGTCACCGGCCACGGTCTGATCGACGGCCGCCCGGTCTGCGTCTTCAGCCAGGACTTCACGGTCTTCGGCGGGTCGCTCGGTGAGGTGATGGCCGAGAAGATGTGCAAGATCATGGACCTGGCGGCCAAGATCGGCTGCCCCGTGATCGGGATCAACGACTCCGGCGGCGCGCGGATCCAGGAGGGCGTCGTCTCGCTCGGCGCCTACGGCGACGTCTTCGTCCGCAACGTCCAGTGCTCGGGCGTCATCCCGCAGATCAGCCTGATCATGGGCCCGTGCGCCGGCGGCGCCGTGTACTCGCCCGCGATGACCGACTTCATCTTCATGGTGAAGGAGACCTCGCACATGTTCATCACCGGCCCCGAGGTGATCAAGACCGTCACTGGCGAGGACGTCGAGTTCGAGGAGCTCGGCGGCGCGATGACGCACAACACGAAGTCGGGCGTCGCCCACTTCGCCTCCGAGGACGAGGAGGCCTGCCTCGAGGACGCCCGCTTCCTGATGTCGTTCCTGCCCCAGAACAACCTCGAGCTGCCGCCGCGCGTCGAGACCGGCGACGACCCCGACCGGATGGACGAGGCGCTCGACCACGTCGTCCCCGACAACCCGAACAAGCCGTACGACATGCGCGACGTGATCCACCTGATCGTCGACGACGGCGAGTTCTTCGAGGTCCACGAGCACTTCGCGCGCAACATCGTCGTCGGCTTCTCGCGGCTCGACGGGCGGCCGATCGGCGTGGTCGGAAACCAGCCGGCCCAGCTCGCGGGCGTGCTCGACATCGAATCGTCCGAGAAGGCCGCGCGCTTCGTACGTTTCTGCGACGCGTTCAACGTCCCGCTGCTCACCTTCTGCGACGTGCCCGGGTTCCTCCCCGGCACCGATCAGGAGTGGGGCGGGATCATCCGCCACGGCGCGAAGCTGCTCTACGCGTTCACCGAGGCGACGGTGCCGAAGCTGACCGTCGTCACGCGCAAGGCCTACGGCGGCGCGTACGACGTCATGAACTCGAAGCACATGCTGGCCGACTTCAACTTCGCCTGGCCGACGGCGGAGGTGGCGGTGATGGGGCCGGAGGGCGCGGTCAACATCATCTACCGCCGCGACATCGCGAAGTCGCCGACGCCCGACGAGCGGCGCGGGAAGCTGATGTCCGACTACAAGGCCCGCTTCGCGAACCCGTACACGGCAGCCGAGCGCGGCTACATCGACGACGTGATCGTGCCGCACGAGACGCGGCCGAGGCTGATCAACGCGCTGCGCACCCTCGAAACGAAGCGGGTCGACGGGCCGAAGCGAAAGCACGGGAACATCCCGCTGTGAGGCGCTCTCTCCCACTCGCCGTGCTTGCCAGTGCGGCGCTCGCGTTCGCGGGCTGCGGCGACGACGACAAGAGTGAGGGCGACGGGGGTGCCCCCACCAAGGCGACCTACATCGAGCAGGCGGACGAACTCTGCAGAAAGACCAACGACGAAGGACGCAAGCTGAACGCGGAGGTCCAGAAGTTCCTCGCGGGCGGCGACGTGTCCGCGCTGAAGGCGGCGGCCCCGGGGCTCGATGAAGCGCACGCGCTCGGGGAGCGGAGCCTGGCTGAGTTCAAGCGGATTCCCCGCCCCGCGGGCGACGAGCAGCAGCTCGACAAGATGTTCGCCGCGTACGACGCGCAGGTAGCGATGCTCGGCAAGCTCGCCGACGCCGCGCGCAGCGGCAACGGCCAAGCCTTCCGCACCCAGCTGCTCGAGCAGACGAGCGCGGTGGCGAACTCCCACGGGCAGGCTCAGGCGTACGGCTTCGAGGAGTGCGGCCAGGGCACCGGCGGCTAGCCGCCGTTTGTCGGGGCCTACCCCGGGTAGGCCCTGCGGGCCATGAAGGACACGCTGCGTCGCACGATCAGCGAGTTCCGCGAGGACAACCTGACCGACTGGGCCGCCGCGCTCACGTACTACGGGATCCTCTCGATCTTTCCCGCGCTGCTCGCGCTCGTTTCGGTGCTCGGGTTGCTCGGCGCGGGGACGATCGACGAGTTGATCGACAACCTCGGCAGCGTCGCGCCCGGCCCTGCGAAGGACATCGTGACGAGCGCGCTCGAGGGGCTCCAGCAGAACCGAGGCGCGGCAGGCGCGCTGTTCGTCATCGGCCTCGTGGGCGCGCTGTGGTCGGCGTCGGGATACGTGGCCGCGTTCATGCGGGCGTCGAACGTGATCTACGAGATGCCCGAAGGCCGCCCGATCTGGAAGACGCTCTCGACGCGCGTGATCACCACCGTCGTGCTGCTGCTGATGCTGGCCGCGGTCGCGATCGCCGTGACGGTGACGGGGCCGCTTGCGGAGGAGGTCGGCAAGCTGCTCGGCATCGGCGACGCTGCGGTGACCACCTGGGACATCGCCAAGTGGCCCGTGATCCTGCTGGTGGTGACGACGATGTTCGCCGTCCTCTATTGGGTCGCTCCGAACGTCAAGCACCCGAAGTTCCGCTGGCTCACGCCGGGGAGCTTCCTGGGCGTGCTCGTGTGGCTCGCCGCCTCGGGTGCGTTCGCGCTGTACGTCGCGAACTTCGGCTCGTACAACAAGACCTATGGCGCCATCGGCGGCGTGATCGTCTTCCTCACCTGGTTGTGGATCTCTAACATCGCGATTCTCTTGGGGGCCGAGTTCAACGCCGAGCACGAACGGGGCCGCGTGATCGAGCGCGGACACCCGGCCGAGCGGGAGCCGTTCCTCGAGCCGCGCGACACCCGGACGCTCGACGACGACGAGCGCCGCGAGGTCACGCACGAGGATGAGAAGGCGGTGGGGAAGTGAAGTTCCTGTTCCTGCCCTTCAGCATCGTCGGCGGCTTGATCGCCGGCTTCGTCGGCAAGAAGCTGTTCGAGCAGATCTGGGGGCTCATCGACGAGGAGGAGCCCCCGGACGCAAAGCACCGCGAGACCTCCTGGGGCAAGCTTGCGGCCGCACTCGTGCTCGAGGGCGCGATCTTCCGCCTCGTGCGCGGGTTGTTCGACCATGGCGCACGCGGCGGGTTCGCACGGCTGACGGGCACCTGGCCGGGCGAGACGCGGCCGGAGCCCGAGTAGCCGACGGGCGGCGCTACTCTCGCGCGCCCGTGATCGATCACCGCGTCATCCACGCGCTGCACGTCGAGTCCCTGCGCCGGGGCGACATGGGCGCGGACATCGACGACCACCACGCGGTCTTTCAGACCTCGACGCTCCGGGCGGTGCTCGATGGCGCGTACGACGGCGAGGTCACATTCGCCCAGCTCGCGGAGCGCGGCGACTTCGGGCTGGGCACGCTCGACGGCCTGGACGGGGAGATGATCGCCCTCGACGGCGTGTTCTACCAAGCCGGGATTGACGGATCTGTTCGACCGGTGGCGCCCGACGAGCTCAGCCCCTTCGCCGTCGTCGTGCAATTCGAGCCGGACGTAGACGAGCAGCTCGAAGGGCCCCTCGACCACGCGGGGCTGCTCGCAGCGTGCGACTCGCTGATTCCAGACGACGAGCTCTGCTACGCCGTCCGCGTGGACGGTCGCTTCGAATCGGTCCATGCGCGGTCGGTGCCGCGGCAGCACCCGCCCTACCGTCCGCTCGCCGAGGTCGTCGCTGACCAGCGCGAGTTCGACCTACCCGATCTCGAGGGCTCGCTCGTCGGATTCCGCTTTCCCGACTACGCGCAGGGGTTGAACGTGCCCGGCTACCACCTCCATGTGATCTCGGACGACCGCTCGCTCGGGGGGCACCTGCTCGACTGCCGCCTGGTCTCCGGCGAGGTCCGGATCGACCACAGCTCCGATCTGCACATGGAGCTGCCCGCGGGCGTGAGCGCCGATCCGGGCGCCGCCGCCGACAGGGCGGCGATCGAGCGAATCGAGGGCGAGACGCGCTAGCGCGCTGTCCGCTCTCCCCTGGCAAGCTGCCCGTCGTGCTCCGCCCCGCGCAGATCGCGATTGCCTCGTGCGTGCTCGCGCTCGTCGCGCCCTCGGCCACCGCCCATGCGCTCGAGGCGTCGAAGACGCGCGCCGCCGCCGACCGGATCGCGTCCGCCTGGCCGAAGCGTCAGCTCCCCGACGGGCGCTTCCGCGACTACGTGGACGGGGCCGCTCCGCGGAGCTACGGAGTGACGATGCTCGGCTACGGATTGCTCCGCAGCGGCGCGCGGCGCGGGGATCGCGCGCTGGTCGAAGCCGGGGTCCGTGCGCTCGAGGCTGCGCGCTCGCTGCCGGCGTCCGAGCGCGGCTCGTTCGACCTGCTCGCGTTCGCGAGCGCGTACAACTTCGCGCGGCGCGAGCTGGTGTCGGATCCGGCGTTCCAACGGGTGCGGGCGAGCTGGGAGGACCACCTCCGCGCGTATGCCCGCCCGCGCACGGGCCCCGCGGCGGCGGAGTGCTTCGCCGACCCGTCGTGCTTCACGAACCTCAAGCTCGTCGAGGCGGCCGGGAACCTCGAGCTGCTCGACTCGGGGCTTCGCTCGAGCGTGCGCGGCTCGAAGCTCTCGGACCGTGCGCAGCTGCGGCGGGACGCGCTCGACGCCGTCGGACGGCTGGCTCCGCAGGCGATCGGCAAGCGTGCGAGCGCGAGCGGCTCGGGGCGGGCGGCAGGGCTCGGGATCCTCTCGGATGGGCCGTCGTTCCCGCTCGCCTACCACGTGCTGTCGACCGCGATGCTCGCCCGGGCGGTGGCGCTGCTCGGCGGCGATGCGCCCGCGCCGGCGCGCGCCGTGCTCCGCCGCGCGACCGACACGCTCGCCGCGCTCACGGCACCCGACGGCGACGTCAGCTACATCGGCCGCAGCCAGCAGGACTCGTTCGCGCCCGCGATGGCGGCCTTCGTCGGCGCTGCGACCGGGGAGACGGCGCTCGCCGAGCGCGGGCTGGAGCGGCTGCTCCGCGGGAACGGCTTCGGCCCGTCCGGGATCAACATCGCGCCGCGCCTCGGAGACCCGCGTGCGCGCGATTACGCCGGCATCGACCACTACGCGAACACCGTCGTCTACAACGGCTTGACGCTGTACGCGCTCGAGCTCGCGGGGGATGCCGCGGCGGCCAGGCCCGCGCCGCGGGCGGGACGGCTTCCCGCCGACGGCGACAGCCACTTCCTCGACCCCGAGCGCACGCGCTTCGCCGCGGTCCGCCGCGGCGACGTCTGGTACGCCGTCCACGAGCGTCAGCAGCGCCCCGACCTGCGCGACGACTTCGGCCTCGTGGCCGTCAAGTACCGCGAGCCGGACGGGCGCTGGCGCGACGTGCTGCGTCCGCGTCCATTGACGGCTACCGCCGACTCGGCCGGTCCCATCCTCCTTCGCGGACGCGCCCGCGCGCTCCCCTACGGTGATCGGATGGAGGTGCGCCGAGGAGGAGTGGTCGTCGTGCGCGGCGGCTTCCGCATCCCAGACGGGCCGCGCATCCGGCGCGGGGTGTCGTTCCGATACACGCCGACCGAGCGCGGCGTGCGCGTTAGCTTCCGCGCGCGCCGCGGTGACAGGCTGCTGTTCCGCACCTTCCTGCCGGCGGGGAATGCGAAGCGCGGCGAGCGCCGCAGCGTGTCCGACGACGCCTCGACCGCGCGCCTGTCTCCCGCCCCGTCGCGGGTGTCGTTCGAACGCGGCTTCGCGTCGTGCTGCGACCGGCGGCTCGTGGCGGGGCGGATGACGCTCACCGCCTCGCGGGCCGGGCGGGTGACGTACGCCGTCGAAGCCACGAGCCCACAGCCCAAGTCGGACTCCGATGACGAGTGGGTGCTGCCGGCGTCGATCGCAGCCGGCGCTGCGCTCGTGATCGCGCTCGGTTTCCTGGTGGTGCGCCGATGAGTGATCCGCGCGTGCTCGCCGGTTTGGAGGCGCAGCTCCGCGACCGCGACGAGCGGCTCGGGCTCGGGGCCCGGTCGGTCGGCTGGAAGGTCGGGCTCAATGCCCCCGCTGTGCAGGAGGCGCTGGGCATCTCGGAGACGGTGGTCGGGCACATGACCGACCAGACGCTGTTGGAGGACGCGGCCGAGTACGACACCGACGGCGCGACGGCCGTCGCTGTCGAGGCCGAGCTCGCTTTGCACCTGGGCGCCGGCGGTGAGATCGCCGCGTACGGCGTCGCGATCGAGGTGGTGGACATCGACTTGCCGTTCGACGACGTCGAGCGGATCGTGCGCGAGAACGTTTTTCACCGGGGGGTTCTTCTAGGGACTGCGATCGAGCAGCGACCCGAACAACTGGCACTGACTGTGTGGTTGAACGGGGAGCTGGCGCATGAGCTCGATGCGGGTGCGCAGCTCGCTGGCGCTGCGGACGCCGTGGCGAACGTGGGGTCGCTGCTCGAGCACGCAGGCGCCTCTTTGGCCGCCGGCGAGGTGGTCATCTCCGGCGCGATCGCCCCGCTCGTGTTCGTATCCCCCGGCGACCGGGTCCGCGTCGAGCTCGCGCCGCTCGGCTCACTCGAGGTCTCCCTCAGTTGAGTGGAGCGTTGTATGGCCTATAGCGAGAAAAACTGCCCATCGAAACTCGCTAGAGGTCGATTTGTGGGGGATTGACCGCGCCCGAATGCTGGGCCTCGAGCAGCGCGTGGCATAGAGCGAGGTCCTGGATCGCGAGGCCGGTGGAGTCGAAGAGGGTGGTCTCGTCGGCGTTCTCGCGCCCGGAAGCGGCGCCGGTCAGGACGGCTCCCAGCTCCGTCAAGTCCTCCTTCTTCACTGCCCCGCTGTCCACGGCGCCCGTGAGCTCGCCCCCGTGCGAAGCCTGCTCCCACTCATCGCAGAAGAGCGAGCAACGCCTCACGGCCTCGACCTCGGCCTCAGCCTTTCCCGGCCCGTCGGCCCCGAGGAACGAGTAGTGCGCGCCGGGCCGGACGTCGCTCGCGCGCAGGACCGGCTCGACCCCCGGAGTCACGAAGGTGACGACGTCGCACGCGAGGGCATCCTCGAGCGAGCCGGCCTCCCAGCCCAGCTCCCCGGCAAGCGCTCCGGCAGCATCGGGGTCGGCGTCGAAGCACACGCCGGGTCCGTACTCGGCCGCCGCGAGGAAGCGTGCCGCCCAAGATCCGTGGAGGCCACAGCCGACGAGCCCCGCGCTCGAGGCGTCCTCGCGGGCGAGCTCCTGCGCCGCGACGGCCGCGACGGCGCCCGTCCGCAGCGCGGTCACCCCGCGCGCGTCCACCAGCGCAAGCGGCTCGCCCGACTCCGAGCTCGACACGCAGATCGTTCCCATGACGACCGGCAGGCCGGCTGCCGGGTTGTCCGGGAACGAGGTGACCCACTTGAGGATCGCGAGCCCGCCGCCCATCGCGGGCATCGCCCGGAAGTCGCCGTTGGGAGCCGCGTCGAGGTAGACCTTGGGCGGCATCGTCCATTCGCCCGCGGCGAACTCGACGAAGCCCGTCCGCACGCGCTCGATCGCGTCGAGCGGCTTGACCGCAGCGAGCACGGCGTCGTAGTCGAAAACGGGGATCGCGGGCATGGGCGCTGCGGCGACGATACCCTCGCGACGGCTATGGGCAGCAACGGCAAGCACTCCCCCAGGCGCCCGCGGATCGAACCACCGGTGAGCGCCTCGCCCGAGGAGGCGGCCGCGATCGCAGCGGCGCTCGAGCAGTTCCTGCGCGACACGGCGCCGGGGCCCGCGGAAACCGAGCCGCGCCTCAGCCCGTGGCTGCGCGCTGCGCTCTTCGAAGCCGCCGGGCACGACCCCGCGGGCGCGGCTCCGTGGGCGGTTCGCTAGCGGAAGCGCCGGGGAAAGCGCTAATTCCCCTAATTCGAGTCGGATTCGCTATCTTTTGTGAAGTGCCCGTCCTGAGCGGGTACGCCGCGTACTGACCACGACACAGGAGAGCATCGCGATGGAGCCGGTCTCCACCGAGAAGACCGACACGGCGGCCAAGCCCAAGGGCCGCAAGGGAACGCTCGATAACCCGGAGGTCTACGAGAACGTCCCCGGGCACATGATTCCGATCCTCGAGCGCGAGTTCGACGACTTCGACACCGAAGCGGCCAAGCGGCTGCGCGACGACATCCCAGAGGACGAGTTCATCAAGTTCCGCCTCAAGCAGGGCGTCTACGGCCAGCGCCAGGCCGACGTCCAGATGATCCGCGTGAAGCTCCCGCTCGGCGGGGTCACGCCGGAGCAGCTCGACAAGTTCGCCGACGTCGTCGAGCAATGGGCCCCGCTCGACAAGGGCCACATCACGACGCGCCAGAACATCCAGATCCACCACGTCCCGCTCGCCGACGCCGCGAAGCTGATCCGCGAGATCGGCAAGGTCAACCTCTCCTCGCGCGAGGGCTGCGGCAACACCGTCCGCAACGTGACCGGCGACCCGTGGGCCGGCGTCTGCGAGGGCGAGCTGTTCGACCCCACCCCCTACGCCGGCGCTTACGTGCGCTACTTCGTCCGGCACCCGACCACCCAGATGATGCCGCGCAAGATCAAGACCGCCTTCACGGCGACCGACGAAGACCGCGCGATCACCGGAATCCACGACATCGCCTACATCCCGCGGATCAAGGACGGCGTGCGGGGCTTCGAGTTCCGCGTCGGCGGCGGCACCTCGATCATGCCGCGCGTCGCGCCGACGATCTACGACTTCGTCGCGGCCGACGACGGCGAGTACCTAAAGGTCGCGGAGGCCGCCTTCCGCATCTTCGACCGCCAGGACTGGCTGCGGGTCAACCGCGCCCGCGCGCGGATCAAGGTGCTGATCGACAAGATCGGCCCCGACGAGTTCCGCAAGCAACTCGAGGAGGAGCTCGAGGGCGACTGGGTGAACGAGCGCGACTTCAGCCCGGTGCTGTTCGAGCACGACGAGGAGCCGAACGCGCCCGCCCCGCCGGCCTCCGCCGGCTCGCCCAACGGCGAGCGGCGCGAGTTCGACCGCTTCGTCGCCTCGAACGTGAAACCGCAGCGGCAGGAGGGCTTCTCGACCGTCCAGGTCAAGGTGACCCGCGGCGACCTCTCACCCGAGCAGTTCCGCGGCCTCGCGCAGATCATGCGCGATTTCAGCGGCGGCTACGCGCGCACGACCGTCGACCAGAACCTTGTCCTGCGCTGGGTGCGCGACGAGTCGGTCTACGACGTCTGGCAGCGGCTCGTCGCGCTGGACCTCGGCGAGGAGGGCGCCGACGAGATCACCGACGTCGTCTCCTGCCCCGGCACCGACAGCTGCAAGCTCGGCATCACCAGCTCGATGGGGCTCAACGAGGCCGTCCAGGAACGGCTCGAGCAGATGCAGATCGAGGACCCGCTCACCAAGCGCATCCACATCAAGATGTCGGGCTGCCCGAACGGGTGCTCACAGCACCACATCGCGAACATCGGGTTCTACGGCGCCTCGATCAAGGTCGGCGAGCGCACGATCCCCGCCTACGTCGCCCACATCGGCGGCAACTACGAGGGCGGCGAAGTCGTGATGGGCACGCGGCTCAAGGTGCGCCTGCCCGCGAAGCGGATCCCCGATGCAATCGAGCTGTGGATACGCATGTACGAGACCGAACGCAATGACGGCGAGGACTTCAACACCTACGCCGAGCGCGTCGAGGGCAAGCGCTTCGAGGACGAAGTCAAGAAGCTCGCACTCCCGATCGAATTCTCGCTCGAGACGATGAACCACTTCATCGACTGGAACCGCAGCTCGCCGTACAAGGTCGAACGTGGTGAGGGCGAGTGCGCGGTGTAGCCACCGACCTCGAGGCCGCTTCGGCCGAGGATGTGCTCGCGCACGCGCTCGAGCGTTTTCATCCCCGGCTGGCTCTCGCCTGCTCGTTCCAGAAGGAGGAGAGCGTCCTCCTCCACATGTTGCTGAAGCTCGAGCCCGACGCGCGGGTGTTCACGATCGACACCGGCGTGCTGTTCGACGAGACACGCGATGCGTGGCGCGAGTACGAGCGCCACTTCGGCGTCAAGGTCGAGGTGTTCGACGCGCTCTCGCCCGACGGCGTCCCCTGGACGGCCGACCGCTGCTGCAGTGAGCAGAAGGTCGCGGCGCTCAACAGCGCGCTCGACGGGCTCGACGGCTGGATCACCGGAATGCGCCGCGAACAGGCGCCGACCCGCACCGAGGTGCCGAAGCTCTCGCACGACGAGGCGCGCGGCGTCTGGAAGGCGAACCCGATCGCCGACTGGAGCGAGCAGCAGGTGTGGGACTACATCGCCGAGCACGACCTTCCCTACAACAAGCTCCACGACCAGGGCTACGCCTCGATCGGCTGCGCGCCGTGCACGCAGCCCGGCTCGGGGCGCGAAGGCCGCTGGGCCGGCCAGGACAAGACCGAGTGCGGGCTGCACGAGGAGCCGGCGGAGGGCGCGGCCTGATGGACCCGATGATCATCGTCTTCGGCCTCGGCGTCGGCATCCTGATCGGCCTGACCGGTATCGGCGGTGGGTCGCTGATGACGCCGTTCCTGATCATCTTCGCCGGCGTCCAGCCGGTCGTTGCGATCGGCAGCGACCTCGCCTACGGCGCGGTGACGAAGACCGTCGGCGGTTGGCGCCACTGGCGCAAGGGCACGGTGGACTTCGGCGTCTCGATCTGGCTCGCCGTCGGCAGCCTCCCGGGCGCGGTGCTCGGCGTCTGGCTGATCGACCGCCTCCACTCCGCCTACGGCGAGAGCTTCGAGACGACGCTCTTGATCTGCGTTGCCGGCGCGTTGCTCGTGGTCTCGATCTCGATCCTCGCCCGCGCGCTGTTCATGCCGAAGCTGATCGAGCGCGAGCGCGACCACGTCGACCTCACGCCGAAGGTCAAGACGATGGCCGTCGGCATCGGCCTCGTGCTGGGTCTGATCCTGGGCCTTACGTCGGTCGGCAGCGGCGCGCTGATCGGACTCGCGCTGATCCTCGTCTTCAAGCTCACGCCCCACCGCGTCGTCGGGACCGACGTCTTCCACGCGGCGGTGCTGCTGTGGGTCGCCGGCTTCGCGCACTTCGTCAGCGGCAACGTCGATTTCGTGCTGGTCGGGACGATCCTGCTCGGGTCGATCCCCGGCGTTTGGCTCGGCACGGCGCTCGTCACGCGCGTGCCGGCCGACGGCCTTCGCCCGGCACTCGGCTGCGTGCTGCTCGGGTCCGCGCTCGGGGTGGCGACCAAGGCCGGCTTCGACATCCCGGTCGGCGCGATCATCGGGATCCCGGCCGCGGTCGGCGCGTTCGCCTGGTGGCTCCAGCGGCGTCGGGGATCCTGGCGCGGCGGCCCGCCGACGCTCAGTCCCGGCTCGGTCGCGGCTCCCGGCTCGGTCGCGGCCACAGAACCGGCAGGGCGCTCGGCATGAGCGCGCCCTACGAGATCGACGAGCTCCGCACGCTCGAGGCCGAGGCGATCCACATCATGCGCGAGGTCGTCGCCGAGCTCGAGCGGCCAGTGCTGCTGTTCTCCGGCGGCAAGGACTCGATCGTGCTGCTGCGCCTCGCAGAGAAAGCGTTCCGGCCGGGCAAGTTCCCCTTCCCGCTGATGCACGTCGACACCGGCCACAACTTCCCCGAGGTGATCGAGTTCCGCGACCGCCGCGTGGCCGAGCTCGGTGAGCGGCTGATCGTCGCGAGCGTGCAGGACTCGATCGACGCCGGGCGCGTCGTCGAGGAGACGGGTCCCCGCGCATCGCGCAACCGCCTCCAGACGACCACGCTGCTCGACGCGATCACCGAGCATGGCTTCGACGCCGCTTTCGGCGGGGCCCGCCGAGACGAGGAGCGCGCCCGCGCGAAGGAGCGGATCTTCTCCTTCCGCGACGACTTCGGCCAGTGGGACCCCAAGGCCCAGCGCCCCGAGCTGTGGAACCTCTACAACGGCCAGGTCCGCAAGGGCGAGCACGTGCGCGTGTTCCCGCTGTCCAACTGGACGGAGCTCGACGTCTGGAGCTACATCGCCCAGGAGCGCCTCGAGGTCCCGCACATCTACTTCGCGCACGAGCGCGAGGTCTTCCGCCGCGACGGGATGCTCTACGCCGCTTCCGACTTCATGGAACGCCTGCCCGGCGAGGACACCTTCAGGGCACAGGTCCGCTACCGCACGGTCGGGGACATGAGCTGCACCGGCGGGGTCGAGTCGGGCGCCGCGACCCTCGAACAGGTGGTCGCCGAGATCGCCGCCACGCGGATCACCGAGCGCGGCGAGACGCGCGCGGACGATCGCGCGAGCGAGGCCGCCATGGAGGACCGCAAGCGTGTCGGCTACTTCTAACGGGCAAAAGCCCGAGCAGCCCGACCTGCTTCGCCTCGCGACCGCAGGGTCGGTGGACGACGGCAAGTCAACGCTGATCGGACGCCTGCTGTTCGACTCGAAGCTGGTGTTCGAGGACCAGCTCGACCACGTGACGGAGGCGAGCGAGCGGCGCGGCGACGGCTATCTGGACCTCGCCCTCCTGACCGACGGGCTGCGTGCCGAGCGCGAGCAGGGCATCACGATCGACGTCGCCTATCGCTACTTCGCCACCCCCAAGCGGCGCTTCATCGTCGCCGACACGCCGGGGCACGAGCAGTACACGCGCAACATGGTCACCGGCGTGTCGACAGCCGACCTGTCGGTGATCCTGATCGACGCGCGCAAGGGCGTCAGCTCGCAGTCGCGCCGGCACGCTTCGATCTCGTCGCTGCTCGGCGTCCACCACGTCGTCGTCTGCGTCAACAAGATGGACCTCGTCGACTGGGACCGCGACAAGTTCGAGAGCGTCCGCAGTGAGTTCGCCGCGGTCGCCGAGAAGCTCGCGGTCCCCGACGTCACCTTCATCCCGATCTCCGCCCTGAACGGCGACAACGTCGTCGACCGCTCCGATGCTGCGCCCTGGTACGACGGCCGGCCGCTGCTCGAGCACCTCGAGACGGTGAACATCGCGAGCGACCGTAACCTCACCGATGCCCGCTTCCCCGTCCAGTACGTGATCCGGCCGACGTCCGAGGACCATCACGATTACCGCGGCTACGCGGGCGAGGTCGCGAGCGGAGTCTTCCGGCCCGGCGACGAGGTCGCTGTGCTGCCGTCGGGGCAGCGGACGAAGCTGAGCGCGGTCGAGACCTACGACGGCGCGCTCGACGCGGCCTTCCCACCGATGTCGGTCACGCTGCGGCTCGCCGACGAGCTCGACGTCTCACGCGGCGACATGATCGTCCACGCCGAGGGCGCGCCCGAGCCGACCCGCGAGGTCCGCGCGACCGTCTGCTGGATGGCCGACACCACCCTGCGCGCCGGCGCGCGGCTCAACCTGAAGCAGACGACCCGCTCCGTCCGGGCGATCGTCGAGGACGTCTGCTGCCGGCTCGACGTCGAGACCCTCGACCACGACGACGACGCGAACGAACTCGCCCTGAACGACCTCGGCACCGTCGAGCTGCGCCTCTCGGAGCCGGTGGTCGCCGACCCCTACGCGGAGAACCGCGCGACCGGCAGCTTCATCCTGATCGACGAGTCGACGAACGAGACCGTCGGCGCGGGTCTGGTGTCCTAAGGTGAGCGTGTGCGACTCGCGACAGTTCTCGCGACAGCAATCCTGCTCGTCGTAGTCACTTCCTCGTTCGCACGCGACAGCGAGGCACCGGACGGCGCAGGACACAAGTGGTTGCCCTGCAAGGACTGGGTCGCATACCGCTGGCTTCCATTCGACGAGCGGGATCTCTACGCCGAGCTCGGGCTTGACCGCCGCCGAGCGTGGGCGTGGATCAAGAACGATCGCGAGCACACCTTCGCCCAGCTTCTGGTCCGGCAGGGGAAGTCACCGGAGGCGGTGGCGAACCGATTGGTCGCCAAGCGTCGGCCCCGTGTGCCGCGCAGTCGCGCGTCGACGTTACGACGTCGCGCGCTGCAGGTTCTCACCCAGGGCCACCTCGCCCAGCACATCATGTTCCACCAGTTCCACCACGTCGCGCCCGCGCTGCACACCCGGCGGCTGTTCGGCGTCAGTCCGCTCGAATACCGCCGCCTGCGCCTCCTCGGCGAGTCGCCCTACGCGATCGCGCGCCGGGGACACCAGAACCCGAAACGCCTTGCGCGTCGAGTGATGAACCTGATGCGCCGTTACGCCAGTCGCGGCGTACGGGCCGGGGCCGTTTCGCGGGCCCAGGCCGACCGCACCCTGCGCCACCAGAACCGCCACCTGCGCAGCTGGCTTCACAGCGGAATGCGTCCACGACCGGCCAAGAGGCCCGACGCCGCTCTCGGGCGCAAGCAGCTCGTCTGTTACATGCTCACCGGGCGGACGAGCGACGAAGACCCATCGCGGGCAGAGGGAGTCGAGCCGGCGAGGTAGCGCGGTCTGGCGGCGCGAGCGCGCTAGAGCCCCGGCCCGCCGGCCTGGCTCGCGCCCGCCGTCTCGGCGGCCTCTGCCGGCAGTGCGGGCGGCTTGCGCATGTTCACCGAGACCTCGCGGCCGCCAAGCCGCCCGCTCAACCGCGTGCCGCGCAGCTTCAGCTCCCCGGCCGCGGCGGACTTGCCCGAGATCTTGATCGTCCCCTTGCCGTTACGGTCGATGTCGAAGCCGCGCACGAGGCCGTCGATGCGCACGCCGGGGATGAACGAGTAGCCGTGCAGCGAGAGCTTGTTGTCGATCAGGCCGAGGTTGTAGATGAAGCGCCCCGCGCGCAGGCCGCCGGCGCGGATCTGGTCGTCGAGGCCGCCCGCCCCTGAGAACGACAGGTTGAGCAGCTCGGTGCGGAGGTCATCGAGCGTCAACTCGACCGCGTGGAGGGTGCGGCCCACGCGGCCCGACGCGCCCTTCGGGCCGACCTGCGACAGCGCGGTGGGCGCCTTCGGCTCGGGCAGGAAGAGGTTCTTCGTCGGGCAGCGCGTGACCGCGTTCGAGTTGCGGAAGAAGCGGCGCACCGCCGTTAGCGCGCAGCCGCTGAGGTCGTTGACGAGGACCGAGTGGCCGGCGTGGGGAACCGCGAGCAGCGTCGTGCCCGGCACCGACGCCTGGACCCGCTGCGCCGTCTCGAGCGGGGTCCGCAGGTCGGCCTCGCCGTTGAGGATCAGCATCGGGACCTGGGGGACCGGGCCGCTCGCGAGCGCCGGCGGCTGAGGCGCTGCGGGCCACTGCTCGCACAGCTGGATGATGTCGCTGCCGCCGATGGCGGTGTCGCGGTCGAACGGGCTGAAGCGCCCCTCCGCGATCGCGGCCGCAGCGCCGCGGGCGGCGGCGATCCGCTCCGCGGGCGGAGTGGTGCGCGGCCACGGCAACGCGGACTCCTCGCAGATCGTCGCCGTGAACAGGGTGCCGCTGAAGTCCGGCGGGGCGTTCTCGTCCTCTTCCTCCTCGATCAGGATCCCTCGGTCGAAGCGTGGCCTTGCGGTCGGGGCGCCGAACACGCCGAGCAGGCGGCGCCGCAGGCGCAGGATCGGGGTCGGGTCGCCGTCGAGCGCCGAGCGCACGGCGCCGGGCAGCGCGGCCCGGAGGGGCGGGGCGAAGTCGCCGACGAGCAGCACGGCGAGCAGGTCGGAGCGGCGCAGCTTCGTCTGGGTCGGGCGGCCGGTCGCCTTGATGAAGGTGCCGCCAAGCGGTCCTGCCTGGAGCTTCTTCACGAGCGTGGCGAGGTCGCCGTTCGGGTCCTGGGTGATGCCGCCACATGCGTCCCGGCACAGGCCGTTGAGCACGCGCGGCACGGCGCCGATCGTCTCGAGGTAGAAGGGGTCGGGACCGTCGACGTCGAGCACCGAGTCGAGGATCAGCCGCTCGACGTGCTCGGGGTGGGCGCGGGCGTAGGCGAGCGCGACCTTCGTCCCGTACGAGACGCCGAACAGCGTGATCTTCTCGACGCCGAGCTGCGAGCGGATCTCCTCGATGTCGGCGACCGAGTCGCGGGTCGTATAGAAGGACCGTTTGGCGCCGAGCTTGCGGGCGCAGCTCGCGACCTCCTTGTCCGCCCTGAACGGGTCGGGCTGCTCCTCGATCGCGCGGCACAGCAGTGCGCCCGAGCGCCCGGTCCCGCGCTGGTCGTAGAGGAGCAGGTCGCGATGCTTGATGCCCGGCTCGAGCCCGCGGGCGAACTCGCGCGTGAGCGCGCCCGCCGCCTCGCCAGGCCCGCCGGCGAGGCCGATGATCACGCCGCGGCGCTGCCGGAACGCCTTGACGCGCTCGATGTAGAGGCTCACCTTGCCCGGCACCGCTCCGCTGCGGTCGAGCGGGACGCTCAGGTAGGCGCACTCGCCCGAGGTTGCCTTGACGCATTTGCGGAACTTGACCTCCGCCTGGGCGATCGCAGGGACGACCGCCAGCGCGACGGCCGCGAGCGCGATCGGAAGTAGCAGCCGACGCATCTGCAGCCATTCTGTTCCCTCGCGCTCCGGAGCGCAACTCCCTGCTGCGAAAGGAGGCCGGCGAAAGCCGGCCGGTCAAGGCGGCCGGCTGCCGCCCTGGTTCTCAGGGACGCGGGCACGGATGCCCGCGGAGCCGATACCGTCTCGTCGCCCATGTTCTCGAAGGTCCTGGTGGCGAACCGCGGCGAGATCGCGATCCGCGTGATGCGCGCGCTGGAGGAACTCGGGGTCGGCACGGTGGCCGTCTACTCCGAGCCCGACCGCGACGCGCTCCATGTGCGGCGCGCGGACGAGGCCTACCTGCTCGGCCCCGGCCCCGCTACGGAGAGCTACCTGGTGGTGGAGAAGCTGCTCGAGGTGGCGAAGGAGGCCGGCGCCGAGGCGATCCACCCCGGCTATGGCTTCCTGGCCGAGAATGCGGCCTTCGCGCGCGCGTGTGAGAAGGCTGGGATCACGTTCGTCGGACCACCGGCGGACGCGATCGACGCGATGGGCTCGAAGACGCGCGCGCGCGAGCTGATGTCGGACGCGGGCGTTCCGATCGTCCCCGGCACGACCGAGCCGGTCGACACCGTCGAGGACGCGGCCAAGGTGATCGACGCCGACATCGGCTACCCGGTCGCGATCAAGGCGGCGGGTGGTGGCGGTGGCAAGGGCTTCCGCGTCGCCGAGACCGAGGACGAGCTCGAGGCGGCCTTCGAGGGTGCTGCGCGCGAGGGCGAGAAGTTCTTCTCCGACGCGACGGTCTACGTCGAGCGCTACCTACCCGACCCGCGCCACGTCGAGGTGCAGGTGCTGGCCGATTCGCAGGGCAACGTGGTCCACCTGTTCGAGCGCGACTGCTCGGTCCAGCGCCGCCACCAGAAGCTGATCGAGGAGGCGCCGGCGCCAGCCGTGGACCCCGAGCTGCGCGAGCGGATCGGCAAGATCGGGATCGAGGCGGCGAAGGCGGTCGGCTACCGCTCGGCGGGGACGATCGAGGGGCTGCTCCAGGACGGCGAGTACTACTTCCTCGAGATGAACACCCGCGTGCAGGTCGAGCACTGCGTGACCGAGATGGTCACCGGCGTGGACATCGTGCGCGAGCAGCTCAAGATCGCGGCCGGCGAGGAGCTCTCGTTTAAACAGGAGGACGTCGAGATCCGCGGCCACGCGATCGAGTGCCGCATCAACGCCGAGGATGCCGCGAAGAACTTCGCGCCGGCGCCGGGGGCGATCGAGAGCTACGACGAGCCCGCCGGCCCGTTCGTACGCGTGGACTCCGGCGTCGAGGCGGGCTCGGAGGTGCTGCCGCTGTACGACCCGATGGTCGCCAAGCTGATCGTCTGGGACGTCGACCGCGAGGCCTCGACGCGGCGGATGCTGCGCGCGCTGGATGAGTACGAGATCGGCGGCTTGAAGACGCTGATCCCCTTCCACCAGGCGCTGCTCGCGACCGATCAGTGGGCGAAGGGTGAGACCTGCCGCGACCTCGTCGAGGACAAGAAGTGGCTCAAGCAGCTCGCGTTCCCGAAGGCCGAGAAGGCGCCGGAGGGCGAGGAGGAGCCGACGGTTGAACGCGACTACGCCGTCGAGGTGTCCGGCCGCAAGTTCGACGTGAAGGTGATCGGTCCCGCGTTCGCGCCGAATGGCGCAGTGGCGGGCGGCGCGCTAGGCCGTGAGGCGCCAAAGCGCTCGGAGCGCGCTTCCTCAGGCGCCAGCGGGCCGGACCAGATCACCTCGCCGCTCCAGGGCAACATGTGGAAGGTGGTCGTCAAGCAGGGCGACACCGTCGAGGAGGGCCAGCTCCTCTGCATCATCGAGGCGATGAAGATGGAGAACGAGATCACCGCCCACAAGGCGGGCGTCGTGGCGGAGTTGCCGATCGAGGAGGGGAAGGCGATCTCCGCCGGCGACCCGATTGCCACGATCACCTCCGCCGAGGGCTAGGTCTCGGCAGGTGCCGCGCGCCGAAAACGGTCCGCTCCGGCGGCGGAGACGAGACCGCCGACGATCGCGAAGCCGGCGCCGACCCAGAAGGCAGCCGGGTAGCCGCCGAGCGCGACGACCGCTCCGCACAGCGGGGCGCCGATGCCGAAGCCGATGTCGAAGAACGCGGTGTAGGTCCCGAGCGCTTCCGCACGGCGGCGCTCGCCCGCGTCGGTCACGACCATCAGCGCCAGCGAGGGGAACAGCAGCGCCCAACCGACACCGACGAACGCCGCGCCGACCGAGGCCACGGCCCAGTGCCCGGACACCGCGATGATCGCCAGCCCGACGGCCTCGACACAGGCGGCCGCGACCGCCATCCGGCGCGCGCCGAAGAGGTCCGGGAGACGGCTGGCGAGCAGGCGCGACCCGACGACCGCGAACGCGAAGAAGATGAATGCGAGCGTCCCGTGGCCGCCGCGCGTCTCGAGGTGCAGGACGATGAACGAGACGACGGCCGCGTTGCCAACGGCGGCCAGCGCAAGCGCGCCGCCGGGGCGGATCGCGGCCGCGGGGACGAGCGAACGGCGTCCTTCCGGCGCCGCTATCGGCCGATGGTCATCGGGGATCCCGCGCGCGACGAGCGCGCCGAGTAGCGGCGAGACGATGGTGAACGCCCAGACCGCGTCGTAGCCGCCGAGCGCGAACAGCCCCTCGCCGATCGCGGGACCGGCCGAGAGTCCCGTCCAGATCGAGAGACCGAAGATCCCGATGATCTGGCCGCGGCGGTCCTCGGGCGCGATGTCCACCACCCACGCGGTACCCGCGGTGAAGATGAGCGCTTCGCCGACCCCGAGCACGAGCCGCGCGACGAGCAGGCTCGGGATCGCGCCTGGAACGAAGTAGAGCGCGCCTCCCATGGCGCAGGCGAGGGCGCCCCACGTGACCACCGCCCGCCGTCCGCGTGCGTCGGCCGCGCGTCCGGCAAGCGGACGCGAGACCACGGCCGCGATCGCGAACGCGCCGATGACGATCCCGACCGCAAGATCGGTGGACTCGAGCGGGCCCTTGACGTAGCGCGGGAGAATCGGCAACACCGCGCCGACGGACAAGAAGCCGAGCAGCGAGGAGGTGAAGATCGCGAAGAAGCGAGCGGGCATGGCGCGGCTGTCCAGCGTAGTCGGGGCGCTGATCCGGCCGGATCGAACGCGGTCGGTGCGATGCTCTCCCGATGGAACGCCGTCGTGCGCTGATTCCGCTGCTCTGCGCCACCACGGCGACCCAGGCGAGCATCGTCGTCCTGGCCCCGATCGTCGTCGAGATCGGGCGCGACTTCGGCGCCTCGGTCAGCGCGGTCGGCCAGGCGCGCACGATCATGGCTGGGACCGCCGTGCTCGCGGCGTTCGCCGTCGGGCCGCTGATCGACCGGATCGGTGTCAGGCCGCTGATCGTGCGGGGATCGGCGCTCGCCCTGGCGGGCGCGTTGGCGACGAGCCTCGCTCCCTCGCTGCCGGTCTTCTTCGCGGCCCAGCTGCTCACCGGCGCGGGTGTCGCCTGCCTGCTGTCGGCGGGGTTTGCCGGCGTCGGCGCCCTCTTCGCCGACGAGGACACGCCCTGGGCGATGGGCTACGTCGTCGGCGCGCAGTCAATCGCGTGGATCGTCGGCACGCCGCTGATCGGCGTGCTCACCGACGCGGTCGACTGGCGGCTCGCCTACGCGCTGCCGGCGATTACGGCGCTTGCGGCGCTCGTCAGCGCGCTCGCGCTCCACCCGCGCGAGCAGGCGAAAGCCGGGCACGCGACCGGGGGCCTTCGTTCGGTGCTCCGCGACCGCTCGGCGCGCCGCTGGACGATCGCCGAGCTCGTCGCCTACGGCGCCTGGACGGCGGACCTGACCTACATCGGCGCGTTCTACATCGAGACCTACGACGTCAGCGTGGCGACCACGGGCCTGCTGCTCGCGGTCGGGTCGCTCTGCTTCCTGGCGACGACACTGACAGCGTCGCGCTGGGCCGAGCACCGCCAGATGCGCCCGCTCGTCACATCCGGGGCGCTGGCGATGGGAGTGCTGGTGGCGCTCACCCTCAACGTGACGCCGGCGGTGTGGTTCACGCTCGCCGTCTTCTGCGTGATGGCCGTCGTGGCAGGCGTTCGCACGACCGGCTCGAGCCTGCTCGGCCTCGACCAGATGCCTGAGGCGCCGGGGAGCATGATGGCCGCGCGGACCGTGAGCGCCCAGCTTGGCTACATGCTCGGGGCGGGGGTCGGCGGCGTCGTGCTCGCGATCTCGGGCTTCGGAACGCTCGGGTTCGTGATCCTCGGCGTCATGGCAATCTCGGCGCTGCTCGTCTCAGGTGTGCGCGAGCCGGCGGCGCGCGAGAAGCTGAGCAAGCCCCTTCCGGAACCCGTCCCCGATTAGGGAGAAAATCGGCTACCCTTCCCGCTGCGGGGGAGAGGGAACTGGCTCAGGGGCATACGCCGTGAGGGAGAACGCACGCCGAGCGCTGGGAGGCGCCGCACTCGTGCTCGTGTTGGCGGGCGGGGCGACTGCGCTCGCGCCGGCGGCGGACGCTGCCGCTCCGGACTACAGATTTGCCGCGGCGCGCGACACGGAGCCGGTCGTGATGGAGGGAACGGCCTTCGGGAACTGGACGACTCCTGCGAATCAGACGGTGAAACTGCCGCTGCTCGACCTGCTCGAGTGCCAGAGCTTCGACGAGAGCTGCAAGCACAACAACTACTCGAAGCCGGAGATCGACACGGGCGAGGCGGGCGGCAAGGGCACGCCGATCGACCGCGTCCTCGGCTACCGCTGGGACGCCGGCGAGTCGCGCTTCGTCCGCATCCCGCTCCAGGTGGACGAGATGTTCACCCGCTACCTCGACAACTCCGCGTCGGGGTTCTCGGTCTATTCGGGCAACGACCAGCACACCACCTACGCATTCGACCGCGAGGGCTACCGCTACACCGCCAGCGACCCGAACGATCCCTGCAAGGCGGTACCGGCGACCGACCCCGCGAGCAACGACCCGACACCGGGCGGACCGGAGACGACCAAGGACCCCGTCGAGGGCTTCGACTACAACGACGAGCTCGCCTTCATGGCGGAGGACGCGGGGCCCCAGATGCCGCAGGACGGCCGCCCGCTGCCCGACGGGATCCAGGACGCGTACGGCATCGCAGTGAGCGATCCGACGGCGTCGAAGATCATCGGCTACGTGTACGTGATGCGGGCGAAGGCGGACGGCCCGCGCAACACCGGCGGCCAGAGCTACGTCTCGTACTCGCGCGACGCCAACGCCGACAGCTTCGAGCGCTCCCAGTCGAGCTACGACGGCTACGGCAACGCCGCTCGCGGGGTCGTCTGCGACGCCAACGGCAACGTCGTGCGCAACCCGGACGGCTCGCCCAAGGTCGAGCGCCGCCGCCCGCGCGACTACGCGACGGTCCAGACCGACCGCTACCGCTTCCGCTACGACGGCCGCTGGCTGATGACGGACATCCGCATCTCCGACAACGGCGGCGCGAGTTTCGGCCCCGACCTGGTGGACCGCTGGAAGGCGCGCGCGTTCCAGCAGGACCCCGGGTCGGAGACCCCCTGCTGCGGCTACGAGGAGGAGGACACGAACTGGGGCGGCTCGAGCACCCTGATCGGCGAGCGCAGCGGCCCGGTCCGCACGATCCGCGAGACGTGGGGCGCCGACTCGGGCACGAACGTGATCCGGCGCGAGACCTTCTACCGGCGCGAGCTGCGCCAGAAGACCTTCCTGCGCGTGCACGTGATCCCCCCGCTCGACGGCATCTACGCGCAGTGGGACTTCAACGCCGGGCGGATGACGTCGTACTACAACCCGCAGCACACGGGGCCAGGGGTGAACATCGACGGCCGCAACGACGAGGCGTTCGGCAACCTCGACGATCCCTGCAACCACAACTACGACACCAACGACACCTCGCAGATCGACCAGACCTACCGCGCCTTCTATCGCGGCGTGCCGGGCCTCTGCGATCCGATTCTCGGCCAGCAGCAGCTGAAGTTCCCCTACCACCAGAGCGTCGACGTCTCGGACCCGAGCTTCGGCGAGCTGAACGCAGCGCTGCAGTGGAACGTCACCGCCGGTCCCAACGGCTCGATCGTCGACCGCTACCAGATCGACAAGGTCACCGACATCACCCCCGGCGGCGCGGTCCAGTCGCTGGCGGCCGTGCCCTACTACCGCGACGACTCGTGCTTCGACGACGGGACGGGGACCGACCCGGGTCCCAAGCTGAGGCTGCGCTCGGCCGACGAGCCGCGCACCGCCTCTGATGGGTCGCCGCGCCGCTGCTGGGGGACCGCCGACGGCGTACCCGACGGCAGCGATCGCTTCTTCCAGGGCAGCATCGGTACCCACGGCCTGCATCTGCTCTTCCTCGCAGACAGCGACAACGCGCGGCAGACGGTGCCGCTGACCGAGGTCGTCGCGGAGCAGCGGATGGTGATGCTGCCCGGCTTCCGCGGCGGGATCGAGGGCGAGCGTTACGGGCGCGGCTTCGAGAAGCCGACGAGCTCGAGCACCCTGTATATGCCGGGGAGCGCCTCGTCCGGGTCCGCTGCCACGAGCACCTCCACCGCCCGCAAGCCCGGCTTGCTCGGCGGCGTGACCGGACTGCTGCGCTAGCCGCGGCTCAGCGAGCCGGCAGCAGGCGGACGCGAGTGACGGACCGCGCCTCCGCCCCGTCGCCGTCGTCGGCGGTGAAGACCAGCTTCAGCCGGCGTCCGCCGCCGTGCTTGGCGATCTCGCGGCGGGCGGCGCGGCTCAGGCGCAACCGAAGCGTCCGCTTCCCGCCCGCCAGCTTCGCCTGACCGCGACCGACGCTGCGCACCTTCCGCTGCTTGCCCGAGCCCGTGCTCATCCGCGCCTCGACCGTGCAAGCCCGCAGGCGTGCGCCTGAAGCCGCGCAACGAACGCGCGGCGCCTTGCGGCCGAGGCGCTGGCGCTTGGCCGAACCCTTGACCCGTAGCGGAGTGCAATCCCGCGACAACACCTCCCCTGCGCCCTGCTCGACGTAGATCGGGCTCGAGACCGTCTCGATCGTCGTACCGCGCATCAGCTGGAGACGGTAGCGCCCGGGCCCGCTCGCGCGGAAGCGATGCGTGAAATCGTTCCCGAGGACCGGAACGACGCCGCTCGTGACCCCGTTGCGCAGCACGAGCAACAGCCGCCCGTCGCCGCCGGTCACCCGGGCGGAGAACTGTGCGTCGGCGGCTTCGATCGTGTCGCCGATGATCGCCGGGGGGCCGCTCCCGCCCGGTGCCCGTGCCTCGAGCCGTACGTCGGGCCCGCGGCCGCCGGTCACCTTGACGTAGGTGTGGCCGGCCTTGACGCCGCACTCGATGCCGGGTTCGGACAACTCCTGCGCATAGACGGCCGTCGTCGGCTCGCCGATCGGCGCGGAGGTGACCGGGTTCGAGATGCGACCCGCGTCGTGCGAGTCGCTGCCACCGATCGCGGCTGCGCGCCCGCCGCGCGAGAGCGCGTCCTCGTAGAACTGGATCGCGGTCAGCGTAAACGGGCTGGGACCGATCACGGGATCGGTCTTGAGGCCCGAAGGCCCGGTCGCCACCTCGATCGCATCGACGCCGCCGTAGTCGGTGTCGGACGGCGAGTACTCCCAGACGCAACCGAGGCACTGGAAGTCGGTCGGCGGCGGAAACAGCGTCGGGTGGTTGATCTGCGTGAACCCGCCGCCGCGGTGGACGTCGTCGAACGCGCGGCTCGCCGGCTGCGCGGCCCGCTTCGTCACCAGCGAGCCGTCGGAGCGGCGCTCGTAGACCGGACCGGTTCGGTGATCCACGTAGGTGCCGCTCGCGTGGTTCATCGCGTGGCCGCGCGGGGTCGTCACCTCAGCGCTGCGGACGATCAGCTTGCCGGGGTAGTCCCCTTGGAAGCGCCCGATCTCGTTCCACGCCGTGTCGGTGTTGTGGTCCGACAAGGTAATGAAGTCGAGGCCCGCGCCCCGCCCGAGCGGGCGGAACGCGTAGTCGAACGCCTCGCGCATCGTGGCGCTGCCCTCGGAATGGTCGGCGTGGACATGGAAGTCGCCCGCGTACCAGCCGGGCTCGCGCTTGGCGGGCGTGCGGTCGTAGGCGGCCGGCGAGTAGGGCTCGTCGGCGTATTCGCCGGAGGCGCTCCAGTCGACCTCTAACCGCCACGCCACCTTGCCGTCGGTGTCGCCGCGGTCGCGGCCGACGACGGCCGGGAGCGGGAACTGCGCCGCCCACTCGCCGGCTTTGACCGCGCCCGGATGAAAGCTCTTCGTCGTCCTGCCCGTGCGGGCGTCGTAACCGTCGTTCGAGATCGTCACGATCTTGTCGCGGTCGCGCCCGCCGCTCCCGCCGCGGTACTCGGCCGGTCCGTAGAGGTCGCCGGAGCTCTTGCGCGGTCCGTAGAGGTCGAAGTCGAGCACGTGCTTGATCAGCTGGCTCGTCGGTAGCTCCGGATTGTCGTGGCAGTACTTCAGCCGCACCGCCGTCTGGCCCGCCGGGACATCGAACGGCACGAGCACGTAGGCGCCCTCGAGCTCCGAGCCGAACTCGCCGGTGATGACCTTGTCGGCGTCGAAGCGCGGCCCCGGGCAGGGGTTGGGCGCGGCGGCGTGAGCGGGGCTACCGCCGAGAGCGGCGCACGCAACCGCGCATGCCCCGCCGAGGATCCGCCCCCGTCCAGTCACCGGGCCGAGTCTAGGTAGTGGCGCCGAGGTTCGCGCCGTGCAGCTCGCGCTGGCGGGCCGTGTCGCGGGCCGCCGGGAGCTCGGGGCGCTGCTCGCCGCGCTCGAGCGCATCGAGGTAGGCGGCGTCCTCGTCGAGCACACGCAGCGCGGCGTCGCGGTCGAGTGGCGCGCCGTGGCCGGGCACGACGACCTCGACCGCCCCCTCCTCGTCGAGCAGCGCGCCGAGCCGGGCGAGCGTCGCGCGGTAGCCGGCGAGCGAGCCGCCCTCCTCGATCAGGGGGATCTCGACGTTCGATAGGTAGTCGCCGCAGACGAGCACGCCGATCGAGCGGGCGAAGAACGCGGTCCCGTCGGAGGTGTGACCGTCGGCGAGGTGGAGCTCGACCTCCGTGTCGCCGAGCTCGACGACACCCGGCACGGGCAGCGCCTGCGAGCCGCCCAGTCCGAGCGGCGCCGGACGCTCGACGTAGTTGGCCGCGTCCGCCTCACGGAGCACACGCTGGGCCGCGCCTGGCTCCGCGCGGATGCGTTCCATCGTCGTCTCGCCCACGCCGAGCGTCGCCTTGGGGAACGCGAGCCGGCCGAGCAGATGGTCGAAATCGGCGTGCGTGGCGAGCAGCCCCTTGAGGTCGAAACCGGCCTCGGCCAGCAGCGCGGGCAGGGTCTCGAGCTCGTCGGGGTAATACGGCGCATCGATCAGCACCGCCTCGTCCCCGGCCCGGATCGCCGTCGCCGTCGTCTGGAGGAAATGGCTCGTGACGACGATCGCGTCGGCGTGAACGCCTACCGCACGCAGCTACAGCACCTTCAGGAGCTTCGCGGCCTCGCGCAGGGTCTTCACCTCGGCGGTCGGCTTCTTCTCGCTCGACTCGAGCTTGCGGCCGCTGCGGTTGACCCAGATCACCGACACGCGGCGCTTGAGGCACGGGAGGACATCGGTCTCGTAGCCCGAGGCGATGTGCACCCACTTGCTCTTCTTCTTCTCGATCCGCCGCGCGCACTCCTTGAAATGCGCCTCGTCCGGCTTGTAGCTACGCACCTGCTGCGCGGTGACGACGAGGTCGAAGTCGACGCGGAAATGCCGCCGCGTCGCCCCGAGCAGCTTGTCGTCGATGTTCGACAGCAGGCCGATCTCGTACTTCTTCGCGAACCGCTCCAGCTGGGCGTTGGTCTCGCGGAAGGCAGGCCAGTCGGGCACGCTGCCGGGCAGAAAGCCTGAGCGCGAGGGCTCGAGGTCCCATTCGAGCTCGGCCGCCGAACGCACCGCGGTGCGCCGCAGCACTTCGGCGTAGAGCTCGTACGAGCCACTCTGCACCTCGTGCTGGATGTCGACGAAGAGCGGGATCAGCGCGTCGCGATCAACGGTGAAGCCGTCTTCGTCGGCCGCCTCCTGGTAGGCGTCGTAGGCACCGGTCTCCCAGTCGATCAGCGTTCCGTAGACGTCGAACGTGACGAACTGGACTTCCTTGGGAAGGGGCAAGAGGGTCTCCTGAGCGATAGGGTGCCGCGGCGCCAAGCGGCCAACGGGCCGCGCATTCTAGGTAACAGTGGACCTACTCGAATATCAGGGCAAGCAGCTCTTCGCCCGCCATCAAGTCCCCGTCCCCGAGGGGAAGCCCGCGACGAGCGTCCCCGAGGCGGTCGAACAGGCCGACGAGCTCGGCTATCCGGTCGTCGTCAAGGCGCAGGTGCTGATCGGCGGGCGCGGCAAGGCGGGCGGGATCAAGCTCGCCAAGGACGCCGCCGAGGCCGAGAAGGCCGCCGGCGAAATCCTCGGGATGGACATCCGCGGCTTCACGGTCCACGAGATCTACATCGAGAAGGCGTCGGAGATCGACGAGGAGTACTACGCGGCGATCCTGATCGACCGCTCCGCGCGCGCGCCGATGGCGATGCTGTCGCGGATGGGCGGGATGGACGTCGAGGAGATCGCCGACAAGGACCCGAACGCGATCGTGAAGGTCCACATCGATCCCCTGGTCGGCTTCCAGGCGTTCCAGGGCCGCCGGCTCGCGTTCGAGGCCGGGATCGCCGAGGACGTCGTGCGCCCGGTCGGCGCGCTGCTCGCGCGCCTGTATGAGACCTTCGTCGCCGAGGACGCGCTGCTCGTCGAGGTGAACCCGCTGCTGGTGACCAAGAGCCGCGACGTCGTCGCGCTCGACTCCAAGGTGACGATCGACGGCAACGCCCTCTACCGCCACACCGAGACCGCCGAGATGCGCAACCCGAGCGCCGAGGACCCGCAGGAGCAGATGGCGAAGGAGCGCGGGATCACTTACGTCAAGCTCGACGGCAACATCGGCATCCTCGGCAACGGCGCCGGGCTGGTGATGTCGACGCTCGACGTCGTCGCGCAGGCGGGCGGCGAGCCGGCCAACTTCCTCGACGCCGGGGGCGGCTCGAAGGCGGAGGCGATCACCGACGCGGTCGAGGTGATCCTCTCCGACCCGAAGGTGACCGCGGTGCTGTTCAACATCTTCGGCGGGATAACCCGCTGCGACGAGGTGGCCAACGGACTCGTCACCGCCTTCGGACAGATGGAGGTGAACGTGCCCTTCGTCGTGCGGCTCGACGGCACGAACGACGAGGAGGGCCGCAAGATCGTCGAGGAGGCAGACCTCCCCGGCGTCCACGTCGAGAAGACGATGCTCGGCGCCGCGGAGAAGGTCGTGGAGCTTGCGGGAGGCGGGGGCTAGATGGCGATCCTCGTCGGCGCGGACACGAAGCTCGTCGTCACCGGCCTGACCGGCCGCGAGGGCAGCTTCCACGGGCTCAACAACCGCTCGTACGGAACCGACCTCGTCGCCGGCGTCACACCCGGCAAGGGCGGCCAGGACGTCGAGGGCGTGCCGATCTTCGACACGATCCACGAGGCGGTGGCCGAGAAGGGCGCGAACACGTGCATGGTCTTCGTCCCGCCGCCTTTCGCCGCCGACTCGATCCTCGAGGCGGCCGACGCCGGGATCGAGCTGATCGTCGCGATCACCGAGGGGATCCCGGTGCACGACATGCTGCGCGCCTACACCCACCTGAAGCGCGCCGCGGCGGGCTCGGGCGCGCGCCTGATCGGGCCGAACTGCCCCGGCGTTCTCTCGCCCGGCAAGGCGAACGTCGGGATCATCCCGGCGCACTTCTTCTCCGAGGGCAACGTTGGACTGGTGTCCCGCTCGGGGACGCTGACCTACCAGATCGGCTACGAGCTGGTGGGGCGCGGCTTCGGCAACTCGACGATCGTCGGCATCGGCGGTGACCCGATCCCCGGCTCCTCGTTCATCGACGTGATCGCGGAGTTCGAGCGCGACGACGAGACGGAGCTGATCGTGATGTGCGGTGAGATCGGCGGCGATGAGGAGGAGCGCACCGCCGAGTACATCGCGGAGAACGTCAGCAAGCCGGTGATCGGCTACATCGCCGGCTTCACGGCGCCGCCCGGCAAGCAGATGGGCCACGCGGGCGCGATCGTCTCGGGGTCGTCGGGCACCGCCGAGGCGAAGAAGGAGGCGCTCGAGGCGAAGGGCGTGCAGGTCGGGCGCAACCCGACCGAGGTCGCCGAGCTCGCCGTCGCGGCGCTCGGCGCAAAGGTCTGAGTACAGCTGGGGGAAACCAACACACCAGGAGGTTTCGATGCGGTTCAGCTCAAACAGGCGCAGTGCGTTCGTGGCGGTCCCCGTGGCGCTCGCCCTCGCGGCAGGCGTCGCGGCATGCGGCGATGACGACGACGAGAAGTCGGGCAGCGACGCAAAGGCCGAAAAGGTCTCGTTCGCGGTGACCGGATCGGGCGCAAAGGCGAAGGCGACTGCGCCGAAATCGGTCAAGGCGGGTCTCGCGGACATCACCTTCACGAACGACGGCAAGGAACCGCGGGAGGGTTCGCTCGTCTACGTGGACGGCGATCAGACCGCCGACGACGTCCTGAAGGTCTTCGCGACCGCGGACAAGGGGATCCCGGACTGGCTGCACGCAGCCGGGGGAACCGGGACGGTCGCGCCGGGCAAGAGCGCAACCGTCACGCAAGTGCTGACACCCGGCCGCTACTTCTTCATCGCCCAGCCCGACGAGGAGGACGCCGGCAGCGCCGCGCCCTCCGCAGAGTTCGAGGTAACCGGCGAGGGGACGGGCGAGCTTCCCGCCACCGACGCCACGGTAACGGCGAAGGAGTACACGTTCGCCGCGTCCGGACTGAAGCCCGGAAAGAACAAGCTCACGTTCGAGAACCAGGGCAAGGAGCTGCACCACGTGATCGCACTCCCGATCAACAAGGGGGCGACGCTCGAAGACGTGAAGGAGGCGCTCGCCTCGGAGGAGGAACCCTCCGGGCCGCCACCCTTTGACGGCGAGGCGGTGACCGGGACGAACGTCCTCGATGCCGGCCAGGCCCAGGTGGCCGACCTCGAGCTCAAGAAGGGCAGGTACGCCTTCGTCTGCTTCATCCCCGATCGCAAGGGCGGCCCGCCGCATGTTGCCAAGGGGATGATCGTGGAGCAGGACATCCAGTAACCGCGGAGTTGGACCGTCGCGGCGGGCGTTCTTGCCCGTCGCGACAGTCCGCCCGGCCGAAACCTCCACTGCCCTCTGGCGTAGCATTCCCCCGTGGTCCCCGCCCGTAGGTCCCGCGCTTTCGCATGCGCGGTCATCGCCGTCCTCTCGCTCGCCGCACCCGCGAGCGCGCTCGCGGATGCCGAAATTCGCTTCGTGAACGCCAGCCCAGGGGCTGGGGCGACCGATCTCGTGCGCGAGGGCTCGACCGTGGCCGACGACATCGCCTTCGGAGAGGCAAGCGACTATGCCCCCGTGCCCGACGGCAACGCGGCGCTGTCCGTATCCCCCGGCGACGCGAACTCGGACCAGGACCTCGCCGACGGGGGGCGCTACACCGTGATCGCCAACGGCAGTGACGAGCTGACCGTGATCGAGGACGGCAGCGCCACCGGCGGGGCTGCCCGCGCCCGGGTCGTCAACGCCGCGCCCGAGCTCGGCAACGTCGACGTCAGCGCCGACCAGGAAGCGCTGGCGAGCGATCTAGGCGTGGACGAAGCGTCCGAGTACGTCCGCATCGACCCCGGCACCTACGACCTCGAGGCCACCAAACCTGGCGGCGGCGGCTCGCCGCTGGTGGAGAGCTCGGGTGTGCCACTGACCGCCGGAACCTCGACGACCGCGGTCGTCGCCGGCAGCCGCGGCGAGCGGCTGCGGTTCATCGTCCTGAGCGATTCGACGGCGGCGCCCGGCGGCGCCCCGCAGACGGGCCTCGGCGGCCTCGCCGGGGACGGCGCGGCGAGCTGGCCGGTCATCGCCGTGTCGGCGCTGGCCGCGGGGGCGCTCGGCGCATTCGGCTGGATGCTCGTCGGCATCCGCCGTCGTGAGCGCTGAGCGACCGCCCGGGCGCCTGATCGCGCGCCGCCGGCGGCTGATCGCGCGGGGGCCCGGCGACCACCGGTCGCCGGAGCCTGAGCGTCCTCCCCGACGGCGCCGGCTGCGCTGGCTGGCCGTCGCCGTGCTCGTGCCGGCGGTGCTCGCGGCGGGTGTCGCGTTCGCGCTGACCCGCGACGACGAGCAGCCGAGCACGGGACAGGGCCAGGCGCGCGAGCTCGCCCGTCTGGCCGACCTCTCGCCCGCGGCCGACATCAGCAAGACCACGCCGCTGCGCCCCTTCGTCGCAACCCCCGGCCGCGCCGGGCTGCGCATCGAGCGGCTCGACCCGCCGGCGGGAGGGGTCCGGCCGGCGCGCCCGGCTCGGATCTCGATCCCCGACGCGCGCGTGGACGCCGTCGTGGACCCGGTGCGCGGCACCGACGACGGGATCGAGGTCCCCGACGTCGGCCGCGCAGGCTGGTTCGACGCGGGTCCGCGCCCGGGCGAGCCGGGCCGTTCGATCGTCGTCGGCCACCTCGACTCGCGCAAGGGCCCTGGTCTTTTCGCGCGCGTGCCGTCGCTGCCCGCGGGCGCGCGGATCGCCGTGACCGACTCGCGCGGATCGGTCCATGACTACGCCGTCGTCGGCGTGACCACCGTCGAGAAGAGCAAGTTCCCCGAGCGCGCCGTCTACGGACCGTCGAAGCAGCCGGTGCTCGTCCTGATCACCTGCGGCGGCCCCTACCGACCGGGCGAGGGCTACCGCGACAACGTGCTCGTCTACGCACGGGCTGCGTAGAGGTAGGCTGGGCGCGATGACAAAGCTCGTCGATCTCAGCGATCTCGGCGAGGACGGCGTCGTCGCGGTGGACTCGCCGCACGGCAAGCTCGCCGTCGGGATGTCGAACGGGAAGCCGTTCGCGGTGTCGGACCGCTGCCGCCACCTGTTCGCTTCGCTCGGCGAGGGCCGCGTCGCGGACGACGGCGGGCTCGAATGCCCGCGCCACGCGGCTCGTTACGACGTCGACAGCGGGAAGATGACGCGCGGCCCCCAGGGGGCGCTCTTCGCGGCGACGCGCGGTGCCGTCAAGGCCGGTGCCAACGCCGCCGCGCCGCTGAAGTGCTACCCCGTCGTCGAGCACGACGGCGCGATCTACCTCGACTCCTAGCCGGCGGCCGCGAGCCGCCGCCGCGCGGCCGCTATCGTGGCGAGGCCATGAGCGATCCCTCCCCGATCTCGTTCGCGCGCGGCGCGCCGTCGCTCGACATCATCGCCGTCGACGACCTGCGGGCGAGCGCGGAGCGGGCCTTCACCGAGGACCCCGGCGGCGCCTTCGCCTACGGAACCTCGATGGGCTACAAGCCGCTCGTCGAGTGGATCGCCGACAAGCACGGGCGGCCGGCCGACGACGTGCTCGCCACCAACGGCTCGATGCAGGCCGACGCGTTCCTGTTCGAGCTGCTCGTCGAGCCGGGCGACACGGTCGTCGTCGAGGCCCCGACGTACGACCGCACGCTGCTGTCGCTGCGAAAGCTCGGCGCGGAGGTGATCGCGATCCCGCTCGAGAACGATGGCATCGACGTCGAGGCGCTCGCCCAGGCACTCGAGGCGGGCGCGCGGCCAAAGCTCGCCCACATCATTCCCAACTTCCAGAACCCGGCCGGCTACACGCTCTCGCTCGAGAAGCGCAAGCGGCTGCTCGAGCTCGCGGCCGAGCACGACTTCGTGATCTTCGAGGACGACCCGTATATCGAGCTCCGCTTCGAGGGGGAGTCGCTGCCGACGATGCTCTCGCTCGACGAGCAGGGCAAGGTCGTGTACGCCTCGTCTTTCTCGAAGACGGTCTGCCCTGGGATCCGCGTCGGCTACCTCGTCGGTCCCGCGCGAGACGATCGCGGCACTGCGGAAGGTCGCCACCGAGACGTACATCTCGCCGAACATGGTCGCCCAGTCGATCGTTGCCGACTTCTGCCGCTCGGGCTCGCTCGACCGCTCGATCGAGACGGTGAAGGCGGCGCTGCGCGAGCGCCGCGACGCCACCGCGTCCGCGCTCGAGCGCGACATCCCGGACGCCGCCTTCCACCCCCCGGACGGCGGCTACTTCCTCTGGGTGGACCTTCCCGACGGCTCCGACGTCGCAGCACTCGCGGGCGCGGCGAAGGAGCAGGGCGTCATCGTTCGTCAAGGGGAGCGACTTCTTCATCGAGGGCGGTGACGCGAGCCTGCGGCTGGCGTTCTCCGCCGTCACGCCCGAGCAGATCGAGGAGGGGATCGGCCGCCTTGCCGAGTCCTACCGCTCGCTCGCCGGCGCCGCCGCCTAGCGCGACAGCGCCCGCTTCGCCAGCGCAGTGAAGAAGTCCGACCGGGTGATCACGCCCATTACCTCGTCCTCGTGCACGACGGGAATGATCAGCACGCGATGATGGAGGAAGATCTCCGCCAGCTGCGCATCCGACCACTCCGCGCCAACGTCGATGTGCTCGGTGTTCGCGTGCTTCAGGACCGGTTCGCGTAGACACTCTCCCCGCTTCTCGAGCCACTCGTCGACTACCTCCGGCACGAAACCGGCGTACTTCAGCTCGCCGATGTAGCCGGGCGAGATCGCGGTGATGAACTCGCGCTCGCCGAAGATCCCGACGAGGCGTCCTTCGGAGCCGACGACGGGGAGAGCCGGCAGCTTGCTGTCCATGACCGCCTCCACGGCCGTCATCAGATCCTGGTCGTCCCGCAGCAGCGGCACGCGCCGTATCAGCATCTCACCGAGCGTCTGCGGCGTCATTCGATCACCTCGTTCATAGATAGCGCAACGCGATGTAAGCAGTGGCCATGATCATCGACAACAGCGTCACGGGCAAACCGACCTTGAGGAACTCGACGAAGCCGATCGGCCTACCGGCACGCTCGGCCATCCCGGCGGCGGCGACGTTCGCGGCCGCCGCGATCAGCGTCGCGTTGCCGCCGAAGCACGCGCCGAGCGCGAGCGCCCACCAGTAGGCGTCGTCGCCGGTGTCGCCCCCCTGGAGTTGCTCGACCACGGGAATCATCGTCGCGGTGAAGGGGATGTTGTCGACGATCCCCGACCCGAGCGCAGCCACCCAAGTGATTCCGAGTAGCTCGGCCGTCCTGTCTCCGTCAGTCAGCGACCCGACGCCATCCGCCACCTCGGCGATCGCGCCGGTTTCCTCGAGGGCTCCGACCATCACGAACAGCGCGAGGAAGAAGAACAGGGTCGCCCACTCGATCCCCTCGAGCGCCTTCTCGACTTGCTCGGATGTGATCAGCAGCATCACCGCCGCGCCCGCGAGCGCAACGGTCGCCGGCTCGATGTGGAGCTGCTTGTGGACGAAGAAGAGCAGGATCGTCACGATCAGGACCGGCATCGTGCGCTTGAGCTCGCGCATGTCTTCGATCGATTTGCGAGCGTCGAGCCTCATCACGCGATCGCGTGCCTCGGGCGCGACCTGGAGGCGTCCTCTGAAGAACAGATAGAGCACGCCCGTCACAACGACGGAGGTCAACAGCGCGATCGGAGCGAGGTTGACGATGAACTCGCCGAAGGAAAGCCCGGTGGCGCCGGCGATCAGGATGTTCGGCGGGTCCCCGATCAGCGTGGCCGTGCCGCCGATGTTCGACGCGATGATCTCGATCAGGACGAGCGGGATCGGATCGATGTCGAGCGTATCGGCGAGCAGGAAGGTGATCGGGACCATCAGTAGGACGGTCGTCAGGTTGTCGAGGAAGGCGGAGAGGACGACGGTGGTCGTCGATAGTGCGACCACGACCCAGAACGGCCGTCCCCTGGCGATCTGGCCGGCGCGGATCGCGAGGTAGTTGTAGACGCCGGTCGGCTCGGTCAGCCGGACGATCAGCATCATCCCGGCGAGTAGTCCGATCGTGTTGAAGTCGATCGCCTCGATCGCCTGCTCCTGGTCGATCGTCTGCGTCATGACGACCAGGCAGGCTCCGATCAGCGCAACCTTCGTGCGGTGCACGCGCTCAGTCGCGATCACTGCGAGCGCGAGGACGAAGACGGCTATCGCGAAGACCATCAGCTCAGAATGAGGGCCGTCGCCCGGGGCGGCTAGCGGCCGTAGCGGTCTTTTCCGAGCACGAGAAGCTCGGGAAGCGCGGTCCGCGGCGGCGGCGAGGGGTCGGCGGTTACCGAGACGGTCTCGGCGACGCTGCGCGTGACAGTGTGGATGTCGCCGTTGGCCTTGACTGCGATCTCGTCGCCGCTCGCGCTCGCGATCGTTCCCTCGAGGCCCGGTTGGAGACCCGTCTCCTTGAGGTAGTGGAGCACGTCCTCGGCCTCGTTCTCGAAGCGCAGCACCTGCACCGCCGCTCCCTCTTCGACGTCGGCGAGCGGCACGCCCTCGATCCGGTCGCCCTCGTAGATCGGGTGGCCGTGGGGACAGGTCTTCGCGTCACCGATGGCCTTCAGCATCCGCTCCTCGACGACCGGCGACATCCAGTATTCGAGCCGCTCGGCCTCCTCGTGGACCTGGTCCCACGGAATCTCGAAGACGTCCGTCAGGAAGCGCTCGATCAGGCGGTGACGGCGGACGACGCCGGCCGCATGCTCGCGACCGGAGTCGGTGAAGCCGAGCGACTTGTCGGGGTTACGGACGATGTAGCCGTCGGCCTCGAGGCGGCCGACCATCTCGTGGACGGTCGGCGCGGAGAGCTGCATCGCGCGCGCCACGTTTGCGCCCGTGATCGGCAGCCCCGCCTCCTCCAGCCAGTAGATGGTCTGGAGGTACTCCTCCTCGGCGACGGTTGCGTGATCGCTCGACATCCGCATGCATTGCTACGATCCGCGCCGTGGCGCTTCCGCTCGAGCCCCCGATCAAGCCCCAGCTCGCCCGCTCGGCGAAGGATCTGCCCGACGGCGAGCAGTGGCGCTACGAGCCGAAGTGGGACGGCTTTCGCACGCTCGTGTTCCGCGACGGCGACGAGGTCCACCTGCAGAGCCGCAACGGCAAGCCGATGAACCGCTACTTCCCCGAGATCGTTCCGCAGGTCCAGACGATCGCGTCCGAGCGCGCCGTGCTCGACGGCGAGCTGATCGTCGTCGTCGACGGGATCCAGGAATTCGACCTGCTCAGCCAGCGGATCCACCCCGCGGCGTCGCGGGTCGAGATGCTGGCGGAGAAGTACCCGTCCGCGTTCGTCGCCTTCGACGTCCTCGCCGACGGCGACGACGCGCTGCTCGACCTCCCCTACAGCGAGCGGCGGGAGCGCCTTGCCGCGGTCGTCGGCAAGAAGTCCAAGGTCGAGATCAGCCCGATGACCGAGGATCGCGATGCTGCCGGCGCGTGGCTCACCGGCAACTCCGAGGGCGTCGTCGCGAAGGAGGCGGAGTCGTCCTACCTCCCGGGCGAGCGCAAGGGCATGGTCAAGATCAAGCGCGTCCGCACGGCCGACGTCGTCGTCGCGGCGTTCCGTTTCGGCAAGGAGGAGGGAACGGTCGGGTCGCTGATCCTGGGGCTCCACGACGACGAGGGCGAGCTCCACATCGTCGGCCACACCTCCGGCTTCACCGCGAAGCAGAAGCGCGAGCTGCTCGAGTTCCTCGAGCCGTACCGCACGGGCGAGAAGGGCTCGGGCGGGCCGAGCCGCTGGAAGTCAGACGAGGATCTCGCCTGGGAGGGCCTGCGGCCGGAGCTCGTCTGCGAGATCGCCTTCGACCACATCACCGGCCGCCGCATCCGCCACGGCGCCAAGTTCCTCCGCTGGCGCGACGACAAGGATCCGGACGAGTGCTCGATCGACCAGTTGAAGGGGTGACGGCGGCGCTCCGATCGGGCGGCGCGTGGTATTTAGGGATCATGCGCTCGATGACACGCCTTGCGATCCTCACAGCCGCCCTCGCCCTCGTGGCGCTCGCGGCGGCCTCTCCCGCGTCCGCCGGCTCGCCCCGCCTGCTCAAGGTCGGCGACTTCGCGCAGCCGGTGGACGTCGCGGCGCCGCCGGGCGACCCGAACCGTCTCTTCATCGTCGAGCAGGGAGGCACGGTGCGCGTGGTCAGCTCGGGCAAGCGTCTCTCGACGCCATTCCTCGACGTCCGCTCGCGGATCGTCTCCGGCGGCGAGCAGGGCCTGCTGTCGCTCGCGTTCGCGCCGGACTACTCCTCCAGCCGGCGCTTCTACGTCTATTACACGGACAAGCAGGGCGACATCGTCGTCGAGGAGTACAAGCGCTCGAAGGACTCCAAGAACCGCGCCGACAAGTCGAGCCGGCGCAAGGTGATCGAGATCGCGCACCGGCTTGCGTCCAACCACAACGGCGGCGACCTCGTCTTCGGCCGCGACAAGCTCCTCTACTTCGGCACCGGCGACGGCGGCGGCGGCGGCGACACCCAGGGCAACGCGCAGAACCTCAACTCGCTGCTCGGGAAGCTGATCCGCATCGACCCGCGGCGCAGCGGCTCGAAGGCCTACCGCGTGCCGTCGTCGAACCCGTTCGTCGGCCGCGCGGGCCGCGACGAGATCTACGCGTACGGCCTGCGCAACCCGTTCCGCTTCTCGTTCGACAGGGCCAACGGTGACCTCATCCTCGGCGACGTCGGCCAGAACGAGCGCGAGGAGATCGACTTCGTGCCCGAGTCGGCCGGCGCCGGACGCGGCGCGAACTTCGGCTGGAACTGCTTCGAGGGGACGAACCGCTTCTCCGGCTGCGGCGCCTCGGGCCACGTCGAGCCGGTGATCGAGCGTCCGACCGGCGGCCAGGACGGCGACTGCGCGATCATCGGCGGCTTCGTCGTCCGCGATCCGCGACTCGACACGATCCAGGGCCAGTACGTCTACGGCGACGCCTGCAACTCGGGCGTCCGCGTCGCGCGCCTCGCTCGCCCGCGCGCGCAGAACGACCGCGAGCTCGGCCTGCGCGTCTCCTCGCTCAGCTCGTTCGCCGAGACCGACCGCGGCTGCATCTACGCCACGTCCCTCGGCGGCCCTGTCTACCGCCTCGCTGGCTCGAGCAGCAAGAGTTGTAAGTAGGACGAGCCATGCGAGCGCTGGCAGCGGCCGTCCTGAGCCTGCTGGCGCTGCCCGCGGCAGCCTCCGCCACGGGAGCCGACGTCGAGGTGCTCAGCGCGGGCGGAAACCCGATCGCCTTCGACGCACCGGTCCACGTGGCCGCGGCGCCGGGCGATGGCCGGCGTCTGTTCGTCGTCGAGCGCGGCGGCGCGATCCAGCTGGTCAAGGACGGCGTCAAGCAGCCCACGCCGTTCCTCCAGCTTCCCGCCGGCGACATCTCCACGGCCGGCGAGGGCGGGCTGCTGTCGATGGCGTTCGCGCCCAATTACCCGAGCAGCGGGCGCTTCTACATCTACTTCGTCGGGCGCACCGCCAACCCGGACATTCCCGGCAACGTGACGGTGCGCGAGTACCGCCGCCAGAACTCCGACGTCGCCGACCTGTCCACGCGCCGCAACGTGATCAAGGTCCTGATGCCGCACAACTGCTGCCACAAGGGCGGGCAGATCGCGTTCGGGCCCGATGGCTACCTCTACCTCGGTCCCGGCGACGGTTCCACCGGCGGCGCGACCGCCCGCTCGACGGCCGACTATCGCGGCAAGCTCTTGCGGATCGATCCGCGCGAGAGTGGCAGCCAGTCCTACGCCGTGCCGGCGAGCAACCCGTTCGCCGACGGCCCGGGCGGCCAGGTGGACGAGGTCTGGGCCTACGGCCTGCGCAATCCCTACCGCTTCTCGTTCGACAGCCTCACGGGCGACCTGACGATCGGCGACGTGGGGCAGAACTCGTTCGAGGAGATGGACTACGCACCGCGCAGCCTCGGCGGCGGCCGCGGCGCCGACTTCGGCTGGAACTGCTTCGAGGGTCACGCGGCGTTCGCGGGAACCGGCTGCACCGGAGCACCCAACCACGAGCCGCCGGTGCTCACCCTCTCCCACACCCCTAACAGCGGCAACACGATCACGAACGGCGTGGTCGTACGCGACCCGAGCGTGCCCGAGCTGAATGGGCGCTACCTCTATGGCGAGTTCTTCGGGGGCCGGCTGCGCTGCGCGGTGCTGGCACGGCCCAAGGTACGCAACCACGCGAACCTCGGCCCGCTCGTGCCGGGGGTCACCGGGATCGCCGAGGGTCCCGGCAAGGTCGTCTACATCGCCTCCCTGACACAGGGGCGGGTCTACCGGCTCGTCGCGGCGCCGGGCGCATCGCCCTGCCCGTTCCCGTCTGGCTAGCCGTCGTCAGGCTTCTTGGCCCGCGACGGCTGGACGCGCTTGGGCTCCCCCGGCATCTTCGGGTAGTCGGGCGGGTATGGCATCTCGCCCTCCCCCTCCGCCTCGTCGCGCTCGTACATCTCGAGCAGCGGCTCGAGCGAGTGGTGGACCTCGTCGATGGCCTCGAAGCGATCGCCCACCTCCTCGAAGCGCTTCGGCATCGTCGCGACCGTGAAGTCCTCGGGGGCGACGTCGGTGAGCTCGTCCCAGTCGAGCGGCGCCGAGACCGTCGCGCCCGGCTTCGGCCTGACGCTGTAGGGAGAGGCGATCGTCCGGTCGCGGGCGTTTTGGTTGTAATCCACGAAGACGCGCTCGCCGCGCTCCTCCTTCCACCAGTTGGTCGTCACCTCGCCGGGCATCCGGCGCCCGAGCTCGCGACCGAAGGCGATCGCCGCGTGACGGACGTCCGTGAAGCTCCAGCGCGGCTCGATCCGCACGTAGATATGGAGCCCGCGGCCGCCTGAGGTCTTGGGAAAACCGACGTAGCCGAGATCGGCCAGCAGCCCGCGCGCCTCGCCGGCGATCCGGGCGGCGTCCTCGAAATCCGTGCCGGGCTGGGGGTCGAGATCGAGCCGCAGCTCGTCGGGGTGCTCGACGTCGTCGCGCCGCACCGGCCAGGGATGAAAGGTGATCGTGCCCATCTGCCCGCACCACGCGACGACCGCGATCTCGGTCGGGCAGATCTCGTCGGCGTGGCGGCCGGAGGGGAACTGGATTCGCGCGGTCTCCAGGTAGTCAGGCGCGCCCCTGGGCACGCGCTTCTGGTAGAAGGCGTCGCCCTTCTGGCCGTCGCGGGTCGTCAGCTTGATCCCCGGGTGGACGCCCTTCGGCCAGCGCTCGAGCGTCGTCGGCCGGTCCCGCAGCGCGCGCATGATCCCGTCGTCGACCGCGAGGTAGTACTCGACGATGTCGAGCTTCGACACCGGCGCGGTGCGCTTGGTCTTGGGGAAGATCTCGCGGTTGGGGTTCGAGACCCGTACCTCGCGCCCACCGGCGTCGACGACGACAGCTTCATCCTTCTTCGCCATCCGTGGAGAATAGATTCGTGCGCGCGCCCAGGCTGTCGATCCTCGTCGCGCCGGACAAGTTCAAAGGCACGCTGTCGGCGGCGGAGGTCGCTGAGGCGGTGGCACGGGGCATCGATCGCGGCGGGCTCGAGGCCGTGGCTGTGCCAGTGGCCGATGGCGGTGAGGGGACGGCGGCGGCGCTGGTGTCGGCGACCGGCGGCGAGTGGTTGAGCTCGCGCGTGTCGGATCCCTTGGGGCGTGAGGTCGAAGCGTCGTTCGCCTTGCTCGCCGACGGCACCGCCGTCGTCGAGGTCGCCGCGGCAAGCGGACTCGCGCTGCTCGAGCCGCGCGAGCTCGATCCGTGGCGTGCTTCGACACGCGGGACGGGTGAGCTGATCGTCGCGGCGGTCGAGGCGGGCGCCACGAAGGTCGTCGTCGGTTGTGGGGGAAGTGCAACCGTTGATGGCGGGCTGGGAGCAACGGAAGCGATGAAGGAGGCGGGGCTCGAGGTGGAGTTGGCTTGCGCCTGTGACGCGCGTTCGGCTTGGGAGGACGCTGCCCCGGTCTACGCGCCGCAGAAGGGTGCCGACGAGGCGATGGTGGAGCGCCTGGCGGCGCGGCTCGACGACCTCTCGCTGTCACTGCCCCGCGATCCGCGCGACGCTCCGCTGACGGGCTGCGGCGGTGGCCTCTCGGGCGCGCTGTGGGCCCATTTCGATGCCTCGCTCGAGCCGGGCGCCGCGCTCGTCCTCGACGCGGTCGGCTTCGACGCGCGCATGCGCGAGGCAGCCTTTGTCATCACCGGCGAGGGGCGGCTCGACGCCCAAACGCTCGAAGGCAAGGCCGTCGGCGAGGTCGCCACGCGTTGCCGCCAGGCGGGCGTCCAGTGCCACGCGGTCGTCGGCGAGGACGCGCTCGATCCGTTCCTCGAGCGCGTGCTCGACTTCGCGAGCATCCGTGAGGCGGGCACGCCGGTGGCGCTCGAAGCGGCCGGACGCGAGTTCGTTGAACCGTTTCTAGCGCCATAGCCCCAACAACGGTTCAACGAAAGCCGACGCGGCGGCCCCAATCCTCCGGGGCCGCCGCGCGTTGACTTACCGCATTCCGGCGATTGGCCGGAAGCCCTCGTAGTCGGGAGTGTGCTCCCAGTCCTCGTCCGACTCTTCGAGCACGTAGCGCCCGACCGATCCGAGTCCGACGAGCAGGAACGCCGCGCCCACGATGCTGAGGACATCGCTGTAGAGCGGCGGGGCGATCGCCATGCATACCGCCGCGATGACGATGAAGACCGCCATCCACGACTGCACGACCCGCGCCCGGTAGAGACCGAACGCGAGCACGATCAGGCCCAGCCCGAGACCGAAGCCCAAGCCGAAGAACGGGACGACGACACCCGTCTCCTCGGTGAGCCGGTCGAGCAGCGCGACCATCGAGCCGGCGTCGGGCGACTGCGCGGCCTGCCAACCGACGAAGCCGTCAATCGCGACGACCCCCGTGGTGGCAATGAGGCCGATCAGCGCCAGAGCGCCGCCGACGTGCCCGTAGGCAACCTCGCGCTCGCGCAGCATGTGCATCAGGCCGAGTACAGCCGGTACCGCGAGCACGATCGCGATCAGCGCCAGCAGGTGCGACGCGTACCAAGCGTCGAGGTTGCCGGTGATGACCGCGAGTTGGGCGCCGACATCCTCCTTGCGCTCCGGGTGAACGATCACCGCGGCAAGCAGGACGAGCGGCGCGACAACCATGCACACCCCCGCGATGCTCTTGCGGAAGTGATGGGAATCCGAGATTCGCAACATCAGAACCCTCCTTTGGCTCCGACGACCGATGATTCCTTACAAACCCACTACACCTATTTGTGGCGATCGTTACATGCCCGGGTCCCGTTTCGGGCTAGATTCCACTCTCCGGCACCGACTTCGAAGGAGTCCCAGATGGCCCCCATCCGTCCCGCGCTCGTCTCCCTGCTCGCCGCCTCGGCGCTCGTCCTCGCTGCCTGCGGCGACGACGATGACGACAAGAAGAGCGAGGCCGGGGGCGGCGATCAGCTGACGAAGGCCGAGCTGATCCAGCAGGCGGACGCGATCTGCAAGAAGGGCGACGCGGAGATCGACGCGGCGTTCCAGAAGGAGTTCAAGGGCGCGACCGAGGAGCCGTCGCCGAAGGAGATCCAGCCGCTCTTCGAGAGCACCGTGGTCCCCAATATCGAGCGGCAGATCAACGCCGTCGCCGTGCTCAAGCCGCCCGAGGACCTCCAGGACGACTGGGACGCGTTCATCACCTCGGCCCGCAGCGGTCTCGCCGGGACCAAGGAGGCGGCGAAGACGCCGGAAGGCTTGGAGAAGACCTTCTCGGACGAGGGCGATCCGTTCAAGGACGCCGAGGCGAAGGCGAAGGCGCTCGGGCTGAAGGAGTGCGCAGCCGACTGATCGTGCAGCTCAATCGAGGTTCGTCGAGCGCGGCGCTCCGTCGTGCGTCCAGTAGAGCGTCGAGCCGCTCGAAGCGAGTGACCGCGTCGCAATCCCGACGCCCTCATCGAGCACTCTGAGCCCAGCTCGGTCGCGGATCTTTACGCGGACCTTGGCCGCCACCGGGTTGGAACTCGCGGCGTTCTCGATCCAGGCGAACGACCCATTTGACTTGAGCTCGATGTCCGTGACACCTACGTCGTTGGTGTCCTGGGGAACGACGTGCCTCGCGGTCAGCTTGCCCGCCTTCAGGTCGTAGACCTCGATCGACGCCGAGTCGCCGTCTCCGGTCGGGTCGGCTGAGACAGTCGCGAACGCCACGAACCGGCCGGCGACACGGAACTGAGAGGCGTCTTCCACGCCAGGTTCGCCGGTGAACAGTCGCGTCCGGCGCTCGCTCGAGAACCAGCAACCGACGTGGATCCGTTCGCCGCGGTCCTTGCCGGTTCCCTTCTGCGTGTAGATACGCGCGCGCTCGGAGGCGGTCACCGTCTTGGATTCTTTCTTCGCGCAGGGCGAGGCTGCGCTCGCCATCCCGGGCAACATCGCTCCGAGCCCGGCCAGAGCGACGACTGCCACCGCTGTCCACCAGCTACGTGTTGAAACTGACATGTGATCTCCTCCTGGAAGTAGGGCTGTCATTTCCCCACTCAAGCGAGGGGGAACGGCCGAAATTACGGCGGCCCGGTCAGCGCGACTCGGCCAGCGAGCGGACGACCGCTTCGTAGAAGCCGTCACCCATCCGGTCCTCGGTGATCTGGACGTTGCCGCGGCCGGCAACGTGGTCGCGCAGCGCAGGATCCTTCTCGACCGCGTTGGCGACGAGGAAGAAGCGCCCGACCACCTCCGCGACATCGAGGTCCTCGCGCGAGTCTCCGACCCCGATGCATTCCTCGGGCGCGTAGTCCCTCGCGCGCATGTGCACCTCGACCGCGCGCGCTTTCGAGGCGACGGCGGGGATCAGGTGGTACGCGTGCGGCGGCCCCTCGAGCTCCTGCAGCGTCTCCTTCGGCGAGATCGCGCCGTTGTCCACGAGGCGGAGGCCATCGTGGCCCTCCGAGGCGAGCAGCGCGTTCGCCTCATCGACGTCCACTAGCCCTCGCAAGAGGTGTGAGACCTCGCGGTTCACGTGCCAGGGCTCGTGGTACTCGAGCCGGCCCGGGTAGCGCTCGAGCAGCAGCGCCGGAGCCCCCGACTGCTCGATCTGCGCGTGGATCGGGTTCCCCTCCTGCGGTTGCCAGTCGCCGGTCAGGAAGGTCTCGTCGCCGTCGATCACGATCCCGGACCCGACCTCGAAGATGTAGGCGCTCTGCCCGAGTAGGCGGGCATCCTCCATCACCTGCGCGCGGCGGCGGCCGGACTTCAGCACCACCTCCACATCCGCTCGGTGGCACGCCTCGAGCGCACGCGCGGCGAGCATCGTGAACTCGCCGTCGGCATCGTGGAAGAGCGAGGCGCCACGCCCGAGCAGGGTGCCGTCGAGGTCGGTATAGACGCAGCGGATCGGCATCGCGTCAGCCGGCGGCGGCCCGCAGCGAGGCGAACGGCGGCCGCTCGACCCACGCGACCTCGAGCTCGCGCCCGTCGGCGGCGCGGAACGGCGGTGGCTCACCCGGCGTCAGGCGGCCGTCGGCTTGGAGGCGCTCGATCACGACGCGCAGGACCGCGTACGCCATCGGGCCGAGATCGAACAGCGATTGGTGGGGGTTGATCCGCACGTCGAGGTCCACCTGCACCATCGCGTCGAGGCCGACAGCCTCGTAGACGTCGAGCAGCATCGCCGTCTCGATCGCGTACCCGCAGGCGAACGGAACCGACTCGAGCAGCTTGCGGCGGGCGGCGACCTCACCGGCGAGCGGCTGGGAAAAGGAGGCAAGCTCCGGATAGAACGCGCTCAACAGAGGACGCGCGGTGAGCTCGGTGACGCGCCCGCCCCCGTCGGCGAGCTCGAAGCCGTCGGCGACGAACGGCCGGCGGTACGCGCCCTTGACGAACTGCAGCTGGGGATTGAGCACGAGCGGCCCGACCAAGCCCGTTGCGAAGTGGGGATCGAAGCCGCGCGTGTCCGAGTCGAGGTAGACGACAACGTCGCCCGTAGCGGCGGCGAGCCCTCGCCACATCGCATCGCCCTTGCCGAAGACGGGCCCCAGCTCGGGTACGAGCTCGCCTTCTTGCCGCACGTCCGCGCCCGCCGCGGCGGCGACGTCGGCGGTCCCGTCCTCCGAAGCCGCATCGACGACCAGAACCTGGTCGATCAGGCCGTCGAGCGCGAGCAGCTTCTCGACGATCGCGCCCACCGTGTCGGCCACCTCGCGTGCGGGCAGGATCGCCGTGATCGTGTTCGACCGCTTGCCTGCGAGCAGCGCCTCGAGCGGGAAGTCGGTGTGGCTGTAGGAGGCAACCACGCCGCGCGTACTATGCCAACCGGTGGCGATCACGCGAGCACAGCTCCCCTGGGACCAGGTGCTGGCCGCGGGAGAGGGCGACCAGCTCGTCGCGCGCAGCCGCTTCGGCGCCCGGCCGGCCAAGCCGGCGCCGCTCCCGGCCGAGCTCCACCCGCTAGTCGCAGAGCGCCTCGGGGCGGCCGGGATCACGGAGCTCTACTCCCATCAGGCGGACACCTTCGAGCGCATCCGCACCGGCCACGTGATCGTGACCACGGGGACGGCGAGCGGGAAGTCGCTCGCCTTCAACCTCCCCGTGCTCGACACGCTGGCGCGCGACCCCCGCGCTCGGGCGCTCTACCTCTACCCCACGAAGGCGCTCGCCCAGGACCAGGCGCGATCGCTCGACGCGCTTGGCCTTCCATTCCTGCGCGCGGCGATCTACGACGGCGACACGCCACAGGAGCAGCGTCGCCAGGTGCGAGCGCGGTCGAACCTGATCCTCACCAACCCCGACATGCTCAACGTCGGCGTCCTGCCCCACCACTCGTCGTGGGGCGACGTGCTTGCGAACCTCGCCTGCGTCGTCGTCGACGAGGCGCACACCTACCGCGGCGTCTTCGGCTCGCACGTCGCTAACGTGCTGCGCCGGCTCCGCCGCCTGGCTGCCGCCTACGGCACCGAGCCGCGGTTCATCCTGACGAGCGCGACGATCGCCAACCCGGTCGAGCTGGCCGAGCGCCTGACCGGGCTCGACGTCCAGCTGGTGGACGACGACGGCGCCCCCCACGCCGAGCGACGCGTGGCGATCTGGAACCCGCCACTCGTCGACGAGGCGACCGGAGCACGGGTGTCGGCGCTGTCCGAGGCGGCCCGATTGTTGACGGCACTCGTCGAGGACGAGGTGCGGACGATCTGCTTCCTCAAGTCCCGCCGCGGGGTCGAGTTGATCCGCGAGTTCGCCCGCCTGCGGCTCGAGGACGCGGGCAAGGGCGAGCTCGCCGAGCGGATCGCGCCCTATCGCGCGGGCTACACGCCCGCCCAGCGGCGCGAGATCGAGCGCCGGCTCGCCGGCGGCGAGCTGCTCGCGGTCGTGGCGACCGACGCGCTCGAGCTCGGCATCGACGTCGGAGATCTCGACGCCGCAATCTGCGTCACGTTCCCGGGCACGGTCGCGAGCTTGCGCCAGATGTGGGGACGGGCCGGCCGCCGCACAACGGGCCTTGCGCTGTACATCGCGGGAGACGATGCGCTCGACCAGTTCTTCTGCCGCCATCCCGACGAGTTCCTCGAACGGCCGGTCGAAGCGGCGATCCTCGACCACGAGTCCGATCAGATCTACCTCCAGCACCTCGCCGCCGCGGCGTACGAGCTCCCGCTGACCGGCGAGGATGCCGATGCCCTCGGACCGCGCTGGCAGGCCTACGCCGACCGTCTCGTCCGCAGCGGCGAGCTGCGCGAGCGCGGTGGGCGCTACCTCCCGCGCTCGGCCGAGTTCCCCGCCGGCCGGATCGCGCTGCGCTCGTCCTCGCTCGACTCGTTCGCCGTGATCGACGACGCGAGCGGCGAGCTGATCGGGACGGTCGAGGCCGCGCGGGCGTACTCGACGCTCCATCCTGGGGCGGTGTACATGCACCTCGGTTCGAGCTACGAGGTGCTCGAGCTCGACCCGCGGGCGCGCGCGGCCGTCGTCGAGCGCTTCTCCGGCGACTGGTACACGCAGCCGAAGAAGGAGACCGAGACCTGGATCGAGGAGGTGATGGCGACGCGCGAGACCTGTGGCATCGAGCTCTCCTTCGGCGAGGTCACGGTGACGGAGGAGGTGGTCGCATTCCAGCGCAAGCGGATCGCCGACCGCGAGGTGCTCGACCTCACGGCGCTCGACCTGCCCGAGCAGCATTTCACGACCCAGGCGCTCTGGTACGAGCTGCCGGACGCGCTGCTCGCAGGCGAGTTTCCGCTCGACGCGCTCGGCGGGGCCCTCCACGCGACCGAGCACGGCCAGATCGCGGTCCTGCCGCTGATCGCGATGTGCGACCGCTGGGACATCGGCGGCCTTTCGACCCCCGCCCACCGCCAGACGGGCGCGCCGACGATCTTCATCTACGACGGGCACCCCGGCGGCGTCGGGATAACCCGCATCGGCTACGAGGGCTTCGAGCGGCTCGTCGGGGATGCGCTGCGGCTGATCGGCGAGTGCCCCTGCGACAGCGGGTGCCCCTCGTGCGTCCAGTCGCCGAAGTGCGGCAACCTCAACGAGCCGCTGTCGAAACACGGCGCGCTCGAGCTGCTAAAACGCATGGACGCAGCCGCGGACACGGGCTGACATCCGCGGCTGTCACGTCCTGTGCATGTCATAGATGCATGGGACGCGACAGTCACTGCAAGCGCGCTTGCGACGGCGGGCGAACTGCCGCCTACGGTCGAAGAGATCACCGTGGGCCGCACATGCACCCCCTTCATTGCCGCTGTTCTGCTGACCCTCGTCCCCGCCGGGGCATTTGCCAGCACCGGTGGCGCCATGCCCACCACCACCACCGCGCCGCGGGGGGACGCGCACGAACACGGCGGCGTCGAAGACGGCGACCAGGTGAAGAAGAAGCGCCCGAAGGGCAACGCGAAGCCCCTCCTCCGCAGCTTCACGGTCGGGCCCGCGCTGTCCTTCCACGAGGGCCGCTCGGTGCGCATCCGCTTCCGCATCAAAGACCGCTCGCGCCGGGTGCGCGTCTGGCTCGAGGTCCGTAGCCGGCACGGCAAGCGTTTGCGGCGGATCGACCTCGGCGACCGGCGCACGAACCGCCCGCAACGGGTGAAGCTGGCCGCGCGCGGGTTCCCGGAGGGCCGGCTGATGCTGACGATCGGCGCACGCGACGGACGCGGGCGCAGCCTGCGCCGGTCGAAGCGCGCGAGCAAGCAGGCCGGCATCGAGATCCGCGCGCACCGCTTTCCGATCGACGGGCCCTTCTCCTACAGCGGCGACGGCGGGCGCTTCGGCGACCCGCGCCCTGGCCGCACGCACAACGGCCAGGACCTGCCCGCCGCCGAGGGCACGCCGATCGTCGCGCCGCGCGGCGGCACGGTGAAGCACGTCGCCTACCAGGCCGAGGGCGCCGGCAACTACGTCGTCCTCGAGGGCGCGGGAGAGAAGCGCACATACGTTTTCATGCACCTCGTCACCGGATCCACGCGGGTACGAGCGGGCGAGCGCGTCCGGACCGGCGACCGGATCGGCGACGTCGGCAACACCGGGCGCTCGTTCGGCGCCCACCTCCACTTCGAGATCTGGGTCGGCGGGTGGATCGGCCGCGGGCACCCAGTCGACCCGCTCCCGTATCTCAGGCGCTGGGACTCCTGGTCCTGACGCCGGCCGCGACGGCGACAACTAGGCTTTCACCCGAGGCCGAGGGTGAGCGACGAGCGACACACGGGGGGACTATCGAGGCGTGAGCTGATACGCCGCGGAGCCGCCGCGGGCGCGGCGGCCGGCGTCCTCGGGGCGCCAGGGGTCGCACTCGCGCGCTCGACGGGGAAGCGCGTCGCGGTGATCGGCGGCGGCATGGCGGGTCTGACCGCCGCGCACGAGCTCGTCGAGCGCGGCTTTCAGGTGACCGTCTACGAGCCGACCGCGCTCGGTGGCAAGGCGCGCAGCTTGGGCGTCCCGAAGACGGGCAAAGGCGGGCGGCGCGGCCTGCCCGGCGAGCACGGCTTCCGCTTCTTCCCGGGCTTCTACCACCACGTGCCCGACACGATGCGGCGGATCCCATTCCCGGGCAACCGCAACGGCGTCGGCGACAACCTCGTGGCGACGACCGGCGGGGCGTTCGTTCGCACCGGCGGGCGCGCGGACGGCGGCCCGTTCGGCCTCGGCCCGGCCCCAGGCGACCTCTTCACCGTCGACGGCCTGCGCGCCCAGCTGACGGAAATGCTCTCGGGCCGCGGCGTCCCCCCGCACGAGCTCGAATACTTCGTCGAGCGTCTGCTCGTCTTCGTCACCAGCTGCGACGAGCGCCGCTACGGCCAGTGGGAGCACACGAGCTGGTGGGACTTCGTCAGCGCCGCGGGCAAGTCGCAGGAGTACAAGACGGTGATCGCGACGGGGTTGACCCGCACGGTCGTGGCCGCGAAGGAGACGGTCGCCAGCACGCGCACGATCGGGAACATGGGCGAGGCGTTCGTCTGGAACATCCTCGGCCGCGGCAACGACGGCGCGCTCGACCGGGTCCTGAACCTGCCGACCAACGAGGCCTGGGTCGTTCCCTGGGTGCAGCTGCTGCGCTCGCGCGGAGTGAAGTTCCGGCGCCTTGGCGTCAAGGCCCTCAACGTGCGTGACGGCGCGATCCGTTCGGTGCGCATGCGCGACAAGAAGGGCAAGCGCAGCGACGATCGAGGCCGACTGGTACGTGCTGGCGATCCCGGCGGAGCAGGCGCGCAAGCTCTGGTCGCGCGAGGTGCTGGCCGTGGATCCCGCGCTCGAGGGCATGAACGACCTGTTCGTCGACTGGATGGTCGGCATCCAGTACTACCTGCGCCGACAGGTGGACATCACGCCCGGCCACATCGCCTTCATCGACGCGCCCTGGGCCCTGACCGCCCTCAGCCAAGCCCAGTTCTGGCCGAGCCGCAACTTCCGCCAGGACTACGGCGATGGCAGCGTGGCCGACTGCCTGTCGGTCGACATCTCGGACTGGGACACGCCCGGGATCCTCTACAACAAGACCGCGAAGCGCTGCACCGCGAAGGAGATCGCGCGCGAGGTGTGGGCGCAGATCCGCGAGCACCGCAACGTCGGGCGGCACCTGCCTGACGACATCCTCCGCGCCTGGCACCTCGATCCCGGGATCACCTGGGACAAGAAGGCCCGCCACAACCGCAACGCCACCCCGCTGCTCGTCAACACGGTCGGCACCTGGGACAAGCGGCCGAAGGCGGTGACCAAGGTCCGCAACCTCTTCCTCGCGGGCGACTATGTCCAGACCGACGTCGACCTCGCGACGATGGAGGGTGCGAACGAGTCGGGGCGCGCGGCCGCCAACGCACTCCTCGACGCCTCCGGCTCGACGGAGTCGAAGGCAAGGACCTACAAGCTGTTCGATGCGCCCGAGCTCGAGCCGTTGAAGGCGGTCGACCGCGAGCTCTACCGCGCCCGCCGGCCGAACGCGCTCGACCGCCCGGGCTGAGGCGCGCTCTACTCGATCTCTAGCTTGACGCCGCCGCGGAGGCCGTCGGGCGATGTCTGGAGCGAGCCGTTCAACTCGCCGAGGGGAGCGGTGAACAGCTCGCCGCCGATCTGGTCCTCGAGCCCTCCGCCCTCGCCGATTATCGCCTTGGCGAGCTCGGCGCCGTCGCCGCTGACGGCGATCGCTCCGCTCGCGCCCGGGACGGAGGTCGCCTTGCGGGCGGCCGCGTCGGCGACCAGGCCGGCCTCGTTGCCGGCGATGAAGACGCCCTTGACCACGCCGAACGTGACCCGACGGCCGCCCTCGGTCGAGAGAGCGAAGAGCTCGCCGCCGTCCTTGGGCGATGAACGGCCGACTTTCCCTATCCCGAGCGCCTGCGCGAGCCGCGGCGAGCCCTCGACAAGCTTGGAAAGAGACTGCTCGAGCGAGTTCGCATCCTCGACGGCCGAGCGGAAGGCGAAGTCGCCACCGAGCTCGATGATGGCCGACGTGTCGCCGCTGAACTGGGCGGCGATGTCCTTCTGGACGTCCACGCCGGTGGAGCTGCCGATCTGCGCGAGCGCCTGCTCGAACTCCGCCTCACCCGCGGGGTTGACCTGCTTCGCCGCCTCGAGCGCGAAACGCAGGCTCGCGGCCGGGTCCCGGATCCCGAGCGCGATCTCGGGGCTGTCCGCGGCGCGCTCGAGCACCTGCGGAGCCTGCGCGCCGGTGGCGAACGGCAGATCGGTCGGTGAGAGCTCGTCGGCGTTCGTGTTGAGTGAGATGCCGACGTCGATCGAGTCCTGCTGAACCGTGCCGGTGAGCCCGAGCGACTCGATCGCGTTGACCCACTTGATCTTCAGCGCCTGCTTGGCGTCGGGGTCGTCGCTCTGGGCGAGCAGCTCCTTGATGTCCACGTAGACCGAGGCCAGCGAGTCCTTCGGGAGCTGCTCGAAGGCGTCGTCGAACTTGTCCTCGGTGAAACGGTCGTCCTCGTCGCGCTGTTTGATCGCCTCGCCGATGTTGTCCTTCGAGTTCGACAACAGCAGGACGTCGTCGTGCAGGGCGGAGAACGTGTCGTCGTCCTGATACACGGTCGCGCCCTCGGCGTCGCCGACGTCCTCCGAGCCCTTCTTGACCAGGGCCTCGGCCTTGTCGGTGTCCTTGACCTCGATCGCGACGAGGTAGTCGTCGCCGGAGAGCGCGTCGGAGCTCTGCGCGCCGAGCACTGCGTCGTTGCCGAGGATCGGCGCGATGTCGTTCTCGAAGTTCGCATCGTTGGTCACCGACTCCCGGAAGCCGTCGACGAACTCCTTCCCGAAGGGGAACTTCTCGACGATCCCGAGGGCGGACTTGACCTGCGTGTTGTTCGGGCCCGTGCCGACAGTGATCACGAGCGGTGCGTCCTCGGGGAGGTAGCCGAGCGCGTTGTCGAGCGGGCTGTCGGCGTCATCGCCGAGGCAGCCGGCGAGCGCGAGCGCCGCGATCACGGAGAGCGCCGCGGCGGGGATCGCCTTGCGCAGGACCGCGCTCACGAGGGCCGCTCCAACAACTCGATGCGGTAGTCGTCCGGGTCCCGGACGAAGCACAGCCGCGACCCGCCTTCGCGAATGCTGTACGGCGGCTTCTCGGGCTCGATCCCCTGCTCCGCGAGGTTCGCGAGCGTCCCGTCGAGGTCGTCGACTCCGATCGCGATGTGCCCGTAGCCGGTGCCGATCTCGTACGGCTCCTCCTGGGCGAAGTTGTGCGTCAACTCCAGCTTTGGCTCGTCGCCATCGCCCGGGAGGTTCATGAAGACGTTGATCGCCTCGTCGCGGATCGGGATACGGCCGATCTCCTCGAAGCCGAGCGCCTTGTAGAACTCGATCGAGCGCTCGATCTCGTGGACCCGGTAGCAGGTGTGCAACAGCTTGCTGATGCGCGCAGCCTAGCGGGCGTTGGGAGCGCGGCTCTCGTTACCATCCGGCCCCGCGGCGAGGTAGCTCAGTTGGTAGAGCACACGACTGAAAATCGTGGTGTCGCCGGTTCGATTCCGGCCCTCGCCATCCTTCCCAGCGCTCAGCGCACGCGCGCCGTCAGCTTCGTCGTCTCGCCGCCCTTGTCGACGATCGTGAGGCGGGCCTGGCGCCCGCGCAGCGTCTTCCGAGCGCGCTCCCCGAGCTTCACCCGCACGCGAAGGGTTCGCGCGGCCGACGCCTTGACGCGGACCGAGCCGCCGGAGCGCGTGACCGTGCCCTTGCGGTTGAGAGCGACGCTGCCGATCCTGAGGCCTTTCGGCAGGAACAGCCGGACCGACCGCAGCGAGTCCGAGCCCGCCGGCGCGCGGATCGCAAAGCGGAGCTGCCGGCGCCCGCGGGCGCGTACATCGGCAACTGGCTGCGGCTCGGCGGGAGCGTTTGCGAACGGCTGCCCGTCGAGGTTCCAGGCGGACTCGATCGGAATTCCGAAGCGCGCGAACACGGTCGGCGCGATGTCGACGACGCGCGGCTGGCCGGAATCCGCCGCGTTCTCGACGCCGAAGCCTCCGGCGGCGACGAACGACGTGCGCTCGAGGTCGCTGCCCAAGCCGTGGCTCAGGAGCGAGGGGGAGTTCAGGTTCTGCTGGCCGTGGTCGGTCGTGACGATCACGAGCCAGCGCTCCGAGAGGTAGCTCGGGCGGGCGCGGATCGCGGCGAGCATTGCGCCGATGCGGCGATCGGTCTCGCGGATCGCCTGCAGGTAGCGCTGGTTCGCCGAGCCGTCGAGGTGCGCGCTCTCGTCCACCACGCCGAGATAGACGAAGCCGGCGTCGGGGTTGCCCTCGCGCAGGTAACGGGTCGCGACCTCCGTCACCTGCCTGTCGCCCTCGTCCCACGCCGCGATCGTGTCCTCCGGGACCGTGATCGCAGCGCGCGCGTCGATCGCGTCGCCGAAGATCGGCCCGCCGTTCTTGTGCTCGGCGATGTTCGACCAGTCGCTAGCGACGAACGTGCTCAGCCGCGGACGCACGCGCTCGATCCGGCTGAGGAAATCGGGGAAGCCGTTCTTCGTCTCCTGTCGCGGGTCGTTGTTAAGGAAGATCCCGTTAACGCCGTGCTTGTCGGGCCAGACGCCTGTCGCGATCGATGCCCAACCCACCTCGCTCAGCGTCGCCGCCTCTGGGGGGCTGTATTCGAGCAATGACGGCTGGATGAAGCCCTCGTCCGCGAGGCGCTCGAGGTTCGGGACCTCACCGGCCCGCATCAGCTGGCGCACAAGGTCGAACCGCGTACCGTCCGTCCCGATCACGAGCACCTTCGAGCGGCTCGTGCCCGAGGGGCCGGTGAGCGGTTGGGTCGCGGCCTGCGCCGCGCCGGCCGCTGCGAGCACCGCGAGCACCACGGTCAGGGTTGCGAGCCTCCACATGGCGAAACCGATCCTCGCAGACCAGGCCCCGAGGCGCGCAGCCTCAGCCGGTCCCGCTGTACTCGGACTCGAGCACCAGGTCCTTGATCAGCGTCTGGTACTCGAGGTGCGTCTCGTGCTCGGTGGTGCGCCAGCGCACGCCCTCCTGCTCGTTCATGTAGGCGCGGTACTTCGGCGCTCCGGGCAAGCGGACGTTGTCGGCCACGGCGATCGCCCCCTCGCGCAGCCAGCCGTGTTCGACGATGCGCTCGAGGTCGGGGAGGTATGCCTCCTTGTCGTGATCGAGGAAGACGAAGTCGAGCGATCCGGGGGTGAAGCCGTGTTCGCCCTCGAGCGCGGCGATCGTCTTGCCCCCGTCACCGAGCGTCCCGACGATCACGGTCAGCCGGTCGCCGACGCCGGCGTGGTCCCAGATCCGCTGCGCGATCGAGGCGTTGTCGGGGCTGAACTCGATCGAGTAGAGGTGGGCGTCGACCGGCATCACCCGTGCCGTACGCAAGCCGCTGTAGCCGCAGTAGGTCCCGAGCTCGAGCAGGCGCCGCGGCTCGGCCCGCCTGATCGCGCGATCGAGGATCTCTCCCTTCTCGTCGCCGACGTTCATCATCGCGCTCTGCTCGTAGCAGAACTCGTCGATCACCCGGATGGCGTCGTCGAGGTCTCCCGGGCGTGCATTGGCGAGCACGTACTGCTCGAGCCTCTGCTCGCGGCCGTCACCGACCTGCCAATTCTTGAGCAGGTTCGGCATTCCCACCAGCATCCGCACGACCGACCAGCGCATGAACGGCATCCTCCGCCCGCCGATCTCCGTCAACCTGCGCCTCGCCACGCAGCCAGGCTATCCTGAGTCTTGGTCCCCGGGGCGCGCCGATGTCCGAAGTCCTCTACTACGCAATCCCATTCTTCGTCCTCCTGCTCGTGCTGGAGGGGTTGTCGTTCAAGTACCTGCGCGACCCGGACGAGGACCTGGTCGGCTTCGAGCCGCGCGACACGCGCACCAGCCTTGCGATGGGGCTCGGGAACGTGATCATCAACGTCGGCTGGAAGTTCGTCGTCGTCCTGATCTTCGCCGCGCTCTACGAGCTCACGCCGCTGCGGCTCGACCCGGGCGACTGGTGGTTCTGGGTCCTGCTGTTCTTCGCCGACGACTTCTCCTATTACTGGTTCCACCGCGTCTCGCACGAGAGCCGCGTCTTCTGGGCGAGCCACGTCGTCCACCACTCCTCGCAGCACTTCAACCTCTCGACCGCGCTACGCCAGACGTGGGTCCCGATGACCTACTTCCCGTTCTGGATCTGGATGCCGCTCGTCGGCTTCCCGGTGTGGACGATCCTGCTCGCCCAGAGCTGGAGCCTGATCTACCAGTTCTGGATCCACACCGAGCGGATCAAGAAGATGCCTCGCTGGTTCGAGGCGATCTTCAACACGCCGTCGCACCACCGCGTGCACCACGGCGCCAACGACATCTACCTCGACCGCAACTACGCGGGCATCCTGATCATCTGGGACCGCCTCTTCGGCACCTACCAGCCCGAGGGCGAGCGGGTCAAGTACGGCCTGACGAAGAACCTCCGCACCTTCAATCCGGTGACGGTCGCCTTCCACGAGTACATCGCGATGTTCCACGACTTCCGCCGCGCCCACGGCGTTCGTGACAAGCTCGGCGTGATCTTCAAGGGCCCGGGGTGGCGCCCCGCGGACGCGACCGAAGTGTCGGAGCCGACGGGCCCGGAGCACGCGAACCATCCGACGAAGGGCCCGTTGGTCGAGGGTGTGCGCGCCGCGGCGGCGCGCGTCCGCAGCTAGCCGCCTCGGTTAGCGCTCAACCTGCTCGGCGGGCTCGGCCGGCTCCCCGCCGTCGGCTCCCGCGCCGTTCGACGCCGCATCAGCCGGCACGAGCAATTGCTCGATCTCGTCGAGCGCCTGCTCCATGTAGAGCGCCAAGCGCTGGAGGTGCGGCAGCGAGTCGCGCGCCCCCGTGAAGCCGAAGTTGAGCGTGCCCGCGTAGCTGACGCACGTGATGTTGAGCGCGTTGCCGTGCATCAGCAGCGACAAGGGGAAGATCGCGTCGAGCTTCGAGCCGTTGAGGTAAAGCGGCTCCGGCGGGCCCGGCACGTTCGACATTCCGAGGCTGAAGGGGGTCGGCGCGCGCGACGCGAGACCGGCGATCAGACCGGCGATCCAGGGCCCGTTGATCAGCAGGGTGTACGAGGTGCGCGACTCCGGCGGGAGGTTCTTGAGATGGAGCTTCGCCTCTGCGCTCGAGCGCTTGATCGCATCGAGGCGAGCGAGCGGATCGGCGATGTTCGTACCGAGCTCGGCGACCATCATCCCGACCGCGGTGCCGGTGGATTCGTCGCCCGGCTCGCGCAGGTTCACCGGGATCCCTGCGGTCAGCGGGCGGTCGGGCACACGGCCGTGCTCCTCGAGGTAGTGGCGCAGCGCCGTCCCGCAGAGGTAGAGGACGAAATCGTTGAGCGTGCCGCCGGCCATCTTCGCGAGCCGCTTTACACGCGCGAAGTCGTACTGCTGTGTGGCGAAGCGCCGCTGGCCGGTGATCGAGTCGCTCAGCGGCGACGCCGGCGTCCGGTAGGGCGCGGCAAGCGCGCGGTCATCCACGGCCGCGCGGGCTAGGTCGAGCCCCGCGCGCCCGAGGCCGGTGATCCCTGTCAGAGATTCGCGGGCGGAGTGAGCGACCTTTTCCAGCGGGCCGACGCCATCCCGCGCAGACTCGCGCCGCGGCTTCTTCCCCGCACCGGTCATCCAGAAGGCCGGCATGTCGCGCTCGTCCGGATCGCGCGAGAGGGAGCGCATCAGCAGCCGCATCCCGCTGACGCCGTCGATCAACGAGTGGTGGCACTTCCAGTACATCGCGAAACGATTGCCCTCGAGCCCTTCGATCAGGTGCGCCTCCCACAGCGGGCGGTGGAGGTCGAGCTGGTTCGAGTGCAGGCGCGAGACGAGGATGCCGAGCTCACGCTGGCCCCCGGGGTGCGGCAGCGCGGAGAGCCGCACGTGGTAGTCGATGTCGATGTCGCGGTCCTCGCGCATCAACGGCAGGCGGGGGCCGACGAGCGGCGCCTCGACGAGCTTCAGGTTCCACGGTGGCGGGATCGCGTGGGGCTCGCGCATCCGCTCGTACTGCTGCTTGAGGTAGTCCGGCGGCGCGTCGTCGGGGCGCGTGAACTCAAACAGGCCGCCGACGTGCATCGGCGTGTCGCGCGACTCGAGCAGCAGCCACGCCTCGTCAACCGGTGAAACCTGTTTGATCGCCATCGCCCGCCTCCTCCCGGTCGTGACAGGCGTAGCTAGCCTACCGCGCTAGCGCTCCGTCTCGTATTCGCGCAGGAAACCCTCGAACATCCGGCGGTGGCCTTCCTCGTCGTGGAGGATCGCAATCACCATGTCCTGCGTTACGGGGTCTTTGCCCTCGCAGAACTCGATGATCTTGTTGTAGTGCTCGATCGCGCCGGATTCGGCCTCGATCACACCCTTGATCACGTGGACGATGTCGATCTGGTCGTCGGGCGGCTGGAGGAAGGGCTGCGCGGCAGAGAACTCCTCCGACCCCGGCACGACCCCGTAGAGCTGCTTGATCCGTTCGCCGAACTGCTGAGCGTGGCCGAGCTCCTCCTGGATGTCCTGCTGGAGGCTGGCGGTGATCTCCTTGGCACGTACGCCGTCGGGGTTGATCGAGTTGGCGATGTAGCTCATCACGGTCTCGATCTCCATCCAGAAGGCCTGCTTGAGGAGCTCGACGAGCTCCTCCCGCTCGACGCGCATCTCGTCGTCGAGGATTCCGTGTGCTGGCATCGTGGTAATGCTCCTTTCGCTACCCGGGAGTCGGCGCGACAAACGGTAGTACCGCGCATATCCTCAGCCGAGTGGAGAGCTCTGCGGCAGACCGCGACGACCGGATCGAGTCGCCCCCCGAGGGGCTGTGGGACCGGCTGCGCGCCGAGCCGCACCGCGCGCCGGAACACATCGCGCTCGCGGCGCTCGATCGCTTCGCCGACCCCGCTGCCGACTGGGCCGCGGGGATGCGCCCGCGCTACGAACCGCCGAGGCTCGCGCGGCACACGGTTGCAAAGCACCGCCGGCTCGCGCGGATCGAGGGCGCGGCGCTCGGCATTGGCGGCTGGATCACGAGCGCGCCCGACTTCGTCGCGCTCGCCTGGCTGCAGTGCCGGATGGTCTTCTACGTCGGGGCCGCGTACGGCTTTGACCCCCACGATCCGATGCGCCCCGCGGAGCTGCTGTTCCTGACCGGGATCTACCCGTCGGCAATGGAGGCGCGCGAGTCGCTCGACGGCGTCGGGCGCTCGATGGCGGCGCACTACGTCGGCCAGAAGACGAGCGGGAACGCCGACGACCGCAGCCTCTTCGCCGAGCTCGCCCGCTTCAGCGGCGTCTACTTCGCCAAGCGCGGGGCGATCAAGATGATCCCGTTCGTCGCTTCGCCGATCAACTCGTTCGCCAACGCGCGCGCAACGGACCGGCTCGGGAAGACGGCGATCAGGTACTACGGCGGCTGAGCGCCTACGCCCTGCCGTAGACCGGCACGCCGGCGCCGCTGACCGGCGCCGACTCTTCCGAGACGAGGAAGCGGACGACCTTTGCGATCTCCGCCGGCGGGACCCATTTCGAGTGGTCGGCGTCGGGCATGTCGGCGCGGTTGCGCGGGGTGTCGATCACGCTCGGGAGGATCGCGTTGCAGCGGACGCCTTCATCGCGGTACTCGGCGTCGAGCGCCTTGACGAATGCGAGCACACCGGCCTTGGCGGTGATGTAGCCCGCCGCGCCGGAGAACGGCTCGAGCGCCGCGCGCGCCGACACTCCGACGTACGCGCCCCCGCCCGCGGCCGCGAGCAGCGGGAGCGCGTTGTGCGCGAGCAAGTACCCCGGGCGCAGGTTGAGCCGCAACATCTCGTAGAAGTCGTCGACTGGCGTGTCACCGACGCGCCCACCCATCGCGAACCCGCCGACGAGGTTGACGACGGCCGTGAGCCCCTGCACGCCCGTCACGGCCGCATTCACTGCGTCCTCGTCGAGCAGATCCGCCTGAACGAGCGAGAGCCGTTGCTCGCCACCGAGTTCCGCTTCGATCCGCTCGCGCTCGGCCTCCACGACCCACGTTGCGGTGACCGGGTACCCCGCATCGAGCAGCTCGGCGAGCACGGCGCCACCGAGCGCGCCCGTGCCGCCGGCGACGAGAACAGCCCCGCTCTTGTCAGGCATGGGGGCCTCGGAACGACCACATGAGCATGAGCCTAAATGTCCGAGCCTCTCTCTAACGTGCCCCGCCCGATGGAGCAACCGATGCTGACCACCGACGAGGCCGCCCCGCACACGTTCGTGCGCGATCTCGAGGACGGCCAGTCCGTCGACACAGTGCTGCTCGTGCGCGAGCGCCAGCAGCGCCAAAAGCGGAACGGCGAGCCCTTCCTGCGCCTCGAGCTCGGCGACTCGACCGGCTCGCTCGAGGCCGTCGTCTGGGACGACGTGGAGCAGACCGCCGCCGTCGCGGAACCCGGCATCGCCGTGCAAGTCCGCGGCGCTTTCACGATAGATCCGCGCTACGGCGCGAAGCTGACCGTCCGCGCGCTACGCGCCGCCGAGGCGGGCGAGTACGACCCCGCCGACCTCGCCGACGCGCCGCTGCTGCCGGCCACGCAGCTCCAGGACGAGCTCGCCGAGCTGATCGCGACCGTCCAGGACCCGCACCTCAGCGGGCTGCTGGAGACGCTGCTCGGAGAGGGGACCGAAGTCGGCAAGTGCTTCCGCGAGGCGCCGGCAGCGAAGTACTACCACCAGGCTTACCGCTATGGGCTGCTCGAGCACAGCGTCTCGGTCGCTCAGGGCGTCAGCGCGATGGCCGCGACGTTCCCCGGGATCGACCGCGACGTCGCCGTCACCGGCGCGCTGCTGCACGACATCGGCAAGACCGAGGCGTACGCGTTCGTCGGCGACGCGATCGAGCTCACCGACGCCGGCAAGCTCCAGGGCGAGATCCCGCTCGGCTACCACCTCGTCCGGCGCGAGATCGAGCGCAGCGACGGTTTCCCGCCCGCGGCCGCCGAGGCGATCCTCCACATCATCCTCTCCCATCACGGGCAGCTCGAGCACGGCAGCCCGGTGGTGCCCGCTACGCGCGAGGCGACGCTCGTCCACATGATCGACAACCTGGGCGGTCGCCTCGGCAGCTTCGACAGGATCGAGAAGGGGCTGGCCGGCGGCGAACGCTGGTCGGGCTTCGATCGCGCGCTGTCCGGATCGGCGTATTTCGGTTCCAAGGCCGCCTGAGAGCGCGAATTCGGCCCCGCTGTTTGCGCAAATCGCGCATTAGGGCGGAGTACCGGCGGTTGACGGCTGCTTATCCTGCTGGGGCAGTGGCGAAAGACACCGAAAAGCTGGTCCGCCAACTCTCGCTGATCTCCTACCTGATGGCCGAGCGACGGCCCGTGACCGCGCTCGAGATCAAGAGCGAGGTCGAGGGCTACTCGGGAATGACCGACGACGCGTTCGCGCGCCGCTTCTACGCCGATCGCGCCGAGCTCGAGTCGCTAGGGATCGAGCTCCGCGTCGAGGGGCCGGCGGAGGGCTCCTACGACTCCGAGAGTTACACCCTCCCGCCTGAGAACTTCTACCTACCCGCGATCGAGTTCAGCGACTCCGAGCTCGGCGCACTGCGGACCGCGCTGTCGCTGCTGAACGGCGAGTTCGCCTACGCCGAGCCGCTCCGTCTCGCGCTGCAGCAGCTGTCGTGGGGGAAGCCGAGCCCGCTCGCGTCGCCCGAGCACCGCTCCGTCGTACTCGCCGTGACGGCCACCCCGGGCGGCCGCGAGCTCTCCCAGCGGCTGGCGAAGGTCGAGACGGCGATCTTCCGGCGCAAGACGATCGTCTTCGACTACTACACGATGGGCCGTGACGCGCAGGAGAAGCGCAAGGTCGACCCGTACCACCTGCTCTTCCGCGGCGGCCAGTTCTATTTGATCGGCCATTCCCACGAACGCGACGCGGTGCGGGTGTTCCGGCTGTCGCGCATCCGCGGCAAGGTCTCGTACGCGTCGAAGTCCGAGCACGACTTCTCGGCGTCCGACGACTTCGATCCGCGCATCTACGCGACGCGCACCGACTGGCAGCTCGGCGACGCGGTCGGCACCGCACGCGTCTGGATCTCCGAGCGGATCGACTGGCTCGTCGAGCGGCATTTCGGCGGCGCCGGCGTGATCACGCCGGCGGCCGACGTCGAAGACGCGCCCGACGACGGCGTCGTGCTCGAGACCTCCTACGCCGACTCGCGCGCGGTGACCTCGTGGGTGCTCGGGCTCTCCGGCCGCGCGCGTGTCCTCGGCCCGCCCGAGCTCGTCGAGGAGGCGAACGAGCGCATCGAGCAGGTGATCGCGCGCCACAGCGGCGATCCCGATCTGGCGCCCGCGAAACGTCGTAAGGCCGCCACCAGCGAATCTGCCGAACGGCTCGCAGGCCGACAAGCGCGAGTCGCCAATCAGGCCCGAGCGGTTCGCTCGCCTGGTCACGCTGGCCGGGATCCTGATCGCGGCCGCGCGCGACGGCGAGCGGCTCGCCGTAGCTGAGCTGTGCGACAGCCTGCAGATCTCCGGGGAGGAGCTGCGCGAGGACATCGGCGTCCTCAACATCGTCAACTTCGGCGGCGGTAGCTACGTCCTTTACGCAGAGGTCCACGACGACTGGATCGAGGTGGATCCCGAGCCCTACGGCGACAACTTCGCCCGCGCCGCCCGCCTGCTGCCGCTCGAGGCGAAGGCACTCGTGGCCGCGATCGACCTCCTCGGCGAGCACCTGCCTGAGGGATCGCTCACGTCCGCGCGCGAGAAGATCGTCGCCGCCCTCGGGCAGGACCCGGCGAACGACGGCCTGCGGATCACGACCGCGAAGGGCGACGACTCCGAGGTCGCGCGCGTCGTCAACGAGGCGATCGTCGACCGCAAGCTGCTCGAGATCGAGTACTACAAGGAGAACGAGGACGAGTTCTCCGCGCGCCGCGTCGAGCCCTACCAGCTGCTGAACGGTCACGAAGGCTGGTACGTCCACGCCTACGACCCCGAGCGCGAGCAGCCGCGGCACTTCCGCCTCGACCGGGTCCGCTCGGCGACGGTGACCGACGACGACTACGAGCCCCGTCCGGGGATCGAGCCTGACGCGCCGGAGTGGGCGACCACCGGCGAGGTGCGCGGCGCGCGCGCCGCGCGCGTGTGGATCGCACCCGACCGCGCCCGCTGGGCGCGCGAGGACCGCACCGTCCTCGAAGAGCTGCGCGACGGCTCGGTGATCGTCGAGCTCCACTTCGCGGGCAACGAGTGGCTCGCGCGTGAGATCCTCAAGGAAGCCGGCGACGCGGCCGTCATCGAGCCGGAAGACGCGCGCGAGCACGTGCGCGAAGCGGCCGAGAGCCTGCTCGGCGCCCCCACGCGCTGAGTCGCGGGCCCAGAGCGGTGAGCTCTGGGAACATTCCCCCGATGGCAGGCAAGGGCCCACGCGCCTCGCTGCTCGCCGCCGCGGTCGGAACCGCCGGCGCGACGCTGGGCGCCGCCGCGACCTGGTACCAACTATTCCAGCGCCCGCTGCCGAGGACGAGCGGGAGAAAGCGCGTGCTCGGCCTCGAGGGACCCGCGGAGATTGCCCGCGACCGCTTCGGGGTGCCTTCGATATCGGCCCGCACGGAAACCGACCTCTGTTTCGCCAACGGCTACTGCCACGGCCAGGACCGCTTCTGGCAGCTCGAGCTCTACCGCCGCGTGGTCTGCGGGCGCACGAGCGAGTTCGCCGGCGAGCAGGGGCTCGTGGCGGACCGCGCGATGAGGGTCTTCGGCATGCGAGCGGCAGCCGAACGCGAGGCGCTGACGCTCGATCCCGGGACGCGCGTACTGCTCGACGCCTACGCGGCCGGCGTGAACGCGGCGATCGAGGACGCGGCGGCGCTGCCGTTCGAGCTCCAGCTACTGCGGATCGACCCCGAGCCATGGACGATCGTCGACAGCCTCTCGCTCGGCAAGCTGATCGCGCTCGGGTTCTCGACCAACATGGAGTCGGAGCTCCACCGCGCGGACCTCATCCGCCGCGTCGGACCTGAGGTCGCCGAGCGGCTCGAGCCGCGCTACCCGGCCGGGAACCCGGTCGCCTTGACGCCGGGCACCGGATGGTCGGGCGACAACCCGTCGCTGATCGAGCAGTTCGAGCAGGTCCGCAGGGCGATCGGGCTCTCGCCCGACGCCGCCGGCTCGAACAATTGGGTCGTCTCGGGTGAGCGCTCGGCCACCGGTAAGCCGCTGTTGGCGGGCGACCCCCACGTGCTCGCCGCGATCCCGGGGCTCTTCTACGCGCTCGAGCTCCACGGAGACGGGCTCGAGCTGCGCGGCGCCGCGATCCCGGGCGTGCCGGGGGTGATGGTCGGGCAGAGCCCGCATGTCGCGTGGAGCTTCACCAACGTGCTCGCCGACGTCCAGGACCTGTTCGTCGAGCGCATCCGCGGCGGCGACAACGGCGGCCCGCTCGAGTACGAGTTCGAGGGCGAGTGGCGGCCGGTCACCGTGCGCCGCGAGGAGATCGCGGTGAAGGGCGGCGCGACCGAGGTCCTCGACGTGCGCGAGACCCATCACGGCCCGATCGTCAACGACGCCTTCGACGTCACGGGCGAGCCACTCGCGCTCGCCTGGACGGCGCTGCGCGAGCCCTTCTTCACCCGCGCGCAGCTCGACGCCGGCCGTGCCCGGACCGGGCCCGAGCTGATCGCCGCGATGAGCGACTTCGCCGTGCCGTGCATGAACTGCCTCTGGGCCGACTCGAGCGGCAGCATCGGCTACAAGCTGATCGGGAAGATCCCGCGGCGGCGGGGCAACTGTCCCGATCTCCCCCGGCCGGGCTGGACGGGTGAGTTCGAGTGGGAGGGCTACGTGCCCTACGGCGAGCTGCCGGAGATCGTCAACCCCGAAGGCGGCGTGCTCGTGACCGCGAACAACCAGATCGCGCCGCCCGACTACCCGCACCACATCACGAGCGACTACTACGAGGGCTACCGGGCCGCGCGCATCGAACAGATGCTGGCCGAGCGTGAGCGCCATTCGCTCGACGACTTCGCACAAATGCAGTGCGACCTCTACTCGATCCCCGGCAAGCGCTGCGCCGAGCTGCTCGGCCGGCTCGAGCCGGACGGCGAGCGCGAGCGGCGCGCGCTGACGCTGCTGCGCGAGTGGGATGGCTTCCTGACGCCCGAGACCAGCGCCGGAACGGTCCAGCAGGTCTTTCTCACGGTCCACTTCGCCCGCGCAGTCGCGGACGCGATCGTCGGCGACCCGGACGACGCCGAGCGCTGGCGAGCCCGCTCGCGCCTCGGCTTCACGTCCGGCCGGGCGTCCGACTGGCGCTGGCTACCGCGGCTGCTCGAGCTGTGGGAAGAGGCGGACGCCGAGCTGATCGGCGGAGGCTCGTGGGACGATCTCGCGCTCGGCGCCCTCGAGGCGACGCTCGATGAGCTCGAAACGGGCTACGGGGCCGACCCGGCAGGGTGGCAGTGGGGCGACGTGCACGGCGTCTGGCTCGCGCACCAGTTCGGCGCCGGCGAGGGCCGCACCGGCGCCGCGCTCGACCGGCTGTTGTCGCGCACCGTCCGCGGCGGCGGGGCGCAGGAGACGGTCTGCCAGCTCGCCTACGTCCCCTACGACGGCGACTATCGCGGAACCGTCGGGCCGGGCTACCGCCTGCTCGCCGACATCGGTGATCCCGCGAGCTCGCGCTGGCAGCAGATGGTCGGCCAGTCTGGACATCCGGCCTCGAAGCACTACGACGATCTGATCGAGGACTGGCACGCGGGAGGCACGAACCCGATGTCAACCCCAGCCGAAGAGGTCCTGGTCCTCGAGCCGTCCTGAGCCGGGGCGCAGGTAGCCTCCTGCCGCGCAGATGCCTTCACGCCGCGACCAGATCAAGATGTCCGACGACGAGATCGTCGCCTTCCTCGACGAGCAGAAGGTCGTCACCTGCGCGACGATCGGCCCGAACGACCGGCCCCATCTGATGCCGCTCTGGTACGTCGTGGACGGCACAGCGCTGACAGGCTGGACGTTCGCAAAGTCGCAGAAGGCGCGCAACCTCGAGCGCGATCCGCGGGCGACGCTGCAGATCGAGGACGGCGTCTCCTACGAGGAGCTCCGCGGGGTGATGTTCGAGTGCGACGTCGGGGTCGAGCGCGACCCCGAGCGGATCGCCGACGAGTACGGCCTGCCGCTGTTTCGCCGCTACACCGATGGCGCGGAGCTCCCCGACGGCGTGCGCGAGATGGTGATGGCGCAGGCGCCGAAGCGCGTCGGCCTGCGCTTCACCCCCACGCGGACGGTCTCGTGGGACCACCGCAAGCTCGGCGGCACCTACTAGGCCATGACCGACCAGCTGAAGGGGCTGATCCTGTCGGGCGGGAAGGGCACGCGCCTGCGACCGATTACCCACACGAGCGCCAAGCAGCTCGTGCCGGTCGCCAACAAGCCGGTGCTCTTCTACGGCCTCGAGGCGATGGCCGAGGCCGGCATCACCGACGTCGGCGTGATCATCGCCCCCGAGACGGGCGACGAGATCCGCGCCGCGGCCGGCGACGGCGAGCGCTTCGGCGTCTCGATCACCTACATCGAGCAGGAAGCTCCGCTCGGGCTCGCGCACGCGGTGCTCACCGCGGAGGAGTTCCTCGGGCAGACCCCGTTCGTGATGTACCTCGGCGACAACCTTCTGCGCGACGGCATCTCGGAGCTCGTCGCCGCCTTCCGCTCGGAGGCACCTGACGCGTTGATCCTGCTGACGCCCGTGGACGACCCCGAGCACTACGGCGTCGCCGAGCTCGACGACGGCAAGGTGGCCCGCCTCGCCGAGAAGCCGCCTGAGCCGAAGACCAACCTCGCGCTCGTCGGCGTCTACATGTTCACGCCCGCGATCTTCGAGGCCGCCCGCGCGATCGAGCCCTCCGGCCGCGGCGAGCTCGAAATCACAGACGCGATCCAGCAGCTCGTGGACTCAGGGCTGCGGGTCGACCCGCACATCGTCCACGGCTGGTGGAAGGACACGGGCCAGGTGCAGGACATGCTCGAGGCGAACAGGCTGATCCTCGACGACCTCGAGGCACGCGTGGACGGCGAGGTCGTCGACTCCCGCATGGAGGGCCGCGTCGTCGTCGAGTCGGGCGCGCGGCTCGAGCGTGCGACCGTTCGCGGCCCGGCGATCATCGGCGCGGGCGCGCGGATCGCCGACGCCTACATCGGCCCCTATACGGCGATCGGCGACGACGTCGAGATCTCGAACGCCGAGATCGAGCACTCGATCATCCTCGCGGGCTCGTCCGTCCGCGATCTCCAGGGAGGCCGCGTCGAGGCGAGCCTGATCGGCCGCAACGTCGCGATCGTCCGCACGCGCGACCTGCCGAAGGCCTACCGCTTCGTCATCGGCGACAGCGCCGAGATCGAGCTGCTCTGATGGCCCGCCGGGTGCTCGTCACGGGCGCGGCCGGGTTCATCGGCTCGGCGTTCGTCCGCGTCGTGCTGGAGACCGACCCGGGCGCCGAGGTCGTCGTGCTCGACAAGCTCACCTACGCCGGCCGGCGCGAGAACCTCGACGGCGTCGAGCTCGCGGCGTTCCACGAGGGCGCGGTCGAGGATGCGGAAGCGGTGCGCACGGCGATGGAGGGCTGCGACGCCGTCGTCAACTTCGCTGCCGAGTCGCACGTGGACCGCTCGATCGCCGACGGCGCCGACTTCGCCGTCACGCAGGTGATCGGCACCGGGGTCCTGCTCGACGCCGCGCGCGAGCTCGGGGTCGGCCGCTTCGTTCAGGTCTCGACCGACGAGGTCTACGGCTCGATCGACGAGGGCACCTTCGCCGAAGACTCACGGCTCGACCCGTCCTCGCCGTACAGCGCGACGAAGGCGGGCGGCGACCTGCTCGTCTCGGCGCACGCCCACACCCACGGCATCGAGGCGGCGATCTGCCGCGGCTCGAACAACTACGGCCCGCGGCAGCATCCCGAGAAGCTGATCCCGCTTTGCATCCTCAACGCGCTCGCCGGCGACCGCCTGCCCGTTTACGGCGACGGGCGCCAGGTGCGCAACTGGATCTGGGTCGAGGACTTCGCGCGCGCGGTGCTCTCCGTCCTCGATCGCGGGGAGGCGGGCGAGGTCTACAACGCGGGCGGGCCCGACGAGGTCGAGAACATCGCCGTCGTCGAGCGGGTCGTCGAGCTAACCGGCGCCGACCCAGCGCTGATCGAGCACGTCGAGGACCGCCCTGGCCACGACCGCCGCTACTCGCTCTCGTCCGAGAAGGCGCGCGCGCTCGGCTGGGAGCCCGCGGTCGGCTTCGACGATGGGCTCGAGCGCGCCGTCGCCTGGTACCGCGACAACGAGGCGTGGTGGGGCCCGATCCGCAGCGGCGAGTACCGCGCTTATTACGAGCAGCAGTACGGGCGCAAGCTGGCTGAATAGCCCGACCTGGACGATTGTTCGATGCGCAGATCCGTGATACGACGGCTACGGTCGTCGTAGTAAGGGGGATGCCCCGATGTCAGGGACGCGGGGACTCGTCAAACATCAAACCCGTACACGACCTAAGGAGCTGGGCAAGGATGCGAGCGTTTGGAAAGTCCGGGGCAGTTGTCGTCGGCGTGCTGCTTTGCGTGCCGGGAGTCGGCGGGATCGCCGAGGCAAAGAGCAGCAAGAACCCGCGGCTGAAGGCGTTCAGCTCGTGCAGCGGACTGGTCCGCTACGCGCAGCAGCACGCCCCGCGTCTGCGCTCGGAGACGCCGACGCTGCTACCGAACGCGGCGCCGCCCACGCAGAACGACCAGGGCTCGAACGAGAAGCAGAGCGCCGGCGGGGGCGTCGGCGGGCAGGACTTCTCCGAGACGAACGTCCAGGAGGCCGGGATCGACGAGCCCGACATCGTCAAGACCGACGGCAGCCGCATCTACGCGATCGCCGGCGACAGGCTCCACGCGATCGACGTCACGGGCGACCAGCCGCGGCGGGTCGACTCGCTGAAGCTGACCGGTAGCGATCACCAACTGTTCATCCGCGGCGAGCGCGCGCTCGTGATCTCGGCGGCGAGCAGCGGCCTCTCCGGCCCGCCGAGGGCCGCGACGAGCGACGTGGTCGGCTCGGTCCCGAACGGAACGGAGCTGACCGAGGTCGACCTCGGCAACGCGGCGAAGCTGAGCGTCGTCAGCACCCTGAAGGTTGAGGCCGACTTCGTCGACGCGCGGCTCATCGGCAACACGGCGCGGTTGGTCCTCACCTCGTACCCCGACGCGCTTGAAGGTTCGGCGAAGCCGAGCCGCGGCGCGAGCTGGCTGCCGCGATCGGTGCACGAGAACCGCCGCACGAAGAAACGCGTGACGCGCTCGGCGGTGCCGTGCAGCCACGTCCGCCACCCGCGGACGTTTGCCGGCCTCGACATGATCACCGTGCTGACGATCGACCTGTCGAAGGGCGTCTCGCCGGTGGACTCCGACGCCGTGATGAGCGACGGCGACACCGTCTACTCGTCGGCGAAGGGGCTCTACGTCGCGACCGAGCGCTGGAACGACCCCGACCTCTCGCCCGAGAAGGCGGCGGCCGGCGCGACGACCGCGATCCACAAGTTCGACGTCTCCGACCCCGGCAGCACCTCCTACCGCGGCAGCGGCGAGGTGCGCGGCTTCCTGCTGAACCAGTTCGCGATGTCGGAGGACGAGGACGTGCTGCGCGTCGCCAGCACCGACACGCCCGAATGGCTCGAGCTCGACAACGACGAGGAGTCGGAGAACTTCGTCACGACGCTCACCGAGCGCGGCGGGCGGCTCGAGCAGGTCGGCCGTGTCGGCGGGCTCGGCCGCGGCGAGGAGATCTTCGCCGTCCGCTTCATCGGCAAGGTCGGATACGTGGTGACCTTCCGCCAGACCGACCCGCTCTACACCCTCGACCTGACCGACGTCGCGCACCCGCGCGTGCTCGGCGAGCTCAAGATCCAGGGCTACTCGGCGTATCTCCACCCGATCGGCGACGGCCTGCTGCTCGGGGTCGGCCAGGACGCCGACAAGGATGGCGCCACGCGCGGCACGCAGCTGTCGCGTGTTCGACGTGTCGAACCTGCGCAAGCCGACGCGCCTGCACCAGTTCCGCCTGTCGCCGACCTCGTACTCGGAGGTCGAGTACGACCACCACGCGTTCCTCTACTGGGCGCCGCGCTCGTTGGCGCTGCTACCGGTCGCGGACGATGACGACGGCGACGGGACCGCGACAGCGCTAGGCGCACGGGCAGACCGCTCGGGCATCCAACCGGTCGGCCGCGTGTCGCACCGCAAGCACGGCGAGTTCACCGACATCACGCGCTCGCTCGTCGTGCGCGACAGGGTCTACACGCTGTCGGAGGCGGGGCTGGCGCAGAACAGCATCGACACGCTGGGCGAGCTCGCCTACGTGAACTTCCCGAGGTAGAGCGAGACGGGCGAGCGGGCCGGCGCGCCCCGCTCGCTACGCTCGCAGGGATGCCTGAGACCCCACCCGCGCTGGAGCTGCGCGCGCTCCACAAGCGCTACGACGACGGCACGCTCGGGCTCGAGTCGCTCGACCTCACGATCCCCGACGGGGCGTTCTTCGGCCTGCTCGGACCGAACGGCGCCGGCAAGACGACGCTGATCAGCGCGGTCTGCAACCTGATCCGGATCACCTCCGGCGAGGCGCTCGTCTTCGGCGAGCAGTCGAGCTCGCTGCTCGCCCGCAGCTGGGTCGGACTCGCCGAGCAGGACGTCAACCTCGACCGCTTCCTGACCGTCGAGGAGACGCTCGCCTACCACGGCGGCTACTTCGGGATGGGCAAGGCCGAAGTAGCGGAGCGCGCCGCCGAGATGATCGACGTCTTCGACCTGCGCGCGAAGGCCGATGTACGAACGTCGAAGCTCTCCGGCGGGATGCGGCGCCGGCTACTGCTCGCGCGGGCGCTGATGCACCGCCCGCGCCTCGTGATCCTCGACGAGCCGACCGCCGGGGTGGACTTCGAGCTACGCCAGGAGCTGTGGAGCTACATCCGCCGCCTCCACGCCGAGGGCACGACGATCCTCCTGACGACGCACTACCTCGAGGAGGCCGAGGAGCTCTGCGAGGAGATCGCACTGATCCGCGGCGGCCAGCTGATCGCGCGCGACTCGGCCCACGGCCTGCGCGAGCACTACGGCGCGCGACACGCTCGCCGACGTCTACGTCAAGGCGATGGAAGTGCCCTCGTGAACGGCTACACCGGGCTGCGCTGGCTCGCGCGGCGAGAGACGCTGCGGGTGACAAAGCTCTGGACGCAGACCGTGCTCGCCTCGGTCATCTCCTCCATCCTCTTCATCCTCGTCTTCGGCCTTTCGCTCGGCGGACGGATCAAGCAGGTCGAGGGCTATCGACTACGAGATCTTCATCGTCCCCGGGCTGATCGCGATGGCGATGGTCCAGGCGGCTTACAACAACAACGCCTCGACGATCTACCAGGCGCGCTCGGACCGCTTCATCAACGACGTCCTCTCCTCGCCGATGCGTCCCTGGCAGATGACGCTCGGCTACAGCGTCGGCGGAATCCTGCGCGCGTTCGCGATCGGCGTCGCGCTGCTCCTGCTGGCGATACCGCTGACGGGCGTCCCGGTCGAGCGGCCGTTTGCGCTGATCGCGGCGGTGGCGTTCGGCCTCGTCCTGTTCGCGGCGCTCGGGACGGTGGTCGGGATCTACGCCGAGCAGTGGGACCACACGACGTTCATCTCGAACATCGTGATCCTGCCGCTGGCGTTCGTTGGCGGCGTCTTCTACTCCGTCGACATGCTCGGCTCGCCGTGGGAGGAGCTGTCGCATTTCAACCCGCTCTTCTACCTCGTCAATGCGATCCGCTTCGGCTTCCTCGGGTCGAGCGACGTCTCGGTCTGGCTGTCGCTCGGAGTCACGGCTGCGTTCGCGATCCCGGTCTATCTCTGGGCGCAGTACCTGTTCACGAGCGGGCGGAAGCTGAAGGCTTGAGCCGGGCCGGGCTCGCGGCGCTCGAGGCGGAGGTCGTTCGCTGCCGGCGCTGCCCCCGCCTCGTCGAGTGGCGCGAGCAGGTCGCGCGGGAGAAGCGCGCCGCGTTCGCCGACGAGGAGTACTGGGGCCGACCGCTACCCGGCTTCGGCGATCCGGCGGCGCGCGTGTACGTGTTCGGCCTCGCGCCCGCGGCGCACGGCGGCAACCGCACCGGGCGCTTCTTCACGGGCGATCGCTCTGGCGATTGGCTGTTCGGTTCGCTCCACCGGACGGGCTTCGCAAACCAACCCGAGTCGATCGATCGCGACGACGGATTGGCGCTGACAGGCGCCTTCGTCTCCGCCGCCGTCCGCTGCGCGCCGCCGGCGAACCGCCCGACGACCGCCGAGCGCGACAACTGCCTCCCCTATGCGGTCGAGGAGTTGGGCCTGCTCGAGCGGGTGACGGTCGTCGTGTGCCTCGGCGGCTTCGCCTGGGACGCGGCGCTCAGGGTCTGCGCCGAGCTCGGCTGCGTCCGCCCCCGCCCGAAGCCTCGCTTCGGCCACGGCGCAGACGCGGAACTCACCGGCGCGCGCGAGCTCACGCTCCTCGGCTGCTACCACCCGAGCCAGCAGAACACCTTCACCGGGCGGCTCACCGAGCCGATGCTCGACGCGGTCTTCACCCGCGCCAAGGTGTTGGCGACCGGACGCTAGGGCGTCGGGTTGCTCTCGCCGGGCGTCTGCTGGCGGCCGCCGCCGGCCTCGCCGCAGCCGCACTCCTTCTGGAGCGCCTCGATGTAGGTGATGCCGGGCGGCATCGTGTTGACCACGAGCGTGTTGCCGGCGAGCAGGTGCGGCAGGATCTGGTTCTGACCGGCGGCGTCGTCGGCGAGCGCCTTCTTCGCCGCCTCGGGGCTTTCGTAGACGACGTAGCTGATGGCGAGGCTCCCCTTGCCGCAGAAGAGGATCTTCACGTCCTCGGCGTCAAACGCACGCGTCGCCGCATCGAGGGCCGCCTTCTGGTTGGAGGCCTTCGCCTCCCAGCTCGGCTCGGGGCAGAAGGCAATCTCCTGCTCAGTCGCCTTCTCGAAGTAGTCGACCGAGAAGTCCTCGACCTCCGAGAACGGCAGCGACCCGGCCGCTGACGACTGTTGCGTTGGCGACGTCGCAGCCGACCCCGGCGTCTGCTTCTCCTCGTCCTTCGAGGAATCGTCGTCGCCGCACCCGGCCACGAAGCCCAGCGCGAGCAGGCAGGAAACGATCAGACGGCGCATCCGCCGGAAAACCTACCCGGCGGCGGCGAGCTCTACCCACCGCCGCCCTTTCTTGGCCGTTGGCCCCGCGCGCTACGCTGACGGGTTACGTGTCTGACGCCGCCCTCGCAGCCTTCACACCCGCCGTACGCGATTGGTTCACGCGCGCCTTCGAGGCGCCGACCGAGGCGCAAACCCAGGCCTGGCCTGCGATTGCGCAGGGTGACAACGTCCTGCTCGCGGCGCCCACGGGCTCGGGCAAGACGCTGGCTGCCTTCCTCTACGGGCTCGACAGGCTCGTCTCCGAGCCCGCGCAGGAGGGCGAACGCCGCACGCGCCTCGTCTACGTCTCGCCGCTGAAGGCGCTCTCCTACGACATCGAGCGCAACCTGCGCGCGCCGCTCAAGGGGATCGGGGGCGATGTCGAGGTCGCCATCCGCACCGGCGACACGCCGCAGAAGGCGCGCCAGGCGATGCTCCGCAAGCCGCCCGACGTGCTGATCACGACGCCGGAGTCGCTCTACCTGATGCTCACCTCGCGGGCGCGCGAGATCCTGCGCGACGCGGAGTGGGTGATCATCGACGAGATCCACGCCGTCGCGCAGACCAAGCGTGGCGCCCACCTGGCGCTGACGCTCGAGCGCCTCGAGGCGTTGACCGAGCGAGCCGCTCCAGCGGATCGGCCTGTCGGCCACCCAGCGCCCACTCGAGGAGGTCGCGCGCTTCCTGACCGGGCCGGGCCGCGACTGCACGATCGTCGACACCGGCATCCGCAAGCCGCTCGACCTCGAGATCCGCGTGCCCGTGGAGTCGATGGTCGAGCCCGACGCGAACGAGGGTGTAGAGATCGATGCGCTGCCGGGAGAGGCGACGCGCCGGTCGATCTGGCCCGCGATCTATCCCGAGCTGCTCGAGCTCGTGCAGGCGCACAACTCGACGATCGTCTTCGTCAACAACCGCCGTGCCGCCGAGCGGCTCGCGATACGCCTCAACGAGCTTGCGGGAGAAGAAGGAAGACCGGCCGAGATCGCGCGCGCCCACCACGGCTCGCTCGCTCGCGAGGAGCGGGAGGTCGTCGAAGAGCTGTTGAAGTCGGGTGAGCTGCCGTGCCTCGTGGCGACCTCGTCGCTCGAGCTCGGGATCGACATGGGCGCCGTGGACCTCGTGCTCCAGGTCGAGTCGCCGAAGTCGGTCACCCGCGGCCTCCAGCGCATTGGTCGCGCGGGCCACGGCGTCGGCGAGACCTCGAAGGGACGGATCTTCCCGAAGTTCCGCGCCGACCTGCTCGAGTGCGCGGTCGTTGCGAAGCGGATGCACGCCGGCGAGATCGAGCACACGGTCGTTCCGCGCAACCCGCTCGACGTGCTCGCGCAGCAGATCGTCGCGATCGTCTCCGACGAGGAAGAGCACTTGGTGGCGGAGCTCCACGACCTCGTCCGGCGCACATACCCGTTCGCGGAGCTCGCGCGCGAGCTGCTCGACTCGGTGCTCGACATGCTCGACGGCCGCTACCCCTCGGACGAGTTCTCCGACCTGCGCCCAAGGATCGTCTGGGACCGCGTGCACGACACGATTCGCGCGCGCAAGGGCGCGCGCCAGCTCGCGGTGACGAACGCGGGCACGATCCCCGACCGCGGGCTCTACGGCGTCCACCTCCCCGACGGGCGGCGCGTCGGCGAGCTCGACGAGGAGATGGTCTATGAGGCGAGGCCCGGCCAGACGTTCATGCTCGGTGCGTCCACTTGGCGGATCGAGGAGATCACGCGCGACCGGGTGATCGTCACCCCCGCGCCTGGCGCACCCGGCGCGATCCCGTTCTGGCGCGGCGACGGCGTCGGACGCCCTGCGGAGCTCGGCAAGGCGATCGGCGAGTTCGCCCGCACGGCGGTGGACCGCGAGCCCGAGGAGCTCGCCGGTGACGGCTACGACCTCGACGAGCGCGCGGCGCGCAACCTGATCGCGTACCTGCGCGAGCAGCGCGAGGCGACGCGCGTGATCCCGTCGGACCGGACGATCGTGATCGAACGCTTCCGCGACGAGATCGGCGACTGGCGACTGTGCGTGCTCTCCCCCTATGGCGGTCGCGTACACGCCGCCTGGGGGCTGGCGCTGAGCGCGCGCATCCGCGACCGGTTCGGCCTCGAGTCGGACGCGATCTGGTCGGACGACGGGATCATCGTCCACCTCCCCGACGCCGACGAGCCGCCGAGCCCCGATCTCGTGATGGTCGAGCCCGACGAGGTCGAGGAGCTCGTCGTCGCGGAGCTGTCCGGCTCAGCCCTCTACGGCGCGCGCTTCCGCGAGAACGCGGCGCGCGCGCTGTTGATCCCGCGCGCGTACCCGGGCAAGCGCACGCCGCTGTGGCAGCAGCGGCTGAAGGCGCAGTCGCTGCTCGAGGTGGCAAAGCGCTACGGCCAGTTCCCGATCGTGCTCGAGACCTACCGCGAGTGCCTCCAGGACGTGCTCGACCTGCCCGGGCTCATCGAGCTGCTGCGCGGCCTGCACACGCGCGAGCTCTCGCTCGTCGAGGCCGAGACGCAACGAGCGTCGCCGTTCGCCTCCTCGCTCCTGTTCGACTACGTCGCCACCTACATGTACGAGGGCGACACGCCGAACGCCGAGCGGCGGGCGGCCGCGCTCTCGCTCGATCGTGACCTCCTGCGCGAGCTGCTCGGCCAGGAGGAGCTGCGCGAGCTGATCTCGCCCGATGCGCTGGCCGAGGTCGAGGCGGACCTCGCGCGCACGAGCGAGCGCATGCGCGCGGCTAACCGCGACGGCCTCCACGACGTGCTGCGCGCGATCGGCGACCTCAACCTGAAGGAGGCGCAGGAACGCGTGCTCGGCGCGGTCTCGGCGAAGCGGATGCTCACCGAGCTGATAGCGGAGCGGCGCGTGGCCGAGATGCGGATCGGCGGCGAGGATCGCTTCATCGCGGCCGAGGACGCCGGGATGTACCGCGACGCGTTCGGGGCGGTCCCGCCCGGTGGGCTGCCGGATACCTTCCTCGAGGAGGTCGAGGAGCCGCTCGCCCGGATCACCCGCCGCTTCGCGCGCACGCACGGCCCGTTCACGACCGCGGAGCTGTCGTCGCGCTACGCCGTCGACTTCGGTCCCGTGCTGCGCGAGCTCGAACGGGCGGGCGACTTCATCCGCGGCGAGCTGCGCCCGGGCGGCTCTGAGCGCGAGTGGTGCGACCCCGACGTTCTCCGGCGCCTACGGCGGGCATCGCTCGCGTCGCTGCGCCAGGAGGTCGAGCCCGCCGAGCAGCAGGCACTCGCGCGCCTTCTTCCCGCCTGGCAGGGCGTGGATGCCTCGCCTCCAGGCGGCGCCGGAGTGGACCGCTTGCGCGAGCAGCTTGTGCCACTTCAGGGGCTGGCGCTCGCACCCTCGGTCTGGGAGCAGGACGTGCTGCCGCGGCGCGTCGGGACCTACTCCCCCGCCTGGCTCGATCAGCTGTGCGCCGGCGGCGAGGTCGTCTGGATCGGCGCTGGGGCGCTGGGGCGGAACTCCGGCAAGGTGGCGCTCTACTTCCGCGACGACGTCCGCTTCATCGGTCCGCCCCCGTTCAAGGGCGAAACGCCGGACGAGCCGGTCCACGCCGCCATCCGCGCGCGTCTCGCCCACGGCGCCGGCTTCTGGACCGACCTGCTCGCCGACGTGACGCAAACCGAGGAGGGCGTAGAACTCGATCCGGCCGAGCTCCAGGAGGGGCTCTGGGACCTCGTCTGGGCGGGCGAGGTGACGAACGACGCCTTCGCCCCGCTTCGCGCCCCGCGGCTCACGCTCGCCAAACGGTCCGACCGCGAGGGGAGGCGCTTCGCGCGCCGCCGCCGCCCCGGCGCACCGGCAGTGCAGGGCCGATGGTCGCTGGTCGCGCCGCTGCTCGCGGACGCCCCCGCGCACGGGCCCAAGGTGCGCGCAATGAGCGAGCTGCTGCTCGAGCGCTACGGGATCGTCACGCGCGAAACGGTTCTCGCCGAGGGAATCCCCGGCGGGTTCGCCGCTCTCTACAGCGAGCTGGCGAACCTCGAAACGCTCGGCACCGCGCGCCGCGGCTACTTCGTCGAAGGGTTGGGTGGCGCGCAGTTCGCCCTCGGCGCGGCGATCGAGCGGCTGCGCGGCCTGCGCTCGGACGAGCCGGCCGGGCCGCTCGTGCTCGCCGCGACCGACCCCGCCAACGCATATGGCGCGTCGCTGCCGTGGCCGAGGCGCGAGGACTCGAACCGCCGTCCGGCGCGCGTGCCGGGCGCGTATGTCGTTTTCCTCGACGCCGAGCCGGTGCTCTACGTCGAGCGCGGGGGCAAGGGCATCGTCGCGCTGCGCGAGCCCCTCGACGCCGGCGGCGAGCCCGAGGCCTGGCTGCGCGAGGCGCTCGAGGCGCTCGCCGAGCACGTTCGCCGCGGGCGGTTGAAGCGGCTCGCGCTCGAGCGCTTCGACGGCGAGCCTGTGGTCGGCTCGCCGATCGAGGCGATGCTCGTAGAGATTGGCTTCAGGCAGGGCCCGCGCAAGCTGACCCTGAGCGCCTGAGCGGACGTCGATGCCCGAGGGCGACACGATCTGGCACGCGGCGAAACGGATCCGCGACGCGCTGGCGCGCGCCGAGATCACCGCGATCGAGACGCCCCAGGCGCGCCACCGGCGCGATCGCTGGCCCGAGCGGCTGGCGGGCGCGGGCGTGCGCGGCGTGGACTCGCACGGGAAGCACCTCTTCATCCGCTTCGACAACGGGCTGACGCTGCACTCACATCTGCGGATGACCGGGGCGTGGCGGGTGTTCGGCAAAGGCGAGCGCTGGCGCCGTTCGCCGCGTCGCGCGTGGCTCGTCATCCGCACCCCGGTCCATGACGTCGTCCAGTTCGATGGGCCCGTGCTGGAGTTGATGACCGACAGCAGGACGAGGTTCGACCGCCGCCTGGCCGAGCTCGGGCCGGATGTGCTCGCCGAGGAGTTCGACTCGCGGCGGTTCATCGTACGGCTGCGCGAGAGCGACCCGACGCGTCCGATTGGAGACGCGCTGCTCGACCAGCGGAACGTCGCCGGGATCGGGAACATCTGGCGCGCGGAGTCCTGTTTCATGGCGCGCGTAGACCCCTGGCGACCGACGGCGCAGGTATCCGACGCCGAGGCGCTCGCGATCATCGAAGCGGCGCGGCCGCCGATGGCGCTGTCGGCCGAGCGGGGCGGGCCGACCGTCACGGTCGAGCCGGACGACCCGCCCGCGCATGGTGAGCGTACGTGGGTCTACCGCCGCGCGGGGCGGCCCTGCCGGCGCTGCGCGAGCCAGGTCCGGTCCCGTGTCGGAGGAAACGACGGGCGCACCACCTACTGGTGCCCGGTTTGCCAGCGATGAGGCGCGTCGGGCACAAGGGGGCGGATCTGCTGGCGCCCGGCAACACGTACGAGAGCTTTGCGGCGGCAGTCGAAGCCGGCGTCGACATGATCGAGTTCGATGTCCTGAGGCTGCGCGACGGACGACTCGTGCTCGCGCACGACTACGAGGACGCCGCGCGCAGGACGCCGCCCACGCTCGAGGAGGGCCTCGACCACCTCGCCGGGCCCGCCTACGCCGGGCTCGGGCTCGACGTCGACCTGAAGCTGCCTGGGTACGAGAGTGAAGTCGCGGACGAGCTCCGCGCGCGAGATCTGACCGAGCGCTCGATCGTTTCGTCGCAGTACCTCGAGAGCCTCGACCGGATCGGAGAGCTCTCGCCGGGCCTGCGGCGCGGGTGGTCGGTGCCGAAGGTCCGCCGCGACTACACACGCGGGCCGCTCGCTCCGGTCGCCTACCTCGTTGCCCGCTACGTCCGCGCGCGGCTCCCCCGGCAAGCGGCGCAGATGCTCTCGCAGGGACGCATCGAGGCCGTGATGGCACATTGGCTGCTCGTCTCGCCAAGCCTGGTCGAGGCGATCCACGCGGCCGGCGGCGAGCTCTACGTCTGGACGGTGGACGACCTGTCGCGGATCGAACGCCTGGCTGAGCTCGGCGTGGACGGCGTGATCACGAACGACCCGCGGCTGTTCGCAAACCTGGTCGAACGGGTATAAGCCCCGCCATGGAACGGATACACGTCGGGCCGATAATCCTGATCGTCGTCGGAGCCGTGCTCGCGATCACCGTCCACTGGGTGGGTGCCGCTCTCGTCGTCGTCGGCGTGATCCTGTTCGCCTACCACTGGATGAGCTCGGGCAAGGCGTCTGACGGCGCCGCCCCTCCCCCACCGCCCAACCCCGAGCGCTAGCCGCGAATCTCGCAGGCGTCCGCCGTGAAGCCGGGCGGGTCGCCCTCGGTCTTCGACACGTGGCCGGCGGTCGTGATCGCGCGCCGGCGCTTGACGACGACCGACTTCGTCTTCTTGCTGCCCTTCTTCACCGGCCGGCGCTCGCGCCACTCGAAGTCGGCGGCGCCGCGGACGCGGAACGCAGCCCCGGGCGCGGGCGGGTCGAACTCGAACGTCCAACCAACCTCGCGGAATTTGAGCTTCGATGACCCCGCGAGCAGCCACGGCGAGGTCCCGCGGCTGCCGTGGACCGAGCGCCAGCGGAGGTTGGCGGCGTCGTAGTACTGCGCGCTGAAGCGGATCAGCATCTTGCCCGCGCGTCCCGTGCCGGGCATGCTGCCGCGAACGCCCATGCGGTCGGGCCGCGCCGGTGTGTCGCAGGCGTTGACCGTCGCCCACAGAAGGCCCTTGGTGCTCGCGCCCTCCGCGCTCGGCGCGGCGCTGGATGCCGCAGCCAAGGCAGCGATCGCGCCCAGCAGGGCCGCGGTGCGCTTCGCAATGCTCACGCCAGTCACGATAGTCGGCGTGATGAATCGGCGGGCCGCTCGTAGTAAGGGTGTGAATCAGGCAGTGGCAGAACCGCTCCCATCGCTTGCGGAACCCGCCGACGACGACTTCGACGCGCTCTACCGGGCCTGCGTCAAACGCGTCTACGCGTACGCGGCGACGCTGCTGCGGGACCGCTCTGCCGCTGAGGAAGTCACCGCGCAGGCGTTCGAGCGCGCGTACCGCAAGCGCCACACCTACCGGCCATCGCGCGGCACCCGCGAACAGTGGGTGTTCGGGATCGTTCGCAACGCCGCGCTCGACGAGCTGCGCAAGCGCAAGCAGACCGCAGGCCTTGCCGCCGACCCCGAGGACGCCGACTCACCGACGGTGGCCGATCACGCCGAGGCCTCCGCACGGTGGGCGACCGTCCGGGCAGCGCTCGAACTCCTCTCCGAGCGCGAGCGCGACCTGATCGCGCTCAAGTTCCACGGCGGCCTCACGAACGCCGAGATCGGCGCCGCGCTCGGCATCTCCGAGACGAACGCCTCGACACGACTTTCCCGGACGATCTCGAAGCTGACGGAGGCTTGCTCATGACCCGCAACGGCAACGGAATGACCGACGAGGACCGCGCCACGGTCGCGACGATCGAGGCAGCGCTCGCCGAAGGACGCGCGACGGCGACGGACCCGGCCGAGCGCGAGCTGCAGGAGCTCTCCCTCGAGCTGCGCGAGCTCGCTCCCGAACCCGATCCGGACTTCCTCCGAGAGCTCGATGCTCGCGCGGCGGCCGGCTTTCCCAGGCCGCCGCGCCGCCGCCCCCGCATGCCCCGGCTCCCCCGGCCGAACCTCGGCGCCTTGCGGCGGCCGCTGCTCGCGGGCGCGGCCGGGATCGTGATCGTGGGCGCCGCCTCGACGGCCGTCCTCATCGGCGAGGGCGAGATGTCCAGCGAACCCGCGAGGGATCTTGCCGAGACCACCGACGAATCGCTCGAGAGCGAGTCGCGCGAGAGCGTGGCGCCGGACGCCATCGAGCCCGTGCCGCCACCCACGAGCGGAGGCGGAATCGCTCCGGGCGAGCGCACCCGCCGCGTCGAGCGCACGGCCCGGCTCACCCTCGCTGCCCCACGCGACGACCTCGACCGCGTCGCCGACAAGGTCGTCGGCGTGACCGAACGCCGCGGCGGCTTCGTCCTCAGCTCCTCGCTCGAGACAGGCGACGAGGGCACAGACGGCGGCGAGTTCGACCTGCGCGTCCCCGCTACAGAACTGCGTGCCACGCTGCGGGAGCTCTCGAAGCTCGGCACCGTCCGCGCGCAGTCGCAGACGGGCCAGGACCGCACGCAGGCGTTCGTCTCGGCCGAGGACAAGCTCAGCGCCGCGAAAGCGGAGCGCAAGAGCCTGCTGAAGCGGCTCGAGAACGCCGACACCGACCAGGCCGCGGAGGCCATCAGAGACCGACTCGACATCGTCGGCACCCAGATCACCTCACTGCGCGACCAGCTGCGCGACCTGCGCGAGCGGACGAACTACGCGGCGATCGCCGTGACGCTCGAACCGAAGGACGGCAGTTCGAGCACGGACGGCGGCGAGACCGGCGACGCGCTTGACGACGCCGTCGGCTCGCTCGAGGATGCGCTCGGGATAGCGATCCGGATGATCGGCGTTGCGATCCCGCTCGCGCTCCTTGCTGCGGCCGCGTGGTTCGGCGGCCGCTGGTTCCGCCGCCGCCGCCGCGAATCGGCGCTCGACTAGAACAACGCGCGCAACTTCGCCACGATCGGTGGGCGGCGGGCTAGGCTAGCCCCGTGAGCGGCTTCGGGGAAAGAGTCGCAGCGATCCGCGCGGCAGCGCGTGCTACGCCTGCTCGCCGCCGTGCGCGCCGGGTCGCGTCGGTCGTCTGCGTCGTCATCGCGACGCTGTTCGTCTTTCTGACCGTCTTGCAGGGCTACGTCGTGCACGCGCTCGTCGACAAGGAGAACTTCGCCGACCGCGCGGTTGCGACGCTCGAGGACGACAACGTCAGGGAGTACGCGGCACGCCAGATCACCGAGCAGGCAGTCCTGCGTGCACGGCGGGACTTGATCGCGATCGAGCCGGTGATCGAGTCGGCGGCCTCGTCGATCATCGGAACCGGCGCGTTCCAGGGGATCTTCCGCAGAGCGGTGGTCGAGGCGCACAGCGCGCTGTTCTCGAAGGACCGCGACTCCGTCGTACTCCAGATCGCCGACGTCGCGGTGCTGCTCGAGGGCGTGCTGCAGAAGTTCCAGCCAAAGCTCGCGAGCAAGGTCCCGGACGACCTTTCGACGAAGCTGCTCGACCTGACAGCGGAAGGCGGGCCGCTCGATTTCGCGCAGGCGGCCGAGAACACCGACGACATCTTCGTCCAGAACCTAATCATCCTGCTGGTCTTCGCGCTGCTCGCTCTGCTTCTGTCGATGGACCGGCGTAGGACGTCGATCTATCTCGGCATCGGCATCGCGCTGGTCGGCGTGGTGATCGTCATCGGCTACGGCATCGGGCGGCGGATCGTCCTCGGGAAGATCGACGACCAGCTCACCCAGGACGCCGCCGGCGCGGCCTGGGACTCGTTCCTGCTCGACTTCCGCTCGTGGGGCTGGGCGCTGACCGCGACCGGCGTCGTGATCGTGGCCTCCGCGGCATCGCTGATCCGGACGATAGACGTGGACGACCCGCTAGCGCGGGCCTGGAAGCGCGTGACCGCGACGCCGGAGCGGTCCTGGGTGCGGGTCCTGCACGCACTGGTGCTACTCGCCATCGGTGTCTGGCTCGCGCTCGACGTCTGGGGAGTGCTGCAGCTCGCCTTCCTCGGCCTTGCGATCTACGTCATCTACCGGGCGGTCGCGGAGCTCATGTCGGTCGTCGCCAAACCCCGGGAGGAGGTCGGCACCGCGACCGAACGGTTGGGCCGGGGGGTTCGCCGGATCTCGCCGGCCGCCGCCGCGATCGTCGTCGCCCTGCTCGGCGCGGGCGTCGTCGCGGTCGTGCTGCTCACGAGTGGCGGCGCCTCGGAGGACGAGGCCGAGCAGCTGGGAAACACCTGCAACGGCAGCGAGGCGCTGTGCAATCGCGCGATCAACAAGGTGGTCTACCCGGCGGCGCATAACGCGCAGAGCTCGGCGGCGTACCGCCCCTGGATCAACCCGAACCAGGAGCGGACCCTCACCGAACAGCTGGACAAAGGTATCCGCGCGTTGCTGATCGACACGGCCTACGGCGAGCCGACGCGGAACGGCAAGGTCCGGACCGATTTCGAAGGGGGGGAAACGCCGTCAAGAAGCTCAATGCCACGCTCGGCCCGAAGGCGCGCGAAGCCGCCGAGCGGCTGCGCGAATCGGTCGGCTACCGGGCCAAGGGCTCCCGCCGGGCGTACTCGTGCCACGCGTTCTGCGAGCTCGGCTCGATCGAGCTCGAGAAGGCTCTCGGGGAGATCAAGGACTGGTCCGCCGCGCATCCCAACAACGTGATCGTGCTCGGCATCGAGGACGTCGTCACCCCGAAGGACACGGCAAAGGCGTTCGAGCAGAGCGGGCTCGCCGACTATGTCTGGAAGGGCAAGCAGGGCCCGCCCTGGCCGACGCTGCGTGAGTTGATCGACGATGGCACGCCGGTCGTCGTGATGCTCGAGCGCCAGGGCGGAAAGGTGCCGTGGCTGCGGCCGATGTACGACTTCACCGCCGAGGTGCCTTACGCCTACAAGAAGCCATCCGACTTCAATTGCGCGCAGGAGCGCGGCCCGAAGCGCGGCGAGTTCTTCCTGCTCAACCACTGGATCGAGAAGCCCGAGGCGCGTGTGAGCCAGGCCGAGAAGGTCAACAAGTACGACGTGCTCCTCTCGCGCGCGCGGCGTTGCCGGCTCGAGCGGAAGATGCTGCCGAACTTCATCGCGGTCGACTTCGCGAACATCGGCGACGTCGTCAAGGTCGCCAACACGCTCAACCGCATTGACAAGCCGGCCAAGCGCCCGTCGAGCCGTGGGCGCGATAACCCCGAAAAGCGTTAGTGGTGACCCGGAGGGAACTCCGCTTGCGCGCGGTGGTCGGCCTGCTCGGCATGGCGGCGATCGCGTCGCCGGCTTCCGCCGCGGAGCCGACCGGGACCCTCCTCGGACGAGCGGTGCTGCCGGCAAGCACTACCGCGGGCGGTCCGCCGTCGGGAGCGGCTCTCGGCACCGCCCCGATCAACGGGTTCACGCCGCCCTTCGCAGCCCAGCCGGTCCAGGGCTTCTCAGGAATTCTCAGGGACGGCCGCGAAGAATGGCTTGCGATCCCCGACAACGGCTATGGCACGAAGGAGCGCTCCGCCGATTGGCTGCTGCGCATCTACCGGCTGCGCGTTGCGTTCAGGACCCGGCCCGAGGTGCGCGGCGCCGTAGAAGTCAAGAGCTACGTCGACCTGCGCGACCCCGACCGGAAGTTCCCGTTCCCCCTTACTCGCGGTGACCGTCGCCTAACAGGCGCCGACGTGGATCCCGAGTCGATCCTCGAAGCGCCGGATGGAACGCTCTGGGTCGGCGACGAGTTCGGTCCATGGATGCTCCACTTCGACCGTAAGGGCAGGCTGCTCGACGCCCCCGTCTCGCTCTCCGGGGTGAAGTCACCCCAGAATCCGGAGCTGACCGCGGGCGAGGCGCCCACGCTTGGCCGCAGCAAGGGGTTCGAGGCCGCCGCGGCGAGCGATGACGGGAAGCGGGCGTACGTCTTTCTCGAGGGTCCGCTGCTGGCCGACGCCGACAACTTGCGGCGGTTCGTCTACGAGCTGGACCTCGAGAAGCGGCGCTTCACGGGGAAGCGCTGGGCCTATCGCACCCAGGACCCTGAGTGGCTCGTCGCCGACGCCAAGCTGCTCGAGGACAGGCGCCTACTCGTGATGGAGCGCGACGACTTCGAGGGCGTCCAGGTCCGCTTCAAGCGGGTCTATGAGGTGAACCTCAACCGCAGGGATCGGCGCGGCTTTGTCCCGAAGCGAAGGCTCGTCGACCTGCTCGCGCTGAGCGACCCGACCGGCATCTCGCTCCCCGCCGAGCCGGGCGACCGAGGGCTCGGGCGGGACTTCTCGTTCCCGCTACGGAGCGTCGAGAGCATCATGCCGCTGTCCGGGGGGCGGCTCGTCGTCGCGAACGACAACAACTTCCCGTTCGACGCCGGCCGCCACGACGGCCGCGCCGACGGCAACGAGTGGATCATGATCTCGCCGCGCGGACGCCGCTGAGCAAACGCGATCCGTCTAGCGGCCGTACCACCGGTCGCAGGAGGCGTCCAAGGTCCCGCGGTCGAGCGTCCGCTGGTTGAAGGCGGTCTCGAAGACGATGTCGGGCCGGAGGCCCAGACCGCCTTGATTCGGATCGTTGCGATCGATCGGATCGAACATCCGGTTGACGATCTTGCTCGTTGGGGGAGCCAACTTGCTGACCTCGATCCCCAGGAAGCCCTTCACCCGTGTCAGCCTGCTGAGCACCAGCACCTGCCAGCGATCCTTGCCGGGCTCGTTCGGCTCGCGTGTCAGCGGCTTTGCGAGGAAGCCCCGGTCCGGGAAGTCCTTGAACGGTGCGAACTGGCTTCCGCCGTTGGGGTTGTAGGGGTTGCTGCTCCCGACGAAGCAGTTGAAGTTCTGACCATCCTGGTTCTTCGAGACCGGCAGGCGCCAGGCATCAAAGCGGGCCGGTACGAGCGACTGGTAGGCGGCCGACTCGAGCGAGACCTGCAGGGCTTGCGTCACGCGCCTGCGGTCCGGATCGCTGAACTGCCACTCGCGCGGGCAGCTCTCGGCCGTCGAGACGCAGCCGCCGAGGGTGCCGACCGTCTTCAGCTTCTCGTAGTCGGACGCGATCACCTTCGTCATCTCGCCGAGCGTGTCCTGGACGCTCACGAGGCGATTGACGAACTCGCCCTGGAGCGCATCGGCGCGTGTTTCGAACTCGGCGTTCGACGGCTCGCCCTTCACGCTCAGCGACACGAGGTCGCCCATCACGCCATAGATCCCCGCAATCCACCCGATCGTGACGGCGGAGGCGGGGAAGATCAGCGGGGCGAAGGCGGCGACATGCTTGAAGACCTGTCCGATTGTCGCCTCGGTCTTGTCCTCGCTGGCGACCTCGCCGGCGTTCTTGACCTCGGTGACGATCTCCCCGAGCTTGGCCCAGGTCGTCTGCGTCGAGCCCTGGAAGGCGAACGGCCTCGACAGCTTGCCGATGTAGTTGTTCACCTGCCCGAGCCAGCGAAGCTCGAGCCGAAGCTCGCGCTTTGCCCAGTCGAAGTCGGCCTCGCTGAACCGCGTCGTGGGGGCGTACTTGAGCGCCTTGATGTCCTCGTCGGCGTTGTCGAACGTCTTGCCGGTCCCGTAGTCCTCGTTCCAGTAGGCGAGCCGCGGGTCCCGGCCGAGGCCGACGTCGTTGCCGATGAAGGCGATCGCGGCCTTCTTGCCAGGGTCGTCCCCCTCCGGCCAGCTACTCGCGGGCGCCGCGAGGGTTCGAAGCAACGCCGTCGTGTCGCCGCTGGTCTGAGCCTGGTCGATCGCAAAGCGATAGTCCTTGCCGCGCTTCAGTACGCCGTTGACCGTCGGCGCCGCGTTGGGGTTCCCCGGGCTCGCGCCGCTACCAAAGACCTCGGTTCCCTGCCCCGGACCGATGTCGGAGCCGCCGACGAGCGTGTAGGTGTTCTTGCCGTCCTTGTTGCGCTCCCAATCGACGACGGAATGGAGCCCGTTGCGCGTGCCGCCGAGACGCTCGATCTCCTTCGCGAGATCGTCGAGCTGGTCGACCGCCGGCTCCGGCGACGGCACCGGGTTGCCGACGCTCGTGATCAGCACGACCTTCTTGCGGCGCGTGTCGTTAATGTCCTTGAGGGTGTCTCTCAACTGCTGAGTGTTCTGCCACGAGGTGTGTGGGAGCGGCGTCTTTGGAAGTCCGAACTCCTGCTCGGTTCGCTGGGTGTAGTGAGCCTCGGCGCCGTACTCGTCCGTGGCGGCGAGCTTCTCGTTGTCGAAGACCGCCACGTGGAAGCCGCCCACCGTCGTTCCGTCGGAGCGCTTGATCGCGCTCGAGCGGAAGGTGCCGTCACCCGCGCGGAAGCGGATGTCTCGAGCCGGGTTGTCGAAGCTTCCCGGCTCGGCCCTCGTCGTGAAGGTCGGGCGCTCGAACGAGACGAAGCGATAGTTGTCGAAGTTGTCCTCGACGAGGTGGCCCTTGATCCGACCGTTCTGGGGCCGGTTCTCGACCGACGCGTTGATCACCTGTGGATCCTTGCCTCGCCCAGGCTCCGGGATGCCGATCAGCGAGATCGTGCCGGGCTGCAGGCCGGTGCCGGCTGGGAGCGTGCCGCCCGCGCTGGGTGAGAGAGAGAGTGGGATCTGCTTGGGATCGACGTTCAGCCTTCCGAGCGTCGCTCCGTAGCCGTACGGCGGCACGCCGGTCGGCTGCGAGGCAACGATCACGAGGTGATCACTGTTGAGCGAGTTCAGGTCCTTGACGACCGCGCCCGAACAGCTCTGCCAATTCGGCGGGAACGGATTCGCACACTCGTACGACTTCGACTTGTCGGCCAAGTACTCCAGGTTCTTCCGCTTCAGCACGACGGTCTGGAGCCAGGTCCGCGGCGGCGCGGGGTAGAAGTCCTTGCCGACCTTGATGCCGAAGCCCCGGCCCGCCTCTTGGTACATCGTGTCGACCTCGACCGCCGGCGGCGACTTCGCCTCGACGACGATGTCGTCGGCGCCGCGTTGGCGCGCCGCGGCGAGTGCTTCGAGCGATGCAGCGGTGCTGCGACCCTCGCGTTCGACCTCGAGCCTGAACCTGTAGGTCCCGGGCTCGTCGAGCTCGACGTCGTCGGTGCGCGCGGTCGTCGTGGCGTATCGGCGGGCGGTGGCGCTGCGGGTGACCTTGGCAGGGTTGAGGCTGCTGCCGTCGGGTTTGTCGAGCACGCGCCACGAGTAGCGGAGAACGACGTTGCTACCGGGCTCGCGTAGCGAGCCTCGCTCCCGCAGGTGGATCGTGGTGCCGACGCCGAGGTCGATGTCCTTGCCGGCGCCGACCAGCGGCGCATCCCCCTCGACGCGGAAGCGCACGGTCTGCCTGCGCGGGTTCTGTCCGGCGTCGTCGCGCGCGGTGACGCGCAGGACGTTGGTTCCGTGGCGAAGGCCGTGCGACGGGGACACCGTGAGCTTGCGGCGACCGTTCTCGCGCGGGCCGAAGTAGCCGCCGATCCGGCGGCCGTTGAGCGTCGCCGTCAGCGATTCGAGACGATCTGCGGCGCGTACGCTGATCGAGACCGGCTTTGCGGGCAGCAGCTGGCCCGCGCGGGGCGAGACGATGACGTTCTTCGGCGCCGCTTGCGCCTCCGCCGCACCACCGATTGCGGCGAACGTCGCGACCGCGAACACCGCCAGGGTCCCCTGACCTTTCCAAGCCCCCTGCGTCACTGCGGCAGAAAGTAGCACTGAAAAACGGCGCCCGCGCAAGTTCTTTATACCCTGCGCCCGTGACCTCATTGGTCGCTTCGATCTTCACCGACTTCTGGGACGACCAACTGGTCGAGCACGACCGCCAGGCCGTCTTCCTCGTCTTCGTCGGCTTCATCGGCTCGTTTGCGTTCATCCGCATGAGCACGAGGATCGCCCGCAGCCCGCGGGCCGAATGGTGGCCGGGCAGCGTGGTCAGCGAGAGCGGTGTCCACGTCCACCACCTCGTCTTCGGGATCTTCACGATGCTCGCCGGGGCGACACTCGGCTTCGCTCTCTTCAACGAGAGCCCGTGGTTCGAGATCTCGGCGCTGATCTTCGGCATCGGCGCCGGCCTGACCGTCGATGAGTACGCGCTCTGGCTGCGTCTCGACGACGTCTACTGGGCCGAGGAGGGGCGTGGCTCGATCGATGCCACCGTCATCGCTGGGATGGGCATGCTCCTCGTACTCCTCGGCGCGAACCCGTTCGCGGTCGAGACACAGAGCACCGCGGCCGTGATCGCGAGCGTGGCCGCATCGGCACTGATACTGATGATGGTGACGGCCTGCTTCTTCAAGGGCCGGATCATGCACGGCGCGATCGGTTTCTTCTTCGTCCCGCTCGCGCTCTACGGCGCGATCCGGATCGGCAAGCCGCGCTCACCGTGGGCGAAGCGCTTCTACGGCGAGCGCAATCCGGAAAAGCAGGCGAAGGCCGAGCATCGCTTCCGCGACGAGCGCAGAACGGAGCGGTTCAAGAAGAGGGTGCGCGACGCGATCGGCGGCACGCCGACCGAGGAATACGAGGAGAAGGTCGCGTCGCTGCGAGCAGAGCGGGCATCAGGCGACGCGCCGGACGGGCCGCTCGACTAGTTGAACTTCGGCAGCTCGGCGTCCTGCACGCAGCTTGTGTCGGGGACGTTCGGGTGGTTGAAGAACGACGTGATCGCGCTTGCCGAACACTTGGATTCGAAGAACGTGCCGTGCGCCGCGCCGGGGATCGTGATCACGGTGGAGTTCGGCAGCGTGCGCGCGACGTGAGCCCCGGCGCTCTGGGCGGTCTGGGCGTCAAAGCTGCCGTTGACGATCAGTGTCGGGATGTCGTTGCTGAGCGGATCGCGAAGCGAGTCCGGTGCCTTCGGCACGTCCCAGACACCGCAGTCGTCACCCGAGAAAGGAACCTGGGGCGGCTTCGCCTGGAAGGAGGCAGGCAGGCCGGGGAACGCCCGGCGCCCCTCCTTCGATACCTCTCCCACGCCGCGGTTCCACTCCGCGCACGTGACGCTGTTGAGGAGGCCCCAGGAAAAGTTCCCGAACCCCTCGGGGTTCACCTTCGAAAGCCCGTACTGCTCGGCGATCTTTTGCGGACGGCCGTCCGCAGCCTCGGCGATCGCAGCCGGCGCGTCCGCGACCAGATGGCTCGCCGGAATAAGCCAGCTGATGAGCGCTGTCGGATCGAGCACGACCTCGACCGGCTTGCCCCCGCCCTCCGGCCGCACCTCGGTCTTGATCGGCTTCTTCGCCGCCTCGCTCAGGAGCCGGTTGAACCTCTCGCCAATGTCGCCGTAGCGCTCGCGGCAGCGGGGCTCATCCTCACACGCGCGCGAGATGTTCCGGAACGCCTCGCCAGTCGCCCGCCAGAGCAACCCGTAGCTTGCGATATCGGCCGGGACAAGTCCGTCAAGCACCACCGCCCGGATGTGCTGCGGGTACTTGCGTACGTAGGTCTGCGCCAGCTGGGTGCCGTAGGAATGGCCGAACGCGTTCCAATCGCGGATCCCGAGCGCCTTGCGAAGATCGTCGAGGTCGGCCGCACTCTCGGTGGTGTTGTAGGCGGCGAGGTCGGCTTTCGCTGCCAGCTCGCGACGGCATGTCCGCGTCGCCTGCGCGCGCAGGCGTTTGCGCCTCGTCACTGTCGAGGCCGAGCGCCACCGAGCTCGCGCGTTGAAGCGGTCGATCGCGAGGCATGTGAGCTCGGGCTGCGAGTGCAGGTTCCCTCGCTGCGACATCAGGATCAGGTCGCGGTCGGCGTTCAGCTCGGCGGCCTCGACGAGCTCGCCCGCCTCTGAGACGGCGCTGCTTCCCGGCCCGCCATGGACGTAGACGATCGGGTCGGGCGCCGGCGTGGAGGACTTCGCCGGGATGATCGCCACGCCGTTGCGGATCGACCGGCTGTTGGACTTGCCGCGGTTCTCAGGCACCACGAGGACACCGCAGCGTGCCTGCTCGAGAACCTTCTGGACCTCCGGTGTGATCTTCTTCGTCGGGCATTTGCCGGGCTCGAACTTCGCTGCCCGCGGCTTGGGCTCGTGGTCATCGTCGTCGCCGCCGCAGGCCGGCAGTGCGACGAGACAGGCCAGCAGCGTCCCTCCAGCGAGCGCCCTCCTCCAGCCACTCCGCATCGTGGCGCGACGCTAACAGAAACCGGCGCCGAGAAAGGGTTTTTTGACTAGGGTAGGAACGCTGTGGAACGAGGGAGCGCGGCAATTGGGGTAGGGATTCTCGCCGCTGTCTTGGCAACATTCGTCGCGGCAACCTCCGCGAGCGCAGCGACGTTCGAGCCAGGCCCCTGTCCTTCGACGACGGAGCGGATCGAGCAGGCCCTGCGGGAGAACAACGCGCGCTGCGGATCCCTTGTCGTGCCCGAGAACCGCAGGAGAGGCACTGCCAAGACGATCCGGCTCGCGGTCGCGATCGTTCCTGCGAAATCGGCTACCCCTGCGCCGGACCCGATCGTGTTCCTCTCCGGTGGTCCCGGCATCACCACCTGGACGCAGATCGCGGGCACGGCGAGAGTGGGCTTCAACCGCGAACGCGACGTCATCTTCATGGCGCAGCGCGGGACGCGGTTCAACTCACCCCAGCTGACTTGCCCTGAAATCGAGCGCTACAAGGTTCGCTCCGTCGCTCTCCGCTCCTATGCGAAATCGACACGCGACTTGTTCATCGCAGCGACGAGCAAGTGTCGTCAGCGCCTGGCTGGCCGCGGGATCGATCTCAGCGGCTACAACACGACCGAGAGCGCAGCCGACTTCGCCGAGCTGCGCGTAGCCCTCGGGCTCGCGCGGTGGAACGTGTTCGGAGGCTCGTACGGCACCGATCTCGCCCTCGCCTACGTCCGCAACCACCCGCTGGGAATCCGCAGCGTCGCGATCGACTCGATCGTTCCGCCGAACGTAGCCGGCCTCGCCTGGACCTGGACCAACACTCAGGAGGGCATCGAGAACCTGTTCCGGGCCTGCCGTGCGCAGCGCGCCTGCAACAGGCGCTATCCCCGACTCGGCGTGACGTTCAACGCCCTCGTGCGGAAGCTCGAAGCCGACCCTGTGACGACACCTGTCAAGACGGAGGACGGGGACCGGGTGAGCGTGCTGCTGGACGGTGCCGCATTGCTCACCTGGATCACGGACGCGACAACATCGGAGCCGGCGCGAGTCCCCGCCCTGATCGACGCGGTCGCGCGCGGTCGCCCGGAGGAGGTCGCCGAGGCGCACGAGGCGGCCGCCCACGACGACGTGGCGTACGGAATGTCCAACAGCGTGCTCTGCAGCGAATGGGTGCCCTTCGAGCGCAAAGCGAAGGTGCTCGCGCAGGGACGGCGCAGCTTCCCGGGCTTTCCCGACTCCGTGCTCGCGGAGGCGCCGGGCCTGTCGTTTCTGACAGAGGGTTGCGGCGTCTGGAACGTGCGCAAGGCGCCCGAGTCGGCCCGCAGCTTCCCGCGCAGCAAACTCCCGGCGCTGGTACTCGGGGGCACGTTCGATGCGCTCACCGGGGCGCGCTGGGCCAGGTATGCCGCCGGGCGACTGCGAAACGCAACTTTGGCCGTGGTCCCGGGGGTCGGCCACGGCGGGCTCTTCAAGGGAGGGACCTGTCCGCAGGCCATCTTCGCCGCGTTCCTGTCAAACCCAAACGCGCGGCCCGACGCCTCCTGCCTCGACAAGATCAAGGTGCCCCCGTTCGAGGTTGCAAGGTGAGCGCCGGCGGTAATAGGGTTGGACCCGGTTTGATGCGACGGGCTGGCTTGCTCCTCTCGTTGATGGCGGTCGCGTCAGTGCTCGCCTTGTCCTTCCCCGCGACCGGCTCCGCGATGAAGAACCTCTCGAGCGACCGCGGCGAAGCGGACCCCTGTGCGGCCGTGGACCAGAACGACCTCGACCGCGGCGGCACCTTCATCAAGCGCAACACGACCAAGGGTCCAAGCGATCCGAAGAAGCCGGTGAACGTCATGGTGGTGTGCTCGCCGCTAGATACCCACCCCTTTGGCACGCTGCTGGTAGACGACTGGCTCCGCCAACGGAACAACTGGTCGCGGGACCAGGGATTGGGGTCGGCTTTCACCGGAGACAAGCCGGTGTTGCCCAACCCCGGCGACAACTACAAGTGGCGGAACACGACCGGTTTCCCCTACATCCACGGCGATGTCGCCGCGGCGCTGCGGCTGTCCCAGATGCAGGCGAGCGAAGCCGTCAAGAACGCCTTGATCGCCGCGGGCGTAGCAATCACATCGTCGCTCGCCATCTCGGCCATCATCTGCGCCACGGGCGGGATCCCGACGCTCGGAATCCTGTGCGCGACCATCCCTGTGGCGCTCGGCGCGGCGGCGGTGGAAGCGGTAACCGCCGCACTCGGCGCTGTAATCAAGGAGTTCGTCGCCGCGCAGATCAACCGCATAAAGGCGATGAACGACGCCGACTGGTTCGTGTGGAGCAACACGATCGTGTTCTGGAACACGTTCGGCTCGATGACCGATACGGCGATCAACCCCTCGCTCACCGACGCCAACGCCAACCCGTTCCACACTGACCGTGTGCGCGTCGGGGTCCAGTTCTCGAATGTCCCGGTCGGCCAGGGGCCCGAGTTCTTCTCTGCGAAGGAGAACGGTGGCGACTCCAGCGCGCAGGGCGCGCAGAGCGACACGCGGCGAAACGACGACTTCGCGAAGCAGATCCTTGGCCTCAACTTCAACACCGACGATCAAGGCTTCAACAGAACCGGGCGCCATCGCGTCCGGACCGGCAACTCGAAGTCGAACGTGCTCAGGGGCGGCTCCGGGGACGACACGCTCAATGGCCATGGCGGGCGTGACAGGCTTCTCGGCGCTGCCGGCACCGACATGTTGGACGGAGGCCAGGGCGAGGACAGCCTTGGCGGGAGCCGCGGGAAGGACACGCTCTACGCCGGCGCCGGCAACGACACCGCGAGCGGCGGCCAAGGTCAGGACATCCTTGATGGCGGGCTCGGCAACGACACGCTCGACGGCGGCCCTGGCTCGGACTGGCTGATCGACTACAAGGGCGCGACGAGCGTCCATACCGGCGCCACTGCCGGTGGTAAGGACAAAGGCTCCGGTCGCGACTTCGTCAACGTGCGCGATGGCGAGGCGAACGACGTGGTGACGTGCGGCCCGCGCCGGGCGGAGGTGGTCGTCGATTCCGGGGACCGGGTCCGGGGAAGCTGCACAAAGGTGACCCGCAGCGGCAAGCTGCTGACGGTCCCGAAGAACCCGCCGAAGAAGCGCTAGCGGACGACCCTGTCTCGGTCGTCACAACGCGACGATCGCGTCGATCTCGACCAGCGCCCCGCGCGGGAGGCCCGCGACCTCAACGGCGACCCGCGCGGGCGGGTCGCCGCCCGTGAAGAAGCCGGCGTAGGCCTTGTTGACCGTCTCCCAGTCGCCGGCGAGGTCGGTCAGGTACAGCGTCACTCTCGCGGCATCGCGCAGCGCTCCCCCGGCCGCTTCGCACACGGCTTCCAGGTTCGCCAGGCAGCGACGCGCCTGCGCCGCGGCGTCGCCCTCGCCCACCAGCGCGCCGCCCGCCGGGTCGAGCGGTATCTGCCCGGCGCAGAAGAGAAGGCCGCCCGCGACGACTCCCTGCGAGTACGGGCCGATCGCCGCCGGGGCGGCGTCCGTCGAGATCGTCCGCCTGCTCGGGGCCATTTCATCTGTGATTATCCGCCGTATGGCGACCGATGAGGAGACGGCCGCACTGCTCGCCAGGGCCCCGCTGTTCGCGGGCCTGACGAAGGAGGAGCTCGAGCGCATCGCCGAGGTCTCTGTCCCGCGCTCGTACGAGACCGGCCAGGTGATCTTCCGCGAGGGCGACAGCGGCGACACCTGCTTCGTCGTCCGCAGCGGCGGCGTGCGGGTGACGAAGACGCACTCCGACGGCCGCGTGATCACCCTCGCCCAGGTCACATCGCCGCAGATGTTCGGCGAACTCGCGATGTTCGAGGGCGAGACACGCTCAGCGAGCGTCGAGGCGATCGAGGAGACCACTGCGATCGCGATCCTCGCCGGCGACATGCGCCGGATCCTCAGCGAGCACCCCGGCATCGCGGCGAAGATGTGCGTCGAGCTCGCCGACCGCCTGCGCGCCGCGAACGAGCGGATAACGCGCCAGTCGTTCCAGACCGTCGCGGGACGTGTGGCGACCGTCCTGCTCGGACTCGTCGGGCCCGAGCACGCCGCTGCGTTCGAGGTCGAGGTGCTGATCCCGATGACCCAGACCGAGATCGCCCAGCTGGCGGGGGCTTCGCGCGAGAGCGCCAGCCGCTTCCTCGCGAAGCTGGAGCGTGCCGGCATCGTTTCGACCGGCCGCGGGAAGGTGATCGTGCGTGAGCCCGCGGCGCTCCGCAACTACATCTACTGAGCGCGACCGCTTCTCCCGCGCGCGCGAGCGGATGGTCGAGCGCCAGCTCCAGCGGCGCGGGATCCACGACGACAGGGTGCTCAAGGCGATGGCCGAGCTCCCGCGCGAGCTGTTCCTGCCCGACAGGGCTCGCGCGCGGGCCTATCGCGACAGCGCCGTGCGGATCGCCAACGGTCAGACGATGTCGCAGCCGTGGATCGTCGCCTATATGACTCAGATGCTCGAGCTCCGCGGCGACGAGCTGGTGCTCGAGGTCGGCACCGGCTCCGGCTACGGAGCGGCCGTGCTCTCCCGCTGCGCGCATGAGGTGATCACGGTCGAACGCCACCCGGAGCTCGCGGACCAGGCCGGCGTCGCGCTCGCCGCTGCCGGCTGTGACAACGTCGAGGTTCGCATCGGCGACGGTAGCGCCGGCGCCGCGGACCGGGCGCCCTTCGGGGGGATCTCGGTAACCGCGACGGCCGACGAAGATCCACCGCCGGCCCTGACGGCGCAGCTGGCGCCCGGGGCAGCGCTCGTCTGTCCGCTGCGGCGGAGACGCGACGAGCGGCTCGTGCGGATCCGCGACGGAGTCGAGGAGGCTCTCGTCGGGGTTCGCTTCGTCGATCTCGTCGGCGGGAAGGACGACGCGGCGTGAAACGCGAGTACTCCGCCGGCGGTCTGGTCATACGCCGCTTCCACGGCCGGCCGTTCTTCGCGGCGATCCGGCCACGGAAGAACGAAGGCGTGCTGGCCCTGCCGAAGGGCCACCCGGACGAGGGCGAGAGCGCGGAGGACGCGGCGGCGCGAGAGGTCCGCGAGGAGACCGGCCTCGATGCCGAGCTCGTCGAGAAGCTCGGCGACGTGCGCTACTTCTACATGACCCGAAAACGCAACCGGGTCTTCAAGATCGTCAGCTTCTATCTCTTCCGCTACCGCTCGGGCAGCGTGCGCGATCACGACCACGAGGTCGAGTCCGCAGAGTGGGTCCCGCTCGCCGACGCCGAGCGCCTGCTGAGCTACGACGGCGAGCGCGAGATCGCGGCAAAGGCGCGCGCCCGCCTGGACGAAGCCGCCCGATAGGCTGCCGCGGGATGTTCGTGCTCAACTTCTATTCGCCGGTCTTCGTCGACCAGCTGCGTCGCGGGCGAAAGACCGCGACGATCCGCCTCGGCGACAAGAGCGCCAAATACCGCAAGGGCGAGGTCGTGATGGTCACCGTCGGTTTCCAGCACTCGCCCCGGGAAAAGATCTTCGAGGCCGTGATCGACGCCGTCGAGGTCAAGAAGCGTCAAGGAGCTCTCGCCGCGCGACATCGAGCACGACAACCCGGAGTTCCGCCGCACCGACGAGACCACCCACTTCCTCGAGCAGATCTACGGTCGCGAGGTGAGCGAGGACGACGTCGTCACGGTCGTGCACTTCTCCGAGATCTCGGAGCGCCCGGCCGACATCACCGAGCGCCTGCGGCCCGAGGCCCCCTCGCAGAACTAGCGTTACGAAGCGGTAAACGCGGTGACGTTTTGGCACTCTCCTTGCTAGAGTGCCAAGCCCTAAACCGGTACCAGCAAGACGGAGGTTCCTACGAATGAAGCTCAAGCCTCTCGGCGATCGGCTGATCGTCGAGGCACTCGAGGAGGAGGAGACGACCGCCAGCGGCATCGTCCTTCCGGATACGGCCAAGGAGAAGCCGCAGCGCGGCAAGGTCGTCGCCGTCGGCGACGGCAAGATCTCCGAGGACACCGGAAAGCGCGTTCCGCTCGATGTTTCGGAGGGCGACGAGGTCCTCTACTCCAAGTACGGCGGCACCGAGATCACGATCGACGGCGATGACCTGCTCGTCCTGCGCGAGTCGGATGTCCTCGCCAAGGTCGCCTAAGCACCCAGAAAGACTGAAAGAGAGGATCTAGAAACCATGGCTCACAAAGAGCTGAAGTACGACCAGGAGGCGCGGACGGCCCTCGAGGAGGGCGTCGACGCCGTGGCCAACGCGGTCAAGGTGACGCTCGGCCCAAAGGGCCGTTACGTCGTCCTGGACAAGAAGTTCGGCGCGCCCACGATCACGAACGACGGCGTAACGATCGCCCGTGAGATCGAGGTCGAGGACGTATTCCAGAACCAGGGCGCCCAACTCGTGCGCGAGGTCGCCACGGCGACCAACGACGTCGCGGGCGACGGCACCACCACCGCGACCGTGCTCGCCCAGGCGATCGTTCGCCAGGGGCTGAAGAACGTCGCCGCCGGCGCCAACCCGCTCGCGCTCAAGCGCGGGATCGAGAAGGCGGTCGATTCGGTCGTCGAGTCGATCGGCAAGCAGTCCACGGAGATCTCCGGCAAGGAGCAGATCGCCCGCGTGGCGGCCATCTCCGCAGCCGACAACGACATCGGCGATGTGATCGCAGACGCGATCGACAAGGTCGGCAAGGACGGCGTCGTCAACGTCGAGGAGGGCCAGACGTTCGGCATGGACCTCGAGTTCACCGAGGGCATGCAGTTCGACAAGGGCTACATCTCGCCTTACATGGTCACGGACCAGGACCGCATGGAGGCGGTGCTCGAGGAGCCGTTCGTGCTGATCGCGAACCAGAAGATCGGCTCGGTCCGCGACGTGCTGCCCGTGCTCGAGCAGGTGATCCAGTCGGGCAAGCCGATCCTGATCATCGCCGAGGACGTTGAGGGTGAGTCGCTTGCGACGCTCGTCGTCAACAAGCTCCGCGGCACGTTCACCGGCGTCGCGGTCAAGGCGCCCGGCTTCGGTGACCGCCGCAAGCGGATGCTCGAGGACATCGCGATCCTCACCGGCGCCGAAGTGATCACCGAGGAGATGGGGCTGAAGCTGGAGAACACCCAGCTGTCGCAGCTCGGCAAGGCGCGTCGCGTCGTCGTGACGAAGGACACCACGACGATCATCGACGGCAACGGCGAAGCCGAGGCGATCAAGGGCCGCATCAACCAGATCAAGGCCGAAGTCGAGTCGACCGACTCCGACTTCGACCGCGAGAAGCTCCAGGAGCGGCTGGCGAAGCTGGCCGGGGGCGTCGCGGTCGTCCAGGTCGGCGCGGCGACGGAGACAGAGATGAAGGAGAAGAAGCACCGCGTCGAGGACGCGCTCCAGGCCACCCGCGCGGCCCTCGAGGAGGGCATCGTGCCGGGTGGCGGGATTGCGCTGCTGGCGGCCGCTGACGCGGTCAAGCCGGAGTCGCTCGACGACGCCGACGAGCAGACGGGCGCGAAGATCGTGCTCCGCGCGCTCGAGGAGCCCGTTCGTCAGCTGGCGGAGAACGCCGGCCTCGAGGGCTCGGTCGTCGTCAACGACGTCCGCGGCGCCAAGAAGGGCCACGGCCTCAACGCCGACAGCGGCGAGATCGTCGATCTCGTTGCGGCCGGCGTGATCGATCCGGCGATGGTGACGCGCTCGGCGCTGCAGAACGCGGCCTCGATCGCGAAGAACATCCTCACGACGGAGTGCATCGTCGCCGAGATGCCGGAGAAGGAGCCCGCGATGGCCGGTGGCGGCATGCCCCCGGGAATGGACGGGATGATGTAGCGAGGCGCTCGCGCTTCGAGTACTCGAGAGGGCCCGGCAAATGCCGGGCCCTCTTTCGTTTCAGCCGAGCGGCTTGCGGAGGAAGACGACGGGGGCATCGCCGCCAAGCACCCGGCGGTCGTACTCGACGTAGCCGATCCGCCGGTAGAGGGCGATGTTCTCCGTCATCAGTTCGTGCGTGTAGAGGTAGATCGAGTCGAAGCCCTCGGCGGCGGCCTGCGCGTCGGCGTGCTCGAGCAGCGCCCGGCCGACGCCGGTGCCCTCATGTGCGGGATCCACGGCGACGTTGTCGACGACGAACCCCTCCTCGTCGGGCCCGATCGCGATCAGCCCGACTATCTCCCCGTCCACCTCGGCGATCGTGACGGAGAAGTTCCGCATCACCTCGGCGTAGTCGTCGGTGTAGGGCCTCGGCGGCCTGCCAATTCGCTCGATGTAACGACCGTAGGCGGCCTGCGCGACCTCGGTGAGCCGCGCGACGTCTTCGGGGCCGGCGGGGCGGAGGACGGGTTCGGTCATCGCGGCGATCCTGCCAAAGCGCGTCGTCCTCCGCCTCGGGCGCTAGCCGGCCGCCAGCACCTCTGCCATCGAGAGTGGGCTGACGCCGAGTGCGCGGGCGTCGGCCACTCCGCGCTCGCTCGTCATCGAGAGCTCCATCAGCTCGGCCTCGTCCCAGGTCGCGAACACCTGCGGGCCCGCGACGAGCTCCGCCAGGTCGAGCGAGCGCCGCACGAACGGCAGTGGCAGGTGCAGCAGGCGACGGCGCCGCCCGAACGAGCGCAACGCGATCCGCACGATTGCGTCGTGCGTGAGCATGTCCGGTCCCGCGAGCTCGAAGCGGGCCTTCGAGCCGTTCGAAGCGGACCCCTGGAGGCTCGCGAGCAGGCAGTCGGCGGCGTCCTCGGCCCAGATCGGCTGATAGACGGACTTGCCCGATCCGGAGACCGGCATTGCCGGCAGGTAGGAGAAGCGGCGCAGCAGCGTCATCCAGGGGTCGTCGGGCGCAAAGACGATCGAGGGAGCGAAGATCGTGCTCGGCACCTCGCTGTCGGCGACCGCCTCTTCCGCGAGCGCCTTCGAGCGGAAGAACGCCGTGCGCGAGTGGAGCGAGACCCCGAGCGCCGACGCGAAGACGAAACGCTCCACGCCGGCCCGCTCGGCGGCGCGGAGCAACCGCAGCGTTCCGACCGCGTTGATCTCCTCTATCGAAGCGTGCGGTTGATCGCGGATCGAGGCGGCCAGGTGGACGACGGTCTTGACGCCGCGCATCGCGTTGCGGAACGAGCCCGGCGTGCCGAGATCGCCGAGCGCCAACTGGACCCGCACGCGCTCGGAGCCGAGCTTGCGCGGATCGCGCACGAGGCAGCGGACGGGCATGCCGGCCACCGTCAGGCGGCGCAGCAGGGCCGAGCCGATCGTGCCGGTGGCGCCGGTCAGCAGGATCATGAGGTGCAGTATCCACTTCCCGCGACCGCTCCGGCGCGCGGGGCGGATACAATTCCGCGCTCCGCCGCCCCACCGCGGGCGACCCGAATCCGACCCCGAGGAACCGATACCCACATGACGTACATCATCGCCGAGCCCTGCATCGGCACCAAGGACAACTCTTGCGTAGAGGTGTGCCCCGTGGACTGCATCCACCCCACGCCCGACGAGGCGGACTACGACGCGGTCGAGATGCTCTACATCGATGCCGAGGAGTGCATCGACTGCGACGCCTGTGTCGAGGCCTGCCCGGTGGACGCCTGCTTCGCCGAGGACCAGCTCCCCGACGAGTGGGCCGGCTACGTCCAGAAGAACGCGGACTACTACAAGCAGAAGGCCTGACCCGGCGGGATGAACGGGCGGAGCGCCGAGGCGCTCGCTGACTCACCTGCGGAGCGGGCCGCGCTGGAAGGGCTCCGCGAGGCCGCCGCCGGCTCCGGCACGGAGGTGGCGATGGAGCGCCACTGCGCGCGGACGTTCCTGATCGCCGAGGAGATGGGGCGGTTGCGCGGCGACGAGTTCGACCACGAGCTCCTGTTCTGCGCGGCGATGCTCCACGACGCCGGCATCTACCCGTCTGCCTCGACCGGCGATGCCTATGTTCGCGACAGCGGCCGGCTCGTGGCCAAGGTGCTCGACCCACTGCTGTGGTCGCCCGAGCGGATCGCGCTCTGCGCCGCTGCGTGCGAGTTCCACCACGACCTGCGCTCGCAGTGGGACCGCGGCGCGGAGGTCGAGCTCATCCGTCGCGCCGATCTCGTCGATGTGGGCGGCGGGATCATCCGCTTCGGCGTACCGGGTGCGTGGCTGAAGCAGCTGTTCGCCGACGTTCCCCGCAAGGGGTTCTATCGGGGGATCGGCAAGCTGCTGGTCGGGGTGCTGCGGGAGCGCCCGGCGACGCTGCCCAAGATCTTCGCGAGCCGGCCCACGTCAGGCTGAGCGGCGCTAGGGCGCCATCGGCAGCGCCGTGCCCGTGACGGGCGGCGCCAGGTCACCGTTGGCGCTCGCCTGCTCGAGCGGGAGCTCCTGCGGTGTCACCGAAATCAGTCCGCGGGCAGCGTGGAAGAGCGCCTGCGAGGCGGGCGCGTCGGGGTCGTCGAGCACCAGCGGGCGACCGTTGTCGGCGCCGACGCGAAGCTCTTCCTGGAGCGGGATCTTGCCGAGCAGCGGCACGTCGAGCTCGTCGGCGAGCTGCTGGCCGCCGCCCTCGCCGAAGATCGTGAAGCGTTCGCCCGTCGGAGTCGTGAAGCCGGACATGTTCTCGATCACGCCGGCGATCTCGAGGTCGAAGCGCTTGGCCGTCTCGGCGGCGCGCGCCGCGACCTTCTGCGCCGCCGGCTGCGGCGTCGTGACGATCACGAACTTGGCCTGCGGGAGCAGCTGCGCGAGCGTCATCGAGACGTCGCCGGTGCCGGGCGGGAGGTCGATCAGGAGGTAGTCGAGCTCACCCCAGTCGACGTCTTCGAGGAACTGCCGGATCGCCTTATGGAGCATCGGACCGCGCCAGGTGATCGCCTGGTCCTCGGTCTCAAGGAAGAACTCGATCGACATCGCCCGCACCCCGCCAAGCACCTCGAGCGGGATGATCTTGCGCTCGGCCGACACCTTCGGCTTGCCGTGGACGCCGAGCATGCGCGGGATCGAGTAGCCCCACACGTCGGCGTCGAGCGCCCCGGCGAGCTTGCCCTCGGCGTGCAGGGCGGCAGTCAGGTTGGAGGTGACCGTGGACTTGCCGACGCCGCCCTTGCCCGAGCCGACGCAGATCACGTTCTTGACCCGCGCGAGCGCGCCCTTCGGCAGCGCGCCGCGTCCGAGGCGCTGCTGGAGGCCCTTCTTCTCCTCGTCGGAAAGGACGTCGAAGCCCACTTGGACGTGCTCGACGCCGTCGAGCTTCGACACGTTCGCGACGACCGCTTCCTGGAACTGGGAGCGGATCGGACACCCAGGGGTCGTCAACGAGACGACCACGTCCACGCGCCCGTCCTCGTGGAGTTCGATCGAGCGGACCATCCCGAGGTCCACAATCGACTGGCGCAACTCGGGGTCAATCACCGGGCGCAGGGCCTCGGTCACCTGTTCCTTGGTCGGCATCGTCAGTGATTCTCGCAAACCGGGGCCGTCGACCCGTTCCCAAAAAGAACCGGCGAGGCCCGAAGGCCTCGCCGGTTGAGGGAGGAGAGATACTGCATCACTACCGGCGTTGAGGCCGGCAGTCCTACCCCGCGTCCGCTCTCCTGATCGGGGCGGGGGGAAGCAACGAACCTAAGCGGCGCTCGCCACCTGGTCCTGGACGCGCTTTGCGATGCCCTCGACGTCCTTGCGGGTCGTCTTGAGCTGGCGCTCGGCGTTGCGGCGGGTGCGCTTGGCGGCGCGGGTCGCCTGCGTCCGGCGCTGACGGAGCTCGCGCTCCACGCGGACGCGGGTCTTGCGAACGCGGCGCTGGACGCGGTTGCGCGCGGTGCTGCCGCGACGCTCGAAACGGCGCAGGTCGGCGTTGACCTGGCGCTGGAGCTTCGTGAGCTCCTTCTCGGCCGTCTCGCGCTTGGTGTACGGCTTGGTGGCCTCGACGACCGCGTCCACGAACGTGTCGCGGACAACGAGAGCCGCACCGACCGGGACCAGAACCGCTCGCTCGGCCTGCTGCGCGATGACCTCGGTGGTCGTCGCGTCGGCCTGAGCGCGGGTCTGGGCGGCCTTCTTGGCAGCCTGGCTGCGCTTCGCGGTGTTACGACGACGCGTAGCGGCGGCCTTGTTGGCGGGGGTCTGAGTGGGCATTTGCTGGTACTGCTCCCTCCTGATCGGGCGTTCTTATTAGTTCTAAGTTCAGTAGAAATATACCACCGAACACGCGTTCTCAAACCCCGCCCCCGGAGCGTGGTTACACGGGTCGATCAGACAGCAGCCGGCGTGGCCCCGCGCTCGACGCGTGCGAGCCAGTCCCGCGGACGCTCGATCTCACCCAGGTCCGGCAGCGCGGCGGGTTCGATCCAGACCCTGTTGAGGCCCTCGATACCCGCCTCGTCGACGACGGCGTCGCAGAAGCGCTTGCCGTCCTCGTACTGGCGCATCTTCGCGTCGAGGCCGAGTAGTCGCATGAGGATCCGCTCGACGGCCGACCGACTCCGCCGGCGGCGCTCCATCGCGCTGCGCAGACTGTCGAGGTCCGGGAGGACCTCCGCCCCGACAGCGTCCATCACGTGCTCGGAGTACCCCTCGATCACGGCCATGGCCGCCTGGACCTTGTCCATGATCGCTCGCTGCTCGTGCGATTGAACGAGCGCGGCAAGGCCTCCCTCGCGGAATTCCTCGACCAGCTTGCGCGGGTCCGGCAGGCTCGGTAGGCCGCCCGCGGCGCCACGGTCTATCCGCACCTCGACGGTGTCGAGGTACTGCCGCAGCAGGCCCCCCAGGTGCTCCCGCAGCCACGGAACGCCGGAGAACTGGAACACGTGCGTCAGCTCGTGGAGGGTCACCCAGCGCAGGAAGCCCTCCCGCTCGACCCCGAGCTGCTCCGACGCGCGTGCGAGGTTCGGCGCGACGAACAGCAGCCGCGGCTCGACCTCAGGCTGCAGCAGGGACAGTTCGTACTGGCCGAGGACCCGCTGCGACATGTACCCGATGACGAGCCCGGCCTCCGCCGCGAGCGTCGCGCCCGCGACGATACGCAGTGGACCCGCGAGCGCCCCGGCGCCGGACATGCGGCCCTCGAGGCGCGTGGCGACGGGGTCGAGCAGCGATGCGAGCGTGTCGAGGTTTACGTCGGCCCACGCGGGCCGGTCGAGCGTCTCGGCCTGCGGGAGCGGTGTAGGCGGCTCGAGCCGGGTATAGCCCGCAACGTGATCGGCCGATTCGGCGCTGAGCGCGCTGAGGTCGGCTCCGATCTCCGCCGGCGGCGGGTTGCCAGCCGCATAGCGTGCGATCTGGCGGGCTAACGACCAATCGACCATCCCGGGAAACAGTAGCCCTCTCGGTGCGCCGGGGCCTCAGCCGGGAGCGGGCAACACGTCGAGCCGGGCGAGCGCCTCCGGCCCGTTCGCCGCCTGGACGCGCGAGCGCATCCCCAGCTCGAGCGGTGCGGCGAGCTCCCCGTCGCCCGCGTCGGGGAAGCGGGCAGCCCCACCGGCCTCACGCACGATGAGCTGTCCAGCCGCCGCATCCACCGAGCGGCAATGCGCGAGGCTCGCCATCGCGTCCACGCGCGCGCCCGCGATCCAGCAGAGCGCAAGCGCAATCGAGCCGAGCGCGCGTAGCCGCGATGGTCCGGCCTCGCGGATCGCCTCGGCGTTGCGGGCGACGTGGTACGGGTGGGTGGACTCGAGCGCGAGCACGTCGAGCGGATGGCCGGAGTCGAGTGCGAGCTCGTCCGCTCCCCGCCAGGCACCTTCGCCGCGGCGCGCGGACCACTCCTCGCCGCGGGCGAAGTCGTGGACGAAGGCGAACGCCACGTCGGCCATCGTCGGGCCGTCGGCGACGGCAATCGAGACGCAGTACGCCGGGAAGTCGCGCTTGGCGTTGCGCGAGCCGTCGACCGGATCGATCACGACGTGAACGGGCCCGCCGCCGGCGATCTCCACCTCGCCGCGCTCCTCGGAGATCGCGCGGACGGGCTCGCCGAGACGCTCCAGCTCGCCGAAGATGGCGTCCTCGACGGCCGCGTCGATCACGAGGGTCTCGTCTCCCCCTTCTCCACGCCCGACGGTCTCGGCGCGGTCACCCGTTTCCGGGTAGCGCTCGAGCGCAGCGCTCGCAGCGGCGGCGGCGCGGCGAGCAAAGCCGAGCCAGTCCGCCGCAAGCAGCGCGTTCTGCGGCTCGGGGGGCGCCATGGGGCGGCGTATCCTACGGGGGCATGCCCGACCCCCTCGACGGCCTCAACGACGCTCAGCGCGAGGCCGTCACCCACCGCGAAGGGCCGCTGCTCGTCGTCGCGGGAGCGGGCACCGGCAAGACCCGCACGCTCACCCGACGCTTCGCGTGGCTGGTCGAGCAGGGCGTCGAGCCGGACTCCATCCTCGCGCTGACGTTCTCCCAGGCGGCCGCGGCCGAGATGCGCGAGCGCCTCGAGACCCTGATCGAGGCCCCGTTCGAGGAGTTGTGGGCGCAGACGTTCCACGGATTCTGCGCGCGGCTGCTGGGCGACGAAGCGCTCGAGACCGGCGGCGATCCGTTCCTCGAGCCGATCACCCCCGCCGGCCGGCTCGCGCTGCTGCTCGACCGTGTCGACGAGGTCACCCTGCGCCAGCACCAGATCCGCGGTAACCCCGTGCCGCTGCTGTCGAGCTTCATCTCGCGGATCGACCGGCTGAAAGACGAGATGGTGAGCGCGGCCGACTACCGCGCCTACGCCGAGGCGCTCGACCCCGGCGAGGACGATGCGACGCGCGCGACCGCCGCGCGCGAGGTCGAGTTCGCGAGCATCTACGAGGCGCACGAGCGGATGCTCGCCGACGCCGGCGCACTCGATTTCGGCGACCTGATCCTGCGCGCCTACCGCCTCCTGCACGAGCACCCTCACGTCCGCGCACGCACCTCCGAGCGCTTCGGCCACGTGCTCGTCGACGAGTACCAGGACACGAACTTCGCCCAGGGCGTGCTCCTGCGGCTGCTCGTCCAGGACCACCGCAACGTCTGGGCCGTGGGCGACGACGATCAGGCGATCTACCGCTTCCGCGGCGCGTCGCAGAAGAACCTGCGCGACTTCGAGCGCGAGTACCCCGACGCGAGGCTTGTCCGTCTCGAGCAGAACTACCGCTCGGGTCAGCGCATCCTGACCGCTGCCACGGCGGTCGTCGAGGGCGACCCAGACCGGATCGAGAAGAGCCTCCAGGGCGCGAGCGGAGGCGTCGTCGATTTCTGGCGTTGCCGCTCCGACCGTGCGCAGGCGCAGGCCGCCGCCGCGCACGCCGAGCAGCTGATCGTCGGCGAAGGCGTTACGCCGGGTGAGATCTGCATTCTCGTGCGTTCGATCAACAACGAGGGCCAGGCGATCGCCGCGGCGCTCGAGGAGCGCGGGCTGCCGTTCCGGCTCGCGGGGGCGGCCGCCTACTTCCAGCGGGCCGAGATCCGCGACCTGCTCGCCTGGCTGCGCCTGCTCGCCGATCCGAACGACTCCGGGGCCGTCGTCCGGGCACTCTCGCGACCGCCGATCGAACTACGCTCGGTGGACCTCGCCCGCCTGACCCAGCTCGCCCGCCGGCGAAAGCTCGACATGGTGTCGGCGGTGGCCACGGCGCTCGATGGACCACAGCTCTCGCCCGAGGGACGCGACCGTGCGCAGGCGTTTCTCAAGCTACAGCGCTCGGCTGCGGGGGCATTCGAGGAGATGCGGCCGGACGCGTTCGTCCACCGCCTGATCGAGCGGGTCGGCATCCGCCGCCAGCAGCTGTTCGCCGCGCAGGCGGACACGCTCGACCGGCTCGTCAACATCGCGAAGCTGGCCGAGATCGCGGCCGCCTATGGCCGGCGCCAGCCGAACGGGACTCCGCGGGACTTCGCGCACTACATCGCGGCGGTGGCCGAGTCGGGCCTGCGCGAGGACGAGGCCGTCCCTCCCGCCCTGGCGAGCGCGGTCCAGGTGCGGACGATGCACTCGGCGAAGGGGCTCGAGTTCGACCACGTGCTCGTCCTTGGCCTGACCTCGACGCGGATGCCGGGCGCCTACCGTCGCCGTCCGGACGAGATCCCCGACGAGCTGCTCAAGGAGGAGCTCCCCGAGGAGGGCCGGGCCGCCCACGAGGGCGAGCAGCGGCGGCTGCTCCACGTCGCGATGACGCGCGCGCGAAGCGGGCTCGTGCTCGCATGGCCGGAGACCGGCGCACGACCCAAGCCGTCGTCGTTCTACGAGGAGGCGCGCACCGCTCTCGAAGCCGAGGAGAGCGTCCACGAGGAGGAGCTCTTCGGTCCCGGCGAGGGCCTCCACTCGACGTTCCGCATGATGCGCGACGAGCTGCTCGACTCGGTCTCGCGGGTCGGCAGCCGGCTGGGCGAGCTGCGGCTCGACACATACCTGGATGTCGCCGGCTCGGTCACCCGCTACCTCGAGCTGCTCAAGGTCGCGGCGCTGATCGAGCGTTCGAAGCACGGTCAACCGCTCGAGCAGTCGCTGGGCGAGGTCAACGAGCTGCTGCTGCAGGCTGCGACGTCGGAGCAGCGCGAGCTGTTCGAAACCTCAGCGCTCGATGCCTACCTGCTCGACACCGCGCGCGAGGAGCCGCTCGCAGCCGCCTCGGCCGACGCGGCCGACGGCGCGCTCGACTCGTTCATCCCCCGCCGGGGAGAAGGGCTGATGCTGTCGGCCTCCGACATCGAGACGTACCGGATGTGCCCGCTGAAGTACAAGTTCGCGCGCGTCTTCCGGATCCCGCAGGAGCCGACGATCAACCAGCGCTTCGGGATCGTCATGCACCAGGTGCTCGAGCGCTTCCACGCGGGCGGCGGTGGCTCGCTCGAGCAGCTGATGGCGCTGTTCGAGGACTCGTGGCGCCGCGGCGGCTTCGGTGACTCCAACGACGACATGCAGTTCCACGCGCGCGCGATCGAGGCCCTCGAGCGCTACTGGGAGCTCGACCAGGAGCGCACCTCGGAGCCGGTCTGGTTCGAGCGCAGCTTCTCGTTCAAGCTCGGACCGCACCTCCTCCGCGGGCGGGTCGACCGCGTCGACCGCCTCGCGGACGGCAACTACGAGCTGATCGACTACAAGACCGGCAAGCCGAAGACCGCGCGCCAGCTCCGCGAGGACGTGCAGCTATCCGTCTACCAAATGGGCGCGCGCGAGTCGTGGCAGCTCGAAACCTCCGCGCAGAGCTACTACTACGTGCTCGAGAACGAGAAGGTCCCGGTCGAGCACTCCGAGGAGGAGCTCGACCGCGTGCGCGAGACGGTGTCGACGACGGCGGAGCGGATCCTCGAGCAGGAGTTCGAGCCTACGCCCTCCCCCGCGGTCTGCCCCTTCTGCGACTACCGGATCATCTGCCCCGCAGCCGAGAAGTAGCTAGCTGGCGTCAGGACCCCGCTGGCGTAGATACCGCTGGAAGTCGCGGGCGATGGTGTCGGCCGAGGGGAGCTCGTCGGGGAGCGCCTCGTCGCCGACCTCGTCCATCGCGTGCTCGAGCCGCTCGACGAACTCCTTCACGTCGGGATCGGTCGCGACCGCAGCCGTGACCTGCCGCTCGTAGTCGGCCGCTTCCTCCTCGAGCTCGCCGGCGTCCACCGCGAGGCCGGCGACGGCCTCGAAGCTGCGGATCAGCGCGAGCGCAGCCTTCGGGTTCGGCGTCGCCGCGACGTAGTGCGGAACCGATGCCCACAGGCTCACCGATGGCATGCCCGCCTCGGCGAGCGCCGCATGGAGCACGCCTACGACACCGGTCGGGCCCTGGTAGTCAGAGCGGTTGAAGCCGTGGCGCTCGACGAGCGAGTCGTCCGAGGCGATACCGGTGATCGCAACCGGGCGCGAGTGGGGGACGTCGGCCAGCAGGGCACCGAGCGAGATCACGCGCGCGACGCCGAGCTCCGACGCGACCGAGACGATCGCTTCGCAGAAGGCGCGCCAGCGCAACGAGGGCTCGGCACCGTGGAGCAGCACCAGATCCGAGTCGGCGCCGTCCACCTGCGCCGAGCTCAACGTCCACTCCGGCCAGTCGATCGTGCGGATCGTGCCCTCCGTCAGCCGGATCGTCGGACGCACCGCGGTGAAGTCGAAGAACTCCTCCGGATCGATGCGGGCGAACTCGGACGCCGCGAAGCGTGTATCGAGCCAGTCGAGCGCGGAACTGGCGGCCTCACCCGCGTCGTTCCAGCCTCTGAAGGCGCAGACGAGCACGGGCGACCGAAGCTCCGGGCGCTGCTGCCATCTCACCGTCTCCATTCCCCCACCGTACAGGGGCGCGGGAACCCGCTAGCCGGCCGCGGGGCTAGTCGTTGCTTCTTGACGATGATCTTGCCCTTCATCGAGTCGGTGGACACGTGAATCGTGCAGACGTAGCGGTATGTGCCGGTCTTCGGCGGCGTGTAGTTGAACTTCGACCGCTGCGCGACCGCCTCGCCGCTGTTCTTCTTCCTCACGCCGTCGGGGACCTTCGTGAACGAGACGTCGTGAGGGGCGGAGTTGCTTTCGCTCCACCGGAATGAAACGGAGTCGCCCTTTTCGATCGTCGTGCTATTTGCGTTCTCGTCCTTGCCCACCTGGGCGAAGTAGTTGTCGAGAACCGAGATCTTCTTCGTAACGGCGGAGGCATCCGCGCCGCCGAGCGCCGTCGTCGCGAGTCCGCCAGCGGCCACCAACACAGCCGATCCTGCCACCGCCGCCTTGCCGATCCCAGTCATCTGCAGCACCCTTTCGGAGGTCGAGTTACCTCGATCCTAGTTGGGACCGGCGGATTTCGCCACCGTCAGGGTCAGTCGAGGGGCTGGCAGCCGCCGCCGCCTACGAGCGTGAAGCTGACGCTGCGCTCGCCGGAGGTCAGCTTCGGCGACCCGAGCTCGCCGCTGACGCTGTACCCGCTGGGAACGTCGCCACGAACGCATTGTCGAGCCGCCTCCAACGCTGCGGAGCAGTCGACGCCGCTCGCCTCGACCGAGTTCGCCCCGCCCTCGGACTCGTTCCCGAGCTCGACGGTGACGTTGCCGCAGTCGGTCGGCCCACTCGGGGTCGTCTCCGTCGACGCCGTCGCGGTCGGCTCGCTCCGCTCCGTCGTCCCGCTCCGGGTCGAGGTCGGTGCGGTGACCGTCTCCCGCTCGGTGACCGTCTTCTCCTCGTCGTCGCCGCAGGCAGGCAGCGCAACGAGCGCGCCGGTAGCCGCGATGAGCGTCAGGGCGACCAGAGGACGAGGCATCGCGGCGAACCCTATTGCCCGTCGCGCTCGGCGGCGCGCGTGAGGGCGTCGCATGACTCGGCGAGCCAACGGTGCAGGTAGCGCTTGCCATACAGCGCCGCGAACGCCCGGTCGCTCATCGAACGCACCTCGAAGCTGAACTCGGTCTCGAGAAATGTGCCCCCCTGGGACTCGGTGAAGATGAATCGGGTTCGCACGCCGACGCCCTCGCAGTAGATCGTCACCTCGTGGCAATCCTCCAGGCGCTCGAGTGTGTGTTCGTGCTCCTCGACCCGCCCGAACGGGCCCTTCGTCACGCCGCGGTATCGGCACCCTTCGCCGATCTCCTCGCACTCGTTCTCCACCGCGGTCGGCCACCACTCCGGGTGCCGAGTCGGGTCGGCCACGAGCTCGTAGACACGCTCCACCGGCGCCTCCACCTGCGTCTGCTGACGTGCCGCGACCACGCGCTTCGCAGTCTGGCATAGAGTCGCCAGGTCACCGAGGAGGGAGAGGCAATGGCGCAGGTGGAGACCGTGAAGGGGCCGATCGACACGAGCGAGCTCGGCCGAACGCTGATGCACGAGCACATCTTTTGCCTCAGTCCGGAGGTGGCGCAGAACTACGACACGGGGTGGGGTGACGAGGAAGCGCGCGTATCGGAGGCGGTCGAGAAGCTGAACGAGGTGAGCGCGTCCGGCATCAACTCGTTCATGGACTTGACGGTGCTCGGCCTCGGCCGCGATATCCCGCGGATCCAGCGGATCTGCGAGCAGGTGCCCGACCTGCACGTGCTCGTCGCGACCGGGCTCTACATGTACCGCGACGTTCCCTTCTACCTCTACTTCCAGGGACCCGGCACGATCCTCGACGGCCCCGAGCCGATGGTCGAGATGTTCGTTGGCGACATCGAGAACGGGATCAAGGACACCGGCGTCAAGGCCGCGATGCTGAAGTGCGCGATCGACGAGCCGGGGCTGCAACCGGGGGTCGAGCGGATCATGCGCGCGGTCGCCCAGGCGCATCGCCAGACGGGCACACCGATCACCTGCCATACCCACGCCAAGTCCGAGCAGGGGCTCACGGCACAGAAGGTGTTCGAGGAGGAGGGCGTGGACCTGTCGCGCGTCGTCCTCGCCCACTGCGGCGACACCTCGGACGTTGACTACCTGACGAAGCTCGCCGAGAAGGGGTCGTTCCTCGGGATGGACCGCTTTGGGATCGACCTCGAGCAGCCGTTCGAGGAACGCGTCGCCGCGGTGGCGGCGATGTGCGAGCGCGGACACGCCGACAAGATGATCCTGTCGCAGGACGCGGGCGTGTTCATGGACAACCTGCCCTGGGACATGCTTTCGCAGGTCGTGCCCAACTGGCACTACCTGCACGTCGTCAACGACGTCATCCCCGAGCTGAAGAACCGCGGCGTCACCGACGAGCAGATCGACGCGATGCTGGTGGACAACCCGCGCCGCATCTTCGAGGCGCAGGGCGCGTACTAGCCGACGCGCGACCGTAATACATCCGTCCGTCGCCCTTCACCTCGGCCCGCGCGCTGCCGAAGGGAAAAGTAGTGAGCCGCTTCCTAAGCACACGCATGGGCCGCCGCAGCGCGGTCCTGACGGCGATAGCTGCCGTCGCCATCCCCGCCATCGCCGCCCCGGGCGCCGACGCTGCGTCGGTCAAGGCGGGCGGCCAGGTGATAGCTCCCCCGGCGAGCTACAAGGGCAAGCTGGCAGTACCGGTCCTGCTGAGCCAGAGCTCGCAGAAGGCGCTGCGCACGAACTCGCCGGTGGCGAGGCTGCTCGTGGGTAAGAACGAGCGCGTCCCCGGCCCCGGCAACGCGCGCATCGCCGCCTCCGACGTCAAGGCCGGCGACGACGTCAGCGCCAAGGTGACCCGCGCGAAGAAGCAGAGCTCGATCCCGTCGTTCTCCGCCCGCGGCCTTTCGGTCTCGAAGCGTCAGGGCAACCTCTCGAACTCCGAGCTGCAGGCCGCTGTGTACGAACTCGCCCGTAGCTACTTCAACAGCAGCGCGGCGCAGGACTCAAAGCTCTCGAGCCTCGAGGGCCGCCTCGCAAAGCTCGAGTCTGGCGCAACCCAGTCAGCGATCACCGGGCTGCAGAACGACGTCAACAACCTCACCACGACCGTCAACGGCCTGACGAGCCAGCTCGGCAGCCTGAACTCGCTAGTCACCACGATCTGCCACGTGCCGGTCGTCGACCTCGTCGTCGCCTGCCCGTAGAGCTCGCCGCGCGAGCGTGAAGGCGAAGTAGACCATCACCCCTGCGAAGAGGTACTTGAGCGCCTGCTCGCTGAGCGCGTTCGAGAGCAGCACTCCGGCGGCAACCCCGACGGGCGCGAGCAGCGCAAGGGCGAGGGCGTCGCGCGGGCGCAGGTTGCCGTAACCGTGCTGGCGCCAGGTCCCGACGGCGGCGACCAGCATGATCGAGAACAGCGAGGTGGACTCCGCGCTCACCTGCGACTTGTCGAGGCAGAACACGAGCGCGGGGACGAACAGCACACCGCCCCCGACCCCGACGAGGCCGCCGAGCCCGCCGCCCGCGAAGCCGAGCACGAGCAGCGCGCCGAGCTCGATCACCGTGATGTCGGTCACCTGACCACCAGCACGACCGCCGAGACGAGCAGCAGGACTGCGAAGACGCCCGACACGGCACGCTCGGAGATCCGCTGCTGGAGCGCGGTCCCCGCCACGACGCCGGCCGCGGCCGGCACGGCGACGACCGCGCCGGCGAGGAAATCGACGTTGCCGTAGAGCGCCTGGCCGACGACGCCGACGGCCGCGATTCCGATGATCGCCGCGAGCGAGGTCCCGGTGGCCTCGCGCTCGCCGTAGCCGAGCCAGAGGATGAGCAGCGGGACCATGACCGTTCCGCCGCCGACGCCGAACAGCCCGCTGAAGACGCCAGCCGCCGTCGCGATGATGCCCAGCGTCGCGAGCCGCGATGACACCCGCGCCATACTACGTCCCGTGCCCGCCCGGACCCTGGAGGCGCTGCCGGACGTGCTCCGGCCGATCACCGACGACCCGCCGCGGGCGTCGATCTTCTGCGACGTGGACGGCACGCTCGCGCCGATCGTGCGCCGCGCGGACGATGCTCACGTGCCCGAGCGGACGTCGGTCCTGATCGGCTCGCTCGGACGCCGCTACGGCTGCGTCGCGTGCGTGTCGGGCCGCCCGGCCGCGGAGGCGCGCCGGCTCGTGGGCGTCGGCAACATCGCCTACGCGGGCAGCCACGGTGCCGAGCTGCTCGATCCCGGGGCAAAGCGGGCTCGCGTCTCGCCCGCGTTCGCGAGCTGGGCGGGACGCGTCCACCGCTTCGCAGCGGGCTACGACTCCGCCGAGCTGCGCCTGCTGCGGATCAGGCTCGAGGACAAGGGCCCGATCGTCGCCTTCCACTGGCGCGGCGTGCCCGACGAGGACGCCGCGCGCACGCGCCTGCAGGGAATCGCCGACGAGGCCGAGACCGCCGGCTTCGACACGCATTGGGGGCGAAAGGTGCTCGAGCTGCGCCCGCCGGTCCCGATCGGCAAGGGCCAGCCCGTGGACGAGCTGGTACGGCGCTCCGGCGTGCGGACAGCGCTCTTCGGCGGCGACGATGTGACCGACCTCGACGCTTTCGACGCGCTCGACGCGCTCATCGCCGACGGTGTGCTCGACGGCGCCGTCAAGGTGGGCGTGCGCTCCGAGGAGGGTCCGGCGGCGATCGTCGAGCGGGCCGACCTCGTCGTGGACGGCGTCGAGGGGTTCGAGCAGGTGCTCGGCGCGCTCCGCGAGGCCGTCCGCTAGCGCTCCGTGCGTTTCTACGACTTCCTGCGCACGGCGGTGCTCCTCTTCGGGGGGTCCGCTACGGCGCTCGCCGTCGTCGGCATCGCCGGCGCGACGGCGCAGGAGGACGAGGTGCTGATCTACGTCGCTGTCGGGTGGTGGACCCTCGCCGCGGTCACGGGCCTCTGGATCGGCCGGCGCGGGTCGGCGACGGAGGGAATCCGACGCCTCATGACGGGGGCGCGCGCATCGACGGCGCTGCCCGAGCTCGAGCCCGGCACCGTCCTCTTCAACCGTCTTTGGGCGCTCGCGGTCTTCACCGTCGTCTCGGGGGCAATCGCCTTCCTCATCCCGCAGGTCCCTGTGGCGGCGGCCGGCTACGCGCTGATCGCGTCGCTCGCCTGGCGCAAGCAGGCGGCGGCGGTCGAGGCCATCGAGGGCCGCGACGGCGTGCGCTTCTACGTCGACCGCACGTCCCCGTTCAAGCCGACGCAGCTGATCCGGACACCGGGGTTCAAGCGCGTCGAGCCGCCCGAGGAGGCCGCGGAGACGGAGCCAGCGCGCGGCTGATCAGCGGTTGCGCTTGCGAATCGCGTCCAGCTTGGCCCACTCGAGCGTGTTGGCGACGTCGGCCGCCGTCATCCACGCGCGGCGGGCGGTCGCAACGCCGTAGGCCGTGTTGGCGAGCGTGTCGACTCCGTGGGCGTCGGCGCAGATCACGATCCGCGCACCCGCGTCGAGCGCCATCCGGGCGTTCACCTCGTTGAGATCACGCCGGTTCGGATTGGCGTTGATCTCGAGGAAGGTGCCGGTCTCGGCGGCGGCCGCGGCGACCTTCTCGAGGTCGATCGCGTAGGGCTCGCGCCGCCCGATCAGGCGGCCGGTCGGATGGCCGAGCGCGTCCACGAGCGGGTGCTCCAGCGCGGTCACCACGCGCTTCGTCATCTCGCGCTCGGACATCCGGAACGAGGTGTGGACGCTGGCGTGGACCCAGTCGAGCTCGGCCAGCAGTTCGTCGTCGTAGTCGAGCGAGCCGTCGGTGAGGATGTTCACCTCCGAGCCGGCGAGCAGCTTGAAGTCTTCGAGCTTGTCGTCGAGGGAGCGGACGGCCTCGATCGTCGCGCGCAGCTCGTCGGGCTGGACGTCGTCGCCGAACCCGTGCGAGGCCGAGTGGTCGGTGATCGCGAGGTAGCCGTAGCCGCGCTCCCGGGCGGCGGCCGCCATCTCCTCGATCGTCTGGCGACCGTCGGAGGCGACGGTGTGCGAGTGGAGCTCGCCGCGGATGTCCTCGACCTTCACGAGCTCCGGCAGCGTCCGCTTGCGTGCGGCTTCGAGCTCGCCCCTGTTCTCTCGCAGCTCCGGCGGGATCAATTCCATCCCGAGCAGCTCGTAGACCTCCTCCTCCGTCGCGCAGGTGCGCGTCTCGCCGTCGGAGTCGTCCTTGATCCCGTACTCGCTGACGTGCAGGCCCTTCTTCACGGCCGCCGTGCGCAGCGCCTCGTTGTGCTTGCTCGAGCCGGTCAGATGCTGGAGCAGGTTGCCGAAGCTCTCGGGCGCGACGACGCGGAAGTCCACCGCGAGGGCGTTGTGGGTCATCGCGCGCGCGCCCGCTTCGCCCGCACGCGAGGCCTCGGCGACGAGCGGCAGTTTGCAGAACGCGGTGGTAAGCGCCTTCGGATCGTTGGATGCCGCGACGAGGTCGAGGTCCTTGCAGCTTTCGGCCCAGCGGCGCGCGCTGCCCGCGACCTCGACACGCTCGGCGGCGGGGTGCTCGCGCAGCGCGTCCGCGAGCGACTCTCCGATCCCCAGCGCGTTCGACAGCAGTACGCGCGGCTTCGGCTGCGCGTCCACCCCCGCCGCGAGCGCCTCCAGCACGGTCTCCTCTGTCTTCGCCCCAAAGCCGGAGAGCTCGCGCAGCTTCTGCGTCTCGGCCGCGTGGCGCAGCTCCTCGACCGACGAGATGCCGAGCTCGTCGAAAAGCTTGCGTGCCCGCTTGGGCCCAAGGCCGGGGAGTCGGGTTATCACGACGAGGCCCGGCGGGAACTTCTGCTTCAGCTTCTCGGCGGACGGGATCGCGCCGGTCTCGAGCAGCGTGTCGATCTTCTCCGCGATCGTCTTGCCTACCCCGGAGAGCTCCTGGGCACGGCCCGCCTGCGCCAGCTCCGCGACCGACGAGGTCGACTCGCGAATCGCCTTGGCGGCATTGCGGTAGGCGACGACGCGGTGGACGATCGCGCCGTCGAGCTCGTAGAGGTCGCCGAGCTCGTCGAAGTGGAGCGCGATCTCGGCGTTCGAGAGCTTGCGCGCGCGCTTCGTCTTCGTCTTGGCCTTGGGCTTCGTCTTCGCCATCACCTCTAGGGTAAGCGCCCCCATGGGCGCGGCCTGGCTCATCCTGCCGACCTACAACGAGGCCGAGAACATCGAGCCGTTCATCGGCGCGGTCCTGCCGCGGCTCGCGGAGGCCTCGGCGGACCATCACGTCCTGGTGGTGGACGACTCCTCGCCCGACGGCACCGGCGAGATCGCCGACCGCCTCGCAGCCGAGCACGGTGCGGTCGAGGTCCTGCATCGCTCGTCGAAGGACGGGCTGGGGCGCGCCTACCTGGCCGGGTTCTCCTACGCGCTCGAGCGCGGCGCCGACCTGCTGCTCGAGATGGATGCCGACTTCTCACACGATGCTGCCGACATCCCGCGGCTGATCGCGGCCGCCGACGACGCCGATCTGGTGCTCGGGTCGCGCTACGTGGAGGGCGGCGGTGTGGAGGACTGGGGGTTTGTGCGTAGGGTCGTCAGCCGGGGCGGGTGCTGGTACGCACGCGTCGTGCTCGGGACGCCCGTGCGCGATCTGACCGGGGGGTTCAAATGCTTTCGCCGCGGGGTGCTCGAGCAGCTCGACCTCGAGACCGTCCACGCCGACGGCTACGGGTTCCAGATCGAGCTCACCTACCGCGCGCACCAGGCGGGCTTCCGGATCGTCGAGGTCCCGATCGTGTTCCGCGACCGCCAGGTCGGCACTTCGAAGATGAGCGCGCGGATCGCGATCGAGGCAGTCTGGAAGGTGCCTGCGCTGCGCTGGCGGCGCGAGTAGTGTGCGGACCTCAGGCGGGATTCTGGACCTCGCTATACTTTTTGAAGTGACCCAAGTTTCGAGCGGCAAAGGAGCGACAGTGGCGGGAGCGATCGAGGACGTGACGGATGCCAACTTCCAGGCTGAGGTGCTCGAGTCCGAGACGCCCGTGCTGGTCGACTTCTGGGCCGCGTGGTGCGGCCCCTGCCGCGTGATCGCGCCCCATCTCGAGGAGATCAACAGCGAGCAGGACAACCTGCGCGTCGTGAAGCTCAACGTCGACGAGAACCCGCAGACTGCGGCGCAGTACCAGGTGATGGCGATCCCGACGCTGCTGCTCTTCAAGGGCGGTCAGGTCGCCCACACGATCCGCGGCGCGATGCCGAAGAAGCGGCTCGAACAGGAGATCGAGCCGGCGCTAGCGTAGGCGCAGGCGCCGCTCTATTTTCGCGCTGCGGCCGGCGAAGTCGCGCGCGGACGCGACCACCCGGATCGATACCGAGCGCTTGTCCCGCAGACGCTCGACGGCGGCCCTGCGTGGTCGCATACGCACCTGTTTGACCTGACCGACGACGCGGCTCCGCTTCGAGATCGTCAGCCGCTTGCGCGCCGCGCCCGAACGCGCGCTGCGGCGAGGGGCAACCTTCGTCTCGACGCGTAGCTCCACCTTCGCCGGCGAGGAAACGCGGACGTCAGCCTTCAGCCCCCGTCGGCGGAGGCTCCCCAGCGATTGCTTCGGCGCGAGCGTGAGGTCCAGCTTCAGCGGTCTGCCCTGGCGGAACGGCCCGCTGACCTCGTAGATCGCACCCGTCCCCAGCGCACGCTGAGAGGAGAAGTACATCCGCGATCCGGACGGATCGAACACTACCCCGGTGAGCTCGGACTCCTCGTGCTCGAGGCCCGTCAGCTTCAGGAAACGCGCGACCTCGCGGTCCGGGGTGATCATGCAGATGTCGAGGTCGTCCCCATCCTCTGCGACGAACACGTCGCCGGACTGCTCGGCGACCGTGACGTTGTCGACTCCGCGCAGCGGAGGATCGGACAACGTCCTGGCGTCGTAGAGAACCTCGAGCTGCTCCGCGACCGTGTCGTAGGCCCAGACCTTGTTGTCGGAGGTCGTGGTCATGTAGACGATGTCCGAGTCGAACCAGATCCCTTCACCGCGCGCGAACTTCGCCGCGCCGGGCACCTGCTTGCGCGTCGGGGTGCGAGTGGCTAGCGGGTCGGGGACCTGCTTCCAGGTGACGGGTCCGCCGGCGCCTCCTACGACCGCGATCTCGAGCGTCCCCTCCGACAGGTCGGGATACGACTTCGGAGTGAAGCGGTAGAAGCCCGCGTCGCCGAGGTCTTCGGTCAGGTAGAGCCGCTTGCCGACGGGATCGGCGCAAACCGCCTCGTGCTGGAAGACCCCCATCGCCGGGCGCTCGACGGCCTGCTTGCGCCCGAACGGGTCGCACTCCCAGACGGTCCCCTGCTCGTGCTCCTCGCACGAGAGCCAGGTGCCCCAGGGCGTGCGACCGCCGGCGCAGTTCGTCTGCGTGCCGGAGAGGATCCGATAGGCGCCCTTGATCTGCCCCTGGTCGTTGAAGCGGATCGCGGACGCACCGCCGCCGCCGGGCAAGGGGACCTCGGAGTTCGAGACGAGGATCCAGCCGTTGTCCTCCGTCGCGTAGGTCGCCTGCCCGTCGGAGAAGATGTGCCACGGGTAGCCGGCGTTCTGGACGGGCAGCAATCCACGGGCGATCAAGCGCGAGCGGAACCCGGCGGGCAGCATGAGGCCGTTTGCGTCGGCCGCCCGCAGCGCGCCGTAGGGCCCCGCGCCGGGCTTGGCCGGGGCGGCTGCGAACGCCTGGCGCCAGAACGAGGGCCCGAGCGCGAGCACTCCGGCGCTGGCGACCCCCGTGCCGATCAGCCTCCTGCGCGTGAGCGAACCGCCCGTGGCCATGGCTCTTATCGAACCACGGATGGGGACCATCCGGTGAAGGTTCGGTTATCGCCCTACGCGCGCTCGAGCGCGATACGGAGCTCGCTGCCGCCGATCGTCGTGGTGGTCCCGCCGTCAGCGTCACCAAACGCGAGTGACGTCGCGAGGGTCTCGCCCGCCACGTAGGCCTCATGCTCGCGGGCGGCCTCGATCAACTCCGAGTCGCCTCCGAGCGAGAGCGAGATCCGGTCCTCGACCGCGAGGCCCGCGTCCTTGCGCGCCGCCTGAACCGCGTGTACGACCTCGCGCGCAAGACCTTCGCGACGGAGCTCGTCGTCGAGCTCGAGGTTCAGCGCGACGGCGTGCGTGCCCGCACGCTCGACCTGGTAGCCCTCGAGCGGCTGCAGCGCGAGCTGCACGTCGTCCGCCGACAACGGGTGCTCCTTGCCGTCGACGGCAATCCCGACGCTGCCGCCCTCGCGCAATGTCGCCGCCGCGCGGCCGGCGTCGAGCGCGGCGACCGCGGCGGCCACCTGGGGCATCTGCTTGCCGAACCGCGGCCCGAGCGTGCGGTAGTTCGGCTTGAGCTCCCAGCGGCCGAGCTCGTGCGCCTCCGAGACGAACCGAACCTGCTTGACGTTCAGCTCGTCGAGCACGACCTCCTCGAAGCGCTCGAGTGCCGCGCGCTCGCGGTCGGCCGCGACGATCACGGCCTCCCCGAGCGGCTGGCGGACCTTGACCTTCGCCTGAGCGCGGGCCGCGCGGCCGAGCTCGACCGCTTCGCGCGCGACGGCCATCGCGTCCTCGAGCTCCTCGTCGCGCTCGCCGCCGGGCGGATAGTCGGTCAGGTGGACCGAAGGCTCGGCGCCGTCGAGCTTCGTGTAGATCTCGTCGGCGACGAAGGGGATCAGCGGCGCGAGCAGGCGGCTGACGGTGACGAGGCATTCGCGCAGCGCGGCGAAGGCGACCGGGTCGCCGTCCCAGAAGCGTCGCCGCGAGCGGCGGACGTACCAGTTCGAGAGGTCGTCCACGAACGTTGCGATCGCGCGGCCGGCGGTCGTCGTGTCGTAATCCTCGAGACGCTCGGTGGCGATCGCCACGGTCGCGTGAAGGCGCGAGATCACCCAGCGGTCGAGGTCGGTCCGTCCGCCGGAGGCGTCCTCCTCGACGTCGTTCGCGTTCGCGTAGAGGACGAAGAAGGCGTACGTGTTCCACAGCGTGAGGATGAACTGGCGCACGCTCTCGCCCACCGTCTCGACCGAGAAGCGGTAGCCGTCCCAGGGCTGCTTCGAGGTGAAGTAGTACCAGCGGAACGCGTCGGCGCCGTGGGCGTCGATCACCTCCCAGGGCACGACGACGTTGCCGCTCGACTTGGACATCTTCTGGCCGTCGGGATCGAGGATGAGGCCGAGGCAGAGCACCGTCTCGTACGACGAACGGCCGTAGAGCAGCGTCGACACGGCAAGCAGTGAGTAGAACCAGCCGCGCGTCTGGTCGAGCCCTTCGCAGATGTAGTCGGCCGGGAAGCGCTCGTCGAACTTGTCGGCGTTCTCGAACGGGGCGTGCCACTGGGCGAACGGCATCGAACCGGAGTCCCACCAGGCGTCGATCACCTCTGGCACGCGGCGCATCTCTCCGCCGCACTCGCCGCAGGCGAAGGTCACCTCGTCGATGTAGGGCCTGTGGAGATCGTCCGGCACGGCGTCCGCCCCGGCGAGCCCGCGGAGCTCCTCGATCGATCCGACGCAGACACAGTGGTCCTCGCCGCAGCGCCAGATCGGCAGCGGCGTGCCCCAATAGCGCTCGCGCGAGAGCGCCCAGTCGACGTTCGACTCGAGCCACTTGCCGAAGCGGCCGTGCTTGATGTGGGCGGGGTGCCAGGTGATCCCCTCGTTCGCCGCGAGCAGCTCGTCGCGGATCGCCGTCGTGCGCACGTACCAGCTGGTCTTCGCGTAGTAGAGGAGGGGAGTGCCGCAGCGCCAGCAGTGCGGATACGAGTGCTCGTAGGTCTCCGCCCGCAACAGGCGGCCCGACTCCTCGAGCGCCTTGACGATGTCCGGGTCGGCGTCCTTGACGGAGCGCCCCGCGAACGGCTCGATCCGTTCGTCGAAGGTCCCGTCGTCGCGAACCGGGTTCTGGATCGTCAACCCGTACTGCTCACCGAGCCGGAAGTCGTCCTCACCGAAGGCAATGGCCGTGTGGACGACACCGGTGCCGTCCTCGGTCGTGACGAAGTCGGCCTCGAGCACGGTGTGCCCGCGCTCGCCGAAGTCGCTGACGTACGGGAACGGCGGCTCGTAGCTGATGCCGGCGAGCTCGGAACCCTTGAATGGCGAGCTTGTCTCGACGCCCTCGCCGAGAACCGGCTCGACGAGCGCCTGGGCGAGGATCAGCGTCTCCCCATCCACGCGCGCGCGCACGTAGTCGACGTCTGGGTTGACCGCGAGCGCGGCGTTCGACAAGAGCGTCCACGGGGTCGTCGTCCAGGCGAGCAACGAGGTGCCGCCTTCGCCCTCGACCGGAAAGCGGACGTAGACCGACGGGTCGGTGACGTCCGCGTAGCCGGACGCGACCTCGTGCGAGGAGAGCGCCGTGCCGCAGCGCGGGCAGTACGGGACGACCTTGTGGCCCTCGTACAGGAGATCCTTGTCCCAGACCTGCTTGAGCGACCACCAGACCGACTCGACGTACTCGTTCGCGAGCGTTACGTAGGCGTCGCCGGTGTCGATCCAGAAGCCGATCCGCTCGGTCAGCCGGTCCCATTCGTCGATATAGGCGAAGACCGACTCGCGACACTTCGCGTTGAACTCGGCGATTCCGTACGCCTCGATGTCCTCCTTCGACTGGATCCCGAGCTCGCGCTCTACCTCGAGCTCGACCGGCAGGCCGTGGCAGTCCCAGCCGGCCTTGCGATGGACCGTATGGCCGCGCATCGTCTTGAAGCGCGGGAAGACGTCCTTGAAGACACGGGCCAGCACGTGGTGCGAGCCGGGCCGGCCGTTCGCAGTCGGCGGACCCTCGTAGAAGACCCATTCCGGGGCGCCCTCGGCCTCGCGCCGCCGCACGGACTCCGCGAAGACGTCGCGCTCGCGCCAGCGCTCGAGAACCGACTCCTCGAGAGCGGGGAACGATTGCTGGGGGTCTACCGGCTCGTAGCGGGGCAAGCGGGGGAGTCTACGAGCGCCCTTCGGCCATCGCCGAGCGCAGCAGCGCGAGCGCCGACCAGCGCATGAGTTCAGCCGCCTGCGGCCGCGAAAGCCCGGCCACGTCGGTCAGCCAAACGAGTGCCTCGATCCCGCATGCCGCCCGGATCGCCAGGGCTAGGCGCCGCAGCTCCGAGCCCGCCAGCTGTTCTCGCAGCGGCACGAGCGCCTCCTCGATCCAGCCGATCGCGCGGCCTTGGCGGAGCACGAGCTCGTCCTCGGTCCGCGGGTCCAACGACAGCCGCAGAGCCGTACGGAGCGCGGGCTCGTTCTCGATCGTAATGCGTGTGAGCTCCGTGATCGTGCGATCGAGTCGCGCCTCGGGGTCGGCGGGTGCCTCGCCATCGAGCAGCGTCGTCGCCTCGATGACCGGATACGCCGCGGCCGCCAAGGCGTGCCTGTTGGGGAAGTAGCGATAGGCAGTAGCGCGGGAGACACCGGCCGCCTCAGCGGCCTCCTCCACCGACGGGCTGGTGCCCTGCCTCAGGAGCTCGCGGGCAGCATCCACCAGGGCGGTGCGGGTGCGCGCCTTCTGTTGTGTGCGGCCGGTCTGGGTATATGAGATTGCGATTCTCATTATGATACAGTAGTCTCACGACGGACAGAGGCAGGACCGACGAGGAGGCGATGTGACAGCTCAAGAGACCACCAACAAGCGCGGCGCACTCGTGTTGGACCGAGGTGAGGGCGAGGCCTTGTGGTTCAACAACGACCTGCTCACCTTGAAAGCCACGACGGCCCAGACGGGCGGGGCCTTTGCTCTTGTCGAGGAGCTCGCGCGCCGGGGCAAGGTGACGCCGCTCCATACCCACCCGGACATAGACGAGACGTTCTACATGCTCGAGGGCGAGGCGCTGCTGCACGTCGACGGCAGCGAGCTGAGGCTGTCGGCCGGCGGCTTCGCCTCGGTGCCGCGCGGAGTGCCGCACGCATACGTGGTCACCTCCGAGGTGGCGCGCGTGCTCGTCATGATCACGCCCGGCAGTGAAGCGATGGAGGAATTCTTCCGCGACGCGGGCGAACCGGCCGAGACGCAGGAGCTTCCTCCCGACGGACCGTTGGACATCGAGCGGATCGGCGCGGCGGCGGAGCGCACGGGAGCCGTGAAGATCCTGGGGCCACCGCCCTTCGGCGACGCGGACGGGAGCGGCGTATGAGCCCGGGACGAAAGCTCGGCATCACAACGATCGCGCTCGCCGGCACACTTGGCCTGTCGGCGCTGGTGGCCCCGAACACGGCCTCGCCAACGCATAAGCAAGGGGTTGACGAGGACGGCCGGCAGAACATCAAGATGACCTGGTGGGTCAAGAGGATCGCCGTCGCTCGCAACGAGGACGGACAGCAAGACGTTCTCAGCGGAGACGGAAAGCCGTTCGGACGCGTGACGATCAACATGCAGACGCCGGAGAAGTACATCGGCGACGACGAGAAGCTGGTGAGCTTCGTCCTCTTCCCATGGAAAGGGCATCGTGGCCGGGACGTCGCCGGCTACATCCCGGTCAAGAACACCATCATCAGCGCGACCAGCAGCTGGCAGAAGGAGCGCGTCGAGCTCAACGACAGTGTCGGTGTGTTCGAGCAGCAGGAGGAGGAACCCGACGGTCCGAAGGCGAGGCGCTACAGGGGCAGGATCACGAAATTCTCAGGCGTCCTGAAGTGCTACTACGCCAGCCGGACCTGCACAGGCACCATCGCCGTGCGCGGCTGGTTCCAGCCGTTCGCAAAGGACTAGGACACCGGGTCGGTCAGGCCGCGAGCTTGCGGCAGATGTCCGCGAGCTGGCGTTTCTCGTCCTCATCGAGCGCCGAGAACGTGTCGGACACCCGGCGGGTGTGCTGAGGGAAGACGCGGTCGACGACGGCCTCGCCGAAGTGGGTGAGCGTGAGCAGCACGGCGCGACGGTCGTGCTGGAGCCGCCGGCGGGTGACGAGGTTGCGCGACTCGAGCGTCGTCACGACCTCGGTCGCGTTCGCCTTCGACCAGCCGAGCCTGCGGCGGAGCGTTCGCAGCTCGAGCTCGCCGCCGGCGGTGGTCAATACGACCAGCACTGAGAACCCCGCGACCGAGAGCTGCTCGCGCTCGAGCTCAGCCGCGATCGCGCGCCTGACGGTCGTCTCGGCGCGCACGAGCGCCTGGAGCGCGCGATGCGCGAGCGGATCGCCGACCTCGAGCGGGGGAGCCACCAGCGAGAAAGGCTAGGAACGCCCCCGGACGACCCGCAAAGTGGTCATCCCGCGTACGCTCGCATCGGCGACAACAATGTTTCCGGTGCGACACATTCGTTTCCGCCGTCCCGAGCGGCTTTGGGGCGTGCGCAGCGCCCGATTCGGGTTGGTGGCGGCGCTGCCGGTGCTGGTCCTCGCCGCCGGTTGCGAGCGCCAGAGCGAGCCGGAGCTGTCATCCGCCTGTAGCGACATGACCGCGAGCTCGGTCGAGCAGGCGCTCGAGTCGGCGCCGGGACAGGTTGCGATCGAGGGGGAGACCCTCTCGAGCTGCCTCGAGGACAACGCCGATGCGCAGGACGTGCAGCGGGTGGGCGCGATCTACGTCGCGACCGCGGCAAAGCTCGCCGACGAGGCGCGCAGCGACCGGAACGGGCCCGCGGCGACGCAGCTCGGCTACCTGATCGGAGCCGTGCGGCGCGGAGCCTCCGGGACCCAGGGGGTTCACGACGAGCTGCGGCGGCGCGTCGAGCAGGAGCTCCAGGAACTCGATTCACCGGCGATCGAGCGGGGCGAGCGAGCCGGCCGCACAGGCGGGTAGATAGCCTGCCGCGCCGGCCTGCTCCGTATCCACCAAGGAGACCAATGACCGACGAGCTCTACGGCGGGGAGACCCGCAAGGCGATCGAGAACTTCCCCGTGTCGGGCGAGCCCGTCCCGGTGCCCGTGGTTCGCTGGCTCGGGCGGATCAAGGCCGCTGCCGCCCGCACGAACGCCGACCTCGGCCTGCTCGAGGCCGGCGTCGCCGACCGGATCGCCGTCGCCGGCGATGCCGTCGCGGCCGGCGAACACGACGACCAGTTCCCCGTGGACGTCTTCCAGACGGGCTCCGGCACCTCTTCGAACATGAACGCGAACGAGGTGCTGGCAAACCTCGCAGGCGACGAGGCGCACCCCAACGACCACGTCAACATGGGCCAGTCCTCGAACGACGTCTTCCCGTCCGCCGTTCACCTCGCCGCGCTCGAGCAGGCGACCAGCGAGCTGTTGCCGGCGCTCGGCACGCTCGCCGACGCGCTCGCGGCGAAGGCGCAGGAGTTCGACGGCATCGTCAAGTCCGGCCGCACGCACCTGATGGACGCGGTGCCGGTCACGCTCGGACAGGAGTTCTCCGGTTACGCGGCGCAAATCCGCCTCGGCGCCGACCGCGTCAACGCCGCCCTCCCACGCGTTGCGCAGATCCCGCTTGGCGGGACCGCGACAGGCACCGGCCTCAACACCCATCCCGAGTTCGCCGCGCAGGTGCGCGAGCGGCTCGCGAAGGAGACCGGGCTTTCGGTCGAGGCACCGGCCGATCCGTTCGAAGCGCAGGGCAACCGCGACGCCCTCGTCGAGCTCTCCGGCGCGCTCAAGGTCGTCGCCGTCTCGCTGACGAAGATCGCGAACGACATCGCGTGGATGGGGTCAGGGCCGCGCACCGGCCTCGCGGAGTTGAGACTGCCGGAGCTCCAGAAGGGCTCCTCGATCATGCCGGGCAAGGTCAACCCGGTGATTCCGGAGGTCGTCCTTCAGGTCGCCGCACAGGTGATCGGCAACGACGCCGCCATCACGATCGCCGGCACGCAGGGGAACTTCGAGCTAAACGTCCGCATCCCGCTGATCGCGCGCAACCTGCTCCAGTCGATTTCGCTGCTGGCAAACGCGTCCAAGCTCTTCGCCGAGAAGTGCGTCGCGGGCCTCGAGGCCGACGAGGAGAACTGCATCGGCCACGCCGAGGCGACGCTCGCCACGGCCACCGCCCTCAACCCGCACATCGGCTACGACAAGGCGGGCGAGATCGTCAAGGAGGCGGCCGACTCCGGCCGCCCGCTGCGCGAGGTCGCAGCCGAAAAGGGCGTCGACGACGAGACGCTCGACAAGGCGCTCGACCTGATGGCGATGGCGCGCGGCTCGAAGGACTAGGCGCGGGCGCCTACGAGCCCACCTTGAAGACGACCTGCGGCACGCCCTTCGGGGTCTCGCCGCCGGAGCAGGTGACCGTGACGGTCTCGGTGCCCGAGTCGGCGGTGACGCAGTCGAACTCGCCGAGCGAGCAGGTCTCGCCGGGACCCTTCGACGCGCACGTGCTCATCCAGTTGCTCGTGAAGTCCTCGATCCCGGCGCAGTCGAAGCCCGCCTGCTTGACGTCGAAGACCCCGGCGCCCTCGGGAGCGGGGACGTCGCAGCTCTCGAGCGGGCGTTCCGGCTCGTCCTGCGTCGGCGTTGTCTCCGTGCGCTCGCGGGCCGGGTCGAGCCCGGTATCCGTGTTCGACTGAGCGCCTGTCACGGTCTGCGTGACCGTCTTCTCGTCGTCGTCGCCACACGCGGCGAGCACGCCACCTGCACAGAGAAGACAAGCCAGACAAACCAGTCGCGCGAGCACGGCGCCTACCCTTTCACAGGTTGACGGGTTAGAAGCTCCGTCGCGATCCGAGTGATCCCCTCGGGCGAGTGGAGGTGCCCGATATCCGGCAACTCCACAAGCTCGGCGTTGGTGAGGCGGGTGACCATGTCTCGTCCATGGGAGATCGGTACAAGCGTGTCGGCGGTTCCGTGCCAGATCCTCACTGGGAGCTTTACGTCGTCGAGGTCGAAGTCGAGCGCATCGGCCATGTTGGCCTCTTCCATCAGCCATGCGGCCGGACTCTCTCGCGCTGCCTCGAGCGGATAGCTCGCGTAGTCGCGAACGTTGGCGGCCAACGCCCGGCGATCGGCGGGTGACGTTAGGACGAGCCTGAGCGGTCGCATCGCTGCCGTGCTGTTTTTCCTGCCCCGGCGGACGTTCGACTTCGTGATCAGGGTCCACACTCTCGGCACACGGCGGGCAATTGCCTGATCCAATCTCGAGAAGAATGGGAATGCCCGCCGGAATCCCTCCATGTCAGGTGAGCCGACGGCCCCCAGCAGCCCGACCGCCGAGCACCGCTCGGGTATCCGCGCGGCGCACGCGAGCGCGTAGCGGCCACCGCGCGAGTAGCCGAGCACGGCGAACCTGTCCAGTCCGAGCGAGTCCGCAAGCGCCGTCACATCCGCAGGCCAGTCCGCATGGCCTCGCCCCGGCTTCGGATCCGACAGACCGAATCCCGGACGGTCTGCCGCGATGAGACGCACACCGGCTCCGCTCAATGCCTCGTCGTAGCGGTCCGGACTGCAGTCGAGCCGCGAGCCCGGAACTCCGTGAAAATAGAGGAGCGGCGTACCCGCCGGATCTCCAATCTCCGCATACCCGAGACGGCGACCGTCCGGCAATCGGAGGCGTTCATCGAGTCGCGTCGGCAACCAGCGCAAAGTACCCCAGCCGGGCGACCCGTTCAACCATGTCGCCGCGAAACAACAGGGGGGACAAAATCCCGCCCTTCCCTTTAACCCTCTCACAGGTTGACCGCGACGTACTTCGTCTCGAGGTACTCGTCGATCCCCTCGCGCCCGCCCTCGCGGCCGAAGCCGGACTGCTTGACGCCACCAAACGGCGCCGCCGGGTTCGAGACCATCCCCTGGTTCAACCCGACCATGCCGAACTCGAGCCCCTCGCAGACACGCAGCGCGCGCTTGACGTCGCGCGTGAAGACGTAGGCCACGAGGCCGTACTCGGTGGCGTTCGCGGCCGCGATCGCGTCCTCCTCGGAGTCGAACGTGCCGATCGGGGCGACCGGACCGAAGATCTCCTCCTCGAAGACGCGGGCCTGGTCCGGGACGCCCGCCAGCACGGTCGGCTCGTAGAAGTAGCCCTGCCCCTCGACGGCGGAGCCGCCGACGAGCGCCTTGGCGCCCTTCGACACGGCGTCTTCGACCAGCTCCGAGACCTTCTCGCGCGAGGGCTCGTCGATCAGCGGACCGACCTCGACGCCCTCGTCGGTGCCGCGGCCGACCTTCATGGCGCCCATCTTCTCCGCCAGCTTGGAGGAGAACTCGTCAACCAGCGGGGCAGACACGTGGAAGCGGTTGGCGGCCGTGCACGCCTCGCCGATGTTGCGCATCTTCGCGATCAGCGCGCCCTCGACCGCCGCCTCGAGGTCGGCATCGTCGAAGATCAGGAAGGGGGCGTTGCCGCCGAGCTCCATCGAGACTCGCAGCACCTGGTCGGCCGACTGCTCGATCAGGGCGCGGCCGACCTCGGTCGAGCCGGTGAACGACAGCTTGCGCGTACGCGGGTCCTTGATCAGCGGCTCCATCACCGAACCCGACGACGAGCTCGTGATCACGTTCAGCACGCCGTCCGGCAGGCCCGCGCGTCGGAGGACTCCCGCCAGCGCGAGCATCGACAGAGGTGTCTGCTTCGCAGGCTTGATCACCATCGTGCAGCCGGCCGCGACCGCCGGGCCGATCTTGCGCGTTCCCATCGCCATCGGGAAGTTCCACGGCGTGATCAGGACGCAGGGCCCGACCGGCTGGCGCATCGTCAACAGACGTCCCTGCCCGTTCGGCGCGACGCCGTAGCGGCCGTCCAGCCGCACCGCCTCCTCGGCGAACCAGCGGAGGAACTCCGCCGCGTAGGCGATCTCGGCCTTTGACTCGGCGAGCGCCTTGCCCATCTCCAGCGTCATCAAGAGGGCAAGCTCGTCGGCGTGCTCGCCTATCTCCTCGAACGCGCGCCGCAGGATCTCGCCACGCTCGCGCGGCGGGTACGCCGCCCACTCGGCCTGGGCGTCGGAGGCCGCGGCCAGGGCGTCGAGGGCGTCATCCGGGGTGGCGTCGGCGACCTCGCAGAGCGCCTCGCCCGTCGACGGGTCCTCGACCGGCAGCGTCCCGCCCGCGCCGTCGCGCCACTCGCCGCCGACCAGCAGCTGCTTGGGGACCAGCTCGACGACCTTCTGCTCGTCGGCGGAGGCCATCGCTAGGTCGGAACCGTCTCCGCGCCGAGCTCCTCCGAGATCGCGACGTCGAGCGAGTAGTCGATCGGGACGACGATCAGCGAGGGGATGTCGAGCGCGAGCGCCTCGCCGAGGCGCTGTGGGAAGTCCTCGACCGACTCGCAGCGCCACGCGGGCATCCCGAACGAGTCGGCGAGCTTGACGAAGTCCGGGTTCGTGAAGTCGACGCCGAAGTGGCGACCGAACTTCTTGTCCTGCTTCCAGACGATCGAGCCGAACTGGGCGTTCTCCCAGATCACCGAGACGAACGGCGTCTTCAGCCGCACGGCGGTCTCGAGCTCCTGGCAATTCATCATGAAGCCGCCGTCGCCGTTGACTGCGACGACCTTGCGCTCGGGGTGGACGAGCTTCGCCGCGATCGCCGCCGGCACCGCGAAGCCCATCCCCGCAAAACCGTTCGCGATCAGCACGGTGTTCGGCTCGTGGGCCGGGAACATCCGCCCGATCCACAGCTTGTGCAGGCCGACGTCGGAGATCACGATGTCTTGCGGCCCGAGCGCCTTGCGGATCTCGTACAGCGCCCGCGGCGGCTGGAGCGGGAAGTGATCGTCGTCCTTGGCTGCCTCGAAGCGGCCGTTGACCACCTCGCGCAGGCGGGGCGATCCGCCCGAGTGCGGGACGTGGCGGCACTCCTCGCCGAGGCGGGCGAGCACGTGGTAGATGTCGCCGATTAGTTCGACCTCGGGAACGAAGAACTCGTCGATCTCGGAGGGCAGCGAGTCGATGCAGATGATCTTCTTGTCGCCGTTCGGGTTCCAGTGCTCGGGTGAGTGCTCGACGAGGTCGTAGCCGATCGCGAGCACGAGGTCCGCCTCGTCGAAGCCGGCCATCGAGTAGTCGCCCGCCTGCAGGCCGACGGCGCCGAGGCCGTTCGCATCGTCGACGCTCAAGAGACCCTTGCCCATGAAGGTCTCGGCGACGGGGATGCCCGTCGCGCGGGTGAACTCGCGCAGCGCCGGGGCGGCACCCGCGCGTACGACCCCGTTGCCCGCCAGCGCGACCGGGTTCAAGGCGCCACGCACAAGGTCGGCCGCCTTCAGCAGCTCGCGCGCGCTCGGCTCGGGCTGGACGAGCTTTCGCCGCGGGAGCGGCGCTGCGTCGATCTCCGCCGCCATCACGTCCTCCGGCAGTTCGATGTGGGTCGCGCCCGGCTTCTCCGTCTCGGCGACCTTGAACGCCTTGCGCACGACCTCGGGGATGATCGCCGGGTCGGACAGGCGCGCGTTCCACTTCGTGATCGGCCGCATCAGGCGGACGACGTCGATGTACTGGTGCGACTCCTTGTGCATCCGCTCGAGGTCACCCTGGCCGGTCAGGGCGACGAGCGGCGCACGGTCGAGGAAGGCGTCGGCAACGGCGGTCACGAGGTTGGACGCACCGGGACCGAGCGTGCCGAGACAGACGCCCGCGTGGCCAGTCAGGCGACCGTAGACGTCGGCGATGTACGCGCCGCCCTGCTCGTGCCGGACAGGGACGAAATCGATCGAGGAATCGGCGAGTGATTCGTTGAGGTCGAGTGTTTCCTCACCCGGTATGCCGAAAACGTGCTTGACGCCCTCGGCCTCGAGGCATTCGACGAACAGGTCGGAGGCTTTCCGCTTCGCGCCCACGCCCATCGCAATCTACAGCGCAGGCGCAGGCGTCCCGCGCGATCCAGCGAAGGAGGCCGCATGAAGAGGGCTCTCCTCGTCGCGATCGCGGCCTCGCTGCTCGTGCCCGCGAGCGTAGACGCCGCGCGCTTCGTCGTCCGCGGAGGCGGCTTCGGCCACGGCGTCGGGATGAGCCAGTACGGCGCCTACGGCCTCGCGCAGCACGGCCGCGACCACAAGCAGATCCTCCACCACTACTACACGGACGTGAAGGTCGAGCGGACCGAGCGCAAGGAGGTGCGCGTGCTGCTCGGCAGCGGCGCCGGAAGCGTCTCGTTCAAGGGCGCGACCGGACACTCCGGCGGGCGGCTGAAGGCGAGCCGGCGCTACGCCGCGAAGCCGGCCTCGGGCGATCGCGTCAAGCTCGTGCGGCAGGACAACGGGAAGCTGATCGACGTGTACAAGTCGCTGCGCGTCACGCGCAAGGACGGCGGCGCGATCTCGGCCCCGAGCGGCCGCTACCGCGGGGCGCTCGAATTCCGCTCGCAAGGCGGCGGGCTGCAAACCGTCAACGCGCTCGACCCCGACGCCTACATCCGCGGGGTGATCCCGTCCGAGATGCCGCCGTCGTGGCCGCTCGAGGCGCTAAAGGCGCAAGCCGTCGCCGCCCGCAGCTATGCGCTCGCGAGCAAGGGGCTGCTCTACACAGACACGCGCTCGCAGGTCTACAAGGGCGCCAACGGCGAGCACGAGCGCGCCAACCGCGCGGTCGAGGAGACCTCACGCGAGGTGATCACCTACAAGGGCCAGGTCGCGACGGCCTTCTTCTTCTCGACCTCGGGCGGACGCACGGAGGATGTCGAGAACGTCTTCTACGGCTCGCCGTTGGGCTACCTGCGCTCTGTCGAGGACCCCTATGACAACAAGTCCCCGACCCACCGCTGGCGGCGCGAGTTCTCGACCCAGCAGATGGCGGCGCGGCTGTCGGGGCTCTTCAAGGGCGCATTCGAGGGCATCAACGTGATCGAGCGGGGGTCCTCGCCGCGGATCGTCTGGGCTGTCGTGCGCGGCTCGGAGGGCAAGACGAAGGTCCGCGGCGCGACGCTCAAGGCGCGCCTCGGCCTGCTCGACACCTGGGCGTACTTCACCCGCGTCGGGGACTGACGAACCGCGCTCGGTAGCGTTCCCCGGGTGCCTGCAATAGAAGCCCGCGGCCTCGAGCGCACCTTCGACGGCGACATCCACGCCGTTGCCGGGATCGACCTAGAGGTCGCCGAAGGCGAGATCTACGGCTTCCTCGGACCGAACGGCGCGGGCAAGACGACGACCGTCCGGATGCTCTGCACGCTGCTGCGCCCGACCGGTGGCAGCGCGACGGTCGCTGGACACGACGTCGCCGGTGACCCGGCCGCCGTCCGCCGCGCGATCGGCGTGGCCCTGCAGGAGGCTGCGCTCGACCCCCTGATGACGGGCCGCGAGCTGATGCGGCTGCAGGCGGTTCTGCATGGAATCCCCTCGCGCGAGGCAAAGCGCCGTGGCGACGCTCTGCTCGAACGCGTGGGCCTCACCGCCGCGGCGGATCGTCAGGTCGGTACGTACTCCGGCGGGATGCGCCGCCGGCTCGACCTCGGCACCGCCCTCGTCCACGAACCGAGCGTGCTCTTCCTGGACGAGCCGACTACGGGTCTCGACCCCGTCTCGCGGATCGCGATCTGGGAGGAGGTGCAGAAGCTGAACGACGAGGGGACCACGGTCTTCCTGACGACCCAGTACCTCGAGGAGGCCGACCAGCTCGCCGACCGCCTCGGAATCATCAACGCTGGAGAGATCTCGGCCGAGGGCACGCCAGAATCGCTCAAGGCCGAGGTCGGCCGGCCACACCTCGAGCTCTGCTTCGCCGAGGACGGTTCAGAGCGAGCCGGCGAAGTGCTCGCCCGGTTCGGCGAACTCCTGCCCGCGAAAGACGGCAAGACGCTCGTCCAGCTCGAGACGGGGGCACAGGGCATCGCCCCAGTCGTCCGCGCGCTCGACGAAGCCGGTCTAGCGGTCGAGTCGCTAGACCTCGTCCAGCCGACGCTCGACGACGTCTTCGTCGCAAAGACGGGCACGCACCTCGAGGGCGCCGGCGAGGGCGAGCCGGAAGCCGAGCCGCCGGCCGCGGAAGCGTGACCGCGCTGACCGCCGAGCGCCCGACGCTCGCGCACCGGTTCGCGACCAACGCCCGCGTCGTTGTCGCGCTCGGGCGGCGCTCGATCGTCCAGGCGTTCCGCCGCCCGCAGTACCTCGCGCCGGTGCTCCTCTTCCCCTCGCTCTTCCTGGCGGTGAACACGGGTGGCGCCGGCAACGCCACCGACATCCCCGGGTTTCCTGACGTCAACGGGTTCCTCGACTTCGAGCTCGCCGGCGCGATGATGCAGTCGACGATGCTGGCGTCGGTCAGCGGCGGCATGGCACTCGCAATCGACATCGAACTGGGGTTCATCGACCGCCTCTTCGCTGCCCCGGTCTCGCGGGCGGCGATCGTGATCGGCCGGCTGGCCGCGACGGCCGCGCTCGGCCTCGTCGGCGCCGTCTGGTTCCTGCTCGTCGGCGTGATCTTCGGCGTGCAGTTCGAGGCCGGGCTGCCCGGCATCCTCCTGATCCTCGTCCTCACCCCGCTCGTCGCCGGCGCGTTTGGAGGGATCACCGCGGCGCTCGCCTTGCGCAGCGGACGCGCTTCCGTGGTCCAGGGGATCTTCCCGCTCGTCTTCGTGATCCTGTTCGTGTCGTCGGCCTTCTTCCCCGGCAACCTGCTGCTCGAGCCCGCGCGCTCGATCTCTGACTACAACCCGCTCAGCTTCATGGCCGACGGGCTGCGCGAGCCGATCATCTCGACAATCTCCTCCGGACCGATTCTCGAGTGCCTGATCGGGATCGCGATCGTGGGCTCGCTCGGTGCGCTCCTCAGCGCGGGCGCACTTCGCCACCGGCTGAGGACGGGTGGCTGAGATGCCCGTGAGCGCCGACCTGACGATGGTCTGGGCGCTGATGCGCCGCGGCTTGAACGAGATCGCCCGCGTTCCCGGGGCCGCGATCCCGGGCGCGCTCGCGCCGACGATCTTTCTGCTCGGGCTCACCTCGGTGTTCGGGAACCTCACGCAGCTCCCGGGCTTCACGACGGAGAGCTACATGAGCTTCTTGATCCCGGTTAGCCTGCTCCAGGGCGCGGCGTTCACCGGCGCCGCCACCGGGGTGAACCTGGCGCGCGACATCGAGCAGGGCTGGTTCGACCGGTTGCTCGTCTCACCCGCGCCCCGCACCGTGCTGCTCGCAGGCACGGTGCTCTCGGCGAGCCTGCGCTCGATGATTCCGCTGACGCTGCTGTTGATCGTCGGCTTCTCCCTCGGGGTGCACTGGCCGGGCGCGGACGGCCTCGCGGTGGCGATTGTGGTGGCGGCAGGGTTCGGCGCCGTCGCGGCCTCGTGGGGCGTCTGGCTCGCCGTGCACTACAAGACCCAGTCGGCGGCGCCGTTGATGCAGGCCGGGATCTTCATGGCCGTCCTCTTCACCACCTCCTACGCGCCGCAGGCGCTGTTGACCGGCTGGCTCCAGGAGGTCGCCCGCTACAACCCCGTGACGAAGATCCTCGAGGCCGCCCGCCAGGGCTTCGTCGGCGACGTGACCTGGGCGGACACATGGCCCGGCCTCGTCGCCCTCGCGGGCTTGCTCATCGTGCTGTCGTTGCTCGCGCTACGCGAGCTGCGCAAGGCGACCGACTAGGTAGCTGGACGCGTTCAGCCGGGCTTGCGGCCGATCGTCATCAGGTAGGTGGCCTCGTAGGCGACGGTCCCGTCGCTTCTGGTGTTCACCGCCTCATACGTGCCGACGAGGTCGGCGCGCAGCTTCGAATACGCCTCCTCGTCGAGGTTCTGCTTGGCGACGATCACCGGGCCGAGGTTTTCCTCGATGAAGCCGACCGCTTCGTCCATCGAGTCGAACGCGAACTCCACCGCCTGCTCCTCGAACTCCAGCCTGATGCCGTGCGGCTCGAACAGCTCACGAACGTGATCCTCGTCGCCCCACTGCACCGGAATCCCGGCGAACGGCGGGGGCGGTCCGAGGTGTCCGCCAAGGGTGGTGAACATCCTTCCTACCGCTCCCGACGGCCTCCAGGCGCAAATCCCGAGGACTGCACCAGGCTTGGCCACGCGGACGAATTCGCCCGCAGCTACGTCGTGACGCGGGGCGAACATCACGCCGAAGGTCGAAAGCACAGCGTCGAAGCGGGCGTCCTCGAACGGCAGCGCCTCGGCGTCCGCCTCGATCCACTCGAGCTCGACTCCTGCCGCATCGGCTCGCCGCCGGCCGGCCTCGAACAGCTCCGGAGTCAGGTCGGAGGCGGTCACCTTCGCACCGGTCGCCGCGGCGCGGATCGACACGTTCCCGGTCCCTGCGGCGACATCGAGCACGTCCATGCCGGCTCCGATCGCGGCGCGATCCACGAGCCGTTCGCCGACCGCCCAGATGCGCTCGGCCGCGACATCGTAGTTGCCGAGGTTCCACATTGCGCGCTGCCCTTCCTTAAAAGCTGTGACCTCGTCGCTCACTTCTTCCTCCCCGTTCGTGTGTGGCCTTGTCCGCTGACCGCGCCGTACGTTACGGCGTGAACTTAACGTGGACGACGTCGCCGTCGGTGATGACGTAGTCACGCCCCTCGCTCCGAAGCGTGCCGCGCTCGCGTGCGCCGGCGTAGCCGCCGGCGTCGACGAGCTCGTCCCACGGGACGATCTCCGCGCGGACGAAGCCGCGCTGCATGTCGGTGTGGATCTCGCCGGCCGCCTCCGCCGCCGTCTCGCCGCGCGGGATCGCGTGTGCGCGCGCCTCGACGTCGCGGTCAGCGGTGAAGAAGGTGATCAGCCCCAGGAGGTCGAACGTTGCGCGGATCACGCGGTCGAGGCCGCTCTCCGGCACGCCCAGATCGGCCCGCATCGCGTCGGCCTCCTCCGAGTCGAGCTCGGCGAGCTCGGCCTCGAGCCGGGCACTCACCGCAAGCGCACCGGCGCCCTCCTCGCGCGCGTGCTCGACGATCTCCGGCGGCGGTTCGAGCGCCGCTCCCTCCTCGACGTTCGCGACGTACAACACGGGCTTCGCCGTAAGCGACGAGAGCAGCCGCTGCGCGTCGGGCGCGGAGCCCGGCGGCGGCACCGTCCGCGCCGCTCGGCCTGCCTCGAGCGCCTCGACCAGCTCGCCGAGCCACTTGCTCTCGGCAACGGTGCGCTTCTCGCCCGACTTCGCCTCGCGCGCGACCCGCTCCCGGCGGCGCTCGGCCTGCTCGAGGTCGGCGAGCACCAACTCCGTGTCGATCACGCCGGCGTGGGCGGTCGGGTCGGCCGCCGCGTCCGGCAGGTCGTGCGCGCGCACGAGGTGCAGCAGCACGTCGGTCTCGCGGATCGCGCCGAGAAACTGGTTGCCGAGGCCCTCGCCGCGGTGCGCGCCCTCGACGAGGCCCGCGATGTCGTGGAACGAGATCGTCTCGTGGACGACCGGATCGGAGCCGAGCGTCTCGGCGACGCGGTCGAGACGCTCGTCGGGCACCGGGACGACAGCGACGTTCGGGTCGATCGTGGTGAAGGCGTAGCCGGCGGTTTCGGCCCCGCCCTGTGTGAGCGCATTGAAGAGCGTGGACTTGCCGGCGTTCGGCAGCCCGACGATGCCGATCTTCATCGCAGCCCCGCCACCGCCCAACCGAGGGCGGCCCCGGCCAGGATGTCGGACGGGTAGTGGAGCCCCAGATAGGACCGCGACAGCGCCATCGCCGCCGCCGTGGCGTAGAGCGGCGGAGCGGGTAGGGCGCCCGACAGCGACCGCGCCGCCGCGAACGACGTCGCCGCGTGCGCGGACGGATAGCTCAGCGAGGTCACCGTCGAGGACAGCGGCGGCAGCGCTTCGATCGCCGGTCGCGGTCGGCGGATCGCGTACTTGAAGCCGATGTTGGTCAGGTAGGCGATCGCGACCGTCGTCGCCGCGCGGCGGTATCCGCTCGCGCGGTCACGGTCGGCCGCGGCGCAGGCGGCGGCGAGCGCGAACCAGAACGCGCCGTGCTCTCCCGAACGGGAGAACGCCTTGATCGCCCGCTCGACCGGAGGGCCGTGCCCCCGCTCGCGCAGCAGGCGCAGGAAGCGGCGGTCGAGCGCTCGCAAGCTAGAAGCCGACGCGGTTCTCTTCGGCGTCGAGGCGCACGTAGACGACCTTTGCGAGGTCCACGCTCACCTGCGAGTCCAATGCGGTGATCTCGTGCCAGCCGCCGGGGGAGTCGCCCGCGAGCGCCTGGTGCAGGGAGTCGTGCTCGGCGGGGTTCATCCGCAGGCTCAGCACCTGGCCACCGGTGAAGCCGATGTCCACGCGGGTCGGGCTGTCGCTCTTCTCCGCCATGGATTCAGTGTCCCTCGGCCGGCTGGACCAGCTCAGTGAGCACACCGCCGGTTGCTTTCGGGTGCAGGAACGCTACGCGGCTCTGACGAATGCCGGTGCGCGGCGCGTCGTCGATCAGCTCCAGACCGGCGTCGCGGACGGCCTCCAGGGCCGTGTCGATGTCGTCGGTGCGGTAGGCGACGTGGTGCATCCCCGGGCCTTTGCGCTCGATGAACTTCCCGACCGGCGTGTCGGGTGCCGTCGGCCGCATCAACTCGATGTGGCCGTCGCCGATCTCGAGCAGCACGGCCTCGACGCCCTGCTCCTCGACGGTCTCACGGTGCTGCTCGCGCATGCCGAAGGCGTCGCGGTACAGCGCGAGCGCGCCGTCGAGGTCCTCGACGGCGACTCCGATGTGATCAATGCACCCGAACTCCACGGGCGCGGGAGTCTACTTTTCCGGCGGTTCCTCGACGCTCTCGGCCGCAGCCACGCGCGGCCGCGAGACCGACCCGTTGCGGGTCGGGTCGTCCGACCCGACGATCCGCTCGATGTCGGAGCGCTCGAGCGCTTCGTTCTCGAGCAGCGTTTCAGCGAGCTTGTCGAGCGTGGCGCGATGCTGTGAGACGAGCTCCAGCGCGCGCCGGTAGGCGAGGTCGGAGATGTGCTGCTGCTCGTCGTCGATCGCGCGCCGGGTCGCGTCGGAGAGCGAGTAGTCGTCGGCCGGCATCTTGCGGGAGGCGATTCCAGTTCCCATCCCATAGTCGACGACCATCGAGCGGCTGATCTTGTGCACCTTCGCGAGGTCGTCGGCCGCACCCGTCGTGATCGCGCCGAAGACGGTCGTCTCGGCCGCGCGCCCGCCGAGCAGCACGACGAGGTAGTCGCTCAGCTCTTCCTTCGACTTCAGGTAGCGGTCCTCGTCGGGGAGGTTGAGCGTGTAGCCGAGCGCGCGGCCGCGGGGGACGATCGAGATCTTGTGGACCTTCTCGACCGACGGCAGCAGCTCGGAGCAGAGCGCATGGCCCGCTTCGTGGAAGGCGACGACGCGCTTCTCGTGCTCGTTCATCGCCCGGCGCGACTGCATCCCGGCGATGACGCGCTCGAGCGCGTCATCGAAGTCGGAGGCGAAGATCACGTCGCGGCCCCCGCGCCCGGCGATGATCGCGGCCTCGTTGCAGATGTTCGCCAGGTCGGCGCCGGTCAGGCCGCTGGTCTGGCGCGCGACGAGGTCGAAGTCGACCCCGTGGACCGGCTTGTTCTCCGAATGGACCTTGAGAATCTCCTCGCGGCCGATCCTGTCCGGCGGCGAAACGAACACCTGGCGATCGAAACGTCCGGGCCGTAGCAGAGCCGGGTCGAGCTTGTCGAGTAGGTTCGACGCCGCGATCACGACGACGTCCTTGGCGGTCGAGAAGCCGTCCATCTCGACCAGCAGCTGGTTGAGCGTCTGGTCCTTCTCGCCGGAGAACTGCGAGCCGCGGGTGGAGCCGACGGCGTCGAGCTCGTCGATGAAGATGATCGCGGGCGCAGCCTTGCGGGCGGCCTTGAACAGGCGCCGGATGCGTGCTGCGCCGAGCCCGGCGAACATCTCGACGAACGACGATGCCGACTGGGCGAAGAACTCGGCCTTCGCCTCGTGGGCGACGGCCTTTGCGAGCATCGTCTTGCCGGTGCCCGGCGGGCCGTGGAGCAGGATGCCGCGGGGAACGTTCGCCCCCAGCTTCCGGAACCGCTTGGGGTTGCGGAGGAAGTCGACGACCTCGCGCAGCTCTGCCTTGGCCTCCTCGACACCGGCGACGTCGTCCCATTCGACCGATGAGCTCGACTCCGGCTTGATCTTCTGCGGCTTCGTCCGCGGGACGAACTTGATCATCATCGCGAACAGGACCACGATCAGACCCATAAAGATCAGCGGGAGCCACGTGAGCGCCCACTGTTCGAAGTCGAAGTTGTCCAGGAAAAAACCGAGCGGCACAGCCATCCTCGTCATACATCGGCCGCGGCGGGGATCCCCTTTACCGCGGTCATCCGAGGACCTTGGGCGCGAGGTCGGCATAGAAGCGCGCGGCGAGGCCGAGATCGGCGATCGGGACGCGCTCGTCGGCGCCGTGGATCAGCGGCGCAGCCTCGAAGATGTCCATCGCATTCTGGGGGAAGAACCCGTAAGCGACGCAGTCGGGGAACGCCTTCCGCCACCAGTGCGAATCGGAGAATCCGGGCAGCACGGAGGGGACGACCTCCGCGCCCGGGTCCTCGGCGGCGACGAAGTCGCGGATGTGGCCCATCAGGTCCGTGTCGATCGGCGAGCGGTTGCCGACGATCCGTTCGCTGAACTCGACGTTGTAGCCGCCGTCGTCGCCGAGCACCTCGGCGATCTTCCCAAGCACGTGCTCCTCGCCGTGGTCGGGCGGCACGCGGCAGTCCACCTTGAGCTCGGCGTGCGAGGGGATCACGTTGATCTTCTCCGACGCGCTCGCCATCGTCGGCGCGAGCGTCACGCCGAGCTGAGGCTCGAGCAGGATCGCGACGCGCGGGTCGCGCCGTTCGACCTCGGCCACGACCTCGGCGAGGTCGCCGTCGGGTTCGATCCCGACCGCGCGCAGGAAGGCCTCCGGCTCCGGGCTCAGCTCGAGCGAGGGCTGGCGCTCGGCCATCGCGCCCAGCAGCGGCGCAAGCTTCGTCAAGGCGTTGTCGCCGATGCGCGGGATCGAGGCGTGCCCGGCGCGGCCCTCGGTCGAGAGCTTGAAGCGGAAGACGCCCTTCTCGGCGACGCAGACCCCGTAGAGCCGCGTGCCGTCGAACTCGAGCACCTCGCCCGCGCCCTCGTTGACGACCATGTCGCAGCGGACCTTGTCGGGATGCTCGGCGCACAGCCACTGCGCTCCGTGGGTGGCGCCGACCTCCTCGTCGGCGGTGACGACGATCTTCAGCTCGCCGTTCGCGGGCCGCCAACCCGTTTCGGTCAGGGCGACGGCGGCGGCGATCTCCGCGGCCACCTGGCTCTTCATGTCGAGCGCTCCGCGGCCCCAGACGCAGTCGTCCTTGATCTCGGCGGCCCACGGATCGACCGACCACTCGCCCGGATCGGCGAGGACGGTGTCGACGTGGCCGAGGTAGCAGAGGCTCGGGCCGTCCGACTCGGCCGCCAGGCGCGCGATCAGGTTCGGGCGTCCCGGGATGTCGGCAAGCAGCTCGCACTCGAAGCCGGCCTCGGTGAGAACGCCGCGGAGGAACTCCTGCGCCGCCTCTTCGTTGCCCGGCGGATTGACCGTGTTGAACCGGATCAGCCGCTGGAGCAGCTCCGTCGTGCGCCGCTCCAGTTCGGCCGCTTCGGGCATGGGGTCAGGGTACTTACGTCGGCCTGCCGGGTGAGGCTGGTGGAAGAATCGTCCTGTGGAGCGGCTGTTCGACACCGGCGATCCACCCCCGCGCGGCGAGGCCGTGCCGGCCGAGGACCAGCCACTCGCGACGCGCATGCGGCCGCGCTCGCTCGACGAGTTCGTCGGGCAGGAGCATCTGCTCGGCGAGGGCGCCGCGCTGCGGACCGCGATCGACGAGGGCCGGCCGCACTCGATGGTCCTCTACGGCCCACCCGGCGCCGGCAAGACGACGCTCGCGCGGATGCTCGCCGCGAATGCCGAAGCGGCCTTCGAGGAGGCGTCTGCGGTCAACGCGGGGCGCGCCGAGGTGCGCGAGGTGATCGAGCGGGCGCGCGAGCGGCGCGGGCTCTCCGGCCAGGCGACGATCTTCTTCCTCGACGAGATCCACCGCTTCAACAAGGCGCAGCAGGACGCGCTCCTGCCGGCCGTCGAGGAGGGGTTGATCACACTCGTGGGCGCAACGACCGAGAACCCCTACTTCGAGGTCAACTCGGCGCTGCTCTCGCGCACGCGCGTGTACGAGTTGCGAGCGCTAGCCGACGGTGAGGTGCTTGCGCTGCTGCGACGCGCGCTCGCGGCACCCGACGGCCGGGGGATCACCGAGCCGGCCGCGGTGGCCGACGAGGCGCTCGAATTCCTGGCGGCTCGCTCGGGCGGCGACGCCCGCACGGCCCTGTCGGCGCTCGAGCTCGCGTGCGAGACGGTCGTCGGCAAAGAGGTCACGCTGCGCCACGCCGAGGACGCCCTCCAGCGCAAGGCCGTGCTCTACGACCGCGCCGGCGACCGCCACTACGACACGATCTCCGCCTGGATCAAGGCAACGCGCGGCTCTGACCCCGACGCGTCGCTGCTCTACCTCGCGGTCATGCTCGAGGGGGGCGAGGATCCGCGCTTCATCGCGCGGCGGATGGTCATCTTCGCGAGCGAGGACATCGGCAACGCCGACCCGCGCGCGCTCCAGGTCGCCGTTGCCGCCGCGCAGGCGGTCGAGCACGTCGGCATGCCCGAGTGCGCGTTCAACCTCTCGCAGGCGGCGACCTACCTCGCACTGGCGCCGAAGGCCGACACGGCCAAACGCTCGATCGGATCGGCGCGCGGATGGGTGCGCGATCACGGTGCGCCCGAGGTTCCCGCCCACCTGCGCGGGGCCGAGCGCCCAGGCGAGGATGGCCGCCCGTCGGGCCACGAGCCGTATGACTCGCCGCACGGGCACCGGGAGGGCACCTCGCCCCAGGAGCTGATGCCCGACGAGGCGGTCGGCGAACGCTTCCTCGACCTGTCCGAGCATGGTGAGGAGCGCGGACTGCGCGAGCGCCTCGAGGCGATCCGCCGCTCGCGCGGGCGTGTGCGATAGGTCACACGACTGAGCCGGATCCGCGGAGCCAAGCGCCGGACTGCGAAAGAAATGTTGCCGCGAGGTAAAGGCGCGGCAACCGTGACCGATCCTTATCCGTATGCCTGGTTTCAAGACCAGGACACGCATGGCCGAATCCGCTCAGACCTCAGACCCGGGAGCTCTGCTCTCGACCGCGCACGAGCTCGATGACGAGCTCACCGTTCGGCTGCGCCTGACGCGGCCGAGCGATACCTCACGCGTGCGCGGCTTCTTCGGAGCGCTCTCCGACGAGACGGCCCAGCGCCGCTTCTTCACGTCGATCCCGACGATGGACGAGCGCACCCTGCGGCACTTCACCTTCTACAACCCGCGCGAGCGGCTGGTCGTGGCCGCGACGACGCCGGTTGGCGGCACCGAGGAGCTGATCGGTCTCGCCGACGTCTCGCTCGACGGCGCGGGCGAAGCCGAGTTCGGCCTTGTCGTCGGCGACGAGTGGCAAGGGCGCGGCGTGGGACTGCTGCTTGCCGACGCGATCACGACGCTCGCCGTGCGCCATGGTGCGCGCACCCTCAAGGCGACGATGCTCGAGTCGAGCCGGCGGATGCTCTCCCTGCTGCGCCGGATCGGCCCGACCGTCGAGACGGTCGAGGACGGCAACCCCGTCGCCTACACCCGCCTCGCCGTCGGCGGGCGCCGCGCCGCGTAGCTGCTAGTCGACGATCCTGAAGTTGACTACGCGCCGGCTCGACCGCTTGCCCTCGCCGTCGACGGCCCGCGCCGTGAGGCGATAACGACCGGGCGCGAGGCGCCCCTCCGAGACCCGTCCGCTGAAGTCCCAATGGTTGAGGCCCGAGATCGCGCGACGTGTCCTGCTGGCGACGGTCTCGAACTTTCCGTCGGTGCGCCGCTCGAACGTAAACGTGACGCTGGCGGGCTCGCTGAGGAACCACGAAATCTTCGTCCCCATCCGTACGCCACGCGTGCGCTTCCGCGACGGTGAAGGTGTGCCCACCCGGAAACGCCGGTCCGTCACGGTGAGCCCCATCAGCGTCGGTCCGGCGAGATTGGGCGTGACGAGCGCTGTGCTCGAACCCCCGGCGGGCGGCGTCGGTGGAGTCTGGACCTCGCCGAACTTCTGGATCCGGTCGTTGCCGGTGTCGGCGACGTAGACGTTGCCGGCTGAATCAGTCGCCAGCCCGGTCGGGTGGGCGAACTGCCCGGGCCCTTGGCCGGAGCTCCCGAACGTTGAGAGGAACTGCCCGCCGTTGGTGAACTGCTGGACGCGGTCGTTGCCCGTGTCCGAAGCGAGCACGTGTCCTCCCGGTGCCACCGCCAGGCCCTCCGGGCTCGGCTCCGCCTCGTCCTGGCTGAACTGCGCGGTCGCCGACCCTCCGCCTCCGCCAAAGATGCTGAAGTCTTCGATTGCGAGGCAGGGGCACGAATTCGCGTCGCTGATCGAGGCGACGAGGCTCCACGCGAGATCGCCCACGAAGACACTGCCGCCGCCCCAGGCGAGCCCGCCGGTGTTGTTGCACCCGATCGGGCAGAGCGGCCCGTTCCTTTGCTTCGTCGGATCGCCGGTGGAGTCGAACGCCTGGAGCAAGGGGGACGCGTCGGCGACGTAGACCCCGCCCTTCGAGTCGGTGGTCACCGCCGCGGGCCGGCAGAAGCCGACCGGCAACGGCGTGATCCCCTCGCAGGAGTTGCGCCCCCAGGTGCGGACGAAGTCCCCGTCGTCCCCGTCGAACTGCTGCACTCGATGGGCATAGGGCTCCGTCACGTAGATGCTCGTCCCGCCGGCGTCGCTATGGACCGCGATCCCGTGTGGCAGGCAGAGGGTCCCCGGCGCCGGGATCTTGTACGTGGTCCCGCAGGTCGGCCCGTTCGGCTTTCCGAAGGTGGCGAGCAGACGCCCGTCGGGGGTGAACTTCTGAATGCTCGCGAGCTGATCGTCGAGGACGTAGACATTCCCCGCCGCGTCCGTCGCGACCCCGGTCGGCGACTGGAACTGTCCGGGGCCGGAACCCGTTGTGCCCCACTGCGTGACGAAGCCGAACGCGGCGCTCGCCGGGGAGGCTCCGGCGGCAAGGCAGGCCACCGCCAGGACAGCGGCCCACGCGGACCGCGCGATGACCCGTCTGCTCGGAACTCCTTTCACGTGTGCTGACGCTACCCAACGCGCGTCGGGCGTGCGCAGGACGCCGATCAGCGCGGGTACCCTTATGGAATGGAAGCGGCTGCAAAGCTGCAGGCGGGCAGCAACGGCGCCGCGGGCCCGGCGGCTGCCGAGCTCGAGTCGTTCAACCCGACAACGAGTGAGCGGCTCGGCTCCGTCCCGACCGTCACCCCCGAACAGGTGCAGGGGATCGTCGACGAGGTCGCCGAGGTGCAGCCGTTCTGGGCGCAGCTGCCGCTGTCGGACCGAGCCCGCTACATGCGCCGCACGGCGCAGGTGCTGATCGACTCGCTCGACGAGCTCACCTCGCTGCTCTCCCGCGAGCAGGGAAAGCCGCGCAACGAGTCGTACGTGATGGAGCTGCTGCCGACGATCGACTCGCTCCACTGGATCGCGGCGAACATCGAGGACATCCTCGGCGACGAGCGGATCCCCCATCCGCAGATCTACCTCAAGCAGAAGAGCTCGAAGTTCAGCTACGAGCCGCTCGGCGTCGTCGGCGTGATCGCACCGTGGAACTACCCCTGGTCGATCCCGTTCGGAGAGATCGCGATCGCGCTCGCGTGCGGCAACGGGGTGGTGCTGAAGCCGGCCTCGCTGACGCCGCTGATCGGCCAGCGGATCCAGACGGCGTTCGAGCGCGCCGGAGTGCCCGAGGGTCTCGTCCGCACCGTCCACGGTGGCGGCGCCGTCGGGCAGGCGCTCGTCGAGTCGAGCGCGGCGAAGATCTTCTTCACCGGCTCCGTCGAGGTCGGGCGCGGGGTGGGCGTCGCCTGCGCGGAGCGGATGAAGGGCTCGGTGCTCGAGCTCGGCGGAAAGGACGCGCAGATCGTGCTGGCCGACTCCGACCTCGACAACGCGATCTCCGGCTGCCTCTGGGGAGGCTTCGCCAACGCCGGCCAGACCTGCTCGGGGATCGAGCGCGTTTACGTTGAGCGGGCTGTTGCCGAGCGCTTCGTCGAAGGCGTCGTCGCCGGGGCGCGGGAGCTCACGGTCGGCGACCCGCTGCGAGGAGACACCGAGATCGGCCCGATGGTCTCTAGCGAGCAGTTCGAGCTCGTGAAGGAGCTGGTCGACGACGCCGTCGCCAACGGCGCGCAGCTGCACTGCGGCGGACCGACACAGCCCGCGGGCCTCAACGGCGCCTTCTACGCGCCCGCGGTGCTCACCGGCGTGACGCACGAGATGCGGATCATGCGCGAGGAGATCTTCGGCCCGGTCGTGCCGATCGTGACCGTCGATTCCGAGGACGAGGCGGTCGCGCTCGCGAACGACTCGGAGTTCGGCCTCGGCGCCTCCGTCTGGACCCTCGATCGCGCGAAGGGCGAGCGGATCGCGCGCCGGATCGAGTCGGGCATGGTCTGGATCAACGATCACATGTACTCGCACGGCGCTTGCCAGTGCGCGTGGGGCGGCGTGAAGGACTCCGGTCTCGGGCGCGCGCACTCGAAGTTCGGCTTCTACGAATGCGTCAACGTGAAGCTGCTGGCGTGGGAGCCGTCGCGCACGCGGAACTTCTGGTGGCACCCCTACGACGAGTCGCTCGGTGAGGCGATGCACGCCTCCGCGGAGCTGCTCTACGGCCGCGACGACGACAAGCTCGCGGCGTTGCGACGTGGCGCGCGGCCGTTGATGAAGGTCGCGGCCAAGATGTTCCGCCGCGGTTGACCAGACGCTAGCCTCCTATTACGAGGTTCAGCGACGCGAGGAGGGTTGAGATGCATGCTCGCGTGAGCAGGTTCGCCGGGCTTCCGCCCGAGCGGATCGACGACGTGCTCGAGGAGTTCCAGCGCGACCAGCTACCGGCGATCGAGACGCAGCCGGGCTTCAAGGGGGTCGTGGTCATGGTTGACCGCACCGACGGCAAGGCGCTCGCGATCACGTACTGGGAGACCGAAGACGATCTCCACAACACGGACAAGCTCGCGAAGGCGGCGCGCGACGCGGCCGTCGCCACCGGCGGCCCCGACCGCGAGCCGATGGTCGAGCGCCACGAGGTGATCTTCGAGAAGTAGGTCCCGCTCCGTATCCTTAGGACGATGCCCGCACAGGCCTATGCAGGTAAGGAATGCGTGTGCCAGCTCCGCAGAGGGGTCTGCGACCAGAGCTGTGTCCAGGGGATGCTCGACACCCCGTTCTACATCGCCTGCCTGCAGCTCACGGGCCGTCGCTGCGTCGTGATCGGCGGCGGCGAGGTCGGGCTCGAGAAGGTCGAGGGGCTGCTCGTCTGTGGCGCGAAGGTGACCCTGATCGCGCCGGATGCGATCGAGCCGCTGCGCGAGCTCGCATCCGAGGGCTCGATCCGCTGGGAGCAGCGCGAGTACGACAGCGCCGACCTCGAAGGCACGCTGCTCGTGATCGCCGCGACCGACGACACGGAGGTGAACATCCGCATCTACGAGGACGCCGAGCGCGAGGGCAGGCTCGTGAACGTCGTCGACGTGCCGCCGCTGTGCAGCTTTATCCTGCCTGCGATCTACCGCTCTGGCCCGCTCGCGATCGCGATCTCGACGGCCGGCGCAAGCCCAGCCCTTGCGAAGCGGATCCGCACCGAGATCGCGGCTGAATACGGCGAGCCCTACGCGCGTCTCGCGGAGCTGCTCAACGATGTCCGCGGCTGGGCGAAGGGGACGCTGCCGACCTACCAGGACCGCAAGGCCTTCTTCGAGTCGATCGTCAACGGCGAGCCCGACCCGGTCGAGCTCCTGCGCCAGGGCGACGAGCGCGCCGTTCGCGACCTGATCGCTGCGGCCCAGGACGCCGCGGTCCCGGCCTGAGCGGCGCGATCGCGGAGCTCTCACATCTCGACGAGGAAGGCCGCGCGCGGATGGTGGACGTCGGCGCGAAGGACGCGACCGACCGCCGTGCCGTCGCACGGGCGACCGTGCGGATGACGCCCGAGACGGCCGCCGTTGTGGCCGCGGGCGACGCGCCCAAGGGTGACGTCGTCTCGACCGCGCGTCTCGCCGGCATCCAGGCCGCCAAGCGGACCGCAGAGCTCGTGCCGCTGTGCCACCCCCTGCCGCTGTCGTTCGTCGACGTGGACATCGCGGTCAACGCCGAGTCCGGCGAGATCGCGATCTCCTCCGAGGCGCGCACGACCGCGCAGACCGGCGTCGAGATGGAGGCGATGACAGCGTGCGCCGTCGCCGCGGTGACGGTCTACGACATGGTCAAGGGGATCGAGCGCGGCGTCGAGATCGAGCGGGTGCGCCTAATCGAGAAGTCCGGCGGCCGCCACGACTGGCGCGCCGAGGACGCCTAGGCGCACCGTGCGCGCGGCGGTGCTCACCGTCTCGACGTCGGTCGCAGCGGGCGAGTCACCCGACGAGTCCGGGCCGGCGCTGGCCGAGCTATGCCGGGAGGCGGGCCTCGAGACGATCGAGGAGACCGTCACCGACGAGCGCGCAGCGATCGTGACGGCGCTCAAACGGCTCGCCGACGACGAGGGTGTCCGCTTCGTCTTCACCACCGGTGGCACGGGCCTGACGATCGACGACGTGACCCCCGAGGCCACGCGCGACGTGATCGACCGCGAGGCGCCGGGCTATGCGGAGGCGATCCGCCTCGAAGCGCGGCACCACACGCCGCTCGGACTCCTGACACGCGGGATCGCGGGGATCCGTCGCCGCACCTTGATCGTGAACCTGCCGGGGTCGCCGAAGGCGATCGGCCAGTCGTGGCCGATCATCGAGCCGACGCTGCGCCACGCAGCCGAGACGCTCGAGCGGGACTAGCCGGCGCCGCTAGCCGCGCAGCTCGAGCGTGCCGCCGCGGAGCGTCTTGCCGTTTGGCTCCCTGGTCGAGATCTCGACCGCCACGGTGAGGGAGTTTTCGTCGGTGTCTCCGACGGCCTGCCTGCCGCGGTCGTTGAGCGTGACCTTGACCTTGGCCGTCTTGCCAGCAGCGATGCTGTAGGACTCCTTGCCCAGCAACTCGCCGTTGCTCTTGAGCCTGACGGTGCCCTTGCAACCGCCGGTCTCCTCCTCCGAGCAGGTGACGCGCGGGCTGACGCCGCCGCTTTCGCCGCTCACCTTCGCGGACTCGGACACGAGCTCGGCGCCCGAGCGCTCGCAGTCCTCCGAGACCCCGTCCCTCGCGTCCGCGAGTGCCTGGTCGGCGTCGCCGGCGTCGCACTCGAGGCGGTCCTTGGCCTTGTTGAAGGAGGTGCGCAGGACGTCGTTGTCGTCGCCGCCGTGGAGGGTGTTGCGGCCGGCATCCCCAAACAGCTGGTCGAGGCCCTCCTCGCCGAACAGCTTGTCGCCGCCGGGGCCGCCGCGGATCTGGTCGTCCCCGGGGCCGCCGTTGAGTCGGTTGGCGGTGGTGTCGCCGACTATGAAGTCGTGGCCGCGGCCGGTGATGACGTTCTCGGTCTGGACGTTGTCCTGCTCCCCGAGGGCGGTGTCGCCGTCGTTCGCCAGACGGTCGAGCGTCACGCGCAGGTTGTCGCCGTTCCCGCGTCCCTCGTAGTGGGCGGTGTCGTTGCCCGGGCCGCCGACAAGCGTGTCGTTGCCGCTGGGATCGGCATCGAAGTTGTTGCTGAAGGCGTCAATAATGCTGCCGTCCCCCAGGTGGTCGTCGCCGCCGCCGCCGTCGAGGATGTCGTTGCCGCCCGCCGTACCTGTGTCGGCGCCGCCCCAGATGTACTCGGAGCCGGAGCCGCCGAGGATCGTGTCGTTGCCGGCCTGCCCGTTGTGACCGTAGGTGCCGCCGAAGAAGTCCTGCCGCTGGGTGCCGAAGGTGGTGTTGTTGATGAAGACGTCGTCGCCCGCGGCGAGGAACGAGTCGATGTAGTGGATGCGCCGCTGGTTCGCGCCCGTCGGGTCGAGCGGACACTGGGCAGCGTTGGGGCCGTTCTGCGTGCATGGGAAGACTGCATTGATCGTCGTATTGCCTTCCGCGATGTTGAAGAAGGCGCCGTCGAACGACACGGTGAGGTGGTTGGCAGTGTTGTCGCCCGCGATCGTGAGCGTGCCGCCAAACACCTGTGCCACGCTGGCTGCGTTCGCGGCCTGGGGAGCGGCCGCCAGCGCGGCCAGCGCGATCGTGCAGCCGAGCGTGATACGCGCCTTGCGTCCCAGAGTCATCTGAACCCTCCCCGTAGCGGATCGATGAAACCTTCCTATCACGGCCGACGGGGTGATCGCAACCCCTTGACAGGGGGCTTGTCAGCCGCGCCCCGATAGCTTGCGCCGGCGATGGCGATCGCGATCGAGCTCGACTCGCTCGAGCGGCGCTTCGGCGAGCGCCCGGCGCTCGCCGGGGTGTCGCTGTCCGTCGAGGAAGGTCAGACGCTGGTCGTCTTCGGCCCCAACGGCGCCGGCAAGACGACGCTTCTGCGTGTGCTCGCCACCCTGCTCCGCCCGCACGCCGGCGAGGCGCGCGTGCTCGGCGCCGAGCTGCCGAAGGAGGCGTGGCGCGTTCGCAGCTCGGCCGGCTACCTCGGGCACGAGCCGCTCCTCTACCGCGACCTGAGCGCGCGCGAGAACCTCCGCTTCCACGCTCGCCTCCACCGGGTCGGTGCCGCCCGCGTCGACGAGGTGCTCGACGCCGTCGGGCTCTCCGCACGCTCAGACGATCCGGTGCGCGAGCTCTCACGCGGGATGGTCCAGCGTGCGGCCGCGGCCCGAGCGGTGCTCCACGATCCGGCCCTGCTGCTGCTCGACGAGCCGCTCGCCGGCCTCGATCCGGCGGCAGCAGCTGCGCTCGAGCCCCTGATCGGCACCTCGTCGGGCCGCACGCGCGTGGTCGTCACCCACGACGTCGAGACCGGCCTGCGCGAGGCCGACGTCGCGCTCGGTCTGCGCGCGGGGCGCCAGCGCTTCGCGGGCAAGGCGACGCGTGAGCAGGTCGAGGAGCTGTACGGCTGATGTTCCGCGACGCCTGGACGATCCTCCGCAAGGACCTGCTGATCGAGCTGCGCGTGCGCGAGTCGGTGCCCGCGATGGCGCTCTTCTCGGTGACCGTCTTCGTCCTGTTCCACTTCGGCCTCGGGCGCGACTCGCTCGACGGCGACCTCGCCTCCGGGGTGATCTGGGTGACGCTGCTGCTCGCGTCGGTGATCGCGGTCGGGAGGCTTTTCGCGATCGAACGCGACCAGGGCGGTCTCGAGGGGATCCTGCTCGCGCCGATCGACCGCACCGCGGTCTGGATCGCGAAGGCGGCCGCGCTGCTGCTCTACCTCGTCGTGCTCGAGCTCGTCGCGCTGCCCGCCTTCTCGCTCCTGCTGCTCGGACCCGACCTGCTCGACGCGATGCCCGAGCTGCTCGCGATCATCGTCCTCGCCGACATCGGGATCGCGGCGGTCGGCGCCCTCGTCGCCGGGCTGGCCGCCGAGACGCGCGCGCGTGAGCTGATCGTCCCGCTGCTGCTGCTGCCGCTGCTCGTGCCGGTAGTGATCGCGGCCGCATCCGCCTCCGAACCGCTGCTGGGCGCGAACGCCCAAGCGGAGGACCTCGGCAAGTGGCTGGGACTACTCGCTCTCTACGATATGACGTTCGTGCTGATCTCGATCGCGGTCTTCGACTACCTGCTGGAGGATTAGGGTGGCTCCGCTCTTCGGACGGGGGCTGCGCACGCTCGCGATCGTTACCGCCGTCGCCCTCGCGGCCGCGCTCGCGCTGGTCTTCTTCTACGCCCCGATCGACGCCGACCAGGGCTTCGTCCAGAAGATCTTCTACATCCACGTGCCGATGGCGATCGTCGCGCTCGGCGGCTGGGTCGCCGGCGGTGTGATGGCGATCAAGTACCTGCGCACGCGCGACCGGGCGTGGGACGCACGCGCCTACGTCGCCATCCACCTGTCCCTGATCCTCGGCCTCGGCGTCCTCGCCACGGGGATGATCTGGGCGAAGGCGTCGTGGGGCCACTGGTGGGTCTGGGACGAGCCGGTGCTCGTGTCGTTCCTGATCGTCTTCCTTCTCTACTGCACCTATCAGCCGCTGCGCTTCTCGATCGAGGACCCCGAGCGCCAGGCCCGCTACGCGTCGGTGTTCGCGATCGCCGCGGGCGCATTCGTGCCGCTCAACTTCATCGCCGTGCGGATGGCCGAGCAGTTCACGCACCCGCGCGTGCTGTCGAAGACGGGTGGCGAGCTGCCTGGCGACATGCGGCTGACCTTCATCGTCGCCCTGATCGCGATGGCGCTCCTGTTCACGACCCTGTGGAAGCTCGAGCTGACCTCGAAGAACGCGCGCGACCAGCTTCGCCGGCTCAAGCGCGGCCTCGAGCTCGAGGCGGAGCAGTCCGGCGACGCTGCCCCGCCGGACGAGCGCGCCGTGGCGCCCGCGCCCGCGGCGGGCGGGAGCTGATCGGGTGCCTGCGCTGCCGCTCGACGAGGCGGGCAAGTACGTCGCCGGCGCCTACGCCGTGTTCGTCGTCCTGATCGTGGTCTACGTCGCTGTGATCGGCGCGCGCGTGGCGCGCCTCGAGCGCGAGCTGCGTACGCTCGGCGAGCTGATGGCAAAACGCAGCGGGGAGAAATCGTGAACGGCCTGCTCGCGCTCGGCGCGTCGCACAAGACAGCCGACCTCGCGCTGCGCGAGCGCCTGGCGCTGCCCGAGGGCCGAGCCGCGCGCGTGCTCGCCGAGCTGACCGAGCACGAGGAGATCCGCGAGGCCGTCGCGATCTCCACCTGCAACCGCACCGAGCTCTACCTCTTCGCCGCCGACGAGGTGGAGGCCGAGAACCTCGCCCTCGGCGCGCTCTCGCGCCAGGCGGGCGTCCCGCCGACGGAGCTCCTCGGACGCCTCTACGCACTGCGCGCGGGCGACGCCGTTCGCCACCTGCTCGGGGTCGCCGCAGGCCTCGACTCGATGATCGTCGGCGAGGCCGAGGTGCAGGGCCAGGTCAAGCGCGCGTACGAGCTGGCGCTCGTCGAGGGCGCGACCGGCCCGGTCACGAACCGCCTCTTCCGCGACGCGATTGTCGCCGGCAAGCGAGTCCGCACCGAGACGGCGGTCGGCCGCTCGCGCGTGTCGGTCTCGACAGTGGCCGTCGAGCTGGCGGCGAACCTGCTCGGCGACCTCGCGAAGCGCCGTGTGCTCGTCATCGGCGCGGGCGAGAACGGCTACCTCACCGCCGAGGCACTCCACCGCAGCGGTGTCCACACGGTCTTCGTCGCGAACCGCCACTACGACCGCGCCATCGGGCTCGCGCAGCAGTTCGACGGCTCAGCCGTGCGCTTCGACGACCTCCCGGGCGAGCTCGCGAGCACGGACATCGTCGTCAGCTGCACCGCCTCGCCGCACCAGATCATCGGTCGCGACGAGCTCGCGATGGTCGTCCAGCAGCGGGCGGGCCGGCCGCTGCTGATGATCGACATCGCAGTGCCGCGCGACATCGATCCCGCGGTCCGCGACCTGTCGGGGATCTCGCTCTACGACATGGACGACCTCCAGCGCGAGGTGGCGCGCAATCTCGAGGTGCGCGAGGCCGAGACGTTCAAGGGGCGGCGGATCGTCGAGGACGAGGCGGAGCGCTTCGAGCGCTGGTTCGCGAGCCTGGACGTGGTACCGACCATCTCGGCGCTGCGCGAGCGTGCCGACGACATCGTCGAGCTGGTGCTACGCGAGAACGAGGCACGCTGGGAGTCGCTCTCGGAGCCCGATCGCGAGCGGCTCACCCAGATGGCGCGAACGATCGTGTCGCGGTTCCTGCACGAGCCCACGCTGCGGTTGAAGCGCGCCGCCGACGACGAGTCCGCCTACCGCTATGTGCAGGCCCTGCGCGAACTGTTCGGGCTCGACGGCGCCGGCCTGCTGGCGAACAACCCGGCGGCGATCGACCTCGATGCCGAGGCTAAGGGCGCCGACGTGACCTCGCTCGACTCGCACCGGCGCAAGCCGACGGGCTCCTAGCGCGTCCGCGGAGCGCGGCGCGATGGCAACCCTGAGGCTGGCGACGCGCGGCAGCGCGCTGGCGCTCGCACAGGCCGAGCTCGCCGCGGGGCTGCTGCGAGGCGCTGCCGACGGCGATCTTGAGGTCGAGCTCATCCCCGTCGAGACGGGCGGCGAGCCCGGCGACAAGGCCCGCTTCGTCAAAGGCCTCGAGCAGGCGCTCCTCGACGGCGAGGCGGACTTGGCCGTCCACTCGGCGAAGGACGTGCCGGGTGAGCTGGCCGACGGACTCGCGATCGTCGGGGTGCCCGAGCGCGCCGACGCCCGCGACGTGCTCTGCGGGGCGGCGTCGCTCGACGACCTGGCCGAGGGCGCGACGGTCGGCACCTCGAGCCTTCGGCGCCGCGCCCAGCTGCTCGCCGTGCGGCCTGACCTCGCGGTGTCGGACCTTCGCGGGAACGTCGACACGCGCCTCGGACGACTCGCCGATGGCGATTTCGACGCGGTCGTGCTCGCAGCGGCAGGCCTCTTCCGGCTGGACCGCGCCGGCGAGGGCGCGCCCATTCCCACCGACGCGATGGTCCCCGCGCCCGGCCAGGGCTGCCTCGCGCTCGAAGCGCGCGCAGGCGACGAGGGGTTCGCCCGCCTCGCCGAACGGGTGACCGACGCGAACTCGCTGGCCCGCCTGACGGCCGAGCGCGCGCTCGTCACCACCCTCGGCGCGACCTGCCACACGCCGATCGGCGCATACGCCGCGATCGAAGCCGACGGGCGCCTCTCGCTGTCGGCGTTCGTCGGACTCCCCGACGGCTCTACCTGGATCCGCGACTCGATCGAGGGCGACCTCGCCGAGCCGGCCGCCCTGGGCAACGCCGTTGGAGAGCGGCTCGTTGCCGCCGGGGCGGCCGACGTGCTCGCCGAGGCGGAGCGCTTGTAGCGTCTGCGCATGCCGGGGACCGTCTATCTCGTCGGAGCCGGGCCGGGCGATCCCGGCCTGATGACTCGCCGCTCGCTCGAGCTGATCGCAGCTGCCGACGCGATCGTCCACGACCGGCTGATCCCCGAGGGGGCTCTCGACGGCGCCCGCGCCGACGCCGAGCGCCACTACGCCGGCAAGGCGCCGGGCGACGTTGCGATGTCTCAGGACGAGATCAATGCGTTGCTGGTCGAGCTCGCGAGCCGCCACGAAACCGTCGTCCGCCTCAAGGGCGGCGACCCGTTCGTGTTCGGCCGCGGCGGCGAGGAGGCCGAGGCGCTCGTGGGTGCCGGCGTTCCGTTCGAGGTCGTGCCCGGCGTCACCGCCGCCATCGCGGCGGCAGCGTATGCGGGCATCCCGCTGACCCACCGCGCAGAGGCGTCGGCGGTCGCCTTGGTGACCGGGCACGAAGACCCGATAAAGGACGAGAGCGAGCTCGACTGGGAGTTCCTCGCGGCGTTCCCCGGCACGCTCGCGATCTACATGGGCGTCCGTCGGCTCGCGCCGATCGCCGAGCGACTGATCGCGGCCGGGCGCGACCGCGACGAACCTGCGCTCATCGTCGAGCGCGGGACCCTCGCCCGCCAACGTGTCGTGGAAGGGACGCTCGCAACGATCGCCGAGCGCGCCGCCGAGGAACGCATCGAGGCGCCGGCGCTGACGGTGATTGGGCGCGTCGCAAGACTGCGCGAGACGCTCGCATGGCTCGAGCACCGGCCGCTTCACGGCCGGCGCGTGGTCGTCACGCGGGCGCGGGCGCAGGCGAGCGGCCTCGCGGCCCGCCTGCACGGGCTTGGGGCAGAGGTGATCGAGGCGCCGGCGATCCGCATCGTCCCGCGCCCGGTCGAGGGCGAGATCGCCGACGCAATGGCGCGGATCGGCGAGTACGCGCTCGTGTGCCTGACGAGCCCGAACGGCGCCGCGCTCCTCTTCGACGCGCTCGCCGCGAGCGGTCGCGACGCGCGCGCGCTCGCCGGGACTACGGTCGCGGCGATCGGGCCGGGGACCGCCGCCGCCCTGCGCGAGCACGGGATCGAGCCCGACGTGCTCCCCGAGCGCTCGATCGCGGAGGCGCTGCTCGAGGCGCTGGCCGGCGTGGACGTTCGCGACGAGCGAGTGCTCGTAGCCCGCGCGGCCGAGGCACGCGACGTGCTTCCGGACGGCCTCGCCGAGCGCGGCGCGAACGTCGACGTGATCGCGTTGTACGACACCGAGCGCGAGGAAATCGACGACGCGTCCGCCGAGCGGATCTCGACCGCGGACTACGTCACCTTCACCTCCAGCTCGACCGTGCGCTTCTTCTGCGAGGCGCTCGGCGGCGCCGACCGCGTCCCAGGCACGGCACGCGTGGTTTCGATCGGACCGGTGACGAGCGAGACCGCGCGTGAGCTCGGGCTCGAGGTCCACGTCGAGGCCGAGCGCCACGACATCGAGGGGCTCGTCGCTGCTTTGGTGGAGGATGCGCAGCGATGATCGTCACGCTCCTGACCGATTACGGCTACGAGTCCGAGTTCGCGGGCGTCTGCCGCGGCGTAATCGCGGGCATCGCCCCCGAGGCCAAGGTCGTCGACATCACCCACGGCATCGGCAAGTACGACGTCCGCGCCGGCGCGCTCGTGCTCGAGCGCACGCTGCCGTTCATGCCGCCGGGTGTGCACGTGGCGATCGTCGACCCGCAGGTCGGCTCCGAACGGCGGGCGCTCGCGCTCCGCTGCGACGACGGCCGCGTCCTCGTGGGCCCCGACAACGGGCTGCTGAGCCTCGCCTGGCAGGCGTGCGGGGGCGTGACGGAGGCGTTCGACATCTCGCGCTCGCCCCACCGGCTGGAGCCCGTCTCGGCGACCTTCCACGGGCGCGACGTGTTCGCCCCTGTCGCGGCGCATCTGGTCGCGGGAGCGGAGCTGCGCGACGCCGGCGACGGGCTCGACCCCGACCAGCTCGAGGTCGTCGAGCTGCCGCAGCCGCAGATAGGCGCGGACGGCGTGGCCGCCCACGTGCTCGCGATCGACCGCTTCGGCAACGCGATGCTGAACGTCCGCCACGACCAGCTCCCCGAGACTGGCCTCACGCTCGGCGCCGGGGTCGAGATCGCGATCGGCGACGAGCGCTACGACGCGACCTTCGCCCAGACCTTCGCGGACGTGCGCCCCGGGGAGCCGCTCGTCTACGAGGACTCGTACCGCCAGCTCGCGATCGCGATCAACCGCGGTGACGCGTCGTTCGCGCTGCGGCTGAGTCCCGACGCCGAGGTGCGGCTGCGGCCGCGATGATCGGCCGGCCGCACGTCCACCACCGTCTGACCGACTCGACGAACGAGCAGGCGCGCGAGCTCGCGGCGGCGGGGGCGCCGCACGGGACGCTCGTCACAGCCGCCGAGCAGAGCGCCGGGCGGGGCCGGCAGGGCCGCGTCTGGTCGGCGCCGCCGGGGCGGACGCTGCTGATGTCGGTGCTGCTGCGCGATCTCGGCGAGCGCTTCCCGCTCGTCCCGCTCGTGGCCGCCGTGGCCGTCGCCGAGGCGAGCGAGGAGCTTGCCTCGGTGCGCTGCACCATCAAGTGGCCGAATGACGTCTGGATCGACGGTCGAAAGCTCGCGGGAATTCTTGTCGAGGGGCGTCCGCAGGACGGCTGGGCAGTCCTGGGGATCGGAGTGAATGTGGCCACCGCCGCAGACGAGTTCCCCGCCGAGCTGCGTGAGACCGCGACATCGCTCGCGATCGCGGCCGAGGCGACCGCACTGACGCCCGAGGCCCTTCTCCCTCTCCTGCTCGCCCGGCTCGACGACCTGCTCGACGACGACGCGATGCTCGACCGCTGGCGCGAGCGCGACGCACTGCAGGGGACGAAGATCGAGTGGGACGGCGGCTCCGGCACCGCCGCCGGGATCACGGACTCCGGCTCGCTACTCGTCGAGACGGGCGCCGGCACCATCGAGCTCGACGCCGGCGAGGTGCACCTACGGCGCTAGGACCTACGGCAATGTCGTCCTATGCACGTATGGCATGCACAGGACGCGACGGCCGCGATGGGTTAGGCCTCGGACGACCCGCGGTCCTTTTTCACTGCTTCTGTTCCGTCCTTGGAAGCGCCCTTAGCCTGCGCGCCCTGCTGCGCCTGCTGCTGCTGACCGCCCTTCCCGCCGCCCTTGCGGGAGCGCGAGCGCCGGCGCTTGCCGCCGCGGCGGCGGCGGCCCTTCGGGAAGTTCCGCAGCAACTCGCGCGCGAGCGCCGACGGCTTGCGCGCCATGCGGGTGCGCGCGCCGCGCAGAACCTCCTCGGCTTCCGGCGTGTGCGCCAAAGCGGCCGCAAGCAGCGCCGCGGCGAGGCGGCGGTCCTGGTTGCGCGATGCCTGCACGAGCCGGCGGGCGTTGCGCGCGTGGGCGCGGCCCGACGAGTTGACGAGCAGTCCGAGCAGTCGCTTGGTCTCGGGCCAGCGCTGTGACGCGTACTCCTCGTGCACCTCGCGGGTGTACTCGGCGAGGCGCCAGAGCCAGGCGGTCGCCTGGTCGCGGCGGCCGATCGAGCGCTCGGCCAAAGCCTGCAGCAGCACCTTGACGCCCTCGCGCCGCTCGTCGCGCGACCAGCCGCCGACGATCTCGACCGCCTCGTCGAAGGCCTCGGGGTCCTTCAGCGCGGCCACCTCGTGCAGCGCGCGGACCCTCAGCTGCGAGTTGCGGTTGCGCTGGAGGCAGGTGATGACGAAGCGGCGGCGCAGCTCGCCAGTGCGGTCGAAGTGGAGCATCGCCTTCGCGCGGCGCCAGTTGTTCGACGCCACGCGCGCACCGGCCAGAGCGGCCCAGACGTGCTGCTCCGACCACGACAGGTTCTCGACCGCGATCCGCCACAGCTCGCGCTCGAACACCTGCGCGCGGCGCTCGGGATCGGCGGACACGGGCAGCACGCGGCGCTCGACTCGCAGCCGCCGGCCGCGGCCGCGGCGCACGGGCCCGACCACGATCGCGCCGCCGCGGTAGACGTCGCGGTCGAGCAGCGAGTGGAGCGTGACGACGGGATCGTCATGGGTCGTCGCCGGATGGACGAAGTCGACGACGATGCCCGCCTCCTTGCCGGGATTGCGTCGCGTGACGCGCCCGACGCGCTGCTGGTAGATCCGCTTCGACGCCGTCGGCGCGAGGTGCATGCAGACCGTCGCCCGCGGTGAGTTCCAGCCCTCGGCGAGCAGCTGCGCGTTGACGAGCACGTCCACCTCGCCGCGCTCGTAGGCGGCGAGGATCGAGGCGAGCTGGCGCTTCGGCGTCTCGCCCGACACGGCCTGTGCCTTGAGGCCGACCGCCTTGAACGCGTCGGCGACGTTGTGGGCATGCCTGACGCCCGCGGTGTAGACCACTCCCGGCAGGTCCTTGAACCGCACGCGATAGAGGTCGGCGACCGCCACGTTGAACGGGCCCTGGTCGAGTAGCGCGGCGAGCTCTTCCTGGTCGAAGTCCTGGTCCACCTCGCCGCGGCGCAGCGGCACGTTCGCGATCGTGCGCACACCGACCCCGGGCGGGATCCGCACGCAGCGCAGCGGGGAGATCACTCCGCGCCGCGCGGCCTGGGCGAGGTCGAAGCGCGACGTCTGGGTGGGGAAGAGGTCCGTCACGTGGCGCGCGATCAGCGCGCCCGTGGCTGTCATGCCGACGAAGATTGGCCCGTGCCAGTTGCGGATCGAGGCGCTCGTCTTCTCGCCGAGCGCGGTGTGGGCCTCGTCGCAGATGACGATCGTGTAGGCGTCGGAGATCCGGCCGGCGTTGCGGACGAACCACTGATAGGTCTCGACGGTGACCGGCCCGTTCGCATGTGTGTCGGGGTCGGCGTCGTCGAGCAGCGCCGGGCTGATCCGGTCGCGGTAACCGCGGTCGCGCAGCTCACCGTTGAACTGGTCGACGAGGTTGCGCCGGTGGGTGAGGATCAGCGTGCCGCCGGTACGCGACGCCTCGACGAAGCCGAGCGCGGCGACGGTCTTGCCGGCGCCGGTCGCGTGCTCGAACCAGAAGCGGCGGGCGGCGTTCGGGTCCTCGGGCTGCTCGGGTAGCTGCTCGTCCTCGTCGACTTCCGCGGCGGCGTCCCAGTCGAGCGGCTCCTCACCTTCAGCGACCTCCTCGGCGAGGATCAGCTCGGCCTCGTGCGCGATCTCCTCCTCGCTCTCGGCCTCGTCGGCCTCCTCGTCGAGGTCCGCTTCGCCGTTGCCCTTGGCGATGTCTGCCGCGGCACCGTTGCCACTCGGCTTCCCCCCCTTGCCGCCGCCGTTCGCGGCCCCGCGCCCGTTGCGGCCGTTGACCGCCTCCTGTGTCTCCGCGAGCAGGGCGATCAGCGTGCCGGAGAGGGCGTCCACCTGGTGCGGGTCGAGCACGGCGCCGTCGGCGAGATGGGGCTCCTCATCGCACAGCACGCGCTCGAGCCCGAGCATCAGCGAGTAATGGCGACGCCAAGCGACCGAGGGCTCGTCGTGACCGTCGGCGATCTCGGCGAGCGCGTCGTCGAAGGCATGCCGCCGCGGCGTGCCGGCGGCGAGGACCTCGGCAGCGTCCTCGCCTTCGAGCACGAAGCTCTCGCGCGCGAAATCTTCCGCACGCTTCAGATCGGCGCCGGATGGCGCCTTCACAACGACAGAGGTGCTGTCGGCCATTTGGCTTTCCTTGGAGGGAACGAGCGCTCGGTCCAGGCTGGCAACAGCGACGGGCCTGACGCTCACTTCGCGACGTCGTCCGCGAGAAGGTGGACGGCGCGCCCGCGGCCTTCCTTAGGCAGCGCGGTAAACCGCATGGTAGCGCACTACAGAGGAGGAGCAACGGACGGGGCGAGCGCTGCGATCTGCCAATCTCCCGCCCGTGAGAGCCCGCGCGGCCGCCACGATCGCGCTCACCGCCTGCCTGCTCGCGGCTGGGTGCTCGGACGACCCCCAGAGCGCGTCCCCCGGCAAGGCCGCCGAGGAGCGCGCGCTCGAGGGCTCGCCGCCCCCGCTGGCCGCCGTCCACGAGCAGGGCGGGGAGCTCCTCGGCGGCGGTGAGGACGCCTTCAAGCAGCGGCTCGCCGAGCTGAAGGGATTCCCCGTCGTCGTGAACAAGTGGGCGTCGTGGTGCGGGCCGTGCCGCACGGAGCTGCCGTACTTCCAGAAGCAGTCGTTGGAGCGCGGCAAGAAGGTCGCTTTCCTCGGCGTGGACTCGAACGACGAGCGCGGCGCGGCCGAGCGCTTCCTCGACGAGTTCCCTGTCACCTACCCGAGCTACGAGGATCCGGACCTGCGCGTGGCGAGCGTCTTCAAGGCAGCGGCCGCATTCCCCGCAACGGCGTTCTACGACCGCAAGGGCAAGCTCGCGTTCGTCCACCAGGGCGTCTACCAGAGCGAGCAGCAGCTGGCCGACGACATCGAGCGCTACGCGCGCTGATCGAGTGCCGCCCGAGCTGCGGATAGACCCGCTGACCGGCCTGCGCACGGTGATCGCCGCCGAACGCGGCGTTCGGCCCGGCGCCTTCAGCCCGGCCGGCACGCGCGACGCCGAGCTCGACCCCGGCGACGACCCTTTCGCCGAGGGCAACGAGGACCAGACGCCGCCCGAGCTCTACGCGCTGCGCCCCGATGGCGGCGCACCGAACACACCCGGCTGGCGGGTGCGGGTCGTGCCGAACCGCTATCCCGCCCTCATGCCGCCAGCGGAAGGCGAAGCCGGCGATGACGCCCCGCCGGAGGATCCGCTCGCATCCGGCCGTGGCCAGCCGGCGCTGTTCACCGCACGCGAGGCGATCGGCGCGCACGAGGTGATCGTCCACACGCCGCGCGCGGTGGCCTCGCTCGCCGCGCTCGAGCCGGACGAGCTCGCCGCCGCGATGGGCGTCTGGCGGGAGCGGATGCGCGCCCACGGCGGTGCCGCGTGCCTCCACCTGATCGTCAACGAAGGGGTCGCGGCCGGCGCTTCGATCGCGCACACGCACGCGCAGCTCTACGCCCTCGGGTTCGTCCCTGCGGCGATCGCGCGGGAGCGCGAGCGGTTCACCGCCCATTACGAGCGCACTCAGGGGCGCAACCTGCTCGAGGACGTCCTCCAGGAGGAAGTTCGCCTCGGCGAGCGGGTCGTGGCCGTGGACGGTGAGGCGGTCGTGATCTGCCCGTACGCGTCGCGCGTGCCGTTCCAGCTACAGCTGATTCCCCGGGCTCCTCAGGCGCGCTTCGAGGACGATGGGCCGCTCGGCGCAGCGCTCCTGCTCGATGCACTCGGACGGCTCGAGCGCGCGCTCGGCGCACTCCCTCCGTTCAACCTCTGGGTGCGCACGGTCCCGCGCGGTGCCGAGCGCTTCTGCTGGCGGATCGATGTCGTCCCGCGGCTCGCACAGGTGGCCGGCCTCGAGCTCGGCAGCGGGGTCGGACTGAACGTGGTCGCCCCCGAGGACGCTGCGCGGCGACTGCGCGACACCTGAGGGCAGCCGCGTGTAGCGTGCCCCGCCGGATGACCCCTTCCGACCGCCCGATTCCGAGCTTCACCGCCGAGCCCCCTCAAGAGGGCGTCCCCTACGGGCGCTGGGCGGAGACGCTCGCCGGCCACTTCCTCGAAGCCTGCAGCGAGCTCGAGTCGGCTGAGGACCTCGGCGAGCCCGGCGAGGTCACCTTCTTTCCCGACCGCACCTACGGGGGGCGCACCTACATTCCCGCCGCATCCTCGACGGCGAACGGCTATGAGCTGTTCGGGTTCGTCTCCTTCACGCCGCCAGGGGACGGAGGCGAGGCGTCCGGCTTCGCCGCGCGCGCCGACTTCACCGACGAGACGGCCGAGCAGAACCCGGACTGGAAGCTGGACCTCTCCGATCACGAGATCGGCGTCTGGCGCGGGCCGCAGGGGCGCGCCGGCGACATCACGCTCGTCTGGGGCGTCGCGCTCGTGCCGAACGGCGTGCTCGCGACGGCCGAGCTCGGCCCGACTACGACGGACCAGTGCCAGCTCGAGGACGGCCGTTTCACGCTCGTCTCGCTCGACGATTACACGGGCGATTTCATCGAGGTGAAGCTGTGGGGCGCCGGCGCCGGGGAGCTCGCCTCGGAGTCGCTGTACGCGGACGACGACGAGTAGCCTCGTCGCAGAGGCAAGCCCCGGTAGCTCAGTTGGATAGAGCGACTCCCTCCTAAGGAGTAGGCCGCAGGTTCGAATCCTGCCCGGGGCGTTCAGAGCGAACGCGGCTTGGGGACTCTCGCCGCTCGAACTGCCAGTAGGTCCGGTACGGCACGGTATGGTCGCCGTGACTACTGGCTCAGGGAGGGAACATGCGAGGGATCGGTAAGGCAGGGCTGTGCGCACTCGCGCTCACGGCGTTCGTCGCCGCAGGCTGCGGGTCGGACGACGACGAGAAGTCCGCGTCGAGCGACAAGTCCAAGCCAGCGCGGGGCTTCGAGGGGGATGACAATGGCCCGTTCGAGTTTGTTTTCTGGACCGGAAAAGATGCCCCCTATCGCGGACTCATATTGTTTTGGGAGCGGGTAGACCGCCGCATCGTTCTCTCTCAAATGATGGACAACCGCGACCCGGAACACTGCAAGTTCTCCGGAATGAATTGGAGAAAAGTCCCGCCTCACGAATGGGCGTACCTGCCCAAGGTCGGCGAAACAACCACCTTAACCGACAACTGGCACACCGGTTCCCCCTCCGAGATCGTGCCGGGCTCAATAACCGCAACCAGAGAAAACGAGAGTAGTGTTAGGGTCAGCTGGCCCGGTCACCCCGCTGGTGCTGGCAAGTCGTGCGATAACTCCGCGAACGATGTGCTGCTAAAGGCCCCCTAGGCGAGGTAACGCTCGGTCGTCGCGAGGTCTGCGTGCCGCATCCGGCGCGGCTGAGGTGGCGCTGCGCATTGACTCTTGCCGCGCGAACTGCCACGAGGTCCGGTACGGCACGCTATGGTCGCCGTGACTACTGGCTCAGGGGAGGGAACATGCGAGGAATCGGTAAGGCAGGGCTGTGCGCACTCGCGCTCACGGCGCTAGTCGCCGCGGGCTGCGGGTCGGACGACGACGAGAAGTCCGCGTCGAGCGAAACGACCAAACCGGCGCGCGGCTTCGACGGGGATGGAGGGGAGGGCAAGGACGGCGGCGCGGCGCCTAATTCTCCACCAGGCGACATCGAGCCCGGCTATTACGGGAATGGAAAGGATCCCTTTAAAACTGACGGCGGCATCAGGTTCGAAACCCGACCATTGAAGGATGCAGGAGGCTACAAACTCCACTCATATCAGTTGATTGACGGACGCAACAAGGCGAACTGCACACAGTCGAACTCCCTGCAGCAGATACCCTTCTCCTCGACCTCTAACTACATCACCGCCGGCTCCGCGTTTCACTTCGCCGGCCGTTGGAATAAGAGCAAGGGAGGGTTCGCCACCGGGAAGATGTCGGATGACGGCAATACTGTGACGCTCAAATGGGATAAGTACGAGTCTCCCTTTGGTGACGCGTGCGGCACAGCCGCGGACAATGTCGTGCTAACGAGGACGTCCAAATAGCGACTGCCGCTCGCAAGGAGGATTGACCATGCCATCACCACTGGCTCAAGGGAGGAAACATGCGAGGGATCGGTAAGGCAGGTCTGTGCGCACTCGCGCTCACCGCGCTCGTCGCCGCAGGCTGCGGGTCGGACGACGACGAGAAGTCCACCTCGAGCGACAAGACCAACCCGGCGCGCGGCTTCGACGGGGGTCAAGGGGATGGGACGGACGGCGTTCCGGGGCACGTCGAGATCTGGTACGGGACAGCACAGCGTGCCGGCGACGGCGGCACCGACTTGTACGTCACTGGGGACAAGAAGACAGGGCGCCAGTTTTTCACTTGGTTGTATGACGGACGCGACATGGAACACTGCGATTTGTCCCTCCTAACAACGAACACGCCGCCTCCCGACGCGGCATTCTTGCCCAAGGACGACGGATCATTCACCATGACCGGCGAGTGGCGCCCCGCCAAAGCGCCGGGCCCCGGGGTGCCGGGCTCGGTTACTGGGACGGTTTCGGATCACCAGGGATCTGTGAAGCTCAGCTGGAAGGCTCACCCCGCTGGTTCGTCGTGCGATAACTCGGCGAACGATGTCGTGCTAACGAGAAAAAAATTGTCGAGGTAGCGCTGCACTGGCTGCAGGGAGGGAACATGCGAGGGATGGGTAAGGCAGGGCTGTGCACCCTCGCGCTCACGGCGCTCGTCGCCGCAGGCTGCGGGTCGGACGACGACGAGAAGTCCACCTCGAGCGACAAGACCAAACCGGCGCGCGGCTTCGACGGGGATGGCAAGGACGGCGGCGCGGCGCCCAAGCCCCCACCAGGCGACGTCGACGAGGGCAAGTACTGGAATGGAAAGGATCCCGCCATAACTGACGGCGGCATCCTGCTCCAAACCAACGCGGGTAGTGCGGGCCTCTATGCAACTTCAGTGTATGACGGACGCGACAAGGCGCACTGCCATCTACCCGTCCTGGTGTCGTCACCGCGCTTTGCCCCCAATAACCGCATCGACGGGGGCGGCGCATCGTTCTCCATAGGCGGCAATTGGAGCGTTCGTTCGGCGCCACAGCCCGGGGCGCCGGGCGAGGCTACCGGGAAGCTTTCGGATGACGGCAATACCGTGACGCTCAGCTGGAAGAAGTACACGTCTACTTATGGTCAGTCGTGCGGCACGGCTGCGCAGGATGTCGTGCTAACGAGGAAATAGCGGCAGGCGCCCCGCTCGGTCAGTTGCCTGGCGGACGCAGCCCGCCGCGCTCGGTGAGGTAGTCGCCGAGCAGCCGTCGCCAGGAGAGCACCTCGCGCGGGTACTCGTACTCGCACACCTCCGCGCGCTTGGGCGAGAGTCCCTCCTTCGCACCGACGAGGTTGCGGTACCGCTTGGGGTCGCTGCCGTAGACGAGACAGAGCGCGTCGACCGCGCGTTGCTGTCCCAGCTTGTGATCGTCGGCGTAGTCAGCGAGCCCCGGCGGTCCCTTGCGCTTGCCTTCCGCTTCGTCGAGCGCCGACGCGCTGAGCGGAGCGGCCTGGCCCTGACGCTTTTGACCGGAGGCGATCGCAAAGACTGCCGCCAAGCTGTCGGCGTTCGCCTCTTCGCCGCCAACCGAGGGTAGGTTGAGGGTGTCGATCAGACCGTGGGTGACCTCGTGGTAGAGGACAAACAGCATCGCGTCGCGCACGACCTCGTCGCTCGTCTTGTCCGGCAGGCTCGGGTGGCCAAAGCGCTTGATGTCCTCGCGTGAGTGATCGACGAACGAGTAGGGGAAGTAGACGGTCCGATCGTCGGCGATGTACTGCGGCCCGCTGACCTGGTGGCGCGCCGCGTCGCGCTCGTTCACCGCGCGCACGCTTAAGTCCTTCGGCAGGTCGATCTCGTCGTTGATCCTCTTGATCGCCTGCTCGAGAGGCTTGCGCAGCAGCGCCTTGTCCTCGGGATGGCCCGGCCCGAAGCTGAGGCGGACGTCGCCGTTCAGGTCGCCGCGATCATCGCCGGAAGTGATCGCCCACACAGCTACGACCACAGCGGCGCCGGCCAGCGCGGCCACGAGCAGCCCCCAACCCGATCCCTTGAGCCTCCGAACCGCGCCCACGCCGCCAGTGTCGCAGGAGTTTCTTCTGGACGCGCCCGTACTCCGCCGCCTCCTAAGGAGTAGGCCGCAGGTTCGAATCCTGCCCGGGGCGCTAGCCGGGAACGCCTACCTGGTGCCGAGGACGTCGACCTTCAGGCTGTCGACCGACGTGAATTCACCTGGGCCGGTGCAGTTGTTTGTGAGCGTGGCGGTCAGCGTTCGCGCCGTGTCCGTTCCAGGGCTGACCCGGGCTTGTGTACTGAACCGCAAGGTATGCGGGCCAAAGCCGCTATTGGATGCGAGAGATGCGATGGAGTCCGCACCGAGCTTGACCGTCACGGTCGTCCCGCCGCCACCTGTGCAGACGGCCGGCTCCGTTACGACGACCTCGCCAAAGAACTGGTCCGTCTCATCGTTGAGCTGCGTCCACGTGTTGCCCGTGAGGGGCACGTTGACATTGCTGACACCGCCGTCGGCGGAGGTAGCCGAAGAGTTGCGCGCCCGAGCGACCGTGCGCGCGGCCTTGAGGGACGACTCGAGGATGTCGCTGCCGGTCAGAGTGCTGTCCACGACGTGAGCGCTGAGGATCGCGTTGTCGCGGATGCGGCTGCCCCAAACCGAGTCGATTGCGAGATCGGCCGTGCCGACCGTCTGGTTCTTGATGTCCTGCGAGAGCAGCGAGTCGTCGATCACGTCGGACGAGCCGATGGTGTTGACCGCGTAGGCGGTACCGCCGAGCGCGATGAACACTCCGAGCGTAGCCATCACGTTCGCGTAGGTCAGACGGGCACGAAGCTTGGTCAACACGAGGGACCTCCCCAGGATTCTGGTGCCGGACGCCCGAAAGCCGATCCACGATCCGCGCAAGAATCGGGCCGCCGCTAGAACGCCCCTTATCTAAGCCCACGATAGTCGCCGGGGACGAAAGATGCCACCCTGGCGAGGTCGCTATCGCGATCCTCAACTTCTCGCGCTCGGATAGCGGCCGCTTCCAGTTCTCCTACCTCGCGACCTCGCCCGGCAGCGTCGCGCTCGAGATCCAGTGCGCCTCGGGCACCTCGAAGCGCGGTCGAAAGGCCCAGACCATCACCGGCGCCGACGACCAGACCTCCGAGGACACGGTGCGGGTGACCGTGGCGAAGCCGAAGCGCTCCGACTAGCCGTCTGAAGCGCGTCCCGGGGCGCTCGCGGTTGCAATCCGGGGTCCTCGTGCGTACGCTGAACTCGATGGGCCGAATCGGCAGGACTTGCCTGGTAACCGCGCTTCTCGTGCTGGCGACGGCTGCGCCCGCCTTCGGGCAGTCGGTGCGCACCTGGGTCACTGGCAGCGGCGGTAGCGACGCCAATCCTTGCTCCCGCACGGCCCCCTGTCAGACGTTTGCGGGCGCGATCCTCAAGACCTTCGAGAACGGCGAGATCAACGTGATCGACTCGGGCGCCTACGGCGGCGTCACGATCAACAAGGCGATCACGATCGACGGCCACGGAAATCAGGCGGGTGTTCTGGCGAGCGGAACCCACGGCATCATCATCAACACCTCGAAGAGCGATGCCCGTGTCGTGATCCGTGACCTCGACATCAACGGCACCGGGGCGAACGGCACGGTCGGTGAACCAACCGGCATCACCGGCATCCGCGTCGACAAGGCGCGCAGCGTCAAGGTCGTGAACACGAGGATCTCCAACTTCAGGTTCAACGGAATCCACTTCCGCCCGAACATCAGCGACAGCAGGCTGTTCGTGCGCAACGCGCGCATCCACGACAACCGCGGTGCCGGCGTCCTCGTCGGCCCCCAGACAGGGGGCGGCGCGCGGGTCTCGATTCGCAAGAGCGAGATCGACGACAACGGCTGCGGGATCGTCGCTGCAACCTATGGCTCGCCGACGCTCGCGAACCCGGCAACGAACTGTGGCACGGCCACCTCGACCTCCGGCATCTCCGTGCCGGCGACGATCGGCGCCTACGACAACTCGATCACCGAGAGCGACGACGCCGGCGTCTTCTCCCACGGCGTGCAGTCGGTGATCAGGCTCGGGGGGAACGAGATCTCCGGCAACGAAACGGGCCTGAGAACGCTCAGCACCGGCTCGATCGTCTCGTGGGGGAACAACTTCAACATCGGCAACACCACGAACGGCTCGCCGACCGTCACGATCCCTACCAACTGAGCGCAACCGCGACGGCGTTCCCGCGCGGGGGCTATCGTGGCCGCTCGGCGGTCAACGACAGGGAGGGACATTGAGCGGGATCGGAAGAGCGGGACTGTGCGCGCTGGCGCTCACGGCGTTGGTAGCGGCCGGGTGCGGGTCGGACGACGACGAGAAGGCCGACACAGGCTCCGCCAAGACGGAAAAGCCCCGCCGTGGCTTCCAGGGCAACATCAACGGCTGCGAGATCAAGCCCAAGACCGCGTGCTCCGGCGCCGACCTGAGCGGAGCCGACCTGACGAATGCCCCATTGACCGGGGCGGACCTACGTAGCGCCAATCTGAACGAGGCCGTGGCCGAGCAGGCCACATTCAACGACGCCAAGCTCGGCGACGCCAAGCTCGACGCCGATCTGAGCGACGCAAGCTTCAAGGGTGCGACGTTCACGGTGGCCCACTTCGGCCCGCACACCGACTTCACCGGAGCCGACCTGACGAACGCTTCTCTGACGGGGGCGCAGGGGCTCAGCGCCCAACACCTCAACCGGGCGATCCTCTGCGGCACCACCGCCCCAGACGGGACTCAGCGCGACGACGACTGTCCGAAGAAGTTCGACACGCCGATCAACGGCTGCGAAATCAAGCCCGACACACAGTGTCCCGACGCCAAGCTCGAGGATGCCGATCTAAGCACCGCCGACCTGAGCGGCGCCAACCTGAAGGGTGCCGTCTTGACCAACGCAAAGCTGAGGTCCGCCAACTTCAAGGGAGCGGACCTGGACGGCGCCCAGCTCGACGGCGCGAAGTTCTGCCACACGACGATGCCGGACGGCACGACGAGGGTCGACGGCTGCAACTAAGAGCTGTTCGCGGGGCCTAGGCCGAGGTCGCCGCGCGACGGTACTTCCACACCGCGAGCGGGGCGAAGATCAGCGGCCAAAGGTCGAAGGGTAGCTCGGCCGGACGGCCCCACGGGGATCACGCGCGGTGTAGCGTTGCCTCGACCAACTCTTAGGAGGAGTGATGGCTGCACTAGAGGTGAAGAGCTTCGACTCGCCGGACGAGCGTCGCGAGTTCGAGGGCAAGGGCCACGCCGACGTCGTCAACATCGGCGGGCGAGTCGTGGGTAAGGCGGTATTCGAACCTGGCTGGCGCTGGTCGGAGAACGTCAAGCCGATCGCGCAGACCGACTCGTGCCAGGTCTCGCACCTCGGCTACGTCATCTCGGGGCGGATGAAGGTGATCATGGACGACGGCAGCGAGGGCGAGGTCGGTCCGGGCGACGTGATGGCGATCCCACCCGGTCACGACGCAGAGGTAGTCGGCGACGAGCCCTGCGTTTCGCTCGACTTCGGCGAGTTCGGGGACTACGCAAAGCGCTGAGAGACCCCCATCAAGCTCGGTCGGAAACCGGCCGGGCTTGATGGTCGCCTAGTCTGGGGCGATGGTCGCCATCGAGCTCCGGAACGTCGTCAAGCGCTTCGGCGAGATCACCGCCGTGAACGGGCTGGACCTGACGGTTCCGGCCGGAACCTGCCTCGGGCTGCTGGGGCCGAACGGCGCCGGGAAGTCCACGACGATGCGGCTCCTGACCGGTCAGGCGATCGCCGACAGCGGCGAGCTGCGCGTACTCGGCTACGAGCTCCCGCGCGACGCGAAGAGGGCGCGCGCCGAGATGGGGGTGGTCCCGCAGCTCGACAACCTCGACGTCGACGTCACGGTGCAGGACAACCTCGCGATGTTCGCCCGCCTCTACCGCGTCGAGGACGTTCCCGCGGCCGTCGATCGCGCGCTCGCACTCGCGCGCCTCACCGACCGCCGCACCGCGGCCGTGGACGAGCTCTCCGGCGGGATGCGCCGGCGGCTGCTGCTGGCGCGCGGCCTCGTACACGAGCCGCAGCTGATCCTGCTCGACGAACCGACGGTCGGCCTCGATCCCCAGATCCGCACCGAGCTTTGGACGCTCATCGGCGGGCTCCGCTCCGAGGGCGTGACGATTCTCATGTCCACGCACTACATCGAGGAGGCGGAGCGGCTCGCCGACGAGGTGGCCGTGATGTCGCACGGAGAGGTGCTCGCGCGCGGGCGGCCGTCCGAGCTGATCACCGAGCACGCCGGGCGTGAGACCGCCGAGGTCTACGGGCCGCCCGACCATCTCGCCGAAGCCCGCGCCAAGGCCGAAGCCGGGGGCCTCAGGGTCCGGCCCGCCGGACCGGCGGTCGCGATCGTGGGCGCCGAGCGCGCGCAGAACGGCGTCGTGCCCGAGGACGCGGTGCGCCGTGCCGCCTCGCTGGAGGATGTCTTCGTCATGCTCACGGGCGAGGAGGCCGAGTGAGCGCTCCGGCGGTCGCCCCGACACGCGAGGTGAAGATCCGTCGCCTCGACCCGGCTGCGATCGGCGGCGTGATGGGACGTGAGGTGGCGAACTTCCGCACCTTCTGGCGCTCGACGACTTTTTCGAGCGTGCTCGAGCCGATCGTCTACCTGCTCGCGTTCGGGCTCGGCCTCGGCGCGACGATCGTGGACAAGGTGGACGGGCTCGAGTACGTCGAGTTCGTCGGCACGGGGATGGTCGCAACGGCGGTGATCTTCGCCAGTGCGCTGCCGGCGATGTACGGCACCTACGTCAAGCACCATTTCCAGCGCACCTACGACGCGATCCTCGCCGCGCCCGTCGACGTCGAGGAAATCGTCACCGCGGAGATGCTCTGGATCGGGGTCCGCGCCGGGTTCTACGGCTGCTTCCCGCTGATCGTCGCGATGGCCTTCGGGCTCGACCCGGCGGCGGGGATGCTGCTCGTGCCGGTGTTCTGTTTCGTCACCGCGCTCGCCTTTGCGGCTTTCGGGATCGCCGTCGCCGCGAGCGTCGAGAAGATCGACCAGTTCAGCTACGTGACCACGCTGTTCGTCACGCCGCTGTTCCTCGTCGCCGGCACGTTCTTCCCGATCGACTCGCTGCCCGAAGGGGTGCAGGCGGCTGCAAACCTGAACCCGTTGCACCATCTCGTCGAGTTGGTGCGCCACGCGAGCTTCGGCTACGAGTGGCTGGACGTCGCGCGCTTCGCGCTCCTGACCGGTCTCGCCTTTGCACTCTGGCGACTCGCGGTGAGGCGGATGACGCGCCGGCTGGTGGACTGATTTGGGCGATCTCGTCGCGCTGACCCCCGATCTCCACCGTGGGGCGGCGACCGTCTACGCGGATGCCTTCATCGACGATCCGGGGTGGGTCGCGGTCGGACCCGCCAGGCGGCGGGCGCGGTGGCGCTACATCTACCGCCTCTGCCTCGGCACGATCAGGGTCTGCGAGCGCTGGCTCGGGCCGTCGTGGTGCGCGGTCGAGAACGACGAGGTCGTCGCCTCGCTGGCGTGCGCGGCGCCCGGCAGCTGGCCGCCGCCGCGGCTTTGGTCCGCGTGCTACATGGGAAGCGGCCCGCTGCTCGCCGGCCCGGCAACGCTGAAGCGGTCGCTGCGGGCGGAGGCGATCTACGAGGAGCACCATCCCGAGTACGACCACTTCCTCGTCTTCATGCTCGCGGTGACGCCCTCCCACCAGCGCGCCGGGGTCGGGCGCCGGCTGCTGACGAAGGCGCTCGAACACGCCGACCGCGACGGCGTGCCGGCGTACCTGTGGACCGCGAATCCGGCGAACCCGCCCTACTACCGCTCGTACGGGTTCGAGGCGTTCGCCGAGCAGGACGTCTGCGGCGCAACGAACTGGTTCATGGAGCGCCCGGCGCGCGAGCCGTAGAGAGCTAGGACGAGACGGTCGCCGGCGCGCGGTCGACGAACTTCGGCGGCTCGCCGCTCATGCCGGCGGCGATCGCGGCCAGCTGATTCTCCGAGCCGATCAGCTCGAGCTGGAGCTCGGTCTCGAGCTCGAGGCCCTCCTCGACCGGTGCGTTCCAGCTGGTGTCGTAGAGGCGCTTGCCCGCACGCACCGCATCGGGCGAGCGCTGGGCGATCTCATCGGCGAGCTCACGCGCCGCGGCAGCCGGGTCGTCGGCGAGGTGGGTTACGAGCCCGAGCTCGGCCGCCTCCTCGCCGCTCAGCGTGCGCGCCGTCCAGGTGAGCTCCTTCGCGACGTCGATCGGCACGAGCCGCGGCAGCGTCGATGTGATGCCCATGTCAGGGATCAGCCCCCAGTGCGTCTCGCGGATCGACAGCTTCGAGTCGGGAGTCGCAAAGCGGATGTCGGCGCCGAGCGCGATCTGGAGCCCGCCGCCGAAGCAGTTGCCGTGGATCGCGCAGATCACCGGCGCCGGGACGTCGATCCAGTCGGTCGCAGCCTTCTGCGGGCGGTTCGACCGCTCGCCAGGCTCGCGCGCTAGCTGCTCCTGGATCGAGCCCTCGCCGGGCGCCATCGAGCCGAGGTCGAGGCCGGAGCAGAAGCTCTTTCCCTCGCCGCGCAGAACGACCGCGCGCACGCCCTCGGCGGCGCTCACCTCCGCCGCCGCCTCGAGGATCGCGGCGAACATCGGCCCGTCGAGGGCGTTGTGCTTCTCGGGGCGCGTCAGGACCACATCGGCGACGTGGTCGGCGATCTCGACGCTTACGCGCTGCTCGCTCACGTCGACATCCTATGCGGCTCCGCGCTCACGCCTCCGGGCGGTCCGGGTAGACGTCGTCGATCGTGGTCAGCGGGACGTAGGGGGCACCCGCGGCCGCTTCGATCGCGGCCGCGCCGCCGGCGAGGCGGTCGAGCACGCTGACGACGCCTGCAACCGCGAGCCCCTCCTCACGGATCCGCTCGATCGCCTCGACCGTCGAGCCACCTGAGGTGACGACGTCCTCGACCACCAGGCAACGCTCGCCGGGCTCGAGCTCGGGCCCCTCGATCCAGCGCTGAAGGCCATGCTGCTTGCGCTCCTTGCGGACGAAGAACGCCTTCACGTCGGCGCCCGCGGCGAGCGCGGCGCACGCGACCGGGTCGGCCCCCATCGTCAGGCCGCCGACCGCCGTCGCCGCTCGCTCGGCAGCCTCCGAGGCGACGAGCTCCCCGAGCGCGGCGAACCCCTCGGGACGGAGGATCGCGCGCTTCGCGTCGACGTAGTAGGACGCCTTCGCCCCGCTCGTAAGCGTCACCTCGCCGATCACGAGCGCATGCTCGCGCAGCTCGGCGACCAGTCTCTCGCGGGCGTCCACCGCGCCGCAGGCTAACGGGCTAGCGGTAGCTGGCGATCGGGTCGCCGACGTCTATCCAGTCGAAGACACTGCGCGCCAGCGGGATCGGGATCCGCAGGCAGCCGTGGCTAGCGGGGTGAGTCGGCACTGACGGGTAACCGTGGATCGCGTAGCCGCGGATGAAGTAGCTCGAGTGGACCATCCCGCGCGCGTTCGTCCCCGGCGACTTCCGATAGAACTTGTAGCGGCCGAAGATCGTCGGGGTGGCCGAGGTTCCGGACGACGTGTAGAGGAGCCGCTCCGGCTTTCCGTAGCGGGCGAGCACGATCACCTGGCGCGACTTGTCGAACTCGACGTGCTTGCCCTTCGTGCCGCCCGTCTTCCACGCCTTCGGATAGCGCAGCTTGAAGCCGCCGCTGTGGCGGAACAGCTTCTCGAACACGTTGCGACCGGCGTAGCCCTCGCGACCCATGCCGTTGTAGTTGCGGAAAGCGGCGACCGCGAATCCGGTGGCGCGGTCGAAGCGGCCGCTGCTCGACTGGAGCGCGCCGACCTCGCGCAGGCCGGCCTGCAGCAGCCGCGCCCGCAGCCCGCCCGCGCCGCCGCCGACCTTCGGCGTCCGGATCGCCTTGAGGCGGTACTTGGCGGATGAGACCCCGGCGAGCTCCGGGGTCGCGACGTGCTCGGCCACAACTGTGTGCGACCCGGCCTCCGCCACCCGGAAGCCGACGTAGAACTCGCCCGAGCCGTCCTTGCGCTCGATCAGGCCGACCTCCTTGCGGACGACGCGCTTGCCGCCGCGGTTTACCTTCACCACGACCTGCTGGCCCTTCACGTACGGGCGCAAGACGCCGCCGATGCGGACGTTCTGGCCTTTCAGCACATAGCGGTCGCGCCCATCCTTGAGGCCGCTGTCGGACGCGAGGCTGAGGCGGGGCTGGGAAGGCGTCGCGGCATCGTCGGCGCCGGGGGCTCCGCTCGCGGCGGGCGCCAAGGCCGCCGACAGGCCGGCAGCAACGACAAAGATCGAGGCCAGACGCTTCATCTATGAGGAAGTTTAGGGAGCCGTGGCCGTTGTGACGCCAGAGCCCTTGCGCTCGGACGCAGGGATGAGGATGCAGCCGGCGATCACCGCGATTCCGGTGGGGATAGCAACCTCGGGCGCGTCGGCGCCGAACGTGTACGCGAGCATGTTCTGGAGCGCGTGGAGCGCGATGCACGGATACAGCGAGCCCGTGCGCTCGTAGAGCAGGCAGAGGACGAACCCCAGGAACGCGAGCGGCGCGGCGGCCTCCGCGCCGGTCGGAACGTGAACGGCACCGAAGAGGACGCCGACGAAGAGCGCGGCGAGCACCACGGGCAGCCGCCGGCGCAGCGCGGTGTAGAGGAAGCCGCGGAAGAAGAACTCTTCGACCACCGGCGCGACGCCGACGACCATCACCCCGACGAGGATGAGCGAGAGCCTGCTGTCCTCCGCGCCGAGGTCCTCGAGCGTCGTCTGCTCCTGGTCGGAGCCGATGATGCCCGCGTAGATGACGACGAAGATGATGTAGACGAGGTAGGTCAGCGCCGACCATCCGACGGCCGGCCAGAAGCGCGTCGGCCGCAGGCCGAACTGCCAGCCGCGCGGGCGCGCGACGAACGCCGCCATGCCGAGCGCGACCGCGACCAGCAGGGCGTCCTGGACGACGGTTCCGAAGATGTTGAGCCCCGGCGACGGGTCGGACAGGTTCTGCCCGGTGACCCCGGCGGCGATCGCGAACAGCGTCCCGCCGACCACCAGCACCGAGACGACGGCGGCCCCGAAGCCCGCCAGTCCGAACCACCACGGCCAGGCGGGCTGGCGCCGCACGCCCGCGGGCAGCTCCGGCGGGTCGGGAGGCGGCAGGTGCGCGTAGTCGAAGCGGTAGCTCATCGGGGCGGGAAGACTAGGGTCGAAAGCTCGTCGAGGCTTCCCACGACCGCAGCGTCCACGTCCGGCGGGGTCGCGCCTGAGCGCGCCAGCAGCGCCGCGTCGATCCCGGCGGCACGCGCTCCCTCGACGTCGTTGACGGGCGAGTCGCCGACGTGGAGCGCCTCCGAAGGCGCCGCCCCGACGAGCTCGAGCGCTTTGACGAAGGGCGCCGGGTCGGGCTTCGCCGCGCCGACGACGGCCGAAGCGACGGCGCCGTCGAGCGCGTCCAGCAGGCCGAGCGATCCGAGCACGTCCTCGAGCGAGCAGTCCCAGTTGCTCACGGCCACGATGCGGACACCGCCTGCGCGGAGCTCTGCAAGCGCCGGCAGCGCATCGTCGAACGCGGTGAACCGGAGCGCAGCAAGCATCACTTCGCGCGCGAGCCCGGGATCGAGCGCGTCGCCGCCCGGGAGCGCGGCCCGCATCGCCTCAGCGCACGACGTGCGGAGCGCTTCGAGCGACTCGCGGTCGCGGCCCTCGAGCTGATGGGCGAGGTAATGCCGGATCTCGGCCGCAACGGCGACCTCGGCTTCGGCCTCCGTCACCTCGTGTCCCCGCGCACGCAGCTGATCGCGCAGGGCGGGCGCGGGCGGCTCTAACCGCACGAGCGTGCCGAGCGCGTCGATCAGGACCGCCCGGTAACGACCTCGCCGCGCCGCTTTGCCACCCACCTTCCGAAATCCTAAGGTCGAGTCTTTATCCTCTTCCCGAGGCCCTGCAGTGACCCGCCCCGGCGCGGCGCGCGCATATCCGGGCAGCGGCACCAGAACACCTCCCGATGAGCTACCGGCAGCGAAAGCAGCGACGCCAGCGACGACGCTCGCGCAACGGCCTCTTTTTGACGGTTGGACTCGTCGGCGGCATCGTCGGGCTCGCCGTGCTCGGTCTCGTCGGCTACGTCGTCGGCGTTGCCGCGAGCGTCCACATCGACGACCTCAAGCCGATCGACAAGGGCCGCAGCTCGGAGGTCTTCGCTGCGGACGGCTCGCGCCTCGGCTACGTCCAGTCGGACGAGATCCGCACCGTGCTGCCGTGGAAGGACATGACCCAGCAGGTGCGCGACGCGACGGTCGCGATCGAGGACCGCCGCTTCTACAAGCACCAGGGCGTGGATTACGGCGCGATCATCCGCGCGGCCGTGCGCAACATCGAGTCGGGCAAGACGGTCGAGGGTGGCTCGACGATCACCCAGCAGCTCGTCCGCGCGCTCTACATCAAGGACCCGAAGCGGAACTTCGAGCGCAAGATCAAGGAGGCGAAGCTCGCATCCGAGCTCGAGCAGCGCCACACGAAGAAGTGGATTCTCAAGGAGTACCTCAACTCCGTTCCCTACGGCACGATCGCCGGGCGCACCGCGATCGGGATCGAGGCAGCCGCCGAGACCTTCTACTCGAAGCACGCGCGTGAGCTCGACCTGCACGAGGCCGCGCTGCTCGCGGGCCTTCCGCAGGCGCCTTCGGAGTTCAACCCCTTCCGCAACCCGACGGCCGCGCTCGAGCGCCGCAACGAGGTCCTCAACGAGATGGTCAAGAGCAAGTTCGTCACCCGCGCGGAGGCCGACGCCGCCGCCGCGAAGGGGCTCGACCTCAAGCGCGGTACTCGCTACACCGAACGGCGCGAGCCATACTTCTTCGACTTCGTCGAGGAGCAGCTGATCGAGCGCTACGGCGTCGGGGTCTACCGCCGCGGCGGGCTCAAGATCCATACGACGATCGATCCGAACCTCCAGAAGGCCGGCCGTCAGGCGATCCGCAACTCGCTCTACTACAAGGACGACCCGTCGTCGGCGATCGTCTCGATCGATCCCCACAACGGCTACATCAAGGCGATGGCGTCGAGCGGCACCTACAACGACCGCACGTTCAACCTCGCCGCGCAGGGCCACCGCCAGCCGGGCTCGGCGTTCAAGACCTTCGTGCTCGTGACGGCGATCCGCGAGGGGATCAACCCGAACAGCACGACGTACGTCGTCGAAGCCGCTGTCGCTGAACGTCCCCGGCTACGGCCCGTGGAACGTGAAGACCTACGGCAACACGTACGGCGGCTCGATGAACCTCGTCGAGGCGACGATCAAATCGGACAACACCGTCTACGCGCAGCTCGATATCGACCTCGGCCCCGAGAAGGTCAAGGAGACCGCGAAGATGATGGGGATCACGACGGAGCTCGACGGGATCCCGTCCGAGGGCCTCGGCGGTCTGCGGCTCGGCGTCTCCCCGCTCGAGATGGCGAACGCGTACGCGACCCTCGCCGCGGGCGGCAAGCGCCACAAGCCGATCGCGATCAAGCGCGTCGAGTTCCCCGACGGCAAGTCCGAGAACCTCGGCGAGCCCAGCTCCAAGCGCGTCTTCTCCGACGGCATCGCCTACGAGACGACGAAGATCCTCCAGCAGAACGTCCAGCGCGGCACGGGGACGAAGGCCAACATCGGCTGCCCTGTCGCCGGCAAGACGGGGACGACCGACAACTTCAACGACGCGTGGTTCGTCGGCTACACCCCCGACCTCGCGACGTCGGTCTGGGTGGGCTACCCGAACGCGCTGACCGAGATGCGCGCGGTCCACGGGATCAGCGTCGCGGGCGGAACCTTCCCGACCGAGATCTGGGGCTCGTACATGGGGACCGCGAAGGGCGCAGACTGCAGGTCCTTCCCGCCACCGAACGAGCCCGCCAGCTTCTCCCCGTTCTTCGGGCGCCACGCGACGACGGGGCGCAGCTATGACCGCAGCTACGGCGGCCAGGGGACGGGCGGCACGGGCGACAACTCGGCCGGCGGCCAGGACTATCGCGGCTACGACCCGCGCCTGTACGAAGCCCCGCCGCAGCAGGCGCCCGCGCCCACCCCTTCGCCTTCGCCGACTCCGGACGGCGGCGGCACCGGCGGCCAGGGCCAGGACGGTCAGTAGCCCGGACGCAGCTGTGAGCGCTCGCGAGCGCGCCGTCGGGCCCGGGCACATCGCGCTCGCGCTGCTCGTCGTCCTCTACGCGGCGCTGGCCGCGCTGCCGGCGGCGGCGGGCTCGAACCTCGTCCTCGCAACGGCTCCGCCGTCCGACGGCGCGGGGCGCTCGCCCGACTGGCTGCTCGGGCCGCTGCAGGTGTTCGGTCTCGACGGCGCCGACGGGCCGCTCGCCGGGCCGCTCTTCTACGCCGGGCTATGGCTCGCGCTGCTGCTCTACGTCGCGGTCCTCGCCCGGGCGCGCGACCTCGGGCTGCGCGCTGTGATCGGCGCGATCGTCGGGCTGAACCTCCTCTTCCTGCTCGCGCCGCCGCTCCTCAGCCAGGACGTCTTCTCCTACATCGCCTACGCGCGCGCCGGGGTCGAACACTCGCTCAACCCCTACACGACGGCCCCGTTCGACATCCCGCAGGACCCCGTCTTCGGCTTCGCGGGCTCGAAGGACGCGGTGTCGGTCTACGGACCGCTGTTCACACTGCTGAGCTACCCGATCGCGCTGCTCGGCGTGGCCGGCGCGCTGTGGACCTTCAAAGTGATCGCCGCGCTGTCGACGCTCGGGATCGTCGGGATCGTATGGCGCACCGCCGAGCGGCTGGGCCGCGACCCCGTGCTGCCCGCGCTTGCGGTCGGGCTCAACCCGCTGGTGCTGGTCCACGTCGTCGGCGGCGCGCACAACGAGGCGCTCGTGATGCTCGTGACGATGGGCGGCGTCGGGCTCTTCGCAGCCGGGCGGCGGCCGCTCGGCTCAGCGGTCGCGACCGCTGCGGCCGCGTTGAAGGCATCGGCAGGGCTCGTCGTGCCGTTCCTGGCGCTCGGGACGCCGCCCGGCGAGGAGCGGGGCTCACCATCGGAGCGCCGGCGCGCGGCCCTCGTCGCGATCGCTGCCGCCGCGGGCGTGGCGGTCGCGATCGCGGTGCTCGCCGTGGCCGTATTCGGCTCGCACGCGCTCGACGCGCTCAGCCTGCTGAGCTCCAACCAGGAACGGACCTCGCGCTGGAGCTTCCCCTACAAGACGGCCGAGCTGCTCGGCGCCGTCCTCCCCGGCGACAGGCTCGACTACCGCGACACCATCCGGACTGCGTACGCGGTCTGCTTCGCCGCCGTCTTCGCGTGGCTTCTGTGGCGCACCTGGCGCGGGGCTGACGCGATCGAGATGGCGGGCTGGGCGACCTTCGCGATCCTGATCGCCTCGGCGTGGCTCGTGCCGTGGTACATCCTCTGGCTTATCCCGCTCGCGGCGCTCGCCCCGGGACGCCGCCTGCTGATCGCCACGATCGCGCTCAGCGCCTGGATGCTGGTGGTCGCCGTCCCGCTGTGAGCGACGCTTTCCGGGCAATCAGGGGTTTCGCTCGAGCCTGAGGTCGTCGACGCTGAAGCCGTCGCCCGCGGGGCCGTCGAGACACAGGCCGCAGCCGTCGAGCATGAGTGTGAACCGCAGCTGGACGTTCGCTGGCGCGCTCGCTGGCTGGGGGAAGGTGATCGAGTCGCTGTCGTTGATAACGCCACCGGTAAAGGGCTTGCTGGCGCCGGGCGGCACGGCGCCGTCGAAGACCACCTCGACCGTGCCCGAGTCGACGTCGCCGCCGCCCGGATCGTTCTGGGTCGAGAAAGCGCGCGTGAAGGAGAAGCGGATCGGCTCGCCCGCGGGGCTCGTCGCCGGGTAGGCGATCATTGGACTGAGCGCGACGTACGTGCGATCCCCGCCCGTCCGCTGCGGTTGGTCAGTGAACAGCCGCATATCGGCGCAGCTCCACCGATTCGGCGGATTTGCCGGATTCGCGGGCGGGAACGTGAAGCCGGCGGGGCAGGTGTCGAACGGCTGGTCGTAGAGGACGTCGTTGACGGACAGCGCCGACGTCGATGAGGAAGCGCTGTTGGCGGGCGCCTGCGCGCCATCGAACGCCGTCACGCGCACGGTGTAGGAACCGTTGGCGAGCTTTCCAAGCGTCGCCTCGAGCGTCCCCGCGCCCACCTGCTGACTCTGCACGGTCTGCCCCCCGTTCATCACCGTGACGGTGTAGCTCTGCACTCCCGATCGAGCGTCGGTCGCGGCGGACCATTGCACCCGCGGTGTGTCATCCGACGCGTGGTCGGGGAGGACGACCGTCGGCGTCGTGGGCGGCGTCTCATCGATGCGGACGAACGTGCGCGCCTCGTTCGAGACATTGCCGGCGAGATCGCGAGCCACCGCACGGATGTCGTATTCGCCCTCGCTCGAAAGCGTCACGCTGCGACCCTGGCCCGGCGCCCCGTTCACCGTGTAGTCGACCGACGCGATCCCCGACGAGCTGTCGAAGGCGGCGAAGCTGACCGTGACTGGCGCGCGCTTCCACGTCTGATCGGGCCCGGGGCTCACTCCGAGCACGGGCGGGTCGCGGTCCACCGCGATCTGCTGCTGCACGCCCGCCGAGTCGTCGACCAGCACACACGCGCTGCGACCGCTCGCCCTGCCGATCGTCGCCTCCTCGGTACGGGCCACGCCCGAGGCCACCGTCTTCGACCCCCGGCGCCAGCGGTAGCGGACCGAGCCCGCCCACGGCCCCGCCGGAAGGGAGCCGAATCTCTGGCTGCGAACGGTCGAGCGCTTCTGTCCGACGGCGATCCACTTGCCGCGGCGGACGGCGCCCCGCTCGGGCACGGCGGTGAACTGAAGTTCGAGCCGCGCCCGGGAGACCTTCGCTCCCTTGGAGGGAAGCGCAGCGACGGTGATCGTCAGCCCCGTGCCGGCGCAGGCCGAGATCGTGGCCCGCGGGCCCTTCTTCTTGGCCGCGGCCGCAGGCCCGGCGAAGCCGGCCACAGCGGTCAGCGCGGCGGCGCCAATCGCGATCGTCCGTGTCGCTCTGCTCAAACGCTCATCCCTCTCCCGTCACCCAGGATAGGTGAGAAAGCCGGGCCTGGGCGCCCGCCTTCACCGCGGTGCGGGAGACTGAGGTGGATGGCGGAGCGAGAGCTGATCGCGGCGATCACGGCCGCCCTGTCCGAGCGGCCGGGCCGGGTGGAGCGTGGACCGGGCGACGACGCGGCTGTCGTGCGCGCCGGCCAGTTCGCGGTGACGACCATCGACGCGCTGGCCGACGGCTCGCACTTCTCGCTCGCGACGCACTCCCCGGCCGACATCGGGCACAAGGCGCTCGCCGGCGCGCTGTCCGACCTCGCCGCGATGGGCGCCGCACCCGGCGAGGTCTATGTCGCGCTCGCGCTCTCCGACTCGCTCGAAGAGTCGGCGGCGCTCGAGCTGGTCGCCGCGATGGACGACCTGGCGACCCGCACGGGCACGACGATCGCGGGCGGCGACGTGATCGCCGCCGCAACTCTCCAGGTGACAGTTTCGGCGACGGGTTGGGCCGCGAGCTCCGAAGCGCTCGTCTACCGCGACGGCGCGCGGCCCGGTGATCGCGTCGGTGTGACGGGCAGACTCGGCGGCTCGGCGGCCGGCCGGCTGCTGCTCGCCGACCCGGCTCCCGGGCTTGATGCAGAGCGCGCCGAGCGCCTCCGCCGGCGTCACCTGCGACCCGAGCCTCTTCTCGACACGGGCACCGCGCTCGCCGCCGCCGGGGCGGGCGCGATGATCGATGTCAGCGACGGCGTCGCGACCGACGCCGACCACCTCGCGGCGGCGAGCGGTGTCGCCTTGCGGCTCGAGCTCTCCCTTCTGCCACTCGACGACGGGGTCGAGGAAGTCGCCCGCGCAGGCTCGCTAGACCCGCGCGCGCTCGCGGCGACCGGCGGCGAGGACTACGAGCTGCTCCTCACGGCGCCGCCGCAGCGAGCCGCGGAGCTCGAACGAGCCGCGGGCGAGACTGGCACGACGATCACCTGGATCGGCGAAGCGCACGCCGCCAGCGGCATCGAGCTCGTGGACGAGTCGGGCGAGCCGCGGCCGCTCGCCGGCTTCGAACACTCGTGGGAGCGCTCGCCCTAGAGCCTCGCTAGGAGCGCCTGCCGCCCGGTACGGCGTCGACACGGGCGAGTTCGGCGAACACGACGAGTCGCTGGGCCGCGGAGTACTTCGGATGGCACGCCGACAGCACGATCTGGTCGTGGCCGCGACGGCGCAGGACCTCCACAGCCCGCGGCGCGACGATCCGGCTGCCGGTCACGCGGTAGACAAAGCGCGCGTAGGGCATCCGGGCCTCGATCACGTCGCCTTCGCGCAGGCGATCCACGTCGCGGAAGGGCGCGCCGTACGTCGTGCGGTGCCCCGCGACCCCGACGGTTCCCGTCTCACCCGGGAGGACAGTGTCGGGGTAGTGCGCCGGCCCGAGCCGGAGCGAAGCCGGGTCGGCGCCCTGGACGAGCACCTCGTCGACGTCGAGCTTTTCGATGCGGAGCTTCCCGAGCGGCTTGCCGGCGTTCGTCCGCTTGCGCAGGTTCGTGGCGAGGTAGGCCAGCCGCTCCTTGCTCGGCAGCCGCGCGGCAGCGCGGAGCTCCGCGTCGGTCGGCTCAGCGTCGCCGAGCTCGCGCTCGAGCTGGGCCTGCCTGATCTCGGTGTAGAGCGCGGAGACCGGCTCTTGCCAGACAACGGCGAGCGCCGCGTCGAGAACCAGCAACGAACCCACCACGATCAGCGCGGTGGACAGCCGCCTGAGCTTTGTCATCCCGGTCCAGGGTAGCCGCCGCCCGGCCTCGCGGCGCCGCGCGGCGCCGCGGCGCGGTTCAGCGCTTGACGATCGTCGATGGCGTCCCGCCGAGCGCGCCCGGCCCGACATGCCCGCCTGGGCCGACGATGTTCGGCTGGGCCTCGGGCGCGCTCATCCGGGGCCGCTCGCGGCGCATCAGGACGACCGCCACCGACGCGCTTATCCCGAGCAGAACGCAGCCGAGCAAGGCGGTGGCCAACCCGATCTCGTGCCCCGTCACGAGGACGAACGCGTACCAGAGACCGTCGAGCGGGTTGAGTTCGAGGCTGATCGCGTAGTAGGTGATCACGCCCGCCGTCGGGAGCAGCCCCAGCACGAACGCGAAGGCCCCGACGGAGCGGCGCGGCGTCTGGTCGGCGAGCAGCGCGAGCGTCCAGGCATGGACAGCCGGAACCATCAACAGCGCGGCGAACGGGTTGAGCAGCCACACGAGCGGCGAGCAGAGGTTGAGCGCGACCGCCGCAAGGCAGGCGTTCGCGGCACCGACGTCGGCGAGGCGGTCGCGGCCACCGGCGATTCGCGGGCGCAGCAACAGCCAGGCGAGCAGGACCACCGTCGCGGTGACGCCGAGGGCGGCGGCGGCCTGCCCGTCGAGCGGGACCGCGTCCGGCGCGGGCGCACCACCCGGTATGTCGGCCGCCAGCCCGGTCACGGCGAGCAGCTCGGCGATCGCCAGCCCGATCACGAACGGGAGCACCGCCGATGCGAGCCACGGGAAAGCGCTGGCGACTGGTTCACGGCGTCTGTTCGCGCGGGCGAGCGCGTCGATCGCGGCCACGAGGGCCGGCAGCAGCAGTGTGGCGGTCAGCAGTGCCAGCGCCCAACCGGGCAGGACCTTGCGCGACACCTCGATGTAGCTCTCCGGTCCGTGCTCGAGCCTGGGGTCGGCGTCGACGGCAGAGATCGTCCGCAGGGCGGCGCGCCCAAAGGCACCGAAACGGTCCGCGTCGACGTCGTCGCGCCCGCGCTCGGACTTCGGCGGCGGAAGCTCGCCGCTGCCGGAGAGCCGGACCGCCGGGACGCCGGCCTCGATCAGCGCGCCCTGCGCCCCGATCCCGATCGGGAACGCCGTGCGCGCGAGCTGGCCGACCGCGCTCGGTTCGCGCGGAAAGCGCCCGATCTCCTGCCGCAGCGAGGCGTCCGTGGTTCGGACGAGCGCGATGTTGGCGCGCCTGTCGCTGTCGCCCCACTGCACTACCGGGGAGCCGCGCGATCGCCGCCCGCCGAGGTTCGACAGCGCGAGCACCGCCACGACGCGGTCGCGGCGCGCGGCCTGCTCGACCAGCCTGCGCGCGCCTGCGTCGTCGAGCGAGCCGCCGTCCACCGAGGCGAGCACGAAGGTCAGCTTCGACGGCCGCCCGCGATACACCCGCGCGAGCTCGAGCAGAGCGGCGGTGTCGGCAGCGCTACCGGTCGCGTCGGGAACCGAGGTCGCGTCGCGGGCCGCGAAGACGACGATCTGGTCGCGCGAGCGACCTGCCCGCGTCCCGACGACGTTCACGAGGCGCTTGCCGCCCTCCGTGAACTGGTTGCGCACAGTGGTGAACCCGGCGGCGGCGAACTGGCGAGCCACCTCGTCGGCCAACGCCCGATCGCCGCGGCTACCGGGCCGCCGGTCCGGGAAGCGCTCGACGATCCGGTTCAGCTGCACCTCCGCCTGCTCGCCGTCGAACAGCACATCGGCAGGCAAACCCTGCGGCGAGGCGTCGGGCCTGTTCTCGAGCGAGAACATGAGCACGACGACCGCCAGCAGGGCCGGGATGAACGCCGCCCGGTAGAGGCGGGGCTCGATCAAGGCCAGCTAAACGTTGGGCCACGGGGCTCCACTGAGCCGCAACCTACAATCTCCGGGCGGGCTCTACGGAGAGAGATGGCTCAACAACCGCAACGCATCCTGCTGGTGGACGATGAGGACTCGATCCAGAAGCTCCTCGCATACCCGCTGCGCAAAGAGGGCTACGACGTCGTTTCCGCGGTTGACGGGCAGGAAGCACTCGCTCGCGTGCGCGAGGACAACTTCGACCTGGTCGTGCTGGACGTGATGCTCCCGGGCGTCGACGGCTTCGAGGTCTGCCGCCAGGTGCGCTCGCGCTCGAGCGTCCCGATCATCATGCTGACCGCGAAGACCGAGGAGTTCGACAAGGTCCTCGGGCTCGAGCTCGGCGCGGACGACTACATCACCAAGCCGTTCTCTGTGCGCGAGTTCCGCAGCCGGGTGCGCGCGGTACTGCGCCGAGCCGAGCGGACCCGTGCCGAGGGCGACGCCGGCGAGCCGCTGAAACACGCCGATCTCGAGATCGACTTCGACAAGCGGATCGTGAAGATGCGCGGCGAGCAGGTCCGGCTCACCTACGTCGAGTTCGAGATCCTCGCGGCGCTCGCCCGCAGCCCCGGGCGCGTGTTCAGTCGCGCGACCCTGCTCGAGCAGGTGTGGGGCGACTCCGCCTACCGCGACCCGCGCACGATCGACGTCCACATCAGGCACCTACGCGAGAAGCTCGAGAGCGAGCCGAAGGAACCCGAGTACCTCTTCACGGTACGCGGCGTCGGCTACCGCTTCCGCGACGGATGAACCGGCGCCTGCAGTCGCTCATCGGGCGGCGGACGTCGCTCAAATGGAAGCTCTCGCTGGTCTTCTTCGGTGTCGTCGCGATCGCGTTCGCAACGCTCTACTTCGTCCTGCTGCCGCAGCTCGAGTCGAACCTCGAGGAGCAGAAGCTGAGCGAGCTGAGCCGCACCGCCCAGGCCTCGTCGAGCACGCTCGAGGACGTCATGGGGCGCGACATCCCCGCAACCGAGCTCGATCGGCTCGTGCGCACGGTCGCCGACGGCGCCGGCGCCCAGGTCACCCTCCTCGGCGTCCAGCGCTCCGTCCGGCCCGGGTCGGGCGAGCCGAGCTTCTTCGCCATCTCGGACTCGCGCGCTGGCGGGGAGGTCCAGCCGGCCGCCGAGCTCGCGCGGCGCGCGATCAGCAGCCGCGAGATCCAGACGAACGTCACCCAGGTCGGAGGCGAGCAGGTCGGAAACGCAGCTCAGCCGCTGTATTTCCGCGGGCGCGCGGACTGGGTCGCCGTCTATTCGGTGAACCTCGAGGACGTTGCGGAGACGGTCAGCCTCGTCCGGTCGCGCGTGCTCGTCGGTGGGGCCGCCGCCCTCCTGATCGCGCTTCTTGGCGGCTACATCGTCGCGCGCGCGCTCGCCCGCAGGGTCGGCCGGCTCGAGCAGGCGGCGGAGTCGGTGACGCGGGGCCGGTTCCCGGGGCCGCTGCCGGTGGACTCCGAGGACGAGCTCGGCCAGCTGACCCACACGTTCAACGAGATGCAGGACCAGATCCAGCGCGTCGGACGCGCCCGCCAGGAGTTCATCGCGAACGCTTCGCACGAGCTGCGCACGCCGATCTTCTCGCTCGGCGGCTTCGTCGAGCTGCTCCAGGACGAGGACCTCGACGACGCAACGCGCGAGGAGTTCCTGACCTCGATGGCGGAACAGATCGAGCGACTACAGAAGCTGGCCGCCGATCTGCTCGACCTCTCCCGCCTCGACGCCGGCTCACTCGAGGTGCGCCACGACAATGTGGACCTCTCCGAGCTGGTGCGGGCTGTCGCGCGGGAGTTCGCCCCTTCGCTGGCACAGCACGAGACCGAGCTCGATCTGGAGCTTCCACCGGCAGCCGTCGGAGCGAGCTGCGACCGCGAGCGGGTGGTCCAGATCATGCGTATCCTGCTCGACAACGCCCTCACGCACACCCCCGAGGGCACGAACGTCACTGTGAGCGCAGACCGCCGAAACGGAGCCGCCGAGCTCACCGTGGCCGATTCTGGGCCGGGCATCGGCGACTCCCAGGCCGAGCACGTCTTCGAGCGCTTCTACACCGGTGACGCAGCGCGCGGGTCGGGCCTCGGTCTCGCGATCGCCCAGGAGCTCGCGGAGCGGATGGACGGCAAGATTCGACTTCACACGCGCGACGGGCGGACGATGTTCACGCTCGCCCTCCCCTCGGCGGGCCCGGCTTGAGTAGCACCGGGCAGCATCTGCGCGCCGCCGTCGCGGCGCTCGCAGCGTTGCTCGCCGCGCTGGCGCTCGCCGCCTGCGGGTCGGACGACGACAAGGGCGGTGGCGAGCCGGGCGCGGAGAAGATCGAGACCACTCGCGTCCAAGTGGTCGGCGACATCGGCAAGGGGGGCGACTTCAACCCCGCGGCGATCTACAAGCGCCTCGCCCCCGGCGTCGTCACCGTCATCTCGCTCTTCGACGGGGAGGCGCCGCGAGAGCCGCTCGGCGATCCGCGCGGCGGCCAGGGATCGGGCTTCGTCATCGATGGTCAGGGGCACATCGCCACGAACGCCCACGTCATCACGACCGGGACGGCCCCGAGGCTGCGCCGCTCGAAGCAGGTCTTCGTCGAGTTCGCCGACGGCAACCGCGTCCAGGCGAAGATCGTCGGCACCGACGCCGACTCCGACGTCGGGCTGCTGAAGATCGATCCCGAGGGACTATCGCTGACACCGCTGCGCCTCGGGTCCTCGAAGGATCTCATCGTCGGCGAGCCGGTGGCCGCGATCGGCAGCCCGTTCGGCGAACGGCAGTCGCTCTCGGTCGGCGTGATCTCCGCGGTGGACCGCAACATCCAGTCGCTTACGGCCTTCCGGATCGGCAACGCCATCCAGACCGACGCCGCCATCAACCACGGCAACTCGGGTGGCCCGCTGCTCGACGCGCGCGGGCGGGTGATCGGGATCAACGCACAGATCGAGAGCTCGAGCGGCGAGGGATCCGGAGTCGGCTTTGCGATCCCCGTCGACACGGTGCGCCGCTCGATCGCCCAGATGCGCGCCGACGGGACCGCGGACTATGCGTTCCTGGGCGTCACCTCCGCGACGCTCTACCCGCAGCTCGCGCGGCGGATCGACTCCGACGCGGAGCGCGGCGCGCTCGTCGTGAGCGTCCAGGGCCCTGCCAAGGACGCAGGCCTCGAGTCGGGAGGGCGGAAGATCGAGTTCCAGGGCGACCCCGACGTCCCCTCCGGGGGCGACGTAATCGTCGCGATCGACGGTCGCCCGGTGCGCGACGCCGACGATCTGACGGAGATCGTCGGCTTCAAGCGCCCCGGCGAGGAGGTCAAGCTCGAGGTGGTCAGGGGAGACGAGCGGCGGACCGTGACCGTGAAGCTCGCGAAGCGGCCTGCCCGTGGCCCCGAGCGCCAACCGCGCTGACCGCTTGAGAGCGCCGGTCCGCGACCTCGCCCGCGCGCGGCTTAGGGATAGGGTTCAAGGCTGATGGCGGAAGCCTCCGCGATGCGCGAAGTCGAGCTGACGATCCCCGGACGGGCGGAGTACGCGCTGCTCGCGCGGCTCGCCCTGTCGGCCGTCTGCAGGCTCACCCCCCTCTCGAGCGAGGACTGCGCCGATCTCAAGCTCGCCGTCACCGAGGTGGCCGCGATGCGGGGCGGCGACGATCACTCGCAGACGCTGGGCTTCACGTACCGCCTCGAAGAGGAGCGGCTGGTCATCGACGTCGCGGGCGGCGCGCCCGGCGAGGAGGCCGAGCTCGGCCGGGCGTTGGTCGAGGCGACGGTCGACGAGTGCGAGTTCGGCACCGAGTCGATCCGCCTGGTCAAGCGCCTCTCCTGACGATGCCAACCGACCCGCCGCTCGTCCTCGTCTCGAATCGCGGGCCGGCGACGTTCGAACGCGACGAGTCCGGCGAGGTCGTGATCACGCGCGGGGGCGGCGGGCTCGTCACTGCCCTGACCGGGCTGGTCAACCACCGCGACGCGCTCTGGGTCGCGTCCGCGATGACCGAGGAGGACGTCATCCAGAGCCGTGAACGCGGCCCGGGGTCGTTCAGCGTGGACGTGGACGGGACCAGCTACCGGATCCGCCTCGTCGAGTCCGACGCCGATGCCTACGACCAGTTCTACAACGTCGTCGCGAACCCGATGCTGTGGTTCATCCAGCACTACCTCTGGGACCTCTCCAACGCACCAGACGTCCGCCGTAGCGAGGTCGAGGCGTACGAGAACGGCTACTGCGTCGTGAACAAGGACCTCGCGCGCGCGGTCGTCGAGGAGATCGGCGACGGAGAGGCTGTCGTGATGCTCCACGACTACCAGCTCTACACGGCAGCGCGGGAGATCCGCGCGGCGCGGCCAGAGGGCGTGTTCCTGCACCACTTCATCCACATCCCCTGGACGCAGCCGGACGCGTGGAGAGTCCTGCCGCGCGACATGCGCGAGGACATCTACGAGGGGCTGCTCGCGAACGACATCATCGGCTTCCACACGCGCGCGTACCGGCGGAACTTCCTCCTCTGCTGCCGCGACCTGTTCGACCTCGACGTGAACGAGGAGGCCGGGATCGTGGACTTCGAGGGCCGCGAGGTGTGGGTGCGCGCCTACCCGCTGCCGATCTCGGCCGAGAGCTTCGCCCGCACGACCGCACGGGAGTCTGTGAAGGAGTACGAGCAGGAGATCGTCCGCCGCCGGCGCGAGCACCTGATCCTGCGGGTTGACCGCGCGGATCTCTCGAAGAACGTGCTGCGCGGCTTCACGGCCTTCGACCTCTTCCTCGAAGAGCACCCGGAGTTCATCGAGAAGGTGACGTTCGTCGCTCAGCTGATGCCTTCACGGCAGGACGTGCCCGAGTACGCGGAGTACCTCGAGCGGATCGAGGCGCTAGTCGCGGTGGTCAACCACCGGCACGGGACGACCGACTGGATGCCGATCGACCTGCGGCTCGAGGAGAACCTCGACCGCGCGATCGCGCTCTACAAGCACTACGACCTGCTGATGGTGAACGCGATGTTCGACGGGATGAACCTGGTGGCGAAGGAGGGGCCGCTGGTGAACGAGCGCGCAGGCGTGAGCCTGCTGTCCGAGAACACGGGCGCGCACGAGGAGCTCGGCGAGTTCGCGCTGTCGGTCAACCCGTTCGACATCCAGGAGCAGGCCGATGCGATCTACCGCGCGCTGACGATGGCCGACGACGAGCGCAAGTGGCGAGCCGAGGGCCTGCAGGAGATCCTCGTCGCGCGCAACCCGGGGGACTGGGTGGACGATCAGCTGCGAGACATCGAACGCAAGCGGTAGGTCTTCAACGAAAGCTCACGGCGTGAAGTCGGGCCGGTCGCGCCGGGCAGGCGCGGCGTAGCTGGGGCCCGCCGCCGGAGCGACGGGTGACGGCTCCGTCACCGCGCCACCCTGCGGCGCGCTGTGAGCCTGAGCGGCCGCGGCCCTCTCCCGCCGCCTGTGCTCCTTCTTCCGCCGCAGCTTTGCCCGGCACTTGGCCTCGCACCCGCTTCGAGGCCTCGTCTCGGCCCGCTCGCGCGGCCTCGCGGGAGGCTTCCCGGGGAGTGATCGGGGCTCTGCGGGTGCGGCACGCGGCGGCGCGACGGGCTCATAGGCGCTCGCGCCTCCCGTTTCCGCAACGGGGGCCGGTCCGTCACTTCCGCCGCATCCCCGCGGCCCGATCAGCACCAGCACACCCGCCGCGACGACGAGCGCGAGCCGGGCGACGTTCCCCCAGCGAACCCGCTCGAGGAGCGAGCCGCCCGTCGCTCGGCCACGCGTTCCCATCCCCGATATGACGCACGGGAACCCCGTTCCCACCCCCTCGCGGGGGTCTGCCGGCGGGCGCCACGTTGCTATCGTCCGCCGCCGCATGCCGAGCTACGACCTGATGCTGATGCTCGATCCGAACGCGCCCGAGGCGCGCCAGACCGAGATCCTGAAAGACGTCCAGACCCAGATCGAGGGCGGGGGCGAGCTGGTTGGAAGCCACGACTGGGGAGTCCGTCGGATGGCCTATGAGATCGACCATCGCCCCGACGCCGCCTACACGCTGCTGCAATTCAGCGGTACGCCGGACCTGCTGTCGAAGCTCGACCACTCGCTGAAGATCGCCGACGGCGTCCTGCGCTTCCGGATCATTCGCCAGAAGGAAGGCGCCCCGCCTCCACCCACGCCGCGCGCCGAACCGGCCAAGCCGCGTGAGGAGGAGGGCGACGTGGCCGTGGCGCCTCGTGCCGCCGCCGACGCGCCGGCCCCGGACGGCGAGGAAGCTCCGGCCGAAGAGGCACCTGCGCCGGCCGCCCCGCCCGCGGAGGAAGCGCCCGCTCCGGCTGCCCCAGAGGCGCCGGTCGCACCACCCGCCGAGGCTCCGGCCGAGCCGCCCGCCGAGCCGGCCGAGTAGCGCTTCCCGCAAGGGAAAGACGCGCCGCGTAACGCGCGAGCACCAATTCGCCTAACACGCGGGAACAACCTGTCAGGCGAACGCCAGTTCGACCGACTCCATCGGTAGCCTCGCCGAGGTCAAGATTTCGAGTGTCTAAGGAGCACGCATGGCTACCCAGAACATCAATCGCGTCACGATCACGGGCAACCTAACCCGCGATCCCGAGCTTCGCACCACCCCGAGCGGCACCCCCGTCTGCAGCCTCCGGGTCGCGTGCAACACGCGCCGCAAGGACGGCGACCAGTGGGTCGACAAGCCCAACTACTTCGACGTCACCGTCTGGGGCGCGCAGGGCGAGAACTGCAACACCTACCTCCAGAAGGGCCGCCCGGTCGCGGTCGACGGGCGCCTCGAATGGCGCGAGTGGACCGACCAGAACGAGCAGAAGCGCCAGGCGGTCGAGATCGTCGCGAACACCGTCCAGTTCCTCGGCTCGCGCGAGTCGTCGGGCGAGGGCAACGGCAGCAGCTTCGCGCCCAAGAGCGACGTGCCGACCGACACTGCCGACTTCGCCCCGGCGCCCAGCGCCTCGGAGGCGTCAGGTAGCGGCGGCTCGGACGACGACATCCCGTTCTAGCGACGAGCACCTCCGGTGGTTCACACACGCGCTGACGGTAGGCGCTCGGTAACATCGCGCGCTCGCAATGGCCAAGTCACGCTCGAACAGCAGCAGCAGCCGTCCGCGTCGTCGCGACGGCAAGCGCGGCCCCGGAACGGGGGGCCGTCGCAAGTCGTGCTCCTTCTGCCGCGACAAGATCGACGTAGTGGACTACCGCGACGTCGGCACGCTGCGGAGGGCGATGAGCGAGCGCGGCAAGATCCGCTCGGCGCGCATCACCGGCGCATGCCGCCGCCACCAGAGCCAGCTGGCGCGCGCGATCAAGCGCGCGCGCGAGTTGAGCCTCCTTCCTTACGTCTCGGACCGCTAGGAACGGCCTAGTGGCGCAGGCGATTTTGCTCCAGCAAGTGGAGACGCTCGGCGAGCCCGGCGAGGTCATCGACGTCTCGCCCGGCTACCTGCGCAACTACCTCGTCCCACGCAAGCTCGCCCAGCCCGCCACCACTGCGTCGATCGCTGACGCGGAGCGCCGCAAGGAGGTCGCCGAAGAGGCTGCGCGCGAACGCGCCGAGAAGGCCGACGAACAGGTGGCGCTGCTCTCGAAGACAGTCCTCACGATCCCCCACCAGGCCGGAGAGGACGGGCGCCTTTTCGGCTCCGTCACCGCCGCCGAGGTCGTGGGCGCGATCGAGCGCGCGCGCGGGATCAAGATCGAGAAGCGCCGCGTGCGGCTCGATGCGCCGATCAAGGAGACCGGGACCCACATGGTCACGATCGAGTTCGGCGAAGGCCTGACCACGCAGGTCAAGACGATCGTCACCGCGGAGTAATGGTCGGCTGACGGTGGCTGTCTCGACCTCGCCCTCCGAAGCCGCCGCAGCAGGAACCCCGCCGCACAACGACGAGGCCGAGACCTCCGTACTCGGCGCGATCCTGCTGTCGGCGCCGGCGTTCGACGCCGTCCAGGTCGAGGTCGCGCTCCAGCCGGAGGACTTCTGGCGCGAGCGGCACGGATGGATCTACTCGGCGATGGTCTCGCTGCGCACGAAGCCCGACCCCGAGCCGATCGACCCGACGACGATATGCGAGCAGCTCACCCAGGACGGCAAGCTCGACCAGGCCGGCGGAAGGGACTACGTCCACTCCCTCCCGAGCCTGGTCGCCGCGGTCGGCAACGCGCGCCATTACGCGAAAATCGTCAAGGACAACGCGCTCCTGCGCCGCCTGCTGGAGAAGACGCGCGTCATCCAGGACGACGTGCTCAGCCGCCGCGGCGAGGCGCGCGAGCTGATCGACGAGGCCGAGTCGTCGCTGTTCAAGCTTCGCGACGACGAGCTCCGCGGGGAGCTGCGGAAGATCGAGCAGGTGCTCGACGACGAGCTGGTCAAGCTCGAGCGCGTCTCGAAGGAAGGGATCCAGGTGTCGGGCACGCCATCCGGGTTCCGCGACCTCGACAAGCTGACCGGCGGGTTCCAGCCCGGCAACCTGATCGTCGTTGCCGCCCGGCCGTCGATGGGCAAGTCGGCGCTCGTCTGCAACATCGCCGAGAACGCCGCCGTCGGCTACGACAAGCACGTCGCCTTTTTCTCGCTCGAGATGTCGGAGACCGAGCTCGCCCAGCGCTTTATCGCGACACAGGCAAGCCTCAACGGCGACGACCTCCGGAAGGGCCAGATCAGCGCCAACAAGTGGCCGAAGATCAACAAGGCGACGGCCAAGCTCGCGGCCGCCGACCTGCTGATCGACGACTCGAGCGACCTCGGCATTCTCGATCTGCGCGCCAAGGCGCGGCGGCTACACGGCCGCAAGAAGCTCGACCTCGTGATGGTGGACTACCTCCAGCTGATGCGGCCTGAAAACACTCGTGACAGCCGCGTCGAGCAGATCTCCCAGATCAGTCGCGGGTTGAAGATCCTCGCGCGCGAGCTCGAGATTCCCGTAATCGCCGTCTCGCAGCTCTCGCGTGCTGTCGAGCAGCGACCCGACAAGCGGCCGATGCTGTCCGACCTGCGCGAGAGCGGCCAGATCGAGCAGGACGCCGACCTCGTCGTATTCATCTATCGCGACGAGTACTACCGCCGCGACGACGAAGAGGAGGCGCCCGTCGAGGACGACAACTCGGCCGAGCTCCTGATCTCCAAGCACCGCAACGGACCGGTCGGCACGGTCCGGCTCGCGTTCATCAAGCGCCATCCGCGCTTCACCGACATCGCCTACGAGCCTTCGAGCGAGGCTCCGCCCGCCGCCGCACCCGCGGAGAGCGCGGCATGAGGATGCTCCCCGACGAGCTCGAGAGTTGCATCCTCGGGCGCTGCGACGGCAGCGGCTGGCTGCAGAACGAGAACGACGAGTCGTACCCCTGCGAATGCCGGGCCGAGCGCGCGCGGCGGAAGCAGACCCGCCGCCTCGGCACCGGGATCCCGAAGCGCTTCCGCGGTGTTTCGTTCGAGCGCAAGCCGGTCTGTGACCTCGACCCGCACGTCCTCCGAGGCGTGCAGGAGTACACGCGCAACATCGACCGCTACCTCGACGAGGGCCGCGGCCTCTGGTTCACGGGCGACGTCGGCACGGGCAAGACCTCGCTCGCGATGCTCGTCTCGAAGACCGCCCTCGACGCCGGCCGTTCTGTCGCCGTGTTCACGGTCCCGCACCTCCTCGCCACGATCAAGCACACCTACGAAGCCGACTCTGAAGGCACGTACAAGCGGCTGTTCGACCGCCTTTGCGCGGTGGACCTCCTCCACCTCGACGACCTCGGCACCGAGCGGCAGACCGATTGGGTGCTGGAGCAGCTCTACCTGATCGTGAACGCGCGCTGGGAGGAGGAGCGGGCGGTGGTCGCGACGACGAACATCGTCACGCTCGAGGACCTGCGCGAGCAGATCGGCGAGCGCACCGTCTCGCGGCTGACCGAGATCTGCGGCGATCCGATCGCGCTCATGGGCCCGGACCTTCGCATGCGCCGCTCCGCCTGAGCACCGCCCCCTCCGAGAGTAACCTCCTTCCGTTATGCCATCAACCGTCGTAGTCGGCGCCCAATGGGGCGATGAGGGGAAGGGGAAGGTGGTCGACCTGCTCGCCGAGCAGGCCGATGTCGTCATCCGCTACCAGGGCGGGAACAACGCCGGTCACACGATCGTCCGCGACGGCGAGACGTTCAAGTTCCACCTGATCCCGTCCGGGATCCTCTACCCCGGCAAGCGCTGCCTGATCGGCAACGGCGTCGTCGTCGACCCGAAGGTCATCACCGACGAGCTCGACGGCCTGCGCCGGCGCGGCATCGACGTCGGGGCTCTGCGCATCTCCGCCAACGCGCACCTGATCATGCCCTACCACCTGCTGCTCGACCACGCAGGCGAGTCGCGTCTCGGAGAGCTTCAGATCGGCACCACGCGGCGTGGGATCGGTCCCTGTTACGCCGACAAGGCGGCGCGACTCGGGATCCGGATGCAGGATCTGCTCGACGAGTCGATCCTCAAGCAGAAGATCTACGCCGCGCTCGAGCCGAAGCGCCAGTCGCTGCGCCCGTTCGCGAAGGACCCGATGCTCGACCTGCACACGATGACCGAGGAGTACCTCGCTTTCGGCCACCGGCTCGAGCCTTACATCGCCGACACCGCCCGCATCGTGTGGGATTCGCTCGACGCGAACCGGCTCGTGATCTTCGAAGGCGCGCAGGGCGCCCTGCTCGACATCGATCACGGGACGTATCCGTTCGTCACCTCGTCGAACCCGGTCGCCGGGGCGGCTTGCGTCGGGGCGGGCGTCGGGCCGAAGGACATCGACGAGGTCTGGGGGGTCTCGAAGGCGTACGCGACGCGGGTCGGCTCCGGACCGTTCCCGACCGAGATCGACGGCGACCTCGGCGATCGCATGCGCGAGCGCGGCAACGAGTACGGCACGACCACCGAACGCCCGCGCCGCTGCGGCTGGCTCGACCTCGTCGCGCTGCGTTACGCCGCCCGCATCAACGGCCTGACCGGGCTCGTGATCACCAAGCTCGACGTCCTCAGCGGGATCGACCCGCTACCGGTGGCGGTGCGCTACCTCGGGCCCGAAGGCGCGTCGTTCGACTCGTTCCCCTACCACCAGTCCATCGTCCACAAGGCCGAGGGCGACTACGAGGAGCTGAGCGGCTGGGAGGAGGACGTCGCCGGCGCGCGCAGGCTCGACGATCTGCCGAAGGCGGCGCGCGACTACCTCGACTACATCAGCGAGTCCGTCGGCGTGCCCGTGACGCTCGTCAGCGTCGGACCGAGCCGCGACCAGGTGATCTGGACCGGAGCGGGGACCGACCTCCGCGCCGCCGCCTGAACTAGCCGGCGATCGTCCCGGCGTGGGTCAGCGTCCACGCCCACAGCACCGCCGTCACGCCTACGAGCGCGGGCAACCATCCTGCGGCGAGTGCCGATCTGGTGCGTTCGAGCGTGATCGCGGCGAGCCTGGGCCGGGCGAGCGCGACCAGCCCGAGCGCAACCCCGAACGCGAAGACGCACGCGGCCAAGACCACGAGCGGAGCGTTGAAATCCAGGAACGCGCCGTCGCCCTGCGCTGCGAGCGCGAACGCGCGGACCCCGCCGCAAAGAGGGCATGGGATCCCCGTGACCTCTCGGAACGGGCACAAGAGCTCGGGTCCGTCGATTGCGCCGGCATGCCCCGACCAAACGGTGCCCGCGACCACGAATGGCGCGGCCGATACGGCCGTGAGCACTGCGGCAGTTCGAAGCGGTCTTCTAGCGACCGGGGGGCGGGATTCGATCGACGATGCCTCCACTGCGACCGATGCTAGCGGCCCGTTTAGGATGCGTTTGCACGGCTCGTCCTACGAAAGGCCCAGATGGAAACTCCGCCCCAGCCGCCCCAACCTCCGCAGGCACCTCCGCCCCCGCCGGCTGGAGGGCCTCCGCCGCCCGGCGGTGGTGTCCCCGTCGCTGGTGTCGGGAGCGGCCCGACCCCGGGCAAGGCGACAGCGGCGCTCGTGCTGGGGATCGTCGGGATCTTCGTCTGCCCGATCGTCTGCTCGACGATCGCGATCATCCTCGGGATGCAGGCGCGCAACGAGATCGACGCCAGCGGCGGCGCGCTCGGCGGCCGGCAGCAGGCTCAAGCCGGGTTCATCCTCGGCATCGTGGGACTCATCCTCGGGATCATCTGGATCCCGATCGTGATCGCCCTCTAGGCCGCTTGCGACGACGAGGGGCTGCGAGGCCTTAGACGAGCTGCGTGTTAGGTCTCGACGACCCTCGTCGAGCAGAGCATGTCGTGCAGCGCGCGGTTCTCGTCGTCCCACAGCGGCCAGAGGACGTCGAGCAGTGTGGGGATGCTGCAGAAACTCCCGCCGATCCAGCCGAAGAGCAGGATCTTGACGACCAGCTCGCGCATGCATGACCAGCCGAAGTCCATCGGCGCTCCGGTGGTGCGGACGATCCGGATGCCCACCACCTGCTTACCGAGGCTCTGGCCGTTGTGCTCGCCCTGGCGGGCCACGAAGTACGGGTAGTAGAGGAAGTACAGAGCGAGGGCGATGAGCCCTCCGACGACGATCAGCGTGATGCCAACCGCTGTCAGCTCGTCGTCGCTGACTCCCACGGCGAAGATCAGCGCCACGAAAATCCCGCCGACCACGAGCAGGATCCCGGTAACGATCAGACCGTCGATCAGCGTCGCGCCGACACGCGACCACCAGCTGGCGAACGGAACGCCGTACATCGCCTGTTGTGGCGGCGGCTGCTGCCATCCGCCCGGTGGGACCTGGCCCGTGTAGGGAGGAGCCGGAGGTCCCGACGGCGGCTGCCCGGCGGGCGGCGGAGGCGGCTGACCCGGGGCTCCGGGCGCCGGTGACTCCGGCCCGGGAGCGGGCGGCTGGGGACCCGGCGTCGGGGACTGTGGGCCCTCGCCGGGTGCTGGGCTCTGCGGGCCCTCGGGTTGGTCCGGTCCTCTCTCCATCGGGCCGAACCTTACTGCGCTGCGGCGATCCCGGGCTCGGGTGCAGCGTGAAGCTGTGGCTCGGCATCCGACTCGAGCACCGCCTCCTCGCCGCGCCGCAACAGCCTGAGCGCGAGCGCCGTGGTCGCGAGCAGCGCAGCCACCGACAGGGTGATCTCGACAGACAGCACGCCCTCGCGCGACCAGTACACGTCGTCGAGCTCGAGCAGCAAGGCGGACTCATCGAGCGTCAGGCCTAGGCCGGCCCCGAATACGAGCGCCAGTTTCGGCTCGACCTCCTCGTTGTGGGAGACGATGCCCGCGCCGCCCGCGAGGAACGCGAGCACGATGCCCGGGACGAAGTGATGGATGTGGCGGCGGCCGAGCTTCAACTCGCGGAACGGGCCGACCGAACTGCGCGACCGAAGCATGTAGGTGACCGTCCGGACGAGCCCGAAGGTGACGACGAACGAGGCGAGCAGGTTCAGCAGCGCGTTCTCGCGCGTCGAGACGTCGCGGTAACCGGCGCGTACAACCTCGACGGTCTCCCCGACCGCCTCTGCGGAGGCGGCGAGGATGTCGTCGGCATCGCTCGGAAGCGGGGCCGAGCCGCGCCGCCAGACGCGCGCGATCTCACCCGCCAGCAGCGCAGCGAGCGCGCCCGCTGCGACTCCCGCAAGGGCAACCGTGCGGCGCTCGAGCACGAGGCCCTCCGCACGGCGCAGCCGGATGCGGCGCTTCAGGCCCATCGCTCGATCAGATCTTCGTCGGGGATGGCGCGTACCTCCCGCGCCGGCGATCCCATCACGAGCCGCCGCGCGGGCACGTCGCGGGTGACGACCGAGCCGGCCGCGACGAACGCCTCCTCGCCGACCTCGATCCCCGGCAGGATCAGCGCGCCGCTTCCGACCCGGCAAGCTCGCCGCAGGGTCGCTCCCCGAAGCGGCTCACCGTCGGGGCGGCGGCCCATCGTGTTGTCGTTCGTGGTGAACACCCCGGGCGCGATGAAAACCTCGTCCTCGATCGTCGAGTGGGCGGTCAGGTAGCAGCCGGTCTGGATCCGCACCGCCGCGCCGATCGTGACGTCGTTGTCGATCGCCGTTCCGCGCCCGACGACCGACCCTTCACCGATCCGCGCGCGCTCGCGCACGTGTGCTTGGTCGCCGACGATCGCGCCCTCGCCGATCTCGGCGCCGGCGAGCACGACGGCGCCCGCGCAGATCGTGGCGCCGGCGTCGATCGTCGTCGCTGCGCCTGCGGAGCCGGTGGCGCGCGAGCGCGGTCCGAGCGCGGCCGGCTTGCCGACGATCGCGCCGTCCTGGAAGCGGGCACCCGCCCCCACGGAGACTCCCTCGTGGATCACGACGTTCGCCCCGAGCTCGACGTCGCCCGGCAGCTCGACGCCGTCGCCGAGTGCGAGACCCGGTGCACGGTCGTCGGCGCGCATCAAGCCTCCCGCCCGAGCGACGCCTGCAGCTCCTCGAGCACGCGCACGACGCGCAGCCCGCTCGCTCCGTCCGAGCGCGGCGTCTCTCCGTTCCGTACGCAGTCGACGAAATGGCCGCACTCGATCCGCAGCGGCTCGTCGTTCGGCACCGCGGGGCTCCAAACATCGCCCGAGCGTGCGATGTACTCGCCGTATGAGGCGAAGTCCTCGTCGAAGCCCTTGTCGTACACGGTCAGCTTGCGCTCGACCTCCATGTCGTCGAAGGTCGCCATCTGCTTCGAACCGACGACCGTGAAGCGGCGCTCCTTATGGGGATCGAGCCACGAAAGGTGCATGTGCGCAGCGAGCCCGGAAGGAAATCGCATGTAACAGAAGACCACGTCCTCGATGCCGTCACGCATGTAGCACTCGCCGGCCGCGCGCATTTCGGTCGGCTCCTCCCCCGTGAGCCGCAACAGCACGGACACGTCGTGCGCGCCAAGGCTCCAGAGCGCGTTCTCGTCGGCGCGGAGCTTGCCGAGGTTGACGCGGTTCGAATAGACGTAGTGGATCTCGCCGAACTCGTCGGCTCCGACGACCTCTTGGAGCTTTTCGACGCCGGGGTGGTATTCGAGCAGGTGCCCGACCATCAGCACCTTGCCTGAGCTCTCCGCGGCGGCAACGACCTCCTCGGCGTCGGCGACCGACTGCGCGAGCGGCTTCTCGACGAAGCAATGCTTGCCGGCGTCGAGCACCCGCAGCGCCATCGGCGCGTGCTCCGGCACGTGGGTGGCGATCGCGACGGCGTCGATTGAATCGTCCCCGAGGAGCTCGTCGAGGTCGGCGACCGCACGCGCGTCGGGGAAACGGGGAGCCCAGCGCTCGCGCGCCTCGTCCGAGACATCGCAGATCGCGCGCAGCTCCGCGCCCTCAAGCGCGTCGAAGTTGCGCGCCAGGTTGGGACCCCAGTAGCCGAGCCCGACGACGCCGAGCCCGACGACGGAGTCGCTCACAGGCGCACCACGTTCGGCGCCTCGAGTCCGCGCGTCACGCCGCGGAAGTCCACGACGACGGGGGCGCGGGCGAGTAGCCGCTCGACATCGAGCCCCGGATGCGCGGTGATGATCGCGGCTGCATCGCAGCCCTCGATCGCCTGATCGAGCGACGCGTTCTCGAGCCCGAGGTCCGGCATCGCGGTGACGAAGTCGTCGTGGTAGACGAGTTCGGCCCCCTGCTCGCCGAGCAGTTGCATGATCTTCAGCGATGGCGAGCTCCGCAGGTCGCCGACCCCAGCCTTGTACGACACGCCGATGATCGCGATCTTGGAGCCGCGGACGGGCTTCGACACGTCGTTGAGCGCACGCGAGATCCGCTCGACGCAGAAGTACGGCATCCGCTGGTTGACCTCGCCGGCGAGCTCGACGAACTCCGTCGTCATGTCGAACTCTCGCGCGCGCCAGGCGAGGTAGTACGGGTCCACAGGCAGGCAGTGGCCGCCCATCCCGGGGCTGGGCTCGAAGCGCATGAACCCGTAGGGCTTGGTCGCTGCCGCGTCGACGACCTCCCAGATGTCGATCCCCATCCGGTCGCAGAGCTCGGCGAGCTCGTTGACGAGTGCGATGTTCACCGAGCGAAAGATGTTCTCGAGCAGCTTCGTCATCTCGGCGGCCTCGGGCGTCGTGACCCGCACGACCTCGTCGCAGATCTCGCCGTAGAGGGCGGCCGCCCGGTCGAGGCAGGCGGAGGTCAGCCCGCCGACGACCTTCGGGGTCGTGCGCATGGTGAAATCGGTGCGGCCGGGGTCAACGCGCTCGGGTGAGAACCCGACGTGGAAATCCTCGCCGGCGGCGAGGCCCGACTCCTCCAGCAGCGGGACGAGGCGCTCGCGCGTCGTCCCAGGGTAGGTGGTGGACTCGAGCACCACGAGTTGGCCGGCGCGGATGACGCCGGCGAGCGAGGTCCCCGCGGCGAGCAGCGGGCCGAGGTCCGGCTCGCGGTTCTCGGTCAACGGGGTTGGCACCGCGATCAGGATCGCGTCGCAGTCGGCGACGTCCTCGTAGCGGGCGGAGGCCTGCAGGCGGTCGCCGATCGCCGCAAGGCGCTCGGAGGAGACATCCTCGATGTAGCTCTCGCCGCGCGACAGCGAGGCGAGCCGGCGCTGGTCGACGTCCACGATCACGACCTCTCGGCCTGCCTCGCAGAATGCGACGGCCAGCGGCACGCCCACGTAGCCGGCGCCGATGATGCCGACGGGTCCGCTCATTCCCGCGCAGTGTAGGCAGCGAGGATGTCGCGGATACGCTCGCCCGCGCGGCCGCCGCCGTAAAGCTCGGGCCGCTCCGCGGGCAGATCCCGCTCCAGAGCCGCAAGCGCGGCGTCCCGGTCGAGGTCCACGAGCACGTTCCAGCCGCTCTCGACCGTCTCGACCCACTCCGTCTCTGCCCGCAGGGTGACGCACGGGGTGTCGACGAGGTAGGCCTCCTTCTGGACGCCGCCGGAGTCCGTGAGCACGGCGCGGGCGTGCGCTGCGAGCTTGAGGAAATCGAGGTAGCCGAGCGGCGGGACGAGGCGCATGTCGTTGGCGGCCTCGAGCCGCGCCAGCAGGCCGCTCTCCTCGAGCCGCGCGCGCGTGCGGGGATGAAGCGGGAGGACGACGGGCCCGGGCAGCGCCTCCAACAGGCCGACGAGCTGCTCGAGGCGCGCCGGATCGTCGACGTTACCGGCACGATGGGCGGTGACGAGGAGGTACTCGCCAGGCTCCACCTGATGATCTGCCAACGCCGTCGAGCGCTCCTCGGCGATCGGGGCGAAGGCGAGTGCGACATCGGCCATCACGTCGCCGACGAGCTCGGCGCGGTCGCCAATCCCCTCGTTGTGCAGGTTCTCGACGGCCGTCTCCGTGGAGCACAGCAACAGGTCGGCCGCATGATCAGTGAGGACGCGCGCGAGCTCCTCGGGCATCGAGCGGTTGAAGGAGCGCATCCCGGCCTCGACGTGAGCTAGGCGGCGCCCCCCCATCCCGGCCGCCAGCGCGCCGGCGAGGGTCGAGTTGGTATCGCCGTAGACCAGCACCAGGTTCGGCTCGAGTCGCCTGAGCTCGGGCTCGAGCGTCACCAGCATCCGCGCAGTCTGCTCGGCGTTCGAGCCGGAGCCCGATCCGAGCTCCACGTCGGGCGCCGGCACGCCGAGCTCATCGAAGAAGATCCGCGAGAGCTCGTCGTCGTAGTGCTGGCCCGTGTGGACGATCAGCTCCTCGTAGCGCTCACGCAGGAGCCTGGAAACGGCGGCCGCCTTTACGAATTGCGGGCGGTTGCCGATGATCGTGACTATCCGCACGTTTACTTCGTCCTTCTCGGGGGTTGGAGGGTTATCATCGAACAAGCTATGGGCAAGCTGCTGGGAGGCGCCCAGGACGCCATCGGAGTGGTCGGCGGGGTCGCTCGCCACCTCCTCTGGTACCTGAGCTACCAGATCGACGGGACCGCGCACGAGGACGAAAACGGCCTCGGGCCGAGCCGGTCCTGACTAACCCTCCTTCGGCGGCAACTCCGACTCGACCTGCTCGCGCAGCCGCGCGGCCGCGTCGCGCGTGCGGTCTCCGACCGCCTCGAACTCGCGCTCCTCGATAGCAGCGACGGCCTGGACCTCGCGCGTCGTCGAAGCGAGGAACGCCTCGTCGACTTCGACGATCTCCTCCCGCGTGATGGGCCGCTCCTCGACGTCCAACAGCGACAGCAGCCGCTCGCGCGTGATCGAAGCGAGGATGTGCTCGTCGAGCGGCGGCGTCGCGAGTGTGCCGTCCGAGACCCAGAAGATCGACGAGGTCGGCGCCTCGAGTACCCGTCCGTGGGGTGTGACGAACAGCGCCTCGTCGAAGCCGCGGTCGCGTGCGATCCGGCCGGCGAGCATGTTGGCCCCGTACGAGAGCGACTTGACACCGTCTAGCACGCGCGACGGCGAGAACGTGACGAACCCGAGCCGGACGCGGTCCGGCCCCGGCGGGAGCAACTCGGTCATCACGAGCCGTCGGCCGCGCGCGGTCAGTAGAAGACGCAGAGCACCGTCGAACGCGGGCCCGCGGCGCTCGAGCAGGTCTGCCGCCTCGCGCTCGAGGTCCTTGCGGGGCAGGTCGAAGCCGAGCCGCGCCGATTCGAGCGAACGCGCCATGCGGTCGAGGTGGTCGTCGAGCGCAAACGGCCGCCCCTCGTACACGCGGACGACCTCGAAGACGCCGTCGCCGCGGAGCAGCCCCTCGTCGGTCACACCAATCACCGTCTCGTCGGACGGCGCAACGACGCCGTCGAGGCAGGCGAGCTCCACCCCCGAAGCGGCCGTGGCGGCGGGAGGCGCCGCTTGAGAAAGAGCGTCAGCCATCGTCATACCGTAGTACGGTGGGATCACCTACTGGCCACGGGGAGCGGACTGGGCGATGGCTTTCAACCCCTCTAAGCCGGGTCAGGCGATAGCCGGCACCCTGCGGCCCGCTGCCGTAGGGTGCCGCGCATGGCGGAACCCGAAACGCCGGAGGCCGAGCTGGGGCTTGGCGACGGCGTCACTTTCCCCGAGCGTTACTTCACCCAGCCCGCGATCGACCGCGAGTTCCCTGAGCACGGGCGCGACGCCCGCACCGCGCGCCTGACGCTCGGCGCGGAGGTCGAGCTCGACGGCGACCCGGCAAAGAATCTCGCCACGTTCGTCACCACCTGGATGGAGCCGGAGGCCCGTGACCTGATCGCCTCCAACCTCCACCGTAACTACATCGACCACGCCGAGTACCCGCAGACGGCCGAGGTCTCGCGACGCTGTGTGCGGATGCTGCACAACCTCTTCCACGGCGAGGGCGAGCCGAACGAGCCCGGCGCCGCTTGCGCCGGCTCATCGGAGGCGGTGATGCTCGGCGCGCTGGCGATGAAGTGGCGTTGGAAGGCCGCACGTAAAGCGGCGGGCAAGCCGGACGCCGAGCCCAACCTCGTCTACGGCGCCGACGTGCACGTCGTCTGGGACAAGTTCTGCCGCTACTTCGACGTCGAGCCGCGCCAGGTACCGACGCCAAGAGACCGCTTCACCGTCGGGCCGGACGAGCTCGAGTCGCAGATCGACGAGAACACGATCGGCGTCGTCGCTGTCGCCGGCACCACGTTCACCGGCGAGTGCGACGACGTAGTCGGGATCGACGCCATGCTCGGGCAACTCCGCGGCCGCGGACTGGACGTGCCGATGCACGTGGACGCGGCGAGCGGCGGCTTCGTCTTCCCGTTCTCGGACCCCGACTTCGCGTGGGACTTCCGGCTCGAGTCGGTCAAGTCGATCAACGTCTCCGGCCATAAGTTCGGCCTCGTCTTCCCCGGCGTCGGCTGGCTGGTCTTCCGCGACGACGAGCAGCTGCCCGAGGAGCTCGTCTTCTACGAGGATTACCTCGGCGAGCGCGACGCCACGTTCACGCTCAACTTCTCCGGCAGCTCGTCGTTCATCCTCGCCCAGTACTACAACTTCATCCGCCTCGGCCGCTCGGGCTACGCGTCGCTGGTGCGAACGATGGACGCGAACGCCAACGCGATCTCAGCCCAGCTCGCGGAAGAGGATGCGCTCGTCCTCCATGGCGGCTCGCCACGATTGCCGTTGGTGATCACCGAGGTGGCCGCCGGCGAGCCCTTCACGGGGGCCGACCTGGTCGGCGAGCTCGCCCAACGCCGCGGCTGGCTCGTGCCGGCGTACAAGTGCCCGCCCGCGAACGAGGACCGCCGGATCATCCGCATGCTGGTGAAGATCAACCAAACGCGCGAGCTGGCCGACGCGCTCTGCAGCGACGTCCACGACTCGATCGCTGACCTCCGCACCCGCGCTGGCGGCGGTGAGCCGCAGCGAAAGCACCACAGCGGCCACAACTACTGATCGTCTTCGCCCTCCTCGAGCAGGGCGCGCTGGTGGAGCGTGAGCAGGAACGCGATCGCGGGGCCCACGGTCAGGAGCGCAACGCCGAACACGATCAGCAGAGCCGTGAGCGTGGAGGAGGGCGCGGCTGCCTCGTCCAGTGTCAATTCGCCCGGGAGGATGTCGTGCCGCTGGGCGACACCCCACGCCCAGACGACCCCGACGACGGCGCCAATGGCGAGCAGGCGTGCACCGGCGCGGTCGCGCAGCAACTGGATCACGCAGCCGACTCCGCAGACGACCGAGACGATCACGAGCGGGAGCGCGTCCGAGAGGAGGTCGTCGAAGAGCTCGCGCGCATCCGCACGGAGCACGATCAGTCCCGCGACGGCGAGCGCACCGGTGACCGCGGCCGCTGCGAGTGCGCGCGTGCGGAAGTAGCTGCGCAACTCCTCGTCGCCGAGCTTCCGCGCCTCGCGCGTGAGGTAGACGGCGGCGAGATATGCGCCAGTCGCGACGAACAGAGCGCCGATGACGAACGACGGCAGGTTGCACCAGCTCGTGAGCCGGTCGCCGTCGCCGTCGGCGGGCACCCTGCCGGTCGCGATCGCACCGACGACCGTGCCCATGAAGAACGGTGTCAGCACCGAGGAGAGCGCAAAGGTCGCGCCGAGCGCGCGCCTGCCGGGAATCCCGCGCGCGAGGTGGCGGAACGCAAACCCCGCGCCGCGCAGCACGATCCCAAGTGCGGCCAGCATCAGCGGGACGAACAGCGTCGACATGATCGCGGCGAAGGCCTCCGGGAACCCCGTCCACGTGAAGACGAGGAGGAAGACCAGCCAGACGTGGTTCGCCTCCCACACGGGCGTCAGTACGCGATCCATCAGTGCCCTCGGCCGGGCGCCGCGGCGAGCGTCACCGGCGAGGAGGTCCCACAGGCCGGCGCCGAAGTCCGCCCCGGCGAGCAGCACGTAGAGCGTGGCGCCGATCCAGATGACGATTGCGACCGCGTCGACCTCGTTCACTAGCCCCGCTCCGCGTAGGAATCGTCGTCGTCCGGCGCAGGGACCGGCCCGTACGGCACGACCGTTGCGTCAGGGCCCTCTTCCCGCCAGCGCCGGGCCATCACCCGCAGCGCGTAGATCGTTCCCGCACCGAGCGCTGTGTAGAGCAGCACGACCGCCCCGAAGGTGAACCACAGCCCGCTCGCCCCGGTCACCGCCTCCTCGGTGCGCATCACCTTGTAGACGATCCACGGCTGGCGGCCGACCTCGGTCACGATCCAGCCGCACCACATCGCGAGGATCGCCGCCGGCCCCGCGACGGCCGCGGCACGCCAGAACCACTTCGACTGCGGCAGCGAACGCCGGCGCCACCAGACGATCGCGTACCAGACCCCCAGCAAGAGGTAGGCGGAGCCGATCCCGACCATCGTGTCGAAGGCGAGGTGGAGCAGCGTCGGCGAGGGAGGCCGCTCGTTCTCCGGCACCTGGTCGAGGCCCTTGACGACCGTGTCGGGCGAGAAGCCGACGAGGATCGAATCGAGGTCGGGGATGCCGATGCCGAACTTGACCTTGCCGTCGTCGAAGATGCCGCCGACCCACTCGGTCTGGTTGGGGCCGGTCTCGGTGACGTACTCCATCGAGGCGAACTTCGACGGCTGGTCCTCGGCGATCGCTCGTGCGGCCGTGTCGCCGACCCCGAACTGGATCGGCGCCGCGATGCAGGCGAGCGTGAACGGGATCGCAAAGCCGAGCCGGTGGTGGCGATCGTTGCGGCCGCGGAGGATCGCCACCGCGTAGACGGCCGCGACCATGAACCCGGCGACGAGGTACGCGGCGAGCAGCATGTGCGGCACCTCGTAGGGCGTCGCGGTATTGAAGAGCGCGCCCATCGGATCGATGTTCACGGCCTCGCCCTTCGAGTTGAGGTCGAAGCCGGTCGGCTGGTTCATCCACGAGTTGACCGCCACGACCGAGAAGGCGCCGCCGATCCCGGCGATCACGATCGGCACGCCGGTCCAGAGGTGCGCCCGCGGGCTGAGGTGCTTCCAGCCGTAGATGTAGATCGCGATGAAGATCGCCTCAGTGAAGAAGAAGATCCCCTCGATCGCGAAGCCGGTGCCGAAGACGTCGCCGAAGCGGTCCATGAACCGTGGCCACAACAGCCCCATCTCGAACGAGAGGACCGTGCCGGTGACGGCGCCGACGGCGAACAGGACGGCCATCACCTTCGACCAGCGGCGCGCGAGCTCGAGCGCGTCCTCGTCGTTCTTGCGCACCCCCCACCAGTTCGCGATCAGCGTGATCAGCGGAAAGCCGATCCCCATGCACGCGAACACGATGTGGAACGCGAGCGTGAATGCCATCTGCTGCCGGGCGGGCAGCAGCTGTGAGGTCTCGGCGATCCAGCTCACGCCGCGCAGGCTACCCGCGCTCTCGCTCCTACTGGACGTGAGCCCGATTCGATCCTAGACTCGGTCCCAAGGCGTAATTCCCCTCTGTCCACGCGCTTGTAGGGCCGATGGCATACAGCTAAACCCCCGGAAGGAGCAGTAGCAGTGAACAACATCCCCACAAACCATCCCCGCAGGGCAGCCTGGCTGCTCGCCACCGCCGCTGCCGTTTTCGCGAGTGGTCTCCTCGCTGCCGCGGCCCAGGCAGGGAGTGCATCCGTATCGATCTCCGGGCAGAACCGGATCGCCCAGTTCAACGCCCAGCCAGGCGAGACCAACGCCTTGCGCACCAGCGTGAGCGCGAGCGGCAAGACGGTTCTGTTCACCGACACCAACCAGGCGATCACCCCCGGCGCCGGCTGCGCCGTTTTCCCGCAGATAGCCAACACGGTCCAGTGCAGCCTGGCGCAGAGGTTCACCGTTGCCCAGGCGTCGCTCGGAGACGGGTCGGACACCGCATCGATCGGGTCGCGCTCCTCGACGCAGGTCAACGCCACCGGCGGCGATGAGAACGATCAAATCGTCGTTCGCAGCGGCACCGCTCGGTCGAGCATCGGCGGCAACGACGGTGACGACAAGCTGACCGCGAAGTCACCGGAGGACGGCGTCAGCACCCTCAGGGGCGGCGACGGCAACGACACCCTCAAGGGCGGCAAGGCGAACGACTGGCTGATCGGAGACGACGGTAACGACACGCTCACCGGGCTGTCCGGCAAGGACAAGTACTCGGCGGGCAACGGCGACGACAAGGTGTTCGCAAAGGGCGACTCGGCGTCGGGCAAGGAGAGCGTCAACTGCGGCAAGGGGCGCGACGCCGCGGCGCTCGACAACGCTGAGGCGGCGTCCGCCGTCGGGTGCGAGTCGAAGAGCCTCTGACCCCCGGTCAGACCTGACATACGGCGGGCGGGCCGATCCAGGCCCGCCCGCCCTCGCGCGCGGCGACGGCGACGGTTTCCGATGGGCCGTGAAGGACTCGAACCTTCAACCTTGAGCTTAAGAGGCTCCTGCTCTACCAGTTGAGCTAACGGCCCGGAGGGGCAGGATTCTAGACGGGGCGCGGTTCAGGACCCGGCGCCGTCGCCGGCGGCGGCGAGCGCTTCGTCCACGGTCGCGCGGATGGCGAAGACGCGGTCGAGCCCCGTGATCTCGAAGACCTTGAGGATGTTCGGGTCGCCGCACCCGACGGCGACCACGCCTTCGACGTCGCGCAGCCGCTTCACCGCGCCGACCAGCACCCCGAGCGCGGTCGAGTCGATGAACGTGACTGCCGAGAGGTCGATCCCGAGCTTTGTCGCGCCGGCGTCGATGGCTGCCTCGACCGCCCGCTTCAGCTCCGGTGCGCGGTAGAGATCGAGCTCGCCCGCCGGAGCGATGATGCGCGTCTGCGCGTCGACCTCGCGCTCCTCGATCTTGAAGGTCACTCGGCCTTTACTCCGCCTGGACTCGGACCCTGCTGGCCTTGGGCGCCCTGTGTCTGCTGCTGGTTCGCCGCCTGCTTCGCCTGCGCGACCGCGGCCTCGGCCTCCTTGCGCTGGTCTGCCGGCACGAGGCTGATGGCCTTCCTCCCGGCCAGGTCGGCGCGGCGGCTGTCGCCGGCGAGCGTCCATAGCTGGACGAGCTGCACATAGGGCTGCGGCTCCTTGCGGTCGGCAATCGCATTTTCGAGCGCGCGCGCGGCCTGCTCGCTCTGGTTCAGCGCGATGTAGGCCTGGACGGCCGTGCTCGCGAGCGACGGGTCGACCTTGCCCTTGGCGGCCTTCTCGTAAAGCTTCCAGCCCGCGACCGCGTCCTCGAGGTTCTGCTTGCCGTCCTTGCCGTAGGTGTTCTTCTGCTCGTCGAAGTCCGCCTGCGCGAGGTTGTAGTTGTCGCGCACCACGATCTTCAGCGAGGCCTGGTCGGTCGGGCTCGACTGGAGCTTCTTCTCCGCCTTCTCGATCCGCTCCTCGATCTGCTTGTTCCCGCTGTTGCCGTCATCGCCGCCGCCGCTGGTGAAGATGTCGGCGATCCCGCCCGAGACGTCCCCGCCGATGCCGAAGAGCACCAGTCCACCGCCCATCAGGACCGCGAGCGTCAGGTACGTCGCCTGGACAACTCGCCGGCGCTTGCCTTTCAGGTCGAAGAGCATCTGTGTCGGAGGATACGGCTAGGTCTCGGTGGACGCAGCCGGCTCGGCCACGTCTTCAGGCGGCCGCCCGAACGCGGCGGCGAGCAGGATACTCAGCTCGTAGAGGAGGATCAGCGGGACCATCTCGAGGATCAGGGTGACCGGGTCGATCGTGGGCAGCAGCGCCGCGAGGACAGCCATCCCGAGGATCGCGTAGCGGCGGTTCTTGCGCAGTTTCTCCGGGGTGGTGATCCCGAGCCGCGTGGCGGCGAGGATCCCCACCGGAATCTGGAACAACAGTCCCAGCGCGAGCATCGAGAGGGCGGCGAAGCTGTAGTAGTCACGGGCCCGCAGCTCCGTGTTGAACTCGTCGGCGTTGAAGCTGAGCAGGAAGTCGATCGCCGGCGTCAGCACGACGAAGTAACAGAAGGCGACGCCGCCGATGAAGAGCACCGGAACCAGCAGCAGGAGCGGGGTCGCCACCCGCCTCTCGGTCGGGCTGAACGCCGGCAGTACGAACGCGTAGATCTGGTAGAGGACGACCGGCAGTGCGATCAAGAGCGCCATGTAGAGCGACAGCGTGACCGTGGTGAGAAACGGCTCCGTCGGCGACAGCGTGACCGGCTCCTGACCCTTCGGCAGCGGGTCGTTCATCAGGTCGAGGATCAGGTGGTTCTGCCATGCGCAGAGCGCGAACGCGACGAAGATCGCCGCGATCGAGATGATGATCCGCGTGCGTAGCTCGTCGAGGTGCTCGACGAGCGTCAGACGGTCCTCGTGACCAACCGGCCGGATCCGCTTCCTCATCGCAAGAAGGTCCGGCTACCGGCTAGGAGTTGGCCTGCTCCGCCTTCGAGGAGGCGTCCACCTTGGCCGAGGAAGACGGCTCGATCGCGTCGGGCTCGTCGTCGTCGTGGTCCTTCCCCGTGATCGAGTCCTTGAAGTTGCGCATTCCCCGGCCCATCGAGCGGCCGAGGTCGGGCAGGCGCTTCGGCCCAAAGATGAGCAGAACGATTACGAGGACTATTGCGATCTCGAGCGGGCCGATGTTCGGCATTGGGGCTCCTAAGCGATCAGGGTGGGGTCATGGTAGCGCTGCCGCGTCCTACGACCCCCCGCCTGCAACGGATCAGTCGCGGGCTTAGGACTCGTCGTCTTCGAAGTTACGGTAGTAGCGCGAGGGCGTCGGGCCGCGCTGCCCTTGGTACTTCGAGCGGGCGACATCGCTGCCGTACGGGTTCTCGGCCGCCTCGCTCATCCGCAGGAACGAGATCTGGCCGATCTTCATCCCGGGATAGATCGCGATCGGCAGGTTCGCGACGTTGGACAACTCGAGGGTCAGGTGCCCATCCCAGCCCGCGTCCACGAAGCCGGCGGTGCTGTGGATCAGCAAGCCGAGCCGACCCAGGCTCGACTTGCCTTCGAGGCGCGCCACGAGATCCGTTCCCAGAGCCACCCGCTCGAGCGTCGAGCCGAGCACGAACTCGCCGGGGTGCAGGATGAACGCGCCGTTCTCGTCCACCTCGACGAGCTCGGTGAGGTCTTCCTGCGCCTGCTTCGGATCGATGTAAGGGGTCGTGTCGTTGCGGAAGACGCGGAACAAGCGGTCCACGCGGAGGTCGACCGACGAAGGCTGGAGGGCGTTCTCGCCCATGGGCTCGATGACGATTCCCCCACCCTCGATCTCCTTGCGAATCGATGCGTCCGAGAGGACCACGAGCGCCACCCTACATTCGCGGCCCGATCCCTTTAGGAGCCCTTATCCGGCGGTGCTCAAGGATTTTCGTCAGCCGCCGATAGCGCGACTAGGTCATGAGTCCCGCCCCGCAAAACCCCGAGCACCCGATCAAGCGGATCGAGCTCCCCAGTGGACGGACCATGGACGTCCTCTCGTTCGCGGACGCCGCGGCCGAAACAACCCGCCCCCAGCCCCGCAAGGCCCGCGCGCTCCACCGTTGCGAGAGCTGCTCCTCGGAGCTGGTCTACCCGATCGACTGGGCGCAAGAGGGCGAGCGTTGGCGCGTGACGCTGCGCTGCCCCGAGTGTGAGCACGTCGACAACGGCAGCTTCGACCAGGGATCAGTAGACGTCTTCGACGAGTGCCTCGAGGAGGGCACGCAGGAGCTCCTCAAGACGCTGCGCGAGCTCTCGCAGGCGAACATGCAGGACTACGTCGAGCGCTTTCTCGGGGCGCTCGAGGCAGACGCCATCCTGCCCGAGGACTTCACCACCTCTCGCGGCTGAACTCTGAGCTACGAGTAGCGCGCGACGACCGCGTCGGCGACCAGCTCGAGTGGACGCCGCCGGGCCGCATCCAGGTCCAGCTCGTCGAGCCTCCCCTTGGCCTCCGCGACGTGGGCCAATGCCCGCTCACGAGCCAGCGCGAGGGCTCCAGTCGCGGCGATCCGGTCGCACACCTCCGCCGCCTGCTCGGACGAGCCAATCGCGGCCAGGTCCAACTTCCGTAGTGCCGGGTCGGCCTCGAGCGCGAGGATCAGCGGCAGGGTGACGGTTCCGTCGAGCAGATCGGTGCCGCGCGGCTTGCCGGTGCGCTCGGGGGGGCCCTCGATGTCGAGCACGTCGTCGAGGATCTGGAAGGCGAGGCCGATCCGCTTGCCGAAACCGCCGAGCGCGTCCGCGGCCACCGCGCCCGGGGTACCGAGCAGCGATCCCAGCCGGCTCGCCGCCTCGAACAGTCGCGCGGTCTTGAGCTCGCAGCGCTCGGCGTAGCGCTCGGGCGTGACCTCGAGCGAGAACGCGTCGGCGCGCTGCATCAGCTCCCCGCGGACGAGCGCCGACGAGGCGGCGGAGAGCTCGCGGACAGCCTCCTCGCTCCCGCCCGCGACGAGCTCCGAGAAGGCGCGCGACAGCAGCAGGTCGCCGGCGGCGGTGGCTTCGAGCCGGCCTGCAGCCGCATAGATCGTCGGGCGGCCGCGGCGCAGCGGCGAGCGGTCGAGGACGTCGTCGTGGACGAGCGTCGCCATGTGGAGGAGCTCGATGCTCACCGCCGCGCGCAGCACGCCTCCCTCGGCAGGCGCGCCGGGCTCGCCCGCGCACAGGAACAGCAGCATCGGGCGCAGCCGTTTGCCGCCGGCCGACAGGGTGTCGAGCAGCGGCGGCGCGAGGCTCGGGCCGGCGGTCGCGGCGAGCTCGGCGATCCGTGCCTCGGTTGCCTCCAACCGCGCGGCGAGCGATGGACCGGCCGCGTCGAGGATCGCCGCCTGCTCGGGCGGGAGGCCGGTCTCGCCCGTCACGCTCACGCGCCCGGGACGGTGCCGACGTGGATCACGACGATGCCGCCGCCGGTGATCACGTAGCGAACGTCTGTGAGTCCGGCACCGGCCACGCGGGCGGCGAGGTCGTGCGGGCCGGGGAAGCGCTTGACCGAGTCGGGCAAGTACGCGTACGCCTCCGGATCGCGCGCGAGGCGGCCGAGTACAGGCACGATGCGGTCGAACCAGAGGTTGAAGAACCAGCTGAGCGGCGGGCGCGTCGGGTTCGTGAACTCGAGCACGACCACCCGTCCCCCCGGGCGGACGACGCGCGCCATCTCGGCGAGCCCGGTGTCGAGGTCGGCGAAGTTGCGTGCGCCGAAGCCGACAGTGGAGGCGTCGAACTCGGCGTCGGCGTACGGGAGCTCGAGCGCGTTGCCATGCTCGAACTCGATCGCGGGCGACTTCGCGCGGGCGAGCTTGAGCATCTCCTCCGAGAAGTCCGAGCCGACGACGCTCCCGCCGGGGCGCACCCGCCGTTCGAGGGCGATCGCGAGATCGCCGGTGCCGGTTGCGACGTCGAGCACCTTCGAGCCGGGCCCGACTTCCGCGAGGTCGACCGCGCGCTCACGCCACTGGTGGTGGAGGCCGGCCGTCATGACCGAGTTCATCAGGTCGTAGACGCCCGCGATGCGGTCGAACATTGCGCGTACCTGCTGCTCGGGCAACGTGCCTGGCGTGGCCGCGGGGGCGGCGTCTTCGTTGGTGCTCGCGGTTGGGCTCATCTGGCGGCTCTCGCTCAATGGAGGAGTGCGAAAACCGAGTCTGACAAGGAATCGAAGCCCGACGTGTGCTCGGCACACGAGGGCGAGATGACATCGTCAGACGAAGGTTTGCAGCACTCCTACTTGAGCGAGGCCAAGAACTGGACCAGCTCGTTGAACTTCTCCGGGTCCTGCTGCTTGAGCGCGGCGTATGAGGGCATCGGCGAGGTCGGGTTCTCGAGCGTCCGCTCGATCGCGGCGGCCGGGAGCTTGTTGCCGATCTTGGTCAGGTTCGGGCCGGGCCCAGCGTTGCCGTTCTCGCCGAACTGATGGCACGCGAGGCAACCCGACGAAGCGGCGACCTCCTTGCCCTGCTCGAACTGCGGCTTGGTCTCCAACTCGATCTCGGTCGGCGATCCGGCGACCGCGCCGAGGATCGTGAGGTAGAGCATCGCGCCGATCGTGACGATGCCGGCGAGCGTGGCGACCGGGCGCTTGAGCGGGTGGCGCTGCGGGCTGCGGTCGATGAACGGGAGCGCGAGCAGGAGGACGAGGCAGATCGTCGGGATGCCGATCGTCGCCATGAAGACGAGCTCCGGCGGCTTGACGACCCGCAGCAGCTCGAACAGGAAGTAGAAGTACCACTCCGGGCGCGGGACGTAGCTGGTCGTCGTCGGGTCAGCCTTCGGACCGAGCTCCGCGCCGAGGATCAGCGCCAGCGCGATGATCACGAACAGCACGATCGCGGCCATCACCGAGTCCTTCAGGACCGCGTAGGGGAAGAACGGCTTCCCCTCCTTCTTCAGGATCTCGTACTCGCGGAGATATTCCTCCTTCTCGCGGGTGTCCATCTAGATCTCCTCTTGCGCGAGCTCGCGGCGCTGCTTCGCCCGGTGCCACGGCGGCGCCGTGATGCCGAGCTTGGCGACGAGGTAGAGGTGCACGCCGATCAGCGCGCCGATCAGGCCGGGGACCAACATCATGTGCAGCGCGTAGAAGCGGGTCAGGGTCACCGACCCGAAATCGGGCCCGCCGCGGAGGAAGTCACCGATGTACGGTCCTAAGATCGGAGCGGTCGCCTGCAGGTTCACCGCCACGATCGTCGCCCAGTAGGAGCGCTGGTCGAACGGCAGCAGGTAGCCGGTGAGGCCCATCATCAGGGTCAGGACGAGCAGGATCACGCCGATCAGCCACTGCATCTCGCGCGGGTACTTGTACGCGCCGTAGAAGAAGACCCTCCCCATGTGGAGGAAGATCAGGAGGATCATCACCGTGGAGCCCCAGCGGTGCATGCCGCGGACGAGCTCGCCCAGGAACAGCTCGTTAGTGATCCGCTGGGCGGAGATGTAGGCGTTCGTCGCGTTCGGGTCGTAGTACATCGCCAGGAAGACCCCGGTCACTGCTTGCGAGACGAACGCGAACATCGTCGCCGAGCCGAGGGTGTAGAACCAGTTGCCCTTTGGCACCTTGCGGTACAGGAACGCCTTTAGGAACGGGCTCATGCCCATCCGCTCGTCCACCCAGCCGAGGGTGCCTACGGCCCCCTCGACGGCCGGGTGACGCTGCTCGGCATCAGTCGGCGGGTGGCCGTTCTTGCCGTTCGCGCCGTTCGTGCCCGGGCGCGGCGGCTTCGGGCGGAGCATCGGCGGCAGCGGCAGCTTCATACGCTCGGCCTCGCCGGGTAGAGGTACTTCCACAAGCCGTCCAGGTGCTCGCCCGGGTCGCGCGGTGAGAAGCGCTCGAACTGCGAGTTGAGCGAGAAGCGGTCGCCGAGAAGCACCCGCCATTGCCCGCTGCTCTCCGACTGGCCCTTGACCGGGGCGACCTTCGTGTAGAAGCGGTCGAGCGGGCGGACGGGCGGGCCGCCGGTGACCTCGCCCTGGAAGCCGTAGACGCCACCGTGGCACGGACAGATGAATCGCTGCGACGCCTGCACGTACCGGACGGGACAGCCGAGGTGCATGCAGCGCGTCGAAATCGCGACGTAGGGGATGTTTTCGTTGCGCTTGTTGTCCTTCTTGGGGTTGAACTTGCGCACGTACACGGTCGTCTTGCCGGCCTCGCCGGTGTAGGGGTCGGTCGTGATCACCTTCGAGACGTACGTGTTCTCGTTGAAGTCGCCCTCGGCGCCGACGTCCTGGAAGTGCTCCTTGGTTGTGTCCTCGAAGATCGGTCCCAGCGCGAAGCCGAGCGCCGGCAGCCCGAAGGCGGCCGAAGCAACCCCTCCGGCAGCGAGCGCGCCGCCCTCGAAGAGGCGTCGGCGCGTGACTGTCTCGCCCTCGTAGGCGCCGGGCAACTCCCGGTCGGCGGTGTAGGGCGAGCGCTTCTGTTTGCGTTTCTTCGCGGAGTCGGCCATGGCGGGCTGACGGCGCGCGTACTCTACCGTCACCCCGGGTACGCGGCAGTCGCCGCCGCGGGGTCAATCGGAGAGCGTCGCCGCCCCGTCCTCCCACAGCTGTGACACGTCGCCCGAGCGGCGCTCGGCCTCGGCGCGGGCGCAGCCAGCGATCAGGTCGGCGAGTGCGGCGACCGCTTCGAGATCGCCCGACTCGGCCAACCGCTCGAGCCCCAGCGCGTAGAGCGCATCCCCGGCTAGAAGCGCGAGGTCTGGGTCCATCCCGCTGAACGCCTGCGGCTCGCCGTAGTGCGCGAGGTAACCCTCGTGGACCGCCTCGAGGACGAACTCGCGCTCGCTCGAGAGACCGTCGGACGGGGCGAAGCGCCCCTCCGGCGGGTCGGCGACGACGTACTCTGCGAGCGCCGGGTCCGCAGCGGCGGCGAGCTCGCCGAGGCGGCTCATCTCGCAGCCTCACGAAAGGCGTCGGCGGCGGCGGCGAGGGTACGCTCGATGTGCTCGTCCGAGTGGGCGAGCGATGGGAACCACGCCTCGAACTGCGATGGAGGCGGGTAGACCCCGCGGTCGAACAGTGCGCGGCAGAAGGCCGCGTGCGCCTCGAGGTCACAGGCGCGTGCCCCTTCGTAGTCGCGCACGGGCTCGGTCGTGAAGAAGACGGTGAGCAGACCCGTCGTCCATGCGACCTGGACGGCCACGCCGGCCGCGGAGGCGGCCTCCGCCAGGCCGCGGGCGAGGGCGGACGTGGTGCGATCGAGCTGCTCGTAGGCGTCAGCACCGAGCAGCTTCAGCGTCGCCAGGCCGGCAGCGGTGGCGAGCGGGTTGCCCGACAGGGTCCCGGCCTGGTACACGTCGCCCGCCGGCGCCAGGCGCTCCATCGACGCTGCCGGCCCGGCGAGCGCCGCAGCGGGCAGACCGCCCCCGAGGACCTTGCCGAGCACCGTGAGGTCGGGCTCGACGCCCTCGCGCTCCTGGGCACCGCCGCGCGCGACACGGAACCCCGTGATCACCTCGTCGAACACGAGCAACGCGCCCGACCGGGTCGCCGCGTCGCGCAGGAAGGCGAGGAATCCCTCGACTGGCTCGACGAGTCCCATGTTGGCGGCGTACGGCTCGCACAGGATCGCGGCGGGCGGGCGGGCGGCGAGCGCCTCCTCGACCACCGCGCGGTCGTTCCAGGGGACCACTACCGTGTCGGCCGCCTGAGCCTCGGTCACTCCGGGCGAGCCGGGAAGCCCATGCGTAGCCACGCCCGATCCGGCCTCGGCGAGGAGAGAGTCCGAGTGCCCGTGGTAGGCGCCGGCGAACTTGACGATCGGATCACGGCCGGTCAGGGCGCGGGCGAGGCGGACGGCGGTCATCGCGGCCTCTGTGCCCGAGGAGGTCATCCGCACCATCTCCGCGCCCGGTACCCGCGCGGCGACCTCTGCGGCCAGCTCGACCTCGGCAGCGGTCGCGGCGCCGTAGCTCGTTCCGCGCTCCGCGGCGGCCTTCACCGCGCCGACCACGTCCGGATGCGCGTGGCCCGCGATCAGCGGACCCCACGAGGAGACCCAGTCCACGTAGCGGTTGCCGTCGACGTCCACGACCTCCGCCCCCTCTCCCCGTTCGAGGAAGATGGGGTCGCGGCCGATCTGGGCCATCGCCCGCACGGGCGAGTTCACCCCGCCGGGCAGCAGCCCCTTCGCCCGGGCAAACAGCTCGGCGGACCGTTCAGTGCCCACCGCAACGTCCGTCAAGCGTGCTCGGACTCCCAGCGCTCGTGGTCGTCCGTGAAGTAGAGCAGCCGGATCTTCTTGAACTCTGTCGAGGAATAGAGCGTCGCCCGCTCATCGATCCCCGTCTCGGCCGAGATCGTGTCGAGGATCTCGTCGCACTCCTCTTTCGAGCGGCCGTGGGCCATGGTGAAGACCGAGTAGGGCCAGTCGCCGTAGGTCGGGCGCTGGTAGCAGTGGGAGATCCCGCGGTAGGCGGCCATCTCGGGCCCGAGCTCGGCGATCCGGTCCTCGGGCACCTTCCAGACGCCCATCCCGTTGGCGGAGAACCCCGCGCGACGGTGATAGAGGATCGCGGCGACGCGGCGGAGGGCGCCTCGCTCGCGCATCGACTCGAGCTGCTCCAGCAGCGCGGGTGTGTCGATGCCGAGCTCGCGCGCGGCGTCGTCGTAGGGCTCGGGCACGACCGGCATGTCGCCCTGGAGGGCGCGGATCGTCGCGATATCGAGCTCCGTCAGCTCGATCGGGTCGAGCTCGCGCGGCGGTTCGGCGACGGCAGCCTTGGCGAGCGCCTTCGTATCACCCTCCATCTCGAGGTTCATGTTGATCTTGAATAGCGTCAGTGTCGGCAGCTGGCGTACGGACTCGGCGCCGGTCAGGTCGGCCAGCAGCTCGAGCGTTCCGTCGAGTCCGAGTTTCGAGCCGGGCTCGGTCGCGATCGTGAACCAGATGTTGAAGTCGTGATTGCGGAGGTAGTTGTGGGAGACGCCCGGATGCGAGTTGATGATCTCGGCGGCGCGCCACGGGTTCTCGGGGTCGACCTTCGCGGCGACGAGCATCGAGCTGTAGCCGAGTGCGCGCGTGTCGAAGATCGGGGTCACCTGGCGGACGATCCGCTCGTCGAGCAGGCGCTGGACCCGCGCGATCACCTCGTCCTCGCTGGACTCGGCGAGCTCGGCGACGTGGGCGTACGGCCGCGGCGCGAGCGGGAACTTCCCCTGCATCAGGTTGAGCAGCCGCTTGTCGAGCTCGTCGAGCGGGATCGCCGCGCCGTCGCGACGGCTGCGCGTCTTGGGCGCGTAGTTCGCGCTCTTGTCGGTCGTGTCTACTGAAGCCATCGGGCCGCGTCCTTGGCGTGGTAGCTGATCACAATGTCGGCTCCGGCGCGGCGGATGGACGTGAGCGCCTCCAACACGGCGGCCCGTTCGTCGAGCCGACCGGCCGCGGAAGCTTCCTTGACCATCGCGTACTCGCCACTCACGTTGTACGCGGCGACGGGCACTCGCGTCGCCTCCTTGACCCGGCGGACGATGTCGAGATACGGCAGCGCAGGCTTCACCATCACGACGTCGGCGCCCTCCTCGACGTCGAGCAGCGCCTCGCGCACGGCCTCGTCGGCGTTGGCAGGATCCATCTGGTAGCTGCGCCGGTCGCCGAAGGCCGGCGTCGAGCCGGCCGCTTCGCGGAACGGCCCGTAGAACGCGGAGGCGAACTTCGCCGAGTAGGCGATGATCGGCGTCTCGGAGTGCCCCTCGGAATCGAGCTGCCCGCGCAGCGCGCCGACCCGCCCGTCCATCATGTCGCTGGGCGCAACAGCATCGGCACCCGCGGCGGCGTGCGAGATCGCCGTCTTGGCGAGCAGCTCGAGCGTGACGTCGTTGTCGACCTCGCCGTCGTCGCGGACCACGCCGCAGTGACCGTGCGAGGTGTACTCGCACAGGCACACGTCGGTGATGACGACGAGGTCGGGATGGGCGTCCTTCAGCGCGCGCACCGCCATCTGGACGACGCCCTCGTCGTCATAGGCGCCCGAGCCCGACTCGTCCTTGTCGGCCGGGATCCCGAACAGCAGCACGGCCGGGACGCCGTCGGCATGGACCGCGCCGGCCTCCTCGACAGCGCGCGAGATCGAGAGGCGCTCGATCCCCGGCATCGCCTCGATCGGAGTCCGCTGGTCGATCCCGTGCTCGATGAACATCGGGTAGACGAGGTGCTGGGGCGAGAGCTCTGTCTCGCGCACCATGTCGCGCAGGACGCCTGTCTTGCGCAGTCTGCGCAGGCGTGTGGCAGGGAACGCCATGCTGGAGAAAGTGTACGGCGGGCGGGTTTCCGACTAGGCTGGGTGCGGAATGGCCGCATACGAGCTTGCAGGCAAGAGCGTGCTGATCACGGGGGCCGCGCGGGGGATCGGAGCGATCACGGCAAAGCGCCTCGCCACGCGCGGCGCGCGCCTGTCGCTCGTGGGATTCGAGCCGGAACAGCTCGCGGCGGTGGCTGCGGAGTGCGGCAACGGCTCGGTCTGGTTCGAGGCCGACGTGACGGACCACGGCGCGATCGGCCGGGCCGTCGACGGAACGGTCGAGGCCCTCGGCGGGATCGACGTCGCGATCGCGAACGCCGGCATCGCGACCGGTGGAACCACCCGCACGATCGACCCCGGGATGTTCGATCGCGTCATCGAGGTGAACCTGCTCGGCGCCTGGCACACCCTCCGCCTCTGCCTCCCCCAGCTGATCGAACGGCGAGGCTACGCGCTTGCCGTCGCTTCGGTCGCGGCGATCGCCCAGCCGCCGATGTTCGGCGCCTACGGCGCGAGCAAGGCCGGTATCGAGGCGGCATGCAACTCGTTGCGGCTCGAGGTCGCGCACCTCGGCGTCGACGTCGGCGTCGGCTACTTCTCGTGGCTCGACACCGACCTCGTCACCGGGGCGCAGGAGAAACTCGACGCCTTCGACCTGATGCGCTCGAAGCTCCCCGGCCCGACGAAGAAGACCTACCCGGTCGAGGATGCGGCGAAGGCGATCGAGCGCGGTGTCGAGAAGCGCAAGAAGCGCATCGTCGCGCCGGGCTGGGTGCGGACGATGATCGCTGTCCGCGGACTCGTGGCTCCGAGCCTCGAGCGCTCACTCGATGTGAAGGACGTGGTTGACACTGCCGAGCGCGAGGCGGCCGAGAAGGGCGCCGAGGCCTTCCGCCCCACCGGCGCCGGCGGCGAAGCGGACGCCCGCGCGCGCGAGCACGCGCGTACCTAGCCGAAGCGACGCAGCGCGAGGCGGGCGATCACGCCGAAGGCGAGCGTCAGCGCGACGAGGTGGAGGATCGGGGCGAGCAGGTCGCCCGAGCCGTTGAGCGCTGCATCAAGGGCGTCGAGACACGGCTTGAACGGGAATAGCGCCGAGACGACCTCGACGACTGAGTACAGCCCCGCCGATACCGAGCCCGACGGGACGAGCGCGAGGAAGGCGATCGGCAGCGACAGCATGAACGCCAGCAACGACGCCGCCCGCACCTCGCGTGCGAGCGCGCCGATCGCGAGGCCCATCGCCGCAAAGCCGAGACCACCGGCCGCGAGCGCTGCGAGCAACTGCGGGAACCGCCCCCAGTCGATCTCCACGAAAAGGCTCAGCCCGGCGAGCATCAGTAACGACAGCCCGAGCGCGCAGATCGCGGAGAGGAGGGCCTTCTCGACGAGCAGCGCGGTGCGCGAGACGAGGCCGCGGACGAGTCGCAGGAAGGCGTTCTCCTCACGCTCGAGCGCGAGCACGCCCGCCGCGAGCAGCACGGTGACGAACATCAGCGAGATCGTCACCGCGAATGCGACGGCGAACGACGACAGCGACTCGGTCCCGCCTCGCACGACCTTCTGCTCGACCTCGATCGGCTCACCGAGGGTGGCGAGAACGTCGTCGGAGAGGTCGAGGTTGTCCTGCGCGAGGTCGGCGAAGCGGATCACCTGTTCGAGTTGGGCCCGCGAAGCCAAGTCGTCACCCTGCCTCGCCTGGACGGCCTCGAGTATCTGCTGCGAGTTTTGGAGCCCGAGGATGTTCACCTCACCGCCGAGCAACGGGATGTCGAACGTGCCGCCCTCCACGATCAGGTCGAGGTACTCGAGCGCGATCTCGGTGAACTTCTTCGTCAGCTCGGCGTTCGCGTCCTGGAGCCGCGATTCGATGGTGGACTCGACGTAACGCCGTTTGGCCGGGTCCTCGGCGTTGTAATAGACGCGCACCTTCGGCGACGGCCCTGCGCCAAGCGCCTGCGCGGACTCGAGCTGGCGGGTGATGTCCTCGGGAATCACGAGCGCTGCGAGCACGTCGCCGTCGCGCACCATCTGGATCGCCTCGCGCTCGCAGTCCTTCGGATCGCGGTCCTTGCAGTCGATCCGCACCGGGTCGATCGCCTCGAACAGCTGGTCCGCGTACTTCGAGACGTCGACATCCTCGTTGCCGAGCGAGACCTCGTTGGCCGCCATCGGCACGAGGTTTAGGAAGGCGACCTTCGGCTTGTCGGGCCCGCGTGAGAGCGCGAACCCGATCAGCACGCTGAGCACGATCGGGTAGACGACCAGCAGCCCGACGAGCAGCGGCGAGCGCTTGAGGATCTGGAGGTCCTTGATCAGGAGCCAGCGCATGTCTCAGTGGCCGTGCTGATGGAGGAAGGCGACGAAGGCCGCCTCGAAGTCGAGATCGGAGGCGCCGACCACCTGCTCGAGCTCGCCCGGCGAACCGCTGAACAGGCGCTCGCCGTCGGCGAGGACGATCAGCTGATGTGCGTAGCGCTCGGCCTCCTGCACGACGTGGGTCGAGTAGAGGACGGTCGTCCCGCCCTCGGCGAGCGCGTTGATGAACTCCCACAGGCGCTCGCGCTGACGGGGATCGAGTGCCGCGCTCGGCTCGTCGAGCAGCAGCACGGTCGGGTTGGCGAGCAGGCCGATGGCGATGTTCACGCGCTGGCGATTGCCGCCGCTGAGCGTGCCGACCTGATCGTCGGCGCGCTCGACGAGGTCGGCCTGCTCGAGCATCCCCGCGACGGCGGCCTCGACGTCGTCGCGCTGCTCGAGCCGCGCGAACAGGCGCAGGTTCTCGGCAACGGTCAGCTTCGTGTAGAGCGCCGTCTGCTGCGGGACCCACCCGAGCTCGCGCGGCGAGTGCGAGATCGAGCCACCGTCCGCGGGCTGGATCCCGGCGAGGATCGAGAGCAAAGTCGTCTTGCCCGCGCCGTTCGGGCCGATGACGGCAACGAGCTCGCCGCGCCGCGCCGAAAGCGACACATCCTTCAGCGCTACGCGCTCACCGAAGCGCTTGACGAGGCCGTCGGCGACGAGGACGGGAGCTTCCGCGGGGGGTGTCACGGCCGAGACGGTAGTGAGGCTGGGAGAATCGCGCGCAATGAAGGTGCTCTTCATCGGCGACGTGGTCGGGAGCCTTGGCCGCAAGGCGCTGGCCGCCGGGCTGCCGGCGCTGCGCGACCATCACGCGCCCGACTTCGTCGTCGCCAACGGCGAGAACGTCGCAGGGGGCGTCGGCATCACCGAGCGGACGGCTCACACGCTGTTCGACGCCGGCTGCGATGCGCTCACGCTCGGCAACCACACGTACCGCCACCGCGACGTCTACGGGCTGCTCGACGAGGACGAGCGGATCGTGCGACCGGCGAACTACCCACAGGGGAATCCCGGGCGGGGCTGGACCGTCATCGAGCGCGACGGGATGCGCCTCGGGCTGGTGAACCTGCTCGGGCAGCTCTTCATGGACCCGGCGCGGTCGCCGTTCCCGGCCGCCGACGCCGCGCTGGCCGAGCTCGACGGCCGCGCCGACGCCGTGCTCGTGGACTTCCACGCCGAGGCGACGAGCGAGAAGGTGGCGATGGGCTGGCACCTCGATGGCCGGGTGATGGCCTGCGTCGGCACCCACACGCACGTGCCCACCGCCGACGCGCGCGTCCTTCCGGGCGGCACCGCCTTCATCTCGGACGTCGGCATGACGGGCCCGCGCGGCGGGGTCATCGGGGTCAAGCGCGAGCTCGCGCTGGAGCGCTTCCTGACACAGATGCCCGTGAAGTTCGAGACCTCAGACGAGGACCCCTGGATCAACGCCGTCGTTATCGACTCCGGCGCGGATGGCGGGCCGGCCTCGATCGAGCAGGTTCTCGTCGACACCGGCTGAGCTGCCGCGGCGACCCCTGGCGCCGGCGGTGCTGCGCAGGCCGGCGAAGAGCGCCACCAGGACGAGTGGGGAGAACCAGACGATGTAGAGGTAGAACCAGTGGTCGGCCACGAGCTGCGCGCTGATCAACACCGCAGCCCCGAGCGCCGCGACCTGCGCGGTCGTCCTCCACCGCGGGACGAAGAAGACCGCCGCGGCGAACAGCGCGACGGCACCTACGATCGCGATCTGGAGCGGGTCGAGCCCGCCAACCGATCCCCAGATGCTGAAGGGCGAGTCGCGGTCCGCCTGGTAGCCGAGCGTGCGATCCCAGATCTCGCGGAAGCCGCCGTCGGGAAGGAAGGGAAGGATCAGGGCGGCGGTGGCGGCGAGCAGCGCGACCGCAAAGAAGACGAGCGACCGCGGGCTTCTTCGCCCGTTTCCGGCCGCCAGCAGCGGGACGAGCGAAGCCGTCGCGAACTTGGCCGCGAAGCCCGCGCCCGTGAGCACACCCCGGCCGAGTGGCGACGTGATCACGACGAGCGTCCAGACCAGCAGTGCGGCGACGAGCGAATCGTTCGAGTTCGACTGCAGCGCAAACTGGGAGTACGGGTAGGCGAGCCAGGCGTAGGCGAGCGCGGCGCCGAGAACGGTTCCCGCCGCGGCGGCGCGCATCCTCCGTCCGAGAACGAATAGCCCGAGCGCGGTGAACAGGTCGAAGCCGATCGCCGCGGCATGGGCGGCAGGGAGATCGTCCCAGGCTCCGCTCCACGGCAGCGCCTGCTCGAACGGGATGTAGAGCAGGTAGACGAGCGACCCGTAGGTGTCGCCGTGGGCGTTGTCCTCCGGAAACTTCCCGTAGAGGCCGTCGCCGTCCACGATCTGGTCGGCGCCGATCACGCCCGCGTAGCCGACGTCGATCACGCCCGAGTCCGCGACGTTCAGCGCGATTCGAAACCCGACGAGGAAGAGGATCCCGAGGCCGAGCAGCCACGCGGGTGCGTAAGGCACGAGCGGCTCGCCGCGCTCCCGCCGCCTGAAACCGATCGCGAGCATCCGCGCGAGCAGGTAGAGCAGGACCGGGTAGACGAGCGGGACCGAGGTCGCCACCTCACCCCGGTTGAAGAAGATGTGCGACACCCCGAACGCCAGCAGGACGAGCAGGTCGAGGTGGAGCAGCCGCAGCGGGCGGCGGAGATCCACGAACGGGGCGAGGAAGAGCAGGCAGAGCGGGATCCATACGTATGGCGCGTTCAGCTTGTGGCCGAAGGCGCCCTCGTAGCCGCGTGCCATCCGCCACTTCACCTGCGGTCCGCTCCACGCCTCGAGGACCTTGCCGGTGCGATCGTCGACCAGCACCTGGGCGCGCTCCTCCGAGTCCTCGAAGTAGCTGACCTGCCAGCGCCGCGGCGCCTTCTGGTACGCCGACGACGAGAGTCGCCCACGCTCGCGGCGCTGCTCACGTACGACGTGCTGGCGGGCGGCGATCTTGATCGCCTCGCGGGCGCTCAGGCGGTAACCCTTTGGCGGCTTGGTCGAGCTCGCGGGCGTGACCAGCTCGTCGGCGCCCGCGGTCGCGGGCGCGCCCAACGCGGCGAGCGCGGCGACGCAGAGCGCGCAGACGAGTGCGGCCAACCCGCTCAGGAAGCGGGCGGAACGCTGCGGCCGAAGCTCCACATCTTGTTCCCGATGAAGTTGAACGGCGTAGCAACGACGATCGCGATCGCCTGCGACGGGATCTCGGGCAGATCGCCGACGCTGACGAGCAGTTCGAGCACGACGGCGTTGACCCCGAACGCGAGCACGCTGACGGTGAAGAAGCGCGCCGCCTGGAAGCCGGCGTGGCCCTCCTTGGCACCGAAAGTCCAGTGGCGGTTCCACCAGAAGTTGTTCAGCACGGCGACCACGAAGGCGGCCGTCGCCGCGGCAAGGTAGTGGAAGCCGCCGACTTCGACGCAGAGCGTGAAGACCGCGAGGTTGACGACGTAGCCCGACCCGCCGACGACGCAGAACTTGACCAGCTGCACCCAGTTGTGCGGCCGGCGCAGACCGTGGCGTACGCGTGTGTGGACGGGCGGTGGCTCCCCCGTCGGCGGCACCTCGGCCGCGGACTTTTGCTGCATGGGCTAAAGGATGGCGGATTCGGCGCGGTCGCGGTCTGAGCCCGTGGCGGGCCCGAGGCCGAAGTGACCGAGCACGATCCCCCGGATATCGCGGAGCGTCCACTGCGGCGGAGGCGCGACCGGCTCGGTGCCGCAGATGATCAACGCGCCGAGCGAGTCGTCGGCGTCGAGGGCTCCGTGGCTGCCACCGCCGACGTGGTCCGCACCCCCCAGTCGACGAACTCGTAGCCGGATTTCGCCGACAGCAGGATGTCTCCGGCGTCCGGGCAGGCGAGCGCCGACCACAGCCGGCTGAGCCCGTCCGGGTAGGCGGACGAGTCCACGCTCGCGGCCCCCACCTCGAGCCGCAGGACGCCGTGCTCGCCGGAAACGCTCCAGCGCTCGCCCCTGCGATCGGCGAGCTCGCCGCCTGGGCGGAAGCGCAACTCGCCGCGGTCGCCGGCGACGACCGCGTCCTCCCCTTCGCGCCACACGACGAGGTCCACCCCCTCGGCGCGAGTGAGGCGCCGCACAAGGCGGGGCAACTCGCGCTCGCGCGCGTCGTCGTCGAGGATGTAGACCATCGCCGAGCGCGCCGCGGGCGACACGGCAAGCTCGGCCGAGTCGGGATCGGGGTCGTCGGGCGCGAGCACGCGCCAGCCTTCCAGCAGGCGGCCGAGGTTGATCCGCTCCTCGATCGCCGTCTGGGAGTGATCGGAAAGCACCACGACCGCGTGGTCGTCGAGGAAGGCGTCGAGGCCGCCGCCGGCGTCCATCACCCGCGCGATCGCGTCGTCGGCGGCGGCGATCGAGGTCGCCTGCGCGGATGGCCCGAACTTGTGCGAATGGGTGTCGTTGTCGGGCAGCGAGAGGAGCAGGAACTCGAATAGGTCGTTCTCAACCAGGTGCGCGCCGACGCAGCCAGTGTGCTGATCGCGCTGGCCGGGGAGGCCGAGCGTCGAGCGGCAATCGGTGGCGCGCGAGGCGAACAGGTCGGCGTAGAAGAGCTCGTCCGGCCCCCACACCGCGTGCCGGAACTGCGCCGCGCGCGCGAGCCGTGAGTAGACGCCCTCGGCCGCCAGCTCGTGACGCGTACGGCCGCGGTAGATCAGGTACGTCGTGCAGGCCGCACGTAGGCCGGCGTCCTGGACGTCCTCGAAAACGGTCGGGCAGTCGCGCGCGAGGTGCGCGAGGTTCATGTTGTAGACGGTGTCGTAGAGAGAGCGGACGACCCCGAACGCGCGCGTCGCCGAGAACGAGGACCCATACTCGACGTAGCGCCGCTCGCCGCGGTGGTACCAGTTCATCGACGGGACGTGGTGGCGGGCCGGCCCCACGCCCGTCGTGATGCTGGCGGAGGCGACGGGCGTCACCGAGGGAAAGCTGGATACGCAGTCGCGGACGTAGGTGCCGCGCTCGACGAGCGCCGCGAGCACGGGGGCTTCGCCGTCGGCGATCGTGCGGTCGAGCTGGTCCGGGCACAGCGAGTCGATGACCGTCAGGACGAGCTTCTTCTGCCGGCGCGTCACGCCGGCTCCCTAATCCGAGTCGCGGTCGCCGAGCACGCGCAACCCGCCCACGCGGCGTCCGCCCTCGCGGCGGGCGACGACGAGCAGCCACACGAAGACGGCGAGCGCGACGAATCCGGCGGGCGGCAGAAAGATCGACAGAGCGGTCAACGCCAGCGCCGCGACGTCGGTGTAGATGCCCAGCAGCCCCGCTGCACCCTCATCGAGGCGCGTGCGCACGCGCGTGAGGAAGCTCGTGGCCGCGGCGAAGCCGAGCAGCGCGCACCCGACGCCCGCCACGAGGCCCGGCTCGGGCGAGTGACCGCCATCCGCGAGCGCGCCGGCGAACAGCAACGCGCCCAGCACCGCGCCGCTCACCGCCCCCAGCCCCAACGCCACGCGGTTCGGCGCCGAACGTTCGGTCATGTACAAAATGACGCCGAGCACCAGCACGCCCAGCAGGAAAGCGGGATCCTCGAGGAATGCGTAGTCCGTGCCGTCGAAGTCGATCCCGGCGTCGGAACGCGCGAGGACCCCGACGAGCAGCGGGGGCAGCACGGGCCGCACGCCGGTTGCGCCGGCGGTGCCGGCGCCCTGGCCGAGATCTAGAACAAGGCTCATGGCGGGGATCGGTGGTCGCTACCCTGGGAGGGGAGGCGGATGACGATAGACGACGAGCAACGCCCCGGCGGGAGGGCTCCGCGCGGAAGGCGCGAACCCGGAACTATGGGCTCGCCCGGCGGCCGCCCCCGCTCGACCACCCGCGACTTGCGTCGCTATGCAGGACTGTTCGCGAGCCGCACGCGCGTCATGAAGTCGTCGGCGATGCGCGACATGTTCTCGCTAACGAACCGCCCGGAGGTGATCTCGCTCGCGGGCGGCCTGCCCGACACAAGCACCTTCCCGCCTGAGACGTTCGCCTCCGTCACGGCGCGGATCGCCGAGGAGTCCGCCGCGAAGGCTCTCCAGTACGGCCCGACCGAGGGTCTCGAGGAGACCAAGGACTGCATCTCCGAGGTGATGGCGGCCGACGGCGCGAGCGCCGACCACGACGAGATCATCGTCACCACCGGCGGCCAGCAGGTGATCGACCTCGTCGCGAAGACGCTCGTGGACCCCGGCGACGTCGTGGTGGCCGAGGCGCCCACGTATCCCGGCGCTGTCCCGGTCTTCTCCTCCTACCAGGCGGACGTCGTCCAGATCGACATGGACTCCGACGGAATGCGTGTGGACCTGCTCGAGGAGACGCTCGATCGGCTCGAGCGCGAGGGCAAGCGGCCGAAGTTCATCTACACCGTGCCGAGCTTTCACAACCCCGCCGGTGTCACGCTCTCGCTCCCGCGCCGCAAGCGGCTCGTCGAGGTCGCGCACGAGCGGGAGCTGCTCATACTCGAGGACAACCCGTACAGCCTGCTCCGCTACGAGGGCGAGTCGCTGCCAACGCTCTACTCACTCGACGGCGGCGTCTACGTGATGTACCTCGGGACGTTCTCGAAGATCCTCTCCCCCGGGATCCGTCTCGGCTGGGTCGCCGCACCGCCGCCGGTGCTCGACAAGATCAACATCGGCAAGCAGGCGACCGACCTCTGCACCTCGACTCTCTCCCAGCTGATGGTGACGTCGTACTTCGAGGAGGGCGTCTGGGGCCAGTACCTCGAGTCGCTGCGGACGATCTACCGCACGCGGCGGGACACGATGCTCGACGCGCTGGCGGAGTTCTTTCCGCGCGAGGCTGAGTGGACCCGCCCGGCAGGCGGGCTCTTCCTCTGGGCGACGCTGCCCGACTTCATCGACACGACGGACCTGCTCGCGCATGCGCTGCGCGACAACGTCGCCTTCGTGCCCGGCGAGGCCGCCTTCATGGACGGCCGCGGGCGAAACTCGATGCGGCTCAACTTCTCCGGCATGGACGAGGACGCGATCCGCGAGGGCATCCGCCGGATCGGCCGGGTCGTGCGCGAGTACGTCGCCCTCTACGGAACGCTCACCGGTCAGCACAAGGCCCGCCCACCCGAGCAGCCGCCCGCGCCGATGGTCGAGGAGGCGGAGGAGGGCGCACGGGTGGTACCGCTGCTGCGTCGCGACGAGCGCGATCGCCGCGCCGACCACAAGTGACGTCCGCGCGGAAGGTCGCGGTCCTCAAGGGCGGTCGCTCGCTCGAACGGCAGGTGTCGCTCAAGTCGGGCGCGCGGGTCGAGGCCGCCCTCGAGCGGCTCGGTCACGAGGTCTGCTCGATCGACGTCGGCGGCGACCTCGTCGAACGGCTGCAGGAGTTCGAGCCCGACGCTGCGTTCGTCGCCCTCCACGGGCGCGACGGCGAGGACGGCACGGTCCAGGAGCTGCTCGAGATCCTCGGGATCCCCTACACCGGCTCCGGTGTGCTCGCCTGCTCGCGTTCGATGGACAAGGTGCTGACGAAGCACCTGCTCGAGGACGCGGGCATCCCGACGCCGGACTTCTACGCCTTCAACGAGACGGCGTTCCGCGACCTCGGCGCCGCCGACCTGCTGCCGACGATCTCCGAGCGGCTCGAGTTCCCGATCGTGGTCAAGCCGGCGGCGGGCGGATCGGCGCTCGGGATCAAGTTCGCGCGCACGCCCGACGACGTGCCCTCGGCGCTCGCGGCCGCATTCGCCTACGACTCGCGCGTGCTGCTCGAACGACACGTCCCCGGTCGGGATCTCGCGGTGTCCATCGTCGAGCAGGAGGACGGCCCGCTGGCGCTCCCGATCGTCGAGGCCGTTCCCGGTAGCGAGGACTTCTACGACTACGCGGCACGCTACGAGATCGGCCACACGACGTTCGAGTGCCCCGCCGACTTGCCGGCCGACGTCACGGCGCAGGCCCATGACCACGCGCTGGCGGTCTGGGATCTGCTCGGGCTCGAGGGCTTTGCCCGCATCGACCTGATGTTCGGCGAGGAGCGCGGCCTCGAAGTGCTCGAGGCGAACGCCATCCCGGGCCTGACCGAGACGAGCCTGATGCCGCAGGCGGCCGAGGCGGCGGACATCGGCCTCGACGAGCTCGTCGAGCGGATCATCGAGCGGGCGAGCGTCTCGGAGCCGCGCGCGAGCGTCTAGCTGTCCTCGCCCGCCGCGAAGTCCTCAGGCGAGACGTTGTCGAGGAACTCCTTGAAGCGGTCGACAACCTCCTCGGTGTCCTCGCCCTCGTGCTCGAACTCGATCGCGGACTCCTCGATCACGTCCTCGGCAGCGAAGATCGGTGCGCTCGTACGGACGGCGAGCGCAAGCGCGTCGGAAGGGCGTGAGTCGATCTCGACCTCCTTGCCGTTGAGCTGGAGGGTGACCGACGCGTAGAAGGTGTTCTCACGCAGCTCCGTGACCTGGACCTTCGTGCAGGAGACGTCGAGCTCGGAGAGCATCTCGTTGATCAGGTCGTGGGTCATCGGGCGGGGGGTGTTGGCGCCCTGAAGCTTCATCAGAATCGCCGCCGCCTCGGGGTGACCGATCCAGATCGGGAGGAACTTGTTCCCCTCGCGCGTCTTCAGCAGGACGATCGGCTGCTTGCCGACCATGTCGAAGCTGACGCCATAGATGACCATCTCCTGCATGGCCGCTGAGTCTAGATGGTGCTGAAAGGCAGCGGGCCCTACGAAAGCGGCTGTAGCTCGACCGGCAACCCGTCGGCAGGGAACGGGCCCGTGGCGTAGTCGATGTGGGGCTCGTAACCGGCCGGGACCGTCCAGCGGTTGCGCAGCAGCAGCTGGTGGATCATCGCCTTGACCTCCATGCCGCCGAAGTGCATCCCGATGCACTTGTGGACGTTGCCGCCGAACGGCACCCAGGCGTACTTGTGCGACGCGTCCTCGCGGCGTTCCTCGCTGAAGCGCTCGGGGTCGAACGTGTCCGGGACGTTCCACCATGGCTCCATGCGCTGCGTCGGGTAGATCCCGAGCATGAGGCGTGTGCCTTCGGGGATGTAGTGGCCGTCGATCTCGGTGTCCTTGATCGCTTGGCGGGCGAGCATCCCCACGGGCGCGTTGATCCGTAGCGTCTCGCGGAAGACGAGGTCCATCTGCGGAAGCGAGTCGAGGTCGTCGTAGCCGATCGCGGTCTTACCGAGTGCCCGAGACTCGGCCCGCAGCCGGTCTTGCCATTCAGGGTTGCGGGCGAGGTAGTAGACCATCATCGCGAAGGTGATCGTGCTCGTGTCGTGCGCGGCCATCAGCACGAAGATCATGTGGTTGACGACGTCGTCGTCGGAGAAGCGATGACCGTCCTCGGTCTCGGCGCGGCAGAGGACGCTGAAGAGGTCGTCGCCGTCGCCGGCCCGCTTGTCGGCGAGCTGGGAGCGGAAGTAGTCCTCGAGCAGGTGGCGCCCCTTCAGGCCCCGGTGCCAGTGACCGCCCGGAACGTCGGCGCGGATGACCGCCTGGCCGCCGACGACCGCGCCGATAAAGGCCTCGTTCAGGCGATCCGCCTCTGCCCCGAGCTCGGCGCCCACGAACACCTCGGTGGCGACGTCGAGCGTGAGCTGCTTGGTCGCGGGGAAGAGGTCGAGCTGCTCGCCGGCCGGCCAAGCGGCGATGCCCTGCTCGATCGCCGGGTTCATCTTGTCGAGGTAGGTAACGAGACGGTCGCGTTTGAACGCCTCCTGCATGATCCGGCGGTGGTGGCGGTGCTCGTCGAAGTCCATCAGCATCACGCCGCGCCGGAAGAAGGGGCCGATCAGGTAGCCCCAGCCCTGCTCGTTGGAGAAGGCCTTGTCGCGGTTGGCGAGCACCGTCTCGAGGCCGTCGGGGCCGAGCACCATCACCATCGGGCTTCCCATCATGTTGCCCCAGGCGAGCGTGCCGAAGCGCTCGTAGGAGTCCCGGGTGAAGGACAGGACGTCCGAGAGGACGGCGAGCGTGTGGCCGATCACGGGCAGACCCGGCTCGCCCATCACCGGCTTCAGGTCGCTGCCCGGGGGAGGCTCGGCGAGCGGGCGAGGCGGCAAGCCGGGCACCTTCTCGACGACGGAGCCCACAGCGTCGCGGGCACGCAGCTTCAGAGGAGCGTTCATCGCTATCTGGTACGCTAGCGTATCAGATGCCCGCGGTCAAGGACGCACCTCGCCGAACCTACGCCGGAAAGTCGGCCGGCGAACGTGAAGCCGACCGTCGCGCGGCGCTCGTCGACGCCTGCCTGGGTCTGGTGGCCGAGCACGGCTGGCGCGAGCTGACGATCGACGCGCTCTGCCGCGAGGCCGGCCTGAACAAGCGCTACTTCTACGAGAGCTTCGGAAGCCTCGACGAGGTGGTAGCTGCCGTTACCGCCCAGCTCGCCGACGAGGCGATCGCTGCGGCCCTCGGCGCCTTCGACGCCGACACACCGGAGGACGAGGTGAACGCGCGGGCAGTGACGGCGCTCGTCGATGCGCTCACCGACGACCCTCGCCGTGCGCGCGTACTCCTCGGAGCGGTGGCTACGAGCGAGGTGGCCGACGCCCATCGCGTCTCCGCGATCAGGCGAATCATCACCACGGTCGCCGATACCGGCCGCGAGCTTCACTGGCTGGGCGAGGATCCGAGCGCCGACCTCACCGCCGCGATGGTGTTCGGCGGAACGAGCCAGACGGTGCTCGACTGGCTCGACGGGCGAATCGATTGCCCGCGCACTGAGTTCATCGCCGGACTGATCGAGCTCTGGGACGGAATCGCGGAGCAGGCCGAGTCGCGCGTCAAGAAGAACTAGCGAGGGACCTGTGGGCCGCCTCGCCCGGGAGGAGCGAGTGTGGGCGTGCCGCGGAGCGCGACGTGTATGACCAATACACAAGCGCGAACGCGGTGCGGCCACGCGAAGCTCGTTCGCGGGCGAGCGGCAGAGTGGGCGATCCAGGACTCGAACCTGGGACCTCGTCCTTATCAGAGACGCGCTCTAACCAGCTGAGCTAATCGCCCGTTCGGGCGGACGATGATACCGGCGCATCGAGTGCGCTCGCCGGGAGCCTCAGGCCGCTCGCCTGTCGCGAGCGTCGGCCATTTCTCCCAGCAACTTCTCGGCCAGTTCGACGCCCTCGCGCGGGTCCTCGAGCTCGAACTCGACGCGGTACGTGCCGCGGACCGGGCGCACGCGCACCTCGTGCCCGAGTGCGGCCGAGAGGGCGTCCTCGGCGGCGCCGAGCGCGTCCTGCAGGTCCGGGTGGATCACGACCGGCTCACCCTTCCGTCGCGCGCCACCACTCGACGCCTTCGCGTGCTCCTCGGTCTCGCGCACCGACCAGCCGCGCTCGGCGGCGGCCGCGGCGAGCCTGCGCCGCTCCTTTGCGTCCTTCGCCTGCAGCAGCGCACGGCCGTGGCCTTCGCTGAGGGTCCCGGCCTCGATCAGCGCGAGCGCTTCGTCGGGGAGTTTCAACAGGCGGATGAGGTTCGAAATCGCAACACGGCTGCGCCCGAGGCGTTCGCCCAACTCCTCCTGGGTGATTCCAAGGTCGTCGACGAGCGTCGAGCAGGCACGCGCCTCCTCGACCGGGTTGAGGTCCTCGCGCGCCATGTTCTCGATCAGCGCCAGTTCGAGCCGCTCCGAATCGCCCACGGCGCGGACGATCGCGGGGATCCGCTCGAGGCCGGCCTCCTTGGCGGCGCGCAACCTGCGCTCGCCCGCGAGCAACTCGTACTCCCCGCCCGCAAGCGCCCGCACGACGACCGGCTGGAGCACCCCGCGCGCCTTGATCGACTCCGCGAGCGCCGACAAGGCAGCGGCATCGAAGTCGGTGCGCGGCTGGGCGGCGTTCGCGCGGATCAGCTCGACCGCGAGTTCGCGGTAGCCCTCCTCGCCGGCGGCGCCTCCCTCGGGCAGGATCGCCGACAGGCCGCGACCGATTCCGCGACGTGGGTTGCTGGACGGTTGCGAGTCAGGCACGGGCTGCTACCTCCTGGGCTAGCTGGATGTACGCGAGCGAGCCCGCGCACGAGGGGTCATGGGTCGTAACCGGCCGGCCGAAGCTCGGCGCTTCGCCGATCCGGACGTTGCGAGGGATGACGGTGTCGAAGACCAGCTCCGAGAAGTGCTCGCGCAACTCCCGCTCGACATCCTGCGCGAGCCGCGTGCGGCCGTCGTGCATCGTCAGGATCATTCCCGCGACCGCCAGCCGCGGGTTTAACTCGCGCTGGATGAGCGCGAGCGTGTCGAGGAGGCCGGCGACGCCCTCGAGCGCGAAGTACTCGGTTTGGACCGGGACGATCACGCGGTCGGCCGCGACAAGCGCATTGACCGTCAGCGGGCCGAGCGACGGCGGACAGTCGAGCAGGGTGAAGAGGAAGCGTTCGCGCACCTCGCCGAGGTTCTCGCGCAGGCGCGTCTCCGACCCGGACTCGCGCGGGAGCTCGACGTTCGCGCCGGCGAGCTCCGGCGTGGACGGAACGACGGACAGGCGCTCGACTGCGGTCGGGACCGCCGCGTCGGCGAGCGTGGTCGTCCCGGCGAGGCAGTCATAGACGGTCGGAGCGGCGCCGTCCTTCGACAGTCCGAGGGCAACGGTCGCGTTGCACTGCGGGTCGAGGTCCACGAGTAGCGTCTCGTAGCCGGCCTCGGCGACGCAGGCGGCGACGTTGACCGCCGTGGTCGTCTTGCCGACCCCGCCCTTCTGATTGGCGATCGCATAGATGCTGCCCACGCCCGCGAAGGTAGTCCCGCGGGCGGTCGGAAGCCGCTCCTGGTTCGGCCCTTGACCGTATCGCGCGCCGCTCAGCGGGCAAGGGGCCTTTTTGCAGCGACCCCCGCGCGGCGCGGGAAGCGCTCGGGCGTCTCGGCAACCTTCTCGAACACGTGCAGATGGCGATCGCGGGCCGACTCGAACGGATGAACTGCCCGGATCTCGCCGGCCATCAGCCCCACCTCCGCGGCAGCCGCCTCCCCCGCGAGCTCTTCGTCGGGGTCGCGGCGACCCTTCCACGCAACCAGCGCCCCGCCCGGTTCCAGCAGCGGCGCCGCATACTCGACCAGGACTGCGAGCGATGCAAGCGCGCGAGCGGTCACGACGTCATACGCCCCACGACCCCCGCCGGCGGCCCAGTCCTCGACTCGCTCGGGAACGACGCGCGCGTTGCCGATGCCCGCAGCCGCCGCAAGGCGCTCGATCACGGCGCAGCTGCGCTTGTTTGACTCGATCAGGTCCACCTGGGCTCGAGGCAGCGCAAGTGCGAGCGGAAGGCCGGGAAACCCGGCGCCCGAACCGATGTCGCCGATCCGCCGGGCGGTCGCGAGCGGGCCCAGCTCCAGCCCGGCGAGGCTGTCGCGCACGTGCAGGTCGCGGGCGTCCTCGCGCTCGATCACTTTCGTCGGAGGCTTCCGCTCCGCGGCCAGCGCGTCGAGCAATCGCTCAAACCCGCTCTGCAAAGCCGGATCCGGCCTCAATGCAAAACGTGGAACGTGCTCAGCCGCCGCGCACGGGCGTGACGACAAGCCGCCGCTCGGGCTCGTCGCCCTCGCTGTGAGTGTCTACGTCGGCGTTGTCCTTCAGATAGGTGTGAACAACGCGCCGCTCGAACGCGCTCATCGGCTCGAGCTCGACCGGGCGATCGAAGGCGAGCGCGTCCGAAACGGCGCGATCGGCCGCGCGCTGCAGCGCCGTCTCCCGCCGCGCGCGGTAGCCCGCGGCGTCGACGACCACCCGCTTGCGGTCCTCGCGGGCGAGGAATGCGGCCCGCACGGCGATGTGCTGCAGAGCATCGATCGTCTGGCCGTGGCGGCCGATCAGCAGGCCGAGGTCCTCGCCGTTGACGGTCGCGCGGATCTCCTCGTCGTCCTCCTCGATGTCCACGCTCGCACGGAGCTCGAGAGAGGCGACGACGCGCCCCACGATCGCACGTACGCGCTCGGCGGGGTCGTCTGGGAGTTCGTCGGCGATCTCCTCCCAGCGGGCGACATCGACGACGCCCGCCACCCGCGCCGGCTCCCCGCCGTCCTCGTCACCCTCGGCGACGACCTCGAACTCGACCACGTCGGCAGAGACCCCGGGAAAGTCGCGTCCGAGCTCCTTGAGCGCGGCCCATTTCGCCTCGCCGATGTTCGCGCCCTCGGCCTCGGCGCGGTTGTCGGGCGCCTCGGGGGTCACCGGCGGCGACCGGAGCGCTTGCGCTTCTTCTTGCGTGGCGACGACGGGGGAGCCTTCTTCGGGCCGCCGTTCGCAGAGTCGCCCTTCGTCTTGGCCTCACCCTTTGCCTTGGCAGCAACCTTCGCCTTCGTCCTGCCGCCCTTGCCATCGCCCCCACCGTCGCCATCACCACCGCTCGCCAGCGCCGCGGCTCCGGCGGGCTTTCGGTGAGCCGGCGCGGACCCGTCGTCGTCGCCACGCACGATCGGCTCCGGCTTCGGCATGAACCGCTTGACGACCAGCTGCTGCCCGACCGTCCAGACGTTCGTCGTGATCCAGTAAACGATCAGGCCCGCCGGGAAGTTGATGATGAAGATCGTGAAGACGAACGGAAGCGCGAACATGATGATGCGCTGCTGGCGGTCCGCCCGCAGAGCGGTGACCGCGCTGGCGGCGAGCTGCGTGCCGATGTAGATCACGATCAGCGCGACGAGCACCCCGCCGGTCGCCTTGGCGGCAAGATCCGGAATGAACAGGAAGCTCTCCTCGCCCTGGATCTCCTGCTTGAAGGCGTCCCCCTGGAGGAGATAGAAGAGCGTGATGAAGAACGGCAGCTGAAGGATCAGCGGGAGGCACGAGCTCAGCGGGTTGAAGTCGTGTTCCTTGTAGAACTTCATCATCTCCTGCTGCATGCGCTGCTTGTCGTCCTTGTAGCGCTCCTGGATCCGCTTCATCTCCGGCTGGAAGCGCTGCAGCTCCTGCATCCCCTTCACCTGCTTGTAGGTGAGCGGGAGGATCAGTAGGCGGACGGTGCAGGTCAGGGCGATGATCGCGCCGCCCCAGCTGAGGCCCACCGTGTCGTGCCAGAACTTCAGCACCGCGTCGGCGACGTCGATCAGTGGCTGGAGAATGTTGGCGACGATCACGGGGTTGGGGAGGGCTCGCGGGCGGGGAAGAGCGTCTGGTCTTCGACGTGGTCAATTCCGCCGGCACTCCACGGGTTGCAGCGGAGCAGGCGCCAAACGGCGAGGACCGAGCCTCGCATGACGCCGTACCGCTCAACTGCATCTGTGGCGTAGTGCGAGCAGGTCGGATAGTACCGGCAGCGCTGCGGCAGCAAAGGCGAGACGAGGCGCCTGTAGACCCGCACCGGCAGCAGGAACAGCGCCCGCGCGAACTCCCCAATGCGCGTCAAGACTTCTCCTCGCCCGTCAGTCCGGCGTCGAGCAACAGCGCGCGCAGCGCCTGTTCGATCGCCACCTCGCCACCGTGCTCAGCCAACTCGCCGGCCTGAGGCCGGGCGACAAGCACGAAGTCGTGTCCGGGGGGAGCTCGTCGGCAAGCGACCAGAAGGCCTCGCGCAGAAGCCTCTTCACGCGGTTGCGCTCGACCGCGCCACCGAGCTTGCGGCCGACCGACACTCCCAGACGCGGCTCGGGATTCTCATCCTCGCGCGGGAAGGAGTAGACGACCAGGTGGCGGCTCGAGTGAGAGCGACCGTCCCGGAACGCGCGGTCGAACTCGGCGCTACGCGACAACCTGTTGGAGCGCTCGCGGCGGCGGCGGCCCCCGAGCCTCTCCCGGTCGCCGGAAGCGCCTTCGGACATCTTCAGACGGTCAGGCGCCGGCGGCCCTTCCGCCGCCGGTTCTTGAGGATGGCGCGGCCTGCGCGCGTGCGCATGCGGGCGCGGAACCCGTGGGTACGGGCACGCTTGCGCTTCTTGGGCTGGTAGGTGCGCTTCATCCTCGGCTCCGGCTCGCGGCCGACGGCCAGTATAAGAAACCCGCGCTGAGGACCTACCCGTCATCGGCCGGGGCGGTCCTAGCCGGCCGAAATCCTTTTCGTCGCGATTTGCGGGAGTGCCCGTCGGCGGCTCCGATTTGGCCCGCAGTCCGTGTGTACACTCGCTGCGCAGCGGCTAGCGGGATTGCCGCGCACCTCTTCAAGTCGTGCTGTTTGGGGTCCACGCCCGTGGGCCGAACGCTGTCGTGCCTACAAGTGAACTGAGAGACACCTGGACCCCGGTCGCCGCGGAACTCCGCCGGCAACTCGGCGACTTCACGTTCCACATCCAGGTCGCTCCGCTCGAGCTTGCGGGTCGCAACGGGAACACGCTCTTCGTGCGCGCTCCCGACCACGTTCGCTCCTGGGTTCGCGAGCGCTACGCGAGCACTTTCTCCGATGCCGCGACGCGGGCGCTCGGAGAGCCGGTGACGATCGAAATCGTCGACTCGGCGTGGCGGCCCTCGGAAGGTGTACCTCCGCCGGCGGCCGGCGCGGCCCCAGCTTTCAACCCCAAGTACACCTTCGACCAGTTCGTGATCGGGGACGGGAACCGGCTCGCCCACGCCGCGGCGCTCGTGGTCGCCGAGATGCCCGCCCAGGCTTACAACCCGCTCTTTCTCTGCGGCCCCCCCGGCCTCGGGAAGACTCATCTCCTGCACGCCATCGGGTCTTACATCCAACGCTACGACGACGGATTGACCGTCCGCTACACGAGCGCGGATGCCTTCACGACGGAGTTCGTCGCGGCCGTCCGAAGTGATCGGATGGGCGCCTTTCGAACTCGATTCCGAGAACTGGACGTCCTACTACTCGACGACGTGCAGGCACTCGCGACGAAGCCGGGCACGCGCGAGGAGCTCTTCAACACCTTCAACGCGCTGTACGACTCGGGCCGTCAGATCGTGCTGACGAGCGATTCGATGCCGGAGGAGCTCGAAGCGGTCGAGGGTCGCCTCCGCGAGCGTTTCGCTGCCGGGCTCGTGGCAGAAATCCAGCGCCCCGAGTTGATGGTGCGCCGCGCGATCCTCCACAAACGCGCCTTGCAGGACGAACTCACCGGCTTCGACGAGGACACGCTCGACGAGATCGCCGAAGGTGTCACCTCCAGCGTCCGTAGCCTTGAAGGCGCGTTGACGAAAGTTGCCGCGCGCAGCTCTCTGCTCCAAGCCGAGCCAACGCCCGCCTTCGCTCGTGAGACGTTACGAATCGTTCGTCAACCCGACGAGACTCCCGCGGCGCTCGTGCAAATCCAGACGCTCGCGGCAAAGACGTTCGGGGTCTCCGCGCCGGCGTTGGTTGCCTACGGCCGCCGTGCGGACGTCGCCCTCGCCCGCCAGGTCGCGATGTACCTCGCGCGCGAGCTAACCGACTCGAGCCTTGCTGATCTGGGTGAGTTCTTCGGCGGCCGACACCACTCGACGATCCTCCACGCCCACACGAAGATCACTCGCGATCTCCGCAAGCGCGAAGATGTCCGCACAGCAGTTGAGGACATCCGCGGACAACTCAGCTGACCGCGGACCGACCGACCCCAATGCGAGAATCCACTGCCCATCCACACGTTCGTCCACAAACCAAATCCCGCACCGTAAAGGGGTTCAACGCACTTGTGCACCAAATTGAGGTCCCTACCAGTCCTCTCTTTTCTTAGATGAAGTTCTCGATCTCATCAGAGGAGCTTGTTGCCCGCTTGAGCGTGGTCACACGGGCGATCTCTTCCCGCACCGCCGTCCAGACTCTGTCCGGTGTTCTTATGTCAGCCGAGTCGGAGCGGCTCGTCTTGAGCGCAACCGACATGGAGCTCGCGCTCGAGGTCTCGGCTCCACTGAAGGGTGCTAATGCCGGTCGCACGATTGCGCCCGGCCGTTTGCTGCTCGACGTTGCACGGTCGTTGCCGGCGGGAAAGGTGGATGTGACGCTCGACGCGGCGGAGCAGGTGCTGGAGTTGACTGCCGGCTCGTCGAGTTTCAAGCTGCGCACGCTGCCGCTCGACGACTTCCCCAAGCTTCCCTCTGCCGAAGGGGGTTCGAAGGTCGAGCTGCCGACGGAGCTCTTCGTTGAAACCTCGAGCCGCGTCGCCCGTGCGGCTTCGCGTGATGAGACGCGGCCGCATCTCACCGGCGTGCTGGTCTCCGCCGAGTCAACGGAGCTGAGGATGGTCGCGACCGACTCGTACAGGCTGAGCGTCAAGGAGACTACGCTCGACGCTGCGATCTCCGAAAAGCTGGAGGTCAACGTCCCTGCCCGCACGCTGCAGGAGCTCGCCCGCATCGCCGGCACGGGGGCGGAGGGGAAGCTGGCGATCACTGCGCTCCAGAATCAGGTCGTGTTCGAGCTCGACGGCGCCACGCTTTCGTCGCGCCTCGTGGAAGGTCGCTTCCCGAACTATCGCCAACTGCTCCCCGAGTCGTACGAGCACGAGCTCAAGATCGACCGCGCCGAGCTGCTCGAGGTGGTGCGCCGCATAAGCCTCCTGGCGCAGAAGAACACGCCGCTGCGGCTGTCGCTGGAGGACGGCGCGCTCGAGGTGTCCGCTGTAACCGCCGACGTCGGCGAGGCGCGCGAGTCGCTCCCCGTTCCGTTCAAGGGCGAACCATTTGCGATCGGCTTCAACCCGGACTTCTTCCGTGAGGGCCTCGATACCGCCGAGTCCGAGGAGATCGTCCTCAAGTTGATCAGCCCACTGCGGCCGGGGCTGATCCAGTCCGGCGACGACGCGGGGTTCCAATACCTCGTGATGCCGATCCGCCTGAACGTCTGATGACCGCCGGCGCCGTGCGGGTGACGCGCGCCGCTGCGAGCGACTTCCGCAACTACGAGCGCCTCGAGGTCGACCTCGAACCGGGGCTGAACGTTGCCTGCGGCCCCAATGGAGCCGGCAAGACGAACCTGCTCGAGGCGATTTACTTCGGTTGCTCCGGCCGTTCGTGCCGGACCTCCGACGACCGCCAGGTGGTGCGCTTCGGCGCTCCCGCCACACACGTCGTCGTGGACGTCGAGGCCGACGACGGCAGCCACCGGCTCGAGGCCGGCTATGAACGCGGCGCCGACAGGCGGCTTAAGGTGGACGGGGCCTCTGTCGAGCGGCTTGCCGACAGCCCCGTCCGTCCGCTGATGGAGGTCTTTCTGCCGGACCGCCTCGAACTCGTAAAGGGCCCGCCCGCCGGCCGCCGGGCGCACCTCGACCAGGTCGTCGCCGCGCTCTGGCCCGCACGCGACGAGACCCGCGTCGCCTACGGCAGGGCGCTCGCGCAGCGGAACGCGCTCATCGCGCGCGTCCGCGCGGAGGTATCCGGCCCGGACTTGCTCGAGCCGTGGGACGTCGAGCTCGCCCGCCTCGGTATCGAGCTGATGGCCGACCGCACACGGGCGACGGAGCTGCTCGCCCCGGCGTTCGTCGCCCGCTCAGCCGAGCTTGGCCTCGCGGGCGACATCGAGCTCGCCTACAGGCCGCGCTCGAGCGCGGCAGACGCCGATGGGCTGCGCGCCGAGCTGGCGGATGCCCGCGATGCCGACCTCAAACGCGGTTACTCGGGACACGGGCCCCATCGCGACGAGCTCGCGCTGAAGCACGAGGGCCGACCGCTGCGCGCGTACGGTTCCCAGGGTCAGCAGCGGCTGGCGCTCCTGGCGCTCCTGTTCGCCGAGCGCGACGTGGTCATCGAGCAACGCGGCCGCGCTCCCTTGATGCTGCTCGACGACGTGATGTCGGAGCTGGACGAACACCGCCGCGGGAACCTCGTCGAGCTCCTCCGCGCCGAAGGCCAAACGCTCATCACCGCGACGGAGCCTGCCCACGTCCCGGGCCACGACGGGCCGTGGCTGGAGGTTGCGGGGGAGGGCACGGTCGCCCGAGTCGACCAGCCGGGAAACCAGGCCCTTGCCGCGTAAGGGGCCACGCAGGCGCCGCTCGGGTGCGCAAGACCCGCGCCCGATCGCTTTCGCCGCGGGTGAGGTGGCCGCTTCGCTCGCTCCGCCGACCGCCCTCGGATCGATCCAGCAGCGTTGGGAAGAGGCGGTCGGCCCTCACCTGGCGGCGCAGGCGGAGCCCGTTGCCGAGCGCAACGGAACCCTGACCGTCAACTGCCGCGACGCCGTCTGGGCGGCCGAGCTCGAGCTTCAGTCGCGCACGCTGTTGGAACGTCTCTCACGCACGTTGGAGGCTGCCGGCGAGGCTCGTGAGATCACGGCGTGCCGCTTCGTCGTGGGCCCGTTGGAGGGGCGCTGACGAGCCTCTTAGGCCGGCATTGGTGACGGTGCCGTAACGGTTGTCGACCCGACTGTGTTTCTGCGCAGTAAATCCACGCAATTTGCAGGGGTTTTGTAGCGCTCCTGGGTGTCCGTCGGCGCCCGTATTCTGATACCATTCAGATGTCCTTTTTGGACCGCCCCGACCCGTGTTTTTGCCGCCGCCGGGTCGGGGTTCCGCATGTCTGGCAGCAACGGAGGACACCGCTTGCCTAAGAAGCCCGCAGGAAGCTCGAAGAAGGCCCCCGCGAAGAGGCCGGCCGGATCCAAAGCCGCCAAGCCGCAGCAGGACAACGGCTACGGCGCCGAGGACATCACGGTCCTCGAGGGCCTCGAGGCCGTCCGCAAGCGGCCCGGCATGTACATCGGCTCGACGGGCCCGCGAGGACTCCATCACCTGATCTACGAGGTGATGGACAACTCGGTCGACGAGGCGCTCGCGGGCGAGTGCGACCACGTCGAGATCGCAATCCACCCGGACTCGAGCGTGACCGTCACCGACAACGGGCGCGGCATCCCGGTGGACGTGATGAAGAAGGAGAAGAAGCCTGCCGCGGAGGTCGTCCTCACCGTCCTGCACGCGGGCGGCAAGTTTGGCGACGGGGGCGGCTACAAGGTTTCAGGCGGCCTCCACGGAGTCGGCGTCTCGGTCGTGAACGCGCTCTCCGAGATCCTCGACCTGACCATTTGGCGCCAGGGCCACGAGTGGACGCAGAGCTACGAGCGCGGCACGCCCAAGGGGTCTTTGAAGAAGGGCAAGAAGACGGACGAGCACGGCACGCGGATCACCTTCGCGCCCGACCCGGAGATCTTCGAGGAGCTCGAGTACGACCGCGCGGTCCTCGAGCAGCGCTTCCGCGAGATGGCGTTCCTCACGCGGGGCCTGAAGATCGACTTCGTCGACGACCGCGGCGAGGGATTCAGGGACAGCTTCAAGTACGACGGTGGCATCCGCGACTTCGTCACCTACCTCCACTCGCAGGGGACGCGCGATCCCCTCCACCGCAAGATCGTCTACCTGTCGGAATCGACCGACGCCGTCGGCGAGGTCGAGGTCGCGATGCAGTGGAACAGCTCCTACCAGGAGACGCTGCTGTCGTTCGCCAACAACATCAACACCCACGAGGGCGGTTCGCACCTCTCGGGCTTCCGCTCGGCGCTGACGCGCACGCTCAACGCCTACGCGCGCCAGAAGGGCCTGCTGAAGGAGAAGGAGGACAACCTCCAGGGCGAGGACGTCCGCGAGGGGCTGACCGCGATCATCTCGGTCAAGGTCCCGGACCCTCAGTTCGAAGGGCAGACGAAGACGAAGCTCGGCAACCCTCCGATCGAGGGCTTCGTTCAGGCGGCCGTGAACAAAGGCCTCGCCGAGTTCCTCGAGGAGAACCCGACGGATGCCCGCCAGATCATCACCAAGGCCGTCGAGGCCGCCCGCGCGCGGGAAGCCGCCCGCAAGGCCCGCGACCTGACGCGGCGCAAGTCCGCGCTCGAGAACTCGACGCTGCCCGGCAAGCTCGCCGACTGCTCTGTCCGCGACCCGGCGCTGGCCGAGCTCTTCGTCGTCGAGGGCGACTCCGCAGGCGGCTCCGCCAAGCAGGGCCGCGACCGCAACACCCAGGCGGTCCTCCCGCTCCGCGGCAAGATCATCAACGCGGAGAAGAACCGCATCGACAAGGTCCTCTCGAACGTCGAGATCCAAGCGCTGATCACTGCGGTCGGAACCGGGATCAAGGAGGAGTTCGACCTCGAGAACGCGCGCTACCACAAGGTCGTCATCGCGACCGACGCCGACGTGGACGGTGCGCACATCCGCACGCTCGTGCTGACCTTCCTCTACCGCGAGATGCCGGGCCTGATCGATGCCGGCTATGTCTACATCGCGAAGCCGCCGCTGTACCGCGTCCGGCAGGGGAGCCGCGAGCTCTACATCGAGCACGAGAGCGAGCTCGAGGAGTTCCTGCTCGACGGCAAGCTCGAAAAGATCCAGGTGTTCGACGGGGCGGGCACGCAGTTCAAGCTCACCGACGCGCGCTGGCAGAAGTTCGGCCGCCTGCTGAAGCAGTACCAGGGCTGGGCGTCCTCGCTGCGTGCCGAGCACGGCAACGACACGATCGCCTTCCTCGAGGAGTCCCAGATCCTCGACGCCGGCCTGACCGAGGCCGACGACGTGATCAAGCTGCTGAAGAAGAAGGACCCGGCGGAGGAGCCGTACGAGACCGAGCTCGCGAAGGAGGACCCCGCCGAGCTCGAGGTCCGGGTGATCGAGCGCAAGACCGGCACGGCCTCGCGGGTAAAGCTCCGCCGGGAGCTGTTCGGCTCGACGGATTACCGCAGCTTCGCCGACGTCCATCAAAAGCTGACGAAGCTCGCCGGCACCCCGCCGTTCAGCGTCGCGCTCGACAAGCGCAGCGACGAGGCGTTGTCGTTCGAGGACCTCCGCCGTGCCGTGCTCGACGTCGCCAAGGAGGGGATCAAGCTGCAGCGCTTCAAGGGCCTCGGCGAGATGAACCCCGACCAGCTCTTCGACACGACGATGGACGCCGAGCGCCGCACCCTCCAGCAGGTGACGATCGACGACGCCAACCTCGCTGACCAGATCTTCTCGATGCTGATGGGCGACCAGGTCGAGCCCCGGCGTGAGTTCATCGAGACCTACGCTCGCGACGTCGAAAACCTCGACGTCTGATGGCTAGCGTCGAGCAGCTGACCGGCGGGAACATCGAGCCGCGCGGGCTCGAGGACGAGATGCGCTCGTCGTATCTCGACTACGCGATGAGCGTCATCGTCGGCCGCGCGCTCCCCGACGTGCGCGACGGGCTCAAGCCGGTCCACCGACGGGTGCTCTACGCGATGCAGGTCGCCGGCTTGCAGCCGAACCGCCCGTACGCGAAGTCGGCGCGCGTCGTCGGCGAGGTGATGGGCTCCTTCCACCCCCACGGCGATAGCGCGATCTACGACACGCTCGTCCGTCTCGCCCAGGACTTCGCCCAGCGCCACACCCTCATCGACGGCCAGGGCAACTTCGGCTCGATCGACAACGACCCGGCGGCCGCCATGAGATATACCGAGGCGCGCCTTGCGCGGCTCGCCACCGAGCTCCTGCGCGACATCGACAAGGACACGGTCGACTTCGGTCCGAACTACGACGGCTCGCAGCTAGAGCCGCTGATCCTCCCGGCGCGGTTCCCGAACCTGCTCGTCAACGGCTCGTCCGGCATCGCCGTCGGCATGGCGACCAACATTCCGCCGCACAACCTCGGCGAGACGGTCGACGCGGTCACCGCCTACATCGACGACCCGGAGATCGACATAGCCGGGTTGATGACGCACGTTAAGGGGCCGGACTTCCCGACCGGCGGGACGATCGTCGGTCACGCCGGCATCAAGGAGGCGTACGAGACCGGCCGCGGGCGTGTCAAGATCCGCGGCAAGGCGCACACCGAGTCGCTGCCGCGCGGCAAGGAGGCGATCATCGTCACCGAGATGCCGTACCAGGTCTCGAAGGGCGACGGCCGCAACGACGGATCGGGCCTGATCAAGAAGATCGCCGAGCAGGTCCAGAACGGGAAGATCAAGGAGATCTCCGACCTCCGCGACGAGTCGGACAAGTCGGGCATCCGCCTGGTGATCGAGCTCAAGCGCGACGCGATCCCAGAGGTCGCGCTCAACAAGCTCTACAAGCACACCCAGCTCGAGAGCACGTTCGGCGTGAACATGGTCGCGCTCGTCGACGGCGTGCCGAAGACGCTGAACCTGCTGGAGATGGTCCGCCACTACGTGGACCACCAGCGCGACGTGGTCGTCCGCCGCACGCAGCACGAGCTCGCCCGCGCCGAAGCACGCGCCCACATCCTCGAGGGGCTGCTCATCGCGATCGACAACCTCGACGCCGTGATCGAGCTGATCCGCGGCTCGCGTGATCCCGACGTCGCGCGCGAGGGACTGATCAAGAAGTTCGACCTTTCGGCCGAGCAGGCGCAGGCGATCCTCGATCTCCGCCTGCAGCGCCTCACCGCCCTCGAGTCGGACAAGATCAAGGAGGAACACGACGACCTGCTCGAGCAGATCAAGGAGTTCCGCGAGATCCTCGGCGACGAGTCGCGCGTGCACGGCGTGATCAAGGAGGAGCTCGACGAGGTCCGCCAGGCGTTCGCCGACGACCGCCGCACCGACATCACGCACGCCGAGGGCGAGATCGCGATGGAGGACCTGATCGCCGACCAGCAGATGGTCATTTCGATCACGCGCTCGGGCTACATAAAGTCGCTCCCGCTCGCGACCTACCGCAAGCAGCACCGCGGCGGCGTCGGTGTGATCGGGATGGAGATGAAGGACGACGACTACATCAAGCACCTGTTCGTCTGCTCGACGCACGACTACCTGCTCTTCTTCACGAACCGCGGCATCGTCCACCGCCAGCGCGTCTACGACCTGCCGGAGGCCTCGCGCACGGCGAAGGGGCGCGCGTTGGTCAACGTCCTGCCGTTGAAGGAGGGCGAGTACGTCCGCGCCGTGCTCGCGACACGCGACTTCTCCGAGGACAAGTTCCTCGTCTTCGCGACCAAGAAGGGCATGGTCAAGAAGACCGAGTTCAAGGACTACAACACGCGCATCGAGGCGCGTGGGATCGTCGCCATCAAGATCAAGGACGACGACGAACTGGTGGCGGTCCGAGGAACCAGCGGTACCGACGACATCATCATGGTCTCGCGCTCCGGCAAGGCCGCCCGCTTCAGTGAGAAGAAGGTCCGGTCGATGGGCCGCGATACGAGCGGCCTCAAGGGCATGAACGTCGCCCAGAAGGACAACCGCCTGCTCGCCATGGACATCGCCCGCGACGACACCGAGCTGCTCGTCGTGACCGAGGGTGGCTACGGAAAGCGCTCTGCGATCGCCGACTACCCGGTCAAGGGCCGCGCGACGATGGGCGTCCAGACGATCAAGCTGACCGAGAAGAAGGGTGGTCTTGCCGGCGCGCTGATCGTGCGCGAGCACCAGGAGCTGGTGTTCATCTCGCAGAGCGGGATGGTCCAGCGAACGTCGGTCAAGGGGATCTCGCTCTACGGCCGCGCGTCGCAGGGCGTCAAGGTGATGAACCTGCGCGAGGACGACACCGTCTCCGCCGTCGCCGTGGTGGTCGAGGCGACCGCCGACACGGCTGCGACGGTCGAGGACGACGGTCAGAGCGAGCTCGAGCCGGGCGCCGAGGTCGACGTCGAAGCGGGGCCGGCTGAGGTGGCTCCCGCCGAGGAGACCAACGGCTCCGAGCCCGGATAGCAGGCTCGGCTCTTCGGGCTCGGGGTGGAGAAGCACGAGGGGCGGTCTCGCGACCGCCCCTCGCTCACGTCTGGCTGCTGGACTCGATCGGCGTACGGCTACTGCGACCGGAGGAACCACTTCCCGGTCCCGCGCGCCGACGGTGCCACGGTTGGACTCCGCTAGCGGGGCCCAGCGTCCGGTCTAGCGGCCGGACACCTCCAGGGTCCCGAAACGTTTGTGACTCAGTCGGACCACCTCCTTTCCCTGGTCCGTCTATCTAACCAAACGCCGAGGACCGGATCTACTGGTCCTCGATCGCCTCGTCGAGCTTCTGGACCTCTTCCTTCAACGCTTGGACCTCCTCGCGTGCGCGCGCGGCGAGCTCGGCCGAGCTGTTCGCCTCTTCGAGGCTTCCCTCGAGCTTGTCCACGCGCTTCGACTCTTCGTCGAGCTTGCGGTCGAGCGAGTCGAGCCGCCGCTCGAGCGAGTCCTGCAGTCGCGACAGGGCGGTCGCGGTCGTGCGCGCCTCTTCGTCACGGCCGCTGCGGGTCTCGATCAGGGCGATCACCCCGACGGCTGAGGCTGCCATCGCCCACACGATCGCGACGGCGAGCCAGCGCTTCAGCCGGCGCATCTCTCCGCTCGAAGCGCGGTCTGCGGTGCGGTCGGTGTCCGCCTGGTCGGCTGCCACCTAAGCGGCCGCCAGGTACGGCTGCCAGACCTCCGGGATCCGCGGTGTCGCGACGTGGATGAAGATCGCGGCTCCCGGCGCCTTCGGGTTGCGCTTCGGATGCATGCCGGCCTGGCGCGGCAGGCGGTCGCCCTTGCGGCGGTTGCACGGCGCGCAGCAGGCGACGATGTTCTCCCACGAGGACGCTCCGCCCTTCGAGCGGGGAATCACGTGGTCCACGGTCAGGCTCGACCGCTCGGTGCCGCAGTACTGGCACGTCCAGCGGTCGCGCGCGAACACTGCCCGGCGGGTGATCTTGCGGCGGTGGGCGTCGCGCGGGATGCGCACGTAGGTGATCAGCCGGATGACGATCGGCCGCGGAAGTGTCATGCGCTCGGCGTGCAGGCTCGCGGCCGAGTGCTCGAGGATCTCGGCGCGCCCCTTCAACACGAGCACCGCCGCGCGCCGGACCGTGCAGACGTTGATCGGCTCGTACGACGCGTTCAGGACCAGCACCCGGCTCTTCGTACCCCCGCGCTGCTCGGGCCGGATCCCCGGCAGCGCGGCGGCTGGCGCTGGGAGCTCGGCTCCCGCGCCTGGCTCAGCTACGGGTACGACACGTACCGCCACGGTGCGCGAGTTTAGCGGCCGCCTTCCGCGTGGCGGACCGGATAGGACCCGAGCACGCGCAACTCCTCGACCCGCTTCCGCAGCCCGTCGAGTGCTTCGCTGACCGGTGCGCCGGTGTCGGCGCCGTCGAGATCGGCGAAGAACATGTAGTGGCCGAGCTGCCCTCGGCGGGGCCGCGACTCGATCTTCGTCAGGTTGACGTCGCGGTCGGCGAATTCGCCCAGGACCGCCACGAGCGCACCGGGAGAGTCGTCGTTGAAGCCCCAGAAGACGACCGAGGTTTTCGAAGCGGACGCGCTGTCAGCGTCGCCTTCGCGCGCGAGCCAGACGAAGCGTGTGCGGTTGTCGGGGTGGTCCTCGACTCCTGTTTCGAGCACCTCGCAGCCGTAAAGCTCGGCGGCAAGCTCCGAGCCGAGCGCCGCCCAGGGTTCGTCGGAGTCCGCGACCGCCCGCACGGCATCGGCGGTTGAGCCGGCCGACTGGCGGGCCGCCTGGGGTACCCGCTCGCGCAGGTAGCGGGCGCACTGCGACATCGCCTGCGCGTGGGAGACGACGCAGGTGATCTCGCCGAGGTCGATCACGCGGGCCGCGATCAGCGAATGCGAGATCGGGTGGACGACCTCCTCGACGATCCGTACGTCGGCAGCCTCGCCGGCGAGCGCGTCCAGCGTCGCCGTGACGGAGCCCTCGATCGAGTTCTCGATCGGGACGATCGCGCGATCGGCGTCGCCTGACTGGACGGCCATCACGGTCTCGTACACGGTCGGGTAGGCGAGCTCCTCGACGTCTCCGGGCGCGCTTGCCCTGAGCGCCTCCTCGGTGAACGTGCCCGTCGGCCCGAGGAAGGCGACCCGCATTAGTACTACGCCGCCGCGCTCGGCCGCGACCCGAGAGCGTTGTCGATCGCCTCGCGCTCCTCGGGCGATAGCTCGAGGTCCGACTCGCCACCGCGCACGGTCTTCACGTAGACGCGAGCGTTCTCGCGGTGGTGGATCGCGGAGATCACCACCCCGGAGCGGTGAGCGTCGAGCAGCGCGAGCGAGCTCGACTGGCGCCCCGACATCTCGCCGTAGGCGTCATAACGGACGAGCGCGAGGTGGGCGACGCAGCCGTCGATCCGCCGCTCCGCGGTCTGCATCCGCTCATCGAGTCGCGTATGCGCCTCCTCGACCCAGTCGCGCAGGTCGGTGAAACCCACGCCGACGCGCTCGGCATAGGCGACGAGGTCCTGCTGGCCGGTGGCGCCGAGGATCGCGCTCTGGGCCGCCTTGACGCGCCGCAGACGTATCGCGACTACGACGACGAGGATCAAGGCAACGACCGCGACCGCAACGGCCGCGAGCGCCACGATCCCGCTCGTGGTGGTCAGCTCGTCCACGCGCGGCAGGTTAGCGATGCCTGCGACGCTCTAATGAGCGCGCGAGACCAAGCATGGGAAGGAATCGGGCGGCGACGTGTGCTACGCACACGAGCCGCTCGATGACGCGGCCAGGCGCCGGTCGCAGCCGCTCATTAGCCGCGGGTGAAGATCGCCGGGTAAGTCGCCGTGTTGTTGCTGCTGTCCTCTTCGCCCGGCACGTCGGCCACGGTCACCTTGATCTCCAGCGCGCGGCCGGTCGGCGGGTTCTGCGCGAGCGGGATCGAGGCGGTCTTGGTCTCACCGGCGGCAATCGAGGGGAGGGTGTCCTCGAGCTTGATCGGCTTGCCGCCACCGGTGATCTCGACGGTCACCTTGACGTTCTTCTCGTCGTTTTCGGCCTGGTTCTCGACCTCGACGTCGAAGCTGACGTTCGACCCCGCCTGGATGTCGGCCGCTTGCTCCTCGGTGAGCTCTTGGCCGCCCGGCTTCACGGTCACGCTGCCGAGCCCGTTCCCGTGGCTGCCCGGAGCCGCCGGGCCCTTCGCCGTATCGCCGCCGCTCCCGGTCCCGATCCCGGTCACCTTCTCGAGCACGACGTCGGGCTGGAGCCAGTCGATGTTGGGGAGGAAGCGGCTGTCGGGAATCTTGATCCGGTTCTCGAGCTCTTGCTCCTCGAGACCCTTGCGCATGGCCGGGTAGAAACGGCGTACGTAGATCACATCGCTGGCGTCGAACAGGCGCATCTCACCGGCGATCTTCTTCGCCGCGTCGGCGCGGTTCCCGCGCACGCCCGCCTTCGGCGCCTCCGCCGCGATCGCCCTGAGCCCGTCGCGACGCAGCTCGAGCGCCTGGATCAGGTATGCGTTGGCGGAGTTGAGCTCGTCGGGGTGATCGAAGTTGCGCGCTCGGTCCACGTTCCGCGCCGCGTTCTGGCTCAGGGTGTTGAGGGCGTTCTCGATCCCGACCGGCTGGTCGCCGGCGCGGCCCTGGAGGGCCTTGAAGAGGTCCTTGCTCTGCTGGTTCGATTGCGACAGGACGTCCTTGGTCTGCTCGACGTAGTCCTCGAACGCGCGCTCCTTGCGGGTGTCGAGACAGCTGCGGATGCCGAGCACGAGCAACACGAGGACGAGCAAGCCAGCGCCGATCGCGATCGAACGACGCACGAGGAGCGTTTGGCGATCTGCCGCCGCTCCCCCGGGCCTGTGCACGGAGTCGCGCTGTGGCGCCGGATCGTTGTCTTCAAAGAAGGACAAGATGCGCTTGCTGGTGGCTCGTCAGGGCCGTCCCCGTGGGAGTATGACCGCTCGGGCGGCGGCGAAAACCCGGTTCTCGGTGGAGGGGGCGCATTGCCGCTGCAGAAGGAGAAGTCGCGATGAAACGCCGTCACGCAAGCGCGCCGGCCGGGCGCACCGCTGCCACCCGCGCGCTGGGGGCCGATCCGACCGTGCCGCTGACGGGCGAGGCCCGCACCAAGCGACTTGGTCCGAGCCCGTCGCAGCCAGAGCCCGAGCTCGTGCTCGACCGCTACCGGCTCGAGTCGCGGCTGGGGGCCGGCGGGTTCGGCGTCGTCTGGCTCGCGTGGGACGTGCGTCTCGAGCGCGAGGTGGCGGTCAAGGTCGTGCCCCATGAGGCCGGCCCGCGCGCACCGGTGCGCGCTGAGCGCGAGGCGCTCGTGGCCGCCAAGCTCAACCATCCCGGGATCGTCGGGCTGTACGAGTTCGGCTCCGATGACGAGGCCGTCTACATCGTCTCCGAGCTCGTCCGCGGTCGCACGCTGTGGGAGCTCGAGCGCGAGCGAGTCCTGTCCGACCGTGACGTAGGGCGCATCGGGCTCGCGCTCTGTGACGCGCTCGACCATGCGCACCAGCGCGGCGTGATCCACCGCGACGTCAAGCCCGGCAACGTGATCGTGATTGCCGAGCCCGCGGCGGGCGCCGGCTTCGCAAAGCTCGCCGACTTCGGCGTCGCTCACCTCGCAAGCGGCGACGCGTTGACCCGTACGGGCGATGTCGTCGGGACGCTCGCCTACATGGCGCCCGAGCAGGCCGAGGGTGCGCGGGTGTCGCCGGCCGCCGATGTGTACGCGCTCGCGCTCACCCTGTACGAAGCGTGGACGGGGAAGAACCCGGTGCGCGGCACGGGCGCAGCCGCTACGGCGCGTCGTCTCGGCCAACCCCTTCCGAGCATCCGCACGGAACGGCGTGACCTCTCGCCGGCGCTCGCAGAGGCCATCGACGGTGCGCTCGACCCCGATCCCGAGCGGCGTCCGCCGCTGCGGGCGCTCCGGCATGCGCTCGAGGACGCCGACGACGATCTCTCCGACGAAGGCGGCCTCGTCGAACCGGAGACGCTCGAGCGCCTCGGCCTCGCACGCGCACGTGGAGAGCTCGGCGTTTGGCCGGCGTCCTTCGTCCGCGCCGCCGGCGGCCTCGCCGCGGGCGGGCTCGTCTTCGCCGGACTGACCCAGTTGGCAGAGTGGCCCGAGGTCTCGCCCGGACTGCTGGCTGCGACCGCAGCCCTGCTCGTGGCGCTGCTGCCGCGGATCGGATGGCTCGTGAGCGCGGTCGCGCTCTGCTCCTGGCTCGCGATCGGGCCCGGCCTGCCGGGAACGGCGCTCGTCCTCGTCGTCGCACTCGCCCCGGTGCCGTTGATGCTTCCGCGCGCGGGACCCCTGTGGAGCGTCCCAGCCCTGGCCCCGCTGCTGGGATTGGTCGGCCTCGCACCGGCGTTCGTTGCACTTGCCGGGCTCGCGTCCACCGTGCCCCGCCGGATCGGCCTTGCGGTCTCCGGATTCCTCTGGCTGGTCGTGGCCGAGGTTCTCACTGGCGAAACGCTCCTCTTCGGCCTCGCCGACGGCACCTCGGCGCGGGACACATGGGAGGGATCGGTCACCGACGCAGCCGCCGACGCCCTCTACCCGCTCGTCTCCACACCTGCCCTCGCACCGGCGGTCGTCTGGGCGCTGTTCGCCTTTGCGCTGCCGTTCCTGGTCCGCGGCCGCTCGCTCGCGGTCGATCTCGCCGGCGCGGCGATCTGGGCGGCCGGGCTCGCGGCGTGCCAAGCCGTGCTGTTCGGCCTGATGGACGGCTACGTCGAGTCCCCCGACGCGCGCGGAGCGACCGCGGGCGCCGTGGTCGGCGCGATCTTCGCGATCACCGCTGCGGGAGCCGGGATCGCCCCGCGCCCAAGGGCTGAGGCGACCGCCGAATCCGTAGGATGGCCCGCAGCCGAATGAGCGTCCTTCGCAACCTCGAAGCAAAGCTGGAAGGCCTCGTCGAGGGGGCCTTCAGCCGTGCCTTCAAGTCACGCGTCGAGCCCGTCGAGCTCGCGCGCAAGCTCGCCAAGGAGATGGACGAGCACAAGACAGTGTCGGTGTCGCGCACGTACGTGCCGAACGACTACACGATCTATCTCTCGCCGGGCGACCGCGACCAGTTCGCCAGCTACGAGAGCGCTCTCTGCAAGGAGCTCTCGGACTACCTGCTCGAGCACGCTCGCACGGAGGGCCTTGCGCTCGTCACGCGGCCCGCGGTCTCGTTCCGCACCGACGAGCGGCTCGCCCTCGGCGAGTTCGGGATCCAGGCGCAGCTCGTCCGCCCGCCCGAGGAGGAGGGCGGCGAGCCGTCGCAGGGCGAGGCCGGGCACACGATGGTCTACTCGGCCGACAGCGAGGCGCGGCGGCTCGTGGAGCCGGCGAGGTCTGGACGAGCGCTGCTCGTAGGCGAGGGCCGGCGGACCGTGCTCAGCCCACCGGACGTCTCGATCGGCCGCAGCCGCGAGTGCGACATCGTCCTCGACGACCCGAACGTCTCCCGCAAGCATGCGGAGCTCCGGCTCGAGGGCGATGCGTGGGTCGTTGCCGACCTGGGCTCGACGAACGGGATCAAGGTCAACGGCAAGCGGATGGGCGAGGCCGCACTCGCCCCCGGTGACGAGATAACGCTCGGACTCTCCCGGCTCACGTTCGACCTGGAGTAGCGGCGCCCGCGCGCGAGCCCGATGGACGATCCGGTCGCACTCCTACTCAAGTTCGGCTTCCTCGCCGTGCTCTACCTGTTCCTGCTTTGGGTAGCGCGCAGCTCGCTGCGCGACCTCTCGCGCACGGAGGAGGCAGGGTCCTTGAGCGTCGGGGGCCCGGTCGGCGCTTTGCGGGAAGAGCGTGCCGAGATGCGCGACGCGATCTATCCAAAGCTCGAGGTCGTCGCAGCCCTCGGCCACGAGCCCGGCGACGAGCTCGATGTGAGCGACGGCGCTACGCTCGGCCGCTCCACCAACGCCGAGGTCAACGTGGATGACCCATTCGCGTCAGCCGCCCACGCGCGCGTGTTCGAGCGCGACTCGTTCATGTTCATCGAGGATCTCGGCTCGACCAACGGGACCTATCTCAACGGCAAGCAGCTGCGCCGCCCCGAGCAGCTGAGCGTCGGGGACACGATCAGGATCGGGGACACCGAGTACCGCTACCAGGAGTAGCGCCGTGTCGCTGCGGATCGTCGAAGAGGCCGGCTTCACCGATGTGGGCCAGCAGCGGCACACGAACGAGGATGCGTTCTTCGCAGCGGCGCCGTTGTTCGCGGTCGCGGACGGGATGGGCGGGGCCCAGGCCGGGGAGGTCGCCTCCACTGCGGCGGTCGACGAGCTCTCGTCCGAGCGGTCCGGCGACGAGCCGCCGGAGACGCAGCTCGAGCAGCTGATCCGCTCCGCGAATCGCCGCATCTACGAGCTCGCACAGGCCGACGAGGCGCGCGCCGGGATGGGGACCACTCTCAGCGCGGTGCTCGTGTCCGACGGTGAGATCGCGATCGGCCATGTCGGCGACAGCCGCATCTACAGACTGCGAGGGGAGGGCCTCGAGCGCCTGACGAGTGATCACTCGCTCGTCGAGGAGATGGTCAGGCAGGGCCGGTTGCGCCCCGAGGAGGCGGAGACCCATCCCCAGCGGTCGATCATCACGCGTGCGCTTGGTCCCGAGCCTGACGTCCAGGTCGACACGCTCACCTATCCCGCGCGGCCGGGCGACGTCTACCTGCTCTGCTCCGACGGGCTGACGAGCATGGTGTCCGAGGACGAGATCGCCACGGTGCTGCGCTCGCGCTCGTCGCTCGACCAGGCCGGGCGCGAGCTGATCGAGATGGCCAACGAGGCCGGCGGCAAGGACAACATCACGGTCGTCCTGCTGCGGCTGGAGGCCGCCGAGGAAGGCGCCGAGGAGGAGGACACGCTCACCGGAGCGGAGGCCACCGCGGTCGGGGAGGCGCTCGCGGCCGCGCCGGTCGAGGAGGAGGAGGCTCCCGACGACGGCACGATGGTGATGAGCGCGGCCGAAGCCAAGGCCGCGCGACAGGCGGAGACCGACCGGCGCGCCCTGCGCGACGCTTCGTCGCCGGCCCGCTCCGCGCCCCGGAAGCGGCCGAAGGGCCCGGTCACCGGCGCTCGCCGGGTGTTGCTGTGGGCGTTCGGGTTGCTGCTCGTCGTTGCGCTACTGGTCGGGCTCTACGTCGGCAGCCGGCAGTTCTACTTCGTCGGCACGAACGACCGCGCGACGGTGGCGCTCTACCGCGGCCTTCCGTACGAGCTTCCGCTCGGGATCAAGCTGTACTCGACCGACTACGAGAGCTCGACACCGGCGCGGGCGATCTGTGCTTCAAGGCGCAAGCAGATCCTCGATCACGAGCTGCGCAGCCGCGGTGACGCCGTCGACCTCGTGCGCCAGATTGAGCGCGGCCGCCTCGAGTGTTAGCGAGAACCCTGCAAACCGAGGTATAGGAGATGTCGGCGCGAACGCGTGAGCTGATCGGCCTGATCCCGGTGTCGCTGCTGGTCAGCGCCGGCTTTGCGGCGGTGCTGATCACACGCACCGACGACGTCTCGAACGCGACGGCGACCTACGGACTGATCTTCCTCGGCTCGTGCGTCTTCGCGCACATCTTCATCCGCGCGCGGCTGCCCGACGCCGACCCCTACATGTTCCCGCTGGCCGCGCTGCTGGCCGCGTTCGGACTCGTCGAGATCTACCGCATCGACGCCGAGCTAGCGCGCGAGCAGGCGCAGTGGTTCATCTTCGGCTTGCTCCTGTTCTGCGCGACGATCGTCTTCCTGCGCGACATCCACGTTCTCGAGCGCTACCGCTACACGATCGCGTTCGTCGGGATTTGCCTGCTGCTCGCGCCGCGGCTGCCGGGGATCGGCCAGCAGATAAACGGCGCGTTTCTGGCGGTCAAGATCGGCTCGATCCAGTTCCAGCCGGCCGAGTTCGGCAAGCTCGCGATCATCGTCTTCCTGGCGAGCTACCTGCGCGACACGCGCGACGTGCTCGTCCGCGGACGGTTGCCGCGCATCAGCCTCAAGCACATGGGCCCGCTGCTCGTCGTCTGGGGCGGCGCGATGCTGATGCTCGTCTTCATCCAGGACCTCGGCTCGTCGCTGATGTTCTTCGCCGGCTTCCTCGCCCTGCTCTACGTGGCGACGAACCGACTCTCGCTGGTCGCCGCTGGGTTCGCGATGTTCGTCGCCGGCGCGACCTTCTTCGCCGGCCGGGTCGCGCACATCCAGGACCGCGTCGACATCTGGCAGGACCCGTTCGCGCGCGGCGTCGTCCAGGACGAGGGCTACCAGATCGCGAACTCGCTCTTCGCGCAGGCGGACGGCGGGCTTTTCGGGCGCGGCTTCGGTGAGGCGCTGCTCAACGTCCCCGGCGGCGGACCGTTGCTGCCGGCGCCGCACACCGATCTGATCTACGCCGTGATCACGAACGAGCTCGGGCTCTTCGGGGCGTGCGCGGTGATCCTCACCTACCTCCTGTTCACCGCGCGCGGCTTCAAGACGGCGATGCTGTCGAGCGACGAGTTCTCGAAGCTGCTCGCCGTCGGGCTGACGGCGGTGTTCGCCTTCCAGGTGTTCGTGATCGTCGGCGGCGTCGTGAAGGCGATCCCGCTCACGGGCGTGACGCTGCCGTTCGTCTCGTACGGAGGCAGCTCGATCGTCGCCAACTTCGTCCTGCTCGCGTTACTCCTGATCGTGTCCGACGGCGCGCGGCGCGACCGCGCGAAAGTCCGCGGAGGTCTCGTGTGAACCGCCAGATCTGGCGCTTGTTCTGCGTGATCGTGCTGCTCTTCGGCGTCCTGATCGGCGCGACCTCGTGGTGGACGGTCTTCCGCGCCGAGAGCCTCGAGGACAACACGGCCAACAAGCGGCCGCTGCTCGAAGAGCAGAAGATCCCGCGTGGCCTGATCCTCGCGCGCGACGGGTCGACGCTCGCCAAGAACCGCAAGCTCGGCTCGGGCGAGACGCTCCGCTACGTCCGCGAGTATCCGACGAACGATCTGTTCGCGCATACGGTTGGCTACTCGTACGTGCGCGAGGGCCGCAACGGCACCGAGCGCCACTACAACGACGATCTGACGGGGGAGGTCTCCGAGTTCAAGTCGATCCTCGACCAGATCTCGAGCACGAAGCGCGAGGGCGACGACCTGCGGACGACCCTCGACCCGCAAGCGCAGCAGACGGCGTTCCAGGCGCTCGGCGGCCAGAAGGGTGCCGTCGTCGCGATGGAACCAAAGACGGGCCGCGTACGGGTGATGGTCTCGGAGCCGAGCTACAACCCGAACGACATCCCCGAGCCCGGCTTTCTCACCCAGCTCAACAAGGACGACGAGAATCGTCCGCAGATCAACCGCGCCACCCAGGAGCGCTACCAGCCCGGCTCGACCTTCAAGGTGGTGACCGCGACGGCGGCGCTCGACAGCGGCAAGTTCACGCCGCAGTCGGTGCTCGACGGGCGCTCGGGGGTCGAGATCAGCGGCTTGCCGCTCGCGAACGCGGAGGGCTCGAGCCCCGGGCCGACGACCCTATTCGCCGCGCTGACCAACTCCGTCAACACGGTCTGGGCGCAGGTCGGCGAGCAGATCGGCCGCGAGACGCTCGTGAAGTACATGGACCGCTACGGCTTCAACGCCAAACCGCCGCTCGACTACCCCCGCGACCAGATGGTGGCGAGCGGCGTGTTCGCTGCGAGCAAGGGTCTTGTCGACGCGGACCAAGGGTTCGACGTCGGCCGTGTCGCGATCGGCCAGGGCGGCGGCGAAGGCGAGACGCAGGTGACCGCCCTCCAGATGGCGACGGTCGTGGCAACGATCGGCAACGGCGGCGTGAGGATGAAGCCGCGCTTGGTCGAAAAGGTCGTCGGTAAGGACGGTCGGATCGTGGAAGACATCGATCCCCAGAGGGCCGAGCGCGTGATGAAGCAGGAGACCTCCAAGGAGCTGACCGAGATGATGGCGAGCGTCGTCGAGTCCGGCACGGGCACGAACGCGCAGATGGGAGGCATCGAGGTGGCGGGCAAGACCGGCACCGCCGAGGTGCGTACCCCCGACTGCCAGCAGAATCGGGCGTGGTTCATCGGGTTCGCCCCCGTCCAGGACCCGAAGGTCGCCGTCGCCGTCGTGGTGGAGTGCACAGCCGGTCAGGGCGGCCAGGAGGCCGCGCCGATCGCGAAACAGGTGATGGAGCAGCTGATCAAGTGACCGAAGTGGCCGACAACACGCTCGTCGACGGGCGCTACCGCGTGCTGAACCGGATCGGCTCCGGTGGCATGGCGGACGTCTACTGCGCCGAGGACACGCACCTCGGGCGCCAGGTCGCCCTCAAGGTGCTCTACCGCCGTTTCGCGCAGGACGCCGAGTTCGTCGAGCGCTTCCGCCGCGAGGCGTCTTCGGCGGCGTCGCTGCAGCACCCGTCGATCGTCAGCGTCTACGACCGCGGCGACCACGACGGCACCTACTACATCGCGATGGAGCTGCTCGGCGGCCGGACGCTCAAGGACGTCGTCAAGGCGGACGCGCCGCTCTCGCAGGAGCGGGCGATCGACATCGCCGTCCAGATCCTGCAGGCCGCCGGCTTCGCACACCGCCGTGGGGTGATCCACCGCGACTTCAAGCCCCACAACGTCATCGTGGCCGACGACGACAGCGTCAAGGTGACCGACTTCGGCATCGCTCGCATGGGCGCGTCGGAGATGACGGAGACCGGCTCGGTGATGGGTACGGCGCAGTACCTCTCGCCCGAACAGGCGCAGGGCCACACGGTCAGCGCGGCGTCCGACATCTACTCGATCGGCGTCATCGTGTTCGAGCTGCTCGGGGGCCAGCCGCCGTTCGAGGGCGATACGGCGGTGGCCGTCGCGCTAAAGCACCTGAACGAGGAGCCGCCGGCGCTCAGCGAGCTGCGGGCAGACGTTCATCCCGCGCTCGCCGCCGTCGTCACGCGCGCGCTCGCAAAGGACCCGGCCGACCGGTACCCGAACGCGGAGGAGTTCGTCGCTGCTCTCGACGACGCTCGCCACCAGATCGAGGGCGGCGCGCCGAGCCCGAGCGATACGGCGGTCTTCTCGGCGGGCGAGGTTGCCGCGGCCGCGGGCGGCGCGGTCGCCGGCGCTGCGGCCGGCGCGGCGCTGAGCGAAGCGGCCGCCGACCAGATCGAGGCGGGCGACCCCGACTACGCCGGGGGCACGGGCGAGGGCCCACCCCCCGACGGCGATGACGAGACGAAGCCCAAGCGCTGGCCGTGGTTCGCGCTCGGGCTCGTGCTGTTGGGACTCGTCGGCGTCGTCCTGTGGGCGACCGTGCTTCAGCCCGAGCAGGTGAAGGTGCCGAAGGTCGTCGGCCAGCAGGAGGCGGTGGCTGAGGCCACCCTCGACCGCGTTGGCCTCAAGGCAAAGATCACCCAGGCGTCCGACGACACCGCCCCGGTCGGACAAGTGTTTGAGCAGAATCCTCGACCCGGAGAGAAGGCGGATGAGGACTCGACCGTCGAGCTCATCGTTTCGACCGGCCCGGAGAAGGGGCCCGTGCCGTCGGTGGAGGGCCTTTCGCAGGCACGCGCGATCAAGGAGCTCAACGAGAGAGGCTTCAAGAAGGTGACGACCGACCTCGAGCCCTCGGACACCGTGAAGAAGGGATTTGCGATCCGGACGGTCCCGGCCGGTGGGCAGCAGGACGTTCCGAAGAGCGAGCGGATCAGGCTCTTCGTCAGCTCAGGGGTCCAGCAGATCGACGTGCCCAACGTCGTTGGTGCGACGCAGTCCTCCGCCGACGCCCGGCTCGAGAGCGACGAGCTGATAGCCGTGGTCGAGGAGAAGGCCTCCGATCAGCCAGAGGACCAGGTGATCGCCCAGGATCCGGTGGCCGGGACCCGCGTGGACAAGGGCTCGCGGGTGACGATCACGGTCTCGAAGGGTCCCGACCGCGCCTCCGTCCCCGACGTCGGCGGCCTGTCCGAGGGGAACGCGCGCGGCGAGCTGCGCGACGCGGGCTTCGGGGTCCAGGTGCGCGAGGAGACGACGACCGACGAGGGCCAGGACGGTGTTGTGATCGATCAGGACCCCGCCGGGGGGACGCAAGTTCGCAAGGGCAAGACGGTCGTGATCACGATCGGCACCTTCGAGCCCGAGCCGACACCGCCGACGCCGGACACCGGCGAATGAAGGTCGCCGTTCTCGCCGGCGGCCGCTCGTCCGAGCACGAGATCTCGCTCGCGTCCGGCGTGGCTGTGCGCGACGGCCTGCGAACAGCCGGCCACGACCCGCTCAACGTGGAGCTCTCGCGCAAGGGCGGCTGGTCGTGCGAGGGCGAGCCGCTCGCGCTCGAGCCTGGCGCGGGCCTGCTCGGCGCCGACGTCGCCTTCCCCGTGCTGCACGGCCCCTTCGGCGAGGACGGGACGGTGCAGGGCCTGCTCGAGATCCTCGACGTTCCCTACGTCGGGGCGAACGTGCTCGCATCGGCGATCTGCATGGACAAGCTCGTCTTCAAGCAGCTGATGGACCACGCGGGCGTTCCGCAGGTGGACTTCCAGGCGGTGCGGGAGGGGACCGACCCGGCCGTTCTCGAGCGTCTCGGCCTGCCGCTGTTCGTCAAGCCGGCCCGCCTCGGCTCGTCGGTCGGGATCTCGAAGGTCGCGAGCGACGAGGACCTCGAGGCCGCGCTTTCGGCGGCGTTCGAGCACGACCCGACGATCGTCGCCGAGGGGATGGCCGAGGGGATGGAGGTCGAGTGCTCGGTGATCGGCAACGACGAGCCGGTCGCCTCCGAGCCGGGAGAGATCGTCGTGAACGCCGATTGGTACGACTACGAGGCGAAGTACGAACCGGGCGGGATGGAGCTCGTCGTGCCGGCGCGAGTCGAGCCCGAGGTGCGCGACCGTGTCCGCGCACTTGCGGTCGATGTGTACAAGCTGTCGGGCTGCGCCGGGATGGCGCGGATCGACTTCTTCATCGAGGACGGCGGCCACGTGCTCGTCAACGAGCTCAACACGATCCCGGGATTCACCGAGACGAGCGTTTTCGCGCGGCTGTTCGAGGCGTCCGGGGTCGCCTATCCGGAGCTGCTCGACCGGCTGCTCGGCTACGCGCTCGAGCGCTACGAGCGCGAGCGGCGTTACCGTTTCTGATCGTGACCCTCTCGAACGAAGTCCAGCTCCAGTTCCGGATCCCCGAGTCGCCCGAGCAGGCGCAGCCGGCTTGGCGCGCACAGCCGCCGCCCGCGTTCGACAGTTATGCGCTCATCGACGAGTCCTACAACTCGCTCACCTTCGAGCAGCGGCGCACCGACGGCGCCGGCGCGATCATGAACGTGATGACGCTCGGCCTCGGCAAGAAGTTCCTGCCGACCGCGACGGTCGAGAAGCTCTCGGTCCGCTTCGACCTGGCGCCGGGCGGCATCGGCTCCCAGGTCACCGTCGTCGGCCACGGCGACGAGCAGACCCGCCAAGCCCTTGGCGAGATGGTTGAGGGCTACGGCGGGTCCACCGGCCTCACCTACGGCACTAGCGGCTGAACCGCGACTACATCTCGGCGAGGATCTCCTTCTTCTTCGCCTCGAACTCCTCGTCGGTGATCAGGCCGGTGTTGCGCATGTCGTCGAGCTTCTTCAGCTTCGCGGCGGGGTCCTCGGCGGCCTGTTGCTCGCGCGCCGCCTTGTAGGCGTCGTTTGCCGCGTTGCCGTAGGTGTTCTGCATCCCCGCGGTCACGGCGGCCATGTCACCGCCGGCCGCGGCGATTGACGCCTGCTGCGCGTCCCACTGGACGGCCACCCGCTGCGGATCGTCGGGGAGGACTTTGACCGGGATCTCCATCCCGACCGTGATCGCCGCCTTCATCCGAGTCGTCGGGAAGACGTAGTTGATCTGGTACGGCTCCCCGCCGTCCGGCGGATGGATCTCGAGCGGGATCTGCATCGCGAAACGGTCGCCAGGAACCGGCTCCGCAAACCCTTTCGCCACGGCCTTCGCCGGGACGCCGTCCTTGAGCACCTCTTTCTCGCCGCGGTCGTCGGCCATCTTGCCGATGTCCTTGAACGAGTCACGCATCGAGGGCATCCCCCCGTGATGGTCGGAGAGGTCCTTGAGGTCCTTCATTCCCTTGAAGAGGCCCATCACTGCTCCTTTCGTCGTCGGGCGGCTACCAGCCGTAGATCATCGCCGAGGTCGGCGAGTCCGGGTCGTACTTGACGGTGATCGCCTTGCCCTCGGACAGCTCCTCGAGCTGCGCCGGCAGGAAGGACTGCTTGACGGTCGTCTGGTACGGCTCGCCGTCGTCGGGCTTGATCGAGACCTCGACATCGGTCATCAAGTTGCCGCCCATGTCGGGCTCGCCCGGCGTGATCGAGTGGATCACGCCCTGCGCTTCGACGCCGGCGGTGTGGAGCTTTTGCGCGAGTTGCGCGTACGCGGCCTGCCCGGCCTGGTCGCCCATCGCCTGCTGCATCATTCCCTGGTTGGCGGCCATCTGGTCCTGCGCCTGCGCCTGCATGTCCTTCATGTTCTTGAACAGGCCCACAATGCTCCTCTCGGCTGTGGTTGGAGGGGGCTTCTCGCGACCAGCGTAGGGGACGCAAGGCCCGTGGCGCAAGCGGTCTTTCGTCCGCTAGTTCTCGAGCGTCAGCTCTGAGATGGCCGCCTGGTCCTCGCCGTCGGCGAGCTTGGTCACCCAGACCATGTAGTAGCGGTACTTCTGCCCGCGCGTGTTGAGCGGCGCCTTGACCGTCTCGCCGACGTTCACCGGCCCCCCGACCTTGGTCCAGTCCGCAAGCGACTCACCCACGTCGTTCGCGGCGTAGATGTCAGCCGTGAAGCCCGGTGTCGGGCTGACGAGACGGACCGCCTTCGCGGCCGTCGGCGACGCGGTCTTCACGTAGAGGCCGACACCCGGCTTGTTCAGAGCACCTCCTTGGTAGCGCTCGGTGTCCCAGAGGGTGTTGCGCGCGCCGTCGATCGCGTTGCCGGTGGCCTGCTCGTGCTCGCGCTGATCGCCGGGCTCAGGGTCGAAATCGCCGGCCGATTCGAGCTGCACCTGCTTTGGCGAGGCCGACTGCGCCGGCGCGGCTCCGCCCTTCGTCCCCTCCTCGGTGCGCGTGACGAGGACGACGACGGCAACTGCGATCCCGGCCAGCAACAGCAGCGAAAGCAGGAGCGCCCGCCGCGGACGCCGCAGGCGCAGCGGGACGAAGTCGGCGGTGTCGCCCGGGAGCGCTTGCAACACGCTGGTCGCCTCGCCGGTCGTCTGGCCCGAGCGCGCCGCCTCGACCGCGAGCGCGTGCTCCAGCTCGTGCAGCATCTCGTCCATCGAGGCATAGCGGTCCTCCGGGCGCTTGGCGGTCGCCTGCTCGACGATCGCAGCCACCGCGGCCGACAGCTCGGGCCGCGCCGCGCGGATGTCGGGCAGCGGGTCCTTGACGTGCTTCATCGCGACGCCGACCTGGGTGTCCGCCTTGAACGGGACCTCGCCCGCGAGCATCTCGTAGAGGACGACGCCGAGCGCGTAGATGTCGGAGCGCTCGCTCGCCGCCTCGCCGGTCGCCTGTTCGGGCGCCACGTAGTCGGTGGTGCCGAGCACGCGGCCCGTGACGGTCAGGCCGTCCGATTCGAGCGACCGCGCGATGCCGAAGTCGGTCACCTTCGCGCGCCCCTCGGGGTCGAGCAGGACGTTCTGCGGTTTGACGTCGCGATGGATGAGCTTCACGGCGTGTGCCGCCGACAGCGCGCGGCCGATCTCGATCGCGTATGCGATCGACTCGCCGACGGGCAGCTTGCCGACGTCCTTGATGTGCTGCTTGAGCGTCTTGCCGGCGACGTACTCGAAGACGATGTACGGGTAGCCCTCGTCCTCGCCGGCGTCGATCACGGTCACGACATGGGGATCGGAGAGCCGGGCGACCGCGCGCGCCTCGCGGCGGAAGCGCTCGAGTTGGTTAGGGTCGTCCGAGATCTCGCGGTGCATGATCTTGATCGCGACCGAGCGCTCGAGCACCTCGTCGAAGGCTCGATAGACCGTGGACATCCCGCCCGTGCCGATCTTCTCCTCGAGGCGGAAGCGGCCGTTGAGGGTGGTGCCGATCATCGTCATGGCGTGATCCCTGCGGCCCGCAAGGCCTCGTCGTAGTCGTCGAAGAACTCCTGTCGGATGACGAGGCCGTCACGAAGTGTCCACAGGCTTGTCCACGTACCCTGGTCCACCCAGATCCCGCTCTCGCGACCGAGATTGCGCTGCTCGATGCGAACCGCTACGTACGGCCCTGCCGCGCGAATCTCCTTGACCTCGAACGCGAGTTCCGCCCACGCGCCGAGCCAGGCTCTCCAGAAGCGCCTGATCCCTTCGTGGCCGCGATAGACGGGGTCGATCCCTGGGGTCGGGAATCGCGAGACGTCCCATTCGACGTCCGGGCTGTAGTGCTTGAACGCAGACTCGTGGTCGCGTCGGGCGAACGCGTCGTAGAACCCGCGGATGATCCGTAGGTTCACCGCCTCCTGGTCGACGTCCTCCGCGGGTCGCTCCGTCGTGCCGCCTAGAGCCGGGTGGTGGACGACGCCGGCCTCGGCCGTCGCTGCGCCGATGACCGCGCTGCCCGGGTGGTGCGCCGAAAGCAGCTCGACCGCTCGATGGGCATCCGCTTCCAGGACCACCGCGCACAGCCCGCAGCCCATGTTGAAGACGTCGTACATCTCCTCCGGCTCGATCGCGCCGCGCTGGGCGATCAACTCGAACAACGGCGGGACAGGGAGCGGCGAGTCGATCCGGTAGCCGACGTCGGCCTCCAGCCGCAGCAGGTTGGCCAGGCCGTCGCCGGTGATGTGGGCGAGGCCGCGCACGTCGATCTCGGAGGCCAGCAGCTCTTTGACCGCCCGGACGTAGATGGCCGTTGGAACGAGCAGCTCCTCCCCGACCGAGCGCCCGCCGAGCTCGTCGCGCCGCTCGTCGAGATCGTCGAGCACGCGCCGCGCGAGCGTCAGCCCGTTCGAGTGGATCCCGCTCGACGGGACGCCGACGATCGCGTCGCCGGGCTCGATCGCCGCGCCGGTGACGATCGCGTCGAGCTCGACGACGCCGAAGCAGGCGCCGACGAGGTCGAACCCGCTGGGGGAAGGGTGCCCGCGGATCAGCTCGGGCAGCATCGCGAGCTCGCCGCCCGGGATCTCGACCTGGGCCTGCTCGGCGCCCTCCTTCAGCCCCTCGGCGATCGCGCGCAGCATCTCGGGATCGGTCTCCTCGACCGCGATGTAGTCGACGAGCGCGATTGGATCGGCGCCGACGCAGATCAGGTCGTTGACGTTCATCGCGACGCAGTCGATCCCGACGGTGTCGAAGCGTCCGAGTTGCTCGGCGACGATCACCTTCGAGCCGACGCCGTCGGTCGAGATCGCGATCCCCAGCTCGTCGGTGATGCGCAGGACGTTCGCGTAGTGGCCTGATCCGAGCACCGCGCGCGAGGGACGGCCGGTGTCGATCGAGCTGAGTACGTCGACGAGCCCGGCGAGCGCGCCTCCGGCGCGCTCGGTATCGACGCCGGATCGTGCGTACGCGCCTCCGCTCACGTCTCCCTATTCAACCGTAGGGAGCGGGCGTCAGGGCCGCTTGCCGCGCTAGGCGTCGGCCGGAGCGGGCGCTTCGTCGTCCGGTCCTTCGCCGCGGTTGCGGCGATAGCGGATGAAGAGGTAGATCGCTCCGATGACGATCATGGCCGCGACGGCGTAGTCCACGTAATGGAGCGAGTCCTTCCACTCCTCCCAGTTGTCGCCGGCCTGCTTGCCGATGAAGGTGAGCATGAAGACCCACGGCACGCAGCCGGCGAAGGTCAACACGCTGAAGCGCCAGAACGGCATCCGCGCGACGCCCGCTGGCAGCGAGATGAACGTGCGGATGATCGGCAGCATGCGGGTAAAGAAGACCGTCGCGTCGCCGTGGCGCTCGAACCAGCGGTCCGCCCAGTCGAGGTGCTTCTTCGAGATATGAAGCTTCTTGCCGTGCTTCTCCAGGACGTCGATCCGACCGTAGTAGCCGACCCCGTACGCGATCCACGAGCCGACGAGGTTCGCCACCGATCCGACCATCGTGGCGGCGAAGAGGCTGTACTCCCCCTCGGCGACATTGAAGCCGGCGAACAGCATCGTCGCTTCGCTCGGGATCGGGATGCAGGCGCTCTCCAGCAGCATCAGGACGAAGATGCCGACAAGGCCGAGCTCGGCGACGACGTCCGTCGCGAACTCGACGAGCGGATCCGTGATTGAGGCGAGGATCAGTGGCACGGGTCTAGCCCGATCCCGGGCGGGCGACCGAGATAGGGGCTAAGTAGGGTAGCGAGCGATGGGCGTTCCCCTCTTCGCGAGCACGCTCGAGCCCTACCACGACCGGCTCGCCACCCGCCTCTCGGAAGTCGCCGCCAGCGGGCGGTACATCCTCGGTCCGGAGGTCGAGGCCTTCGAGCGCGACTTCGCCGACTACCTCGGCGTCGAGCACTGCGTCGGCGTCGGCAACGGCACCGATGCGCTCGTGATCGCCCTCCAGGCGCTGGGCGTCGGGCGCGGCGACGAGGTGGTCGTGCCCTCGTTCACCTTCTACGCCACGGCCGAAGCCGTCGCCGCGATCGGCGCGACGCCGGTTTTCTGCGACGTGGACCCGGCCACCTTCTGCGTCACGCCCGAGACGGTCGAGGCGGCGGTGGGTGAGCGGACGAAGGCGATCGTGCCGGTCCACCTCTTCGGCCGAGTCGCGCCGGTCGAGGACCTGCGCCGGTTCGGTGTGCCGTTGCTCGAGGACGCCGCACAGGCGGCCGGCGCGGCTGCGGGTGGGACGAAGGCGGGCGCGCTCGGCGACGCGGCGACCTTCTCGTTCTTCCCTTCGAAGAACCTTCCCTGCCTCGGCGACGGCGGTGCGATCGTCACGAACGACGGCGAGCTCGCGGCGCTCGCCCGCCGCCTCCGCCACCACGGCTCGACCGACAAGCAGACCCACAGTGAGGTGGGCTGGAACTCGCGTCTCGACGCGCTCCAGGCGGCGGTCCTGCGCGAGCTGCTGCCGGAGCTCGACGGTTGGAACGAGGCTCGCCGCGCGGTCGCGGCGCGCTACGCGGAGGCCGGGCTAGGGGAGCTCGAGGGGATGACGAGCCCCGGCGGGGGTGACGACGCTGCGCACGTCTTCCATCTCTACGTCGCCCGCCACGAGCGCGCGGACCAACTGGTCGAGGCGCTCTCGGAGGTCGGGGTCGGCGCGCGCGCCTACTACCGTTGCCCGGTCCACGAGCAGCCGGCGATGGAGCGCTTCGTGCCCGTTGGGCTAGAGCTGCCGGGAACGGCCGCGGCCGCGCGCACCAACGTCGCGCTCCCGATGGGCATGGCGCTCGCGCCGGAGGCGGTGGACGAGGTCGTCGAGGCGTGCGCGAAGGCGCTCGGCTGAAGTGCGCGTCTGGATCGACCTCACCAACAGCCCGCATGTGCTCGTCATGCGGCCGGTGATCGCGCTGCTCGAGGCCGACGGCCACCGCGTCGAGGTCACCTGCCGCGAGTTCGCTCAGACGACGCAGTTGCTCGAGCGCTTCGGCATAGCTCATGAGGTGATCGGTCGCCACCGCGGCGGCCGCGCCGCGAGCAAGGCGGTCGGGCTCCTGTCGCGGACGGCCGCGCTGCGGCGGTGGGCGCGCGGGCGCGACTTCGACATCGCGCTCGGCCACAGCTCCAACGACGTGACGGTGGCCGCCGCGCTGCTGCGGATCCCCAGCACGACCGCGTTCGACTACGAGTGGGCGCGCGTGCAGCACCAGGTGAACTGTCGCCTCGCGCGCGCGGTCGTCGTTCCCGACGCGATCCCGCCGGAGCGCTTGTACCGCTACGGCGCGCGCGGGAAGCTGCGGCCGTACGCCGGACTCAAGGAGGAGTACTACCTCGCCGACTTCGAGCCCGACGAGGCGATCCTCGGCGAACTCGGCCTCGACCGCTCGCGCCCGATCGCGGTTGTGCGCACACCGCCCGAGGTCTCGCTCTATCACCGCTTCGAGAACGAGTTGTTCCGCAACGTTCTCGAGCGGCTGCGGGAGACGCAGACCGTCGTCCTTCCGCGCACGCCCGAGCAGCGCGAGGAGATCGCGCAGCTCGGGGGGTTCGTCGTCCCCGAGAGGGCGATTGACGCGCAGAGCCTGATCGCCTTCGCCGACGTGGTGGTGTCGGCGGGCGGGACGATGAACCGCGAGGCCGTCGCCCTCGGAACACCGGTCTACACGACGTTCGAGGGCCGCCTCGGCGCGGTCGACGAGAAGCTGATCGCAGAGGGGCGGCTGCAGCGCCTCACCGACCCCGCCGAGGTCGTCGTCGAGAAGCGCTCGGACGACCCCGTGCAACGGATCCGTCGCGATCCGCGCGAGTTCTGTCAACTCCTTCTTTCACCCGTACAATCAGGCCCTCCTGCGTAGTCCTCCGCAGGCCACGGGGTAGGTCCCCGAAGAAGCCGTGAACGCGCGACTCAGAGAATCGGTCAACCTGCGCCGCTCGGTCCAGTTGGCGATCGATGCGTGCCTGCTCGCAGGCGCGTACTACCTCGCCTTCTCGCTGCGGTTCGACTCGGGGATCCCGCAGCGCTACGAGGACCTCCTCGGCGACACGATCGTCTTCGTCATCCTCGGCAAGCTCGTCGTCTTCGCAGCCTTCGGCCTCTACCACAAGCTCTGGCGCTTCGTTGACCAGCGCGACTTCGAGGCGATCATCAAGGCGGTCGTGACCTCGAGCGTGCTGCTCGTCGTCGTGCTCTTCCTGCTCTCGGCAGGCGGCACCGACCCGCCGCGTGGCGTGGTCGCGCTCGACTTCCTGCTGACGCTCGGGTTGATCGCCGGCTCGCGCTTCTTCGTGCGACTGGTGATCGAGCGCCCCGAGCGCGGGGCGCTCGCCGCCCAGAAGGGGTCGCGCGAAGTGCTGATCGTCGGCGCCGGCAACGGCGGCCAGTCGGTCGCGATGGAGCTACGCCGCAATCCGGAGCTGCGCAACATCCCGCTTGGGTTCATCGACGACGACCCGCGCAAGCAAGGGATGCGGGTCGGTGGGCTCAAGGTGCTTGGAACGACCGACGAGCTGGCGCGCGTGCTCGACGACGCCGAGCCCGACGAGGTGATCATCGCGATCCCGTCGGCGCCGGGGACGTTGCGCCAGAAGGTCGTCACCGCGTGCCGCGATCGCGGGATTCCGGTGCGCACCCTGCCGACGGTCTTCGAGCTGCTCTCGGGCGGAGTCAACCTCGTGCGCCAGGTGCGCGAGGTCAAGGTCGAGGACGTTCTCGGGCGCGAGCCCGTGCGCGTCGAAGTGGACCGCGTCGGTGCGTACATGACCGACCGCACGGTGCTTGTCACCGGCGCCGGCGGCTCGATCGGTGCAGAGCTCTGCCGCCAGATCGTGCGCGTCCGTCCGAAGCGGCTGATCCTGGTCGAGAACGCGGAGAACAGCCTGTTCGAGATCCGCCGCGAGCTCCAGGACGTGCGCCATTTCCCCGGCTGTGTCGCGGTGCTCGCCGACTGCAAGGACGCGACGCGAATGAACGAGGTGTTCCTCGAGCACCGTCCGCAGTTCGTCTTCCACGCCGCCGCGTACAAGCACGTGCCCCTGATGCAGGAGAACCCGGTCGAGGCGGTGCGCAACAACGCCGTCGGTACGCGGATCGTCGCGAGCGCGGCGGGAACGGCCGGAGCCGAGCGGTTCGTGCTCATCTCGACCGACAAGGCCGTCAGTCCCCAGACCGTGATGGGTGCCTCGAAGGCGCTCGCCGAGTGGGCCGTGTCGGCAGCACAGCACCGCTTCCCCGAGACACGCTCGACGATCGTGCGCTTCGGCAACGTGCTCGGCTCGTCGGGGTCGGTCGTGCCGATCTTCCGCCGTCAGATCGCGGCCGGGGGGCCGGTGACCGTCACCGACGAGAAGATGACCCGCTACTTCATGACGATCCCCGAGGCGGTTCAGCTGGTGATCCGCTCCGGTGACCTCGGTGAGGGCGGTGAGCTGTACGTGCTCGAGATGGGCGATCCGGTGAAGATCATCGACCTCGCGCGCGACATGATCCGGCTTTCGGGCCAGGAGCCCGGTGAGGACATCGCGATCGAACTGGTCGGGCGCCGCCCTGGCGAGAAGGTCCATGAGGAGCTGTTCAACCCGGACGAGCGCCCGCGGCCCACACCCGCCGAGAAGATCATGGTCGCGGAGCGGGCGCCGGTCGACCCCACGTGGGTCGAGGATGCGTTCGCGCGCGTGGAGGACGTCGCCTACAACGGCGCGGCCGACGAGATCGCCGGATACCTAAAGGCGCTCGCCGAGGAGCGCTCGACGATCGCGGCGCTGAACGCCGGCATCGAGTCGCCCGACCAACCGGCTTAGGCTCACGCTGCTATCAGCGCTGAGGACTAAGCTGCCGCCTAGATGGAGTTCATAAAGGACGTTGGCGCCTACGCCGGCTTTGCCGCCGTTGTAGGACTGGGGGTATTGGCCGCCCTCTACTTCTCCCAGGCGCGCGATGTGAAGCGCCTGCGGGAATGGGCCGGGCGCGCGCCCGAGCGCTCCGCCGACCAGCCCGCCGCCGCAGCTGTGGTGCCGGCGCAGAGGGGCGCGGTGAAGCCGACCCCTGGCAAGGCGCCGGCGGCCGGGCGCCCCGTGCGCCCGGGGCAGCCCGCCGCGAGGCCGGGCCAACCTGCCCAACCCGGCGCGCCGCCGGGGAAGGCTCCCGCACCCGGCGCTCCGGCGAAGCCCGGCGTTCCGGCGGCCCAGCCCGCGGCGACGAGCGCAGCCGGCGCAAGCGCAGCTGCCGCCACGGCCGCGGGCGGAGCGACGACCGCCAAACCGCCCGGCCCGCCCACAGGCGCCGACGGCGAGCCGAAGGCGCCCGCCCCCGGCGGGGACAAGCCACCCGTCGCCCCGGCGACGCGACCCGGGCGTGCAGCCCCTGCCCAGACGCGGGTCGTCCCCCGCGATGCGGCCGAGCAGGCGCGCCGCCGCGCCGCCCAACGGGCGGCTGCCACCCGTACACCTGAGCGCCGCTTTCCCCTGCCGGCGATCGCTGCCGTCGCGGTCATCGCGGTCGTGCTCGTCGTCGGCGGGATCACGCTGTTCGGCGGCGACGACGAGAAGAAGGAACCTGCCTCCGAGCAGACGGGGCAGCAGGGTGGCAACGGCGCCGGCGGCGACAACAACACGCCCGCCGTGGATCCTTCGCAGGTGACGGTCGCGGTGCTGAACGGGACGACGGTCGAGGGTCTCGCGCGCACGATCGGCGACGAGATCCAGGCGGCCGGCTTCCAGCTCGGCAACGTCACGAACGCCGCCGAGCAGGGCGAGCGCGCCGAGTCGGCAGCGCTCTACGCGCCCGACCACAAGGCCGACGCGCGCGCCGTGGCGCGGAAGCTGAAGATCTCCCAGATCGAGCCGATCGACGCCGAGAGTCAGTCGCTCGCCGGCGACGCGACGGTCGTCGTCATCGTCGGGCTGGATCAGACGCAGTAGCCACGCGCTCGAGGCCCTCGACGGCTTCTCGAATCCAGCGCCGCCAGGCCACGCGGCCGAGCGCTGCGTCGAACAGCTTGTATCGCAGCGATGGGGCTTCCGCCCCGCCTTCAACCTCGATGAAGGTACCGCCCTGCGCCTCGGTCAGCTGCCAGTGCGCATAAGCGCCCGAGAGGGTGCAGTGCATCCGCAGTTCCCTCAGCTCCGTGCGGTCGTCGATCACAAAGCGGGTGCGCGTCGTGCCGGACCCGATCGGATCGTGGGAAAGTTGGACGAACTCGGAGCCCTCCTCGAACGTCTCGCCGTCGATCTCGATGAACGATGGCCACCAGTCGGGGTAATGCTGTACGTCACCGATCAGGCTCCAGACTTCCTCGACGGGCGCCTCGATCAAAACTTGCTGGCGGATCGTGGCCATGGTCAGTTCGTCGCCTCTTCGCGCGCCGGTTTGAACGCGTGGGGGACGCCGAGCCGTTCGACTTCTTCGTTGACGGCCTCGAATTCGGCCTTTGCCTTCTCTGGGTCCTCGTCCCAAAGGACCTTCGCCATCAGGGCGCGACAGCGGGCGGCCTCCAGCGGCCGGCCCAGCCGCTCCCATTCCGCGCGCGCCTCTGTCAACCGCGACATCGCCTCGGCTGGGTCGCTCGTCGTCGCGCCCGATGCTTCGAGCGCCGACGCACGGCCGACCGGGTAGTGCAGGCGCTCGGCGAGTCCACTCGCCTCCGCCGCGGCCTCGCGCGCCTCGTCCTCGCGCCCAGCGAGCAGAAGCACGAGTGCCCGCCCCGCGGTCGCCTGGATCGACTGCGCGACGAGACCCGCACGCTCGCAGACGTCGAGCGCGCGGTCGAGCGTCTCGAGTGCCGCTTCCTGATCGCCGGCGTCGCGCTGTGTAAGCGCGAGGCCGAAGAGTGAGTGAAAGGCGATCTCCGACAGCCCGATCGCCTCGGCGAGCTCGAGCGAGTGGCGGAAGTGCTGGGCCGAGGCGTCGAAGTCGCCCTCGCGCCACGCGAGCAGGCCTTGGAGGGCGTACGGGTAACAGAGCTTGCCCACGAGACCCTCGCCCTCTGCGAGCGATCCGCCTGCCTCGCCCGAGCGCTGGACCGCATCCCAGTCGGCGCGGTAAGCGGCGAGCAGGGCGATCTGGGTGTGGAGCTCCACCTGTGCGGGCAGGTCGCCGACCTGCTCGGCAAGGTCGAGTCCTTCTGCGTAGGCCGTGCCCGCGGCCTCGTAGTCGGCGTCGCAGATCTCGAGGTGGCTGCCGAGTGCCAGCAGCGCGCGGATCGTCTCGGCGTCGTCTGACCCGCGCGCGAGCTCGACCGAGCGCTGAAGGTTGTCGAGCGCCTTCTCCGTGTCGCCAATGCGGCCGAAGACGAGGCCGAAGATCCCGTGCGCGCGGCTCGCCGCGCGCGTCTCGCCGAGCTGCTCCGCGAGCCGGAGCGCCTTCTCGGACGCGTAGACAGCGAGCATGTTGTCGCCGGTGTGCATGTAGAGCGAGGCGGCCTCCTCGTAGAGGCGGACGAGCTCGAGGCAAGGCGGGCCGTCGCGCAGGAGGTTGATTCCCTTCTGGTAGTGGTCGATCGCCTGCTCGCGCTCGCCCTTGTGCCACAGCCCGGCCCCGATCTTGCGATGCAGGTCGCCCACGCGCTCGAGGTTCTCCTGGCGCCGGTGGAAGTCGAGGCACTCCTCCCAGACCTTCACCGCGCTGTCCACACGGCCGAGGCGGAGCGACACGTCGCCTTGCTTCTCGCCGATGCGGGCGAGCGTCTCGGGGTCGTCCCAGACGTTCAGCTCACGGGCGGACTCGTAGTGGGAGAGCGCTTCACGGTTGGAGTAGAAGGTCGCGGCGGCGTCGCCCGCGGCCTCGAGGAAGTGGAGCGCCTTCGAGCGCATCAGTCCGAGCTCGTCGGACTCGACCCCGGCCTCGGCGCCGAGCGCGGCGGCGCGACCGTAGTGCTCGGCGAGCAGCGCGACGAGCTCCTCGATGCGGTCGCCGGCGCGCTCCTCGATGAAGCCGCCGACCTCGTAGTGCTTGCGGCAGCGGACGGCCTTGGGCAGCATCCCGTAGGCGACGTCGCGGATCAGGACGTGCTTGAACGCAAGCTCGGGTTCGCCGGCGAGCACCGAGCCGCCGCCGGGGACGATCAGGTCCTTGTCCTGGAGTGAGACGAGCGCCTGCTCGAGATCGCGACCATCGGCGTGGGCGACCGGCTCGAGCACGCCCTGCCAGAAGGTCCGGCCGACGACCGCCGCTTGCTGCATCAGCCGGCGCTCGAACGGTTCGAGCGAGTCGAGCCGGGCGGCGAGCAGCGCCTGGACGGTGTCGGGCAGCTCCGCAGCCGCACCGGCGCCCTCCTCCCCGAGGCGCAGGACCATCTCCTCCGCGAACAGCGGATTTCCGCCCGCGCGCTCGGCGACCACCTTGAGCGCGTCGGAGTGGCCGTTGTCGGACGGCAGGAGCGCCGCGACGAGCTCGCGCGTCTCCTCGCTGGTGAGCGGCTCGAGGAAGATCGATGTGGCGTTTCGGCGCGTCGTGCCCCAGCCCTCGCGTCGTTCGAGCAACTCGTCGCGTGTGAGGCAGACGATCAGCAGCGGAGCTCTGACCCACTGGGCGAGGTACTCGATCAGGTCGAGCATGCCCGAGTCGGCCCAGTGGATGTCCTCGAGCGCGAGGACGAGCGGCTCTCGCCGCGCCATCGCCTCGATCGCCGAGCGGACGGCGGAGAATGACGCCTCCCGCATCCGCTGTAGATCCTCCGTCTCGGTACCGGCGACGTCCGGTGCCGCCTCGATACCGAGCAACCGCCCGATCAGCGCGGCCTTGCGGTCAGCCTGCTCGGAGTCCTCGCCGACGCCGCGCAGCAGCTCGCCGACGTGGCTCGACAGCTTCTCCCACGCGAGTTCCGAGCTGTCGCCGTCGACGATGCCGCACTCGGCGCGCACGATCTCGGCCAGCGCCCAGTAGACGATGCCGGAGCCGTAGGGGAGGCAGCGCCCCTCGCGGAAGGCGGCGCGTATCTCTGCCGATTCGAGCTTCTGCTCGAACTCGCGCGTCAGGCGCGACTTGCCGACGCCCGCGCCGCCGATCACGGTGACGAGATGCGGCCGGCCCTCGCGGATCGTGCGGCCCGCGAGCGATGTCAGCTGGGCGAGCTCGTCCTCCCGTCCGACGAGCGGCGATTCGCTCTGCAGCCGCTGGCCGCCGGGGGCCCCGGCCCGCAGACCCACGGCCTCCCACGCGGGCACGGGCTCCGCCTTGCCCTTTAGCGTCAGCGGTTCGAGCTCGGTGTACTCGACCGCGTCGCGCGAAGCGCGCACCGTCCGTTCGCCGACCGTGACCGTCCCCGGCCTGCCAGCGGCCTGCAGCCGCGCGGCAACGTTGACGGCATCGCCGATCACGGTGTAGCCATCGCCGACCGCGCCCGCGAGCACCTCGCCGGTGTTGACGCCGACGCGCAGCGAGAAGCTGACGCCGTGGGTCGCCTCGAGCTGCTCGTTCAGCTCCTCCATCGCCCCCTGCATGCCGAGCGCGGCGCGCACCGCCCGCTCCTCGTCGTCCTCGTGGGCGACCGGAGCGCCAAAGAGCGCCATCACGTTGTCGCCGATGTACTTGTCGATCGAGCCGCCGTACTTCTCGACCTCCTGCCCGAGCCGCCGCAGCGAGCTGCCGACCAGGCGCTTGACCTCCTCCGGATCCATCTGCTCGGCCACCGCCGTGTAGCCGGAGAGATCGGCGAAGAGGACCGTGCACTGGCGCCGCTCTTCGGGCGGGGGCTCGTCCTCCGCCGGTCGGGCGGGAGCGGGCGCCCGCAGCGGCGTAGGGGCGGCTTTGGGAGCGCCGGCTCCGCCCGCGAGGTCGCTCCCGCACTCCATGCAGAACTTCGCCTCGGGCGGGGGTGTGGCGCCGCACGACGGGCACTTGCGCTCGAGTGCGCCGCCGCAGGACATGCAGAACTTCGCCTGGGCTGGATTCTCGGTTCCGCACTGTGTGCACGCGACCCCGGCCATGGCCTCAAGATACCGAGGCGCGCTAGCGAGGCCGGGCGGGAGTTCCCACCGCCGTGCAGCCGGGCGGGAGGTCGTCCACGACCGTCGCTCCGGCTCCGACCGTGGCACCCTCGCCGACCTTGACGCTCTGGGTGACCGCCGAGTTCGTCCCCATGCTCGCGCCGCGGCCGATCACGACGTGACCGGAGACGTTGCAGCCGGGCAAGAGCGTGCCGAACTCCTCGACCACGGCGTCATGGCCCAGCGTGCAGGCGGTGTTGAGCGTCGCGTACGGCCCGGCGGCGACGTTGACCGACAGCACGTTGTTCGGCCCGACGACCGTCCCCTGCTCGACGCGCGCGTGCGTCGAGAGCGTCGCGCTCGGGTGGACGACCGGCGGGTACTCCACGCCGGCGTCGGCCAAGCCGTCGACGATCTTCTCCTTGACCTCGGGGACCGCGATCCCGAGCACTACCGCGAGCGGGCCTTCGCCGGCGCGTTCGCTCACCCACTTGCGGTCCCCGAGCACCTTGTGGCCGGTGCGCTCGTCGCCCATCGCGAGCTTGTCGTCGTCGATGAAGCCGAGAACGTTCCAGCGGGGCTCGGCGGCGTTCGCGTCCTCGACCCAGAACATGACCTGCTGGGCGAAGCCCGCGGCGCCGTAGACGACGAGGTCGAGCACGGGCGGCAGTGTAAGTGGCGCTGCGGCCAACGCTCCGCCCCACTCACTAGCCTTCGGCCGCGTGTCCGAGGGCTCGGAAACGACCGCCGCGCCGTCGCGGAGGGCCAAGGCGACGCCGCTCGCGCTCGGCTTCTTCGCCGTGCTCGTCGTCATCACGGCAGGCGCCTTCGTCGTGACCCAGGCGCTGAAGCGCTCCGACCCGGTCGTGGAGCGGGTCTTCTTCGCCAAGTACCTCTCGCCCAACGGCGACGGCTTCAAGGACACGGTTGACATCCGCTTCGATCTCCCGAAGCGCGACGACGCGACGGTCTCGATCGTGGACGAGGACGGCAAGGAGGTCCGCCGCCTCGCGACCGACCGCCGGCTGCGCAAGGGGACGCACAAGTTCAGCTGGGACGGTCGCAACGACGACGGCGACCGCGCGCCCGACGGCGACTACCGCCTACGCGTGTTGCTGACCGAGGAGGGCCGCGGCCTGACCGCCGCGCGTTCGCTCGTGCTCGACACCACCCCGCCCCGCCCGCGTCTGATCGCCGCCACTCCGGCGGAGATCACGCCCGGCGTGTCCGGCCCGCGCGGGCGGGTGCGGATCCGTTTCAACGGCCCCAACGACCCGGCGCCGGAGTTCCGCGTCTACCGCACCGACGACGGGCCGGTGCGCGAAGTGGCCCGCTTCGACGGCACCCGTTTTCGCCGGATCGCCCTCTGGGACGGCATGATCGACGGCAAGCCCGCGCCCGACGGCATCTACGCCTTTGGCGTCGTCGTGCGCGACCGCGCGTTCGTCGCCGGCAGCGCGCCGCCGCGGCTGCCTCCGACGCGCGCCGAGGCGCGTCCCGAGACCGGCTCGTCGGTTCGCCGCGTGACGATCGAAGGCCCGCTGGAACCGGTGAGGGCCGGCAAGGTGGCTCGCTTCGTCGTCGGGCCGGCGTGGCGGCCGGTGCGCTGGAGCGTGGCCCCGTTCGCCGGCGGGCCGCTCGTCCGCCGCGGTCTGACGCAGGGCAAGGGCACGGAGTTCGTCGACAAGCCGCGCAACCGCCGCGGCACCAAGGTCTCCTTCCGCGTGCCCCAGCAGACACCAAGCGGCCTCTACCTGTTGCGCGTGACGACCGGTGGGGCGAAGGGCGTTGCGCCGCTCGTCGTCCGCGGCCGCACGAACGGGACGCGGCCCGGGCCCGGCAGGATCCTCGTGGTCCTCCCGACGATCAGCTGGCAAGGCGCGACGCGCGTGGACGACAACGGCGATGGCTTCGCTGAGACGCTCTATGACTCGCCCGAGGTCCGTCTCCAGCGCGCCCTCGCAGGCGCGCGCCTGCCGCTGTCGACGCGCGAGAACGTCGGCCCGCTGCTGCGCTTCCTCGCCCGCGAGCAGGTCGCCTACGACCTCACCACCGACGTCGCTCTCGCACGCAGCGGCGGCGAGGGGCTGCGCGACCACAGCGGCGTGATCCTCGCCGGATCGGAGCGCTGGATCACGCCGACACTCGACAACCGCTTCAAGGAGTACGTCGAGGGCGGCGGGCGGATCGCCAACTTCGGCGCGGACTCGCTCAAGCGCACCGTCAAGCTCGAGAAGGGGTTCCTGCGCGATCCGGTCGGACCTCGGATCGAGGACACCTTCGGCGAGCAGACCGAGAACGAGCGCACACCGCCCGCGCCGCTCGTCGTCAGCAAGGACGACATCGACATGTTCCGCGCCGCCGACCGCTTTGTCGGCGAGTTCAGCCGCATCGAACAGTCTGTCGGACGCGCGAAGCGCGCCAAGCTCAAGGCGGCCGCGGGCCGGGAGAGGGGCAAGCCGGCGTTCGTGGCCTACGATCTCGGCTTCGGCCTCGTCGTCCGCACCGGCGCTCCCGGCTGGAGCACACTGCTCGCGGAGGATCGCCAGAACACCGAGGTCACACACGTCACCCGGCGGATCCTGCGGCTCCTGTCGCGCGAGTCGCTCGCCCAACGAAAACAGAGACAAGACCGATGAAGAAACGCTGGTACATCCTCATGGGGCTCGCGGTGCTGATCGTCGCCGGCGGAATCGGCGGCTACCTCTACTACAAGGACGAGACCACGCGTGAGACCGTCCGCGGGTCCGCGAAGGAGGAGTTCAACGCGCGCGAGAAGCGCGAGAGGAAGGTGCTTCAGACCCCGTGGCCGACGTATGCCTACGACGCCGCGCGAACGCACGTCGCCGGCGAGCGCCATCGGCCGCCGTTCAAGCGCGAGTGGTCGTTCAGCGCCGGCGACGTGATCGAGTTCCCGCCCTCGATCGGCTACGGCAAGGTGTTCGTCCCGCAGCAGCGCGGTCCCTTCCACGTGCTCGACGCAAAAACCGGCAAGGAGCTGTGGTCGAAGTCGTACGACCGTTGCGCCGCCTCCTCGCCGACGGTCGATCCCGAACGCCGCGTCGTCTACCAGGCTTTCATGCATGCGATCCCCTGTCCGCAGGGCGCCGGTGGCGCCGACGGGTTCGTCGTCGCGATGGACGCCGACACCGGAAAGGAGCTGTGGCGCTTCCGCGCCGGCCCGGTCGAGTCGAGCCCGTTGCTCGTCAAGGGCCGGCTCTACTTCGGCTCATGGGACCACAAGGTCTACGCCGTGGACGCAAAGAGCGGCGAGCGGCTGTGGGAGTACGAGACCGCCGACAAGGTGAACACCTCCGCCGCCTACGGCGACGGGACGGTCTTCATCGCCAACGACGCCGGGACGCTGTTCGGCTTCGGTGCCCGCAGCGGCAACAAGCGCTGGGAGAATGGCGCGCAGTCGGAGTTCGGCTCGCGCGAGTTCTTCTATGCGACGCCGACCTTTGCCTACGACCGGGTCTACATCGGCAACACCGATGGCGTCGTCTACGCGTTCGGTGCGAAGACCGGCAAGCTGCGCTGGGCTCGCCCCGCGGGCAGCTACATCTACTCGGCCGCCGCCGCGTACGACCGCACGATCTACGTCGGCTCCTACGACGGCAACCTCTACGCGCTCGATGCCGCCACCGGCGACGTCAGGTGGAAGCACTCCGCGCCGTCGGCGATCCACGGCGCCCCTACCGTGATGGACGGGCTCGTCTACTTCGCCACCTGCTCGTCGTGCGGTCAGGCGGCCAAGCGGGCGGTCAAGCGCGGCCCGAACGGGACCTACGCGGTCAGTGCCGAGACCGGGAAGGAGCGCTGGAGCTCGTCACAAGGCAAGTACGCGTCGCCGATCATCGCCGACCAGCGCTTCACGTTCCAGGTTGGCCGCTCGCGGATCTTCGCGTTGGCGGAGCGCAAGTCGCAAGCAAAACGGTCAGCGCAATCCCGGCGAGAGGCCAGAACAGATAAGGGTGATTGAACGTTCGCCCGAGCCAAAGCAGGGCGAAGATCGAGACCGTGAAGCCGGTGCCCGCCATCCAGACGGCACGCGAGCGGTACTGCTCGCGTAGCAGCCAGCCGGTCAGCGGCAGCCAGATCAGCAGCGCCAGCCAAATGAACGGGTAGTAGTCGAAGCGGCTCTCGATCACGTCGACGTTGACGAGCAGCGCCGAGAGCCCGTAGCCCACGATCCGGTAGGTCTGCGCCCCGTAGAGCACGGCGTCGTCCACGAACGCCTTCGGGTCGGCGATGAAGAACGGCAGGATGCCCGCGGCGAGGACGCCCGCGAACGAGAGCACGGCGTTGCGGATCGAGCGTCGTTCCGCCCCGAGCACGAGCATCAGCACGAACAGGAACGGAACCGCGACGACGGCGAACTGCTTCAGCAGCACGGCCGCCCCGAGCGCCGCGCCGGCCCAGGCGAAGCGCTCGCGTGTGACGAGCGCGAAGGCGACGACCACGGCGAGGATCGAGGGCGCGTCGTTCTGCCCGAACCACGCCGAGCGCACGGCGATCGGATTGGCTGCGAGGGCGGTGCCCGCCATCAGGCGCCACTCGATCGGGCCGCGGAACAGCAGCGCCGCCCCCAGCAGGGCGAAGGTCGTGAGCGCGACGAACAGGCGGTAGTCGTCGAACGGGCGCGGGAGCAGGCGCCATGCCGCGCCGGTGAGCGGCGACCCGGGGAAGTAGGCGAAGTGCTCGAGCGCGACCTCCTCGTCGAGCACCTTCTTCGAGATCGAACCGTCGCGGGTGTAGAAGCGCTCGAGACCGGAGCCTTTGTAGTCGTACCCGTAGGGGTTCTCGCCGTCGAGCACGAGCTCTCCGGCGATGTCGATCTGGTAGGTCGAGTCGTTCGTGTGGAACCACGGCTCGGTCGCGTCGCGCAGGCCGACCTGGAGCAGGACGCTCGGCAGGATCAGCGCGGCGGTCACGATCAGGCACAGCAGCGCCGCCCAGCCACCGCCGAGCCGCGGGCGGCGCACCGCGACGATCGCCACGATCACGACGAGCAGCGCGCCGAGGAACGCGGTCGAGCGCGAGATGCCAACGTCCCACTCCTCGCCCGCGACGTCCACGAGCGGGCCGAGCAGCCCGCGCGGCTCGACCGGCCCCGTGCGGAACGGCCACGGATCGGAGCCGAGCTCGGGAACGCTCAGCAGGACCAGCGCGAGGAGCGTGCCGAGCAGTGCCCAGAGGGCCGTTCCTTCGAGCCGTGCCCGGCTCACGTGGCCTCGACGCTCTCCTTTCGCGCTTCGAGCGCGCCGTTGGGCTGTACGGCCCCGTTCGCCACGAGGTAGCTCGCGCCGATCGCGAGCGCGACCCAAATGACGGGGTCCTCGACGAAGCCCGCGTAGAAGAGCGCGTGCACGAAGACGGCGACGAGGGCGGCCTCGAGCGCCAGGCCGAGCGCGGCGGCGCGCCTGCGCACCGCCTCGAGCAGCTTGACGCCGCAGACGAGCAGGGCGAGGTAGATCAGCACCCCGATCGCGCCGAGCTCGGCCGTGACCGTGAGCGGAGTGGTGTGGGAGACGAAGTTCGCCGTCGGCTCGTCGCGATCCGCGAGCTCCTTGCTCTCCTCGGGCTGGGCCCCGAGCCCGACCCCGACGACGGGCCGCTCGGCGATCACGCGCGTCGTGTCCTCGACCCGGCGGGAGCGGTCGCTGGTCGCCTCTTTGAGCGAGTCTCCGCGGACCGCGGCGGCCGCGCCGAGCCCTGCCACGACGAGCACGCCGATCACGGCGAGCCCCGCGATCGTCAGGCGCGTGCCGCGTCCGCCGGTGACCGCCGCGACGAGCAGCGTGACGGCCACGAGCGCGGCCATGCTCGACTGCGAATACGAGAAGAACAGGCCCGCCCAAAGGAAGCAGACGAGCAGGATCGCCCACCCCGGCTTGAGCTTGCGCGTGGCGAGCAGGACGAGCAGCACGGAGATCCCGAGCACGACGTGCCGGCCGTAGAGGCTCGGATCGCCGAACAGCGAGGTGACGCGGAAGTAGTCGGCGTTCTCGTTCGAGAGCTCGAGGTTCGGTGCGAAGAAGAGCAGCTCGTGCGTGGCCGCCTCGGCGATTCCGACCGCCGCGAACAGCGACGCGAGGCCGACGACGACGATCGCGAGCGTGCGCGGCAGCGACTCGGGGAACGGTGCGCGCGCGACCGTCGCGACGAGCGCGGCGAACGGCAGCAGGAAGAAGATCAGCAGCTGGGTGCCCTGGTCGAGGTCGGTGGTCCAGGTGATCGACACGGCCGCGAGCGCGAGGAACGCGGCGGCCGGGATCGCGAGCAGCCGCGGCAGCGCGCGCGCTTCGCCGCTGGTGAAAACGCGCCAGACGAGCGCGAGCACGGCGGCCGCGAGGACGACGTAGAGCGGCAGCAGCCGCCCGAGCTGCCCTGGTTCCGCGGTGGTGACGAGGAACTGGTGCGAGGTGTCGAAGTCGATCGGCAGTCTGAACGGCGCCGCGAGCACGAGCGCCGGGATCGTTGCGCCGGGCCAGCGGACGAGTGCCCAGGCTCCCGCTGCGAGCACGACGGCGACGACAGCGGCCGCTGCGGCAACCGCGCCCGCGGATGCAGCGCCGAATCCGAGCCCGTCGCTCTTGGCCGCGAGCAGTCCCGCTTCGGCGAGCGCGAGCAGCCCAAAGCCCCCGATCAGCGCCCAGCGCCAGCGTGCGAGCAGCACGCCGGCGGCGCCGAGCGCCCCGACGATCGCTGCCGCGTGGGCCATGCCGGCGTCCATCAGTCCCCCGGAAATCTAGATGGAGAGGCGGGCGTTGTACGCCGCGGCGCCCTCGCGCACGCCATCGCCCAGCCCCGGGCGGAGCGCCTGCCGCGCGTGGAGCAGGTAGCGGCGCGGATCGTGGCCCGGCAGCACGACGGCCGCCAGCGCGCGCAGGAGGTACGGCCACGCCGCGAGCGGGCGAGCGATCGCGGCCTGGAAAGTGCCGTGGTGCTTGCGCAGGTAGCGGTCGCGATTGCGATGGAACTCGACGATCCGCGCGCGCTCGGATTCCAGGTCGGTCGCCAGCTGTTCGTGGTGGACCGCCTCCGCCGTGGGCACGTGGAGCGTGCGCCAGCCGGCGTCGCCGAGGCGCTTGCAAAAGTCGGTCTCGTCGGAATAGACGAAGAACTCCGGGTCGAGGTAGCCGACCTGCTCGGCCGCCGCGCGCCGCACGAGCATCGCGCTCGACTGCGCCCAGCCGACCGCCCTTGTCTGCGAGCCGCCGCTCTCGACGACGAGCGGGCGGTGCAGGAGGAAGGCTCCCGCCAGCGCGGTGCCGACGGTGGGAAGGCGCCACGCGCACGGCTGCCGCTCACCGTCCGGCGCCAGTAGCTGCGCGGCGGCCGCCCCGGCGCGGGGATCTCCCTCGAGCGCCTCGACGAGCGCGGCCGCAGCACCCGGCCGCAACTCCGAGTCTTCGTTGAGCAGCAGGCAGTACTCCCCGCGCGCCTCGCGCAGCAGCGTCGAGTCGTTCTCGGCCTTGCCGGCGCGCCTGTCGAGCTCGATCAGGCGCAGGTTCTCCTGCCCGCGCGCCTGCACCGCGGCCGCCGAGCCGTCGTCGGAAGCGTTGTCGAGAACCAGCACCTCGCGCTCGACTCCCGCCGGCGCGGTCGCCTCGATTGCGTCGAGGCAGCGCAGCAAGAGCTCGCGCCCATTCGTGTTCACGACGCAGTACGAGATCACCACGTCGGCAATGATCCCCTGCGATGCGGATCCAGGTCGTCGACCCCCCGGCGTACACGCCGCCGTACGACCGCTCGCTGTGCGCGGCGCTCGCGCGCGCCGGCGAGGAGGTCGAGCTCGTCACGACGCGTTTCCCGTACGGACCCGTACAGCCAGCCGAGGGCTACGAGGTCACCGAGCTCTTCTACCGCCGCAGCGGAAGGAGGGACGCGAGCGGTCCCTCGCGCCGGCGCTCGATGGCCCGCGCGCGCGAGCACGTGCCCGGGATGCTGCGGCAACGCCGCCACGCGCGCGCGGCCGACGTCGTCCACTACCAGTGGCTGACGGTCCCCTCGCTCGACCGCCGCCTCCTCCCGCGCGGCGTGCCGAAGGTCTGGACCGCACACGACGTGCTCCCCCGCGAGCCGCGCACCGGCCAGGTCGCGGGCACACGCAAGATCGTCCGGAAGATGGACGCCGTGATCGTGCACTCCGAGCACGGAGCGAGGCGGCTGCGCGACGAGCTCGGGGTGGACGCCGAGAAGGTGCGCGTGATCCCGCACGGGGCGTTCGACTACCTGACCCGGCTCCCGCAGGAGGAGCCGTTGCCCGAGGAGCTGGCGAAGGTCGCCGGGCCGGTCATCCTGTGCTTCGGCCTCATCCGGCCGTACAAGGGGATAGACGTCCTGCTCGACGCCTTCGCCGAAGTGGAGGGGGCCGAGCTGTGGATCGTCGGGATGCCGCGCATCGACACGGCGCCGCTGCACGCACTCGCGGAGCGCGCTCGCGGCAAGGTCCGCTTCGTCGAGCGCTTTGTCACCGATCCCGAGATCCCCGCCTACTTCCGCCGCGCCGACGTCGTTGTCCTCCCGTACCGCGAGATCGACCAGTCGGGCGTCCTCTACACCGCGCTCGCGTTCGGGAAGGCGCTCGTTCTCTCGGACGTCGGCGGCTTTGGCGAAATCGCCCGCCGCCACCGTGCGGCGGAGCTCGTCCCGGAGGGCGATCACGCCGCCCTCGCGCGCACGCTCAACGAGCTCGTCGGCGACGCCGGTCGGCGGGACCTGCTCGCTGCGGCCGCCCGGCTCGCCGCCGAGAGCACCTACTCGTGGGACCGCGTCGCGCAGCGCACGATCGCGCTCTACCAGGAGCTTCTGTCGAAGAAGGGGTAGCGAGAACGCGTGCAAGGGGTTAGGGTCGTGGCATGCGTGGGGGACACAGACGGCTACCCGTGCGCCTGGTCCTGGCCGGTGCGGCACTCGCCGCGACCGCGTTCGCAGCGTGGGCGCCCGTTGCGAGCGCCACGTATCCCGGCGACAACGGGAGGATCGCCTTCATCTCCAGCAACGACAGCACGAGCACCAGCACGGGACGGATATCGCGCGTATACGTGGCGAAGCCGGACGGCAGTGCGCTCAGGGAAGTCGCCAGCTCGCCGTTTGGGTCTTCGGTCGGCTGGTCGGCCGACGGCGACCGGCTCGTGGTCTGCCACGCGGGTCCCAACGGTGGCCGCATCCATGTCATGCGCCCTGACGGGGGCGGGTCACGGCTGGTCAAGCGGCTCTCGCAGCCGGTGTTCGACTGCGAATTCTCGCCCGATCGCAAGCTGATCCTCTACTCGAGCAACGCCCGCGGGAGGGGAGAGGAGAGCCTCAACGATCTGTTCACGATCAAGGCCGATGGGACCGACGTCAAGCGGCTGACCAACGGGCCGGACTCACTCGTGGAGCCGACCTGGTCCCCGAACGGGCGCTTCATCGCGTTCGTTCGCCTCCGGCTTGCACAGAGCGAGGACGATGCCCCGGATCGAAGCGGGATCTACCGAATGCGTTCGGACGGCAGCCAGAAGGAACAACTGACGCGCTTCGACACCACGATCGAGACCTATCCGGACTACTCGCCCGGCGGAAGCCAAATCGCCTACTCCGGCGAAGGTAGCGACCAGGTCAACGACACTGGGCCGGGCGGAATTTCGGTCATGGACGCCGACGGCTCCTCGGTGCGCCGGCTGACGACCAATCCCCTCGACTTCAACCCGTTCTTCTCACCCGACGGGCGCCAGATCGCATTCATTCGCCCCACCGGGGGGACTACTCTCTTCGACCGTCTCCAGGTCCCCGACCGCGGCGTTTTCTTCTTCAATCGCAGGAACGGCGCCATCACGGCGTTCGCGGTCAACAAGGGCGATGAGACGCACGGAGCGTGGCAGCCCGTGGGTGGTCGTCTTGAGTAGCCGTTCAGGGCTGGACTCGCGCCTGCAGCATGAACCCGCTGCGGCGCGGGCGCTCGATCCGTACGTCTGAGAATCCCGCGTCGCCAAAGATCCGTCGCAGCTGGGGCTCGGTGTAGTTGAAGATCGGGACGTCGTTGATCCGCTCGTAGCGCAGCTTGCGGATCGGGCCCTTGAACCAGCTCCAGCGTGGAAAGCTCGCGACGACGGCGCCGCCCGGTGCGGCGACCTCGAGCATCCGGCGGGCGAAGGCCTCGGGCTCGGGGAGGTAGTCGAACAGGCCGAGTCCGACGATCACGTCGAACTGCCCGTCGAGCGATTCCTTCAAAAAGTCGCCCGTTACGAGATCGACGCGCTCCCCGCCGAAGCGCGCGAGCCGCTCGCCGGCGAGGGCGATCATCGGCTCGGAGAAGTCGATCCCAACGTACTCGCCGGCCCCGGCGTCGAGGATCGGCTCGCCGATCCGCCCGGAGCCGCAGCCGACGTCGAGCACGCGCGGCGAGTCGTACTCGCGCACGACGCCGAGCGTCAGCTCGCGGCGGTGGAACAGCCCCGGCCGCACCATCCGCTGGAAGCCGCGTTCCTCGTTGTAGAGCGCGTCGAAGGCCCGCGCCTGGTCGCGGAAGTGGTCCTGGACGCGCTCGGACTCGTTGCGGGAGGTCCCGGTCGCCATCGCGGTCAGACTAGCTCGCCGTCGCTCGACAGCGTTCTCGCGCCCTCGGCCACGGCGTCCGCGTAGGGGACCAGCTGGAACTCCTCCGCGATCGCCCTCAGCCGGCCCGGCACGCGGCCGCGGCCGGGGTTGGTGCGCAGCGGGCGATAGAGCGCGCGCAGCCGTTGCTTCGCGGTCTCGGCGCCGACGTCGGCGCGTAGCGGCTGTGGATCGAACTCGTAGGGGTGGAAGTAGAGCGCCGAGTAGTCCGGCTGCCGCCGTAGTCCGCGGCGGAGCGCCGCGGCGGGCAACAGCCGCCAGTAGGAGCCGCCGCCCACTGGCAGGCGCCCCGAAACGGCGATCGGAAGCTCGACCAGCTCAGCGCCGGAACCGAGCCGCAGGCGGTAGGGGGTCGAGGGAATCCCGCCGAGCCGCTGCGGGACTTTCGGCGAGTCGTGCTGTGAGGAGTCGTAGTCGAAGCCGAGCTCTGCCAGCACTTCGAACGCCCAGAGCGTGGTGCGGTTGATCGAGAACGCAGGCGCGCGGTAGCCACGCGGCCGGTGGCCGGTCAGCCGCTCGATCAGCTCGGCGCTACGGGCGACGTCGTCGCGGAACTCGTCACGGCTCTGGCTGTACACGCGCTCGTGCGCGTAGCCGTGCGACGCCGGCTCGTGTCCACGCGCGACGATCTCCGCGGCGACCTCCGGATAGCGCTCGACGGTCTTCCCCAGCATGAAGAAGGTCGCCTTAGCCCCGAGCTCGTCGAAGAGGTCGAGAATGGCACCCACTTGGCGCGGCAGAGCGGGCCCCGGCGGGTCCGGATCCGGGAGGCCGAGGCGTCCGGCGAGCAGCTGGTGCCAGTCCTCGACATCCACGCTGAGGAGCAGCGAGGGCAAGCCGCGAGGATAATCGGGTGGTGCTCGAGATCGTCTTCTGGGTCGCGGTCGGGCTGCTGGTCTATGTCCAGATCGGCTATCCGCTCGTGCTGGCAGGGCTGGCGGCTCTCGTCGGCCGGCGCTCGGATGCCCCGGAGGCGCTCTCGGACGCCGACCTTCCGCCGGTCACGCTCGTCATCGCCGCCCACGACGAGGAGCGCGACATCGCGGCGAAGGTCGCCAACGCCCTCGCTCTCGATTATCCACGCGGGCGCCTGGAGGTCATCGTCGCGTCCGACGGTTCGGCCGACGCGACCGTCGAGCGCGCCCGCGCGGCCGGCGCCGACTCCGTGCTCGACCTCCCGCGCGGCGGCAAGGTAGCCGCGCAGGACGCAGGGGTCGCGCAGGCAACCGGCGATCTCGTTGCCTTCTCCGACGCCAACAGCGCCTGGCGCCCCGACGCGCTGCGAGTGCTGGCCGCCGCGTTCGCCGACGCGCGCGTGGGCTACGCGGTCGGCCAGGTGCGACTGCTCTCCGAAGGCGGCGCCTCGAGCCAGGAGGGCCTCTACTGGCGCTACGAGATGGCGATCCGCGCGCTCGAGTCCCGCCTCGGCGGGGTCACGAGCGGCAACGGGGCGATCTACGCGCTCCGCCGCGAGGCGTACGTGAACGTGGATCCGCGCATGGGACACGACCTCTCGATGCCGTTCAACACGGTCAAGCGCGGCCGGCGCGCGGTGTACGTGCCCGCGGCCATCGCCGAGGAGAAGATGATCCCCTCGACCGAAGGCGAGTACCGGCGCAAGCGGCGGATGGCGAGCTACGGCTGGTTGATCACCGTCCAGGGCGGGATGCTCTCGCCGCGCGGCTACGGCCCGCTGTACGCATTCCAGATCGCCTCGCACCGCGTGCTGCGTTACCTCGCGCCGTTCCTCCACCTGCTCGCCCTCGGGACGAACATCGCGCTACTCGGCGACGGTGCGATCTATGTGGTCACGCTCGCGCTCCAGGGCGCCCTGCTTGTCGCGGCAGCCCTCGGGGCGTTCGTGCCGCTGAAGTTGCTGCGCGTCGCGCACTACTACGTGCTCGTCACGGCGTCGCTGGTGACCGGCCTCTGGCGCTGGCTTCGCGGCGGGGCCGTCGCCTGGTGGGACACGCCCGAGGAGGCGCGGTGAGCCGCGCGCTCGACCTCGTGATCGCCGTCGTCGCGCTCGTCATGGTCGCGCCGCTGCTGGCCCTATGTGCGCTCGCGATCAAGCTCGACTCACGCGGGCCGGTGGCCTTTCGCCAGCGACGCGTCGGCCGCGACGGCGAGCAGTTCGAGCTGATGAAGCTGCGGACGATGGTCGTCGGCGCCGAGCAGATGGGCGCCGGCCTCGCCGTCGACCAAGGCGATCCCCGGATCACCCGCGCGGGCAGCGTCATCCGGCGCTTCTCGCTCGACGAGCTGCCGAACCTGTTCAACGTCCTCGTCGGGCAGATGGCGATCGTCGGCCCCCGCCCGACGGTCCAGGCGCAGGTGGACCGCTACACCGGTCATCAGCGCCGCAGGCTGGAGGTGCGCCCCGGCATCACGGGCTGGGCGCAGGTGAACGGGCGCGCGTCGCTGCCGTGGAGCGAGCGGATCGAGCTCGACGTCTGGTACGTGGACAACCGCTCGGCGGCGCTCGATCTGAGGATCCTCGCGCGCACGGCGAAGCTGCTGCTCACCGGCCACGGTCTCTACCGCGGCGAGCGGGGCGGCTGGCGCGAGTAGCCGCGGTCAGCGCGACGCGCCGCCGCCGCCGGTCACCGTCAGCTGCATCTTGGGCGACGCGGCCTGGAGGGTGTCACCGTCGGTTGGCGACACGACCTGCACCGAGTACTTGCCCGGCTTGCCCGGCGACCACAGTCCCCGCAGCCGCCCTTGCTTGACCGTCTTCACGCGCAGGCGGGCGACGCGCTTTGGGCTCCCGGGTCCGGTGAGCCGGTGGATCACGACGCGCACCGTGCTCTTGGCCGGGCCGACCCGCCCGCTGACGACGATCTTTGCGCCGGTCCGCAACCGCCGCGTGGCCAGCGAGGCCTCGATCTTGGGCCGCACCTGGACGGTCGGCGCCACCGAAGTCGCGGCCGCGTAGCCGCCGCCGCCCACAAAGCGCGCTCGCAGTCCGCGACGCCCGGCCGGCTTGAAAGTCGCCGAGAAGCGGCCGTCGGACGCCGTGGTGCGCGTTGCCACCTTCGTGAAGCGTCCTCGCTTCGACGCCTCGATCTTTACGGTCCGGCCCGCGATCGGCGTACCGTCGGGCGCGAGCAGGCGGCCGACCGCGGTGGTCGAGTTCGGGTATCGGACTCGCTTTGTCGCCAGCCGCAGCTCGAGCTTTGTCGAAGGCGCCATGGTCACGCTCTCGCCCCCGACCAGCCTGCGGATCATCGGAAGCTGGGCGTAGAGGGAGTCGCCGGGACAGCCGGTGGCGTTGACGTCGCGGTGGCCGGAGATTCGCTCGATCGCCCGCGTGACGCCGCTCGATGACGTGACCGACACTCGCCCCTGCGACGGCACGCCGTGGAGCGCGAGCTTCCAGCGGATGAGACTCGCCTGTGCTTGGAGCACAGCGTCCGCCTGCGGCACCGCGTCGTAGGTGCCGATGTTCGAGATGCTCGTCGTCGAACTGTTGTGGCCGGCCGCCTGGGAGCCGATCACCGGCCGCTCGACGCCGCCGGCACGACCCTCGTAGATCGTGCCGAAGCGGTCGACGAGGAAGTTGTAGCCGACGTCGTCCCAGCCGTTCGAATTGCGGTGATAGCGGCAGATTGCGAGCACGAGCGCAGGCGCCTGGGCGCGCGAGTAGGTGTTCGCGTTGACGGTGTGATGGACGAGCATCGCCTTGATCTGGCCGTAGCCGGCCGTGCGCCGCGGGGTGCAATCGGACGCTCCCCACGCGGATCGCGACACGATCGACGGGCGCCCGTTCTGGGCGGGACGGGCCTTCGCCCCGCCCGCTGGCACCGAGCCGAGCGTCCGCACGAAGTGGATCCGCGCCTCACGCAACGCGCGCGAGGAGCGGTACTGGACGTAGTCGGCCTCACCGGCCCAGAACGGGTCGGATACGCCACCGCGGGTCCGCTCGCCGCTCCCCGGATCTGGCCCGTGGTCGTCATGGGCCTGCAGCGCAACCCAGCGTGACCAGCGCCCTCCGGCCTTGCGGAAGCGGGCGCGCAGCTCCGGCTCGCCACCGCTTTTCCAGCGAAGGCCCGCGAGGTTGAACCGGCCAGGGGCGCGCAGCTCGGGCGAGCGGTACTCGACCCGCGCTGCGCTGGTTCCGACGACAGCGGCCGGGGTGGGGCGCGTCGCCGACGCGGGCAACTCGAAATCGGCCGGCTTCGGGGGGTTGGGTCGCGTCGGGCTCGCCGCGGAGGACGCCGTGCTGGGCACGACCGTCACCGCTAGCGCCGCGACTGTGATCGCAAAGCGCCTCACTACTTGTCTCGAACACTCCTTCGGCGGCGCCGATGCGCCGCTCGGGAGCGAGTCATTGTGGCGCTTTGCAGCCTCTTCGCGGCTTGACCGGCGTTATGGCGTTAGAAGCGGACTGCCTCGGGCCCGTGGCCGCGGTAGGTGTCCTTGAACACCTCGAGCGCATTCTCGACCTTCGCGGGGTCGCGGTAGGTCTTGCACGTGAGCGCGTGGCGCCACGCCGTCGCGGCGACCTGGAATGGCATCAGCGTACGGTTCTCGACCAGGATGACGCCGCCGGAGTCGTTGCCGAGGACCGAGTCCTCATTCTTGCGCTTCTTCAGCGCGTCGAAGTAGTCCTTTAGCCCGTCCTTCACACGGTCGGGCGTGTTGGGGGCGTACTGGACGACGATCCGCCCGTGCTCGAGCGCGTGGACGAGCGCCTCGGTCTTCGGCGGCTGGAGGTACGCGCCGTCCTCGGCGGGGACGGGGAAGTGATCGCCCGAGGTCGGCGGGTTGGTCTTGTAGCGCACCGGCGTCTCGACGTGGCTGTTGCCGAAGTCGGGGTAGTCGCTCACCTTGCAGCCCGCCGCCGCGGCCGCCTCCTTCAGGCCTTTCGGCGCCTTCTGGTCGTCGCCGCCCCCGCTGGTCAGCGCGACGATCGCGATCGCTGCGACCACGGCACCGGCGAGCACGCCCGCGACGACATAGCCGACGAGCTTCTTCCGCTGCTCGGCGGCCTTCGCCTCCTGCTCGCGCTTGAGGCGCTCCTCGCGCGCGCGCTCCTTCTGCTCCTTGCGGCTCGACATCGCGGAAAGCTTATGCCGAGGCGCGCTTCGACGCGGAGGTCCGGCGCCGCTTCGCGGCGCTGCGCGGCTTCCAACACTCGTCGAGGAAGTCGGCGATCTCGCTCGTCAGGCGCTCCGGGGTAAGACGCAGCTCGAGGACCGAGCTGGCCTGCAGCAGCTTCGCGTCCGGAAGCTCGCCCGCCAGCGCGTCGGCATCGGAGAACGGATGGATCGGGTCGCGATCGTGGCCGATCACCAGCGTCTTCGTCTGGAGCGTCTTGCGCTCGGCCTGGGGCGGTGCCGTGCGTCCGAAGAAGAGGCCCTGCAGGACTGCCGACGATGGGCCGGGCGGCTGGCCCATCCAGTCGAGCAGGGTGTTGAGGTTGTTCGATACGTCGCCACCGCCGGGCAGGCGGGGCAGCGCCCGAAATGCGGCCGAGCTGACCCGCGCCACCGGCGCGCCCAACGTCAGCCAGATCAGCAGCGGGGTGAAGGCGATCGCGCAGCCGAGCAGCGCGTTGTCGAGCACGGGCATCTCGACAACCATCCCCCGTAGGCGCTCGGGCACCTTCGTCGCGACGTCGAGCGTGACGTTGGCACCGAGCGAGGTACCGCCGACGACGGCCTCATCGAGCTCGAGATGGTCGAGCAGGGCCACGACCTGGTCGCCGAAGAGCGGCATCGAATAGAGCATCAAGTCGCGCGGGTGGTCGGACTCGCCGTGGCCGAGGAGGTCGAAGCAGACGACGCGGTTGCCGCGCTCGGCGAGCGCGTCGGCGAGGTTCCAGTGCATCCGCCGTGGCAGCAGCAGCCCGGGGAGCAGGACGACCGTCCGCCGGCCCTTGCCGCGGATGTCATAGACGAGGCGCTGCCCCTCGTGGACCAACTCGCCGCGCTTGAAGGCCGCCATGCGGCCGCAGAATAGTCCTAGGCTCGGGCGCGAGGGTTCGGCAGTGGGGTGAGCGTCCGCTCGACCTGCTCGCGCAGCGACTCGAACTTCGGCGGGAGCGAGAGCTTCTCGCCGAGCGATTCGAGCGGCTCGTCAGCGGTGAAGCCGGGCCCCTTCGTGGCGAGCTCGAACAGGACGCCCGACGGCTCGCGGAAGTAGATCGAGCGGAAGTAGAAGCGGTCGATCACCGGGGTCGCGCGCGCGCCGGCCCCGGACACGTGCGCCTGCCAGGCGTCCTGCTCGTCGGGCTCGGTCGCAAAAGCGATGTGGTGGATCGTCCCGCCCCCTGGCCGCGGCGGCTCGTCAGGCGGGGCCTCGTAGGTCCAGTGCGAGCTGCGGGTCGGTCCCGCGACCGTCCAGTGCTCGTCGTCCGCGCGCTCGAAGCCGAGCGTCTCGGCGAGCAGTTCGCCGCTGGCCCCGGGGTTGGCGCTGAAGGCGCGCGCGCCGGCAAAGCCCTGAAGGGCGTGCTCGGCCGGGACGTCGGGCGAGTCGGCGGTCAGCGGCTGCTCGTCGCCGGTGTAGACCTCGAGCTCGTGCGCGAGGCCCTCCCGATCGGTGAACCGCAGCCGCCCCTCGCCGCGCTCGCTGGCGACTCCCTCGCCGTCGAGGCGGGCGGCCCAGAAATCGAGCGCTGCCTCGGATGCCACTCGCCAGACGACCGTGTGGACCATGCCGTCGCCGGGATTTCCCGGCTCCGCACCCGGATACTCGAAGAAGGTGAGGTCGGCGCCCGGGTCGCCCTCCTCGTCGCCATAGAACAGGTGATAGACGGTCGGATCGTCCTGGTTGACCGTCTTCTTGACGAGGCGCAGTCCCAGGACGCGCGCGTAGAAGTCCACGTTCGCCGGCGCGTCGCCGGTGATCGCGGTGATGTGGTGGATCCCGTCCAGCTGCATCCGCCGCTTACGTTACCCGTGAGGGCGCGGCGGCTGAACAGCTAAGCCTCAAATTCCGCGAGGCCGTCCTTGATCACGACGTCGCCGCTGTCGGATGTCGTTTCGAACGAGTGCGCGGAGCCGCTGTCCCAGATCCGCGTGGTGATCGTCTGCTTGGGGAAGCAGGGCTTCGAGAAGCGGACGGCGAGGCGCTTGAGCTTCGCCGGGTCGTCCGGCGTCGCGTGCTCGATCGCGGCGCGCGAGGTGAAGGCCATCGTGCAGAGGCCGTGGATGATGATCCCGGGGAGGCCGACCGACTTCGCGACGTCGTCGTCGAGGTGGACGGGCATCAGGTCGCCCGAGGCCTCTGAGTAGCGGTAGGTCTGGTCCTCGTCGAACGATTGCTCGACCGCTGCGTCGGGATCGCGCTCTCGCAGCGCCTCGTTGAAGCCGTGCCCAGGGGCGGGCTCGCCCTCGGTGCCCTCGAACTGAGCGCCGCGGAGAAACGGGACCATGTACTGCTCGCTGACGAGCTCGTCGCTGGCCGCGTCGCGCGTCTCGGCCTTGATCGTCACGGTGACGCCCGACGAGCGGCCCTGGATCCCCACCGGGGCCGCGCGCGTGACGAGCTTCATCCCGGGCTCGATCGCGCGGTGGAAGCGGAAGTCCTGCTCGCCGTGGAGCACTGCCATGATCAGCTCCGGCGGGACCACCGTAAGCGTCGCGGCGCCCGACGCTTGGAACGCGGGCACGATCGAGAACACCGGCGGCGCGAGGTCGCCCGCCGCGTGGGCGGCGATCGTGTCGTTGGTCGCTGCCGCGTAGGCCTGCAGCCGCTCGCGCTCGACCTCGAACTCGACCGGATCGCCGAACTGGCCAAGCGCCTCGGTCTTGAACTCCGTCGTCGTAGTGCTCACTCGTCGCCCCTTTGGTCGTTCCTTGCTTGAAGTGCTCAGGCGGCCGCGGGCGCAGTAGCAGCCGCGTCGGCGCGCGCCTTCGCGATCACCTCGGCCGCGACGCGTTCGCCCGCGCCGGTGGCGCCGCCCAGCAGCACTCGCGAGAGCTGCGCGCGGCGCCAGAAGAACGGCGTGTCGTGCTCCCACGTGGCGCCGATCCCGCCGTGGACTGCGATGCACGTGCGCGTGCCGTAGTCGGCGGCTTCCTCGGCGGCGAAGCGCGCACACGCCGCCGCCATCGCGAGCTCGCCGGGCTCCGACTCGGCCGCGAGCGCGACGTAGAAGCAAAGGCTGCGCGCCGAATCGATCCGGCGCAGGATCTCGACGAGCTGGTGCTTGACCGACTGGTAGCTGCCGATCGGCCGCCCGAACGCATGGCGGTCCTTTGCGTACTCGACCCCCATCGCCAGCATCGCCTCGGCGACTCCGAGCGCGTCGGCCGCGAGCAGCGCCTGGCCGAGGTGCCACGCTTCGGCGAGCTCGTCCTCGCCGGCCTGGAGCGGGGTCGAGTCGGCCCCGTCGAGCGTGAGCGTGCCGAGCGGGCGTGACGCGTCGCTGCGCACCACCTCCTCGACACTGGCGCCGGCCGTCGCGGAATTGACGAGCGCGGCGCTCAAGTCGCCGCCGGCGGTGACGAAGGGGACGACCAGGACGTCCGCGCCCGCAAGGTCCGGCTGGAATGCGGCCGAGCCGGCGAGCGCCCCGCCGTCTGTGGCATGTGGGAGCTCGCCCCAGCGGCCGCTCGCGTCACCAGTCTCGACGGCCCATCCGCCCGTGTCGCTCGGAGGGCGGGCGAAGACGAACGCCGCGCGGCGTTCGCCGGAGGCAAGCGCGGGTAGCTCGGCCGCGGCGCGCTCGTCGCCCGCTGCGGCGGCGCGCTCGAGCACCAGCGTCGCGGCCAGGTGGCCGATGAGGCCGATTCCCGCCAGCCGCTTGCCGCACTCCTCGAGCACCAGCATCGCGTCGAAGAAACCGAGTCCGGCGCCGCCGCGCTCGTCGCCCACGAGCAGGCCCGTCCAGCCCGCGTCGCGCGCCGTGTCCCAGATAGCGACCGGCTCGCCGCCGTCGCGCGCCGCGCGGGCGCCGGCAACGGTGTCCTGGCGGCCGAGGGCGTTCGCGGCCGCCTCGCGCAGCATCTGCTGCTCGTCGGAGAGCGCGAGGTTCACGCCTTCACCTCTTCCTTTTCGGGTCGGGCGCCGCTCGAGGTCAGCTCCGAGAACGGGATGTTCTTGTCCACGCGCGGTTCCGCGGGCAGCCCGAGAACGCGCTCGCCGATCGTGTTGCGCAGGATCTCCTCAGTCCCGCCCGCCGAGCGCATGCCCGGCATCTCGGCCGCGAGCTCGCCCCACTCGCCCTCGAGCGCGTCGGGCCCGAGCACGTCGGCGACGAGCTCGCAGCCCTTGCGGCCGGCCTCCATCACGCCGATCTTGCCGAGGCCGGCCTCCGGGCCCGGGATCTGTCCCTGCGACAAGGCGGTCAGCGCGCGGTAGGCGGTGTACTGGAGCGCGATCCGCTCGACCGCGAGCTCCGCGAGCCGCTGGCGCACGTGCGGATCGTCGATCGCGGGGGTGTCGACCAGCGGCGCGACGAACGACTCCGCACCCACCGGAAGCTCCTCGAGCGCCGCGAGCACCATCATCCGTTCGAACATCAGCGTCGTCATCGAGACGCCCCAGCCGCCGTCCACCGGGCCGACGGTCGCGTCCTCGTCGAGGTGCACATCGTCGAAGAAGACCTCGTTGAAGTTCGACCCGCCCGAGATCTGTCGCAACGGGCGCACCGTCACGCCGTCCGCGTCCATCGGGACGATGAACTGCGTCAGGCCGCGGTGCTTGGACACGTCGGGGTTGGTACGTGCGAGCAGCAGACCGAAGTCGGCCACGTGCGCCATCGTCGTCCAGACCTTCTGGCCGGAGATCGTCCAACCGCCGTCGCTTCGCTTCGCTCTTGTCTGGACGCCCGCGAGATCGGACCCCGCAGCCGGCTCCGAGAAGAGCTGGCACCAGCCCTCGTCGCCGTGGAGCATCGGGGCGAGGTAGCGCTGCTTCTGTTCCTCAGTGCCGTGGGCGATGATCGTCGGCCCCAGCTCGCCGATCGCGATGTGGTCGACGATCCCCGCGCAGCCTGCGCGGCGCAGCTCGGCGTTGACGATGATCTGCTCGGCGGGGCCCAGGCCCGCCCCGCCATACGCCTCGGGCCAGGTGACGCCCACGAGCCGCTCCTCGCCCAACTTCTTCATCCACTCCCGGTACGGCTTCACGTCGCCGACATGCATGCCGCGCACGGGCGGCGGCGACTCGCCTGCGTGTGCTTCCGCCCAGGCGCGGACCTTCGCGCGGTAGTCCGCCTGCTGCGGCGTGTCGTTTACATCCATCGGGCGCCGGCTAGCCCTCGAGCAGGCCCGCGAGCTTCTTCAGCGCCTCATCGCCAGCGGATGATGCCGCGGCCTCGAGCGGCGCCTCCATCGCAGCGATGGCGTCGCCGCTGAACTCGCTCTCGAAGGTGACCGCCGTGCCGTCGCCGTCCGGCTCGAGCGCATATCCGTTGCGTACCTTGACGCCCATCGCGCCAATGCCTTCGAGGACGACGCGCTTGCCGTCCTCGACCTCGGAGACGGTCCAGTTGACCTCGCTCGGCATCCCCATCACGGTCATCTGCTCCCTGTAGGTGGCACCGGCCGTCAGGTCCGGCGGGCCGTCCGGGAAGGCGACGTGGCTGCTGTTCCACTTCGCGTAGGTCTCCGGATCGGTGATCGCCTCCCACACCTTCTCGGGCGGCGCGGCAAGGGTGGCCTGCTTGGTCACTGCTCCCATCGGCGGTCCTCTCGGTCGGGGGCGGCGAGACTAACATACCGTCCAGCCTGCCGGTTTCTTCTGTATAGTCTGCCGCCGAGTGAGCCGGAGGAAGCGCAAGAAGCAGGTGCCGCGCCCGATCCACGGCCGCGTGATCGCGATTACCGGCGGTGCACGTGGGATCGGCCGTTCGACGGCCCAGCACCTGATCTCCCGCGGCGCGAAGGTCTCGATCGGCGACATCGAGGTCGGCCTCGCGCAGAAGACCGCGGATGAGCTGGGCCACGGCACGATCGCGCTGCCGCTCGACGTGACCGACCGCGAGTCGTTCGCCTCCTACCTCGACGAGACCGAGGACCAGCTCGGGCCCGTGGACGTCGTGATCAACAACGCGGGCATCATGCCGATCGGCCCCTTCACCGAGGAGACCGACGAGGCGACCAAGCGCCAGCTCGACATCAACGTCCTCGGAGTGATCTACGGCAGCCGGCTCGCGCTCGAGCGGATGCTCCCCCGCAACAGCGGGCACGTGGTCAACATCGCTTCCCAGGCCGGAACTACAGGGTTCCCGGGCCTCGCGACCTACTGCGCCTCGAAGTTCGCCGTGATCGGCCTCAGCCAGGCGATCTACTGGGAGCTCGAGGACAGCGCCGTGGAGATCGCAGTCGTGATGCCGGCGATCGTCAACACCGAGCTCTCCGGCGGCATGGAGAAGTCGCGGCTCGTGAAGTCGGTCGAGCCCGAGGACGTCGCCGAGGCGATCGCCGAGGCGCTCGAGTTCCCCGGCAAGAGCCCCGCGGTCTCGGTGCCGAAGGAGGCCGCGACGGTCGCCCGCTTCGCAAACCTGCTCCCGTTCGCGGGCCAGCGGGCACTGTTCAAGATCGCCGGGGGCCACAAGCTCGCCGCGCAGGCCCACCAGGGCGAGCGCGCCGCCTACGAGCAGCGCGTCGCGACCAAGCCGCCTGCCGCGCTCGAGTCGGGGCCCGGCCCCGAGGCCGCGATCTTGCCCGCGGGCGAGCGCGAGACGGTCGAGCGGTGACGCCGCCGCCGAGGTCGGCGGCCGCCCCAGCCAAGAAGCGCCGCACACAGGCCGAGCGCCGGGCAACAACACAGGCCGCGCTGCTCGACGCGACGATCGACTGCCTCGTCGAGGACGGCTACGCGAACACGACGACGACGCGGATCGTCGAGCGCGCCGGCGTCTCCCGCGGCGCGCAGGTCCACCATTTCCCCACGAAGGCGGAGCTCGTCGCCGAGGCGGTGCGCCACCTCGCCCGCCGGCGAGCGACCGAGCTCGCCGAGGAGGTGCGCTCGCTCGAGGACGCTCCGGCGCGGCTGGAGGCCGTGCTCGACCTGATGTGGCGCACGCACGCGGGCCAGCTGTTCGCCGCCTCGATCGAGCTGTTCGTCGCTGCGCGCACGGATCCCGACCTGCGCGAGCGGATGGCCGAGGTCGAGCGTGAGACGACGGCGCTGATCTACTCGCTCGCCCAGGAGATCTTCCCCGAGCGCGCGCGCGACAGGGGCTTCCGCGCCGCGCTCGACACCGCGCTCAGCGCAATCCGCGGCCTCGCGCTGCTGAACTTCATCGAGCCGGTCGACGAGCGGCGCTGGCGCGCATTGAAGCGCCAGCTGCTCGCGATGGCGAGCGACTAGCACTAGTCTGGCCTGAGGCTCAACAACGAGGAGAGGGGAGCGCTTCATGCTTCACAAATTTCGCACGCACATGACGTATTCCAACGTGATGGCGACCCTTGCGGTCTTCGCCGTCCTTGGCGGAACCGCCTACGCGGCGAAGAAGATCAGCGGCAGCACGATCAAGGCCAACTCAATCAGCGGCGTCCGGATGAAGGACGACACGCTGACCGGCGCCAAGATCCGGGAGTCGACGCTGACCGAGGTGCCCGAGGCCCAGAAGGCCGACACGGCCGACACGGCGACGACGGTGCTCAACCAGGTGAACACGCCCATCGCAGTCCGGCAGGTGATCGCGTTCTCGGCCAATACGACCGCAATCAATCAGTCGCGAGACGCGACGGCCAATTGCGACAACGACGAAAAGGCGATCGCCGGCGGCGCGGCCTGGGTCAACGCCAACAGCACCGGCGTGATCCATCGAAACATCATCTCCACGAGCAGGCCGAATCCGCCGACGGCGGGCACGAACAACGCGACGGGTTGGACGGGAGCCGGCAGGCTCAACCAGCCAGCTGCGACGCCCTCGCGCCGGCTGATGGTCACTGCCATGTGCACCAAGAAGTAGCGGGGCGCTCGCGCTCTCTAAACGCAGCCACCACCCGCGGCGGGCCACCGGCCCGCCGCGGCGTAGTGGTCACGCGCGGGGCTACGTACTGGTCACGCGCGGGGCTAGTTAGTCGCCCGGCGCGTCGCCGATCGCGCCGATCATCGGCTCGAAGCCGGCCCACGTCGGCGTCAGCTGCGGTGAGTCCCACGTCTTCTGGGCGATGATCCGCAGGCGCGGGCGGATGCCGCTCGCGATCTCGGCCTCGGTCGCGGCGTTCGGGTCGTCGTTCCAGATGTGCAGCTCGGACCCGAGGTTGCGCGGGTCGTCGCGCGCGAGGTACTCGGACGGGAAGGCGAGCTCGCCGCTGACGTACAGCACGCCCGAGAACTCGTCCACCGACCACGTCTCGTACGCGCCACGGAGATCCGGCCGCGGCGGCACGTTCGAGGTCGGTCCGTTGACGTAGTAGGTCGGGTACCAGCCCGCGTTGAGCACGTGGTGCCCGCGCGCGACGAGCTGGTCCGGGTCGGTGCCGTCCTCGGAGTCGCGCCACCAGTCGACGACGACGTTCGGGTCCACCCCGACGACGCCGGGCCCGCCGATCCCGTCGTTCCAGATCCGCAGCGTCTTCCCGCGCGCTCGCACCGCGTCGTTCATCTCGTTGACGAACGCGCGGAAGCCGTCCTTCACGGTGGCCTGGGGCCCGAAGCGCCCGCGCGCGTATGCCTCGAGGTGGGGGTAGGGGGCGTAGTCGAGCGGCGTCGCGATCAGCGGCAGCGGCCCGAGGTAGACGTACTCGTCGGCGCCGATGTGGAAGTAGCGGCCGGGGAAGAGGGAGGCATAGTCGTCGATCAGCTCGCGGGCAAACCGCCGCGCGGCAGGAAGCGAGTAGTCGAGGTTGGTGGCGGTGCGGTTCCCGAAGGCATCGCGCAGCTGCAGCTCCGGGTGTCGCGCGAGCGCCGCACGCATGTGGCCGGGCATGTCGATCTCGGGGATGACACGCACGTGGCGGCGCGCGGCGTAGGCGATCAGTCCGCGCACCTGCTCGCGCGTGAGGTGAGGCGTCGAGACCACCTCCGGGTGCGACTTCGACTCGATCCGCCAGCCCTCGTTGTCGGTGAAGTGGAGGTGGAGCTGGTTCAGCTTCAGGTAGGCGAGCTCGCGCACGCGCGCCTCGAGCCACGCGAGCGTGAAGTGCTTGCGGCCGATGTCCACCATCAGGCCTCGCTCGGGATAGCGTGGCCAGTCGCGCGCGAGGCCCGCCGGCACGTGCTTGTGCTGCCGCATCAGTTGGAGCGCGGTGCGCGTGGCGTAGAACGCGCCCGGCGCGGAGTTCGCCGCGATCATCAGGCGCGCACCGGCGCGCATGCGGTAGCCCTCGCGCCCGAGGGCTGGATCGCGCGCCCCGAGCCGCAGACGGATGTCGCCGCGCAGCGCGCTGACTCGACGCCCGCTGACGACGGGCACGCTCACGCCGGTGAGCGCGCGCAGGTCGGCGGCGAAGGTCTTCGCTGTTTCGCGCAGGACGCGGCGGTGCTTGACGGGGACGACGATCCGTGCTCCGGAGCGCAGCTCGTACGCGCCCTCTCCGGGAGACCACTCGCGCAGCGCCGGGATCGTCCGCGGGCGCTCGGCTGCCTGGGTGGGCGCCGCGCCGGCGAGCAGCGCGACGCACCCCGCCGCGACGGCTACCGCGAGCCCGCGCATGGCTAGGACTTCTCGACGAAGCCCTTGAGCTTGTCCGGCATGCTCTCGACGAGCTGGCCGCGGAGTACGCCGACGAGCGGTCCGCGGATCACCATCCCCAGCATGCGGCCGAGGTCCACCGTCATCGAATAGGTCGCGCGCGTTCGCCCGTCGCCGAGGTCCTCGAACTCCCACGCGCCCTCGACCGACTTCAGGTCGCCTTCCTCCTGCACCCACGAGAGACCGTCCGGCTCGTCGTAGGAGAACCGCATCTCCGAGGTGAGCGTGCGCACCTTTGCATCGGTCTCGATGTGGACGAGCACCTGCTCGCCGTCCGGCCCGTGCTCCTCGCACTCCGCCACCTTGATCTCGGGTTGCCAGCGTGGCGACCCCTCGACATCGGCGGCGACCTCGAACACCCCCGCGATCGGCGCCTCGATGATGGTGGTGGCGGAGCCCTCGATGGCCATCGCGACCGAGCGTAGCGCTCACAGGCCGGTAGGGTCGCGGCGCAGTGGGCGGCGACCTCCTCTGGACCCCTTCGGCCGAGCGCGTCGAGCGCGCGGCGGTCACCTCCTTCGCGCGTGCGCGCGACTTGCCCGAGGAGTACCAGCACTTGTGGGAGTGGTCAACGACTGATCTCGAGGGCTTCTGGTCGGCGATCTGCGATCACTTCGACGTCCGCTTCGACGCGCCCGCCTCGCAGGTCCTCGCCTCGCGCGAGATGCCCGGCGCGGAGTGGTTCCCCGGCGCCCGCCTCTCCTACGCCGAGCACATCTTCCGCGGCAAGGACGATGCCGAGGTCGCGATCCGCCACGCGTCCGAGCTGCGCGAGCTCGACGAGTGGACCTGGGGCGAGCTCCGCGAGCAGACCGCGCGGATCGCGGCGGGCCTGCGTGGGCTCGGCGTCGGCGAGGGGGATCGCGTCGTCGCGTACATGCCGAACATCCCCGAGACGATCGCCGCGTTCCTCGCGTGTGCCTCGATTGGCGCGGTCTGGTCGTCGGCTGCGCCCGAGTTCGGCGCGCGCTCGGTGATCGACCGCTTCGCCCAGATCGAGCCCAAGGTGATGCTTGCGATCGACGGCTACCGCTACGGCGGCAAGGACTTCGACCGGCGCGACATCGTCGCCGGGATCGCCGAGGAGATCGGCGCGCGCGTCGTCGAGTTCGGTTACCTCTCCGGCGAAGGCTGGGAGGAGGGCTTCCTCGGCGACGCGACAGCTGCTGATCTCGCGTTCGCCCAGCTGCCGTTCGACCACCCCCTGTGGGTGCTCTACTCGAGCGGGACGACCGGCCTGCCGAAGGCGATCGTGCACGGGCAGGGGGGGATCCTGCTCGAGCACCTGAAGAAGATGCACCTCCACCTCGACGCGCAGGCCGGCGACCGCGTCTTCTGGTTCTCGACGACCGGCTGGATGATGTGGAACTTCCTCGTCGGCGTCCTGCTCACCCAAGCCTCGATCGTCCTCTACGACGGCAACCCCGGCCACCCGACGCTCGACGCCCTGTGGGAGCTCGCCGAGCGGGCGGGCATCACGACCTTCGGCACGAGCGCCGCGTTCATCGCGAGCTGCATGAAGGAGGGGGTCGAGCCGGCGAAGGGCCGCGACCTGTCGGCACTCGACGCGGTCGGCTCGACCGGCTCGCCGCTTTCGCCGGAGGGCTTCGAATGGATCTACGACCAGCTCGGCGCCGACACGTGGCTCTTCTCGACCAGCGGCGGGACCGACGTCTGCACCGCGTTCGTGGGCGGGGTCCCGACCCTCCCGGTCTACCGCGGCGAGCTCCAAGCGCGCTCGCTCGGGTGCGCCGTCGAGGCCTGGGACGAAGCGGGCAACCCCTTGGTGGACGAGGTCGGCGAGCTGGTGATCACCGCGCCGATGCCCTCGATGCCGATCTATTTCTGGAGCGACCCCGACGGCTCGCGCCTGCGCGAGAGCTACTTCGATCATTACCCGGGCGTCTGGCGCCACGGCGACTGGATCCGGATCACCGCGCGCGGCACCGCCGTGATCCACGGCCGCTCGGACTCGACGATCAACCGCGGTGGGGTGCGGATGGGGACGAGCGAGATCTACCGCGCGGTGTTGTCGCTCGACGAGATCGTGGACGCGGTGGTGGTCGACGTCCCGCGCGACGACGGCGAGAACTGGATGCCGCTGTTCGTCGTGCTCCGGGACGGCGCCGAGCTCGACGACGCACTCGTCAAGCGGATCGCGGCGCGCGTGCGCGAGGACTGCTCGCCACGCCACGTTCCCAACGAGGTCCACGCGATCGTCGAGGTCCCGCGGACGCTCTCCGGCAAGGTGCTCGAGGTCCCGGTCAAACGGATCCTGATGGGCGAGCCGCCGGAGAAGGCCGCCAGCCGCGATTCGCTCGCGAACCCCGTCGCGCTCGACTGGTTCGTCGAGTTCGCCCAGCGCGGGTAGCGGCATGGACACGACCCGCGAACGCGTCTACCTGTTCCTCGCCGTCGTCGGCTTCGTCGTTCCGAACGCGATGGTCGCGATCTTCTTCGCGCGCCACGGCTTCGAACTCGGCCAGTACTTCGGCGACTGGTACGGCACCCTGCCCGCCGCACAGATCAACGTCGATCTGGCGATCGTGCTGGTGGCGTTCTTCTGCTGGGCTATCTGGGAGGTGCGCGACCGCCACATCCCTCACTGGTGGTGGCTCTTCCCCGCGACGTTCCTCGTCGGGCTCTGCTTCGGCGCCCCGCTCTTCCTCTGGCTGCGCGAGCGCGAGCTCAACCGCAGCGTCGTAACATCAAGCGCCTGATGGCCACCCCCACCGCGACGGTCGAGCACGAGGCGCCGACGCCGCTGATCGGCGAGGCGCCGGAGTCACCCGCGGGCGAGATCTCGGCCGACGACGCGGCGGCGCTCCCTCGGCCCCCGGTGATTCAGCTGCCGAAGTGGAAACAGACACTGCGCATCGGCGTGCGCCAGATCGACTTCGTCTTCGGAGCCCGGCGCCGGCTCGGCGAGGTCTTCCAGATGCTCACGGCGATCAACGACGCGTATGTGACGGCTCATCCCGATCACGTGCGTTCGCTCTTCACTGCCAAGCCCGCCGTCGCACCCTCGCTGACGGCCGAGTCTCCGCTGCGCCCGATCGTTGGTCCCAACTCGGTGCTGACCGCACAGGGCGAGCGCCACATGCGCCAGCGCAAGCTGCTGCTTCCGCCCTTCCACGGCGAGGCGATCGAGCACTACTCGCAGATGATCGCCGACGCCGCCGAGCGCGAGGTCGACAGCTGGCCGATCGGCACTCCGTTCGCCCTCGCCCCGCGCATGCAGGCGATCACCCTCGACGTGATCATGGCGGGGATCTTCGGCGTCGAAGGCAAACCGGAGCCCGGCACGCCGGAGCGCGACCTGCGGACGACCATCCGCAAGGCGGTCGCGTTCTCGACCCTGCCGATCGCACAGGTCGGCGAGCTGATGAACGCCGGCCGCGAGGAGCCGGTCGGCCCCTTGCGAGCGGTGATGGCACTGCTCGACCGGCCGACCTACGCGATCATCGCCGCTCGCCGCGCTGCGGACGACCTGGCGGAACGCGGCGACATCCTCTCGTTGTTGCTCCAGGCGCGCACCGAGGACGGGGAAGCGCTCACCGATCAGGAGCTCCGCGATGAGCTGCTCTCGCTCGTCCTTGCCGGGCACGAGACGACCGCCAACTCGCTCGCATGGACGTGGGAGCGGCTCGTGCGAACGCCCGCCGCTTACGAGCGGCTGCGCGAGGGTGTACGCGGCGGCAACGAGGATGTCGCGGCCGAAGAGGTCGAGGCCGCGATCACGGAGTCGATGCGGTCGCGCCCGGTGATACCGATCATCGGGCGAAGGGTCCTGGCGCCTTGGCAGCTCGGCGAATACGCCGTGCCTGCCGACTCGCCGATTCTCGTGAGCATCCTCCTGCTTCACCATCGCGAGGATCTCTACCCCGACCCCTTTGCCTTCCGGCCCGAGCGATGGATCGGGCACAAGCCGGGCACCTACGAGTGGATTCCTTTCGGCGGCGGTACCCGCCGCTGCCTCGGCGCCGCGCTCGCGATGGCCGAGCAGCGCGTCGTGCTCCGCACGATGGCGCAACGGCTCGACCTCGACGCCGCCGATCCGGAACCGGAGCGTGCACGTCACCGCAACGTCACGATGATCCCCGCACACGGCGCGCGCGTCGTCGTGCGCGAGCGCCGGGCCGCCTGAGGCAGATGGCCGACAGGCTCGTCCTCTACGTCGTTCCCGCGTCGCACCCGTGCGTCGCGGTAATGAAGGCGCTCGACCTCAAAGGCCTCTCCTACGAGCGGGTGGACATGATGTTCGGCGTCTCGAACGGGCTGCAGATAAAGCGGTTCGGTGGTCGCACCGTGCCCGGGTTGACGGTCGGTAGAGAGAAGGTCGTTGGTTCACGGCTGATCATGCGGGCGCTTGAGGGCATCGAGCCCGAGCCGCCGCTGGTTCCGCGCGATCCGGAGCTGCGCGCGCAGGTGAACGAGGCCGATGAGTGGGGTGAGCAGGTCTTCCAGGAGCACGCGCGCTGGATCTCGCTGTCCGCGGTCGCGCGCCGGCCGGAGGCGTTCGCCTCGTTCACCGAGGGGTACCGGGTGCCGGAGCTGCCCGGGTGGGCGGTCAAGCGCGCCGGCGTCGGGGTCGGGCTCGAGGGCCGGCTGCTCGGGCACACGGGTGATCGCATCCGCAACGAGTACCTGCCCGCGCTGCCCGCAGACTTCGACAAGATCGACGGATTGATCTCCGACGGCGTGATCGGCGGGGAGCAGCCCAACGTCGCCGATCTCCAGATCGGCAGCAGCGTCCGGCTTTTCCTCAACCTGGCCGACATCGCCCCGGCGATCGAGGAACGGCCGTGCGGCCAACTGGCCCGCCGACTCTTCCCCGAGTACCCGGGGCACGTGCCCGAGGGCACGGTCGACTCGCCGCTCGCCGTGCCCGTCGCGCAGCCTTCCTAGACGGATGTCACGAGATCGAGCGGATGTTTGTGTCGTAGGGGCGGGTTATGCGGGTCTGACCGCCGCCAGGCGGTTGGCGCAGGCGGGACGGTCGGTGATCGTCCTCGAGGCGCGCGACCGCGTCGGCGGACGGGTCCACACCCGCATCGTCGACGGTGTCCCGGTGGACTGCGGCGGGACGTGGTTCGGGCCCGGGCAGGACGCCGCCTACGGCCTAGCGGCCGAGATGGGCGCTGCGACGTGCCCGACCTACACGACCGGCGAGGGGATCTTCGTTCGCGGCGGCAAGCCGTCTCGCTACAAGGGCGAGATACCCACGAACGCCGGCGTGCTCGCGCTCGCGAGCATGGGGATCGCGATCAAGCGGCTCGACAGGATGGCGCGTCAGGTGCCGGTCGAGGCGCCGTGGGAGGCCCCCAAGGCCGAGAAGTGGGACCGAATGACCGTGGCGGCGTGGATCGCGCGCAACGTGCCGCGCGGCCGTGGCCGCCGGATGGTCGAGGCCGCGCTGACGGACATCATCACCAGCGGCACGCACGAGTCGTCGCTGCTGTTCCTGCTGTTCCTCGCGAACACCCACGGAGGTCTCGAGAAGCTGCTCGCGGTTGACGGCGGCGTCCAGCAGGATCGCGTCGTCGGCGGCACGCAGTCGATCGCCAACGCCGTCGCCGCCGACCTCGGCGACTCGCTGCGGCTGGAATCGCCCGTCGAGCGGATCGTTTGGCGCGACGGCGAGGTGGAGGTCGTCTCGAACGGCTCGTCGGTCGTCGCCGAGCGAGCGATCGTCGCCGTCCCGGCGACGCTGATCTCCTCGATCCGCTTCGAGCCCGGCCTGCCCGCGACCCGCGCACTCCTGAACCAGCGCCTGCCGGTCGGTCCGCTAACGAAGCTCGCGCTCGTCTATGACGAGGCGTGGTGGCGCGCCGACGGCCTGTCCGGAATCTCGGTGGACCTCGACTCACGTTTTCCCGTCACGCTCGACGGCTGTGCAAGCGACGAGCGCCCGGGCGTCCTCTTCGGGATCTCCGCGGGCGACGACGCCCGCGCCCTCGCCGGCCTCCCGGAGGACGAGCGCCGCGGGCTCGTCCTGCGAGAGCTCGGGCGGCGTTTCGGCTCGAAGGCCACCGACGTCGCCCACTACATCGAGACGGACTGGGCGGCCGAGCCGTACACGCGCAGCGGTTCCGCGGTCACGCTCGCTCCGGGTGTGTTGACGGGCTACGGACGCGCGTTGCGCGAACCGGTCGGTCCGATCCACTGGGCCGGGACGGAGACCACGACCGTCAGCTACGGCTGCATCGACGGCGCCATCCGCTCTGGCGAGCGCGCCGCTTCCGAGGTCCTGGCGGACACGGGCGCGGGCGCCGCGCGGCCCGAGCCGATTCCGCGCTAACCCCACGAGTCGAGGCGATCGGGGAGGATTGCGATGTGCTCGGCCCCTGGGCCACAGCCGGCGTCGTCTTCGCGATCGGATTCGTGGTCGCCCTCTGCGGCGATGCCACGCACGTCGCTGCAGGCACGACGGTGTACGAGTGGGACGACGTGCCCGAGATCTGGAACAGCGCGATCTGGTTTCCGTTTGCCGTCGCGTCCGCGGTGCTCGCCGCGGCCTGGATCTCCGAGCGAATGGGGTTGCCGGCTGCGCACACACGCAACCGCGCCGACCTCGTGATGGGCGCCGCCGCCGTGCTCGCGCTCTACGGCCTGACCGCCGCGTTGAAGGGCCAGCCCGAGACGGTCTCCGTCGTCCTGACGGGTGCGCTCGCCGTGCTGATCTGGTCGTGGTGGGACCCGTCGCCGGGCGCCTTGCTGACCGCCACCGTCGCTGCGGTCCTCGGGCCGCTGGGTGAGATCGGGATCGTCGAGCTCGGCGCCGCCGAGTACACCCCGACCGAGGACGGTCTCGCCGGCGTGGCGCCGTGGTTGCCGTGCCTCTACTTCGCGGCGGGCGCGGTCGCCTCGCGGATGTGGGCCGCCGTCGCGCGCGACGGCAAGCCGGCCGCACCGGCTTCTTAGCCAGGGCCGAAGCGCGCCGGTGAGCGAAGCCGCAAAACTGACCTACGTCGAGCGTCCCGCGCGCGCGACGGCCGAGGGGCTGCTCGTCGTCCACCACGGCCGCGGCTCGGACGAGCGCGACCTGATCGCGCTGGCGGACCTGCTCGACCCCCAGGGGCGGCTGCACTTCGCCAGCCCGCGCGGCCCGCTCCAGCTGCCCGGGGCGCCCGGCCACCACTGGTACGTCGTCCCGCGGGTCGGCTACCCGGATCACGACACCTTCCACGCCGCGTACGACGCGCTCGCCGGCTTCCACGACCAGCTCTGGGAACGCACGGGACTCGGGCCGGAGCGGACGGTACTAGGTGGCTTCTCCCAGGGAACGGTGATGTCGTACTCCACCGGGCTCGGGAAAGACCGGCCGGCGGTCGCCGGTCTGCTCGCCTACAGCGGTTTCATCCCGACCGTCGACGGCTGGGAGCCCGATTTCCGCGGCCGCGAGCGCACGAAGGTGTTCATCGCCCACGGCCGGCGCGACCCGGTGATGGATATCGGCTTCGCGCATCGGGCCCGCGATCTGATCGAGGGAGGGGGCCTCGAAGTCGAGTACCACGAGTCCGACGCCGGCCACCACCTCCACCCGCCGCACGTCCGCCTCGCCGCGTCCTGGCTCGAGTCCGCGCTCTGAGCCCGTCTAAGTGTTAGGGTACCCTAAATAGGGAGCCCTAATAACCTCTTTGCGAAAGGAAAACAAGAGAACCGATGAAGACACGCGCACCACTTCTGCTCGCCCTGCTCGCCGCCCTCGCGCTCGGCGTGAGCGCCTGCGGGGACGACGACAACGACAAGAAGTCGGACGAGGCCAAGGAGGAGCAGGCGACGCCGCAGGAGGCCGTTGCCGAGATCGCCGAGGTCAAGCGCCTGATCGCGCAGGCCGCGGCGAACGCGGCCGAGAACAAGAAGACCGCGGCCGAGACGCTCGCCGAGCAGGCTTACCTCGAACACTTCGAGCTCGTCGAGGGCCCGCTCGAGAAGGTGGACGAGGAGCTCAACGAGGAGCTCGAGGAGCAGATCCGCGAGGAGCTGCGCCAGAAGATCGCGAGCGGCGCCCCGCCGGCCGAGATCACGAAGCTCGTGAACGACATCAACAATGGGCTCGACGAGGCCCAGCAGAAGCTGGAGTAAGGCCTCCGCTTGCGCTCGCTGCTCGTAGCGGTCCTCGCGCTCGCCGCGCTGTTCGCGCTCGCCGCTCCGGCTTCGGCCGAGCAGAGCGAGCTCGAGCGCGGCCGGGCGGAGATCGCGAAGGCGAGCGCCCTGGTTGACGAGACGCTCGAGGCGTACAAGGCCGGCGAACGCGAGCGCGCCCTGGAGCTCGCCCGCGAGGCGTACATCGACCACTACGAGTACGTCGAGATCCCGATGCGCCTGCGCGATCCGGACGAGGTGCTCGATACCGAGTTCGACTTCGCGCAGCTGCGCACCCACATCGAGGAGGGCGCGTCGGTGGACACGATCCGCCGCGACGTCGCCGACGTCAGGCGCGGCCTCACCGACTCGGATCGCGTGCTCGCGTCGAAGGGAGTCGCGGCCCCGATGATCGCGGCCGGGTTCGCGTTCTCGATCATCCTGCGGGAGGGGGTCGAGGCGGTCCTGTTGCTGGCGATCCTGCTCGGCACCCTCGCCGCCGGGTCTGCGCAGAACTACAAGCGCCCGCTCGCCTGGGGGGTGCTCGCGGCGCTCGGCGCGACGGCGCTCACCTGGCTGCTGACGACGCTCGTGATCGAGATCGCGCCGGTGAACCGCGAGCTCATGGAGGCGATCACGGCGCTACTGGCGGTGGCCGTCTTGGTAATCGTCAGCTTCTGGCTCGTCGCGAGGCTCGACCAGCGGCGGCGGGCGGAGTTCATGCGCGCGCGGGTGGCGGCGGCGATCGCTGCCGGCACCGCGATCGCGTTCGTCGGGCTCGGCTTCACGGCCGTGTACCGCGAGGGGTTCGAGACCGTGCTCTTCTTCCAGGCGCTGTCCACCTACGCGGAGGGCCTCGGGCTTTGGGTCGCGCTCGGTGCGCTCGCCGGCGCGGTCGCGCTCGCCGTGATCGGCTACGCGATCCTCAAGCTCGGCAAGCAGCTGCCGCTGAAGCAGATGCTCGTCGGCGGGGCCTGCGTGCTGCTGTTGTTGTCGATCGCTTTCGCCGGCAACGCGGTGCGCTCGCTGCAGTCGGCCGACGTGATCGAGCGGACTGTGGTCAGTTCGCCGCGCCTGAACGTGTTCGTCGCCGAGTTGACAGGGATCCACCCGACGAAGGAAGGGCTGATCGTGCAGGGCGTGATGCTCGCCGTATTCGTCGTCGGGGCGATCTGGGTGTTCGCGATCGAGCCGGCGCGCCGGCGCCGGCTGAGCGAGGCGACAGCCGCATGAGCGCGATCCGCGTGGGCGTTGATGTCGGCGGCACGTTCACGAAGGCCGTCGCTCTGCGCACCCGTCCCGCCGTGCTGTGTGGCCGCGCGGTCGTCCCGACCACGCATCGCTCGGCCGTCGGGGTGGCCGAGGGCGTCGGGCAGGCGCTCGAGCAAGTCCTCGAGCAGCTTGCCGGCGAACGCGCCCATGTCGAGCTCGTCGCCTACTCGACGACGCAGGCGATGAACGCCCTACTCGAAGGCGACGTCGCGCGCGTCGGCATCGTGGGGATCGGGGCGAAGCCCGATCTGCGGCTCGCGCGCAAGCGCACCCGCGCGGGCCGGATCAAGCTCGCCGCCGGCCGCGTTCTCGAGACCGAGCACGCGTTCCTCGATGCGACCAACGGCCTCGACGAGGCGGCGGTCGACGCGGCGCTCGACGCGCTCGCCGGCCACGGCTGCACGGCGATCGCCGTCAGCGGTGCTTACGCCGTTGATGCTCCCGAACACGAACGCCTCGTGCGCGCCCGCGCTCGCGCGCGCGGGCTGCCCACGTGCGCCGGCTACGAGCTGACCGGCGCATACGGTCTCGAGACCCGCACCGTCTCGGCGGCGATCAACGCCTCCATCCTGCCTGTCGTCGAACGAACCGCGAACGTGGTCGAAGAGGTCCTCCGCCACGCCGAACTTGATGTGCCCCTGCTCGTGCTGCGCGGCGATGGAGGGTCGATGGCGGTCGACGCCTTCCGCGACGCGCCAGCGTTGACGATCGGCTCCGGTCCGGCCGCGGGCGTGGCCGCGGCGCTCCATCAGCTCGAGCTCGGCTCCGGGATCGTGCTCGAGTGCGGTGGGACGAGCTCGAACGTGAGCGTCGTCAGCAACGGCCGGACGGCGCTTCGAGCCCTCCACGTGATGGGTCGGCGAACGGCGATCCGCTCGATCGACTCGTGGGTCGTCGGCGCCGCCGGCGGCTCGATGGCGCTCGTCGGACGGCGGGGGATCGACGAGGTTGGCCCTCGCAGCGCACACGTCGCCGGGCTTCCGTACGCCTGCTACGCGGGGGCCGAGGCGCTCGCCGGCGCGAGGGTCGAGCTCGTCGCTCCGCGCCCGGGGGACCCGGATCGCTATGCCAGCCTCGTCACGCGCGAGGGCGCGCGCGTCGCGATCACCGCGACGTGTGCCGCCCACGCCGTCGGCTCCGTTGAAGAAGCCGACGCGGAAACCCGCGCGAGCGCGCTCGCCGCGTTCACGGCCCTCGGCGAGCATCTCCGTCGCCCCGCCGGCGATCTCGCGCGGGCGGTGCTCGACGGCGCCGTCGAGAAGATCGCGCGCGCCGCGGGCGAGGCGGCGCGCGCGCACGACCTGCCCGCCCGTGTCCCGCTCGTGGCGCTCGGCGGGGCCGGCTCGGCGCTCGCCCCGGCCGTCGCCGCACGGCTCGGCCGCGAGTTCGTGATCGCCGAGAACGCAGAGGTGCTCAGTTCGATCGGCGCAGCGCTGTCGCTCGTCCGCGCCGAGGTCGTTCGCCATGGTGCAGGCCGCTCGGCGGCCGCCGCGGTCGGGCGCGAGGCCGAGCGAGCCTGCGTGGCGAACGGCGCGGCACCGCAGACCGTCCGCGTCGAAACGTCCTTCGACCCGCGCGCCGGTGTGCTCTCCGCGGTGGCGACCGGTGCCGTGGCGCTCGAGTCCGGCGCCGCCGGCCGCGATCCGCTCGACGAGCCCGCGCAGCTGCGACAGGCCGCCGCCGCCCTCGGCCTCGCCGAGCAGGATCTCGACGTCCTTCTGCGCAGCGATTTCTTCCGCGTCTTCAGCGAGAACGGCTCGGGCCGTGTGGCAGTCGTGGACGGCCTCGGCTCGATCGCGCTCGCCGAGGACGCCAAGGTCGTCCTCGCCGACGATTGCGCTCGGCTGCTCGACCGTCTCGGCGCCGAGGTGTCGCGGGCGACGGTCAACCTCGGCGTCGGCGAGCTGCTGCCGCGCGTGGCCGTCGTCCGCGGCCCGCATCTGGTGGACCTCTCGGCGGCGCACCGCGCTGAGGAGCTGCTCGCGGGGGCACGCGAGGTGCTCGCTGAGGATGACCGCCCGGCCGAGCCCGCGGTCGCCGTGATCTGGTGATGAGCCTCTACCGCGAGGCTGGCCGCTTCGGCACCCGCGCGCTGGTGATCGGCATCGTCATCGCCGCGCTCGCGGGGATCGCCGGCGGGTTCGCGCTCGGCAGGACGACCGCGCCCGACGAGACGCTCTCCGACCGCCTCACGGAGCTCCGCGACGACCTCGCTCCCGCGACGCAGGGGTTGCTGCTGGTCCCGCCCGAGTACGCGCAAGGGGTGCGCGCGGGCGAGGTGGTCGCCCGCCCGGAGTACGAGGCTGCGAAGGCGGCCGCCCGGCGCGCGACCGACACCATCGCCCGCGAGCGCAGCGAGCTGGAAGCGCTCAGCCGCTCGCGCGCCCAAGAGGTAGAGGCCAGCGTCCAACGGCTCGCGCGGGCGGTTGACGACCTCGCGCCGGCCGAGCGCGTCAAGGTTCTCAGCGGCAACGCAGCCCAAGCACTCGACGAAGCGCTCGGTCGCTAGCGCAGCCGGCTAGCGGTCGGCGGCCTCGAACTCGGGCGTCTTCCAGGTGCGCTTGGCCTTCGCCTCCTGCACCCTGCGGATGTACTGCTCGGCCGGTGGCGTCCGCCAGCGGCCGGCGAACCACGCCCCGATGGAACCCCAGAGGTCGCCCTTGCGGTAGTCGCGGCCGCGCTCGACGTCGTTCAGCCACGGCATCTTGCCGTCGTAGTACGCGCGGATGATCGCGCCGTAGTAGTCGGCATTGAACGCGGTGTGGTCGTGGGCGATCGCACAGTCGCCGTTGCAGTGGTACGGGCGGCGGATCTGGAGCAGCCCGAACGAGTCGCCGTTGTCGCCGACGACGTCCATGTCCCAGTAGCTCTCGATCACGGCCGCCGCACGGACGACGTCCTCAGGCAGCCCCCACTTGTAGGCCGCCCACTGGATGATCTCGTCGGTCGTCCCGGTGAAACGGCCGTTCACCAAGTCCGAGTAGGGCGAGTACTTCTTCGCCTTCCACGCCTTCAGCTGCTTGCGGCTCGGCACGGATTTGTTCTCCGTCTTGTTCTTCGGGCGCGGCTCGAACCCGTTGCGCTCGACCTTCCTCGCCGCCTCGGCGCTCGACAGTGGCTTGAAGTCCACCGGCTTCAGCTTTGCCACGCCGCTCGCTGCCGCGGGCGCGGTGAGTGCGGCCACGACCAGCACCGCGACGATCCATCTCGCGCGCTGCAGCATCGAGCCAGCCTAGCCCAGCGCCGGCCGTGTGGCGCCACTCTAGAATCGCCTTCGTGAGGGAGGGAATTCGACGCGTCCGCGTGGCGCTGCTGGCGGTACCCGTGGCGCTGGCCGCGAGCGCGGCGGTGCCCGCCGCGGCCGAGGCCGCGACGCCCTGGATCTGCAAACCAGGGATGCAGCCGAACGCGTGCGACGGCAGCCTTGCCACCACCTATCTCGCCACCGGGGTCGTCGACACGCCGGTCGCCCCGACCAGGCCTCCGATCGATTGCTTCTACGTCTATCCCACGGTGTCGAACCAGGTCGGGCCGAACGCCACCGCGACGCCCGACCCCGAGGTCCGGGCGATCGCCGAGTACCAGGCGGCGCGGTTCTCCCAGCAGTGTCGCGTCTTCGCGCCGATCTACCGCCAGAACACGCTCGCGAGCCTTTTCGCGCGCTTGTCCACGCCCGCAGGGCGGGCGCTCGCCTATGGCGACGTCAAGCGCGCATTCGAGGAGTACCTCGACCAGGACAACGACGGCCGCGGGATCGTCCTGCTTGGCCACTCGCAGGGGACCGGGATGCTGCGCCTGCTCATCCGCGACACCTTCGACAAGGATCGCGGCCTGCGCAAGAAGCTCGTCGGCGGAGTCCTGCTCGGCGGGAACGTGCTGGTGAAGAAGAACCAGGACCGCGGCGGCGACTTCGCCAACGTCCCGATCTGCACGGACGACGACCAGATCGGCTGCTTGATCGCCTACTCGCTCTTCAACGAGACCCCGCCCACCGACACGGCCTTCGGACGCCCGCGGAACCCCGACTTCCTCACCGGCCTGCCGCCAAATCCCGACGTCGAGGTCGCCTGCACCAACCCCGCGTCGCTGAAGCAGAACAAGGAGCTCGAGGCGCACCCGATCCTACGTTCGGAGCTGTTCACGCCGGGCCTGATCCTGGCCGGGATCATCCAGACTTATGGCGGCCCGCCGCCGACCGCGGGGACGCCGTACGTCGTACCACCCGACCGCTACACCGCACGCTGCGTGCGCGTCAACGGCGCGCATGTGATGATGGCACGCGGGATCGGTAACGCGCGCAAGCTGAGACCGGCGCCCGACGCCACCTGGGGCCTCCATCTCGCCGATGTGAACGGCGGGCTCGGCGACTTGCAGGACCACGTCCAGCGCCAGTCGGACCTCTACCTCGCGGGTCCGCGGCTGTCGCTGAAGCTCCGCTACACGCGCGCCAAGGGCTCGAGTTGCGCGAAGGGCGCGGTCACGGCGAGCGTCCGCGGCGCCGACAACAAGTTCGTGCGGCAGGCGAAGTACCGCGTCCGCGGCAAGGCCGTCGCGCGCGAGAAGAAGACGATGCTGCGCTCGCGCATCGAGCGGGCGCGTCTGCGTGCGGGACGGCTCAACCGCGTGCGAGTGGTCGTGACGCTCGCCGACGAACGCACGCAGACGCTCGTCAAGAACGTGCGCGCCTGCTCCTAGTCGCGCGGATTAGGCGGCTTCGGAATAGGCCGGCTCGGCCTCGACGTCGGCGTTCGCATCCTCGCCCGGTGTCGGCTCCGAGCGCAGCATCGTGACCGCGACCACGAGCGCGATCCCGACGAGCCCCGCGCCGATCAGGTAGGCGAGGTGGTAGCCGCCGTTGAGCGCAGCGTCGCCGGAATCGCCCGCCGCGCGCAGGCTGTCGGTGCGGTCGGAGGCGAGCGTCGCGAGCACGGCGAGGCCGACGGCGCCGCCGACCTGGACGCTCGTGTTGACGAGGCCCGACGCGATCCCCGAGTCGGCGCGCGTCGCGCCCGACATCGCGAGCGTCATCAGCGACGGGAACGCGAGCCCGGCGCCGAGCCCGAACAGCGCCATCGGCGCCAGCAGGTCGCGCAGGAACGTCCCGTCCACCGGGGTCAGCGCGAACAGCAGCATCCCGCCGCCGATGCAGGCCATCCCCGGGAGGAGGGTCGCCTTCGGGCCGAAGCGAACGTTCAGTTGGCCGGTGAAGCGGAACGACATCGCCCCCATGACGATCGTCGCGGGCAGGAAGGCGAGGCCGACCTCGAGCGGGTCGTAGCCGAGGACCCGCTGTAGGTAGAGCGCGCCGAGGAAGAACATCCCGAACATCCCGACCACCAGCAGCGCCTGGACGAGGTTGGCGCCTGTGACGTTGCGCGAGCGAAACAGCCGCAGCGGCATCAGCGGGTTCTCGATTCGCGCCTGGCGCCAGACGAACAGCGCCACCAGGGCGATCGCGATTCCGCCGAGCACGAGGGTCTGCGTCGAGCCCCAGCCCTCCTCGGGCACCTGGAGGATCGTGAAGACCCCCAGCATCAGGCCGGAAGTGAGCAGCACCGCGCCGGGGACGTCGGCGCCGGCGCTGAGGCCGATGCCCTCGGTCTCGGGTACGAGCCGTAGGGCGAAGTAGCCCGTCAGCAGGCCGATCGGGAGGTTGATCAGGAAGATCCAGTGCCAGCTGATCGCCTCGGTCAATCCGCCGCCCGCGAGCAGGCCGATCGAGCCGCCGGCGACGGCGACGAAGGTGTAGATCCCGATCGCCTTCTGCTGCTCCCGCTGCTCGGGGAACATCATCACGATCATCCCGAGGATGACCGCGGAGGTGAGCGCGCCGCCGACGCCCTGGATGAAGCGGGCGCCGATCAGCATCTCCTGGTTCTGCGAGGCCGCACACAGCACCGAGGCGGCGGTGAAGATCGTCAGCCCGATGAGGAAAACGCGCCGCTGGCCGACGAGGTCGCCGAGGCGCCCGGCGAGCAGCAACAGCCCGCCGAACGGGATCAGGTAGGCGTTCACGACCCAGGCCAGGTTCGCCTGCGAGAAGTCGAGGTCGTCCTGCACCGACGGCAGCGCGACGTTGACGATCGTCGCGTCGAGGACGATCATCAGCATCCCCACGCAGAGGACGTACAGGGCTAGCCGGCGGCGGCGGTCTATCTGGATTTCGTTCGTCATTTGGATCTGAGACCGGGTCGGGGGCGATTACTCATCGGTTGCGTTTCGGCTGCCACAGGCCCACCTCGGCGCCGGCGCGCGCGCTGATCACGCTGCGTGAACCGGCCGGGCCTTCGCGCGGCTCCAGCAGGACGGAAGCGCCGAGGGCTTGCGCTCGCCCGGTCGCCGCGACGACGTCGGCGACCTCCACGTAGGGTAGCCAGACGGCTCGCTCGGCTCCGCACTCCACGACGCCGCCGTCGAGCCCCGCACCAGGCGCGAGCGCTTGATAGGTGCCGCTCGGTACCTCGATCCGCTCGGCGCGCCAACCGAAGAGGGCGGCGTAGAAGCCGCATGCACCGGCCAGGTCGCGCGTATGGAGCTCGAGATGTACGACGGGATTGGAGTCGTCGCGGGCCACGTGTACTTCTGAGACCGCCGCCGGCGTGTGAACTAATCGCTCGGCCGCGCGTCAAACCCCGCGCTGCACCTCGATCCTCCCGTCGGCCTCGGCTTCGAGCATCGCCTCGTAGTCGGACTCGTTCTTGTCGGCGTAGGCAACGGCGAAGTCGGCGATCTCGCGCGCGAAGCCGTGCCCCTTGCGCGTGACGTCGGCGCGCTCGGCGATCTTGCCCGAGCGCGCGTGCGCTCGGGCCAGGCACGCCCCGCAAAGCCGCGCGTACAGCTCGAGGTCACCCGGGCTCATCCGCTCCACCTTCGCCGCGCCCTTCTTGTCGCGCAGCTGACGACCGTAGAAGCGCTTTCCGAAGAGCTCGGTGTCGGCGCGGTGGACCGCCGTCGCCCAACCGAGGAAGGAGTCGCTCGCCGCCTGCATCACTCGTTGGCCGACGACCACCCGCTCGCCTTCGTTCTCGTACTCGCTGGCGGCGTCTCCACACACCTGGACGCGGAGGTCCGACGCCGGCTCCTGGGCGAGATCCGCCGCCATGATCGCGGCCGCGCCGCGGAAGAAGGTGAACGGCGAGACGGCCATCCGCCCGTAGCGGATCGGCACCAGCTCGGCTACGCGCGTTTCCGCCTGGCGCTCGAGGATCGCGACGGGGTCGTCCACCAAGCGATCATCGGCTCCGCTGGCGTAGCCTGTCAAGTGTGAGCGCCGCCGGCAAGACGACCGCGCCCGCCGCGGGCGTGCTCGACGCCGCCCGCAGCGGCGACGAAACGGCCTTCGCGCGTCTCGTCGAGCCCCACCGTGGCGAGCTCCACGCCCACTGCTATCGCATGCTCGGTTCGGTCCACGACGCCGAGGACGCCCTCCAGGAGGCACACCTCCGCGCCTGGCGAGCGCTCGGAAAGCTCGACGACGGAGCTGCGCTGCGGGCCTGGCTCTACCGGATCGCGACCAACACCTGCCTCGACGCGATCGCGCGCCGGCCGAAGCGGGTGCTGCCCGTCGACTATGCGCCCGCCGCAGACCCGCACGGCGGACCGGGCGAGCCGGCGGTGGAGAAGGTCTGGCTCGAGCCCTATCCGGACGAGATGCTCGCGATCGAGGACGGGCTGCTCGGGCCGGAGGCTCGCTACGAGCAGCGCGAGGCCGTCGAGCTCGCCTTCGTCGCCGCCCTCCAGCTGCTGCCGGCGAACCAGCGCGCCGTGCTCGTCCTGCGCGAGGTCCTCGGCTTCTCGGCGAAGGAGACGGCGGCGGCGCTCGACACGAGCGTGGCGTCGGTCAACAGCGCCCTGCAGCGCGCCCGCAAGACGATCGAGGAGCGCGTTCCGGAGCAGAGCCAGCAGGCGACGCTGCGCACCCTCGGCGACGACGGGGTCGAGCAGGTCGTCGAGCGCTACATGAAGGCATGGGAGGAGAACGACGTCGAGACCGTCGTCGGGCTCCTGAGCGAGGACGTCGCCTTCTCGATGCCCCCGCTCGCGAGCTGGTTCTCCGGCTCCGAGGCGATGCGCATCTTCCTCACCGGCTGGCCGCTCTCGGGCGAGTGGCGCTGGCGGCCGGTTCGCGTGCGTGCGAACGGCCAGGAGGCGCTCGCCTTCTACGCCTTCGACGACGACGAGGGCGCCTACATGCCGTTCGCGCTCAACGTGCTGACCTTCAGCGGGGAGCGGATCAGCGACGTGACCGCATTCGTCGCGCGCACGATCGAAGTCGGCGACGAGGCCGACTTCGAGCGCTGGCCCGAACAGGCGGCGGAGCGGGTCGAGAGCACCTTCGAGCGCTTCGGCCTGCCCTCGCGGATCGACCCGTGACCGCCTCGTCCCGATAGTCTCGCCGCGGCGAGGATCGCTCATGGACTTGGTCGGCATGCTCAAGGAATCCGCGCGCCGCGCGGGGCTAGAGGCCCGCTCGGTGGCGGCGCTCGCGCGCGCGGGCGTGATCGGGGTGGAGGGTCCCGGCCGCTTTGCGGCGAGCATGCGCGCGCTCACAGGCTACGGCCCGTTCGGCGCGGCGCCGCGGATCGCCGCGATTCGCCACGGCGACCAGCCCGCCTTCGCCGACGAGCGCGGCGAGATCACCTACGCCGAGTTCGACGAGACCGTCAGCCGGCTGACGCATGGGCTGCGCGAGCTCGGCCTCGCGCCCGGCTCGAGCCTCGGGATCCTCTGCCGCAACCACCGCACGGCACTGGTGGCCGCGTTCGCAGCGTCGCGCGGCGGGATGAACGCGATCTGGCTGAACACCGCCTTCTCGGCGCGCCAGGCCGCCGAGGTCGCGGAGCGCGAGGGCGTGGACCTGCTGATTCACGATGCCGAGTTCGCCGAGGTCGTCGCCGGCATCGACCCGGCCCACGGACGCCTTATCTGCGCGATCGACGACCCGACCGCCGACGAGGTGGACCGCCTGGTCGCTCGCAGCCGCTCCGACGTGCCGCCGGCGCCGGACAGTCCCGGCAAGATCGTCCTCCTGACCAGCGGGACGACGGGGACGCCGAAGGGCGCTGCTCGCCCCGAGCCGAAGTCGCTCGTACTGCCAGGCTCACTGCTCGACCGGATGCCGATGCATGCCCGCGAGGCGGCGGTGATCGGGCCGCCGCTCTACCACGGCACCGGGCTCCTGATCGCGCTGCTGTCGATCAGCCTCGGGTCGAAGGTCGTGCTGCGCCGGCGCTTCGATCCCGAGCAGTTCCTCGACTTGACCGAGGAGCACCGCGCGACGACGTGGTGCGTCGTCCCGATCATGCTCCAGCGCATCCTTGCCCTCGGCGAGGAGGAGATCGGCAAGCGCGATCTCTCCTCGCTGCGCGTCGTCTTCTGCGCCGGCTCACAGCTCCCGGCCGAGGTCGCGGTGAACGCGACGCAGGTGCTCGGCGACGTCATCTACAACCTCTATGGCTCGACCGAGGTGTCGGTGGCGACGCTCGCGACCCCCGAGGACGTCCGCGTCGCGCCAGCGTCGGTCGGCAAGCCTGCGCTCGGCTCGCGCGTGAGGATCCTCGACGACGCCGGCCGCGAGTTGCCGACCGGGCAGACCGGGCGGATCTTCGTCGGCACCACGACGCCGTTCGAGGGGTACACGGGCGGCGGCACGAAGGAGGTAATAGACGGCCTGATGTCGAGCGGCGACGTCGGGCACTTCGACCACAACGGCCGCCTGTTCATCGACGGCCGCGACGACGAGATGATCGTCTCGGGTGGCGAGAACGTCTTCCCGCGCGAGGTCGAGGAGCTGCTCGTCACCCACCCGGCGATCGCCGATGCGGCCGCGATCGGCGTCGAAGACCCTGAGTTCGGCGAGCGCCTGCGCGCGTTCGTAGTCCTCCGCGGCGGCCAGGAGATCGACGCTGAGGGTGTCCAGGCCTTCGTCAAGGAGAACCTCGCCCGCTTCAAGACCCCGCGCGACGTCGTCTTCCTCGACGACCTGCCGCGCAACCCGACCGGGAAGATCCTCAAGCGCGAGCTGAAGGAGATCCCGGTCTAGTCGCGCGGCGATTAGTTCGCTCACCCGCGGCGGTCATATGGGTAGAACGACTTCGAACGCCGAAAAGGAGGAGCAGGATGGATCAGCGGATCGTGACCAGTCTTTGGTTCGACACGGAAGCCGAAGAGGCGGCCGAGTTCTACTGCTCGGTCTTCGAGAACTCGCGGATCGTCAGCAAGGCCAACTACACCGAGGCCGGCCCGCGCGAGGCGGGAACTGTGATGACGGTCGAGTGGGAGCTCGACGGGCAGCGCTTCATCGGCATCAACGGCGGCCCGGAGTTCACCTTCGACGAGGCGATCTCGCTCCAGATCAACTGCGACGGCCAGCAGGAAGTGGACTACTACTGGGACAAGCTGACCGAGGGAGGCTCCGAGAGCCAGTGCGGCTGGCTGAAGGACAAGTACGGCCTCTCGTGGCAGGTCGTGCCGACCGGGATGGACGAGATCTTCAACGACCCGGACCCCGAAAAGGCGCGCCGAGCGATGGAGGCGCTGCTGAAGATGCGCAAGCTCGACGTTGAGGAGCTCCGCCGGGCGGCCCAAGGCGTGCCCGCGGGCTAGCGCGCGTGCAGGCCGGTTCCGTCGAAGTTGGCTTCGTAGCCTGAGCCGATCCCGGGCGGCGCGAGCACCCACGTCCGCCCGGTCAGCGTCGAGGTGGTGGTGAAGTTGCCGCCGGACTCGGCGAGCATCCTGTCCACGACGCCCGGCTCGAGCTGGCCGAGCGTGACGGTGGGGCGTTTCAACTCGTCCTTGGAAGCCTCGCGCTCGCCCTCGGTCTCGTAGCGGCCTTGGCTCTTGGTCCGCGAGGGCCCACGGTTGGGTCCGCCGGGGATGGTGTGCGTCGTCGTCTTCACGTCGTAGAGGCGGGTGAGGACCTTCCCGTCGTTTGTCAGCACCTCATACGTCGTCGTGTCCGGCTTGACCACGACCGAGAGCACGCGCGCGTCTTCGCCGAAGTCCTCGGTCATGTCCGGGAGCGTCTCCTCGAAGTTCGCCAGCGCGTCGGGCTCGCCCCCGCCGCTGCAGCCGACCAGCACACCGACGGCCACGACCAGCAGCACTACCCCCGTTGCTAGCCGACCCGGTGCCACCGCTCTCAGCTCCCCGCCGGCTGGTTCGGGACTGGCGTACCGGCGGCGGGCTCCCTGCCCCGGGCGAATCCCGCCAGGTCCACCGTCATCGCGCCCCCGGTCGTCGCGAGCGCGGCGACCGCGCTCAACCCCTCGAGCTCGCCGCGCCTCACCATCGCGGCGCCCATCACGGTGTCGGCGGTGTCGCACAGCAGCCACAGCCGGTGCCAAAGCGCCCGCGCATCTCCTTCGGAGGCGAGGTAGCCGACGCCGAGGGTCACGGCCCGCACGCCGAAGACGCGCGTCATGTACTCGAGCTCGTTCGTGATCCGTTGCTCGGGGACGCCGAACAGGCGCGAGGTGCCCCCGGGCGCGATCCAGCTCGCCGCGCCGAGGACGATCCGGAAGAGGGCGAGCCCCTTCATCGCGGCACCGGCCATGGCGCCCAACGTACCCTGTCGGAGAAGTGCGCCGCGCTCTGGTCATCGCCGCCGCCCTGTCGCTGGTCCTGCCGTCCTCCGCGTCGGCGCAGGACCAGGCGAGCTGCGCCACGCTCGTCGGCGGGACGACCGGCCTCCCGGAGCTCGTCGCCGGCCCCCTGCTCGACCTCGCTCGGCGCACCGGCTCCCATCAGCTGATCGGCGTGCCTGCCGCTTCGGGCCTCGACCTGCCGGACAGGGTCCTGCTCCGCTCCACCAAGGAGACCTTCAACAGCGGCTGGGCCTTCGCGCTGCGCGGCGGGCACGTCTACTTCCGCCCGGCCGCCGGCGGCGACGTCTGGCGGCGGATGCCTCTGCCGCCGTGCTTCGACGGCCTCGTGACCGCGATCTCCGCCGACGGCCCCTATCTCGTAGCCGTCGATCGCGCGCGCCGGCTGTACACGATGGACAACGCCAATCGCGACCCCCTCAGCTGGAGCTGGACCTCGCGCTGGGGTCCGCTCTTCTGGGTAAATCCGGCCGGGCAGCTGCTGCCGAAGGACACCGCCGCCTGGGAGCTCTCGGTCCTCTCCTCGGTCGAGGACGTCAGCTGGACCGACCCGGCCGACCATCAGCAGAGCGTCGGCGGAGGCAACGTCACCACGATCTACGCGCTGCGCGGCGACCACCGCCGGATCGCGCTGATCGACCCGTGGCTCCCCAACGACTACAGCTACGAGGTCTGCGGGCCGCAGCGAGGCCGGCTCCAGATCGCTGCGCTCGCGGCCAGCGGCTCCACCCTGTTCGTCACGGACCGCTTCGGCGATCTCTATACGCGCCTTTGGGACTTCGACATCTCCGGCGCCGACAACGTCTTCTTCCGCTACTCGTTCGAGGACCAGCGCGGCAAGCCGGTACCGGTGATTCCGCTCCCCAACTACATCGGAACGGGAATCGCCGGATTGGATGTCCCGCCGATCCAACTGCCGGCGCCGGACTGGGTGCGCCAGCCGAAGGTTCCCGGCCGGATCAGCGATGAGATCGCGATCTCGAAGTCCGGCGCCGGGTCGGCCGCTCGTGTCCTGCGTGTGGCGGGCTGGGACGCGGGCGGCCGCGCAGGCTATTGGGAGAAGTCGATCAACGGGTCCGCATGGCGCTTCGTCGAGGATCGCCGCGTGGGGGTCGGCACCGAGCTGAAGAACCCGCAGGCCGACCGCTCCGGCGCGGCCCTCGCTCCTGCCGACGCCGACGTGTGGGTCCGCGGCGACGGCGGCGGGTTCGGCGCGTTCGTTCCGCAGTTCTCCTCGGCCTGCTCACCGTCCAGCCTCCGCATCCGCCCGAACGACGGCGGGCGGCCCGTCAACCTCGTCCTGCACACGGTCGACGCGTTGAGGCAGGAGCCTCGCGGCGAGGGCCTCGACGGAAACCCGCGCCCCCAGCTCGCGACCATCGAGGTGCCGCCGACGGTTTCCTCAGCGGATCGGGCGCGGCTACCGGGCGGCCTCGGGAGCCGGCGATTCACGACCTTCGACCTCTCGGCGACGGCGAAGTCGTTCACGCTGCCCGGCCTCGGCACGTTCACCCGGACGCCCGCGTTCAGCGTGCGCAGCGTGCGCGCCGGCCGCAACGGACGGCTGACAGTCCGCGTCTCGGCCGTCGCAGACGGCAAGCTGCGGGTCACCCTGCGGGTGGGCAGGCGGGTCTACGCGGACAAGAGCCGCAGGCTCGCGAACGCCGGCGGGAAGACGCTCCGCCTGTCGCCCCGCCGCTGGGCCAAGCGCCGGCTCGAGAGCAAACGGCGCACGCGGGTGACGGTTCGCGTGGACTTCACCCCCGAGGGCGGCCAGCGGCTCTCGCGCACCTTGAAGCGGAAGTTCCGCTGACCCAGCTCTCGGGCGAGCTGCGCTAGCCCGAAGCGTCCATCTCCACCTTCACCTCGCATGCGTCGACCGAGGCGCGCGTCCCGGGGGTATCGGACGCGTCCATCGCGGACATGATCGCGGCCCCGGTGGCCAGGTCCTCGGCGTTGTCGAAGAACTGGAGCACGACGGCGGTCCCCTGGTCGGCGTCGTGGAGGAGCTTGACGCCCGTCGCAGGCACGCCCTCGGGCGGACCGTCGGACTCGCTGATCCTCGACACGAGCGCCTCGATCCTGTCGGGCGCGACGTCGGTGAACCTGACGACTCGAATATGCATGTCATCTCTTTCGTTCGGGGGTGACGCGACCCTAAACGCTTGACGGTCCCCCGGGTGGCTGATCAGGCCGGCGCGCTGCGCTCGAGCTGGCGCTCGCGGCTGATGCGCACGACATTCCACGCGAGTCCGAGTCGTTCGAGCGTCCGGATCAGGAACGCGGAGGGATCGATCTCGTACCAGCGCAGGCCGTGGGCGGCCGAGCGCGGAAATGCGTGGTGATTGTGGTGCCACGCGTCGCCAAGCGAGGCCGGCGCTAGCCAGGCGAGGTTTGTCGAACAGTCGTCGGTCTCAAACCGGCGGCGGCCGAAGTAGTGCGCGCAGGAGTTGACGCCGAACGTCGCATGGTGGAAGAGGAAGATCCGCACCGGCCCGCCCCAAAGCGCAGCGGTCAACGCGCCTGCGATCGCGCCGCTGAGCGCGTACCCGAGCGCGAACGGCAGCAGCAGCGAGGCGAGGGCCAGAACCGGGAAGGCGCGGTCGATCGCGACCATCGTTGGGTTCTCCAGCAGGTCGGGGGCGTAGCGCCGCTTGTCCGCCTTGCCCTGCGAGTTGAGCAGCCAGCCGACGTGCGCGTGCCAGAGCCCCTGCAGCGCCGATCGCTCGCCGACGTGGGGCGAATGCGGATCACCCTCGCGATCGGAGTGGGCGTGGTGCTTGCGGTGGTCGGCGACCCAGTCGATCACCGAGCCCTGGAGGGCCAGCGATCCGAGCACGGCAAACGCCGACTCGACCGGGCGGTAGGTGGCGAACGAGCGGTGGGTCAGCAGGCGGTGGAAGCCGACCGTGACCCCGAAACCGGTCGCGACGTAGAGCGCGGCCAGGAGCGCGAGGTCCTGCCAGCCGACCAGCGAGTTCCACAGCAACACGACCGCGGCGATGAAGGCGGCGAGCGGTACGAGGAGATTGACCAGGTGGGCGACCTGCTTGCGGCGCTCGGGAACAGCGCGGCCTTGCGACATGGGAAAAGCCTCCCATGTCCGCGAGATGCCCGAACCAGGGGACAACGCCGGGTTACCATCCCACGACGATGGAGTGCCCGTCTGGCCACTCTGCCCCGACGGGATCGAGTTTCTGCCCGGTCTGCGGCGTGGCGCTCGGCTCAGAGCTTTGCTCGCGATGTAACGCGCCGCTAGTGGCGGGTGCGCACTTCTGTGCCCGCTGCGGCGCCTCGGTCGTCGCGGACGGGGCTACGGGGGCGGCAGCCGCGGGCGCCGAGGAGCTGCGCCAGATCACTGCGGTCTTCTGCGACATCGTCGGCTCGACGGAGCTGTCCGCCGAGCTCGATCCCGAGCAGTACGCCGAGCTCGTGCGCAGCTATCAGCAGCAGGTCGCCGAGATCCTCGAGCGCTTTGGCGGCAGCGTCGACAAGTACCTCGGCGACGGGATCCTGATCGTCTTCGGCTGGCCTCGGGCCCACGACGACGATGCGGAGCGTGCGATGTTGACCTCGCTCGCGATCCTGGAGGAGCTCGCCGGCGACGAAGTCGAACGTCCGCTGCGCGTGCGCATCGGAATCCACACCGGGCCTGTCCTGGTAGGGGAGATCGGCGCCGCCGGGCGGCGCGAGACGACGGCGCTGGGAGAAACGATGAACCGCGCGGCCCGATTGCAGGCGATCGCCCCGCCGGACGCGATCGTGGTCAGTGAGGAGACGCTACGCCTGGTCAGGGGCATCTTCGTGGTCGAGGACCTCGGGCCCCACGACCTCAAGGGCATCGCCGAGCCGGTCAACGCCTACCGCGTGCTGCGCCGCAGCGGTGTGCGCAGCAAGCTCGACGCTGCCGGCGACAGCCTCACTCCGCTCGTCAGCCGCCGGCCTGAGCTCGCCGCGATGCTCGATCGCTGGCAAGCGGTAAAGGAGGGTCAGGGGCAGACGCTGCTACTTACCGGCGACGCCGGGATCGGGAAGTCGCGATTGGTCTATGAGTTGCGTGAGCACCTGCGCGAGAGTCACCACACCTGGCTCGAGGCGCGAGGTTCCTCCTACACCCAGCACAGCGCATTTCAGCCGGCGATCCAGCTGATCGAACAGGCGCTCGACCTCCGTCCCGACGACAACGCGGACGAGCGCTTGAACAAGCTGCGCGCGGGCTTGGAGGAGGTGAACGTGAACGAGCCGGACGCCCTACCGCTGGTCGCCGATCTGTTCTCGATCGACCCGGAGCAAGCGCCGAAGATCGTCATGAGCCCCGAGCTTGCCCGTCGCCGCACGATCGAGATCCTTGCGCGTTGGGTGCTGGCACTCGCGGACCTGCAGCCGCTCGTGCTGCTGCTGGAGGACCTCCACTGGTGCGACCCCTCGACGCTCGAGCTGTTCGAGCAGCTGATGGTGCAGGGTTCCTCGGCGACGCTGATGCTCTGCGGCACCGCGCGGCCCGAGCTCGAGGTGGACTGGCGCGGTCACCCGTCGCTCGTCACGGTCGAGCTCGCGCCGCTGTCTGAGACCGAGACGCGCGAGCTGCTGAAGCTGCTGGGCTCCGGGCGCGACATGCCGGAACCGGTGCTGCGGCGGGTCGTCGGCGAGACCGACGGGATCCCGCTGTACGCCGAAGAGATGGGTCGGATGGTGCTCGATTCGGGTCTGCTCACCGAGCGGGAGGGCGAGCTCGAGTTGATCGCCCCACTCGAGGAGCTGGACATCCCCACAACTTTGCAGGACTCGCTGATGGCCCGACTCGACCGCCTGAGTGCGGCGAAGCGCGTCGCACAGCTGGCGGCGGCGATCGGGAGAGAGTTCGACTACGGCTTGCTCGAGCAGGTCGCTGGGCTCGAGCCCGATCTGCTGGTGCACGGGCTCGGACGGTTGGTGGAGGACGAGCTCATCTTCCAGGCCGGGGATGCGCCTGACGCGATTTACACGTTCAAACACGCCCTGATCCAGGACGCCGCCTACCGCTCGCTGCCGAAGCGGTCACGCAAGCCACTCCACCACCGCATCGCAGTGGCGCTGGAAGAGCGCGGCGGAGCGGCGACCGTCTCGCCGGAGGTTCTCGCGCGCCACTGGGAGGCGGCCGAACGCCCCAAGGAGGCGATCACGCGGTATCGCCAGGCCGCGGAGACCGCGGCGCGCCACTCCGCCCACCCCGAGGCGATCGAGCACCTGCGGCGGGCGATCACGCTGGTTCCCGAGCTGCCGGAGGATTCCTCGAGCCGGGCGCTTGAGGTCGATCTCGAGCTCGCTCTCGGTTCCTCGATCATCGCCGTGCACGGATACGCGGACGAAGCTGTCGAGGCTGCATACGACCGTGCGCGGCAGCTCTGCTCCGAGCTCGGCCAGGGAACGCGCGTCGGCTACGCCGCGATCGGCCTCGCGATCTTCTACTTCAACAGCGGCAACGTCGCCAAGGGCGCCGACCTGGCGGCCGACGCGCTCGCGATCGCAACGACGGAGGACGACGACGCGCTCGCGCTACTCGGGCACGTCCAGCTCGCGGTTCCGACGTTGTGGCAGGGGAGGTTCGAGACGACGCTCGAACACGCCAACGCTGCCTCGGAGATCTACAACCGGGAGGCACACGACTGGCTCGCCTTCCGCTACGGGACCGACCAGGGGGTGGCGGCCCTCTCGATGTCGGCCTGCGCGCTGGTCAACCTGGGGAGGCCCGATCAGAGTCTCGAGCGCATCCATCAGGCCGTCGCGCTGGCGCGCGAGCTCGGCAACCCGTTCAACGTCGTGTACGCCCTCGCGTTCGAGGGCGGAATCCGTTGGCTCCGAGGCGAGCTGGCCGCCCAGGAAGCGGTCGCGGAGGACGTGGTCGCGATTTCGGAGGAGCAGGGTTTCAGGGACTTCGCCGGCATGGGCCGGATGCTGCGCGGGACCGCGCGCGCCGTCGGCGCGACGGACCCGGCGGGGCTGGAGGACTGCCTCGAGGGTCTCGCGCTCGCCTCGGACACCGGTCGCAGGGGCGGAGTGTCGATGTTTCTCGAGTTGATCGCATCCGCCCACAGGGCGACGGGAGACACCCGGGCAGCGCTCGCGGTCGTCGACGGCGCGCTGGCGCTCTCCGAGGAAACCGGTCAGCACTGGTGGGATGCCCGGCTGCTGAACCTTCGAGGCGAGCTCGGTCGCGAGCTCGGCGGACCGCACGGCTTGAAGGCCGAGGCCGACCTGCGGAAGGGGGTGGAGATCGCCCGCGACCAGGGCGACCGCCTCAGCGAGTTGCTGTGCGCGACGAGTCTCGCCCGCGTGCTCCAGGAGCACGGCGAAGGCGCCGCGCCGGAGGAACTCGTGCGCCCCGTCTACGACGCGCTGCGGGAAGGCCGAGAGACTGCGGCCGCGCAAGATGCCGCGACGTTGCTCGAGGGCAGCCGGCTCACGAGCCGGCCGTGAAGCCGAGCGCCGGGTAGCTCGCGCCGATCACCTTCGCCGACGCCGTCATCTGGGCTTCCAGGAAAGCGGGATCGCTGTCGCTCGGAGCGGTGCCGCCGAACATCACCGTGTGGAAGGCGGCCTCGTCCTCCCAATAGGCCATGTACATGTCGGCGTTGAGCGAGGTCTCGATGAAGCTCGCCGGAAAGTCCGGGCGCGGGTTGGGAGGCCCGAACGCCTTGCGCCAGAGATGGCTGAGCACGCTGTTGTTGATGAGCGCCTCAGACCCGTGGACATCCGCTTCATACGCGCTGACGAAGTCGACTCCGCCGATCGACACTCGGTGCCACCGGCTCGAGCCGATCAGTCCGGCGTCCTCCTGGCGCGTCTTGAGCTTTGAGAGTTCGATCGGGTTGGTTGGTTCGATCGCGTGGTCCGGCACGCCGTACATCCAGTTCGAGAAGTAGCCCCAGTCGGACTTGCCGAGGCGGACGATCTCCTCATAGTCGACCTCAGAGCCGGCACCCTTCGCCGCCCTGTAGCCGAACGGCCGTTTCCAGTCCGGCTTGGGCGCATCTATCTGGTAGTAGCCGAGGAAGACGTTGAACCAGATCGATTTCGGGTCGCTGTAGCTGCCGCGGCCCTCGGCGTCGAACTCGCCGACACACGCGACGGTGTTGAACGCCCAGTCCGGGTAGTCATCCCAGAGCGCCTTCTTGACGACCCGTCCGACGTCGGCGAGCACGCGCTCGTTCTCGTCGACAAGGATCCGCGTGACGTTCTTGGACGACATCCGCGACTTCCCGAAGCGAGGGTCGTCGAAGCGCGGCGGGTTCGGCGTCGCGCTCTGGCCCACCGAGCCGTGAGTGGGGTTGTAGCGAAGCAGCACTTCGTCGATGTCGACGAGCGTCCGCTCCTCATCCGAGTCGGAATCGCGCACCCTCACCCGGCCCCCGGCCTCCACCTCGCCGTTGACGTGATCGACGCCGAGGCGCAGGTCGATCGTCAGCCGCCCGAGCTCGAGCGAGAAATGCTTGCCGGCCGCCTCCGGCGGCACCACCTCCTGCTCGACCACCTCCCCGTCGTGCTCGATCCCGAGCTCGATCGAGCCGTCGAGGTCCGGCACCGCGCAGTGGATGCCCACGCCGGGCGCCAGCGGGACCTTGACCGCGCCGCTCTCGGGCTCCTCGCGCACGCGTCCGACTGTAACCGCCCTGCGGGCGAACGATCGCGACCGCTCCGATCGCCAGGATTGCGCCGTGGCCCGCTACTGCGACATCGTCATGAAGGGCGGGATAACCAGTGGCGTGGTCTATCCGCTCGCGGCTGTCGAGCTCTCGAAGCACTACCGCTTCAGGAACATCGGCGGCACCTCGGCCGGCGCGATCGCGGCGGCCGCGGTCGCGGCGGCGGAGCACGGGCGAAACGGCGGGCGGGAGGACGTCTTCGACGAGATCGCGGATCTGCCGATCTGGCTGGGTGCGCACCTGACCGATTTGTTCCAGCCGGAGCGAGCCACCAGGCCCCTCTTCCGCATCCTCCTTGCGGCGACCGTCCCCGAGTCGCCACCCGCGAAGGCTGCCGCCGCTCTGCGCGCGGCAGTCATAGGTTTTCCGTTGGCGGCGCTCCTCGGTGCTCTGCCCGGTGTCGCGCTGGCTGTCGCCTCCATCGCCTCGGGCGGCGGGTTCCTGCTCGGCTGGGGAATCGTCTGCGCCGTGCTGGGGATCGTGCTTGGCGTCTTGATCGGACTGGGTATCGCGATCGTGGTACGAGCGCTTCGAACTCTTCCCAGGCAAGGCTTTGGTCTGCTGAGCGGGTACGGACCAACTCCACCCGATGGTGTCCCACCGCTGACGACGTGGCTGGCGGACCTGCTCGACCGGCTCGCCGGCAAGAGCACCGACGAGCCACTCACCTTCGGCGATCTCTGGGGTGGATCCGACCCTGACGGGGAACGGGACGTCAACCTCGAGATGATGACCACGTGCATCACGCAGGGGCGGCCCTATCGGCTTCCCTTCTCGACTCGCCGGTTCTGGTTCGACCCCGCGGAGTTCAGCCGTCTCTTCCCGTCACGGGTCGTCGCGCAGATGGTCAAGCGTGCACGGACTGACGAGCGCGCGACGCAGTTCGAGCCGCTGCTGCCTTTTCCCAAGGCGGCCGAAGTCCCCGTCGTGGTCGCTACCCGGATGAGCCTGAGCTTCCCGATCCTGCTCAGCGCAGTGCCGCTGCACGCGATCGACTACTCGCGCGAGATTCCCGAGGACGAACGGCGCCCGGAACCGTGCTGGTTCTCGGACGGCGGGATAACCAGCAACTTCCCGGTCCATTTCTTCGACTCTCCTGTACCCCGCTGGCCAACCTTCGGGATCGACCTGCGCAAGTTCGGCCGCGGCGAGTCGCCCAGCAAGGACGAGAGCAAGAACATCTGGATGCCGTTCGACAATCGTTCCGGATCGAACGAGGCCTGGACCGACTGGACGGAGGAAAGGCCCGGCGGCCAGCTCGCGGCGTTCATGGGGGCGGTCTTCAAGACGATGCAGAACTGGGTCGACAACTCGCAGAGCCGCGTGCCGGGTTACCGCGACCGGATCGTTCACATCAGCCACAGCAAGCGTGAGGGCGGGCTCAACCTCAGCATGCCGCCGCCGGTGATCGGACATCTCAGCAGTCGCGGCCAGTTTGCGGGCGATCTGCTGCGGAGGCGCTTTGCGGTCCCGCCGGAGACCGACAGCCCGCTTACCTGGGACAACCAGCGCTGGGTGCGCTATCGCTCCTTCATGCGGCTGCTCGAGGAAACGTTGACCCGGCTACGGCGCGGCTGTGTCGAGCAGCTCCCCGAAGATCGTCCGATCGAGCAACTCAGCCGACGAGGCCCTGACGAGCCGCCCGGCTACCACTGGACATCACACGCCCAACGCGACCTCGGCCTCGAAGGGACCGCGGCGGTGATCGCTCTCATCGAGGCTTGGGAGGCCGGTGAGCAGAGCTTTGCCGAGGGCGCCCCCGAGCCGTCGCCCGAGCTACGCGTCGCGCCGAAGATCTGACGCTTCGGCTACTTCCAGGCTGGCGACCCGCGCGCTAGCGCAGCTTCAGCTTGACCGTGCGCTGCTTCGTCGTGCGGTTGCCGACGGCGTCCGCGGCGACGATCGTCAGCGCGACCGTCACCTTCTCGCCCTTCGTGAGCGCCTTCCTGGCTGCGTCGCGCACTTCCTTCGACAGCTTCAGTTCCAGCTTCTGCTTGCGCGTGCCGTCCTGGGGGATCGCCTTCGAGACTTGCTTCAGCTTGTAGGTCTTCGCCGCGCGCGCGCCCCGCACCCTCACCTTGCCGTCGAGGGTCGCGGCGCAAGTCTCCGTCGAGCAGTTCACCTCTACCGAAACCTTCTCGCCAAGCTTCTGTGCCTTCTCGCCCGAAACGCTCGCGCTCGGAGCAGTCGAGTCGCCCGCGGCGCCGCTACCGCCACCGGTACTACCACCCCCGCCTGAGGGGCCGCTACCGCCGCTGGGCGGAGTCACGGGGACCGTCACCGGCGCGCTGGCCTGAGTACTCGTCTCCGCCCAAACCCGCACGTAGTCGATCTCAGTTGTCGCGGGGAGGGGAGTCGTCGCCGGATCGAAGTCGTTGCCGGCGATCCCGAGCGCCTGCGTGAGCGCGATCATGAAGGGGTGATCGAACGGCTGCGGCTTTTGCTGTGGCGACGCCGGGTCCCACGTGTTGATGAGGCAGGTCTGATCGTCGTAGATGATCTTGATCGTGCTGGCCGTCCATTCGACGGCGTACTTGTGGAAGGCGGCGATGTCCGAGATCAGACAGTCGGTTTTCGTCTTGTTCGGGTCGTTGGCCTCGTTGTTGTGGTGGATGTAAGGGATCGCGCGGTCCGGGTAGCGGCTGTAGACCTCGGCGATGTCGATCTCGCCGGAGTTCGGCCAAGCGCCGTACTTGGTGTCGTCGACCGGCCATAGCCAGAGCGACGTCTGCAGTCCCGGAACCTTCGCCGCCGGCATCTTCGCGCGCACCTCGAAGCGGCCGTAGGTCTGGCTGAACCTCCCGCCCCAGGTGGAGACCATCCCGCTCGTGTAACGGGTGTTGAAGTGCCCCCACGGGTCCTTGCAGCTGAACTCCTGCGCCTCCTTGCGAGCTGTGAGCTTGAGCGTGCCGTTCGAAACCGAGATGTTGTCTGGGCTGTCGACGAAACAGGCAGTCTTGCCGCTCGTGAATCCGCTCGCCTCGGTCCGTTGGGGGGCCCACTTGGTGCGATCAAGGGCCTGTCCGTCGAACTCGTCGGCGAACGTGCACTGCCAGGTGCCGCCAGTGCTCGTCGGCATCGCGACGCCCCCGCACGTAGGCGCTGTGGGCGATTCGCCGGCGGCCTGCGCGGAACCCGGGACGAGCGCCGCGGGGGCGAGCGCCGCTGCGGTCGCGAGGGTGGCGAGAAGACGCGGGTGCGGGGTCCTCATGCCGCCTGTTTCGTCAGGCGGGCGGGAGCGAGGACCCTTTAGAGCCGGGCGTCGAACACCCGTCCAGGCCGGTTTTTCGGGTCTAGGCGGCTTCGGCTAGCGCCACACGCGCACGTAGTCCACCTGCATCGTGGCCGGTAGCGGCGTCGTCGCTGGGTTGAAGCCGTTCTCGCCGATACCGAGCGCCTGCGTCAGCGAGACGATGAAGGGTTGGTCGAACGGCTGCGGCCGCTGCAGCGGCCAGAACGGGTTCCAGGTGTTTACGAGGCACGTCTTGCCGTCGTAGAGGATCGTGATCGCGGCCGGGGTCCACTCGACCGTGTAGGTGTGGAACGCCGTCGGGTCGGCGACCAGACAGTCGTTGTTGGTCCTATTGGGGTCGAGCTGCTCGCCGTTGTAGTGGATGAACGGGATCAACCGGTCGGGGAACGCGCTGTAGAACTCGGCGATGTCGATCTCGCCGGAGCCGGGCCAGGGGCCGTACTTGCCGTTGTCCTTGGGCCACAACCAGATCGCTGAGTGCACCCCGGCGACCTTCGTTATCGGCATCTTCGCGCGGACCTCGAAACGGCCATAGGCCTGGCTGAACCTGTCCCAGGTCGAGACCATGCCGGTCGAGTAGCTCGTCTGGAAATCGCCGAAGGGGTCCTTGCAGATGAAGGGCCGGTCCTCCGCGCGAGCGGTGAGCTTCAGGACCCCGCGGGAAAGCGAAACGTTGTCCGGGCTATCGACGAAGCACGAGGTCTTGCTGGTCGAGAACCCGTCCGCCGCTGTCCGTTGCACCAACCATTTCTTGGGGTGGAGGCGCTTGCCGGTGAAGTTGTCCTCGAACGTGCACAGCCACTTCCCGCCGGTGCTCTTCGGGATCGCAACGTTGCCGCAGTTCGGCGCCGGGGTGTGGTTCGCCTCAGCGTGGGATGCGCCAATCGCCGCGACGACCGTTGTCGCGGCGGTGGCCAGGATCAAGGAGCGGGGGAGCGAGATAGTCATCCGTGTAGGTCGGTCCCTCGGCACCAAGTCTAGTGGGCAGCTCGCGCAGAAGTGGCCGAAAGCTGAGCTCAGCGGTCGGCTGGCCGCAGCCCGCGCTCGGTGAGGTGCTCGTCGAGCAGCCGCCGCCAGGAGCGCAGCTCGCGCTGGTACTTGAACTCGCACAGCTCAGCACGTTGCGGCGTGAGGCCCTCCTTGCCGCCGACGAGGTTGCGGAAGCGTTTCGGGTCGCTTCCGTAGACGAAGCAGAGCGCGTCGATCTCGCGCTGTTGGGCCACCTTGTGGTTGTCGGCGTAGTTGGCGAGTCCCGCCGGACCGAGACGCTTGCCCTCGTCGGACTCGAGCGCCGCCGCGCTCAGCGGGACGATCTGGCCCTGGCGCCCCTCCTCCGACGCAATCGCGAGCACTGCCGCGAGGCTGTCCGCGTCGGACTCCTCGCCGCCGACGGAGGGCAGGTCGAGTGCGTCGATCAGACCGTGCGTCAGCTCGTGGTAAAGGGCGAAGACCATCGCGTCCGAGAGCACCTGGTCGCTCGTGCGGTCCGGGAGGCGCGGATGGCCGAAGCGCTCGATGTCGTCGCGCGACTGGTCGACGAACGCATAGGGGAAGTACACGGTGCGGTCCTCGGGCACGTAGGTCGGTCCGCCGATCTGCTTGCGCGTCGCCTCGTCCTCACTCACCGCACGGACCGTGATGTCGGTCGGAAGGTCGGTCTCGTCGTTGACCGTGCGAACCGCCCGTTCGAACGGCTTGCGCAGGAGCGCCTCGTCCTCGGGATGGCCGGGGTCGAAGGTCAAGCGAACCTCGCCGGTGTGCTTCTCATCGTCGTCCCCGGAAGTGATCAGCCACACGGCGCCGACAGCGGCCGCGCCCAGAAGCGCTGCCACCAGCAATCCCCAGCGCGATTTCATCAGCCGAGTCTCCCACCTGGGCGGACCTCGGTGTCGCGGGATACTCCTCGCCGATGTCGCAAGAGAACGTTGAGGCCGTGCGGCGGATCTACGAGGACGGCGTGATCGACCTACACGCCGAGCTCGCAGCGCTCCTCGCACCCGATGTGGAGTACGTCAACCCGCCGGAAGCGGTCGATCCCGGGACCCGCCGCGGCAAGGCCGAGGTCCTGCGGGCCTTCAAGAACATCGAAGATAACTTCGACTCGACGCGATACGAGCTTCATGAGCTGTTCGACGCGGGCGACAGCGTCGTCGCTTCGATCAGCTTCTTCGCGCGCGGCCGGGGCAGCGAGACCGAGGTCGAGCAGGCGGAGGCGCACACCTGGACGTTCCGGTCCGGAGGGATCGTCCGCTTCGAATGGTGCCGCGACCTGCCGCGCGCGCTCGAGGGCGTCGGGCTGGCGGAGTAGGCCTCGGGGTGGCGGCGGGCGCATTTACGGGTTAGGCTCGATTCTGATGCGTAGGACTTCCTGGGTGATTCTGGCTGCAGTGGCGATCGCCGCTGTCGTGCCCGGGGCGGCCGAGGCCCGCTACAAGGTCACGCTCGACACCTCGACGCCGACGGCGACGGCGACCTTCACCGAGGCGAGCTCTACGCCGGACGCTGCCGACCTGCTGACGCTGCGCGAGGACGGGACGAGGATGCGCCACAATCGCAAGGACCTCGGCGACTCCCAGTTCGCGAGCGGGCTTGACTTCGACACCTCGCAGGCGGGGAACCAGTACCTCTCCAGCGGCAGCGCGTCGAGGGTGATCGTCAACGCCGGCGGCGGGGCCGATGCGATCCTGCTCGGGCGCTTCGGAAACGGCGCGCACGAGTTCGAGACCGACGTCGAGGTCCGGGGCCAGGCCGGCGACGACCTGGTCTTGGTCGACACCTTCGGCGACGGGGAGAACCGCTTCGAGACGATCACGCCGTCCCAGATGGTCGGGCTGCCCGGAATCGTCGCCTACTCGACGATCGAGCGCCTCACGTTCATGGCTGGAGAGGGCAACGACCACATCTCCGTCAACGGTGCCCCCGGCGTGACCAACCTGATCACCCGAGGCGGGAATGACCAGTTCATTCCCGGGCCGCCGAGCGTCGGCAGCGGTTCGTTGAAGGGCGGCTTCTACTCGGGCGGCGACGGCACCGACAAGATCGACTACGTGGTGCGCGGCTCGGGCAGTGCAGACCTGACCAGGCAGCGTTTCTTCGAGGCGGCCAACCTCGACGCCTTCCAGGAGAACCCGCCACCGCCGAGTCCGGCCTTCGGCTACGGATCGGTGCGGATCAACCCGACGACGGACGTCTTCGATGTCGACGTCTTCGCGATCGGGCTGATCGGCGGGCCGATCGTCGCCTCGCACATACATCGCGGCGAGGTCGGCACGAACGGGCCGGTCATCTTCGATCTCGGCGTGGTCGCCTGGAAGCCCGCGTCGCCGACCGCCCACTCGTCGCTTTCAAAGCTCGATCGCTTCGATCCAGACACGAACCCGCTCAATGACGTCAATACCGCGACGCTCAGCCTGATGCCGAGCGAGCGCTACTTCAACGTTCACACGGACGTCTTCGGCAACGGCGAGGTGCGCGGACAGATCTTCGACGCGAGCACGACCGCCGGGCCCGCCAGCGCGGTGACATTCGCGGCCAACGTCGAAGCCATCGTCGCCGCTCCGCCGGCGATGGGCGGGACGGCCGGCGCGCGCAGACCCGGGCAGCTCACAAGCACCGGAGTGAGCCACCTGAGCCCGTTCGCGTTCAAGCAGGACGGCGCAGCGGGGATAGACACCGGCGCCACGGCCACGTGCGGCAACGGTGGCGAGCGCTGCTCCGCGATTGCGACGGCCCGCAGCGGCGGGAAGACGCTCGGCGCGAAGCGTCTGACGCTCGAGCCCGGTGTAACGCGCAAGGCCGTGATCAGACTTTCCAAGCAGCATGCGAAGGCGCTGCGGACCACCGGTCGCTCGGTCGAAGTGCGCATCGCGCTGCAACAGCGCGGGGGGCGCAAGGTGGTGAGGAGCAAGACGGTGAGCGTCGGCCGCGCTCCCAAGGCCGCCCGCGACGCCGGAGTCTCCGACGGCGTGACGCACGGCTCGCGGCTCAACTGCCCGCTGCTGTAGAGCCATGCGCCGAGGAGCCTGCCTGACCTTCGCAGCGGTGGCGATCGCCGCCGTCGCACCCGCCGCGGCAGACGCCCGCTACAAGGCCGCGATCGAGAGCTCGGGTTCGACCACGATCGCGAGGTTCACCGAGTCGAGCGCGACACCGAACGCCGCCGACCTGCTCGTGCTGCGCGAGGACGGGACGAAGCTGCGCCACAACCGCAAGGACCTCGGCGACAGCCAGTTCGCGAGCGGGCTCGACTTCGACACCTCTCAGACCGGGAACCAGTACATCTCGAGCGACAGCTCCCAGTCGGTGGTCGTGGTCCACGCCGGCGGGGGCGCCGACGCGGTCAGGCTCGGGTTGCCGGGGTTTGCCAAGACCCAGTTCCAGGCCGGAATCCAGTTCCGCGGAGACGGCGGGGACGACCACCTGGTGATCGACGACACCAGCGACATCTTCACTCGCGTGGTGGAGATGATGAGCAGTCAGCTCGACGGCTACGGCGGCGTCATCCAATACGTCGGGATCGAGCGCCTGACCCTGTTCGGGAGCGACTCGGCGGACATCCTCAACGTCCACGGCACACCAGGCGTCACGAACCTGATCACCCGCGATGGCCCGGACACATTCAAGCCCGGCCCCGGGGCCAGTCTCAAGGGCGGCTTCTTCGCGGCGGGCGCGGGCGATGACACGATCGACTACACGAGCCGCGGCTCGGGCAGCGCGAACCTCACCAAGCAGCGCTACTTCGAGGCCTCCCTCGACGGGGCGCAGCAGGTCCCGCCGCCGTCGCCCGTCAGCACCGCGTTCGGCTACGGCGCGATCCGGATCAACCCGCTCACCGACGTGTTCGACGTCGACGTGCTGACGTTCGGGCTGACCCGCGGCCCGATCACCGCATCGCATATCCACCGCGGCCTGAGCGGTTCCAACGGCGCGGTCATCTTCGAGCTCGGCACCTCCGCCTGGCTCCCCGCGCACCCGACCGCCCACGCGTCGCTCGCCAAGGTGGACCGCTTCGACCCGGATACGAACCCCGCCCTCGACGTCAACACCTCGACGCTGATGGGGACGGGCAACTACTTCAATATCCACACGAACGCGCCGTACGCGGGCGGGGAGATCCGCGGCCAGATCTTCGGACCGTTCGGGACCGCAGGGCCCGCCAGCGCGACGAAATTCGCCGCTGGCGTCGAAACCGTCATACCTGCCCCATAACGGGTAGCCCTTGCTACCGTGAGGTATCGGCCTTAGGTCTCTGCCTATCCTGGTCACGGCCGTTCTGATGGCTCTCGTCTGCTTGCCCTCGGCCGCGTCGGCGGCCGACTGCCCGGGCGACCTTTGCCCGGTGACGGAGCAGATCCAGCCGGGCGGCAAGCTCGCCGACAGCACCGGCGACGGGCGCGTCGACAGCTCGTTCAAGGGTCGGCGGCTCAACTCCCAGACGGTCGAGATCAGCCTCGTTACCTTCGGCGGACGCACGCTGTGGTCGTTCCCGATCGCGCACAAGATCGTGCTGCCCGGCGAGGAGCCGTTCCCCAATCCTGCGACCGCCGGCGAGTTCACCGGCGACGGCGTGCCCGACTATGCCTTTGCGGCGCGCGGGCCGATCGCCGGCGCGGAGCCGTGGGGAGGGTTCCCGCAGACCTGGTCGCAGCCGGCGCTTGTCGACGGGGCGACGGGGAAGGTCTCCTATCCGCTGCCCGCGATCGACAACCGGCGCTGGGACTTCACTTCGTACGCCGGCCCGACCGCCAAGTACCCGACACACCGCTATTCCGGCTTCGTCCAGATCGGCGACTTCAACACCGCCTACCACGGACGCGAAGTCGTGATCATCCCCACGTATGCGCCCGAGGGTCGCGGCTGGGTGCTGAACTGGGACCACAGCGAGCGCTGGCGCAAGGTCGAAGGCCGCAACGGGGCGACGTCCCTGCTGCACCCCTCGGAGCCGGAGTTCGAGTCCCACTACAACGCCGCCAACCCCGGCTCTCCCTGTAAGCACCCGTTCACGCTCACGACCTGCCACGTCCAGGACAGCCACGTCCCGACGGGGCTGATCATCAACTCGCGCGGCTGGCGCAACCTGTTCTCGATGACCTCGGGGCGGGCGCTGCTCTACCGCTCCGACCTGACGCCCACGGCCGACACGGTATGGCAATCGGGCGACACGCCCAACGGCGGGCGCAACAAGGGCTACAGCTACTCCTTCTCGCACGACGGGCACGACTACGCAGCGCTGCTCGGCGGCTGCGCGGTAAAGGTCGCGCGCGCGTCGATGAAGAGCGGCGCGCCGCCGAGCGGCCTGCGCGAGACCTCGCTCGACGGGGTCGATGCGCACTGCGGGATCCACCGCCACTACGCGTCGTTCGAGATCGACGGCCAGAAGATCAAGAACCAGTTCAACCGCTACTACAGCTACTCGGGCGACCGCGGGGAGGGCTTCTTCCACAACCGGATCGAGTTCCCCAACAACCCCGTCGGTCCGGTCGGCGGCAGCGGGACCCATTGGCAGGTCTACAACCTCTACCGGGCCGAGGAGCAGTCCACCGGCCCCGGGCACTGGGAGCTCCAGGTGATCCGCGACCCGGCGCGGCCGCAGGACGTTGACGGCGTGCCAGGCTGGTACGTCTGGGACGCGGTCGATCTCGACCACGACGGCCAGTCGGAGCTACTGGCGACCAGGACGCCCGCCGACGGGCCGGATGGCTACGTCCTGCCGTGGGAGACCGACGTGCTGCGCTGGAACGGCAGCGCGTTCGTGAGCGTGGATCACGAGGACGGCGTTGCGCCGGCGCTGTTCACCTACCCGAACATGGCGACCCGCTACGCCGACGGTGGGCGCAAGCGCGAGGGCACGATCCTGCGCGACGTCGACTCCCCTTCGGACGGGATCGACGAGGTCATGGTCGAGGACGAGGACGGCGACCGCTCGTACCTGAAGTTCAGCGGGCTCTAGCAGCCCCTGGCGGAGGCGCGTAGGCGTCTAGGGAATCACGATCTGGAAGCCGACGTCGTTGGCCGGCGCGGCGTTGCCGGCAGTGGCCATGACGACAGGCTGGCGCTCGGTGATCACGACGAAGTCGGTCGGGTTCGGGCAGCTGGCGAGCTCGGGATCTCGGATCAGGACCGTCGTGTTGCCTTCCGGGTTCGTGTTCGAGTCCCAGTCCGCGGAGGCGACCGCGGGGACGTCGCGCGCATCGACACCAGGCACGGTGATGCAGTACTCGCCGGTCGTGATCCGGCGGACCTCGCTGATGCCCTTGTCCTTCTCGGGCGGGCAGAGGACCGGAGTCCCCGCGCAGTTCGCGATGTCCACACGGCCGTAGGCGTGGGCCCCGAGCTCGAGGTCGAGTGTCGCCTCTTGGATGTCGTCGCCGGTGATCGTGTCGTCGTCTATATCGCCGCCTGTGATTGCGTCGTCGGCGATATCAGCGCCCGCGATCGCGCCGTCGTTGATATCAGCGCTCGTGATCGTGTTGTCGACGATGTGGTTGCTGAGGATCCCGTTGTCGCGGATCCGAGTGCCGAAGACAGCGCCGAGCGCGAGGTCGCTGGTGCCTACCTGAAGGTTCTTGATGTCCTCCGAGAGCAGCGACTCATTGATCACGTCGGAGCTGCCGATCGTGTCGATCGCGTAGGCGCTCGTGCCGCCGAGCGCCACGAACAGGGCGAGATAGGCGACGACAGTCCCATGGCTGGGCCGCCGGCGAAGCTTGCGCAGCATTCCGCAACAGCGTAGAGGCGCCACCAGGCGACCGCAACATGCAGCTGTTTTGCCGTTCGCTGCTACCGTTCCGAGCCGTTGGCCCAACAAGTGTCGGCTGTGCGCGACGGGGGAAGCACAAGGCGGCGAGCAAGGAGAGCTTTGGGGGCACCAGGTCGAGCCGCAGCCCAGCATTTGCAGGGGTTTCGGCTGGCCAAGCTCGCGGGAGCGGCGGCGCTCGCGCTGGTCGCCGTGGCCACGACACCGCTCGCGGCGGATGCCGATGCCGCCTGCCCGGACGATCTCTGCCCCACGACCGACCAGATCTACGGCCTGCTGGCGGACAGCGACGGCGACAAGCAGATCGACAGCTCGCTGCGCCGCACCCGCCTGACTTCGAACAAGGTTCGGATCAGCCTCGTTCCGATGGGTGCGGGGCAGGCACCGCTCTGGTCGTTCGAGCTGCCGCACCGCTCCGAGGTCGTCTCCGACCCGCCGCCGGTCGGGGACTTCACCGGCGACGGCATCCCCGATTACGTGCTCGCCTCGGAGGGGCTGGCGGACCCGCCGGGACGCTGCGGTGGGTTCGACAATATGTGGTCGGCCCTGGTCTTCGTCGACGGCAGCAACGGCGCGACCTGGTCGCCGCTCGGCCCGCTGGCGGACAAGTGCTGGACGTTCGGCCCGCCCGTCAACGTCAGCTACCCGACCAAGACCTATTTCGGCTTCGTCCAGGTCGGCGACTTCAACACCAGTTACCCGGGCAACGAGGTCGTCGTGATGCCGGCGTACGCGCCCGACCACCGCGGCTGGGTGCTGAACTTCGCCAACGGCGCCTGGACCCGGCTAACCAGCCCGGATGGCTCCACCCGCCTCGTCCATCCCTCGGACCCGAACTTCGAGACCTACTACAACGCCGCCAACCCCGGCGAGTCTTGCAAGCACCCGTTCAACCTTTCGACCTGTCACGTGAACGACAGCCACGTGCCGATCGGGCTGATCCTGAAATCGAGGATCACGCACGGCCTGTTCTCGCTGACCTCTGGCCGTGCGCTGTTCTACCGGCCGAACCTGACCCCCACCTCGGACACGGTCTGGTCGTCCGGCAACACGCCGAACGCGGGCCGCAACAAGGGCTACGCGCTCTATTACACGAACGGCGGGCACGACTACGTCAGCCTGATCGGCGGCTGCCCGGTCCAGGTCGCGCGCGATTCGATGAAAAGCGGCAACCCCCCGACCGGCCGGCTCGACACCTCACTCGGCGGGGTCGACGCCCACTGTGGCATCCACCACCACTATGAGTGGTTCGAGGTCCAGGGCACGCGCATCAAGGGGCACGTGAACCGCTACTTCAGCTACTCCGTCCAGGACGGCTTCTTCCATAAGCGACCCGAGTTCCCGGGCAACCCGATCGGGCCGATCGACGGTCCCGGGACTAACTGGATCGCGTTCAACCTCTACGACGGCCCGCGCGGCTCGACCGGCGAGGGACAGTGGAAGCTGCAGTTGATGCCTGACCCGTCCGACCCCGATCGCGTGGTCGAGAAGCCCGGCTGGTTCGTCTGGGCGGTGGAAGATCTCGACGGCGACGGGCGCGCGGAGGTGCTCGCGACGAAAGCCCCGTCCAACGGCTACGTGCTGCCCTGGGAGATGGACGTGATGAGCTGGAACGGCGAGGACTTGGTCAGCATCTACCACCACGACCGGGTCGCGCCCGACCTCTTCACCTACCCGAACACGCCGACACGCTATGCCGACGGCGGGCGCAACCGCGACGGCACGATCACTCGCGACGTCAGCGGCGATGGCGTCGACGAGGTGATGGTGGAGAACCAGGGAGGCGATCGCGCTTTCCTGCAAGTGGCGCCGCTGTCGCGCCACCCGGCGGAGCAGCCCGGCAACCCGCCGTCTGGCGGCGGCGGTTCGACCGGCGGTTCCACCGGCGGAGGCGCCACGCGCGCGCCGCTCGCGTTCAAGACCGATACGAACGTCTCGCTGTCGCTGACCTATTCGGCTATCGGCAGCGGCGACAAGGTGAGCGTGACGCTCAGGAACGCGAACGGCTTCCCGGTCACCGGGTCGGTCTATGCCGAGAGCGTCGAGGTTCCTTCCGCGGGCGTGAAGAGGAAGCCGCTCAAGCTGGCGAGCAAGAAATTCTCGCTCCCGGCGAAGGGCAAGGCGCGGGTGAAGCTGACGCCCTCGCGCAAGCTGCGCGACCGGCTCGACCAAGAGTCCAAGCTGGCTCTGTTGCTGCGGGCGCGGGTGACCGATCCCGCCGCCAACGTGCGCGCGGTCAAGTCGAAGCGCACGCTGAAGCAGAAGCGTTAGCGGTTCGCCCGTCCGGACCGGCTAAGGAGCCGGCGGGATGTCGGTCACAGTGCCGCCCGACTTGAACGCCGCGTGCATCTGAAGGAAGTCCTGGGGATTGCCGTAGCTGGCGGGGTTGAACACCTGCTCGGTGCCCATCACTTGGATGAGGCCGGCCGCGCCCGTGTCGTAACCGTTCGCGGCGAACCAGCTGTTCCAGGTTCTGTTCAGCCAATCGCTCAACGTGCAGTCGTAGCCTCTGCTGCGAGCGTCGCGGCAGCTGATCGGGCCCGTGGGGAGCAGGATCCGGCGCTCGTCGAGGCTGCGCGTGTTGAAGCTGACCTCTCCGATCCGCCCTGCGCGCCAGTACTCGAACATCTCCTCGACCGAAGCCGGCTTGTTCGTCGCCTTGACCGAGACGTCGAGGTTGAAGGTCGGGTCGAGCAGCCGGTAGTCGGTGCCGCCGCTGTCGTTCGCGAACGGGATCAGCACGGTTGCGTGCGTCAGGTCCTTGGGCGTCTTGCCAGTCGTCCCGAAGTGGAAGGGGAAGCTGGGGATGCCGAAGATCTTCAGCACCTTGGTGTAGAAGTCGGTGGCGCCGGCGCAGTACACGCCGCGGCGCAGCGGCTCGAAGTAGTCGTAGTAGAGCTCCGCCGCGCCGCGGCCCCGTGGTTCGACCATCGTCGTGGTCGTGCCGCTGCCCCAGGTGATCCGGGGGGCCAGCCAGCGCATGATTATCGCCGCCTTGGCGTGCGTGTTGGTCCCCTTGAGCGCACTCTCCAGTCCGGGTGTCTCGGCGATGATCTGTTGCTTCAGATCGGCGTCGGACTTGCAGGCCGGGCATTCGTCGATCCGGACGCCGCGCATGAGGTACTTCGCGGGCACGGGACTGAAGAGCAACAGCTCGAACTTGGTCGTGCCGCTGACCCACCAGGTCTCCTCGCCGTCGGGTGCAGCGCGGTAGTCCAGCTTCCCGTCGCGCCCGAGCCGGAGCACGAAGTTGCCCTCGGTGGGAGTTCCGTTGACCGTGACCTTGTAGACCTTGTCCGGGTCGAGCGGCGAGACCGGCCGGTAGTAGCGCCCGGATCCGGTCGCCGGCACCGGCGCTTTCGCGTTGATCGTCGTCCCGGTCGAGTCGCTCGTGATCTCGGGTGAGCCGTAAGGGGCGGTCGCGATCGGCACGCGAGGTGGGTCGGCGGCAAGCGCGGAGCTGGGCGCAAAGCCACAGACGACCGAGAGCAGGGCGGCGATCGGCAGCGCCCACCGCACGCGAGCGGTGGGTTGCAGAATGACTCGTTGCCCGGCGCTCACGGCACCGCGCCCGCTGTCACCGCGGCCGAATCTGTCGTAGTCCCGTGCTCGTTCGAGGCTGTGATCGCGACGCGCAATCGGTCGCCCCGGTCGGCCGTTGTGGGCACATAGGTCTGGGACTGCGCACCTGTGATCGCGGAGCAGTTCGCGCCGCTCCCGTCGCAACGGCTCCACTGGTAGCTGATGCCATCGATCGCCGTGCGCGAGGTCCAGCCTGGCTTCGCCGTCAGCTGAGATCCGACGGCGGGGGTCCCGGCTATCGATGATGGCTGGTTCAGGAAGGGCGCGAATGGCAGCAATGCGACGTAAACCTTCTTGCGCTGAAGGACGGCGTCCTTGAACGTGGCCTGCATGGTCCTGAAGTCGGTCGGGGCCACCAGCGGCGGTGCGTCGATCAGCTCGTGGACGCCGAGCAGGTGAGGATACGCGCCCTTCCCGGTCTGGACGCCGTTGCTGCGCAGGAACGGCTCGAAGCCGCGCAGGAAGTCGTCGAGGCTGCACGCGGTCGACACGCCGGCGCGGGCCCCGCAACGCTCCGAGGAATAGCTGCCGTCGGGGGCGCGGTCGAAGCTGATGCGGCGCTCGGCGAGGCTGCCTTGCCGATAGTCGATCCGATTCAACAGTCCGGCGCGCCAGGTCTCGAACAGCTCCGGCGCGCTTATGGGCTCCGACGAGCCGTTGACGGCAAAGTCGAGGTTGAACGTCGGGTCAAGGATCCGGTACTCGCTGCCGCCGTGCCCATCGGGGACGGGCACGAGCACGGTCACGTGGCGGATGTCGCCAGGGGCTGGCGTCCCGAACAGCACGGAGTGGCTCGGGATCGAGAACAGGGCCAGGACCTTCTGGTAGAAGTCGGCCGCGCCGCCGCAGAAGACCCCGCCACGCGGGCGCCGGTTGAAGCGCGCGTCGAAGAAGTCGTAGTAGAGCTCCGAGGCGCTGCGCGTGTAGCTGTCCATCGGTCCTGTCTCGCCGCCCCGTGCGAACGTGATCTTCGGGGCGACCCACCCGAGGATCAGCTTCGCGGCCTTGTACCTGTCGCCCGCCGTGAGCGCGCCAGCGAGCTCGGGTGTGTCGTGGAGAACGTGGTTCTTCAGACCGCTGTCCGTCGTACAGGTGGCCGTGCAGTCCTCGATCTCGAGCGAGCGCACTCGGTAGCTGGACGCGACGGTCCGGTAGAAGAGCAGCTCGAGGTTCGTGACGCCCTGCACGCGCCACGTCTCGACTCCGTCCGGGGCCGCGTGCCAGGTGCAGCCGGACGTGCAGCTGCTCGGGTTGTCGCGCCCGATGCGGAGGTTGAACGGGCTCAGCGCCTCGCCATCGACCGTGATCTTGTAGACCTTGTTCCGGTCGAGTGTCGCGCGGAAGTAGAGGCCCTCGCCCGCGGCCGTCGGGGGCGTCGCCGGCGTGACCTCGATCAACTTGCTCGGCGGGGCGGGGTCGTCGGTGACCGTCGGCGTGCCGAAGTTCTGCGTCGTGTACGGAACCGCCCCTGACGAGAGCGAAGGCGCGACCAAAACGGCGAAGGCGCTCGCAGCGAGGACGGCCACGAGCCGCCCCGCGGGTGATGTGATCCTGCTGCTGCGGTCCACCTGAGCTCCGTTCCCGGGGCAATCAAGGCTAGCGCGATGCTTGGCCGTTGCGCTCCTGCCCGGCGCAGTTGAGCTCGGTGCGGCGCGATACTCCTCCGTGTGGAGGGGTGTATCGCGTGAGGCGCCGCTTGCTGGGGGGTCTGCTCGGCCTGCTTTGGGCGCTGGCGCCCAGTGGGGCGGCGGCTGCGGCGCCCGACCCCGCGTGCGACTTCCCGGCGCAGGCGACGGTCGCCGATCGGGGGCCGCAGCTGAAGGCCACCGTCTGTGAGCGGACGACCGGGGCCGGGGGCATGGAACCGATGCTCGCCGTGAACCGGAAGGGCACGATGTTCATGGGCATCGCGACCGAGCACGGCCTCTACGAACATCCCGGCCGGCTGAACGGGACGAACGAGAACGCGCTGCTCCGCAGCCGCGACGACGGCCGGACGTGGCAGCGGATCAAGCTCCCGGGCGCGATCGACGCGTCCGAGGGATTCCCGTACGTCGACCCGCGCACCGACCGGCTGTTCGTCACGTCGGTCTCCGCGGACGCGACCCGCTGCGGCCAGCCGGTGGTCCACAGCGACGACGAGGGCGAGCACTGGACAGCGGCGGCAGAGCGCCCGGGCTGCTTCCCACCGACCCTCGGCGACTGGCCAAAGATCTTCACTGGCCCGAAAGCCGTCTACCTCTGCAACTTCGTCCCCAACATCCTCGTCGCCGCCTCGATCGGCTGCTGGCGCTCGGACGACGGCGGCAACCACTTCAAGTTCACGAGCTTCCTCCCGACGCTCAACGGCGCGTGCCGTGCCGGCAGCGAGCAGGCCGACCCCGGAGCGACGATCGTCCACGGCAGTGGACGCGTCCTCTCCAACGGGGATGTCGTCGTTCCGCTGACTGTATGCGGCGAGCCGATGGTCGTCCGCAGCAGCGACGAAGGACGCACCTGGGCGGCTGCGACCACGGGTGACGACAGCATCGGACTCGAGGACATCGTGTCGGGGCGCGAAGGGCTCGTGCTCGGAATCACCGACCACGTCTGGTCGGAGAACCTCGCCGTCGACGAGCACGACAACCTGTTCTTCGCCTACCTCGCCGAGGGTGGTGTGCGGCTTTCGACCTCGCGCGACGGCGGGCGCTCGTGGCGGCGCGTGGGTTCCGTCTCGCCGCGCGGCGTCCGGCGGGCGATCGTGGTCTCGGTGGCCGCTCGCGGAAACGGCGAGGTCGCGCTCACCTACTACGGCACGCCGGACAAGGGCGATCCGCTCGGCGCGACGGGGATGAACTGGCGTGCCTGGATGGGATATAGCCCGGACGCCCTCGCCGGCGAGCCGGTCTTCCACTCGGCACCGACCTCCCCCGAGTCGAAGCCGATGATGGACGCAGCGATGCCCGGCTGCTGCACGACCCAGCGCACGTTCCTCGAGTACACGGGCGTTCAGTTCACCGGGCGGCGCGAGGTCCGAGGCGCCTTCACCCGCTGGACGGGGAAGAACCTGCCCGAGCTCGTGCTGGCGAAGCTGCGCCTTCCGTGCAACTCGAAGCGGCGCTACGTCGTTCGCGTTCCAAGCGGGTGGCGCAGGGTCACGATCCGACAGGACGGCCGGCGACTGCGCCTCCGAGGCAAGAGCGGCCATCGCTACGCCGTCGCCGAGGCGCGCCGTAGCACCAGCGGCAAGCTGCGCGTGAAGATCACCGGCGCCCGCTCGACCGGCCGCCGGCTAAGCCGCACGCGGCACTACCATCCATGCGGATGAACGTCGCAGTAATAGGCGCGGGGGTCTCCGGCATGGCCATGGGCCTGCGTCTTCAGGGAGCAGGTGCGGACTTCACGATCTTCGAGAAGGGGCCGGAGGTCGGCGGCACCTGGCGGGACAACCGTTACCCGGGCCTCACGATCGACGTCCCCTCGCCGCTCTACACGTTCAAGGGCCACCGCCACCCCGGCTGGCGACGCTGGATGCCGGACTGGCGCGAGATCCTCGATTACCACCGCGAGGTTGCGACCCGGTCCGGCCTGCGTGAGCGCATCCGCTTCGACAGCGACGTCGTAGCAGCGAAGTGGACCGGGAGCGAGTGGGAGCTGCGGACCGCCGCGGGCGAAGTCGAGCGCTTCCAGGTGATCGTCTGCGCAACGGGCTTCCTCCACCACCCGCGGATCCCCGACTTCGAAGGGCTGGGAGATTTCGCCGGCGAGCTCGTGCACTCGGCGCGCTGGCGCGACGAGATCGTGACCACCGGCCGGCGCGTCGGCGTTGTGGGGAACGGGTCGACCGGCGTCCAGCTGGTCGGCACGCTCGGGGGCAAGGCATCGCACCTGACGATGTTCCAGCGCACCCCGCAGTGGATCTTCCCGCTGCTGAACTTCAGCATGCCGGACCCGCTGAAGCGGCTGCTCGCGCGCTTTCCGGGCTCGAACGACGTCGTGGTCGAGGGGCTCGTCCGCTTCGCCGATTGGTTCGTCGGCGGCGCGTCGGTCAAGGAAGACTGGCGCCGGCGGCTGGTGGACGCGGTCGCCAGGCGCAACCTGCGCACCGTGCGCGACCCCGAGCTGCGCGCGAAGTTGACGCCGCGCGACGCTTCGCTCTGCAAGCGCCCCGTCGTCTCGACGCGCTTCTACAAGGTCGTCCAGCGCCCCGACGTGGACGTCGAGACCTCGGGGATCGAGCGGGTCGTGCCCGAGGGTGTCGTCACGCAGGACGGCGTCACGCACGAGCTCGACGTGCTGATCCTCGCGACGGGGTTCGAGGCGCACAACTACATGCGCCCGATGGAGGTGCGCGGTGAGAACGGCACCACCCTCGACGAGGTCTGGGCGAACGGGCCCTACGGGTACCGGACGGTCGGCCTGCCCGGCTTCCCGAATCTCTTCATGCTGATGGGCCCGCACAGCCCGCTGAACACGATCTCGATCCACGAGAGCGCCGAGCTTCAGTCCGACTACGTGATGCAGATGCTCGCCGTGCTCGAGCGCGACGGGACAGTCGCCGCGGCACCGACGGCCGAGGCCACGGCGCGCTGGCTCGACTACATCCGCGACGGGATGCCCGGCACGGTCTGGGCCAGCGGCTGCAACAGCTGGTACCTCGGCGACGGAGACGTCCCGGTGCTGTGGCCGTACGACCGACGCGCCTGGCACGCCGCGCTCCGCCGTCCCGAGCTCGCGGACTACGAGCTCAAGACTGCGCAGGATGCGCCCGTCGCCGTGCCGGCCACAGAACGGGACTGAGCGCGCGCGGACTCAGCGTGTCTGCCGGAGCGTCTTCCGGAACGCCGGCACGCCGTCGTCGCGCACGAGCTTGAGGTCGAGCACTGCGTCGCGCCTCCCTTCTCCGTGGACCTCGATCAGGGCGAAGTGGCCGCGATCGTCGTTTGCGTAGGCGACTCCGGGCCGGCGGGCGGCATTCGCGGCAGCCTGCGGCTCGCTGAGCGTGATGTCGTTCGGGGTCGGGATCCCGAGCGGGCAGGCGCGCACTTCGAACAGCCGCCCGTCGTCGTAGACGAGCGTCCAGTGGGTGTCGCCGGTGACGAAGATCGTCGTCCCGCGGACGTTGTGTTTGATGTGCTCGAGCAGCACCTCGCGCTCGGCGGTGAACCCGGCCGCCCAGCTCCCGTCACGCGCGTTCGCCGGCAGCGGCGCGAGCGTGCACGGCGAGCAGACCACCTTGAACGGCGCTTTCGATCGCTCGAGCGTCCGCAGCAGCCAGCGGCGCTGGCCGACCCCCAGGAGGCTCCTCTCCGCGGTGTCGGGAAGTGACGGATTGCTCTTGTAGGATCGCTGGTCAAGCACCCAGAAGCCCGCGAGGCCGGCGTTGAAGCGGTAGAAGCGGCGCGACTCCACGAGCGACTCCCACGGCGCGAGGCCCCACGGCGGGATGTTGGTCGAGTTGGCATCCTGGACGCCGAAGTCGTGGTCGTCGCGCTGCGCCGCGAACAGGCGCTTCTGGAGGACCTCGGCGATCCGGGGGTTCGCGAGGAACTCGCGCCAGATGCCTGCGTAGCCGCTGTTGGTCTGGGCGAGCGGCCCCATCGTGTCGGGGTAGTTGAGGTCGCCCTGCCAGAGGAAGACGTGCGGATCGGCGTCTGCAAGACGATCGAAGATCGGTCCGAACTGCGATGCGCACGATGCAATCGCGATCCGCGCAGGCGCGCGCGAGCCCGCGCGCGGGGGTGTGACGAACGACCGCACCGGCCCCACGGTCGCGCGCTTGCGCCTGCTCACCCTCGCGCGCCAGTAGATCCTGCGGTTCGGCGGCAGCGAAGCGGCTGTCGTGAGCGCGCCGAGGAAGCTGTCGGTGACGCCGAGCTCGAGGCGTCGGCTGCGCCTGAACCGCGGGCCGGTGGCGACCTCGATCTCGACGCGGGCCGGCACGTCGGTCGCTACGCGCAACCGCGCGCCGTCCGCGACCGGCGGTCCTGCGGTGGCCGCGATTACGCTCGGGATCGTCGTGCCCGGGTTCTCGGCGCTCCTCATCTCGATGCGGTTGAACGAGGCGGTCGAGCGCTCGCGGATTGCGTCGAGTAACGCCTTGCCGACCGGCGTCTCGATGACCGCCTGGCCCTCCTGGACGCCGTAAGGCAGCAGGCGGATGTTGCCAAGCGCCGGCAGCCCCGGGACGCCTTCGCTGGGGAACAGCGTACGAGCGGTTGCGAGCACGCCTGGGTCGCCTGCCTGCTGGAGCTCGGATGTCGCGTCGGTCGCCGTGATCTCGGCCGCGACCCCGGCCGCCGTTCGCACGCTTGCCCGCAGCTGGGTCGGGCCGCCGCCAGACGCGCTGAAGGCAAGCGTGACCGGGAAGCCGAGCGGCACGAACACGGTCCGCGCGAGCTCCGCCAAGCGGTTGCCGATCCGTCGCACGATCAGGAGCGCGGCCTCCTCCTGGTCGATGATCGCCGCGTAGTAGGCGCGCGGGCCGGTGCGGCGAAGCACCACGCCCGCACCCGCGCCGGTCGCGCTCAGCGCTGCCGCGATCTCGCCGTCGCGAAATCGGCGGTCCACCGCAAAAGCGACGGGCCGCGGGTCGCACGGGAAAACGTCTGTGCCTGCCTGCAGCAGTCCGTGCCCCCCCTCGCGCCGCAGGTTCGCGGCGCCCGCGCAGATCCAGCCGGGCCAGCCGTCGCCCCGGCCCTCCGCGGCGAAGTCGAGCACGTGCGCGGGGGTGTCCGCCGCCCGCGCGCTCGGATCGCCGCGCACGCCGAGCAGGCCGACCGCCGTGGCCGCACCCAGACCGATCAGGTCCCGCCGGCGGAGCTCCGGGTCGAGCATCGGCCAATCGTGGCAAACCGGCGGGCCGGCGGAGCCGGCTGCGCAGCGGCGATACTGCGTTGGCGATGTCGGCGGAGAATGTAGAACTGGTGCGCGGGATCTACGCCGAGTGGAGCGCGGGCAACTTCCGCGCCGGCCGGGAGCTCATGGACCCGTCGCTGACCACCGTCTGGGCGGACCAGTTCCCGACAGCCGGGACCTACCACGGTCCCGCCGCTCACACAGCCGCGATGAAGGAGTGGCTCTCGGCCTGGGACGACTTCCGGCTCGAGGCTGAGGACTTCATCGACGCGGGAGATTCCGTCGTCGTGCCGTTCAAGGTCAAGGCGCGGGGGAAGGGGAGTGGGGCCGAAGTGGACCGGCGGTGGGCACACGTGTGGACGCTGCGGACCGACCGCGTCGTGCGCTTCGAGGTGCATCTCGACGTCGCGGAGGCGATGCGGGCCGTCGGCCTGGAAAGAGGAAAGGAGAGCTAGCCTGGAACCGAGCGCGCCGGATGGTGAGGATCAGACCGCGTGATCCTGCGGGCCTTCACGACGCGCCATCATGTACGGCCCCCGCGCGGGCCTGCTCGAGACAGCCTGCGGAAGATGCTGCTCTCCGGCGAGCAATAACGGCGCTCGAGAGGCGGGCAGGGCGTACAGTCCTCCGGTGCCGACAGACGGCTTGACAACGCAACGGGCAGGAGGAGACGGATGAACGGAATCGGCAAGGCAGGGCTATGTGCGCTCGCCCTCGCGGCACTCGTAGCCGGCGGGTGCGGGTCCGACGACGACAACGACAAGGCCGACACAGCCTCGAAGACCGAGGCGGGCAAGCCCAGCCGCGGGTTCGAGAAATCGAAGACGATCAACGGCTGCGAGATCAAGCCCTCGGCCAAGTGTCCCGGCGCTGATCTGCACGGCGCCCAACTGCAGGGGGCCATTCTGGATCGCGCCAACCTGAAAGGCGCGAACCTGAATAGCGCCAACCTCGAGGACGCCAGGCTGAACAAGGCCGACCTCACCGAGGCGGACCTGACGAGCGCCCGACTGGTCAAGGCCTCGCTTGTCGGCGCCATCCTTTACAAGGCGAAGCTGACCCAAGCCGATGTTGCCGACGCGGACCTCACGGACGCAATCCTCGTAGACGCCAAGACGCAGGGCGCCAACTTGAGCAAGGCCCACATCTGCAACACCACGTTCCCCTCCGGGAATAAGGTGGACTGCAAGTGAGAGGGATCGGTAGAGCAGGACTGTGCGCGCTCGCGCTTACGGCGCTCGTAGCTGTCGGCTGCGGCTCGGACGACAGCGACGACAAGGCCGATGCGGGCGAGGGGACTTCGAAGGAGGAGCCCCGCCGCGGCTTCGAGTCGAGCTCGGGCGACTTCACGCGCAACGTGCAGATCAACGTGGACAACCTCGCAAGGGGGGAACGCGTCAAGCTGACCTTCGACGATCAGCTCGAGCTCGGGGATGTAGATTTCGACGGCGGCGGCGGACACGTGGATCAGCACACCCTCACGATCCGGGGGACGGGGAACGACGACGAAGGCCCCTCCGCCTCGGTGAGCGTCGCGAGAGAGAGCGGCGCGATCAACGGCACCGCCGAGATCCCCTCCGACGCCGGTAAGGTCACCGCCTACGTCAGCAGCACGTACGCGGGCGAAATCGACAACGGCGATTTCGGTCTCAACATCGGCGACTAGGTCGCGATACTGCGAGGGCGATGTCGCAGGAGAACTTGGAGGTCGTGCGAGCGGCGTCCGCAGCTTTCGAGCGCGGCGACCTGACCGCGTTCCTGGAGGCGATGAGCGACGACGTCATCATTCATCGCCCCGATTTCGGTGATATCTACCACGGCAAGCGGGGCTACCTCGAGGTGACCTCCGACTGGAACGAGCAGTTCGCGGAATGGTCCGCAGTCGCCGAGGAGTTCATCGTGGTGAGTGGACACGTCGTGGTGCGGGTTCATCAGACCGCTCGTGGTGAGAAAAGCGGCGTGCCAGTAGAGGCCGACTACTGGTTCACCTACGAGGTGGCTGAAGGGAAGATCGCTCGGATCGACATGTGCCGGACCCGTGCCCAGGCGTTCGACTGCGCGGCCCGGTGTCCCAGGTGAGTACGTGCCGCGGCGTTGCGATGCTTCTGTTCTGCCTCGCGGTCTGCGCCGCGCCTACCACCGCGCGAGCGGCCCCTGATCCGCCGGACCCAGGGCAGACGACGTCCGGGACCGTCGCGTCGAACGGCACCGACTATCAGTACCTCCTCTACACGCCGAAGTCGTACGTGCCGGGGCGCATGGCACCGCTGCTCGTGATGGTTCACGGCTGTCAGACCACAGCCGAGCAGGAGATGAGCGTGACGCTCTACAACCAGACCGCTGAGCGAGAAGGCTTCGTGGTCCTCTACCCGGACGTCGACGCGCTCGGGCGCGCGCAGCCTGGTCCCCTCAACCAGTGTTGGAAGTTTGCGTACCCCCCCGCCTACACGCGCGACAACAGCGACGCTGCCGCCATCGCCGACATGACCCGGGCCGTCATGGCAAAGCTGTCCATCGACCCCGAGCGCGTCTTCCTCGCCGGTATTTCGGCGGGTGGGCTCATGGCCTCGGTCAATGCTGCCGCGTACCCCGACCTGTACGCGGCGGTGGCTGTCTTCTCCTCCTCGGCTTACGCCGACGGGCCCTGCTTCACGACCGGCGTGGGCATCCCAGCCGCGGCGAGCGCCCAGCTCGCATTCGCCCAGATGGGCCCGCGCGCCCGCATCGTCCCGCGCTTCGTGCTCGGCGGCGACGCTGACCTTGCGTTTCCCTGGACGTGCACGGAGAAGGCGCTCGAGCAGGGGCTGCGCACCAACAACCTCGTCCTCGGCCAGAGCCAGGAGCGGCCGATCGCGCTAACGCCGGCCGCGGTTCGGAAGGAGCAGAAGCCTGGCGGCCACGCCTACACGGTCAAGAGCTATCGCGATCCGGACGGTTGCCTGATCGGCGAGAGTTGGAACGTCCACGGAATGGGTCACTTCTGGTCGGGCGGTACGACGGATCCCAGGTATGCGGGATACGGGGATACGAAGGGCCCGAGCGGGGCCGAGGCTTCGTGGGCGTTTCTCAGGCGCTACACGAAGAGCTCGACGGCGATGCCCTGCGCGGAGGCCGCAGGGGCGGCCACGCACTCGTGCGTCCCCCGCCGGTCGCGAATCGGTCGCCGCAGCATCGGCCGCGTCCGGCTGGGATCCACGCGCAAGGATGCCGACCGGCGTGCCGGGATACCCGCGAGCCGAACGACCACCCACAGCCTGCGCTGGTGCGTCGAGGGCTCGTCCGGGAAGGTGGTCGCGGTGTTCTCGAAGTCCGCTCGGGGCGCACGCGCCCGGCTGGTGGTCTCGAGTGCGCCCCGCCACCAACTCAGGTCGGCCGGACGTGGAATGAGGGTGCGCACCCTTCGCCAGCGCTTCCCTGGGCTACGCCGACTCGCTCCCGGCGTCTATAGGGCCGGTCCCCGCAGCCGTACGATCTTCGGCGTCCGGCGCGGACGCGTCCACTACATCGCACTCGCCGAGAGACGGGTGATCGGAGACCGTGCCGAGCTCGTGCGCTACCTGCGCCGGGCGAACCTCTGATGTCGCAGGACAGGATCGAGATCGTCCGGGAAGCGATCGCCGCCTTCAATCGGCGGGATCTGGAAGCCATGTTCAAGCACTACGACCCCGAGATCGAGTACCACGATGCGGGCGACCTTCCGGGTGGCGGCGTGCACCACGGACTCGACGCTGTTCGCCAGCATGTGGAGGGCTATCTCGACGCGTGGGCCGAGACCAGCGTGGAAGTGGACGAGATCGATCTCGTTGGCGAGCAGGTGCTTGCTCGAATTCGATACGTCGGCGTGGGGAGGACCACAGGCATCGAGGTCGAGACCCCGCCGTTCTTCGCGGTCTACGACTTCCGCGCCGAGCGCGTGCTCCGCGTCCGACAGTTCGCGACCCACGCCGACGCGCTACGAGCCCTCGGCCTCTCGACCTAGGGAGTCCCCCGCGCGATACTGCGCGGGCGATGTCGCAGAAGAACGTCGAGCTGATCGAAGCCCTGCTGCCGGACCCGAGCACCGACATCGTCCCGCTCTTTCGGGACGAGGACACCTTCGTTCAAATGCGCGACGCCCTAAGCCCGTTTATCACGGTCGATTTCCAGCACGTCATGCGGTTTCCAGCTGAGACCCGGACCAATGCTGGGCTGGAAGGCCTCCGCAAGAACTGGCTCGACTGGCTGGAACCGTGGGCGACATATCGCAGCACCCTCGAGAAGGTCGAAGACATAGAAGGCCAGGTCTGGGCCTTGTTCCGAAACCATGGCCGCCGCGCCGGGATGGAGATTGAGATCGAGCTCATGGCCGCAGCGACCTTTGCGTTCAGGGAGGGAAAGCTGGCCCGGTGGGAGGACTACACGGACCGGGCCGAAGCCCTCCAAGCCATGGGGCTGTCGGAGTAACGCGGGCGATGTCGCAGGAGAACGTGAGACTGGTTGAGGAGATGTACGCCGCGATTGAGCGCGGTGACCTCGATGGTTTCCTGGCTCTCGCTCACCCGGAGATCAGGTTCCGCTCGCTGATCATGGAGGCCGAGGGCCGGACCCTTGAAGGGCATGACGGTGTGCGGGAGTGGTGGGCCGTTGTGATCGACGCACTCAACACGAGGCCGAACGCGGAGCAGATCGAAGGCTTTCGAGATCGTGGGATAGCTCGCCTGCAACTCGCGGGCAACGTTGGGGGTGTCCAGGTCTCTCAGACGATGTGGATGAGCTGGCGGGTCCGTGACGGTCAGGTCATCTGGTGGGCAACGTTCCGCACTGAGGCCGAAGCGCTCGACGACGTCGGCCTTTCGTAGACGACCCAGCGCCGTCACAAATGAGTTCGCCTCCTCCGGTTCGCTACCGTGCGATCCGCATGGGCAGCCAGCGAGTTCCCGGTGGGGTGGTGCACAAGTTGCCCGCCGACCTGCGCAAGACGCTGATCGCCAGCACCACGGCCCTCGACGCGTGGAAGGACATCACACCCTTGGCCCGCAACGAGTTCATTTGCTGGGTCGAGGATGCCAAGCAGGAGGTGACCCGAGAGCGCCGCATTCGCCGGACCCAGGAGGAGCTCGAGGAAGGCCAGCGTCGCCCGTGTTGCTGGCCTGGATGTCAGCACCGCGAGCGCACCGGCAGGTAGCGGCGATCGGCGCCGGCGATGTCGCAGGAGAACGTGGAGCTCATATCGCGTGTCTACGAGGCGTTCAATCGTGAGGACATCGCAACGCTGAGAGAGCTTTCCGATGAGGACCTGGAATTTGTCTCCGTTTTTGCGGAAGTGGATACGGGAGGGGCTACCCATCGAGGCCGGGATTTGTGGGCGGGTTACTTCGCCCGCATAGGCGAGACCTGGGACGAATGGCGGGCCGAAGATCTCCGCGTTTTCGACGCCGGCGGTGATCGCGTTGCTGCGGTGGTCCGCTTGGTCGGAAAGGGGAAGGGCAGCCGCATCCCGGTTGATCGTGAGATCGGTCTGGCGTACACACTCCGGCAGGGCAAGCTGTGGCGAATGCACGTCTACCTCAATCCGGGCGAAGCCCTCGAAGCCGTGGGGCTCTCGGAGTAGCGATGTCGCAGGGGAACGTCGAAGTGGTTCGGGACATGTGGGCGGCCTACGGTGATGGGGACCCCCAAGCCTCATTGGCGGCGTATGCCGACGACGCCGTTTGGGACGACACCGAGTACAGACCCGACGGCGCGGCGCATGTGGGTCGTGAGGCCCTCGCCGACCTGGTGGGCAAATGGCGCGAAGCGTGGGACTGGGACACCTACAACGTCGAGGTGGAGCAGCTGCGCGACGCTGGAGGCGACAGGGTGGCGGTCGTATTGCGCGAGACCGGCCGAGGAAGGGCCAGCGGGGTGGAACTGACAAACCGCTGGGGGCAGGTCACCACGGTCCGCGGCGGCAAGATCGTTCACACGATGGTTTACCGCCTCCCAGAGGAAGCCCTCGAAGCCGTGGGGCTGTCGGAGTAGGCGATGTCGCAGGAGAACGTGGAGATCGTGCGCCACATGTACGCTTTGCTCACGCGCGGTGATCCCGCCGTCGCTGAACTGGTCGCGCCGGACTTCGTCCTCGACTTCTCGCGACGACTCATAGACCCTTTTGTTTTTCGGACTCGGGACGAGCTTCGCTCCGTGCTTGAGCGCGAGGAGTGGCGCGAGACGTGGTCAGGTTGGCCCACCTGGGACCCGGAGGAGCTCATTGATGCGGGAGACAAGGTCCTCGCGTTCATTCGATTTGGTGGTCGCGGGAAGGCAAGCGGCGTTGAAGTTGATGTCCGAATCGCAAACCTGTGGACGTTTCGTGACGGGACGCCGGTCGAGGTGAAGTACTACGGCGAGGATCGTTCCTCCGCACTCGAAGCCGCCGGCCTGCCGGAGTAGGCGATGTCGCAGGAGAACGTGGAGGTCGTGCGACGCCTTTGGGACAGATGGGAAGCGGACGACCTCGATGGAATGCTCGAAACGCTCAGCGATGAGGTCGTAACGCACTGGCGTGGAGGCGCGGAAGACCGGACGTACCACGGTAAGGAGGGCTATCTCGAACTTGCCGCCAGTTGGGGCGAGGAGTTCGCGGACTGGAAGGCGACGGCGGAGGAGTTCATCGAGGCCGGTGACCGCGTCCTGGTCCGGAATCATCAGTCAGGTCGCGGAGAGGTCAGCGGCGTTGCGGTCGAGATGGAGGCCTGGTTCGTCTACGAGGTCGGTCACGGGAAAATCGTGCGCCAGACCTACTACCGCAATCGAGACGAAGCCCTCGACGCCGTGGGGTTGTCGGAGTAGGCGTACCGTCAACGGTGATACGTAGTGGGACCTCTTCGATATTCCATCAACGTCACATTGGACGGATGCTGCGATCACCGATCAATGTCCGCGGACGAGGAGACACATCGTCACGCGACGAACACTCTCGACCAGGCCGACGCTCTCCTCTTCGGCCGGGTGACCTACGAGATGATGGAGTCGGCCTGGCGGCCGCCGGGGCAGACGGCAGCGATGCCTGATTGGACGGCGCCCTTCGGCCGGACGATCGACGCGGCAAAGAAGTACGTCGTGTCGAGCACCCTGGACCGGGTCGATTGGAACGCGGAGCTCGTGCGTGGGGATCTGGGACAAGCCGTTCAGGAACTGAAGCAGGAGTCGGGTAAGGGACTGCTCGTGGGAGGCATGAAGCTTCCGCTGGCGTTGGCGGAGCTGGGGCTGATCGATGAGTACGAGTTCGTGGTGCACCCCAGGCTGGTGGGCCACGGGCCGACGTTGTTCGCGGGGCTGTCGAAGTGTGTCGACTTGAGGCTCGTGGGCCGACTGGAACTCGGCTCAGGGGCGGTGGCTATGCGGTACGAGCCTAGGCCTTCCTAGAGGGAGCTAGCCGGACTCGAACCGACGACCTCCTGGATGCGTAAGTAGCACGAGGCGTACCACGGCCTAGGGGCGTGCGCGCGATACTGCGCGGGCGATGTCGCAGGAGAACGTCGAAACGTTGCGGGCTGTTTACAAGGCAATCAGTCAGGGTGACTTCGAAAGCCTCCTACCGCACCTCCATCCAGAGGTCGTGGTCGTGCCAGCCTTCGCCGGCCAGCTTGACTTCAAGAGCAGCTACCGCGGTCGCGATGGAATGAGGGAGTTCATGGAGATGGCCTGGAAGGACTTTGGCATCACGGTCGAGGTGGAGGGGATGGTGAACGCCCCGAAAGACCGGATCGTCGCGACCGAGCGCTGGCACATCCGTGCGCGAGACGGAATCGAAGCGGATGTTCAGCTCACGGACGTCTACACATTTAGCGACGGACTCATAGTCAGGGCCGTCGGGTTTCGTGAGAGAGCCGCGGCCCTCGAAGCCGTGGGGTTGTCGGAGTAGGCGATGTCGCAGGAGAACGTGGAGATCGCGCTCCGAGCAACTGATGCCATCTTCGCACGGGACGTGGAAGCGTGGGTCGAGTGCTTCGACAAGAGCGCCGAGTTTCTCTTGCCTCGAAACGTAATCGAGGGCGGAAGCTACAGGGGACACGATGGGCTCAGGCGTGCGTTCACCGATGTCTTCGAGACTTGGGACGACATCCGCTTCGCGCGCGAGGCAACTAAGGACCGGGATGATCTCGTCGTGGTCCTCGGTCGAACCACCAACGTCGGGAAGGGCGAGGCCCCCACGATCGAGTATGAGAGCGCATATCTCTACAAGGTTTGCGCGGGCAAGATCGTCTACTTCCGGCCCTACCAGAGTCAGCTGGAAGCCCTCGAAGCCGTGGGGCTGGCGGAGTAGCGATGTCGCAGGAGAACGTCGAGATCGGCCAGCGAATGATCGCGGCCCTCAACCGTCGCGACCTCGACGCCGCGTTGTCGCTGGTGGCCGACGACGTCACTTGGGCGACTCTCATATCGACCGACACCAAGCTCATCAAGGGCAAGAGTCAGCTGCGGGAGGAGTGGGAGAACCAGATCGATCTGCTCGATCCGACGTGGGAAGCGGAGGACTTGACCGATCTCGGCGAGGACACGGTTCTCGGGACGGTGCGCATCGCGGGGCGCGGCGCGGCCGGCGGCGTACCCGTCGAAGCCAGCACCGCGCTCGTAGCGGTCTTTCGAGATCGTCGCGTCGCAGAGGTTAGGACGTACTCCAGCCGCGCCGAGGCCCTCGAAGCCGTGGGGCTGTCGGAGTAGGCGATGTCGCAGGAGAACGTGGAGATAGCGCGAGGGCATATCGAGGCCTGGAGCGCGGGAGAGCGCGCGCTTGCCCTCTCGTTCCTCGATCCTCACATCGTTATGGACCTGACGCGGACGGGCGCGATCGAAGGTGCTTTCTACGGCCCTGAGGGCATCGCCGAGCACTTTCGTCGCTACGCGGCCACGTGCGTCGCCTCCACCGGCACGCCGCTGGCGCGTCCCACCGGTCGGCAAAAAAACAGTCGTGGCGAAGGTCCTCGCGGCCGGACGAGGGGTCGGATCCGGTTTCGAACTCGCGATGACCGTTTGGCACTACGAGGAGTTCGCTGCCGGAGGGCTGGACGAGTAGCGGCGAGCGCGGATGGCCGTTGAGTCTTCCGATAGGGACTGTCACACTCCAGGCCCGTGACGCCGGCTACGGCCGCAGCCGCCATCCCCGGCGACCTTTCGCAACTCGAGGCGCAGGCGGCCAAGGTGCTGAGCCCCGAGGCCCTCGCCTACATCCTCGCTGGGGCGGGGAACACCGACACCACGCGCGCCAATGCCGCGGCGTTCCGGCGCTGGAAGGTCAAACCGCGTAAGCGTCGCAAGCCGGCGAAGGTCGATCTCTCCACCACCGTCCTCGGAACGCGCATGCCCGCGCCGATCCTCTTCGCGCCGATCGGGGTACAGACGCTCGCGCATCCGGAAGGCGACCTCGCGAGCGCCCGCGCGGCGGCCGAGCTCGGGCTGACTTACGTGCACTCGACGCAGGCTTCATACCCGATGGAGCAAGTGGCGGCGGCCAATGGCGGCGGCTCGCGCTGGTACCAGCTCTACTGGCCGACCGACAACGAGCTGGTCGTGTCCTTCCTGCGCCGCGCCAAGTCGGCCGGCTACACCCACCTGGTCATCACGCTCGACACGACGCTGCTCGGCTGGCGGCCGCTCGACCTGGACCGCGGCTACTCGCCCTTCCTCGAGAACAAGGGCATCGCGAACTACACCAACGACCCGGTCTTCCGGCGCCGGCTGGTGCTGCCGGCCGAGCTCGCCCCGGTGCCGGCCGGCATCGCGTTCGCGGGCGTCTTCCAGAACCCGGGCTTGAGCTGGGAGCAGCTCCCGCTCGTCCGCGCGAACTGGAGCGGCCCGATCCTGCTCAAGGGGATCCAGAGCCCGGAGGACGCCAAGCTCGCCGTCGAGAACAAGGTCGACGGCATCGTCGTCTCGAACCACGGCGGCCGCCAGGTCGACGGAGCGATCGCGTCGCTCGACGCGCTCAGGCCGATCGTCAAGGCGGTCGGCGACAAGATGCCCGTGCTGTTCGACTCGGGGATCCGCACGGGCCGCGACGCCTTCAAGGCGCTGGCGCTCGGCGCCGACGCCGTGCTGGTCGGCCGGCCGTACCTGTATGGCCTCGCGCTCGACGGGCAGGCGGGAACCCGGAGCGTCATGCGAAGCCTGGTCGGCGAACTCAAGGAAGAGGTCCGCAAAGCGGGCCACCGCAGTCACCACACACTTTCTCGTTCCTCCCTTAAGCGCGTGCCCTGAGGCGGAGCCGCGAGATGTCCGGGAGCACGCGTCGCCAGTTCCTCGAGACGGCTGGCATGGCCGCGGCGGCGAGCGTCCTCGCGCCGACCGCGCTCGCCGCGGGCCAGTCGGCGCCCGTGCCCGCGCTCCGCGCAATCCCGGTCGGCCCGTTCGCCCCTTACGTCGGATACCAGTCCGAGATCTACCTCGGCGGGATGGTCACGGGCGTCAAGCCGATGTTCACCACGAACCTGTCCGACCTCGAGGCCGCTGCGGCGAAGGTGCTGCCCGATGCCGCGCGCCGACACCTGCTCGCCTGGGCGGGCGGCCCCTCCGCCGTGCGGTTGAACGAGCGGGCGCTCGGAGCGTGGCGAATCGTCCCGCGGATGTTCATTGATCGCGACGAGCGCGACCTCAGAGCGACGGTGCTCGGCGTCACGATGCCGGCGCCGGTCATCCTCGGCCCGGTCGGGGGCCAGGGCTTGGCCCATGCCGACGGCGAGGCCGCGAGCGCGCGGGCGGCCGCGGCCATGGGGCTCACCTACGTCCACGCGTCGGTGTCGAGCGCATCGGTCGAGGGCGTCGCCCTGGCCGCGCCGGGCGGCTCGCGGTGGCTCAGCGTGGACTGGCCCGGTGCTAACGGGCCCGACCGCGCGCTTCTAGGGCGCGCGCGACTCGCGGGGTACACGCACCTCGTGCTCTCGCCGCCGCAGCCGGGCGAGGACTGGGCCGCGCTCGCGGCGATCCGCAAGGCCTGGGACAGGCCGATCATTCTCGGTGGCATCCAGACCCTGTCGGACGCGCGGAGGGCGGTCGGCCACGGCGCTGACGGGCTTATCGTGTCGAACGAGCGCGGGCGTCGTGGTCGCAGCCCGACCGGAACGATCCACGCCTTGCCTCGGATCGCGGCCGAGCTCGGCGGCAAGCTGCCTGTCCTGTTCGGCTCGGGGGTCCGCACGGGGACCGACGTCTACCGGGCACTGGCGCTGGGCGCCGAGGCCGTCGTCATCGGCCGCCCCTACGTGCACGCCCTGGCGCTCGGAGGTGAGGCGGGTGTCAGGCACATGCTCCGCACGCTCCTCGCCGAGCTCGACATCACTCTCGGCATCGCCGGGGTCGCGAACCAGCGCGATCTCCGCCCGAGCGCGCTCGTCCGGACGTGAGCGGTCCGCCGTGCGGCGGACCGTGGGTGAGGGCTGAGCAGCTCGAGCTCACGACCGCACGATTTCCGACCATCTCGATGCATGGGAGGCGTGGGCCGATGGCGGATCGATTGATGCTCAGGCCGCCGAACGGTCGTACTCAGTTGGGCTCGGCGTTCTCATTGATGGCGAGGCGGACCTTGACCGTGCTCGTCGTCAGTTGTCGCTGGCCCTGACGCACCTGCTGCCGGTTGCCTCGCATCATTCGGGCCTGACGGTGCGAGACAAAACTCGGCGCTGAGCGGGCGTTCCGAGAAATGGAGCTGTCGGACTCGAACCGACGACCTCCTGGGTGCGATACGGGAGGCCCGAAGGGACCGGACCCGACGGGTTTTGGCTCTAGAGAGCGAAAACGTGGGCGTAGACGCGTCCTGGCCCGAGGCGCGGATAGCCGTGGATTAGAGGCGATTAGGGTGGATTTGGGCACTGGAACTCGATTAGTGCCCAATGGACGGTCGCTCGGCGAGCGGCGATACTGCGCGGGCGATGTCCGAGGAGAACGTGGAGGTCGTGCGGGCCCACCTCGTCGCGTTGAACGAGCGTGACCTGGATGGCTACCTCGACACCTGTACTGATGACGTCGAGTTGTGGTCGCTGCTCTCGGCGGTCGAGGGGCCTTATGTAGGTCCAGACGGCATCCGACGTCTCTTCCACGACATTGGAGACGCGGCTCCGGATTCCGCGAACGACGTCGTGCGCTTGGAGGCGGTTGGCGCTGACCGCGTCCTTTCTGTCGAACGCTGGCGAGCGAGCGGACGATCGAGCGGAGTCGGCACAGACCAGGAATTTACGATCGGGACGGTCTACGAGTTCGCGAACGACAAGATCAAACGCATTCATGTGTTTGGTGATCTGAACGAGGCCCTCGAAGCCGTGGGGTTGTCGGAGTAGACAACTGCGCGAGAAATGGAGCTAGTCGGACTCGAACCGACGACCTCCTGGGTGCGATACGGGAGGCTCGAAGCGACCGGACCCGACGGGTTTTGGCTCTAGAGAGCCAAAAGGCGGTCGCAGACGAACGCCGGCCCAAGGCGCGGATAGCCGTGGATTACCGGCGATTAGGGTGGATTTGGGCACTGGAACGCGGTTAGTGCCCAATCGATTGCGCCGTGCGAAGCGCGATACTGCGCGGCGATGTCGCTGGGGAACCCGCCCGTTCGGGTGGCTTTTTCCCTCCCCCGCCATTACCCTGGCCGCAGCTAGGGGCGCTTGCCTCGCGGCTCGGTCCTGAGCGGATCGTGAACCACTCGCAGGCGTCCGGCAACCGGAATCGGGAGGCCCGCCGTGCTGAGCAAGCTTCGTGCCCGTCTGACCTACGCCAACGTTGTGGCGACGCTGGCTCTCTTTCTCGTCGTGTCGGGCGGCACCGCCTGGGCGGTCAACGAATGGACCGGTGCGAACATCGTCGATGAGTCGCTGACCGGTGCCGACATCCAGAACCAGACCGTTGGGACCAGCGATCTCGCAATCGGCTCGGTATTCGGAACGCGCATCAGGGACGACGCGATCCTGAGCCAGCACGTCGTAAACAACAGCCTCAAGGGGCATGACATCGACGAGCAGACCTTCACCGCGCCGCTGGTGCGCGCTTTCGTGCGCGTCAACACGAATTCGTGCACCGGATCCGGAATCTGCCCCATCGACCAGTCCAAGGGCGTCACGAGTGTGAAACGGGTCGAGCCGGGGAGCTACTGCGTTACCGCGCCGGCGGTGAGCTCCGCCAATGTGTCAGCCGCCGCGACGGTGGATCATTTTGCGACGTCGGAGCCGGCAAACACCACCGCGGCGCTTACGCGCCCGTTCGGGAGTTGCGCGAATGCGAGCGATTTCTTCGTCGTTACAGAGCGCCAGCCAGTGATCACGGCGAACTCGGGAGCAGGGACGAACAACGTCTTTGTTACAGGCAGCTCGGACCCAGCTGATGACGTCGGATTCCAGCTGGTAATTCCGTAGACGCCCCTCGACGCCGTGGGGCTGTCGGAGTAGGCCCAACGAGCGAGGATTGGAGCTAGTCGGACTCGAACCGACGACCTCCTGGGTGCGATGCGGGAGCACCGTTTGAGCCGAATCAGGCTGGATCCCACTGGTGGAGCGGAGTAGCTGGCCGTCCCGCGCAAGCCGCGAGTGCGCGGATGCGGTTGGATGCCTGTGGATACCCGTGGATCCGGGCAAGTATTGCCCTTTGCGAACGCCGGTCATGGGTAGCCATTCCTATCCAGGGCAGCTACGCTTGCGTCACAACGGGCGCTTCCGCTAGGAAGGCGCTCGGGACTCGATTCGGGGAGGGCCATGCTCCGCCATCTCACCCGTCGGCCAAGCCACGGCACAGTCGTCGCCTACCTGGCGCTGTTCGTCGCGCTCGGCGGCACCGCCTACGCGGTCAACACGATCGGGAGCTCGGACGTCATCGACGAGTCGCTGCTCTCGCAGGACATCAAGAACCTTCAGGTCGGTACAAGCGACATCGCGCTCGGCGCGGTGTTCGGAAGCCGGATTAGGGACAGCGGGATCCTCAGTTCTCACGTCGTGGACGACACGCTGACCGGCAACGACATCAACGAGGCGACGCTGCAGAACAAGATCGTGCTCATGGGGGGTGGGAGAACCACTACGGCGGACGAGCTCACTCACTACTCAGCACCCAACGGCGATTCGCTCACCACGACATTCAAAGAGGGCGCGCTCACTCCGAATAGGTCGACGACGATCAAGCAGTTCACCGCACACGCCAACCAAGGCTTTCAGCCGGTGACAGTTAGGGTCAACAACGGGGTGGCCGGCTGCACCGTCGGGGGGCCTGGGGGGACCTGCCAGAACACGCAGCCTCCGCACACGTTCCCGGCCAATTCGCGGATCCGGATTGAGATCGACCCGGGGCCAACCGACGTGCGCGACGTGGGCTGGTACTTCGAGCTCGAGTAGGGGCCGGCACAGCGGGGACAAACGGAAATGGAGCTAGTCGGACTCGAACCGACGACCTCCTGGGTGCGATAACGGCATCAGGGGGTCTGCTCAGGCGTATCCGGCGCTGTCAGGTGATCTGAGGTGCTCTCAGGTCATATGAGTTTCGCTCAGTTCGGTACCACGGGTAGTACCACGGTCAGCGCGCGCGATACTGCGCGGGCGATGTCGCAGGAGAACGTCGAACAAGTGCGCGCGATCTATGACGCCTACGAGCGGGGCGACTACGAAGCGGCGTTGCGAATCATGGACGAGGACATCGAGTTCGTCGCCCCCGACGACTTCTCTGGCGGCGGCCGGGCGTACCGGGGGCTTGACGCCGTGCGAGAGGGCGTCGTGACGTGGCTCGCCGCCTGGGACGACTATCATTTCGAGCTTCGCGAACTGTGCGATGCCGGTGAGCAAGTAGTGGCGACGGGCTGGCAGACAGGGCGGGGAAGGGCCAGTGGCGTCGAAGTATCCGAAGAGATTTTCAGCGTCTGGACCCTGCGGAGCGGAAGGGTCATCGGTCAGCGAATGTTCCGCGACAAGCAGCAGGCCCTCGAAGCCGTGGGGCTGTCGGAGTAGGGAGAAGCTCCGCGAGAAATGGAGCTAGTCGGACTCGAACCGACGACCTCCTGGGTGCTGCGGTCCGGCGACTAAGGCCGCTGTGCGGCTTCTACGGCCTTCTGTTGGTCGGAGTAGTTTGCGACTAGGGCCACAAGTCCATCGCGCGCGTATCCCACTTGCCACCAAGTCCTTTCGACGCCCACGCCGCTTCCCGAGCCGGTCGCAAGCAAGTGGCACGTGGTCATTGTTCTGGCACCGAAGTCGCGGAAGTCACTCGGCTCGAAGCGGAAGTCGCCCCACGCCTCGCTGAAGACGAGCCAAGCGCGTTCCACCCCCTCGCGGCCGCGGTATACCGGGGCCTCCGGCCATCCCTCGTAGTGCGACCAATCCCAGACGCACTGTGGGTGGTAGAGGGTGAGCAGCGCGTCGACATCGTTGCGGTTGAACGCGCCGAAGGAGCGACTGATTATTCGCTCGGCAATCGCGCGGCGAGCAGGGTGCTCAGGCCGCAGGCCCTCGTACCACTTCGAGGAGCGTGCAATGACCCTTCGATAGCCGCGGGGAAAGCGCACAGCGAAGCGGTCCTCCCAGGTGCGTCGTTCCGCCGGCGCGATATGCCCCGTGCTGCCGCTGGTGTCGACCCGCCCTCCCGCTCGGTGCATGCTCCGACGGTAGCAGCGATTTCCGCTTACGAAATGGAGCTAGTCGGACTCGAACCGACGACCTCCTGGGTGCGATCCAGGCGCTCTCCCAACTGAGCTATAGCCCCGTGCGACCCGCCGTGCGGGTCACCGAGCATGGTAGCCGCGATGCACGAGTGGCTGCACGATGCGGCGCCGGCACCCGCCGCGGGTAGCCTTGCTCGGGGTTGAGCTTCCGCAGTCGCCTCTTCCTGTTCTTCACGATCATCGTGATCGTTCCGATGGTCGCGGTCGCGGTCGTGCTGTTCAGCCTGACCGCCGACAGTGAGAACGGGAAGGCGGACGCGCGCCTGGCCGAGGGAATGCGCGTCGCGTTGGCCGTCTACGGGGAGGATCGGGCCGCCGCCCGGCCGGAGCTCGAGCGGATGGCGAACGATCGCACGCTGGCCACCGCGATCGAGGACGGGAACGTCGCTCGCACGAAGTCGCGCCTCACGCGTCTCGTGCGCACCGTCGACGTGCAGTCGGCGGAGTTCTACGGAGCGTCCGGCGTCCTCGTGGCGCGCGCGGGAAGCGCCGACACGACGGCACCTTCCCTGGCCTCGCTGAGCGCGCGCGGAGGACGCTCGCTCGGCGTTCTCTCGGTGTCAGAAACCCGCGCGCGCGCGTACGTGCGCGAGGTCGCGCGGTTGACCGGACTCGACGTTCGGCTCGCGCAGGAGGATCACATCGCTGCCACCACGCTCGACGAGGAGGGTCTGGCGAAGCAGCAATCGGGGGATGTCGAGATCGGCGGCCGCGAGTACCGCGGGCGGTCGCAGCGCCTGCCGGCTCGGGTCGGGCCCGTCGTGACGATCGGCGTCTTCGACGATGCGAGCGACCTCTCCGAGACCATCGCCGAGCGGCGCCTGCTGATCGGCGCGGTGCTACTCGCCTTCCTGATCCTCTCGCTCACCACGTCGGTCTTCGTCGTGCGCGCGCTGCAGGGGCAGATCGAGCAGTTCCTCGCCGCGGCGCGGCGGATCGGCGCCGGAGACTTCTCGACCGAGGTACCCGTCCACGGAACGGACGAGTTCGCCGGGCTCGGCAGCGAGTTCAACCAGATGTCGAAGCAGCTCGAGCAGAAGATCGAGGAGGTCGAGGGCAAGCGCCGCGAGCTCGAGGCCGCCATCCGAAGCGTCGGCGACGCGTTCGCCACCGGACTCGACCGCACCGGCACGGTTGAGCTTGCGGTCCGCACCGCCGTGCAGGCGTGCGACGCCGACGCGGGCCGTCTGATGCCGCTCGACGACCGGCGCCTCGAGCGCGCGAGCGCCGGGACAGAACATCCGACGCTCGACGCAGCCCTCGCGGCGGCCGAGTCGGAGGCGTTCAAGTCGGGCGCCACGGGGGAGGCAGCGGAGGATGGCGTTTGCGCAACCGCGACGCTGCTGCGGACGCGCGGCGAGGGCGACGAGCAGCGCGCGCTCGGCGCACTGTCGATTGCTCGTCGGGGCGCCGATTTCGACCAGCAGGAGCGTGACCTGCTCGCCTATCTCGCCGGCCAGGCCGCGATCTCGATCGAGAACGCCGATCTCCACGAGAGCGCCCAGCACGCCGCCGTCACCGACGAGCTCACCGGCCTGCACAACGCGCGGCATATGAACGCCACCCTCGAACGAGAGATCGAGCGGACGAAGCGCTTCGGCGGCGAGGTGGGCCTGATCCTCTTCGATCTCGACGACTTCAAGCTGGTCAACGACACGTTCGGGCATCCGCAGGGCGACCGCGTGCTCCAGGCGGTCGCCGGGGTGCTCAAGGACCTCTCGCGCGAGATCGACGAGCCGGCCCGCTTCGGCGGCGAGGAGTTCGCGATCGCGCTGCCGCAGACCGACACCCCCGGTGCCGACCAACTCGCCGGACGGATGAGGAAGGCGATCGAGGAGCTGGAGGTCGAGCGCCTCGGAGGAGGTCCGCCGCTGAAGCTGACAGCCAGCTTCGGAGTCGCCTCGCTGCCCCGTTCGGCGAACGATCGTGACAGCCTTGTTGCAGCCGCAGACGCCGCTTTGTACCGCGCAAAGCGGGCTGGAAAGAACCGTGTCGAGGTGGCCGCGCCCGCCCCGGCCGCCTGACGGAGGATCGTCTACCCTACGCCGCGATGGGTGTGCTTGACGACGCCATCCGCGAGCACCTGGAACTCAAGAAGAGGCACGGTGCGAACGAAGCCGAGCTGAAGGCCCAAGAGGTCGAGGCGCTCGGCCCGGTTCGCCGCGGCGAGGTCCAGGTAGCGGAGCCCGGCGAGGCCGGCGAGGAGGCCGTGGCGGTCGAGGGTGAAGTCCCGCCCGCGGAGCCTGTGGCCGGCGAAACTCCGCTTGAGGAAGCCCCGATCGCCGAGGCCCCGGTGGATCTCTCACAGCCCGTCCCGGGCGAACCCGTCTCCGATTTCCCCGTCGACCCCTCTTTGGAAGTCGCGCCGCCCGTCGAGGCTCCGGAGCCCGGCTTGGAGGAGGCTGCCGGCGAGGCGTTCGCCGGTGCCCCTGTCGAGGCCGAGCCAGAGCAGGAGCACGAGGCGACTCAGGCATGGCCTGCTCCCGAGCCGCGCCCGGAGGACGCCCCGACGCCGATGCCCGACGAGGCCGCGCTCGTGCCCGAGCCTACGCTCGAGCCGGAGCCCGCCGCGCCACCTCCGGTCGAAGAGGCCCCGGCCGAGCCTGCCACGCCGGCACCGGCCGATCCCTACGATCCGCCGCCCGCGCCGGAGCCGGTCGAGACGCATCCGCCGACGCCGAGCGGGCAGCCGTTCGAAACGCCCGCGCCCGCGAGCCGTCCTGAGCCGCCTCCGCCGGTCGAGTTCGAGCCTGAGCCGGCTGCCGCTGAGCCTGCTCCCGTGGACGAGGCGCCGGTTGCCGAGCCGCCCGCCCCCGCGTCGCGTCCCGAGCCGCCGCCCGCAGCGCCGGCCGAGGACGATCCCTTCGGCGGCGACGAGCCTTTCGCGGACACCGATCCCGGCCAGGGCAAGGCCGAGGGCGACGACGAGGACGTGCTCGAGGAGACACCAGACTTCCTCCAGGAGACGCCCGAGCACGACCGCCTCTGGTTCGAGCAGAAGCCCCCGCGGGACTTCGACTTCGATTAGTCGCTAGCCGGTCGCGTCAGGCCTGGCGCGCGGCGTACGATCTATCCCACGGGGCCATAGCTCAGTTGGCTAGAGCGTCCGGTTTGCATCCGGGAGGTCGTCGGTTCGAGTCCGACTGGCTCCATGTCGAGCTGGGGTGGTAGATCTGGGTCGAGGTAGTCCTCGGCGAATCGAATCCCGAGTCGCTGTCCGTTCCGAGGCGGAGTTAGTCGTAGCGAGACTCTGCTTCGCCCATGCCCCAGAATCGTGGCTGGGAGGTAGTAGCACCCACCGCCGGCCGGCTCGTAAACGGCTAGCCAGTCGGTGGTCGCCGCTGTGTAGCGCTTCGTCTGTCGGACGCGACCGTTCGTAAGCGAATGCGAGCAGCACTTGACCTCGATGACCCCGTTGCGAGCGTGCCCATGCTTAACCTGCACTCGCTCCAGCGGCTGTCCTTGGCCTCGCCAGAAGATCAGATCGAAGTCTGAGTCCTCACCGAACGGGATCGCGATCTGGTACCCACGCCGTACGAGGTCCGCAGCAACCATCAGCTCAGCCAAGTCGCCCTTGCTCCTGCGATTGAGTTCGATCGATGGCATTCGCTCGCTCCAACGTACGAGCGATTGCGTTACGGCTCAACGCCGCTGAGTTACAAGAGGCCCGAGCTGCTCAGCCCGGCACGTCGCCGGCGTGCTCGGCCAGGCGCCCCGCGCGGATCTCCGCCGCCATCTCCTTGCCGTCGGCGCGGTAGCCGCGCCCGTCGGCGAACTCGATCGCGGGGACGGTCGCCTGGCCGGTGACCTCTTTGACCCGCGTGCGCTTGCCCTTGCCGAGCGGCGATTTCTGCAGTTCGTAGTCGATCCCCTGCTCTTCGAGCGCCTTCTGGACGGCGTGGCAGCCGTGCCACTCACCCTTCAAGAACATGACGGGACAGCGGTGAAGCGTGACCTTTTCCATGGGCAATCCTTTCGTTAGGCGGGACCGGGCGAGCAGGCGACGAGGCGCGAGTCGGCGAGCGCCGCCTCACGGTAGGCATGGATCTCGAGGTAGTCGGCGGCGGTCGCCATCTCGAGGAACTTCGCGCGCGAGGGGTATTCGACCAGCAGCACCATGTCCCACTCGGCCGGATCCGGACCGATCACCGACTGCTCCGCGCTCACGGCGTAGAGCAGCCGCCCGCCGACGCGTTCCAGGAACGGCTGCGCCTCCGCGCCGTAGCGTGCGTAGCAGTCGCGGCCGCTCATCCCCTCGCCGACGCCGTCGGCCTGCTCCTTGAAGCGCAGCAGGTTCAGCATCACGAACGGCTCGCCGGAGTCGGCTGCCGCGAGCGCCTCGATCTGTTCGCGAGTCGGATGCGTGGGCACGAGAGTCTGCGCCAACGCTACTCGGTCGGCGTGTAGCGTTCACGCAAGTGCAGCGCCTCCTCGTCGTCATTGCCCTGACCCTCGCCGCCGCGCTCGCGGCCTGCGGCGACGACAAGGAGTCAAGCGACCCCGGAGTCGGCAAGCCGGTTGAGGTGGACAACGCCGAGGTCATGGTCGTCGGCGAGGGCGGGGTCTGGGTTGCCGAGGGTCGCGAAGTCGTTCGGATCGATCCCAAGACCGGCGAGCGTGCCGGGTCGGTCCAGATGCCCGGGTCGGTGACGCGGCTCGCGGTCGGCGGCGGCTACGTCTGGGCGACGCTATCCACGCGGCCGGCATACACCGTCGCGCGCATCGATCCCCAGACTCAACAGATCGTGGGCGACCCGACCCCGATCGGCGGCCAGGACGAACGCGGCAACCGCGATCAGACCCCGGGCGCGGGCGATCTCTTCTTCGGCGAGGGCCAGGCGTGGGCCGTCAGCTCCGACGACACCGTCACCCGCATCGATGCCAAGACCGGAGAGCGGCGCGACCCGCCGCTCGAGATCCCCCAACTGATCGACGAGATCGTCTTCGGCGGAGGCAGCGTGTGGGCGGTCGCCGGGACCGAGGGAACAGGTGAGAACGCCCGCCTCTACCGCTTCGACCCGAGCAGCGGCGAGCAGGTCGGGGAGCCACGCTCGCTCGCCGACGCCGGGAGCGAGTTCGCCGACATCCTCTCCGCCGGCGACTCGCTGTGGATCGCCAGCGGCCCAAACCTGACCCGCCTCAACGCACGCGACGGCAGCGAAAAAGGAACGCCCGTCCAGCTCCCATCTCCGATCGCCAACCTCGCCGCCGGCGGTCACTACCTCTGGGCCGGCAGCTTCCGCGGCAACCTCACGCCACTGGACCTCGAGAGCGGACGTCCGGCCGGAGCTGCGCCCGTCCGCGCCGAGCACCTGACGGCGGACAACGACTTCGCCTGGGCCCTCTACGGCGGCGTGCTGACCCGCGTCTCGGCGCGCAGCGGGAAGCCCGACGGCGAGGTGAAGCTCAAAGGCAACGCGACCGAGCTCCTCAGCGGCGAGGGCGCCGTGTGGGTGCTCGACCGCGGCAAGGAGGACATCGAGGAGTCCATCAACGAGCCGAACACCGTCACGAGGATTTCGCGCGACCTGGGCGGGCAATAGGGGGATACTCCGCGCGGATGAGCGGTTCCGACTCCAGCGCGCAGGTCCTCATTGTCGGCGCCGGTCCCACGGGCCTGCTGCTCGCCTCGGAGTTGGAGCGGCGCGGGGTGTCGTCGCTACTCGTGGACGCGCTCGACGCGCCGCGAGGGTGGGACCGGGCCACGGTCGTCCACTCCCGTTCGATGGAGATCTTCGAGGCGCTCGGCCTCGCCGAACCCTTCCTGGACCGCGGCGTCAAGACGCGGGCGGCGCGCTTCCATTCCGGGGGGGAGGTGCTCGGCGAGCTGAATCTCGCGCTCGTCGACAGCAAGTACCCGTTCGACCTCGGGATCTCCGAGGAGGTCACTGAGTCCGTCCTGACGGACCACCTCGAGCGGAGTGGCGGATCGGTCACTCGCTCGACAAAGCTGGTCGAGCTCGAACAGGGCGACGACAGCGTGCTCGTCACGCTCGAGCGCGATGGCGAGCCCACGCAGCTGTCCGTGCAGTGGGTGGTCGGCTGCGATGGCCTCCACAGTGTCGTGCGCGACATCATGGGCGTCGAGTTCGAGGGGAGGGACATCGCCGCGCCGTGGGCCGTGTTCGACGCAGCGGTCGACGGCTGGGATGACGAGTACGACGTCGCGGCAGCCTTCCTCGACACCCCGACGGTGATCTTGACCCCGCTACCCGGGCGTCGCTGGCGGGTGTACCAGCGGCCTGAGTCCGACGACGCCGACCTCGTCGAGGGGGCCACGCAGGCGGTGCGGAGGTACAAGCCGGAGATCGAGTACGTCGAGATCGAGAACCCCACCCGCTTCCAGTGCCACTCACGAGTGGCGACGACCTTCCGTTCGGGGCGCGTCCTGCTCGCCGGCGACGCGGCGCATGCGTGCTCCCCCGCTGAGGGTCATGGGATGAACTCGGGCTTGCAGGACGCCTTCAACCTCGGCTGGAAACTGGCGCTGGTGTGCAAGGGGGTCAGCAGTCCCGACCTGCTCGACAGCTACGAGCAGGAGCGGCGGCCCGTGGCCCTGCGCGTCGTCGAGTCGGGCGACGCCTTCGAGGCGGCGCAGACATTGAAGGACGAGGACCGCACCGCGCGCGACGAGGAGATCCAGGCGACGTTCTCGGCCGACTCGGACACCGCCCACCACGAGGCCGCCGGCGCGGCCGAGCTCGATCGTTCGTACGCCGACTCCAACGCCGTTATCGGGGACGCGAACCACGGCCTCGCGCCCGGCGACCGCCTGCCCGACACGCTCGTCGCTCATCCGCCCGGAGAGGGACCGCGCACGCTCCAAGAGCTGACACATCGCGAGGACCACACGTTGCTCGTCGTCGGGGGCAAGGAGATCGTCGACGAGCGCGTGCTCGATCTGGTGGGGTCGCTGGTCGAGCGCCACGGCGACTCGCCCGTTGTCGGCGCCGTCATCGGGCTGTCCGTCGAAGAGACGGACTCGCCGACAAGCCGGATCGACCCGTCGGTCGCGGATGAGCTTGGCGTCGAAGAGCTGACGGTGCTCGCGGTCCGGCCGGACCAGAACGTCGGCTTCCGCCGCGACACCCGGGACCCGCAAGCGCTGCGCGCCTACCTCGAGGCGCTGGCGGTCGCCGAGTCCTAGCCGCGCGCGAGGCGCTTCCGCACCAGTTCCCAAACCGTCCGCGCCTCGGCGATACCGAGGCGCCAGACGATCAGCCCGTAAACGCCTGTGCCGACGGCACCCCCGACGGCCAACGCGGCAGCATCGGCGCCGAAGCTCCCGCCGCCGAGCGCCTGGTCGAGCCCGTACCAGGCCCCGTACGCCGCCACCCCGGCCGGGGCCGCCGCCGCCACCATCCGCGCCACCGCCCCGAACGTCTCGCGCTCCTCGAGCCCACCGAGCACCCGCCGCAGGATCACCCACTGCACGACCGTCATCACGATCGCGCCGGCGGCCGTCCCGATCACGATGCCCGGCACGCCGAGCGGGTCGTACAGCGCCACGGCGACGGCTGCGTTCACGGCCAGGTTCAACAGCGCCACCAAGGTGGTCGTCCACGGCCGCTGCAAGCCGAAGAACGTCCGCGACAGCATCAGGATCGCGCCCTCGAACGGGAGCGCCACCGCCCACCACACCAGCGCGTCGGCGACGAGTGTCGTGGCGGAGGCGTCGAACTCTCCGCGCTCGTAGACGACGCGCACGAGCGGGTCGGCGAGGACCGCCATCAAGACGGCCGAGGGGATCAGCAGCAGCAGCACCTGGCGCAGGCCCTGGCCGTTGGTTCGCCGGATGCCGTCCAGGTCGCGCCGGACGGCCATCCGCGAGACGGTCGGGAACAGGACCATCACGATCGGCACAGCAAAGATTCCCGAGGGCAGCTGGAACAGCCTGAACGCCCGGTCGATCGCCGCCGGCGCCGCATCCGACACCAGCGTCGCGATCTGGAGGTTCACGAGCAGGTTGACGTTTACGAGGCCGAAGGTGAGCGTCACCGGGCCCATCAGCAGCAGGATGCGCCGCACGTGCGGGTTTCGCCACGCGAACGCGAGCGTCAGGTGCCCGCCACGGCCGCGCAACCACGGCAGCGGCAACAGCATCTGGACGACGCTTCCCACGAGCAGGCCGATCGCGTAGGCGTAGATGCGGTCGTCGCCGGAGAACAGCGGCGCGAGCGCGGGGATCGCGATCAGGATCGAGAGGTTCCAGAACAGTGGCGCGATCGCGGGCGCGCCGAAATGGTCGAAAGCGTTGAGGATCCCGGCGATCAGCCCGGTGATCGCGACCAGGATCACCGTCGGGAACAGCAGCACCGCGAGGTCTTCGGTCAGCTGCTGCAGCTGGGGTTGGTCGTCGAACCCCGGCGTCAGCAGCGGGATCAGCCACGGGGCGAGCAGGACGAACAGCGCGGTGAGCGCGCCGAGGAAGCAGACGAGCAGCGACAGCACGCTCGAGGCGACCCGGAACGCCTCGCGCTTCTCGCCGCGCTCGAGCAGCTCGGTGAAGACCGGGATGAAGCCGGCCTGCAGGGCGCCTTCGGCGAACAGCCCCCGCACGAGCATCGGCACCTGCGCCGCAACGGCGAACGCCGACGCCGCTCCGCTGACGCCGTAGTACGCGGCGACGACGACTTCGCGCGCGAGGCCCGCGACACGCGACAGCGCACTCGCGAACGAGTAGAACGCCGCCGCCCCCGCGAGCTTTCGGTTCACCTCAAGAGCCTACGACCCCGCGGTGCCAGAGCCCGAGGCTCAGGAGGCAGAACAGCTGGCGCGTGTGGTCGGTCTCCCCCTTCGCCTGGTCTGAGATCAGGCGCTCGAGCGCCGCCTCCTCGAACAGATCGCGCGCGAGCCCGTCGTCCGGGAGCAGCACCTCTCGCAGGAGCTCCTGGAGCGGTTCGCGCAGCCAGCGGTCCATCGGCGTCTCCCAGCCGAGCTTCTCGCCGTAGACGATCTCGTCGGGGAGGAAGCGCCGCAGCGCCTCCTTGTGAAGCGCCTTGCCCTCGCTCGGCGTCACGCGCTGCGACGAGCGCGCCGACTCCGCGACGCGCACGAGGTCCGGGTCGAGACACGGCACGCGCAACTCGACCGAGGCGGCCATGGACATCTTGTCGGCGATCAGCAGCAGCTCGTCGGGCAGCGACAGGCGCGTGTCCACGTAGAGCATCTGCGCGACCACGTCGAAGTCCGCGACGCGACGTCGGAGACGCTCGACCGGAACGGAGGGCGCCTCGCCCGCGAGCACCGTCTCGAGCATGTTCGGCGTGTAGAGGCGTTTCTTGTCCTTGTCGGAGAACACGCGCGAGGCGCGCATCAGCAGATCGAGGTCGTCGCCGGCGCCGAGCGTGGCGAGCCCGCGCGCCATCGTCGAATCGCCGCTGCCCTTCGGCGCAACGCGCGCCGCCACGCGCGCGCCCGGCACGTGCCGCAGCCGCCGGGCCAGGGCAACGCCCTGGTAGCGGCGGTAGCCGCCGTTCGGCTCGTCGGCGCCCTGTCCGCACAACGCGACCGGCACGGACTCGCTCATCAGCTCGGCGACGTAGTTCACCGCGAGCGCGCTCGTCGCGGCGACCGGCTCCTCGAGCATCGTCAACGACTCGGGCAGCTTCTCGAGGTACTCGGAGTCGGAGATCACGAGCGACTCGTGCTCCGCTCCGACGAGCTCGGCCGTGCGCTCCGCCGCGGCGATCTCGTCGACGTCCTCGCCCCCCTCGAATCCGACGGTGAACGCGCGCACGTGAGGCGTATGGCGCGCCATCACGGCGGCGATCGCACCGGAATCCACGCCGCCCGACAGCATCACGCCGACCGGCCGGTCGCTCATCAGCTGGCGCACGACCGCGCGCTCGAATGCTGCTGCGTACTCCTCGACGAGGGTCTCGGCGTCGCCGCGCCGCGGCTCGGTCGGGGTGACGCCCCACTCGAACCCGATCCGCCCGTCCTGGCCGAAGCTGACGACGCTCGCCGGGCGCACCTTGCGGATCGCCGTCAGTGGGGTCCGCGGAGAGGGCACGAAGCGCAGCGTCAGGAACTGGTCGATCGCCGTGCGGTCGACGTCGCGCGGGAGGTCGGGGTCCGCGAGCAGCGCGCGCATCTCCGACGCGAAGCTGACCTGCCCGTCGCGTTCGGCGTAGTAGAGCGGCTTGACGCCGAACTCGTCGCGCGCGAGGTGGAGCGTGCGCTTCTCCGCGTCCCAGATCGCTACCGCGAAGATGCCGTTCAGCTGCTCGAACATCCGCAGCCCGTGCTCCTCGTAGAGGTGGGGAAGGATCTCGCCGTCGGAATGCGAGCGGAAGGTGTGGCCGCGGCGCGCGAGCCAGTTGCGCAGCTCGGCGTGGTTGTAGAGCTCGCCGTTGAAGACGACGGCGACGTCGCGGGCCTCGTTGTAGAGCGGCTGGTTGCCCTCCTCGGGATCGATGATCGCCAGCCGGCGCATCCCGAGCGCGATCCCCTCGCCCGTGTAATAGCCCTCGCCGTCGGGCCCGCGGTGTTCGAGCTGCTCGGTCATCGCGCGCACGAGCGCGGCGTCCGCGCGGCCATTCTCGGCTCGGTGTCCGGCGATTCCGCACACTGTGCGTCAGTTCCCCCCGCCGGCCGCTTCGACGCCCACCAGCAGGTCGAGCTGTTCGTTGAGTCCCTTGCGGCGAACGTCGAGCGAGAAGTTCTCGAGGATCCGCGCGCGGGCTTGCCGTCCGCCTTCCTCGCCGAGCTCGAGCGCGCGCTCCACCCCGCGCGCGACCGCCTCCGGCTCGCGCGACTCGATCGTCACGCCGGCGTCGCCGACGACCTCCGGAAGTGCGCCCGCGTGCGTAACGACCGGCACGCAGCCACCCAACATCGCTTCCGCGACCGCCACGCCGAAGCCCTCGTGGTACGAGGGCTGGACGTAGGCGCCGGCGGTGAGGAACAGGTTCTCCAAGGCGTCCTGCTCGACCCAGCCGGCAAACTCGACGTTCGCCGCCGCGGCCGCGCGAAGGGTGTTGATCTCAGGATCGTCGTCGACTTTGCCCGCGAGCACGAAGCGGACCTCGGGCAGCTTGGCCGCCGCCTCGACGAACGCCTTCTGACCCTTGATCCAGAGGTTGTCGCGCGTGACGATGCCGACGCACAGCGCGACGCGCTCGCGTCTGCCGGTCGGCGGCGAGTCAGCGAACGGGTCGGGAACGCCGTGATAGACGACGGGCACCCGCTCGGGCGGCAGGCCGACGTTCTGCTCGATCTCCCGCTGGCTGTAGAAGGAGTTCGTGAACAGGCGGGTGGCGCGGTGGATGACCCAGCGGCTGAGCCACTTGCGCGCTCCGCCCTGCTGGAAGCCGTAGCCGATCTCGGGCATGTTGGCGACGTCGAACCCCCCGACGATCAGGAGCGAGGGCTTTCGCATCAGCCACCCGAGCGTGAACGGCCAGAAGGTGTGCCACGAAGCCCACCAGCCGACGATCGCGTCGCAGCGGTGGACGGCCGCCAGCACTTTCAGCGGGTTGGCGAAGCGGCCGGGTTGGTAGAGATCCTCGATCTCGAAGCGCTCGGCGATGAGCGCCCGGTCGATCTCGATAAAGCTCGCCTTGCGGCTGTGGACGTAGAGAATCCGCTGCACGGCGGCGGGAGACTAAGGGCTGGGCCCTAGGAAACGCGGGGATCGCTAGCTCGCGAACGCCTTGTCGAGCAGCTCGCGCGCCTGCCCGCCGGGATCAGGCGAGTCGAGCAGCACGACCCCGATCGTCCGCCCGCCCCGCTTTGCGACGGCGATCAGGCACCGTCCCGCGTGCTGGGTAAAGCCGGTCTTGACGCCGATCGTGCCCGGATAGCCCTCGCGCAGCAAGGGGTTCGTGTTGTTCAGGTAGAGCCGCCCGCCGGGGACGGGCGCGAGCGGCGCGGAGGAAGGCAGGCGGACGACCTTCGCGATCTCGCGCTCGCGTAGCGCCGCACGGGTGAGAATCGCCAGGTCGGCCGCGCAGGAACGGTTGGCCGACTCGTAGCCGTGCGGGGTGACGAAGTTCGTGCACGTCAGCCCGAGCTTTCGCGCGCGCGCGTTCATCAGCCGGGCGAAGCCGGCCGTTGATCCGGAGACGTGGACCGCCAGCGCCGTCGCGGCGTCGTTCCCGGACGGGATCAGCAGCGCCTGCATCATCGCGTCGAGGCTGACCTTCGTGCCACGCTTGAAGACCCCGACGCCCGAACCGCGGAAGGCGAGCGGCGCGTTCGTTATCAGCGCCTTGTCGCTCGGCTTGGTGCGCTCGGCGACGACCAGCGCGGTCATCACCTTCGCGATCGACGCGATCGAGCGGACCGCCAGCGGGTTGCGCCGCCAGAGAACCTCGCCCGTCTTGACGTCGAACACGATCGCCGCCTCCGGCGGATCCGCGAAACGGACCGAGAAGGCGTCCACACCGGCGAGTGCGCGGCGGCGTTCGGCCCGCGAGGGAGGCTTGTTCGAATCGCCCGGCTGCGCTGCGGCCACCTGGCCACCGGCGAACTTCGACAGCGCCGTGGGCACGTTGTCGCCCTCGAGCGCGAGCCAGAGAGCCGCGGCGACCGTCAGCGGCGCAAGCGCCCCGGCGAGGATCGCCGTCCTGGCGCCGCGTGTGCCGAGAGAGCGGCGACCGTCGCGCTCAGTCATCCGGCGGTGATCCGAGCGCACCGATGACACCGAAGCCGAGCAGCGCCAGGATCACCAGCGAGATCACCACGAGGATGTCGACGCCGTTGTCGATCGCGACCCGCAGGGTCAGGAAGCCGAGCAGCGCGATCATCGCGAGCGCGGCCCCGAGGGCGATGTTGCGCGAGCTCATCTAGCAGGATGGTGTCACTAGTAGACGGGTAGGCGCTGAGGTTCGTCGTAGTCGTGGTGAACCCTGTTCGCCACCAGCTTGATCAGGATCATGCCCGCGACGAAGCCGCCGATGTGCGCGAAGTACGCCACCCCACCGCCGCCGCCGGAGACCGGCGAGGTCAGGTCGGAGGCGCCGTAGAAGAGCTGCAGCAGGAACCACGCCGCGAGCACGAGCAGCGCCGGCAGCTCGATGACGGTGATGAAGATGATGAGGAAGATCAGCGTCACCACCCGCGCGCGCGGGTAGAGGATCGCGTAGCCGCCGAGCACCGCCGCGATCGCTCCGCTCGCGCCGATCGTGGGAACGGTCGAGGACGGTTCGATGGCGACCTGGGCCAGCGATGCGACGATCCCGCCCGCGAGGTAGAAGAGCACGTAGCGCCAGCGACTCATCGAGTCCTCGATGTTGTTGCCAAAGATCCACAGGAAGAGCATGTTGCCCGCGATGTGGAGGAAGCCACCGTGCATGAACATCGCGGTGAAGATCGTGAGCCAGACCGGTATCCCCGGGTCCGGAACCGGGCCCTCGAACCCGTCCTTGCCCTCGCACGCGACTCCTTCGGTCTGGACCTGCTGGCCACTGGCGTTGACGCCGATCTGCTCCACGACTCCGCACTCGTCGCCCGGGTGCGTGAGCTCGTAGGGGATCAGCCCGTACTCGACGACGCGCTCGGAGTTGATCTCCGCGCCGCTGAGGCTCACGCCGGTGACTTCGAAGCCGAAGAAGACCACGACGTTGATCGCGATCAGGATCACGGTGATCACCGGGAAACGCCGCGGGATGATGTTGTCCTTGAGCGGGAACACGCGGCGCTAGCGTGGCAGAAGAATCGGCGTGCGCGAGCTCAGCGGACGTCGAGGAACTCGATCGTCGGCGCGAAGCTGAACCCGGGCGAGGTGCCACCCTCGATTGCGTAGACGCGGTTCCCGAGCGAGACTCCGCCTAGCCCATGGCGCGGGGTGCGGAGCTCAGGCAGGAACTTCCACTTGCGCTTTGCCGGGTCGTAGAGCTCGACCTCGCGGATCGTGCCGGCCGCCTCCTCGCCACCGAAGACGACGACCCGGTCACCGACGGCCGCCGCCGCGATCCCGCCGCGCGCCTTGCGCATGTCGGGCAGCCGCTCCCAGCGGCCGCGCTTGGGGTTGAAGCGCTCGGCGACGGTGAAGTTGCCCTTGCCGCTCTCGCGCCCGGCGAGGACGTAGAAGAAGCCGCCGGCCGCGACCCCGGCGAGGTGCTCGCGCCCGCGCGTGCTCATGTCGGGGCCGCGCTTCCACTTGCGCGTCTTGAAGTCGTAGATCTCGAGCCGCTCGAGCGCGCCGTCGGCGGTGTTCGCCCCGCCGGCTGCGTACAGCCGGTCGGCCAAGACGCCGATCGCCAGGGCGCCCCGTTTGGTCGGCGCGCTGCGGAGCTTTGTCCAGCGGTCCTTCGCCGGGTCGTAGCGCAGGAAGGTCGCAACCTCGTCGTCGAGCGAGTGGCGCCCGCGGTAGCCGCCGAGCACGTAGACCGAGTCCTTGTAGGTGGTTGCCGCCGGGTGGTTGACCGCGATCGGCATGTCGCGGACGCGGCTCCAACTGTTTCGCTCGATGTCGTAGCGGGCGACGGACGAGGTCGTGGCGCCGCTCTTCTCCTCGAACCCGCCGACCACGTAGACGAAGTTCCCCACCCGCGCCGCGGCGACCTCGGTGCGCGACAGGGGCGACGGGGCCAGTTGGGTCCACGCGTCGCTGCGCGATCCCGCTGCCGGGGGAGAGCCGCCGCCCGTCGAGTTGTCGCCGATCCGCGTCGCGGCGAACACGGCTCCCGCGCCCGCGGCTAGCGCCACGAGCGCGACGATCAGGCCTCGGCGCATGATCGAGCCCACGCTCGCCAGAGCACTACCCGGCCGGGGAAGTTGCGGCCTGCTCGAGGGTCTGCTCGGCGTGATAGCTGGAGCGGACTAGCGGACCGGCGGCGACGGCCTCGAAGCCGAGCGCGTACGCCGCGCGCTCGAGCTCGGCGAACTCGTCCGGATGCCAGTACCGCGCGACCGGCAGGTGCTCGCGCGTCGGCCGCAGGTACTGGCCGACCGTCAGCACCTGGACGCCATGGTCGCGCAGGATCGAGAACGTCTCGATCATCTCGTCCCTCGTCTCGCCGAGCCCGGTCATCAGCCCGGACTTCGTCACCACCTCGTCGCCGCCCATCTCCTTCGCGTTCGCGAGCACGCGGCACGAGCGCAGGAACTTCGACCCGCGCCGGGCGAGCGGGTACAGACGCGGCACGGTCTCGACGTTGTGGTTGAAGACGTCGGGGCGCTCGGCGATCACGCGCGCGAGCGGCATCTCCTCGCCGCGGAAGTCCGGCGTCAGCACCTCGACCTTGCACCCGGGTGCCAGCTTCCGGATCGAGCGGATGACGCCGACGAAAGCGGTTGCGCCGAGGTCGGGCAGGTCGTCGCGGTCGACGCTCGTCACGACGGCGTGCCGCAGTCCCATCCGCTTGACCGACTGCGCGACGCGCAGCGGCTCGAGCGGGTCGTCGAACGTCGGCTTTCCGGTCTTGACGTTGCAGAAGCCGCAGCGGCGGGTGCACGTGTCGCCGAGAATCATGAAGGTCGCCGTGCCGCGCTCCCAGCACTCGCCGACGTTCGGGCAAGCGGCCTCCTGGCAGACCGTGTTGAGGCCCTCGCCCTCGATCTGCCGCGAGAGCTCGCGGTACTTCGGCCCGCCCGGCGCGGGCACTTTCAGCCACGGCGGCTTGCGGTGGCGGAACGGGATCGCCTCGTCGATCTCGAGTGTGCGCGCGCCGCCCGGGTTCGAGCGTGAGCGGGTCGCGCTCATGCCGGGGCTCCCATCGGCTCGGGCGCCGGAACCGCCGTCTCGGTCCCCAGCAGCCGCTCGAGCGACACGAGCCGCTGGCGGCGCGCGAACGCCTCCGCGAACCGCCACGCCGCCCGCTTGCGGAAGCACGACATCCCGCCCGTCCGCTTCGTCTCCACGTACAGCGAGGTCATCCGGACGCCGTCGATCCCGCACGGCACGATCCACTCGAAGGGCTGCAGATCGCAGTCCACGTTGACAGCGAAGCCATGCGTCGTCACCCCGCGCGAGACGTGCACGCCGATCGAGCCGATCTTGCGCTCGCCCGCCCAGACGCCCGTGAGGCCCTCGCGCACCTCGGCGCTGACGCCCTCGTCGGCGAGCGCGGTGATCAGCGCGGTCTCCATCGTCCGTAGGTAGTCCACGACGTCCGTGACTTCCATGATCGGATACCCGACGAGTTGGCCAGGGCCGTGGTAGGTGACGCGCCCGCCGCGGTCGGTCTCGGCCACCTCGATGCCCTGCGCGCGGTACCACTCCTCGCCCATCGGCAGGTCGGCGCCCTCCGTCCGACGGCCCTTGGTGTAGGTGGGGGGATGCTCGAGCAGCAGCAGCGAGTCCGCGATCTCACCCGCCTGGCGGCGCTCGCGCAGCCGCTCCTGGATCCGCACGCCGGCGTCGTAGGAGACGCGGCCGAGGTTCGCGACCCAGAGCTCGCTCATCGAGGCCAAGGGTACTGCCCGGCGATCCGTACCCTGAGCGCGTGACCGAGTCGGAGCGGATCTGGGCGCGCCGCCTGCGCTGGCGCTTCCGCGGGGCGTGGCAGTGGCCGACGTTCGTCGTCGCGACGCTCCTCGACGGGTTGATCCTCCACCTGCTGCCGCCCACCGGGCCCGATTTCGACCCGATCTTCGGCATCTTCGTCGCCACGTTCGTCAATCTCTTCCTGATCGGCGCGGTCGCGCCGTGGCTGGCGAAGCGTCTGCACCGCCGCGCGACCCAGCAGCCGAGCGCCCTCGGCGCGGTGCCGCTCGAGGTCGTGCGCGATCGCACTGCCACCGCGCTGCTGCTGATCGGCGTCGGGGGGCTGATCGCCGCCGGTCTCGGCAACCGCGAGGTGATCGTCTCGGAGACCAGGGCGACCGAGGAGAATCAGCGCCTGGTGCGCGACTACATCGACCGCCAGAGATCCGACGAGCTCAACCGCAATAGCGGCAGCGCCAACTCGATCCGGCTCGAGGACGGCTACTTCCGCACGTGCATCCGTCTCGACGACACCCGCAAGCGGCACTGCGTGTTCGTGGACACGAAGAAGGGCGAGGTCGTCCGGGATCCGGATTCCCGGCGCAATGAGGACGCCTATCCGGGGAAGTAGACCGGGCGGGCGGCTCAGCCCTGCACGAGCAGCTTCGCGCCGAGCAACCGCGCCAGGCCCTCGCCGCCCTGGCGCATCACGACGTCGTGGTTCCAGGCGAACAGCGGTCGCAGCAGGGGCGCGAGCACGCGCATCCACGCCTCCGTCGTCGCGACGTTCCACTCGTAGAGGACGACGGTGATTCCGTCCTGCTCGACGAAGCGCCAGCGCCCCTCGCCCTCGAGCTCGCCGACGGCGCGACCCTCGAGCAGCCGCGGTCGCTCCACGCGCGTCGTGCGCATCTCGAACTCGAGCCGGTAGGGCAGCTTCGACTTCCACGTGTAGCGCGCGAGCGAGCCCACGCCGTCGTCGTCCCCCGGCTCGAGCTCGACCGCTCCCTCCACGCCCTTCCACCAGGTAGGCCAGCGCTCGGAGTCGTGGATCGCCTCGAAGACCGGCTCGCGCCGCGCGTCGAGGACCCAGGTGGTGAGGAAGCGGTAGTCGGCCATCAGGGGCCCTCGCTCGCCGGCCCGTAGATGTCGTCGAGCGGCACGTGATCTGCACCGATTGCTTCTGCGACCGCCGCATGCGTGATCTGGCCTCCGGCGACGTTTACGCCCATTCGCAGTGATCGGTCAGTGGCGAGCGCGCTTTCGGTCCCGTGCTCGGCAAGGTTCAAGACGTGCGGGAGAGTCGCGTTCGTGAGCGCATAGGTCGAGGTGATCGGCACCGCGCCCGGCATGTTCGTCACGCAGTAGTGGGTGATTCCGTCGAGCTCGAAAGTCGGGTCGGAGTGGGTCGTCGGGTGTGAGCTCTCGAAACAGCCTCCCTGGTCGATCGAGACGTCGACAAGGACGGCGTTGGGCTTCATCAGTCCAAGCTGCTCGCGCGTCACGACGTGTGGCGCCTTCGCCCCGTGAACGAGCACCGCGCCGATCACGAGATCGGCCGTGGGAAGCAGCTGCTCGATCGCGAGGGTCGTCGAGTACACGGTGGACGCGTGCCCCGCGAAGTAGATATCGAGCTCGCGCAGCCGCTCGACGGAGCGGTCGAATACGACGACGTCCGCCTCCATCCCGATGGCGATGAACGCCGCGTTCATCCCTACGACACCGCCGCCGATCACGAGCACGTTCGCGGCCGCCACCCCGGGCACGCCGCCGAGCAGGATCCCTCGCCCCCCGAGCGGTTTCTCCAGCATGAACGCTCCCGCCTGGGTGGCGATCTTCCCGGCGACCTCGCTCATCGGGGCAAGAAGCGGCAGATGGCCGCGCTCGTCCTCGACGGTCTCGTACGCGATGCAGACCGCCTCGGCGCCCTGAAGCACTCGCGCAAGGTCCGGGTTCGGCGCGAGGTGGAGATAGGCGAACAGCGTGTGCTCCGGGCGCAGGCGAGGGAGTTCCTCGGGCTGCGGCTCCTTGACCTTGATGATCAGCTCCGCCCCTTCGAAGACCGCGTCCGCGTCGGGAACGATCCGAGCGCCCTGCTCCTCGTACTCGGCGTCGGCGATCGAGCTGCCATCGCCTGCGCCCGCCTGGACCACCGGCTCGTGGCCGCGTTCGGTCAGTTCGCGCGCCCCGGCGGGCGTCAGCGCGACGCGGTATTCGTCCGGCTTCACCTCGGTCGGCACGCCGACTCTCACGGGCACGCGATCGTAGCCGCCGGCCCGGTCACGGACGCGTGTAGTGTCCGCCGCCGGTGAGCACGTTCGAGCGCATCGCGGACCTCCCGCTCGAGATCGAGTCGTACGCGCTCGAGGGGTTGGAGGTGAAGGCCTCCGAGGATTTCACGCGCCTCTCGACGGTCATCCGGCTGACCGGCGGTGGCGAGGAGGGCGTCGGCGAGGACGTCACCTACGAGGCGCTCGACCAGATCGCGCTCCAGGACGCCGGCACGCCGCTCGACCTTGCGGGCTCGCATACGGTTGCGAGCTTCGGCGAGCTCGTCGGCGGTCTCGACCTCTTCCCCGCGCCGCCCGAGCGCGAGGTGTCGCGGATCTACCGCCGCTGGGCGTTCGAGTCGGCCGGGCTCGACCTCGCCCTGCGCCAGGCGGGCACGACGCTGGCGGAAGTCGTCGGCCGCGAGCCCGCGCCGGTCAACTTCGTCGTCTCGATGCGGCTGAACCCGCCCGACTCGCTCGACTCGCTGCGAGTGAAGCTGGACCGCTATCCCGACCTGCGCTTCAAGCTCGACCCCACCAACGACTGGGACGAGCGGCTCGTCGGCGAGCTGGTCGAGACCGGCGCCGTGGACTCGCTCGATTTGAAGGGCTTCTACGGCGGCACCGTCGTCGAGGTAAAGACCGACCCAGAGCTCTACCGCCTCTGCGCCGAATCTTTCCCCGACGCGTGGCTCGAGGACCCGGACCTCAACGACGAGACAGATGCCGTGCTCGAGCCCTACCGCGACCGCATCACCTGGGACGCCCCGATCCACTCCGTAGCCGACATCGAGGACCGCCCGTTCAAGCCCAAGATTGTCAACGTCAAGCCGTCGCGCTTCGGCTCGCTCGACGCGCTCTGCGCCGCCTACGACTACTGCGATGCGGAGGGCATTGGGGCCTACGGCGGCGGCCAGTGGGAGATCGGTCCCGGGCGCGGCCAGATCCAGTACCTCGCCTCGCTGTTCCATCCGGACACGCCGAACGACACGGCGCCGCGCGGGTTCAACATGCCCGAGCCCGAGCCCGGCCTGCCCGTCTCACCGCTCGAGCCGACTATCGCCGCGACGGGCTTCCGCTGGGCCGACGACGAGTAGGCGGCGGCCGGCCTCAGAGGGTCAGCGAGACCGGATCCTCGAGCAGCTCGCGCACACGTGCGAGGAAGCGCGCGCCGTCCGCGCCGTACAGGATCCGCTGGTCGCAGCTGAGCGTCGCGATCATCGTCTCGCGGGCGGTCACGCGGCCGCGCTCGTCCGCCCGCGGCCGCTTCTCGATCGATCCAACCGCGAGCACCGCCGCCTGCGGCGGGTTGACGATCGCGCTGAAGCGCTCGATGCCGTACATGCCGAGGTTCGAGATCGTGAAGGTGGCGCCGGCGACCTCGGGCGCGGTGATCCGCCCGTCGCGGACCTTCTGCGCCAGCGCGCTCGTCTCGCGCGCGATCTGGCCGAGTGACTTGCCGTCGGCCTCGAAGATCGTCGGAACGACGAGCGCATCGTCGGCCGCCACGGCGACGCCGACGTTGACGCGCGAGTAGAGCTCGAAGCGACCGTCGCGGTAGGCGGCGTTGACGCGCGGCGAGTCGCGCAGCGCCTGAGCGCACGCCTTCACGACCATGTCGTTGTAGGTCGGCTCGACCTCGTCCTCCGATCCGGCCGCAAGCTCGTGCAGGCGATCGCGCAGGCGCACACACGCCGACATGTCCACCTCCACCGCGAGCTGGAAGTCCGGCGCCGTCGCCTTCGACTCCGCCATCCGCCGCGCCACCGTCCGCTGCGCCGGCGTCGGCTCGACGACCGTCACCTCGCCCTTGATGCCCTCGGCATCGCGCGCGGCCGGCGGCTCCGGTTCGGCGACCATCGGGTCGTCTACCGGACTGGTTGCGGTCGAAGGCCCGCGCGCCGCCGGTTCGGCCCCGTCGGGCGCGAAGCGGGCGATCACGGCGCCGACGGACAGCGTGTCCCCCTCCGCGGCGACCAGCTCGGAGATCACCCCGCTTTCCGGCGACTCGTACGTCTCGTTCGCCTTGTCGGTCTCGACCTCGGCGAGTGGCTGACCTCGCACAACCGAGTCGCCAACCGAGACGAGCCACTTCAGGATCGTCCCCTCCTCCATCGAGTCCGACAGCTGCGGCATCGCGATCTCGGTCATCTGCTCGGCCACACTCCGACTCTACGCCAGCGCCTGTGCCGCCTCCTCGAGCCGGTCATCGCCCCAGTAGAGCTCGTCGCCGACGGCCAGCGTCGGGACCCCGGGGACGCCCCGCTCGATCGCCTCGTCGGTCGCTTCCTTCAAGCGGTTCTTGACCGAGTCGCGCTCGACCGCCTTGAGCAGGGCGTTGGGGTGGATCTCCGCCGCGGCTGCGGCGATCAGCACGTTGTCGAAGTCGTCGAAGCCACGCCCTGCGTTGAACTGCTGCCGGAACGCGGCGAGCGAGAACGACACCGCCTTGCCGATCTCGGCCGCGAACGTCGCGGCGCGCATCGCCGGGATCGAGTAGGTCCCTTTCGGCCACCCCTCGGGCCAGCGCAGCTCGGGCAGGCCGCGCTCGGCCGCGCGCCGCTCGATCTCGCGCTTGCCCGCCTCGCGCGAGTCGTCACTGCTCAGCGACCAGGGCGTGCGGGCGTCGTGAGTGAGGATGAATGCGAACGCGATCGGCCGCCAGACCGGCGGCTCCGGCAAGACCTCGTGGATGCGCTCGGCCGCGAGCCACGCGTACGGCGAGTTGAGGTCGAAGTAGAAGACCGGCGGGTCCGTGGCCACTCGCGCGGTGCTACTCGCAGCCGTGCGTAAAGACGTAGAGCGCCGAGACCTTCCCGTCCTTGACGGACGCGATCACGCTCGGCACGCGCGCGGCTGCGCAATCGTTGCGGTGGGTCGCAAGGACGTAGCCCGCCGGAGACGGCGGCCTGAAGCACCGCGGCGAGCGGCACGACGACCGCAGCGTCTCGTGCGCTCTTCTCGCTCCCGCCGACGCGCACCTTCGTGGTGTGCCAGCGGCTGTCGGTCAGCTGTGCCTGGAGGAAGACGCTGCAGATGTCGAGCTCTTCGATCGCGTAGTTCGTGAACTGCGGCCCGGATGCCGAGGCTCTTCCAGGTCGCCCTGCACGAACTCTTCTTCTGGTCGCGCGAGATCGAGTCGGCCTTGCCAAAGACCGATTGCATGTCCTTCGAGGCGTCGTAGGGGTCAGCGCCCGCCCTCGACGAACTTGCCGAACGTCGCCGGCGCGGTCGAGCTCGAGCGGACGCGGAAGTTCGGGTCGTCGCTCGCGGCCGAGGCAACAGCTGCGAGTGCGAGTGCTGTGATGAGTGCGGAAGCCAGGACGCGCATCTCCCCGGATCCTACCCGCGGCCAACCAGCGGTCTGTCGCTCACGCCGCCTAGAAGACCGGGGGGCCCGGCGTCACGGGGCGGACTGGGCGGTCAGTCCCCTCCATACACAGCCGTCCGTGAAAACGTAGAGCGCCGACACGCGCTTGTCCTTCACGGTGGCCAGGACGGTCGGCACGTCCCGACTAGCGCACTCGACAGAACGCGTGCCGAGGGCATAGCCCGCCGGCGCGCCCAACGTCGAACAGCGCGGGCTACGGCAGCTCACGGCCGCTTCCCGGGCTCGCCTCTCGCTGTCGCCGACGCTCACCTTCGAGGTGTGCCAGCGCTTGTCGGTCAGCTTCGCCTGTTGAAAGACGGCGCAGACGTCGAGGTTCTTACTGTCGAAGTTCGTGAACCGCGCGCGGATGCCGAGGCCGTTCCACGTCGCCTTGCACACTCCCAGCCTCGTGTCGCGCGTGACCGAGTCCGGTGCGCCGAAGACCGATTGCATCTCCTCCAGCGCCCTGGGTGGATCTACGCGGGCATCGACGAACTTGCCGAACGTCGCGGGGGCTGAGGAGCTGGTGCGCACGCGGAAGTTCGGATCGTCGGCGGATGCGACCGCGACGATCATGAGCGCGGACAGGAGAAGCGCGAACACCAGAATGCGCATCACCGCCATCCTAGGCCACTACCCGTGGATCAGCCAGCCGTCGGCGGCGCGGGCGGCCTCCATCACGGCCTCCGAGAACGTCGGGTGGCCGTGGACGCTGCGCGCGATCTCGGGGTAGCCGCCCTCGAGCTCATGCGCGACGACCAGCTCCTGGATCAGGTCGGCCGCTTTGACCGACACGACGTGGCCGCCGAGCAGCTCGCCGTACTTCGCGTCGCCGACGATCTTCACGATCCCGCCGCGGTCGCCGTAGACGAGCGGAGCGCCGACTGCGCCGAGCGGGACCTTGCCGACGACGACGTCGTGGCCGGCGTCCTTCGCCTCCTGCTCGGTGAGTCCGAAGCTCGCCACCTGCGGGTGGCAGAACGTGACCGCCGGGATGAAGTCGTAGTCGAGCGCGTGCGTATCCAGCCCGGCCGCGGTCTCGACAGCGATCACGCCCTCGTCGGAGGCCTTGTGCGCGAGCGCCGGGCCGGGTACCAGGTCGCCGATCGCGAACACGCCGTCGCGCGAGGTGCGCAGCGCGCCGTCGACCTTTACGAGACCGTTCTCCTCCGTCTCGATACCCGCTTCGCCGAGACCCAGCCCCTCGGTGTCGGCAGCGCGGCCGGCGGCGATCACGACGTAGTCGAACTCCGCGCTCTCGCCGTTGTAGGAGAGCTTCGCGCCCTTCTTCGTCTCCTCGACCCCGTCGACCTTCGCGCCGGTGACGATCTCGACGTTCTGCTTCGCGATCTCGCGCGCGACCGTCCGCGCCGAGTCCTTGTCCTCGAGCGGCAGGATCTGATCGAGCGCCTCGAGCAGCACGACCTCGGTGCCGAGCCGCCCGTAGGCGGAGGCGATCTCGGTGCCCGAGGCGCCGGCCCCGATCACGCACAGGCGCTTCGGCTGCTCTGCCATCAGCCATGCGCCCGCGGTGTCGATAACGCGGTCGGAGAACTCGAGTCCGGGGATCGGCTTTGGGACCGTGCCGGTCGCGAGGACGATCGTCTTTGCGGCGAGCTCGGCGTCGCCGACTTTGACCGTGCCGTCGCCGGTCAGCGCGCCGGCGCCCTCGTGGACGTCGATCTTGTTCTTCTTGAACAGGCCGGAGACGCCGCCGGTGAGCGTCTTGATCACCTTGTCGCGATGGCCCGCGACACCGGCGAAGTCCACCGTCGCGCCCTTCACCTGCACGCCGAAATCGCCCGCGTGTTCCACCTCGGAGTAAACCTCCGCCACGCGCAACACCGCCTTGGCGGGGATGCAGGCGACGTTCAGGCAGCGCCCGCCGATCTCGCCCTTCTCGACGACCGCGGTCTTCATCCCCAGCTGGGCAGCGCGGATCGGCGGCGACGTAGCCCCCGGGGCCCGACCCGACCACGACGCAGTCGTAGTTGTTGCCCTCGGCCATGCGGCGGTCAGCCTATCTGCGCCTCGAGGCTCGCCCGCAGCTCGTCGGGCAGGCGCGCGGCCTTCTCCGCCGTGTAGTCGTAGCCGACGAGCGCGCCCCAGCCCTCGGCCAGAAGGCGGTCGTCGCTACCGGCGCGCATCTCGAACTCGAGCTTGACGCTCGAGCGCTTCACCTCGGCGAGCCGGACGTAACGTGATCACGTCCTCGTCGTAGTGGCCCGGCGAGCGGTAGGCGATGTGGCACTCGGCGAAGATGAAGCCGAACTCGCGCTGGCCGGCCGGCGAGTGGTCGGGGAAGAGCCGCGTGATGTACGCGATCCGCGCGGTCTCGAAGTAGCGCAGGAACTCGACGTTGTTGAGGTGGCGCATCGCGTCGAGGTCGCCGAAGCGCACCCGCTGGAGGTAGGAGAACGGCCAGCCGTCTCGGCCCTCGCCGATCGCAGGATCCTCGCTCACCGGCCGGCTCACCGCCGCTCCGGCATCTGGATCCGCGCCATCGACTTGACGAGGGACCAGAACAGCGTGCCCGCCCCCGCGATCAGGACGACGATCACGACAGCGCGCAACACGTCGGTGACGCTGATCAACACGAGGCAGAGGATCACGATCAGCAGCCCGAGCAGCGCCTGGATTCCGAGCACCGCCCAGTACCGGGCGCGCCAGGCGCCCCACGCGGCCACGAACATCAGCCCCGAGTAGGCCAGCACGCCGACGATCTGCGGCCGGTCGCCGCGGATCTCGAGCCCGGCGATATAGCCGACGAGGTTCGACACGCCGAGCAGCAGCGCGACGACCGCCGCGACGGTCACCGCCCGCGGACGCTCCCCCTCGGACGAGCGGCACGAGCGCCTCGCGTGCGGCAGCGTCCTTCACCTCCGAGCGCGTCGGCTTCGACTGCGCCGCCGTTCTGCTGCTTCGACTCCGCCTCCGCTGCGGCCGCCGCCTTCGGCTTCTGCGCCGCGGCCGCCCGCCTGCGCTTGCGCGACTTGCGCTTCCTAGCCTGCGCCAACGCCGGCCTCCTGCTCGACGAGCGCCCGCAGGCGCTCGGCGGCCGCGCGCGGCTCGTGCGAATCGCGGATCGCCCGCACGACGACGATCCGGCGCGCGCCCGCCTCGACCGCGGCCGGGGCGGTCTCGGGGTCGAGGCCGCCGATCGCGAACCACGGCAGCGAGCGGTCTCCCGCAGCGGCGTGCCGGATCAGCTCCAGCCCCGTCGCCGGGCGTCCCGGCTTCGTCGGGGTCTCGTGGACCGGGCCCGCGCTGAGGTAGTCGGCGCCGCTCGTAAGCCCGGCGTCGAACTGCTCCTGGGAGTGGGTCGAGAGCCCGATGACGCGTTCCTCGCCCACGCGCGCGCGTACCTCTGCGACCGGCATGTCGTCCTGCCCGACGTGGACGCCGTCAGCGCCGTAGGCGAGCGCGAGATCGGGGTCGTCGTTGACGAGGAAGAGCGCGCCGTGCTCGTCGGCCAGCCGGCGGTAGAGCTTGGCCGCGGCCTCGAGCTCGACCGGTCCCGCACGTCGGTCGCGCAGTTGGATCACGTCCGCGCCGCCCGTCGAGCGCGGGCTCGACCGCCGCGCCGCGTGCGGCCTCGCAGACGAAATAGAGCCGCGCGCGGGCGAGCAGCTCGCGCCGTTCGTCGCCGTCGTGGCGGCCGGATCGCTCACGCCCGAATCCTCGCACAGGGCTCGTCCTCGCGGTTCATGCGCGACTTTCACGCTCGCGAAGGGTTCGCTAGTCTGACCGGCACTCGCGCGTTGTCTTAACCTCGGGTTAAGGCGCGCCTCTAATGCTGACAACGATCCGCCCCGATCCTCAGAGGAGACCATGATCCGCTCAGTCCGCCTGTTTCCTGATCGCCGCGCTCACCGCCGGTTTGCTGGCCGCGATGGCCGCGCCCGCGACCGCCGAGGTGCGGATCGGGATCACCCAGCCGAACATCTTCGCCCTGAACGAGTTCAACAACCCGTTCTGGACCGCGTTGAAGGTGAAGAAGACGCGAGTCATCGTGCCGTGGGACATCGGCTCCAAGGGCGACAAGGACTACGGCCCCTACTTCGACAGGCTGCGTGGCGCGAAGATCGAGCCGATGGTCCACTTCAACAAGAACTGCCCGGGGCGGCAACTGCAAGCTGCCGAGCGTGTCGAAGTTCAAGAGCTCGTTCAGCAAGTTCCGCAGCGCGCCACCCGGAGATCAAGATCTACGGCACCTGGAACGAGGTCAACCACGGCGACCAGCCGACGCGCAACAACCCCAAGCGCGCCGCCGAGTTCTACAACGCGATGCGCGACGTCTGCCCGAAGAAGTGCACGATCGTCGGCGTCGACCTGCTCGACGACGGTAGTGAGATCAGGTTCTCCGAGAGTGGTTGAAGACAGCCAAGAAGCCGAAGTACATCGGCCTCCACAACTACAAGGACATCAACGACCGCAAGCTCACCCGCACGCGGAACTTCTTCAAGGCGCTGAAGAACCCGAAGACCGGGAAGGTCCCGTACCAGATCTGGCTGACCGAGATCGGCGGGATCAACTTCTTCCGCACCGAGGACCGCGTCGTGCGCCCGCGCAGCAACGAGCGTCAGCGCAAGGTCGTCAAGTTCCTGATGGAGGTGCTGACGAAGTCGAAGTACACGAAGGAGTTCCAGAAGCGCATCACGCGCGCCTACTACTACCACTGGAAGTCCGACGGCGAGGTCGACAACGTCCGCTTCGACTCGGCGCTGGTCAACCCGCCGGGCTCCCGCGTCCCGCCTACGGCGAGGTCGCGAAGTACAAGAAGTACATCAAGTAGCGCGCGCGCGCGTGCCACGCACGCACAGAACACCTAGAGAGCCGCGGGCGTCACGCCGCCCGCGGCTCGTTTGCGCTCTCGCCGTGGTCGTCATCCGCCGCCGGGCCTCGCCTCGCCCGGCACGGCTGCTGCGGCGGCCGATCCGGTAGTGCTCTCGCGCCAGATCGCAGCGCCTTGGCCCGCGATGCAGCGCGCCGAACGGGAGCTTCCCCGACTACCTCCAGCGGCCCGGCCGGCCGTTCCGCTCGCTCTACGGCGACGCGATGCTCGGTTACGGGCTGATCCAGAACGGTCTGCGCGACGGCGACGGCCGCAGTCGTCGACTCCGGGATCAACGGCGTCACCCGCGCGGTCCGCGACCCGGGTCCGTCGGATGCCAAGAAGAACGCGTTCGAGGACCTCGCAGTAGCCGCGGCCTACAACCTCGCCCGCGAGCGCCTCGCCGCCGACGCGCGCTTTGCCGCCGTTCGCGGTGAATGGGAGGGCTACCTGCGCCGCAGCCGCTTCCAGGACCTGACCTCGGGTCGCGCGTACTACAACTACTTCCTCGTCGAGTCGGTCGTTGCGCTCGAGGTGCTGCGGACGGGCCTCGGGAACGGCGCTCCCGGCTCGATCCTCGCCGACCCGGCGCGCTCGCGGTCCCGCGCTCTCAACCTGATCAACAACAAGCTCCCGAGCGTCGCGCGCAAGGTACGCGCGATCGAACGGCGGGCTCGGGACGCTCACGATCATGCCGGACCCGCCGCGGAACCCGCTCGCCTACCACGCGCTCCAGGTCGCCCTGCTCGCGCACGCGATCCAGCTCCTCGGCACCGACGCGAGCCCCGCCGCGCGCGCGCTCTCTGAGCCGCGCCGCGGAAGCGTCTGCCGCGCTCGCCGGCCCCGACGGCGACGTCTCCTACTTCGGACGCTCCCAGGAGCAGGCGTGGACGCTCTCACTGACCGCCTACGGCGTCGAGGTCGCTGCGCTGGCGGAGGGTCCGGGCGCGCGCCGCGACCGCCTACTGACCGTCTCCGACGCGGCGCTCGACCGTCTCGCGAGCGTGCCTACGCGATCGGGCGCTCGCGCTACGGCATCGCCCTAATCCCGGCGCTGCGGTCGGGGCGCAAGAGCGCCCTGCGCGGGCTCGACACGTACGTCGGGCGCGCGTCGACTACACGGGTCTGCCGCTCGTCGGGCTCAACTGGTCGCCGAGCGCCGCGGCCTGCGCGGCGCCGGCACCCGCTCGCGAGCGGAGGCCGGAACACCCGGCTCGGCGATCCTCCAGAAGGCCCCGGTCACGTTCGCGACGCGTCCGGCAGGGCGACCTCTGGTACGCGATCAAGGAGCGGCAGACCGGCGGGTCCGACATGCGCTACGACTTCGGTGTGATGGCCTTCAAGGCGCGCCGAGCAACGGCGCTTGGCGCGACGTCCTCTCGTTGCGGCCCGAAGACCCCGAGCGACGGCGACTTCGACAGCGCGGGCCCGGTCCTGGTCCGCGACGCGCCGCATCGGCTTCCCGTACGGGCGCAAGCTGACGATCGGCGCTGACGGCGTCGCCACGATGACTGTGGACTTCCGCGAGGCGGGCGGCCGCGAAGCTGCGCTCGGGCGTGCCGTTCCGCGTCGCGCCGGCGGGTCGCTGCCTCGTCCAGTCGTTCTCCGGTGCCGGCGGCGACCGCTACGAGTTCGCCGCCTGGCTGCGCGGCTCGGCAAAGGTGGGGGCTTCGTCTGCGAGTGACTCGCGACAGCGCGTCACCGTCTCGGGCGGCAAGATCGCGCGCGTGAAGCGCGGGTTTGCCTCGGCCTCGACGCCTCGCTCCAGCAGGCGACCTTCGCCCGCTCGGGCGGGGGAACGGTCTCGATCTCGGTCTGTGCGAAGTAGCGCGGCCAGTGGCTAGCGCTTGACCGGCCTGGCCTCGCGGCTGACACGCAGCTTGTCGCCCTCCTGGACAGCTGAAGCGGAACGTCCGCTTCGATGCGTCAGGCAGGTTGAAGCGCTTGCTGAAGTAACCGCGCACGTTCGTCTGGACGGCTTCACCGCCGGACGGCACCTCGTAGGGCGAGGCGTCCGAGGCGCGCTGCTCGATCCGCACGCTCGCACCGGGCAGCGCGCGGGCGGCGCCCCACACCTCGACCTTCGACGAGCTGAGCAGGCGGACGAAGATCGGCAGCCGATAGGCGTCGTACACGAAAGGCTTTGCGCTGCCGTCCTCGAAACGGAGCCCCGTCTGGAAGCGCGAGAATTTGTCCTGCTCGGGGCCTTCCACGTTGACGATGTCGTCGATCAGCAGGTAGTGCGACCAGGAACGCACGCGCTCGTCGCTGTAGGCCATCCACTCGGCCTCGTTCATGAACCCGGGGACCTTTGCGACCGGAGTCTGGAACGGGTCGGGCGGGTTCGTCTGGTAGCCGAACTCGGTCACGTAGACCGGCAGCTTCGAGCGCGAGAGGCGCTTCTGGTGCAGCGGCGGCGTCGAGCACGCGCATGAGTCGCGAGAGGGCGCGGATCGTCGCGTCGTCCTTCGTCGGCTCCTTGCCCGCGCGGGCCGTTCGCGCGCGTGTACGGGTGCATCGCGAGCCCGCGGACCCCGCTGATCTGGCGGAAGTTCGCGCACCCGCGGACGCTCGCGCTCTTGCCGCTGAATGGCTTCAGCTCCTCGTCGAGGCAGAAGAACTCGCGCAGGAACTCGACCGGCTGGACGTTGTTGCGCGGCGCCGTAGCGCGTGCTGCCGATCGGCAGCAGCTCGCCGAAGAGGATCGTGTCGTTCTTGTGGCCTGAGCGGCCAAACGCGAGTACCGCCTGACGGACGAGGTTGCGGTAGATGTGAGGCGAGACGGCGCGCTTGCCCGACTTCGAGCCGAGCGGCTGTAGCCAGAGCGGGTGGTTCGGCTCGTTGCCGATTGACCAGAACGAGACCTTGGGGAGGGGGTTGCCCTGGAGGTCGCGGTGCTTGCCGTCGTAGCGCTGGCCGACGGCCTGGACCCACTTGCCGAACTCGACCGGATTCGGCCGCTCGACCCCGACCGCGTCGTCCTTCGGCGAGGTCGCCCAGCCCGGCGCAGGCGTTGTCGGTGCGATCAGCACCTTCAACCCGCGCGCGGTGGCCGCGCGGACGAGGCCGTCATAGGCCTCCCAGCGCGCCTCGTCGTAGCTGCGCAGATCGGCGCCGTTGTAGCCCGCCGGCTTGACCGGACCGTTCGGTGCTATCTCCGACCAGGTGACGTAGAACTTGACCACGTCTACGCCAAGCGCCTTGATCTCGTCGAGCTTCTCGTCGCGGATGGCGCCGCCGCGCGTGATCAGCTGCTTGTCGTCCTGGAAGATCGCCATCTGGCGCGTGTTCGCCTCGGCGGCGCCGGCTAGCGCGAGGGAGGCGAACAGCAGGCAGGCGAGAGTGGTGGTTGCCTTGGTCATCTTCAGTGGGTGATTCATCGGGCCTCGGGCGAGGAGGCCTCGAGCGGGAGCTTCACGGCACGTCCTGTGGGTATCTAACCAGGGACCCGCTCAAACGTTGCGCTAGGTTCCCCGCATGCACATAGGCCTCTCGATCTGTCTGATCGCGATCGGCGCGATCCTCAAGTACGCGATCACCGAGTCCATCTCCGGCATCGACATCCAGGTTGTCGGCGTGATCCTGATGGCCGTCGGGATCCTCGGCCTGGCGATCTCGCTGCTGCTGTTCGCGCTCGACCGGGACCAGGGCGGAGGCTCCGGCTCGGGCGCCGGCGGTAGCCGCGGCGGAGGGGGCTACAACGACCCCACGCGCCGCCTCTAGCCGGCGCGCGGACCACGGAGAGGTCATGAGCGCAGGACCTCGGCGAAGCAGCTACGACGTAGTCGTCCTCGGCGGCGGGATCATCGGCCTGTCGGTCGGCTGGCGCGCCGCCCAGGCGGGACTGAGGACGCTCGTGGTCGAGCGCAGCGAGCCGGGAGCGGGAGCGTCGGGCGTGGCGGCGGGAATGCTCGCCCCGGTCACGGAGGCCGACTTCGGCGAGCGCGAGCTGCTCGGGCTGAACCTCGCGTCGCGCGCGCTCTGGCCCGCTTTTGCGTCCGAGCTCGAGCAGGACGCCGGGCGTTCGACCGGTCTCCGTGAGGCGGGAGCGATCGTCGCCGCTGCGGATCGCGACGACGCCGGCGAGCTGCGCCGCTTGCTCGAGCTCCAGCGCTCGCTCGGCCTCGAGGCCGAGTGGGTGGCCGGCGGAGAGCTGCGCCGGATCGAGCCGCGGCTGTCGCCGAGGGTCTCGGGCGGGATCCTCGCCCCCGCGGAGGCGCACGTCGACCCACGCGCCGTCGTCGAGGCTCTCGTGGACGCGTTCCAGCGGGCCGGCGGCGAGGTCGCACGCGCCGAGGCGACTGGCATCCACGCGACCGAGGCGGGGGATGGCGTCGCCGGCGTGGAGACCGACACCGGTCGTGTCGCTGCCGGACGAGTCGTGGTCGCATGCGGCGCGCACTCCGAGCTGCTCGATCTTCCGGCGGGCCATCCTGGGTCTCCGCGAATGCGTCCGGTGAAGGGACAGATCCTCCAGCTCCGCGCCCCGGGGGCGCTCGTCGAGCGGATCGTGCGCACCCCGCGCTGCTACATCGTGGACCGTGGTGACGGGCGCGTGGTGCTCGGCGCAACCGTGGAGGAGCAGGGGTTCGACGAGCGGGTCACCGCCGAGGGCGTTTTCCGGCTGCTCGAGGCGGGGCGCGAGGTCCTGCCGGAGATCGACGAGCTCGAGCTGTGCGAAGCGCGCGCCGGACTTCGCCCGGGCACCCCGGACAACCTTCCCTGGATCGGACGCGACCACCTCGACGGGCTGCTGTGGGCGACCGGCCACTACCGCAACGGCGTGCTCCTCGCTCCGCTCACGGCCGCGATCGTGGTCGCACTCTTGACGGGCGAGGAGACGCCCGCCGAAGCCGCGGCGTGCGCCCCGACGTCGAGGGCGGGGGCCGACCGGTGAGGCTCTCGCTCAACGGTGAGCCGCGCGAGCTCGCCGACGGCGCGACCGTCCGGATCGCCGTCGAGGCAGCCGGCGCCGAGCCCGACGCCCGCGGGATCGCAGTCGCGCTCGACGGCGAGGTCGTGCCCCGATCGCGTTGGGACGAGACACCGCTGCGCGAGGGCCAGCAGGTCGAGGTGCTCGAGGCGGTGCAGGGCGGATGAGCGAACCCGACCGCTTCGAGTTGGCGGGCCGGACGCTGGAGTCGCGGCTGATCCTCGGGACGGGCGGATTCCGCAGCCTCGACGTGATGGCGGCTGCCGCGCGTGCGTCCGGGGCCCGGGTCGCGACCGTCGCCTTGCGGCGAGTCGACCCCGCTGCGCGCGGGTCTATCACGGACGTGCTTGCCGAGACCGGCCTCGAGATCCTGCCCAACACCGCCGGCTGCTTCACCGCCCGCGACGCAGTCGCGACCGCCAGGCTCGCCCGTGAGGCGCTCGGCAGTGACTGGGTCAAGCTCGAAGTGATCGGCGACGACCACACGCTGCTGCCAGAAGCGGCCGAGTTGCTCGAGGCGGCGGAGACACTCGTGGAGGAGGGGTTCGCCGTACTCCCGTACACGAACGACGACCCCGTCCTCGCGCGCCGGCTCGAGGACGCCGGCTGCGCCGCGGTGATGCCGCTCGGTTCGCCGATCGGCAGCGGGATGGGGCTGCTCAACCCCTACAACCTGAGGCTGATCGTCGAGCAGGCGCGCGTTCCCGTGATCCTCGACGCAGGGATCGGGACCGCCTCCGATGCCGCGCTCGCGATGGAGCTCGGCTGCGACGGCGTGCTGCTCGCGAGCTCCGTCTCGCGCGCAGAAGACCCGGAGGCGATGGCTCGGGCGATGCGACTGGCGGTCGAGGCCGGGCGGACGGCGCACGCGGCCGGGCGGATCCCGAAGCGTTTGCTCGCACGCGAGTCCACCTCGTCCGAGGGGATCCCGGAGCTCACTTGAGCGGGCTCGAGGCCTCCTCCCTGCAAGCGTTGGGGGAGCAATGGCAAGAGGCATGGATCGCGGGAAAGGCCGAGGCGTTCGAGCGCTGTTGCACGCCCGACGTGCACTACGAGGATCCCCTCACTGCGGAGCCGCTCCACGGCAGCACCGAGCTCGCTGCGCATGCATCGCGCCTGCGCGAGGCGTTTCCCGACCTCGAGATAGACCGCATCGGCGAGCTCTTGGGCGGCGGTTCGCAAGCGTGCCTGCCGTGGCTTGCGAAGGGCACCCACCGCGGCGAGCTGCCCTCGCTGCCGCCGACGGATCGCGAGCTCGTCGTTCACGGGATCCACTACGCCGACCTCGCCGACGGCCGTATCCGGCGCGTGCGCGGGTTCTTCGACCTCTACGACGTATCGGTCCAACTCGGCGTGCTGCCCCGCCGGGGCAGCCTTTCGGAGACCGCGCTCCTACTGGTCCGTGGCTTCGGCCTTCGCCGCTGAGCTACTCCTTTGCGGTATCGATGACCTCGATCGTCCCCGTCTGCTGAGGGTGGATCGTGCAGTGGTAATCGATCTTGCCGACCGTGTCGAACGTTTGCTCGTAGGTCTTGCCGGCGGCGATGTCACCCGAGTCGAAGTTGGGTCCGGGTCCGCCGTCCTTCGTCACGGTGTGCGGGACCTGGTCGGAGTTCGTCCAGGTGATCGTGTCGCCCTTGCTGACGCCGATGTTCTGAGGGTTGTACTTGATGTCCTTCATGTCGACCTTGTTCGGCCCGGCCTTCTCGACCTCGGGCGTACCCGAGCCGCCGGTCGTGGCTGCGGGCTTGTCGCCGCCCGCGTCGCTCTTGTCGGAGTCCTTGTCGTCGTCACCGCAGCCCGCCACCGCGAGCGTGAGGCAGGTGAACATGAGCAAGAGCGTCTTCTTCAGCACGGGGGCCTCCTTGGGGGTTTCTCCAACCCTACCTCGTGAGCAGATATTCGAGCAAGGCCTTCTGCGCGTGGAGGCGGTTCTCGGCCTGATCCCAGATCGCGGACTGTTCGCCGTAGAGCACGTCTTCCGTGATCTCCTGGCCCGGGTGGGCCGGGAGGCAGTGGAGCGCGACAGCGTCGTCGGCCGCGCGCTCGAGCAGTTCGGCGTCGAGCCGAAACGGCGCCAGCGCGGCGAGCCGCTCCTCCGCCTCCGCCTCGTCGCCCATGCTGACCCAGACGTCGGTGTAGACCGCGCGCGCCTGCGCGGCGGCGGCGGCCGGGTCGCTCGTCACCTCGATCGCACCGCCTCCGGCGAGCGCCCGCTGGACGACGCCGGCGTCCGGCGCCAACGCGGGCGGCGTCGCGACGGCCACCTCGACACCCAGCTTCGCCCCGAGCATCATCAGCGAGTGGGCGACGTTGTTGCCGTCGCCAACGAAGGCGACGCGCAGGCCGTTGAGCTCGCCGAAGCGCTCGCGCAACGTCATCAGGTCGGCCAGCGCCTGGCAGGGGTGGTGCGCCGTCGTGAGCATGTTGAAGACGGGCACGCCCGCGTTCTCGGCGAGTTCGACCGCGATCTCGTGCGGCCCGGTCCGGATCCCGATCGCGTGCACGTAGCGGGACAGGACGAGCGCGGTGTCCCGCACGGACTCGCCGCGTGAGAGTTGGAGCTCGCCGCCGCTGAGGACGACCGGATGCCCACCCAACTCATGCACGCCGACCTCGAACGAAACCCGCGTGCGCGTGGAGGGCTTCTCGAAGACGAGCGCGACTGAGCGCCCGGCGAGCGCCTGTGAGGCGCTGCGGTCGGCCTTCAACTCGATGGCCCGGTCGAGAACTCGCAGGAGCTCGTCGGCAGCGAGCTCCTCTCCGGTCAGAAAGTGACGCGTCACCAGGGGATAGTAGGAGATGGGCGATGGCTGCCATCGACGTCATCAGCTGGAACCTCTTCCACGGCCGCGACTGGCCGCCCAACGAAGCGTTGCTGACGCTGCGTTCGCGCCTGCTCGGGGTGAGCGAGCGGGACGACACACACGTTCAGGTGAACCACCCGCTCCGGCGCGAGTTCGCAACCGTGCTCGGGCAGCTCGACTGGTCGCTCGCGCTGTTGCAGGAAGCGCCGCCCACATGGCTGCGCCCGCTATGTCGCGAGCTCGGGGTGAGCGGCGTTTCGGCGTTGACCGCGCGCAACCTCGGGGCCGCCCCCCGCGCGGCGCTCGCGCGGCTCAACCCCGACCTGATCGCGTCCGGCGAAGGGGGTTCGAACCAGCTGCTCGTGCGCGCGCCGTGGCGGATCGCCGAGGTGCGGCGCCTGACGCTCACCCATCGGCCCGAGCGGAGGCGGATGCTCTTCGCACGCGTCGAGAATCCGGACGGGCGCGCGATCGGCGTCGCCAACCTCCATGCGACCGCGCACGACGAGGCGGCCGCCGCGCGCGACGTCGAGCGTGCCGCGGAGCGGGCGAGCGCGTGGGCGGAGGAGGCTCCGCTGATCTTTGGAGGCGACTTCAACCTGCGGCCTGCGAGCGCGCCCCAGGCGTTCGAGCGCCTGCGTGCGCGCTATGGCCTCAACGGGCCCACGGGCCCGAAGGCGATTGATCACCTGCTCGTAAAGGGAATCTCCGCACAGACCGCCCCCGAGCGTCTGCCCGCGGCGGCGCGCGAAGTAGAGATTGAGGATGGCCTGCGGATCCGCCTGTCCGACCACGCACCGCTCGCGGCGAGCCTCCGTTTGGGATAGTTAGCGGCGAGGCAACTGAGGAGGTGGCATGACCCCGACAAAAAGCTCGCGCGGACGCTCGGCGCCCGCCGGGAAGAACGCCAAGCGCAAGGGGTCGGCCTCCGGCGGCGACAGCACCGACATCTCCGGAAAGACGCCCTCCGAGGTGCGCGAGGCGCTCGACCAGGGGGTGATCGCGCCGCTGGATCTCGTGATGCTCACCCGCGAGCGGATCGAGGAGACCTTCAAAGAGGCGGTCGAGCGCGGGCGGATCACCGCCGAGGACGCGCGCCAGCTCACGCAGGGTCTGATCGAGCGCGGGCAGCAGCAGACGAGCGACGTCCTTCGCGACCTGGAGCAGCTACTCGACCGCGGGCGAAAGCGCGCCGCCAACGCGGCCGATCCGGTGATCGCGCAAGCTGATCGCGCGCGCCGCGCGGCCAAGGTCGGACCGAGCTTCCCGATCCTCGGCTACGACGACCTCACGGTGGCCCAGGTCCAGGGCCGGCTGGGGTCGCTCTCACCACCCGAGTTGCGCAAGGTGCGCACCTACGAGCGCAAGCACGCGAACCGGAAGTCCGTCCTCAGCGCGGTCGAGACCAAGCTCGGCGGGACCTGAGCGTCTCGCAACCAGCCGCTGAACAGCAGCGTCCGCGCCTGCCCGCGCGCGGCGAGGAGATCGAGCTTGCGATCGAGCGGCTCGCTTACGGAGGCGCCGGCGTCGCTCGCCACGAGGGCTTCGTCGTGTTCGTCCCCGGCGCGATTCCCGGCGACCGCGTCCGCGCCCGGATCATCAAGCGCAAGCGGACGTTCGCCGAGGCGGCTGTCGCAGAGCTGATCGAGCCAAGCCCCGAGCGGATCCCCGCGCGCGCGGAGCATCCGGGAGCGCCTTGGCAGGTGTTGCCCTACGAACGCCAGCTCGCCGAGAAGCGCACCCAGGTCACCGACGCGCTCGAGCGGATCGCCGGCTTCGACTCGCCACCGGTCGAGGAGATGCTCGCTGCCGACGAGCAGTGGCGCTACCGAAACAAGGTCGAGTATTCGTTCGGCTACGAGGGCGACGAGCTCGTGCTCGGCTTCCATCGCCCGGGGAGCTGGGGAGAGGTGCTCCCGCTCGCCGACGACGTCCTCGCCTCCGAGGCTGTAGACGCCGTGCGCGAGCGTGCGCTCGAGTGGTGCCGCGAGGAGGGCCTGTCCGGCTTCGACCGCCGCGACCGCGCCGGCTTCCTACGCAACCTCGGCGTCCGCGAAGCGCGCGGCGCCGGCACGCTGCAGGTTCGCCTCGTCACCTCGGCGGGCGACTTTCGCTCGGAGGAGTTCGCCGCCGCCGTCGGGGCCGACAGCGTCCTCTGGACGCGGACCGACGCGATGGCGGAGACCACTCGCGAGGGTGAGACGCTGCTGCTCGCGGGAGCGGAGTCGCTCGAGGAGGAGCTCTGCGGGCTGCGATTCTCAATCTCGCCGGACGCGTTCTTCCAGACGAACACCGAGATGGCCGAGCGCCTGTACGCGGTCGCGCTCGACCTGGCCGCGCTGGGTGGCAGCGAGCGCGTCTTCGACCTCTACTGCGGCATCGGGACGATCTCGCTCGCACTCGCCCGCGGCGCGGGCGAGGTTCACGGGCTCGAGCTCGTCGAGCCGGCGGTCGCCGACGCGCGCGCGAACGCGGAGCTCAACGGCATCGCGAACGTAAGTTTCCGCGCGGGCGACGTCCGCAAGGCGCTGCGCCCGCTGGTCGACGACGTGGGCAAGCCGGATCTGGTCGTGCTCGATCCGCCGCGCGCGGGCCTCTCGCAGAAGATCGTCCGGCGCGTGATCGAGACCGAGGTGCCGCGGATCGTCTACGTGTCGTGCAACCCCACAACGCTCGCGCCGAACGCCCGGCAGCTGGCCGACGCCGGCTACAGCTTGCGCACGGTACGGCCGGTCGACATGTTCCCGCAGACGCCCCACATCGAGTGCGTGGCGCTGCTCGAGCGCGAGTAGCGCGCTACGCGGCGAGCTGGACCGGCAGCCTCTTCAGCTGGTTGACGAACAGCGCCTGCGCCGGGTCCGGGCTACCGCTCATTTCGATCCCCGGATAGCGCGCGAGCGTCTCCTCGAACAGGATCTTCAACTCGAGTCGCGCAAGTGCCGTCCCGAGGCAGAAGTGCCGGCCGCCGGCGCCGAACGCCTGGTGCTCGGGATTGCGGGTCACGTCGAAGCGGTCAGGGTCCTCGTAGCGCGTCTCGTCGCGGTTGGAGGACACGTACCACATCACCACCTTGTCGCCCTCGCGAATCTGCTTGTCGCCGATCTCGGCGTCGCGCGTCGCGGTGCGGCGGAAGTGCGCGAAGGCCGGGAACATCCGCAGCGCCTCCTCGACCGCCGACGGGACCAGCGACGGATCGTCGACCAGCTGCTGCTTCTGGCTCGGGTCCTCCATCAGCGCGCGCATGCCAGAGCAGTAGGTCGCCTTCGTCGAGTCGTTGCCGGCCGCGACCAGCAGGAAGAAGCCCATCACGATCTCGGTCTCGGTCAACACCTCGCCGTCCACCTCGGCGTGCACGAGCACGCTCGTGAGGTCGTCGGTCGGGTTCTCGCGACGTTCGGCGATCAGCGCGCGGCAGCGATCGAAGAGCTCCGGAACGTCCTTCTCGAGGACACCTTCGATCCCCTCCGGGGCGAGGTCCTTGTCATCAGGAGCCAGCATCGAGTTCATGATCCGGGCCCAGATTGCGTCGTCCTCCTCCGGGATCCCCATGAAGCTCCCGATCACACGCGAGACGACGGGTTGGGCGACTTCGGAAACGAGGTCGCACTCGTCGCGTCCTTCGAGTCGGTCGAGCACGGCGGTCGTGATCGTCCGGATGCTGTCCTCGTGGTCGGCGATCCGCTTCGGCGTAAAGCCGCGCTGGAAGAGCGCCTTGACGCGGTCGTGCTTAGGCGGGTCCATCCCGATGAACATCGCGCGCGTGAGGTCGAGCGGGAAGATCTCGCCGAACACGGTGACGCCGCCGACCTCGGAGGAGTAGGTCTCCCAGTCACGGCTCACCGCGTGGACGTCGTCGGCCGTGGTGATCGACCAGAAGCCGGCTTCGTCCGGGTACTCGGTGATGTCCTCGGTCCAATGGACCGGGCACTTGCCGCGCAGCTCCTTGAAGACCTCGAACGGCGGACCCTGCTCCCACAACTCGCTGTCGCCGACCTGGACCTCGGTCACGTCCTTGCCCTTCGCTGCCATCTGACCCTCCCGCTCGACTCCGCTGATGCGACCGTAACGCCCCAGCGGCGGTGAAGCAAACGGCGGCTAGACGTCTTCTTGCGGCCAGAGCCGCCAGCGGGCCGGAGCGGGGGAGTCGTCCTCGCCGCGTCCGGCCGTGCGGATCTGGTCCTGGCGCTCAAGCTCGTCGTAGGTGCTCTCGAGGCGCGAGTGCTCGGCCTCGATCAACCGGCGCTCCTCTTCGGCCCGGCGCAGCTCGGCGACGCGCGCCTCGAGCTCATCGCGGACGCGAACCAGCTCGGCGCTCGTCAGTAGCGCTGCCGCGCCCTTGCGCCCAGCCACATCGGTCGTCGGCAATGGCTCGCCGACCTCGTGACGCGTGTAATAGAGAAGCTGGCGTTCGTACTCTGCGATCTGGCGGCGGAGCTCACGGCGGAAGCTGCCGTCGTCCTCCGCCGTAGCGGCCTCGCCGGAGGCCGTCTCGCCGGCCGGCGCCTCGCTGCCGTAGAGCGCGGCGGCCACCTCGCGCGGATCTATCCCGGCCTCGGCGGCCTCGTCCGCCGCTCGCGCGGCAAGCCGGCCGAGCGCGACCGTCTCCTTCGCGCGCTCGGTGACGAACGTGCCCCGGCCATGCTCGGAGGTGACGAGCCCCTGGTCAACCAGGCGCTGATAGACGGCACGGACGGTGTTGACGTTCACGTCGGCCGCCTCGGCCGCCGCCCGCAGCCCGGGGAGCCGCGTGCCGGCCGACAGCTCGCCCGATGCGATCTGCGCCTGTAGCTGCCACGCGAGCTGGGTGCCGACGGGCACTGCGCTCTCTCGGTCAACGCGGAAATCGGTCACGTTTAGAAGAGTACCACCGTGGTAGTACAGATCTGTGCTACTGTGCTAGATCACTAGATCAGCCGGGAGGCCTGATGGTCCGCGCCGCAGCAGATCGAGCATTCCTACCGACCAAGAACCTGCTCGAGCAGGTCGGGGACATGATGATCCTGACCGGCAAGACGCTGCTCAGTGCGCTGCGCCCGCCCTACCCCTACGGCGGCGAGTTCATCCAGCAGTTCCTCTTCGCGCTCAGGCTCTGCTGGTTCCCGCTGCTGATCTCGACGATCGCCTTCGGCTACGGCGCCCCGGGCCTCCAAGCCGGCAACTTCCTCGTCCTCTTCGGAGCGCTCGACCGCCTCGGCGGCTTCTTCGTGCTCGCCTCGGTCCGGGAGTTCGCCCCCTTCGTCACGGCGATCATCCTCGCCGGCGTCGCCGGCACGGCGATCACCGCCGACCTCGGCGCGCGCAAGATCCGCGAGGAGCTCGACGCGCTCCAGGTGCTCGGCGTCGACCCGATCAAGAACCTCGTCGTCCCACGCTTCCTCAGCCTGATGATCGTCACCGGCCTGTTCAACATCTACGCGCTGATGTTCGGCATCTTCGGCGGCGTGCTCGCGACGCTCACCTTCGGCGCGCCGCTCGGCCCCTTCTTCGCCACCCTGCTCACGAACGCCTCCACCACCGACCTCTGGGGGTCGGTCGTGAAGACGACGCTCTTCGGAGCGATCATCGCCGTCGTCTCCTGTTACAAGGGGATGACTGCGTCCGGAGGCGCGGCAGGAGTGGGTAGAGCCGTCAACCAGGGCGTCGTCATCAGCTTCCTCGGCATCTTCGCCTTCAACTACGTCTTCACCCAGACGCTGTTGGCGACCCATCCCGAGATCTCGGTGATCAAGTAATGGGCAAGACCTGGCTCGCAGTCCCGAAGGACTGGATCGCGAACTTCGGCACGATCGCGAAGTTCTCTTCGCGGACCGTCACGGACGTCCTGAGCGGCCGGGTGCTGCGCTTCTTTGCGGAGGCCCTGCGCCAGGCCGGCGTCCTGATCATCGGCTCGACGATCGTCATCTGGGGCCTCGCCTTCATCCTCGGCCTGCAGTGCGGGATCGAGGGTGCCTACTTCAGCCGCTCCGTCGGCGCTCCGGCGCAGGCCGGCGTCTTCTCCGCCTGGTGCGACCTGCGCGAGATCATGCCCTACGCCTTCGGCTACATGATGGCCGCCAAGGTCGGCACGGGCATCGTCGCCGAGCTCGGCGCAATGCGGATCTCCGACGAGATCGACGCGCTCGAGGTGATGGGCATCAACTCGATGGTCTTCCTCTGCGCGACGCGCCTGCTCGCCGCCTGGCTCGTCCTTCCCGCGGTCTACATCGGGGCCGTCGGCGCCGGCTTCTTCGCCTCTTACCTGGCGGTGGTCCAACAAATTGGAGAGGTCTCATCCGGGGGGTTCTTCCTCATCTTCTGGATGTTCCAGAACCCACCCGACCTGCTCTACAGCGTCATCAAGGGCATGGCATGGCGACCGTGATCGTGCTCGTCGGCTGCTACTACGGCTACACCGCTTCCGGCGGACCGGTCGGCGTCGGCACCGCCACCGCGAAGTCGATGGTCTTGAACACGGTGATGGTCCACCTGATCGGGATGGTGGGCACCCAGATCTTCTGGGGTAGCAGTCCCAGAGCCCCGATCGGAGGCTGAGAGAACGATGATCGAGTTAGAAGAACGCCAGCTGCACGCCCGAGCGAAAACCGAGCAGTCCAAGGACGCAGGGAGCGTGGCGTGCTCTGCACGCGAGCGACTGAGGACGCAGGAATGCGACGGTTTGCAGCCGGGCGAGCAGTTGGCGCGCGCGCAGCTGCTCGAGCAGATCGCCCGCCTCGAGACGGAGTTGCAGGCGCTGTTCTGCTCCGCCTATCCCCGCCAGGGCTTCGAGTGGAAGGTGCGATCGCGCGGAGGCGGCGCAAGGGTGCTCGCGCTCGCAGAGCTCGAATGCCTCAGGGACGACCTCGCAGAGCGCCTCTTCGACACCAGAAAGACGCTCTCCGACCGCACCTACGTCGAGGAGAAGCGCCGCGCCGAGATCGAGCAGATGCTGCTCGAGCCCGAGAACCACAAGTGGAAGCTGATCGCGAACGAGGACATCGGCGAGCGCGGCTGCAAGCACTGGCACGTGCGACCGCGATGGGGGTTGATCGGGGTTCTTTGCAATTGGTGGCGGGTAGTGATTTCCTCGGGGTGTCCGTTATGCACGAACAGGCCATGTCCCGCGATCCAAGCCTGAACGAGCGCCTCCTCGACGCGCTGCTGATCGGCGCGATCTTCCTCGGCAGTCTGGTCCTCTGGGTCGGAATTCCGGTCGCGTGGATCTGGGGCGCGTCGCAGCTCGTCAGCGAGTACCCGGTCGTGTACGCGCTCGCGATCCTCGGCTGTCCCGCGACGATGGTCGTCTGGGGCTGGTGTCTGCACCGCCTCAACGCGATCCACGTCAACCTCTCGGGCGGCCCCGCCGAGGCTCCCGGGAGCCAGCGCGCGGCGTGGCTCAAGAGCCTCAGCGGCGATCGCGGTCGCTCGCGCCGCCACCTCGGCGTGCTCGAGCTGAGCAGCATGATCTCGGTGGTGGTCGCAATCGTCGCGATCGCGATCTGGTTCTTCTTCTTTGCCGAGATGCACCTCGCGCCCTTGTAAGGGCGCCCCGCTGTCAACTCCTCTTTACGGCTTCGAGGCCTCGACGTGCATCACCGGCAGGCCGGAGGCATGGGCTGCCTTCGACGGCAGGTCCATCTTGAACCACTTCGACACGTGCAACGGCAGCGTCGAGATGATCAGCTCGTCGTACTTCGCCTTGTTCGTCTCGTCCTGGATCGCGGCGAGCGCGTCGGGGTCGCCGACCTTCGCCTCGCGGATCTCGAGCCCGGACGCGCGGATCCGTTCGAGCATCGCGTCGAGATGCTCGTTCGCCTCGCCCCCGCCGGCGAACATGTCCCCGGCCCAGGCGACTCCGTGCGGCGTCGCGGGCACGAGCAGGGTGAACTCCGCCGAGCCCTCGGATGCCCGCTTGCGGAGGGCCGCCAACAACTCATCCGACTCCGCGGTCTGGTTCGCCACGACGAGCACTTCGGCCTTGTCCGCCACCGGACCTCCTAGGTTCGCCTGCGCGAGAGCCTAGTAGAGCCCAGCCCGCCAGAGGGCTGGGCTCTAGTACGGCGGCAGCTCGGCGTACCAGTCACCGAGCGCGCGGAATGCCTTCCAGAACGAGCGCTTGGCCGCATCGTCGTCGAGCGAGGCATCGATGTCCGGCACGTAGAGCGCCTCGCAGCTCGGTGTCAGCGATTGGATCTTGCCCGGCTCCGCGTCGATCGTCCGCCCGAGCGGCAGCCCGAGGTCGTTCAGTTCCTCCAACGCCTCCTCCCCCATCACGACGACCATCCGCGGCGCGACGATCGCGAGCTCCTCGAGCACTCGCGCGCGGCAACTCGGGGCTGAGTCGTCGGTGTCGCCGACCGGGCACTTGACGAACACCGTGCCGTAGACGGCCAGCGGGTCGATTCCGAGTCGCTTGAAGCTCTTCATCAGCGCCCCACCGGCGCGGCCGTAGAACGCGACGCCCTCCTCGATCTCCGATGCGCCCGGAGCGAACTTGAGCATGAAGATGTCGGCCTGCGGGTGACCCGATCCAAGCACCGGCATCACGTTGCCGCGCGGGCAGGAATCGCACTCCTGCAGATCGTGCGTGAGCTGGTTCAGCTCACGGATCGCACGCTCGAGGTACTTCTCCCGGATCTCATCGTCGGTCGCCGGCACCTGGCCTGCTGTCTTTGACGGCTCGGGCGCTGCTCCTTTGCGCTGCACCGGTCCTTGCCTGCGCGTGGGCATCAGGTCGCGGCGGTCGAGCGGGCGCGCTTGGCCTTCGTCTGCTTGAACTTGCGCGACGAGCCGGGCGCCTTCGTCTGCAGGAACTTGAGCGCCTGCACGTACACGAGACTCTGCTTGCGGCGCACGATGTCGGCCTCTCGCAAGGACTCGAGGAACTCCTGCGCGCCGTCGAAGTCGCGCATCCGGATCTTGACCGAGCCAAGGCCCTGCGGCACGTGGCTGTCCGACCCCGCCCCGGCGACGATGCGGTACTTGGCGGCGAAGCGCGCGGCCTCCTCGTTGAAGGCGGAGAACGCGACGCGCGGGTTGAAGACCTCGATCGCATCGATGTCCGCGACGACCTCGAGCAGGTGCTCGTAGTCGGGCACGGCGTGCATGCGATCGAAGGGGTGGGGCACGTACACGAGCCCGCCCTGGCGGCGGATCTCTGCGATCGTCTCCGCAAGGGTCATCCCGCGCGCGATCTTCTCCTCGATGAAGAGGCCGATGACCTCGCCCTGGTCGGCGGTCTTGACCTCCTCGGCGACGATCACCTTGATCCCGCCGTCACGCTCGGCGAGCTCGCGCGCTGCATGTGCGCCCGAGATCTCGTTGTGGTCGGTAACGGCGATCGCGCCGAGGCCCTGCGCCTTGGCGGTCTCGAGCAGCGTCTCGACCGGGGTGGCGCAGTCGTGCGAGTGGTCGGTGTGCATGTGCAGGTCGACGTTGATCAGCTTGCGCGAGGCGAGCTTGCGGCGGAGCTTCGCGTCGCCGTTGCGGTGGCGGCGTGCGGCGATCGCCGCGTAGAGGGCCTCGAAGTCGTCGGCGACTCGCGACCAGCTGAGCCCGCTCGCGGCCCCCTCGACCCTTCGGGCGAGGCGCGTGCGGAGCTTGCGGTCGCCGGCGAGCCGGCCGAGCTGGGCCGCGAGCATGTCCGGGTCGCGCGGCTCGAACAGGAGACCGCGCTCACCGTCGTCGAGCGCCTCCTCGTAGACCTGCAACCGCGTCGCGACGACGATCGCGCCCGCCGCCTGCGCCTCGAGCACGAGCCCGGGCGCCGGCGCCTGGCCATTCGAGGCGGCGACCGCGACGTCGGCGCGCGCGAAACACTCCGCCTCGCTGCAATGCTCGGGCCCGAGCAATGTGATCCGCTCACGCAGCCACCGCGCGAGCGCTCCAGGCTGGACGTCGGCTGACGGCGCCCAGATGGAGGCGCGCCAGTCGACCTCCCGGCCGAGGCGCCTGAGCGCACGGACGAACACCCGCAGTGCCGCGCGCTCCTCACCGATGACGAATGCGATCTCGAGCGGTCCGTCGCCGTCCTTCCTCTCGCGCTCGACCACCTCCGCGCCCGGGGCGATCACGCGGTAGTCGCCCGGGAAGTAGCGCGCGACGAGGTCGCGCGTCGCGCCAAAGCTCGCGCTGCGGCCGTCGAGGCGGCCGAAGAAGAGCTCGACGACGCGGCGTGCCACCTGTGTCGAGACCACGCGCTCGGTGGCCGAATGGAACGTGCCGACGTTGAGAGCGCGCGAGTGGCGCAGTGCCGCCGACGACGCGCTCGGCGCGAAGGGCTCGTGGACATGGGCGAGGTCGAACGCGGCGTTCTCGAACAGGGTCTCGATCGTTTTCGACACGTCGAGCGGGAGCGAGACCCTGCTCGCGCGTCGCGTCGGTGGGAAGGGCAGCGACTGGCCGACGGCGAGCACCCGTGGCGCGTGCCCGGCCTTCGGTGAGGCGGCCTCAGGGTCCGACACGCAACGCTTCACCACCGCGCGCGATTCGCGCACGAGCTTGCGCGAGTCCGAGGGCACGACGATCGTCATCCGGTGCCCGCGGTCCGCCAGCTCGTCCGAGAGACGCCGGACGAAGGTGTTCACCTCATGCGGCTGGTCCCAGGGGTACGGGGTCACCTGGGCGATCGAGAAACGCTCCGGCGGCACGCGCGGAGGCTAGAGCACCTCAATGAAAACGGGCGGCCCGAAGGCCGCCCGTCGTCCGACCTAGTTAGGCGGCGCGGGGCGCTAGACCTCGGTCTTGTCGGCCGTGATCTTGGCCTTGCCCGGGAGCTTCGGCGCGCCGGAGTTCTCGGCGATGAACTCCTCCGTGTTGTCGCGCGCGACCGGGTCCGGCACCTGCACCGGGGGCGACTTCATCAGGTACGAGCTCGGCCCCTCGAGCGGTCCGCCGACGCCGTTGTTGAGCGCCAACTTGCAGCAGCGCACAGCGTCGATGACGATGCCCGCCGAGTTGGGCGAGTCCCACACCTCGAGCTTCAGCTCGACGTTGAGCGGCACGTCGCCGAAGGACTGGCCCTCGACGCGGATGTGCGCCCACTTGCGGTCGGTCAGCCACGGCACGTAGTCCGACGGGCCGATGTAGACGTCGTCGGCCGGCAGCTTGTGATCCATGATCGAGGTGACCGCGTTGGTCTTCGAGATCTTCTTGGACTCCAGCCGCTCGCGCTCGAGCATGTTGTAGAAGTCCATGTTTCCGCCGACGTTCAGCTGCGAGGTGCGCATCATCTTCACCCCGCGGTCGCCGAACAGGCGCGCGAGCTGGCGATGGACGATCGTCGCCCCGACCTGGGACTTGATGTCGTCGCCGACGATCGGCAGGCCGGCCGTCTTGAAGCGCTTGGCCCAATAGGCCTCCTTGGCGATGAACACGGGGATGCAGTTGACGAAGCCGCAGCCGGCCTCGAGTACCTGCTCGACGTACCACTTGGTCGCCTGCTCCGACCCGACCGGCAGGTAGGAGACGACGACGTCGGTCTTCGTCTCCTTGAGGATCTCGACGATGTCGGCGGTCTCGCCGGGCGCCTTCGTGATCTTTTCCTTGAGGTACTTGCCGAGCCCGTCGTGCGTCATGCCGCGATGGACCTCGACGCCGAGGTTCGGCACGTCGGCGAACTTGATCGTGTTGTTCTGACCCGACCAGATCGCCTCGGAGAGGTCCTTGCCGACCTTGTCGGCGTCGATGTCGAAGGCCGCCGTGAACTCGATGTCACGCACGTGGTAGCCGCCGAGGTCGACGTGCATCAGTCCGGGCACGTCCTGCGTGGCGTCGGCGTCCTTGTAGTACTCGACGCCCTGGATGAACGAGTTGGCGCAGTTGCCGACGCCGACGATCGCGACGCGGACCTTCTCGCCCTGGTAGCGGCTGGCGCCGTTCTGTCCGTGCTCTGCCATGGAAAGTCTGTTCCCTCCTGCTTGCGTTCTGTACGCGGGCGGCAGTCGCAGACGCAGATTGCGCCGGGCCCGCGAGGATCAGACTAATTGAAACCCGCCGGTGTCCCGCGGTTACAGGGCGTTTACGCCGTTTCCACGTCCTGAGCAGCCCGTTTGAGCGCCCCGCGCACGTGCAGGATGCGCTGCAGCATCGTGAACGTGGTCAGCGCGGCCATCACGTAGATCGCCGGCTCGAGCAGCTCGAAGTCGCCGAGGCCGGCGCCCTTCGCGAACAGCAGGCCGGCCGAAAGGATGACCACGCGCACCGCGCGTGTTGCGATGCCGACCTTGCACTCCACGCCCAGCGCTTCCGCACGCGCGCGGGTGTAGCTGACCATCAGCGAGCCGAGCACGGTGACGACGACGGCGGCGACCGCGAGGCTGTCGCCCTGCTCCGAGAAGTAGAAGGCGACCGCGGTGAGGACGATCCCTTCCTCGAGCCGGTCGAGCGTCGAGTCGAGGAAGGCGCCGAACGGCGTGCCCTTTCCGGACATGCGCGAGTAGCGCCCGTCGAGCGTGTCCATCACCGACCCGACGATGAAGGCGATCCCTGCGAGGAAGAACTCCTCCTGCCAGACGAGCACCGCCGCGACGACGTTGAGGACGAACCCCGTCATCGAGATCGCGTTCGGCGTCAGGCGCGACTCGATCAGCGCGTCGCGCGCCAGCGTGCGCATCTCGGCGGCCGGTCCCGGCCGCCCGCCCGGCTGCCCCCCGCCCGTGCTCAAGCTGGAGCTTGCGCGCCCGCGCGCTGGCGCCACGCCCACGCCTCGGGGCGCAGGCGGGCGAGACCCTCGCGGGCGAGGGCGGCCGAGAGGCCGGCGACGAGGGCGCCGATCAACGCGTCGATCCACCAGTGGTTCGCCGTCAGCACGACGATCATGGTGACCATCATCGGATAGGCGTACCAGAGCCACTTGACCGCGCGTGTCTTGACGAGCTTGGAGGCGGGGATGCCAACCATCAACGCGAACGCTACGTGCATGCTCGGGATCGCGGCGAACGGGTTGTAGAGCAGGTCGGCGCTGGCGGCCGCCTTGTCGCCGACGGCGCTCGTCACCGTGTCGGTGAAGCCCCACTCGGGGAAGAAGCGCGGCGGCGCGGTCGGGAAGAGCATGTAGAGCACGAGCGCGAGCCCCATCGCGATCATGAACATGTTGCGGACGAAGTAGAACGAGTCGTTGCGGCGCAGGTACAGCCAGACGAGGAAGCCGAGCGTCAGCCCGATGTGGGCGTTGACGTAGAGGAAGTTCGCCGCGTCGACGATGAAGCTCGCGCTCGAAAGCGCCCAGTTCTGGAGGTCGGCCTCGAAGAAGAGGTTGAGCGAGCGTTCGACATCGACGAGCACTCGCGCGTTCTCGAATGCGTCAGCCGCCTTGCCGTCCACCATGCCGCGGACGATCCGGTAGAGGTAGTAGGCGGCGGCGAAGAGCAGTATCTGCCGAACGAGGTCGAGCCAGCCCTTCGGCAGTAGGCGATTGCTCCATCGCCACGCGCGCCCAATGACGGCCGCGGACGAGTTCACGGGCCGGGAGCTTACCCGGATGCGACCGACCTGTGAAGCAGAGCGGCGAAATTTCAACCGCAGCGCCGGCCCCGGCTGAAGATCCGTTCGGGGGCGAAACTCTGCTCCAGCACCAGAACGCCGGCGAGTCTCGCCTCGACGCGCGTCCAGTCCCCGCTGCGTTCGACGCACCCTCCACGGACGCGCCAGTACGGGGACCACCGAATGCGGAGCGTGGCTGCCGCCGGGCCTGTGGCGCGCAGTTCGGCTCCCTGCGGCGTCAGGCGCTCGACGTCGATCCGGCCCGGGCCGCGCTGGCCGACCGCCAGCGGGCCGGGGCGGCGCACCTCGAAGACCTGCCAGTGACCGGAGCGCCAGACCGGCTTCAGGTACCGACGCGCGGCGGGCGAGCGCGCAAGCTCCCGCTCGCGCCGCGCGCTGAAGTCCATCGTCGCGTCCGGCAGGGCAACGAAGCGGACTCCGTTCTCGCGCAGCCAGCGCTCGTAGCGCGAGTGCGTGAGCTTCCCTTCGTAGAAGAGGTCGTTGAACTTGGCGTCGAGCTGGCGCTGCCAGCCGCGCGCGAGAGGGTGGTCCGGCGCGACCTCGGCCGCCTCGAAGTGCGCGCGCGTGAACGGGATCTCGACGCGCCATGCGGGCGCCCCCTGGCGACCGAGGAAGTCGGTGAGCGGCCGGTAGTAGGAGGCCTCGAAGGCGGGGTCGCCGTCGGCGTTGGCGATGTCGCGGACGGCCGGCCACATCCCCCAGTAGGCGAGCGGCAGCAGCATCAGCGCCACGAGCACCGGCCAGGAGCGCGGGCGTGGCGCCGACTGCGCTGCCGGCGCACCGATCAGGGCGCACGCAAGCACCGGACCGGCAAACAGCTCCGCCACGCGCAGCGCGTTGCTTCCCACGGCGGTGTCGAGCATGAGCGCCGCGAGCGTGCCGAGTCCGTACAGCGCGGCGCCGATCCGGAGCGCCCGCTCGCGCGGCGGCAGGACGATCACCGCCGCAGCGGCGATCAGCGGGATCGCGATCGCCAGCGGCGTGACCGAGAACGGCTGGTAGCCGCCCTCGGGGAAGAGGACCGCGAGAACGACGAGCGGGAGGAAGGCGCCAAGGGCGAGCGCTGCGCCGCGGCGAACCTCACCCGCCAGCGCGATCGCGACCCCCGCCATCGCGAGGAAAAGCGCCGCCGGCGGGCTGGCGAGCGGGGTGACGACGGCAAGCGCAGTCGCGAGCACCGGACGCCCCCGCTGTAGCGCGAGCAGCGCGCCGAGCGCGACCGCTGTCCCGACCATGAACGGCAGCCGCCCGGTGAACAGCATCGCGCCGGCGGCGACCCCGAACCAGATCGTCCCGAGCCGCACGCCGGCGTGCTCGCCGAAATGCCGGCGCGTGAGTGGCTCGAAGAGCGCCGCGGCTGCGACGGCGCCGAGTGCACCCGCGACCTCGACGCCGAGCAGCCATCCGAGCGGAGGGAACAGCACGCTGTACGCGACCGCGTGGTGCCCGCCGTACCAGGCGCCGTTCCAGAGCGCGAACCCCTCGCGACCGAACAGGTCGGCGCGGAAGACGTGCGCGGCGAGGTCGCCACCACCCGCCCCGGTTGCCAGGTAGACGACCGCGACGCATGCCGCCGCAACCGCCGGAGCGAGACGCCAGGCCATCGGGTGAGCCTAGAAGCCTGGCTAGTCGAGGAGGAAGCCCGTGACCGAGTCCACGACTTCCGGCCGGTCGACCCACGGCCAGTGGCGCACGCCGTCGAGCACCTCGACCCGCGCGTCGCCGCCCAGCGTCTGGGCGTAATCGTCGGCGAACCGCGCCGGAAGGTACGGGTCCTCCGCACCCCAAACCACGAGCGCCGGGCACTTGATCCCTCCAAGGCCCTCACCCGCGCGCGCGAGGACATCGGGCGACGAGGCGCGGTAGAGGCGCAGGATCGCGCGCTGGGTCCCCTGGTCGAAGTGATCCCAGATGTAGTTGACGAACGCGTCCTGGGGCTTTGCGCGCCCGGCCAGACCCTCGCGCAAGGAGAAGCGCGTCAACGCGCGCGAGCTGAAACCCATCGAGAGCTCGCCGAGGAGCGGGGCGCGCCACAGCCGGGCCGTGCGGTGCCAGCGGTAGCCGGGGAGGAAGGGGACGGCGTTCATGATCACGAGCCGCTCGACCCGCTCAGGCGCCGCCTGGGCGAGCATCAGCCCGACCGAGCCCCAGTCGTGCATGACGAGTGAGTACCGCTCGAGGCCGATCGCCGCCGCGAACGCCTCGAGGAACGCCCCGTAGCCATCGATCGAGTAGTCGAAGTTGTTCGGCTTGTCGGAGCGCCCGAAGCCGGGCAGGTCGAGCGCGATGCCGCCCGTCCGTTCGAGGAACGCCGTCCAGTCGTCGGCGTTCGTCGGCACGCCGTGGATGTAGAGGACCGGCGGACGCCCGTCCGGCGCAGGTGCCTCCCGCACGAAGATCTCCACACCGTCCACGTTGATCCGTCGCTCGCTCACCATCGGACGCGGTTTGTAGCGGAGGCGGGCGCGTAGGGTTTCGCCGGTGCCTGTCACGACGCGTGCGAAGGAATGGAAGCCGGCTGACCGCCGGCGCGTCCGGCGCATCCGCGACCGCCTCCGGGAGGCGTACGGAAGGCCGGTGCTGCGGGCGCACGGTGCGCCCCTCGACGAGCTGATCCTGACCGTCCTGTCGCAGAACACGAACGACCGCAACCGCGACGTCGCTTACGCGCGCCTGCGGCGGCGTTTCGAGAGCTGGGACGAGATCCGCGACGCCGAGCTCGTCGAGGTCGAGGAAGCGATCCGTCCCGGCGGGCTCGCGCCGACGAAGTCGAAGCGGATCCAGGAGATCCTCCAGGCGGTTGACGGCGACGACCTCGCCTGGATGGCGGACGCGCCGCTCGGCGAGGCGCGCGACTACCTCTGCGCCCTACCCGGCGTCGGCCGCAAGACAGCCGCTTGCGTGCTGCTGTTCGCGCTCGGGATGCCCGATGTGCCGGTGGACACCCACGTCTACCGCGTCGGCACGCGCCTCGGCCTGTTCAGGCCGCGCGGCTCGCTCGAAGAGGCCCACGACGAGCTCCTCCGCCTCGCCGGCAACGACGCCGACGAGGCGTACGAGCTGCACACCTCGCTGATCCGCCACGGCCGGCGGACGTGCACCGCGCGCAAGCCCCGCTGCAGGGAGTGCCCGCTGCTTCGCCTTTGTCCTTACGGCCGGGAGCAGCTTGCGGCCGATTTATAGATCTGCCATACTCCCGCTTAGATTTTTTAGGCAGCCCCGCTAGAAACCGCATCAGAAAGGGACATCCTCGCAATGGCTAAGACGATCGGAATCGACCTCGGCACGACCAACTCTTGTATCGCCTCCCTCGAGGGCGGCGAGCCGCAGGTGATCGAGAACGCCGAAGGCGCGCGCACGACGCCGTCTGTCGTCGCCTTCACTGACGGCGGCGAGCGCCTCGTCGGAACGGTCGCGAAGCGCCAGGCGGTCACGAACCCGGAGAACACCGTCTTCTCGATCAAGCGCTTCATGGGCCGCAAGGAGTCCGAGGTGAAGGAGGAGGAGAAGATCGTCCCGTTCGAGGTCATCCCCGGCCCGAACGGCGACGCGCGCGTCAAGGCCGGCGGCAAGGAGTACTCGCCGCCGGAGATCAGCGCGATGATCCTCCAGAAGCTGAAGGCCGACGCCGAGGCCTACCTCGGCGATTCGGTCGACAGCGCCGTGATCACCGTCCCCGCCTACTTCAACGACGACCAACGCCAGGCGACCAAGGAGGCCGGCAAGATCGCGGGCCTCGACGTCAAGCGCATCATCAACGAGCCCACCGCAGCGGCGCTCGCCTACGGCCTCGACAAGGAGGAGTCCGACCACACGATCCTCGTGTTCGACCTCGGCGGCGGCACGTTCGACGTGTCCGTGCTCGAGATCGGCGACGGGGTCTTCGAGGTCAAGGCCACGGCCGGCGACAACCACCTCGGCGGCGACAACTTCGACAAGGCGATCGTCGACTGGATGGTGAAGGAGTTCAAGGCGTCGCAGGGGATCGACCTCTCGGAGGACAAGATGGCCCTCCAGCGCCTCTACGAGGCGGCCGAAAAGGCGAAGGTCGAGCTCTCGACGACGCAGGAGACGCAGATCAACCTGCCGTTCATCACGGCCGATCAGTCGGGCCCGAAGCACCTCGACACCCGCCTCTCGCGCTCGAAGCTGGTCGAGTTGTGCTCCGAGCTGCTCGACCGCACCGTCGGGCCGACGAAGCAGGTGATGAAGGACGCCGGCGTCACCGGCGACGACATCAACCACGTCGTCCTCGTCGGCGGCATGACACGCATGCCCGCGGTGCAGGAGAAGGTCAAGGAGCTCACCGGCAAGGATCCCCACAAGGGCGTCAACCCGGACGAGGTCGTAGCAATCGGCGCCGCGATCCAGGCCGGCGTGCTCGCGGGCGACGTCAAGGACGTCCTGCTGCTCGACGTCACCCCGCTGACGCTCGGGATCGAGACCAAGGGCGGCGTGATGACGAAGCTGATCGAGCGCAACACCACGATCCCGACGCGCAAGTCGGAGATCTTCTCGACGGCCGAGGACAACCAGCCGTCGGTCGAGGTCCACGTCCTCCAGGGCGAGCGCGAGATGGCGACGCACAACAAGTCGCTCGGCAAGTTCCAGCTCACCGGGATCCCGCCGGCGCCACGCGGGATGCCGCAGATCGAGGTCACGTTCGACATCGACGCCAACGGCATCCTCAACGTGTCGGCGAAGGACCTCGGCACCGGCAAGGAGCAGAAGATCGAGATCAAGGGCGGCTCGGGCCTCGACGAGGCCGAGGTCGAGAAAATGGTCAAGGACGCCGAAGCCCACGCGGAGGAGGACCGCGCCCAGCGCGAGCTGGTCGAGGCCCGCAACACCGCGGAGAACGCCGCCTACCAGGCGGAGAAGCAGCTCGGCGAGCTCGGCGACTCGGTCGACGAGTCCTCGAAGGCGGACATCGAGGAGAAGATCAAGGCCGTCCGCGACGCGCTCACCTCAGACGACCCCGCCGAGATCAACGGCAAGGCCGAGGAGCTCCAGCAGGCGTTCCATGCGGTGTCCGAGCAGATGTACGCGCAGGCAGCGCAAGCCCAGGGCCCGGCCGACGGGTCCGGCAACGGCGCCTCCTCCGACGCTTCGGCGGAGGACGAGGAAGAAGTGGTCGACGCCGAGGTCGTTGACGCGGACAAGGAGGAGTAGGCGTGGACGAGCGCCACGGCCCTGACGCGGACGTCGTCCGCGAACAGCTGCGCGAGGAGGCCGACCGCGTCGAGGGCGCCAAGCCCCACGCGTCGGCTCCCGCCGCGCCCGAGCCGTCGGTGGAGGCCCCGGAGGCCGCAGAGTCCGACGATCCGCTCGCGACGGCCGAGCGCCAGCGCGACGAGTACCTCGACCTCGCTCAGCGGACGCAGGCCGAGTTCGAGAACTACCGCAAGCGCGCGGCAAAGGACGCCGCGGCCGCGGGCGAGCGCGCCAAGGCGGGGCTCGTGCGCGAGCTCCTCCCGGTGGTCGACAACCTCGAGCGCGCGCTTCAGTCGGCGGGCGAGGGTGAGGCGCACCTCGCCGAGGGCGTTCGCCTCGTCCATGCTGAGCTGCTGGCGCTGCTCGAGCGCAACGGCATCGAGGGCTTCGACCCCGCCGGCGAAGCGTTCGACCCGGAGTTCCACGAGGCGCTCTCGACTCGGCCGGCCGACGGCGCCCAGCCGGGCGTGGTCCTCGACACGGTCGAGAAGGGCTACAAGCTGAACGGCACGGTGCTCAGGCCCGCGCGCGTGGTGGTGTCGGCTTAGGGCCGCGACTGATGCCCGCCACGGTCGATCCCTACAGGGCGCTCGGCGTCGACAAGAAGGCCTCCGACGAGGAGATCAAGAAGGCCTACCGCAAGCTGGCGCGCAAGTACCACCCGGACACGAACCCCGACGACGCGGCGGCGGAGGAGCGCTTCAAGGAGATCCAGGAGGCGTACTCGATCCTCTCCGACAAGGAGAAGCGCAAGCAGTACGACTCCGGCGGTGGCATCTTCGGCTCCGGGTTCGACCCGGGCGCCTTCCGCGACGGCTTCCGCGGCCCCGGCGGCCCGGCTCCGGGCGGCTTCGGCGACATCCTCTCCGACCTCTTCGGCCGCGGTGGCGGCGGGCCCCAGGGCGGCCCCCAGCGGGGGCGCGACCTCGAGGCCGAGGTCCACATCTCCTTCGACCAGGCGATGGAGGGCGCGCAGGTGCCGGTGTCCGTCCCGATGACGGCGCCGTGCCCGACATGCCACGGCACGGGGGCGAAGCCCGGCACGACACCGTCCGTCTGCCCGCACTGCCACGGTCGCGGGGTGGAGTCGCAGTCGCAGGGACTCTTCTCGCTGTCGCAGCCGTGCCGTGAGTGCGGCGGGACCGGGACGAAGATCGAGGACCCTTGCCCGACGTGCGACGGCGCCGGCCACACGCGCCAGGTCAAGCGCTACAAGGTCAACATCCCCGCCGGCGTGCGCAACGGGAGCCGCGTCCGCCTCAAGGGGAAGGGCGAGCCCGGCGCGCGCGGCGGAGAGCCCGGCGACCTCTACGTCGTCACGCGCGTCGACGAGTCGCCGATCTTCAAGCGCAAGGGCGACCACCTCGAGGTCGATGTTCCGATCACGATCCCGGAGGCGATCCGCGGCGGCACCGTCGAAGTGCCGACGCTCGCCGACTCGAAGCGGATCCGCGTGCCGGCGGGAACGCAGCACGGAACGGTCCAGCGACTGCGCGGGGAGGGTCCGCCCCGCCTCGGCGCCAAGGGACGCGGCGACATCCACTACCGGTTGAGGGTGGATGTGCCGCAGTCGCTCTCGGACGAGCAGCGCGAGGCGGTCGACGAGCTCGCATCCGTGATGGACGACGACCCGCGCGCATCGCTGCTCGCCAAGAGCCGGAGGAAGGGCTGATGGCGCCTTCGCAGCGGGACGAGCGGCCGAACGACGGCGCCGCGCCCGAGCCGGCTCGCGGCGTCTACATGATCTCGGTCGCGGCCGAACTCGCGGGCATGCACCCGCAGACGCTTCGTATCTATGAGGCCCGCGGCCTGATCACTCCCCAGCGCTCGCCGAAGAACACGCGCCTGTACTCGCAAGCGGATGTCGAGCGCCTCCAACGGATCCAGCAGCTGACAAGCGAGCTCGGGATGAACCTCGCCGGCGTCGAGCGCGTGTTCGAGCTCGAGGACCAGATGGAGAAGATGCGCCGCCGGCTCGACCGCATGGAGCGGCGAGCCGAGGAGATCCAGCTGCAGATGCAGGAGGAGATCGAGCGCGTGCGCAAGTCGTTCCGCCGCGAGCTCGTCGTCTACGAGCCGCCCGAGGAAGCCCTCGCGCCGAGGAGTCGCGATTCCGGTGAGCCCGCGGTGCGCATCCCGATCCGGCGAAGGCGCGGTTAGGCTGCGCCGATGCGCCTACTCACGAGCCTTGCCTGCCTGCTGCTGTCCGTCTTCGTCCTCGCCGCTTGCGGTAACGACGACGAGAAGGAGAAGACCGACACGAAGACCGACGTCGAGGTGACCGACACCACCAAGCCCGACACCACGACGATACGACGACCGATACCACCACATCGCCTCCAGAGTCCTTCAACCTTTCCACCTTCGAGTCTCAGCTGGCACAGCAGCTGAACGGCGATCTCGCCGGCGCGCAGGCGGGCGGCGTCACCGCCGACGTGACGGAGGTCCAGTGCCCGAACTCCACAACCGCGCAGGCCGGCTCAGGGCCCGAGTGCGACGTTCAGGGAGACGGTGGCCTCACCGGCGACGTCCAGGTCACCTTCGACGACGACACGGGCCAGAACTACAGCTACAGCGGGCAGGTTACGGTCGGCGGCAAGCAGCAGAACGTGAGCGGAAACGTGGGCGGCAACAGCAACAACTGAGTAGCCGGCCATGGAGGACTGGACAGCATGGGGTAGGTTGGGTGGGATGCCCCCACCACCCGGGGGCGACGACGAAGGGGGAGACCGATGACTGGCCCGATGGTGGCGCGCCGGCTGATCGCGCTGGCGTTCTGCACCGCGTTGGCCGCCGGTGCGCTGGTCGCATGCGGTGGCGACGACGACAAACTGAGCGAGGGGGAGCTTCCCCCCTCGAAAATCACCGAGGAGGCGGGCGACGAGCCGGTTGCCGAGGACGAGCCAGCAGCCGAAGCGTTCGACCTCGCGGCGTTCGAGAAGAAACTCGCCAAGACGCTCGGAGGCGATAAGGGCGACGACGCCGTTGTGACGGAAGCATCGTGCCCATCCAACACGGCGGATTTTGTGAAGCCCGGCGAGGGCGTCGAATGCAACCTCGGGGGGTATCTGAAGGACGGGACGGCGCAGGTGACCTTCGAGGACGAGAGCGGCACCGCTTTCTCCTACACGGCTGAGATCGAGTTGGACGACGGAGCAACGCAGACGTTGAAGGGGAACGTCACGGGGGAGTAGCGAAGGGCCCGCTCCGCGGGTAGACATAGCTTGTCAGATCTACTAGACTGAGACTTAGATTTTATGCACGCAGACCGCTTTACCATCAAGTCTCAGGAGGCGATCGCCGCCGCGCAGCGGCTCGCGGGCGCGCACCGCAACCCGGAGGTCGTCCCGCAGCACCTCCTGCTCGCCCTGCTCGAGCAGGAGGGCGGGATCGTCGTGCCGGTGCTGCGCCGCGCGGGGGCCGACCCGGAGGCCGTCCGCCGCCGCGCGAACGAACAGGTCGAGGCGCTCCCGACGGTCACCGGCGAGGCGAGCGCGACGCCCAACCTCGGCGGCGTCACGATCGAGCTGATCAAGCGAGCCGACGAACAGGCGCGCTCGCTGGGCGATGAATACGTCTCGACCGAGCACCTGCTGCTCGCGCTCGCCGACGACCCCCAGCTCGACGCCGGAGCGAGTGCGGACCAGCTTCGCGAGGCGGTGGACGAGGTCCGCGGACCCCACCGCGTCACCGACCAGAACCCCGAGGACCGCTACCAGGCGCTCGAGAAGTTCGGCCGCGACCTGACGGAGGCCGCCGAGCAGGGCAAGCTCGACCCGGTCATCGGTCGCGACGACGAGATCCGCCGCGTGATCCAGGTCCTCTCGCGCCGGACGAAGAACAACCCCGTCTTGATCGGCGAGCCCGGCACCGGCAAGACCGCGATCGTCGAAGGGCTCGCGCAGCGGATCGTCTCGGGTGACGTGCCCGACTCGCTGCGCGACCGCAGGGTGATCGCGCTCGACATCGGAGGGCTGATCGCCGGAGCGAAGTACCGCGGCGAGTTCGAGGATCGCCTCAAGGCAGTCCTCAAGGAGGTCGCCGAGGCCGAGGGCCGGATCATCCTCTTCATGGACGAGCTCCACACGATCGTCGGGGCCGGCGCGGCCGAGGGCGCCGTCGATGCCGCCAACCTGCTCAAGCCGATGCTCGCTCGCGGTGAGCTGCGCGCGGTCGGCGCGACGACGCTCGACGAGTACCGCAAGCACATCGAGAAGGACGCCGCGCTCGAGCGCCGCTTCCAGCCGGTGTTCGTGGACGAGCCCTCCGTCGAGGATGCGATCGCGATCCTGCGCGGGCTGAAGGAGCGTTACGAGGTCCACCATGGCGTTCGGATCCAGGATTCGGCGATCGTGGCGGCGGCGCTGCTCTCCGATCGCTACATCGCTGACCGCTTCCTGCCCGACAAGGCGATCGACCTGATCGACGAGGCCGCGTCGCGCCTGCGGATCGAGATCGACTCGCTGCCGACCGAGATCGACGAGGTCGAGCGCCGCATCCAGCAGCTCGAGATCGAGCTCCAGGCGCTGAAGAAGGAGAAGGACGAGGCTTCGAAGGCGCGCCGCGAGGCGATCGAGTCCGAGCTCGCCGACCTGCGCGAGTCAGCCAACGAGATGAAGGCCCACTGGCAGGGCGAGAAGGACGTCATCGACGCGCTGCGGCAGGCGAAGGAGCAACTCGAGCACGCCCACCGCGAGGCGGAGCGGGCGGAGCGCGACGGCGATCTCCAGCGAGCGGCCGAGCTCCGCTACGGCGAGATCCCGGAGCTCGAGCAGTTGGTCAAAGACCAGGAGGCCCGGCTGCAAGAGCTCCAGGGTGGGACCACCTTCCTCAAGGAGGAGGTGGACGAAGAGGACGTCGCCGAGGTCGTCGGCAAGTGGACCGGAATCCCGGTGTCGAAGCTGATGGAGGGCGAGGTCGAGAAGCTCGTCCACATGGAGGAGCGGCTACACGAGCGGGTGATCGGCCAGGTGGAGGCTGTCGAGGCCGTCTCGAACGCGCTGCGGCGCTCGCGCGCGGGACTCCAGGACCCGAACCGCCCGATCGGCACCTTCCTCTTCATCGGACCGACCGGCGTCGGCAAGACCGAGCTCGCGCGCGCGCTCGCCGAGTTCATGTTCGACACCGAGGACGCGATCGTCCGGATCGATATGTCGGAGTACATGGAGAAGCACGCGGTCTCGCGCCTGGTCGGTGCCCCGCCCGGTTACGTCGGCTACGACGAGGGCGGCCAGCTGACCGAGGCCGTGCGGCGGCGCCCGTACTCCGTCGTCCTGCTCGACGAGATCGAGAAGGCCCACCCGGACGTCTTCAACATCCTGCTCCAGGTGATGGACGACGGCCGTCTGACCGACGGCCACGGCCGCACGGTCGACTTCAAGAACACGGTCGTGATCATGACCTCGAACGTGCCCGGCGGGATCGAGGGTGTCGAGGCGACGTTCAAGCCGGAGTTCGTCAACCGCCTCGACGAGATCGTCGAGTTCCACCAGCTCACGCGCGAGGAGATCTCGGAGATCGTCGAACTCCAGGTCCAGCGGCTCGCCCAGCGGGTCGCCGAGCGCGGGGTCGAGATCGAGCTGACCGACGACGCGCGCATCCTGATCGGCAACCTCGGCTACGACCCGACCTATGGCGCACGCCCGCTCAAGCGCGTGATCCAGCGCCAGCTCGTCAACGAGCTCGCGAAGCGGCTGCTCGAGGGCGAGTTCTCGGACGGCGACCGGGTGGTCGTGGACGCGAAGGATGGCGAGCTCGTGTTCGCGAAGGCGGGAGCGGCGAAGGCCAAGGCGGCGGCCTAGCAAGCCTCCGGACGTCCGGTTAGGATCGCCTCCGATGGAGGGTCAGCCACCAGCAGGGCCGCCCACCGGCGCTGCGCCGCCGCCCCAGGGGCCGCCGCCCGGCGGCGATCCGAGCGAACCGCCGAAGGGTTCGGCGTTCGACATCCGCTGGGTCTTGATCGTGCTGCTCGTGCTCGGCATCGGGGTCGGCGTCGCCGTCCTGATCACGTCTGGCGACGACGACAAGGAAAAGACCGACAAGGTCACCCAGACGACGACCGAGACCGACAAGACGGAGACCGAGAAGGTCGAGACCGACACGCAGACTCAGACCCAGACGGAGACCGAGACCGACACTCAGACCGAGACGGACACGGTCACCACCACGACCACGCAGCCGCCGCTCCAGAACGGCGGCGGTTCGAACCCGCCCTAGCCGTCCGGCCCCCGCCCGTGGCGCAAGGGGAACGCACGACGACCGATTACACCGACGCGGAGGGCAACGTCATCACCCTTCGTGACGAGCTGACTCCGAAGACGATCAAGAAGCTCTCGAAGCTCGACAGCCGCCCGGCCGAGAGCATCGAGGACCGCTACCAGCGGCGCGAGGAGTTCCTCTTCGAGCGCCTCGTCGTGCGCTGGGAGATCGCCGGCCTGCCGCTCGAGGCGCAGAAGGAGCTGCTCGGGCGCTACCGGATGGCGAGCGCCGAGGAGCGGCGCTTCGTGCGCGAGTCGGTCGAGGCGCACCTGGCGAAGATCGCGCCCGACGCGCCTGCGCCCTAGCCCGGCCGTCTCGGGCTTGCGTTCCGAGCTCAAAAGTGCGAAAAACGCGGGGCCGCAGCTTTTCCGTTCTCGAAATGGAGGTCTGAGTGCCGACGTACATCATGCTTGCCACGCTCACTCCCGAAGGCGTCGCGACCGTAAAGAACAACCCGGGGCGCATCCGCGAGGTCAACAAGGAAGTCGAGCAACTCGGTGCCAAGGTGACCGCTCAGTGGGCCGCGCTCGGGCGCGTCGACTTCATCAGCGTGATCGAGGCGCCCGACGACGAGACGATGGCGCGCGTTTCGCTCGAGCTCGGCTCGCGCGGTACGGCGCGCTACGAGACGCTCGCAGCGATCGCGGTCGAGGACTTCATCGCCTCGCTGTGAAGGTCCTGGTCGTAGGGGGCGGAGGCCGCGAGCACGCGCTTGTCCGTGCGCTGATGCGCAGCCCCCAGCACCCCGAGTTGCTGGCCGCGCCCGGTAACGCGGGCATCGCTCGCGACCGCGTCGAGTGCCTCGACATCGCAGCCGACGACGTCAAAGCGATCGTCGCGGCGGCTGCCGAGCACGAGGTGGACCTCGTCGTCGTCGGCCCGGAGGCACCGCTCGTCGTCGGGGTGGTGGATGCGCTCGCCGAGGAGGGGATCCGGGCATTCGGCCCGACCCGCGAGGCGGCACGAATCGAGGGATCGAAGATCTTCGCCAAGGAGCTGATGCTCGAGGCGGGCGTGCCGACCGCCTCGCACGTGGTGCTCAACTCGCGGACCCAGGCCGACAAGGAGCTCGCGCGCACGTCGTACCCGGTCGTCTTGAAGGCCGACGTGCTCGCCGCGGGCAAGGGTGTGATCATCGCGGGCGACGAGCGCGAGGCCCGCGCCGCGCTGTCGGAGTTCTTCACGAAGAAGCGGTTCGGCAAGACACGCGTCGTGCTCGAGGAGCACCTCGAGGGCGAGGAGCTCTCGCTGCTCGCTCTTTGCGACGGCGAGCGGGCGGTCGCGCTGGCGCCGGCGCAGGACTACAAGCGCATCTTCGACGGCGATGAGGGTCCGAACACAGGCGGGATGGGCAGCTATTCGCCCGTCCCGGGCATCGAGGCCGATCACGCCGACGCGCTGGCGCTCGCGGTCCACCAGCCGATCGTCGACGCATTCAAGCGCCGCGAGACTCCGTTCCACGGGGTCCTCTACGCCGGTCTGATGATGACCAGCGACGGCCCGAAAGTGCTCGAGTACAACTGCCGCTTCGGCGACCCGGAGACGCAGGCGGTGCTGCCACGGCTGCGCTCGGACCTGCTCGACCTGCTCGTGCGCTCGACGCGGCCCGGAGGGCTGGCGGGCGCGAAGGTCGAGTGGTCGCCCGAGTGGGCCGTCACGATCGTGCTCGCCTCCGACGGCTACCCGGCGTCCTCCTCGAGCGGCGACGAGATCTCGGGCCTTCGTGCGATCGACTCGCTCGATACCGAGGTGCTCCATGCGGGCACCGCTGAACGCGACGGCTCGATCGTCACCGCCGGCGGCCGCGTGCTCGCCGTCACGGGGATCGGTTCGACCCCGGGCGAGGCGCGCGACCATGCCTACGCCGCGGCCGACAAGATCGAGTTCGAAGGCAAGCAGCTGCGCTCGGACATCGCGCTGAGGGCGGTGGAGAGGGTGGAGGCATGAACACCGAGCGCACGGACGAGGTCGCCGAGCCGGAGCCTGAGACGGAGACCGAGGTCGAGACGGAGTTCGCCGACCTCGACGTGGACGAGCCGCACGTCGGGATCATCATGGGCTCGAAGACAGACATGCCCGTGATGGAGAAGGCCGGCGCCGAGCTCGAGGAGCGCGGGATCCGCTACGAGATCCGCGTGATGAGCGCCCACCGCGACCCGGACACGGTCGCCGAGTACGCGAAGAACGCCAAGCTGCGCGGTCTGCGGGTGATCATCGCGGGGGCGGGTCTGGCGGCCGCGTTGCCTGGGGTCGTTGCCGCTCACACCGACCTGCCCGTGGTCGGCGTGCCGCTGACGAGTTCGGCATCCGTCGCCGGTGGTCTCGATGCGTTGCTCGCGATCGCCCAGATGCCGCCGGGCGTGCCGGTCGCGTGCGTGGCCGTGAACGGCGCGCGCAACGCGGCGGTGCTCGCCGCCCGCATCATTCAGGCGTGATCGAGCGCTACACGCGCGCCGAGATCGGCGCCATCTGGTCGCAGCAGCAAAAGCTGGAGACGTGGCTCGAGGTCGAGCTCGCGGTCGTGGACGCTTTGGCGGAGCAAGGCGTCGTTCCGGCCGAAGACGTAGCGGCGATCCGCGAGCGTGCCGCATTCACCGTCGAGGCCGTCGCCGAGCGCGAGCAGACGACGGGGCACGACGTAGCGGCGTTCGTCGACGTCGTCGGTGACTCGGTCGGCGACGCGGGCCGGTGGTTCCACTACGGCCTGACCTCCTCAGACGTGCTCGACACCGCGCTCGCTCTGCAGATCAAGGCTGCGGGCGAGATCCTCGTGTCGGGCGCCCGCGCCTACCGCGACGCCCTCGTCGCTCGCGCGCGCGAGCACCAGGACACGCTCTGCACCGGCCGCACGCACGGGGTCCACGCCGAGCCGACCACGTTCGGCGCGAAGCTCGCCGGCTTCGCTTTCGAGGCGGACCGCAACCTCGCGCGCATAGAGAAAGCAGTCGGGCAGGCGTCGGTGGGCGCGTTGTCCGGCGCGGTCGGCACCTACTCGGCGAACGGCCCGGAGCTCGAGGCTGCCGTTCTCGAGCGGCTCGGCCTCGCACGCGAGGACGTCTCGACCCAGGTCGTCGCGCGCGACCGCCACGCCGACTTGCTTTCGGCGATCGCGATCGCCGGCGCCGGACTCGAGCGTTTTGCGACCGAGCTTCGCCATCTCCAGCGGACCGAGGTGCGCGAGGTGGAGGAGCCGTTCGGTTCGGGACAGAAGGGCTCGTCGGCGATGCCGCACAAGCGCAACCCGATCATCTGCGAGCGGATCACCGGACTCGCGCGGCTGCTGCGGGGCTACGCGCAGGCGGGACTCGAGAACGTCGCGCTCTGGCACGAGCGCGACATCTCGCACTCGTCGGTCGAGCGCGTCGCGCTCCCCGACGCGACGATCCTGCTCGACTACTCCCAATCGCTTGCGCTACGGGTGGTCGAGGGGATGACGGTCCATCCGGAGCGGATGCGCACCAACCTCGACGCCACGCACGGCGCCCTCTACTCGCAGCGCGCGCTGCTCGCGCTGGTCGAGACGGGCCGCTCGCGCGACGACGCTTACCGAATCGTGCAGGAGAACGCGCAGCGCGCCTGGGACGAAGGCACGGAGTTCCGGGAGCTGCTCGCCGCGGCGGCGCCCGAGCTCGACCTCGACGCCGTCTTCGACCCGGCCGACTTCGTCAAGCACGCCGAGGCGATCGTCGCCCGCCTCGACGCGCTCGGCGGATAGCCGCAGGCTGCGCGATTTCCACGCCCGCGGAGGCGGCGGAACGACACCTCGGGTTGCTAGCTTTGGTCGGTGAGCGAAGCCGCCGCGCTCGACCGATTCGAACTGCTCTCGCAGGGCAAGGTCCGCGACATCTACGCCGCCGGCGAGGACCGGCTGCTGATGGTCGCCTCGGACCGCATCTCCACCTACGACGTCGTCCACCCGACGCCGATCCCCGGCAAGGGCGCCGTCCTGACCGGCCTGTCCGCGTTCTGGTTCGGCCGCACCGAGAACATCTGCCCCAACCACGTCGTCTCGTTCGATGACGTGCCGGACGAGGTCCGCGGCAGCGCGATGCTCGTCGAGCGGCTCGAGATGTTCCCCGTCGAGTGCGTCGCGCGCGGGTACGTGACCGGCTCGGGCTGGAAGGACTACCAGCGCGATGGTGCGATCTGCGGGATCGAGTTGCCGGCTGGGCTCGAGGAGTCCCAGCAACTCCCCGAGCCGATCTTCACGCCCGCGACGAAGGCCGACGTCGGCGATCACGACGAGAACGTCGACTTCGACCGTGCCGCCGAGATCATCGGCGACCGCGGTTTGCTCGAGCAGCTCCGCCGGCTGACACTCGAGATTTACCGCTTCGCGGCCGACCACGCGCGCGACCGCGGGATCATCCTGGCCGACACCAAGTTCGAGTTCGGCCGCGGCGAAAGCGGAGAGATCGTCCTCGCCGACGAGGTGCTGACGCCGGACTCGTCGCGCTTTTGGCCCGCCGACGGCTACGAGCCCGGTCACGGACAGCCGTCGTTCGACAAGCAGTACGTGCGCGACTGGGCCGCCGGCTCGGGCTGGGACAAGACGCCGCCCGCCCCCGCGCTCCCCGACGATGTGGTCGCCGGCACGCGCGCGCGCTACGCCGAGGCCTACGAGCTGATCACCGGGGAACCCCTGAGCGCGTGGCTCGAGCGGAGCGGCGCCCAGCAGCGGTGACGCGGGCGCGCGTCCTGATCCGCCCGAAGGAGGGCATTCTCGATCCGCAGGGCCAGGCGGTCGAGCGCGCGCTCCCGGCGCTCGGTTTCGAGGGCGTCGCGAACGTCCGCGTCGGCAGGCTGGTCGAGCTCGACGTGCCCGACACATCCAGCGTCTCCGAGATGTGCGAGAAGCTGCTCGCGAACCCCCTGATCGAAGATTACGAGGTACTGGTGATCGACGAGTGAAGTTCGGGGTCGTCCAGTTCCCTGGGTCGTGCGACGACGTGGACGCGATGCTCGCGGCGCGCCGCTTCGCCGACGCCGAGCTCCTCTGGCACGCCGACCGTGACCTGCACGGCGTCGACGCCGTGATCGTCCCGGGCGGGTTCTCCTACGGCGACTACCTGCGTGTCGGCGCGATCGCACGCTTCGCCCCCGCGATGGAGTCGGTGGCCGAGTTCGCGCTCAACGGGGGGCCGGTGCTCGGAATCTGCAACGGCTTCCAGGTCCTGTGCGAGGCCGGGCTGCTGCCGGGCGCGCTGTTGACGAACGAGTCGCTGCGCTTCGTCTGCCGCCAGGTGGAGCTCGAGGTCGTCAACCACGACACTCCATTCACACGCGCGTGCGCGGAGGGAGAGACGCTCTCGATCCCGGTCAAGCACACGACCGGCCGCTTCTACGCCCCCGACGACGCGCTCGACGAGCTCGAGGCGAACGACCAGGTGCTGCTCCGCTACGCGGACGGCCACGATCCGAACGGATCGTTGCGGGGGATCGCGGGGGTGGCGAACGCGCAGAAGAACGTCTTCGGGCTGATGCCGCATCCAGAGCACGCGGTGGATCCCTTGACCGGCTCGGACGACGGCGGCCGTCTGTTCGCCTCGCTGGTCGAACACTGCGAGGAACTGGTGGCCGCTTGAGCGCTGGGACGGCCGAGGCGCGCCATCGCGAGCTCGGTCTCACCGACGCCGAGTACGAGCTGATCATCGAGAAGCTCGGCCGCGAGCCGAACGGCCTCGAGCTGGCGGTCTTCTCGCTGATGTGGTCGGAGCACTGCGCGTACAAGCACTCGAAGAAGCTCCTGCGGACGCTGCCCACCGAAGGCGAGCACGTCGTGATGGGCCCCGGCGAGAACGCCGGCGCGGTCGATGCCGGCGATGGCCTCGTCGCGGCGTTCAAGGTCGAGTCGCACAACCATCCGAGCGCGGTCGAGCCGTTCCAGGGGGCGGCGACGGGAGTCGGCGGGATCCTGCGTGATGTTTTCGCGGTCGGGGCGCGGCCGATCTGCGTCCTCGACTCGCTCCGCTTCGGCGAGCTCGACTCGGCCCGCTCGCGCTTTCTGCTCGATGGCGTCGTCGGCGGCATCGGGCATTACGGGAACTCGATCGGAGTCGCGACCGTCGGCGGCGAGATCTACTTCGAGGGGCCCTACGAGCAGAACTGCCTCGTCAACGCGATGTGCGTTGGCCTCGCCCCGAGCGAGCGGATCGTGCGTAGCGCGGCCGCCGGCGAGGGCAACGTCGTGCTGCTCTTCGGGGCGTTGACCGGACGTGATGGCATCGGCGGCGCGTCGGTCCTCGCGAGCGCCGAGCTCGACGAGGACGACGACTCGAAGCGCCCGAGCGTCCAGGTCGGCGACCCGTTCGAGGAGTCGAAGCTGCTCGAGTGCTCGCTCGACCTGCTCGAGCGCGGCCTGCTGCGCTCGCTCCAGGACCTCGGCGCCGCGGGGCTGACGTCGAGCTCGTCCGAGATGGCGTCGGGCGGCGGCGTCGGGCTCGATCTCCACGTCGACCGCGTCCCGCTGCGCGAGCCCGGCATGGAGCCGTTCGAGATCATGATCTCGGAGTCGCAGGAGCGGATGCTCGCGATCGTCGAGCCGGCGCGGCTCGACGAGGTGCTCGCCGTCTGCGAGCGCCGGGAGGTTCGCGCGTCGGCGATCGGCGAGGTCACCGGCACCCGCCACCTGCGCGTCTTCGCCGATGGCGACCTCGTCGGCGACATGCCCGTCGCGGCGCTCGTCGACGACTGCCCGCTGTACGACCTCGAGCCGGAGGCGCCCAGCGAGCCCGTGTACTCCGCGCCCGCGCGGTCGCTTCCCGACGGCGCCTCCGCGGGCGAGACGCTGCTTGCGCTGCTGCGCGCGGGCAACGTGACCAGCAAGGCGTCCGCCTTCGAGCAGTACGACTCGGTCGTCGGCTCGCGTACGGCGCGCCGGCCGGGCACCGCCGACGCTGCGGTGCTCAGCTTGGCGCCCGACGGTGGCAGCGGCGCTCTCGCGGTCGCGATCGACGGCAACGGCCGCCGCGTCGCGTGCGACCCCTACACCGGCACCGCCGAGGCGGTGCTCGAGTGCGTCCGCAACCTCGCTTGTGTCGGCGCCGAGCCACTCGGCTTGACCAATTGCCTGAACTTCGGGAACCCGGAGAAGCCGCACATCGCGTGGCAGCTCGAGCGCTCGGTCGCGGGCATGGCCGATGCGTGTCGCGAGCTCGGCGCCCCCGTCGTCGGCGGGAACGTGTCGCTCTACAACGAAGCGCCGGAGGGGCCGATCTATCCAACTCCCGTCGTCGGCGTCGTCGGGAAGCTGCCCGACCCGGAGCGCGCGCCGGGCGTCGCCTTTGCGGAGGAGGGGCACGTGATCGCGCTGAGCGGCCCGTTTGCGCCGTCGCTCGCCGGATCCGAGCTCGAGAAGCTCCGCGGCGCATTGGCCGACGGACTGCCGGGGGTCGACCTGCCGGCCCAGGCGCGCTGGCTCGCGGCGTTGCGCGAAGCTGCCCGCTCGGGCTCGCTCGCCTCGGCGCACGACGTGTCCGAGGGCGGCCTCGCGAGTGCCCTCGCCGAGTCCTGTCTCGCCGCAGGAGTGGGCGCGCGCGTGGACCTGTCGGCGCTGGCCGCCGCTTGCGGCGCGGAGGAGGCGCTCTTCGGCGAGGGCCCCGGTGGCGTGCTCGTCTCCGGTTCCGCCGCGGCCCTCGACGCCCTCGCCTCGCCGGAGCTGGCGCTGCGGCCGATCGGAGAGGTCGGCGGCGACCGGATCGAAATCGCGGCGGGCGATCTGTCGCTCGCCCTGGACCTCGACGACGCCGCGGCCGCCTTCGACGGCGGCCTCGCGGAGGCGCTCGGCCGGTGACGGGCCGGGGGACCGCCGCTGCTAGCCTTAGGCTCCGGTCATCGCCTCGTCGGCCCTTGACGAGGCCTTCCTACGACCTCAGATGACTCCTTTGGAGCCACTGCCCGATCGCGACGGACCGCGCGATGAGTGCGGCGTCTTTGGCGTATGCGCGCCGGAATCCGACGTCGCCCGTCTCGCCTACTTCGCCCTGTACGCACTCCAGCACCGTGGCCAGGAGTCAGCCGGGATTGCGACCTGCGAAAACGGGACGATCATGACCCTGCGCGACCAAGGGCTCGTCTCCCAGGTCTTCGACGAGCCGAAGCTGCGGGCGCTCACCGGAACGATGGCGGTCGGCCACGTCCGCTACTCGACCACCGGCTCCTCCGCATGGGAGAACGCGCAGCCGGTCTACCGCTCCGACCGCCGCGACGTCGCCCTCGCGCACAATGGCAACCTGATCAACGCGCTCGAGCTTCACAAAGAGCTCGAGGCCCGCGGCGTCTCGTTCCAGTCCACCTCGGACACCGAGCTGATCGCCGCGCTGCTCTCGACGCACGAGGCCGACACCCTCGAGGAGGCGGTCGCCGACGTGCTACCCCGCCTCGAGGGCGCCTTCTCGACCGTCGTCATGACGAGCGATCGCGTGGTCGCCTTCCGTGACGGCGCCGGGCTGCGGCCGCTCTGCCTCGGCCAGATCGGCGACCGCTACTGCGTCGCCTCGGAGAGCTGCGCGCTCGACATCATCGGCGCCGAGCTGCTGCGCGACGTCGAGCCGGGCGAGATGGTCTCGCTCGACGAGCGCGGGCTCACTGCGCGCCAGGTCGTCAAAAGCGAGCGGCGCGCGTTCTGCGTCTTCGAGCACATCTACTTCGCGCGGCCCGACTCGAAGCTGGAGGGCAACCGCACGCAGGTCTCGCGGCGCAAGATGGGCGAGATCCTGTGGCGGGAGGCGCCGGTCGAGGCCGACGTCGTCATCTCAGTGCCCGACTCCGGCACCCCGGCGGCGGCCGGCTATTCGAAGGCATCCGGGATCCCGCGCGACGACGGCTTGGTGAAGAACCGCTACGTGCAGCGGACGTTCATCCAGCCCGGCCAGGAGTTGCGCAAGCACGGCCTGCGGATGAAGTTCAACCCGATGCCGGAGGTCGTGGCCGGCAAGCGGATTGTCGTCGTCGACGACTCGATCGTGCGCGGCAACACGACGCGCCAGATCGTCGGGATGCTGCGCGATGCGGGCGCGGCCGAGGTGCACATGCGGATCTCCGCGCCGCCGATCCGCCATACCTGCCACTACGGGATCGACATGTCCACCACCGAGGAGATGGTCGCCCACGGTCGCACCGAGGAGGAGATCGCCGCCGAGCTCGGCTGCGACTCGCTCGCCTACCTCTCGCTCGACGGTGTCTACGAGGCGATCCGCTCAGACCGCTCGACCCACTGCGATGCCTGCTTCACCGGCGATTACCCACTCGAGCGCACCGAGGCGCGGGCGAACGGCAAGTTCGCGCTCGAGCAGCCGGAGCCGGTCCTGTGACGGCTCGCGCATAGTGCGCAAAAACTCGCCGACGGGCCCTCGGCGGCAGCCGATCACGTCGCTACCTTTGCCGGGTGGACTTGGACGCCGCGCTGAACGAGCGATTCGGCTTCTCCGGCTTTCGCCCGGGGCAGCGAGAGGCCTGCGAAGCCGCGCTCGCAGGCCGCGATGCGCTCGTCGTCATGCCGACGGGGTCGGGCAAGTCGCTCTGCTACCAGCTGCCCGCGCTGCTGCGCGACGACCTGACGATCGTCGTCTCACCGCTCGTCGCGTTGATGCAGGACCAGGTCGAGGCACTCGCCGCGCGCGGGTTCGGCGGCGAGGTCGCGCTGATCAACGCTCAACGTGACCGGTCGGACAACGAGGCCGCCTTGGAGCGTGCCGGGGCGGGCGACCTGCGCTTGCTCTACGTCGCGCCCGAGCGCTTCTCGGCGGGCGGCTTCGTGGAATCGCTGCGGGCGGTGGACGTGGGTCTGTTCGTCGTCGACGAGGCGCACTGCGTCTCGCAGTGGGGGCACGACTTCCGGCCGGACTACTTCCGCCTCGCCGACGCCGCCCGCGCGGTCGGCGCCTCGTCGCTGCTGGCCTCGACCGCGACCGCGACGCCGCGCGTAGCGAACGACGTCGCGCGGCGGCTCGGGCTGCGCGATCCCCTGCTCGTCTCGACGGGGTTCGATCGCCCGAACCTCTCCTTCACGGTCGCCCGCCCGGCGCCGCACGAGAAGCGCCGGCTCCTGATCGAAATGCTCAGGGGCCCCGAAGCGTTGCCGGCGGTCATCTACGCAGGCACGCGCGCGGGTACCGACGAGCTCGCCGCGGAGCTCTCGGAGGAGCTCGGCGAGCCAGCTCTCGCCTACCACGCCGGCCTCGAGCGCTCGGATCGAGCGACGGTGCAGCGCCGTTTCCTCGCCGACGACGTGCGCGTGGTCGTCGCGACCAATGCGTTCGGAATGGGGGTGGACAAACCGAACGTGCGCACGGTCATCCATGCGAGCGTGCCGGCCTCGCTCGAGGCCTACTACCAGGAGGCCGGACGTGCCGGCCGCGACGGTGCTCCGGCCCGCGCGCTGCTGCTCGCCGAGAACCGCGACAAGGCGCTCCACGTCCACTTCATCAAGCGCGACGAGCTCGAGCCCGAGCTCCCGGGCCGCCTCGCGGCCGAGCTCCAGCGGGCGGCCGACGAGCGCGGACGCTACGCGGTCGAGACGCCGCTGCTCGCGCGCGCCGTCGGCTGCGACGCCGAGCGCCTGCGCGCGCTCGTCGGCCACCTCGTGCGCGGCGGCGTGGTGTCGCCGCTGCCGGCCGGGCACGACCGCGTCGCGGGGGCTCTGAAGGCTCCCTTCGACGCACGCGCGGAGGCTCGCTGCCGCGCATCGATCGCGGAGGGGGCCCGATCGCGCTGGCGCCAGTACCGCGAGATCTGGGCCTACGTAGAGGACGAGTCGTGCCGGCGCGAGACGATCCTGCGCCACTTCGGCGACCGCTCGCAGCCCGAGCCGACCGGCCCGTGCTGCGATATCTGCGACGACCGCTTGCGTCCCGCCACGCCCGAGCCCGATCCGTCCGTGCTCGCCGACCTCGACGAGGCGATCCTGTCGGTTGTTCGCACCGCGCACCCGCGGCTTGGGCGGACGGGCTGCGTCGAGGTGCTCCACGGCGCGCGGACGAAGAAGATCGAGCGCAACTCCTACGACGGGCTCGCCGCCTACGGCACCTGCTCGAAGCTCGCGCGCGCGGAGATCCTCGAGCGGATCGACGCCCTGATCGCAAAGGGCCAGCTCGGCCTCAGCGGCGGGCGCTATCCCGTGCTGCTCGAGCCCGCGAGCGCCCGCGCGGCGTGAGCTTCGGGCTCGCCGTCCTCGTATCGGGCGAGGGCACCAACCTCCAGGCGATTCTCGACTCCGTCCACGGCAATGACGGGATCGAGGTGCGCAGCGTGGCGTCGAGCAAGGCGGGAGCGCGCGCGCTCGAGCGCGCCGCCGAGGCGGGCGTCGAGACCCGGGTATTCGACAAGGCCGACCACGCCGACCGCTCCGCCCGTGACGCCGCGCTCGCCGACTGGCTCGAGCAGCACGACGTGGACCTGGTCGTGCTCGCCGGGTTCATGGAGCTGCTCGGCGACGAGTTCGTCCGCCATTTCGAGGGACGCTTGATCAACGTCCACCCGTCGCTGCTTCCCGCGTTCCCCGGCCTCGCGCCGATCGAGGAGGCCTACGAGCACGGCACCCGGGTCACGGGCGTGACGGTCCACTTTGTCGACCAAGGAGTGGACAGCGGCCCAATCATCCTGCAGGAGGCGACCGAGCTTTCGTATGCTCGCGGCATCGAGGACTTGGAGCGTCGCTTGCACGAGATCGAGCATCGTCTGCTGCCCGAGGCGATCCGCCTGATCGCGCGCGGCGCGGTGACGCTGGATCCGTCCAACCCGCGGCGCGTGCTGATCGACGGCGAGGGCGGCGGCGACAGCCGCGGCGACGCCGGATGAGCGTGGCCGACGCGACGGAGTCCGATCCGGGGGCACTGGTCGAGCCGGGCGAGGTGCGCGTTCGCCGCGCGCTGCTGACCGTCTCGGACAAGCGCGGTCTCGCCGAGTTCGCCCGCGGCCTCGCGGAGCTCGGCATCGAGATCGTCTCCACCGGCGGGACGGCGCGTGAGCTCGCCGACGCCGGCGTCGAGACTCGCGCGATCGAGGACTACACCGGCTCGCCGGAGATCCTCGACGGCCGCGTGAAGACCTTGCACCCGAGGATCTACGCCGGTCTGCTCGCAGTTCGCTCCAACGAGGAGCACGCGCAGACGCTCGCCGAGCAGGACGTCGAGCCGATCGACCTCGTGTGCGTGAACCTCTATCCGTTCGAGCGCACGGCCGCGGCGCGCGGGGTGGCCGACGAGGAGGTCATCGAGCAGATCGACATCGGCGGGCCGACGCTGATCCGCGCGGCGGCGAAGAACCACGCGTTCGCGGCTGTGGTCGTGAAGCCGGAGAGCTACGACGCGGTGCTGGAGGAGCTGCGAGCGGCCGACTCCCGCCTGTCCGAGCAGACGCGCGAGGCGCTCGCGCTCGAGGCGTTCTCGCTGACCGCGCGCTACGACACCGCGATCTCGCGCTGGTTCGCCGAGCGCGGCGAGGAGTTCCCGCCCCTGTACGTGCGCGCGTACGAGAAGGTCCTCGATCTGTCGTACGGCGAGAACCCGCACCAGCGAGCGGCGTACTACAGCCAGGCCGGCGCGCGCACCGACCTGCTCTCGATGGTGTCGAAGCTCCACGGCAAGGAGCTGTCGTTCAACAACCTCTTGGATCTGGACTCCGGCCGCCGCCTGGTCGACGACTTCGAGGTCCCGGCGGCCGCGATCATCAAGCACAACAACCCGTGCGGGTGCGCCGTCGCGCGCGGCGTCGACGAGGCGTTCGAGCGCGCTCTCGAGACCGATCCGCAGAGCGCTTTCGGCGGGGTGATGTGCTTCAACCGGCCGGTGGATCGCGAGCTCGCCGAGAAGCTGAACGCGATGTTCGTCGAGCTCGTGTTCGCCCCGGGCTATGAGGAAGGCGCCCTGGAGGTGCTGCAGCAGAAGGACGGCATCCGGATCTTGGAGAACCAGGAGCGGCGCACGTGGCCGCTGACCGACCACGACATCAAGCGCGTCCGCGGCGGTGTCTTGGTCCAGGACCGCGACCAGGACATCGAGCCACGCGACCAGATGGAGATCGTCACCGAGCGTCACCCGACGGAGTCGGAGTGGGGCGACCTGCTGTTCGCGTGGAAGGTGGCGAAGCACGTGCGCTCGAACGCGATCGTGCTGGCGAAGGACCTAGGGACGGTGGGGATCGGCGCCGGTCAGATGAGCCGCGTGGACTCGGTGCGGCTGGCGATCGAGAAGTCGCGCTCGCCCTTGGCGGGCGCCGCGCTCGCCTCCGACGCGTTCTTCCCCTTCGCCGACGGCCCCCAAGCCGCGATCGACGCCGGCGTCACCGCGATCATCCAGCCCGGCGGGTCGAAGCGCGACCCGGAGGTAGTCGAAGCCTGCGATGCCGCCGATGTGGCGATGGTCTTTTCCGGGCGCCGGCACTTCAGGCACTGAGGCGTGCGCCGCTCGATCAACCTGGAGCGCCGTCTGGACGCGCCGCCCGCGGCGGTGTTCGAGGTGCTCACCGACCACGCCCGTTACGACCGCTTCGACGGGATCCGCCGCGCAGAGGTAATCGAGCAGGGCGACCCTGCGCCGAACGGCCTCGGCGCCGTCCGCCGTATCTGGATCGGCCCGCTCCGCTTCGAGGAGAAGATGACTGCGTTCGAGCCGCCTTCGGGGTTCGACTACCTGATCACACGGGTGAACATCCCGTTCCGCCACGAGGGCGGCAGCATCCGGCTCACCGCCGACGGGGATGGCACCCGTGCGGTCTGGACGTCCTCGTTCGAGATCCCGATCCCGGTGGTCGGAGGCTTGCTAGACCGCATCTTCGCCACGAGGCTCGAGCGCGGCTTCGGCGCCACGCTGGAGCGGAGCGCCGAGCTGGCGCGGCAGGGTTGAAGAAGTGCCCCCGGCGAGACTCGAACTCGCGGCCAACGGGTTAAAAGCCCGCTGCTCTACCAACTGAGCTACAGGGGCACCGAGAGAGTAGTCACCGGCCCCCAGGACGGCCGTGTCGCAATCCGACTACGAAGTCGTCACTCGGCTTGTGCAGAGGGGTCCCCAAGGCATGCAATCCGATCGACAGCATCAAGGGGCGGAGCGTGAAGCGGCATGGTGTCGCGTCCCGTTGCCAACGGTGGCGGTCGGGGTCGCTCCTCGGCTGGGGTTCAAGTCCCCCGCGCTCCGCCGACTCGCCGGGGACGGTTCGTGGCCAGGATCGTCCGCCGGCGTGCTACCTTCGAACCAGTTGGCGACGGGGCCCGGGGTCGCTCCCCGGCCGTAGCAGACGACCCGCTACGAGGCGGGTCGTCGCGGTTCTTGGGCTAGGCGGCGTCCGCCCGCAGCGGGTGGTCGGCCGGCATCGAGCCGAAGACCGGCTTGCCCCTCTCGATCCTCACCTTCTCAGCCGTCGGCGACGTCGTCGAAGTACCTCGTGTTGTCGCCGACCCGCAGGCCCTCGGGTGTGAGCGGCCGGGCGGCACGGGTCGCAGCCACCACCGCTCGGAAGACCGACTGGTCGCTTCGCGTCCAGCCGACGCGGTAGTGCTCCCGTACGCGCGGCGGCAGCGACCCCCGCATCACGAGGTTGTGCACCTTCATCGCCGGCCAGCCGCTCGGCCGCACAGGGATGTGGAACATCACGGCTCCGCCGACCTCGCGCGCCTCGTTGGTCAAGAACGACTCGGGTCCGTTCACCCGCGCGTCGAACCACTGCTTGAACTCCTCGTACGAGTCGGGAGCGACCTCACCAGGCATCCCGAACAGCTCGCCGAAGCGGACGTAGTCGGCCCAGAACTCGTCGAGCTCTCGGGGTGAGAGCTTCTCGACGAACAGCTCGTAGAAGTAGCGCGCCGAGTCGGCCGCCACGGCGATCGTCCACAGCATCTGGTCGGGGTCGAAGGCGGAGTACTTCGCACCGGCCTTGACCGGTCCCGCGTCTTCGGGGATCGCACCGCGGACCGACTGGTGCATCTGGTCGACGAGTTTCAGCACGGCGTCGGCGTCGGCCCGCGAGCCGAAGAAGATCTTCTCGAACATCTTTCCCGTGCGCGCGAGGCGGTGGAACGGCCGTTCCGGGTCGCGCGTGTGGCGCGCGGTGCCGATGAAGTTCAGCGGCGCTAGTGCGCCGATCCCGAGCGCCCGCTGCCCGTACATCAAACCGACGATGTGCTCTTCCTGCAGCCGGCGGAGCATCGAGCGCCCGCGGGGGAAGTACCCCTCGTCGCGAACGCTGGCGGGGGCGGTGGTGCTGAGCTCGGTGACGCTGATCGCTTCCATTGGCTCCATGGACGACCTACCCCGAAGCATAGCGTCTGGTAACGACTGTTTCCAGATTACGGGTCAGGTGTGATGAAGGCAATCGGGAGGCCGAGCTCGGCCTCCCGCCGGACGGTCACGATCCGGCGTCCCGGCTGCACCGCGTCCTTCGGGGTCCCGACCAGCCCGCCGAGCGAGCCGGCGAGCTGGTCGACGTCGGGCACGATGCAGACCAGACCCCAGAAACGCGCCGGCGCGTCGGGTTCGGCGCGGGTGTGCGATCCCTCCACCACCTCGAGGATGACCTCGCCGAGGCGGAAGAACCCCTGCCGCAGGATCTCGTCGCCCTCGCCGACCTCGCGCACCCGCCGCCGGGCGATCCCGACGCCCTCGCAGGCCGCGGTCGTTCGCTCGAGGTCGGGCGTCAGCACGACCACGTGATCGATCCGCGTCGCGCGGTTCGGGTGGTCAAGCTCATCGGCCGGCGAGATCGGGCCGCTCGGCGGCAGCCCGTCGATCTCGACGCCTTCCCGGTCGAGCGACCACCCGACGATCCCGCCCCCGGCGCCGGCACCCGCCAACTCCACGGTCACGGCGCCGATCCGCGTCTTCCCGTCTTCGACGGCGAAGCCGGCCGCGCGCCAGCCATCGGCCTCGGCGGCGAGCGTCAGGCCGGTGAGCGTCGGCGCCTCCACGAGCCTGAGATGATCGCAGCGTGGCGAGCATGAAGACCGACTCCGAGGCGGTCCTCGCCGCGACAGCGGTCTTCGAGGACCTCGACGGCGATGCGATCGCCGCTCTCGCAGCGCTCGCCGAGCCGCGCCCGCTCCGCTGCGGCGAGGTTCTCTATCGGGCGGGGGACCCGTCGGTGCGCTTTTGCGTCGTGGCGAGCGGGAGGTTGCGGGTCACGGCCGGCGGTGCGCTCGTCGGCTATGTCGGCCGCAGCGAGCCGGTCGGCGAGATGGGCGTTGTCGTCGGCGAGCCGCGTACCTCGACCGTCGAGGCCGTGCGCGACTCGACCGTGCTCGGCTTCGACGGCGAACGGCTGCTCGACTTCCTCGACGAGCATCCGGGCGCGTTGCTGAAGCTGAGCCGCCTGATGATCGGCCGTCTGCGGGAGCAGGGCCGCGAGCGGCTGCGTGGAGCTACGGAGGAGCAGGGCACGATCGCGCTCATTCCCACTTCACCCGAGGTTCCGGGGATGGAGCTCGCCGAGGCACTCGTGCGCCGCCTCGCGGGCTGGCCCGAGGCGCGCCTGATCACGGGTGCGCACGTGGACGCGGCGCTCGGCGAGGGGATCGCGGGCTCCTCCCTCGACGACGGCGAGGCGACCGCGCGCCTGTCGCGCTGGCTCGCAGAGCTCGAGGGCCGCCACCGCTACATCGTGTTCGCGGCCGCCGGCGACGACGACGCATGGGCACTCCGCTGCCTCCATAACGCCGACCGCGTGCTCGTGCTCGCCGAGGCGAGCGCCGAGCCCGCGGGCGTCCCGGTGCTCGAGGAGCTGCGCGCAGGTGGGCTGGTGGCGCCGGTCGAGCTCGTCCTCCTGCGTAGCGAGGGCGATCCTTCGCCGCACACGCTCGCCTGGCGCGAGCACACCGGCGCGCGCGCCCATTACTTCATCCACCCCTGGGACGAGCGCGAGCTCGCCTCGTTCGCGCGCCAGGTCGCGGGCCGCGGCGTCGGCCTCGTCCTTGGCGGCGGCGGCGCGCGCGGGTTCGCGCACATCGGGTTGCTGCGCGCGCTCGAGGAGCTCGCGATCCCGGTCGACCTGATCGGCGGTACGAGCATGGGCGCTTTCATAGGTGCGCTGCTGGCCTGCGGGCTCGACTCGACCGAGATCGCGCACACGGCGCGGGCGACCTTCGTCACCCGCAACTACCTCAACGACTACGCGCTGCCGAGGGTCTCGCTGATCCGGGGAAGACGCTTCGCGGCCCGCCTGAACGACGTCTTCGAGGAGCGGCAGATCGAGGAGCTCCGGCGAACGTACTTCTGCGTCTCGACGAACCTCACCACCGGCGCGACCGTGGTGCACGACCGTGGGCCGCTGTTCGCGTGGGTCGGGACGAGCATGTCCATCCCCGGGTTCGCGCCGCCGGTCGCGTACGAGGGAGAGCTGCTCTGCGACGGCGGCGTGGTCGACAACCTCCCGACCGACGTCATGCAGAGCCTCGAGCGCGGGCCGGTGCTGGCGTCGAACGTGAGCACGGAAGGGGACATCTCAGCGCCGGGCCAGGGAATCGGGCTGCCCGATGCAGAGGCGTTGCTGAACCGACGGGGGAGGAACGGACTGCCGCGGCTGAACGAGATCCTCGTCCGCAGCGCGACGCTGACCAGCGCCACGAGCGTCGCGCGGGCGGTCGAGCGGGCCGACGTCTACGTCCGCATGCCCTCGCAGGACTTCGGCCTCTTCGACTGGAAGCGGATCGACGAGCTCGTCGATCTCGGCTATCGGCACGCGATCGAGCAGCTCGAACCACTGCGCGACAAGCTCGCGCCCGCCGCCGCCTAGAAGCGCGCGCCCACGCCTGCCGCAGCCGCGCGCTCGGCGATCCGGCCGAGCAGGTCGGCGTCCACCTCGCCGAGCCGGCGCGCGATCCCGGCGAACTCCTCTTGCTTCGCCGCCGGCATGCGACCGACGAGGTCCAGCAGCGTGTTCCACGCCTCGCCCATCAGCGCGGCGTCGGCGGCGTTCTCGAGCGTCGCGAACGGCCGCTTGGCGATCACCCCGGCGACAGCGACGCGGTTGTCGTCGTCCATCAGCTCAATCATCGGCAACAGGATTCCCCACAGTCGCCGCTCGTCGGCAGCCGCGATGATCCGCTCCTGGACGGCCGGCTCGCGGAGGATGGACAGGTTGACCGCCTTCTCGCGCGCGTCCGGAGACATCGCGGCGACCACCGGCATCATCTCTCCCCACAGGTCCTGCTCGTGGGCGGCCCGGACGTAGGCGGCGAGCAGCGCTTCGTCCTGTGCGGCGACCAGATCGCCGAGCGCCCGCTTGTGGCGATAGTTGACGTGGATAAGCAGCGACAGGAGCTCGGCGAGCAGCTCGTCGGTGGGCTCGCCGATCGAGCGCACGAGGCGGCGGACGCGCTCTTCGGGGATGAGGGCGAAGATGTGGTCGATCAGGTTCTTCGATCCGATGAAGAACGCGACCCTCAACAGGTCACGTTCATCGGGCACATGGTCGACGAAGTTCTTGATCGCGCCGTCGGTGAGGAAGTCGGCGAACCGGCTGAGCGTCATGTGATCCCCGCGCTCGACCATCACGAGCGCGACCGCGACGGCCTTCTCGTCCGGCACGGCGTGGAACAGGTCGCGGGTGCGGCGAGGGTCGACGTAGCGGCAGACGTCGGCGAGGAACTCCGGCGGCAGGCGCTCCGCGACCTCGGCGCCGATTCGCGTCGGCAGCTCGGCGGCGATGCGCGCGGCGATCAGCGGGCCGACGCGGAGGGTCATCCTGGTGAGCGCCGTCACCGGAAGCCGGCCGACGACACGCGCGAGCCGGCGGAAGACGATCCGGTCCTCGGCGAGCATCTGCTCGTAGATCGCAGCCCTCAGCGCCCGCAGCTCCTCGGGCGGGAGCGCTTCGAGGAATGCCAGCTCGTCGAGCTCGAGTGCGAGCGTGTCGCTCAGCTTCAGCAGCTCCGAGCGCGTCGCGATCCTAATCACGGCGCCCGGCTCCGCAGGATCGTTCGCGCCGCCGAGCCGGGAAGCGACGGGATCGCCTTGGCGAACGCCGCATCCAGCTCCTCGCGGTAGGCGACCTCCGCCGCTTCGATCGCCCGGCTGAGGAGCTCGATCTCGTCGGGAGACAGGCGGCCGAACGCGGGCAGCGCAGTCGGCGGTCGGCCGACCTGGGCGGCGAGCTGTTCGAGCGTTCGCGCCGGCATCGTCGCGGGCGGGTCAGCCCTCGAGGATGCCGGCGGTGGCGTCGGCGGTCTCCTCGCCGACCCAGTTCGCGAGCAGCGGATCGTCTCCCTCGCGCACGACGCGGAGTGCCTCGTCGGCGGTCTCGCCCCTGACCTGGCGCTTGACCTGGGCGTAGGCCCCGAGCGGAAGCTGGGCGAACTCGGCGGCAACGGTGAGCGCGCGCTCTTCGACCGCATCCGGTGCCGCGAGCTCGTCGACGACCCCGAGCTCGAGCGCGCGCTGCGGATCGATCAGTTCCGCGCCGAGGGTGAGGATGCGGGTGGCCTGTGGCGACAGCTCCGCGCGCACGACGGCGAGCGCGACCGCGGGATAGGGGAGGCCGGCCCTCAGCTCCGTGAGCCCCAGCTTGCCTTCGGTCGATCCGACGCGGTAGTCGGCGCACAGCGCGAGGATCAGTCCGCCTGCGATCGCGTGGCCGTTGACGGCTGCGACCAGCGGCCGCTCGAGCGCGTAGAGCGTCGCGAACAGGCGGTTGATCCCGGTGACCATCCCCCGCTGACCCTCCGCATCGAGGTTCGGAACGACCTTCAGGTCGGCGCCCGCCGAGAAGAACCCTTCGCGACCGGTGATCACGAGCGCCTTGGCGCCGCTGCCGGCGATCGCCTCGAGCGTGTCCGGGATCTCGTTCAGCAACTCGACGTCGAGCGCGTTGGCCGGCGGCCGGTCGACCCGGATGACCCCGACATCGCCGCGGTCTTCGACGGTGACATGCGGGCCGGGCATCGTCAACAGACCCTATCCGCGTGCTCGAAGATAGCCCCGGGGAGAATCGAACTCCCGTTTCAGGGATGAAAACCCTGCGTCCTAACCACTGGACGACGGGGCCGCCGCCAGGAGTGTAGGCAGAGCCCTACTCGGCCGGCAGCCCGACAGGAACTCCGCCACCTCACGCGCGTAGCGCTCGGGCTCGTCGTCGACGACGAAGTGGCCTGCGCCCTCGATGACCACGAGCCGCGAACCGGGTATCTCGCGTTCGAAGCGCTTCGCCCCGGCGACCGGTGCGAACGCGTCGTCCTCGCCCCAAAGAATTAGCGTGGGCACACCGAGCGCGGCGAGCTTGCCGTCGTAGGGCTCGAGCTTCTCGAAGTCGCACGAGCGGTAGTAGTCGAGCACGTTCTGCGAGCGCTCCCCCTCGAACGACTTCCAGCACTCGTCGACGGCCTGCTCGTCGAACCCGCTCGAGAGCGACTGCAGCATCCCGCCGAGCGCAGCCCGGTCGATCTGCTCGATCAGCTTTTCGCCCTCGCCCTCGGTCCGCATCGCCTTCGCCATCCCGTGCCACTTGCCGTCGGGGAAGAAGCCCGACGAGCTGATCACCATCGCGCGCACGGCATCGGGGTGGTCGCACGCCCAGCGCATCCCGCTGAGCCCGCCCCAGTCGTGCATCACGAGCGCGACGCGCTCGAGACCGAGACTGGTGCGGAAGCGCTCGATCGCCTCGATCTGGCGCTCCCACGTGCCCGGCGGATCGTTGTCCGAGTCGCCCATCCCCGGCATGTCGAGTGCGATCGCGCGCCAGCCCGACTCGGCGAGTACCGGCAACACCTCGCGCCACATGTACGAGGACTCCGGGAATCCGTGCAGCAGCAAGGCGACGCCGGACTCGTCCCCCTCCGGCCGCGCCTCGCGATAGGCGAGGCCCCCTGATGTCGCTACCTCGGCGGCGATGCGCGCACGCTATCCGAAGCGGCCAGCGCCGGATCGGGTGCGCTGCTGTAGCTTGAAACGCGCGGGGAGGGATGAGGAAAACACTCGTACAGATGCTCGTGGCGGGCGCACTGGCGCTCGGCGCGGCCGCACCGGCCACGGCCGGCGCGCAGGCGCCGGGCGACGAGGCGTGCGCGAACGTGTCGCCTTCGGCTGCGCCGTGTGTGCTGCTTGACAAGGTGGTCGAGCGGGTGTCGGCTGAGTGCCGCCGGATCGGCCTCGTCCCCGATCAGAGCTGCCTGCTGCCCGTCGGTGCCCAGGTCCGGCGCCAGGACGTGGCCGACTACCGCTCTTCGTGGACCCATCGCACGCTCGCCTACCAGTATCGGCTCGCACATCACGTGCCGTTCAGGGACGCCCCATGGGTCGGCACGCACAACTCATTCAACTCGACGAGCGAGTTCCCGACGCTGTCGCACAGCGACTCGAACCAGCAGCTGTCACTCACGCAGCAGCTCGATATCGACGTGCGCAGCATCGAGCTCGACGTCCACTGGTTCCCGAGCCTGCTCGCGGGAGGCACCGCACCGGTCGTGTGCCACGCGCGCTCGGCGTCGGAGCTGCACGCCGGCTGCACGCTCGAGCGCCTGTTCGCGCCGGTCATCGGTGACCTCGCCGGCTGGCTCAACCGCGCTGATAACCGCGAGGAGGTGCTGCTGCTCTACCTCGAGGACCACATCGGCGACGCCGCCGGCTACGCGCGCGTCGTGTCGGAGCTCGACGCGCGCCTGCGGCGGCCCGACGGGGGCTCGCTGATCTACAAGCCCGACCTGAGCGGCGCCACCTCGGCGCAACCGTGCGCTCTCCTCCCGCTCGACCTCACCCGCCGCAAGGTGCTCGACTCCGGCGCCCAGGTGGTGATCGTCGGGAAGTGCGCGAGCGGCTGGGCCGGCCGGGTGTTCGACTGGGACAAGGGCCCGACCGGTCACGAGGAAGAAGGCAACCCGGGTGCCTACTCCGACTACCCGGCCTGCGACCGTGAGCTCACCCGCACCTCGTACGACACACGGATGATTCGCTACTACGAGGACTCGACGCTGGTCTCGGCGGCGATCGACCCGACGCGATCGCCGCGCGCCGACAATCGCATCACGCCCGCGAAGGCAGGACGGATGGTCCGCTGCGGCGTCGACCTGTTCGGCTTCGATCAGTTGCTGCCGCGCGACGGCCGCCTCGAGGCGCTCGCGTGGAGCTGGGCTCGAGGCGAACCGGAGGGCATCGAGCCATGCGCGGCGCAGGCAGGCGATGCGCGCTGGCGCACCCAGCCGTGTGCGTTGAAGCTGCCCGTCGCGTGCCGCGCCTCCGACGGCGGCTGGACGGTCTCCGCGAAGCGGTTCACCTTCGGCGACGCGAAAGCGCGTTGCCGTGTCAAGAAGGCGACGTTCGATCTACCGCGGACCGGCTACGACAACTCGCGCCTGCGAACGGCGGCGGGCGACATCGGGCCTGTCTGGATCCGCGACCGCTCACGCGCCCCGACGAGTGTCAGCGCGAGCGCAAGCTGCTCGCCGGCAAGCTCGGGTCGCCGGATCAAGTGCGCCCTTCGACTACGTCGGCCCGGCGCTGCGACCGTCAGCGCCCGGGCCCTGCGCGGCGGGGCGAAGGTCGCGAGCGTTCGCAAGGCGGTTAGCCCACGCAGCCGCAAGCTGACGCTTGCGCCGCGCGGTGGCCGCCTCCGCCCGGGGCGCTACACCGTCAGGCTGACGTTCGCCGCCGACGGCGTGACGAAGCGGATCAAGCGGTCCGTGCGCGTTCGCTGAAACCCGCGCACCGCCGGCGGCTGCGTAACATCCGGCCGGCCCGCGGGCGGTTAGCTCAGTTGGGAGAGCGCCTGCCTTACAAGCAGGAGGCCGCTGGTTCGAGCCCAGCACCGCCCACTCGTAGACGGTTAGGCTTGGCCCAATGGCTAGGGGGCTCGGCTCGGTACTGGCGACGGTCGTTCTCGCACTCAGCCTTGCCGCCTGCGGCGACGACGACAAGAGCGACGACTCGAAGGACGCGAGCACGACCACCGGCGAGCAGACCGCCGCCGAGCCGAAGCGCGCCGACGTCAAGATCGGTGACGGGAAGGTCACGCTGCGCGGGGCCGATGTCGGCGACGTGGACCTGACGAAGCTCCAGATGGGCGACGACAAGCTCGCCGAGTCGCCGACGAAGGGCGAGCTCTATCTCTGCCCCGAGTTCGGGCAGGGCGGGCCGCGCGGCGGGGCGCAGGTTGAGGGGCCGTGGATCCACGGCGACACGTGGAACCTGAGGGAGAAGCTGTTCGTCTCGGGGGAGAAGGACTGGCCCGATGCGGAGTTCACGCAGAAGGTCTCCGGCGACAAGCGGGTTCTGAGGGGCAACAACCTGCCGGTGGATCACAAGACGGGCGACTTCCCGGTCTCCGAGCTCGATCCGGTCGCCGAATACGACCGCAACCCGAGTGAGATCAAGGCGAACGACTACGAGGTCGAGATTCCCGCCGAGCCGAAGGAGGGAGCGGAGCCGCAGTGCATCGGCGGCGAGGCCGGTTTCCTGACCTCGGGCGTCGTGCTCAACAGCCCGGTGGACGCGGAGAAGCGCGACGCGCCCGCGCACGAGGGCCAGGACCTCTGCTTCGGCCATCCGAACGACATGGGCTACCACTACCACGCCGTCTCACCGTGCATCCCGGACCCGGGCACGGGCCACTCGAAGCTCGTCGGCTACGCGTTCGACGGCTTCGGCATCTACGGCCACCGCGGCGAGGGTGGTAAGGCCCTGACGAACGACGACCTCGATGAATGCCACGGCCACGTCGGCGAGGTCGACTTCGGCGGCAAGCGGCAGCGGATCTACCACTACCACGCGACGTGGGAGTTCCCCTACGCGGTCGGTTGCTTCAAGGGCACGTCGAGTCAGCGGGGCCCGCCGTTCGAGAACGCCGGGCAGGGTGGCGGCGGTCCGCAGGGCGGCGGCCCACCCGGCGGCGGCCCGCCTTAGCGAGCGGTCTTGATGCGCCCCCTGGTTACCTTGCCGGTGGTGTTGCTCGTTGCGGGGGCGTTGCTAGCAGGATGCGAGTCGAAGGGCGGTTCCTCGACGAAGCAGGCCGACGAAAACTCCTACGCACCGCCGCCGCGCCCTGCGCGCACCAGCTTCCCCAACGACGCGAACGACTGGACGTGCGGGGATTTCGACGAGGCGCCGACCGAGCGGCGTGATCAGGCGATCGCCGAGTTGGTGGGGGCCGCCCAGCTAAGGGGTCGTGGCGCTGAGTTGCTCGAGGAGATCCGCTCGCTATGCGCGGAGAGCTCCGTGGACTTCCAGCCGGGGATCAGAGCCGTGGACAAGGTCGCGGCGCGCAACACGCCCAAACTCGACCAGTCCTCGGACGACTCGGGTTCGGGCAGCGGAGAGGCCACACCGCCTCCGGATCCGCAGCGCTCGGAGCCGCGCCAGGGAACCCCCCCGAGCGCTCCGCCGCAGCGGGAGCCCTACTGCGACGAGGCCGACGCACCCGACCGGCTCGCGCCGGGCTGCCAGGGAACCCTGGTTCCGCGGTAGCCGGCTCAGCCGGCGGCCGCGCGCTCTTCGGCTTCGATCGCCTCGTCGGCCTCGGCCGCTTCCTCGGCCGCGGCGAGGGCTTCGGCGCGCGCCTTGCGGCCGGCGCGCCCGCCGGGCATCCGGCCGGCGATCCGCCCGATCGGCTCGATCGACGCCTGCAGCGTCGCGATCGACTCGTCGAACTGGTCGAGCGAGTCGAGCAGGCGCTCCATGTTCTTCACCATCGCCGCGAGCTGTTCGTCGAGGCCCTCGATCATCTCGGGCAACTTGGAGATCGCCGGCATGGCGATGGTGATCGCCTCGGTCATGATCTCCATCCGGCCGTCCATGATCTCGACCTGCTTGCGGACGGCGGCCATCTCGACGTTGAGGTCCGGCAGCGCGGTCGTCTGCTTGCCGATCGACTTCATGCCCCGCTCGAGCCCGGCCATGCGCTTGGCCATCTCGCCGGTGTGGCCGGCCATCTCGGGGATGCGCCTCAGCGCGTCCAATAGTTCGGCCGGCGCCTCGAGGACGCTGTCGAGAGGATTCTTCATTGCCCCTGCGCCGGGGATCATGACGGTTCGCGCGCCGGAAGGGCGCGGCAGCGGCACCGGGCCTCCACCCGATGCCGCTGCGCAAACAAACGTGAGGCGTAGCTAAGGGATCTTCACGCCTGAGATCGCGCGTGCGATCACCAGCCGCTGGATCTCCGAGGTGCCCTCGAAGATCGTGAAGATCTTCGCGTCGCGGTGCATCCGCTCGACGGGGAACTCGCGCGTGTAGCCGTTCCCGCCGAGGATCTGGATCGCTCGGTCGGTCGCCCAGACGGCGACCTCTCCGGCCTTGAGCTTCGACATCGAGCCCTCGGCGTTCTCGTAGTCCTTGCCGGCGCGGCCCATCCACGCGGCCCGCCAGCACAGCAGCCGGGCGGCGTCGATCTCGAGCTTCATGTCGGCGAGCGTGAATGCGATCGCCTGGTTCTCGATGATCGCCCGGCCGAACTGCTTGCGCTCCTTGGCGTAGTCGAGTGCGTACTCGTACGCCGCCCGGGCGATGCCGAGCGCCTGGGCGCCGACCGTCGGACGGCTCATCTCGAACGTTCGCATCGCTGCCTGCGACTTCGCCGACTTGCCCTCACGGACGCGAGCGAGCCGCTCGTCGAGCTTCTCCTTGCCGCCGAGCAGGCACGAGCCCGGGACGCGACAGTCGTCCAGATGGACGTCGGCCGTGTGCGAGGCGCGGATGCCGTGCTTCTTCACCTTCGCGCCCTGCTCGCAGCCCTTCGTCCCGGGCGGAACCACGAACGCCGCGTGTCCGCGCGAGCCGAGCTCGCGGTCCACCGACGCGATGACGACGTGGACACCGGCGATACCGCCGTTGGTGGCCCACGCCTTCTGGCCGTTGATGACCCACTCGTCCTTCGCCTCGTCGTACTTGGCCGTCGTCCGGATCGCCGATACGTCGGAACCCGCGTCGGGCTCCGATGCGCAGAACGCGGCGACCGCTGGCTCCTCCTTCGTCCCGAAGCACTGCGGCAGCCACTCGGCCACCTGCTCCGGCGCCCCCTGACCAAAGATGGCCGCGACTGCGAGCGAGGTTCCCATGATCGACATGCCGAGCCCCGCATCGCCCCAGAAGAGCTCCTCGTTGGCAATCGGCAGCTGGAGGCCCGTCGGGTCGGACCAGAACTGCGCCAGTGCTTCGAACCCGTAGAGGCCGATGTTCGCGGCCTCCTGAACGATCGGCCAGGGGAACTCCTCCTTCTCGTCCCACTCGGCAGCCGCCGGGCGCATGACGCCCTCGGCGAACCCGTGCACCCACTCGCGGATGTCCTTCTGGTCCTGGTTGAGGTCGAGCGAGAAGTCCGCCGTGGCAGGAGGGGGAGTGGCAGCGGCCTCGGCGACAGCCTCCGGCGTCGCCTTGGTGGTGTCGGTAGCGGCCATCGTCCTACGCTCCCCTTGGGATCTGGAACAGGCCTTCGACCTGGGCCGCGAACATCAGGTCGCCCTCTATCTTGAGGCCGCCCGACATGAACAGGCTCGGGCCCTGGACGGCGCCCGACGCGAGCTTGATGAAGTTCGCACCGGGGACGATGAACGTGACGCGCGCCGGCTTGTCGCCGTCCTCGGTCACGGTCAGCTTGCCACCCGCGAAGTCGCACTGGTAGTGATCGACCTGGCCGTCCGGCCCCTCGGTGATCTTCCAGTCGATAACGGCCTCGACGGCCGCGGCCTTCGCGGGGTCGACGTGGTCGGCCATCCGCTTGAAGATCTCGTCGAGGACGACCTTGCGGCCGTCCGACTTCATCATCTCGTCGAGCTGCTCGTCCGTGACGCCCGAGACCAACTTCGCCAGATCCTCGGCGCTGGCGCCTTCGATTGCCTCGACCGCAGGCTGTTCTTCTGCCATGTCCGGAATACCTCCGTGGGTTGGGTTGCTACCAGGGGTAGGAAAACGCTACCATAAGTAGGAACATGGCGCAGGGAGCCGATACGACCACTTCCCGCCCGGTGCGAAAGCGCGCCGAGCACCTCGGCCCCGAGCGGCGCCGGCCGCTGGTCCTCGACGCGGCCTTCGAGCTGTTCCTCGAGCATGGCTACGACGGAACGACGATGGGCGCGGTCGCCGACGCGGCGGGCGTGACCAAGCCGGTCGTCTATGACTGCTACCCCTCGAAGGACGAGCTCTTCAAGGCGCTGATGCGCCGCGAGGAGGAGCGCGTCCTCGGCGAGATCGGCACGGCGTTCGCCGGGGCGGCAGCCGCGGGCGATCGCGAAGGGTTCCTCGTCGAGAGCTTCACCGCCTTCCTGCGGGCGGTCGCCGCCTCGCCGGGCGCTTACAGGGTGATCTTCCTCGGTGAAGGCGGCGCCAACGCGGCTGTCGCGCGGCGTGTCCAGCGCGGCCGGCAGCTACAGGTGGACGCGGTTTCCGCAATTGCGCGCGACTGGCTCGGGCGCCGCGACGGCGAGGCCGACGGCGACGTCGAGCAGCAGGCCCTCTTGACCGCGTACGCGATGGTCGCCCTCGCCGAAGGCGGCGCGCGCGCGCTTCTGAACGAGCCCGAGCGCTGGACGCCGGAGTCGCTCGGCGAGGCGCTCGGCCGGATCGGGGCGCACGGGCTGCCTGCCGTCTAGAACGCCTTCACCACTTCCTCCGATCAAATATCGTGGGGAGGCAGATGGCGACCGCCGCCGAGCCACGCCAGGACGCCGCCGCCGAACGCGGCGATGCCGCCTACGACCGCGATGGCCTGCGCGCCACGGTCGAGGCGCTTGCCGCGATCCCCGACCGTGGTCCTTGCTCGGAAGGGGAGCGCCGTGCGGCCGAGTGGATCGCCGAGCGCCTCGGTGCCGTCGGCCTCGAGGCGCGCATCGAGGAGGAGCGCGCGTTCGACAGCTACGCCAAGCCGATGGCCGCACTGGCGGGGATCGCCGCCGCCGGCGGCGCGCTCGCACTGACGCGCCGCGGCCGGATCGTGGGAGGGATGATCGGGGCGGGCGTCGCCGCGGCGATCGCAGATGACATCTCAAACGGCGCGCGCGCGTTCCGGCGCGCGACGATGGAGCAGAAGCCCACCTGGAACGTCGTGGCGGGCGCCGGCGACCCCGATGCGACGCGCACCTTCGTCGTGCTCGCCCACCACGACGCCGCGCCAACCGGAGCGATCTTCGACCAGCGCCTCCACCACGCGGTCGCCGACGCCCTTCCGGGCATCGTCGAGCGCCGCGACACCTCGATCCCGCTCTGGTGGCCGGCTGTCGGCACGCCGCTGCTCGTCGCCGCAGGCGGCCTCATGCGCCGCCGCGGGCTCGCCCTCGCGGGACTAGTCGGCTCTTTGGCCGGGGTGGCGGCCTTCGCCGACATCGCCCGCAGCCCGATCGTCCCTGGCGCGAACGACAACCTCACCGCCGTCGCCGTGCTCGTCGCGCTCGCAGAGGCCCTGCGCGAGCGGCCCGTCGAGGGCATCCGCGTGTTGCTCGTCTCCTGCGGTTCCGAGGAGGTCCTCCAGGGCGGAATCCACGGCTTTGCCGCGCGCTACTTCCCCGACCTCGACCGCGACCAGACGTGGGTGCTCGCGGTGGACACCGTCGGTTCACCCGAGCTGATCATGCTCGAGGGCGAGGGGACCGTCGTGATGGAGGACTACCACGGCCGCGGCTTCCGCGACATGATCGCGCGGGCCGCCGATCGCGCCCGCGTGCCACTGCGCCGCGGGATGCGCTCCCGCGCGAGCACGGACGCGGTGATCCCGAGCCGCGCGGGGTACCCGACCGCATGCCTTACCTCGTTCGACCGCCACAAGGCGTTGTCGAACTACCACTGGCCGACGGACACGCCGGAGAACGTCGACTACGACACGACCGCCGCCGCCGCCGCGGTCTGCGAGGCGACGCTGCGCGGGCTCGCCGAGGGCCCCTACGCGGGCGCCCTCTACTAGTCAGTCCCGGCCACCCGCGATCGCCCTCACCGCCTTCGCGTGGCGCTCGACGGCGCGCGGAGAAAGAGGACCCCCCGGCAGCTCGACGACGAACGCCGTCGAGCTGCGGAAGAGATCGTTCTGCCAGCTCGTGATCGAGCCCGGATTGCGCCCGAGGCGGCGGAACGGCAGTCCGACCAGCTCCGCATAACGACGCTCGATCGCCGGATCCCCTCCCGAGTCGTCGACGAGCGCAAGCGCCTGGTGGTACCAGACGGTCAGCGCCGGCTGGATCCGCTCGATCAGCCGCCGCGCAACGCGCGCCTCCGGCTCCGAGAGTGCTGACGGGCCGGAGTAGTTCTCGCTCCGCGGGCGTCCCTGCTTGCGCCAGGCGTAGGGGAAGTTGCGGTTGAGGTCGACGCCGTTTGCGTTCTGGCGGGTGCCCGCGCGGTTGCCGTCGGGGTTCAAGTCGTCGACGATCCAAAGCTGGACGCCCTTCGGCAACTTGCGGTCGGCGAGCAGCCGCCGCACAACAGCGATCCCCGCGGGCTCGTTGCCGTGCGCGGCGCCGACGACGAGGACCTTGCGTGGAGCCGTCTTGCTGCCGAGCGCGGTCGCCCGGATCGGGCGTCCGTCGACCGAGCGCCCGAGCAGCTCGCGCCTGATCGGCACCACTCCGCGCGCGAGCGGGGAGAGCGCGGGTAGGGCACGGCGTGCGCTCGCGGCCGCGGCCCCCGGGAGCGGCTTCGGCAGGTGCGTCAGGCGGTCGCGGTAGTCGCGCATCGTCTTGGGGCTGAAATCGCTGTGGGTCTGGCCGCGGAACCGTTCCACGCGCTCGCGGTAGTGGGGGCTCGTGAGCGCCTCCGCGTGGCCGATCACGTCGCGCGTGCGGATGTCGTAGCGGTCCTGGAGCCAGCGCGTGAGCGCCAGCGAGCTGCGCAGCTGGCGCCGGTTGCCGATCACCTCGGCGTCGCTGCGGCCGACGTGCTCGATTCCGACCGACGTGTGGTTCAGCCCGACCGCGTGGCGGCAGATGGTCGCGCGTGAGACGAGCTGGTAGATCTTGCCGTCGCGATCGATCACGTAGTGCGCGCACGTGTTCGGCAGCTCATGGAATGTGGGGTCGGGGTGGTTCGGCGCGAAGGTGTTGAAGGTCGCGGCGAACGTGTTCGTCACGGTGAAGTGCTCGACGATCACCTTCGGCTCGCGCAGGCGATGGTCGTCGATCCCGTAGTGGCGCTTCGCATACCTGCGCGTGTCGGCCTTGCGCTTCTCGCCGAAGGGAATCCGCCGTTGGATGACCGGCGGTTGCGCCGGGCGCGCGGGTTCGTCCGGCGTCGCCTGGGCGGCGCCGGCTCCGGGCGCGAGCCCGATCAGATAGGCGGCTACGACTGCGCCCGCGTGGACCATCACTCACAGTGTGATCGGTCTCCACTGCGAGCGCGTCGGGTCGGTTAGATTCCGCGCAGCCCGAGCAACCGAACGAGGAGAGAGATGGACGTCAGCCGCCTGAAGGCGATTCCGCTGTTTTCGGACGTGCCCGACCCGGAGCTCGGCGAGATCGCGCCGTTCGCCGAAGAGGTGTCGGTCAATGCAGGCAAGGAGCTCGTTCGAGAGGGCGACTTCTCGTGGCAGTTCATGGCGATCGAGGAGGGTGAGGCGGAGGTGCTCAAGGATGGCCAACACGTCGCCGACCTCGGCCCCGGCGACTTCTTCGGTGAGATCGGCCTGCTGGAAAAGGACGTTCGAACCGCGACGGTCACGGCCAAGACGCCGATGCGGCTGATCACGCTCACCGGCTGGGACATGAAGCGGCTGGAGAAGGCCGTCCCCGAGGCCGCCGAGACGATTCGCAACGTGCTCGCCGAGCGAAAGGAAGGCTAGGGCCGCTAGGCGTCGAGGTCGGCGAGCGCGTCCATGAACGCCTCGCTGAACGTCGGGAACGGCTGGATCGTGTCGCGCAGCACGTTGAGCGGCACCTCGCCGCGGATCGCAAGCGTCGCCTGCCCAAGCCATTCGCCGGCCTCGGGCCCGACGGCGTAAGCGCCGACGAGCACCTCGCGCTTGCGGTCGGCGATCAGCGTCAGCAGTCCCGGTAGTTCGTCGTAGGCGCGCGTGTAGGTGGAGGTGCGCGCGACCGTCGAGAGCTCGGCGGTCCCGGTCGCGACCTCGATCCCCTCCTCCGCGGCCTGGTCCTCGGTCAGCCCTGCGGAGGCGACCTGCGGATCGCAGAAGGTCACCCGCGGGATCGCGCGGTAGTCGGCGCGCGCGTCCTTGCCGAGCATGTCGGCGGCCGCGACGCGCCCCTGGTACTTGCCGACGTGGGTGAACAAGCTGATCCCGTTGACGTCACCGATCGCCCAGACACCGTCGGCGACCCGCATCCGCTCGTCCACCTCGACGCCCTGTGGCCGCGGCTCGACGCCGATCGTCTCGAGCCCGATGCCCCCGACGCGTGCGCGCCGCCCGGTCGCGACGAGCAGCTCGTCGGCGTGGAGTTCGGTCCCGCCGGAGAGCGTGACCGCGACACCGTCGCCGTGCTTGCTCGCGCGTTCGGCGTGCACGCCGAGGTGGAGCTCGACCCCGTCGCTCTCGAGCACCCCGCCGATCGCGTCGGACGCAGCCCGCCCCTCGCGCGCGAGCACGCGGTCGGAGCCTTCGACGAGCGCGACCGATACTCCGAACCGGGCGAACGCCTGCGCGAGCTCGACCCCGACCGGACCGCCGCCGAGCACGATCAGCCGCTCGGGGAGCTGCTTGACCTGCGTAGCCTCGCGATTCGTCCAGTGCTCGACCGAGTCGATGCCCTCGATCGGCGGAATGAAGGGATCGGATCCGGTCGCTAGCACGATCCGCTCGCTTTCGAGCTCTCGCTCCCCGACGACGATCTTCCCGGGCCCGTCGAGCCGCCCGCTGCCGCGCACGAGCTCGATCCCCTCGCCGTCCATCCACGCGACCTGACCGGCGTCGTCGAGGCTCGAGGTCTGGAAGTCGCGCCAGTCGAGCGCTGCCGCCACGTCGAGCTCTCCGGTCACCGCTTCTCGCGCGCCGGGGGCGGTCCGTGCGCCCGCAACGCGCTTCACCCGGCCGCAACAACGTCTTCGACGGGATGCACGCCCAGTAGCTGCACTCGCCGCCGACGAGCTCGCGCTCGACGATCGCGGTCTTCAGGTCGCCGGCGGCGAGCTTGCCCGCGCAGTGCTCGCCGGCCGGCCCGCCGCCGAGGACGATCGCGTCGAAGCGATCAGCCAAGGCGCCGGCTCAGCTGTGCTTGACGACGATTCCCTCGAGGATGTGAGCGGCGTGGTCGCACGCGTCGATGGCCGACTCTAGCCGCTCGTAGATGTCCTTCCAGCGGATGATCGCGATCGGGTCGATCCCGCCGGCGAACAGCGACGCGAGCGCCTCGCGGGTGAGGCGGTCGCCCTCGTGTTCGAGCCGCTTGATCTCGACGAAGTGGGGGTTCAGCTCGCCGAGCGAATCGAGCCGGGCAAGCGCCGTCGCGACCTCGCGGCCGGCGTCGCGCAGAACCCCTGTCAAGAGCTGCGCCTGCTCCATCGGGGCCTCGATCTTGTACAGCCCGAGGTAGTCGGCGACCTCCTCGATGAAGTCGACAATGTCGTCGAGCGCTGCCGCGAGCGCGTGGATGTCCTCGCGGTCGAGCGGGGTCACCGTCGTCTTGTTGAGGCGGTGGATGATGTCGTGCGTGATGCGGTCGCCGGTCTGCTCGCAGAGCAGCAGCTCGCGTCGCAGGTGGGCATCGTCGGGCCAGTTGCGCATCAGCTTGTGCAGCAGCTCGGCCGAGCGCTGGATGTTCGCGCCGTCTTCCTCGAAGAGCTCGAAGAAGCGGCGTCCGCCGCGAGTCTGGCCCCCGCGCCCGAGGAGGCTGCGGCTGCGGAGCCGGGTGACACTCGCCACGACGCCGGCCTTCTAGCCCGCTTTGGGGGCGAGCTCGGGATGCGACGCGTCGGTGAACTCGCGGAACAGCCCCGTGACGACGAACGCCGTCTGCTCGCCGATGTCCACGGCGTTGTCGCCGATCCGCTCGAGGCAGCGCGCCACGAGGATCATCTGCATCGCCCACTCGCGGGTATCGAGATCGTCGCCGATCTCGATCGCAATCCGGAAGCAGTCGCGATTGAGCTTGTTGATCTCCTCGTCCTGGCGGACGAGGTCCTGCGCTAGACCGACGTCGCGGTTCTCGAACGCCTGCTTGGCCTGGATCACCTGCGAGCGGGCCTGCGCGCCCATCCGCTCGATGTTCGCGAGCATCTGGCTTTCCGTCGGCGGCTCGTGGCCGGCGAGCGGGATCAGCTTGGCGATGTTCACGCACTGGTCGCCCATCCGCTCGCAGTGCTTGATCACGTGCAGCAGCGCGGCCGCGACGCGCAGGTCGGTCGCCACCGGCGCTTGCAGCGCCAGCAGCGACAAGAGGCCCTGGTGCACCTCGAGGTAGCGCCCGTCGATGCGATCGTCGTCGGCGATCACGATCGAGGCGAGCTCGACGTCCTGATGCTGGACGAGCTCCATCGTGCGCTCGAGCATCCCCACAACGAGGTCGAGGCCGCCGAGCGCCTGGCGCTCGAGCCCCTCCATCTCCTCCTGGAACTGCTGCCTGGTCGTATCGGGCATGCCGCGCCGCCTAGCCGACCTTGCCGGTCACGTAGGCCTCGGTACGCGCGTCCGACGGGTTGGTGAAGATCGTTTCCGTCTCGTCGTACTCGACGACGCGCCCGGTCCGGTGGCGCTCGTCCTCGTCGAGCTCGACGGTGAAGAACGCCGTCATGTCCGACACGCGCGCCGCCTGCTGCATGTTGTGCGTGACGATCACGATCGAGTAGCTCTCCTTCAGCTCGAGCATCAGGTCCTCTATCCGGCCGGTCGAGATCGGATCGAGCGCCGAGCACGGCTCGTCCATCAGGATCACGTCCGGCTCGACGGCGAGGCAGCGAGCGATGCAGAGGCGCTGCTGTTGGCCGCCGGACATCCCGAAGGCGTTGTCCTTGAGGCGGTCCTTGACCTCGTCCCAGATCGCTCCGCGGCGCAGGGCGCGCTCGACGATCTCGTCCATGCTCCCCTTCATCCCCAGCACGCGGGGGCCGAAGGCGATGTTGTCGTAGATGGACTTCGGGAACGGGTTCGGCTTCTGGAAGACCATCCCGATCCGCTTGCGCACCTCGACCGGGTCGACCTCCTTGCCGTACAGGTCCTGGCCGTGGTAGAGCACGTTGCCCGTGACGGCCGCGGTGGGGATCAGGTCGTTCATCCGGTTGAGGCAGCGGATCAAGGTGCTCTTGCCGCAGCCGGATGGGCCGATCAGGGCCGTGACCTCGTTCTTGTAGATCGTGAACTCGACTTCCTCCACGGCCGGGACGCCGGCGTAGCTGACCCCGAGGTCCTGGAGCTCGAAGATGTGCTCACGCTTCTTCGGCGACTCCTCGCCGCTGTGGTCAAGTACTGCCGTGCGGACCTCGGGCCTGTGTGCGGACTCACGTTCGGTCATCGAAATTTCCACCTCAGCCTCCTCACCATTTCTGCTCGTAGCGGTTTCGTAGCCAGATAGCGATCGCGTTCATCGAGACCAGGATCACGAGCAGAATCACCATCCCGGCGGCGGCGAGCGCCTTGAACTCGGGCTGCGGCAGCGAGATCCAGGTGTAGATCTGGATCGGGAGGGCGGTGAAGTCGTCGAAGGGGCCGCCGGGGTTGAAGGCGGCGAACGCGGCGGCGCCGATGAGGATCAACGGCGCCGTCTCGCCGATCGCGCGCGAGAGCGCGAGGATCACGCCGGTCGCGATTCCGGGCACCGCCGCCGGCAGGACCTGCTTCCAGATCGTCTGCCACTGGGTCGCGCCGAGTGCCATCGAGCCCTCGCGGATCGACGGCGGGACCGCGCGCAGCGCCTCACGGCCGGCGATGATCACGACCGGCAGGACGAGCAGTCCAAGGGTGAGGCCCCCCGCTAAGACCACGTTGCCGAGGGAGAGGGGCCCGCGGACGATGAAGGCGAGCCCGAGGATCCCGTAGACGACGGAGGGGACCGCCGCGAGGTTCTGGATGTTCACCTCGATCAGGCGGTTCCACCAGCGCTCGCCGTCGGCGTACTCCTCGAGGTAGATCGCGGTTGCGACGCCCACAGGCACGATGAAGAGCGCGCAGATGGCAATCAGCCACAGCGTCCCAGTGATGGCCGACTGAAGGCCGGCATTCGGGGCTTTCGCCTGCTGCGTCGTCGAGAACTCGGTGAACAGCTTCCCGTCGAGCGCGACGCGGCCGCTGTCGCCGACCTCCGAGAGCGCGTCGCGGAAGATGTCCTGGAAGAGCAGGATCAGGACGCCGATGCTCGCCGCGAGGCAGCCGAACAGCAGCAGGCGGAAGCCGTGCTCGCGCCAGCGCATGCTGCGCCGGGCACTGCCGAGCTCGCGCAGGGCGAGCGCTGAAGGGTGCGCGCTCACTCGTACACCTGCCGGTACCTGCGCACGAAGCGGATCGAGATCGAGTTGAGGATCAGCGTCAGCACGAACAGCGTCGTGCCGACGGCGAATATCGCCTCGTATTGCGGGTCGCCGACGGAGACGTCGCCCTTCGCCGTGTTGGCGATGTAGGTCGTCATCGTCTCGGCCGAGTGCGCGGGATCGAGGCCGAGGTAGGGAACGAGGCCGGCGGCGATCAACACGATCATCGTCTCGCCGATCGCTCGCGAGGCGCCGAGCACGATCGAGGCGACGATCCCCGACAGCGCCGCAGGAAAGACGACCCGAAGCGAGACCTGGAGCTTTGACGCCCCAAGGCCATATGCGCCCTCACGCAGCGCGGCCGGTACCGACGACATCGCGTCCTCCGAGATCGACGCGATCGTCGGCAGGACCATGAACGCCATGATGATTCCGGCGGACAGGGCGTTGAACGGCTGCGTCTCGAGGCCGAGCAGGTCCTGCAGGATCACCGGCGTGAAGTAGGTCAGCGCGAAGTAGCCGAAAACGATCGTCGGGATGCCGGCGAGCACCTCGAGGATCGGCTTGATCACCTTGCGCGTCCGCGGGCGGGCGTACTCGGAGAGGTAGATCGCCGAGCCGAGCCCGAGCGGGATAGCGACCACGATCGCGATCCCGGTGACCAGCAGCGTGCCGCTCACGAGCGGGAGAACGCCGTAGCCGGGGTCGCTGCGGTCCTGCGGCGACCAGTCGGTTCCGAAGAGGAAGTCGGTCACGCCCGCGTGACCGAGGAACGAGATCGTTTCGACTAGCAGCGACGCGACGATCCCGACAGTGGTGAGGACGCTGATCAGGGCCGCCAGAAAGAGGACGGCCCTGATCACGGCCTCGCCTCGGCGCCTGCGCCGGACGCCCAGTGGGTTGCCCCCCATGGGCGCGCGCGGCGCTGACGCTGAGGCACTCATTCCTGGCTAGTCCCCAATGGCCGCCTTGGCCTTCGCCAGCTGCTCAGGGGTGTCGGGAACGATCTGAGCCGCGTTGGCGATCGCCTCGTCGTTCTCGAGCACGTAGTCCATGAACTTCTTGACCGTGTCGTTGTCCGACAGCGACTTGTCGCTGACGTACATGTACAGAGGTCGGGAGAGCAGGTCGTACTCGCTCGACTGGATCTTCGCAGCGTCGGGCTTGACGCAGCCCTTGCCGTTGTCGACCCCGACGAGGTTCAGCTTGTCCTTGTTCTGCTCGTAGTAGGAGAAGCCGAAGTACCCGAGGCCGTTCTTGTCGCCCGAGACGCCTTCCACCAGCACGTTGTCGTCCTCCGACGGCTGGTAGCTCTTCGTCGAGGCGCCCTCCTCACCGTTGACCTGCTCGGTGAAGAAGTCGAACGTGCCCGAGTCGGTGCCGGGACCGTAGAGGCTGACCTCCGCGTCCGGACCGCCGACGTCTTGGTAGTTCTTCGCCTTCGCATCCTTGCCCCAGAGCTCCGACAGCTGCTCCCTGGTCAGGCAGTCGATCTTGAGGTCCTTGTTCGTGACGACAGCGATGCCGTCGTTGGCGACCTGGGCCTCCTTGTAGGTGATGCCTTCCTTCTCACAGGCTGCCTTCTCGTCGTTCTCGATCGGACGCGAGGCGTCGGAGATGTCCGTCTCCCCAGCGCAGAACTTCTCGAAGCCGCCACCGGTGCCCGCCTGGGCGACGGTGATCTTGGCGTCCGAGTCTTCTCCCTTGAATTCCTCCGCCGCCGCCTGGGCGAACGGGAACACCGTGCTCGAGCCGTCGATGGCGACACTCTTCTCGTCATCGCCGCTGCCACAGGCAGCGAGCCCCAGCATGAGCGCGCCCGCGACGGGCGCAACGAGCCACATGCGTGACTTCATCAGCGAGTTCTCCTTCGTTTGGTTCCCAATATGCTCAGCGAGGCTTCCAGCCACCTTCGTACAGCCTGTTACGGCCCTGTGGTGGGGATGTGAAAAAGCTGTGAAACCCGGTGGGGATCAGCGATCGCGCCGCCGCGCGGCCAGGTAGAATCCCCACGGATGTCTGGCCTCAAATCGCTGGCCCCCATCTCGATGGCGGCGATCGACGCGGATGCCGCCTTCATGCAGGTGCTCTCGAAGCGGGTCGATGCCTCGGGCTGGCAGTTGCGCGTCCTCGGCGGTCCGGTACCGGTCGAAGAGCTCGTCGCGATGCGCCTCAACGCCGTCGCGGTGGACCTGGCGCTGCTCGGGCCGACCGCGTGGGAGTTCCTCGAGCAGCTCTCGGCGGAGCTGCCAGGGCTCGGGATCGTCGTCTGCACGGGGCGCTCGACCGTCGCCCAGCGCGTCCGCGGCCTGCGCCTCGGCGCCGACGACTGGATCACGAAGCCCTGCCACCCGGAGGAGCTCCTCGCGCGTGTTGAGGCTGTCGTCCGCCGCCGCAAGCGCGCGAGCACCGGTCGCAGTGACGCCCCGATCGTCACCGGCGAGCTGGAGATCCGGGCCGATCGCTTCCAGGCGTTCGTCGCCGATCGGCCGGTCGAGCTGACGCGGCGGGAGTTCGAGCTCCTGCACCTGCTCGCCGAGGCCGAGGCGCAGGTCCTGCAGCGCGAGGACATCTACCAGCGCGTCTGGGGCTATGCGATGGCCCACGGGGATCGGTCGGTGGACGTTTTCGTCCGCAAGATTCGCCAGAAGCTGGAGCGGCTGTCGCCGAACTGGCGCTACATCCACACGCACTTCGGCGTCGGCTATCGCTTCGAAGCCGAGCCGCTCGATTTGGATGGCGGGACGCCACCCTCCGGCAGCGGTGCCCCTGACGAGACAGAGGCGAGTCCAGCCGAGTCGGCGCCGACGCGAGCGCGCCGCGAGCCTGCCGGCAAGGTGACCGAGCTCCGCGCGCTCTCCGCCGCACTCAGCGGCAACGGCGCCCTCGGTGGCGTTCGCCTCTAGGCGCCCCTACGCGCTGAGCGCACCAGCGCCGTAGGATGCGCGACCGCAAGGGTCGGGCCAACTGGCGCGCACGGAGGTGACGAATGTCGAGGAACGGAAAGATCGGGGTCCTGCTCGCCGCAATCGCGGTCGCTGTCGTCGCGTTCGTGCTCCTGCAGCCGGGAGATGACGACAAGAAGGACGAGAAGACAACCGCGGCGCAGACCCAGACCCAGACTTCGACCACCGGCAAGCAGAAGCCCCAGGAGAAGCCAAAGCCCGAGACGCCGGTCGAAAAGATCGAGCTCGAGGGCGGCGAGCCCGTCGGCGGGACGAAGGAGATCGACGCGCGCACGGGCGAGAAGGTGAAGATCTCCGTCAGCTCCGACGGAGAGCAGGAGCTCCACCTCCACGGCTATGACATCACGCGCGAGGTCGCGCCGGACAAGCCGGCGGAGTTCGACTTCAAGGCCGACGCGGAGGGCGTCTTCGAGTTGGAGATCCACGGCAGCGGGGCCGTGATCGCCAACGTCACCGTCGGGTCGTGACGCCGTCGCGTTCAAGGCCGCGTACGGCGGCGATCGCGGCCACCTTCGCGGGCGTAGCCGGGCTCGCGCTTGCGTTCGCGCCGGCCGCGTCGGCGCACGGCGTCCAGCAGCGCTCCGATCCGCCGATCCCTGACTGGCTGTTCGTCTGGGGCGCGGCGATCGTCCTGATCGTCTCGTTCGCGGCGCTGGCCGTCCTGTGGCCGAAGCCGCGTCTGCAGGAGGACCGCTGGCGGCCGCTCCCCGGCGGAGCCGGCCGCGTGCTCGGGTCCCCGGTGCTCGAGGCGATCTGCGGCGCGATCGGGGTTGCGCTGTTCGCGCTCGTGATCTGGGCCGGGCTCGCCGGCGTCCAGATCGTGCCGGCGAACTTCGCGACGATCTGGGTCTTCGTCATCTTCTTCGTCGGCCTCGTGCCGGTGAGCGTCGTCTTCGGCGACGTCTTCAAGGCTTTCAACCCGTGGCGCGCGATCGGGAAGTTCTTCGCCTGGGTCGCGAGCACGGCAGCACGCAGCCCGCTTCCGGCGCCGCTCGCCTATCCCGACCGGCTCGGCAACTGGCCCGCGGTCATCGGCTTCGTGGCTTTCATCTGGCTCGAGCTGGCGACGCCGCACTCGCGCTCGCCCGAGAGCGTTGCGATCGCGACGCTCGTCTATTCGGCGGCGACGTTCATCGCCATGGCTCTCTACGGAGTGGACCGCTGGATCGAGCGCGGCGAGGCGTTCTCCGTCTACTTCAACCTCTTCTCGCGCTTCTCACCGTTCGAGCGCCGCGACGGCGTTGTCGGGATTCGGGGGCTCTTCACCGGACTGACGAATCTCGAGGTGCGGCCCGGCACGGTGATGATGCTCGCGGCGATGATCGGCTCCGTCACCTTCGACGGGGCGTTGGAGGGACCGCTCGAGACGCTCGTGACGATCGATCTGCTCGACGCGTTCACGTCGCTGGGGCTCGACGTCACGACCGCGACCCAGATATCGCGAGGCCTGACGCTGTTCGCGGTGATCGCGCTCGTCTACGGCTTCTTTATGGCCGGCATCGCCGGGGCAAAGTCGGTCGGCGGCGGCTTCTCGGCCGGCGAGTTGGCGCGCGCGTTCGTCCACAGTCTGATCCCGATCGCGCTCGTCTACAACGCGGCGCACTACTTCACGCTGCTGGTGTACGAGGGCCAGCGGATCGGCTTCCTCGCCTCGAACCCGCTCGGCCGTGACTGGGACCTCTTCGGAACCGCCGACTGGCCGCCGGCCGACTACACGCTCTTCTCGACCGACTTCGTCTGGTACGCCCAGGTGGGGTTCGTCGTCGTCGGCCACGTGATCGCGCTGACGCTCGCCCACGACCGCGCGCTAGCGCTCTACGACGACGCCAAGCAGGCGGTGCGCTCGCAGTACTGGATGCTTGGCGTGATGATCGGCTTCACCGTCCTCGCGCTCTACCTGCTCTCGCAGGCGAACCAGTGATCGGCGCGCTCACGGGCTTCCCGCTCGCCCACGCGGGGCATTGGCTCACGAGCGTCGCGTACTTCCTGCCGGTGATCGCGTTCCTCGCGTGGCTGGCGGTCGTCACGATCCGCGACCGGCGAAAGCAGCGGCGCGAGGGGGGCGGGAGCGAGAGCGCCTAGCGCGGGGCGCGATACTGCGCGGGCGATGTCGCAGGAGAACGTCACTCCGCTCGAACGGCTCTACCGCGCCTGGGGTGACCGTGACATGGACACGGTCGTCGCCGTTTGTGCCCCCGAGGTGATGTTTTGGACTTCCGGGGCGTTCCCGGGCGTCAAGCCACTGTACGAGGGTCGGAGCGGAATACGAGCCTTCTGGGACGAGTTCGATGTCTGGCAATCGCTCGCGATCATTCCCGAGCGTGTCGTCGAGAGTGAAGGCCAGGTGGTGGCTCTGTGGCGCTTTGAAGCGGTGGGCCGAGATGGCATCTCGGTGACCCGACATGGAGGACACGCCGCTCAAGTCGAGGCGGGCCTGATAACCGAGATACGGGCGTATTCCGACTGGACAGCTGCCCTCGAAGCCGTGGGGTTGTCGGAGTAGCGATGTCGCAGGAGAATATTGAAGCGCTACGTGCCGTCTACGAGGAGTGGGCGAAGGGCAACTTCGGCGCGGGTGGAGACCTCTGGGACGAGCGCACTTTGTTCATACCCGCCCAAACGCCTGAGACACCCGAGACGGGCTACTACCTCGGCCCAGACGACATCAGGGAATTCATGCGGGAATGGCTGAAGCCGTGGACAAAGCTCAGCATCTCGGCTGAGGAGTTCGTCGAGGCTGAATCGAGCGTTGTCGTAAGGGCACGTCAGCGGGGGTCGGGACAGGAGAGCGGCGTGGCTGTCGACCTGTTGCAGTTCCACGTCTGGACCTTTCGGGGCCGGAACGTGACCCGATTCGAGACCTTTTCGAACCGCTCCGAAGCTATCGAAGCCGTGGGGCTGTCGGAGTAGGCGATGTCGCAGGAGAACGTGGACGTCGTGCGAGCGATCTACGACGCTTGGGGTAGGGGCGACTACCCCGGCCCCGCCGACCTTCTCGATCCGGAGGTCGAGTACGTCAATCCCGAAGGGGCGATCGAGCCAGGAACGCGGGTTGGTATCCAGGCGTTTCAGCGCGCGGTCGAAAGGACACTCGAAGCGTGGGAGTTCTGGCAGATCGAGCCGGAGGAGTTTCGAGCCGTCGGGAGCCGCGTCGTGGCGATCGTCCGCTACGCGGCACGCGGTCGAGGCAGTGGCGTCGATGTGCAGGGCCGGGAATCCGCCCTCTGGACGCTCCGCGACAAGAGGATCGTCCGCTACCAGTGGTTCCACGAACCTGGCGACGCCCTCGAAGCCGTAAGGCTGTCGGAGTAGGCGAGATGTCGCAGGAGAACGTCGAAATCGTCAGGAGCATCTTTCGGGGATGGGCGGAAGGGGAAGTGGACGGGATGCTGCCGTTCTTCCGCGAGGACATCGAGTACCGGCCGATGGAGGAACGCGGCGCGGTCCACGGGCACGATGCGCTGCGGCGCTATTTTAATCGCTGGATGGAGCCGTGGGACGAGTTTCAGGTCGGCCCGACCGAGTTCGAGCAATCCGGCGACTCGGTTTTCAACGGCGTCGAGATGAAGGCGCGCGGCCGCCGGAGCGGCGTCGAGACGAGGATGGAGTACTGGCAGGTGTGGCGGTTCCGCGACGGCAAGGTGACACGCTGGGAGGAGTACCAGGACCGCGCCGAAGCCCGCGAAGCCGTGGGGCTGACGGAGTAGGCGATGTCGCAGGCCCTCGAAGCCGTCGTGGCGCGAATGGGGGGAAGGTCGGGGAAGGAGTACCTACCCGACTTCCGCGAACTCCTCCGCGACGGCGGGCGTAAAGCTGACAATGCAGTTTCCGCCGCTGCGCTTGGCGGTGTAGAGCGCCTGGTCGGCCGCCTCTAGCAGGGCATCGGCGGTATTGGCGTGGGCGGGACGGCTCGCGAGCCCTACGCTCAGGGTGAGGGTCGCCGAGTCGCCACGGAACGCCTCCCCAATCGCTGATTGCAGGCGCTGCGAAAGCACCTGTGCCTGGTGCTCTCCGGCGCCGGTGGCGACAACTGCGAACTCGTCGCCGCCGATGCGCGCGATCGTGTCGACCTCTCGGCCCGCGCGACGAAGTGCGGCCGCGACTCCCTTCAGCGCGCGGTCGCCGGCGCGGTGGCCCCGCTGGTCGTTGATCGCCTTGAACGCGTCGAGATCGAGAGCGATAACGCTCAGCGGACGGCCGTCGCGCTCGGCGCGGGAGATCTCCTCCTGTAGGCGGCTCTCGAACTCGCGCCGGTTTGCAAGACCGGTGAGCGGGTCCGTTCGGGCCGCTGCCCCCAGCTCGTCGACGAGGACCTCGACGCGCGAGCGCAGTCGGCCGACGAGCACGCCGGCGACGAGGAGGGCGCCCGTCATCATCACCCAGTTGAGCCCGACTAGTCCCTGGTTCGGCCCAACCAGTAGCACCACGAGATAGCAGGCGCTGGCGAAGACGGTGCACGCCACGCCATACGCCGCACGGAAGAAGTAGAACGCCGACACCCCCACCCAGAAGTAAAAGAGCGCGTAGGCACCCGACGCCATCGATCCGCCTGAGAACAGCAGCGCGGCGACCAGGAGCGCACCTGTAAATGGCAGGACACGGAAGAAGGCGATCGGCAGGCGACTTCCCCACAACAGGCACGCCGCGGTGAGCACGAAGGCGACCACCGAGACGCCGGCGATCGGCAGGGCATGCCTGTCGGGGGAGGCCGGAAGGAAGAGCGTCACCGCCACCAGCAGGCCGCCGAACCCGTAGAGATAGGCAAAGGTCCGCGCCATCAGGACGCGATCGTCGGAGACGCGGACCTGCTCGGCCGGCTGCTCGAACGTTCGGAAACCGCTCACGCGACGCCGAATGCTCTGGAGCGGCGTTGGATCAGCCTCTCGCCATGAGCCGAGACTCGAGGCGATAGCTCATGTGCTGACGTTCTGAGGTCGGAGTCCATTCGGGTTCAATCAAGCTATCGGCGTAAGTCCAGCCTGCCTATAGCACTCTTGTTGAGAATCGAGCGAGAGGTTCAAGGACGGATGTTCAGGCCTTATAGGATGCGCGCAAAATCGGCAGGGGGGCTAGAGGTCTCGGCCCTCCCCGACCCATTCCTCTTCGGCCTCTACGGGAGCATCCGGATCACGCTGATCGCTACGGCCATTTGGTTCCTGGTAGTCAGGCCGAGGATGCCGCGAAGTTCGATGCGTGGTTCAAGAGCGGCGCTGGCGCGTCTTAGCCGCCCTACTCCGACAGCCCCACGGCTGCGAGGGCCTCCTTCTCGCCCTGAAACATGGTGATCCGAACGATCTGCCCGTCGAGAACTGTGTAAAGGACGGCCAAGGAGCGGTCAACGGGGGCGCCGCTGCCCTTGCCGCGCCCGCTCTCCGTCGTCACGGCAAGTACCGCGTCGGTGCCGAGGTCGTCCAGCCGCCGCACCTCCCAGCGGTAGTCCTCGAACGTCCCCGCGTAGCGACGAAAGTGCTCGGCGATGCCCTCAGGGCCGTAGAAAGCACCTTCGATCGCGCCCGTCCGCGTCAGGTCCATAACGATGTGCGGATCGAGGAACGAGAGGGCAAGCGCCCGCTCTCCCGTGCTCCAGGCCTCGATGTGCCCTCGCACAATCTCCACGTTCTCCTGCGACATCGCCTACTCCGACTGCCCCGCGGCGGCGAGGGCCTCGCTGTGGTCCAGGTAAGAGCGCAGACGCCAGATCTTGCCATCGCGGAACCAGTACGCCATCCCCGCCTCCCGCTCGACAGGGACACCGCTCTGCCTGCCTGTGCCGATCAGCCGGAACAGCGAGACGACGCGATCGTCACCGACGTCGAATGCCCGGAAGTCCTCGACCTGCCACTCCGCCCATGCCTCGTGCATCGCCTCGAAGTAGTCCGCCCACGATTGCGGCCCTCGATAGGTGGCTCCCCCCGAATCGATGGCGGTGAAGACCGAGACGAACTTGAGGTCTTCGTGGGACATCTCTGCAAGCTTGCGGAGGTCCTCCCGATTGAAGGCCTTTCGCGCCTCGTGAACGAATTCCACGTTCTCCTGCGACATCGCCCGCGCAGTATCGCGTGATCCTCGCCTCGTGGCCTGAGTCACAGCGGAATCACAGTCATCAGCGGTCTCGAGGCCGTCTCAGGCAGCTTCGCGGGCTACCGCAATGGATGGCTAGTTCCTGCGAAAGGCAGGATTCCAGAGCGCGAGCGACCGGACTCGAACCGGCGACCTCCGGCGTGACAGGCCGGCGTTCTAACCAACTGAACTACGCCCGCGGGCAGGTTCCTAGCCTAGCGAAGGGGCGCCGCTCCGAGGTGGGCCGGACGCAGCGCTAGAGCTTCGTCTCGACGCAGAACTCCCCTTCTTTGACGTCGAAGAAGGCCTCGTTCTCGCTGCAGGCGGTGACACCCTCACCCGTGACGTCCTTGACGATCTCCGACTTCGTCTCGTCCGAGTCGCACGGCACGACCTTGTACTGGTCCTCGAGGCCGGTCGGACCGTCCACCGACTGGTTCGTGCAGTCGCCGACCTTCGGCTTGCCGCCACCATCGTCCTTGTCGTCGCCGCAGGCGGCGAGGCCGAGTGCCGCGGTCGCGCCCAGCGCGGCCAGCGCCAGACGTGGTCCTCTCTGTCCGATCCTCATTAACGAGCCCCTTTCGATAGTGGTAGCGCGTGACGCTATCCGCGGCTGCCGAACTCCGTCAAGGGCCCGGTGTGGGGTAGCGTTCGCGCGGATGCCGGTCCAGCTTCAAGGCGCACGCGTGCTCATCACCGGTGCGACGGGGGGAATCGGGCGCGAGATCGCGCGCGCGCTTCACGGCCGCGGCGCGACCGTGATCGTCTCCGGCCGCAAGGAGGACCAGCTCGAGGCGCTCCGCTCCGAGCTCGCGGAGCGCATCGAGCTCGCTCCGGCCGACCTCGCCAATCCCTCGGCGGTGCCGATGCTGCTCGAGACCTCCGGCACGCTCGACGCGCTCGTCGCTAACGCTGCGCTTCCCGCCAGCGGTCCGCTCGACGACTTCACCGGCGAGCAGATCGACCGCGCGCTGAATGTGAACCTGCGCGCGCCGATCCAGATGGCCCACGACGTCGTGCCTGGGATGGTCGAGCGCGGGCGCGGCCAGATCGTGCTCATCTCCTCGATCTCGGGCAAGATCGCGACGGCGGGGAGCTCGCTCTACTCGGCGACGAAGTTCGCTCTACGCGGCTTCGGACAGGGGCTGCGCGAGGATCTCCATGGGACCGGGGTCGGCGTGACCACGGTGTACCCGGGCTTCATCCGCGACGCCGGCATGTGGGATGACACCGGCCTCAAGGCGCCGACGCGGACCTCCTCGCCGCAGCAGGTCGCCGCGGCGGTGGTGCGCGGGATCGAGACTGGCCGCGGAGAGATTGATGTCGCGCCGGTCGAGATGCGCGCGAGCGCGAAGCTCGCCGGCGTCGCGCCCGGGCTCGTAGCGGCCGTCACGCGCAAGGCGGGCGGCAAGGAAACCAGCTACGCCGTAGGCGAAGCCCAGCGCGACAAGCGCTGAGCCGCTACGCCAGCGCGGTCGCGACTATTCGCGCCTGCTCGGCGCGGTGGGCCGCGGCGTAGCCCTCGCCCGGCGAGGCGCGCAGCTCGCGGCCGATGTAGTTCCACTCGACGCCCTCGGGGCGGATCTGGTCCATCCGCACGCGCATGAACGCACGTGCGCCCATGTTGCGTGGCTCCTCCTGGACCCAGACGACCTGCTCGAGGTTCGGGTAGCTGGCCATCAGCTCGATCAGCTCGCGCTCGGCGAACGGGTACAGCAGCTCGACGCGCGCCACGGCGACGTGCTCCGCGACCTCGCGCTGCTCGCTCGAGACGATGTCGTAGTAGACCTTGCCGGAGCAGAGGACCAGCTTCGTCACCGCGTCGCGGCCGCCCGGCGGCGCTGGGTCGTCGATCACCGGGTGGAACGCGCCGTCGGTCAGCTCGTCCACGTGCGACATCGCGGCCGGCAGGCGCAGCAGGCTCTTCGGCGTCATCACGATCAGCGGGCGCGCCTTGTGGACGAGCGCCTGGCGGCGCAGGAGGTGGAAGTACTGCGCGGCCGTCGTCGGGTTGGCGACGCGGATGTTGCCCTCGGCGGCGAGCTGGAGGAAACGCTCGAGGCGGCCGGACGAGTGCTCGGGCCCCGACCCCTCGTAGCCGTGCGGGAGCAGCAGCGTCAGGCGCGTCGACAGACCCCACTTCGCGAGGCCCGAGACGATGAACTGGTCCACGATCACCTGGGCGGAGTTGACGAAGTCGCCGAACTGCGCCTCCCAGAGGACGAGCGCGTCGGGCGCCTGGACCGAGTAGCCGTACTCGAACCCGAGGCAGGCGGTTTCCGACAGCGGCGAGTTGTGCAGCTCGAACGGCGCGACCGCCTTCGGCAGGTTCTGCATCGGGCACCACTGCTGACCGCTCTGCCAGTCGTGGAAGACGAGGTGGCGGTGGCTGAAGGTCCCGCGCTCGGTGTCCTGCCCGGTCAGGCGGATCGGCACGCCCAGGCAGAGCAGCGACGCGAACGCGAGCGCCTCCCCCTGGCTCCAATCGACGGTTCCCTCGCTTGCGAGCGCCTCGCGCCGCTTCTCCATCTGCGGGGCGAGCTTGCGGTGGAGGTTGAAGCCCGAGGGCACGCGCAGGAGCTGCTCGTTGAGCGAGAGCAGAAGATCGCTCGACACCGTCGTCCGCGGCTCGCGGCTCATCGTCCTGTCGATCAGATGCTCGCCGGTGTCCTCGTCGTCGCTTGCGTGGAGCGAGTCCTTGACCGTGTCGTGCGCTTCGGCGAGCTCGTGTTGCACCCGCGTCGCCATCTGCTCGGCCTCCTCGGGCGTGACGGCGCCGCTGGCGGCGAGCTGCTCGGCGTAGATCTTGCGCACCGGCGGGTGCTCCGCGATCTTGGTGTACATCGTCGGCTGGGTGTACGCGGGCTCGTCGGTCTCGTTGTGCCCGTAGCGGCGGTAGCCGATCTGGTCGATCAGGATGTCGCGCCCGAAGCGATCGCGGAACGCCATCGCGAGGCGCACGGCCGCGACGCACGCCTCGACGTCGTCGGCGTTCACGTGGATGATCGGGACGTCGAACCCCTTCGCCATGTCGGACGCGTAGCGGGTCGAGCGCCCGTCGCTGGGCTCGGTCGTGAAGCCGAGCTGGTTGTTGGTGATGATGTGGATCGTGCCGCCGGTCGAGTAGCCGGGCAGCGCCTGGAGGTTGAGCGTCTCGGCGACGACCCCCTGGCCCGGGAAGGCCGCGTCGCCGTGGATCAGCACGGGGAGGACGAGCGTCGGGTCGTGGTTCAGCTCGCGCCCCTTGCGCGAGGACTGGTCGGCGCGGGCGCGGCCCTCGATGACGGGATCGACGTACTCGAGGTGGCTCGGGTTCGGCGACAGCGTCACCGACATGCCCTTGCCGCTGCGCGTGCGATAGAGCCCCGCGGCGCCGTGGTGGTACTTGACGTCGCCCGTCCCGCCCTGGGGCATCGCGGTGTCGGCGTCGAGGGTCTGTTCGCCCTCGAACTCCACCAGCAGCGCCTCGTACGGGCGGCCGACGACGTGGGCGAGCACGTTCAGCCGGCCGCGGTGCGCCATGCCGAGCACGACCTCCCGAGTCCCGGCCTCGGCCGCGAGCTCGATCGTCTCGTCGAGGATCGGGACGAGCGAGTCGAGGCCTTCGAGCGAGAACTGCTTCTTGCCGAGGAACGCCTTGTGGAAGTAGGTCTCGAGCACTTCCACCCGGGTGAGCCGCTCGAGCAGTCCTCGCCGCTCGGCGTCGCGGAACGGCCGGCGGTGCTCGCCCGACTCCACCACCTGCCGTAGCCAGACGCGCTGCTCGTGGTCGGAGATGTGCTCGATCTCGTAGGCGATCGTGCCGCAGTAGGTCTCCTGCAGCTGGGGGAGGGCCTCGGCGAACGTGTTGCCCGGGACGGCGACGCGCAGCACCGAAGCGGGGATGCGCTCCATCAGCTCGGGCGTCAAGTTCACGGTCTCGGGGTTGAGGGCGGGATCGCCAGGCGGCTGCGAGCCGAGCGGGTCGAGCCGCGCCGCGAGGTGCCCGTGCATGCGGTGCGCCTTCACGACCGACGTCGCCGCCTGGACCGCTTGCAGCAGGCCCTCGTCGGGCTCGCCGGTCATCTCGGGCTTGACTTCGGCCGGCACCGGCTCATCGGCGGTCGCCGGTGCGGTGGGGCCGGCGGCGGGCGGCGCGGGCGTGTCGTCGCGCTTTGTCACCGGGATCGCGGCAGCCGTAGCCGGGCTCGCGGTCGGCCACGTGGCCGGCTCGGGCGCCGCCGGCGCGGCTGTGGCTGGCGGCGTCGCCGGCTCCACGCCCGTCGCGGCGAAGACCTCGTCGTAGAAGCCGTCCTCTCCCTGCAGCAGCGAATCGATCGCCCGCAGGAACGAGCCCGACTCCGCTCCCTGGATCACGCGGTGGTCGTAGGTGCTCGTCATCGTCATCACCTTGACGGCGCCCAGGCTCGCGAGCCGCTCGGGGTCGGCGGCCGCGAAGCCGGGCGGGTAGGCGATCGCGCCGGTGGCGATGATCGTCCCCTGGCCGGGCATCAACCGCGGGACCGACGCCACGGTGCCGAGCCCGCCGGGGTTCGTCAGCGTGATGTTGGCGCCCTGGTAGGCCTCCGGCGCGAGCTTGTTGTCGCGCGCGCCGAAGACGAGCTCGTCGTAGGCGGCGACGAACGCGTTGAAATCGAGCTCGCGCGCGTTCTGGACGACGGGGACGACGAGCGAGCGCGACCCGTCCTTGCGCTCGACGTCGACCGCGAGGCCGAGGCCGAGCGAGCCCGGCTCGACGCGCTGGGGCTTGCCGTCCTCCTCCGCGTACGAGTGGGCCATGACGGGCATCTCGGCGGTCGCCTTGACGATCGCCCACGCGATCAGGTGGGTGAACGACAGCTTCTGGCCGCCCGCCTTCAGCTGTTTGCGGCGCTCGTCGAGGAGCGCGACGGGGACGCTGCGGAAGCTCGTCGCGGTCGGGATCCCGCGGCTCTCGTTCATGAACTTGACGAGCGTTGCGGCCGGCCCACGGATCGGCGACGTGGTTCCGCCGGCGGGCGGTGCCGGTGCCGCGGGAGCCGTCGCATCCGGCGTGGCGGCGGCCGGTTTGGCGGCAGGCGCGCCGTTGCCTTCGACGGTGGCCTCGACGTCGGCCTTCGTCACTCGCCCGCGCGCGCCAGTGCCCTCGATCGCACCGACGTCGAGCCCGTGGGCGCGCGCGACGCGCTCCGCGACCGGGGTGGCGTTGGCGTCGGAAGCGCCGTTGCCCGCGGTGGCGGTTTGGGCGGCGGCCTCGGGCTGATCGGCCGCGCCGCCGCCATCCGCGGGCGTCGCCGCCGCGCCGCTGCCCGACGCGATCCGGCACAGCACCGTGCCGACGGAGACCGTTTGGTCCTGCTCGACGAGGATCTCGGCGATCGTCCCGGCGGCCGGCGAAGGAACCTCGGCGTCGACCTTGTCGGTCGAGACCTCGACCACCGTCTCGTCGACCTCGACCTGGTCGCCGACCTGCTTGTGCCATTCGAGGATCGTCCCCTCGGCCACCGAGTCGCCCATCTCCGGAAACGGCAGGTCGACGAGTGCGCCGTCGGCGGCAGGCGGCGCTTGGGCAGGGGGATCGGGAGCGGCGGCCTCGGCCGGCGGCGCCGGCTCCTCGGCGGGCGGCGCAGAATCTCCAGCCGGCGCCTCGGGCTCGGCGGGCGCGGTCGTCGCGTCCTCGCCCGTCTCGATCTCGCCCAGCACCGCTCCGATCGCGACGACCTGATCGACCTCCGCGACGATCTTCGTCAGAACCCCCGTGGCAGGCGCCGGGACCTCCGCGTCGACCTTGTCGGTCGAGACCTCGACCATCGTCTCGTCGAGCTCGACGCGGTCGCCGACCTGCTTGTGCCACTCGAGCACGGTCCCCTCGGTCACCGAGTCGCCCATCGCGGGCATCGTGATCTGGACGGTCGTGCTCGCCTCCATCCAGGTTCAACTCTAGCTGCGACCTGCCGCTGCGTCTTTACCTGACAAGCTTCGCCCACGATGGGCGGCGCGACGATCGAGCGGCGGCTCAAGTTCTGGGGCTGGGGCTACGAGGACCAGCAGCCCGCGCACGCGGACGTCCGCGCGGCGGCCGAGGGGATGGTCGCTCACCTCGGCTTCGGCGATGCGGACGTCGAGGCGCCGGTGGCGCTCGAGGATGTCGAGCTGCCGCCGCCGCGACTGGAACCGCCCGCCTCGCTCGCGTCGATTTGCAGCTCGGACACCTACGACCGCGCCGCGCACGCCCTGGGGAAGGCGTACCGCGACGTCGTGCGCGGGTTCCGCGGGCAGTTCGACCACCCGCCCGACGTGGTCGCCTACCCCCAGGACGAGGAGGACGTCGAGCGTCTGCTGTCGTGGTCTGCCGACACCGGTGCCATTGCCGTCCCGTTCGGGGGCGGGACGAGCGTCGTCGGCGGCGTCGAGCCGCGCGAGGCCGACGACTACGCGGGCGCGGTGTCGATCGACCTCAAGCGGCTCGATCGCGTGGTCGAGATCGATCGCACCTCTCGCGCCGCGCTCATCCAGGCGGGCGCGACCGGCCCTGTGCTCGAGGAGCAGTTGAAGCAACACGGGCTCACGTTGCGGCACTTTCCGCAGTCGTTCGAGTACGCGACCCTCGGCGGTTGGCTCGCGACGCGTGCGGGCGGCCACTTTGCGACCGTCCTCACCCACATCGACGATCTGACCGAGTCGATCCGTGCGCTGACGCCGAGCGGGGTGTGGGAGAGCCGCCGCCTTCCGGGGAGCGGCGCCGGTCCCAGCCCGGACCGGATGCTGCTCGGCTCGGAGGGCACGCTCGGGGTGATCACCGAGGCGTGGATGCGGCTTCAGGACCGGCCGCGCTGGCGCGCGTCAGCCGGCGTCGGCTTCGACACCTTCGAGCAGGGGGCGGAGGCCGTTCGGGCGCTGTCGCAGTCGGGGCTCTCGCCGTCGAATTGCCGCCTGCTCGACCCGGGCGAGGCCGAGCTGACGGGCGCCGCCCAGGGCGAGGCGCTGCTCGTGCTCGGTTTCGAGTCCGCCGACCACCCGCTCGACGCGTGGGCGGCGCGCGCGCTCGAGCTGTGCGGCGACCACGGCGGTCGCTGCCCGGACGGGGCACGGCTCTCGGGGCCCGACGACGAGCGCGGCGGCGGAGGCGACGGGGGCGGCGTCGGAGCGTGGCGCAACGCATTCATCCAGGCTCCCTACCTGCGCGACACCTTCGTCGCGGCGGCGATCATCTCGGACACCTTCGAGACCGCGATCACGTGGGACCGCTTCCGCGCCTTCGTGGCGGCGGTGCGGACCCGAGCCGAAGAGGCGGTCAACGAGATCTGCGGCGCGGGGAGGGTCTCCTGCCGCTTCACGCACGTCTACCCCGACGGGCCGGCGCCCTACTTCACCGTCCTAGCACCCGCCAAGCGCGGATCCGAGATCGAGCAGTGGGACGCAATCAAGGCCGCGGTGTCGGAGGCGGTGATCGCCGGCGGCGGCACGATCACCCACCATCACGCCGTCGGCCGCGACCACCGCCCCTGGTACGACCGCCAGCGCCCGGAGCCGTTCGCCGCCGCGTTGCGGGCCGCCAAGACCGAGCTCGACCCGGGCTGGACGCTCAACCCCGGCGTCTTGATCGACCGCTGACGACGGTCGCCCGTCAGTGATGCCGCGCCGCGATCTCGCACGTGCCGACCGGGTGATGGCGGGTGTCTGGCGCCTTCGCCTGCCGCTGCCGTGGCCGGGCGTTCCGCACGTCAACGCCTATGCGATCGCGTCCGGGAGCGGCGTCGTGCTGGTCGATACCGGCCTCTCTGAGCCGGGCGCGCTCGAGCAGCTCGAGCGCGCGCTCGCCCAGGCGCGCCTGCGGCTCGAGCACGTCCGCCTGCTGGTCTGCACCCACGCGCACTCGGACCACTACGGCTTGGCCGCGCCGATCCTCGAGGCCGCCGGCTGCGAGCTCTGGATGCACCCGAACCACGAGCACATGACGCGCGCCGCGGCCGATCCCGACCGCATGCTCGAACGGCGGATCGAGGTCGCCCGTCAGTCGGGCGTGCCCGAGGACGCACTCCGCCGTTACGAGGAGCAGCGCAAGGGCCAGGGGATCGGGATCGCCGAGACCGTTCTGCCGGACCGCGACCTCGTCCCGGGTGTCGAGGTCAAGACGGACGTCGGTACGTTCGCGGTCCACGAAACGCCGGGCCATGCGCCGTCGCACGTCTGCCTCCACGATCCGCAGAGCGGGCTGCTGCTCTCGGGCGACCACCTCCTCGGCAGGGTCTCGCTCTACTACGACTACGGCTACACGCCCGACCCCGCCGGCGAGTTCCTCAACAGCCTCGACGTGGTCGACGCGCTCGGAGCGCAGTTGTGCCTGTCGGGCCACGGGCGCCCGTTCCGCGACGTGCACGCCCACATCGAGGCCAACCGGGCCGCCGTCGCCGAGCGGATCGGCCGCGTGCGCGCCGGGCTCGAGCGCGGGCCGCGGACGGCGTTCGAGCTCGTCCCCGGGCTGGTCGGCACGGAGGACCTGACCCCCATGCTCGTCAACTGGGGGCTCTCGGAGGCGCTCTGCTACCTGCGCCACCTCGAGCTCGCCGGCGAGGTGCAGAAGCTGGACGGCGCCGATGCGGAGCGCTGGGCACTCGTCCCGGAGGGCTCACGCGCGTCTGCTTGAGACCGTCCAGGTGGGTCTGGACGAGTGTCGTACGAAAGTGTGGACGCTCAGACGCCGATGACGCGCGTAGATGGCTTGGCAGCTCGCACTGGCCGCGAATGTCCTGATCGCAACCTCCTACTTCGTGATCAGCTTCGTGATCGCCCGCGGCTTGACGCGGACGAACCAGCTGTGGTCGAACCGCCTCGGCACCGCAACGGCCCTGATCTTCTTCAGCTGCGGATTCGGTCATCTGCTCCACGCAGAGCATCTGCTCGGCGCGCCGTTCGGCGGTGGCGCCCATGCGGTCGACGTCGCGCGGGCGTCGTTCGACTGGCACCTGATCGCGTGGGACCTCTTCACTGCGGTCGTCGCGCTCTGGTACCTGTCGCTCCGGCGCCACTATTCGAAGCTGCTCGAGGGTCCCGAGATGTTCGACAACGAGCGTCGCCGCGAGATCGAGGAGGAGCTGACGCGGCGCGCGCTCTACGACGGGTTGACCGGAGTCCCGAACAGGGTGCTGCTGATGGAGCGCCTCGAGCGGGCGCTGGCGCGCGGGCTACGCCACGACCGGCTGTCGGCGATGCTTTTCCTCGACATCGACCGCTTCAAGCTCGTCAACGACAGCCTCGGCCATGCTGCCGGCGACGAGTTGCTGATTGCGGTTGCCCGCCGGCTGGACGAATGCGTGCGCGCGGAGGACACCGTCGCGCGCATCGGCGGCGACGAGTTCACGATCCTGCTCGAGACCGTTGTCAGCCGCGAGCAGGCGGCAACCGCGGCCGAGCGGATCATCGAGGCGCTTGGCCGGCCCTTCCGGATCTCCGGTCGAGAGCTGCACGTGAAGCCGAGCATCGGGATCGCCCTCGGGTCGGCTGCCGACACGACGCCGGAACAGCTGATCCACCGGGCCGACGTCGCGATGTACCGGGCCAAGGACAGTGGCGCGAGGGGCGGCTATGAGTTCTTCGACGCCGGAATGGAGCTGCAGGCGATCGACATGCTCGCTTTCGAGCAAGATCTGGCGGAGGCCGAGAGCCGGGGCGAGCTCGAGCTTCACTACCAGCCCAAGGTGGAGCTCACGACCGAGCGCGTCACCGGTGTGGAAGCGCTGCTCCGCTGGCGCCACCCGCGGCTTGGCCTGCTCCCGCCGATGCAGTTCATCCCGCTCGCCGAGCGGGCGGGGTCGATCGTCCCGATCGGCTATTGGACGATCCAGGAGGCGTGCCGTCAGGCCGCCGCGTGGAGGGTCGAGCACGAGCAGGCCGCCGACCTGGTCGTGTGCGTGAACGTCTCGGCCGGACAGCTGGAGGATCCGGGGCTCACCGAGACCGTCCGCGCGGCGCTGGCGGAGTCGGAGCTACCCCCGGAAGCTCTCTGCATCGAGATCACCGAGGACAGCGCGATGACGAACATGGACCGTGCGCTCGAGACGCTCGAGCGCCTGAAGGAGGTCGGGGTCGAGATCGCTCTCGACGACTTCGGCATCGGCCATTCGTCGCTCGGCTACCTCCAGCGCTTCCCGCTCGACTTCCTCAAGATCGATCGCAGCTTCGTCGCCGAGATGGTCGAAGGCGAGGAGAGCTTCGCGATCGTGCGGGCGCTTGTCGCACTCACCCACACGCTCGGGGCAAAATGCATCGCCGAAGGCATCGAGTACGCCGATCAGCTCGAGAAGCTGCGCGAGCTCGGCGTGGATATCGGGCAGGGCTTTATCTTCGCGCCCGCGTTGCCGCCCGATGAGGCCGGTGAGATGCTCGCGTCCGGCAGGCTCGAGCCGCTCGGCGTGCTGAGCCATCCGGCCGGCGTTCCGGCCGCTTCCAACAACCCGGCGCCGGCTATCGAGACGGTCTAGACAGGGTCCGCCGCGCCGTCCCAGGGCTTCGAGGCCCGCAGGGCGGCAAGGATCGCGCGGGTCGCCGGCGATTTGTTCAGCGTGTAGAAGTGGATCCCGGGCGCCCCGCGCGCCAGCAGGTCCGAGCACTGCAGCGTCGCGAACGCGACACCCAGCTCGGTCAGCGCCTCCGTGTCTTCCGCGCGCTCTTGGAGCTCCGTCTCGAGCGCGCCGGGGATAGTCGCCTCGCACATCTCCGTGATCGTCTTGATCTGCTTGAAGTTCGTCACCGGCATGATCCCCGGGACGATCGGAACGGTAATGCCCGCGGCGCGCGCCTCCTTGACGAAGTCGAAGTAGAGCTCGTTGTCATAGAAGAGCTGCGTGATCAGGAAGCTGACCCCGGCGTTGATCTTCTCCTTCGCGAAGCGGAGGTCGCTGGCGAGGTCCTCAGCCTCGGGATGGACCTCCGGGAAGCAGGCGCCGCCGATGCAGAGGTCGTAGTTCTCCTTGATCAGCGAGGCGAGCTCCGTCGAGTAGTGGAGGCCGCCGGGGTGCGGCTTCCACTCGGTCTCTCCCCGCGGGGGGTCTCCGCGCAGCGCGAGCACGTTTTGGATCCCGGCTGAGGAGATCTCGTCGAGGATCTCGCGCAGGCGCTCGACCGGCTCGCCGACGAGGCTGAGGTGCGCCATCGCCTCGATGCCGAGCTCCTGCTTGATCCACTTCGTGATCTCGACGGTGCGCTCGCGGGTGGTCCCGCCGGCGCCATAGGTCACGGAAACGTATGACGGCTCGTCCTCGGCGAGCTCGGCGAGCGCGCCCTGCAGGTTGCGCTCTCCCTCCTCGGTCTTGGGCGGGAAGAACTCGAACGAGAAGACGGGCCGCCGCTCCTCGAGGATGCGGTCTATTCGCATTCGGTCAGCGTAGAGAGGCGGTTGGGCCGGCCACCGCGGCCGGCCCATGGGCTACTTCAGCTCGACGGTCCCGCCGGCCTCTTCGAGCTCCGACTTGAGCTTGTCGGCCTCCTCGCGCTCGATGCCCTCCTTGACGGGCTTCGGCGCTTCGTCCACGAGCGCCTTGGCCTCCTTGAGGCCGAGACCCGTTGCGGCGCGAACGACCTTGATGACCTGGATCTTCTTGTCGCCGGGGCCTGTGAGGACGACGTCAACCGTCGACGCTTCCTCCTCGCCGTCGCCATCGCCGCCGCCACCTCCTGCGGGTGCGGCAGCGGCGACCGCGGTCGCCGAGACGCCGAACTCCTCCTCGAGCGCCTTGATGCGCTCGGAGAGCTCGATCACCGAGATGCCCTTGAGCTCCTCGATCCAGTCCGCGGTCGAAGTCTTTGCAGCCATTACTCGTTCTCCTTGTCTGCGTCCTCGTCCTCCGAGGGCGCTTCGCTGTCAGCTTCTGAAGTCGTTTCGTCGGTCGTTTCCTCTGCCTCGGCCGGAGGCTCCTCCTCGGCGGGAGGCTCGCCTTCGGCAGGGGCCTCTTCCTCGGCCGGGGCCTCTCCTCGGCCTCGGCCGGAGGCTCTTCCTCGGCCGGAGGCTCTTCCTCGGCCGGGGCGGGCTCTTCGACCGCGGCCGGGGCCTCGCCGCTGACGAGCCCCTGCTCCTCGATCTGCTTGAGCTGGATCGCGAGGCCCGAGATCAGCGAGCCGAGCCCGCGGACGAGCCCGGTTAGCGGCGCGGCGACGATGCCGGCCAGCTGGGCGTTGAGGGCGTCGCGGCCCGGCAGCTTTGCGAGCGCCTGGAGATCCTCGATCGAGACGACCGCACCGTCCATCGTCCCGCCCTTGAACTCGAGTACCTCGTGCTGCTTGCGGAAGGTCGCGATCGCCTTCGCCGCCAGCGCCGCGTCGCCGCGCACGAAGGCGAACGCCGTCGGACCCTCGAGCAGCTCCTTGAGCGACTCCGCGCCCGCCTTGTCGGCGGCGCGGATCGTCAGCCGGTTCTTGACGATGCGGAAGGTCGCGTCGGCCTCGCCGAGGCTGGCGCGCAGCTCCGCGATCTGGGGGACGGAGATGCCGCGGTAATCGATCGCGAGCACGGATTCCGAGCCCTCGATCTGCGCGGCGATCTCGTCTATGACGGCTGCTTTCTCGTCCTTGTTCAAGTCGTGTCCCTCGGGTTCGGCAACAAAAGAGCCCGCACGCAGGCGGGCTCGAAAGAAGTAGGTCCTTCGGGCTCTGCCTGCACCGGCCTTACGAGGCGCTCACGCGCCGCCGCCGGTGGTCTGGGGCGGAGAAGTGAATGTCCGGCGCGCGATGGTAGCGGAACGGTGCGCCTAGGCGGGCGCCGCGGCCTCGGCCGGCTCCTCCGAGCCGGACGCCTCCGGCTCGGGCACGGCCTCGACGACGTCGTGCGTTCGCAGCGGGTCGACGCGCACGCCGGGCCCCATCGTCGTAGCGAGGGTGACGGTGTAGAGGTAGCGCCCCTTCGCCGAGGCGGGCTTCGCACGCGTGATCTCCTCGATCAACGCGGAGTAGTTCTCCAGCAGATGCTTGGCCTCGAGGCCGGTGTTGCCGATCGTCACGTGAACGATCGCCTGCCGGTCGGTGCGGTACTCGACCTTGCCGGCCTTCGACTCTCCGACCGCCTTCGTGATGTCGTCGGTGACGGTGCCGACCTTCGGGTTCGGCATCTTGCCCTGCGGCCCGAGGATGCGGCCGAGCTTCCCGACCACGGGCATCATGTCGGGCGTCGCGATCGCCACGTCGAAGTCGGTGAAGCCCTCCTCGACCTTCTTGGCGAGGTCCTCGTCGCCGACGTGGTCGGCGCCTGCGTCGGTTGCCTCGCGCGCCTTGTCGCCCTTGGCAAACACGGCGATCGTCATGTCCTTGCCGAGGCCGTGCGGGAACGCGATCGTGCCGCGCAGCTGCTCGTCCGCGTGGCGGACGTTGAGCCCGGTGCGGATGTGGCACTCGACGGTCTCGGTGAACTTCGCCGTCTGCATCTGCTTGATCAGCCCGACTGCCTCCGCGGGGGAGTACTCGTGCTCGCGGTCCACCTTCTCGTAGAGCTCGCGGTAGCGCTTGCCGTGCTTGGGCATCGCTACCTCACCTCGACGCCCATCGAGCGCGCCGTGCCCTCGATGATCTTCGACGCCTGGTCGAGGTCGTGTGCGTTCAGGTCGCGCATCTTGCGCTCGGCGATCTGGCGCGCCTGGTTCTTCGTGATCGAGCCGACCTTCTCCATGTGCGGCTCGCCCGACCCCTTCTGGATGCCCGCCGCCTCCTTGATCAGGACGGCCGCCGGCGGGGTCTTCGTGATGAAGGTGAACGAGCGGTCCTCGTAGACGGTGATCTCCACCGGGATGATCGTCCCGCCCTCCTGCTGGGTCTGGGCGTTGAACGCCTTGCAGAACTCCATGATGTTGACGCCGTGCTGACCGAGCGCAGGGCCGACCGGCGGCGCTGGGTTGGCGGCCCCGCCGGGAACCTGGAGCTTGATCAGCGTGAGGACCTTCTTGGCCATCGCGGCGAGCCTAGACCTTCTTGACCTGGTCGAAGCCGACTTCGACCGGCGTCTCGCGGCCGAAGATCGAGACGAGCACCTTGAGCTTCGAGGCGTCCTCGTTGATCTCCGAGATCTCGCCTGAGAAGTCCGACAACGGACCGGAGACGACCTTGACCGACTCGCCGATCGAGAACTGGGCCTTTGTCCGCGGCCGTTCGGCGACCTCGCGGTTGAGGAGCCGGTCTACCTCCGGCTGGGAGAGGGGGACGGGGTCGTTCTGGGCACCGACGAAGCCGGTGACGCCGGGCGTGTTCTTGACGAGCCCCCACGAGTCCTCGTTGAGGTCCATGTTGACGAGCACGTAGCCAGGCATAGTGCGGCGCTCGGTCTGGATCTTCTGGCCCTCCTTCATCTCCGACACCTGCTCGGTCGGGATCACGACCTGGCGCACGTTGCGCTCCTGCGCGAGCGAGACCACGCGGTGCTCGAGGTTGTGCTTGACCTTGTTCTCGTGGCCTGAGTAAGTGTTGATTGCGTACCAGCGAAACATCGTTCTGTGCGGTTGCCTTTTCGTCCTAGAGGATTGCCTTGATAACGCGCGAGAAGATCGCGTCCAGCAGACCGAGGTAGCCGCCCGCGATCAAAACGAATCCGAGCACTACTCCGGTGAGGGTCGTCACAGCCTGGCGATCCGGCCACTGGACCCGCTGGAGCTCGGCCCAGACGTTCACCAGGAACCCGATCACCCTACCGTGCTCGCGCGTCCGGCCATGGTCCGGGTGGCCCCGCCGTTTGCGCGCCGGCTCGGGGTGCTCCTCGTCGAGGAAATCGTCCGGATGCTCCTCCTCGTACTCCTCCTCCTCGGCGATCTCCGACTCCTCGAGGTGCTCCGGATCCACCTCGACATCGGGCGTTCCCGCCTCGGAGGCGAGGGTCGCCTCGCTGGTGCCGAGGTCCTGCGGCGGCGCGCCTACCTCGAGGTCGGCCTCCTCGAGCGCCTTCTTCTCGGCTTCCTCGTCCGCCGCCGGCTTGTCGCCCTCGGCGGCGCGCTTGGTCAGCCGCTGCTCACGCCGCTCCTGCTGACGCTGCTTCGATCGCTGCCGGTTGCGGGCCATCTGTTGCTCGGTTCCTTCGGTTCCTACACACGCGCGCGAGGCGCCGACGCCGTCAGCGCGTCTCCTTGTGCGGGGTGTGCTTGCCGCACCAGCGACAGTACTTGCGCAGCTCGATCCGGTCCGGGTTGTTCCGCCTGGACTTGTTCGTCTGGTAGTTGCGCCGCTTGCACTCCTCGCAAGCGAGCGTCACTGCGATTCGGACTTCTCCGGCCATGGGCTCCTCGGGCTTTCGGCGTGCAGGCGCGGCGAGCGGACGAAAAGAAAACCCCGCAAGCCGCGCGAGGTCGAGAGGAGTCTAGCGCTCTACAATCGCCCTCGCGCGCCGCCGTAGCTCAGCTGGTAGAGCACCTCCATGGTAAGGAGGGGGTCATCGGTTCAAGTCCGATCGGCGGCTTCCCGCTCGGTCATCGGACGCTCGCTGTAATGGGGGGAGCAGGATTCGAACCTGCGTAGGCATAGCCAACGCGTTTACAGCGCGTCTCCTTTAACCACTCGGACATCCCCCCGAGCTTGAGACGAGGAAGTTTAGAACGGCTGTCTCGCTTCATCCTCCTATGAGATGCACAGAATGCGACAGCCGGGGTTAGGGTAGTGCGCGTGCGGTGGATTACGGCGGTCGTCCTCTTCGGAACCTTCGCCCTCGCCGCCTGCGGCGATAACGACAACAAGGACGACGGCAAGGTCAAGGACCTAGCGCGCGACGCGCGCGCCCTCTGCCAGCAGGTCGATGACGCCGCGGCCGAGCTGGCCAAGGGCCCGGGCGAGCGCGTGAGCTTGACCGCTTCACGCGAGCTCCAGGCCGCGATCGCGAAAGCAGCGGTCGTCGAGGACGACGCGGGCGAGGTCGGCGGGAAGGCCGGCGAGCAGGGGGAGGCGGCAGCCAGCGCCGCCAAGGAAAGCGCGGAGGAGCTCCAAGACCTCTCGGGCGAGGACAAGGAGCAGGCGCGCGTCGTCGCGAGAGCCAAGAGCTCCTACGACGACTGTGCCGCCGCCGTCAAGCGCCTCGGCGCCGAGACCGGCGACGACGACCTCGCGGACGACCTAGACGGAAACGGCTTCGACGCGCTCGCAAAGGCGCTCGCAAAGCAGGCAGAGTCAGACGCTGAAGAGAAACCAGACGCCACCGACCAGACGCAGACGACCCCGTCCACGTCGGGCGAAAGCTCCGACCTCCCGCTCTGCTCCGAGGGACCGCCGCCCTGCCGCGGCGACGATGGCTCGGTCCAGGAGGACGGCGGAGCCTCGCCGGGCCCCGGCGGCGGCGAGTCGAGCGATCTCCCCGAGTGCTCGGCAGGCGTCACCCCCTGCCGCAACCCGGACGGCAGCGTCCAGCCCTAGCTCGTCCTAGCTAGCCGACCAGCCGCGAAACGCGAGATCGAGCGCTACTCGATCTCGATCGTCTCGCAGCTCGCCTTGTCGACCTTGTCCTTGGTGTCGGCGAAGACCTTGTCGGTGCCCTTGCCGCAGTCGATCCGGTCGAGGGTGCCGTCGCGGGACGAGACCTTGTCGTTACCTGCGTCGGCGCGAACGTTGTCGCTTCCCGGCCCGGGATTGATCGTCTGTGACCTCGACCCGGCGCCGATCTTGTCGTCACCGCTCAAGGTCTTGATTGAGCGAACGAAGCGGCTTGTGATCGTGATCGTGTCCCCCTGGGGAGTACCGACGAGCACGTCCACCCCAGCGTGGTTCTTCGCATTGACGAGAATGTTCAGCCCCGTCTTGAGGTTGCTGTACTCGACCCGGTCGACGCCGGCACCGGCGTTGATCGTGTTGTTCCCGCCGCCCGGCGCGATGCGATCGGCCCCGTCACCGCCGAAGATGCTGTCGTCCCCGGGCACGCCGCCGTCAAGGTCGCCGACGATGAAGTCGTCGCCGCCCTTCCCGGAGAGCACGTCAGCGCCGTTGCCTCCGCTGAGCGTGTCGTCGCCGTCGCTTGCGGCAGCAAAGTCGACACCGTCCTCACCGAAGAAGCGGAGCGAGTTGAACTTGCCACCGGGCAGCCCGCCGAGGTTCGACTTGATCAGACTGTCGTTGCCGTCACCGGCACGAATATCGATCGCGGTCGTCTGGGTCATCGTGATGGCCGGGCAGAGCACGGCGCCGCGCTGTGGTGGCGCGATCGCGCCCTCCGGACGGCAGCGGTGGTTCTGGACGATGCCGTGGTTGCCGATGCCGGACGCGAACGTCACCGGGACCCCGGCGCCGTTCTCGGCCAGCTTTGTGTAGGAGACGCCTTGGAAGTTCTGGTTGGAGATCTCGTAGACGTTCGCCTCGCCGGGGGCGGCCTTGGCGAACATCGAGGTCGTCGCTCCCTGCCCTGAGCGCGCGCCGAGCTCCTCGGCGTGCGCAGCTGTGGCGAGGATGGCGCTGGCGATCGTGGTCGCGGCGACCGCCGCGGTCAGCTTCCCTGGCATCTGCGAGTCCTTTCGTGGGAGTGCGAGACCCTCTCGGGGGTCAAAGATAGCCCAGCTCTCGGAGATTTGCGGCGCCTAGGGCGCTGCGTCTCGCAGGCGCTGCGCCTCCGGCAGAGACTGCAGCTTCTTCAGCGTGTTGTTCTCGATTTGGCGGATCCGCTCGCGGGTGACGCCGAACGCCCGGCCGACCTCTTCGAGCGTGCGGGCCTGGTGGCCCTTGAGCCCGAAGCGCATCTCGATCACTTCGCGCTCGCGCGGCGGCAGCGCGTCCAACGCGCGGCGGACGTTGTCGCGCCGCAGGTTCTCCGACGCGGTCTCGAACGGCGACTCGATCGTCTCGTCCTCGACGAAGTCGCCGAGCGAGGAGTCCTCCTCCTCGCCGATCGGCTTCTCGAGCGAGACCGGCAGCTGCGCCATGCGCTGGATGTCCTTCACCTCGCGCGCCGTGCACTCGAGCTCGTTCGCGATCTCCTGCGGGGTCGGCTCACGCCCAAGCTCCTGGACGAGCTGGCGCTCGACGTGGACGACCTTGTTCAGCTTCTCGACCATGTGGACGGGGATGCGGATCGTGCGTGCCTTGTCGGCGATCGCACGAGTTACCGCCTGGCGGATCCACCAGGTCGCGTAAGTGGAGAACTTGTAGCCGCGGCGATAGTCGAACTTCTCTACGGCGCGGATGAGGCCGAGGGAGCCCTCTTGGATCAGGTCGAGGAAGGTCAGGCCGCGGCCGAGGTAGCCCTTCGCGATCGAGACGACGAGGCGCAGGTTGGCCTCGACCATCTGCTTCTTGGCGAGCATGTCGCCGCGCTCGATCCGCTTCGCGAGCGAGACCTCTTCCTCGGCGGTGAGCAGCTCGACGCGGCCGATCGACCGCAGGTAGAGGCGGAGCGAGTCGAGGCTCGGTTCGACGGTGAGGTCGATCTCGACCTTCTTGGCCGGCTGCAGGTCCTTGCGCAGCTCGTCGGCCTTGCCGCTGTCGGCACCGCGGACGGCGCTCGACATGATCTCGACGCCCCCGTCCACGAGATGGCTATGGAGCTCGCGGACCTGTTCCTTCGTGACCTCGACTTCCTCCAGACATGATGCGATCGCCTCGAAAGTGACGAAGCCCCGTTCCTTCGCCTCGGCGACCAAGGAGCGCAGCTCCTCGATCTCCATGAACGGGGCATCGGGTTCCTCGACCAGCAGTACGCCCTCTACGGCCTCGTCTTTTGCACTCACCCTCGCTCCTTTTCCCTCAGAAAGAAACCCGGAGAAGACTCCGGCTGGCAGGCAAACCGACTCGGTTTTGTTGTGTCCGCGGTAGTGCCGCGAGGGGCTGAGCCACTTGTTGGGTCGAGCTATGTGGACCCTGGGCGTCGAGCCGCGCGGAACAATAGCGAGCGCACGGCGATGGGAGCCGACTCGCGCCACTCGTTATCTTGGAGTCGATCCGCTCGAGCGATCACAGCCCCGTCCTCAATCCCTCGGACGACGTCCAGGCGCGACGCCCGGCGACGCACGTGAGCCTCTCGCGCGTCGGGGTCACCGGCGTCGAGAAGGTGATCCGCATCCGCTCGAACGGAACCGAGCAACTCTTCTACGCGGAGCTCGAGTGCTTCGTCGATCTCGACCCGACGCAGAAGGGCGCGCACATGTCGCGCTTCGAGGAGGTCGTCGGCGAGGCGATCGACGAGGTCGTACTCGGCGAGGCGTTCAAGGCCGAGACGCTCGCCGAGCACATCGCCACTCGCGTGCGCGAGCGCCAAGGTGCCCGGCGCGCTGAGGTGACGATCGCGGCGCGTTACCCCGAACGCAAGCAGGCGCCGGAGTCGGGTCTGCCGACCCAGGAGATCTACACGCTGTTCGGCTCGGCTGTCGCTGCGGCGAGCGGCACGCGCAGGATCGTCGGCGTCGAGGCTCAGGGAATGACCGCGTGCCCGTGCGCGCAGGAGATGGTCGAGTCGCGCTCACGTGACAGGCTCGCGGGCGAGGGCTTCACCGACGACGAGATCGAGCGCGTCTTCCGCAACGTCCCGGTCGCCACCCACAACCAGCGGGGGATCGGCACCCTCCACATCGGCTGCCCCGAGGGCTGCGGCGATCCCGTCGAGGCGCACCGCCTGCTCGAGATCGTCGAGGCCGCGATGAGCTCGGAGATCTACGAACTGCTGAAGCGCCCCGACGAGGTGGAGGTCGTCGAGAAGGCGCACGCCAATCCCCGCTTCGTGGAGGACTGCGTCCGCGAGATGGTTCGGATGGCGGTGGCCGAGTTCGGCGCATTCGGTGACGACGCGTTCGTCTCCGCCCGCCAGGAGAACCTCGAGACGATCCATCGCCACAACGTCGTCGCGGAGCGCCATGGGCTGCTCGGCGAGCTCTCGCGCGAGCTCAACTCCGACGAGCACGTCACGCATCAGGTCACGATGCGCGAATGGCTCGAGAACGCCGGCCAGAGCGTCTGAACCGGACATCGGTCTAGACCACGCGGCGGGGCCTACGGGCCGCGCCCGGCCCCGCCGATCACCTTTGCGATGAAGGTGACCAGGGTACGTGACACAGCAACGTCGCCGGAGCTCACCGCAGACGCGGCGTTCGTCCTCGCGCTGGCTCACCACGCGCTCGCGTTCGCTGACTCCACCACCGCGGAGGCAGAGCGCTGGTTGCGCATCATGCGTGTCTATGGGCAGGCCGGCGCCACGCTTCAGGCGCTCGGCGTCGGCGAGGCGCCGCTCGACGACGGCGCGGCGCGTACGCTCGTGCCTCTTCCCCGCCGCCCGCGTCGTGATCCCCGCGATGCGGTGCGGCTCGTCGAGCGTCGCGCCTGCGCGCTCGCCGTCTTCCGCCAGGCCGACGTCGTCTCGACCGTGGACCTGATGTTCGCGCTGGGTGAGGTCTACGGCGACGCGTTCGACCGCGAGCTTCGCATCCGCGGCGCCTCCTGGCAGGAGCTAGTGGAGCGGCTGCCGCTGCGACGCGTCGCCGCCTGAACCGGCACGCGCCGCACGTTCCGCGCGCGCCCGCTCGATCCGGCTACGCACGTTGAGGAAGTAGTCGACGCCGGAGATCACGGTGATCGCGACCATCGCGTAGACGAGCGCCTGGACCCAGGCGGCGTCGGGGTTCGGCGCCGCGATCAGCGCCATGACCGCGGCGAGCTGGACGATCGTCTTCGCCTTACCGAGCAGGCTCGCCGGAATGACGACGCCCTGCTGGCTGGCTCCCGCGCGTAGCGCCGTGACGGCGAACTCGCGCGCGATGATCACCATCGCGACCCAGGCGGCGAGGCGGTTGAGCGAGACGAGCGAGATCAACGCCGCGACGATCAGCAGCTTGTCGGCGACCGGGTCCATCACCTTGCCGAAGGTGGTGACGCTGTCGCGCGAGCGGGCGAACCAGCCGTCGAGGCCGTCCGTGATCGCAGCAAGCGCGAACACGATCGCGGCGATCAGCGAGCCGTTCGGCGTCTCGACGAGCAGCGCGACCACGAACACCGGCACCAGCAGGATGCGGATGACGGTGAGGACGTTGGGCAGATTGAGCGGAAACATCCCTGGAATCCCTCAAGTTCAGGCTACCGCGCGGGCGTTCGAATGCCTGACGACCTCGATTCCAACGCTCGATCCGACCGGACCGAGCGGGGAGACGGTCGCCGCGAGCAGCGGCCAGGGGAACACGCCGCGCCGGCAGCCGATCGCGACCAGCACGCAGAGCACGATCCAGCCGATGCCGTGCGACCAGCCGAGCACCTTCTCGGCCTCGGGCGAGAGGCCGCCGATCCAGACCACGAGCAGCGCTGTGAACAGCACGACCTCGCAGGCCGAGTAGAGGCGGACGAACTGGAAGTAGGACACGCGGGAACAGTACGCAGGGTCCTGCGAAGCCGCCCTCGTCCTCAGCCTGCCGCCGCATCGGGAGCAATGACGGCGAGGATCTCCCCGATCGAGCGATCTTCCACCAGCGGGTGACGCATCGAGAGTCCTCGGCGGACCTTGTAGCGGTTGCGGTTGCCCTCACGGTGCTTTGTCAGGTACTCGGCCTCGACGAGGTCACTCACGATGCTGTGGGCCGAGCGCTCGGTGACACCGACGGAGGCGGCGATGTCGCGCAACCGCAAGCCTGGGTCACGCGCCACACACAGCAGCACGAGCCCGTGATTGGAGAGGAAATGCCAGCTGCCCATAGCCAGACAGTCTACTCAGGTTGGTGCTATCTTCTAGCAGTTCGTTTCTAGCAATGTAATTCAGATAGGCCGGAGGAGCCACATGCAGCGATTCGCGACCGACCGTCTCTTGACGATGGGGCGAGCACGGCGCTCGGCCGTACTCGGGTTGGCTCTTCTCGTCGTGCTCGCTTGGTCACCGGTCGTGGCGCGCGCGACCTTCCCGGGGCTGAACGGGCAGATCGCCTTCCCCGCCGGCTTGGACAAAGACACACTGGACCTTTTCGCGATCAACGCGGAAGGGACCTTCGCTCGCGCGCTCGTCGTTAGCAGTGGGACGGACAACCAGCCAGCTTGGTCACCGGACGGCCGGCAGTTCGCCTGGGAACGCGGCAGCGGTGCGGACCGGATCCGGATCGCCAATGCCGACGGGCGCGGCGTGGAAATTTTCGGGAGAAGGGACTCCTTCGACGGCGAGCCGGCGTGGTCCCCAGACGGTAGGAAGATCGCCTTCACGAGCGGTCGCGATGGCGAGCTCTACGTCGCCGACCGGCCAAGCGGCAACAACGTCCGCCCCCTCACCTCTCGGCAGGAGATTAACAACGGCCCGGACTGGTCACCCGACGGGACTCAGATCGCCTGGTACTCGCTCGGGAGCGCCAGCGACCGCAAGCACCGCATCTTCGTGATGAACGCCGACGGGTCCAACCAGCGCCGGCTGTTCCCGAATCGCACGCAGGAGGATTTCCTCCCGAGCTGGTCGCCCGACGGCCGCCGGATCGCCTGGGGGTCGTTCAACAAGGGAGGGGAGGTCTGGGTTGCCAATTCCGACGGCAGCAACCCGCAGCGAATCGCCACCGCCCCGAAGGACGACAACCCCCCGGCTCCGGTTTGGTCACCGGACGGGAAGCGGATCGCGTGGGTGCAGCGGTTCGTCAAGGACAAGCTGTTGGAGCTCGTGGTGGCGGGCGCCGACGGCAGCAATCCAACCTCGGTCATCGCGACCGGCAAGAGCAAGTTCGGCCTGTCCCCGCGTGTAGTCGACTGGCAGCCCGTCGCCGACCGCGGAGCGCAGCCGTCCTCGCTGCTGCGCAGCGGCGGCGCGGAGGACGGGTTCGGCGGTTTCTTCAGCCAGGTGGATTATCCGGTTCCGGGATGGGCGACCAACGGCGGGCTGACCGCGCTGCGTTACGGACTGTTCGGCTTCCCGACCGCGCCGAGCTTGCCAGCCGTACTCGAGTCTGCGCGCGCGGCACAGAAGCCAGTGGAGGGGCTGAGGCGAGGTGCCGGCAAGCGATTCTTCTTCGGCGGGAACGCAGCTGTGTCGACCGCGGTCCAGGACGTGGACCTCAATTCAAAGGCGACCGAGATTGACACCGGGCGAGCGAGCGTGACCCTCTCCGGTCTGCTCGGGGGGAAGGGCGTCCAGCCCGACGAGGGCACCATCGCCGCAACCTTCCTCAATGGGCAGGGCACGGTGGTGGGAGCCGTCCAGCTCGGTCCTGTCACCCCGGCCGATCGCGGCAACCAGACCAGGTTGCTGAGCCGGCTGCAGACGACAAAGCTCCCCGCCGGCACACGCAGGATCCGTGTGACCTTGACGGCCACCCGCTCAGGCGGCGACCCCGTGAACGACGCCTACTTCGACAACCTGGCGCTCTTCTACACCAAGCCGGAGGCGACGCCGCCGACGACGCCCCCGACACCAGTCCAACCGCCGGGGGTCGTCGCGCCGGGGGCCGATGCCACGGCCGCCGTCTCGGGACGGATCAGCAAGCTGAAGATCAACCGGACTTCGTTCGCGGTCGGATCGGAGAACACGGCCACGATCGCCCAAAGGCGGCCTTCGCGCGGAGCGAAGATCAGCTACTCGCTGGACCGCGCGACGCTCGTCACGATAAAGATCAACCGCGAGAGCGCGGGGCGCCGTGAGAAGAGCGGCAAGTGCGCCAAACCCACGAGCGCGAACCGCAAGCGCAAGCGCTGCACGCGGCTCACCACGGTCGCCACGATCCTGCGCCAGGGACGCGCGGGCAAAAACAGCGTGAGCTTCAGCGGCCGGGTGAACAAGAAGGCGCTGAAGGCGGCTTCCTACCGCGTCACGGCGTCGGCGGCAAATCCGGTGAGCGTGAGATTCAGGATCGTCAAGCGCTAGACGCCCCGAATTGAAGCCGACGCCGGGACTCGAACCCGGGACCCCCACTTTACGAGAGTGGTGCTCTACCAGCTGAGCTACGTCGGCGTGAAGGGACTGAGTGTAGGGGGGAGGAAACGACGGCGCCAAGCGTTCGTTCGGAGTGTTCGACGATCGCTTCGCCGGCCTGCCCGCGCGCCACATCGCCCGCCGCGAGGTGCCCGTCGCACTCACGCTTTGTGCGCGCACGCTGGGCTTGGCGCTGCTCGATCGGCCGCGGGTCGGCGCAGCGCTGCTGATCCCCCGCTGCCGTTCGGTCCACACCTTCGGGATGCGGTTCGCGCTCGACCTGCTCTGGCTCGACGAGCGGGGCCGGGTGATCCGCGTGGACCGTGCGGTCGCCCCGCGGCGGCTGCGCCGGTGCCACAACGCGAGCGCCGTGCTCGAACTCGCGGCCGTTACGATCGCGCCATGCTCGACCACGTCGGACTCGAGGTGAAGGACCTCGCGCGCAGCAAGGACTTCTACACGCAGGCGCTCGAGCCGCTCGGGATCAAGCCGATCATGGAATGGGAGGGCGTCGCCTGCGGGTTTGGCGACGAGCAGAAGCCCTACTTCTGGATCGCGAGCCGCGCGCCCGAGGGCGGCGCGACCCACGTCGCGTTCGAAGCACCGGATCGCGCGACGGTGGACGCCTTCCACGCGGCCGCGCTAGCGGCCGGCGGCGCGGACAACGGCGAGCCGGGCATGCGGCCGTACCACGAGCACTACTACGGCGCGTTCGTGCTCGACCCCGATGGCAACAACGTCGAGGCCGTCTGCCACCGTCGGGCGGACTGAGCGCTAGGCCGCCCCGACCAGCCGCGAGAGCCGCAACGAGAGCGCCGTCAGCGCGAGCTCCTCGTTGACGTTCAGCTCGAGCGAGTCGCGCGTCTTCTCGCACTGCTCTATCGCCTCGCGCAGATGGCGCGGCTCGCGTCCGCGCGCGAGCGCGGCGAGCTCCTCCGCCTGATCGCTCGCGAGGACCGCTTCCGGAACGCCCTCGCTCACACAGACGAGATCGCGGAAGGCGAGCGCCGCGAGCTCGAGCCCGAGGTCGAGCACCTCGGTCATCGCGCGGCGGGCGCCCCGCTTCGCAGCCTCCTCGAGCTCGCGCTCGAGCGCGTTGCGGTCGCGCCCGCTTGGCTCGAGCTCGAGCCGGTCGGAGGCCGAGGTCTCGGCCTCCGCAGCGGCTCGCTCGCCGCTCTCGGCGGCGCGGTCGAACACCGGGCGCCACGGCTCGGGCGCGCCGGGTGACCGCAGCTCGTCGCTGAGCGCCGCGTGCACGAGCCCGCCGGCGGCCTCGCGTAGCGCGCCGCCCTCTGGCGATGAGAGAAAACGCGCGCGGGTGAGGTTGCCGAGCGCCAGGCGGGCGCACGCTCGCGCGCGGGCAGCCGCGACGCCCTCTTCGGCGAGCACAGCTTCGATCCGCTCCGCCGGCAGTGGGTCGAAGCGGACGAGCTGACAGCGCGAGCGGACCGTCTCGAGCACCCGTCCGGGCGCATCGGTGAGCAGCACGATGTGGGCGTAGGGGGGCGGCTCCTCGAGCGTCTTCAGCATCCGGTTGGCGACCTCGTCGTTCATCTCCTCGACCCGTTCGAGTACGAAGACGCGCCGGTTGGACTCGAACGGGGTCTTCCCGGCGGCGACGACGACCGGGTCGGCGACGTCCTCGACCCGCATGACGTGCGCACCGGTGGGCTTGACCCAGGTCAGATCGGGGTGGGCGCCGGACTCGACGCGGCGGCGTGTCCCGTCCGGATCGTCGGCGCCCTCCGCGAGCAGTTCCGCCGCGAATGCCCGCGCGGCGACGCTCTTGCCGGTGCCAGGGGGGCCGTGGAACAGGTACGCGTGCGAAGGCGAGCCGGCGACAGCGGCTTCGAGCACCATCCGGGCGTGCGGGTGCTCAGCGGTGCCCGCCAGCGGCTCGGCGCTCACCGCGGGCCTCCGGCACCCGCGGGGGCGGCGCGAGCCGCTTCGACTGCGGCGAGCACCTCGGCGTGGACCTCGCCTGGCGGGCGGTCGGCATCCACGCGGCGCCAGCGTGCCGGATCGGCGGCTGCGAGCTCCTCGTACGCAGCGCCGACGCTCTGCTGGAGCCCCGCTCCCTCACCTTCGAAGCGATCGTCCTCTCCTGCGCGCTCGCGCGCGCGCACCGGATCGAGTTCGAGCAGGAAGGTGACGTCGGGCTCGAGCCCCCCGGTTGCGACGCGGTTCAGCTGGGCGACCTCTTCGACGCCGAGCCCCCGCGCCGCGCCCTGGTAGGCGAGCGAGGAGTCGAGGAAGCGGTCCGACACGACGACCCGCCCCTCGGCGAGCGCCGGCCGGATGACCCGCGCGACGAGTTCGGCCCTCGCGGCGGCGAAAAGCAGCGCCTCGGCCGCGGGACCGATCGCCGCGTCAGGGTCCTTGAGCAGCTCGCGCACGCGCTCGCCCACCGGCGTTCCGCCCGGCTCGCGCACGGCGAGCGCCTCGTCGCCGAGGGCCTCGCACAGCATCCGCGCCTGTGTCGTCTTGCCGGAGCGGTCGATGCCCTCGAGCGTGACGAACAGGCCCACGTTGGCGGTATCGGCGGCCACCCGGCGACGGTACCAGCGGGCCAGGACCGCGCAGCGGCGGCCGGCCGCTTCCGCTCACTACGATCCTGCTCCTTGCGGACCCTCGTCACAGGCGGCGCCGGCTTCATCGGCTCGAACCTCGTCGATGCTCTGGTCGCGCGCGGCGACGAGGTGACGGTCGTCGACGATCTCTCGACCGGGCGCCGCGACAACCTCGACAAGGCGATCGCGGCCGGTGTGGAGCTGGTCGAGGCGGACGTCCGCGATGCCTCACGGCTGGCAGACCTCTTCGATGCCGCGCAGCCCGAGGCCGTCTTCCACCTGGCCGCCCAGATCGACGTTCGCGTTTCGATGCGCGACCCGAGGCTCGACGCCGAGATCAACGTCGGCGGCACGATCGCGGCGCTCGACGCGGCCCGGCGCACCGGTGCCGCGCGCTTCGTGAACGTCTCGACCGGTGGCGCGATCTACGGCGAGGGGCGGACCCTTCCTGCCGGCGAGGACCATCCCGTCACCCCGGAAGCGCCGTACGGACAGTCGAAGTTCGCCGCCGAGGGTTTTTGCGAGCTCTACGAGCGCATCCACGGACTGCCGACCGTCTCGCTGCGGCTGGCCAACGTCTACGGCCCGCGCCAGGACCCGCTCGGCGAGGCGGGCGTGATCGCGATCTTCTGCGGCCGCCTGCGCGCGGGCGAGCGCCCGACCGTTTTCGGCGACGGCCGCCAGACGCGCGACTATCTCTACGTCGGCGACGCCGTTGCGGCGATGCTCGCGGCCGCGTCCTCCGATGCCGGCGGCGCCTACAACGTCGGTCTCGGCCGCGAGGTGTCCGTGCTCGACCTCGTGGCCGCGCTGCGCGCGCTCACGCCCGGCGACGGGTTCGAGCCCGAGCACGAGCCTGCCCGGCCCGGCGAGGTGATGCACATCGCCCTCGATTCTGCGCGTGCGCGCGAGGCGCTTGGCTGGAAGCCGGAGGTCGAGCTCGACGAGGGGCTGCGGCTGACGCTCGAGGCGCTCGGCTGAGCGCTACTGCCCGCCGCCCTGCGTCTGTCCGCCGCTGCCGCCCTGCGTCCCGTCGCCGGACGGCGCAGTTACTGCGGGCGCGGGCGTCGTCAGTCCCTGCAGCAACGGCGCTGCCTCGGGCAGCGGCGTTCCCGTCGCCGAGGCCGACGAGGACGGCAGGTCGTTGAGGTAGACGCTGTAGAAGCCGAGCGGTCCGGCAACGCCGTGCGGGTCGAGCGCGGCCATCACCGCGATCGAGTCGAGCGCGGCGTCGAGGTCGTCGAGTTTCAACTGGAAGGCGAACAGCCGCACCCACGCGCTGAAGCTGTGCGGCTGACGGTCGACCGCCTCGACGAGGTAATTGGCCGCCTGGCGATAGCGCTTTCGCTGCTCGGCGATCCGCGACGCCGCGAACAGCGGCTCGACTGCGCGCGGGTTGAGATCCGCCGCCTCGTCCGCGGCCTTTGCCGCCTGCTTCAGCTTCGCGGGGCTCTTCGACTCCGACAGCCGGTTGGCCTCCTGGACCTTGTCGCGCGCGAGCGAGGGGCGAATCGCGTAGATCGAGATGAGCACCGCCGCCACGATCACGGCTGCGGCCCCGGCAAGGCGGAGCGCGCGGACCGGGATCCCCTTGGGCGGCGGCGGAGGATCGCCGGCCTCCGGCGGGCGCGCCGCGAGCACGCCGAGGAACAACAGGAGCGGAAGGGTGACGCCAGGGATGTCCCAGTCCCAGTCGACCCACATGTGAACGCCCCACGCGATGCATGCCGCGCCGAGGGCGACGCCGTACACCCGCTCGCGAGGAGGTGAGCGCAGCAGCCGGCGCCCGCCGGCGAAGCCGAGCAGCCCGAGGCCGCCGCCGGCGAGCAGCGCCCCGATCAGCCCGGTCTGGGCGAGCCACTGCAGGGGGACGTTGTGCGCCTGGCGGACCTCGAGCGTGTTCTGCCGATAGCGAAGGTGCGTCACCGGGAAGGTGCCGGCGCCGTGGCCGCCGAGCTTGCGGTCGTCCCAGGCGCCGACCGCCTCTTTCCACCAGACCCAGCGGTTGCCGGCGTTGGCCTGCAGCACGCGGCCGGGGTCGTTGCGCTTCTCGGCCTTCGGCTCGGTAAGGCTCGAGAATCCGCCGCTGATCGCGACGATCGCCATCGCGATCGCGAGCGCGCCGCCCAAGCCGACCGCGATCTGCTTGGCCCGGACCGTCGTAAGGAGCGGCGGTGTCCGCAGCCGGTCGTCGAACGGCTGCACGCGCGCGGCGAGGATCAGCGCGCCCGCGATGCCGGCGATCAGCCCGAGCGCGAACAGGTAGCCGTCGCCGGTGCGCGCGCCGACCTCGAGCCCGTCGCGGGTGAGGTCGTCGCGCACGAACGCGACGAACAGCGCGGGGAGCGCTCCGATGAGCGCGATCACCGTGTACGCGAACAGTCGCGCGCGATCGGCCGAGAACGCGATCAGCGCGCCGATCGCGATGACGAGCGCGATCATCCCGCCGCGCGAGTACGACAGCGCGACCGTCACGATCAGGAGTGCGAGCGTGGCCACGCCCGCCATGCGGATCGGGCGGAGCATCGCCCGATCGCCGGCGAGCCGCAGGGCGATCGGCGCCGCGAGCACGGAGAACAGCGCCAGCGCATTCCAATATCCGAAGGGGGCACGCAGGCGCGCGAACGTCTCCGAATGGTTGAGGTCGATCAGCTCGCCGATCGAGACCGCCGGGAACGCTTTCCCGCCGAGCGCATAGAGCGCGACCAGGGTGGCCACCGCGAGGAAGCCGAGCGCGACGAGCGTGGCGCTGCGCCGCAGGCTCGCGCCGAGGACGATCGCGATCCCGGTGAAGAGCACGTACGCGATCGTGCGGTTGAGCTCCTCCCAGCCGAGGTCCGGCGCCGTCGACCAGTCGAGCGATATGCCGGTCCAGAGCGCGAACGCGGCCAGCAGCATCAGTCCCGAGAGGGCGGGCGACGCCGTCGCAAAGCGCAGCTTCCCGAGCGCCACGAGGAAGGCGGTGACCGCGCCCAGCGCCGCGATGCCGACCTCGAGCCGCGCGGACTGGGGGAGGTTGATCGCGCCGCTCGCGAAGGCGGCGTATGCGATTGCGATTACGACGAAGCCGCCCAGGACGAGCGGGGCCCGTCCGAGCCTTGCTCCCGCCCTCTCGGACGGGCGCGGCTCGACGGACGGCAGCTCCACCGTTTCAGTCGGTGCACCGGCTTCCACGGGTCGTGATTGTGCCGACAACGGGGCACGGGCGTTCCACCGGACCGCAACAACGGCGCTCTCGCTAACTTGTAGAAGGCATGAGACGCGCTCTGTTCGTCGTCCTCGCTGCGCTAGTTGCGCCGCTCGCGATCGCATCGTCCGCGGGCGCGGCGAGCGTGGACCAGATCTTCGACGACTACAAGAAGCAGGGCTACGTAAACCCCTGCGCGTACAACCCCGGCGACCTCCAGCGGGCGCAGGGCAACCTACCTCCCGACGTCCAGCAGTACGCACCGCGCTTCGGCGAGCAGCTCGGCGGGTCGTGTGCCGGAGCGGGGGCCGCGCCCGGCGTTCCTACGCAGGCCGGCGTCGCGCCGATCGCGGCGCCCGAGCCGAAGGTCGGTAAGCCGCCGTCGCCGGACCCCGGCTTCGCCGACGAGACGCTCCCGGGCAAGGTGCCCGCGCCGAACGTCGCCGCCGCCGCGGTGGCAGCCCGCGGGCCGACCGGCGAGAGCGTGCCCGGCTGGGCGATCGCGCTCGGCATCGCGATGCTCGTCGTCGGCTTCGGCGTGCCGCTCGCCATGCGGTTCGCCAGAGGCCGCAAATCGCGGCTTCCCCAGGCACAAGATGTAGTGCCTGGAGCAGGAATCGGACACTAGCTGTAGTAGAATTGCGGTGTGAATTGCCCGTTCTGCGAGGGTAGCTCGACCCGCGTCGCCGACTCGCGTCTGTGTGAGCCCGGCGACGCCGTCCGCCGCCGGCGCGAGTGCGCCGAGTGCGGTCGCCGCTTCACCACCTACGAGCGCGTCGAGGGGGTCGCCCTCACGGTGCGAAAGCGCGACGGCAGCGCCGAGCCGTTCGACCGCGACAAGCTCCTGGGAGGGCTCCTGCGGGCCGCGACGAAGCGGCCGCTGCAGGTGCCGGAGCTCGAAGCGCTCGCCGACTCGATCGCGCTTGTCGTCCGCGCCCGGGGTGGTGAAGCGGAGGCCGAGGACGTAGGCGAGCTCGCCTTGCGCGGGCTGATCGGGCTCGACCGCGTTGCGGCGATCCGTTTCGCGTCCGTCTACCGTCGTTTCGAGGACCTGTCGGAGTTCGAGGCGGAGCTCGAGCGGCTCGAGCTCGAGCCGGTGCCGAGCGCCGACCAGCTTGCTCTCGAAGCCGCAGCGATTCCGTCCGGCTCGCGCGAGAGCATCCCCACCCCTTCGAGACGGCCTCGAGGGGGGGACAGAGGGAAAGAATCGAGGAGGAGAGAGAATGCCAAGCACCCGTAGCGCTGCCCAGAACGAGACCGCCGCCCGGGGTCAGGGAGTCACCGTCCAGCGGCGCTTCACGGTTGCCGGCGAGCACCCCTTCGACAGCGTCGAGTGGGAGCAGCGCGACGCGCTGATCGGCGATCCGGAGAGCCCCGCCTTCGAGCAGCGCGGGGTCGAGTTCCCGACCGGCTGGTCGCAGAACGCGACGAACATCGTCGCCCAGAAGTACTTCCGCGGTCGCGTCGGCTCCGACGAGCGCGAGTCGTCGGTCAAGCAGATGATCGGTCGCGTCGCCGGCACGATCGCGAACTGGGGACGCGAGGGCGGCTACTTCGCTTCCGACGAGGACGCCGACGCCTTCGAGGACGAGCTCACCTACATCCTGCTCCACCAGATGGTTGCCTTCAACTCGCCCGTGTGGTTCAACGTCGGCTTCGAGGAGAGCCCGCAGGCGAGCGCGTGCTTCATCCTCAGCGTGGAAGACACGATGGAGTCGATCCTCGACTGGAACACGCGCGAGGGAATGATCTTCCGCGGCGGCTCCGGCTCCGGCATCAACCTGTCGAAGATCCGCTCCTCGAAGGAGCACCTGTCGAAGGGCGGGCTGGCGAGCGGGCCGGTGTCGTTCATGCGCGGCGCCGACGCCTGGGCCGGCACGATCAAGTCGGGTGGCAAGACGCGGCGCGCGGCGAAGATGGTCGTGCTCGACGTCGACCACCCCGACATCGAGGACTTCATCTGGTGCAAGGCGCGCGAGGAGGAGAAGGCCGGCGCGCTGCGCGACTCCGGCTTCGACATGTCGATCGACGGCGACGGCTTCACCTCGATCCAGTACCAGAACGCGAACAACTCGGTCCGTGTCTCCGACGAGTTCATGCAGGCGGTCGAGAACGGCGGCGAGTGGCAGACGACGGCGCGCGTGAGCGGCGAGCCGGTGGACACCTACGAAGCGCGCGAGTTGATGCGCCAGATCGCCGACGCCGCATGGCGCTGCGCCGATCCGGGCGTCCAGTACGACACGACGATCAACGACTGGCACACGTGCCCGAACTCGGGCCGGATCAACGCGTCGAACCCGTGCTCCGAGTACATGCACGTCGACGACTCGGCGTGCAACCTCGCCTCGCTGAACCTAATGAAGTACCGCCGCGAGGACGGCTCGTTCGACGTCGAGACGTTCGAGCACGCCGTCGACATCACGATCCTCGCGCAGGAGATCATCGTTGGCCCGGCGAGCTACCCGACCGAGGAGATCGGCGTCAACGCGCGCGCGTTCCGCCAGCTCGGGCTCGGCTACGCCAACCTCGGCGCGCTGCTGATGTCGAACGGGCTCCCGTACGACTCCGACGAGGGCCGCGCCGAGGCGGCCGCGATCACGGCGTTGATGACGGGCCGCGCGTACCGCGAGTCCGCCAGGATCGCGTCGGCGGTCGGGTCGTACGAGCGCTACGAGGAGAACCGCGAGCCGCACATCCGCGTGATGCGCAAGCACCGCGAGGCCTCATACGAGGTCGACTCCTCGCTGCTCGCGGACGCAGGGCTAGTCGAGGCGGCCCAGCGCTCGTGGGACGAGGCCGTCGCGCTCGGCGAGGAGCACGGCTACCGCAACGCCCAGGCGACGGTGCTCGCGCCCACGGGGACGATCTCGTTCCTGATGGACTGCGACACGACGGGCATCGAGCCCGACTTCTCGCTCGTCAAGTTCAAGGAGCTGGTCGGCGGAGGGCAGATGACGATCGTCAACGGCACCGTGCCGCTCGCGCTGAGGACGCTCGGCTATGCGGCGCCCGAGGTCGAGCAGATCGAGGCCTACGTCAACGAGCACGGCACGATCCTCGGCGCGCCTGGGCTGAAGGACGAGCACCTGCCGGTGTTCGACGTCGCCGTCGGCGAGCGCGCGATCTCGCACATGGGCCACATCCGGATGATGGGCGCGACGCAGCCGTTCATCTCGGGCGCGATCTCGAAGACCTGCAACATGCCGGCCGAGACCACGGTCGAGGACATCGCGGATGCCTACACCGAGGCGTGGCGGCTCGGCGTCAAGGCGCTCGCGATCTACCGCGACGGGTCGAAGACGGCGCAGGCGCTGCGGACCGACGCCCAGGAAGAGAAGGAGGCGGCGGCCGAGGCGGAAGTCGTTGAGGCGAAGCCGCAGCGGCGCCGGATGCCGAAGGAGCGCCAGTCGATCACGCACAAGTTCTCGATCGGCGGCCACGAGGGCTACATCACCGCCGGCAAGTACGAGGACGGCTCGGTCGGCGAGATCTTCCTCACCGACATCGGCAAGGAGGGATCGACCCTGCGCGGCATGATGAACGCGTTCGCGACCTCGGTCTCGATCTCGCTGCAGTACGGCGTGCCGCTCGAGACGCTCGTGCGGAAGTTCTCCTACATGCGGTTCGACCCGGAGGGCCCGACCGGAAACCCGGAGGTCCCGTTCGCGAAGTCGATGCCCGACTACATCATGCGCTGGCTCGCCTCGCGCTTCCTCGACGCGGACGTCTGCGAGGACCTCGGCGTCATGACCCCGGAGGTCCGCCAACGGAAGATGGAGCAGGAGGCGCTGATGCGCGGCGACACGGCTGCGCCGCCGAACGGCGAGGGAGACAGTGGGTCGGCGACCAACGGCGGTGCGACGAACGGCGGCGCGAGCGCCGAGGTCAAGCCGGCGGCGTCAGCGCTGACGGACGAGCCCCCGACCACCCCCGCGATCATCGGCCGCGGCGGCGACCTCGGCCCGGCGTGCGAGCAGTGCGGCGGGATGATGCAGAGGACCGGGGCTTGCTACACCTGCAGTAGCTGCGGTCACAACACTGGCTGCGGCTGAGTTGGATCCTGCAAACCGGCGCCTGAGCGCACTTCGTTCGGGCTCGTGTATTGGTCATACACGTCGCCCTCCGAAGCACGCTCACGCTTGGTTTTCGGATCCCCGGGCGCGGGTGGCGAGCTTCGCTAAGGCTCGCGTAGCCACTCGTTGATCAGCGTTGCGAGGCGGTCGGGCTCCTGGGCCATGAAGGCGTGGCCGCCGCCGTCGAAGAGCTCCAGCCTCGCGTTGGGAAGCGCGGCCGTCAGCAGCTCGGAGTTGACGGGTGGGATCACGCGGTCCTCGGTTCCCGCGGCGACGAGTGCGGGCGTCGCGATCGCGCGCAGCCGTTCGCTCGCGGGCTCCTCGTGCCAGCGCTCCATCGCCGCCTCCTGAGCGTCCAGCGTGTCCTCCGTGAGCGCCGCGCGGGCGTCGGCCACCACGTCGCCGAACTGGGCATCCATCTCGGCGGCGAAATCGGCCGGGAACAGGAGGCCGAGCAGCCGCGTGGCCTGCTCGCGGGGGGTTCCGCTGTGGTCGGTCAGCGCCTGCCAGGTCTCGGGCGAACCTGCGACTGAACCCGCCCCGCCCGGGTCGGTTGAGAGCAGGACGAGCCGGCGCACGCGCTCCGGCGCCCGCGCCGCGATCTCCTGCGCGATGAACCCGCCCATGGACCAGCCCGCCACGTCGGCCGTCTCGATCCCCTGGTCGTCCATCAGCGCGAGGACGTCGCCGGCCATGCTCGCGATCGTCGCGCCTGCCTCCAGTGGCGGTGACTCGCCGATCCCGCAGTTGTCGGGGCAGACAACCGCCGACGCATCGGCGAGCCGCTCGACGAACGTGGGGTCCCAGTCTGCCTTGCTCGCCGCGTAGCCGTTCAGGAGAAGGAGCGGGTCGCGGCTGCCTGACTCGGTCGCGGCGAGCGGTTCGTTCCCCACTAGCCGCCGTGCTGCGCGCGGCAGTAGGTGTCGCGCAGGGCGCGATAGCCGGGGAACTCGAGCCCGGCGATGAAACGCGCCCAGATCGCCGCGTTGGCTTCGATCGTCGCCTCGACGAGTTCGCGTTGCCGGCGCGTGCGGGCATTCAGCAGCCGCTCGGCATTCCGCCACGCGCCCTCGCGCCAAGCCTTCACGAGCTCCATCGAGCCGTACTCGTCGAGCGGTGAAGGCTTGAGGTCGAGCAGCGAGAAGTAGGGGTCATAGAGCCGGCCGACTTCGTCCTGGGTGGGGTCGAGGATCTGGAGGTTGATCTCGTTGACGCCGTCGTGGTCGGGCTTGCGGGAGCGCCCGCCCGGGGTTCGCAGCCCCATCTCCGCATAGGCGAAGGGCAGGTCCCGCTGGACGTGCGCGTTCGAGAACAGCAGGACGTCCTGGGCCGCGGTGATGTCGGCTCGCCGGTAGGCGTCGTAGGCGATCCTCCACGCCTCCGGCACGGCGCGGCCGCGCTCGGAGGCTTCGTACGCGGCGAAGTAGCGGTTCGAGAACGTCGTGATCACGTACGCCATGTAGCGCTTGTCGCGAAAGTAGCGCGGCTTCGGGCGGGAGATGTCCTCGAGCAGGGCCTCGGTGATGCGCAGGTAGGACAGCGCCATCACCGCGCGGTGGTCGCACGATGCGTCGAGCTTTCGCCACTGCGCATCGAGGCGATCCGCGAGCTGCTTGATGCAGGCGACCCCGGCGCGCGGGCAGTTCTCGACCGGGTGCGGCTGGACCTTGGTCGTGACCGGCAGGGGAGGGAGCTTGTTCGGCCACGGCAGGTTGCGCACGAACGGGTCGGCCGCCGCAGAGCCGGCGGGTGCAGCCAGCGCGGCGCCGAGCACCACGGTTATCAAGACAATCGCCCGGCCCGGCATCGGACCCAAACGATAGAGCGTTACGGCGCGACGATCGTCGGCGCCCTCCTCCGGAAATCGTGCCCGGAGGAGGGACCGAACGACCGATGCTCTAAGACGCGGCTGCTGCCTCGTCCTCGCCGAACACGATCAACCCGTGCAGGATGATCAAGCACAGAGCGAAGACGGCGAGCGACCACCACGGCTTGCCGTGATCGATCGAAACCAGCGCGCCGATCGCCGCGAGACTCGTCGAGAAGATCCCGAAGATGATCCCGAAGAAACCGCCGGCGAACAGCGAGATCGCCGCAAGCAGCTGGATCGCGCCAAGCACTATCGTCACCCAACCCCAGGTGTCGACGTTCGAGAAGAGATACGTCTCGTCGAGTGTGTAGAGATGCGAGTCGCTAAGCGCTGCGATCCCGTAGACGACGTTGAGAACCCCTGCTACAAGCAGCAGGATGGCGACAAAGATGGTCCGGCCACGACCTCTCATTCTGACCCTCCGTTCGTTGGGTGCATCGCCGTCGCCTTCTGCGTTGGGAGGGCTTCTCCTCTGTCTACAGGAGCTCCGCCAGGAGCACGACCGTGCCGAAAACGGCCGCGATCCCGGCGATCGTCGCTACTAGCCACGTCGGCGGGCCGCCGTGGATGCCGGTCTCGTGCAGAACGGCGTGGCCTTGCCCGCGGGTGATCAGCCAGCGGTTGACGGGAAACGCGACGACGCCGGCGAGGACGAGCGCGACCGAAAGCGCGCCCCAGAAGAGGACGTTGTCGAGCCCGGCCTCCATTGCGCCGGGGACGGCCAGCATGATCGCGTTGTCGATCACCTCCATCGTGGCGATGCTGAAGGTGTCGGTCGCGAGCGCGATCGGAACGACTGCGGAGAGCGCGAGACCCGCGCGCAGCAGCGGCAGGCTCGTGAGGGTGTAGCCGAAGAGGAAGGCGAGGGCGACCGCGAGGACGATCGTCGCGAGGTCCGAGAAGCCGAGCGCGGTGCCGATGACCATGCCGGTGATCTCGCCGATGGCGCAGCCGGTGAGACAGTGCAGGGTGGCGCTGAGCGCCACCGCGTCGAGCGCACGGCCCGAAGTCGGCATCGGCGCGTGATGGTGGTCGTGGTGCTCGTGCTGGACGTCGGCGGCTTCCATGCGGACACCGTACCATACCCCCAGGGGGTATGCTAGGATCGAGCCGATGAGCTCTCCGGCCACGCGTGGGTACAGCGCCACCAAGGAGCAGCTGCTCAACCGCCTGCGCCGGATCGAGGGCCAGGTGCGCGGCGTCGAGGGCATGGTCGAGGACGAGCGCTACTGCATCGAGGTCGTCACACAGATCTCGGCGATCCAGGCGGCGCTCGACAAGGTCGCGCTCGGCCTGCTCGACGACCACGCGCGCCACTGCGTCGCAGGAGGCGGGGCCAGCGGCGAGCCCGAGGAGTTGAGCGATGAGCTGATGGCCGCTGTCGGGCGCCTGATGAGGCGGGGATAGCGTGGCTGCCCGCGAGGACCGGTTCATTCCCGCGCTCCGCTTCGACTTCCTCACGCGCCTCTACGACCCGCTCGTCGCCGCGACGACGCGCGAGCGCACGTTCAAACGGCGCGTGCTCGATCGCGCGAACCTGCAAGACGGCGAGTCCCTGCTCGACCTCGCGTGCGGGACCGGCACGCTCGCCATCGCCGCCGCGGAGCAAGTGCCGCGAGCAGCGATCCGGGGCATCGACGGAGATCCCGCGATCCTCGAGCGCGCGCGCTCGAAGCGCGCGGTCGCCGACGCGCAGATCGAGTTCGACGAGGGCCTCTCCACCGACCTGCCCTACGACGATGCGAGCTTCGACGTCGTCGTCTCGACGCTCTTCTTCCACCACATCGGAACCGACGCCAAGGGGATCACCGCGAAGGAGATCTGCCGCGTGCTTCGCCCTGGCGGTCGTTTCGTGCTCGGCGATTGGGGCCGCCCCCAGGACCCGTTGATGCGGGCCGCGTTCCAGTCCGTGCGCGTGTTCGACGGGTTCGAGACGACCGCAGCCAACGTCGCAGGCCGGATCCCGGAGATCCTGCGCGCGGCCGGCTTCGGCGCCGTTGACGTGACCGATCGTCTGCGGACCCCGTTCGGCACGATCGAGATCGTCACGGCTGCGATCTAGGCGCGGAGCGCTCCGCGATCCGTCTGCTTGCGCGCCGGCGGGCGCCGTCGGAGACGAGCCGCCCGAGTTGCGAGCGCCGGGAGGCGAGCGCGTCGTACGACCGCCGGACCACGCCGGGGGCGCGGCGCGCGATCGCCGCTCCGGGCCGTCCGCCCGGGAGCAGCGACAGCAGCGGTGCGAGCGCGTCGCCGCCTGAGTGGACCCTGCGGTCGCGACCCACCAGATGCCACGACGCCATCCTTCGCTGCTCGTCCATCTCCGCGAGCAGGGAGTCCGCCTCGGGGTCCTGGAGCGCAACGGGTCGCAGCCGTTGCGGCCGGTCCCACGCCAACAGCTTTGCCAGGATCCAGCGGCAGACGCCGCAGTCGGCGTCGAACAGGAGCGCGTGGTCGCCCGTCGGCTGGACGGATGTCGGATGCCCTTGTGTGACCGCGCGCACACTAATCGGCCGCCCACCAGGCATTGTCAGTGGGTGATGGCTCGCCGCCTGCTGCTGCTCGCCCTCGCGAGCCTCGTCCTCGCCGTCCCCGCGCTTGCCGCGCTTCCCGCGTCGGCCCAGACCGGCAACCCGGGCATGGACTACCAGTTCAAGATCTGGGACAAGTACGCGAACCTGCGCCGCCAGCTGACCTCGTGCCACGTCGCGAAGGCGAACGGCACGCTCGACAAGGAAGGGCTCGAGGTGTGCCGCAAGCTCGTCCGCCGCTACACGATCTTCTCGTTCCCCGGCGAGGCCGAGCCGCTCTTCATCCACTGCAACACGTCGAAGTGCCTCCCCACGCCCGACGGCGCTCCGCCTGCGAACGGGCCGTATCCCGCCGGCGCCAGGCTCTGGCGCTGGAACAAGTAGCGCGCGCCACCCGCCGTAACGGACGCCCCTCCCGCGGGACCTAGTCTTAGGTCCCCGAACGAACGAGGAGGCAGCGTGGAGAAGGTCGACAAGACGGATCAGGAGTGGCGCGAGCAGCTGGACCCCGAGCAGTACGACGTCCTGCGCAACGCCGCCACGGAGCGGCCGTTCACAGGTCGCTACGTGGATGAGAAGGCCGATGGCACTTACCGCTGCGCGGGATGCGGCGCCGAGCTCTTCGGTTCGGGCACGAAGTTCGACTCCGGCACCGGCTGGCCGAGCTTCTACGAGCCGATGAACCGCGAGAACGTCGAGCTGCGTCCGGACAACAGCCTCCTCATGCGTCGCACCGAGGTCGTCTGCGCGAACTGCGGGGGTCACCTCGGCCACGTGTTCGACGACGGCCCCCAGCCGACGGGCCAGCGCTACTGCATCAACTCGTGCGCGCTCGACCTCGACGCGGACGACGACTCCTCCACCTGACCGTTTGAAACGCTGGCCCGCCGGGTAAACCCGAGCGGTTGAAGTCTCGGACGGGAGGTAGGGAGATGGGTCGCCGTCGTCACGTTCTTTTTGCCGCGCTGATCGTCGGGGCGATGGCGCTCATCTCGGCGCCGATCGCATCCGCGGCCCCCAGCTGGGCACCGGCCTCGACGGCCACGATCCATCCCGGCGTGCAGACGCTCACCGACGGGGGCCAGTGCACGTCGAACTTCGTCTTCTACGACAGCTCCGACGCGGTCTACATCGGGCAGGCCGCGCACTGCTCGGGCACGGGCGGCGCGACGGAGACGGACGGCTGCGACAGCGGCTCGCTGCCCGAGGGGACCCAGGTCGAAGTCGACGGCGCGAGTGAGCCCGCGACGATGGTCTACAACTCGTGGATCCGGATGCAGGCGCGCGGCGAGAGCGACGCCGCCGCCTGCGCCTACAACGACTTGGCGCTGCTGCGGCTGTCGGCCGCCGATGCAGCCAAGACGAACCCGAGCATCCCGTTCTGGGGCGGCCCGACGGGACTCGTCGGCTCGGTCCCGAACGGCCAGAAGGTGCTCTCGTACGGCAACAGCTCGCTACGGCTCGGGCTTGCGCCGCTGAGCCCCAAGGAGGGAACGAAGCTCTCGACCGACGGCAACGGCTGGAGCCACGGCGTGCTGACGCTATCGCCCGGGGTACCCGGCGACTCGGGCAGCGGCTTCATCGATCGTCAGGGGCGCGCGTTCGGCGTGCTCAGCACCCTCCAGCTAGCGCCGGCAGTGGGTTCCAACGGGGTCGGCGATCTCAGCCACGAGCTCGACTACGCGCGCTCGACCGGGCTCGACGTAACGCTCGCGAACGGCACCGAGCCGTTCAGGGGACCGCTGCTTCCCTAGCCCGAGGGCGGTTCCGCACCCAGATCGCGGCGATCAGCCCGCCGATCGCTGCGAGCGCCGCCGACAGCACGAGCCCGACGTGGAACGCCGACACCGAGGCGTCGTCGATCGACGCCGAGACCCGGTCGCGCTCGCCGGCGCCGAGCGCGGGGTCGTCCGCCAGCCCGCCGCCGCCCTCGAGTGGCTGCTCCTTTGCCGCTTCGACCGCGTCCCGGCCCGCCGCGCCGACTGGCTCGGCGCTCAGGTCGTCGTCCACGGCAGAGGCGAATTGCGCCGAGACGACCGCGCCAACCAGCGCGATCGCGACGAGGCCAGCCACGCGTGCGATCGCGTTGTTTATGCCCGAGGCGATCCCGGCGCGCTTCTCGTCCACGGCGCCGAGCACCGCGGCCGTGAGCGGGGCGACCGTGATCGAGAGACCGAGGCCGAAGAGCAGCATCGGGGGCAGCACGTCGGCGACGTAGGAGGCGTCCTCGTCGATCCGCAGCCCAAGCGCGAGGCCGGCGGCGACGACCAAAGGCCCGGCGCTCATGAACCAGCGCGGGCCGTGGCGGTCGGCGAGCGTCCCGAAGCGCCGTGAGAGCAGGAACATGATCAGCGTCGGCGGAGCCAGAGCGAGGCCGGTCTCGACAGCGGAGTAGCCGGCGGCCTGCTGGAGGAAGATCGAGAGGACGAACAGCGAGGCCGACAGCGCGCCGTAGATCAGCAGGGTGGCCGCGTTCCCCGCCGCGAAGTTGCCGCTGCGGAAGAGGCCGAGCGGCACCATGGGGTCGGGGTGGCGGCGCTCCCACCAGACGAACGCCCCCAAGAAGACGACGCCGAACGCAAGCGGTATCGCCACCAGCGGGTCGCCCCACCCGTAGAGCGGCTGCTCGGTGAGCGCGAACACCGCGCCTTCGAGCCCTAGCGTGACGAGCAGCGCGCCGACCCAGTCGAGGGTGCAGCCATCGGGGTCCGACGACTCCGGGACGAACCGCACGGCGAGGTAGAGCCCGCCGAGGACGAGCGGTACGTTCAGAGCGAAGATCATCCGCCACGACACCGCCTCGATTAGAAAGCCTCCGACCAGCGGCCCGATGATGATCCCGATCCCCGTCCAGGCCGTCCAGCTGCCGATCGCCGCGCCGCGCTCGGCGGGCGCCCAGGTAGCGGTGATGATCGCCAGCGACGAGGGGACGAGCAGCGCCCCCGCGGCCCCTTGCAGGGCGCGCGCTGCGATGAGCGTCTCGCCCGTGGGTGCGGCCGCGCACGCGATCGAGGTCACGCCGAATCCGGCTAGGCCGATGATGAAGATCCTCCGCCGCCCGCGCAGGTCCCCGAGCGAGCCGCCGAGCAGCAGTAGGCCGCCGAGCGTCAGCAGGTAGGCCTCGATCACCCACTGCTGTGTCGCGAGGCCGGCGTCGAAGTCCTCCTGCAGCGCGGGCAGGGCGACGTTGACGATCGTCGAGTCGATGAAGACGACCGTGGAGCCGACGATCGTCGCGATCAGGGTGAGACGCTTGCGCCGCGGGTCGAGATCCGGCCATTCGTGCGCGGCCGCCCCGTTCACGTGGCGGACATTACCTCTAGCCTTCGCGCCCTCGTGGAGCGTGTTCTCGTCACTGGCGGCGCCGGCTTCATCGGCTCGTACCTCGCCCGCGCGCTGCTCGAGCGCGGCTACGCGGTCGACGTCGCCGACGACCTCTCGAGCGGCAGGCGCGAGAACGTCCCCGACGGGGCCGAGCTCGCCGAGCTCGACCTCGGCGCACCGGGCGCGCTCGCTGCGCTGCCCAACGCCGACTACGCGGCGATCCTCCACGTCGCCGGCCAGTCCTCGGGCGAGCGGTCCTTCGACGATCCCGAGCGCGACTTCGACGCCAACGCCCGCTCGACCGCCGCGCTCGCGCGCTTCGCGGTCGACAACGGCGTGCCGGCGTTGATCCACGCCAGCTCGATGGGGGTCTACGGCCAGCCCGAGCGCTCGCCGGTCGCGGAGGATTCGCCGACGGCGCCGATCTCGTGGTACGGCGCGTCGAAGCTCGCGGCGGAGAACGTCTTGGGCGCGGCGGCGCGCCTGGGGTTGCGGACCTGCTCCCTGCGGATGTTCAGCGTCTACGGGCCCGGGCAGGACCTCGCCGAGATGCGCCAGGGGATGGTCTCGATCTACCTCGCCTACCTGCTCGCGGGCAAGCCCGTCGAGGTCAAGGGCTCGCTCGAGCGCGTGCGCGACTTCGTCTACGTGGATGACGTCGTAGAGGCGTGGGTCGCGGCGCTGGACGGCGATGCCGCGGGCGCATTCAACGTCGGCACGGGGGTGGGCACGACGGTCGGCGAGTTGATCGAGCGCCTCGGCGCGGCGCTGGGCGTCAAGCCGGAGATCGTCGAGCTCGACGGCACACCGGGCGACCAGCGCGCGCTCCACGCTGACACGGCGGCTGCGGAGTCGGCGCTTGGTTGGCGCGCGCAGATCTCGCTCGAGGAGGGGCTGCGGCGGATGGCGGCCTGGGCCGGCCCGCTAGCCTGAGCCCGTGGCCCAGAACGGAGGCGGATTGGCGGCGCTGAAGCAGCGCGTGTACGAGTCGGCGATCGTCGTCGAGCGCGTCGACGAGGCGGGCGAGGTCGTGCGTCCGCAGGGTGTGAAGCGGGCGACCCTCCGCCTCGGCCAGGCGCTGGTCGAGCGCGGGATCACGCCTCCGTGGGCGCTATCGCGCGAGCAGTGCCAGGAGCTGTGGGCGGGCCAGGGCGGCGATTCCTCAAACGCGCCGAGTGCCTATGCGGAGAAGGACACGGCGATCGTGGACTTCATGAACGACTTCTGGGCGCCCGAGGTCGCACCCCCGGCCTCTGTCCTCGAGATCGGCCCGAACGCCGGCACGAACCTCAACCGTCTGCGCGAGCTCGGCTTCGATCGCCTCGCCGGTGTCGAGATCAACCCCGGCGCGGTCTCCGAGATGGAGCGGGCCTACCCGGAGCTCGCCCGGCGCGCCGAGATCCGCACCGGCGCGATGGAGGAGGTGCTCGCCGCGATGGAGCCCCGGTCCGCGGACGTCGTCTTCTCGATGGGTGTGCTGATGCACGTCCACCCGACCAGTACGAGCGTGTTCCGCGACATGGTGCGTATCGCGCGCGGATTCGTGTGCGTGATCGAGGTCGAGCGTGCGAGCAACAGCTATGTGTTCCCGCGCGACTACGGGCGCGTTTTCGCCCGGCTCCGCTGTGAGGAGATTCGGCGGACCGAGATAACGCGGACCACCAATCCGCATGTGGACGCGGCCTACGACGGCTCGGCTGCGCGGCTCTTCCGCGTTCCCGGCGTCTGAGCCGCCGCACGGCCGCCCGTAGCGCGCCGGGCGCGGAGGAGGACCACATGGATGTCCGGGCGCGGCGAGACTGGATGCTCGTAATGGAAGAACTCGAAGTCGCCGACCGTGTAACCCGCCTCGGCGAGGTAGCCGGCGTAATTGTGGTGCCAGGTCGCTCCCTCGAGATGCCATGAGGCGACCGAAGCGTCGTTCGTCTGTGCATGCCCGGCCCAGGTCGGCTCGTTGAGGACGATCTCGTCCACGCCGGCGGCGGCGAGCGCGTGGACGTACGCGCGCAACTCTGGCGGGGTGAACACGATCCAGGTCGAGGACGAGAATGCGAGGTCGCCCGAGAGGCGCCCGGCCTCGAGCAGGTCGAGTGCGTAACCCTCGACGAAGTCGGCGTTGGCGAGGCCAGCATGCTTTCGCAAGGCCGTCGCCACAGACAGGTCCACGCCGGTGAACCTCAGGTCCGGGCGCTTGGCGGCGAGAAGAGCCACGACGTCGCCGTTGCCGGTCCCGATTTCGATCACCGATGCGCCCGGCTCGAGCCCTTCGAGCGCACGCTCGAGCAGCGGCAGGATCAACCCGCGCTGCTGCTGCTCGACGCCTTCTCCGCCTTTGTCGAGCGTCTCGTCGGCGTAGCCCGACAGCGATTCGTCGGAGTACTGCGCGATCGCGGCCGCCGAGATCCGCTCGCGCTCGACCGACTCGCGGTAGGTGCCATAGTCGCGTGCCATCGCCCCGAGGGGACCGCCGAGAACGGCGACGGCCAGCCGCCGGCCGAGACCACTGTCGCGCTGCGCGAGCCGATAGAAGGCCTGTGAGCCGCGGTAGAGGTTTGCGTGGCGGACGACGAGTAGTCCCCACAGTCCCAGCCCCGCGAGGCTCGCACCGAGCTGGACGATCGTCGCCATGGCCTGAATCTAGCGCTCGGTAGTCTGGCGCCGTGCCGCGGGAACGCGCCAACGATCCGCTGCGCGTGGCCGTCTGCGGCAGCGGGATGCGCAGCCGCTCGGTTTGGCAGCGCCACCTCCGCGAGCAGCCAGGAGTCGAGCTCGCGGGAGTGCAGGACCCGAGCGCCGAGAGCCTCGAAAAGGCGATCGACGGCGGGACCGTCGCCAGCAGCGAGACATTCGCCGTGCTTGGCGAGATGCTCGACGCGACGACGCCCGATGCCGTGCTCGTCGCGCCGATCGTCGAGGCGCACGCTGAGCGCGGCGGAGACGGCGCTCGAGCGCGGCCATGCACGTCTTGTCGAGAAGCCGCTCGCCACGAGCCTCGACGAGGCAGAGGCGCTTCGTCGCGCTGGCCGCAAGAACGACCTCCGCCTCGGGGTCGTCCAGAACTGGCGCACGAAGAGCGTCGGGCGCGCGTTGCGCGCAGCGATCTCCGACGGCCGGATCGGCGCCGTCTCGCACGTGTTCTTCCGCTACCTGCGTGACCGCGAGCTTCCGCACCTCCCCGACTACCTCTTCGACGAGCGCGGACCCCGTCTTGAACGCGATGTCGATCCACCACTTCGACCTCTTCCGCTTCGCCCTCGGCGAGGAGATCGTGCGCGTCGAAGCCCACGGGAAGACGCCCGCCTGGAGCCGCTACCGCGGCGAGTCGGTGTCTCGGCGTCTGGATGGAGACCGACGCGGGCACCGCGATCAGCTACGCGGCGACCTTCTCGTCGCGCGGTGCGTCGCTGCCGCTCGAGAGCCTCCAGGTCGAGGGCGAGCTGGGGACGCTCTCAACGACAGCGACTACTCCGAGCCTCCGCTGCTGCTCTTCCGGCGCGATGCGGACCCCGCGGACCTCACTGCGGACGTGAGCGCCCGCGACAAGGACGCCCAGTACGAGCTGGGCGACGTGGAGATCTTGCGCAACTTCGCTGCCGCGGTTCGGCGGTGAGGAGGCTCTGGTCGCTCCGGGGGAAGACAACCTCGGCACGCTCGCGGCGCTCGAGGCGGCAAAACTCTCCCTGCGCGAGAGGCGGCCGTCGAGATCGCCGCGGACCGCTCGCTGCGCGTGCTGTAGGGCCACGGGCGGCCCGTTGCAGTTCGGGCCTGGCTTTGCGTCACCATTGAAGGCGACGTGGAGCCGACGGAGACCGCCACGCGGGCGCTGACCGTGCCCGCTGCGCTCGACGCCCGTGCCGCAGCCAGCACGGGCGAGTTCCTGCGCCTGATTCACCCGGAGGGCGACGATCGAGTCCTCTCCTACGCGCGAGCTGCGTCGACGAGGCGGACCGCTACGCCGGCCATTACGCCGCCGCGGGGCTCGCGCCCGGCGAGCGCGTATCGTCGTCCTGCCGCACTCGCTCGACCTTTACGCGGCCTATGTCGGCGCCCTGCTGCGGCGGGCAGGTTCCGGCGATGTTCCACTTCCCCTCGCCAAAGCTCTCCGAGGAGCGAGTACTTCCGCACGATCGGCGTCGCTGCTCGAGGGCGCCGCCGCGCGCTTGATCGTCACCTATCCCGAGCTCGCGCGAGCGCCTGGCGCGAGCGAGACGTGCTGGGCGGGGCGCGCGTCGCCGTGCCGGACGAAGTCGCGGGCGCCGGCAGGCGCCGCCCGCCGCGGACCCCGACCCCGAGGCGACGGCGTTCCTGCAGTACTCGTCGGGGACCACGGGCGTGAAGAAGGGAGTCGCCGTGTCCCACCGCGCGCTGCTGTGGCAGACCGAGGCCTACGGCGACGCGATCGGCGCCGAACCCGGCGATCGCATCGTCTCGTGGCTGCCGCTCTACCACGACATGGGACTCGTCGCGTGCCTGCTCCTGCCGCTGCTGCGCGGCGTGCCGGTCGTCGCGATGTCGCCGTTCGACTGGGTGCGCCGGCCGGCGATGTGGCCGCGCGCCGTATCCGACCACGGCGGCACGCTGTCGTGGCTGCCCAACTTCGCCTACGCCTTCATGGCCGAACGCGTCCGCGACGAGCAGCTGGAGGGGGTCAGCCTGGCCTCGCTGCGCGGCGTCGTGAATTGCTCCGAGCCGATCATGGACGCGAGCGAGCGGGCCTTCCTCGACCGCTTCGCAGCGCACGGGATGACCGCCGACCGGCTGGCCGCGAGCTACGCGATGGCGGAGAACACGTTTGCGGTCACGAGCGCGTTCGGCGCGCCGCCCGTCACCGACGAGCTCGGCGACCGCGTCCACGTCTCGAGCGGCCGGCGCTTTGCCGGACACCGAGATCCGGGTGGTCGGCGACGGCGGCGAGGGAGCTCGGCGAGCGCGACATAGGAGAGATCGCGCTGCGCTCGCCCTGCCTGTTCAGCGGCTACGACTCGAACCGCGAGGCGACGGCGGCCGCGCTCCGCGACGGTTGGTTCCACACCGGCGACCTCGGCTACCTCGCCGACGGCGAGCTGTACGTCACCGGCCGCGCGAAGGACCTCGTGATCGTCGGCGGGCGCAACTTCTACCCGCAGGACATCGAGGCCGCCGTCGAGCGCGTCGAGGGCATCATCGCCGGCCGCGTGGTGGCCTTCGGAGTAGCGGACGAGCGCAGCGGCACCGAGGAGCTGGTCGTGCTGGCCGAGTCGGAGCGGCCAGGCGACGAGGGACTCGCGCGCGAGGTCCACCAAGCGGTCGCGCAGCTGACCGAGGCGGCACCGCGCGAGGTCCGGATCGTCGATCCGCGCAGCTTGCTGAAGTCGTCGTCGGGAAAGCTCGCCCGCGGCGCGAACCGCGACCGCTATCTCGAGGACGCGCCCGTGCGGGAGCGCTCCGCATCCACGCACGCCGCCGGCGACGCCGACCTCGTCGCCGCGATCCGCCGCCAGGTCGCACTGCTCTCGGCAGTGTCTGCCGAGATCGGCGACGAGGAGCCGATCCTCACCTCGGGCCTGATCGACTCGCTCAGGATGGCCGAGCTGCTCGACTTCATCGAGACGACCTACGGCGTGCGCGTTCCCCAATCGCTGCTGGCGGAGCCGGAGCGGCTCGACACGGTCGTCGGCGATCGCGGCAACGGTCGAGCAGCTGCCAGGCGGGCGCCGGCGATCGGGAGTCCGCGCCTGAGGTTGCCCTCGGCGAGATCCCGATGGAGGCGGAGGCGCCTCCGCCGCCGCGCCGCGCCGAACCTGCGCGGTCTCTCTCACCGCGTCTGCGGCTTCGCCTGCGCGGCGCGCGCGTCGGCCGCGGTCTGCACGTGCTCGGCCCGGTGCTGCTACAGCTGGACGGGGACCCGAAGAACCTCGCGCTTGGAGCGAACGTGACGCTGATGCCGGGCGCCCACCTGAAGTTCCGCGAGCGGGGCCGGATCGTCCTCCACGACGGCGCCAAGATCGACTCCGGCGCGCGCGCGGTCGCCGCGAACGACGCCGTGTTCGAGCTCGGCGCGAGCTCGACGCTGGGGATGGGCACCGTCGTGAACGCCGGCGCGGACGTGCGCATCGGCGCGGCTCGCGATGACGGCCGCGCACTGCGTGATCAACGCCTCCGAGCACGGCATGGCGGCGGGGACGCCGATGCAGCGCCAGCCCTACGAGCACGCGCCGATCCTGATCGCCGAGGACGCCTGGATCGGCGCCGGCGCGTTCGTCTCGAAGGGAAGCCGGATCGCCGCCGGGGCCGTCGTCTCCGCTCACGCGGTCGTCGCGGGCGACGTGCCGCCCGGCGCTATCGTTGCGGGCCGCCCGGCGCGCGTGCTCAAGTTCCGCACCTGACCCGGCCCGCGGGCGTTCACCCTTCGACATGCGCTACTGCACCAACTGCGTCCTGCCGGACACGAAGCCGCACGTCGCCTTCGACGAGGCGGGCGTATGCGGCGCGTGCCGCGCCCACGAGCGCAAGAACGACGCCGAGGCGGGCATCGACTGGGAGGCTCGCGAGCGCGAGTTCGGCGAGATCGTCGACGCAGGCGAAGGCCCGTACCGCGCCCTACTACGACGTCCTCGTCCCGGTCAGCGGCGGCAAGGACTCGATCACCCAGGTAGCCCGGCTGCTCGGACGCGGCCTGCGGATCCTCGCGGTCAACGTCGATTACGGCATCAAGACGGAGATCGGCGACTGGAACCTGTCGCGGATCCCGGCAATGGGTGCCAGCCTCGTGACCTACCGTCCGCAGGAGCCGCTCCACCGGCGCCTGATCCGCATCGGCCTCGAGGACTTCGGCGACCCCGACCTGCTGTCGCACACGCTGCTGCACGCCTACCCGCTTCACGTCGCGCTCGCGCTTCGAGGTCCCCCTCGTCGTACTCGGCGAGAACTCGGCGTTCGAATACGGCGGCGACGCCGGCGTCGCTGAGGAGGAGGGGATGACGCGCGCGTGGTTCGAGAGCTTCGCCGCCAACGCAGGTCGCGACGCACGCTTCGTCTCCGGTGAATACGACATCCCGTTCGAGGAGCTCCGGCTGTACGACTTCCCCGACGAGATCGTCGGCTCCGGCACGCGCACGGTCTGGATGAGCCGCTTCTTCCACTGGGACTCCGAGCGCCACCTCGAGATCGCCAAGGAGCACGGCTTCCGCACCCTCGGGCACCCGAGCGAGGGCACGTACCGCGACTATGTCGGGATCGACGAGAAGATCAACCGCGTCCACCAGTACCTGAAGGTGCTCAAGTTCGGCTACGGCCGGGCGACCGATCACGCCTGCGAGGACATCCGCAACGGGCGGATCACTCGCGAGCAGGCGAAGGAGCTCGTCCGCGAGCACGACCTCGAGCCGCTGTCCGAGTACTACGCGAACGATCTGATCGACTTTCTCGAGATGACGCCGGCGGAGTTCGACGCTGCCCTCGAGAGCTACCGCAACCAAGACATCTGGGAGCGCGGCGCCGACGGTGCCTGGCGGATCCCGAACCACCTGGAAGAGGAGGCACGAGCCCTTTGACCCCGCTCACCGAGAGAGAGAAGGTCACGACCGTCGTCTTCGGCGACACCTTCGCGCTCTACGACGACCGGTCGTTCGAGGAGTTCATCGAGCCGCTCCGCATCCGCTTCGCCGGCAACGACATCCCGTTGTCGGTCTTCGAGGGCAAGCGCTGCCTCGACGCGGGCTGCGGCGGCGGGCGCGGCTCGATCCTGATGGCCGAGGCGGGCGCCTCCGAGGTGGTGGGCATCGACCTGTCCGAGACCAACGTCGCCACGAGCCGCATGCGCGCCGAGCAGCGCGGGCTCGACCAGTGCACTTTCCAGCAGGCGTCGCTGCTCGAGGTGCCGTTCGAGGACGAGAGCTTCGACGTCGTGTGGTCGAACGGCGTGCTTCACCACACCGACGACCCCGACCTCACGCTGCGTGAGATCACGCGCGTGCTCAAGCCCGGCGGCTGGATGTGGCTCTACCTCTACGGCTCGGGCGGGATCTACTGGTACATGGTCGATTGGGTGCGCGATCTGCTCGTCGACGTGGACGTCCGCGACGCGATCTACCAGCTGCGCCTGCAGGACGTGCCGATCCGGCGGATCGCCGAGTGGATGGACGACTGGTTCGTCCCCTGGCTGCGGCGCTACACCGTCGCGGACGTGCGCGACCGGCTGGTCGAGCTCGGCTTCGAGGGTGCCGAGGACCTCAAGCACGGCACCGTCTACGACACTTCCGAGCGGCGCGTCGAGGCCTCGGCGACGGAGCTCGAGCTGATGGGCGACGGCGACGTGCGCTTCTGGAGCCAGAAGATCTCGGCGCCGAGCGGCTCCGACGAGCACGCGCTGCCGGACCCGCCCGACGGCAAGGGCTCCCCGTACGACGACGGACCCGAGGTCACCCGCTTCGCCGAGCCGCTCGCCGAGGTCGGTGCGGCGCTCGAGCAGCTCGAGGCGGCACGCGGCGCGGAGCCGCCGGCCTACCGGATCATGGTCGCCGGGCTCGTCCACTCGTTCGTCCGCACCCAGCTCGAGAGCGAGGGGCCGTTCGACACGGACGCCCTCGCGGCGCATCTCGCCGACGTCCGCGGGATCCTCGAGCAGTACTCAGAGCTCGACCTCTCGAGCGGCTAGCCGCCGTGTGCGGGATCGCCGGCATCCACGCGGCGGGTCGCGGCACCTTCGCGGCGTCGCTGGTCGAGGCGATGACCCAGAGCCTCGCTCACCGCGGTCCCGACGACTTCGGCTTCGCAGCGCTCGGCCCGGCCGGCGCCCGGGCCTGGAGCCGGGAGGGCGAGGCCCCGGCCGAGCCTGCCCGCACCGCGCTCGGCAACCGCCGGCTGAAGATCTTCGACCTCTCTCCAGCGGGCCACCAGCCGATGTCCATCTCCCGACGGACGGCTCTGGATCGCCTACAACGGCGAGGTCTACAACCACGTCGAGCTGCGCCGCGAGCTCGAGACGCTCGGCCACGCGTTCCGCTCGGACTGCGACACCGAGGTCGTGCTCGCGGCCTACGCCGAATGGGGCGCGCGCTGCTTCGACCGCTTCAACGGGATGTGGGCGCTCGCGATCGCGGACGCTCGCGACGGATCGCTCGTGCTCGTCGCGCGACCGCTTCGGCGTGAAGCCGCTCTACGTCCATCGCGGCGACGGCTTCCTCGCCTTCGGCTCGGAGGTGAAGGCCTTGCTCGCCCACCCCGACGTGCCGCGCCGGCCCGACCTCGCCACCGTCTACAACTACGTCGCCCGCCACTACCGCTGGGTCGACGGCGGCGGCGGACGTTCTTCGAGGGGATCGAGAACCTGCCCGCCGGGCATTCTGGCACATGATGCCGACGGGCGCGGTCGAGCGAATCGCCGTACTGGTCGCTCGACCTCGGCCGCGGCCGAGGCGAGCAGTCGGACGCCGAAGCGCTCGAGCGCTTTCGCGAGCTGTTCGCGGACTCGGTCCGCCTGCGCCTGCGCGCCGACGTCCGGTGGCGACGCTGCTCTCGGGCGGGCTCGATTCGTCGTCGGTGACGGTCATGGCCGCGCAGCTGTCCGACCAGCCGGTGACGACCTTCTCGGCGCGCTTCCCGGAGGGGCAGGACGAGGGGCCTTACATCGACGCGACGGTCGCGGCGGCCGGCGCCGACGGCCGCATGATCGAGCCCCGCAGCGCCGAGCTGCTGCCGACGCTCGAGCGGATGCTCTCCTTCCACGACGAGCCGGTCTGCACCGCGACCTGGTTCGCCCACTGGCTCGTGATGGAGGACGTCGCCGGGCGCGGGTTCCCGGTGATCCTCAACGGCCACGTCGGCGACGAGCTGTTCGCCGGCTACTGGGACCACTACATGTACAACCTCGCCGACCTCGAGTCGTCCGACCCGGCCGGGTTCGAGGCCGAGCACGCCGCGTGGCTCGCCAACCACGGCCGCGACCCGGACGAGTGGCAGCGCTCGCGCGCGCGCTCGAGCCGATGAGGCGCGGCCACCCGGTGACGCCGAATCCGCTGACGCCGTACGCGAGCGTCGCGGCGCCCGAGCTGCGCTGCCGCGGCCGAGCTGCCCGACCGGCCCGACCGTTCGACGACCGCGACCGCCTGACCCAGCGCCTCTACCAGCGAGCTCGCTACGAGACCGTTCCCGCCACGCTGCGCCCCGAGGACCGCAACTCGATGGCGTTCTCGATCGAGTCGCGCTCGCCGTTCCTCGACTACCGCCTCGTCGAGTTCGCGTTCTCGCTGCCGAGCCGCTTCAAGATCCGCGACGGCCTCGGCAAGTGGCTCGTCCGCGAAGGGATGCGCGGGCATGCTGCCCGAGGAGGTCCGCAAGCGGCGCGACAAGCAGGGGATGATCGCGCCGACCGAGCACTGGTTCCGGGGCGAGAACCGCGACGAGGTGCGCGAGGTGCTCGGCCTCGGACGCGCTCGCGGCGCGCGGCCTGCTCGACCGGGATGAGGTGCTGCGGCGCTTCGACGAGCACGTCGAGGGCGACGCGAACCACTACCTCGCGATCTGGCAGTGGGTAAACCTCGAGCTGTGGATGCGCGAGTTCTTCGACGGCGAACCGCGAGCGCAGCCGCCGGCGCGGCGGACGGCGCCGCCTGAGGCCGCCTCCGTGTGCGGGATCGCCGGATACGCCGGCACCAACCGGCTCGACCCTCGCAGCGTCGAGCGCGACGCTCGCGCTGATGCACCACCGCGGCCCGACCAGCCGTCGCACCGAGCGCTACGAGCTGCGCCGGCGGCCGCGCCGTCGAGCTGCTGCACACGCGCCTGTCGATCATCGACCTCGACCCGCGCGCGAACCAGCCGTTCGAGGCCGGCGCGACGCGGCTGGCGTTCAACGGCGAGCTCTACAACTACCTCGAGCTCGCGCGACGGCGCTCGACGGGACCTGCGCACCGAGCTCCGACACCGAGGTGCTCGCGCGGCGTGCTCGACGCGCGGCGGGATGGAGGCGCTCGACGCGCTGCGAGGGCATGTGGGCGATCGCGGCCTTCGACGAGCGCCGAGGGCTCGCTGCTGCTTGCGCGCGACCGCTTCGGCGAGAAGCCGCTCTACCTGCTACCGCGACGGCGACGGAGCTCTAGTTCGGCTCCGAGCCGAAGTTCCTCGTCGCGCTCGCCGGCCGCCGCCTGCCGGTCAACCGGCGCCAGCTCCGCCGCTACCTCGTCAACGGCTACAAGTCGCTCTACAAGTCGCGGCGAGACGTTCTTCGAGGGCCTCGAGGAGCTGCCGCGCCGGCGGCCTGCTGCGGATCGCCGCCGACGGCGCGCAGCGCCGACGGCGCTACTGGGAGCCGCTCGACCGGCGCCCGACGCGGAGATGTCGTTCGAGGAGGCCGTCGGCAGGCACGCGCGAGCGGCTGATCCGCGCGGTCGAGCTGCGGCTGCGCGCCGACGTGCCGCTCGCGTTCTGCATGAGCGGCGGCGTCGACTCGCTGTCGCTGATCTCGATCGCCCGCGCGCGAGCTCGGCCACGACGTCCACGGCTTCACGATCGTCAACTCCGACGCGCGCTACGAGGAGCCGGAGATGGTCGACCACGCCGTCGCCGAGCTCGGCGTGCGCCACACCGGCGTCCCGGCTCGAGCACGACGCGACTTCCTGCCGCGGCTGCGCGAGCTCGTCCGCCACCACGACGCGCCGGTCTACACGATCACCTACTACGCGCACTGGCTGCTGATGGAGGCGATCCACGGCACGGCTACCGCGTCTCGGTCAGCGGAACGCCGCCGACGAGCTCTTCTCCGGCTACTACGACCACCACCTGCCTACCTGCGCCGAGCGCGGCGACGACGCCAGGCCGCGCGCGCGGCGTGGGAGGAGCACGTCAAGCCCGATGGTCGCGCAACCCGTTCCTCCAGGACCCGGACCTGTTCGTCGAGCGACCCGGCTTCCGCGGCCACATCTACCTCGACGCCGACGAGTTCGCCGCGCTAGCTGACCGACCCGTTCGCCGAGCCGTTCGCGCGAGGACGACTTCGACGCGCGGCCTGCTGCGCAGCCGGATGCTGAACGAGCTCTTCACGAAGTCGGTGCCGGTGATCCTCCACGAGGACGACCTCAACGCGATGTTCTTCTCGATCGAGAACCGCTCGCCGTTCCTCGACCGCGAGCTGTTCGAGCACGCCGACCGTCGATCCCGACGCGGCTGCTCGTCCGCGACGGCCGGGCGAAGGCGGTCCTGCGCGAGGCGATGCGCGGGATCGTCCCCGAGCGCGTGCTCGACAACCGCCGCAAGGTCGGCTTCAACGCGCCGATCCTCGACCTGCTCGACACGCGCCGACCCGGCCGTGCGCGACGAGCTGCTCGCCGACTCGCCGATCTTCGAGCTCGTGCGCCGCGAGGCGGTCGAGGCGCTGCTCGACGCGCGCGAGCTGCCGAACTCGCGGAGCAAGTTCCTGTTCAACTTCATCTGCGCGAAGCTGTTCCTGGAGGAGTTCGGAGATGCGCTGATGGAACTGAGGCCGAACGAGCCCGCCGCGGCGCTTCACCGTCGGCGAAAGGTGGACGATCAGCCACGTCGCCGACGTCGAGCTCGAGCCAGACGAGCAGGTGACGTTCGTCGCCGGGCGGGACGGAGCTCGACGTCGTGCGCAAGGCGTGGGGCTACTACGCGACGCCGTCGCTGAACGGCCGGCTGCGCCGAGCACGGGCTGCGCGCCGCGCTGGCCGTGAACGCGGACGCCCGGCCGCGCGCTGTACCTGATGCTGGTCGAGCCCGGCCACGAGCCCGAGTTCGAGGCCTACCTCGACGACGCAGGCGCATGCGCGTCGTCGCCTGGCTCGACAGCGACGAGGCCGTCGCTGAGGCCGTGCGCAAGCTCGGCCGGCGAGTGATGGTCGGCGCTGTCGTCCAGGCGCGGATGAGGTCGCGCGGCTGCCGGGCAAGGTGCTGCGCGAGCTCGGCGGGCAAGCCCGCGCTCGCCTGGCTGCTCGAGCGCCTCGCGCACGCGAGCGGGCTCGACAGCGTCATCGTCGCCACCTCCGACGAGGCCGCCGACGATGCGGTCGCCGCGTTCTGCGGCCGGCGCCGGGTCGCGTCCACCGCGGGCCGCTCGAGGACGTCGCCGGAGCGCTTCCGCCAGGCGCCGAGCGCTCGGGCTCGACGCGTTCGTGCGCGTCAACGGCGACAGCCCGCTGCTCGACCCGGCGCTGGTCGACCACGGCGTCGAGCTGCTTCGCGCGAGGGCGACGCCGACCTCGTCACGAACGTCTCGCCGCGCGCACCTACCCGACCGGCCAGTCGGTCGAGGTCGTGTCGGCGCCGACGCGTCGAGCGCGCCTGCGCCGAGATCGACGAGCCGACGAGCGCGAGCACGTGACGCCGCACCTCTACCGCCACGCCGGGCGAGTTGCGGATCGGCGACTTCGCCCGCGAACCACCGGAGCGGGACGTGCGCCTCGACGCTCGACGACCGAGGACGACGCCGCGCGGCTCGAGGCGCTGCTCGGCGCGGCTCGAGCGCCCGCACTGGACCTACGGCAGGCCGAGCTCGTCGAGCTCGCGCGGAGCCGTCGGATGAGCCGCTGCGGGCGGCTGATCGGCCTCGGCGTCGGCGAGCAGCACATCGCCGGCTACGAGGCGCGCCGGCTGCGAGGTGGTCGCGATCTGCGACCTCGACGCCGAGCGGCTCGCCGAGGTGGGCGAGCGCCATCCCGGACGCCCGCGCGTACGCGAGCGCCGACGAGCTGCTCGACGATCCCGACGATCGACGTCGTCTCGATCGCCACCTACGACGACGCCCACTACGACCAGGTCAAGCCGCGCGCTCGAGCACGGCAAGCACGTCTTCGTCGGAGAAGCCGCTCTGCCTGCACCGCGAGGAGGCCGACGAGATCCGCACGCGCTGCTCGAGCGCGCCCCGAGCTGCGGCTGTCGTCGAACCTGCCGCTGCGCGCGTCGCCGCGCTTCGCAGGCTGAAGCGGATGATCGACGACGGCGAGTTCGGCAGGCCGTACTACCTCGAGGGCGACTACGACTACGGCCGCCGCTGGAAGATGACCGACGGCTGGCGCGGCGAGCTCGACTACTACTCGGTCGTCCTCGGCGGCGCGGTCCACATGGTCGACCTGCTGCTCTGGCTCACCGGCGGCAGCGTCGTCGAGGTCGGCGCCGTCGGGAGCCAGGTCGCCAACCGCAGGGCACGCAAGTTCCGCTTCGACGACCTCGTCGTGGCGACGCTGAGCTTCGAGGCCGGCATGATCGCCAAGGTGGGCGCGAACTTCGCCTGCGTCCACCCCCACTTCCACGGCGTGAAGGTGTTCGGCACCGAGGCCACGTTCGTGAACGGACTCGGCCCGGCGCGCTCTACCGCCGCGCGGCCAGGACGACGCGTCGAGGAGCCGCTCGACGCCGCCTACCCGGGCGTCGAGAAGGGCGACCTGATCCCCGAGTTCGTCGCCTCGATCCGCGGCGAGGCGCCGGCGCGGGTCACCGCCGACGAGGTCTTCGAGGCGATGGCGGTCTGCTTCGCGATCGACGAGGCGGCCGCCGCGGAGACCGCGTCGGCGTCGAGCCCTTCGCCTAACCTGCCTGGCCCCGCATGACCCAGATCCCCTTCGGAAAGCCGCTGATCGGCGAGGCGGAGCGCGAACGCCGTCGCCGACGTGCTCGAGCGGCACGACGCTCACCCACGGGCCGCGCGTGAAGGAGTTCGAGCGGCGTTCGCCGAGTTCACCGGCGCGCCGCACGCGATCGCGACCGCGACCTGCATGGCCTCGCTCCACCTCGCCTATCTGGCGCTCGACCTCGGGCCCGGGCGACGAGGTGCTCGTCCCCGCGCAGACCCACGTCGCGATGGCCCACGCGGTCGAGGCTTGCGGCGCGAAGCCGGTCTTCGTCGACGCCGAGCCCGAGACCGGCAACGTCGACCTGGACCAGCTCGAGATCGCTGATCACCGACGCGCACCCGCGCGATCTCGGTCGTCCACTACCTCGGCCTGCCGGTGGACATGGAGCGCGTGCTCGAGATCGCCCGCAAGCGCGACCTGTTCGTCGTCGAGGACTGCGCGATCGCGCTCGGCGCGCGCTTCGACGGCACGCACGTCGGCCTGCACGGCGACATCGGCTGCTTCTCGTTCTACCCCGTCAAGCACATCACGCACCGGCGAGGGCGGGATGGTGATCACGACGCGCGACGACATCGCCGAGCGGGTCTCGAAGCAGCGCGCGTTCGGGATCGACAAGAGCGTGCTCGCCGACCGCCGCCACACCGGCGCCTACGACATCGAGCATGCTCGGCCTCAACTACCGCCTCGGCGAGATCGGCGCGGCGATGGGCGTCGAGCAGATGAAGCGGCTCGACCGGGTTCCTCGACGCGCGCGAGCGCAACTACGCGGCGCTCGCCGAGGGCCTCGCGCGAGATCGACGAGCTCGAGCTGATCGACTCCGACCACGACGGCGACGCTGCGACGCGAGCCACTACTGCCTCGTCGCGCTGCTCGAGGGCCCGCTCGCCGAGCGCCGCGAGCAGATGATCGAGGCGCTCAAGGCGCGCGGCGTCGGCACGAGCGTCTACTACCCGCAGGCCGCTGCCCGACACGCGCTACTACCGCGAGACATACGGCTACGCGGCGGGTTCCTGCCCGAGGCCGCGACGGATCAGCTACAGGCTCGATCGCCTTCCCGTCGGCCCGCACGTGAGCGAGGACGACGTCGAGACGATCGTCGCGACGACGCGCAGCGTGCTCGAGGAGGCCGACGGTCGCGTGCGCTGAGCTCGACGGGACGGCGGATCGCGCTCGTCGGCGGCGCCGGCTTCATCGGCCACACGCTCGCGCTCGAGCTCAAGGAGCGCGGCGCCGAGGTCGAGGTCATCGACGGACTCGAGGTCAACAACCTGCTCCACTACACTCGCCCTGCCGGCGGACCAGCCGAACCGCGACCTCTACCTGCAAGATCATCCAGCAGCGGCTCGACAAGCTCGACGACGGCCGGCATCCCGCTCGCACGTCCAGGACGCGCGCGACTACGACGGGCTGTCGCGCACGCTCGGCGAGATCGAGCCGCAGACGGTCGTCCACCTCGCCGCCGTCGCGCACGCCGGCAAGTCGAACAAGGACCCGATGAGCACGTTCGACCACAGCCTGCGCACGCTCGAGAACGCGCTCGACTACGCGCGCGACGACGCCGAGCACTTCATCTACTTCTCCTCGAGCATGGTCTACGGCAACTTCCTCACGCCCGAGGTCTCCGAGGACCACCCGCTCGACCCGATCGGCATCTACGGCGCGCTCAAGCTCGCCGGCGAGAAGATCGTGATCGCCTACGAGCAGGTCTTCGACCTGCCGTACACGATCATCCGCCCCTCGGCGCTCTACGGGCCGGGCTGCGTCAGCCGCCGGGTCGGCCAGATCTTCATCGAGAGCGCGCTCGTCGGCGACACGCTGCGCGTGGACGGCGAGGGCGACGAGCGGATCGACTTCTCCTACATCGACGACGTCGTCGACGGGATCGTGCGCACGATCGCCGACCCGGCGGCGCGCAACGAGACCTTCAACATCACGACCGGCGCGTCGCGCTCGCTCGCCGAGCTGATCGAGATCGTCCAGGAGCACTTCCCCGAGGTCGAGGTCGAGTACGTCGAGCGCGACGCGCTGCGCCCGTTCCGCGGCACGCTGACGATCGACAAGGCGCGCGAGCTGATCGGCTACGAGCCGCAGGTCACGCTCGAGGAGGGGCTCGACCGCTACGTCGCCTGGTACCGCGAGCTCGTCGGCGAGCAAGTCCCGGCGTCCTGACGGGGCGCGCCGTGGCGATCTCGCCGAGGACGCCTGGCTGGGCGAGCGGTTCGGGCGTGCCGGTGTTCACGGTCGCCGCCGGCGGACGCTGCGGAGCTGTCCGAGCGCGCGCGACGCGCGGCGAGCCGGCGTTCTACCAGGCGAAGGTGCCGCTGCGACGGCGGATCGACGAGCGGTCGACGCTGGCGGCCGCGGGATTCACGTCGTCGACGTGAACCTCACCCTCGGCGCCGGCCCGGGCGCGAGGACGCGGCCGCTGCCGTGGACGGTGCGCGAGGCCGGCGCCGACGACTGGGACGCCGTGCTCGAGATCGCCGGCTCGGCGTTCCGCTGCACGCGCTTCCACCTCGACCCGCGATCGCCGACGCGACGCCGACGCGATCAAGCGCGACTGGGTGGAGAGCTACCTTCGACGGGCAAGCGCGGCGACCACGTGCTCGTCGCCGAGCCGGCGACGGCCGCCGGTCGGCTTCCTCGCGGTGCTGCGCCGACGATGGCGACGCAGGTGATCGACCTGGTCGCGGTCGTCCGCCGATGCCCGCGGCCGCGGCGCCGGGCGCGCGCTCCGTGCGCGCTTCGTCGGACGTGCCGACGCGCGTCGAGCGCGACGGCGTCCGCGTCGGCACGCAGGCCGCCAACGTCGCCGCGACCTGCGCTCTACGAGCGGCTCGGCTTCACGCTCGGCGCGAGCGCCGTACAACCTGCACGCTGCGGGTGGGCTGATGCGGATCGGCGCCGTCGACAGCGACGAGCGGGTCGTGTGGTCGCCGAGATCGGCAACAACCACGAGGGCGACGCGGGCGTCGCGCGCGAGCTGGTCGAGCGCCGCGGCGGACGCCGGCGCCGACGCGGTCAAGCTCCAGGTCTTCCAGGCCGAGCGCTTCGTCCGCCCGGCCGACACGGACGCGGCTCGCGCAGATGGCGCGCTTCGAGCTCTCGCGCGCGGAGATCGAGCGGAGCTCGCCGCGCTCGCGCGCGAGCTCGGCCTCGCGTTCGTCGCGACGCCGCTCGACCTCGAGAGCGTCGGCGTTCCTCGAGCCGCTGGTCGACGCCTTCAAGATCGCCTCGGGCGACAACGACTTCGTCCCGCTGCTCGACGCGGTCGCGGCGACCGGGAAGCCCGCGATCGTCTCGACCGGGCTCACCGACCTCGACGCGATGCGCGCGACGCGCGCGACCGGCTCGCGACCGGCAGCGAGACGGAGGTCGCGCTGCTCCACTGCGTCAGCGCCTACCCGGCGAGCGCCGGAGAGCGCTGAACCTGGCGGCGATCGCGCTGCTCGAAGGACGAGCTCGGCGGCGACCGTCGGCTACTCGGACCACGCGCTCGGGATCGACGCGGCGGTCGCCGCGGTCGCGCTCGGGCGCGCGGATCGTCGAGAAGCACTTCACGCTCGACCACGACTAGTCGGACTTCCGCGACCACCAGCTGTCCGCCGAGCCGGACGAGCTGCGCCGAGCTCGTCGAGCGCGTGCGCGCCGTCGAGCGCGATGCTCGGCCGGCGCGGCCGAGGAGGTGCAGCCCGAGGAGGAGCCGCTCACGGCGGCCGCGCGCCGCTCGATCGTCGCCGCGCGCGACCTGCCCGCCGGCCACGAGCTCGGCGCCGAAGACCTCGACCTGGCTGCGCCCGCGCGACGGGCTCGCCCCGGGCGCAGGAGGGCGAGCTCCTCGGCCGGCGGCTCAAGCGCGCGGTCGGCGCAGGCGAGACGCTCACGGCGGAGGCGCTCGAGTGAGCGCTGCCGCGGACTCGGACGAACAGCTCAGAGAGCTGGTCGCCGCTTCGAGGCCTCGTACGTCGAGCGCGCGCGGGCCGCCGGTCGGTGCCACTTCGGTCCACGCCTCCTGGTCGGCGCCCTGCCGTTCCGGGAGCGCGCTCGGCGGCTGGTGGTGTCGGCCCGATGAGGACGAGTCCGTCGTGGTGCTGCCCAACCCGTGGGACGATCGCGACGCGGTCGCCCTCTACGCCCGCCATGTTCGCTCGGGCGCCCTGGCGGCAGAGCTCGGCGATGCGCTCGGTGACCACCACGGCACCGATCACCCTCGGGTTTATTGGGAGCTGCTGATCGAGCCGTGGCTTCACATGACCGTGAGCCAGCTGCTCGATCGTGCGTTGTACGTGAGAACTGCGCACGCTCTCTTTCCCGATGCGCCGATCCTCGAGGGGCGCGCTCGCCGCCCCCGCGACGATGTGGCAGGCGCCAACGAGCAGAAGACCGATCGCTGGAACGCGGGGCTCGTCAGCGAAATCTGCCGCGGGCGTGCTCCAGCCGAGCCGCGGCCGGAGGCGCCCGTGCAGCGCCGCCCGCGCTCCCGGCGGGCTGCGCGCCCTGATGGCGGTTCGCCGCGGCCGACCTTGCGGGCGCTGCTGCGGCTCGCGCTCGGCCGGCCAGCGCGGCCGCCGCCTCGCGCTGCTCGGCCCCACGGCCTCGGGGCGGGGGAGATCCTTGCGCTCAATCGCTCGGTCGGTGGGTCGGCCGGCGCGGCCGCTCGTGCTGCGACGGCAGCGCGCCCGGTCGACCCGGGGCGCGATCTGCGCTCGCGGCAGGCCTCGTGCCGGAGCACCCGAGTGCCGATCGATGCGCTGCTTCCGCGTCTCATTCCTCGTTCGCTCGAGGGCTACGCCGGGCTCTCGAGCGCAGCGAGGCGGCGTACGGGGCCGACTGCGCGATGCTGGACGGCTCTATTCGTTCATGGACGCCGAGAACGAGTTCATCGCGCGCTCGAAGGCCGCCGGTCACCGCTCGCAGAGGTCCAGCACGGCGGAGCGACCCTCGCCTCGCGTCGCATCCGCCGTCGGACTTCGTCGCCGGGCCCGGCTCGCATTTCGACCTCTTCTTCGCTTGGGGACCGCGGCACACGCCGAGCGCTCCCGCAGCCCCGGATCGTCGAGCTTCGCGACAGTCACCACGGCGGCGACGACGGCGTCGTGATCGTCGAGATGCTCCTGCCGCCGCACAACCAGCTGCTGCGCTTCGAGACCTTCCCGCTGGCGAACCAGGTCTTCGCCGAGCTCGATCGCCTGAACGCGTTCGTCGAGGCGGTCGGCCAACCCGTGAGCGCCTACGCCTGAAGCGCTTTCCCGGACGGTCGCGGCCGGCGCGCGCCCGCCCGCGCTCGCGAAGCTGCCCGCGGCGGAGTCGCGCGACCGCCCGATCTGCGGTAGCGTGGATGCAGACCGCCCGGGTAGCCGTGCTCGCCTACCCGGATACCCCCTTCATCGAGGCGATGGTGCTCGGGGTTCCGACGATCGGAATCTGGGACACAAAGCTATGGAACTGGACAGACGACGCACAAAAACCCTTCGACGCCCTGGCGGCGGCCGGCGTCGTGTTCTCGGATCCCCGCTGCCGCGGCGGCGAAGCTCGACGAGGTCTATCCGCGTGCGCAGGATGGTGGCGCGAGCCGGAGATCCAGGCCGCCCGGCGGCTGTTCCTCGAGCGCTTCGCGATCGGCGGCGACTGGCGCGAGCCATGGACACGAACCCTGAAGGAGCTGGAGCACGAGGGATAGCGCGCGGAATGCCTGATTTCTCCGACAACGCGCCCGTCGCCGACGTCGCGTGCCCGTTCGGCTGCGACGGCGTGCGCCGCCAGGTCGTCGACACCGTCTGGGACGCGCCCGAGTCGGCGGTCTACCGCTGCGAGACCTGCGAGATCGTCTTCCTCCACCCGATCATGAGCGTGGAGGACGAGAAGGCCTTCTACGAGGCCGAGTTCGCCGCGTACATGAAGGAGCGCAGGCTCGCCCGGGGAGACGAAGCCCGAGGAACACTTCGAGGAGTGGCAGCCCGAGGCCCGCCGGCGGCTCGAGAACCTCAAGCCCTGGCTGCGCGAGGGGATGCGCGTGCTCGAGGTCGGCTCTTCGACGGGCTTCCTGCTCGATGCCGTGGCGCCGTTCGTCGGCTCGACGGTCGGCGTCGAGCCCGGCGAGCACTACCGCGAGTACGCGAACTCGCGCGGGATCGAGACGTTCGCCACGCTCGAGGAGGTCTCCGGCGACGAGTTCGACCTCGTGATGGCGTACTACGTCGTCGAGCACATGCGCGACCCGATCGACGAGCTCGGCCGCTGGCGCGACCTGCTCGACGAGGGCGGCCACTGCGCGGTCGAGGTCCCGAACGTCGACGATGCGCTCGTCCGCTACTACCAGCTCGACGCCTTCGACCGCTTCTACTGGCAGCGCGCCCACTACTTCAACTACTCGCACAGGACGCTGACGATGGTGCTCGAGCGCGCCGGCTTCAGCGCCGTCGAGGAGATCCCCGACCAGCGCTACGACATTTCGAACCACATCCACTGGCTGATGGAAGGGCAAGCCGGGGGGAAGGGCAAGTACACCGACCTGCTTCGACGAGGCGGTCGACCGCGAGTACCGCCGCGTGCTGAAGGACAGCTGGCACTGCGACACGGTGTTCGCCGTGGCGACGCGCTGAGCGCCTCGCGGGCTACGACGGCGCAGCCGCGGCAACCAGCTCGTCGAAGCGCTTGTCGAGTTCGGCCATGTCCCCGACCGTCGGGACGTCTTCATCCGCGAACGGGTTCGGTCCCTCGACGGGAATCCGCCCGACGAACGGCACGCCCGCCTCTCGCGCGCCCTCGAGATCGGTCATCGCGTCGCCGACGAACAGCGCCTCCTCCGAGCGAAGATCGTGCTCGGCGAGGATGCGGAGCGTGATCTCGCCCTTGGTGGCCGGGCTGCCGTTCACGTCGCGGAAGTAGCCGCTGAGCTTGCGCGCCTCGACGATCCCGACGAGCTCCTCGTGCGGCGTCCCCGAGGCGACGAACAGCAGGACCCCCTCGCCGTGCAGGCGCTCGAGCAGCTCGCACGTCCCGGGCACGAACGGGCACGCGAGCACCTCGTCGAGCGCGATGCGCGAGAACTCGTCGCCGAGGCGCTCGAGCTCGGCGTCGTCGAGCGGCTGATCGAGGATGTCCGAGTAGATCAGGCGGAACTTCTCGAAGCGCGAGATCCCCGCGAGGCGCAGGTGGAGCGCGACGATCTCGGGGACGTGCTCGGCGTGGCCCTCGTCTTCGAACAGCCGTGCGAACGTTCTCGTCTTGATCTCGGCCGACTCGAGGATCACGCCGTCGAAATCGAAAATGACGGCGCGTGTCGGCTCATTCCGCGGCGGGCTTCGCCTCGTCCAGCTCCTGCATGCAGTCGAGCAGGCCCTGCCCGATGTCCGTGTAGTGGTTCGAGACGAGCTTGCGCGCGAGCCGCGGCTTGAAGCTGTAGGGCGAGATCGCGTAGTGGGCCGACGACTCGGCCTCCTCCGCCGACGGCGGCGTCAGCTCGATCTCGAGCTCGCCCGGGGCGATCTCGCCGATCAGCTCGAGCAGCTCGCGGAAGCGCAGCGGGTGGTTGCCGGTGAGCACGAGTTGCTCGTTCGCGTACTCGTCGCCGAGCGCTTCGACGCACAGCCGCGCCGCGTCCTCGACGTGGATGTACTCGCGCAGCTCGTCACCGGTGCCCTGCGCGGTGATGCGCCGCTCGGACAGCGCCTGCTGCAGATAGCGGTGAACGCTGTTGGCGTCGGTCGCGCGGCGGCCGTAGAGCGTGCCGAAGCGGAGGATCGTGTAGTCGAGGCCGTAGGCGCGGCTGTACTCCTCGACGTAGAGCTCGCAGGCCTGCTTCGAGACGCGGTAGAACGAGCCGGCGTCGCCGAATACGTAGATCGTGCTCGCGAAGACGAAGCGCCCGACGCCCGCCTCGCGCGCCGCCTCGAGCAGGTTGAGGTTGCCGAGGACGTTGGCGCGCGCGGTCTCGAGCGGCTGCTCGCGCGCGGTGTCGAGGTCGGCGAGCCCGGCGAAGTTGTAGACCGCTTCAGCACCGGCCGTCGCGGCGACGACCGCCTCGGGATCGGCGATGTCGCCGAGCACGAACTGCTGGTCGTCGCGGACCCAGGGGACTCGGCGCGGTCGAAGATCGTCACCTCGTTGCCGGCGTCGGCGAGGGAATCGGCGACATGGCTGCCGACGAAGCCCGATCCGCCGAATACGACCGCCTTCACGGCGTGCCGCCTTCGAGGTAGCCGGGCAGGTTCTCGACCGCCTGCGCTTCCATCAGCGCGCGCGCTTCGCGCGCGTACGAGCCGGCGTCGCGGTCAGCAGGACGTTGTCGAGCTCGCGCAGCGGCCCGTCGTAGGGCTCCTGCTCGAAGACGTCGAGGTAGGCGCCGCCGAGCCGGCCCGAAGCGAGCTCGGCGTGGAGGGCCTGCTCGTCGACCAGCCCGCCGCGCGCCGCGTTGGCAATGATCGGCCCGTCGGGAGCGCGGCGAGCTCGGCGGCGCCGAGCAGGGGGTCGGCGCCGGAGGCGTTCAGCGTCACGACTTCCGCGCGCGGCAGCAGTTCGTCGAGCTCGAGGCGTCGACGCCGTGCTCGGCCGCCCAGCCGTCGTCCGGGACGACGTCGTAGGCGATCAGCTTCGTCCCGAACGCGCCGAGCAGCGCGGCGACACGGCGCCCGACGCGGCCGAGGCCGACGATGCCGACGGTCTTGCCGATCATCAGCGAGCCCATCATCGATCCCAGTTCCGGCCCGGATCGCGGCATCCATGCGATGCAGGTGGCGCCCGAGCGCGAGGATCCCGGCGACGGCGAGCCGGCGGCCGCGTCGGTCACCGCGTCGGGCGTGTTGAAGACCTCGATCCCGAGCCGTTCCGCCGCGTCGAGGTCGACGCTGTCGAGCCCGACGCCGACGCGGGAGATCGCCCGCAGCCGCGAGGCGCTCTCGAGCACGGCGGCCGTCGGCGGCTCGGTCCCCGCGATCACTCCTCGGCCTCGCTGATCAGATCGGCCACCTCGGCTTCGTCGAGCTCGCCCGTGCGGGTTGTCAAGCACGTTCGCCGCCGACCGCAGGCGCTCGAGCGGCACGTCGTCGGCGTCGGCGAACGAGGAGACCGAGAGCGCGACGGTCAGGTCAGCCGACGCGCTCACGCTCTTCCGCCGGCTTCACGCCGTGTTCGGTGAGCCAGAACTCGACCGCTGGCAGCTGCCATTCGTAGTCCACGTCGCGGCCGCCCACGACTCGATCGGGGCGATCCGCCGCCCCATCCAGCGCTGGGGGAGGATCCCGTAGTCGCGCTCGGCGAGGCAGCGCGGGGCATGACGAGGTGCCCATGTCGGCGTACCAGACGTCGCCCTGCGAATCGCGGTCGTCGGAGAGCGCGTCGGGGTCGCCGAACACCTCGAACGGCACGAACGGCTTCAGCGTGCCGTCGTCGTCGATACGCCCGCGCGCAGCGGGCTCCACATGTTGTACCGCGAGAGCGTCACGGCGGAGTCGAGCGAGGAGTCGGCCCGCAGCTTCTCGATCCCCTCGTCGATCAGCTCGCCGGTGACCGTCGCCGCGTTCGCGAACAGCAGAACGACGAGCTCGATCTCCTCGCCGTCGGTCGCGAGGCGGTCGCGGATGATCTCGTACCCATGGCGGTAGGCGTCTTCGCCGTGAGCCTCGTCGGTGCACAGCTCGGGCGGGCGCTCGATCGCTCCGCGCCGTAGTCGCGCCCGATACTGGCGATCTCGTCCGAGTCGGTCGAGACGTAGAGCGGTCGACATGGCGGCTGTCGTTCGCGGCGATCAGGCCGTAGGCCATCAGCGGTCGCCCGAGCACCGGGATCACGTTCTTGCCCGGGAAGCCGCTGCTGTTCGCGCGACCGAGCATCAGCGCGACGACGCTCATGGCGCGTCCTCGGGTACGAGCACGCCAAGCTCGGCCGAGGGCCGCACGTCGGCCGAGCCCGCCTCGGGTGGCCACGACAGCGGCGCATCGAGGCAGACGAGCGGCTCCGACGGAGGCCCCGCGGCCGGCTTCTCGAGCACGAAAGTCGCGAAGCAGACCTTCTCCTGCATCTCGCTAACGGTATCCGAAGGGTCGCCGAGGTAGCCGTGGCCAAGGATGCGCTCCGCCCCCAATTCCGCCAGGAAAGCGGCGAATTCGGGCCAGGCGAGCGCGATGTACGGGACCTCGGTCCAGCCGTCCCATTCGCCGGTGAGCGCGAGCCGCTGGTGGCCCTCGACGGCGCCGGCGTCGTCGCCTGCCTTGAGCCGGACGTCGAAGAAGAGCCGGCTGGCGGTGACCGCCATAGCTCGCGCAGCGCTGCGCGGTGCTCGTGCTCCCAGTGCAGCCAGCCGAGCGCCTGGACGACGTCGAAGCTCCGCTCGCCGAACGGCAGGCCCTCGACGGCGTCGGCCTCGACGAACTCGGCCTCGGGATGGAGCGCTCGCGCCGCTTCGAAGAGCGAGTGCGACAAGTCCGCGCCCGTGTAGGCGATCGCCGGGTTGTAGGCGGCGTAGATCGCGGCGAACCCGCCCGCCGCGCAGCCGACGTCGAGCACCGTCCTCGCCTCGCGCGCGAGCCAGGGGAGGAAGCGCCGCTCGGAGGGGTACAGGTCTTCCGGGCGGTTGCGCGCCGAGCCGTAGTACTCGACGAGGTCGGGGTGCTCCGACCAGCGCTCGACCTTCGGGCCGGGTCATCGATCGGCGCGGTAACTGAACTCGAACAACGTGACGTTGTTGAACACGTGCCAGCGGCGGTCAGCGCGCCGGATCCGCTCGAACAGGCGCGGCGCGCGATTGTGCAGGTCGATCCGCGTCAGCTCCATCGCGAAACCTGCGTAGCGCACGCGGCCGAGCTCGAACCCGCATGATTCGGACGAGCTCGACGAGCTCGCGGGGTCGCCGCCTGAACCCGTGCTCGCGCCGACGGAGCCGGCCGGAGTCTCCGCGAATCCGCCGGCCGCAGTTCGCCGCCGCCGCGCCGAGCGGAAGGAGTAGCGTCGTCGATCGCGCGGGTCGCGAGGTTGTCCTTGTAGCGCAGCCCGACGATGAGCCTGCCACCGGGATTAATGAGGCCGCGCAGGTTGATGATCGCCCGGCGCAGGTCGTCGTCGTCGAAGACGGACTCCATCGCGGCGGCGAGGACATCGTCGTAGCGATCGTCCAGCGAGGGTCGAGGACATCGAGCCGCATCGTCCGAAGGTCCGGGAAGAGCTTCGTCGTGCGCGCCAGGAGTCGGGGAGAAGGTCCGACGCGACGATGTCGTAGCCGGCGAGGTGCAGTGGGACCTCGTGCTCTCCGATGCCGGCCCCGACCGAGAGGATCGTGCGATCGGGCGCGAGAAGGTCCGTCAGGGCTTCATGGACCTCGACCCTCCACGGCTCGCCGGCAGTACGAGAGGAAGTCGTCCTGCGTGTCGAACGCCAAGCTCGTCGTAGGCCATCGTCTCCGAGAAGTCGTCGGCGGTGACGTCGAGCTTGGTTCGCAACTCGCCGCGAGCTGTGCTTCGACGTACGAGTGGCCGACCCGCATCAGCCGTTGCCGACGACCTCGGCAAGCGCGTCGGCGAACTGCTCCATCAGCGCGGGCGGCCCGAGCGTTACGCGGACGCAGTCCGCCAAGCAGGGAGCCGAGTACGGCCCGGAGACGAGGTAGCCGCGCTCGTGAAGCCCTCGACGACCGCGTCCGGCGCGGCAAGCGCGCCGACGCGGAGCTGCATGAAGTTCGTCGGGCTCTCGAGCGGGCCGACACCGATCGCGCGGCAGCGCTCGGCGAGCAGGGCGCGGCCCGCTTCGACCTCGGCGACGTAGTCGTCGGCGACCTCGGGGTGCGCAAGCTCGAGGCGCGCGACGTGGATCGCGAGCCCGTTCGCGTCGTACACCGAGCGGACCTTGAACAGGTTCGCGATCACGGCCGGGTCGGCGGCGACGTAGCCGAGCCGCAGACCGGCGAGGCCCCACGCCTTCGAGAGCGTCCGCGTGACGACCAGCTGGGGGTCGTCGGTCACGAGCGGCAGGGCGGTCTGCTTGGAGAAGGGGTAGTAGGCCTCGTCGATAACGAGCAGCGCGCCCGCCGCGGCGGTGCGCTCGAGCAGCGCGGCGATCGCGTCCTCGCCGAGGACGGTGCCCGTCGGCTGGTTCGGGTTCGGGAGCGTCACGAGCTTCGTCGCCGGACCGATCGCGCCGAGCAGAGCGTGGAAGTCGAACGTCAGGTCACCGGCGAACGGGATCGCGACCGGCTTCGCCCTCGAACATCTCGGCGTAGACCGGAGCATCCGGTAGGAGGGGTCGAGCATCACCACCTCGTCGCCGGGCTCGACGTACGCGTGGTGGAGCGCGCGGTGGGCCGCGTCGGAACCAGGGGTCAGGAGCAGCCGCTCGCCCTCGAGCCCGACGGCCGCCGCGAGCTCCTCCTGGAGGCGGTCGGTCGCGGGGTAGGTGGTCACCAGGTCGGAGTCGAGGCCGGCACGCAATTCGTCGATCAGCCAGCCGGGAAGCGGGGCGAGGCGCTCGTTGCGGTCGAGCGGGACCATTCCCTCGCGCTCGCGCCCGCCCTCGCGAACGCGCTCGATCGCGGCGACGCCGGGCGACGGCCGCGGAGGCTCGCGAGACGAGCTCAACTGCCCACTCCCTGCGCGGCTCGCGGTCATCGCCGCGAGCCCCTGCTCGATGGTCGTCGCCGGCTTCCAGCGGCCCTCGCGCACGAGCCGGCAGTCGGCGACGACGTCGGGAATGTCGCCGGTACGGTCCTGGCCGGTTTCCTCGAAGGGGATCTCCTGGCCGACGACCGCGCCGAGCGCCGCGATCACCTCGCCGACTGAGTGCGACCGGCCGAAGCCGGCGTTCGAGACCTCGCCGCCGAAGGGCTCGCTCGGCCGTAACGGCCATCAGGGCATCGACGAAGTCGTCGATGTAGAGGAAGTCGCGCCGGGGGACGGTCGTCGCCACGTGCACGCGCCCCTCGCGCGCCCACTGGCCGACGATCGAGGCGATCACGAAGCGCTCGTCCTGCCCCTGCCCGTAGAGGTTGAACGGCCGCACGATCGACACCGGCAGCTCCCACGCGTCCGCGTAGAAGCGGCACAGCTCCTCGGCGAGCCACTTCGAATGGGCGTAGGGGTGGGCCGGCCGCACCGGGTGCCCTTCGTCCACCGGCAGGCGGCCCGGTGGCCCGTAGACGTACGCCGAGCAGTGGAGAAAGCGCGCGCCGGCGGTGCGCGCGAAGTCAAGCGCGCGCTGGGTGCCGAGCACGTTGACTTCGTAGAAACCGGCCGGGTCGGCCCACGCGTCGGGAACGAACGTCCGCCCGGCGAGATGGCACACCAACTCGACGCCGGCGTCGCGGAACTCGACGAACGCCTCCGGGTCGGTGACGTCGTGCCCGAGCGAGCGCGACAGCCGCAGGACATGCGAGCCGTCCCGCTCGAGCCGCTTGCACAATGCGCCGCCGACGAAGCCGGTCGCGCCCGTTACGAGGACGGTCCCCGTCATCGGCTCAGCAGCTGGTCGCCGCGCTCCTCGAACAGCTCCTGCGCGGCGTGGAAGTCGTCCTCGCGGCCGAGGTCGAGCCACATCCCGTCGTGCTCGACGGACGCGCGGGTTCTTGCCGAGCTCGATCAGCTTCAGCATCAGCTCGTCGAAGCCGAACGGCCGGCCCTCGGGGATCAGCTCGACGGCGTCGCGGTTGACCGCGTAGATCCCCATGCTCACGAGATGCGAGAAGTTCGGCTTCTCTGGAAGTCGACGAGCGATCCGTTCGCGTCCTGCTCGAGGACTCCGAACTCGGTCGAGAGCTCGCGCCGGAACGCGCTGATCGAGAACAGGCCTCGGACTCGCGGTGCTCCTCGAACAGGCCCGCGAACGAACGTCGGTGAGGAGGTCGCCGTTGAGGACGAGAAAGTCCTCGGGGAGGTCGTCGATCAGCCGCAGCGGGCCCATCGTGCCGAGCGGTTCGGTCTCTTCGGAGTAGTCGATCTCGACGCCGGCGCCGACGTCGGCGAGGTAGGTCTTGATGATCCGGCTCTTGTGGCCGAGGCAGAACGTGATCCGCTCGACGCCGTCCTCGACGAGCTGGCGGATCAGGATCTCGACGATCGCCGAGCCCCCGACCGGCATCAGCGGCTTGGGGATGATCGTCGTGTAGGGAGCGAGCCGCGTGCCGCTGCCGCCGGCGAGGATGACTGCACGCATCAGATCGCGTAACGTCGGGGCGGTACTGCTCGAGGTGCGCCCGCAGCCACTCGATACCTGCTCGAGACCGCCGGCGAGGTGGTCGGGGCTCCCAGCCGAGCAGCTCGCGAGCGCGCGAGTTGTCGCAGACGAGCTCCATCACCTCGCTGCGCTCCGGGCGGACCCGCTGCTCGTCGAGCACGATCTCCCTCTCCTCGCCGAGGATCTCGAACACCTCTCGGCCACCTCGCCGACGGTCACGCCCGATCCCTGCCCGAGGTTGACGACCTCGCCGACCGCCCGGCGTCGCGGCGGCGCGGACCATCCCGTCGGCGGTGTCCTCGACGTAGGTGAGGTCGCGCATCGGGTCGAGCAAGCCGAGCCGCACCTCGGGGCCGCTGAGCGCCTGGGTGATGATCGTCGGGATCACGGCGCGCGCGCTCTGGCGCGGGCCGTAGGTGTTGAACGGGCGCACGGTCGCCACCGGCACCCGAACGAGAGGTGGAAGCTCTCGGCGATCTTGTCGGCGCCGATCTTGCTCGCCGAGTAGGGCGACTGGCCCTGGAGCGGGTGCGTCTCGTCGATCGGCACGTAGCGCGCGCGTGCCGTACACCTCGCTCGTCGACGTGTGGACGACGACGCTCGACGTCCTCGGCGCGCGCGGCCTGGAGCACGTGCAGCGTCCCGCGACGTTCGTCGCGATGTACTCGGACGGCGCCACGTACGAGTACGGGATCGCGATCAGCGCGCCGAGATGGAAGACGCGGTCGCAGCCGCGCGCATCGCCTCGCCAGCGCCGGCCCGTCGCGGAGGTCGCCGAGCTGGACGTCGACCGAGCCCAGCTTGTCCGCGGGCAGGTCGTCGAGCCAGCCCCACTGGCCGCGCGAGTTGTATTGGACGAGCGCGCGGACTCGAGCCCGACTCGACCAGGCCTCGACCAGATGGCTGCCGATGAAGCCGTCCGCTCCCGTCACGAGGTCGCGAGTCATGCTGCGCGGAATCTTGTCACGCACCCTGAGCGCCGCCCGGCCTCGAGGTCGCCCAGGCGGCCCTGCGCGCGGCCGCGGCGAGTGGCCGGAACAGCACCGGCTCGGAGGTTCGCGAGCTTCGAGCCCGGCAGCGAGAACGCGAGCACGGCCGCCTTGATCACGATCGCCGGAAGATCGGCGTACCAGAAGCGCGCGCCGCCGTACGTCTGGTGGACGACGAGCGAGTTACGCGTCATCAGATAGCCGCGGTCGGGCGTTGCGACCGGCACGTGGAGCGTCGCGCCGAGGAGCTTACGACGTTCATTCCGGCGGCGGGGGATGATTGACGAGCGCGTAATGGACCACCAGCGACTCGTAGCCCGCCGCCGCAGCCGCGCCCGTACTCGACGTCCTCGTACCAGGTGTAGAGGTCGGCGCGCGGCGGCCCGACGGCGCGCACCGCCTCGAGCGGGAGCAGCAGCGCGTGCCAGGCGAGCGAGTGCACCGGCGCGCTCCGCGGGGAGACGCCTCCCGCAGTTCCTGGAGCGTCTCGACGGCCTCGCGACGGTCGAGCAGTACGAGCGGCCAAGCGAGCTTGCCCTCGGGGTCGGCCGACGCAGCTCCGAAGGCGGCGGGATGCCCGTGCTCTCGCGCCGCGTCCAGCAGTCGCTCGAGGCAGTCGAGTCCCGGGATCGCGTCGTCGTCGAATACCCAGATGAAGTCGGCCTCGCCTTCGTCGGCGAGGCGGGCGATCCCGGCCGAGAAACCGCCCGCTCCGCCGAGGTTCTGCGCGAGCCGCGCCGAGCTGACCCGCTCGTCGGCCGCGCAGGCGCGCTCGATCAGCGCGTCCACCTCCGGGGTGCCGTCGTTGGAGACGATCAGCGGTGTCGGGCGCGCGCGTCTGACCCCAAGCGCGTCGAGGACCTGTTGAAGCTCGGTCGTGCGGTCGCGTGCGAGGACGAACGCGGCGACGCGCTCAGCCACGGAGATCGGGTTTGCTCGTGGCGCGGGATCCATGACGGGCGGCGCCATCGTAGAGAACGCCCCGCGGCCGACGGAGATCTGGCTGTTCGACAACGTCCAGGTGTTCGGCGGCGCGCAGGTCTTCGTGTTGCGCCTGGGGGAGGTCCTTGCGCCGGGTCGCACGCGGCGAAGCTGCGCGTGTTCTGTCCCGGCGACAGCGAGCTGTTCGGCCGCTGCCGCGAGCGCGGGATCGACGTCGAAACGCTCGCGATGCCGGAGATCGGGAACCGCTGCGCGCCCCGGCGATGCTCGGACGATCCGGCGGATGCGCCAGGGCCGCGCAGGCGGACGAGAGGTGGTCGCGATCGGGGTCGGCTCGGCGACCCACGCCTATCTGAGCGCCGCGGCCCTCAGCCTGCCGGCGCCGCGGCGTCCGCCGGTGATCCATCTGCTGCTCGAGCAGGACACGGCCGAGCGCCCGTCGGCACGGCTGCTTTTTCGCCGTTTCGGCAAGGTCGTCACCGTCGGCGAGAACGCGGCGCGGACTTACCGCGAGCGGATGGGCGTCCCGGTCGAGCGGGTCTCGATCTTCCTCACCGCCGACGAGCATCGTCGCGCGGCGGCGGTGGGCTCCGCCGCCCGCCGGGGAGAGGCCGGTGCTGGGGATGCTCGCGCGGATCTCGCGCCGCAAGGGCGTGCTCGAGCTGGTCGAAGAGCTCGCGGCCAACCCCGGGCTCTGGTCCGAGCTGCTCGTTGCAGGCGGCCACGAGCAGCCGGACTACGTCGCCGAGATCGAGCGCAGGGTCTCGGAGCTCGGCCTCGCGGAGCGCGTGCGGCTGATGGGGGTGGTACCCGACGCGTTCGAGTTCATCGGGTCGCTTGATGCGGTCGTCGTGCCCTCGACGGGTACCGAGGGCCAGCCGCTGACGATCCTCGAGGCGCTCGCGTGCGGGCGGCCCGCGGTCGTCCGCGCGCACGCCTTCCCCCCGAGTTCGAGGGCCCCGGCGTGTTCGCCTACCGCGACGCGGACGAACTCGCTGTCGCGCTGTCGCAGCTCCGGCGCCCGTCCCGGGCGCGGAGAGTTGTCCGAGCGCTTCTCGATCGAGCCGTTGCTGCGCGTGATCGCAGCGGCCCGGCGCGCATGAGCACCGCCGGGGGTGTTCTCGTACCGTAGGTCCCGTGAGACTGCGGGGAACCCGCATGAACGCAGCGGAAACAGTCATCCGGAAGGTTGGCGGCCCCGCCGTCCCTGCGCTCGGACGCGCTCTGCTGCGGGGCCAGGGGAGGATCGTCGGCGAGCTGATCGAGAACCGGCTCCGCGAGCGAGCCCGCCCTGCGCCCCGGATACGAGGCGATGACCGACGAGGACGCGCGCCTGCACTTCGGTGCCGAGGAACTCGTCGAGCAGGAGCATCTTCGCCGCGCGATGCGCTTCTTCCACGCGTGGCGGGTCAAAGTCCTGCACGAACGCATCGGCGCCGAGGCGCTGGCCGCTCGCAAAGACGCTCGACGTCGGCGACACCGACGGCTTGATGCTGAAGGACCTCGGCAAGCCGGGGCTCGGGTTCAACCTCGCGCCCGCCGCGGTCCGCAACATCGAGAAGAACGGGATCGAGGCGCGTCTTGGCGATGGCCACCGGATGCCCTTCGAAGACGGCGAGTTCGACCACGTCCTCTGCTTCGAGACGCTCGAGCACGTCGAGAGCCCGCACGAGCTGCTTGCCGAGCTCGCGCGCGTATGCGCCCCAAGCGGGCGCGTGTGGCTGTCGATCCCGTGGGTGCCGCAGACCTTCGTCTACCCGCGCGACGAGTCGGTCCAGCGCGGCTACATGCACGTGTTCGAGTTCTCGCGCGAGGACTTCGGCTCCGTCGTGTCGCACTCACCGCTCGAGATCCGCTTCGACACCGTCTGCGACATCATCGGCCGGCCGCGGACGGTGGCCCAGCGCGCCTACCTCGCGGCGAACCGCCGCAGCCACATCCTCGCCGGCACCTTCCGCCGCTTCCAGTTCTTCGAGCTCGGGCACCGACCGGGCGGGTGAGGCTGCTCACCCTCCAGTCCGCCGTCGGCTCGCGCGCGCCGGGATCGGCGGGCGCACGCCGCTGGCTGTACGCCGGCGAGGATGCCGAATGGGACTCACCGCCGCCGCCGGCCCGCTCGCCGGACTCGAACGCGTGGAGGTGGGAGAGCTGCTCGACGACGCGGCGAACGCGCTGCGCGACCCCTACATCGACTGGATCGGCGAGCTCTCGCAGCAAAACGCCTCGCTCGAGTGGTGGGCCTCCGAGCTCGCCGCCAAGAACCCCTTCGCGCGGCTCTTCCCCCGGCTCTGCGCGCTCGCGGCCGCGCGGCGCGCGCTCGCCGAGGGCCTCGACGACGTACTCGTCGTCTGCTCGACTCCCGCCGGTCGCGATGCGTTGCGGGAGACCGTGCCGGACGCCCGCGTGCTCGGCGCGGGCTCCGCGCCGGGGGAGAGCCGCCTGAAGCGCGCCGCGCGCCGTGGCCTGGACGGCTGGGCGCGGACCGCCCCCGGCCAGCTCATGCCGGGGCACCGGCGGCGCTCTCGGCGCGGCGCCGCGCTCGCGCTCGAGGACAGTCACGCCTACCGCCGGCGGGTGCTGGGCCGCCTCGGGGCGTCTCGTGGAGAACCGCTCGCCGGCGAGCGCACGGCGCTGCTGTTCACCTGGGTCGACGAGCGCAGCGCCGGAGCCGACGGCCACTACCAGGACCCTCACTTCGGCCCCTGCCGCGACTCCTGCGCGAGCACGGCCACGAGGTCGCGTTCGCCCCGCGAGTCATCGCGCCCGCGCTGTTCGAGGACACGATCAGGCCGCTGCTCGCGACCGGCGAGCGCTTCTACTTCCACGACGCTGGACCGACGCGGCCGACTGGCGCGACGCCGGGCGCCGCGCACACGCGTTTGCTCCCGACATTCCGGCCGAAGCCAGTCTCGACGCCCGTCGCCCGCCTCGCCCGCGAGCACGTCGCCGAGTACGAGCTCCAGCAGCGCGTCCCGATCGCGCTCGACGCTTTCGTCCGCAAGCTGGCGGCGGGCGGCGTGCGGCCGGCGCGTGTGCTCCTTCCCTTCGAGGGCCACTCGTGGGAGCAGGCGTTGACGCACGCGGTTCACGAGCACATGCCCGGCACCGCGGTCGTCGGCTGGGACAACGTCAACTTCTCGCGCTTCGCGCTCTCGCTCTACCCGGCGCGCTCCGAGATAGGGCTGCGCCCGCTGCCCGACCGCGTCGTGACGAACGGTGAGACCTTCGCCGGGATCCTGCGGCGCGAGGGGTTCCCGCCCGACGGTGTGCGGGTCGGCTGCGCCCTGCGCCACGAGGATTTACACGAGCGGCCTCCGCCGGCCCGCGCCCCGGCGAGCCGCTCCGTGTGCTCGCCGCGACGAGCATCGACGTCGCACAGTCGGCCGAGCTCGTCGCGAAGGCGATCGAGGCGTTCGGCGGCGACGACCGCTTCGATTTGAAAATCAAGTGCCATCCCGCGGTGGACGGGCCGGGTCCGCGCCTGGGCCGCGCTCGCTGGCCGGCGGCGACGTGCCCGCCTTCTCCGACGAGCCGATCGGTGAGCTGCTCCGCCGGCGACGCGGTGCTCTACTCGTACTCGGTCGTCTGTTACGAGGCGCTCGCGCAGGGAGTTCCGGCGGTTTTCGTCCGCTCCGACACGTTCCTCGACCTCGACCAGCTCGAGCCCTTCCCGGCCCTTCGGCGCAGGCGGGCGCACTCCCGGCGAGTTGCGCGGGGCGGTCCTCAGGCGACGGGGCTGCCCGAGGCGGAGCGGGAAGCTGGCGCGCCGCGGCACGCGAGGCCGTCGCGTCGGCGCTTGCGCCGATCGGTCCCGACTGCTGGCGAGGATTCGTCGAGCCGTGAGCACGACCGAGCCGGAGATAGCCGAGATCCCGGCCGAGTCCGGCGGCGAGGAGCGGCGGCTCCTCACGGGCACGCTGGCGATCCAAGCGGCGCGCGGCGTCGGGATCCTGATCCTGCTCGGCACCTCGACCGCGCTCGGGCGCGAGCTGAGCCTGTCGGAGTTCGGCGTCTACGGGCTGACGCTGTCGTTCGCGCTCGGCCTGATCTTCATCCAGGGGAGCGTCGAGGCGGCGGCGATCCGCACGATCGCCCAGGCGCGCGACCGGCCGCGCGCGACTACGCGTTCACGGCGACGATGGCGTCATACGTCGCGTTCGGGGCGCTCGCCGGACTCGTGATCCTCGGCGCCGGCGTCGGGGCACTGTCGCTGTTCGACATCCCGTCCTCGCTCGAGTCCGAGGGCCGCAGCGGGCTGATCGCGCTCGCCGCGGTCACAGCCGTCGGCTGGCCGGCGACCACCTACTACAACGTGCTCCACGGCACGCAGCGGTTCAAGGCGGCCGCTGCGGTCGACATCGCCGGCCACGTCGTCTTCGCGACCGCGATCGTCGCGATGCTGTTCGTCTTCGATGCGCCGTTGTGGCTGCTGATCGCGGCCGGCGGCTCGATCCCTCTGTCGACCGGCCTGGCGTCGCTGCTCGTCGTCCGTGCGCAGCGGTTGCCGTACCGCCTGCGACCGAACGGCCTCGACGTGCCGGGATGCGCGGCTTCCTCGGCTTCTCGGGCGCCGTCTTCCTCTCGGCGGTCACCGACATCGTCATCTACTCCGTCGACAGGGCGATCCTCGCCGCGTTCAAGAACGCGGCGACCGTCGGGCTGTACGAGGCGGTCGTCCGCCCGCAGTCGCTGCTGCGCGTCCTGCACGGGACGATGCTGATCACCGTCCTGCCGGTCTCGACGGCGTACATCGCCGCGGACGACCAGCACCGCCTGCGCGAGCTGCTCGATTCGGGGGACGCGCTACGTGCTCGCCGTGACGACCCCGCTGTCGATCGCGCTGATGGTGCTCGCGGAGCCGATCCTCGAGGTCTGGCTCGGAGAGCGCTTCATCCCGGCTGCGACCGCGACGACGATCTTCGTCTCGTACTGGCTGTTCGCGCCCTGCGGAACGGTCGGCTCCTCGATGCTGTGGGCCGCCGGTCGCACCCGGGTCCAGGTCGGCATCGCGTGGGCGACCGCGGCGATCAACCTCGTTTTGTCGCTCGCGCTGACCGCGTGGCTCGGGCTCGAGGGCGTCGTGCTCGGGACGACGATCGCCTACGCGCTGTTGCTGCCCGTGACGCTCCACTACGTGACCGACACCTTCCCGGTCACGATCGGGGAGCTTGCGCGGCGCGCGTTCTTGCCCGCGTTCGCGCCCGGCGTCTTCCTCGCCGCCGTCCTGGTCGCCGCGAACGCGCTGCTCGATCTCTCGGACCGGCGTTGCTGGTCGCCTGCGGGGGCGGCGCGCTCGCCGCCTACTGGGTCGCCTACTACGTCGTCTTCATGTCGCCGGACGAGCGGACGATGCTGCGCGCCCGGCTACCGGGGGGTCAGTAGGAACGCCTGGAACTCGGCGCCGCGCCGCCGCAGGCGCTTGTGGTCGAAGCCGTGGCCTGCGAACAGCGCCGAGTACTCGCGCCGGCTGTAGTAGTGGTCGCCCGTGGTCGCGTCGGCGGCGGGGACCGGCCCGCCGCCGGGTGCCGCGACGCGCGATGGCAGCAGCCGCGAAGCGACCCCGCGCGGCGTGCCCCGCGTAGGCGCGCGGCCCGACGACGTGCTCGCCGATCAGGATCGCCACGCCGCCCGGCCGCAGGACGCGGCGGATCCCGTCGAGCAGCTCGTCCGGGCGGTCGGCGTGGTGGAACGCCTGCGAGAAGCAGCACGAAGTCGAGCGCACGGTCGTCGAGCTTGATGTCGTAGAAGCTGCCGAGCGCGAGGACCGGGACCTCCTCCGGGATCCCGTAGTGGTCGAGCACGGCTGGACCCAGTTTCAGCAGGCGGTGGCGCGAGTACTCGACGCAGTAGACGCGGCGGGCGCCGAGCTCGACGAGGATCGGTAGCGACCACAGAGTTCCCGACGCGAGGTCGGCGCCGGTGGGCCCCAGCCGCCCGCCCGCCGCAGCGACCGCCGCGCGGAGGTCGTCCGGCAGGCCGACGTCCGCGAGGTACGCCTCCATCCGCGCGAAGCCGCCGTCGAGGACGTTCCACTCCTTCGACTGCTCGACGCTCTCGTCGTTCCAGTAGTCGGCGTACTCCTGGCCCTCGATCTCGTCGGGCTCGAGCCAGGTCTCCATCTGCCAGCGCCCGGTCACCGGCTGCTGCTCCTCGCGTCTCGCACCCGCCGCAGAACCCGGTAGATCAGGACGATCATCCGGCTCGTCAGCTGGTTGACCGCGACGGCCAGCCGGTGACCCTCGCCGTGGGTGCGCGCGTTCTCGGCGTGCTCGGCGAACTGGCGCTCGAAGCCCGACATGCTCGCCGTGCCCTCCATCATCCGGAAGACGGCGAGCTCGCGGTCGAGCACGACGGGGTCGTGTTCGCGGGCGATGTAGAGGTGCGTGTCGTAGTCCATCGAGGTCTGGAAGCGCTCGTCGTAAGGCTTCGGGGGTAGGGCGTCCTTGCGGACGAAGGTCGCCGGCGTGGAGACGAAGTTCTGCGTCAGGTAGAGGCCGAACGAGTAGCGCCGCAGGAAGAAGTTCTTGTACGCGGTGACGAGCTTGCGGATCTCTTCGCCGTCCTCGTCCACGATCCGGCAGCGGCCGGTCGCCCAGCGCGCGTCTGGATACGCCGCGAGCGCCTCGCCGACGGCGTTGAGCGCGCCGGGGAGGTAGAAGTCGTCGGCGTTCAGCCAGCCGATGAAGTCGCCTGTGGCCATCGCGACGCCCTTGTTCATCGCGTCGGAGAGGCCGTCGTCGGGCTCGGACACGTAGCGGACTTCGGGCGCCGATTTGAGGATCTCGACCGTGCCGTCGGTCGAGCCGCCGTCGACGACGACGTGCTCCACACGCGGGTAGCCCTGGTCGCGCACGCTCGCGAGCGTCTGCGCGATCGTCTTCGAGGCGTTCAGCGCCGGCGTGACGACGGTGATGCTGGGGACGTCGGCCATCGGGCGCGGCAGCTTACGCTTCGCCGCTCATGGCGCTCCACGTCGGCTTCAGCCTGCTGACCCTCTTCCCCGGCCGCGTCGGCGGGTCGGAGTCGAACGTCCGTGGGCTGCTGGATGAGTTCTCCGCCGGCAACGGACCCGAGGCGCTGACCGTGCTGGCGAACCGCCACGTGATGCCGGCCTACCGCGAGTACGAGCGCGGGCCGGTCCGCGTGCACGAGGTCCGCTCCTATCGCGCAGGCGACTCCGACGCGACGCGCGCGCTCGCGATGCTCGGCGCGCGCCTGTTCCCGCGGCGCGCGGCGCGCGACGTGCCGGCGGGGCTCGACGTCGTCCACTACCCGGTGACCGTCCCGATTCCCGAGCTGCCGCTGCCGAAGGTCGTGACGCTCCACGACGTCCAGCACCTCGACCTGCCCGGCTTGCTTTCGCGCCCCGAGCGCGCCTACCGCAGCTGGGCGTACGAGGGCGCGGCGCGGCGGGCCACGCTCGTGATCACCTCGAGCGCCTACTCCCGCGGCCGGCTCGTCGAGGTCGCCGGGCTCGACCCCGAGCGGATCGAGGTCATCCCGGTGGCGGTGAACCACGAGCGGTTCAGGCCCGGCCCGGGCGAACGCGACGACGAGCTGCTCGCCGCGCTCGAGCTTCCGGAGCGCTTCGTCGCCTACCCGGCGAACATGTGGCCGCACAAGAACCACGCGCGCCTGATCGAGGCGCTGGCGCGGGTTGACGACCGCGAGCTCGTACTCGTCTTCACCGGCCAGGACTACGGCAAGCTCGACGCGCTGAACGCGCGCGCCGCGGAGCTCGGCGTCGCCGACCGCGTAAGGCACCTCGGGTTCCTCGCGCCCGATGCCGTCCCGGCGCTCTACCGCCGTGCGCTCGCGCTCGTCTACCCGAGCCTCTACGAGGGCTTCGGGATCCCGCCGCTCGAGGCGATGGCGTGCGGCTGTCCTGTCGCGGCGTCCACGCGCGCTTCGCTGGCCGAGCTGGTCGGGGGCGCGGCGGTCGAGCTCGACCCGGAGGATCCGGACTCGATCGCGGCCGCGATCGAGTCGGTCACGGGCGACGAGGGTGTCCGCGAGCGCCTGCGGAAGGCCGGGATCGAGCGCGCGGCGCGCTACACCTGGCCGTCCGCTGCGGCCGCTCATAGAGCGGTGTACGAACGCGCGCGCGAAACCTTGCAGACGCCCCCTGGTTAGGGCGAACATGTCCTTTGACGCTACCCTCCAAGCCCGTCCCGACAGGAGGCTTCGGCCCGCCTTGGCCCCTCACGCTGCCCGCTACCTCGCCGTCGTACCCGCCTACAACGAAGCCGCAACCGTCGGCTCCGTGGTCAGCTCGATCCTCGACGAGGCGAACGACGTGGACGTCGTCGTGATCGACGACGGCTCGACCGATCAGACCGGCGAGGTGGCCGAGGCTGCCGGCGCGCGCGTCCTGCGGCACCCGTTCAACCTCGGCATCGGCGGCGCCGTCCAGTCGGGCTTCGCCTTCGCGCTCGACAACGACTACGACTTCATGGTCCAGATCGACGCCGACGGCCAGCACGAGGCCGCAGAGCTCCGGTCCCTGCGCGACGCGATGGCCGCCGATCCCTCGCTCGACATGGTCTGCGGCTCGCGTTTCATCAGCTCCGACTACAAGTACCCGGCGCCGATGAGCCGCCGCACAGGCATCCACATCTTCGCCTTCCTGCTCTCGCGCATCACCGACTCGAGGATCAGCGACCCGACGTCGGGCTTCCGCCTCTTCAACCGCCGCGCGATCAATCTCTTCGCACGCGACTACCCGCACGACTACCCCGAGGTCGAGGCGGTGCTGATGCTCCACTTCCACCGGCTGAAGATGGCCGAGGTCCCCGTGCGGATGTACGAGCGCGGCGGCGGCGAGTCCTCGATCAAGTCGGGCAAGCCGTTCTACTACATGGTCAAGGTTCTACTGGCGATCTTCGTCGGGCTCGTCAGGGCCCGGCCCGTGGTTGAGCCGGGCGACGCGGCGCCGGTGTCCGCCGGCCACGGGATCTAGGGAGCGGCGTCGGCGTGAGCACTCAGCTCCAGATCTTCGCGATCGTCTCGACCGTCTTCCTGCTGCTGATCGTGCTCGAGCTCGTCCGCCGCCGGCGGCTGATGGAGCGCTACGCGTTGCTGTGGCTGCTATGCGCGATCGTCCTGCTCTCGCTCGGTGTCTGGAAGGGGCTGCTCGATGAGCTCGCGGGCGCCGTCGGCATCGCGTCGCCGCCGAACGCGCTGTTCGTCATCGCGGTCTTCTTCATCCTCGTCCTCCTGCTCCACTTCTCGGTCGCCGTTTCGCGGCTCTCCGACCAGACGAAGGTCCTCGCCCAGCGCCAGGCGCTGCTCGAGCAGCGCCTGCGCGAGCAGGAGGAGGGGGGAAGGGCGCGTCGGCCGACGCCGGTGCGCCGGCCCAGGACGACGAGGCCGAGCGCGAGTCCGAGTCGGTCGCGAGCTGAGCGCTCATAGGCTTGCGCGGGTGCGACCCTCGCGTGAAGTCTGGTTCGTCGCTGCGCTGACCGTTGCGGGCGCGGCCCTGCGGTTCGCGACCCTCGACGTGCAGAGCTTCTGGCTCGACGAGGTCGTCACGGCCGACCTCGTCGACCGCTCGCTCGGGGGGATGCTGAGCGCGATCCCCGACAGCGAGTCCACGCCGCCGCTCTACTACATCCTCGCGTGGGGCTGGACGAAGCTGTTCGGCGACGCCGAGGTGGGGCTGCGCTCGTTCTCGGCCCTCGTCGGCACGGCGACGATCCCGGTCGTTTGGGCCGCCGCGCGCTCGCTCACGACACCGCGGATCGGCGTCGTCGTGGCGGCGCTTGCGGCGACCAACCCGCTGCTCGTTCACTACTCGCAGGAGGCGCGCAGCTACGCCCTGCTCGTACTGCTCGGCGCCGCCGCGTTGCTGTTCTTCGCACGCCTGCTGGAGAACGGCGGCTCGCGCGCCGCGCTCGTCGGCTGGGCGCTCGCCGCAGCGCTCGCGCTCGCAACGCACTACTACGCCGTCTTCCTCGTCGCCCCCCAGGCGGTCTGGCTGATTGCCACGCTGCGCCCGCGGGGGCCGGCGGTCGTGGCAACGCTGGCGGTCGGGGTCGTCGGTGGCGCGCTCCTGCCCGTCGGCATCCACCAGAAGAAGCTCGACCTCGCGTCGTTCATCGCCGACACGCCGTTCCTCGAACGCGTCGCGCGCCTGCCGAAGCAGTTCCTGATCGCCTACCAGGGCCCGGCCGAGGTCGTCCTTGCAGCGGTCTCGATCGCGCTGGCGGTCCTCGGAGTCGGCCTTACTGCTCGCTCGCGGCGAGGGAGCGGAACGCCGCGGCGCCGCGATCGCGGGGGCGCTCGGGGGCGCCGCGATCGTCGTTCCCGCCGTGCTCGTGGCGGTTGGGATCGACTACTTCGACACGCGCAACCTGATCCTCGCGTGGCTGCCCCTGGCGATCGTCGTCGCGGCGGGCTTCGGCGCTCGCCGCGCGGGCGCGGCCGGGATCGTTTCGGCGGTCGCGCTCTGTGCCGTTTTCCTCGCGACCGTGATCGGCGTCGCGCTCGAGCCGCGCTACCAGCGCGAGGACTGGCGAGGTGTGGCGCGTGCGCTCGGTCCGGCGCCGGTCGGTGGCCGCGCGATCCTTGTCACGCCCGCGTCCGGTCGGATCCCCCTCGCCCACTATCTCGCAGGCCGCACCGAGCTCGTGCCGCCGGCGCACGGAACTGTCATCGCAGATCGCCCTCGTGAGCGTCGGCGCGCCCGAGACCGGGCGCTCGGGCATCGCGGATCCCCCGCGGCCGCGCGTGGTCGAGGTGCCGCTCCCCGACTCCGGCTTGGCCGAGAGCGCGCGCTTCTACCGCGAGACCTTCTCGATCGTCAGCTTCGACGGCTCCTCGTCGTTGCCGATCGATGCGGCAGACGCCCCCGCCGACCACGCTCGACCGCGAGCGCGAGCGCTCCGTGCTGATCCAGCGCTGAGGGCCACTACGCTGGCGGTCGTGGCGAGCCCAGAGCCGATCCCGGCCGCGATCGTCGCGCCCGTGGCCGTCCCGTACCGCGAGCCGCTTTTCGCCCGGCTGGTCGAACGGGGCGCCGTCGCGCCGACGGTCGTCTACAAGTCGCGCACGCAGGCGAGCCTCGACCAGCCCGAGGGTTGGTTCCCCTCGGGCCACGCCTATCCCACGCGCGTGCTCGACTCGTTCCAGCACGGCCGTGCGGGCCGGACGCCCGTCCTGTTCGTGCGCGGGTTGACCCGCGCCCTCGACGAGCTCGATCCTCACTGCGTGGTGAGCTGGGAGTACGGCCCCGCGACGTGGCAGGGGCTCGCGTGGTGCCGGCGAAGGAAGCGGCCGCTGGTGATCTTCAGCGAGCTGACGCCCGCGACCGACCGCGAGACCTCGGCGGTGCGGCGCGCGGTCCACCGCTTCTGCGCCCGGCGCGCCGCCGGCTTCATCGTTGCGAGCTCGGCGGGCGTCGAGCGGCTCGCGTCGCTGGGCGTGGCACGCGAGCGGGTTGAGGTGAGCCTGCAGATGACCGACGTCGCGAGCTTCCGCGCAGCGGCTGCGACCCGCGAGCCCACCCCCGACGGCGTCGTCCGCGTGCTCACCGTCGGACGGCTTGTGCCCGACAAGAACCTGGCGCTCTTGATCGAAGCCCTCGCCGACGCCCGGCTCGACCCCAACGGCGCCGAGCTCGTGCTCGCGGGCTCCGGTTCGCTCGAAGGCGAGCTGCGTGGACTCGCGGAGCGCCGCGGCGTCCGCACGCGCTTCGTTGGCCACGTTGCGCCGGCGGACCTCCCCGCCACGTTCGCCGCCGCTGACGTGCTTGCACACGTCAGCACCTACGAGCCGTTCGGCGTGGCCGTCCGCGAGGGCGTGGCGGCCGGCCTACCGGTCATCTGCTCGAGCGCGGTCGGCGCCGCGGGCGACTTCGCGCTCGAGGGTCGCAACGCGTTCGTCGTCGATCCAAACGACCGCGACGCGATCGCGAACGCCCTGCGGACGCTCGCGAGCGACGCTCCCCTGCGCGAGCGGATGGCGCGCGAGAGCGAGGCGATCACCGCGGAGCACGACCCCGAGCGCGACGTCGAGGCCTTCGAGCGCGCGATCCTTCGCGCGGTCAGCGGCTAGCGGCGGCGGAGTGCGCGCCCGAGCCGCCGGGCGGCCCGGCGGAAGGGCCGCGCCACGTATGCCGGCAGCTCCTGGATGCGGCTGATCGTCGCGGCCAGGCGGTAGGCCTTGCGGCCTCGCACCAGGTCGAGATGCTCGACGAGGCCCTCGCGCTCCGAGCGGTCGGCCGCGGCGGCCGCGCGCATGATCCCGCGCATGTCGTCCTCGGAGAGGGAGGCAGCCTCGGAGCCGGCGATGCGGCCGAGCGCGAGCGCCATGAACGACGACGACTGCTCCCAGCTCGGCCACGCCCGGGCCGTCTGGAGCGCGTTCGAGCGCAGGAAGTGCAGTAGCCGCCTGTCGCGGGCGAGGAGGTCGAGCTGGCGGGCGGTCCCGCGCGTGTCGTCCCAGTCGCAGACGAGCCCGTTCCAGCCGTGGACGACGTACTCGTCGTGTCCGGTGACCGGGGTGACCACGCACGTCGCGCCCGCGTGGAAGCCCTCGAGCGGTGGCCCGAACATCCCTTCGACGCGCGAAAGCTTCAAGACGACGTCGGTCTCGGCGTAGAGCGCGGCGAGCTCCGCCTGCGGCAGCGGTCCAACCACCCGGTCGGCGTCGGCCGTCGCGCGGATCGGTCCTCCGTCGTGCGTCACGAGCGTGACGTGGCGCTGCTCGTTCATCGCACCGGCCGCGGCGAGGGCCTCGTCGACTCCCTTGTGCCACCAGACCCGGCTGCCCTCGACGAGGATCCGCAGCGGCCCGTCGAGCCGCGGCTCGACCCGCTCCAGCGGGGGGAAGGTCTCCTTCGAGACTCCGTTGCGGACGTAGTAGCAGGGCACGTCCGGGCGCAGCTCGTCGAGCGTCTCGGCGATCCAGCGCGCCTCGGTGACGAAATGGACCGGGAACCGGAGCGTCGCCGCGGCTTCGGCGTGACCGCGTTCCTCGGGGCGGTAGAAGCGGTCCTCGAGGCTCTGGACGAAGTACGCGTAGCGGCGCGCGTCGAACTCGAACAGCTCGTGCGCCGTCCGCCACCAGGTCGCCACCACGACGTCGTACTGCGCGTTGCGGGCCTCCTCGAGCGGCAGCACGTGGAGCGTGTCGAGCCCCTCGAAGGTCCAGTCCGGGCGGGTCTGCGCGCGCGTGAGCGCGAGCGTCACGTCGAAGCCGTGCCGGCGCGTCAACTGGCGAGCGTGCTCGACGACGACGCCAACTCCGCCCGAGAGCTGGAGGTCCTGGAGCAGGAAGGCCACTCTCACGGGCGCGGTAGCGTAGCTCCGATGCCCTACCCCGTGCCCCCTTCCGGCGCGCCGACGCGGCTGACCTTCGTCGGCCAGGAGACCTACTTCCGCAGCGCCGCGCTGACCTCGCCGACGGCGGAGATCGAGCCCTCGTTCGTCGACTTCCGGCAGGGGGCCGACGCCGACGCGATGCTCGCGGAGCTCGAGGCGACGCGCCCACAGGCCGTCGTCGTCTTCCGGCCCGAGCTGCTCCCCGGCGCCATCCTCGCCGATGTTCGCGCCCCGATCGTCGGCTTCCTGACCGAACCGCTTCCGCGCGCCCGCGGCCGCGCTGCCCACCCCGACCTGAAGCTGCGGCTCAGCGTCACCGCCCAGATCGACAAGACCAACTTCGACCGGCTCGTGTCGTTCGACCCGCTGTTCGTCGACACCGCGGAGCGCATCGCGCCGGTCTGGCGCTCGTTCCCCTTGCCCGTCGACGACGTGCACTTCCGCGACGTGCCCGAGGACGCCAACCAACCGCCGCGGGTCGCGTTCCTCGGCCGTTCGACCGAGCACCGTGAGAGCTTCCTCGTTCCGGTCAAGCACCGCTTCGACGTGCTCCATATCGCGCACGGGCTGCACGGCGACCCGCTCGTCGGCCTGCTCGCAGAGCTCGACGCGGGGATCAACCTCCACAACGAGCCGTACCCGTCGTTCGAGAACCGCGTCTGCCTCCACCTCGCCGCCGGCAACCTCGTCATCTCGGAGCCGCTGTCGCCCACGCACGGGCTCGAGCCCGGGATCGACTTCGTCGAGGTCGAGACGCCGGAGGCGCTCGAGCGCGTCGTCGAGGACCTTCATCGGGATCCCGGGTCGCAGCGCGCCGTTCGGGTTCGCGGGCGCGCCAAGGTCGAGGCCTTCAGGGCGTCGAAGGTTTACCCGCGGCTGCTGAACGATCTCCGCGCCGACCTCGACGCGTTCGGCACCGAGCGCGCGGCGGCGGCCGCGACCATCTAGAGCTCCTCCGCGATCCGCGGCGCCTCGCGCTTGAAGATGAAGAAGCCGCCCACGACCAGGAGGAGCAGGATCGCCCCGGACACGAGCAGCCACTCGGTTCCGCCGGCCACCTCCGCGGCGCTCGGCGCCGAGGGATCCACGATCGAGTGGCGCACCTGCTGGACGATCGCGCCGAACGGGTTCAGCATCAGCAGCTCCTGCGCCTGCTTCGACGGCACGATCTCGATCGGATAGAGGATCGGCGTCGCGTAGAAGAGGACCTGGAGCAGCACGTCCCAGATCGGCTCGACGTCGCGGAAGCGCACGTAGAGCGCGGAGACCATCATCGCGATGCCGAGCGCGAACGCCTCGAGCAAGAGCAGCAGCGGCACCATCATCAGCCACGAGAGGCGCGGCTCGACGCCGGAGACGAGCATGAACACCGACACGGCGAGCAGGTTCAGCAGCAGGTTGAGCGTCGCCGTCGCAACCACGGAGACCGGGATCACCAGCCGCGGGAAGCGGATCTTGCGGACGAGGTTCTCGCGTTCGACCACTGCGCCGACGGCGGTGCTCGTCGCCTCGGAGACGAAGGTGTAGAGGACCACCCCGAGCAGCAGCACGACGGCGTAGTGCTCAACCCCCTCGCCGAAGCGGACGAACTCGGTGAAGACGATGTAGAGGACGCCGAACAGCAGCAGCGGGCGCACGAGCTGCCACAGGTAGCCCAGCACCGAGCCGTAGAACTTGAGCTTGAACTCGGTCAGCGCGAGCACGTGCGTGAGGCGCCAGAAACGCCGCGGGTCGTCGCCGAGCGCATCGGGCCCGCGCACCGGCGCGCCGAGCGGTCCCTCGGGCGCGAGCGCAGCCTCGTTGCCGCGCGTGCTCACTCGCCGCTCCCCCCGGCGGCCGAGCCGGAGCGCTGCAGCTCGACCTCGACCGGGATCTCGACCGCCGCGTCGGTCGACCGGGTGCCGGTCACGATCACCGACGTCATCCGCTCGCGGCGGTCGAGCCACGCGATTCCGAGGCCGCGCCGCGCGACAGCCGGCGTGGCGTAGTAGCGGCCGGGCGCTGCGACGTTGTCGAAGCGGATCCGGAACGTCAGCCCGTCGCCGGCCGAGAAGTCTCCGCTCGCGACGTCCTCGCTGGAGGCGGCGATGAGGGTGTTCCCGCGCTCGTCCTGAAGCACGAAACCGAACAGCGGGTCGCTGACGTCCCTGGCGAAGCGCACCTCCGCGGCGAACGCGGCGGGCTCGCCGCCGGGCAGCACGTCCATCCGCTCGCCACGGGCGTCCTCGAACCAGGCCGCGGTGATCTCGGCGCTGCCGTCGCCCTCGTGCGCGACCGATGAGGCCGCCCTGCCGCCCGGCTGTCCCGCGCCGCGGTCGAAGTTCGCCCGCGCGTACGCGTTCGCGATCTCACGTGGATCGCCGAGCGCGCTGACGCGCCCGCCCTCCAGCAGGACCGCGCGGTCGCAGGCGCGCTCGACCGCGCCCATGTCGTGCGTGACGAGCACGACCGTACGACCCTCGCCGCGCAGCCGCTCGAACTGGTCGAAGCACTTCTGCTGAAAGGAGGCGTCGCCGACCGCCAGCACCTCGTCGACCAGCAGGACGTCGGCGTCGACGGCGATCATCACCGAGAACGCCAGCCGCACGAACATTCCCGAGGAGTAGTTCTTCAGCTTCAGGTCGACGAAGTCCTCGAGCTCGGCGAAGGCGACGATCTCGTCGGTGCGCTCGCGCGCCTCGCGCGGGGAGAGGCCGAGCATCACCGCGTTGATCAGGACGTTGTCGCGCGCCGCGAGCTCGGGGTTGAAGCCGACCCCGAGCTCGATGAACGTCGACAGCCGGCCGTTGAGGTACATCTCGCCGCTGTCGGCGCGGTAGATGCCCGCGAGGCACTTCAGCAGCGTGCTCTTGCCCGAGCCGTTGCGGCCGACGACGCCGAAGAACTCGCCCGGCTCGATGCGGAAGGTGACGTCCTGAAGCGCCTGGAGGGTGTCGATCTTCGTGCGGCGGAAGGGGTGGAGTGCCAGCTCCTTGAACGTGCTGGCCTGCTCGTGCGGGATCCGGAACTGCTTGCTGAGCCCCGAGACTGCGATCGCGGGGAGGGCGGGCACGGCGGCGTCCACCGCGCGGAATCTACCTGCTACCTGCGAGACTCCCGCTCCGCCATGGTGGACTGGCAGGAACGGATCACGCACGAGACCAGTCCCGCTATCCGGATCGAGCACACGCTCCGCTATCAGCTCGCGGGGGAGCTGATCCGCACGAGCGGGACATGGCTCGACGCCGGCTGCGGAGCGGGTGTGGCGGCCGCGGCGGCGATCGGCGGGCGCCTCGAGGGCCGCGCCGTGCTCGTCGATGCTTCGCCGGCAGCGGTCGAGGCGGCGGAGGCCGAGGTCCAGGCGGCCGAGACGGTCGGGATCGTCGCCGACCTGTCGAAGCCGGATGACGTCGGTCGGGTCCGCGAGGCACTGCTCGCCGATCCGCCCGAGGGTGAGCGCTGCGCGACGTGCTTCGAGCTGATCGAGCACCTCGAGAACTTCGTCCCGGCCGTCGAGCTGCTCGTCGAGCTCGCCGAGCACGAGTCGTTCACGGTCCTGTTGAGCGTGCCGAACGACGCTTTCTGGACGATCGAGAACGTCCACCACCAGACGATGTGGGGCGAAGGCGCGTTCGAGGAGCTCCGCCGCCTGCTGCCGGACGAGCACGTCGCCGCGCGCCAGCTCGCGCTGTCGGGGTCGGCGATCGTGCCGCTCGGCGACACCCCCGCGTTCGACGCCAAGGGCGAGCTCGACCCGAACGGAGTCCCCTCGCACATGATCGTCGGCTTCGGCCCGCGGGCGGAGGTGTTGAGGACGCGCAGCACGGTCGTCCAGACCGACATCGGCGAGCAACGCCGGTGGGAGCGTCAGCGCGAGAGCGACCTCGCCTTCTTCCAGGCGGAGCTCTTCGGCCGGCCGGAGCGAGGCTTTCGCTCCCGGCTGCGGCGCGTCCTCGGTCGAGGCGAGCGGTGAAGCCGCCGCTCCCGCTCGCGCTCATCCTCGTGGCGGCTGCGGTGCTCTCCGTCACCTGGAGCGTCATCACTCCGCCCTTCCAAGGTCCCGACGAGGTTGCCCACGTCGGCTACGTCCAATATCTCGGCGAGACCGGGAACGCGCCAAGCCCGCACGAAGGCGGGGGGGTGATATCGCTGGAGATGGACGGGGTCGTGACGGCGTTCAACCTGCGGCCGCTCGTCGGGCGTGTTCGACGCTCGACCCGCATGGACGGAGGCGGACCGGCGCTACTGGGAGGAGAAGGTCGTTCCGGCCCTTCCCCGCCGATGCGAGCTCGACAGGATCCGGCCCGAACGCCGCGGGGCGCAACGCGCCCGCGCTACTACGTGTACGAGCTCCCCGGCCTACTGGGTCGGGCGGCCTCGGCTCCACGCTCGACCGGCTTTCGGCGCTGCGCCTGTGGACGATCCCGTTGTTCCTCGGCGTGATCGTCTTCACCTGGCTGCTCGCAGGCGAGCTGCTTCGGGCGCGATCGCTGGCTCCAGACGCTCGCGGCGGGCGCGGTCGCGTTGCTACCGCAGCTCGCCTACCTCGGCGGGGTAGTCAATCCGGACGTGATGCTGGCGTTCGTCGGTGCGGCCTTCCTCTACTCGGCCGTCGTGCTCGTCAAACGCGGGCCGTCGTGGCCGTGGCTGCTCGCCGTGGCGGGCTCGGCCGCGCTCTCGGCGCTGACGCATCCGCGCGGGCTGGCGCTCGTCGTCCCCGCGCTCGTGGCGATCGGGCTCTCGATCTACCGCCATCGGCCGGCGGCCCGTCGCGCGCTGCGGCTGGCGCTCGGAGGGGTCGCGGTGGTCGCGGCTCGGCGCGGCGCTCGCGTACCTGTTCGCCCGCCGCAGCGGCGCCGCGGCGGTCAGTTTCGCCGGGCGGGTCCGCGGAAGGTGGCGGCGGCGCCCTTCGATCTGCTCCAGTTCGGCTCGTACGCGTGGCAGTTCTATCTTCCCAAGCTGCCGTTCATGGAGACGAAGCTGGGTCCCGACTACGGCTATCGCGAGGTGTTCATCGAGACCTTCTACGGCGTCTTCGGCTCGCTCGAGGTCCTCTACGACGAGCGCGTCTACGACCTGCTCCAGATCGCCTCCGCGATCGGCCTCGTCGCGCTCGCCGGAGTCGCTGTTCGTCCGCCGGCGCGAGCTCACGCGCGCTGGGACGTGGTGCTCGTGCTGGTCGTCACCGTCGTGACGCTGCTTGGGCTGCTCCACTACTCCGCTTACCGCGAGATGCTCGTGCAGCCGCGCGATCCGATCCTCGTCGGCCGCTACCTGTTGCCGATCGTGCCGCTGTTCGGAGTCGCGATCGCGTTCGTCGCCGGCACGCTGCCGCGCCGCGTCGGTTGGCCGCTCGCGGCAGCGATCCTCGGCGGGGGGCTCGCGCTCCACCTCGCCGGCCTCGGCATGACGCTGGAGCGTTTCCATGGCTGAGCGAACGCAAGCTCGCGCGGCATCTCGATCGCCGTCGGCGCGCTCGCGTTCGTCGTCCTGGTGCTGTGGTGGGGGATCCCGTTCTTCACGACCGAGCGCGAGGTCGTGGCGTCGACCCCGGGCCCGCCGCCGTTCTCGATCGAGGTGCCGATCGTGCTGAAGCCGGGCAGCGTCGCGTGCGCGCAGGCCGATCACCGTCGACGAGCACGCCGAGACTGCTCAGGCTGCGCCTGAAGCGGAACCCGCTGCGGAGCGCGCTCAGGGCCACGGTCGTCGCCCCGGGATATCGCGCCGAGGACGCGGATCCCCCCGCAGCCCGCCACGGGCTTCGACGTCTTCGGGCTGCTGCGGCCGCCGCGCGGCTCGACGGTCGGTGAGCTGTGCGTGCGCAACATCGGCCGCGAGCCGGTGAGCCTCGCGGGCACGAACGAGCTCCGCAGCCGCTCGCGTCCCGAGCTCTCGATCGACGGCAGGCCGAACGAGAACGACCTCAACATCGCCTTCTACGACCGCGAGCAGCAGCAGTCTCGCCTCGCGCCTGCCGACGGTGCTCGAGCACGCCGGCGCGTTCGTGCCCGGGCCCGGCCCGCGGCTGGCTCGTGTGGGCGCTCGCGATCCTCGTCGTGCTCGCGGTGCCGGCGGCCGTCATCTGCGCGCTCTACCGCGGCATGCGTGACGCGAAGGGCGAGCGAGGACGCCGTCATGAGCGTGGCGCGCGCTGCGCGAGCTGACGTTCGCCCGCGGGTGATGGTGCCGCTCGCGTTCGCGGTCTCGGCGGGGTACCTGATCGCACCAGGCGCGCGAGCGTGAGGGAGTACACGCTGCTCGTCGACGAGCTGCTCTACACCGAGATGGCGCGCGCGTTCGCCGAGCGGCGACGCTGTTCTCGCCCGACATCTACGCCTGGCGGCGGGGGAGTTCCGAACGAGCTCTACCCGCGCTTGCTCGCGCCGCTCTACGCGATCTTCGGCTCGACCGACGCGTTTCGCGCGGCGCACGTCCTCAACGCGCTGCTCTTCGCCAGCACTCTGTTCCCGGTCTACCTGCTCGCGCGCCGGATCGGGCTCGAGCTGGCCGCTCGCGCTGCTGGCCGGGCTGCTCAGCGTCTGGGTGCCGTGGGCAGTCGTCACCGCGGTCGTGATGACCGAGGCGCTCGCCTACCCGCTGTTCGCGTGGTCGCTGCTCGCGATCGTCGCGGCCGTCCAGGCCGGATCGGCGCGGCTCGACTTCCTCGCGCATCGGGGCGATCGCGCTGCGCTCGCCTACGCGCGTCCGCAGTTCGCGTTCCTGTTCGTCGTCCTCGCGCTCGCGGTCGTGCTCCACGCGTTCGGCATGGAGAGCGCGGAGCGCCGCGAGCGGCGCGACGGGCAGCGCGATCGCCGGGCTGCGGCCGCGCGGCTTCGTCCGCATCTCGTCCCGGCGGTCTGCGCCGCCGCGCGTCGGTGCTCTGTGCTCCTGCTCGGCGCGCTCGGCGTCGACCTGCTGCAGAACTACTCGCTCACGACCGATCAGCCGTCTTCCGCCGGGACTCGTCGACGCCGCGCTGCGCGACCTCGCCCAGGATCTTCGTCGGGGTGGCGATCGTGCCGGCGATCTGCTGGTGTCGCGTGGACCGCGCGCACGCTCGCGTGGCCGGCGAACGCCGCTCAGCACGCGCTCGCCGTGGCCGGCGCGCTCGCGGTCGCGCTCGTCCTCTACCAGGCCGCGTTCGTCGCAGCAGAACATCGCCGGCGGCGTGATCCAGGAGCGCTACGTCTTCTATGTCGTGCCGCTCTGTCGCCGTCGGCTTCATGGCGCTGCTGCTCCGACGAGCGCCGCCCGCGGCCCGGCGCTGAGCCTGGTCGCGGGCGGACTGCTCGTGCTCGCGGTCGTGGTGAGCCGACGCTCGCCTACCAAGCCCCAGAACGCGTCCCAGATCCTGCTCGCGGCCGGCGGAGAACCTCCACGGCGTCCTCGACCAACGGCTCGGCGATCTCAGCGGGCTGTTCGGCGACGCGGCTGCCGACGGTCGAGTCGCTCGCGGTCGCTGATCGCGGCTGGCGACCGTCGGCGCTGCTGCTGCTCGTGCGGCTGCGGCCGGCAGGCGCCAGCGATCGCGCTCGCCGTCGGTCGGCTGCTGCTCGTCGTCGGCGTGGCTGCAGACGCAGTACGTGCTGGACAACATGGTCACGGCCGCGAACGACGAGCTGGCGCGGTCATCCCCGGCGTCAGCCGAGACGCCAGCGCGACTGGATCGACGCGGCCGCTCCCGACGGCGCGGAGGTGGGGCTCGTGCCGGGCCCGATCGGCGGCCAGCGCAGCTCGAGCGAGACGCTGGCTCTGGGTCGAGTTCTGGACCGACAAGCGCGCAAGGCACGCTACAGCTTCGAGGGGCGGAACACCTACACGGGTTTCGCCTCGATCCCGCTGAAGCGCGACCGCGGCTCCGATCGCTCTTCGCGCCGAAGCAGTTCCGCTATCTCGCCGTGTCCGGCCGACGATCCCGACATCCGCCTCCGCGGCCGCGTGATCGCGCGCTCGCCGCTCGGCATCGAATTGATCGAGCCGGAGCGCCCCTACCGAGCGGTCCCCCCGGGCACGTCGACGACCGTCCGCCGGCTCGGCGTCCCTAGTACGCGTTGAGCGCGAGCGAGGAGCCGATGCGCGTAGCGATAGTCGCCGAGTGGTACCCGTCGCCGGCCGATCCGGTGCACGGGATCTGGGCGCACCGCCAGGCCGTCGCCGCGCGCGACGCCGGGGCGGAGGTGCGCGTCCTCCCCCTGCGGCGACCGATCCCGCCGCTGGCGACCCTGCGCGGGGGTCCGCCGTCGTTTCGCGAGTGGGCCGCCACCGTCCGCCCCGAGCTGCGCGCGTTCGAGCTCGACGGGATCACGATCGAGCCAAGTTCGTTCGTCAGCCCGCCGCTGCCGCTGTCCTACGGCAGCTGGGGCTACTGGATGGCGCCGGTCGCCTCCCGCGCGCTCAACCGCCTGCGGCGGCAGTGGCCGTTCGACCTCGTCCACGCCCACTGCATCGTCCCGACCGGTCACGCCGCCGCGCGCTGGACCCGCCGCAACCGCGTGCCGCTCGTGGTCTCCGGTCACGGCCCCGACCTCACGCACAACCCCGACCGCAGCCGTGTCGCACTGAACGCCTCGCGCTCGACGCTCGCCACCGCGGCCATCTCGCTTGCGAACAGTGCATGGTCGCTGCGCCGTTTCGAGGAGATCGCCGGCGGACCCGTCCGCGGCCGGGTCGTCCACCTCGGCACCGACATCCCGGCGGAACTTCCGCCGCGGCGCGAGCGGCCGACCGTCGTCACCCTCGCCCACCTCGTCGAGCGCAAGCGCCACGCGGTCGTCGTGCGCGCGCTCGCGGCGCTCAAGGACCGTCTCCCGCTCGACTACCTCGTGATCGGTGAAGGGCCGGAGCGGCGGCCGCTCGAGCGCCTGGCCGCCGAGCTCGGCATCGGCGACCGCGTCGAGTTCCGCGGGCAGCTCGAGAACCGCGCGGCACTCGCCGAGGCACGCCGCTGCCATCTGTTCGCGATGCCCGGCATCCACGAGCCGTTCGGCGTCGCTTTCGTCGAGGCGATGGCCGGCGGCCTGCCCGCGATCGGCGCGCAGGGCGAGGGTGGGCCCGAGGACATCGCGGCGGCGGGGGAGGGGATGGTCCTCGTGCCCCCCGACGACGCAACGGCGCTCGCCGAAGCGATCGAGCGGATCTTCGCGGGCGGCGCCGAGCAGCTCGGCGCAGCGGCCCGTGCCACCGTCGAGCGCGCGTTCACGTGGGAGCGCTGCGGCGCGGCGACCGTCGCCGCCTACGAGGACGCCGTCACGACGGGAAATGGCGGTGGGCAGCGATGACCGACGTCCTGATCGTCTCGCTCGGCACGACGCTCGGGCTGAAGGTCGGTGACCGGCGCCTCGCCGACCGGATCGAGCGTGCCGGGGCGAGCGTCGAGCTCGCCGCGGTCGGCCAGGGAGCGGCGGGCGTCCTGCGGCGCGGCTACCCGGTGAACGACTTCGTCGAGGCGTTCGCGGCGCGGCGGACCGCGCGTACGGCGCTCCGCCGGAGCCGCCCGCGCGCGGTGATCTTCTCCGCCACCACGACCTCGATGCTCGCGCCGCGGCTCGACGTGCCGTTCGCGGTCAGGCTCGACTCGCCGGCGGCGCTGAACCGCCCCGGCCTCGCCTGCGCGCCGCTGCGGGCGCTCGAACGGAGCCGGCTCGCGGCGGCCACGCTCGTCCTTCCCTGGGGCCAGGCCGGCGCCGACGCGCTCCCCGCCGGCTCCGCCCCGGCGGTCGTCGTGCCGTCGCAGATGGTCGCGTCGGGCCCGGCCGAGCACGAGCGCACACGCGAGCGGCTGGCCGTCGCCTACACGCCCGACCCGAAGGCGAAAGGCCTCGACCTCGTCGTCGCCGGCTTCGGGGAGGCGGCCGTCGAGGGGGCGCGGCTCGCGGTCTACGGCGTCGAGCCCGACCGGGCGCGCGCTTTCCTACGCGAGCGCGGGGTCGCCGAGCCGCCCGGCCTCGACCTGCACGGGTTCGTGCCCGAGGACGAGTTCCGCTCAGCGCTGAGGCACGCGCACGCGTTCGTGTCGGGCGCGCGCTGGGAGGACTATGGGCAGGCCCCGCTCGAGGCGCTGATCGAAGGAGCGCTGGTCGCAACCCTGCCGGCCGGCGGCGCCTACGAGGCGCTCACGATCGCGCGCGAGCTCGAACCGGCGCTGGTCGGCGGAGAGATCAGCGCGCCGGCGCTCGCACCCGCCATCGCGGCTGCCTTCGCGCTCCCGGATGAGCGCGTCGCTACCTACCGCCGCGCTGCGGGCGAGCGGCTCGCGCACTGCGCGCCCGACGCCATCACGGCGACGCTCCGCGAGCGCGTCCTGCCCGCGCTGCTGCCGTGATGGTCGAGCCCGGGTCACCGCCGTCGCGCTGCGACGTCGCAATCGTCGGGGCGGGGATCCTTGGGCTCGGCGTCGCGCGCGAGCTCATCGAGCGTCGCCCCGGCCTCGAGGTCTGCGTCCTCGAACGCGAAGCCGACGTCTGCCTGCACCAGACGGGCCGCTCGTCCGGCGTCATCCACGCCGGGATCTACTACGAGCCGGGTTCGCTGAAGGCGCGCCTGTGCGTGGAGGGCGCGCGGCTGATGTACGAGTTCTGCGAGCGTCACGGCGTCGCGTGCGAGCGGATCGGCAAGGTGATCGTCGCCACCGACGAGCGCGAGCTCCCGCGGCTCGACGAGCTCGAGCGCCGCGCGCGTGCGAACGCCGTGGCCGGCGCGCGGATCGTCGAGCGCGACGAGCTGGCCGAGATCGAGCCGCACGTGCGCGGCCTGCGCGCGCTCCACTCTCCCGCCACCGGCATCGTCGACTTCGCTGCCGCCGGCCGCGCGCTCGCGGCCGACTTGCAGGAGCGCGGTGCGCTGCTGGCGCTGGGGTGCGAGGTCACCGCGCTCGCGCCCGCCGCCGGCGGAGTCCGCGTCGTCCACTCCGGCGGCGAGGTCGAGGCGCGCTACGCCGTCACGTGCGCGGGCGCGTGGTCGGACCGCCTCGCCGTCGAATCGGGCGGGCCGGCCGACCCGCGGATCGTGCCGTTCCGTGGCGCCTACCTGCGCCTCCGCCCTGAGCGCCGCGAGCTCGTGCGCGGGCTCGTCTACCCCGTGCCCGACCCCGCGCTGCCGTTCCTCGGCGTCCACCTCACGCGCACGGTCGAGGGTGACGTGCTGATCGGGCCGACGGCGCTCGCAGCCGCGTCGCGCGACGCGCGCCGGCGCCTCGTCTGGCGCGACGCGGCAGCGACGCTCGCCTGGCCCGGCGCGCTCAAGGTCGCGCGGCGCTACTGGCGCACCGGGGTGGAGGAGCTGCGCCACGCGGCGAGCCGCGCGGCGCTGGTCAAGGCGGCCGCGCGCTACGTCCCCGAGCTAAAGCCCGGCGACGCCGAGCCCGCCTTCAGCGGCGTGCGCGCGCAGGCCGTCGCGCGCGACGGGACGCTGGTCGACGACTTCGTCCTCACGCGCGCAGAACGCGCTCTCCATGTGCGGAACGCGCCGTCGCCGGGCGCGACCTCATCGCTGGCGCTCGCACGGACGATCGCCGAGGAGGTCGAGCGCGCCGCGGGCGCATCGCTGCCCAAGCGCGGGGGTTAGCGGTGGAGCGATGCCCAAACCAACACTTGACGGTTCTCGTGCAGCACGGACCCGCGGGCGGATATCGCCGGAGCTGAGGGCTAGACTGGCGACCTCGCGGGTAGGCAACGGTTCGCCAGGGACAGGCATCGGCGAAGGGCACGCGATGCGCGAACAGACAGACACGATCGACCAGCAGGGGGACACAGCGCTGTTGCGGACGAGCGCGGACGAGCACGTGCCCGCTGCCGCCCGCATCCACACGCGCGAGATCCTCGGCATCCCGATGGCGATGACCACTTATGCGGAGGCGATGGACGTGATGGACGAGATGATCGCCACGCGTCAGCGCGGTTACGTCTGCGCCGTCGCCGTTCACGCGGTGATGGTCGGGCAGACCGATCCCGAGATGCGCTGCGCGCTCCAGCGCTCGACTCTCACCGTGCCCGACGGCATGCCTGTCGTCTGGGCCGCGAACACGCTTGGCGAGCATCTGCCCGACCGCGTCTACGGCCCCGAGCTGATGCGCCGCTACTCGGACCGCTGCGCCGAGCGCGGCCATCGCGTCTGGCTCTACGGTGGGCGCGACCAGGGCTCACTCGTCCAGCTCGCGCTGAGGATGCGGCAGAGCCACCCCGGGATCGAGATCGTCGGCGGCTACTCGCCCCCCTTCCGCGAGCTGACGGTCGAGGAGGAGGAGCGGATCGCCGACGAGATCAACTCCGCGAAGCCCGACGTGCTGTGGGTCGGCACCGGCGTCCCCAAGCAGGAGAAGTGGATGGCTCGCATGCGCGACCGGCTCGACGTGCCCGTCATGGGAGGCGTCGGCGCTGCGTTCGACTTCCACGCCGGGCGCATCTCGCAGGCGCCGAGCTGGATGCAGGAGCGCGGGCTCGAGTGGACTTACCGGATCGCCCAGGAGCCCCGCAGGCTGCTCCCCCGCTACCTCTACTACAACCCGTGGTTCCTGCTCGCCTTCGCGCGCCAGCTGCGGCGCGAGCGCGCCGCAGCCGGATCACTACCCTAGGGCTCCTCATGAGCGCACCAACCGGCCGGCCCGATCCGGGTCACTGGGCAGGCAAGCGCGTTGCCGTGACCGGCGGCGCCGGCTTCGTGGGCATCCCGCTCGTGGGGATGCTCGACGAGCTCGGCGCCGAGGTCCGCGTGATCCGCTCCGCCGATCACGACCTGCGCGACGCGGCCGCCACCCGCGCCGCCGTCGAGGGCCAGCAGGTGGTCATCCACCTCGCGGCCACCGTCGGCGGCATCGGCTACAACCGCCGCAACCCGGGGCTGCTTGCCCACGACAACATGCTGATGGCGTGCAACGTCTTCGAGCAGTCGCGCCTCGCGGGTGTCGAGACGCTCACCGCCGCGTGCACCGTCTGCGCGTACCCCAAGTTCACCCCGGTGCCGTTCCGCGAGGAGGAGCTCTGGAACGGCTACCCCGAGGAGACGAACGCTCCCTACGGCCTCGCCAAGAAGATGATGCTCGTGCTGTCCGACTCCTACCGCGAGCAGTACGGCTTCAACTCGAACGTGCCGATGATCGTCAACCTCTACGGCCCCAACGACAACTTCGACCTCGAGGACTCGCACGTCATCCCGGCGCTGCTGCGCAAGTTCCACGAGGCCCGTGAGCGCGGCGACGAGGAGGTCACGCTGTGGGGCACCGGCAAGGCCTCGCGCGAGTTCCTCTACGTCGATGACGCCGCGCGCGCGCTGGTGCTCGCCGCGGAGCGGCTCACCACCTCCGAGCCCGTCAACATCGGCAGCGGCCGGGAGACCACGATCGCGGAGCTGGCGGAGACGATCCGCACGATCACGGGCTTCGAGGGCGAGCTCGTCTGGGACCACACGAAGCCCGACGGCCAGCCCGCGCGCTGCCTCGACGTCTCGAAGGCGCGCGAGCTGCTTGGATTCGAGGCCGAGATGGACCTCGGAGAGGGCTTGAGACGGACGCTCGAGAGCTTCGTCGCGGCGGAGCCGGTCGCCGGCCGCCAGGCGTAGGGGGCTTCGCTTGACGAGGATCGTCAGCGTCATCGGTCTCGGACGGGTCGGCCTCCCGCTCGCGCTGTCGTTCGCCGATCGCGACCTCGACGTCATCGGCGTGGACCGCGACCAGGCCCTGCTCGAATCCGTCCGCGCCGGAAGGATGCCGTTCAGCGAGACCGGCGCGCAGGAGTTGCTCGAGCGCGTCCAGGCCGCCGGCCGCCTGACGGTCTCGGACCAGGTCCACGACGCCGCCGCCGCCGACCACATCGTCCTCACGCTCGGGACCCCGGCGCTGCCGCACGTGGAGATGGACATCTCCGGGATCAACGCGGTGCTCGACGACCTGCTCCCCGTGCTGCGCGAGGGCCAGACCCTGATCCTGCGCTCGACGCTCGCACCGCGGACGACGGAGTTCGTCGCCGGCTACCTCGAGCAGCGGCGCGGGTTCACCATCGGCGAGGACTTCTTCCTTGCGCACGTGCCCGAGCGGATCGCGGAGGACCACTTCCTCGAGGAGATCACGACGCTGCCGTGCATCGTCGGCGGGGTCGGTGAGCGCTCGGGCGAGTCGGCCGCGGAGCTGTTCGAGGTCTTCGGCGCGGAGATCATGCAGACGACGCCGGTGCAGGCCGAGCTCGCGAAGATCTGGACCAACATCCTGCGCTACGCGACCTTCGCGCTGCCGAACCTCCTGATGATGAATTGCGAGCAGTTCGGCGCGAACGTGTTCGAGGTGATCAACCTGATCAACCACGACTACCCGCGTGGCGGGATCGCTTTCCCGGGCCTCACCGCCGGCACCTGCCTGCGCAAGGACTTCATCTTCTCGGAGGAGCGCTCGACGGCGCCGGGCATGCTGCTGTCGGCGGCGCGCGTGCACGAGACCGTGCCGCTGTTCCTCGTCGAGGGGCTGAAGCGGCGGCTCGACGGATCGCTGCGGGACCGCAAGGTCGCGATCCTCGGGCTCACGTTCAAGCGCGACTCCGACGACCGGCGCGACTCGCTCGTGGACAAGCTGATCCGCCTGATCGAACGTGAGCTCGCGCACGTCTCGCGCCACGATCCGTTCGTGCCCGAAGAGTCCGAGTCGCTCGAGGACGCGCTGCGCGACGCCGATGCCGTCGTGATCGCGACCAATCACTCGGCCTTCGACGGGGTCGTCTCGCAGGTACCGAAGGACACGGTGGTCGTGGATCCCTGGAACGTCAGCGGGACGGGCCAGGTGTTCGCGTTCGCCGACGAGCTGGCGGCCGCCCGGCGCTAACCCGCCAGCCCGACCAGCTCCGCGAGCCGCCCGGGCGCCGGGAGCTCCTCGGACACGTGCGTCGCGCCGGCCGCCCGCAACTGCTCCGCGTCGTACGCGAGTGTCGCCACCGCGACCGTGATCGCACCGATCGCCAGCCCGCACGCGACGTCGTGGGGCGTGTCGCCGATGACGATCATCTCCTCACCCGCGAGTTCGCGGCCTTCGTGTTCGGCCGCGAGCTCGCGCGCCGCGCGCGCGATCGTCGGTCGGTCCGAGCCCTCGACACAGAACGCGCCACCGCGCTCGGCAAAGAAGTCCCACAAGCCGTAGTGCCCGAGCTTTGCGCGCGCGCCCTGCTCGACGTTCCCGGTCAGGAGCATGTTGACGGCGTCGTCGCGGGCGTCGAAGTAGGCGAGGCACTCGCGCGCGTTCGGCATCACCCGTCCCTGCTCGCGATCGAGCACGTGCGGGAGCCGCCGGGTGTAGGAGTCGAGCAGACGCGCCGCGACAACGTCCTCGTCCCTGCCGCCGCGCGCGCCGACGGCGACCGCGATCTCATGGTCGGTGAAGCCGTCCCATGGCCAGTCGGCGAAGAGGTCCATCTCCTCTCCCAGCACCTCGGCTGCGGCCTCCTCCCACGCGTGGATGCCCGCCCGCGCGGTCGTCAGCAGGGTGCCGTCGATGTCCCAGAAGAGGTAGATCACAGCGCGCGCGGCGGGCAAACCTAGTTGATCCGGCGCGGTTAGCGGCTCGAAACGACCCCTTCGAAGGGCGTCCATCCCGCTCGCAGTCCCGTGCTCCGCCGGACTGGCGAAGCGCACGTTGCGAGGTTTTGTACAGCCGTACAAGCGGGGTCCGCGCAAGAGTCGTACTCTCCTGCGCTTGGACTGAAATGCGACCGTGCCCGCCGCCGGGCCAGGAGAGCCGCCACCAATGACCAAGATTCGCCAGCAGAACGTCAGCGCTGCCCAGTGGAGCCCCAACGGGGACTCTCTCGGTGCACCCGACCTGACGCTGCCCGTCAACCAGATTTTCTCGGACAACGTCTTCTCGCTAGCCATCCAGCGCCAGCGGTTGCCGAAGCACGTCTACAAGCAGCTCCAGCAGACGCTCCACCGCGGTGAGGCGCTCGACACCTCGCTCGCCGACGCGGTCGCGCAGGCGATGAAGGAGTGGGCGCTGGAGAAGGGCGCCACCCACTTCACGCACTGGTTCCAGCCGTTGACCGGCTCCACCGCGGAGAAGCACGACTCCTTCTACGCCCCCGCGGGCGACGGGACGTCGCTGGCCGAGTTCTCCGGCAAGGAGCTGATCCAGGGCGAGCCCGACGCCTCCTCGTTCCCGACCGGCGGCGTGCGCGCGACGTTCGAGGCACGCGGCTACACCGCCTGGGACCCGACGAGCCCCGCGTTCATCCTCGAGAACCCGAACGGCGCGGTGCTCTGCATCCCGACCGCGTTCGCGTCGTGGACCGGCGAGGCGCTCGACAACAAGATCCCGCTGCTGCGTTCGATGGACGCGCTCTCGAGCGCGGTCGTCCCAGCGCTGCGGCTGCTCGGCGACGCGACCACCCAGCGCGTCTTCACGACCGTCGGCCCGGAGCAGGAGTACTTCTTCATCGACGAGCAGTACTACTTCGAGCGGCCCGACCTGATCAACACGGGGCGGACGCTGTTCGGCGCCCAGCCGCCGAAGGGCCACGAGCTCGACGACCACTACTTCGGCACGATCCCCGACCGGATCCTCGCCTGCATGCTCGAGACCGAGCGCGAGCTGACGAAGCTCGGCGTTCCGATCAAGACCCGCCACAACGAGGTCGCCCCGAACCAGTACGAGATCGCGCCCGTGTTCGAGAACTCGAACGTCGGTTGCGACCACCAGCAGCTCACCATGCAGATGCAGGAGAAGGTCGCCCGCCGCTACGGACTCGTCGCGCTGCTGCACGAGAAGCCGTACGCCGGCGTGAACGGCTCGGGCAAGCACAACAACTGGTCGATGGGGACGGACACCGGCTCGAACCTGCTCGACCCGGGGGACACGCCCTCGGAGAACCTCCAGTTCCTGTTCTTCTGCGCGGCCGTGATCCAGGCGGTCAACAAGCACCAGGCGCTGCTGCGCGCGTCGGTCGCCTCGGCGGGTCAGGACCACCGCCTCGGCGCGAACGAGGCGCCACCGGCGATCATCTCGATCTTCCTCGGGGCGGAGTTGCTGCGCGTCCTCGACGCGATCGGCAGCGGCAAGGTCGATCCGGGCTCGGAGGAGTCGTTCCTCGGCCTCGGCACGCCCGTTCTGCCGCCGCTGCCGATGGACGGCGGCGACCGCAACCGCACGAGCCCGTTCGCCTTCACCGGCAACAAGTTCGAGTTCCGCGCGGTCGGCTCGTCGGCGTCGCTGGCGCTGCCGAACACCGTTTTGAACACGATCGTCGGGGAGTCCGTCTCGGAGCTCTCGGACGAGCTGAAGGCGAAGCTCGACGGCGGCGCCGACCTCAAGGAGGCGGTCACCGCGGTCGTCAAGGACAGCTACGCCGCCAACAAGCAGATCATCTTCGAGGGTGACAACTACTCGGAGGACTGGCACGCCGAGGCGGAGCAGCGCGGGCTCGAGAACCTGCGCACGACGCCCGAAGCGCTGCCGTGGCTGATCAACCCGCAGACGATCGAGGTGTTCTCGCGCGGCGACGTGCTCTCGGAGCGCGAGCTGCACTCGCGCTACGACGTTTTCGTCGAGCAGTACGTGATCAAGATCAACATCGAGGCCGAGACGGCCGGGGCGATCGCCCGGACGATGTTGCTACCGGCCGCGGTGCGCTACCTCGAGACGCTTCGAGGTGCCGGCGCGGGCGCGCTCGAGACCGAGCTGTTCGAGGTGGTCGAGGAGTTCACCGAGAAGATCAAGGCGCTCGAGGCCGCGAACGCGACGCACGACGGCGAGGAGGGCTCGCTCGACCACGCCATCTACATGCGCGACACGGTGCTTGCCGCGATGGACGAGGCGCGCGAGGTCGGCGACCGGCTCGAGAAGCTCGTGCCGGATGACCTCTGGCCGCTGCCGAAGTACGCGGAGATGCTCTTTATCAAGTAGCGACGGGGGCCGGATCCCCGCTGCGCGGGCGCAATCTCTCTAAGATCGCCCGCCGATGAAGAAGGTTCTCGTCACCGGCGGTGCCGGCAACGTCGGCTCGGCAATCGTCCGCCGGCTGCTGCAGGACCCGCAATGGGAAGTTCGCGTGTCGGACCAGCGCACGCCGGCGCAGTGGATCGCCGACGACTGCGAGATCCATACCGGCGACCTGCGCGATCTCGACGAGGCCCGCACGGCGATCAAGGGCTGCACCCACCTGATCCACCTCGCCGCGATCGTCGGCGGGATCGGCAACTGGCACAAGTTCGCCCACGACGTGATCGAGACGAACACGGCGCTCTACAACTCGGTCTTCCGCGCCGCCCTGGAGGAAGACCTGGAGCGAACGACCTACGCGTCGTCCTCGATGGTGTTCGAGAACGCGACCGAGTTCCCGACCACGGAGGCGCACATCCGCGACACGATCACTCCGTGGTCCGCGTACGGCTTCTCGAAGCTCGCCGGTGAGGTGTACTGCCGCGCGCTCGCCGACCAGCACGGCTTCCGCTACACGATCGTGCGTCCGTTCAATGCCTACGGCCCCGGGGAGGTCCCGGAGGACGAGCCCGGCATCACCCACGTGATCCCCGACCTGATCCGGAAGGTGCTCTCGGGCCAGAAGCCGCTGCAGATCTTCGGCTCGGGCGAGCAGACGCGTGCGCTGACCTACATCGACGATCTCGCAGACGGCGTCGTGATCGCGGCCGACCACCCCGCCGCCGAGGGCGAGGACTTCAACATCTCGACGCCCCGTGAGGCGACCGTCGCCGAGATGGCGCGGATCGTCTGGGAGGCCTGTGGCGAGAATCCGGAGGAGTTCGAGCTCGAGCACATGCCCACCTACGAGGTCGACGTTCAGCGCCGAGTCCCCTCCGTCGAGAAGGCGCGCGACCTGCTCGGTTACGAGGCGAAGATCGACCTCGAGGAGGGAATCGCCCGCACGGTCGAGTGGCTGCGGGAGAACATGGCGGTCCAGTCATGAGCAAGAGCGCGCTGATCACCGGCATCACCGGCCAGGACGGCTCGTACCTCGCCGACCTGCTGCTGGAGAAGGGTTACGACGTCCACGGTCTCGTGCGCCGGTCCTCGACCGAGCGCTTCGACCGCATCGAGCACATCCGCGACCAGGTCACCCTCCACCAGGGCGACCTGCTCGACCACCGCTCGCTGGTGGACGCCCTGCGCGCGAGCGAGCCGGACGAGATCTACAACATCGCCGCGATGAGCTTCGTCCACGTCTCGTGGATCCAGCCCGTGCTGACGGCGGAGTTCAGCGGCGTCGGCGTGACGCGCGTGCTCGAGGCGATGCGCGAGGTCTGCCCCGAGGCGCGCTTCTACCAGGCGTCCTCGAGCGAGATGTTCGGCAAGGTCCGCGAGGTCCCGCAGACTGAGCTCACGCCCCTGTATCCGCGCTCCCCATATGGCGTCGCGAAGACCTACGGGCACTACATCACCGTCAACTACCGCGAGTCGTACGGCCTTTTTGCCTGCTCAGGGATGCTTTTTAACCATGAAAGCCCGCGCCGTGGACTCGAGTTCGTGACCCGCAAGGTCGCGAACGCTGCGGCGGCGATCAAGCTCGGTTTGACCGACGAGCTCGCCCTCGGGAACATGGACGCCGAGCGCGACTGGGGCTACGCGCCCGACTACGTCGAGGCGATGTGGCTGATGCTCCAGGAGGACGAGCCCGACGACTTCGTCATCGCGACGAACAAGACCCACTCGGTCAAGGAGCTCGTCGACACGGCGTTCGGGGTCGTCGACCTCGACCCCACCGAATACGTCCGCTCCGATCCGCAGCACATGCGACCCGCCGAGGTCGACAACCTCCGCGGCGACTACTCGAAGGCCAAGGAGAAGCTCGGCTGGGAGCCGAAGACGGACTTCGAGGAGATGATCCGGCTCATGGTCGAGGCGGACCTCGAGCGGCTGCGCGCGCTCGGCCCGGTCGCCCGCTTCGAGAGCTGAGCGAAGTCCGATGGGCGCGACGCTCGTCACCGGCGGCGGCGGCTTCGCGGGCGCCCATCTGCTCGAGCTGCTGAGCGCCTCGGGCGAGGAGGTGCTTGCCCCGCGCCGGTCCGAGCTCGACCTGCTCGACGGCGAGGCGACGACGGCCTATGTGGCCGCGCACCGGCCGGAGCGCGTCTTCCACCTCGCGGGGTTCGCTTCGCCCGCGGCTTCGTGGGACCAGCCGCGCGAGGCGCTGTCGGTGAACCTCTGCACGACCGTCAACCTCCTCGACGCGATCCGCACCGAGGCGCCCGGCGCGCGGACGTTGCTCGCGAGCTCGGGCGAGATCTACGGGGCGCCGGAGTCGCTGCCGATCACCGAGGACGCCCCGCTTCACCCGGGCAATCCGTACGCGGTCTCGAAGGCCGGCTGCGACCTCCTCGGGGAGCAGTACGCGACCGCTTACGGCCTGCGCATCGTCCGCGCCCGCGTCTTCAACCACGCCGGTCCGGGCCAGGCCGACGAGTACGTCCTCGGCACGCTGACCCGCCAGATCGCCGAAGCCGAGGCGAGCGGCGAGCGCGAGGCCGTGCTGAAGACCGGGCGCACCGACACCCGGCGCGACTTCACTGACGTGCGCGATGTCGCGCGCGCCTACGTCGCCGCGGTCGAGCTCGATCCGGGCGCATACAACGTCTGCAGCGGGAAGGTCACGTCGATCGCCGACCTGATCGATCTGGTCGTCGCCGCGACCGAGCTCGAAGTTCGCCAGGAGACCGATCCCGAACCGCCTGCGCCCGCACGAGATCGACGAGATTCGTGGCTCGGCCGAGCGGCTGAACGCGGCGAGCGGCTGGGCGCCCGAGATTTCCCTGCGGGACACGGTGCAAGACGCGCTCGAAGCGTGGCGCGGCTCGCTGAGCGCTGCGCGCGCGTGAGCGACAACGCCTGCCCGGCATGCGGCGGAACGCTCGCGCCGTGGCGCCCGGTGCCGGCCGGCGAGCCCTCGGACGAGCGCCGCTACGAGCTGGCGCGCTGCGGCGAGTGCGGCAGCGCGGTGACGCTGGGCGGTGGCCCCCGCACCCGATGCTGTACGAGACCGGCGTCTACACCTCGGCACGACCCCGTTTCCCCGCTGTCATTGCCCTCTTTCAGCGGCTGGTGGCGCGGCAGCCGGTCCGGATCTTGCGCGGCTCGGGCCTTCCTCCGCATGCCCGCGTCCTCGATGCCGGAGCCGGCCGGGGGAGGCTGGTGGGGGAGCTGCGGAGGGCCGGGTTCGAGGCGGCTGGGATCGAGCCTTCGGCGCGCGGTGCGGACACCGCGGCCGCGGAGGGGTTGCCCGTCGAGCGCGCCGAGATCGCCGAGTACTCTGCAGCCGATCTCGACGCCGTCGTCCTCTGGCACGTGCTCGAGCATCTCGAGGAACCGCGCGCGGCCGCTCGAGCGGGTCCGCTCGTGGCTTCGTCCCGGCGGCGTCCTGCTGCTCGGCGTGCCGAACGTGGCCTCGCTCCAGGCCTCGATCGCCGGTCCCGGCTGGCTCCACTTCGACGCTCCGCGCCACCGCCTGCACCTGACGCCGGGCGGCCTGCAGGCGCTGCTCGCGCGCGCCGGCTTCGAGCCCGGCCGGGTCCGGCACATGGTGTGGGAGTTCAACCCGGCCTCGATGTGGATGGCTTTGCTGACGCGGCTCGGCATGAGTCCCGGCCTACCCGTTCCACCTGCTGAAGCGCAATGCGCCCGCGCGGGCGCGCGATCTCGCGCTGCTGCTGATCGCCGGCCCGCTGCTGCTTCTGCCGGCGCTCGCGCTGGAGCTCGGCGCCGCGGCCGCGCGCCGGGGCGGCACGATCGCCGTCGTCGCCCGCCGTTCATAGGTCGACTGTCTTGCCCTGTGCTCGTTATGGATGCGCAGGACGCGACAGTCACCCGTAAAGCTCGCGAAGGTCGCGCACGTAGCGGTCCTCCGCGAACAGCTCGCGGGCGCGGTCGAGCAGCGCGTCGCCCTCGCGGGCCCGCCGGGCAGGGTCCGCCATCAGCTCGCCGAGGGCGCGTGCGAGCGCATCGACATCTCCGCGCGGCACGCAGCGCTCGTCGCCGACGAGCTCCGGCAGCCCGCCGGCGCGGCTGGCGATCACCGGCACGCCGCTCGCCATCGCTTCCATCACCGCGTACGGGGCGTTCTCGTCCCAGACCGACGGGCATCGCGACCAGGCCCGCACGGCTGCGCAGCTCGCGCAAGGCCTCGCCGTCGAGGAGGCCGAGGAACTCCGTATCCGCGCCGCTGCGCTCGACGAGCGCCTTCAGTGCCGGCTCCAGCGGACCCTCGCCGGCGATCTTCAGCGGGACCCCCGCCGCGGCGGCTGCCTCCACCGCGAGCGACACGCCCTTCTCCCGCGCCAGCCGGCCCGCCACGAGCACGAACCCGCCCTCGTCGGCGCGCGAGCGCTCCGCGAACTCCTCCGCCGGCAGGTAGTGCCGCAGAGACGCCGATCTGCTCGGACGGGACCCCGAGCTCGATCAGCTGCTCGACCGCGAACTCGCTCGGAGCGACGAAGCGGTCCACGAGCGCGAGCACGGGCTCGATCTGGCTCCGCAGCGCGTACGCATACGCCGCCGCCTGGGTGAGCGAGCCGCGACAGTTGTGGCGCAGGCCCGGCCAGGTGCGGCCGTGGTGGCAGTCGTAGCAGGGGGCGCCGTCGCGGTAGGCGACGCCGATCGCGCAGAAGAGGCGGAAGTTGTGCAGCTCGAGGACGACCCGTGCTCCCGCCTCGCGCGCGGCGTGGAGGGCGCGCGGGCCGAAGAGCGGCTGCATGTTGTGCACGTGCACCGTGGTCGCGCCGAGCTCGTCGACTGCGCTCGCCACCTCCTCCGGCCGCTCGCCGCCGCCGACGAGCGAGCGCCCCGCTCGTCCTGCGCCGACTGCCCCCGAATCGCGCTCCAGCGCGCGGCAGGCGACCCCGGCGCGCTCGAGCGCCTGCAACTGCAGCTCGACCGCGCGTTCCTCCCCGCCCCGCGTGCGGTAGCGGTTGTGTAGCAGCAGCACTCGCAATTCGCCGATCACGTGCGCAGTGTCGCCCAAAACGGGAAATGTCTAGATTGCTGGCGTGGCTGACCAACCGCTCATCTCGGTCGTAGTCCCGACGCGGAACCGCGCGAGCTACCTCGGCGTGACGCTCGCGTCGCTTGCGCTGCAGGAGCTCGACGACTCCTACGACGTCCTCGTCGTCGATGACGGCTCGACCGACGCGACGCCCAGTACGGTCGAGGCCGCCGGCGTCCGCGCGTTGCGCCACGAACGTCCGCAGGGTCCGAACGCGGCCCGCAACACCGGCATCCGCGCGACCGGGGCGGAGTTGATCGCGCTCGTGGACGACGACGTCTTCGCCCCGCCCGGCTGGTTGCGGGCGCTCGTCGAGGGGTCGCGCGCCCACTCCGCCGCCGATGTGCTCGGCGGGCCGATCGAGGCCCGCCTCGACGGGCGGGCGCCGCGCTCGTGCGGGCGGGAGTCGCCGCCGGTCACGACGCTCGACCTCGGCCCCGACGACCGCGAGGCTGAGTTCGTCTGGAGCGCGAACATGCTGCTGCGCCGCGAGGCGTTCGACCGCCTCGACGGCTTCCGCGCCGACATCCCGATCTACGGCGACGAGGAGGACTTCATCCGGCGGCTGCGCGCCGCCGGCGGGCGGGTGATGTACGTCGCGGGCGCGCGCCTGTTCCACCGCCGCTCCGGGCGCGACGCGCGCCTACGCTCGCTCGTCCGCGCCGAGTACAGCCGCGGGCGCAACCTGCGCGCGCACGACGTCCGCCTCGGCAAGCAGCCGTCGCTCGCGCGGGAGCTGCGGACGCTCGGCGGCTGCGGCTGGCACACCGTGCGCCGGGTTTGCCCCCAGGGGCTCGTGATGGGCGCTCATTCCGCCGGCCGCACCGTCGAGGCGGTGCGCCGCTCCGGCGGTGGGACGCGAGCGGGGGAGAAGGCGCTGTGAGCTCGCGCGCGACCGGCGAGCGGCTCGAGCCGGAGGAGCTGGAGGTCTCTGAGGAGGAGCTGAAGCTCGGGCTCGAGGGTGTGGACAGCGCCAAGAAGGAGGCTCAGCCGGTCGAAGACCTCCCGGAGGGCGACGACGGGGCGGATGAGGACGAACAGGACGCGACCGCGGACGCAGAGGAGGACGACGGCGAAGACCGCGACAGCGGCGACACGGACGACGACGACGAGGACGGACCCGAGGCCGACGAAAACGCTGAAGCCGATGAGGATGAAGACGAAGAGGACGAAGACGAAGACGACGAAGCCGACGAGGACGAAGACGAAGACGACGAAGGCGACGAGGACGAAGACGACGAGACGGACGAAGAGGAAGACGCGGACACCGACGAGGAGGAAGCGGACGAGGACGACCAGGCGCAGGCCGAGGAACCCGAGCAGCCGCTCGTCCTCCTCGCCGACGGCGCTCCCGACCCGGACACCTTTCTTTCCGGCGAGCGAGGCACGGTCGCCGGCATCCGCCTCACCACCCGCGCGAAGGCCGGCGACCTCCGCCTGAACTGGCGCTTGCGCCGCGCGAAGGACATCCACATCGAGCTCGACCGGGCCGCCGATGCCGTGCCCGACCGCGATGTGCTCGCGATTTCGATCTACCGGCCGGGGACCGAGCTCCTCGCCGGGGCCGCCGAGGAGCTGTACGAGAGCCGTCACCGCGTACGGCTGGCCTGCGGCGCGACGGAGGGGGCCGAGCCTGCACTCGCGGAGGAGACGATTGCGACCGACCTCGCGGGCGGAAAGTTCGAGAACGTCAACACCGTGCTCCGGCGGGTCGAGGAGGACGGCGAACCGGCGCCCGACTGGCTGCTGGTGCTCGACGACGACGTCGCCCTCCCCGAGGGCTTCCTCGACCGCTTCGTCGGCGTCTGCGAGGCGCTCGACCTCGCGCTGGCACAGCCCGCCCAGACCCTCCGCAGCCACGCTGCGTGGCGGGTGACCCGCCGCCGCGCCGACTCGATTGCGCGCGAGACGCGCTTCGTCGAGATCGGCCCGGTCACGGCCTTCTCGCGCGCCGCCCAGGACGAGCTCCTACCGTTCCCCCCGCTGCGCTACGGCTGGGGCCTGGACTCGCACTGGGGTGCCCTCGCCGTCGAGCACGGCTGGAGGATCGGGGTCGTGGATGCGCTCCCCGTTCGCCACAACGCGCGGCCGGTGGCGACTTCCTACCCCCACGAGGAGGCGGTCGACGAGGCGGTCCGGTTCCTCACCGGCAAGCCGTACGTGCCCACGCAGCGCGCGCAGGAGACGGTAGAGGTGCACCGAAACCTGCTTGCAGACGCCTAGGCGCCCGCGGGGCGCAACTTTCCGCGCGCGGTGGGGGTTGGTCTGCTTTAGACCATGTATCCGCTCGTCCCGAATGGCTCCATCAGCCCTGGTAGCCTCACTCAGTCGCCGACGGGGCGTAGGGCCCCGTCTCATGCCTGGTCACTGGAGCGGGATTGCCGTTTCGCGTGCCCGGGTATGCGGGTCTGAAGCGCTAGAACGAGTTACCGCCATGCAACGAATCCGCAAACCGCGTTCCCTCGCAGCAGCCGCGCCCCTCGCGGCGGTCGGCTGCGCGCTGGCGCTCGCCTTTCCCGCGCTTGCCTCGGCCGACGCCAAGGCCGTCATCAAGGACTGCGCCGAGGACGGCTCGATCGACGGCACGTACACGAAGTCGGAGCTCGAGAAGGCGCGCAAGCAGCTGCCTTCCGACCTCGACGAGTACACCGATTGCCGCGACTCGATCTCCGACGCGATCGCCGGCACGGGCCGCAAGAAGGGCGATGACTCGGCCACGTCGTCGAGCACGGGCGTCGGCGGCGGCGGGCTGGGCGGAGGCGGCGTGACGTCGACCGGCGGTGTCCCCGGGCTGACGACCCCGGCCGACGAGGCGGCGCTCGAGAACCAGAAGAACGGGGCCGAGAAGGGCGGCGCTCCCAGCATCCCGGTCGGCGGCGAAGAGGTGAAGCCGGCAACCGGTCCGTTCGCCCCCGCAGATGCGATCAACCAGCTCCCACTGCCGGTCCTGCTCGGCTTGATCAGCGTCCTCGCGCTGGGGTCGTGGGCAGGGTTCGTTGCGCTGCGTCGCCGGCTCTCGCCCGAGGTACTCGCGAAGCTACCCGCGTTCGCGCGCGGTGACGGGGGCGGCTTCGGCCAGATGCGTGACCGCCTCTCTGGCCTCAGTCGTGGCGCGCTCGGCCGCTTCCGCAGCTAGGAGCTACGCGCCCTCAGTCGCGCTCGGCATCGCCCTCGCGGCGGTTGCCTTCGGCGCGCGCGGGGGCTCCGAGCTCGAGCGCGCGACGATCACCGAGATCTGCCTGATCGCCCTCTCCGGGGTGACGATCGCCGCGTGCGTCGTGATCGGCGGCGGGCCGCGGAAGCTCTGGGGCGGGGTAACGATCGCGTCCTTCGCGGCCTTCTGCGCGCTGACGGCGGTCTCGCTCCTGTGGTCGATCGTGCCCGAGGCGACGTGGCTGAACACGAACCTCGTACTCACCTACCTGTGGGTCCTCGTAGCTGCTGCGGCGGTGGCCCGAGTGTTCCCCTGGGGCTGGCCCGCCGTGATTCGCGGCCTGCTGATCGGCGCCGCGATCGTCACCGGATACGCCCTCCTCTCGCGCGTGTTCCCCGCCTCGCTCGCCGAGAACGAGGCCTATGCCCGCGTCGGCCAGCCGTTCGGGTACTGGAACGGCGTCGGTGGGCTCGCGGCGTTCGCGCTCGTGCCGGCGCTGTGGCTCGGCGCGCGCGAGGCCGGCGCCCGCTGGGCGCGCGCGCTCGCCTATCCGCTGACGGCCGTGCTCGCGATCGCGCTGATGCTGAGTTACTCCCGCGGCGCGCTCGCCGCGGCGGTCGTCGCGGTCGGCCTGTGGCTGATCTACGTGCCCCTGAGGATCCGCAGCGCAGGAGTGCTGCTGATCAGCGATCGCCGGAGTCGTGCCGGTGACGGCCTGGGCGCTTGGGCAGGACGCCTTCACGCTCGACGGCACGACGCTCGCCCAGCGCGAGGACGTCGCGACCGAGTTCGGTCTTTTCGTCGTGTTGACCCTCGGCGTCCTCTACGCGGTCGGTTTCTTCGCTGACCGCTACCTCGCCGGACGTGAGCTGGCGCCTGCCGCTCGACGGCGCGCGTTGATCGCCACGGCCGCGCTCACCGCGGTGCTCGTTCTCGCCGCGGTGGCAAAGCTCGCCACCACGCCCGCCGGGATCGACGGGACGATCTCGAACCGCTTCAAGGAGCTCACGAGCGAGACGTCGAACACCCCTGGCGGCCCCGGGCGCCTGACCGTGGCCTCGTCTTCGCGCGGGCGCTACTGGCGCCAGGCGGGAAGGATCTTCGAGGAGCACCAAGGCGCTGGGTGCGGGCGCCGGGACCTTTCGCGTCGCACGCCTGCGCTACCGCAAGCGACGACCTCGTCGCCGGCCATGCGCACGGCTACGTCGCCCAGACGCTCGCCGACCTCGGGCTCGCGGGTCTCCTGCTCAGCGTCCTGACTGCGCTCGCGTGGCTCTTCGCCGCGATCCGCACGACCGGCATACGGGCGCTCGGCGGGAGGATCTCGACGCGGCTGCTGCGCGACCCGATGCCAAAGCCCGACTGGACCAACGAGCGCATCGCGGTCGCTGCGCTGGCGCTGGCCCCGATCGCCTTCGGCCTCCATTCTTTGATCGACTGGACGTGGTTCGTGCCCGGCGTCGCGGTGGCCGCGCTGCTCGCCGCCGGGTTCGTCGCGGCACGGGGACCGCTCAAGGGCGAGCGCGAGCCCGGGACCGTGCCCCTCGCTCGAGGGCGCCCGATCCCGCCCGCGCGGGCTGGTTGCGGCGGTTGCGGTGCTGATCGCCTCCGGGCTGCTCGCCTGGGCCGTGTGGCAGCCCGAGCGCGCCGACCGCGAGGCGACCGACACCGCCGAGCTGCTCGCCGACGGCAAGCCCAAGGCCGCGATCGCCGCGGCGGAACGCGCCAACGACATCGATCCGCTCACGCTTCGTCCGCTGCTGCTGCTGGCCTCGGCGCAGCAGGCCGACGGGCGTCCGCTGCAGGCGGAGAAGACGCTCGCCCGCGCCGTCCGCGAGCATCCTGGTGAGCCACAAGCGTGGCTTCGTCTGGCAGACTTCCAGCTCAAGCAGGGACGTCCGCGCGAGGCAGTCACCACGCTCGCCGCCGTCTTCTACCTGGATCCGCGCAACCGGCCCGCGCGGCGTGTGTTCCTCGTCGCACAGGTCGAGCTGCGCAACCAGCAGAAACCGCAACCGACAGCCGGCGCCACACCGACACCGACTCCGCCGCCCCAGCCGGCACCGGCACCCAAGCCCAAGCCGACACCGACCCCCGCACCGAAGCCGAGTCCCACCCCGCACCGAACTCGAACGACCCAACCCCGTGATCTCCCTCGAACCCGCCCGCCTGGCAGCACTCGCCTTCGCTGCCGCCGCCTGCGTCCTGGCCGCCGTGCCCGGCAGCGCCGGCGCTTCGATCAACCAGGAGTCGATCGTCATGGACGACAACGAGCTCGTCTACGGCAGCGCCGACAGCGTTGACACCCGGATGGCGGAGATGAAGGCGCTCGGCGCCGACACCGTGCGCGTGTCGGTCTTCTGGCGCCTGGTAGCCCCCTCGCCCGACTCGAAGGACCGGCCCTCGTTCGGGGAGGCGGGTCCGGCGAGCCCCGCGGGCTACCCCGCCTCGCGCTGGGAGCGCTATGACCGCGTCGTTGCGGCGGGGCGCAAGCACGGGATGCGCGTCCTCTTCAACATCACCTCGCCGGTGCCGACCTGGGCGGCGGGGAAGGCAGACGACGACCTGCGCGCAGACGTCCACGACCCGAACGCCGACGACTTCAAGAACTTCGTCACCGCGGTCGGCCGCCGCTACTCCGGCACCTACGCGAAGGAGACCGCGCCCAGGAAGCAGCCCGGCCTGTTCGAACCCCCGCCGGGGCCCGACCCCCCGGCGGAGATCATTCCCAAGGTCGATTACTGGTCGATCTGGAACGAGCCGAACTTCCCGAGTTGGCTCGGTCCTCAGCGCCGGCCCAAGTCGAGCAGGAAGATCCCGCCGGCGGAATCTGCACGCCTCTACCGCAAGCTTGCCGACGCGGCGTGGGGCGGGCTCGTGGACTCGGGCCACGGCGCCGACCAGATCCTGATCGGCGAGACCGCCCCGCGCGGGTTCAGGCGGCGCGAGCCGCAGTTCGCCGTCCGGCCGCTCGAGTTCGTCCGCGATCTCTACTGTCTCGACTCCAAGCGCCGCTTCTACACCGGCTTCGACGCCGAGCGCCGTGGCTGCCCGGTCGAGCACGCCGCGCGCTCGCGCTTCGTCGCCGACCACCCTGTGCTTTTCCGCGCGAGCGGCTTCGCCCACCATCCCTACTACCTCGACGGACCGCCCGATGCGAGCGACATCGACGCCGACAACGCCCCGCTGGGCGACATTCAGCGCCTGATCAACACGCTCGACAGCGCTCAGCGGGTCTGGCGCCAGGGCAAGCGCTTCCGCGTCTTCATCACCGAGTTCGGCTATCAGACCGATCCGCCCGACCCCGTGATCGGGGTCTCGTGGGCGCGCCAGGCGGCCTACCTCAACCGCGCCGACCACATCGCGCTACGCAACCCCCGGATCGCTTCGGTCGCGCAGTTCCTGCTCGTCGACGACGGACCGCGCAACGAGTTCGCCGCCAACGACCCGCGCCACTTCGGCAACTTCCAGTCGGGGCTGATGACGATCGAGGGCAAGCGCAAGAACGCCTACAGCGCCTACCAGCACCCGATCGACGTCTGGCCTCCGCGCCAGGCCGCCGGGCAGCAGCTGACCGTCTTCGCCCAGAACCGGGCGGCGCCGAACGGCGCGGCGCTCGTCGCCGACCTGCAGTTCAGCTCGTCCTCGGGTTCGGGCTTCAAGTCGGTCGCGCGTCAGAACGTGTCGAACATCCGCGGGGTGGCGCTCTTCAACGTCCCGGCTCGCCGCGGCGGCACGTTCCGCGTCGTCTGGAGCGGCGGCGGGGCGAAGACCATCCGCACGCGCTCGGCGAAGGTCTCGGTCTCCCGCCGGGCCTCCCGCTAGCCCCGCTGCCGGCGCGCTAGCGGGTCGCGCGCTCGGCCGGCCGGGCGGCCGCCCGCTCGAGCTCGTCGAGGCGGTCAACCGGCAGGTGGCCATGGCGCGAGCTCTCGGAGATCTCGAGCAGCAGCTGCTCGTACGAGCTCGCGACCGCGTCCCACGAATAAAGCCGCGCCCGCTCGCGCGCCCGCTCGCGGTAGGACTCGACGAGGTCGGGGTCGGTGATCAGGTGCTCGAGCCGCTCCGTCAGACTCGGGAACGCCGCGCTCGCCGGAGAAGTACACGCCCGCCTCGCCGACCGTCTCGGCGTTCGGCTCGTAGTCGTTGACGAGCACGCAGTTCCCCGCGACGAGCGCCTCCAGGATCACAGGGTGGGTGCCGCCGACCTCCGTCGGCGCGCAGAAGAGGTACGCGTTCCGCTGCAGCTCCCAGTAGCCGCGCCCGAAGACGTAGCCGGGGAAGATCACGCGCGGGTCGGCCGCCCGGCGGACGACCGAGATGTACTCCGAGGCGTATGGCGCGCCGCCGATGATCGCGAGCTTCATCCCGTTCGTCACCTTCGAGTCGATCCGGGCCCAGGCCTCGACGAGCAGGTGGGGATTGTTCTCGGGCTCGAGCCGTCCGACGAAGAGGACGTAGCGCCGCGGCTCGAGGCCGAGCCGTTCCAGCGTTTGCGTGCCCGTTTCGGGCGGCGCCTCGGCGCCGTAGGGGACGACGCCGATCGAGCGCCCGAAGCGTTGCTGGTAAATGTGCGCGACGGCGTTCGAGTCCGTCATCGCGCGCGTCGCCATCCGCGGGGCAAGACGCTCGGCGATCCGCAGGTAGCCCTTCGCGAGCCGGTTCCACTTGCCGCGGTTGGAGTCGAGCCCGTCCACGTTGATCAGGGTCGGAATGCCGCGCGCCTTCGTGATCAGGCATAGCGGACTGTTGCCGGCGATGAAGAAGAGCGCGACGTCGGGCTTGAGGCGGAACGCTGCGTGGAGGCTCGCGAGCAGCGTGTGGACGAAGGTGTCGAGGTACTTGTTGCGGATCGTCGGCAGGTGCGCGAGCTCGGCTCCCTTCCACTTCTCGAGCCGGCGGTCCACGACGTGCGGCCGGCAGTAGACCGTCACCCGGTGCCCGCGCGCGGTCAACCGGCTCGAGATCTGCTCGACGGCGGTCTCGAAGCCGCTGTAGGAGGCGGGGATTCCGCGGGTGCCGAGGATCGCGATGTTGAGCGCCCGGTCGGCGCCGATCTGGTCCAGCTTGGCTTCGAGCTCGCTAGTCGCCACTCACGGCCAGGGTATAGGCGCGCTCGTGTCCGGCGGCGCTGGCCTCCCACGAGAAGCCGGCGGCGCGTTCGCGTCCGCGGGCGGCGAGCTGCTCGCGCAGCTCGGGCTCGTGCTCGATCCGCGCAAGCGCCGCGGGCAGCGCCGTCGGTTCGACGAGCAGCGCCGCATCCGCGCAGACCTCGGCCACGCCCGCGTTCCTGACCGCCACGACCGGCGTTCCGGCCGCCATCGCCTCGAGCAGCGTGAGGCCGAAGCCCTCGGCGCGCGACGGGTGGACGAGCGCTGCCGCACCGTTGTAGAGCGCGGCCAAATGCGGCGGGCTCGGCTCGGGCTCACCCTCGACTCCAACGTCGCGCCCCGCAAGGGCGGCGGACGAGCCGGCGAGCACGAGCGCGAGCGGCGCTTCGGCCTGTGCGCGGTAGTCGCGGTAAGCCGCGAGGAGATTGCCGAGTCCCTTACGCGGCTCGGCGTCGCCGACGTAGAGCAGGAACGGCTCACGGGCGGACGCGGCCACGACCTCCGGCAGGGCCTGTCCCGGTCCATGCGGGACGACAACCACACGCTCCGGCGGCGCTTCCAGGAGCTCGATCGCGTCGGCCGCGGTTGCCTCCGACACGCACACGACCGCCCCGGCCGCAGCGGTCGCGCGCCGGTGCGCGCGCCGGGCGTGCGCGCGCCAGGCGGGATCGAACGCCTCCGGGTGGCGCTCGAACGCGACGTCGTGGACCGTCACGACCTGCGCGCAACGCGTGAGCCGGGCATGGGCCGGCAACGGGTGATGGATGACGTCGGCGCCGGCTGCGCGCGCGGCACGCGGGAGGGTGAGCTGGACCCAGACGGCGTCCAGCAGGGCGTTGAGAGCGCTTCGGAGCGCGTTGCGCCGCCCTTCAGCGCCGCCTGGCCGCGGCCGCCTCCGCGCCGGCGGCTCGACCACATCAACGTTTCCCCGCGCGCGCAGCGCCTCGACGACCCCCTCGATATAGACCGCTGTCCCCGACGGCCCGCGGGCGGCAAAGCTCGTGTCGATCAGGACGCGCACCGCGTGGCTTCTACCGGCTTGCGCTCGCGAACAGCGTCCCGCCCGCGCGCTCGAGCGACACCACACGGAAGCCGTGCGCCTCGAGCACTGCGCGTAGCGAGCGCGGCGTGTAGAAGCGGAGGTGGGGGGAGAGCGGGTCGAAGCCGCGCTCGAATCCGCGCAACCCGAGCGAAACCGCGGTCAGGCGGCCGTGTGCCGGCGTCGTCACCGCCAGCAGCCCGCCGGGACGCAGCACGCGGCGCGCCTCCGAGAGGAAGAGCTGCGTGTCGCGCACGTGCTCAACCGTCTCCGCGCAGAGGACGAGGTCGAACTCGCCGTCGCCGAAGGGGAGGGGGGCGTCTGGCTCCAGCTCGACCGTCTCCGTCTCCTCCAGTCGCGCGCGGGCTCGCCCCAGCGCCACGGCCGACACGTCGGCGGCGACCGAGCGCTCCGCCTGGAGGCGCTCGGTCAACCGCCCGTCGCCGCAGCCGAGATCGAGCGCGTCGCGGGCGCGCGGCAGCGAGGCGACGAAGCGCGCGAGGCGCTCAGGCGGCGGCCCTGGATCGGCGGGGACGAGCTCCCACAGCTCGTCGTCGTAGCGGCTCGGCATGTCAGCATGATCCGCGATGGAGCGTCCCTCGGCCACGCTCGTGGTCCCTTTCGCGGGCTCGCCGGGCGAGCTCGAGGCTGTCGCGCGCCGCTTCGGGGAGGTCCGCCGCGCCGAGACGGACGAGCTCGTCATCGTCGACAACTCGCCTCAACCCGCCGGGGAGCCCGCCGTGGACGGGGTGCGGATCGTGCGCGACGCGGCCGTGCACGCCCCGGGTTATGCGCGCAACGCCGGCGCGGCGAGCGCGCGCGGCGAGTGGCTCGTCTTCTGCGACGCCGACACCGAACCGGACCCGGCGCTGCTCGAGCGGCTGCTGGACCCGCTCCCGCCGCCGGAGGTCGCGATCCTCGCCGGAGGGGTCGTGGACGACCCGCAGGGCGACTCGATCGCCGCGCGACTCGCGCGCGAGACCGAGGCGATGAGCCAGCGCCAGACGCTGTCGAACCCGTACCTCCCGTTCGCGATCACGGCCAACTGCGCGATCCGGCGCGCTGTCTTCGAGGCGCTCGGCGGCTTCGATCCCGAGATCTATCTCGGCGAGGACGCCGACCTCTGCTGGCGGGTCCAGCAGGCCGGCCACCGCCTCGACGAGCGCCCGGGTGCGGTCGTCCGCCACTACAGCCGAACCACCCTGCCGGCGCTCTGGCGCCAGCGGATGCGCCACGGTGCCGGTTGCGACTGGCTCCGGGTCCGATACCCGGGCGCGATGCCGCGCTGGGGATTGGCGGCGCTCGTGCGCGATAGCGCCCTGCGGCTGCTCGCCGGCGTTCGCGCCCGCCTCCGCGGCGAGCGCGGCCGGCTCTCGTTGGAGGCCGCGACCGTCAGCGGCTGGTGGGCGTTCGAGCTCGGCCGCAGGACCTCGAACGCCTCTCAGCCCGGCCGCGTGAGCGGCTGGATCAGACGGTAGAAAATGGCGCGATGAGGGTCGCAGCGATAGTTCCGGTCCACGGCGACGCGCGCTACCTCGGCGAGACGCTCGATTCGCTGCTCGGCCACGACCGCGCTCCCGACGAGGTCGTCGTCGTGGACGACGCGTCCGCCGTCCCGATCGCCCTCTCCGATGGCCACGCCGCCCGCTGCACGCTCGTCCGGCGCGAGCATCAGGGCGGGCCGGCGCTAGCGCGTGCGAGCGGCCTCGAGCGGACCGGCGCGGAGCTCGTCGCGCTTTGCGACGCCGACGACTCCTGGGTTGAGGGCAAGCTCGCCGCCCAGCTCGCGGCGTTGGACCGCCGTCCGGAGGCCGCAGTCTGCTTCGGGCGAGCGCTGATCGTCGGTGCGGATGGTGAGCCGACGGGCGCGCGCCTGGCCGAGCCGCCTGCGGGGCCGCTGCCGGCCGATAGCTTCGGCCGCATGCTGTTCGAGGACAACCCGATCCCCACCTCCAGCGCCGTCGTCCGCCGCGACGCGCTCGAGGCTGCGGGCGGATTCGCCGGCGAGGGCGCGCTGCCGGGCGACCTCGACTGGGACCTTTGGCTGAGGCTCGTCGAGCACGACGCGCTGTTCGTGTGCGAACCGGACGCGGTCGTCCGTTACCGGCGGCATCCGGGGGGCGTGACCGCCGACCTGGCGGCGATCGCCGAGCAGCGACTGGCTGTCCAGCGTGCGCACGCGGGCCTCGTGGACGAAGCCACCCGCACCAAGGCGGAGGCCGATTCGCTGACGCTCGTGGCGCGTGCCCGGGTGCGCGAGCGCCGCTACGACGAGGCGCGGCGGAGCCTCCGCCTCGCCGGCGAGCTGCGTCCGCCGAGCGCCCGCGAGCGCGCGCTCGGCGCGCTCCTGCGCGTTCCTGGCCTGCGAGCCGGACTGGGACGGCGAAGCCATTACCGCTGAAGGTGCACCGCCGCGGCGCAGGCTCGTTGCCGTCAGCTCGCTCGCCGAGCTCTACGGCGGCGAGGTCGCCCTGCTGAGGCTCGCCGGGGCGCTCCCGCGCCGCGGCTGGGAGGTGGTGGTGACCGTCCCCGGCGCGGGCCCGCTCGCCGATGCCGCGAGCGCGCGCGGCATCGCGACGCGTCGCCTCCCGCTCGGCCCGCCCGACCGCCGCAGCGCCGCGGCCGTCCGCGGGGTCGCAGCCGCGCCGGTCGCGCTTCACGATGCCGACGCGGTGCTGTTGAACGGCCTCCCGGCCCAGCGCGTCGTACCCGCGCTCGCGCTCGTCGGCGCCCCAGCGCTCCTGCGCGTCAACAACCCGCTGCCGGAGCCGCCGGCGGCGTGGTCGCGGCGTGGCTTCTGGGACCGCGTCGCCGCCGTCGTCGCCGACAGTGATCACGTCGCGGCCGAGTGCGAGCGAGCGGGCGCGCCGGCGGGCAGGATCATCACCGCCTACCCGGCGGCGTGGGCGGGCGAGGAACCCCCGGGCGCGCTCGCCGCGGCGCGCGATCGCGAGCCGAGCGGCCTCGTCGGGTTCGTCGGCAGGATCGAGCCCCGCAAGGGCGTCGCCGAGCTCGTCGCCGCGGCCGGCGGCTTTCTCCACAACCGCCCGCACGCGCGGCTGCGGATCGTCGGCGAGCCGCAGTCGGGCGACCCCGGGAGCTACGCGGAGATCGCGGTCGAGGCCGCGCGCACCTCGGCGGCCGCCGAGCGGATCGAGTTCGTCGGCTTCGACGGTGCGGCAGCCGGCGCCATGACCGAGCTCGACCTGCTCGTCGTCCCATCGCTCGAGGAGCCGTTCGGGACGGTCGCCGCCGAGGCCGCGGCGGCGGGCACGGCCGTCGTCGCCTCGCATGTCGGCGGCCTGAGCGAGGTCGTCCTCGACGGCGAGACCGGCGTGCTCGTCCCGCCCGGCGACCCCGCCCGCCTCGCCGAGGCGGTCGGCGCCCTGCTCGACGACCCGGACCGGCTGCGCGCCCTCGGCCGCAACGCGCTCGAGCATGCGCAGCGCTTTTCGCCGGGTGCCTACGCCGACACGATCGCGAGCGTCCTCGACCGCGCGACGGCGCCTCCGGCATGAGCGCGCCGGGGATCAAGGTCGCGGTCGACGCCCGCCCGCTCGACATCCCGTTCCTGCGCAGCCAGGGCATCGGCAGGTTCGCCGCCGAACTGCTGGCCGAGCTCCCGGCGACGGCTGCCGAGCGCGGGGGAGAGCTGCTCCTCCTGCGCGCCTCGACACCCGCGCCCACGGGCGAGTTCGAGGCGGCCGTCCCGGCCGCGCCCACGCTGCGTCTGCGCCGCCCGCCGCTCCCGGAGCGGTTCGCCGACTTCGCCGAGCAGGCGTTGCTCCCGCTCGACCTCCGTCGCACCGGCGCCGACGTGCACCACGCGCTGTCGATCTACCGCGCGGCCGTATTCCCCGGCGTCCCGTCCGTGATGACGATCCACGACGTCATCCCCCTGATGTGGCCGAGCGAGTACCTCCGCACCGGCGTGGTCCACCGGATGCTCTACCGCGCAGCGCGGCGCGCGACGCGACTGATCGCCGTTTCCGCCTGCGCGCGCAACGATGCCGCCGAGCACCTCGGCGTCCCGCGCGAACGGATAGACGTCGTCCACGAGGCGGCTGACGAGCGCTTCCGCCCCGTCGGGGACTGGAGCGCCGTGACGGCTCGGCTCGGCATCGAGCCGCCGTACGTGCTCTACGTCGGCGGGCTCGACAACGTCGATCCGCGCAAGAACGTCGGCGGCCTGATCGACGGCTTCGCCGACTGGGCACGCGAGCGCGGCCGCGCCGAGACGCTCGTCCTCGCCGGCAAGCCCGGGCCCGCGGGCGAGCCGCTGCGCGAACGCGCGCGGCGCACCGGTGCGCGGATCCAGTTCGCCGGCTTCGTCGCCGACGCCGACCTGCCCGCGCTCTACTCCGGCGCCGGCTGCCTCGTGTCGGCCTCGCGCTACGAGGGGTTCTTCCTGCCCGCACTCGAGGCGCTCGCGTGCGGGACGCCGGTCGCGGCCTTCGACGCCGGTGCCGTCCGCGAGATCGCCGGGCCGGGCGCCGAGCTCGCGACGCCGGGCGACACCCCCGGCCTCTTCCGCGCGGTCGAGGCGCTCTGCGGCGATCCCAAGCGCCGCGCGGCGCTCGCTACCGCAGGCCGCGAGCACGCCGCGCTGTTCTCGTGGCGGCGGGCGGCGGAGGAGACGTGGGAGGTCTACGAGCGGGCGGTGGAGGGCCGCGGCCGGGACTGAAGCCGCGCTTTGCGGACGCTCCCTAGGCTTGCGGGGGCCATGGCCCCCGTCGTGATCGACGCCCGCGATGCGCTGGCGCCCAACCCACGCGGGTGGGCGCGCTACACGCTCGAGCTCACCCGCGCCCTGCGCCGGAGCGGCACCGACGGCCTCCGCTTCATCGACCACGGCGGCGGCGGGCCGGACGCCTGGTTCGAACAGGTCACCCTGCCGCGCATCCTCCGCCACGAGCGCGCCGGCGCCGTCCACGGGCCGAACTGCTTCCTTCCGCTCAGGCGGCCCTGCCCCGGGATCGTCACCGTCCACGACCTCGCCTTCGAGGACCAGCCCGAGGACTTCTCGCGCCGCACGGGGACGAAGTACCGCACACTCGGCCGGCGCTCGATCCGCTCGGCCGAGCGAGTCATCTGCGATGCCGCCTACACCCGCGACGACATCACGCGCCGCTACGGAGTGGATCCGGAGCGGATTACGGTGATCCCGCTCGCCCCGGCGCTTCCCGAGGGAGCCGATGAGCCTCCGCCCGGCCCCTACGTGCTCGCCGTCGGCGACCTGCGCAAGAAGAAGAACCTCGGCCGCCTGATCGAGGCGTTCGCGCGGTTGAGGTCCGAGGGCCTCGAGCACCGGCTCGTGATCGCCGGGCTCGACACAGGCGAGGGCGGCGCGCTCGCCGAAGCGGCCGGCGACACCCCTGTGGAGATCGCCGGCTATGTCAGCGACGCGCGCCTCGACGCCCTCTACCGCGGTGCCGACGCGCTCGCGTACCCGAGCCTCTACGAAGGCTTCGGGCTGCCGCTGCTCGAGGCGATGGCGCGCGGCACGGCCGTCGTGGCAGCGCGCGCGACCGTGCTCCCCGAGACCGGCGGCGACGCGGCGCTCTACTTCGACCCGCTCGACGTCGGCGACATCGCGCAGACGCTCGGCCGTGTGCTCGGTGACGCGGCCCTCCGCGAGGACCTCGTCGCTCGCGGGCGGGCCCACGCCGGCCGGTTCAGCTGGGAGCAGGCAGCTGCCGCGACGCGCGCCGTCTACGAAGAGGTTGCAAACGGCCGATGAGCACGACCATTCTCATCCTGAGCGTCGACGAGGCGCCGCTGCTGCGCCACTCGCTCCCGGCCGCGACGGGGCAGGACGACGCGGAGGTGGTCGTGATCGACAACGCCTCCACGGACGACACCGCCGAGGTCGCCACCGAGCACGGGGCCCGGATGGTGCGCCTTGGCGATCGCCTCTCCTACGCGGCCGCGATCAACCGCGGGATCGCTGCAAGCGAGGGCGACGCGGTCCTGCTGTTGAACGCCGACTGCTTCCTCGAGCCAGGCTTCCTCGCCGCCGCCCGGCCGCGGCTGGCAGAGGACGGCGTCGGCTCGGTCGCGCCGAAGCTCTTGCGCACCGGCGGGCCGGACCCGGCCTCACGCCTCGACGCGATCGACGCCGCCGGGATGGTCATCGACCGGCGCCGCAAGAACACGATCGTCGGCCACGGCCGGCCGTCGCTCTGCTTCGAGACCCCCGGCGAGGCGTTCGGGCCCGACGGCGCCGCGGCGCTCTACCGCCGCGAGACGCTCGAGGACTGCGCCCTCGGGGCGGAGGTGCTCGACGAGGATCTCGCCCTCTGGGCATCCGACGTGGACCTCGCGTGGCGCGCTCGGATCCTCGGCTGGCGCTGCGCGTATGAGCCGCGAGCGGTCGCCTACCATGTCCGCACGTACAGCCCGTCGACGCGCGGGCGCCTCCCCAAGCGGGACCGGCGGACCCAGTTCCGCAACCGTTACCTGATGATGGCCAAGAACGACACAGCGGCCGGACTCGCGCGCGATCTGCATCGCGTCGGCGCGTACGAGCTGCTCGCACTCGGCCACGTCGTGCTGCGTGAGCCCCATCTCGCACGCGGCTACTGGGAGGCTGCCCGGCTCGCCCCGGCTGCGCGGCGGCGCGGGCGCGCGTTGAGGGCCCGCGCTCGCGCGCGGACGGCCGCGCGCGGTGCCGTTCGCGCTGGAGCCGGCCCCATGAGCCTCTTCGCGACGAACGGCGCGGCCGCCAACGGCGGGCCGCCAGTGGGCGAACGCAGCCCGATCTTCGACCTCGAGATCCAGACCGGCCCTCCGGCCGAGCTGCTGCGCCGCATCCTCAGCTACGCCGAGCGGGGCGAGCACCGCCGCGTCAGCTACGTGAACGCGCACGTGATCAACGAGTCGTTCGACATCCCGGAGCTGCGCCAGTCGCTGCGAGGCGCCGACCTCGTCTATTGCGACGGCTACGGGGTCCGGCTCGCCGCGCGCCTGATCGGGCTCCCAGTCCCGCACCGCATGACCGGCGCGGACTGGATCTGGGCGGTCGCCGCGATGTGCGAGGAGGCGGGCCACTCGATCTACCTCCTCGGCTCCGACCCGGGCGCCTCGGCGGAGGCTGCCGCTGCGCTCGAGCGCTGGTATCCCCGGCTCGACGTGCGCGGCTACCACCACGGCTACTTCGACATCGAGAGCCCCCACAACGAGCGCGTCGTCGAGCACATCAACGAGGTGAAGCCGGATGTGCTGCTCGTCGGCATGGGAACGCCGCAGCAGGAGCTCTGGGCCGAGCGCTACTTCGACCGCATCGACGCCAGCGTGGTCTGGACCGTCGGCGCGCTGTTCGACTACCTGTCGAAGCGCATCCCGCGCGCCCCCCACCTGCTGTCCGACAACGGGCTCGAGTGGGTGTTCCGCCTCGCGATGGAGCCGCGCCGGCTGTGGCGGCGCTACCTGATCGGCAACCCGGTCTTCCTCTCACGAGTAATCGGCGAAGCGCGCCGCCACCGAAACGCCCGCGACGCTGGCCAGTTGTGAAGCGGGCCGCGCCGATCGCCGGCGCGCTCCTCGTCGCCGCGCTAGCACTGGGGATCGCGAGCGAGTCCGGCGGCAAAGTGCCTGGCGCTGTGCCCGAGGCGCTGCGGGTGGTGGGCGCGGCGCTCGCCCTGTTCGGCCTCTGCGGCTACGCGCCGGCGCGGCTTCTGACCCCACCTGCGCTGAGAGCCCACTGGCAGCTGCTGGTCCTGCCGACCGGTGCGGTGGTCAGCGGTCTCGCACTGACCGCGCTCGGCTTCGCGTACGTCCCGTTCGAGGTCTCGCTCGTGCTCGTGCTGGTGCTCGGCGCCGCGGCAGCGATTGCGTCCCATCGCCTGCCCTCTGCGCGGCGGCGGACCGATCGTCTCACCGCCGCCGCCCCCGAGCGCCGGATGCGCGGCAGCGCCTGGTCGCGCAACCTCTGGCCCGCCTACGTCGCCGCTGCCGTGATGGCGGTGGCTCTTCTGCCGTACCTGCGGATCGGGATCCCTGTCGTTACGGGGACGGGCTCCGACTCGCATCTCGCGGCGGGCTCCGGGGAGTTCCTCAAGCACGCCTACCCGAGCTCGACCGACGCCGACCTCCCGGTCGACAAGATTCCGCTCACCTGGCGGTCGAAGTACCCGATCTACTACTCGTTCGCCGGCCTCTCCGAGCTCTCGGGGCTGCCGACGGTCGAGGCGCTTGCGCCGGCGGCGGCGTTCCTCGGCGCGCTCGCGGCGATCGGCTTCTTCCTCCTCGCCACCTACCTGCTGCGCGCGCCCCCGCTCGGCGGTCTGCTCGCGATCGGGCTCGTCGGGCTCAACCCGATGGTGCTGCTGACGATCAACAACCCCTACTTCAACCAGACCTGGGGGCTGATGGCGATGCCGTTCATGATCGTGCTCGGCTGCCTCGCGGTCACCCGCCCGACGCGTGCGACGATCGGCCTCGCGGCCCTCTTCTGGGCCGTCGGCGCGTTCGCGTATCCGCTGATGGCGGCCTTCCCGGCGATCTGCGTGATCGTCTGCTTCGCGGTCCACGCGTACCTGCGCAGGCGCCGGGGCGACCCGGTCGACTTCCTCGCCCCGCTCCGGCGGCTGCCGCGTAGCAAGTGGCTGATCCCGGTCTACCTGCTCGCGGCGGTGATGCTGGCGGTCCCGCTGCTGGGCGTCTTCGAGAAGGTCGTCACGGCGTGGAACGTCGTGTTCTCGGGGGACTCGCTCGCCGCGTGGGGCGGCGACGTGACCTTCTACCACCCCGCCTACTCGTTCTTCTCGGCGCCGGGGCCCGAGGACGCGGGCGCGGTCGTGATGCTTGCGGCCGCGCTGTTCGCGCTGATCGCCGTCGCGCGCGCGCCACGTCCGTTCGGCGCCGGACTGCTCGTCACGATGCTGCTCGCCGGGGGTTTCGCGCTGCTCTTCTACGAGCGCGAGTTCGGCGAGTACTTCTACTTCAAGACGCTCGCGTTCCTCGGGCCGATCGTCGTCACCTGCGCCGCCGCGGGCGTAGCGGCGGGCTTCGTGCTGGCAAAGGGGAGGATGCTGAAGGCGGCAAGTCTCGTGGCGGCCGGGGCCCTCCTCACTGGTGGCCGTGGACGCCGGGCGCGACCGGACGCTGGAGACCCATTACCAGGTCGGCCGCGAGATGCTCGAGCTGCGCGAGTGGAACCGCAAGCTGCCGCCGGACGCGAGCGTCAGGCTCGACGTGCGCTTCGGCACGCAGTTCTGGGCGGGATACTTCCTTGCGAGCCACCCGCTCTCAGCGACCTACCCCGTCTCCGACACCCAGTACCCGTACGTCAATCTCTCGCGCAAGGCGGACTACGTGCTCTCGAAGACCTTCCTCCCCCCACCGCACGACGCGCTCAAGCCGGCCGTGTTCCGCAACTTCGACTACACGCTCTGGAAGATGAGCCCCGACGTCCCCGGGTTCGATCGCTCGTCGAAGACGATGAACCAGAACGTGAAGAGCATTGGCCTCAACTAGAGATGACTAATCCCGACGACGCACTCGAGCAGGCTCGCGCTGCCGCCGCCGCAGCGCGCGCGGAGGGTGCCTACTCCGACGAGCTCGGCGGCTTCGAGGTCGAGGCGCCCGAGCGCGTCCCCCGCGAGCAGCTGCTGCGCTGGGCGATGATCACGCCGGATCCCGCGCAGGTCTATTCGACGCGCGCGCTCGGCGCCCCGATCACCCTCTTCAAGAAGCTGCTGCTGCGCGTCCTGCGTCAGTACCACGACCAGGTCCTCGCTCAGCAGAGTCGCTTCAACGCCCAGGTCGCCGACCGGCTGACGCGAGCTCGAGGAGCGCGTCGAGCGGCTCGAGGCCGCCGCCGGCACGCGTCCCCCGGAGCGATGAGGGTCCACCAGGTCCTCTGCGCCGCCGGCCCACACGACGCGATCACGACCCAGGCGCTCGCCTTCCGGCGTCTGTTCGGCGAGTGGGGCTGGGAGGGGGGCGACCACGCGGCGGTGCTCGACCCGGCGCTCGGCGCGGCGGCTGACTTCGGCCCGCTTGCAGCGCTCGAGGCGGCCCGCGACGACGTCGTCCTGATCCACTACTCGGGCTACGTGCGCGAGTTCGACGAGCTCGTCCGCCGCGACGGCCGGAAGCTGCTGATCTACCACAACATCACGCCGGCGAGGTGGTTCTGGGAGTACGACCCGGGCGTCGCAGTCGGGTGCGCGCTCGGGCGCGATCAGCTCGGCCGGCTCGCTCCGCAGGTGGACGTCGCCGCCGGGGTCTCCGCCTACAACACCGCCGAGCTCGAGCGCATGGGGGCGCGCGCGAGCACCGTGATCCCGATCCTCTTCGATCGCACGCGCCTGCCGCGCCGCTCCGCGCCCCCGGGCTCGGCGCCGACGATCCTGTTCGTCGGCCGGCTGGCCCCGCACAAGCGCCAGGACGCCGTAATCCGCGCGTTCGCCCGCTTCCGCAGCCGCCACCGCCCGGACGCGCGGCTCGATGCTCGTCGGCGTGCCGGTCTCGCCGGAGTTCGGCGCCGCGATCGAGCGCCTCGCGGGCGAGCTCGCTCCGGGGGCGGTCGAGATCGCGGCGGGCGCTTCCGCGGCCGATCTCTGGCACCGCTACGAGCTGCCACGCGTTTCTCTGCCTGTCGGAGCACGAAGGCTTCTGTATCCCGCTGCTCGAGGCGTTCCATTTCGGCATGCCGGTGATCGCGCGACCGCTCGCCGGCGTACCCGAGACGGTCGGCGACGCCGCCCTGCTCGTGCCGGACGACGACCTCGCGGTCGTCGCCGAGCTGATCGAGCTCGCAGTCGGCGACGGCGAGCTGCGCGAGGAGCTCCGGCGCCGCGGCGAGCAGCGCCTCGAGCATTACGAGCCGCGCCGCACCGCCGAGCTGCTGCGCGCCGCGGTCGAGGGAGGCGGCCCCGCGTGATTGCGCGCTCAAGCACACGTTGATCCTGCCGGCGTCAGCCGCTCGAACTTCGTCCGGATGGCGACGAGCCTGCCGTCGGACCGTCTCGCCCGCCTCGACACGCGCGCTCCGCTCGGCCGCCGCTGTCAGTCCTGCTGGCGCCGCTCCTGCGCTGGCTGCGCAGCGGGCCGATCGTGATCGACGCCGGCCTCGCCGACCGGCCTGCTCATCGCCACCCCCGATGTCCCGATGGCCCACTCGCAGAGCGGGCTCATCGTCCGCGGGGTACTCGAGGTGCCCGTGCAGGAGGCGCTCCGGCGAACCCTCCCGCCGGGCGGCGTCCTGTTCGACGTCGGCGCGAACATCGGCTTCTTCTCGATGCTGGCCGGCCGGATCGTTGGGCAGAACGGCCGGGTCTACGCATTCGAGCCGGCGCCACGCAACGCCGAAGCGATCCGCCGCGGCGCTGCCGCGAACGGCTTCTCCAACATCGAGGTCATCGAGCGCGCCGCGTTCGAGCGATCCGGCAGCGGCCGCCTCCAGCTGGTCGAGGACTCGAGCTGGTCGAAGCTCGAGGACGCGGGCCCGCACGAGCTGACCGAGACCGTGGTCGAGGTCGAGCTCGTCGCCCTCGACGACCTCGTGGAGCGCGGCGGCTGCGCCCGCCGGATGTGGTGAAGATCGATGTCGAGGGCGCGGAGCTCGAGGTCCTGCGTGGCATGCGCAACACGATCGCCGAGCACTCGCCTGTGATCGTCTGCGAGCTGCACGACACCGCGCCCGCGTTCGAGTCGCTGATGGCCGAGCTCGGGTACGTCGTCGAGAACGTCGAGGGACCCTGGCCGCTGTCGGAGTCGCCCGACCAGGGCCACGCGTTGGCCCGCCCGGCGGGTAGCGCCTAGGCCGGCTCGACGTCACGGATCGCCTGCTCCTCATGTTGCTCGCTGCCGAGCAGGTCGCGGTAGAAGCGCAGGCCCTCGACGACGTCGCCATCGAAGACGATGCGCCCGGCGTCGAGGACGACCAAGCGTCGGCAGACCGTCTCGATCGCCTTCGGGTCGTGCGAGACGAGCACGAGTGTCGCGCCGGCCTCCATCTGCTCGGAGATCCGCGCGAGGCACTTGGCCTGGAACGACTCGTCGCCGACGGCGAGGATCTCGTCGATCAGCATCACGTCCGCGTCGAGGTGCGCGACGATCGAAAAGCCGAGGCGCAGGAACATGCCGGCGCTGTAGGCCTTCACCGGCACGTCGATGAACTCGCCGAGCTCGGAGAACGCGACGATCTCCTCGACGCGCTCCTCGATCTCGTCGCGGTCGAAGCCGTGCAGCGCACCGCTCAGGTACACGTTCTCGCGCCCGGAGAAGTCGTCGCCGAAGCCCGCGCCCAGCTCGAGCAGCGAGACGACCCGCCCGCCGCATGCCGCTCGGCCCGAGTCGAGCGGGACGATCCCGGCGAGGCAGCGCAACGTCGAGCTCTTGCCGGCGCCGTTGCGCCCGACGACGCCGACCGCCTCGCCAGGGTCCACGTGGAGGTCGGCGTCGCGGAGCGCATGCACGCGGCCCTCGCCGCGGCCGCGTCCGAAAGGTCGCACGACGATCTCCTTCAGCGTCCGGCTGCGCTCGTGGGCGAGGACGAACGAGCGCGTCGCATCCCCGAGCACGATCTCGCCCGGCGCGAGCGCCTCCACCGCGTTCATACGATCACCGCCAGGTCGCGCTCGAGCCGACGGAAAGCGACCAGGCCGATGACGATGCCGACGATCGCCGCCCCGCCGAGGTAGGCGAGTGTGCCGGCGTCCGGCACGACGCCGGAATAGAGCACGTCGCGCAGCGCGGCGATGAACGGCGCGATCGGGTTCGCCCACTCGATCAAGTCGGCGATCAGCTGGTGGTCCTCGACGCCTGGCAGGTCGTCGACGCGGAAGTAGATCGGCGTGACGAAGAAGAGCGGCAGCAGCGCCGCGCCGATCACGGGCTCGACGTCGCGGTAGTGAGCGTGGAGCGCGGAGACGACGAGCGAGAGCCCGAGCACCATGCAGAACAAGAGCGCGACGATCACCGGCAGCAGCAGCAGCGGCGGCTCGAGCGTCCCGCGCACGGCGAGCGCGACGGGCACGAGCAGCACGAGCATCACCAGGAAGGTCATCAGCTGGACCGTCGCGACCGAAGCGGGGATCGCTTCTCGGGGGAAGCGCACCTTTCGAACGAGCGGCGCGGAGAGCACGAGGCTCGGGGCCGCCGCGAGCAGCGCCTGCGCGAAGAAGACCCACGCGACGAGCCCGATGATCAGGTAGAGCGGGTAGTCGGGAATGTCGACGATCCGCCACAGCACGCTGAACACGAGCGCGTAGGCGCCCATCAGCACGACCGGGTTGATCAGGTACCACAGCACCCCGAGCGCGGAGCCTTTGTACTTCTGACGCAGCTCCCGCCGGACGAGTTGCTCGAAGAGGAAGGAGTACTTCATCTGAGGGCGACGGTCATCGCCACTCAGCTACCAGGCGCCGTGCGCTCTGATGACTGCCGGGATCGTGCGCAGCAGGATCGTCAGGTCGAGGAAGACCGACCAGCGCTCGAGGTAGAGGAAGTCGAGCCGCACGAGCTCATCGAAGTCGAGCTCGGCCCGCCCGGAGACCTGCCACAGCCCGGTCATCCCCGGCAGCACCAGGTAGCGCTTGCGGTGCCAGTCCGCGAGCTTCGCGTAGTCGCGCAGCGGCAGCGGCCGCGGCCCGACGAGCGACATCTGCCCGCGCAGGACGTTGACGAGCTGGGCGAGCTCGTCGATCGACCAGCGGCGCAGCAAGCGCCCGACCGGCGTGACGCGCGGGTCGTCGCGGATCTTGAAGAGCGCGCCCTCCTGCTCGTTGCGGTGCTCGAGGTCCGGCTGGCGCGCGTCGGCGTCGACGTACATCGTGCGGAACTTGAGGCAGTCGAACGACTTGCCGCCGATCCCGGGGCGCGGCGAGCGGTAGATCACCGGGCCGCGCGAGGTGAGCTTGATCGCAAGCGCGCAGAGCGCGAGCAGCGGCGAGAGGACGAGCAGCAGCAGCAGCGCCCCGACGAGGTCGAACGTCCGCTTGACCGCGAAGTCGATCCCCTCGAACACCGGCGGCTTGAGCTCGAACAGCGGCAGCGTCTGGCCGGGGACGAACTCGACCCTGTCCATGAGGATCTCCATCGTCGAGGGCGCGACCCGCACGCGGATGTCGTAGCGGTGGCACCAGTCCACGAGCTCGACGGCTTGCTCCTGCGGGAAGTCCGGATCGGCGATCAGCACCTCGTCGATCTCCTCGCGGCGCTCCTCGAGCGCCTCCAGCGAGCCGAGGTCCTCGATCCCGTTCGACGGCAGCGGCGTCAGCGAGACGAAGCCGACCGGCTCGACCTCGCTCGCGCCCACCTTGAGCGCATGGGCGACGGCCTCGATGTGCGCGCCGGAGCCGACGAGCACGGCCCGGCGGCGGTAACCCGCGGCGCGCAGCGCCCAGCCCGAGACGCGCTCGAACAGGTAGCGGAAGCCCGAGACGTAGACGAGTGCGAACGCGAGCGTGCCGTAGAAGACGTAGTAGGTCCGGAACTCTTCACCGCCCTCGACGACCGCGAAGGCGAGCGCGACGATCGTCACCTGGAAGAGCGCCGCGATCACCTTCGAGAAGCCGGGGCGCGCGGCGCGGTCGGCGTAGAGGCCGGCGTTCATGAACAGCAGGAAGGTGACGAGGATCGCGAGCGGGGCGAACTCCTGCGCCTGCTCGAACGACGCCGAGAGATCGGACGAGCCCTGGACGATCCGCTTGAACTCGAGCGCGGTCAGGATCGCGAGGAAGATGCCGGCGGCGTCGAGCGCCGCGAGCGCGGTGACGCGCACGATCCGCCGCAGCGTCCGCATCCGGACGACCTGCGAGAGCCCGTGCGGGCGCTTGGCGCGGACGTCGCGATGCGGAAGATCGAGCGGGGCGCTCGCCTCGTTCGGCTTCACCTCTTGCAGTTGGTCGACCAGTCCGCTGCTCATCGTCTCTGTCCCCTGCCCGGGGAATCGCTCTGCACCCAAGGCACTGAGTGAAACAGGATGCGGGGGCGAATGTAGCGCGGTTGCCGGAGAGGGTCGCAAAGCTGCGCCCGGAGCGGCCGGGAGAACCCGGAAAGCGCGCTTCGAACGCGAAAAATGCGCTCCGAGCGGATATCTGCCGTTAACGCTCGATGAAGTGGGGGCGAGAAATGCGGGCTGCCGTGTTTCTTCCCCGTGACATTCAGGATGGGGGAAGCCCACGGACGGGTAAGCGCTCTCGCGGTCGAGCTGGCGCACGGGCGTCGCGCGAGCCTGCTGGCGCTCGCCCGGCGCTACTCGATCTGCGCCGAGGACGCGGAGGACGCCTACCAGCGCGCGCTCGAGATCCTTCTGACCCGCGCTCCGACGACCGACCCGGAGCGCCTCGCGCGCTGGCTGCGGGTCGTCGTCAAGCACGAGGCGCAGAACGTCCGCCGCGACCGCTCGCGCGCCCTGCCGATCGCCGACGACGAGATCGAGCGCGGCGCCGGTCACGCGCCCTCGCCCGCGGAGCGCGCCGAACACAACGAGCGTTTGCGCCTCGGCGCCGAGGCGCTGCGGACGATCAAGCCCCAGCACGCCCACTGCCTCGTTCTGCGGGCGAGCGGGCTGAGCTACGCGGAGATCGCCGCGCGCACGGGATTCAGCGCCCGCAAGGTGGACCGCTGCATGACGAAGGGCCGCAAGGCCTTCGCCGAACGGGTCGCCGGGATCGAGGCGGGTGCGGAGTGTCGCCGCCACCTCGCCGGTCTGTCCGCGCTCGCCGACGGCGAGGCCTCGGGGCCCCAGCTCGCCGACGCGGTTCGCCACCTGCGGACGTGTGCGGGTTGCCGCGCGACGTTGCGCGAGTACCGCGCCGCACCGGCACGGGCGGTTGCGGTCGTTCCGGCCGGAGCGCTCGCCGAGCCCGGTCTCGGCACGGGAGAGCGAGCGCTCGAGCTGGCGGCGGCCGGCGCGGCGAGGGCCAAGCAGCAGCTCGCGGCGCTCGCGTCGCGTGCCCCGGGCGCCGACGCCGGATCCCAGCTCGCGGCGGCGGGCGGCGTGCGCGGGTCGGGGACGATGGCGGTCGCGCTCGTCAGCTGCGTCGTGGCCGGCGGTGGCGCTGCGTATTGCGCGACCGAGGGGATTCCGTCGCCGCTGCGCAACCTCGCCGCGTCGTCCGGTGAGGCCGGGGGGCGTGGAGAGGCCGGCCGCGAAGCGCGCCGCACGCACGCCGCCGACAGTGCCCAGCCGCCGCACGCCGACGGCGCCGTGCTCTCGCGGAGCGAGGCGACGGGCGAAGCGGCGGAAGACGGCGCAAGCGAAGCGCCACCGCGCGCCGCTGCCGCCGAGCGACCGCCGTCCGATGCCGCGCCGTCGGAGTTCGGCCTCGAGGCCCCTGCCGACGCCCCGGCTCGAAGCGCTGGCAGCACCACACCCGACTTCTTCGCGCCCGCGCAGGGCGCGCCAACCACTAGCGGCGGCGATGGATCGCCGGCCGAGTTCGGACCATGAACCCAAGGAGGGAACGACGATGACGAAGAACGCGACGCGGACCGCAGGCATGGTGCTCGCCGGCCTCGCGCTCCTGCTGGCAGGCGGCGCCGAGGCGAATGCCGGCACCTACACGGTCCACCAGTGCAGCTACCCAGGCGCCTCGCCCGAAGCGCTCTTCGCGGGCTGGGGGCACACACGCTCGAACGACGGCGCCGGTTACCAGACCTCGAACTGTGGTGTCCCGAGCGGCAGCCTGACGTTCCATCTCGGCACGCCGAGCGGGACCATGCCCGGCTCCGGCTACCTGCTCGGCGACGCGGAGATACCGGCGGACCGTCCTGGCGTCGAGATCGAAAACGTCAAGGTCAGCTACTCCGCCCGCGGGACGAGCTCGCCCTACCACGCGACGGCGGTCGGTGGCGCTGCCTCGGGACCGGCCGGCTACAGCCAGAACGTCGTCACGGGACTTTCGAACCAGAGCGCCGACTTCTCCCTTCCCAGTGGCGAGCGCGGGTTCTACTTCGGCGTCACCTGTGCGTTCGGCTCCCCGGGCTGCGCCTTCGGGTCGTTCGAGAACACGCTTACCCTGCATGGCCTCGAGCTGCGATTGTCCGAGTCGGTGACCCCGACCGCGCCTGCGGTCGACGGTGGATCGCTCCTCTCGAGCGGGAATCGCTCCGGAACGGAAACGCTCGACTACCGCGTCACGGACGCCGACTCGGGCGTCGCGAAGGTCGACATAAAGCTCGGGCCGACGCGCGTCGGCGGCGATGATTTCACGGCGCAGCCCTCACGCTGTCCGTTCGCCAGCTGGAACGCGTGCGCGCGGGACACCGGCCAGCAGTCCGTCGCGGTCGATACGCGCGCCGTGCCGGACGGGACTCACAACCTGACGGTCACGACGACCGACGCCGCCGGGAACCAGCGTTCCGTGTCAGGGGGCCAAGTGTCGGTGCGGAATGCTCCACCCTCGGCCGGCGGGGGAGCCCCGGGCGGGGGCGGCGGAACTGGGACGTCTGGGGGCACCGGCACCCCGAACGGCATCGGCGGCGGACCGGGCACGAAGGTCCTCGCGCACGACAAGCGCAGCCGGCGCCGGGTCCGCACGCGCTCGACCCAGCCGGCGCGGGTCCTTGGGCGCCTGCTCAACCGCCACGACCAGCCGGTCGCCGACGCGCGCGTGACGGTGCTCGAGCAGAGCGTCGGCTCGAGCGCGGTGAAGGAAGTCGGCCAGGTGCGCACGGACTCGGACGGCCGCTTCAACTACGCAGCGCCCGCAGGCCGAACCCGCAAGCTCCTCTTCGGCTACCGCGCCCAGCTCGAGGACGGGCAGTTCACCTCGATCACCCACGTGCGGATCGAGTCGGTCGCTGTCGTCAGGCTGAAGCCGTCGAGCGTCCGCACGCGGCCCGGGATGCCGCTTGCCCTGAGAGGTCAGGTCATCGGCCGGCCGTTCCCGCGCCGCGGGGTGCTGGTCGCGCTCCAGGGTCGAGCGCGCGGATCGAAGAAGTGGCTGACGTTCGCGACCGCCCGCACGGATTCGCGCGGGCGCTTCAAGAGCGGCTACCGCTTCCGCTCTTTCGGCCGCTTCCAGCTCCGCGCGGTGGCGAAGGCCGACTCCGGCTGGCACTACACGCCGGGCACCTCACCCCCGCGGCGGGTGGTGGTGCGCTAGGCCGGCGAGCGAAAAGTGCCCAGGACCCCGCCCGAGCCGCTAGAATGGCGCCTCGGCCAATAGCCGCAGCCGTTCCGGACGGACACCCGCCACATATCCGCGGGGTCCAGGGGCGGGGTCCGTGAAGGCCGACTCAGCGCCGCGCAGCGTGCGCTCGAAACCCGCCCTCCGGGGGGCGGGTGTCGCTGTGCTATCGTGGTCGGTCGCGCTTTGCCCCTCCGCCCGTCGTCCTCTCAACCTCAGAAGGAGCCTTTCTTTGGCACGTGCCACCGCTGCCCGTGAGCGCCGTAGCTTCGCCCGCCTGGAACAGAAGCAAGAGCTCCCAAACCTGATCGACATCCAGCGGCGCTCGTTCGAGTGGCTGACGGACACCCAGAAAGGCGGTCTGCGCGAGACGATCGACGACGTCTCGCCGATCGAGGACTACACCGGCAACCTCGCCGTCGTCTTCCAGGAGATCACCTTCGACGATCCGGCCAACTCGATCTCCGAGTGCCGCGAGAAGGACCTCACCTACTCCCGCCCCCTGAGCGTCAAGGTCGCCTTCCAGAACCGGGAGACGGGCGAGATCCGCGAGCAGTCGGTCTTCATGGGCGACTTCCCGTGGATGACCGACTGGGGCACCTTCATCATCAACGGCACCGAGCGCGTCGTCGTCACGCAGCTCGTGCGCTCCCCCGGCGCGTACGTGATGGAGCCGAAGGACCGCGAGAAGCAGGTCTTCATCGCCAACCTGATGCCGGCTCGCGGCTCGTGGCTCGAGCTCGAGATCGACAAGAAGGGCAAGGTCTTCGTCCGCATCGACCGCAAGCGCAAGCTGCCCGTGACCGTGCTGCTGCGCGCGATGTCCGAAAAGCTCTGGCCCGACTCCGCCAAGGACGAGGAGACACTCGACGCGAAGATCCTCGAGCTGTTCGACAACTCGCTCTACATCCGCAACACGATCGAGGCGGACGCGGAGGTCACCAAGACCGACGAGGGCGCGCTGATCGAGCTGTTCAAGAAGCAGCGCCCGGGCGAGCCGCCCTCGGTCGACAACGCGAAGGCGCTGCTCGAGACGCTCTTCTTCGACCCCAAGCGCTACGACCTCACCCGCGTCGGGCGCTACAAGCTGAACTCGCGCCTCGGGCTCGACGAGGACCTCGACACCCGCGTGCTCACCCCGCAGGACATCATCGAGCTGATCCGCGAGCTAGTCACGCTGCCGAAGATGCTCGGCATCCCCGAGTCGGGCGAGTTCGCGGAGGGCGAGCCGATCAAGGACTACGCGGCCGAGGCCCAGACGCTCCCGCGTGAGCCGATCGCCGAGCACCTCGACGAGTACGAGCACTTCGGCAACCGCCGGCTGCGCACCGTCGGCGAGCTGATCCAGGAGGCCTTCCGGATCGGCCTCTACCGCATGGAGCGCGTCGTGCGCGAGCGCCTCACCACCGAGGACGCCGACACGATCACCCCGCAGACGATCATCAACATCCGCCCCGTCGTGGCCGCGCAGAAGGAGTTCTTCGGCTCCTCACAGCTGTCGCAGTTCATGGACCAGACGAACTCGCTCACCGGCCTCACCCATCGCCGCCGCCTTTCGGCACTCGGCGCGGGCGGCCTCACGCGCGAGCGCGCGCCGATCGAGGTCCGCGACGTCCACCCGACCCACTACGGACGCATGTGCCCGATCGAGACGCCGGAAGGCCCGAACATCGGCCTGATCGGCTCGCTCAGCTCGTTCGCCGAGGTGTCGGAGCACGGCTTCGTGACGACCCCCTACCGCGTCGTCACCGGCGGCAAGGTCACCAACAAGGTCGTCCATCTCGATGCGAACGAGGAGGACGAGAAGGTCGTCGCCCAGGCGAACGCCGAGATCGACCCGAAGACCGGCAAGTTGAAGGGCCCGTTCGTCACCTGTCGCTCACGCGATGACGAGCTCACGCTCGTGCCGCCGAAGGACGTCGACCTGATGGACGTCTCGCCGAACCAGATCTGGTCGGTCGCAACAGCGCTGATCCCGTTCCTCGAGCACGACGACGCGAACCGCGCGCTGATGGGCTCGAACATGCAGCGCCAGGCGGTCCCGCTGCTGAAGACCGACGCGCCGCTGATCGGCACCGGCATCGAGCACCGCGCCGCGATGGACACCGGTGACGTCGTGCTCGCCGAGAACGACGGCACCGTCTCCTACGTCGACGCCGAGAAGATCGTCGTCGACCACGGCTCGAAGAAGGACGAGTACGAGCTCTACAAGTTCACGCGCTCGAACCAGGGCACGATCATCCACCAGAAGCCCTGTGTCGCCGTCGGGGACAAGGTCGCCGAGGGCGCCCTGCTCGCCGACGGTTCCTCGACCTCGAAGGGCGAGCTCGCGCTCGGCAAGAACTGCCTCGTGGCCTTCATGTCCTGGGAGGGCTACAACTTCGAGGACGCGATCATCATCTCCGAGCGCCTCGTCAAGGACGACGAGCTCTCCTCGATCCACATCGAGGAGTACGAGATCGACGCGCGCACGACGAAGCTCGGCGACGAAGAGATCACGCGCGACATCCCGAACCGCTCGGAGGAGTCGCTGCGAAACCTCGACGACCGCGGCATCGTCCGCATTGGCGCCGAGGTCACCTCCGGCGACCTGCTGGTCGGCAAGGTCACGCCGAAGGGCGAGACCGAGCTCACCGCCGAGGAGAAGCTGATCCGCGCGATCTTCAAGGAGAAGGCGCGCGAGGTGCGCGACACCTCGCTCAAGGTGCCCCACGGCGAGGGCGGCGTCGTGATCGACGTCATCACCTTCAGCCGCGAGGCCGGCGACGACCTCCCCCCGGGGGTCAACGACCTGGTCCGCGTCTTCGTCGCGAAGAAGCGCAAGATCGCGGAGGGCGACAAGCTCGCCGGCCGCCACGGCAACAAGGGCGTGATCTCGAAGATCGTGCCCGAGGCCGACATGCCCCACCTCGAGGACGGCACGCCGATCGACGTGATCCTCAACCCGCTCGGCGTCCCGAGCCGCATGAACCTCGGGCAGATCCTCGAGAGCCATCTCGGCTGGGTCGCCGGCGAGGGTTGGTACGACGACGGCTCGACCGCCTACAAGCAGGCGAAGGACAACGGCGGCAAGGTCTACGTCTCGACGCCCGTCTTCGACGGCGCGACCGTCGAGGACGTCGACGAGGCGCTCGTCAAATGGCAGGACGAGCACGGCGAGGAGCGCGGCATCGACCTCGACGTCGACATGAACGAGCGTCCCGGCCGCCGCTGCGCCGGCAAGGCGCAGCTCTACAACGGCCGCACCGGCGAGCCCTACGAGGCGCGCGTGACGATCGGCTACATGTACATCCTCAAGCTGCTCCACCTCGTTGACGACAAGATCCACGCGCGTTCGACGGGCCCCTACTCGCTCGTCACCCAGCAGCCGCTGGGAGGCAAGGCGCAGTTCGGCGGCCAGCGCTTCGGCGAGATGGAGGTCTGGGCGCTCGAGGCCTACGGCGCGGCGTACACGCTGCAGGAGATGCTCACGATCAAGTCCGACGACACCGTCGGCCGCGTAAAGGCCTACGAGGCGATCGTCAAGGGCGAGAACATCGCCGAGCCGTCGATCCCGGAGTCGTTCAAGGTGCTGCTGAAGGAGATGCAGTCGCTCGCGCTCGACGTCAACGCGCGCTCCGAGGAGGGCTCGGGCGTCGAGCTGCGCGACGAGGACGACGACCTCTTGCGAGCCGCCGAGGAGCTCGGCATCGACCTCTCGGGCGTCCGCGCCCAGGACGGCGACGCCGCCGACGAGTCGGAGCAGAAGGTCGAGGCTGAGGGCGAGGGCGGCCAGACCGGAGACGGCAATGGCAAGAAATCGAAGACCGAGACGAAGAAGAAGGCGGGTTCCAAGTAATGATCGACATCAACAACTTCGACACGGTCTCGATCGGGCTCGCTTCCTCGAAGCAGATCCGCTCCTGGTCGAGCGGCGAGGTCACCAAGCCCGAGACGATCAACTACCGCACGCTGAAGCCGGAGAAGGACGGCCTCTTCTGCGAGCGCATCTTCGGTCCCACGAAGGACTGGGAGTGCTACTGCGGCAAGTACAAGCGCGTCCGCTACAAGGGCATCGTCTGCGAGCGCTGCGGCGTCGAGGTCACCCGCTCGAAGGTCCGCCGCGAGCGGATGGGCCACGTCGACCTCGCGGCGCCCGTTTCGCACATCTGGTTCTTCAAGGGCGTCCCGTCGCGGATCGGCTACCTGCTCGACATGGCTCCGAAGGAGCTCGAGAAGGTCCTCTACTTCGCCGCCTCGATCGTCACCTCCGTGGACGAGAAGGCGCGTGAGAAGGACCTCAAGAAGCTCGAGAAGGAGGTCAAGAAGGTCACCGACTCCTACGAGGGTGAGAAGCAGCAGCGCCTGCAGGAGCTCGACGAGTCGCTCGAGCGCCGGCTCGAGCACCTCAAGTCCGGCAAGCAGACCGGCTTCTCCGACGAGGACCACCTCTGGGCCGAGGGGCTCGACGTGAACGTCAAGAAGCTCGGCGACGACGAGCGCGAGAAGCTCGAGAAGGAGCTCAAGAAGACCTTCGCCTCAGACCGCGACGACACCGAGGCGTACATGGACGATGCGATCGAGCGGATGGGCCGCGTCTGGGAGCTCTTCCAGGACATGAAGCCGAAGGACGTGATCACCGACGAGACCGACTTCCGCGAGCTGAAGGACCGTTTCGGCTCGCAGTACGGCTTCGGCGAGTACTTCGAGGGCGGCATGGGCGCCGAGTCGGTGCGCGAGCTGCTGCGCGACGTCGACCTCGACGCCGAGCGCGAGGAACTCGAGGAGCAGGTCAAGACCGCGAAGGGCCAGAAACAGAGCCGCGCCGTCAAGCGGCTCAAGGTCGTGTCCGCGTTCATCAACTCGGACAACAAGCCCGACCACATGGTCCTCGAGGCGGTGCCGGTCATTCCGCCGGAGCTCCGCCCGATGGTCCAGCTCGACGGCGGCCGCTTCGCCACTTCGGACCTGAACGACCTCTACCGCCGCGTCATCAACCGCAACAACCGCCTCAAGCGCCTGCTCGACCTCGGCGCGCCGGAGATCATCGTCAACAACGAGAAGCGAATGCTGCAAGAGGCCGTCGACGCGCTGTTCGACAATGGCCGCCGCGGCCGCCCGGTCACGGGCCCCGGCAACCGCGCGCTGAAGTCACTGTCCGACATGCTGAAGGGCAAGCAGGGGCGCTTCCGCCAGAACCTGCTCGGCAAGCGCGTCGACTACTCCGGTCGCTCCGTCATCGTCGCCGGCCCGACGCTCCAGATCCACCAGTGCGGCCTGCCGAAGCTGATGGCGCTCGAGCTGTTCAAGCCGTTCATCATGGCCCGCCTCGTCGAGCGCAAGGCGGTCCAGAACATCAAGGCCGCCAAGAAGATGGTCGACTCGATGATCCCGGAGGTCTGGGACGTGCTCGAGGAGGTCATCCGCGACCACCCGGTGCTGCTCAACCGCGCGCCGACGCTCCACCGCCTCGGCATCCAGGCGTTCGAGCCGGTGCTCGTCGAGGGCAAGGCGATCCAGGTCCACCCGCTCGTATGTCACGCGTTCAACGCCGACTTCGACGGCGACCAGATGGCCGTCCACGTGCCACTTTCGGCCGAAGCGCAGGCCGAGGCGCGCCTGCTGATGCTCTCGGCGAACAACATCCTCTCGCCGGCCCACGGGTCCCCGCTCGCGACGCCGACGCAGGACATGGTGCTCGGCGCCTACTACCTCACCTACGGCGAGGACGGCGACGCGCTCGAGGAGCGCGAGGAGTCGCTGCGCGCAGGCAAGTGGGACGAGAAGAAGTGGGGCAAGCGCCCACACGTGTACCGCTCGGCGCAGGAGGCTGAGCTCTCCTACGAGCACGGCATGGTCGGGCTGCACGACCTCGCCGAGTACCGCCGCCGCGCCGCCGAGGGTCACGTGCTCACCACCGTCGGCCGGATCATCTTCAACGACCGCATCGAGCGCGCCCTCGAGCGCACGTTCGAGGAGGAGTACGACCCGTCGACGTACGAGTTCGTCAACTCGGCGCTCAACAAGCGCGACATGAACCAGGTGATCGAGGCGCTGATCAAGCAGCACGGCGCGCACGCGATCGCGCTCGTGCTCGACGCGTTCAAGGACCTCGGCTTCCACTTCGCCACCCAGGGCGGCATCACGATCTCGAAGAACGACGTCGTCATCCCGCCCGACAAGGAGAAGATCCTCGACAGCTACGAGTCGGAGGTCGGCGGCGTCATCGACCAGTACAACGAGGGCCTGATCTCCGAGGAGGAGCGCCACGAAAAGATCGTCGAGCGCTGGAACGAGGCGACGGACAAGGTCTCCGACGCGATGCTCGAGAACTTCGACAAGCTGAACCCGATCTTCATGATGGCCAACTCGGGCGCCCGAGGATCGTTCAAGCAGATCCGCCAGCTCGCCGGGATGCGCGGCCTGATGGCCAACCCTAAGGGCGAGATCATCGAGCGGCCGATCAAGGCCAACTTCATGGAGGGCCTGTCGGTGCTCGAGTACTTCATCTCGACGCACGGCGCGCGCAAGGGCCTCGCCGACACAGCGCTGCGCACCGCCGACTCGGGTTACCTGACTCGCCGCCTCGTGGACGTCTCCCAGGACGTGATCATCCGCGAGGAGGACTGCGGCACGAAGGAGTTCATCGAGATGGTGCTCCGCCAGGACGGCGGCGCGCTCAACCGCAACCTCATCGGTCGCGTCACAGCGCAGGCGGTCAAGACCAAGCGCGGGCGTGAGCTGCTCGGGAAGGGCAAGCTGATCACCGAGGAGTCGCTCGCCGAGATCGCCGAGGCGTTCGGCGACGAGGAGGGCGTCGTCGTCCCCGTTCGTTCAGTGCTGAAGTGCGAGGCCGAGACCGGCATCTGCCAGCACTGCTACGGCGTCGCACCTGCGACCGGCAACCTCGTCGCCATCGGCGATGCGGTCGGCATCATCGCCGCACAGTCGATCGGCGAGCCGGGTACCCAGCTGACGATGCGCACGTTCCACACGGGCGGCGTCGCCGGGGCCGACATCACGCACGGCCTGCCGCGCGTCGTCGAGCTGTTCGAGGCGCGCAAGCCGAAGGGCCTTGCGAAGCTCGCCGAGCAGGACGGCAAGGTCACGATCGAAGACTCGGAGAAGGCGCGCAAGGTGATCATCACCGACAAGGCCGGCGAGGAGCACGAGTATCCGTTCGCGCGCCGAACGCGCTTGTTCGTCGAGAAGGGCGACTCGATCACCGCGGGCACGAAGCTCAACGAGGGCAACATCTACCCACACGAGCTGCTCGAGATCAGCGGTCGCACCGCGACCGAGCAGTACTTCGTCGCCGAGGTCCAGCAGGTCTACAAGTCGCAGGGCGTGGACATCAACGACAAGCACATCGAGATCATCATCCGCCAGATGATGAAGAAGCTCCGCGTCGACCAGAAGGGCGACAGCGAGTACCTCCCGGGCGCGTTCGTCGACCGCTTCCAGCTGATCGACGCGAACAAGGCGTTGAAGAAGGCGAAGAAGCAGCAGGCCGAGGTCGCCGAGATCATCCTCGGGATCACGAAGGCCTCGCTCGCGACCGAGTCCTTCCTCTCCGCCGCCTCGTTCCAGGAGACCACCAAGGTGCTGACGGACGCCGCCCTCGAGGGCAAGACAGACAACCTCAAGGGCCTCAAGGAGAACGTCATCATCGGCAAGCTGATCCCGGCGGCGACCGGCCTCAAGCGTTACCGCACGATCGAGATCGAGCCGACCGAGCCGGTCCAGCGACCGACTCCCGAGGAGATGGGCCTCCTGGACGGCGACGCGCTGACCGAGGAGCTCGGAGGGCTCGGCGGCAACGGCGAGCTCGACTCCGTCGGCCTGAGCGAGGGCGATCTCGAGGCGTTCGGCGACGAGGTCGCCGACCTTCCGGCGCCCAAGTCGGCCGGGGACGACAAGAAGTAAATAATCCCCGGGGCGGAGTGAGCGACTCGGCCCGACAAGCCCTGGCCGCCGCGCCAGACCTGGTCGAGATGATGCGCCGCGTCGACGACGCGGGCTGGGCGGCCGACGCCTACGACTCCGAGTGGCGGTTGATCTGGGTCACCGAGGAGCTGAAGACGCTGCTCGGGACGACCGACCGCGCCGAGCTCGGCTACGGCCGCCACTTCATCCAGACGCGCACCCTGCCGGCGTGGAACTCGGCAATCTCCGAGCAGAGCGCGCTCGAGACGCTGAGCGAGTTCTTCCCCTTCGCCCTCCACGACACACCGGGGGGCGCGGCCACGGTGGCCGAGGGGATCGAGGACTCGGCTGCGCGCAATTTCGTCGCGTCACTCGAGCCGGTAGCGCCACCGCCGATGTGGTCGTGGGTGTTCGACTTCGTCCGCGGCGAGACGGAGTTCAAGGGGTTCGGGCTCGCCTTCCAGGGACGCGAGCCCTCCGGTGAGCTCGTCGGCACGCTGCTCGTCTACACACCGGGCCTGCGCGCGAGCGTGCTCGCGCTCCTCTCCCAGGGCGACAGCGAGATGTACGAGCGGATGGCCGCGCTCGTCGAGCCCGGCCGGCGGGCCGCGGCGGTCCTGTTCGCCGATCTGCAGGCGTCGGGCGTGCTTTCGCGCAGGCTGCCGAGCGCCGCCTACTTCAAGCTCATCCGCGCGTTCACGACCGCGATCGACGACGCGGTGCTGTCAAACACCGGGATCGTCGGCAAGCACGTCGGCGACGGCGTCACAGCGTTCTTCCTCGCCGACGACCTCGGTTCGCCCTCGGCCGCGGCGCGCGCCGCGATCCAGGCGGGGCGCGCGATCTCCGACGGGGTGCGGGCGGCCGCGGAGCAGATCGGCGAGGACACGGGGGTGCTCGAGCCGGACGACGTGCTCGTCAACGTCGGCGTCCATTGGGGCGGCGCGCTGTACCTCGGTCAGCTCGTCACGAGCGGCCGCCTCGAGGTGACCGCGCTCGGCGACGAGGTCAACGAGTGCGCGCGGCTGCAGGAGGTCGCGCGCGACGGCCAGGCTTTGGCATCGAAGGCGCTCGTCGAGCAGCTCGGCCCGGACGATGCCGCGGCGCTCGGGCTCGATCCCGACGCGGTGCCCTACCGCACGATCGGCGAGATCGACGGCGCGAGCGAGAAGGCCGTCCGCGACGCCGGCTCGATCGCGGTGACGGGTCTCTAGGTCGGCCTGCGCTTCAGTACTCCCTCACCCAGTCCAGCAGCGTCGCGACGTGCTCCTCGGTGATGCCGGTGGCCGTCTGTGTGGTGACGAGCAGCGTCGGGGCCTCACGCTCGTCGCCCAGCGGTGGCAATCTTCGTCGAGGTTGTCGTCGATCCAGGCCGCGGGGCGGTCAGCGGCGTACTCGCTGATCGGGCCCAGTTTCCAATGCGCTGAGCCGAAGACCGCACGCCCGTCGAAGACCAGCGAGGGCCACTCGCGCTCGAGACCGAGCAGGCGCGGCAGGTACTCGTTCGCTTTCTCCTCCCAGCCGGTGGCCCAGACCATCTCGAAGCCCTCCTCGAGCTGCTTGAGCAGCGGCCCGGCCTCGAGCTTGATGCAGTGGGCGATCCCGTCGATCCAGTGGAACGGGCCGGGCGGCTCCTCGATCGACTCGAAGCCGAACAGGCTGATCACGCCGTCGACGTCCACGAACAGGATCGGCTTGTCGTCGGCGTCGGTCACGGGCGGATAATCGCAGGGGCGCTGCTAGCATCCGCCGCCGCTTAAGAACCATGCCGAGCATCAACCAACTAGTACGCAAGGGCCGCAAGCGGCCCAAGAAGAAGGTGGCCACCCCGGGCCTCAAGTCCGGCCACGGCACCAAGAAGCGCGTCTCCGCGCCGCAGCGCCGCGGCGTCTGCACGCGCGTCTTCACGCTCACGCCGAAGAAGCCCAACTCCGCGCTGCGGAAGGTCGCGCGTGTGCGGCTGACCAACGGCGTCGAGGTCGGCGCCTACATCCCGGGCGAGGGGCACAACCTCCAGGAGCACTCCGTCGTGCTCGTCCGCGGCGGCCGCGTCAAGGACCTGCCGGGCTACCGCTACAAGGTCGTCCGCGGCACGCTCGACGCGTCCGGGGTCTCCGACCGCAAGCAGTCCCGCTCGATGTACGGCGTGAAGGCCCGCTGACCACACGATGCCGCGTCGCGCCAGGGCAGAGGTCCGCGAGATCACGCCCGACTCGGTCTACGGGTCGGAGCTGGTCCAGCAGCTGATCAACAAGACGATGGTCGCCGGCAAGAAGTCGCTCGCCGAGCGGATCGTCTACGACGCCTTGGAACAGGTCTCGAAGAAGGCAGGCAAGGAGCCCGTCGAGGCGCTCGAGGAGTCCGTCCGCGCGCTGACGCCCCAGCTCGAGGTGCGCTCCCGCCGCGTCGGCGGCGCGACCTACCAGGTGCCCGTCGAGGTCCCGCCCCGCCGCGCCCGCACGCTCGCCGTTCGCTGGCTGATCGAGTTCGCCCGCAAGCGCCCGCAGAAGTCGATGGCCGACCGGCTTGCAGGGGAGCTGCTCGATGCCTCCAACTCCCAGGGCGACGCCTTCAAGCGCAAAGAGGACATCTACCGCATGGCGAAGGCCAACCAGGCCTTCGCGCATTACCGCTGGTAGTCGGCTGCGCCTGCGCTGCAAACCGTCGCCCTTCGCAGCACGCCCAGGCTTGGTTTTCGCGGCCTTTGTACCAGCGGTAAACCGCTGGTAGCGGCATAAGCTGTTCGCGTGCGCCTCAGACTCGCAGCGGCGGCCACGGCGTTCGCCGCTTTCATTGCCCTTCCTTTCGTCCCGCCGAGTCGCTCGGAGGCAAAACCCCCCCGCGGCACGGTCGAAGACGGTCCCGCCCGTTTCCAGGTCATAACCCCGACGCTGATCCGGCTCGAGTACGCGGCCGACCAGCGCTTCGAGGACCGGCCCTCGATGACCGTCCCCGATCGAACGCGCGGCCAGGTGCCGCCGTACACCGCCCACAAGCGCGGCGGGTTCGTGAAGATCAGGACCGCCCGCCTCACCCTCCTCTACAAGCGCGGTTCCGGACCGTTCGGCTCCGAGAACCTCAGCGTCACGCTCAGCGGGCCGGGGGCGAAGGGCATCGTCGCCCGGCCGAGGTTCGGCGCCGCACCGCCGCCGAGCAAGGGGCCGCCGTCGACCGCGCTCAACGCCGCCGTCCGCGAGGCGCCGAACGCCAGGGCGCGAACCTCCGGCAACCTCGGCGGCTGGTACCGCGCGACTCGACATCGCGGGCGCCCCCGTCGCGCTCCACGACGGTGTCCTCTCGCGCGACGGCTGGTACCTGCTCGACGACACGCACAATGTTCTGCTCGACGTCTGCCGCGCCGGGTTTCGCCACGCGGCCCGCGCGCGCCGGCGCCTATCAGGACGGCTACCTCTTCGGCTACGGCCGCGATTACCTGCTCGGGCTCGCCGACCTCAAGCGGCTCACCGGCCCCGCTCCGCTGCTTCCGCGCAAGGCGTTCGGCGTCTGGTTCTCGCGCTACTGGGCCTACCGCCAGGACGAGTACCCGCCGCTGCTCGAGCGCTTCCGCCGCGCGCAGATCCCGCTCGACGTCCTGCCGGTTGACACCGACTTCAAGGGTCCGCACAACTGGAACGGCTGGAACTGGAACCGCGGCCTGTTCCCGAATCCGCGCGCCTTCCTCGACTGGGCCCACAGCGCCGACATCGCGGTCCCGCTCAACACCCATCCGACGATCTCGCTCGACGACCCGCGCCTGGCCGGGGCGGAGCGCCGCGCCGGGCGGGCGCTGCCTTTCGATCCGACCGGAATTCGCTGCATCGCGATCACGGTCGGCGCAGGCGCGCTCGGTAACGGCACCGCGGATGCTCCACCGGGCTGCAAGGTGTTCGACTGGGCCCGCGCCGGCGACCAGGCCGCCTATTTCTGGCTGCACGAGTCGTTCGAGCGCGACGGCGCCGACTTCTGGTGGCTCGACTACTGCTGCGATGAGGCCTACGCGCTCGCGCCCGGGCTCACCCAGGACACGTGGATCAACCACCTCTATGCGCAGCGCAACCGCACCCGCGGCAGCCGCTGGCCGGTCCTCTCGCGCGTCGGCGCGTCGTTCTTCGATCCCAACGAGGCGGGCGGCGGCATCTGGGCCGAGCACCGCAACGTCATCCACTTCACGGGCGACACCCGGCCCACCTGGCAGATGCTCGACTTCCAGACCGCGTTCACCGCCGCCGAGGGTGCGGTCGGCATTCCCTATGTCTCACACGACATCGGGAGCTTTGCGCCGGTCCTCAACGACGGTCCCGCTGCGCGCCACCTGCCGGAGGACCTCTACGTCCGCTGGATCCAGTCGGGCGCGTTCCAGCCGATCCTCCGCCTGCACTCCGACCACGGCGACCGCCTGCCGTGGGAGTACGGCCCGCGCGCAGAGAGGATCGCGACGGAGTTCCTGCGCCTTCGCGGCCGCCTGATCCCCTACCTCTACACGCTCGCTCGCCGCGCGCACGCGGCGGGCACGCCGATGGCGCGGCCGATGTACCTCGACTGGCCGCAGAATGACGACGCCTACCGCCACGACCGCCAGTTCATGCTCGGGCCCCAACTGCTCGTCGCGCCCGTCGCCTCGCCCGGCGACGCCCCGGCGAAGGAGGTCTGGTTCCCGCCCGGCGCGTGGACCGACATCTTCACCGGCGAGACCCACACGGGCCCCAAGGTCGCGCGCCTGCGGGTGCCGCTCGAGCGGATGCCGGTGTTCGCGCGGGCGGGAGCGGTGGTGCCGCTGCAGGACTACCGGCCGAGTGGCAACACCCGTTCAGCCGACCCGCTCGTGATCGAGGCCTACCCCGGCCGCGCGGGCGCGTTCACGCTCTACGAGGACGCGGGTGACGGCCTCGGCCACGAAGGCGGTCAGTACGCCAACACCCGGATCCACCAGCACCGCGCGCGGGGTCTGACCAAGATCGCGATCGGCGGCCGCAGCGGCGATTACCCAGGGCGCGCGAAGCGGCGCTTCTACGAGCTCCGGATCCGCGGCGCCGACAAACCGCGCAAGGTCGACCGCGAACGGCCGCAAGCTCGAGTGCACCTACGAGGCGGAGCACCCGAACGGTCGTCACCCGGACACCAGCCGCTCGACACCTCTCGCACCGCCCGGATCCTCGTTCGCTGAACCGTTTTCCCCGCTACAGCAGGAAAATCTTGCCATCGAAGATGGGATCGGCGGGCTAGGCGTCGGCGGGGCGGGGGCGCTTACGCTCGCGCTGCGGGCGCTCGGGCGGCTTGCGCTCGGGCCTCCGCGGGCGATCGCGCTCCCGAGGCTCCTCCGGCGGCGGCGGGCGCCCCAGAGGCGACAATCGGAGCACTCCGGCCAGGATCGCCAGCACCCCGCCGAGCATCTCGAGGTAGAGCCCCGGCTCGCGGACGGAGTGGGCCTGGTCGAAGTTGCTGCCGATCGCGCCGGTCTGGTCGCTGTCGGGCATGTCGCCGAAGATCGCGATGATCAGCACGGCCCCACCCGCGACGACCAGCGCCGCTGCGGCCGGGCGTGAGTGCCCCGGACCGGCGCCGAAGGCCATCGCGACCGTCAGCAGCGCGATCAGCAGGAGCGCGTAGGAATGCTGCTCCCCGCCGGTGGTCTCGCACGTATCGCGCAGCTCGGGCCGGGCCAGGTCGGAGCACGAGGCGGTCACGACCTCGACCGAGAACAGCGGCGTGAACTCGGCGATCAGCATCAGCACGCCCGCCGCGATCCCGACGACCAGCACACCGATCCCGAGGGGCCCCGCGAGCCGTGCGAACTTGACGAGCGCCGTCACCGCGAGCGAGCGTAGCGGACACCCCCCGAACCCCGCTCCACACCTGATCCCAAGGCGCTTTCCTCTGCTACGATGCCCGCTCGCTTTCGGTGGCCCTTCGTGCCCCGGAAGCGGGATCGGACGGGCTACTCCATCCAGGGGCCCGGCCGATCAACCGCGTCCAATGGAGAACCCCACCACATAGACCACTTCCCGGGCATCCGCTTCCCTGCGTCACCGGCCCGGAAGGGCCTTTTTTCTGCCCGCAGACCCACCCAGAGACGAAACCGAGCCAACAGCCCCATGCCCCGCAAAGTCCCCCTCGAGAAGACCCGCAACATCGGGATCATGGCCCACATCGACGCGGGTAAGACGACGACGACCGAGCGCATCCTCTACTACACCGGCCGCACCCACAAGATGGGCGAGGTCCACGAGGGCGCCGCAGTCATGGACTGGATGGAGCAGGAGCAGGAGCGCGGCATCACGATCACCTCCGCGGCCACCACGGCCTATTGGGAGGACCACCGGGTCAACATCATCGACACGCCCGGCCACGTCGACTTCACGGTCGAGGTCGAGCGCTCGCTGCGGGTCCTCGACGGCGCGATCGCGCTGTTCGACTCGGTCGCCGGCGTCGAGCCCCAGTCCGAGACGGTCTGGCGCCAGGCCGACAAGTACCGCGTCCCGCGGATCGCCTACATCAACAAGATGGACCGCGTCGGAGCCGACTTCGCGAAGGGCGTACAGACGATGGTCGACCGGCTCGGCGCCCATCCGGTGCCGATCCAGCTCCCGATCGGCGCCGAGGCCGAGTTCTCCGGCGTGATCGACCTCGTCTCGATGAACGCGATCGTCTACAAGGACGAGCTCGGCCAGGAGTGGTCGGTCGAAGACATCCCGGACGACCTCGCCGATGCGGCCAAGGAGGCGCGCACGGAGCTGATCGAGGCCGTCGCCGAGTACGACGACCACCTGATGGAGGACTACCTCGAGGAGAAGGAGATCGAGGCCGACCGCCTCAAGGCCGACATCCGCAAGGCGACGCTCGACATCTCGATGACGCCGGTCATGTGCGGCTCCTCGTTCAAGAACAAGGGCGTCCAGCCGCTGCTCGACGCGGTGATTGCCTACCTCCCGAGCCCGCTCGACGTCCCGCCCATCGAGGGGATCGAGCCCGCCAAGAAGGGCGAGGAGGAGGGCACTCCGGCCACGCGCGAGCCCGCCGACGACGCGCCCTTCTCCGCGCTCGCCTTCAAGGTCATGTCCGACCCCTTCGTCGGGAAGCTCACATACTTCCGCGTCTACTCCGGCAAGCTCGACGCCGGCGGGCGCATCCTCAACTCCATCACGGGCCGCACCGAGCGCGCGGGCCGGATCCTGATGATGCACGCCAACGACCGCGAGGAGCAGGAGGAGATCTACGCCGGCGACATCGCCGCCGCGGTCGGCCTCAAGCAGACCTCGACCGGCGACACCCTCTGCGCGCCCGACGCCCCGATCGTGCTCGAGACGATCAACTTCCCTGAGCCCGTCGTCCACGTCTCGATCGAGCCGAACACCAAGGCCGACCAGGAGAAGATGTCCGTCGCGCTCGGGCGGCTCACCGAGGAGGACCCCACCTTCCAGATCCGCACCGACGAGGAGACCGGCCAGACGGTCATCTCCGGCATGGGCGAGCTCCACCTCGAGGTGATCGTCGAGCGGATGAAGCGCGAGTTCAACGTCGAGGCCGCCGTTGGCCGCCCCCAGGTCGCCTACCGCGAGACGGTGCGTGGCACCGCCGACAAGGTCGAGGGCAAGTTCATCCGCCAGACAGGTGGCTCGGGCCAGTACGGGGTCGTCTACATCAACATCGAGCCTGCCCCGGGCGAGGGTTTCGACTTCATCAACAAGGTGAAGGGCGGCTCCGTCCCGTCCGAGTTCATCCCCGCGGTCGAGAAGGGCATCGAGGAGGCGCTCGACTCGGGCGTCAAGGCCGGCTATCCGATGGTCGACATCCGCGTAACGCTCACGGACGGCAAGTACCACGACACCGACTCTTCCGAGGTCGCCTTCAAGGTCGCGGGCTCGCTTGCTTTCAAGGAGGCGGCGAAGCGCGCGAAGCCGATGCTGCTGGAGCCCGTGATGGCGGTCGAGGTCGTCACCCCCGAGGAGTTCCTCGGCGACGTGATCGGCGACCTCTCCAAGCGCCGCGGCCACGTCGAGGGCCAGGAGCCACGCGGCAACGCCCTCGCGGTCACCGCCAGCGTCCCGCTCGGCGAGATGTTCGGTTACGCGACCTCGCTCCGTTCCGCGACCCAGGGGCGCGCCAACTACTCGATGCAGTTCGACCGCTACGAGGAAGTGCCGCAGAACATCGCGGAGGAGATCGTCGAGCACCGCACGGGCGAGCCCGTCGGGGCCAGCGCGTGATGAGTTCAAACAGTATGTTTCTGGGGTTCGCCCGCCAACCGGGCGCAGCGGATCCGATCAGGCTTTTCGAAAGGAGCTGAGCGAGTGTCGAAGGAGAAGTTCGAGCGCGACAAGCCGCACGTGAACGTCGGCACCATCGGTCACATCGACCATGGGAAGACGACGCTGACCGCTGCGATCACGAAGGTGCTGTCCGAGAAGGGCGGCGAGGCGAAGAGCTTCGAGGAGATCGACAACGCTCCTGAGGAGAAGGAACGCGGCATCACGATCGCGACCTCGCACGTCGAGTACCAGACCGACAACCGGCACTACGCGCACGTCGATTGCCCCGGTCACGCGGACTACATCAAGAACATGATCACCGGCGCCGCCCAAATGGACGGCGCGATTCTCGTGGTCTCCGCTGCCGATGGGCCGATGCCGCAGACGCGCGAGCACATCCTGCTCGCCCGCCAGGTCGGCGTCCCGTACATCGTCGTCTTCCTCAACAAGGCGGACATGGTCGACGACGACGAGCTCCTCGAGCTCGTCCAGGAGGAGGTCCGCGACCTGCTCAAGGAGTACGACTTCCCGGGCGACGAGATTCCGTTCGTCACCGGCTCGGCGCTGAAGGCGCTCGAGGGCGACGAGGACCAGAAGGCCAAGATCCTCGAGCTCGCCCAGGCGCTCGACGACTACATCCCGGAGCCCGAGCGGGCGCTCGACCAGCCGTTCCTGATGCCGGTCGAGGACGTCTTCTCGATCACCGGCCGCGGCACTGTCGCCACCGGCCGCATCGAGCAGGGCAAGGTCAACACGGGCGACGAGGTCGAGATCGTAGGCATCAAGGACACGACCAAGACCGTCGTGACCGGTGTCGAGATGTTCCGCAAGATCCTCGATGAGGGCCAGGCCGGCGACAACGTCGGCTGCCTGCTGCGTGGCACCAAGCGCGAGGAGATCGAGCGCGGTCAGGTGCTGTGCAAGCCCGGCTCGATCACGCCCCACACCAAGTTCGAGGCCGAGGTGTACTGCCTGAAGAAGGAGGAGGGTGGCCGCCACACGCCGTTCTTCTCGGGTTACCGCCCGCAGTTCTACTTCCGCACGACGGACGTGACCGGCGTCGCGAACCTCCCCGAGGGGACCGAGATGGTCATGCCCGGCGACAACATCCAGATGTCGATCGAGCTGATCCAGCCGATCGCGATGGACAAGGGGCTGCGTTTTGCTATCCGCGAGGGTGGACGAACCGTCGGATCGGGGGTGGTGACGAACATCCTCGAGTAGGACCTCGCTTCTGTCTTGGAAGCACCCGGGGGCGGGCCCCTTCGATAGGGCCCGCCCTCGCCGCGTCCTCAGGGCCAGTCTCAAACCATGGCTGCAATCACCGAAAACAAGATCCGCATCCGCCTCAAGGGCTACGACCACTCGGCGCTCGAGACGGCGGCGAAGGAGATCGTCGAGACGGCGCAGCGCACCGGCGCGACCGTCTCGGGACCGGTCCCGCTGCCGACCGAGAAGAACGTCTACTGCGTCGTGCGCGGCCCCTTCAAGGACAAGGATTCGCGCGAGCACTTCGAGATCCGCACGCACAAGCGTCTGATCGACATCCATCAGCCCACGCCGAAGACGGTCGACTCGCTCCAGCGCCTCGACCACCTTCCCTCCGGCGTGGACATCCAGATCAAACTGGTGTGACGTGATGTCACACGGAAAATCAGACGCGGGGCCGGATGCCCCGCGGAGGTAATCATTCGATGGCGGGGATGCTCGGAAAGAAGTTGGGGATGACCCAGTACTTCGACGAGGAGGACGGGCACGTCGAGCGCGTCACCGTCGTCGAAGCCGGCCCCTGCCACGTCACGGGCATCCGCACCGAGGAACGCGACGGCTACGACGCGCTCCAGCTCGCCTACGGCGAGGTGCGCGAGAAGACGCTCAACAAGCCCGAGCTCGGCCACCTCAAGAAGGCCGACGCCGGCCCCCTTCGCCATGTGCGGGAGTTTCGCGACGAGGCCGGCGAGCACCAGGTCGGCGAGACGATCTCGGTCGCCGACGTCTTCGAGCCGGGCAACACGGTGAAGGTATCCGGCTCCTCGAAGGGCAAGGGCTTCCAGGGCACGATCAAGCGCCACAACTTCTCCCGCGGCCCGGCGAGCCACGGCTCCCACAACGTCCGGGCGCCGGGCTCGATCGGCGCCTCCGCGACCCCGTCGCGAGTGTTCAAGGGCATCAAGGGCCCGGGCCGGATGGGCGGCAAGCGCGTCACCCAGCGCCGCCTCACCGTCGTGCGGGTGGATGCCGAACGCAACCTCCTCCTGCTGCGTGGGTCCGTCCCGGGCGCGAAGGGCACGATCGTCGAGATAAGGACCGACGATTGATGGCCGCTCCGAACGCCCCCTACCTCGGCAAGCAGGGCAAGCACGACCTCGACGCCAAGATCTTCGGCGAGCCGTTCCACATGTCGCTCGTCCACGAGACCGCGCGCGCGGAGCTGAACGCCCGCCGCGGCGGCAATGCCTCGACGCTCATGCGCGGCGAGGTCGCGATGACGGGCGCCAAGGCGTGGCGCCAGAAGGGCACCGGTCGCGCCCGCGTCGGCGCGCTCTCGGCGCCGCAGCGCACCGGCGGCGGCGTCGCCTTCGGTCCGAAGCCGCGCCACTACACCGTCAAGGTCAACCGCAAGGCCCGTCGTCGCGCGCTGCGCGCTGCGCTCTCGCTGCACGCCGAGCGCGGCTCGCTCGCAGTGCTCGATCCCGCTTCCTACGACGAGCCCTCGACGGCCACCGCCGCGAAGGCGCTGGCGAAGTTCGGCGAGGGCCGCGTGCTCGTAGTCCTCGCCCGCGAGGGGGAGGAAGCGTGCGCCAAGTCGTTCCGCAACATCGAGGGGGTCAGCGTCGCTGAGCGTCGACGACGCCGGCGTCGCCGACATCGTCGGGGCCGCACGGCTGGTCGCCTCGCCGGGCGCGCTCGAGCGTCTCGCTGAGCTCGCGTCCCCGCCTGCCCGCAAGCCTCCGGGGGGTGCGGAGTGAACGCGCGTCAGGTGATCATCAAGCCGGTCATCTCGGAGAAGAGCTACGCCCTGCTCGCCGCGAACAAGTACACGTTTCGCATCCACGAGTCGGCGCACAAGACGCAGGTGCGCCAGGCGGTCGAGGAGATCTGGGGCGTGCGCGTGACGGGCGTCTCGACGATGTCCGTCAAGGCCAAGCCGAAGCGCCGCGGCTACACGTCCGGCAAGCGCCGCCAGTGGAAGAAGGCCGTCGTCCAGCTTCACCCGGACGATCACATTGAGCTCTTCGAAGGCCAGGAGGTCGGGGAGTAATGGCGATTCGCAAGTTCAAGCCGACCTCGCCCGGCCGGCGCTTCTCGACCTGGTCCGACCGGCCCGAGGTCACCCGCTCCGAGCCCGAGAAGTCGCTCACCGAGGGACTCTCCTCCAGCGGCGGGCGCAACACCCACGGCCGCATCACCTCGCGCCACCGCGGTGGCGGGGCCAAGCGCCGCTACCGCAAGATCGACTTCAAGCGCCGCAAGGACGGCGTGCCCGCGACGGTCGCCGCGATCGAGTACGACCCCAACCGCAGCTCCTACATCGCACTGCTCCACTACGCCGACGGCGAGAAGCGCTACATCCTCGCGCCGGACCGGCTGGCCGTCGGTGCGTCGGTCGTCTCCGGCGACACCGTCGACATCCAGACCGGCAACGCCCTTCCGCTGAGCCGCATCCCGACGGGCACCGTCGTCCACAACGTCGAGCTCTCGGCAGGCCGCGGCGGACAGCTCGGCCGCTCCGCCGGCACCGCGATTCAGCTCGTCGCGAAGGAGGGCCGCCTCGCCACGCTGCGCCTGCCCTCGGGTGAGATGCGGATGGTCCCGCTCGAGTGCCGCGCCACGGTCGGCGCGATCGGCAACTCCGAGCACCAGAACATCGAGCTCGGCAAGGCCGGCCGCAACCGCCACAAGGGCAAGCGGCCGCAGACCCGCGGCACCGCGATGAACCCGGTCGACCACCCGCACGGCGGCGGCGAGGGCTCGACGACGCCCGGCCGTCACCCGGTCACCCCCTGGGGCGTGCCGACGCTCGGCTACCGCACGCGCAAGAAGAACAAGGATTCCGACCGCTACATCGTCCGCGGCCGCCGCCGCGGGAAGAAGGGCCGCTAGAGATGAGTCGCTCCTCGAAGAAGGGCCCGTGGGCCGAGCCGAAGCTGATGAAGCGGATCGACGGGATGAACGAGTCGGGCGAGAAGCAGATGGTGAAGACCTGGTCGCGGATGTCGACGGTCTTCCCCGAGATGGTCGGGCACACGATCGCCGTCCACGACGGGCGCAAGCACGTCCCAGTGTTCGTGACCGAGTCGATGGTCGGCCACAAGCTCGGCGAGTTCGCTCCGACGCGGGTCTTCCGCGCCCACTCCGGCACGAAGAAGACCGAGGAGTAGTCGGGATGGCCGAGAAGAAGCAGAGGACGCCGCCGGCCGGCGAACTGACCGACGACCCGAAGGCAAGGAAGGTCGCCGAGGAGTCGAAGGCAAAGGCCGAGGAGACGAAGGCGAAGGCGTCCGACAAGAAGGCGAAGGTCGACGCGAAGGCGAAGGCCGCCGATGAGAAGTCGAAGGCCGACGCGAAGGCCGATGCCGAGGAGCAGGACGGCGAGGCCAAGCCGAAGCCGAAGCGCCGCCGCGGCGCCGCCGAGACGACGACCGCCAAGGCGAAGCCGAAGCCGCGCAAGCGCTCCCCCGACGCGCCGCCCGAGGACGTCGAGGTTCGCGCCCGCGCGCGCTACGTCCGCTGTGCCCCGCGCAAGGCCCGCCTCGTCGTGGACCACATCCGCGGCAAGCCGGTCGAGGATGCTCGCGCGCTGCTCCGCACCACGCCCCGCGCCGCGTCGCGCGACATCCTCAAGCTGCTCGACTCGGCCGTCGCGAACGCCGAGTCGAACCACGAGCTGCTCGCCGACGAGCTCGTCGTCCACCGCGTGTTCGTTGACGAGGGCCCGACGCTCAAGCGCTACCAGCCCCGCGCCCAGGGTCGCGCCACCCCGATCCACAAGCGCACCAGCCACATGACCATCGCCCTGCGACCCGCCGGCGTGGACGGGAGCTAGGAGAGAGACCGATGGGACAGAAGATCCACCCCGAAGGCTTCCGCGTCGGCTACATCCAGGACTGGAAGTCCACCTGGTTCAACGAGAAGGAGTTCTCCGACTACTTGATGGAGGACATCCACATCCGCGAGCACATCGAGGGCAAGCTCGCGCACGCCGGCCTGTCCGACATCACGATCCGCAAGGACGCGAACGAGATCGAGGTCAACATCCACACCGCCCGGCCGGGCATCGTGATCGGCAAGTCAGGTAGCGAGGTGGACGCCCTACGCAAGGAGCTCCACCGGATGACCAAGAAGTCGGTCAAGGTCAACATCCTCGAGATCAAGCGCCCCGAGCTCGACGCGAAGCTCGTCGCGCAGTCGATCGCCGAGCAGCTCGTCAACCGCGTGGCCTTCCGCCGCGCGATGAAGCGCTCGCTCACCTCCGCCGTCCGCTCCGGCGCAAAGGGAGTGAAGGTCCAGGTCTCCGGCCGCCTCGGCGGGGCGGAGATGGCGCGCACCGAGGGCTACTCCGAGGGCCGCGTCCCACTCCAGACGCTGCGCGCCGACATCGACTACGGCTTCGTCGAGGCGAAGACGACCTACGGCCGCATCGGCGTCAAGGTCTGGATCAACAAGGGCGAGATCATGCCCAAGGGCTTCGCGCAAGACCTCACCGACATCGAGGCGCCCGAGCAGCAGGGCGGCCCTCAGCGCGGCGGTCGCCCGCCGCGACCCAAGGGCGGGCCGCCGAAGCCGGACGTGACGCCCAAGCCCGACGCGACGCCCAAGCCGGACGCGCCCAAGCCCGACGCGCCGAAGCCGCCGGCTGCGCCCGCCGACGCGACTCCGGCCGACGTCGCCCCGAGCGAGCCCGCACCCGAGACACCCGCCCCGGAGGCGCCTGCCCCGGAGGCGCCTGCACCCGAGGCACCCGCGACGGACGCTCCGTCGGACTCCCAGCCGCCCGCCGACGCCCCGCCCGCCTCGCCGGACGAGGGGAGCTGAGCCGCCCATGCTGATGCCGAAGAGAGTCAAGCACCGCAAGCAGCACCGCGGCCGCCGTCGCGGACTCGCCAAGGGCGGCACCCGCGTCGAGTTCGGCGAGTACGGGCTCAAGGCGATCGAGCGCGGCTGGATCACCAACCGCCAGATCGAGGCCGCTCGTATCGCCATGACGCGCCGGATCAAGCGCGGCGGCAAGGTCTGGATCAACATCTTCCCCGACAAGCCGGTGACCGCCAAGCCCGCGGAGACCCGCATGGGATCGGGCAAGGGCGCGCCCGAAGGTTGGGTCGCCGTGGTCAAGCCCGGCCGCGTGATGTTCGAGCTCGCAGGCGTGCCCGAGCCGCTCGCGCGCGAGGCGATGCGGCTCGCCGGGCACAAGCTTCCGGTGAAGACGAGGTTCGTCATGCGCGAAGGCGTCGAGAGCGGAGGCGGCCCGTGAAGGCGAGCGACGTGCACTCCCTCGACGATGCCCAGCTGGTCGAGTTCCTCGGCAACACGCGCGAGGAGCTTTTCAACCTGCGCTTCCAACACGCCACCGGGCAGCTGGAGGACACCGCCCGGCTCAAGGGGATGAAGCGCGACCTCGCTCGCGGCTTGACGATCGCGCACCAGCGCGGGATCGCCGTCGAGTCCGAGCTGAAACGCCAGGAGCCAGATGGCTGACGAAGAGAACAAGCCGCAAGAGGAACAGGCAGAGAACGCCGAGGCCCCCGTCGAGGAGCCCGTGACCGACGACGCCCCCGTGGAGGAGGCGCCGGCTGAGGACGCCCCGGCTGAGGAGACCCCGGCCGAGGAAGAGACTCCCGCCGAGGAGGAGCCCGCGGCCGAGGCCGACGAGCCCGCCCCGGAGGCGGACGCCGACGACGCCGGAGAAGGCGACGACGACGGCGAGATGACGCCGAAGCGCGCCCGCAAGCTCGCGCGCACCGTCCACGCCGGCGAGGCCGGCCCGCAGCGCACCCCCGAGGAGCGCCATGCCGAGCGCGCGGAGCAGCGCGCCCGCAAGGCCGCCGCACGCAGCCGCTGGCGCAAGCGCCGCCGCGAGAAGCGCCAGGCCGCGGCCACCCCCGTCGAGCCCACCGCGCCGATCGAGCGCGACAAGCGCAACCCCCGCGTGCGCCAGGGACTTGTCGTCTCCGACAAGGCCGACAAGACGATCACCGTGCGGATCGACACCGCCCGCCAGCACCGAACCTACGAGAAGATCGTGCGCGCGTCCTCGACCCTGCACGCTCACGACGAGCGCAACGAGGCAAACGCCGGCGACACCGTGCGCGTTGTCGAGAGCCGCCCGCTCAGCCGCACCAAGCGCTGGCGTCTGCTCGAAGTGGTGGAGAAGGCCAGGTAGATGCGCCGGATGAGCCTGCAAACCTTCGCCTGCCTGCGTCCTCAGTCGCTCGCCTGCCAAGCAGGCCACGCTCCCTGCGTCCTTGGCACGCTCGGTTTTCGGCTCCCCGACACATCTACCGAGGGGGACTGATGGTCCAGGCGGAGACACGGCTGAAGGTGGCCGACAACACCGGCGCGCGCGAGATCCTCTGCATCCGCGTGCGCGGCGGCTCGCACCGCCGCTATGCCGGCGTCGGCGACGTGATCGTCGGGACGGTCAAGCAGGCCGCCCCGCAGAGCGCCGTGCGCAAGGGCGAGGTCGTCCAGGCCGTCGTCGTCCGCACGCGCAAGTCGTTCGGCCGCGACGACGGCACCTATATCGGCTTCGACGAGAACGCCGCCGTGTTGATCGACCCCCAGCTGAACCCCCGCGGCACGCGCATCTTCGGCCCCGTCGCGCGCGAGCTGCGCGAGCGCAACTTCATGAAGATCGTCTCGCTCGCCCCGGAGGTGCTCTAGCCGATGGGACGAGCCAGGGTGCGCAAGGACGACCAGGTGAAGGTCATCTCGGGCAAGGACCGCGGCAAGACCGGCCGCGTCCTGCGCGTCGACCCCAAGCACGACCGCGTTTACGTCGAAGGCCTCAACGTGCAGAAGCGCCACCAGCGCCCGCGCACGCTGCACGACACGCAGCGCGAGAGCCAGGTCGCGGGCGGCGTGATCGAGGCCGAGGGTCCGATCCACATCTCGAACGTGATGGTGCTCGATCCCAAGTCGGGCGAGCCCACCCGCCTCGGCGTCAAGCGCGACGGCGGGCGGCGCATCCGCGTGTCGAAGAAGTCGGGGGCGGAGCTCGAATGACCGTCGCCGAAGCGAAGATCAAGCCGCGCCTCAAGGAGCGCTACGAGTCGGAGATCCGCGCGCAGCTGATCGAGCGGTTCTCCTACTCGACCCCGATGCGGGCACCGCGCCTGGTGAAGATCACGCTCAACATGGGCGTCGGCGATGCGAAGCAGGACTCGAAGATGCTCGACGCCGCCGTCGAGCAGCTCGCGACGATCGCCGGCCAGCAGCCGTCGGTCCGCCGCGCGCGCAAGTCGATCGCCAACTTCAAGGTGCGCGACGGGATGCCTGTCGGCGTCGCCGTGACCCTGCGCGACGCGCGCATGTACGAGTTCATCGACCGCCTGATCGCGATTGCGATCCCGCGCGTGCGCGACTTCCGCGGCCTCAACCCGCGCTCGTTCGACGGCCGCGGCAACTACTCGATCGGCATCAAGGAGCAGATCATCTTCCCCGAGATCGACTACGACTCGATCGACGAGGTCCGAGGGCTCGACGTGACGATCACGACCACGGCCGAGACCGACGAGGAGGCCTTCGCACTGCTCGAGGCGCTCGGGATGCCGTTCTCCAAGGAGGGCCGTCCCGGAGCCGAGGACGAGGTCGACGAGGCCGAGGAGGAGCGCCGCCGCGACGAAGCGCGCGCCCGCGCCGAGGCCGAGCAGGCAGCGCTCGAGCAGCTGAAGGAGGAGAATCCCGACGCCTACGCCAAGCCGGAGCCTGAGCCCGAGGAGGGCGAGGAGGGCGCCGAAGGCGAGGAAGGCGCGTCCGCGGAAGAGAGCGGCGGCGACTCGGGCGGCGGATCCGGCGACGAAGGCAACGACTAGGAGCGCAACGACCGTATGGCAAAGACCTCACAGCGCGTGCGACAGCAGCGCAAGCCGAAGTTCAAGACCCGTGGCTACAACCGCTGCAAGCGGTGCGGCCGCCCGCGTGCGTACTACCGCAAGTTCGGCCTCTGCCGCATCTGTCTGCGCGAAATGGCCCACGAGGGTTACGTCCCCGGGTTGACGAAGTCGAGTTGGTAGCGCAGCCATGACCATGACCGACCCGATGGCCGACCTGTTGGCCCGGATCCGCAACGGGATCCAGGCCGAGCACGGCCATGTCGACATCCCTGCCTCCTCGTTCAAGACGGAGGTCGCGCGCATCCTCAAGGAGCAGGGCTACATCGAGGACTTCGCTGTCGAGCCGGCACGCGTCGGCTCGGTTCTGCGCGTCCAGCTCAAGTACACCGAAGGCCGCCAGTCGGTCATCTCCGGCATGGAGCGCATCTCGCGCCCCGGCCGGCGGACCTACGTCGCGGCCGACGGCATCCCCAAGGTGCAGGGCGGTATGGGCACCGCGATCATCTCGACCTCGCGCGGGGTCAAGACCGGCCACGACGCCCGCCGCGAGGGAATCGGCGGCGAGGTCGTGGCGTACGTCTGGTGAGCCGGATCGGGAACAAGCCGATCCCGGTGCCCGACGGCGTCGAGGTCAAGATCGAGCCCGGCACCGTGCACGTCAAGGGCCCGAAGGGTGAGCTCTCCGAGACCGTCGTCCCGGCGATCGCGGTCGAGCAGGCCGACGGCGAGGTCGTCGTCAAGCGCCCAACCGACCGCGGCGAGCACCGTGCCCTCCACGGTCTCACCCGCAGCCTGATCTCGAACATGGTCGAGGGCGTCACCGACGGCTTCGAGAAGCGGCTCGAGATCCAGGGCGTCGGCTACCGCGCGCAGCTGAAGGGCAAGGCGCTCGAGCTGAGCGTCGGCTACTCGCACACCGTGCCGATTCCCGCTCCGGACGGGATCGAGTTCGAGGTCCCGCAGCCGACCCAGATCATCGTCCGCGGTGCCTCGAAGCAGCAGGTCGGCGAGATCGCCGCGCAGATCCGCAAGGTGCGCCCGCCCGAGCCCTACAAGGGCAAGGGGATCCGCTACCAGGGCGAGCACGTCACGCGGAAGGTGGGCAAGCGCGCATGAGCAAGACCGCCACGCGGGCCCAGGGACGCCTCCGCCGCCGCCGGCGGGTGCGCGCGAAGGTGCACGGCTCGGCCGAGCGCCCGCGACTGTCCGTTTTCCGCTCGAACCGCGGTATCCAGGCCCAGCTGATCGACGACGACAAGGGCGCGACGGTCGCCGCCGTCACCTGGACCGAGCCCGAGTTGTTGAAGCTCAAGCCGCTCGAGCAGGCGACCAAGGCCGGCGAGCTCATCGCCGCGCGCGCGAAGGAAGCCGGCGTCGAGACCTGCGTGCTCGATCGGGGCGGCTACCGCTACCACGGGCGCGTGAAGGCGCTCGCCGACGGGGCCCGTGGGGGCGGGCTCGCCTTCTAGACCTCAGTACCCTCGAGAACGATCATGGGACGTCCAGGCGGAAACCAAGGTGGAAGAGGCGGCGGCCGCGGCGGCGGTCGCGGCGGTCGTGGCGGCCCAGGCTCCGAGTTCCAGGAGCGCGTCGTCGAGATCAACCGCGTCGCGAAGGTCGTCAAGGGCGGCCGGCGGTTCTCGTTCACGGCGCTGGTCGTCGTCGGCGACGAGAAGTCGAAGGTCGGCGTCGGCTACGGCAAGGCCCGCGAGGTCCCGCTCGCGATCCAGAAGGGCGTCGAGCGCGCACGCAAGAACATGTTCGAGGTGCCGATGCACGGCAAGACGATCACCCATCAGAACACAGGCATCTACGGCGCCGCCGAGGTGCTGCTGAAGCCCGCCTCCGAAGGTACGGGCGTGATCGCCGGCGGCGGCGTGCGCGCGGTGCTCGAGCTCGCCGGCATCCACGACGTGCTGTCCAAGTCGCTCGGCTCGCAGAACCCGATCAACCTCGTGCGCGCGACGGAGCAGGCGCTGCGCACCCTGCGCCGGCCGGAGGACGTCGCCGAGCTGCGCGGCCTGACGGTCGCTCAGGTGCTCGGGCTCGACGAGAAGAAGGCGAACGGCGCGGCCGGCGCGGCGGACGCCGAGGAGACGCCCGCGTGACCAAACTGAAGATCACCCAGGTCCGCTCGCAGAAGAAGGCGAGCGCTAAGCAGCTCGACACCCTGAGGACGCTCGGGCTCGGCAAGATCGGCCGCTCGGTCGAGCGCGACGACGGCCCTGCCCTGCGCGGCAACGTCCGCGTGGTGGACCACCTCGTGAAGGTGGAGGAGTAAACCGTGGCCGAAGAACGGATCGGTCTCCACTCGCTGAAGCCGAAGCCGGGCTCCCGCAAGCGGCGCAAGCGCGTCGGGCGCGGCGAGGGCTCCGGCGTCGGCAAGACCTCCGGCCGCGGCCACAAGGGCGCCGGCCAGCGCTCCGGCTCGAAGAGCCGCGTCGCGTTCGAGGGCGGCCAGAACCCGATCCACATGCGGATGCGCAAGCTGCGCGGCCCGCATATGAAGAAGTCGATGCCGTTCGAGCAGTTCCGGACGAAGACGCAGCCGGTCAACCTGTCCGACCTCGAGGCGCGCTTTGACGACGGCGCCGAGGTGACGCCCGAAACGCTCAAGCAGCAGCGGCTCGCCACCCGCAAGGGGATCCCGGTCAAGATCCTCGCCCGGGGCGAGCTCAAGAAGAAGCTGACGGTCCACGCACACGGCTTCTCGAAGACCGCTCGCGAGCGGATCGAGGCGGCCGGCGGGACTTGCGTCGAGATCGAGGATGCCTAGGCGCTAGACCGCCGCGGCCATGCTCTCGACGTTCCTCAACTCCTTCCGCGTCCCCGAGATCCGCAAGAAGCTCGCCTTCACGGCGGCGATGCTTCTGCTCTACCGCGTCGGGGCCTACATCCCCGCGCCCGGGATCGACGTCGAGGCGGTCGAGCGGATCGCCGACGCCAACTTCTCGAACAACATCCTCGGCTTCCTCAACCTCTTCTCGGGGGGCAGCCTGCAGCGGTTCGCCGTTTTCGCGCTCGGGATCATGCCCTACATCACGGCGTCGATCATCCTGCAGCTGCTGACCGTGGTGCTGCCGTCGCTGGAGAAGCTGCGCAAAGAGGGCGAGGTCGGCCAGCAGAAGATCACGCAGTACACGCGCTATCTCACCGTCGGGCTCGCGTTCGGCCAGTCGATCGGCTACGTCTTCCTCTTCAGGAGCTTCTCGTCCGGCGGCGACCAGGTCGTCAAGGACTTCACCTTCCTGCGCGTGATGATCATCGTGATCACGCTGACCGCCGGCTGCGTGCTGTTGATGTGGCTCGGCGAGCTGATCACCCAGCGGGGTATCGGCAACGGCATCTCGCTGATGATCTTCGCGTCGATCGTCGCGGGCCTGCCGAACGGCATCCAGTCTTGGTGGAGCAACCCCGACCAGGTCTTCAAGGTGATGATGCCGTTCCTCGCGTTGGCGATCATCGCGGCGATCGTCTTCATCCAGGAGGGTCAGCGAAGAATCCCGATCCAGTACGCGAAACGCGTCGTCGGGCGGCGGATGTCGGGCGGCGGCTCGACCTACCTGCCGCTCAGGGTCAACATGGCCGGCGTCATCCCGGTCATCTTCGCCGCCTCGCTGATGGCCTTCCCGCCGACGATCGGCCAGCTCAGCCAGGCCGGCTGGGCACAGGACTTCTCGACCTTCTTCAACCCGAACGGCGCCGCCTACCTGATCGGCGAGTCGATCTTCATCATCCTGTTCACGTACTTCTATACGGCGGTCACGTTCAACCCGGTCGAGCAGGCCGACAACCTGAAGAAGTACGGCGGCTTCATACCCGGGGTCAGACCCGGACGGCCTACGGCCGAGTTTCTGGACCGGATCCTGGCTCGCCTGACGTTCCCGGGCGCGCTCTACCTCGCTGCGGTCGCCGCGCTGCCGACGATCCTGATCAACCAGACCTCGGCCAACTTCTTCTTCGGCGGTACCTCGATCCTGATCGTCGTCGGCGTCGCGCTCGACACGATGAAGCAGCTCGAGGCGCAGCTGATGATGCGCAACTACGAGGGCTTCCTCAAGTAGAGATGGCGCCTCCCACACCCACGCACGCGCGGATGACGCTGCAAACCTTCGCTGGATCTGCGTCCTCGGGCTCGCCAATGGCTTCCGGCATTGGCTTCGCCCTGCGTCCTTGTCCAGCTCGGTTTTCGCGCCCCCACACGCACGTTGGCGCGGAAGGAGCCATCTAGCGTGGCGTCCGAGCTCAACCTGATTCTGCTCGGGCCGCCGGGGGCGGGCAAAGGGACGCAGGCGGAGCGCCTGCGCGAGGATTTCGAGCTGCCCTACTTCGCGACCGGCGACATCCTGCGGGCGGCCGTGAAGGACGGCACCGAGCTGGGCAAGCGCGCCCAGGAGTACATGGACCGCGGCGACCTCGTCCCCGACGAGTTGATCTGCGAGGTCATCATCGAGCGGATCGACAGCCCTGAGGCCGCCGACGGGTTCCTCCTCGACGGCTTCCCGCGCACGATCGCGCAGGCCGAGGCCCTCGACGGCGCGGTTGCAAAGCTCGGCCGCAAGCTGACCGCCGTGATCCTGATCGACGCCCCCGACGAGGAGGTCGTCAAGCGGCTGTCCGGGCGGCGGATCTGCGTCAAGGGCGGCCACGTCTACCACGTGGACTTCGACCCCCCGAAGCGCGAGGACGTGTGCGACCAGGACGGCTCGCGGCTGGTCCAGCGCGACGACGACAAGCCCGAGACGATCAAGAACCGGCTGCAGGTCTACCACGAGCAGACGAGCCCGCTGATCGACTACTACGAGAAGGCGGGCGTCCTGCGCCGCTTCGACGGCACCCGTTCGCCCGACGAGGTAAACGGCCACATCCGCGCCACGCTCGCGACCCTCCGACTCGAGGAGAAGATGTGATCACCACCAAGTCCGAGGCCGAGGTGAGCCAGATGGCCGAGGCCGGCGCGATCCTCGCGCGCTGCCTGACGATGCTGACCTCGAAGGCGCGCGCCGGCGTCACGACCGCCGACCTCGACGATGCGGCCGAGAAGTTCATCCGCGGCGCCGGCGGCGAGCCGGCCTTCAAGGGCTACCGCGGCTTCCCTGGCTCGATCTGCTCGTCGCCGAACTCGATGGTCGTCCACGGAATCCCCGGCCCCTACAAGCTCAAGCGCGGCGACGTGCTGTCGATCGACGTCGGTGTCGTGCTCGACGGCTGGGTTGCCGACGCTGCCGTAACCCTCCCGATCGGCACCGTCAGCCCGGCTGCCAAGACCCTCCTGCGCACCACCCGCGAGGCGCTGTTCGCAGCCGTCGAGCAGTGCAGGCCGGGCAACCGCCTCGGTGACATCTCGCACGCCGTCCAGACGCGCGTCGAGGCCGAGGAGATGTCGGTCATCCGCTCGCTCGTCGGCCACGGGATCGGCCGCGACATGCACGAGGACCCACAGATCCCCAACTTCGGCGAGCCGGGCACGGGCCCGGAGCTGAAGCCCGGCATGGTCTTCGCGATCGAGCCGATGGTCAACGCCGGCGGCGCGGCGATCCGGATGGGCAACGACGGCTGGTCGGTCTACTCCCAGGATGGCTCGCTCGCGGCCCATTTCGAGCACACCGTCGCGATCACCGAGGAGGGCCCCCGGATCCTCACGCCGTGGCACGTCGCCGAGAAGCAGCCGGCGGCTGCCGGGCAGTCGGTGGCGAGCGCATGAATCCCCGCTCTGGGAGCTATGCAGCGAGCGGTCTGCTGCTACGCTATGCGGTCGGTCGGCGCGCAGCCGTTTCCTGGGCCGCGGCGCCGCTTCTCTATAAGCAAATGAAGAACGCGGGGCTATGAAGGTCCGAGCATCGGTGAAGCCAATGTGCGAGAAGTGCAAGGTCATCCGCCGCGGCGGAGCCGTTCTCGTGATCTGCCCCAACCCCAGGCACAAGCAGAGGCAGGGCTAGAGCTTCCCGATGGCGCGGATCGCAGGCGTAAACATCCCCACGAACAAGCGGGCCGAGATCGGCCTCACGTACGTGTACGGCATCGGCCGCTCGCAGGCCCTTGCCGCGCTCACCGCCGCGAAGGTGGATCCCTCCACCATGGTCAAGGACCTCACCGACGACGAGATCGTCCGCCTGCGCGACGCGATCGACGAGAAGCTGACCGTCGAGGGCGACCTGCGCCGCGAGCGCTCCCAGGACGTCAAGCGCCTGCAGGAGATCGGCGCCTACCGCGGGCTGCGCCACCGCCGTGGCCTTCCCGTCAACGGTCAGCGGACGAAGACCAACGCCCGCACGCGCAAGGGCCCGCGCAAGATGCAGATCGCCGGCAAGAAGAAGGTCACGAAGAAGTAGATGGCCGAGGCGAAGAAACCAGCCCGCCGCACCGGGCGCCGCAAGGTCAAGAAGAACGTCCCGGTCGGGCAGGCCCACATCAAGACGAGCTTCAACAACACGATCATCTCGCTGACCGACCGCGAGGGGAACGTGCTCGCGTGGGAGTCCGCCGGCGGAGCCGGCTTCAAGGGCTCGCGCAAGTCCACCCCGTTCGCCGCCCAGGTGACGGCCGACGCCGCCGCCCGCAAGGGCATGGAGCAGGGTCTCCAGAAGGTCGAGGTCTTCGTCAAGGGCCCGGGCTCGGGCCGCGAGACGGCGATCCGCTCGCTCCAGGCCGCCGGCCTCGAGGTCACCGGGATCCGCGACGTCTCGCCGCAGGCGCACAACGGCTGCCGCCCCGCGAAGCGCCGGAGGGTCTAGAAGATGGCGCGCGAAACCGGAGCCCAGTGCAAGCAGTGCCGCCGCGAGGGACAGAAGCTGTTCCTCAAGGGTGAGCGCTGCCTGACCGACAAGTGCGGCGTCGACCGGCGCAACTACCCGCCGGGCGACCACGGCCGCGGGCGCGCGAAGCAGTCCGAGTACCGCGTCCAGCTGCGCGAGAAGCAGAAGGCGCGGCGCTACTACGGCGTGCTCGAAAAGCAGTTCCGCAACTACTACGCGAAGGCCAGCCGCCAGCCCGGCGTCACCGGCGACAACTTGCTGCGGATGCTCGAGACGCGCCTCGACAACGTCCTCGTCCGCCTCGGCTTCGCCGCCTCCCGCCGGCAGTCGCGCCAGATGGTCCGCCACGGCCACTGGGCCATCAACGGCAAGCGCGTGGACATCCCCTCGTACCAGGTGCGCCCCGACGACGTGATCACGATCAAGGCGAGCTCGTCCGCGGAGCAGGTTGTCCGCGACGCCACCGAGCTGACGTCGGCCGTGCCACCCTGGCTGCAGGCCGACCACGATGGCCTGACGGCCAAGATGCTTCGCCATCCCGAGCGGAAAGAGATCTCCGCTCCGGTGCAGGAACAGCTCATCGTCGAGCTGTACTCGAAGTAGCAATCCCGGCGCTGGGTCCGTGAGGCCCGGCGTACTCGACTCGAAGGAACGCGATGCTTGAGTTTCAGACTCCCCAGATAACCGCCGACACTGCCGACGAGAAGAAGGGCTCGTTCACGATCGAGCCGCTCGATCGCGGCTTCGGCTACACCTTCGGCGCCTCGTTGCGGCGGGTGCTGCTGTCCTCACTCGCCGGCGCGGCCGTCACGAGCGTTCGGATCGAGGGCGTCGCACACGAGTTCTCGACCATCGACGGCGTCAAGGAGGACGTGACCGACATCGTCCTCAACCTCAAGGAGATCGTCTGCAGGATGCACTCGGACGCGGCCGAGGTCGAGGCGCCCCTGGTCGCGAGCGGCCCGGGCGAGGTCACGGCGAAGGACATCGACCTGCCGAGCGGCGTCGAGATCCTCAACCCCGACGCGCACATCGCGACGCTCGAGAAGAAGACGAAGCTCGAGCTCTACCTGACGATCGGCCACGGCCGCGGGTACTCGCCGGCCGAGGACAACAAGACCGCCGACCAGCCGATCGGCGTGATCCCGATCGACTCGATCTTCTCGCCGGTGAAGCGCGTCGCCTACGACGTCGACTCCGCGCGCGTGGGCCAGCGGACCGACTACGACCGCCTGACGCTCGACATCGAGACCGACGGCTCGGTCGATCCGCATGGCGCGCTGCGTGAGGCCGCCGAGATCCTGATCAAGTCGCTCGCGATCTTCACCGACCCGGACCGCGTCGAGGCCCTGCGGGGCGGCGACGACGGACTCGGCGGAGCCGCGGGTGGCGATGCTGCGGCCGCCGGCGCCGTGCGCGCTCCGGACGGGATGGACGAGATCCTGATCGAGGAGCTCGAGCTCGGCGTCCGCTCGTACAACTGCCTCAAGCGCGCCGGCATCCAAACGGTCGGCGAGCTGCTGCAGAAGTCGAAGTCCGAGCTGTCGGCGATTCCGAACTTCGGCTCCAAGTCGATCGAGGAAGTCGTCGAGACGCTCGAGGCCCGCGGTCTCTCGCTGCGGCCCTCCTAGGTAGGGTTCTCGCCCTCCGGGAGACCGTATGCGCCACCGCCGCGACCGCCGCAAACTCAGCCGGAGCGCCTCGCACCGCAAGGCGCTCTACATGAACCTCGCCAAGGAGGTCTTCGACCACGAGCGGATCAAGACCACCGAGGCGAAGGCGAAGGCGGTCAAGCCGGAGGTCGAGAAACTGATCACGCTTGCGAAGCGAGGCGATCAGCACGCCCGCCGCCAGGCGATGTCGAAGCTCGGCCAGGACAAGTTCCTCGTCTACAAGCTGTTCGAGGAGATCGCGCCCCGCTACGCCGACAGGCCGGGCGGCTACACGCGCATCTTGAAGCTGGGCCCCCGCCACTCGGATTCAACCGAGATGGTGTTCCTCGAGCTCGTCTAGGCGCTTGGGTTTGTGGCCGGCGGGTCCTGTCGCCGGTAAGCCTCTCGCCGCTCGCACAGCTTCGCGTCGAGAGCCTTCCCCGCGCCACCCGCCGGAGGAGCGCCTCGACGGGCTGTGGTTTGGGCTGAGCTTGGCAAGATCTCACGCGTGAGCGCGCGGTTGTTGATCGAGTACGACGGATCTGGTTTCGCTGGCTGGGCCAAGCAGGCCGGGCTTCGGAGCGTGCAGGCGACCATCGAGGAGGGGCTGGCGAAGGTCCTCGGGCACGAGGTCGTGCTGAGCGTCGCGGGCCGAACCGACGCGGGTGTCCACGCCCGCGGCCAGGTCGCGAGCCACGAGGGCGAGCACGCGGAGGCCGATCGGCTGAATGGGGTGCTCCCGCCCGAGATCGCCGTCCTCTCGAGCGCACCCGCCTGGCCCGGGTTCGACGCGCGCAAGGACGCACGCAGCCGCACCTACTGCTACCGGGTCCTGACGCGCAAGGCCGAGAGCCCGTTCGAGCGCGGCCGCGCCCTCCACTGGCCGCGCCCGCTCGAGCGGCACCTGCTCGACGCCTGCGCCGGAGCGCTGTTCGGCAAGCACGACTTCACCGCCTTCACGCCGACGCAGACCGAGCACGTCCGCTTCGAGCGCGAGGTGATGCGCGCGGAGTGGGTCGACGCCGGCGAGCATCTGCTCGAGTTCTGGATCGAGGCCGACACCTTCATGCGCCATATGGTCCGCATCCTGGTCGGCACGATGCTCGCGGTCGCCGGTGGGCGGATGGAGGTCCGCCACTTCGACCACCTGCTTGCGGGCGCGCCGCGCTCCGAGGCGGGCGACACCGCTGCCGCCGAGGGCCTCTACCTCGAGTCCGTGCGCTACTAAGCTGACTCGCCATGAAGGTCCTGCTCACGAACGACGACGGCATCCAGGCAAAGGGCCTGAATGCCGCCCGCGAGGCGCTCCTGGAGGAGGTCCCGGGCATCGAGCTCGCCGTGATCGCGCCGGACTCGAACCGCAGCGCCACCGCGCGCTCGATCACCACCCGTCGCCCGCTGTGGGTCGACGAGGTCACCTTCGAGGACGGGACGACCGGCTACGCGACCGACGGCACCCCGGTCGACTGTGTCCGTTTCGCGGCCCTCGGGCTGGTCGAGTTCGAGCCCGAGCTGATCGTTTCCGGCATCAACCACGGCGCGAACCTCGGCGACGACATCACCTACTCCGGCACGGTGGCGGCCGCGCTCGAGGGCGTCGTGCTCGGCATCCCCGCGATCGCGATCTCGCAGCAGTCCCGCAAGGGCGAGCTCGACTTCCGGCTCGGCGCGCACTTCGACTTCGACCGTGCGGCTTCCTTTCTCGGTCGCCTCGTCGAGCGGCTCGACGACGTCGCGATCCCGCAGGGCACGCTCTTGAACGTCAACTGCCCGTCCGGCGAGGTCGCCGGTGCGCGTGCATGCCGTCTCGGCAAGCGGATCTACCGCGACAACCTCGAGCTCGCGGAGGAGGAAGGCGGCCGCCGGCGTTATCGCATCTACGGCGACGACCCCTCCTACCACCACGAGGACGGCACCGACTTCGCCGCCATCGGCGACCAGATGATCGCCGTCACCCCGCTCCACTTCGATCTGACTGACGACCCGGGCGTCGAGCGGCTCGCGGGCCTCGACCTTGACAGCCTGCTGCAGCCCGCCGCTGCCGAGACTGGTGAGTAAGCGCAAGGCTGGCGACCCGTCTGCGCGTGCGGAGGAGCTTCGGCGCAAGCTCGAGCACCACAACCACCGCTACTACGTCCTCGACGACCCGGATGTCTCCGACGCCGATTACGACGCGCTGCTGAACGAGCTGCGCGAGCTCGAGGCCGAGCATCCCGAGCTACAGAGCCCCGACTCGCCGACCCAGCGGGTCGGCGGCACCCCGCTCCAGCGCTTCGCGCAAGTCGAGCACCTGCAGCCGATGCTGTCGCTGGCGAACGCGCGCAACGAGGAGGAGCTGCGCGCCTGGCTCGAGCGCGCCGAGCGCCTGCTCGAGAAGGAGGGCGTCTCCGACGCGGCGATCGACTTCGTCACCGAGCCGAAGATCGACGGCTTGGCGATCTCGCTGCTCTACCGCAACGGCTGGCTCGAGCGCGGCGCCACCCGCGGCGATGGCGAGATCGGTGAGGACGTCACCCACAACCTGCGAACGATCGAAGCGATCCCGCTGCGGATCGACGATGCGCCGCCGCTGCTCGAGGTGCGCGGCGAGGCCTATCTACCGCGCGCGGCGTTCGCCGAACTGAACGAGCAGCGCGCCGCCGCCGGCGAGCCGACCTACGCCAACCCGCGCAACACTGCCGCTGGCTCGATCCGCCAGCTCGACCCAAAGCTCGCGGCGGACCGCCCGCTGTCGATGTGGGCCTACGGCACCGGCGCACTCGAGGGAGTCGAGTTCGAGAAGCACAGCGACGAGCTCGAGTGGATGGCGGCGCACGGCTTCAAGGTCACCCCCGACTGGGAGATCCATCCCAGCATCGACTCCGTCGTCACCGCCTGCCGTGGATGGGAAGAGCGGCGCGAGTCGCTCGACTACGAGATCGACGGCGTCGTCGTAAAGGTGGACCAGATCGACCTCCAGGGACGGCTCGGGATCGTCGGCCGCGAGCCGCGCGGCGCGATCGCGTGGAAGTTCCCGCCGATGACCGCGACGACGATGCTCGAGGGGATCCACTGGAACGTCGGTCGCACCGGCCACATGGTCCCCTTCGCCGCCTTGAAGCCGGTCCAGGTCTCGGGGGTGACCGTCAAGCTCGCGACGCTTCACAACGAGGATGACATCGTCCGCAAGGACGTGCGCGAGGGCGACGAGGTGATCGTCACACGGGCGGGCGACGTGATCCCGCGCGTCGTCTCGCCGACTGCGAAGGCGCAGCGGCGCAAGAAGCGCGGCGCCGTGCCGAAGCCGCCCTCGAAGTGCCCGGCATGCGGGACGAAGACGATCAAGCCGGAGGGCGTGTGGACGATTTGCCCCAACCGCGCCTCGTGCCCCGGCCAGCTCTTCCAGCTCGTCAAGCACTTCGTTCATCGCGGCGCGATGGACATCGAGGGCCTCGGCGAGAAGCAGGTGATCCGCCTGCTCGACGAGGGGCTGATCACGGACGTCGCCGGGATCTACGACCTGGGCGCCGAGCAGCTCGCCGAGCTCGAGGGGATGGGAGAGATCTCGGCCCAGAACCTCGTCGACGCGATCGAGCGCTCGAAGCAGCAGCCCTTCCACCGCGTCCTGTTCGCCCTCGGGATCCCGGGCATCGGCGGGGTCAACGCACGGGCGCTCGCGGAGCAGTTCCACTCGATCGACGCGCTGCTGGAGGCCGACCCGGAGGAGATCGCGGAGACCCCAGGGATCGGCCCTGTGCTGGCGGAGACGATCGCCGAGACACTCGCCGAGAAGCGGACCCGCTCGCTGGTCGCGCGGCTGCGCGAGCACGGGCTGAAGTTTGAGGACGAGGGCGAGGCGGCGCCCGCCGAGGGGCCGCTGAGCGGGAAGACGCTCGTCCTGACGGGGACGCTGCCGAACCTCTCGCGCGACGTGGCGAGGGAGCGGATCGAGGCGGCCGGCGGCAAGGTGACGGGATCGGTGTCGAACCAGACCGACTACCTCGTCGCCGGGGCCGACCCGGGCTCGAAGCTCGCGAAGGCGGAAAAGCTCGGCACCGATGTCGTCGACGAGGCTGCGCTCGAGAAGCTGCTCGCGGGCTGACGGCGCCCGGATAGGATCGCCGTGTGCGGGCGCGCGGCGGAATCGATCTCGGCGGGACGAAGATCCAGGCCGTCGTCGTGGACGCCACCGACAGTCCACGCGGTGACGCGCGCCGTCCGACGCCGACGAAGGGCGGTCCGCAGGACGTCGCCGACGCGATGGTCGAGGCGATGGCGGAGGCCGCGGCGGCGGCGGGCGTCGAGACCGACTCGCTCGTCGGAGTCGGCGTCGGGTCGCCGGGCGCTGTCGATCAGAAGAAGGGCACCGTCACCCAGGCGCGCAATCTCCCCGGCTGGGAGGGCACCTTCGAGCTTTCCGACGCGCTGTCGACCGCGCTCGGAACGAAGGTCGCGATCGGCAACGACGTCGACGTCGCGACCGACGGCGAGTTCGTGCTCGGCGTGGGCAAGCCGTTCAACTCGCTGCTCGGCGTCTTCTGGGGCACCGGCGTCGGCGGCGGGGTGATCCTCGAAGGCAAGCGCTGGACGGGGCGTGGCGCGGCCGGCGAGATCGGCCACATGGTGGTGAACGAGGGCGGCCGGCGCTGTCCGTGCGGGCGCAAGGGCTGCATGGAGGCCTACGCCGGGCGGAGCGCAATGGAGCACCACGCACGCAAGGAGGTCGAGAAGGGCCGCAAGACGAGCCTTTTCAAGATCATGGAGAAGCGCGGCCGCGATCGCCTGACAAGCGGGATCTGGTGGCGGGCGGTCAAACACGACGACAAGCTCGCGATCGAGCTGATCGACGAGGCGATCGAGGCGATCGCCTGCGCGACGGCGTCCGCCGTGAACCTGCTCGACATCGAGGCGGTCGTGATCGGCGGCGGCCTCGGCACGCGCTTCGGCAAGCCGTACAGCGACAAGATCGCGAAGGCGATGAAGCCGCACTTGTTTTCGGACGACCGCCCGCCTGTGGTCGAGGTCGCGGCACTCGGTGACCTCGGCGGCGCGATCGGCGCGTCCCTGCTCGTCAAGTAGTTCGGCCTGTTGCGTCGCTGGTGGCTCCGGTATCCCCGGCTCCGGAGAGGTGAACGGGAACTCCTCCGCCGGGGACACCGTCGCCCCCAGCTCGTCGCCGGGCTCAGTCGTCGATCGTCGGGCGCCCGCGCTGCCGCTTGCGTTGACTCTGGCGCCGCTTTCCCTCCAGGCGGCGTTCGCGTGAGGCACGCGTTGGTCTGGTTTGCTTGCGGCGTTTGCGTGGCTTGAGGGCCGCGGCGATGCGTTTGCGAACGCGCTCGGTGGCGAGGTCGCGGTTGCGCGCCTGCGAGCGGGTGTCCTGGGCGACGGCCTTTACTTGCGGCCCGCAGCGGGCCATCACCCGGCGCTTCTGCTCGTCCGTGAGCGTGTTCGAGGCGGCGACGTCGAAGACCGCCTCGACCCGGGATGCAGTGACGTTCGCGTGCTGCCCGCCGGGTCCGGACGAGCGGCTCGCCCGGAGCTCGATTTCCGCCTCGGGGATCTCGTCGCCGCGCGTCATGCGCGCGACGTTAGCGAGAGCTAGCCGCCGAAGCCGGCGATCGCCTGGGCCATGCGGTCTTGCAGCCCGCGCGCCGCGCCCGGGGAGACGCCGTTCATCAGGAACGAGAACGCGATCTCGTCGCCTGCGCGCGACCGGCAGTAGCCCGACAGGGTCGAGACCCCGGAGATCGTGCCCGTCTTCGCGTGGCAGTTGCCGCCCGCCGGGCCGCCACCCATCCGGCCGCCGAGCGTGCCGTCGCGGCCCGCGATCGCGAGCGAGTCGTAGTAGGCCTTGAAGTCCTGGCGGGCGCGCATCCCGCGCAGCAGCGCGACCACGCTCTTGGGGCTCGCGCGGTTCCCGCGCGATAGGCCGGAGCCGTCGACGAGCTGCGGCGCCGACCCCACGCTCTGCGCGAACGCGCGCGCGGCCCGGGCGCCCTTGCTCGTCGTGCCCTGCGCGCCGTCGCGGGCGCCGAGCCCCTTGACGAGCATTTCGGCGAAGAAGTTGTCGGACGGCTTGTTCGTCAGGCGCGCGAGGCGCGAGACCGGGGGAGAGGAGACCTCGGCGAGCTGCTGCGCGTCGCCGGGCGCGCGGCCCACCTGGGGCGCCTTGCTCACCTTCACCCCCGACCCCTCGAGCGCGGAGTCGAGCCGGACCGCGGAGAAGCCCGCCGGGTTGCCGGCGAAAGCGGATCCGCGCGTGTTGGTCAGTCCGCGGTTGTAGGCGAGCGCGCTCAGCGGTCCGACGTAGATCGAGACCGCGTAGCCGGAGTCCGGCACGCCGCGCCGCGAGTCGAACAGCGACTCGTCGCCTACGACGCGGCCCGTGACGCGGCGGATACCCGCGCGCTTGAGCGCGCTGACAAGCCCTTCGACGCTCGCGCCGCCGCCGTAGGAGTTCCGCCCGAACGAGCGCGAGCCGAATGTCGGGTCGCCGCCGCCGCGCAGATAGAGGTTGCCCGCGTAGCTGCCATCGGCTTCCAGCGCGCCGTCGCCGAGCACGCGCGTCCGGAGATTCCCGGCCGCCCCGTGGCGGTCGAACGCGGCAGCCGTCGTGAAGAGCTTCGTGTTCGAGGCGAGGATCCGCCGCGTCGAGCCGCGCTTGTTGTAGAGCTCGACGCCGTCGGTGATGTTGAACACGTAGGCGCCCGAGCCCCCGCCGGCGGGCCCCATCGCCGAGTTGAGGCGGCTCCGCAGGGTCTCCTCCGCGGTCGCGGCGCCGGCGGGCGGCGCGAGCGCACCCGTGCCCGCGGCAAGGGCGGCGAGCAAGACGGCCGTTGTTGAGTGTTTGCGCATCGTTGGAGGGCTACAACAGCGCAGGCGGGGCAGGGTAGCGGGCCGCTTGGATACGATCCGAATGGACCGTATGGCCAAGGTAGTCAAGCTGGAGCGCCCCGCGAAGGGCGCCAAGGGCTCGCCCAGGACGGCGCCGGCGCGGCGCAAGCGCCAGTCGAAGACCGCCCTCGTGCTCGGCGGCGGCGGCTTCACGGGCGGCGTCTACGAGATCGGCGCGCTGCGCGCGCTCGATCTGCTCGCGGTCAACCGCACGATCAACCAGTTCGACGTCTACGTGGGCACGAGCGCGGGCTCGTTCGTCGCGAGCCTCGCCGCCAACGGCGTTACGCCCGAGGAGATGCTGCGCGTCGTCAACCGACAGGTGCCGACGCCCTTCCGCGACATCGACCTGGGTACCCTCCTGCGGCCGAACTACGGCGACTTCGCCCGCAGCTCGGCGCTGCTCCCGCTGCGGCTGCTCGGTCTCGGGCGCACGCTCGCCGGCCAGTGGCGGAACGTCTCCGCGATGGACGTCATCGTCGGTCTTGCCGAGGTCCTGCCCGCCGGGCTCTACGAGGGATCGGGGGTTCGCGGCTACATCGACGAGGTCCTCTCGGACCCCGACCGGGTCAACGACTTCCGCCTGCTCGAGAACGAGCTGCTGCTCGCCGCCACCGACCTCGACACCTGCGAGCGAATCGTCCTCGGCGCCGAGGACTGGGACGACGTCCCGATCTCGCACGCCGTCAGCGCCTCGACCGCGCTGCCGATGGTCTACAAGCCGGTCGAGGTCAAGGGCCGCCAACTGATCGACGGCGGCCTGCGCTCGACGACCAACGTCGACGTCGCTGTTGAGCGCGGCGCGAAGTTCATCGTCGTCGTCAACCCGCTCGTCCCTTACGTCAACGACTTCCAGAAGATGGTCCCGACGATCGCCGGCAGCCGCGTACGGCGGGTGTCCGACATGGGCTTCCCGCAGATCGGCTACCAGGCGTTCAAGCTGCTCGCCCACCAGCGCCTGCACGAGGCGGTCGGCCACTGGCAGGAGAAGTACCCGGGCGTGGACATCATCCTGATCGAGCCCGAGCCGAACGACGAGCTGATGTTCGAGACGAACATCATGAACTTCACCCGCCGGCTGGAGATCGCGCGCCACGGCTTCGAGTCGGTCACGCTTCGGCTCGCGAAGGACTACGACGAGCTACGCGAGGTCTGCGCCAAGCACGGGATCGAGATCTCGGCGACGCGTGTGCGCAAGGTCGTCCGCAGCGTCACGAAGGAGCGCGAGCGAGGCGCCGCCTGGCGGCGGATCCTCGAGCAGACGACCGGCGCCCTGCTGCGGCAGTCGGATCAGGCCTGAGCCGACGCCGTCGCGTCGCGTAGCGCCGACAGCAGCCGCTCGCTCGCGGCCGCGCCCCTGATAGACACGCGCACGTGGTCATCCGCCCCGAGCGGGCCGCCGCGCGCAACGATCACGCCGGCGTCCTGAAGCGCGACCGCAAGCTGCTGCCCGTCGAGGCCGCGCGCGTGCAGCCAGATGAAGTTGGCCTGGCTCGGCCGGGCATCAACCGGGAACACGTAGAGCTCGCGCTCTAGGCGCCGGCGCTGCTCGATCACGAGCGAGCGGCGGCGCGCGACCTCGCCGTCGCCGATCTTGAGCGCCTGGTACATGACGGCCTGCGTCAGCGTGTTGACGCCGAGCACGGGCGAGAGCGCTCCGAGCGTTCGGGCGGCCGTGGGCGAACCGACCACGTAGCCGGCGCGCAGGCCCGACAAGCCGTAGATCTTCGAGAAGGTTCGGAACACGAGCAGGCGCGGGAACGCATCGACGAGACGCAGCGCGGCGTCGGCCTTGTCGACCTCCTGGAACTGCACGAGCGCTTCGTCGAGCAGTACGTGGACGTGATCCGGCAGTGTCGAGAGCAGCGCTCCGAGCTCGTCCACCTCGAGGTAGTCCCCGGTCGGGTCGTTCGGGTTGCAGATCACGACGACGCGTGTCCGGTCTCCGATCGCCGCGCGAAGCGCGTCCGGGTCCGAGCGGCCGCCCGCCGAGTCCACCGCTACCGCCTGTGCGCGGGCCTGCGCCGCCATCAGCGGATAGAGCGGATACGAGGGCCAAGCTGTCACGAGCTCGTCGCCCGTGTCGAGCAGGATCTGCGCCGCGGTTTGGAGCAGCTCCGCGGCGCCGTTGCCGACGACGATCTGCTCCGGCTCGACGCCATGTCGCTCGGCGAGCAGGCGGCGCACCTTCGTCGCGTGGCGATCGGGGTAGCCGTTCACGCGCCCGCGCGCGGCCGCGATGGCGGCGTTGACGACCTCGGAGTACGGGAAGTCCGGCCACTCCGTGCTCGAGAGGTCGAGCTCGGGCACGATCTCGAGCGCCTTCGCCTTCTCCTCCGCGTGCCTCTCGCGCAGCTCGCGGGTGACCTCCTGCGGATCCATCTCGGAGAACTGCCGGTAGTAGTCGAGCAGCCCCATGCCGTTACCGCGCCCGGGGGTCGGGCGTCAGTCGTACTGGCCGGAGAAGACCGATGAGCCCGGGCCGTTGATGACCAGGAACCAGAACGCGAACAGGGTGCCGGCGATCATCAGGCTGACGACGAAGATCCGCTCGATCATCCCCTTCTGCTGCTCGTGCCCCGCGGCGCGGCGAACGAGGCGCCACGCGCGATCGAGCTTGACCGCGACCGCGAGCGTCGCGAAAAGGGTGATTAGCATCCCGACGAAGGCGACCAGGATCCCCGCTGCGACCTCGCCGGTCTTGTGGTCCACCTGCGATCCGACCCACAACCAGCCGAGTGGCTGCGGGCCCCAGAGCGTCATCAGCAGGAGCGTCTCCGCGATGAGAATCAGCGCCGCGAGCTTCGAGTCGAACTTGCGCCGTTTCTCGGAGCCGCGCTTGGGATCGCCACGGTAGTGCAGGGGCCCGGTACCGGGCCGCCGCCCGATGAACAGTCCGCCGGTGTCTGTCGGGTCGTTGCTCGCCATCGATCCTTGACGGCGGAGGGCGGCCGTGGGGCCGCCCACCCGTCGGTAAACAGCCTACCGTCCCGCGTCGCTCTCGGCGCCTACTCGTTGCTCTCGTAGAGCGCGTCGATCTCGCCGGCGTACTTCTCGTTGACGACGTTGCGCTTGACCTTCAGCGTCGGCGTCAGCTCGCCCGTCTCCTGCGCGAGGTCCTGCGGCAGGATCTTGAAGTGCTTGATCTGCTCGACCGGGCCGACCTTCGCGTTGACCCCGTCCACCGCCGTCTGCACTTCGGCGCGCATCTCCTCCGAGTCCACGACGGCCGCCGGCTCGAGCCCGTGCTGCTCGGCGAACGCCGGGGTCTCCTCCGGATCGAGCGTGATCAGCGCGACGAGGTAGGGCCGCCGGTCGCCGACGACGACCGCCTGCGAGATCCAGCGGTTCTGCTTCAGCCCGTTCTCGAGGTTCGCCGGGGTGATGTTCTTGCCGCCCGCGGTGATGATGATGTCCTTCTTGCGGCCGGTGATGTAGAGGAAGCCGTCCTCGTCGAGGCGGCCGAGGTCGCCGGTGTGCAGCCAGCCGTCGGCGAGCGTCTCGCTCGTCGCCTCCTCGTTCTTGTAGTAGCCCTTGAAGATGTTCGGGCCCCGCAGGAGGACCTCGCCGTCGTCGGCGATCTTGATCTCGACGCCGGGGATCGGCTTGCCGACCGACCCGAAGCGGTGCTCCTCGACCGTGTTGGCTGTCGCGATCGTCGAGGTCTCGGTCATCCCGTAGCCCTCGAACACCGGCACGCCGCTGGCGTAGAAGAACTCGAGGATCTCCTGCGCGATCGGCGCGGCGCCCGTGACGCATTGGCGAATCCGCCCGCCGAAGATGTTGCGGACGTTCTGGTAGAGCGCTTCGTCGGCCTTGTCGAACGCGGCGCGCAACTCGTCCGAGACCTCTTCGCCGGCGAGCTCTGCCTCGCGCACCTTCATCCCAACCTCCACCGCCTGCTCGATCTGGTCGGGGTCGGGGGCGTTCGAGGTTGCGAGCGTGTAGATCTTCTCGAACATCCGCGGCACCGACGGGAAGTAGGTCGGCTTGACCTCCATCAGGTTGGGGACGATCTTCTGCGGGTCCTTCTCCCAGAACGCGATCGTCGCGCCGAGATCGAGCGTGACGAATTGGATCAGCAGCGCGAACGCGTGGGCGAGCGGGAGGAAGAGGTAGACGGAGTCGCCCTCGGCGATGACGCCCTGCGACTCGGTCATCGTCGTCACGTCGCGGTAGTTCGCGTGCGAGATCAGGCAGCCCTTCGGCGGCCCGGTCGTGCCCGACGTGTAGATGTAGACGCACATGTCGTCGCGGCCGACCGACGCGGTGCGCTCCTCGAGCTGGGCGGCGTCGAGCTTGCGCCCGCGCTCGCGCAGATCGTCGAGCGAGATCGCGTCGCCGACGTCGCCGGCCGAGTCGATGATGATGACCGTCTCGAGCTTAGGCAGCTTGTCCTCGACAGCGCGGACCTTCGCGACCTGTTCCGCGTCCTCGCAGACGACCGCGCGCGACTCGGAATGCTCGAGCACGTAGTGGCACTCCTCGGGCGAGTTCGTCTGGTAGATCGAGACGGAGGCGGCGCCGGTGGCGAGGATGCCGTGGCTCGCGAACGTCCACTCGGGGCGCGTGTGGCTGAGGATCGCGACCTTGTCGCCGCGCTCGATGCCGAGGTCCATCAGGCCGCGCGCGATCTCGGAGACGGCCTCGCCGAGCTCGGCGTAGGTGATGTCGGCCCACTGGTCGCCGACCTTGTGCTTGAGCGCGACGGTGTCCGGGTGTTGCTCGGCGGCGAGCGCCACCATGTCGGCCATCGTCTTGGAACCGGTCGCGGCCGCAGCCGCGGTAACTGCCTCCATTGTCTCTCCTCCGCTCCTAGCTACTGCTGGTGCGGCGGGAGATTACTGCGAGTTACGCCTTCGCGATGATCTCGCCGGTCTTCTGCTGGTAATCCTTGAGCGACCCCAGGAACAAGGTCTTGTCGATCTTGCCCTGGAAGATTGGCACTCCGAGTTGCATGCACTTCGTGATGACCTCACGACGGTGCATGCCGGCCTCTCTGCCGAGCTCGGTGGGCGTCAAATGGATCGCCATCTACTCTCCTCCCTCGTAGCTGAAGCGCTTGAAAAGAGTCTAGGGCCTCGGGCCGACGGCGCAACCTTTTTCCCGCATTTTGCGGGGTAGAACGATCGTCCTCACGAGGTGCGGAAGTCTAGATCGGGTTCGGCACGGCGACGAACCGCTGCTCGACGCCGAAGCGCTCCGCGACGAGCTCGCCGAGGCGGCGTGCGCCGAAGGTCTCGGTCGCATAGTGGCCGCCCGCGATGAACGTGATGCCCGCTTCGCGCGCGTCGGCCATCGCGTGCTCCGAGGGCTCGCCGGTGACGAGCGCGTCGAGACCCATTTCGGCGGCGGTGGCGATCTCGTGCGAGCCGCCGCCGGACACGACGCCGACCGCATGGACCACCTCGGGCCCGCTGTCGAACACGAGCGGCTCCTGGCCGAAGACCTCGCGGCACTGCTCGACCAGCTGCGGGTTGCCGACCCCCTCGGCGGAGCGGCCGACGAAGCCGAGCGGGCGGCCCTTCGCCTCGCCAAAGGGCTCGCCGCGCTCGAGCCCGAGCTCGGCGCAGATCAACGCGTTGTTGCCGTGCTCGGGGTGCGCGTCGAGCGGGAGGTGGTAGGCGGCGAGCGAGATGTCGTTGGCGAAGAGGATCTCGAGCCGGGCCTTCAGCTGGGGCGTGATCCGGCGCGAGGGCGCGTCCCAGAGGATCCCGTGGTGGGTGACCACGAGCTGCGCGTCCGCCTCGGCCGCGCGCTCGAACAGCTCGGCGTGCGCCGAGACTCCGGTCACGACGGTCTCAACCTCTTCGGCCCCGGGCACCTGGAGCCCGTTCGGCCCGTAATCCGGCCAATCGCGCGCTTCAAGCAGCTCGTCGAGGAAGGCGATGATCTCGTCGCGCGCGGCCACGGCTGGCAGATTAGTCTGCCCCGCGATGGCTAAGGGCGACAAAGCGGCCGACGCGGCCTTCGTCGAGTCCCTGATGGACACGAACCTCTACTCGATGGGGGCCTATTTCACCGATCGCAACCCCGAGCTAGTCGACGAGGTGATCGAGCAGTCGCTCGCGATCGAGCAGGAGGGCATGCGCGCGTATGCCGCCGAGCACGACCTGACCATCGAGGAGTGCTTCGAGACCCTCCTCACCGGCCTCGCGCTGCGCTACTACAAGGCCGTTGCGGCGTAGCGCTCGCTAGCCTTCGATGCGCCACGGGCTGTGGCGCAGCTTGGTAGCGCGCTCCGTTCGGGTCGGAGAGGTCGCCAGTTCAAATCTGGCCAGCCCGATTTACAAACTGCCGTCGCGGCATACTGGCGGCGTGCCATCTCGGGACCTGACCGCTGTAGCGGACGCGTGGGTCGCAATTTGGGTGAACGGCGATCGCGACGGCTTCGTCGAGCTGTTCCATCCCGACGCGGAGCTGTACCTGCCGCGCTCGGTGATCGAAGGGACGGCGTACCGCGGGCACGATGGCGTCGCGCGGGCGTTCGACGACGCCTTCGACATGTGGGAGCGGGTCGAGATTGTCGGCTCGTGGAGCGAGGTCTGCTCGCGCGGCGAGCTGTCCTTGTCGAAATCGCGGCCGAGGATGCATCCTCGCGGTGGCGGTCCGGTGGTCGAGTACGACGCGTACTGGCTGCTCGAGCTTCGCGCTGGGAAGATCGCCTACGCCCATCCCTATCAGGACGAACGCGAAGCGCTGGCCGCGTTCGAGCAGCGCGCCGAGGAGGCCTGAGCCCATGCCTGAACTGGCGCTCTGGCTTTGGCTGCTCTATGGCGCGGGCGCGCTTGGCCTGCGGGTGGCGGTCCACCTGCGCCGGACGGGCTCGACCGGGCTGGTCGGGACGAAGTCGAAGCCGTTCACGGCGATGTGGTTCGCCGAGTCGCTCCATATCGTGGCGCTCGTCCTCGGCGTCGCCGCGCCGGTGCTCGACCTGACGGGCACGCTCGAGCCGATCGCGGCGCTCGACACGGACGGCGTCCACTACGCCGGCCTGGCGGTGTACGCGGTCGGGCTCGCCGGGGTGATTGCCGGTCAGGCGCAGATGGGCACCTCGTGGCGGATCGGGACGGATCCCGAGGAGACGACCGACCTGGTCACCTCGGGGCTCTTCCGCTTCGTCCGCAACCCGATCTACACGGCGGTGATGCTGACCCTCACGGGACTGGCGCTGCTCGTCCCGAGCGTCATCGCGCTCGCGTCCGCGCCGATCTTCCTGCTGGCCGTGGGGATCGAGACCCGCCGGATCGAGGAGCCGAACCTGTTGCGTGTTCATGGGAAGGCCTACGAGGACTACGCCGCGCGCGTGGGGCGCTTCCTACCGGGTGTCGGGCGTTTGCCGGTCTGCTAGAACCCGCGCCCTTGCCCGGACTGCGCCGAATACTCGTTGTAGCAGTGCTCGCCGCTGCCGGCATGGTCGTCTCGTCGCCGGCCTCGGCTGACGCCGCCTCGACCTCGTTCGCCAAGTACAAGACCAAGGGCTGTCCGAAGGAGGCGCCGAACTGGCGGATCGGCTACCGCTTCTTCTTCGCGAGCGCCAGCGGCTCGACGCTCCCTCGCGACGCCACGACGAAGGCCGCGGAGCGCGCCGCGCGCAAGTTCGTCGACCAGGTCGGGAGCTTCTCACGCTGCGGAGTCCGGGCGGAGATCACACTCTTCGACGAGGGCGCCGCCGTCTGGAGTTCGTGCACCGTTCAATGCCCCTTCAAGGATCTCTTCCCGCCCGACACGAACGAGTTCCGCGTGAACCGCAAGCTCGACGCAGTCCTCAACCGCTACCCCCAGCAGCACCCGGACGAGGCGCCTGGGCAGATGGCGAGCGTCTCGATCAACGACGACGGCGTCGTGGACGGCTGGGCCGCCCGCTTTCCGGTGGACAAGGCATTCCGCGACACCGAGGAGGGGGAGCCCTGGCGCAACCTCCTCCTCCACGAGTGGCTGCACATGGTCGTCGGCCATGTCAGCCGACGCGAACTGGCCGCGGCCGAACGGCGGGAACCCGATCCACGCCGGCTGTGACATCGAGCCCTACCGCAGCGCGGACTTCCGCGACTTCGACGGTCCCTGCATCGCGCAGGGGCGCTACTTCAAGGACCTGATGCGCCGTGAGGTCGTGCTGAAGGGCAAGAAGAAGGGCATCACGAAGGGACAATGGCTTCGCTGCGGCACGCCCACCCGTCCGCCTGAGGGCAAGGCGGCCGCGAGCTGCCGACGGTCGCAGTGACCCGATACTGCCTCGCTCCGCTCGTGGCGCTCGCGCTGGCGCTCGGGGGCTGCGGCGGCGATGACGAGAAGAAGCCGTCGAAGCCGCACCGGCGAGAAGACGACCGCGACGACGCAGACCACCCAGGAGAAGAAGAGCGACGCCGACGAGGTCAAGCTCGCCGAGATCGGCATCGTTCGACGCGCCGGTCTACCTCGCCTCCGAGCCCGACAACCCGAAACGCCTCTTCGTCGTCGAGCAGCCGGGTCGGATCAAGGTGGTCGAGAACGGTGAGACGACCGAGGAGCCCTTCCTCGACATCACCGACGAGGTCGGCTCCGGCGGCGAACGCGGCCTGCTGTCGGTCGCACTCGCGCCGGACTACGCGAAGTCGCGCAAGTTCTACGTCTACTTCACCGACAAGCAGGGCAACATCCGCATCCGCGAGTACCGTCGCTCCGCCGATTCCCCGGCGCTCGCCGACAAGGCCTCGGGCCGTGACGTGCTCGAGATCGACCACTCGCAGTTCGAGAACCACAACGGCGGGCAGCTCCAGTTCGGCCCCGACGATCTCCTCTACATCGGTACCGGTGACGGCGGCGGCGCCGGCAATACCCTCAAGACCGCCCAGGACAAGGACTCGCTGCTGGGCAAGCTGCTGCGGATCGACCCGAGCAAGCCCGAGAGTGGCAAGCCCTACGCGATCCCCGAGGACAACCCGTTCGCCGGCGAGCAGGGCGCGCGCCCGGAGATCTACTCGCTCGGGCTGCGAAACCCGTTCCGCTTCAGCTTCGACAAGAAGACCGGCGACCTCGCGATCGGCGACGTCGGGCAGGACACCTACGAGGAGGTTGACTACGTCAAGCGCGGCGACGGCCGCGGCGCGAACTTCGGCTGGAGCGCGTTCGAGGCGCGCGAGCGCTTCGACGACTCGGAGGCGCCGAACGCAGTGCACCCGGTGATCGTCCGCCGCACGCGCGGCGAAGGGGGCGACTGCTCGGTGATCGGCGGCTACGTCGTCCGTGACCCGAAGCTCGGCGGCCTCGACGGGCAGTACGTCTTCGGCGACTACTGCAACCCGACGGTCCGGATCGCGAAGCTCGAGATCCCCGACGCGAAGGACGACCGAGCGCTCGGCATCGAGGTGCCGCAGCTCTCATCGTTCGGCCAGGCGGCCGACGGCACCCTCTACGCGGTGTCGAACAACGGTCCCGTCTTCAGGCTGGATCCGAAGTGAGAACGCCCGCCCGCCGTGCCACCGCGGCCTTCGCCGCGCTCGCCGCGCTCGCCGCGCTCGGCCTCGCCGCTGCCGATGGGGCACTCGCCGCGAAGGCGAAGCTCGTCGAGGTCGGCCGCTTCGACAGGCCCGTCTATGCAGCCGGCCCGCCCGGCGACCCCGCCCGGCTCGTGGTCGCCGGCAAGACCGGGTTGATCAGCATCGTGCGCGACGGCCGCACACTCGACGCACCCTTCCTCGACCTGCGCACCGAGGTCAACGCGACCGGCTACGAGCAGGGCCTGCAGTCGGTCGCGTTCGCCCCCGACTACGCGACGAGCGGCCGCCTGTACGTCTTCTACAACGACCGCACCGGCGACATCCGCGTGCGCGAGTACCGCCGCTCGGACGCGACCCCCGACCGCACCGATCCGAACAGCGCGCGCAACATCCTGAGAATCGGTCACCGCCGCTTCACGAACCACAACGGCGGCCAGCTCCAGTTCGGCCCGGACGAACTGCTCTACGTCTCGACCGGTGACGGCGGCGGCGTCGGCAACCCCCTCCGCAGCGCGCAGAGCCGCGGCTCGCTGCTGGGGAAGATCTTGCGGATCGACCCGCGCAAATCCGAGGGCGGGAGGCCGTACGCGATCCCGAAGACCAACCCCTTCCGCTCGACGTCCGGCGCGCGCGGGGAGATCTACGCCTACGGCCTGCGCAACCCGTACCGCTTCAGCTTCGACCGTTCGACCGGCGATCTCGCGATCGGCGACGTCGGCCAGAACGAGGTCGAGGAGATCGATTTCGTCCGTCGCGGCAAGGGACGCGGGGCGAACTTCGGCTGGAACTGCTTCGAGGGCCGCAAGCGCTTCTCGAGCTGCAACGCCGCGGGTCACGTGAAGCCCGTGATCGAGCGCTCGCACGGCGCTGGCGAGTGCTCGATCACGGGCGGCTACGTCGTCCGCGATCACCTACTGAAGGCGCTCAAGGGCCAGTACGTCTACGGCGACTTCTGCAGGGATGACCTGCGCGTCGCGCGCCTCGGGGGCGGTCGCGCGAAGTCCGACGCGCGTCTCGGCTTGAAGGTGCCCGCGCTCGCCGGCTTCGGCGAGGACGCCTCCGGCCGCATCTACGCGGTTTCGTTCGGCGGCGCCGTGTACCGGCTCGCAGCGCCCTGACGGCCCGTCGCCGCTAGCGCTGCGCCTGCGTGGCGCGGAAGATCGCCTGCACGTCGCCGAACGCCGGCTTGCGCTGGCCGTCGCGCGTGACGACGCCCTTGAAGTTGGTCGGCGGCGACGGCCGCGGGTTGCCGCCTTCCCACTCGGGCCGCACCTGGAAGTCGCGCAGGATCCACATCACGGCCCCGTTGAGGAAGTTCCGCGTCGCGAAGGTCGCGAGGCTTGACTTGAGGTAGTTCTGCTGGAAGGCGAGCGTGCCCTTCTCGAACGGCGAGCCCTCGCGGTTCGCCTCGGCGCCGAACTCGGTCGCGAACAGCGCCTGGTCCGGGTAGTAGGAACGGAGTTGGTCGAGGTAGGGGCCGATCAGCGACTGGTCCGAGGTCTGCCCGTTCGGGCCGGGGTACCAGCCGAAGTACGAGTTCACGCCCGAGGGCGTCGAAGCGACGGTAGATCGACTCGGGCGGCAGGTTCGGGTGGCCGGTGAAGTCGATCGCCACGAGCCGCGACGGGTCCTCCTGGCGCGCGGCGTCCGAGGCGTCGGTCAGATAGCGCCTCTGTCCCGGGGTGATCTTGCTCGGCAGCTCGTTACCGACCGACCAGAGGAAGACCGAGGCGTGGTTACGGTCGCGTCGGATCGCGTCTCGCAGATACGCAATGCCACGCGCGCGCACGGACCCCGAGGCCAGCGACTTCGTCGGGACGCGCCAGAACGGCATCTGCTCCCACAGGAGGATCCCCGCGCGGTCGAGCGCCTCGATGGTGCGCGGGTGGAGGGGGTAGTGGGCGCGCGTGATCGTCGCGCCGAGCTCGCGCAGCAGGGCGACGTTGAAGTCCATGTCCGCGGTCGTGAGCGCGGACCCACGGTCGGGCACGTCCTCGTGCATGCTGGCGCCGCGGAGCGAGACCTTGCGCCCGTTGAGCAGCATCCGCCCGGCCGAGTTCACGCGGATCGAACGCATCCCGACATTCGCGTCGTAGACGGCGATCCGCTTGCCGCCGCGGCTGACCGCGACCGAGAACTTGTAGAGGTTGGGCGAGCCGGGCTCCCACAGCTTGGGGTTGCGCAGCGTGACGACGCGCTCGACGCGCTTCGACGAGCGCCCGGCGATCCCGATCGCCTTGTCGTCGAAGCCGAAGCTGCGGCCGCCCAGCCGGCCCCTCACGCGCACACTCTGCTTGCCGCTGCCCGGGTTTCGCAGCGTCGCCGACACCGTCACCTTCGCCTCGCAGCTGCGGCAGGCGATCTGCGGCCGCGCGAACGCGTTTGCGATGTCCACGCGGTCGATCCGGCGCAGATAGACCTCGCGGTTGAGGCCGCCGTAGTTCCACCAGCCACCGCGCGTCGCACCGTTGCCGAGCAGCCCTCCGGGTGGGATGTCGGCCGCCCCGCGGCGGTTGTCGACGCGCACGACGAGGCGGTTGACGCCGGTCGCGGAGATGCCCTCCGCGGGAACCTCGAACGGGATGTAGGGACCGACGTGGCGGCCCACTTGGCGCCCGTTGAGGAAGACCGTCGCGCGGTGGTTGGCCGACTCGAAGCGGAACGCCCAGCTCACGCCCTTCCCACCCTGGCCCGGCGGGACGACGAAGTCCTTGCGGTACCAACCAACGCTGCCGAGGTAGGTCGGGACGTCGAACTGGTTCGCGTTGAAGACGTTCGGGACTTGCACCGTGGACCAGCCGGCGCTGTCCAATTGGTCCTTGAACCCGAGCGCGACACCCTGGTCACCCGCGTCGGCGCGGAAGAGCCAGTCGCCCCCGAGCAGGAAGCGCCCGCCGTTGCCGTCGGCGTAGAGGGTCTGCTTGGGCGGCACGTAGCCGGCGGGACCCGGCGCGGGCGGCGTCTGCGCGTGCGCCGTCCCCGCACACGCGAGGGCGAGTGCGGTGCAGGCGATCGACTGGATCACGATGCGGCTCACGAAGCGGGGAAGACTAGGAGAAACGGCGGTCTGCACGCGCCGCCAGGCGGAAGGGTGGATTACCTCCGACCAATCTCTTATCTTGCGGCACTATGACCGATACAAATCGCAGTGGTGACGTCCTGAAGGCGCTCGGCGGCCTGCTTTTCGCTGCCGGCGCGCTCACCCTTTGGATACGCAAGGGGGAGGTGAATCCACTCGTGGAAGGCGAGCCCTGGGGCGCGTTCGGCCTCTTGATCCTGCTCGTCATCCCGTTCCTCGTGCTGTACGGGCTTGCGTTGACGCGCGACGAAGGCGCCGACGGCGCTTCGCCGTGGCAGACAGTCTTCCTCGTCTTCGCGGTCCTGATAGCGATCCCGATGGAGACTCAGTTCTTCGACTGGATCGGCGCGAACACCGAGGACCAGTGGATCAATGTCCTGATCGCCCTCGGGATCGCCGTGATCGGTGCCCTCGCGGCGGCGAAGGGAGCGCGATTCGCGATGCTGATCGTGGGCCTGGCACTCGTCTGGGCATGGCTCAATTTCTGGGACGAGCTAGTGGATCCGGGGCCCAACGGCTATCGCTGGCTGCTGATCATCGTTGGCGTGATCATCGTCTTCATTGGCGTCGGCGCGGCCGCTGCGGGTGAGGACGACAATCCGGGCAACGAGCTGGTCACGGCCGGCGCGCTCGCGCTGATCCTCGGCTTCGCGCTCGGTCTCGTCGGCTCGTACGCCGGCATCACCGCGAGCGCGGTCGCGAGCGCATTCGGCGGATCGTCCGGCGGTGCTCCGATCGAGCAGAACGTCTTCTGGGACGTGATGCTCCTGATCACGGCGCTCGGGGCGATCGTCTACTCGGTGCGCGGCGGTACGCGCGGGTTGGCGTACGTCGGCGGCATCGGGTTGGTCATCTTCCTGGTCAGCGTCGGCGTCCAGGCGGCCAACCTGCTCGACGTCCTCAAGGACGGCGAGCGGCCCGACCGCAGCATCCTCTGGTGGCCGCTGCTCCTGCTGATCGCGGGAATCGGCGCGCTCGCCGCCGGCTTTGCCGGTGCGGGCGGAGGCGGAGGTGGCGCCGCGCCGGCGGCGCCGAGCCCGCCTGCGGCGGCGAGTCCGCCCGCCGGCGGGGCCCCGCCCGGGCCTCCGGACCCGCCGGCTGGGGGTGGGGCCGCCTAGCGGTCGCCGCACCAAATATGCTGTAGGGCAACGCGCCCGGGCTTCGATAGCCCGGGCGTTGCCTTTCGCGGCGCCATGAGCCACGTCGGTGCTCGCGATACTTCTAGTATCGCTGCGCACCGAGCGCGGCCCCTGGCATCCGCGAACACAGCCGCCAAAGGAGAAGACCTTGACCGGAGTAGTCATCTCGTCCGCCGCCCGTACCGCCGTCGGCTCGTACGGCAAGAGCCTCAGCGACGTCGCACCGACCGAGCTCGGCGCGATCGCCGCCCGCAGCGCGATCGAGCGCGCGGGGATCAGGCCCGACCAGGTGGACCAGGTCGTCTTCGGCAACGTGATCCACACCGCCGCAGAGGACATGTACATGGGGCGCGTGGTCGGGATGAAGGCGGAGATCCCCAAGGAGGTCCCCGCGCTGACGGTCAACCGGCTGTGCGGAACGGGCGTCCAGGCGATCGTCTCCGGCACGCAGACGATCGAGACCGGTGAGGCGGGCGTCGTCGTCGCCGGCGGGGCGGAGAACATGAGCCGCGGCCCGTATTGGATGCCGAACGCCCGCTGGGGCGCGCGCATGGGGGAGACGAAGATGGTCGACCCGGTGGTCGGCGGCCTGACGGATCCGTTCTCCGAGGTCCACATGGGCATCACGGCGGAGAACCTCGCCGAGTCGCACTCGATCTCGCGCGAGGAGCAGGACGAGTTCGCCCTCACTTCCCACCAGCGCGCGAAGGAGGCGATCGACGCGGGCATGTTCGAGGACGAGGTCGTCCCCGTGCCCGTCAAGGTCAAGCGCGAGGAGGTCGAGTTCAAGGTGGACGAGCACGTCCGGCCCGACGCCTCGATGGAGTCGATGGCGAAGCTGAAGCCCGTCTTCAAGGACGACGGCACGGTGACCGCCGGCAACGCGTCCGGCATGAACGACGCCGGCGCCGCGGTCGTACTGATGTCCGAGGAGAAGGCGTCCGAGCTCGGCGCCCCGGTGCGCGCGAAGATCCTCGCCTACGCCTACTGCGGCGTGGACCCCTCGACGATGGGCATCGGCCCCGTCCCCGCCGTCCGCAAGGCGCTCGACAAGGCCGGCGTGTCGCTCGACGACGTGGGGGTGATCGAGCTGAACGAGGCGTTCGCCGCGCAGTCCCTCGCGGTGATGAAGGACCTCGAACTCGACCCCGACAAGGTCAACCCAAACGGCGGCGCGATCGCCCTGGGGCACCCGATCGCCGCGACCGGCGCGGTGATCACGGCCAAGGCGCTCGCGGAGATGGAGCGCAAGGACCACGAGCTCGGCCTGGTGACGCTCTGCATAGGTGGCGGCCAAGGCATCGCCCTCCTGCTCGGCAAGAGCTAGCCGCGCCCGGCCAGATAGGCTCCCCCGCAGGAGAGAGACTGCCCATCAAAGAGGGAGACGATGGCCTACTTCAAAGACGACCAAGAGGTCTACCAGTTCATCGGCAAGCTGTTCGAGGACCTCACCCAGGACGAGGAGCTCGCGCCGAAGTTCCGCAAGGCGAACACGATCGTCCAGTACGGGTACCGCAACCCCGAGTCGACGATCACGGTGAAGATGATCGAAGGTGAGGACTCGATGGTGGACCTCGGCGAGACCGAAATGGAGCCGGAGGTCGTCATGACGATGGAGGCCGACACCGCGCACAAATTCTGGCTCGGCAAGGTCAACGTCACAGTCGCCCTCGCGCGCGGTCAGATGAAGGCCAAGGGCCCAGTGGCGAAGATCCTCAAGCTCGTACCGCTGGTGAAGCCCGTCTTCCCGCGCTACAAGCAGATGCTCCAGGACGCCGGGCGGCAGGACCTGCTCGACGCGTCGTAGCGAGTCGCTTAGTCGTGGAGGCTCAGACCGAGGCGGACGCCCTCCAGCAGTGGGCGGGCTTCAAGGACTTCTACCAGTCGACCCAGCCGACCCGGATCATCGCCGGCCGCGATCTGATCGGTAGCGCCGGCTTCGAGTTCATGAAGGAGGGCGCGCAGCGCGTCCTGATCGTCACCGACGAGATCATCCGCGGCACCGGGCTGATCGAGAAGGTCGAGGCGGGCCTGACCGACGGCGGCCTTGAGGTCGCCGGGGTCTTCGACGAGGTCCCGCAGGACTCGGCCACGGACGTGTGTGAGCGCTGTGCCGCGTTCGCGAAGGAGGTCGGCGCCGACTCCTTCCTCGCCGTTGGCGGCGGGTCGGTGATCGACACCGCGAAGGCGGCGACGCTGATCTTTACCCACGGCGGCACCGTGCGCGAGCACGAGGGGTTCTTCCTGATGCCGCGAGGCGCCGACGGGATGGGCCGCCCCGAGGACATCGCGCCGCTCGGCGTGATCCCGACCACCGCCGGCACCGGGTCCGAGGTCTCGATGGCAGCGGTCGTTAAGGACCACGAGGAGAAGGTCAAGGTCGAGATCGCCGACTTCCCGCTCTTCCCGCGGCTCGCGATCCTCGATCCCGAGTCCACTCGCACGCTGCCTCCGAGCGTCGCCGCCGCGAGCGGGATGGACGCGATGACGCACGCGATCGAGGGCCACACGTGCACCGATTGGAGCCCGCACCTCTCCGCGAACGTCCTCCAGGCACTGAAGATGATCCGTGACAACCTCGAGCGTGCCGTGTCCGACCCCGACGACGAGGAGGCGCGCGGCAACATGCTCGTCGCCGCCTCGCTCGCGATCAACCTCAACCTCGGCTCGGTCCACGCGATGTCGCACCCCTGTGGCGCCCACTACGGCGTGCCCCACGGCGTCGCGAACGCGATCAACCTCCCGCACGTCGTCCGCTTCAACTGCGGCGGCGGAACGCCGATCGCGAACCGCTTCCGCGACGTCGCCGACATCCTCGACGTCGAGTCAGGCGGCTCGGACGACGCGGTCGGCGGCGCGCTGGCAGAGCACATCACGGCGAAGATCGACCGCCTCGGCCTGCCGACGCGACTGTCCGAGACGGGCGTGCCCGAAGAGGGCATCCCGACTCTCGTCGACGGCGCGCTCGGCGACGGCACGACGCTGCTGAACCCGCGTGAGGTCGAGGAGGACGACTACACCGAGCTGTTCAAGGCTGCGCTCTAGACTTGCCTTAACACGAGCCAGGAGGAAGAGATGGCCGTCGCACCGACGCAGGACGTCAAGGCGTACAAGAACTTCATCGGCGGGGAGTGGGTCGACGCCGAGTCGGGCGAGACGTTCGACGTCGTCAACCCCTCGACCGAGGAGACCTTCGCGACCGTGCCGAAGGGCGGGCGCGAGGATGCTCAGCGCGCGATCGCGGCGGCGCGCGAGAGCTTCGACTCGGGTGTCTGGTCCGGCCTCGATCCCGACGAGCGCTCGCGCATCCTCGGCCAGGTCGTCGAGAAGTTCACCGAGAACGAGGACGAGCTCGCCGAGCTCGAGTCGCTCCAGTCCGGGATGACGATGCGCGCGACCGCGACGGTCGTCATCGGCTACTGCATCACCCACTGGGACTACTTCGCCCGCAATGCGGCGCGACCCGCGCAGGAGGCACTCGAGCCGGTGTCGTTCCCGACCCATTCGCACAACTTCGTCCTGCGCGAGCCGATCGGCGTCTGCGCCGGGATCATCCCGTGGAACTTCCCGCTCGTGATGGCGGTTTGGAAGCTCGCGCCCGCACTGGCGATGGGCAACTCGATCGTGCTGAAGCCGGCCTCGAACACGCCGCTCACCGCGCTGCGCCTGGCCGAGCTGCTCGAGGAGACGGAGCTTCCGCCGGGCGTCGTCAACATCATCACCGGCGGCGGTGCGACCGTCGGCGAAGAGCTCGCCTCCCATCCCGACGTCGACAAGGTCTCGTTCACGGGCTCGACGGTCGTCGGCCGGCGGATCATGCAGCTCGCGTCGAGCACGATCAAGAAGTGCACGCTCGAGCTGGGCGGCAAGTCGCCGAACATCGTCTATGAGGACGCGAACATCGACGCCGCCGTGGACGGCGCGCTGTGGGCCACGTTCTTCCATCAGGGCCAGGTCTGCGAGTCCGGCACGCGGCTGCTGCTGCCCGAGTCGATCCACGACGAGTTCGTCGAGAAGCTGGTCGCGCGCGCGAAGCAGATCAAGATCGGCGACGCGCTCGACTACGAGACCGACATGGGCCCGCTCGTCTCCGAGGAGCAGCGCGACACGGTCGAGAACTACATCCGCATCGGCCAGGAGGAGGGCGCGACGCTCGCACTCGGCGGCGGCCGCCCGGAGGGCCTCGACCAGGGCTACTTCGTCGAACCGACGATCTTCACCGACGTGGACAACTCGATGACGATCGCCCAGGAAGAGATCTTCGGGCCGGTGCTGTCGGTGATCAAGTTCTCCTCCGACGACGAGGCGATCGAGATCGCGAACGACTCGATCTACGGGCTGGCGTCGGCCGTCTGGTCGGAGGACTACGACCGTTGCCTCACAACCGCGAAGCAGCTGCGGGCCGGCACCGTCTGGATCAACGACCACCACCTGATCAACTGCATTGCGCCTTTCGGCGGTTACAAGCAGTCGGGCATCGGTCGCGAGCTCGGCCCGTACGGCCTCGACGAGTACACCGAGGTCAAGCACGTGCATGTGGACCTCACGCGCGACCCGGATCAGAAGATGTTCGGGGTGCTGCTCTCCGAGCCGCGCGAGTAGCTTGGCGGTAGACGCCGCGCGCGAGCGGGTCCTGCGCGATGTCTACGACGCCTTCGCTGCCCGCGACGGCGAACGGATGGCGAGCCTCATCGGCGACAAGTTCGAGTTCCACGCCGTCACCGGCGAGCGCGCCGGCCGCTCCGGGCCCTACCGTGGCCCGGACGGGATGGCGCAGTACCTGGAGGATGTGCAGAGCGTGTGGATCGAGCTGCGCGTCATCCCCCAGCGCTTCGAGGAGGTGGACGACTTCGTGCTCGTCCACGGGAGGGTCTGGGCGCGTGATTCCGATTCGCTGCTCGACAGCCCGGCGGCGTGGGTCTGGCACTTCGCGGAGGAACGCCCCACCGTCTGCGAAGTCTTCGCCGACAAGGATGCGGCCGAAGTCCGCTTCGCCGAGTTGACGGGCCGCGCCGGCTAGCGCTCGCGCGCTTCGGCGCGGTATGCCTCGACGAGCGCCTTCAGGGTCTGCTTGGCGCTGTACTTCGGGCGCCACTTGAGCTGCTTCTTCGCCTTCGCCGTCGTCATCAGCACGGGCGTGCGGACCGACTCGATCCACGACAGCGCCTCCGGCACCTGCGGCAGGCGCGCGATCACCTCGGCGGTCGCCTCTACCGCGAGCTCGGGGAGCGGGATCGTGTACCAGCCGAGGGCATCGGCCAGGTCGCCGACGGTGAACGTGCCGCTGCCGGCGAGGTTGTAGGCACCGGGCGGCCCCTTGGCGGTGATCCCCGCCATGAACGCCGATGCGACGTCGTCCTCGTGGACCAGCTGTGCCTTGATTCCGGGGTCGGGGATCACCGGCTTGAGGACCGGCATCCCGGCGAGCAGGCGGCGGACCGGGTCGGGCATCGACTCCGACAGGCGCACGTAGGGGATCTCCTCGATCAGCATCTGGGCGCGCGGGCCGGCGACGATGCAGGGCCGGTACACGTAGGCGGTCGTCTTGCGCTTGCGCGCGAGGACCTTCGACAGCACCTGCTCGACCTCAGCCTTGTGCGCGGAGTAGAAGTGCTCGGGGCTGCCACGGGCCGGAACATCCTCGTCGAGTCGGCTCGGGTTGTCCTCGTGGAACCCGTAGGCGGCGACGCTCGACGCGTAACAGATCCGCTCCGCGCCGCCCTTGACCGCCTCCTCGAAGACGATTCGGGATCCGTCGACGTTGATCTCGTGCGTCGCGTCGCCGGCACCCATGAGTGAGAAAGCCAGGTGGACGACGGCGTCCGCGCCGTTCACCGCGCTGCGCACATCGCCGCGCTGGCGCACGTCGCCGCGCACCGACTCGGTCTTCTTCCAGCCGCGCGCCTTCGCGTCGAAGCCGCTGCGCGAGAACCCCACCACGCGCTTCACGGAGCGTGAGCGCTCGAGTGCGTCCACCAGCGCCACACCGAGGTCGCCGGTCGGGCCGGTCACCGCCACGGTCAGCGCTTGACTCGCCATCGCGGGTTGAGCCTAACGGCTGCCCGGCGGCGACCGGGTTTGGATCAGCGGCGCTTTTCGCAGTCGGTCAGCGCGTCGTTCGCGTCCGCGCGAACGGAGTCCGTGCCCGAGCCGCAGTTGATCTGATCGCTCACGCCGTTGCGCGCATCGACCGTGTCGTTGCCGGGGCCGGTATCGGCCGTCAGCTTGCCGTTCCGGGCGAGTACGCGGTCGTTGCCGCTGCCGGCCTTTACGTTCAACTCGCCCTCGGCGGTGATCCGGTCCTCGCCCGCGCCGGCGTCGACGAAGTCGATCCCGGCGCCAGCGTAGATGCGATCGTTGCCGCCGCCGCCGAAGAGCCGGTCGTTGCCGGTCTGGCCGAAGAGCGTGTCGTCGCCGCGCCCGCCGAGAACCTCGTCCTCGCCCGCACCGGCATAGACCACGTCGGCGCCTGATCCGGCATCGATGCGGTCGTCGCCCGTTCCGCCGAGCGAGAGGTCGTCACCGCGCCCGGCGGTGAGCGTGTCGTTGCCGGCACCCGCTTCGAGGTAGTCGTTCGAATCGTCGCCGCTGAGGGTGTCGTCGCCCGCCTCGGCGTAGAGCTGGTCGGGCCCGGAGGTTCCCGTCAGGGTGTCGTTGCCCGCCGTGCCGGCGAACATCTCGGCGAATGCGGGCACCGCGCCGCTCGCCGCGGCGAGCACCGCCACCGCGGCGAGGCCGGTTATCAGTCTCGATTTCACGCCTCCCCTAACCCCGCCCCACTCTAGGGGTTGCGCCGGGCGGGGAAAGGTCCGGCGCTACCATCGCTTCGATGGCCGGAGTCAGCATCGTGATGACCGACGCCGCGACAGAGCTGCTCGACCGCAGCCGCGAGCGCTTCGGCGACGAGCTCTCGATCGTGATCGGCAACGGCTGCTGCGACTCGACGGCGCCGTTCCTCTTCTCGCGCTATTTCGCCGGCCCGGCCGAGACCAACGTCGGCGAGGTGGCCGGGATCCCCGTTCTGCTCGACCGCTCGCTGGTTGACCTTTTCGAGGGACGCGAGGTGGTCATCGATGCGGCGCCCGACCCGGGCGGCGACTCGTTCTCGTGCGAGACCGAGCTCGGTCAGCGCTTCACGATGCAGCGCGTCCCGCTGCCGGGGTGAGCCCGTCCGGCACGGGTTCCGGAGCCTGATCCGGCTCGTCCTCGTCGAGGTGCGCCGCACGCGCGGGCGCCGGCGTGAGCGCGGCGGCCACGACCACGAGCGCGAAGGCGACCAGCCTCAGCGCGAGCGCGAGCGGCTCCTCGGGCAGCGGCTCGCCGAACACGATCGGGCCGGCCGCGATCGTGAAGGCGTTCGCGGCCGCGCTCGTCACGGCGATCACGGGGACCGCCTTGCCGACCTGGAGGCTTCGCGCGGAGACGACGAGCCCGACGAACGACAGGCCGGCGATCACGAGCGCGAGTGGGTGGAGGACCACGCCGATCCCCTCGCCGACGTCGGCCGACAGCGCCTTGATCGAGACGTCGGACCCCGCCCACATCAGGCCCGCGGCCGCGCCGAGCAGAACCCCGCGGCGGGAGCTCGAGCGCGTCAGCGCGATCGCGGCTGTTCCCGCCAGCGCGCAGCCGCCGATGTAGATCGCGAGCGGGCCGGCCGTGTAGTCCGAGTGGGCCGAGTCTCCGCCGCCGTCGAGGGTTGCGGCGAGGAAGGCGAGCCCGGCCGCGATCATCGCGACGCCGAGCCACTCGCGGCGGGTGACTGTGAAGCCGAACAGCTTGTCGGCGCAGACCGTCAGCAGTACGAGTCCGCCGGCGATGACGGACTGGACGAGGCTGATCGGCGCGAGTGACAGTGCGGCGACGTGGAGGCCCCACGACGCGGTGGCGATCAGGATCCCGAGCGTGTACCACTTCGACCGGAACAGCGCGAGCGAGCTGCGCACCGGCCGGCGCGCCTCGACCGGCGGCGACTCCACGGCACCGCGGTGCTTGTAGAGGAAGCCGACGATCGAGGTGAAGGCCGTCGCGAGCGCGAGCAGCAGCCCGATCTGAACGGAGAGCGGCATGGAGCCGGGGAAGGGTAGGGATCGGCGGCGTGGCTAGTCGCGGAGGCTAGTCGTCGTAGCCTGGCTCACCAGGGAGCAAGACTTCGGCGACGCCGCCGTCCACGACGACCCGCGGCTCGACCGGCATCACCTTGCGCTCGCGCGCGTCGGCGAGCGCCTGCTCGACCGACTGGAACTCCGTCAGCTGCTCGAGGTGCTTGATCGTGGGGAACACGAGCGACATCTCGTCGCGCTCTCCGGCTGCGAGCGCCTTCGTCGGCGTTATCCAGCGCAGGTCCACACATTCGCCCCCGTCCACCTCGGGCTCGGCGCCGTCGGGGAGTGCTGCGACGTAGAAGTAGGTGTCGAAGCGGACGCTGACCATCGCCGGCGTGATCCAGCGCGAGAACGACTCGAGCGCGCCGGGCCCCGACAGCTCGATCGCGGCCTCCTCCTGGAGCTCGCGCAGCGCGGCGCCCTCGGGGCCGCCTTCGTCGTCGTCGTGGACCGCGCCGCCGGGGAAGACCCAGGCGCCGCCCATGAAGCGCGACTCGGGGTTGCGCTGGACGAGCAGGACCTCCGGTCCGTCGTCGCCATCGCGCAGGACGATCACCGACGCAGCGGGCCGCGGCTCGGTCGCCTCGCCGGTGTTGATCTCGGTGCCGGGCTCAGGACCGTCGACTCGCACGCGGCCAGCCTACGGGATTGGGCAGTTGCCGCTAACGTTCGCGTCCGTGGAGGCTTCGGCAACAAAGCAGCTCTGGATCTGCGAGTCCTGCGGCTTCATCTACGACCCCGACGAGGGCGATCCCGACGGTGGGATCGAGCCCGGCACGGCGTTCGATGACATCCCTGACGACTGGTTCTGCCCGGTCTGCGGGGCGCGCAAGAAGGACTTCGTCCCTTACGACGGCTAGGCCGTCGGTTCTAGGCAGTCGCCTCGCCGCCGTTGAAGCGGTCGAGCATGCTCAGAACGGCGCGCGTATTGGCTCTGATCTCGTCGCCCATGTCCACGAGCCTCTCGATCATCTCGGCCGAGGTCCGCTGTGACTCCTGATGCCGGGCATCGGCGAGCCGGTCGTGTCGTTCGAGCCGGCGTTCGAAGGCGGCGAACTGCTTGTACATCAGTGCGCGTTCGTCGTGGATGAACTGACGTAGGTCCTCATGCGCCTCACGGCTGAGACGTAGCTCCTCATTGATCTCGGCATCACGCTGCTTTCCGTCCGCGAGGTGATCGTCCATCCGGGCGAGGTACTGGTCCATCCGCCGGAAGAACTCGCGGCTGCGCATCTTCCTGGATTGTGACATGGGGCGGGCGACAGGTGGGCGCGTTCTGCAACGATCGAGCTACGCGGCCGCAGCGAGCCGTTGGCGCCCGGTAGCCGCCTCGATCGCCTCGCCGACGACCTCGACCAGCCGTTCGAGCTCCGCCTCGGAGATCGACAACGGCGGCATCAGCACGACGACGTCGCCGAGCGGGCGGATGATGGCTCCGCGCTCCCGCGCCGCGAGGGCGATCTGGTGACCGATCCGTTCCTCGACGCCGAACCCTTGGAGTTCGATCCCGCACATGAAGCCGCGGCGGCGGACCTCGGCCACAGCCGGCATCGCGGCGAGGGGTTCGAGCAGCTGGCCAAGCAGCTCGATCTTCGGTTGAAGCCCTTCGAGCGTGCGCTCCTGCTCGAACACGTCGAGCGTCGCGAGCGCGGCCGCGCATGCGAGCGGGTTGCCCGTGTAGGTGTGGCCGTGGAAGAAGGTGCGGAACTCCTCGAAGCGGCCGAGGAACCCTTCGTACACGCGCTCGGTCGTCAGCGTCGCCGCGAGTGGCAGGTAACCGCCGGTCAGCCCCTTGGCGAGACAGAGGAAGTCGGGTGCGACGTCCTCCTGCTCGCAGGCAAACATCGTGCCGGTGCGGCCAAAGCCGGTCGCGACCTCGTCGCAGATCAGGAACGCGCCGTGGCGTCGCAGAGCTCGCGGACCGCGCGCAGGTAGCCGTCCGGGTGGACGAGCATTCCCGCGGCACCCTGGACGAGCGGCTCGACGATCACGGCGGCGACCTCGCCCTCGTTCTCGGCGAGCACCCGCTCGAGGTCGGCGGCATCGCCGGGCTCGACCTTCAGCGTGTCGAACAGCAACGGGCGGTAGAGCGAGTGGAACAGCTCGATGCCACCGACGGAGACCGAGCCGATCGTGTCGCCGTGGTAGGCATCGCGCAGTGAGACGAACCGCGTGCGGCGAGCGTGCGCGCCACCCTGCTGCTGCCAGTACTGGAACGCCATCTTCAGCGCGATCTCGGCGGCGGCCGAGCCCGAGTCGGAGTAGAAGACGCGCGCGAGCCCCGGCGGGGCGATGCCGACCAGTCGCTCGGCGAGCTCGATCGCGGGCGGGTGGGTGAGCCCGAGCATCGTCGAATGCGCCAACCGGTCGAGCTGTGCGCGTCACCGCGGCGTCGATCCAGCGGTGGCGGTGACCGTGGACGTTGCACCACAGCGACGAGACGCCGTCGATGTACGCGCGCCCCTTCGAGTCGATCAGCTCGCACCCCTCGGCGCGCTCGATGACGATTCGCTCCTCCTCGCGGGTCCAGCCTTCCTGCTGCGTGAACGGGATGCCAGACGTGGCTGCGCATCGGCTTCGAGCAGCTGCTTCGTGTGGTGCGGCTCACGCTCCCTGACGGTAGCTATCGTCAGGGACGGAAATGCCGCCGATCGGGGTCCTCGTGTTCGTCGTCGGGACGGGCTCGCTCGGCGCGGAGATCGCCGCCGTACGGCTCCTCTCGCCATATTTCGGCGCGTCCACCGTCGTGTGGGCGAACACGATCGGCGTCGTGCTCGTCGCCCTCTCGGCCGGCTACTGGCTCGGCGGCCGCTTCGCCGACCGCTACCCGGAGAAGCGCCGGCTGTGCCAGCTCGCGCTCGCGGCGGCGGGCCTGCTCGCGCTCGTCCCGTTCGCGGCCGACCCGCTGCTCGACCTCGCCGTCGACGCGCTCGACGAGATCTCTGCCGGCGCCTTCTTCGGCTCGCTGATCGCGGTGCTTGTGCTCGTCGCGGTGCCGGTGCTGCTGCTCGGGGCGGTCTCGCCGTGGGCGCTGCGGGTCGCGGTCGAGCGTGTCGAGGACGCGGGTAGTGTCGCGGGCCGGCTGTACGCGCTGTCTACCGCGGGCAGCCTCGTCGGCACGCTCCTCTCCGCGCTCGTGCTGATCCCGCTGGTCGGCACGCGCCGCACGTTCCTGATCTTCGCGCTCGTGATCGCGCTAGTAGCCGTAAGCGGTCTACGACCGCTGCGCCGCTACGCGCTCGCGCCGGCGGGGATCGCGGTCCTGATCGCGATCCCGGTGGGGACGCTGAAGGCGCGCACCGACGACGGCCGCGTGATCCACGAGGCGGAAACGGCCTACCAGTACGCGCGCGTCGTGGAGGACGACAACGGCGTGCGCACGCTCGAGCTGAATGAGGGCCAGGCCGAGCACTCGCGCTACGAGCCGGGGAAGTACCTGACCGGCGACTACTGGGACGAGCCGCTGGTGCTGCCCTTCGCCACGCGTTCTACGCCGCCCCGCCGCGTCGCGGTCCTCGGTAACGCCGCCGGGACGACCGCGCGGGCCTATGGCCGCTACTTCCCCCGCGCGCGCGTTGACGCCGTCGAGATCGATCCCGAGCTCTCCGACATCGGCCGCCGCTACTTCGACATGCGCGCGCCGCGGCTGAAGCTCCACCACGAGGACGCGCGGCCCTTCCTACGCCGCACCGACGAGCGCTACGACGTGATCTTCCTCGACACCTACCGCCAGCCGTACATCCCCTTCTACCTCGCGACGAAGGAGTTCTTCGAGCTCGCGCGGGACCGGCTCGCCCCGAGCGGGATGGTGATCGTCAACGTCGGCCACCCCGAGGATCAGACGAAGCTCGAAAAGGTCCTGAGCGCAACCGCGGGTGAGGCGTTCCCACACGTTCGCCGCGACGTCGTCGGCGACACGAACACCGTCCTGGTCGCGAGCAAGTCGCCGATCGAGCCGGGGCGGCTGCGCGCGGCGGTGGCGCGCGGCGCGCTGCCGGAGCAGCTCCGCCCGCTTGCCCTGCGCGTCGCCGCGCGCCTTGCGCCGGCGCTAGGCGGCGGCCGCGTCTACACCGACGACAAGGCGCCGGTCGAATGGCTCGTGGACCGCTCGATCGTGGACTACGCCGCGGGCGACTGAGAGTCCTCGAGCACGGCGAGGATGTTCCCGGCCGGATCGGTGAACCAGGCGATCGGCGGACCTTCGTCGCCGCGCGCGATCCCCTTCTCGTCCTGATCGAAGCCGTCGTAGCGCTCGAACTCGACGCCGCGCTCCGCGAGCCCATCGACCGCCGCGTCGATGTCCTCGACGGGGAAGTTGAGGATCGTAAAGACCGCGGGGGAGTGGTCGGGCTTGGGGTAGACCATGACGTCGTTGCCGCCGGCGAGGTGGATGCCGAGCACGCCCATCTCCTCGTCGGTGACGTTCAAGCCGAGGGTCTCGCCGTAGAACTCCTTGGCGGCGGGGATGTCATCCACGGCAAAGCCGCTGAATGCCTGCGTGTTCGCCAGCATCTCGTTCTCCTTCGTTTTCGGGGTTGTCTATTAGACCCCCGAAGCGCGCTCGACTAATCGCTCAGGCGCGCAGCCCGTCGATCAGGCGGGTGAACGTCTCGCCCACCTCCGCGCGGGCCGCGTCGGCGTCTTCCGCGCGAGCGAGATAAAGGGCGCCTTCGGTGAGCGCCCCGAGCAGCACGTGGGCGAGCGGCTCGGTCGGTTGCTGCGCAAGCGCGCCGGCCTCCATCGCCGCCGTGAGGCCCGCTCGGATCAGCCCGAGGGCGTAGTCGGCCTCGATCTCGCGCCAGAGCTCGTAGCCGAGCACTGCCGGCGCGTCGAGCAGGGCGATCTGCTGGACCTCCGGCTCGCGGCAGACGTCGAGGAACTGCTCCGTACCGCCGAGCAAGGCCTTGATCGGGTCCGGGTCGGCCAGCGCGCCCTGCGCGATCCGCTCGGTGATCTCGGTCTCGACCTGCTCGAACACCGCGCGGAAGAGCGCCTCCTTGTCCTCGAAGTGGTGGTACAGCGCGCCGCGCGTGACTCCGGCGGCCTTGACGATCTCCTCGGTGCCGACCGCCGCGTAGCCGCGCTCGGCGAACAGCGCTCGCGCCTCGGCCATCAATGCCGCCCGCGTGGCTTCGGATCGCTCGGCCCTCTGTGACGAAGATCCCTTGACTCCCATACAGCTTGTATGTTAGATACGTACAGCCTGTATGTAAATGCCGCCGCGACTGAGGGAAGGAAGAACGCATGACCACGACCACCGCCGAACGCACGATCGAGGAACTCGCCGCCACCTACGGCGATGCGTGGAACAGCCAGGACCTCGAGGCGATCCTCGCGCTCCACACCGAGGACTCGACCTTCCAGCTCTTCTCCGGCGGCGAGCCGGCCGTCGGCAAGGACGCGGTCCGCGACGCGTTCGCGCAGCTGCTCGCCCAGTTCCCCGACATCCACTTCGCCGAGCGGCGGCTGATCACCGGCGAGGGGCACTGGGTGCTCGAGTCCACCGTCACCGCCACGCTCGCGGCGGCGCTCGAGGTCGAGGGCGAGACGATCGCACCGGAGTCGCAGAAGGTCGAGTTCGACGCGGTCGACGTGATCACGGTCGAGGACGGATTGGTCAAGACGAAGGCCACCTACCTCGACGCGCTCGCGATCCAGCGCCAGCTCGGGGTCGATGGCTGATGGCAGCCGCGCCGAGCAAGACGCAGCGGCCGTCCGCGCCCGGCGCGGAGCCGCCGAGCGCAGACGCGCTCGCCTGGGTGGACACCTTCACCGAGTTCTGGCGCCCGGGCGCTGCCGACACGTGGCGCGCTCGCTACCGCGAGGTATTCCATCCCGACGTGCGCCTGATCCAGCCGCTCTCGCCGCCGGCAGTCGGCCACGAGGGCGTGCAGCAGTGGATGGACTCGGTCTTCGGGCTGATCCCCGATCTGCACGCCGACGTCGAGGGCTGGAGCGCGAGCGGCGACGTGCTCTACATCGACTTCGTGCTCAAGGGAACCGTCGGCGGCAAGCCGATCGCGTGGCGGGCGTGCGACCGCCTGACGGTCGAGGACGGTCTGCTGCTCGAGCGCGAGTCCTACTTCGACGGCATGGCGCTGCTCGGCCAGCTGCTCGCGCGCCCGCGCGCGTGGCCGGCGATCGCACGCTCGGGATCCGCAACCCAGTTGCTCAAGTCACTCACCAACAGAGGAGGCAAGCGATGAAGGAAGTCCAGCTCCCCCAGGGGACCATCCGCTACGAGGACGAGGGCACCGGCGAGCCGATCGTTTTCGTCCACGGCGCGTTCGTCGACGGAACGCTCTGGCGCAAGGTCGTGCCCGGGCTCGCGCGCGACTTCCGTGTCATCGTGCCGGACCTCCCGCTCGGCGCGCACCGCGTCGCGATGAACCCGGACGCCGACCTCACGCCGCACGGGCTCGCGAAGCTGATCGACGATTTCCTCGCCGCGCTGGACGTCGACGGCGTGACGCTCGTCGGCAACGACACCGGCGGAGCGCTCTGCCAGATGGTCGCGACGCGGCACCCGGAGCGGGTCGCCCGGCTCGTCCTCACGCCCTGCGACGCCTACGAGCACTTCCCGCCGGCGGCGTTCGGCTATCTCAAGCCGCTCGCGCGGATCCCTGGCGGGGTCAACGTCGTCGGTCGCTCGATGACCCTCAACGCGATCCGCAACGCGCCGTTGGGCTTCGGCTGGCTCGCGAAGCACGGGATCCCGAACGACGTCTCACGCGCGTGGATCGAGGGCCTCCTGACCGACCCCGGCGTGCGCCGCGACGCGGGCAAGGTGCTGAAGGGCCTCGACAAGCGCTACACGCTCGAGGCTGCGGAGAAGCTGAAGTCGTTCGACAAGCCGGTGCTGCTCGCTTGGGCGCCAGAGGCCAAGTTCTTCAAGTTCGCCTGGGGCGAGCGCCTCGCGCAGGACATCCCGAACGCCCGCCTCGAGCGGATCGAGAACTCCTACACGTTCGTCTCCGAGGACAACCCGGAGCGGGTGATCGAGCTGATCGCGGGCTTCGTGCGCGAGCCGGTGGGCGCCGCCGCCTAGACGGCGCGGTTTAGGCTGCTCTCCCGACCCGAGGGAGGAGTGGCATGAGCAGCAACGGCACGAGCGAGCGCTGGTTCAGCGAAGAGGAGCTGGGCGAGATGTCGCGCCCGACGATGGACCGCGCGATCGAGGCGCTCGATCGCGGCGACACGGACGCGGCGCGCAAGCTGTGCGAGGAGATGAAGCACGAGTGGCAGTTCATGCACGACCTGCTCGTGGACGGGCTCGCGGCGGCGATGACATACGTCAAGCACCGCCTCGGCGAGGACGCGATCGAGGACTTCCACCGCACGACCTTGGAGCACGGCTGGAAGCGCAACGTCGAGGGGATCGCCGCGGCCGACCGGCGCTTCATCGTCGAGGCGCTCGCGTCGAGCTGGCGGGCGCACTCGTGCAGCGGCACGGGCCCCTCGCCGGGTGCGTTCAAGATCACCGAGGACGACGAGAAGTTCACCTTCGCGATGAACCCGTGCGGGTCGGGCCAGCGGTTGTGGCGAAACGGCCGCTACAAGGACCCCGACGGCCACGCGCTCGTCGAGAAGGCCTACCCGTGGACCTACGGTCGCAAGGACTTCCCGATCTACTGCACCCACTGCGCGTTCATGAACGAGATCCTCTCGATCGAGTGGCTCGGCTGGCCGGTGTACCCGTCGGACGCGCCGGAGGACTTCGATCACGATCCGTGCGTCTGGTACTGGTACAAGGATCCGGCCGACATTCCGGACCGCCACTGGGAGCGCTACGGGCTCGAGAGCGAAAAGCCGGCCCTACGCCGATGCCTGAGCCCTCGCCACCTCGCCGGCGGGACGCAAGGTGATCGTCACCGGCGCGGCCGGCGGCATCGGCGGCGCGGTCGTCGAGGCGCTTGTGAGGAGCGGCAACTCGGTCGGCATCGCCGATCTCGACGTCCACGGCGAGCTTCCGTTCGAGCCGTCGGTCGCCGAGCGGGTCCAAGGCCGCGCCAGCTTCGACGTCCGCGACGCCGAAGCCACGACGGCCGGCGTCGAGGCGCTCGTCGAGGCACTCGGCGGCTGCGACGCGATCGTCGCGAACGCGGGCGTCGTGGACACGATCCACCGCGCCGAGCGCTTCCCGGACGAGGAGTGGCAGAAGGACATCGAGGTGAACCTCTCGGGGACGTTCCACGCGATCCGGACGGCGTTCCCCTACCTGGAGGAGTCGGGCGACGGGCGCGTGGTCGTGGTGTCCTCGGCATCCGCGGAGACCGGCCTGCCCGGCCAGGTCGCCTACACGGCCTCGAAGGCGGGGCTCGTCGGGATGGCGCGCACGCTCGCCGCGGAGTGGGGCGGACGCGGCGTGCGCTGCAACGTCGTGATGCCCGGGATGGTCGCGACGCCGAAGGTGAACGCGCTGCCCGACGAGTTGCGTGCGGGCCTCGCGCAGGCGATCCCCCTCGGCCGGATCGGGGAGACGGCCGAGCTCGCGGGCGCGGTGTCGTTCCTGCTCTCGCCCGCCGCCGCCTACATCACCGGAGCGGTGCTGCGCGTCGACGGCGGTTTCGGCCTCGCCGCCGGCGGGCTACACCGCTAGCGACGCCTCTTCAGTCGCCGGTGCGGCGGACCTGCTTGTCGAACTCGGAGATCAGCCGCGCCGTCTCCGACGGCTTCTCGACCATCACGCTGTGGCCGACTCCCTCGACGACGATCGTGCGCGCGTTGTCCACGTCCTTCCACTTCTCGATCGACGACGGCTCGACGATCTCGTCCTTCTCGCCGTAGATCACGAGCAACGGGATCGCGCCGAGCTTCGACAACCGCTCGGGCGCGTCGCCGTCGTCGAAGTAGTCCGCGCCGGCGTCGTGCGCCTCGTCGTAGGAGCTGTACGTCATGTCGTAGAAGTCGTCGACGAACTCGTCGGGTACCTCGTAGCCGTCGCTGAACGCGCCCTTCAGCCCCTCCTTCACGAGCGAGTCGTTCGCGAGCGTCTTGATCGTCTGGCCGAGCACCGGCACGAAGCCGAGCTGCGCGAGGAAGGGAAGCTCGCCCGAGTCGTTGTCCGGCGGCGAGGCGATCGAGACGATCCCCTGGACGAAGCTCCGGGCCTGCTCGGCGAGCGACAGCGCGACGACGCCTCCCATCGACTGTCCGACGACGAGCGCGCGGTCGACGCCGAGCTTACGGCTCGCGAGCAAGACGAGGCCCGCCTGCGAGGGGATCGAGTAGCCAGTGCGCGGCTTCTCCGAGCCGCCGTGTCCGAGCAGGTCGAAGGTCAGCACGCGGTGGTCCTTCGCGAGCGAGTCGGCGACCTCGTCCCACCAGCGGATCGATTCGGCGAACCCGTGCAGCAGGATGATCGCCGGCGCTTCGCGCGGTCCCTGGTCGAGCACCTGCAGGTCGCCGCCCGGCATCCGCACGATCTTGCCGACGTCGGCCTTCGCCGACCTCGTCTCGGTGTCCGCGCAAATCGTGTTGACCGCGAGCAGCGCGACGACCAGCGCAAGCACGCCGAGAGCGACGAGTCCCCACCGTCCCTTCACGCGCGTGACCCTAGCCGAGCCAGTTGTCGAGCGGCAATGCCGCCCCGGCGGCTGCGAGCCCGCCCGGAGTCGTCGGCGGCAGACCGGCGACATCCACTCCGGCGAGCGCCGCAACCGTCTCGCGATTCGACACCTCGATCCGTCCCGGCTCCGCCGGCCATGGCGTCATCACGGCAGCGGCGACTCGCAGTCCCGCGGCACGGGCGGCCTCGATCGTCAGCAGCGTGTGGTTGATCGTGCCGAGGCCGGGCCGGGCCGCGATCACCACCGGCAGTCCGAGGTCCACCGCGAAGTCGCGCACCGAGTAATCCGGCGTGAGCGGCACGAGCAGGCCACCGACCCCCTCGCACACGAGGATGTCGACGCCTTCGGCCGCTGCTCGGGCTTCAGCCACCAGCCGGTCGCGCTCGATCGCCTCGCCCGCGAGCTCCGCCGCCAGGTGGGGCGATACCGCGGGGCCGAAGCGGTACGGGGCGACGCCCTCCGCCTGCTGGCCCGCACTCGCGCATTCGGCGAGCAGCTCATGGTCGGCCGGCCACTCGCCGGGCGGTTCGTCGAGCCCGGTCACGACCGGCTTGAATGCCGCGACGCGCTCGCCGCGCGACGCGAGTACCGCGCAGATCGCGGCGGCGAGGACCGTCTTGCCGACTTCGGTGTCGGTTCCGCTGACGAAGACGCCGCGCAACTAGGCGGCTTCGGCCATGCCGTCGAACACGCGGCCCGTGACCGGTTCGTCGGCGGGCACGTCCATCGGCCGGCGCGACAGCGCCGGCAGCGCGGCGCGGGCGATCGCCTTGGCCGCGATCTTCAGCTCCGACTTCGTGTGCGAGGCCATCACGGTCAGCCGCAGCCGTGCGGTCCCGTCGGGCACGGTCGGCGGGCGGATCGCCTGGGAGAAGATCCCCTCCGACAGCAGCTGCTCGCAGATCTCCATCGTCTCCTCGGCGTCGCCGACCACCAGCGGCGTGATCTGGGTCTCGGCGGCCGCTGGGAGGGTCACTCCCGCGCGCGCGAGGGTGTCGGCCATCACGCGCGCGTTGCGGCGCAGCCGGTCCACGCGCTGCGGCTGCTCGCACAGCAGCTCGAGCGCGGCGAGCCCTCCGGCGACCGCCGGCGGCGGGAGGGCGGTCGAGTACACGAGCGTGCGCGCGGTGTTGACGAGGTACTTCGCCATCGTGCGGTCACAGCAGACGTACGCCCCGTAGGAGCCGAGCGCCTTGCCGAGCGTGCCGACGACGATGTCCACCTCGTCGGTCAGGCCGGCGTCGGCGACGGCTCCGCGGCCGCCGGGCCCGACCGCTCCGGTCGCGTGGGCCTCGTCCACCATCACGCGCACGTCATAGCGCTGCGCGAGCTCGACGATCTCGGGCAGCGGAGCGATATCGCCGTCCATCGAGAAGACGCCGTCGGTGACGATCAGTGCGCCGCGGCCCGCGGCCTCGCGCAGCCCCCACTCGAGCTGGTCGAGGTCGCCGTGCGGATACACGAACGTGCGCGCCTTCGAAACCCGGCAGCCGTCGATCAGGCTCGCGTGGTTGAGCTCGTCGGAGAAGACCACGTCGCCCTCGCCCGCGAGCGCGGCGATCGTGCCCATGTTCGCGAGGTAGCCGGAGCCGAACAGCACGCACGCCTCCGAGCCGTTGAACTCCGCGAGGCTCTCCTCGAGCCGGCGGTGGATCGTCATGTTGCCCGAGATCAACCGCGACGCGCCGGCGCCGACACCCCACCGCATCGCGGCCTCTGCGGCCGCTTCGCGCACGCGCGGGTGGTCGGCGAGGCCGAGGTAGTTGTTCGAGCACAGCAGCAGCACGGGCTTGCCGTTCAGCAGCACGCGCGGCCCTTGGGGGCCCGAGATCATTCGAAGCTTGCGGTAGATCCCCCGCTCGCGCAGATCCTCGAGGCGTTCCTCGATGTCGTTCATGCGGCCTCCTCCTCGGCTGGCTCGACTTGGACCACCTGCGGCATCCCGCGGTTCGGCGCGCCATCCGGGCGCGGCGGCACCGCAGCCTTCCTGCTGTGACGAAGCTGGGTCGCGGGGTCCCAGAAGTTGGCCTCCTCCTGGCGGTCCACGAGCCGGTCGATCGGCGTCACGGGCGTGTCGCCCTCGAGGCGCCCCGAGCGGTTGTCGGGGCGGGGGTTCGCGCCGTTGTCGGGCTGGCGTGCCGTGTTCAGCCCGAGGTCCTCGAACATCTCACGGTCGTCCTCGGGCTCCGCGCCGAGCGTCGTGAGGAAGTTCCCCATCATGACTCCGTTGAGCCCCGCCTTGACGGCCAGCGGCTGGAGCTCACCGATGTTCTCGACACGGCCGCCGCAGAGGCGGAAGAGCGCCTCCGGGAGGATCAGCCGGAAGATCGCGATCCACTTGACCGCTTCCCAGGGGTCCATGTACTCGCGGTCGCCGAACTTCGTGCCCGGCCGGGGGTTCAGCAGGTTGATCGGGACGCTCGTCGGGTTGATCTTCGCGAGCTGGAAAGCCATCTCGACGCGCTGCTCGCGCGACTCGCCGAGGTTGAGGATGCCGCCGACGCACGTCTCGAGCCCGGCCTCCTCGACCGCCTCGATCGTGCGGATGCGGCCCTCGTAGCGGACGGTCGACGAGACCTCGGGGTAGTAGCTCTCGGCGGTCTCCACGTTGTGGTGGACCCGCTGGATGCCGGCCTGCTTGAGCGTCTTCGCGCGCTCGACCGACATGTGGCCGATCGACGCGCAGCGCTTGAGGTTCGTGTGCTCGGCGACGAGCTTCGCGCCCTCGACGATCTTCTCGAAGTCGCGCTTCGATAGCCCCTGGCCCTGGGTGACCATGCAGAAGCGGTGCGCGCCGGCCGCCTCCGCCGCGCGCGCGTGCTCGAGCATCTGCTCGGGCTCCATCATCGCGTGCATCGGCGTGTCGGCCTCGGCGAAGCGCGACTGGGCGCAGAAGCCGCAGTCCTCCGCGCAGCCGCCGGACTTCGCGTTCACCAGCGAGCACATGTCGGTCGAGTCGTCGAAGTGCTCGACGCGCGCCTCCCACGCCCGCTCGATGAGCGCCTCTATCCCGGCGTGGTCCTCGATCTCGCCAAGCGCGAGAGCCTCTTCATGGGTGATGAGCGGCGGCACGGCCAGCAACCTCCCTGGGAGACGGAGTTCCGCGGGAAGCTACGCAGCGCGCCGGACGCTAACCCGACGTCTTGCGCTTCACGCACTTCTTGTACGTGACCTTGCGCGTGAGCTCGCGCCCGGAGGCGGTCGTCGCCACGAGCGTGACCTTGTAGGCGCTCTGCGGCTCGCGCGCGATCTTGACCTTGCCGTTCGGGCGAGGGATCTTCGGCGGCACGAGCGTCCTCTTCACCTTGCCGTCGAACTTCACGACGACCTTCGCCAGCGTCTCGTTCTTCGGCTGGATGATGCTGATCTTGAGCTTGCGCGTGCCGCACGCGCGGTTCTTCTTCGGCTTCGGCGGCTTGAGGATGTCGGTCGGCTTCGGCGGCCTGACCGGCGCGCGGATCCGCTTCAGGATCGTGCACTGGGTCGGCGGGATGGGATTCCCGGCGGCGTCGAATTGGAGCGCCGCCGCGGTCGTCCCGCATGTCCGTAGCCGGAAGGTCGGGCTGGTCGAGAGGATCTGCCAGGCGGCGACGTCGTTGGCTATCACCGCGCAGGTGGTCCCGTTGAAGCGGTGGGTCGTGCCGCTGTAAGTCCCCGGTCCGCTCGGACGCATGTCCTCCGCCTTCACGAGGCCCTCGCGATAGGCGGAGCCGTCACGGTCGGGCCGGCAGGCGCCGGCAGGGCTGTTTGTGATCGCGGTCGACTTGAAGCCCCCTCTGCCGTTCGGCTCGATCAGGATCTGCCCGGCGGGCGTGGTCTCGGAGGTCCAGACGCCTTCGACAAGGTCGAATGCGAGCGCATCCGCCGGTGCGAGCGCGGCGACGAGAGTGAGCAAGCCCGCAAGCCCGACGGCTTTCCCCCGGAGAAGCATCTGTGCCGTGTATACACCCGTGAGCCCGGCTTGTCCACCCCGCGTGGACGGATGATGGTTGCGAACCTAGCGCCCCTTCCACTCCGGCGCGCGCTTCTCCCCGAACGCGCGCACGCCCTCGCGGAAGTCCTCCGAGCGGAAGCACGACTCGCGCAGCTCGACGAGCGCTTGCTCGACGTCCTCGGGCAGCCCGCCCGGCATCTCGCGCAGCGTGCGGATGATGTGCTTGTTGCCCTCGAGCGACAGGGGGGCGTTGCCCGCGATCTCGGCCGCGAGCGATTCGACCGTCGCGCCGAGCTCGTCCGGCTCGACGACCTGGTTCACGAGGCCCATCCGCTCCGCGCGGTCGGAGTCCACGTTGCGGCCGACGAAGAAGAGCTCGTTCGTGTTCGGGACGCCGCACGCCTCGATGAACTTCCGCAGTCCGGTGTGCGAGTAGATCAGGCCGAGCTTCGCCGGCGGCATCCCCAGCTTGATCCCGCGCGCGGCGACGCGGATGTCGCACGTGACCGCGACCTCGAGCCCGCCGCCGATCGCGTGGCCGTTCAGCTCGGCGATCGTCGGCACGGGGCACTCTTCGAGCGCCTCGATCGCGGCCGCGAAGGGATGTGCGACGAGCTGCTCTGCCTCCTGCTCGAAGTCCTGGCCCTCGAGGTTGCCGATGTCGTAGCCGGCCGAGAACATCTTGCCGCTGCCACGGATAACGAGGCAGCTCGCATCGGGCTCGGTGACAGCGTCGGCGATCGCATCGAGCAGCTCGTGGTCGAGCGCGCCGCGCTTCTCCTCGTTCGAGATCGTCAGGCGCACGACGCGCTCGGCAGGTTCGTCTAGCAGCAGCTTGCCGGAGGCGAGTTCCGTGGGCGCGCTCACGGGCGCACCCTATCCAGCGGCTGGATCAGTCGAGCACGACGAGCGTGTCGCCCTCGGACACGCTCTGGCCCTCGGAGCACTTGATCTCGGAAACCTTGCCGCCGTCCTCGGCCTCGACGGGCATCTCCATCTTCATCGACTCGAGGATCACGAGCGTGTCGCCCTCCTCGATCTCCTGGCCGACTTCGCACTCGATCTTCCACACCGTGCCGGTGATGTGGGCTTCGACGTCGGGCAACGCGCTCTCCCCTCGGGTTCGACAACGGGCGGCGCGCACCATAACCGCCGGTCTAGATGGCTCGTGGCTCATATGGTTTCGCGGATGGGGGACGAGCTGACGGTGATCATCACCGCGTACAACGAGGCCGACCGTCTCGATTCGACGCTTGGCACGCTGGCCGAGGCGTTCCCGGACGCGCGAATCGTCGTGGCCGACGACGCGTCCACCGACGCGACCGGCCACATCGCGCTGCAGGCCGGCGCCGACCTCGTCCGTGCGCCTCGGAAGCTCGGGAAGGGCGGCACGGCGACGCTCGCGGCCGAGCGCGAGCTCGCCGCGAACGGCGCCCGCTCCTACCTGCTGTGCGACGGCGACCTCGGCGCCTCCGCGGGCGAGCTCGCCGGCCTCGTCGCCGCGCTCGGGCACGAGCGCTGCGACATCGCGGTGGCGACATTCTCGCGCCGCGTCGGCGGTGGGGTTGGTGCTGCGCTCGGGCTCTCGCGCCGCGCGGTTCGCGACACCACGGGCCTCGAGCTCGAAGCGCCCCTCTCCGGCCAGCGCGCGCTCACCGCCGAGGCGCTCGCCGCGGTCGTCCCGTTCGCCGACGGCTTCGGCATGGAGACGGGCATGGCGATCGACGCGCACCGCGCCGGCCTCAAGATCCGCGAGGTCGAGCTCGACCTCGAGCATCGCGCGACCGGGCGCACCCCCGGCGGCTTCACACACCGCGCGCGGCAGGCGCGCGACATCGCGAAGGCGTGGCTCGCGCGCCGGGGAGGCGGACAACAGTGATCCTCGCGATCGACCAGGGCACGACGGGCTCAACCTCCATCGTCTTCGACTCGGACGGCCGCGAATGCGGGCGCGCCTACCGCGAGTTCGAGCAGCACTTCCCCCGGCCCGGCTGGGTCGAGCACGACGCGGCCGAGATCTGGGACGTCACCCGCGCGGTCGCGCACGAGGCGCTCGCAGCCGCCGGCGTCGAGGGGAGCGCGCTCGCGGGCATCGGGATCACCAACCAGCGCGAGACGGTCGTCGCCTGGGACGAGGCGAGCGGCGAGCCGCTCCACCGCGCGATCGTCTGGCAGGACCGGCGCACCGCCGAACGCTGCGACGAGCTCCGCGCCGCCGGACACGAGCCGCTCTTCCGCGAGCGCACGGGCCTTGTCCTCGATCCCTACTTCTCCGGGACGAAGGTCGAGTGGCTGCTACGCGAGGGGGGCGTCCCGGCGGACGCGCGCTTCGGCACGATCGACGCCTGGCTCGCGTTCAAGCTCACAGGCCGGGCGGTGACCGACTACTCGAACGCCGCGCGCACGCTGCTGTTCGACATCAACCGGCTCGAGTGGGACGCCGAGCTGTGCGACCTGCTCGGCGTGAACCCGGCCTCGCTGCCGGAACCGCGCCCGAGCGCCGAGGTGTACGGCACGACGACCGAGTTCGGCGGCGAGGTGCCCGTGGCCGGGATCGCCGGCGACCAGCAGGCTGCGCTCTACGGCCAGGCGTGTCACTCGCCGGGCATGGGCAAGAACACCTACGGCACGGGCAGCTTCGTGCTCGAGAACGCGGGAGCCACCGTGCCGAGTCCCGAGGACGGACTGCTCACTACCGTCGCCTGGGGAGTGGGCGACCGGGTGGACTACGCGCTCGAAGCGTCGATCTTCGTCACCGGCGCGGCGGTCCAGTGGCTGCGCGATGGGCTCGGCGTGATCCGCGAGGCCGCCGAGACCGAGGCGCTCGCCGCGGCGCTGGACTCGAACGACGGCGTCTACTTCGTCCCCGCGCTCACCGGCCTCGGCTCGCCGCACTGGGACCCGAACGCGCGCGGCACGATCGTCGGGCTGACGCGCGGCTCGGGCCGCGAGCACCTCGCGCGCGCGACGCTCGAGGCGATCGCCTACCAGACGGTCGACGCCGTGCGCGCGATGGAGGCCGCCTCCGGCGTCGAGTTCGGAGAGCTGAAGGCCGACGGCGGCGCGGTCGCCAACCGCTGGCTGATGCAGTTCCAGGCGGACGTCCTCGGGGTGCCCGTGATCGTCCCCGAGATCGCCGAGACCACCGCGCTCGGCGCCGCCTACCTCGCGGGTGTCGCCGTCGGGCTGTGGGACGAGCCGGGCGTCGCCGCGATGTGGCGCGAGGCCGCGCGCTACGAGCCGCAGATGGGCGCCGGCGAGCGCGAGGAGCTGCTGGCCGGCTGGGCCGCGGCGCTCGACCGCGCGCGCAGTAACCCCGACCCCGGGCGCGGGTAGCAATCGCCACGTGAAGCCCCAGGTTTACAAAGACCCGCGCCCGGCCGAGTTCTTCACCCGCTTTCACGAGCGGACCCGCAGGCGAAGCGCCGACTTCGTCTACCAGCTGGTGCGCGTCGTACTCACCCCGTACCTGCTGCTCTTCTACCGCACGCGCTGCATCGGCTCGGACCACGTCCCGCTCGAGGGCGGCGCCGTCATCGCCCCCAACCACTTCTCCTTCCTCGACCACTTCTTCGTCGCTGTGTACCTGCGGCGGAAGGTCTATTTCATGGCGAAGTCGCAGCTGTTCACGAACCCGATCCTGATCTGGATCTTCACCCACGGCGGCGTCTTCCCGGTCCGCCGCGGCCACCGCGACGAGGAGGGTTTCATCACCGCCCGGACCGTGCTCGAGCGCGGCGAGCTCGTCGTCATGTACTGCGAGGGCGGCCGCTCGCGCACGCACGAGCTCGGCGAGGCGAAGCCGGGCATCGGGCGGATCGCGCTCGAGACGGGCGTCCCGATCGTCCCGACGGCGATCGTCGGCTCGGACAAGGCGCGCGACTGGCGCAAGCTCCAGTTCCCGAAGGTGACCGTCCAGTACGGCCAGTCGCTCCAGTTCGAGCAGGTCGACGAGCCTACGCGCGAGCAGTCGCAGGCGGCGGCCGACACGGTCTTCGAAGACGTCAAGCGGCTTCACGGCGGCATCCGCCAGGGCGGGCGCCGCAGTGCCATCCGCGCGGCTCGCGAGGCCCAGCGGGCTGCGCGGGAGAAGGCGACCGACGCGGCCGAGGCCGCGATGAGCCCGCCGACACAGAGCGCCTAGCCGTACGCACCGCCGGCTTCCGCGCGCTTCGGTCTACGCGTAGACCGGATCGAGCTTGTTCCAGAACTCGATGTCGTGCCCGGGAATGATCAGCGCCCCCGGTGTCTGCTCGGCATAGAGCTGGATCTCGCGCAGCGAGCGGCGGAAGTTGTGCTCGTCCTCCATGCGGGCCGGCAGGTGGGAGTGGGTGAGCGTGCGCAGGGTGTAGATCGCATCCCCGGCGATCAGCGCCTCGCGGTCCTTGAGCCGTAGCACCACGGACATGTGCCCATGCGTGTGACCGGGCGTGTAGACGCAACGCACGCTGCCGTCGCCGAACACGTCGAGCGAGCTTCCGAAACTGGCGAACGAGTCGCCGCCGGATGAGCTGAAGTCGAGCGTGCGGTAGTCGAAGGCGTGATCGAACTGCTTTGACCGGTAGCCGTGGAGCTCGCCGTCGCTGGTGGCCGCCTCCCACTCGCGCGCGGAGAAGAGGAACGTGGCCGCGGGAAACTCGGACATCGCGCTCGCGTGATCGGTGTGGAGGTGGGTCATCAGCACCGTCCGGACCGCGGACGCCTCGGTGCCCGCGGCACGCAGCTGCGCCGCGACGGCCTGGTCCGGGGTCATCTCGATCCCCTTGAAGATGAAGGAGCCGATCCGGCCGAGGCTCTGCTTCGGGTCGACAGCGACCGAGGGATGGAACCCCGTGTCGACGAGGATGCTCCCCGCGCTCGGGTGCTCGACCCAGAACGCGACTACGGGAACGGTGAGCCAGTGCTCCTTGGGCACGCCGATTCCGAGCGAGTGGAGTGTCGCGAGCCGCCCCTCCTCGCGGAGGAACCACGGCTCGGGCCCGCGCATCGTGCCGGACAGGAGGGGACGGAGCGTGACAGTGGCGCCCTCACTTCCTCCTGGAAGCGGGAGCGTCGCGGGCTGCGCGTCGGCGTGGGTGGCCATCGCGAGGCACGATATAAGGTGCGGCGCCGATGCCCTCGGAGATCTTCGCCCCCGGCCTGCTCGACGGGCAAGTCGTGATCGTGAGCGGCGCGGGCTCCGGGCTCGGCCGCGCCACCGCCGTCGAGCTGACCGCCTGCGGCGCCCATGTCGTGGGTGTCGGCCGCCGGATCGAGCCCCTGGAGGAGACCCGCGCGCAGTGCGAGGGCGACCGCTTCGAGTTGCACCAGTGCGACATCCGCGAGGAGGACCAGGTCGCCGCGCTCATGGAGGGGGTGCTCGAGCGCCACGGCAAGATCGACACGCTCGTCAACAACGCCGGCGGCCAGTACATGACCCCCGCTGAAGCGATCACGAAGAAGGGTTTCGACACGGTCGTCGGACTGAACCTCGGCGGTACCTGGCTGATGATCCACGCGGTCGCGACGAAGGCGATGATCCCGGCCGCTGGCGGGAAGATCGTCAACGTCACCCTCTCGCCGCACCACGGCCTGCCCGGGATGGCGCACTCCTCTGCCGCGCGGGCGGCGGTAGAGAACCTCACCCGCGAGCTCTCGATCGAGTGGGCACGCTTCCAGATCAAGCTGACGGCCGTCGCGACTGGCCACTTCAAGACCGAGGCGATCAAGAAGTACCCCGAGCCCGTCCAGCAAGGGGTCGCCGCGAGCGTGCCCCTGGGCCGCCTCGGCCGCCCCGAGGAACAGGCCTGGCTGATCGCGTACCTGGCCTCGCCCGCGGGCGACTACTACTCCGGCTGCGTGATCACCCTCGACGGAGCGCGCGACAACTGGTACGGCCAGTGGCCGCCCGCCGGGCTCACCGATGACGAGGGCAAGCCCGTCGCCGAAGAGCGCCGGCCGAAGTGACACCGAATCGCGCCGGGCCCGCTTGGGTTTGGGGCTGGATGCTCCAGAACCGCAAACTGCTGATCTGGGCGCTGGTGGCGCAGCTCGCCTTGCTCGCGGGGCTGGGCCTCGTCGCGTCGGCCCGCGCCCAGGACGAGGGCGGCGTCTCGCCCGGCGAGGTCACGCCGGACGACGGCGACAACAACCCCTGCACTGGCCCGGGAAGCGAGGACCTGCTCTGTCCGGACCTGAAGATGTCGAAGCCGTTCGGGCTCTACGTCCAGAAGACGAAGAAGCGCGTCCGCCTGCGGGCCGGCAACTCGATCAACAGCCGCGGCGAAGGTCCGATGGAGGTCCGCGGGACGCGGGTCAATTCGACCTCGATGACCGTCAACCAGGCGATTTACCGCCGCGGACGCAGCACGCCGCTGCTCGTGAAGTCGAAGGGCCGGCTCGACTTCAAGGACGCCCGCCCGCACGGGCTGTTCTGGAAGTTCCGCAACCCGGCGCGCTTCGAGCTCTGGTCGGTCGACTCGCGCGGCAAGCGCAGCAAGCTCGTTCGCACCGGTCCGAAGATCCACTACTGCCTGCGCGACCTGACGCACACCGCCGGCACCATCGAGCGCTCGCCCAACTCGCGCGTTTACCCGGCCTGCAACGAGAACCGCTCGACGCGGCGTGTGACCCTCGGCACCTCGACGGGCTGGTCGGACGTCTACCCGCCCACCTATCCGGAGCAGTGGATCGACGTGACGGGGTTGCGCGGCACCTACATCTACCGCCACGTCGCCGACCCGACGAACGTCCTGCTCGAGTCGCACGAGGACAACAACGACGCGCAGGTGACCGTCCGCCTGCCCTTCAAGACCACCTCGCCGAGCAAGAAGTACACGAACCCCGACGCCGACAAGGGCGGCGGCGGGGACGGCGGGTACTAGCGCTCGGTCGCGTCGCCAGCCTGCAACAGCGGGCACTGAGGGGGTGGATTCAGGGGGGCTGTGCGTCTTATGGGTTGTATGCAACCCCGAGGCGCACAACCCCTCCAAGTTGACGGCCTCGTTGCTGTGCTGGCTCGCCGGCAGCACGGCGTCGTGGCTCGGTTTCAGCTGGTTGAAATCGGCCTCAGTCCAGAGCAGATCAAGCGCAGGGTGCGGGCGGGACGGCTCATCCGCTTGTACACAGGCGTCTACGCCGTGGGGTACCGCCCACTCACTCAAGAGGGGAAGTGGATGGCGGGCGTTCTGGCTGTGGGACCGGGTGGCGTCCTAAGCCATCGGGCAGGCGCGGCGCACTGGAAACTCATCCGTCATTGCCCGCCTTGCATCGACGTCACGGTCCGCCGGGGCTCTGCACGGACGCGCGGAAATCTGATCGTGCACCAGACGACCCGCCTCGATCGTCGAGACATCACGGAGAAGCGCCGCATCCCGATCACGAGTCCCGCCCGCACTCTGCTCGACTACGCGGAGACCGCGACCGACCGGGAGATCGAGCATGCGCTCGACGAGTCGGAGCGCCTAAGGCTTTGCCGGGAGCATCACATCTTTTCCGTCATAGCCCGGTATCCGGGTCGCCGGGGAGGCGGGGTCTTGAAAGCGGTCCTGGACGGGCATCTGATTGGAACCACAGCCACCGCCAACGACTTCGAAGAACTCTTCCTCGTCCTCTGCGACGAGTACGGCATCCCGCGCCCGGAGGTGAACCAATGGATCGGCCGCTACAAGGTGGACTTCCTCTGGCGCGACCACAAGCTCATCGTCGAAACCGACGGGGCGGAGTCCCACCGAACACGCAAGGCCTTCGAGGCCGACCGCGCCCGCGACGCCGAGCTGACCACGGCCGGCTACCGCGTACTCAGGTTCACCTGGCGCCAGCTAACGCGCGACCCGGAGTGGGTCACGCGCAAGCTGACCGCAGCGCTAGAGGTCTAGGTGTACATCCCGGTGAACTGACCACCGGTGACGTTCAGCACCTGGCCGTGGACGTAGTTGGACCAGGGCGAGCAGAGGAAGAAGACGCCGCCGGCGGCCTCCTCCGGAGTGGCGGGGCGTCCGAGCGGGATCATCATCGAGGCCATCTGGCGGAGCTGGCCCGGGATGCCGAGCTGGATCTCCTCACCGCCGCGCTCGATCGTGCCGGCCTCCTCCTTGGCCGCCGTCAGGCGCGTCTCGACAAAACCGAAGGCGACCGCGTTCACGTTGATCTTGAACTGGCCCCACTCCTTCGCGAGCGTCTTCGTAAGTCCGACGACGCCCGATTTGCCGGACGAGTAGTTCACCTGGCCGGCGTTGCCCATCGTGCCTGAGATCGAGGAGATGTTCACGACCTTGCGGAAGACCTCCTTGCCCTCCTCCTTCTCCTTCTTCGCCGGCTCGCGCAGGTGCGGCGCGGCCGCGCGCAGGACGCGGAACGGGACGACGTTGTGGATGTCGATCATCGCCTGGAACTGCTCGTCGGACATCTTGTGAATCGGTCCGTCCCAGGTGTAGCCGGCGTTGTTGACGATGATGTCGATCTGGCCAAAAGCCTCCACGGCCGTCTCGACGAGCTTGTCGCAGACGCCGTCTGAGGTGAGATCGCCGGCGAACGTCGCGGTCTCGCCCTTGATCTCGCCAGAGGCCTCCTCGGCGACGTCGCCGTCGAGGTCGTTGATCAGGACCTTGGCGCCCTGCTCGGAGAGCAGCTCGGCCGTCGCGCGGCCGATGCCGCGGGCCGAGCCGGTGACGATCGCTGCCTTGCCATCCAGTACTCCCATGTGCGTGTCAACTCCTGTGTCGAAGTGGGTGAAGTCGCGCACCTTACTTGTCTCGGCGTTTACCGGCAGCCCTGCCGGTAAGATGCGAACCGCGATGTCCTCCAACGTCTTCCCGACTGAGGACGAGGCCCTATCGCTGACGCTGGGGCCGGACAGCGTCGCGTGGAGCCGCGCGAGCGACGTGCGCGGCTTCCTGCTCGCGGGCTACGCGCTGCTGCTCCAGGTCTCGCACCCGACCGTCGGCGCCGGCGTGAAGGAGCACTCCGAGTACCAGAAGGACCCGTGGGGTCGGCTCTGGCGGACGGTGGACTTCGTGAACCTCTCCGTTTACGGCGGACGCAAGGCGATTGCCACCGGGCGCGGCGTACGCGAGATGCACAAGCGGATCAAGGGCGAGAAGCCCGACGGGACGCAGTACCACGCGCTCGAGCCCGACGCCTACGCCTGGGTGCACGCGACCCTCTTCGACGCGATCGTCACCGTGCACGAGAACTTCGGCGATCGCATGACGAGCGACGAGATCGACCGCTTCTACATCGAGTGGCTCGGGATAGGAAGGCTGCTCGGCGTGCGCGAGGGCGACCTGCCGAAGCGCGTCGGCGAGTTCCGCCCCTACTTCGACGAGGTCGTCGAGAACACGCTCGAGCGCACCGCTGCCGCGGACGACGTGCTCGCGACGATGCGCAAGCCCGTCCGCCCGCCGGTCATTCCCCCCTCCGCCCAGCCGGTCTGGCGCCTGATCGGGGGAGGAACCGCGCACGTCACGGAGCTGTGCACGATCGGCTCGCTCCCGCCGGCGCTGCGCGAGCGGCTCGGCCTCACGTGGTCACGAGGGAAGCAAAGGGAACTGCGGGCGCTGGCCCGGCTGTCGAGCTCGCTCACGCCGGTGATGCCGAAGGCCGCGCGGATCAATGGGCCCGTGTACCTGCGCCAGCGCGGCGGAGCGCCGTACTGCCACGAATGGTCGCCGCCGCGCTCGGAGGAGGGCGCACGCTCGCGCCCGCTCGAGAGCGCCGCCTGACCTATCATCCGCGTGCCGATCGGCTCGCACTTTCTTCGAATTAGGGGGACGCCTTAGACGTACCGAGATCGCCCACGCGAAGGAGCTCCTCGACGCCGGCACGATCACCCAGGACGAGTTCGACAAGATCAAGCAGAAGGCGCTGGCCTAGCCGCGCCCCCCGGGCACTCTGGGGATACTCAACGCAATGACCAAGTGGGGCGTCCTCGGCGTTCTCTCCGTCGCCCAGTTCCTGATGGTGCTGGACCAGGCGGTGATGAACGTCTCGATCTCGCAGCTGGTCGAGGACTTCGACACCGACGTAACCACGATCCAGGCGGTGATCGCGCTGTACGCGCTGACGATGGCCGCCCTCATGATTGCCGGCGGCAAGATCGGCGACATCATCGGCCGCCGGCGCGCGTTCCAGATCGGGCTGGTCATCTATGCCGCCGGCTCGGCGCTGACGGCGGCGTCATGGAACGTCGCGTCGCTGACGCTCGGATGGTCGATCCTCGAGGGCATCGGCGCGGCGCTGGTGTTGCCGGCGCTCGTCGCGCTCACGGCCGGCAACTACTCGGGGCGGGAGCGGGCGCTCGCCTACGGAGTGCTCGGGGGTGTCGCAGGCGCCGGGATCGCGGTCGGACCGATCCTCGGCGGGTGGGTGACGACGGAGCTCACCTGGCGGGTCGTTTTCGCCGGCGAGGTCGTGTTGGCGGCGGGGATCTTGATCGGAACCCGGCTGTTCAGGGAGGCCAAGCTCGTGGGACCGAAGCCGCAGCTGGACTGGGTCGGGGCCGTGCTCGTCTCCCTCGGTCTCGCCCTGATCGTAATCGGAGTCCTGCAGGCGAGCAACTGGGGCTGGCTGAGGCCGCTCGACTCCCCAGTCGAGCCGTTCGGCTTCTCGCTCACGCCGTTCGTCGTCGCCGCGGGTGGGGTCGTCCTGGGCGGGTTCCGTTGGTGGCAGCGCCGCCGCGAGGCAACCGGCCGCGACCCGCTCGTGCACTTCCGCATGTTCAGGATCGAGACCATGCGCGGCGGGCTCTGGATGATGCTCGCCCAGAACCTGATCCTGATGGGGATCTTCTTCACGATCCCGCTCTACCTCCAGATCGTTCAGGGCCTCGACGCACTCGAGACAGGTGTGCGCATGCTCCCCGCTTCGGTTGGGCTGTTCGTCGCCGCCCTCGGCGGTTCTGCGCTTTCGGCGCGGTCGTCGCCCCGGCTGCTCGTGCGGATCGGCTTGGTCATCACGCTCGCGTCGATCATCATGCTGTTGGCCGTGATCGAGCCCGTGCTCGACACGGGCCCGTTCCTTGCCGCGATGGGCGTGCTCGGCGTGGGGATGGGGCTGATCGTCTCCCAGCTCGGCAACGTCGTCCAGTCCGCGGTGAGCGACGACGATCGCAGCGAGGCCGGCGGGCTCCAGTACACCGCCCAGCAGCTCGGCTCCTCGCTCGGAACCGCGCTGCTCGGCGCGGTCGTCATCAGCGGCCTGATCGCGGCGTTCTCGAACAACGTGCAGGCGGACAACCACGTCTCCCAGAGCGTGAAGGACGAGGTCCAGGTGCGACTCGGGGGCGACGTCAGCTTCGTTGCCTCGGACGAGGTCCGTGGCAGCGCGGAGGAAGCGGGGGTGGAGGCGAAGACCACGGACGCGCTGGTCGAGAGCTACGAGGACGCCCAGATCGACGCGCTCAAGACCGCGTTGCTGTTCGCGGGGCTGATCGTCCTCGCCTCGTTCTTCGCGACGCGCCGGCTGCCGACCGATCCCCTCGGTGAGCCGGAAGCCGAAGCTCCGCCCGCCGGCGCCGAGCCGGCAGGCGCGGGCGCAGCCGCATGAGCTCGGAGATGCCCCGCTTCGAGGCCGACCCGGCGCGCGTGCGCTACGGGCAGCTGCTCGCCCTGATCACCTTCTCGCTCATCTTTCAGCTCGCGGCTCCGGTGGAGGACTGGTCGCGGGTGGTTACGGTCGCGCTCCAAGGGTCCGCGTTCGTGCTCGCGCTCCGGGTCGCAGACGCGCCACGGCGGCTCGTCCACGCCGCCGTGGTCGTAGCGACGGCCGGACTCATAGCCGGGATAGCGGTAGTCGTCGGCGATCGCGATGCGGGCGCCGACGTGATGATCGTCGTCAACCTGCTGCTCGTTGTCGTCGCGGCGAGTGCGATCGCCGTCGGAGTCGTGCGCCACGTGCTTGCGGACCGTGGCGTCACGCTCGCCTCGATGTTCGGCGTCCTGAGCATCTATCTGTTGCTCGGGATGATGTTCGCGTTCATCTACTCCGCCCTGAACCAGTTCGGCGCCGAGCCCGTGTTCGCGCAGCCGGTCGACCCGAAACAGCCGGACTTCCTCTACTTCAGCTTTTCGACGCTGACGACGACCGGGTTCGGCGACATCACCGCCCAAACCGGCCCGGGGCGGGCGACGGCGATCGCCGAGGCGCTGATCGGTCAGGTGTACCTGGTGACGGTCGTCGCGGCGATCGTTTCAAACCTGAGGCCGCGCCGGACGGACGCCGGCTAGGGCGACCGCAGGTGAGCCCCGCCCCGACGGCGGGAACCATTCACCAATGACGGAGGAGGACGACACCCTCAGGGAGGGCTACGCGACCTTCAATCGCGGCGACTTCGAGCAGGCGCTCACCTACTGGCACCCAGACGCCGTGATCGACCGCTCGATGAACTTCGGCGACCCCGGGGTCTACGAGGGTCTCGACGGGGTCCGCCGCTTCTACGAGTCGATCTTCGAGCAGTACTCGGAGTTCCGGATCGAGCCTGAGGAAGTGATCCCGGCCGGCGAAGACAAGCTCGTGGTCATCGCGCGCACGGTCGGGCGCCACAAGCTCAGCGGCATGGAGGTCGAGGATGTCGAGATCAATGTCTGGACGCTGCGCGACGGCAAGGCGATCCACGTGCAGCTCTTCAGCGACCGCGACGAGGCGCTGCAGGCCGCCGGCCTCGACCCGGCCGCGCACGCGCTCGATTAGCGGCGCGGCGGGTCGAGAGCACTACCTCAGGGTGAGATCGGCGCGCTCTGCTGAACGCCGTTGTCGATCCACGACACCGACAGCCCGTTCGAGGCCATCGTCAGCGAAACGCTATTGATGCCCGCGCCCGTATCGAGCGTGCGCTGGCCCTTTCCGTCGTGTGCCTGCACCGTGGTCGGGAACGCCGGCGGGCTGTTGTCGTCCTTCGCGATCCACGCGATGGAGCCGTTGCCGTTCGCGACCAGGTCCGACACCTCGGGGTCCCCCGCCGTCGGAGACCCGGGCACGATCGAATCGTTGATCGTCCGCTTGCCCGTTCGCAGGTTCCACGCCTCGACCTGACCCTCGTCGCTCGCCTGGTCATCGAAGAACGCGACGAAGTCGCCGCGCGTAAGGACGAGCTCCCGCAGGCTGAAGCCCTGCGGGTTGTTGTTCGAGTCGATCAGAACCGACTTGTTGCGCTTGAAGATGCAGCCGTAGAAATCGTCCTCTCCATACAGCCCAGCATGCTGGACCTTGTAGATCCGCATGACCGAGTTCTTGGCGATCGTCCTCGAGTTCGTCTTCGAACAAGCAGCCGCCGCCTCGGCCGGCCCAGCGAAGGCCAGCGCAGCCAGCGCCCCGGCGACCGCAAGTGACAGGAACAAACGCGGGTACCTCATCTCACATCTCCTTCGGAGTCGGACTCCCCCGCGACCTGATTCAGACTGTAGCGCCGAAACCTCGTTTCGGTGCGGCGCTAGAGGCCTAGCTGCTTGCTCAGGATCTCGCTCATGATCTCGTCGGTGCCGCCGCCGATCGGACCGAGGCGCAGGTCGCGCGCCGCGCGCTCGACCTCGTACTCCTTCATGTAGCCGGCGCCACCGAAGATCTGGAGCACCTCGTCGGCGACGTCGAAGGCATCGCGCTGGGTCTTCAACTTTGCGATCGTGACCTCGCGCGTCGCGTCCTGGCCCTCGGAGAACAAGCGCAGGCCGTGGTAGGTGATCGCGCGGCCGGTCTCGAGCTTGACCGCGATCTCGGCGAGCTTGTGGCGGATGACCTGGTGCTTGCCGATCGGCCGTCCGAACGCCTCGCGCTCCTGCGCGTATTGGATGCCCTGCTCGAGCAGACGCTGCATCGCGGCGACGGCGCCAAGCGCCATCAGCAGCCGCTCCCACTGGAAGTTGGCCATGATCAGGTAGAAGCCCTTGTTCTCCTCGCCGAGCAGGTTCTCCTCGGGCACGAAGACGTCGTTGAACGCGAGCTCGCCGGTGTCGGACGCGTGCCAGCCCATCTTCTCCAGCTTGCTCGCGACCTCGTAGCCCTCCATCTCGCGCTCGAGGATCAGGAACGACAGCCCCTGGTGGCCGCCCTCCTGCGTCGTCTTCACGGCGCAGACGAGGAAGTCGGCGCGCACGCCGTTCGTGATGAAGGTCTTGGCGCCGTTGACGACGTAGCCGCCGTCCACCTTCTTCGCGAACGTCTTGATCCCGGCGACGTCGGAGCCCGCGTCGGGCTCGGTGATCCCGAGTGCTGCGATCTTCTCGCCGCGGATCGCGGGGACGAGGTAGCGCTGCTTCTGGTCCTCGGTGCCGAACTTCCACACCGGCGGCGTCGCGATCCCGATGTGCGCGCCTATGCCGGCGGCGAGGCCGCCCGAACCGCAGCGCGAGAGCTCCTCGGTGAAGACGGCGTCGTGGATGTAGTCGCCGCCCTGGCCGCCGTACTCCTCCGGGTACTTGAGCCCGAGGAATCCGACCGATGCCAGCTTCTCGAACACCTCGTTCGGGAACCAGCGCTCGTCCTCCCACTGCATCGCGTGCGGGCGGAGCTCCTTCTCGACGAAGCGCCGGATCGACTCGCGCAGCTCCTCGTGCTCAGGTGTGAAAGGCGGCGTCAACGCACGCTCCCCCCGCTGCGCTCGAACCCTGGGGCGCCGTTCGACGATCCGCTCATGCGGGCGCCTTCCAGTCGTCCATCGTCGTGTGGCCGCGGCCGGCGTGGTCGAACCCGAGCAGGTCGCCCTGCGGGTTCTTCTTCCCGCCGTGGTGGTAGGCGCGCACCTCGCAGATCAGGCCGTCGCGGAAGCGGAAGAACTCGGCCCCGCGGTCGAGCCGCTGCTCGTCCGAGCGCGGGTCGCGCCAGGTCATCGTCCACTCGATGCAAGCCTGCTCGCCGTCGTCGATCGCGTTCTCGCAGAACCACTGGCCGTCGATATTCGCGACCGCCCAGGCGGCGTACTCGGCGATCGCGCGGCCACCCTCGTGCGGTCCCAGGCGCGTGTAGTAGTGGGTCGCGTCGTCGGTGAAGTGCGCGGCGACCGCGTCCGCGTCCCCCGTGTTGAGCGCGTCGTAGTAGCTGCGCACGTGCTCGACCAGATCTCCCATCACGGGGTATCTTGGCAGCGTGAGGCGTGGACTTGCGGTCTCCCTCGGGCTCTTTGCGGCGACGATCGTCGCCGGGGCTGCGCCTGCGGAGGCCGCCTCGAAGCTGCCGTCCTGCTCGAAGAACGGCACGACCCTCGAGAAGAGCGAGTCGGTGCGCGTCTACGAGCTGAGCGACGACGAGGGCAACCACACGATCAAGGCTTGCCGGATCGCGACGCGCAAGCGGACGACGCTGTCCGAGTACTTCAGCTGCGACTGCAGCACCGGCGATGAGAGCCCGCCCGACTCGATCCAGCTGAACGGCCTGATCGTCCTCGTCATCACAAGTCCCACGACCGGGCCGCCCGGCAGCGACGGGCCGCCCACCGGCGCCCCACCGACCACGACCACTCCGATTACCCCGGTCGTCCCGAACCAGGCCCTCAGCGTGTTCGACCTCGGCAGCGGCTTCCGGCGCACCGTCTTCGCGCGACCGACCGAGTTGGTCCTGCGACGTCAGGGTTCGTTCGCCTACCGGCAGGGGGCAGAGCTTCACGCAGTGCCGCGGAAGGGCCAGGACACGGTGATCGACGCCGGCCCCGTGGAGGCCGGCACGCTGCGGCTCGAGGGCAAGACGCTCAGCTGGATCGGCGCCGGCCAGGCGCGCACCGCAACGCTCGACTAGGCTCGCGCGCAGATGAGCGGCGAGGGACAGGTCGCGCTGGTCACCGGCGCCGCGCGCGGGATCGGCAAGGAGGTCGCGCGCCAACTCGCGGCCGACGGCTACACGGTCCTGCTCGCCGCTCGCGACCTCGCGAAGGGCGAGGCGGCCGCGGCCGAGATCGAGGGAGACGTGCGTGCGATCGAGCTCGACCCCGGCGACCCAGCGAGCGTCGAGGCCGCGGCGAACGCGGTCGCGTCCGATCCCGGCCGGCTCGACGTGCTCGTCAACAACGCCGGTCACGGCCCCGACTTCGGCGTCTCGGGCACCGAGCCCGACTTCGACAAGATCGAGCAGACGCTCGAGGTCAACCTCTACGGCGCCTATCGCACGGCTGTCGCGCTATTGCCGCTGCTTCGTGCGAGCGAGCACGGCCGGATCGTCAACGTCTCGTCCGGCATGGGCGGCATCACGGAGATGGGCGGCTGGTCGCCCGGCTACCGGATCTCGAAGGCCGGGCTGAACGCCGTCACGCGCATCCTCTCGACCGAGCTCGCCGACGACGGCGTGCTCGTCAACTCCGCCTGCCCCGGCTTCGTCGCGACCGACATGGGCGCGCCGATGGGGGCGCAGAAGTCCGTCGAGGACGGCGCCGCCGGGATCGTCTGGCTCGCCACCCTCCCCGACGACGGGCCGACCGGCGGGTTTTTCCGCGACCAGAACCCCATCGCCTTCTAACAAGCGATTGCGGGATACACCCCGGAGCCGTAGCACTTCGGCTGCGCACGCGTATGGGAGCGGCGATACTGCGCGGGCGATGTCGCAGGAGAACGTGGAGCTCATACAACGGGTCTTCGAGGCATTCAATCGCGAGGACACCGCAGCGCTGGCCGCGCTCTCCGATGAAGACTTGGAGTTCATCTCCGTGTTTGCGGAAGTGGATACGGGCGGGGCTATCCACCGGGGCCGCAAGTTGTGGGCGACCTACTTCGCCCGCATACACGAGACCTGGGACGAGTGGCGCACTGAGGATGTCCGCATCTTCGACGCTGGCGACGATCGCGTTGCTGTGGTTTTCCGCTTGATTGGCAAGGGGAAAAGCAGCGGCGTCCCAGTCGAGCGTGAGGTCGGTTTGGCACACACGCTCCGCAAAGGGAAGCTGTGGCGGATGCGCGTCTATCTCGATTCAGGCGAAGCCCTCGCAGCCGTGGGACTATCGGAGGAGGGCGGACCGATTCAGCGCTAACGCAAGCCGTAGCACTACGGCTGCGCCCGCGTAAGCGAGCCGCGATACTGCGCGGGCGATGTCGCAGGAGAACGTCGAGGTCGTGCGTGCGGTAATCGATGGCTGGCTTCGCGGCGACTCAGCGGCACTCGATTTCATCGCGGACGATGCGGTCTATGTCGCCCCTCCGACCATGCTGGACGGGCGCACCTATCACGGCCACCGGGGCGTCCTGCAATGGGTCGTCGACTGGCGGGCGGCGTGGACTGACTATGAGCTTGAGGTCGAAAGGCTTGAGGACCTGGGTGATCAGGTGCTTACTATCGAGCGAAACCGAGCAACCGGGAAACGAAGCGGGGTGGGGGTCGATATGCAGACCTTCTCGGTTTGGACGTTGCGCGACGGCAAAGTCGTTCGCTGGCAGGGTTATGCGAGCGAGGAGGAAGCCCTCGAAGCCGTGGGGCTGTCGGAGTAACGGAACGCCCTAGAGGCCGTACGAGCGGCCGATCACTTCGAGCATCACCTCGTCCGTGCCGGCGCCGATGCGGTTCAGCCGCAGGTCGCGCCAGACGCGCTCGACCCCGTACTCCTTCATGTAGCCGGCGCCGCCGTGGATCTGGATGCACTCGTCGGCGACCTCGACGGCGATCCGCGACGCGTACAGCTTCGCGATCGAGATCTCGCGCACCGGGTACTCACCGTTCTGGACGCGCCAGGCGGTCGTGTAGACCATCTGGCGCGCGGTCTCGATCTTCGTCGCCATCTCGGCGAACTTGTGGCGGATGACCTGGAACTTGCCGATCGAGCGGCCGAACGCGGTGCGCTCCTGCGCGTACTGGAGCGTGCGGTCGAAGCACCCCTGGGCGCCCGCCACGGACCCGGCGGCGCCGATCAGGCGCTCTCCCTGGAGCTCCCACATGATGTGGTAGAAGCCCTTGCCGACCTCGCCGAGGACGGCGTCCTCGGGCACGCGAACGTCCTGGAAGGCGAGCAGCGCCGTGTCGGAGGCGTGCATCCCGAGCTTCTCGAGCTTCTTCTCGCGGACGACGCCGGGTGAGTCCATGTCGACGAGGAACAGCGTGAAGCCGTCGTAGCCGGCGTCGGGGTCGGTCTTCGTCACGAGCACGATGAAGTCGGCGCGGTGGCCGTTCGTGATGTAGGTCTTCGACCCGTTGATCACGTACTCGTCGCCGTCGCGAACCGCGCGCGTCTTGATCCCCGCGACGTCTGAGCCGGCGTCCGGCTCGGTGATGCCCAGGCAGGAGATCTTCTCGCCCTTGATCGCGGGGACGAGGTACTCCTGCTTCTGCTCCTCGGTCCCGAACAGGTGGACCGGGGGAGTGGCCATGTCGGTGTGGACGGCGATGCCCATGTTCAGCCCGCCCGAGTGCGACTTGCACATCTCCTCCGCGAGGACGATGTTGCAGAAGTAGTCGCCGCCCTGCCCGCCGTACTCCTCCGGGTATGAGAGGCCGAGGAAGCCGAGCTCGCCCATGCGCGGAAAGACCCAGTTCTCGAAGGTCTCCTCCTCCCATTTGGCGGCGTGCGGCTGGAGCTCCTTGACGACGAACGCGCCGATCGACTCGCGCAGCCGGTCGTGCTCCTCGGTGAAGATGAAGTGCTTGCGGCTGGCGGCGTGGTCGGGCTTGAGCACGCTCTCGGCGGTGGCGGCCATCGGTCTCCTCGGGCTAGGACGGCGGGACGCTCGGAGCGTAGCGGAAAAGTAGGAAGTAGCGCTTCCTACTTTCCACTCAGTGTTTCCACTTCACCGAGCAGCCGCGGGGCTCGGTCTCGGCCTCGGAGACGGCCTCGCCCGCTAGCACGGAGTCGAGCGCGGAGCGCAGCCACACGGCGTTCTGCGACTCGTCCTTGTGGTCCGCGTCGGGTGCGCCTGTGTACACGAGGCGATGGTCCGCGTCGAGCACGAACACGTGCGGCGTCGTCTCGGAGCCGAGCGCCCGCGCGACCGCCTGGTCCTCGTCGTGGAGGTAGGGGATCGGCCAGCCCTGGTCGCTGACGAACTGCACCATCCGGTCGAAGCCGTCGGCCGGGTGGGTCTCGGCGTTGTTCGAGTTGATCTGGAGGAAGCGCACGCCGCGCGGCGCGTACTCCTCCGCGACTGCCCGCAGGCGCGGGTTCCACGCGATCACGTACGGGCAGTGGTTGCAGGTCTGGATCAGAACGGTGGCCGGGGGAGGGGCGCCATCGGTCGCCGGCACGGCGTGCGTCGAGCCGCCCGTGTCGGGCAGCTCGAACAACGGGACCTGCTCGCCGATAGCGAAGCCGCTCACCGCGCTGATTCTGCCAATCCGCGGTGAGCGGCCATCGCCCGGCTGTCAGCCGGTACCGGTCTCCCCGGGCGCGTCGGAGTGCTCGTCGCTGGAACCGAGCGGGGTGTCGCCTTCGCCGCTCGCCTCCTCCGGGACCTCTTCCGAGATCTCCGACCCGGTCTCGCCTTCGGCGGACTCGGGCTGGCCCTCGGTCTCCTCGTGCTCGTCCTGCTGGGTTTCCTCGTTGTCGATCATGGCTTCGCGCTACCCGGCCACAGCGGGGGCAAACTTGGCTCAGCAGCCGAGCGGCACGTCGATGCGGCGCGGGCCGAGCGGGTGGAAGTCGTAGTGCCACCACTCGCGCGCGTAGTTCTGGAAGCCCTCGCGCTCGAGCGCGCGCTTCAGCCGCAGGCGGTTCTCGAGCGCCTTGCCCTTCGCGTTGACCGTCACCGAGCTGTCGTCGAGGTCGTCGATGCCGGCGCCCATGTTCACCTCCTTGCCGGTGGCGGTCGCGAACATGCTCACGTCCACGGCGCTGCCGAGGTTGTGGTTCGAGCGGCGCGCAATCTTCGTCCCGACGAGGTCTCCGCGGCCGCTTTCGATCGCCCACTCGACGAGCGCGTTCGTCGCGCGCACCGGGCGGTACGCGTCGTAGACCTTGAGGCCGTAGCCCTTCTTCCGCAGCGCGTAGTGAGCCCGCGCGAACGCCTTGGCCGCGTTGGAGCGCATCAGCGCCCACGGCTTGCAGTAGCCAGGCAGGCGCTTCCCGGTCATGTTGTCGTCGGTCGCGTAGCCGATGCTCAGCTGGATCGAGGGCGCGTGCTTGCGCAGCGGAACGAGGCCGGCGCGCGTCAGCGCGGGGGAGGTGCCGGGATCGGCCGGATCGGGCGTTTGCGCACCCGCGCTCGCTGCGAGCGCGCCGGCCACCAGTGCGGCGGCCACGGCCGCGACCCTCAACACGGATGCAGGCTGACGCTCGCCGGCCGGTTGCGGTCGAGCAGCCGCCGGGTAACGCCCCGGATTGTCTCCACCCCGTAAGGGAACGACGGATTGCCGTCGGTCAGCACCGCGATCGCGATCTTACGGTCGTCGTCCTCGAGCAGCGCTGCCTCGTGAGCGAGCTTTCCGCGCCGCGTGTCGCGGCAGCCGATCTTGAAATAGACCCGCCAGCTCGGCCGCGCGATCTCGGGGATGCCCCAGCTCTGGTAGCCGGTCACGTTCTCGAGCACGTAGCGCGCGTACGAGTGAAACCGCTGCGGCGTGAGCTCGTCGAGCTTGGAGAAGAAGCGGACCTGGTCCGCCGCGGTGATCTGCGCGCGCGCCCAGGTCGTCTCGACAGAGAAGTTCGTCATGCCGGCGGCACGAGCGAGGCGGCGCAGTCCGTCGGCACCGATGCGGTGATAGATGGTCGTGGCGGCCGAATTGGACGAGACGACGATCATCGGACCGAGGATGGCCTTGTCGGTGGCGGTGAGCGGCCGCTTTGCGGCGTCGAGCTTCCGTAGGTAGGCCACGAGCTCCATCGCCTTCACGACCGAGGCGGTGACGTACTGCCGATCCACCTTGCGGCCGAGAATCTTTCCGTCGGTGCCAAGCACGGCGAACGAGACCACGCCCGCGCGCGCTTCCGCGTAGTGGACCGCGCGCTTGACGTTCGCCGGCGGTGGGTAGGGCTCCGGCGTCGCGGCGCTCGCGGGTCCCGCCGCCGAAACGGTTGCGAGCACTGCCGCGACTACCACCCGCGCCCTCATTGGGCCAGTATGCCTGCGACGAGGGCGGCGTGGCCACGCCGCGCTATACGCTGCCGCCGTGGCCTACGAGACGCTCCGCTACGAGGTCGCCGACAGCGGCGTGGCGACGATCACGCTCGACCAGCCCGACACGCGCAACGCGCTGTCGGCCGAGCTACTCGCCGAGCTGACCGACGCGTTCGACTCGGCGCGCGCCGACGATGCCGTCCGTTGCGTGGTGCTCACCTCGTCGCACGACAAGGTCTTCTCGAGCGGCGCGAACCTCGGCGGCTTCTCGGCCGACGTGCCACTCGTGCACAAGCACTTCGGCAGCGAGCGCTTCGTCAGCCTGTTCAAGCTGATCGGCGGGCTCGGTAAGCCGACGATCTGCGCGGCCAACGGGCACGTGCTCGCCGGCTCCCTCGGCATCGCCCTCGCGTGCGACCTGATCATCGCCACGGAGGAGGCGGGATTCGGCACGCCCGAGATCAACGTCGGCGCGTTCCCGTTCATGATCATGGCGCTGATCTACCGCAACGTTCCCCGCAAGAAGACGAACGAGCTGCTGCTACTCGGTGAGCGGCTGACCGCGGAGGAAGCGCGCGAGGCGGGGATCGTCAACAAGGTCGTGCCGGCCGAGGAGTTCGACGCCGCGGTCGAGGAGTGGGCGCTCAAGCTGGCGTCGAAGTCGCCGGTGATCATGCGCCTCGGCAAGGAGGCGATGTTCCGCCAGCAGGACATGGCTTTCGCCGATGCGCTCGAGTACCTCCAGGCGCAGCTCTCGCTCGCGCTCTCGACCGAAGACATCGTCGAGGGCGTCACCGCATTCTTCGAAAAGCGTGAGCCCGAATGGAAGGGGCGGTGAGCGAAATGACCGCGGCTCCGACGGCGCTCGTCACGCTCCTGTGCCGGACGGCGGCGGACGTCCCGGGGAGCGTGGTCGGTGTCGAGGAGCTCGCTGCGCTCGCCGGCAAACGGCTCGGCACCGAACCGAGGGCGATCGGGTCGCCGGCGGCCGTGCCGGAGGGAACGGGCTACGAGGAGGACCTCGCGGCCTCGCGCGGCTGCCTGCTCGAGGCCGGTGGACAGGTCGAGGACGCGCTCGGCAGTGGGCGTGCGCCCTTGCTGCTCGCCGGTGACGCGGCGATCGCGCTCACCACGCTGCCCTCGCTCGCGCGCGACCGCTCCGACGCCAAGGTGCTCTACCTCTGCGCGGGCAGTTCATACGCGAGCCCCGGGGTCGACCCCGGGGCCGGCCTCGCCGCGATGGCGCTCGCGGGGGCGTGTGGAGAGTGGGATCCCGGGCTCGGCGCCACCCCGATCGATGCCGCAAACGTCGTCCTCTGCGGGGTCGGCCAGCTCCCGGACACCGAGCGCGAGTCGCTCGAGCGGAGCGCGGTCACCGTGATCGGCGCGAGCCTCGAGACGCTCGTCTTCACCCAGAACGCGCTTGACGGGGCGCCTTGCTTCGTCCATCTCGACCTCTCTGTGCTCGACGCGATCGTGCCCGACAAGCTCTACGACCTGCTCGAGGCGGTCGCCGGTGACTGCGACGTCATCGGCGCCGAGATCACCGGCTTCGCCGCGCCCGACGACCCGGAGGAGCGACAGTCCGCCGCCGCGGCCGCCCTCGAAGCCGCCGAGCCGGTGCTCGAGGCGCTCACGCGCGCGCGCGCGAAGATCTGAGAGGGCGGGCGAGATGGACTTCGGGCTCGCGATGTTTCCGACGACGGACACGCGCACGCCCGCGGAGTTCGCCCGCGAGGCCGAAGAGCGTGGGTTCGAGTCGGTCTTCTTCCCCGAGCACTCGCACATCCCGGCGAGCCGCGAAACGCCGTACCCGATGGGCGGCGACCTTCCGATGGAGTACGCCGAGACGCTCGACCCGTTCGCGTGCTGCGTTTCCGCCGCCGCGGCCACCGAGCGGCTGCGGGTGGGCACCGGGCTGTGCGTCGTCGTGCAGCGCGACCCGATCCACACCGCGAAGTCCGTCGCGACGGTCGACCAGCTTTCAGGTGGCCGCTTCCTTTTCGGGGTCGGTGCGGGCTGGAACGAGGACGAGATGCGAAACCACGGCACCGATCCCGCGCGGCGGTTCAAGCGCATGCGCGAGTCGGTCGAGGCGATGCAGGCGATCTGGACCGAGGATGAGGCCTCCTACGACGGGGAGCTCGTCAGCTTCGAGCGGATCTGGTGCTGGCCGAAGCCGGTCCAGAAGCCGTACCCGCCGGTGCTGATCGGCGGCAACTCGAAGGGAGTGCCCGACCGCGTCGTCCGCTACGGCGACGAGTGGATCCCGAACCGGATCGGCGACGACGACAAGATCATCGCCCGAATCGAGAAGCTCGTCGCGCGCAGCGACGAAGCGGGCCGACAGCTGAGCGTGACGCTCCAGATCGCGCCGCGCGAGCCCGAGCTGATCGAGCGCTACGAGAAGGCCGGCGTCGGCCGCTGCGTGTACTACCTCCCCCACGGCGACGAGGACAAGGTCGAGCGCGCGCTCGAGCGCTTCACGGCCGCGGTCAACGACTACGCGGGCGTAAGCTAGGCGCCGTGGCCACCGAAGCCGAGGCACCACCCACGTCCCTGCTGCGCCCGCTCGTCGAGGAGCTGCACGAGCGGCGCGAGACGGCGAAGCTCGGCGGCGGCGAGGAGAAAATCGCCCGCCAGCACGAGCGGGACAAGCTGACCGCGCGCGAACGGCTGGCACTGCTGATCGATGAGGGCACCTTCACGGAGATGGGCATCCACGCGCGGCCGCACTTCTCGGCGCGTTCGATGGACGGCAAGGAGGCGCCGGCCGACGGCGTCATCACCGGCTACGGCCACATCAACGGGCGGATGGTCGCCGTCTGCGCGTACGACTTCACGGTGATGGCGGGCTCGATGGGGATGACCGGAGAGCTCAAGGTCGGTCGCCTGCGCGAGCTCGCGCTCACCAAGCGGATCCCTTTCATCTGGCTGCTCGACTCCGCCGGTGCCCGGATCCAGGAGGCCGTCGGGTCGCTGTTCGCGGGCTCCGGTCACCTCTTCCGCGAGGAAGTGATCATGAGCGGCGTCATCCCGCAGATCGCCGCGCTGATGGGACCGTGCGCGGCGGGCACCGCCTACATCCCCGGTCTCGCCGACTTCGTCCCGATGGTCAAGGGCCGCGGCTCGATGGCGCTCGCCGGCCCGCACCTCGTCCGCGCCGCCGTGGGGGAGGACGTCACGCAGGAGGAGCTCGGCGGCTCGCGCGTCCACTGCCGCAAGTCGGGCGTCGGCGACCTCGAGGTGAAGTCGGACGAGGAGTGCATCGAGGCGATCAAGGGCTACCTCTCCTATATGCCGCAGAACTGCGAGGCGAAGCCGCCCGTGCTGCCCGCGTCCGACCCGATCGACCGCGCCGACGACGAGTTGCTCGACGTGCTGCCGGAGTCGAACCGCAAGCCCTACGACATGTACGAGGTGATCGAGAGGATCGTCGACGACGGCGAGTACTTTGATCTCAAGCCCCAGTGGGCGAAGACGATCATCACCTGCTTCGCGCGCTTCGGCGGAAGGCCCTGCGGGATCGTCGCCAGCCAGCCGAAGCACCTCGGCGGGATCCTCGACAACGACTCCGCCGACAAGTCGGCGCGCTTCGTCAACCTCTGCAACGCGTACGGCATACCGCTCCTTTTCCTGATGGACGTGCCGGGCTTCATGGTCGGGACGAAGGTCGAGGAGGCGGGGATCATCCGCCACGGCGCAAAGATGCTCCACGCGATCGCGAACGCGACCGTGCCGAAGATCACCGTCATCACGCGCAAGGCCTACGGCGCCGGCTACTACGTGATGAACGGCCGCGCGTACGAGCCCGACCTGATCGTCGCCTGGCCGTCAGCGGAGATCAGCGTGATGGGTGCCGAGGGAGCCGTCGAGATCATCTTCCGCAAGCAGGTCGAGGCGGCCGACGATCCGGACGCCAAGAAGGCCGAGCTGATCGCCGAGTTCCGCAAGATCATCGACGTCTACATCGCCGCCGGCAACGACATGATCGACGACGTGATCGACCCGCGCGAGACCCGCGCCGTCATCTGCCGCGCGCTCGAGATGGCAGAAGGCAAGAAGATCGAGCGGCCGTGGAAACGCCACGGCGTGGTGCCGGTCTAGCAGTGGGCAGTAGCACTTCCTACTTTCCACGCTAGGCTCCCGCGCACTGCCCGCGAGCGAAGGAGGCCGGCTTGAGCCGCTTCGAGGACCCCGCGATCATCACCTGCTCGATCTCCGGCGCGGTCGCCAACCGCGACCAGTGCCCGGCGATCCCCTACACGCCGGAGGAGTACGCGGCTGAGGCACGCCGGATCGTCGACGAAGGGCGGTTCGATGATCCACATCCACGCGCGCACGCCCGACGGCGTGCCGTCGTACGAGATCGAGGACTTCCGCGCGATAACCGAGGCGATCCTCGCCGAGGTCGACGATGTGGTCATCAACTACTCGACGGGCGCGATCGGCGTCCCGATCGAGAAGCGGATCGAGTACCTGCGCGAGCTGAAGCCCGACGTCGCCGCGCTCAACATGAGCTCGATGAACTACGCGAAGTACTCCGCGCGGCGCAAGGAGTTCGTCTTCAAGGCGGTCTTCGAGAACTCGTTCGACACGATCATCGAGTTCCTCAACGCTGTTCAACGAGCTGGGCATCCGCGCCGAGCACGAGTGCTTCGACACCGGCCACGTCGCCAACCTCGATCCGCTGATCGACATGGGCATCCTCGAAGAGCCGATGCAGATCTCGTGCGTGATGGGCGTGACCGGCGGCGTGCGGCCGACGCCGCGCAACCTCGCGACGATGTCGGACCAGATCCCCGGCGGCCCCGAAGGGCCGAACAACTGGGGCGTGATCGGCGTCAGCCGCGACCAGTGGCGGCTCGTCGGCGCGGCGGCCGCGCTCGGCGGCAACGTCCGCGTCGGGCTCGAGGACAACTTCTACCTCCCGAACGGCGAGATGGCGGGCTCGAACGGCGACCTGATCGCGAAGGCGCGCGAGATCGTCGAGAACACCGGTCGCCGCGCGGCGACGGTCGCCGAGGCGCGCGAGCTGCTCGGCACGCCGAAGCGCGACGCGCCGACCCGGCGGGAGGCGCTTACGCATCCGATCGAGGCGTCGGAGGCGTCGCCGTCATGAGCGAGCACGCACTCGACGGCCTGCGCGTCCTCGACCTCACGCGGCTGCTGCCGGGCGGCTTCTGCACGCTGCTGTTCGCCGACCTCGGCGCGGACGTGCTCAAGGTCGAGGACACCGGCATGGGCGACTACGTCCGCTGGGCGCCGCCCTACTACGACGGCGCCGAGCCGTCGGCGAACTCGGCGCTCTACCTCGCGCTCAACCGCGGCAAGCGCTCGATCCGGCTCAACCTCAAGGAGGAGGCGGGCCGCGATGCGCTGCTGCGCCTTGCCCGCGACGCCGACGTGCTCGTCGAGGGCTTTCGCCCGGGCGTGCTCGACCGGCTCGGCGTCGGCTTCGAGCGGCTGCGCGAGGAGAACCCGCGCCTCGTCTACTGCGCGATCACCGGCTACGGGCAGGACGGGCCGAACCGCGACCGCTCCGGCCACGACATGAACTACCTCGGCCTTGGCGGCCTGCTCGGCCTCACCGGCGACGCCGACGGCCCGCCGGTCCAGGCGGCCGGCCAGATCGCCGACATCGGTGGCGGCGGCCTGATGGCCGCGTTCTCGATCCTCGCTGCGGTGCGCGCCGCGCGAGCGTTCTGGCGAGGGTCAGTTCGTCGACGTCTCGATGTTCGACGGCTCGCTCAGCTGGCTCGCGATGGTGGCGGGCCGCTACTTCTGCGACGGCCAGCCACCGCGCCGCGGTGACGTCGAGCTCGCGGGCAAGTTCGTCTGCTACCGACCGTACGCGTGCAAGGACGGCTGGGTCACCCTCGGCGCGCTCGAGCCGAAGTTCTGGAGCGCGTTCGTGCAGGGCGTGGACCGCGAGGATCTCGCCGACAAGGCGTTCGAGCAGCCCGGCTCGGAGGCCCACGCCGAGGTCGAGCGCATCTTCCTCGAGCGCACGCGCGACGAGTGGCGCGAGTTCGCCTCCAATCACGACTGCTGCCTCGAGCCGGTGCTCGAGGTCGAGGAGGCGCTCGACTCCGAGCTCGTGCGCGCGCGAGAGATGGTCACGACGCTCGACCAGCCGGGGACCGACGGCGTCCGCCAGCTCGGGCACCCGGTGAAGCTCTCGCGCACGCCCGCCGACCCGAACCGCAGCCCGGGTCCGGTGCTCGGCCAGCACACCGAGGAGGCGCTCGCCGCGGCGGGCTACTCGGAGGAGGAGATCGCCAAGCTGATCGAGTCCGGAGCCGCGGCCGGCCCGGCGGGCGACCCGCAGGGGACGTTCATGTCGTGAGCGGGGCGAGCCCGAACGGCGACGGCTACCTGCGGATGCGCGAGCTGGCCGAGCGCAGCGGAGTCTCGGCCGGCACGATCAAGCACTACCTGCGCGAGGGACTGCTGCCGGAGCCCGTCCGGACCTCGCGCAACATGGCGTATTACCCGCCCGAGTTCGTCGAGCGGATCCGGCTGATCAAGCAGCTCCAGGAGGAGCGCTTCATGCCGCTGAAGGCGATCCGCGACGTCCTCGCGGAGGATCCGGAGCGGGCGAAGGCGCTGGTGGAGATCGAGGACCGGATCGTCGAGCGCGCCTTGGCGGGCGGACAGCAAGCGCGTCAGCGCGGCCGAGCTACGCCGGCGCTACGAGATTCCCCAGGAGGTGCTCGATCGCCTGTCCGAGCTCGACGTGCTGACCCCGACCTCGCGCGGCTACGCCCCGTTGGACGTCGCTGTGGTCGAGGCGATCAGCCGCTTCCGCGCCGGTGGCTACGACGAGCAGATCGGCTTCACGGTGTACGACACGCTGCGCTACAAGCGCGCCCTGGAGGCGCTCGTCACCGAGGAGATCGAGGTGCTGCTAGAGCGGCTCGCCGGCGAGGTCTCGCCCGAGCGGGCGGTCGAGCTGATCGAGGCGGGGGCGGAGCCGCTCCACGACCTGATCGCCGCGCTCCACTCGAAGCTGCTCGTCGCGGAGCTCCAGCGCCAGCGCGCCGCGCGCGGCTAGCTGCGCGCGGGCATCGCTAGCGCCCCGACCGGCGCTTGGCGATCTTGCTGTCGGACCACTCTCCGATCGAGCCGATCACGAAGGCCGCGCCGTGCGCGGCCTTGCCGAACACCGATGCGTCGACCGGCTCGATCGAGGCGTCGGGATCCGCCCCGAGTCCGACCGCCGCCTTGCGCGCGGCCGACTCGATCCGGCGGAGCTTTCGCTCCCAGCGGCGGTCGAACGCGGCGAGCTCTTCATCCGAGTGCCCGTCTGCGACGGCGGCGAGGAACCCGAGCAGCATCGTCAAGTGCTGGATCTCGGTCACGGCGAGGCGGATCGCCTGCGCGCGCTCGAGAAAGCGGTCGCGCAGGACGCTGCGCGAGCCCGCGAGGCTCCGCCCCACATTCTGAGCCGCGACCTCGCCGTGAAGGCCGTACTCCGCGGTCGTCTCGGCGAGCTCCTCGAGCAGCGTGCGCGCGGCGGCGGCGCCGGCCTCGAACGGCTCCGCCTCGGGCTCGCCGAGCCGCTCCGCCAGCGCCGACCAATGATCGGCAAGCTGGCGCGTGAACGCGTACAGCTCGCGGTAGCCACGGTTCTCGGTCGGGTGCAGCTCTCTCACCACCGGACGTCGTGCTCCTCCATCACGCCGTACCCCTCGGCGAGCTCGACCCCGCCGGGGAGCGTCCCCGAGAAGGTGCCGAAGGGCTGGCGGTAGCGGTTGCGGAAGACGAGCAGGTTCGTCGAGCTCTCGCGCGCGCTCCATTCGTCGAAGCCGATCCGGGCGCCCTCGGCGAAGTCGATCGCCGAGAGATCGTCGGCGAACGAAACCCGCTCGACCTCGACCGCGCGCCCGTCCACCCAGACGGCGCGCTCGGAGTCCTTCGGCGCGTCGTGGATGTCCTCGACGAGGTTCCACGCGACGCGCTCACCGGCGCGCGAGCGGCCGACGCCGGCGCACCACTTCCAGATCGTCACGCGGTCGTGGTAGCCGGCGCTCTCGTCCACGAACGCGTCGGCCTCGACGTCATGCGCGCGACCCGCAACCTCGACGCGCCCGCGCGCGCGGACCGCGCCCTGCTTGCGGGTCCAGATCCACGCCCGGCCGGCGGGGGAGGCGACCTCGAGCACGTCCGCGTCCGGCGCACGCTCCAGCTCGAGATCGATCCGCACTCCGTCCGCGTCCACCGTGACCCGCGTCGGCGAGACCTCGACGCCGCCCTTGCCGAAGGTGGTCCGCTCGGCGAGGGGGAGGCCCGGCTCGGCGACCGCCCACCAACGCTGGGGCAGCGGCCCCACGCGCGCATCGCCGACGCACAGCATCACGTCCGGACCGTAGACGCCGACGTAGTGCCAGCGCTTCAGCATCCGCCCGCTTGTAAACAGCGGCGGCGTGCGCTCCGGGGGGAGCGGAAGCCCGAGATGTGCGACGCCCGCGCCGCGCTGCGGAAGGCCCTCCACTGCGGGCAATCTACCGGCAGCCCGCTCACCCGCCGATATGCTCGGCGGCGTGAAGGCGCTCGTCGATCAGACGCAACCCCCCTTCGCGAAGGCCGTCGCTAAACTGGATTGACTGGTCAGTCAGTCGCGCCAGGCCTGGCGCGACCGGCCCGGGGAGAACGATGCGCGCGGCGGCGGTACAGCTCAATTCGACAGCGGACAAGCAACGCAACGTCGAGATCGCCGAGCGCCTCGTGCGCCAGGCGGCCGCCGAAGGCGCTGAGCTCGTCGTGCTGCCCGAGAAGTACAACGTCTTGGGGGAGGACGAGCACTACGAGGCGCACGCCGAGCCGCTCGACGGCCCGACCCTCGCCAGCGCCGCGTCGCTAGCCGCTGAGCTGTCGATTGACCTCGTCGCGGGCTCGGTCGTCGAGCGCCGCGACGGCCGCGAGCGGCTGTCGAACACCTCGGTCCACTTCGGCCCCGACGGCGAGGTGCGGGGCGTCTACCGCAAGATCCACATGTTCGACGTCGTCGTCGGCGGCACGGAGTACCGCGAGTCGAGCACGCAGGAGGGCGGCGACGAGATCGTCGTCTCCGAGCTCGCCGACGGCACCGAGCTGGGGATGACCGTCTGCTACGACGTGCGCTTCCCCGAGCTCTACCGGATCCTCGCGCTCCGCGGCGCGCGCGTGATCGCGATCCCGGCCGCGTTCACGAAGGTCACCGGCGAGGCGCACTGGGACGTCCTCGTGCGCGCCCGTGCGATCGAGAACCAGGCGTTCGTCGTCGCCGCGAACCAGTTCGGTGTCAGCGGCGCGGGCAACGAGAGCTACGGCGGCTCGGTCATCGTCGACCCGTGGGGCGAGGTCCTCGCACGGGCGCCTGCGGGGGAGGGACTAGCGATCGCCGACCTCGACCTCGACCGCCTCGCACAGATCCGCGCCGACCTGCCGAGCCTCAAGAACCGCGTCGGTGAGGCCTACCGCTGGCCGGAGGAGGTCCCGCACTGATGGCCGCAGGAAACGCAGGCAAGGAACCCCGCGGCCAGAACGGCGTCGACAAGCGCCGGCTGATCCTCGACGCCGCGATCACTGTCTTCGCCCGCCAGGGCTTCCACCGCTGCCGCGTCTCCGACGTCGCCGACGAAGCGGGCGTCGCCTACGGCCTCGTCTACCACTACTTCGACTCGAAGGAGGAGATCCTCGACACGCTCTTCACCGAGCGCTGGCAGATCATGCTCGACGCGATCGAGGAGGTGGACCGCCAGGAGGTGACCGCGCGCGACAAGCTCTACATGGTCGCCTCGTTCATCATCGACTCCTACCGCTTCGAGCCGGACCTGATGAAGGTGATCATCGTCGAGGTCACGCGCGCCGCCAACTCCTTCGGCCGCGCCCACCTGGAGACGATCGACCGCGCCTACTCGATGATCGCCGGCATCGTCGAGTCGGCCCAGGCGGATGGCTCGTTCAAGTCCGATATCTCGGCCCAGTTCGCAGCGATGTGCTTCTACGGGGCGATCGAGCAGCTCCTGTCGGCGTGGATCTTCGACCTGATGCCGCAGACCGAGGCGGAGTTCGAGGGCGCAAAGTCGCTCGTCGTGGAGACCATTTGCGCCGGGCTCGAGACCGAGTCGGCGCGCGCCGCGGTGTAAGCGGCCCGCATTACGGATATAGACTCTCCGCCGATGGAGAACGAACTCGTCAAGCGCCTGCTCTGGAGCGGGCTGATCGCCGGCGTTGGCGCCATCGCCGCCATCGCCGCGAACAAGATCGCCGCGACCATCTGGGTGCGCGTCTTCGACGAGGACCCGCCCGACTATTGATGGCGACCGACTCGGCCCCGGCGACCGACGCGACCGGCCCCGACGTTGACCCGTTTGCCGAGCGGCCGGAGCTGTTCGTGGGCGGCGCCTTCATCGGCGGGCTCGCGCTCGCCTTCCTGCTGAGGGGACTTGGCGCGTGACTGAGCCGGGACCGGTCAGGCCCGACGAGGACCGCTCGCTCGGCGAGATCGTCTCGGAGGTCTCGGAGAACGCGTCGCGCCTGGTGCGCGAGGAGATCGAGCTCGCGAAGGCCGAGGTGACCGAGCGCGCCAAGACGCTCGGCGCAGGGATCGGGATCGGCGTCGCGGCAGGGTTGTTTCTCGCGTTGTCGTTGATCTACTTCCTCCACGGCCTCGCCTACTTCTTCCAGGACCTGCTCGACACCGAGGTCTGGGTCGGCTACCTGATCGTCACCGTCATCCTCGTCATCCTCGCCGTGATCGCCGGACTGCTCGCCCGCCGCTTCTTCAAGCGCGGCTCACCGCCGACGCCGGAGATGGCGATCGAGCAGGCCAAGCTCACGCGCGACTCGCTCGAGCACGCGGTCGAGGGGGACGCGCCACCGCTGCCGTCGGCGGGCGCGACCGCAGAGGCGGCGGCGGCGAGGGAGGGAACCTCGTGACGCCCGAACGCTCCTCGACCGAGATCCGCCAGTCCGTCGAAGCGTCGCGCCGACAGCTTGCCTTCTCGGTCAACGACCTGCGCGAGAGAGTGACCGAGATCACCGACTGGCGCCGCCAGCTGGCCGATAACCGCCAGGCTGCCCTCGTCGGCGCGGCGGTCGCGGGCTTCGTGATCGGTGGCGGGGTCGCAGCAACGTTCTCGCTGCTGCGCAGACGCCGCCGGCGCTAGCTCCACCGAGCCGCACGGCCGCACTGCTCCGGATCCCTCCGAAGCCGCATCTAGCCTGCCGTACCGGTGAGCAACCGGACCGTTGTGCGCGTCATCCTGATCGCGGTCGCGATCGCGGGCTTGCTGTATCTGCTGTGGCGGATGCGGGAGGTGATCGGGCTCGTCGTCGTGGGAGCGTTCATCGCCGTCGCTCTCGCCCCGGTGGTCAACTTCATCGAGCGCCGCGCCCACGCGCCGCGCGCGATCGCGATTCTCGGGGCCTACCTGATCCTGCTGATCGGCGTCTTCGGCATCGGCCTGCTGATCGTGCCTCCGATCGTGGACGAGGTCGACCGCTTCGTCAACGACGTGCCGACCTATGTGGACGACATCCGCGACTCGAAGACGCTGCGCAAGTACGACGAGAAGTACGACATCGTCGACAACCTCGAGAAGCAGGCGAACAAGCTTCCCTCGCTCGCCGAGGACGCCGGCTCCGCGCTCAAGGACGTGACGGTCGGTGTCTTCACCGCGCTGTTCAAGTTGGTCACGGTGCTCGTGATCGCCGCTTTCCTGCTGTTCGACGGGAGGCGGATGCTCGAGTTCTTCTTCCGTCAGTTACCGCCCGAGCGGGAGAAACGCGCCCGCTCGATCGCCGCCGACATCAACCGGGCCGTCGGGGGCTACGTGATCGGGATCCTCACGATCTCGTTGATCGCCGGCTCGACCACGTTCCTGGTGCTGACGATCCTCGGGGTGCCGTTCGCCGTCCCGTTGTCCGTGCTGATGGGCTTCATGGTGCTGATCCCGCTCGTCGGTGCGACGATCGCCGGGGTCATCATCGGGATCGTCTGCGCGCTGCACGACTTCCCGACCGCGGCGATCATCTGGACGGTCTGGCTGATCGGCTACCAGCAGATCGAGAACCACCTGCTCCAGCCGCAGATCCAGAAGCGGACCGTCTCGCTCCATCCCCTCCTGGTGATCGTCAGCGTGCTGATCGGGGCGAGCCTGGTGGGAATCGTCGGCGCGTTGCTCGCCATCCCGGCGGCCGCGATCGTCCAGATCTTCGTACGCGACTGGTGGCGCTACCGCAAAGGGGCGCTGGTTCCCGACGAGCTCGGCGAGCCGCCGGAGAAACCGCCGAAGCCGGACGACCCGTCGGGCCCGTCGGGCAAGGCCCAGCCCGAGCCCGCCTAGCGCCCGCCGCGGCTACCCGAGGTGGCGTCGCGGGATGCCGCCGACGCCGAGCAGCCCCGGGCCGGTGTGCACTCCCAGCACGGGGCCGATCTCCGATACGAAGACCGGCTCGTCGTCGAACAGCTCGCGGCAGCGGTTGGCGAGCTCCTCCGCCTCCGCCAGCGACTGGATGTGCTGGACCACCCAGCCGTCGGCGCCCGAGGACTTGCGCTCCTCGGCGTACTCGACCATCCGCTCGAACGCACGCTTCGCGGTCCGCACCCGTTCCACCGGGGTGATCTCGGACTCGACGGTCAGGATCGGCTTGATCTTCAGCGTCGAGCCGATCCAGGCGCTCGCCGCGCCGACGCGGCCGCTGCGCTTGAGGAACTCGAGCGTGTCGATCGCAAAGTAGATCTTGAGGTCGTCGCGGGCGGCCTGGATGGCCTCGACGACCTCCTCGGCGCGGGCGCCCGCGGCGGCGCGGCGAGCCGCGACGAGCGCGAGCATCCCCAGGCCGCCGGCGGCCGTTCGCGAGTCGATCACGGTCACGCGCTCGCCGCCCTTGCCGTCGCGCTCCAGTTGCTCCGCCGCCTGGCGGGCCGCCTCCGAGGTTCCGGAGAGCCCGCCGGCGATGTGGATCGAAACGATGTCGCGGTCCGCGGCGAGGAGGGGCTCGTAGGCGGCGACGAAGTCGCCGACCGAGGGCTGCGAGGTGGTCGGCCACTCGTCGATCGAACGCAGCTCCTCGAAGAAGCCGCCGAGATCGCGCATCAGCTCCGCCTCCGGCTCTGTGCGGTCACCACCGAAGACGATGTAGAGAGAGACGACGGTGATGTCGTTCTCGGCGACGACCTCGTCCGGGAGATAGCTGGTCGTGTCGGTCACGACTGCGACTGGCGGCATGCGGCGGCCAGACTACAGCGAGGGCGCCGGGCGAGCGGCCCGCCCGCCATAGACTCCGCGCTGTGGGGAAGACGCTGCTGACCGGCGGCTCCGGCTTCATCGGCTCGGCGATCGCCTGCCAGCTGAACCGGCGCGGCGACGATCTGCGCCTGGCCCTGCGCGAGTCGTCCGAGAACGAGACGCTCGACGCACTCGAGTTCGAGCGCGTGAAGTGCGACCTGCTCGACCGCCGCGCGGTCAGACGCGCGCTCAAGGGGGTCGATCGCGTGTTCCACGCCGCCGGCCTCACCTCGCTTCGCCCGGCTGACGCCGAGCGGCTGTTCGATGTCAACGTCGGCGCGACCCGCATCCTGCTCGAGGAGTGCCTGCGCGCCGAGGTCGAGCGCGTCACCCTCACCTCGAGCGTCGCCGCGATCGGGCCGGCCGAGCCGGGGGAGACCGCCGACGAGGAGCAGGTCTTCACCGCCGGCCGCCTCGGGATCCCCTACGTGAACTCGAAGCACGAGGCCGAGGTGGAGGCGCTGCGGCTGGCGGCGCAGGGACTCTCGCTCGTCTGCGTCAACCCCTGTTTCGTCTTCGGCCCGGGCGATGTGAACCGCAGCTCGACCGGGATCGTCCGCCGCTTCATGCTCGGCCAGATCCCCGCCTACGTCGAGGGCGGGATCAATGTCGTGGACGTGGTGGACGTCGCGCGCGGGCACCTGCTCGCCGACGAGAAGGGGAACCCGGGCGAGCGCTACATCCTCGGCAACCGCAACTACACCTGGGACCGGCTGTTCGCCGACCTCGGCCGGCTCTCCGGCGTCGAGCCGCCTCCGCTGAAGCTGCCACCGCCGCTCGCGCTGCGCCTCGCCGAGGCGGCCGAGCGGCTCCCGGGCCGCCCCCCGGTGACGGTCGCTGAGGTCCGCTCGGCTGGACTCTGGTGGACGTACAGCTCCAGGAAGGCGAAGCGCGAGCTCGGCTGGCGGACCTCTCCGCACGAGGACACGATCGAAGCGACGATCGAGTGGTACATCGAGCGCGACGGAGAGCGCTTCGCGCGGGTGCGCTCGTCACAGCCGATCCAATACAAGGTCGGGGCGGCCGCGTTCGGCGCACTGCGCGGCGCTGCGTCGCTGGCCGGCCGCCTGCGGCCCGGCCTCGTGGGGACGGACGATTGACGACCCTCTACCGCTGCCCCAACCCGACGGACCACCTCTGCGCGTGCGGACGGGCGGCGCGCAGCCTCAAGCAGCACGGGATCGATTTCGACGAGGTGCGCGTGCCCTACAGCCGCCGCGACCGGCCCGAGGTCGAGGAGCTGAGCGGCCAGCGCTATGTTCCGGTGCTCGTGTTGGGCGACGACGTCATCACCGATTCGCACCGGATCCGCGAGCACCTCGACTGGCTGGCCGAGCGCGCGGCCGCGCCGCTCGAGCGCGAGAGCGGCTGATGGCTCGCGGCGGAGCGTCGGCGGGCGGCGGCGGCACCAAGGTCGCCGCCGAGCGGATCGGGCGCTTCGTGCGCCGTGCCTGGCCGATCGTGCTCGCGGCTTACGAGCGCTGGCAGGCGCTGCCCGAGCACAAGAAGGCGGAGTACCGCCAACGGGCCCGCAGCGCGGCGGACGCCGGCAAGCGGCGCCTCGATGCGGCCCGCACCCAGCGCGGCAAGCGACGCCGCTAGCGGCGATCGACGCGTCGGCAGGGCAGCGCGGTCAGCTTCGCGCGGCGCGCCTTGAAACGGGCGTGGAGCACCGTCGTCTTGGTGTCGTAGCTCCAGCGATTGCGCGCCAGGGTCCGGCGCCCGACGGTCACGCGGCACGGGGTGAACGGACGCCGCAGGGTGCGCATCGTCGCCTGCACGAGGTAGGTCCGCTTGCGCCCGCCGCGGACCGCGAGCGTCCAGCGACGGTGCTTGCCGCCCTCCACGGACACGAGCCGCTCGCCCTCGAACATCTCCGCGCTCGACTGCCCGCGGGGGAACGCGAGTAGTCGCAGGCGGCCGCGGCGGTCATTCAAGTGGACGATGCCGTCACCAGCGCCATAGTCGGTGAGCGTGTCCACGTCCGGCTCGAGCATCGGCAGCACGGCGCCCGACCTCACCAGTAGCGGCAGCTCCTCGAGCGGCGCTGGCAGACGGTGCTCGCGCCCGCCCGCGAGCACCCGCGGCCGCCCGAGTCGCAGCGAGCCGTCGGCCGCCTCGTAGTGCGCGCTGCGCCAGAGGTCGATCCAGCGCCCGGCCGGCGCGTAGAGCTCGTGTTCGCGCTCGCCCGCCGCCACCACGGGCGCGGCAAGCAGATCGGGTCCGAACAGCAACTGGTCGTCCGAGCGGAGCGCGCGCTCGTCGGCGGAGTGCACCAAGCCGAGGTGGCGCATCAATGGAAGTCCCGTGCGGCGGTAGTGCGCGTCCGCGGCGAGGATGTAGGGGTAGAGCTGCGTATGGAGCTTCGCGTAGCGGCGCCAGATCGGCAGCATCCCGCGGTCGTAGATCTGCGGGCGTTGGTAGGACGGGATCGCGATTCCCGAACGCTTGGTGCGCATCACGCCCGAGACCGCACCGAACTCGATCCAGCGGGCGAGCAACTCCGGCGTCAGGTTCTCGGCCGGGCCGTAGGTGTTGTAGCCGCCGATGTCGGTCCCGAAGCGGGTCACGCCCGACATTCCCATGCCGAGCGCCTGGCGCACCGCGGACTGGAGCCCGTCGTAGCCGAAGACGGTCGTCGGGTCGCCGCCCCAGACGTTGACCGCGCAGCGCGCGCTACCGGTCCAGCCCGAGCGCTGGAAGCGCACTATCGGCTTGCCGCTCCGACGTGCGATCCGATCGAGCGCGCAGTGGTAGTCGGTCGGGTAGCGGTTGTGCGCGGCCGTTCCGGCGGTTCCGTCGGCCGCGACGACGAGGGGCGAGGTCGATTCGCCGAAGTCCTCCATGAAGCCGTCGTGGCCGCTGTCGGTTGCCTCGCGCACGAGCCGTTCGTAGAAGCGCTCGGTCCGAGCAGCGGTGAAGTCGAACTGCGAAAGGGGCTCGACGCCGAATCCGAGCGGGGCGCTCCCGCCGACGAAGGCTGGGTAGACGTGGGGGAGGCCGGTGCGCTCGCGCTGGAGCACGCCGGCCTGGGCGGCCTCGGTCCAGAGGGGCTGGTACGAGACGCACAGCGCGGGGTTGAAATAGACGAGGTGAGCGAGGCCCGCAGCGTGGAAGGCGCGCGTTCGTGCGCGGTTGTAGGCGGGGTCGTCGCGCTGCGCTCCGCACGGAAGGAAGTGCATCTGAGTCTCGGCGGCCGAGACCGGCGCGTCGGCCTCGCGCAGCGTGCGCATCAGCGCGGCCTCCTCGGCGAGCTCAACGCGGTTCGGCTGGCCGGTCTGGAACCAGGGGCCAAACGCCCAAGGCGCGGGTGGGGGCGGCTGGCGGCCGGTGGCGGCGGTGAAGCGCGCGAGCGCGTCGGCGGGCCGCGGGCCGGCGAAGAACCGCAGCGAGAGGGCGCCAGAGTCGATCTCCACGCTCCAAGCGCCGGCCCGCTCGCTGCCGAGCTTGAAGCGACTCGTCTCGTCGCGGTCCACCAGCACGCCGTAGCCGCGACTCGACAGCAGCCAGGGGACCGGGTAGTAGGTCGAGTCGTCGCGCTCGCCGTGCGCCCACGGCGGCACGAACGCGCGCGGGTAATTGCGGTCCTCGGGACGCGTCGGCCCGTCGGCGACGTAGTTCTCGACCTCGCGCCCGGCGTGGTCGACCGCGTTCGAGCGCGAGCCGAAGCCGAAGTAGCGCTCCCCGGGCGGCGCCTCGAAGCCGATCCCGAGGGCGTCCGCGCCGCCGCCGGTGGGGACCGCCTCGAGCGCGATCGTCCCCTCGCCATCGGGCCGCACGCGCACACGAATCTCTCGCCCGTCGCCGGTCACGGCGGTGGCGATCACCGCGTCGCCTTTCCGCCGCAGCTCCCGCGCGCGCACGACGCGTGACCAGCCGCCGAGGAAGCGTGCTCCGAGCCGCGTCGCCGCGCCCTCGCGAAGGGTCGCCCCGCCGCGCTCGGCGAGCTCGATCTGCCAGGGGTCGGAGCGGATGGTGGCTCGTAGCGCGCCACTCTCGACGGAGGCCTCCTCCGCGGACGCCGTTCCGACGCCGGCGAAAACGGCCGCGAACGACGCGGCGCCGGCTAGCGCGGTGAGCGGCCGGCGCACACGCGTGCGCTAGCTCAGGCGGTTCTCGAGCCCGAGCGGCGGCGCCTTGCCCGGCTCAGGAGCAGGCGGAGCCTCGGCCTCCTCGCCACCGTCCGGCTGCTCGACGCCGAGCAGCTCGGCGAGCTCGCCCGACTCGTACATCTCGGTGACGATGTCGCAGCCGCCGACGAGCTCGCCGCCGACGAACAGCTGCGGGATCGTGGGCCAGCCGGAGAGGTCGGACAGCTGCTCGCGGATGCGCGGGTCGGGAAGAATGTCGAGCGCGGCGTAACGCACGCCGAGCGCGTGCAGCGCTGCGGCCGTACGCGCCGAGAACCCGCAGGCGGGCTCCGCGGGCGTGCCCTTCATGAACAGCATCACCTGGTTGTCGGCGACCGCGCGCTCGATGAACTCGCGGATCTGCTGTTCGGTCATCGGGTCCTGCGTGGCGGCGTTCGCTTCGCTCATCAGTTCGTCTCCGGTGTCGAGGTCTTGATCGAAAGGGCGTGGATCGGCCCGCCCACCTCGTCGCCGAAGACGTCGTACACGAGTCGGTGCTGCTCGATTCGCGACAGGCCGGAGAAGCGATCCGACACGATCTCGGCGCGGAAGTGGTCACCGCCGCCGGTCAGATCGGCGACGTTCACCTCCGAACCGGGAAGTGCGCCGCGAATGCGCTTCTCGAGCTCCTCGACAGTGGGCATCGCCTCCGAGGATAGAGGGTGCGGCTCCAGGGGTATGCCTAGCTACAATGTGACACCTAGTGGTCACGTTGACCGATATAGCGGCCGAGAAGGTCAGAGGCTTTCTCGCTGGCGAAGACCAGCCCGACGGCGCCGGCCTGCGGGTCGCGGTCCGCGGCGGCGGTTGCTCCGGCTTCCAGTACGCGCTCGCGCTCGACGAGAAGCGCGACGACGACAACGTCTTCGAGGACCGCGGCATTCCGGTGCTCGTGGACCCCGCGAGCCTGAGCTACGTCGACGGCTCGGTCGTGGACTACACCGAGAGCATGATGGGGTCGGGCTTCGAGGTCCGCAACCCGAACGTCGTGGCCGCCTGCGGCTGCGGCTCTTCGTTCCGCGTGGCGGACGACGAAGAAGCCGCGGCCTGCGCGTCGACGCAGTAGCGCGTCTGGCCGTGTCCGCGGCGCGCGCACTGGCGATCGCTTGCTCGCTCGCCGGGCTTGCGATGCTGCTGGCCCCGGGCGCGGCCGAGGCCGTCCTACACGGCCGACTTCAACGGCGGCGACCCGATCTTGACCGGAGATGCGGCGAACGACGACGGTCGTTCCAGGTACTCCTTCGGCTTGTTTTTCGGGGTCGAGCCTGACGAGCGGCTCAGACACAGCCGCTTCGGGGCCCACGATCCAGGTTTCAGCAGCCGTTTCGACTTCGACACTGCGCAGGCGGGCGATGCCGAGCAGGACGTGATGGCTAATAGCGGCGCGAAAGTCAGCGTGTTCGCGCGCGGTGGCGACGACGACGTCGGCGTTTCCGGCGTGAACCCGCCGCTGACGGCGACGTTCGAGCTCAACGGCGAGGGCGGGGCGGACGAGCTGACCGGTGGGCCCAACGCCGACAGCCTCGATGGGGGGCCGGGGGCGGACACACTGCGCGGTGGCGACGGAGACGACGAGCTCCTGGCCGCCGATGGCGAGGTGGACGCCGAGCTCGACTGCGGCCCGGGGACCGACACGGTCATCCGCGACTCGATCGACCCCGCCCCGATGAACTGTGTGGGCGAAACGGACGTGATCGTCTTTCCGGCGCAGCCCGCAGCCACGCCGGCTGTGACTCCGCCCGCGATCGTGCAGCCACAGCCCTTCCCGATCGGCAAGATCCGGCTACGCGCCACCGCCAAGCGCGGCCGGCAGATCACGCTCGACAGCCGTGCGACCGCGACCTGTCCCGTCACCTCTCAGCTGACCTGCGCGGTGCTGGTCACCGCCTCGGCGCGCGCTCCGATCAGCGCTCTGCCGAAGGGCAAGGCGGGCGCCGACACGCGCAAGGTCACGCTCGCCGACCAGGTGCTTGCGCTAAAGCCCGGGGTCTCGAAACGGGTGAGGGTCAAGCTATCGCAGAGCATGAGCGGCCTCTTCAGGCGTGCCAAGCGGCTGTCGGTCAAGTTCAGGATCGTCGTGACGATCCCCGGCGCGAAGGCGGCGCGCGCCTCGACCGCCACCGCGATCAAGGCTCCGCGCTAGGGCGTTAGCTCTTCGGCTTCGTCGGCGCGCCCGCGACCAGGTTTGCGAAGCGGGCGAAGCCGCTGCGCTCACGATCGAACCGCGCCTCCGCCCGCTCGCGCTTGCTCGAGCCCTCCGGATAGCGCTTGCGCGCCCAGCGAGAGTTCGGCTTGGCGAGGCGGATTGATGCCACCAGTCCGACGGGCGGGATGAAGAGGCCGAGCAACGCGCTGTAGATCTTGCCCTTGAAGACCGCGATCCCGGCGAAGACCAGCGAGATCATCAGCGAGGTGACGATCGCGCCGAGCCCAGGGCCGTCGAGGTCGAGCGGCGAGATGCCGACGACCACGAGCCCCGCGAAGCTGGCCATGTAGACGACGAACTGGACCGACTGTCGCCCTTCTTCCGCCCAGTAGACGTCCTCGAGGTGGAGCCAGAGCGCGAACTCGTCCATCGTCAGCCCGGCGCCGATCCCGAAGAAGATCGCGAGCACCTCGAGCCACGGTGTGTCCGGGCTGAGCGCGAAGCCGAGGAAGCCCGCGATCATCATCGTGAAGATCCCCCACACGAGGTGATGGATGTGCAGGCCGCTCTTGGTCTCGACGTTGCCGGGCCACCACTTCACCTGAGCGCGGATCATCCGCGCGCTCGTACGCACGAATGCGAACGACAGGATGAAGGCGAGCAGGCACAGCATCCCCGAGCGATGCTGGATCGACACGTGGTGGTGGCCGTAGGGGTCGAACTCGATCTTCGCGAGCGTGTCGAGCACCAGGTCCATTGGCGCCAGGGTACCTGCGGATGCGGCGCGGGCAGGAGTTAGACGGGCTCGGTCGCGAGCGAGCGCCAGAGGAAGAGCGAGGCGAGCGAGCGGTGGGGCCGCCAGGGCTCGGCGATCCGCCGCAGCTCGTCCGGCGCCGGCAGCTCGTCGAGCCCGTATGCCAGCTGCGCCGCCTTGCGCACGCCGAGGTCGCCGACGGGGAGCACGTCGGGCCGGCCGAGGTGGAAGATCAGGAACATGTCGGCCGTCCACTGGCCGAGGCCCTTGACCTGGATCAGCTGCGCCGTGACGTCCTCGTCGGCGAGCTCGCGCAGGCGGTCGAGTTCGAGCTCGCCGGTCTCGACGTGCTCGGCGAGGCTGCGCAGGTAGGAGACCTTCGGGCGCGAGAGGCCGACGCCGCGGAGGTCGTCCTCGCCGGTCGCGAGCAGCTCCCGTGGTGAGGGCGTGCGATCGCCGTAGAGGGCGGTGAGCCGGCCGAAGATGGTCTGGGCGGCCTTTGTCGAGAGCTGCTGGCCGACGATCGCGCGCACGAGCGCTCCATAGGGGTCCTGCGGCGCCTCGCGCCTGCGCTGATCGGGGTCGAACTCGCCGATCGCGTCGATCACGCCGCGCAGGACGGGATCCGCCTTGCGAAGCGCGGCTATCTGCTCCGCGCGCCCGCCCAGAAAGCGGCTTCCTCCTCGCCCATCTCCGTCGCGGGCTCCTCGTCGAAGACCATCTCGCGGACGATCCGGTGCCAGTTCGCAGTCGCCTCGAGTTGGGCGAGCACATTCACCACGAGTGCCTCCATCCGCAGCAGCAGCATCGTGTCCGGCGGAACGGTCTGCCGCTTCATCAGGTCCCAGAACTCCGACCGCGGGTCGCCGAAGTCGATCATCACCTGGACCGTGTAGTCCGTGGTCAGCGTGAACTCGCGGTCGTCGAGGTACCAACCAGAGACCCGCCGGATGTGCTCGAGCACGCGGTCGGCGGGGATCTTCGGGTCGTCGGCGTCGAAGTAGCCGAACCCGGCCATCGCCGCGCGTACCGCTTCGGCATCGCCTTCCATCGCCGCGCGGATCAGGGTCTTGCCGCGCTCGCGGTGGCCTTCGGGCAGGTTCTTCGTCATCCCGAAGTCGAGGAAGGCGACACGGCCGTCGTCCATGCAGCAGGTAGTTGCCCGGGTGCGGGTCGCCGGAGAAGAAGCCCGTCCGGTAGAGCGAGCCGAAGAAGAAGCGGAAGACGGCCTCGGCCAGGCGGTTGCGATCCTCGGGCCCCGCCTCCTGGACCTCGTCGAACCCGCGGCCCTCGACGAACTCCTGCACGATCACTCGCTCGCGCGAGAGACCGGTGGCGACCTCGGGGATGACGACGAACGGGTGGCCGCGCCAGGTGCGCGCGAAGGTCCGCTGGCTCTGCGCCTCGTGCTCGTAGTCGAGCTCGTCCACGAGGCGCTCGCGCATCTCGCGCGACATCGCCTGCGAGTCCATCCCCGGCGCGATCGTCTTCGCGACCCGCATCAGCAGGCCGAGGTTGTCGAGGTCCGAGCGCACGGCGCGGGCGACGTCGGGGTACTGGACCTTGACCGCGACCTCGCGCCCGCCGAGGCGCCGGTCGGCGTCCTCGCGCAGGCGCGCACGGTAGACCTGGCCGATCGAGGCGGCGGCGATCGCGTCCTCGTCGAACTCCTCGAAGACGTCGTCGAGGGGTTGCTCGAGCTCGGCCTCGATCACCTTGCGCATGTCCTCGAATGGCACGCGCGGGGCGGAGTCGCGCAGCTCCGCGAGCTTCTCCTGGACGCGATCCTCGAATTCGGGCGGCAGGACCCCGGTATCGACGAAAGACGCCACCTGGCCGACCTTCAGCGCCAGGCCCTTCATCGAGCCGAGCACCTCGAAGATCTGCTCGGCGGCCTCGACCTGGCGCTTTTCGACCGCGATCCTCCGCTTCTCCTTCGAGCGCGTGAGGTTCGCGGTCTTGGTCGCGGCGTTGCGCGCGGCCTGCGACCCGACGAGCCCGCCGACCTTCGCCGTGCGGCGCAGGCGGGACGTCGGCATCGGCTTGGGATCCCGCTCGGCCAAGGTGTTCACTCTACGGACGCCGGCCGACCCGTGGCCGACTAGATCCCGAGCCTCGAGATCTCGACTTCGCGGTCGAGCGCCGACGCCAGCAGCGTCGAGTTGCGCTTCGCCGACCAGATCGCGACGCTCGTGTCCACCGACGCGGAGCTCGGCGTCGCGTCGAGGCGCACGAGCCCGTCCTCCGCCGCGACGCCGATCGAGACGATCGACTGGTCGCGGCTGCGCTCGAGCTGCTCGGCGAGGCGGATCACGCCGCAGAGCAGTGCCAGCCGCTGCTCGTCGCCCTTGCTCGCCAGCGGGCCGAGCGCGGCTGTCTCCGGGTCCCCCTTGCGGTGGTAGCGCGCGATCAGCGCGATCAACAGCAGCTCGCGCGGCGTCCATCCCGGTAGGCCTGCGTGCTCGATCAGGTAGTAGGAGTGCTTGTGGTGGTCGTCGTAGTCGATCGCGGCGCCGACGTCGTGGAGCATGCACGCCGCCCACAGCAGCTCACGCTCGGCGTCCGAGGCCGCCACGAGCCCCGCCTCCGCGAGTCCGTCGTAGGTCTGGAGTGAGAGCGCGGCGACATGCTCGACGTGCGCGGGCTCGGGGTGGAAGCGGTTCGAGAGGTTTCGCACCCACGCGCGGCGCACGTCGTCCAGCAGCGGCGGGTCGTGATCGTCGAGGAAGCGCTCGAAGAAGATCCCCTCGCGCAGGCCGGCCTCCGTCACCTCGACCGCGTCGAAGCCGGCATGCTCCATCGCGGCGGAGAGGACGACCGCGCCGCCGAGGATCACGTCGCCGCGGTCCGGCTTGATGCCGCCGACCGAGCCGCGCTTCGCGACCGGCAGCGCGGTGAGATCGTCGATCAGCCCGCCAAGCGCCTCGAAGGTCAGCTCGAACCCCTGTACCTCGATGTCGGGGTAGCCCTCGATCCGCTTCTGGGCCGCGGCGGCGAGGTTGCGGATCGTGCCGCCGATGCCCACCAGGCGCTTCTCCTCGCCACCCGTGAGCCACTCGATCTCCTCGAGCTGCTTGCGGACGTGCTTGCGCAGGGCCTTGATCTGCTTCGGCGTGGTCTCCGCGCCGGCAAGGAACGCCTCGCTGACGCGCACCGCGCCGAGCGGTACCGACTCCGCCGTGGCCAGACGGCGGTCGGCGATCTGGACGAGCTGGACGCTCCCGCCGCCGATGTCGATCCCGAACCCTTGCTCGAGGGTCGTCGAGTTCGCGATCGCGAGGTAGCCGTAGAAGGCCTCCTCCCAACCGGAGATGACGCGCACCTCGAGGCCCGTCTCGGCTTCGATGCGCTCGAGCAGCTCGTCGCGGTTGCGCGCGTCGCGGATCGCGCTCGTCGCGACCGCGGCGATCTCGTCGACCTCCGACGCGCGGCAGAACGACGCGTACACCGCGGCGGTATGGACCGCCCGCTCGATCCGGTCGGGCTTGAGCGTTTGCTCATCACCCATCCCCGCGCTGATCCGCACGGGCTCGCGGATCTCGTCCGACAGCCACCAGCTGCGCCCGGCCTCGAAGCCGAAGACGACGCAGCGGAACGAGTTCGACCCCATGTCGATGACGGCGATCTGCTTCACCCGGCTATCTTCCAAGACCGCGATGCGCTTCGTCACCTACGACGCCGGCGACGGCCCGCGCGCCGGCATCCTCGACGGCGAGCAGGTGATCCCATCCGACCGCGGCCAGACCGTCGACGACCTGATCGCCGCGGGCGCGCTCGACGCCGGCGACGGCGATGTGGCCGACGCCGTCCCGCTCGCCGAGCTCCGCCTGCTCGCGCCGGTGCAGCGGCCGCCGAAGCTGATCTGCATCGGGCTCAACTACCTCTCGCACGCCGAGGAGGCCGGGCTCGACCCGCCCGAGGTGCCGACGTTCTTCGCCAAGTTCGCCAACGCGCTCGCCGCGCCGGGAGAAACGGTGCCGCTGCCGGCCTACAGTGACAAGGTCGACTACGAGGCCGAGGTCGCGTTCGTGATCGGCCGCCGCTGCAAGGACGTCGCCGAGGCGGATGCCCTCGGCGTGATCGCCGGCTACACCCTCCTGAACGACCTCTCGGCGCGCGACTACCAGTTCAAGACGATGCAGTGGATGCCCGGCAAGGTGTTCGACGGCTCGGCCCCGTGCGGTCCCTCGCTCGTGACGCCGGACGAGGCAGGCCCGCCCGATGGGATCGAGCTCGCGCTGGACCTCAACGGCGAGCGCCTGCAGGAGTCCTCGACGGCCGACCTGATCCACTCGATCCCCGCGCTCGTTGCCTTCCTGTCGAAGCTGATGACGCTCGAGGCGGGCGACATCGTCTCGACGGGAACACCTTCCGGCGTCGGCTCCACGCGCGATCCGCACATCTGGCTGAAGCCGGGCGACGAGGTCGTCGTCTCATCGCCGCAGCTCGGGCGGCTCACAACGCGGATCGCCTAGCTTGGCTCGCGAAGCCGCAGTCCGGGGACGCGCTCGAAGTCGCGCGCGTTACGCGTCATGAGCACCAAGCGGTGCCCGATCGCAGTCGCGGCTATCAACGCGTCCGGCAGTCCGATCGACAAGTCGCGTCGGATCCGCCCCCCGAGCTCGGCGACTTCGCGGTCGACGGGCAGCTCGCCGAACGGCGCGAGCAACGTGCGCACCACGTCTTCGTTGGTGTTCCGCCCGGCGAAGAGCTCCGCCCGCGTGACCGCGGAGTAGCTCAGGTGATCGCGCCCCGGCTCGAGTTCACGCTGTCCGCGCAGATGGTCGATGAAGACGTCCGTATCGACCAGCACCTCAGCCATACCCGCGCTCCCACTCCGTCCTAGGTGGTGCCTCGATGTCGGGCAGCGCGCCGCGGGTGGCCGCGAGGGCGTCGGTCGGCGTCGCACCCTGGTTCTCGAGGTAGGCGTCGACCGCCTCGCGCACGACTTCCGCGAGGCTCTTACCGTCGCGACCGCGGAGCGTGTCGAGGCCCTTGCGCTGTTCGTGGGTGAGGTAGATTTGGGTACGCCGTGAGGCCATATACAGCGCAGTATACAGCACTTCAGGGCGGGCTGGCGCGGGCCGCCAGTCGTGGGCCGGCCGCAGCGCGCGGCTATCATCCGCCGCCGCTTTGGCCACTCCAGGCACAGCCGAGAACCCCCTGCGGGTAGCGATCATCGGCAGCGGACCGGCAGGCTTCTACGCCGCCGGCCATCTGCTGAAGAACAAGAACCACCCCGACGCGGTGGTGCAGGTGGACATGCTCGATCGGCTGCCCACGCCGTGGGGCCTCGTGCGCGCGGGCGTGGCGCCCGACCACCCCAACATCAAGGCGGTCAGCCGCGTCTACGAGAAGACCGCAGCCCACCCCGAGTTCCGCTTCTACGGCAACGTCGAGTTCGGCACCGACGTCACCCACGACGAGCTCGCCGACCGCTACCACGCGCTGATCTACGCGGTCGGCGCCCAGACCGACCGCCACATGGACATTCCCGGCGAGGACCTGCCCGGCAGCTGGGCCGCCACCGAGTTCGTCGCTTGGTACAACGGCCACCCGGACTACCGCGAGCTCGAGTTCGACCTCTCGCACAAGCGCGCGGTCGTGATCGGCAACGGCAACGTCGCGATGGACGTCGCCCGCATGCTCGCGCTGCCGCGCGCGGAGCACGAGGAGACCGACGTCGCCGATCACTCGATCGACCCGATGTCCGACTCGGAGATCGAGGAGATCGTGATCATCGGTCGCCGCGGGCCCGCCCAGGCGGCGTTCACGAACCCCGAGCTGCGCGAGCTCGGCGAGCTCACCGACGCCGACGTCGTCGTGGATCCCGCCGACATGAAGCTCGACCAGAACAGCATCCGCTCGATCGCCGGCGAGGGCGACCTGACGCCGCGCAAGAACGTCGAGATCCTGACCGAGTACTCGCAGCGCGAGCCGAGCGGCAAGCCGAAGAAGGTGATCCTGCGCTTCCTGCTCTCGCCGGTCGCGATCAGGGGCGACAGCAAGGTCGAAGCGATCGAGCTCGTCCGCAACGAGCTCCAGCACGGTGGCGACGGGCGCCTCAGCGCCCAGCCGACCTCCGACCACGAGACGCTCGAGTGCGGAATCGTCTTCCGCTCGATCGGCTACCGCGGCGTCGAGCTACCGGGCGTTCCCTTCGACGAGTGGCGCGGGACGATCCCCAACGACGAGGGCCGGGTGATCGACCCGGCGGCGCAGCACCACCTCCCGGGCGAGTACGCCGTCGGCTGGATCAAGCGCGGGCCGAGTGGGGTGATCGGCACGAACAAGCGCGATGCGCAGGAGACGGTCGACAACGTCTTCGAGGACATCGAGACCGGTCGTCTTCACGAACCTTCCCAGCCCGACCGCGACGCCACCGAGGAATGGCTCGCGGAGCGCAAGCCCGACCTCGTCACCTACGCCGGCTGGGAGGCGATTGATTCCGTAGAGAAGAGCGCCGGCGAGCCGCAGGGCCGCCCGCGCGTGAAGCTGTGCACGTTCGAGGAGCTGCTCGACGCCGCGAAGACCGCTACGCCGGCGTCCTCGACGGCCTCGCCGTCGAGGGCCGCGAGCGCGCGCTCGGGTGAGGCTGCGATGCAGGTGAAGATCGGCGTCTCGGACTCGGTGTAAGCGCTCGACTCGGTCGCGCGCAGCTCGTGGACCAAGTCGAGGAACTCGCCCGGCTCGTCGGCGTCGAATGAGACGACGAACTCTTGGTCGTCGAGCCCGTACGAATACGCCGTGTTGATGTCGATGCCGGTGTAGCGCTTGCCGACCTCGATGTGGCCCTTCATGATCCGCATCCGTTCCTCGGGCGCGAGCAGGTACCACTCGCGCTTCTTCCACATCGGATAGACGATCAGGTAGCGGCTGTCGGCTCCGGGGCGCGGCGCGAGCGGCGTCTCCTCCTGCGAGTAGGCCGACTCCTTCGTCATCGCGAGGTAGGAGTGCGAGATGTCGGCATGGCGCATCAGCCCGGTCTGGTTGAGCAGCACGTGGAACTCGTGGATCGGGTCGAGCGACGGGCTGACGGTGCGGACCATCAGATCGGTGTCGCCGCGGGTCCCGACGAGCGAGTAGGTGCGTAGGAAGTGCTCGGCCGCGAAGTCCGCGCACGCGGCGGCGAACTCGCGCTTGTGCTCGGCGCGCTCGCCGGCCGGGAGCGCGCGCCAGGCGGGCTCCACCTTCACGAACGTGAACTTGACGAAGTGGCGCTCGGTCGGGGAGTCGGCCATCGTCCATAGAGTCTCGCGCATGAGGTGGAAGGCCGCGCTCGCGGCTGCACTGCTGGTGTTGATCGCAGCGCTCGGGGTCGCGGCGCAGCCTGCGGGCGCAAAGCCGCGGGTGATGATCGCGCTCGTCCCGCAGGAGCCGCTGCCGAAGTTCCCGCTGCTGTTCGACTTCGAGGACCGCGGCTTCGCCGTCGGGCTGACGAGCCCGACCCTCGGCGGCTACTCCAAGCGCCAGATGCTGCTCGACATCGGCCAGGGAGCGCGGATCTCCACGCGCGTCTACGACCCGCGCGCGATCCCCGACACCCAGCTCGTCGAGGAGCCGCCTGGTGGCCGGATGACGAGCTGGCACGAGATCGTGAAGCGGGCCGAGGACGCGCCGGGCCAGGTCGAGCCGGGCCTGTTGGCGACGACGATCGGCGAGCACGGCGGCCGCAGCGCGTACGCGGGCATCCTCGGGTTCGAGCAGCTCGACGCGATCGCGGCTGCGGACCGACAGGGCCGCATCGACCTCGTTTCCGTCGGCACGCAGGGCACGCTCGTGGATCGCGCGCTGGAGCTCTGGGAGCAGGCCGACTTCGTCGTCGCGCGCCTGCCCGCCGACGAGCTCGGCATCGAGGCGCTCGAGGAGCTCATCGCGGCGCGGCGGCCCGACGACATGATCTACGCGCTGCGCGCCCCGCCGCCCGGCGGGTTGAAGCTGATCCCGACCGGGATCCTCGCGCGCGACTTCGAGGGCGTGCTCTATTCGCCGACGAGCCGCCGCGACGGGCTCGTCACCGGCACCGACGTCGCGCCGACGCTGCTCGACCACCTCGGCATCGACGTGCCCGACGAGATGCAGGGGCGGATCCTCGAGAGCCGCTCCGACGGCAAGGCGCGCGACGTGCTCAACCTCGGCGCGCGGCTGAACGTGGTTTCGAGCCGCCGCGATCCCGTGCTGCAGTGGATGCTCGTCTTCTGGGTGATCGGCCTCGCGATCTGCGTGCGGCTGCGCGACCGCGACGGCGCGCGCTTCGCGGTCCGCACCGGAGCGCTAACCCTCCTGTGGCTGCCGCCCTTCACGCTGCTGACAGCCGCGATCTTCCCTGGCCCCGACGCCGAGGTCCTGATCCTCACCCTCGGGCCGCTCGTAGCCGGCGCGCTCACGGATCGCTTATGCCGCTGGCCGTGGGCGCTCGCGGTCCCGGTCGCGGTCTTCACCGCCGTCCTCACGGTTGACCTCGCGAGCGGCTCGCCGCTGCTCGGGCTCTCGCTCGTCGGCTCCAACCCGCGCTTCGGCGCGCGCTTCTTCGGCGCCGGCAACGAGCTCGAGGCCGTGCTCGCGCTCAGTTGGATGATCGGCCTCGGCGCCGCGCTGACGCTGGCGCCGCCGCGGTGGGCGCCGCGGTTGTTCGCCCTCGCGACGCTCGCGGGCTGTGTCGTCATCGGCGCTGGAAAGCTCGGCGCCGACGTCGGCGGAGTGATCACGCTCGGCGCCGGCGGCGCCGTCGCGACGGTCGCCGCGATGGCAGGCCGCCCCAGCCGGCGGACGATCGTGATCGCGGTGCTCGCGCCGGTGGCGGCGGTGGTGGGGCTGATCGCGATCGACCTCGTCACCGGCGGCGGCGCGCACCTGACGCGCTCGGTGGTCGAGGCGAACCCCCCGAGCGAGATCCTCGAGACGATCTGGCGCCGCTTCCGGATCTCGATCTCCGGCCTGACCACCGGCACGGCGCCGATCAGCGTCGGGCTGTCGATCGTGCTGCTCGTGGTCGGCTACCTCAGGCGCGACGACCTGCTGAAGCCGCTCGACGAATGGGATCCGGAGCGCGGCCGGGCGCTCCGCGCGGGCTTGCTCGGCGCCTTCTGGGCGACCGTCGTCGGCGCGCTCGCGAACGACTCGGGGCCGGTGATCGTGCTGATCGGAACGATCGGCTTGCTGTTGGCAGTGGGGTATGTGCGCTGCGGACGTGAAAATCGCGTGTCCAGGCCGTAATGCATGGCGGCGTTCCGGGTACCATTTCCCCAGTGCGTTTAGCGCTCGTTTCCCCCTACTCGTATACATATCCGGGCGGGGTCGGTGTCCACGTCGAGGCGCTTGCGGAGCAGTTCATCCGCGGCGGCCACGACGTGCGTCTGCTGGCTCCCTACGACCCGGATGATCGCCATGCCCGGATCACGCACCGCGGCGTGCGGCCACAGGTCCGCGAAGCGCCCGACTACCTGATCCCGCTCGGACGGACGGTCGGGCTGCCGATGAACGGCGCGATGTCGAACGTCGCCATCACGCCGAGCGCGATCGCGACCGTCTCGCGCGAGTTGCGCCACGGCGACTTCGACGTCGTCCACGTCCACGAGCCGAACGCGGCGATGATGAGCTGGTGCGCTGTCGAGTCGGCACGCGCGCCGCTCGTCGGGACGTTCCACACCTACTCCACGAGCCGCCTCGCCGGGCATCTAACGGCGAACGTGGTCGGCGCCCGCCGCCTCTACAACAAGCTGAGCGTGCGGATTGCGGTCTCGGAGGCTGCACGCTGGACTGCCGAGCGCTTCTACGGCGGCCGCTACCGCGTGATCCCCAATGGCGTCGACCTCGCCGCGCACGGCGGGTCCGCCAATGGCGCGTCTGCACGACGCCCGGCGAGCTGAACCTGCTGTTCGTCGGCCGCGCCGAGGAGCGCAAGGGCCTGCCGGTCCTGCTGCGCGCCTTCGAAGCACTCCACGCGACGGGCGTGCGCGCCCGGCTGACCGTCGCCGGCGCCAAGCCCGAGGAGGTCGAGCCGTACCTGCTCGATCCCGCCGGCGTCGACATCGTCGGGCCCGTGGCCGAGGACGAGAAGTGGCGCCTGCTCTCCGAGGCCGACGTGCTGTGCGCGCCCTCGCTCGGCGGCGAGAGCTTCGGCATGGTGCTTGACGGAGGCGTTCGCGGCGGGAACGCCCGTCGTCGCTCCGAGATCGCCGGCTACCGCGACGTCGCCCGCGACGGGGTGGACAGCGTGCTCGTCCCGGCGGGCAACCCGGCCGACCTCGGCGAGGCGCTCCACTCGCTCGCCGTCGAGCCCGACGCGCCGCGAGCGGCATGGCGCCGCCGCGCGCCAGCGCGCCGAGCGCTTCGCCTGGCCGCGCGTCGCCCGCGAGGTGATGTCCGCCTACGAGGAGGCGCGTCCGTGCCGGAGCCCGAGGGCGCGAAGCAGCGGATGCTCGTCCGCGCGGGCCTGCAGCCCGCCGATGGCGGCCCGTCGCTGCCGCCGCGCAAGATCCCCTCGATCGAGCCCGCGGTCCCGACGCTCGCGCCGCGCCGCAAGGCGCGCACCCTGCGACGTGTTGGCGTCGCCGCGGGCGCCGTCCTCGCGATCGGACTGACCGCGCTCGCGCTCAACCGCATCGGCTTGCAGCCGCTCGTCGACGCGCTCGTAGCCGCCACACCGATCTGGATCGTCGCCGGCTTCGCCCTGATGTGCGCCTCGATGCTCGTTCGCGCCGAGGCGTGGCACGCGGTGCTCAAGGCCGCGCTGCCCGGCACGCGCGTTCGAAGACGCGACACGGCCCGCGCGACGATGATCGGGGTGCTGATGAGCGCCACGCTGCCGGCGCGCCTCGGCGAGCCCTCGCGCGCCCTGATCATGGCCCGCCGCACGGGCCCCGTGCGCGACCGCCTGCCGGTCGTGCTCGGCACGCTCGTCTCGCAGACGCTGCTCAACATCGTCGCGCTCGTCGTGCTCGGGAGCGTGATGTTCGCGACCGTCGGCCTCTTCCAGGGCAACGAGGACAAGCTCGTGATCGCGACGATCATCCCGATCGCGCTGATCGTCGGCGTGCTGATCGTGCCGGCGCTGCTGCGCTCCGGCAAGCCGTCGCGGTTCGCTCGCGTCCAGCAGGCGGTAACAGCTGCCCGGCGCGCGATGGTGGAGGTGCGCAGAGGGCTTGACGTCTTCCGCAACCCGAAGCTCGGTGCGTGGGCAGCGTTCACGCAGCTCCTCGCCTGGGCGATCCAGTGGCTTGCCTGCTACCTGCTGCTCGTCGCTCTCGGCCTCGACCACGAGGCCGGGCTCGGGGCGGCCGCTGCGGTGCTGTTTGCCGTCAACGTCACGGCGGTCCTGCCCGCGACGCCGTCGAACGTCGGGGTCTTCCAGGCCGCCTGCGTCGCCGTCCTCTCGGCCTACGGCGTCGGCCACACGGACGCATTCGCCTACGGCGTCATCCTGCAGGCGGTCGAGATCGCGACCGCCGTTGCGCTCGGCGCTCCCGCGATGCTCGCCGAAGGCATGTCGTGGAAGGACCTCCGCCTGCGCGCGCTCCACGCGGCGCCGGTCGAGCTGCGCGCTGCCGCCGAGCGCCGGCGCAAGGGCGAGGCCGAGGCACAGGCCTGCCGCGAAAGAGGCCTAAGCCAGGTAGCCTCGGCCTGAGCACGAGTCCCCACTAGGGGTTAGGCTTCTTCACGCAGGCTTCATCTGGGCCGCGCCAAGGTCGCGATCGAGATGGGAGTGGGGAATGAGGGACTCGCTTCGGACAACCGTGCTGGGCGTCATCGTCGGCTTCGCCTGCGCGCTCGGCCTCGCCGCTCCCGCGCAGGCGGCCCCGCTGCTCACCGAGTACGACATGGGTTTCGGCGACCCGAACCTGCGACCGGGCTACATCACGGCCGGCTCGGACGGCGCGCTCTGGTACACGCAGTTCAATGAGCCGGCCGTCCCGCCCGGCCACGCGGGAACCGGATCGGCCGGATCACCACGTCCGGGCAGGTGACGGACCAGGTCATTCTCCAGACCGATGCAGGCATCGGCGACATCGTCAACGGCCAGACGGCGCGCTCTACTTCAACTACGAGTCGCTCAACCGCCTCGGCCGCCTGACGACGGGCGGCATCCACACCCAGTCGAACACCTTCGCCACGGCGCTCTCGCAGCGCTCGACGTCGAGCCGGGCTCCGACGGCCGTCTCTGGGTCGCGCTCGGTCCCGCGGCAAGATCGCGCGTGTCACGACGGGGCTCGTGATCGACGACGAGGTTGCGCCAATCAGCGGGTTGCCGGCGCCGCACCCCGGCCGACTCGGCGCCAACGGGAGCGAGATGTGGTTCACGGCCACGAGCAGCTTTGGGCGCTACAACGATCCGATGACCTTTCCGCCCCCTCCGAGCGCCTCCTACAACGACGTCGCGAGCGACGCCTCCGGAAACGTCTGGGTGACCGACTCGATCAACAACCTCGTCCTGAAGGCTCTCCCGGGCGGAGGGACAGTGGGCTACCCGATCACGACGCGAACGCCGGGCCCGACCGAGATCATCCGTGGCCCGGACGGCGCGATGTGGTTCGTCGAGGCCAACGTCAACAAGATCGGCCGGATCGACTCCGCTGGCAACATCGAGGAGTTCCCGCTCGGAGACGGCTCGGACCCCGTCGGCATCACCGTCGGCCCGGACAACAACATCTGGTTCACGGAGTACACCCGCCAGAAGATCGCGAAGCTCGACCTGAACCCGCCGACGGGTGGGGGCTCCGGCGGTGCGGCGCCCCCACCAGTCGCTCCGCCCGGAACGTTCGACTACGACATCACGGCAGTCGACGGCATCAGTTCCAGTGAGGCGACCCCGCGCGGGAAGATCAACATCGGAGCGGGCGGGCCGACCGTGACCTACCGGTTCGAAATGGAGGGCCTCGAGTCCAACGACGGCGGCGGCTTCAGCAAGTGCGGGGAGCTAACGAGCGCCGGCTCGCATGCGATCGGCGAGCGTTTCCAACACCTGGCGCCCGACTCGAGATACAGAGCGAAGCTCCGAGCGGTTCCCGCGGCGCTCACGCCGAGCGTCTGCATCTGAGCTCACGAACCGTCGCGGCGTCACCCTGACGGCGGTCCTCAATCCACCTGGCTACAACCCCGTAGCGGCCGCGCTCGAGATCGACCAGTCGGACAACAACTACCGGCTGTTCCAGGTCTCCTTCAAGCGCATGTTCACCAACGTGATCCGGCCCGTGAACCTGGTCACCAACCCGAAAGACCCGGCGGCGCCGGACGATCCCGGGGAACGCTGGTTCTCGCGCGTCCGCTACGAGGGGCATCCGCACCACTTCGACGTGCGGCCTACCCGTCGATGCCGCTCAACGTGAACGCCGAGTTGAACGGGACGGACCCGAAATACAAGACACAATGGGATCGCGCGGGTGCGATCTTCGAGCGCGTTGTCAATTGGGCCAAAACCCAGCCGGGTTGGAGCAACAGTCAGTGGCCGCTTGGCCTCATCGACTCCTATCCCGTGAGCGGCGCCGGTGGAGCGAATGTCGGCCAGCTTTTTGACGCCTACCCGGCGCGTTCGGTACTCGGGCGTAACACCGCCGGGCCGGCCGACGGACCGCACGAGCTCGGGCACGCCCTCGGGGACATGAAGCATGCGGGCCAGTCCTGCCCCGGGTCGGAGCCCGACAAGGGAGCGAACACCGGGGTTCCCTGGCCGCCCGATGACAAGGGCGAGTTCGAAGGCGTGACGCTCCAGATGACATCGGGCGGGAAGCGCATCGCGCGCTATTTGCCGCGGTCCAATGTGCAACTCCCCAGTGTCGGCGGCTTCAACATTCTCCGGCTAGCAGCGAACGTGCTCTACGACTTCTTGTCCTACTGCAACGACAAGTCTTTGGCGAACTCCGTGATGTCGGTCCGCTACTGGGGCGAGCTCGCCAGGTACCACCCGCCGAGCGTGGCGCTGCCCGCCGCCCGTCCAGCACGGCCCGCGCCTGCGCCCACCGGTGCAGGCGCTGCGGCTGCCCGCGCCCGGGCCCTGCACGTCGCCGCGACGCTGAGCGGACAGGACGCGACGATAGTCGACGTCGCTCCAGTGGATCGGGCTGCCACGGCGTCTACGCCAGGCGCCCGCTTCCACGTTATTGCCAGGGACGGGTCCGGCAGGGTCGTGTCGGACACCGGAGTCGTTCCGGAGACGGCTAGTGAGAGCGCCGACGGCATGATTAGCGTCGACATCCCCGCCCGAGGGGCCGAGCGGATCGAGCTGGTGCGCGACGGTGTCGTGGTCGCGGCACGAAGCCGTTCGAAATCGCCACCGAAGGTGACGCTGCGCGCGCTGTCGAAGCGCCCGGCGCGCGAGGGCAAGGGTCAGACGCTGCGCTGGAGCGCGAAGGACTCCGATGGCGACGACGACCTGTTGATTTCTGTCGACTACTCGCGCGACGGCGGGCGCTCCTGGAGCATGGTCTACTCGGGTCCGAACAGCGGCAAGCAGAAGCTCCCCGCGGCCGCGTTCGGCTACTCGAAGCGGGCTCGCCTGCGAGTCCGTGCGAGCGACGGGTTTTACGAGACCGCGAAGTCGAGCGCGGCCTTCTCCGCCAAGGGCGTGCCGCCGAAGGTGAAGCTCGAGAACCTGCCGCCCAAAACGCGGGTGGACGCCGACGGAACCCTCATCGCGTCGGCCACCGCTTTTGACGACGCGACGCGCCCGGTCACGGGCAAGCGGATCACTTGGTTCGTGGACGGCAAGCGCGTCGCCCGTGGCGGCCAGGTCGCCCTGCGCGATCTTCGCCCCGGACGCCGGAAGTTGCGCGTGGTCGCGACCGACTCGAACGGACGGGAGGGCGCGGCCAAGACGAGCGTCACGGTCGTGTCGGTGAAGCCGCTGTTCCTCACATTCAAGGCGCCGAAGAAGATCTCGCGGTCAGCGAAGTCCGTAAAGGTGACGGTAGCGTCGAGTGTCGTCGCAAAGCTCCAGGCTGGCGGTAAGACGTTCAAGGTCTCGCGCAAGTCGCGCACGCTGCGCTGGCCGGTCAAGCCCGGCAGGAAGACGCTCCTCCTGCCGGTAGTGCTCAAGGCCGGGTCGAAGAGCATGAAGGCCACGTACGTCGCGGATCGCTAGCCCGGCCATCGTCGAGACGGTCTTCTAGGAGCCTAGGCCGTGATTCGTCGGCCGCCCGCTCGACCGCTTCCTCCTCGACCGCGCCATCGCGTGCCTCGTCCTCGGGCGGCAGCTCGCCGCCGCGGTCGGTGCCGGCGATGATCTCGTCGGGCGCCTTTTCCTCCGGGATGAAGCCGGACTTCATGCCGAAGTAGACGGCCTGCGGGTGGTGGGCGACGATCGCGACCGTCGACTGCTCTGGCATCACGGCGAAGCCGTCCGACAGCGTCATGCCGATCTGCTCGAGGTCGAGCAGGCGCCAGACCTTCTCGTGCTCTGACTGGTCTGGGCACGCGGGGTAGCCCCACGAGTAGCGCCGTCCGCCGTCGAGGTCGATCCCGAGCTCGCGGCGCACGCGCGAGTGCAGCCACTCGGCGAGACCCTCGGCCGACTGGACGCCGAGCCCGTGCACGTAGAGCTGCTCGGCGAACTCGCCGTCGGCCTCGAGCTTCGCCATCAGGTCGGTCACCTCGGGGCCAACGGTCACCCCCTGCAAAGCCACGACGTCGCGCTCGCCCTCGCCCAACTCCGACAGCGGGCGGTAGAAGTCCGCCAGGCAGATCCGGTCGTGCTTCGGCTGGCGCGGGAAGGTGAGCCGCTCGAGCTCCTTCGTCGGGTCCTCGGGATCGAAGACGATCAGGTCATTGCCCTCGGAGGCGGCCGGGAAGTAGCCGAGCCGGGCACGCGGGTGGAGGTAGTCCTGCTCGCGCCACATCCGCTCGAGCCGCGGCGCGAAACCCTCTTCCTCGCCGTCGCCCTCGACGAGCTTCGTCCACTCGTCGCCCTTCACGCCGCGCCCGCCCCAGTGGAGCTTGAACAGGACGTGGCGGTCGAGGTGGGGGTAGACCTCGTCGAACGGGACATCGATCTCCTGCACGCCCCAGAAGGGCGGGTCGGGGATCTCGTTGTCGGTGCGGGCGGCCGAGCGCGCAGAATCGTCGGTCACCGGTGGGCCGTCATCGACGACGACCGGCTTCGCGCGAAAGTCGGCCGCCTCGGTGCGGATCTTCTCGACCAGCTTCGCGCGCGCGTCGTCCTCGACGAGCGCGTCCATCGTGTCGAGCCCCTGGAAGGCGTCCTTGCAGTAGAAGACGCCCGGCTCGTAGATCTCGTCGGACTCCTTGCCCTTCGGGTAGAGCACGCGGCGGCCGAAGTCGCGGTTGATCGCGGCGCCACCGATCAGCACCGGGTACTCGAGCCCGCGCTCGTGCAGCTCGGCGATGCAGGCAGGCATCTGCTTCGAGGTCGAGACGAGCAGCGCCGAGAGGCCGATCGCGTCGGCGTCGTGCTCCTCGGCCGCTTCGAGGATCGTCGAGATCGGGACCTGCTTGCCGAGGTCGACCACCGTGTAGCCGTTGTTGGTCAGGATCGTGTTGACGAGCGACTTGCCGATGTCGTGGACGTCGCCGAAGACGGTCGCGATCACGACCTTGCCCTTCGTGTGGCCCTCGATCCGGTCGAGGTAGTTCTCGAGCCGGGCGACGGCGCGCTTCATCACCTCGGCCGACTGGAGGACGAAGGGGAGGATCAGCTCGCCGGCGCCGAACTTGTCGCCGACCTCCTTCATCGCGGGCAGCAGCACGTCGTTGAGCGTCGGGACCGCGCCGATCTTGTCGACCGACTTGTCGATCCACTCCTCGACGCCGTCCTTCTTGCGCCGCAGGATGTGCCAGTGGAGCGCCTCCTCGGGCTCCATCTCGGCGGTCGGATCGGCGCCCTCGTCCTCCTCCTCGGGCCCCTTCGACTCGAAGTGCTCGATGAAGTCGGCGAGCGCGTCGTCGCGCTTGTTGAAGACGAGGTCGTTCGCGAGCTCGCGCTCGTTCTCGGGGATCTCGGCGTAGGGGGTGATGTGGTTCGGGTTGACCATCGCGAGGTCGAGCCCGGCCTCGACGCAGTGGTGCAGGAAGACCGAGTTGAGCACCGCGCGCGCGGGCTGGCCGACGCCGAAGGACACGTTCGACACGCCGAGCGAGGTCTTGACGCCGGGGAGCGCCTCCTTGACCTGTCTGATCCCCTCGATCGTCTCGATCGCCGAGGGCTTCCACTCGTCGTCGCCGGTGGTGAGGGTGAACGTGAGCACGTCGAAGATCAGCAGGCGTGGGTCGAGCCCGTGCTCTTCGCAGACGTACTCGTGGATCCGCTTCGCGATGTCGACCTTGCGCTGCGCGGTCTTGCCCATCGACTCCTCGTCGATGGTCAGCGCGATCAGCGCGGCGCCGTGCGCCCTGACGAGCGGCACGACGACGTCGAGCTTGTCGCGACCGGCTTCGAGGTTGATCGAGTTGACGATCGCGCGGCCGGGGATTTGCTCGAGCGCGAGCTTGATTACGTCGGGCTCGGTCGAGTCGATCTGAATCGGCGCGGGCTGCGAGAGCGAGACGCGCTTCGCCACCATCCTCATCTGCTCGTCCTCGTCGGTGCGCTCGGTCAGCGCGACGCAGAGGTCGAGTACGTGCGCGCCGCCCTCGACCTGGTCCTCGGCGACCTGGACGAGGCCGTCGTAGTCGTCGGCGAGCAGCAGCTCCTTCGCCTTGCGCGATCCCTGCGAGTTGACCCGCTCGCCGACGAGCGTCGGCGCTGGGTCCTGGGCGAGCGGTGTCGCGGTCATCATCGAAGAGAGCTGTGGCTCATCCGGCTCGGGGCGGGCGCCGACCTCCTTGCCCTTGACGCGCTCGGCGATCGCCGCGATGTGGTCGGGCGTCGTGCCGCAGCAGCCGCCGACGATGCCGACGCCGTAGCGTTCGACGAACTCCTGCAGGCTGTTCGCGAGCGGCTCGGGCTCCTCGGGGAAGATCGTCTCGCCGTCGGGTCCCTGGAGCGGCAGCCCGGCGTTCGGGATGCAGTGGACCGGCACCGGCGAGTTCTCGCCGAGGTAGCGGATCGCGTCGCGCATGTCCTCGGGGCCGGTCGAGCAGTTGAGCCCGATCACCTGGACGTCGAGCGCGGAGAGAGTCGTGAGGACCGACTGGATGTCGGTGCCGAGCAGCATCTTGCCGCCCTGGGGGAGGAGCGAGACCGAGCACTGGATCGGCAGCGTCTTGTCCTCGGTCTTGAACGCCTCGCGCGCGCCGAAGATCGCGGCTTTGACCTCGAGGATGTCCTGCGCCGTCTCGATGATGATCAGGTCGGCGCCGCCCGCGACGAGGCCCTGCGCCTGCTCGGTGAAGACCTCGACCAGCTCGGCAAACGTGATCTTGCCGAGCGTCGGGTCGTCCGATGCGGGCAGGTGCCCGGTCGGGCCGATCGAGCCGGCGACGAAACGGTCCTCGCCGGCAGCCTTGCGCGCTATCTCGGCAGCCTTCGTGTTGATCTCGAGCGTGTGTTCGTCCAGGCCCCACTCCTCGAGCTTGATCCGGCTCGCCTGGAAGGTGTCGGTCTCGAGCACCTCGGCGCCCGCGTCGAGCATCGAGGTGTGGACGCCCTCGATCACGTCGGGGCGGTTGAGCACGAGCGCCTCGTGGCACTTGCCCTCGAGGCCGCCGTAGTCCTCCTGGGTCAGGTCGAACTGCTCGAGCGTGGCGCCCATGCCGCCGTCGAAGACGACGACGCGGCTGTTGATCGCTTCGATGAAATCGCGCACGGACACAGCATCCTAGCGAAGTACGGGCAACCTTGACAAAGTTATGGCAAGGTTTGTGAGGGCTGTCTCAAGACTCGGCGGGTACTCCGGCGCAACCGTCCGGGGCTGCCGCTGTTGTAGCCCTCGTGAACTTCCTCGCCAGAGGGCTCACGGCCGTGGCTCTGGCCGGTGTCTCGCTCGGCATCGCAGTCGCCCCGGCGGCCGCGAAGCCGTCGCTGAAGCCCTACAAGGGCGCCGGTGCGTGGCTCGATATCTATGACGGCCCGACGCTGCGAAAGCCGCAGGCCGCGATCGACAAGCTCGCCGCCAACGGGGTCAAGACGCTCTACCTCGAGACCGCCAACTTCAAGCAGGCGGCGAACGTGGACATCGTCTTCCCCAAGGAGACCGGCCAGCTGATCGAACTCGCACACGCGCGCGGGATCAAGGTTGTGGCGTGGTACCTGCCGTCGTTTGCGAACGTCGCCCGCGACCTGCGCCGCACGCTCGCGGCGATCAACTTCACCTCGCCGACCGGGCAGCGCTTCGACTCGTTCGCGCTCGACATCGAGTCGAACATCGTCAACCCGCTGGCGAAGCGCAACAGCGCGATGCTCGACCTCTCGCGCCGCATCCGCGCGGCGGTCGGGCGCAACTACGCGCTCGGGGCGATCGTCCCCGACCTGCGCGGTTCGAACGTCCCGCCGGCGCTGTGGCCCTTCTTCCCCTACAAGGAGGTCGCGAAGATCTACGACGTCTTCCTGCCGATGGCGTACACGAGCGTGCGCGTCGAGGGGCGGGCCGGCGTCTATCGGTACACGCGCGCGAACATCGACTTCATCCGCGCGCGCGCGGGAAAGAAGGCACGCGTGCACATGATCGGCGGGATCGCCAACCTGCTCGATGCCGGCGAGGCGAAGGCCGTCGTCCAGGCCGCGCGCGACAGCAAGGCACTCGGCGCCAGCTTCTACGACCTGCCGCTCAGCGGGCCGGAGGAGTTCAGCGCGCTGCGCAAGCTGAAGTAGCGTTGCGCCGGATGACCGGCTGGACTCGCATCTGCGCGGCGCTTGGGTGCGCGGCTGCGGCGACGGTCGCAGGCTGCGGCGGGACGAGCGACTCGTCCGAGCGCTTCGAGGTCGAGACCATCCACGTGGGACCGACCCCCGAGCATCTCGCCTACGGCTTCGGCGCCCTCTGGGTCTCGACCGACGGCGCCGTCGTGCGCCTCGACCCGAAGGGCGGCGATGCCAAGCATGTGTCGCTCGACGCCGGCTCCGGGTCGATCGCCGCCGGGGAGGGTGCCGTCTGGGCGAGCCAGGACCGCGCGGTCGTCCGGATAGACCCGCGCGACCGCCGCCGCGGCGCCCCGGTCGCTGTGGTGCCGGACGGCCGCGACGATCGCGTCCGCTCGATCGCGACCGGCGACGGGCGCGTTTGGGCGGCCGGTGAGGACAAGCTCGTCCAGCTCGACCCCAAGACCGGCCGGACGGTCGGCAAGCCGATCCCGATCGGTGGCGGGGCGAAGCGGGTCGTCGTCGCGGGTGGCGGTGTATGGGCGCTGATCGCGACGGGGTTCGAGGCGCGGCGCTCGGGGACCGTGTCCGTGCCGGACAACGACGGCACGCTCGTGCGCGTTGATCCCGAAGCGCGCAAGGTGGTGAAGCGGTTGAAGCCGGGCAAGAACCCGGCCGACGTCGCGGCCGGCGGCGGCAGCCTGTGGGTCGTTGGCACGGGCGACGACGGCCTCCGCAGGCTGAACCCGAAGACCGGCTCGGAGACCGGCCGCGCGTCAGCCGACTCGGGCGACCACGTGGCCGCCGACGCCGATTCCGTCTGGATCGCCGACCGGCGCTCCAACAAGCTGGGCCGCTTCGAGCCGCAGACGGGCGAGCTCAGCGGCGGGCCCTTCACGATCCCCGCCAGTGAAGGAGGCAACTCGGCGGAAGTGGGCGAAATCGCGCTCGGAGCGGGCGATGCCTGGATCGCGAGCCCGATCGGCCCCGACGTTGGCCGCATCGCCCGTTAGTACAAACGCGGATTCCCGCTCCCAGTACGGCATTCCGCCCCACGGGTGGGCCTCTCGCACGAGATTTTCGACAGCTGTCTAAAGACGGTTCCCCAACCCGTCCCTAGCTTGCCGGTCAGTTCCATGACCACGATCGCCGGGGTTCGTCCTCCGGCGGGTTCAGGAGGGAACCGACTGATATGAGATCCATTCTCCTAAGAGCAGCCCCGCTCGGGCTCGTGGCGCTCTTGGCGATGCCAGCGTTGGCATTCGCCCAGGACGCCAAGCTCGAGGACACCAACATCGCGCTCAACACGATGTGGGTTGTCGTCGCGGCCGTGCTCGTCATGTTCATGCAAGCGGGGTTCCTGTTCCTCGAGATCGGCTTCTCGCGGTCGAAGAACGTTGGCGTCGGGGTCGCAAAGATCCTGACGAACTTCTCGATCGCCGCGCTGTGTTACTGGGCGGTGGGCTTTGCCTTCGCGTTCGGCGGCGCCGGTGAGCTGATCGGGGACCATGGGTTCTTCCTCGACATCAGCTCGCTCCCGAGCGAGGCTGTCGGGCAGATCCCGATCCTCGAGATCGCGCCGATCACTCCGGCCGCGTTCCTGTTCTTCCAGTTCGTCTTCTGCGCTGTGTCGCTGGCGATTGTCTGGGGAACGACGCTCGAACGGATCAAGTTCAGCGCGTACGTGATCTACGCCATCGTCTTCTCGGCGTTCATCTACCCGATCATCAGCCACTGGATCTTCGGTGGCGGGTGGCTACAGGTCAACGTCGGCATGCAGGACTTCGCCGGCTCGACGGTGGTCCACTTGATGGGTGCGACGGGTGGCCTTGCAGCGCTGTTGCTGCTCGGCGCGCGTCGCGGTAAGTACGGGGCCGACAAGAAGCCACGCCCGATCCCGGGTCACTCGATGCCGCTCGTCGGCCTCGGTGTTCTGATCCTGTGGCTCGGCTGGTTCGGCTTCAACCCTGGTTCGACGCTGGGCGCCCTGGGCGGACGGTTCGCCGAGGTCGCGCTCGTGACGAACCTCGCCGCCGCGGCCGGTGTCGTGACGGCGCTCGCGACGATGTACGCGAAGACGAAGACGTACGACGTGGGTATGGCCGGCAACGGCGCGATCGCGGCCCTGGTCGCGATCACCGCCCCGTCGGGCTACGTCGAGTTCTGGGCGGCGCCGATCATCGGCGGTATCGCCGGTGTGCTCGTCGTCGTCGCGATCTACGCGATCGAGAAGGTGCTCGACGATCCTGTCGGCGCGCTCTCGGCGCACGGACTCGCCGGTATCTGGGGCACGCTCGCGTGCGGGTTGTTCACCTCTCCGCGGTATGCGGAGCTCAACGGTGTCGGCGACGCAGGGCTGTGGTACTCGGGCAGCTTCCATCAGCTGGGCGCACAGGCGCTCGGCGTCGGCGTGTCGTTCGCGTGCGTGTTCATCGTGTCGATCCTCGTTTTCGCGGCGATCAAGTACACGATCGGGCTGCGCGTGACGCCAGAAGAGGAAGATGCCGGTCTGGACATCTCGGAAACGGGCATGTACGGCTATCCGGAGCAGTTCATCCCACCGTCTGAGGCCGCTTCGGCCCCGGTCACGGCGGCACGTGGCGCTCCGGCGAATGCCACCGCAACGCCCGCACCGAGCGAGAGCTAAGGGGGTGATTGACCAGATGAAGAAAATCGAGGCATTCATCCGCCACGAGGCCTTCGAGCCGATCCGCATGGAGCTGCTCGAGAAGGGCTTCCCGAGCATCTCGATCGCCGAGTACAAGGGATCGGGACGGCAGAAGGGGATCACGGAGCACTATCGAGGCTCTGAGGTGACGATCCACCTGCGGCCGAAGCTCAAGCTCGAGATCGTGGTCGAGGTGAAGGACGTGGGCGTGGTCAAGGAGACCATCCTCAAGCACGCTCGCACCGGATCCGTGGGTGACGGCAAGATCTTCGTCTTGCCCGTGGATGAGGCGGTACGCATCCGCACCGGCGAAGACGGGGAGACCGTCCTCCAGGCGCACGAGGCTGAGGAGATCCCGGCCGGCGCCTAGCCGGCGAGACAGCGGCACGGGCGGGGCGCCACGACGCGCCCCGCCCCGCCGATGCCATGTCCTCGGCCGAGCCGCTCCCTACACCCAGAGGCGCCCACCTCGAGATGGTCGGCGCCGTGCTCGCGGGCGACGGCCTCGAGCGGGTTGGCGAGATCGCCGCCGCGCACACGGGTGCCCCGGTAGCCGTGATCGTCCCGCGGCTCGGGACGTCTTCGACCGCGTGGGCGGACTACGAACGCTACGTTGCGGCGAAGCTCGCGGGCGGGACACCGGCGCGGCCCGACGGGGTCGTTGCGGAAGTGCCGGTCGCGTCCGGCGGCCAAGAGCTCGGGGCGGTGCTGTTGCTGGGAGAGGGAAGCCCCGACGCGGGGGAGTACCTCCACGTCGCCGCGGTCGCGGCGCTGACGGAGGTCGCCGTCGCGGAGGCGCGCGACGAGACCGAGCAGTCGCTCCGCGGCTCGTTCGTCGAGGAGCTGATGACGCGCGACGACCTCGAGCCCGCCGACGTGGTGCGCCGCGCGGGCCGGCTCGGGACCGACCTCGCACGCGGCGCCGTGGCGATCTGCGCGGACCCCAACGGCCGCGCGCCCGGTCGCGTGGTGGCGGCGATCTCGGCCGAGTGCTCGGACGCGCTCGCACAGGTGGTCGGCGAGCGGGTCTTCGCGTTGCTCCCGGTGGATAGCGACGAGGCCCGCCGGATCGTCGCGCGTCTCGGGCGCCAGACGACCGTCGGCGTCTCGTCGCGTTACTCCGACCCCCTCGATATGCGCCGCGCCCTCGAGGAGGCCGAGCTCGTGCTCGAGGTCGCGGCCGCCGGCGGGAACACCTCCGACGGGGAGATCGGCGGAGGCACCTACCGGCTCCTGTTCCGCGTGCTCGCGAGCCACCCGGAGGAGGTGCGCAGCTTCTACGCGGACACCGTGGCGCCCCTGGTCTCCTACGACGAGCAGTACAACTCCGACCTCGTCGGCACGCTCGACGCCTATCTGGCGCAGAACTGCAACATGAACGCGACCGCGCAGGCGATCCACGCGCATCGCCACACGGTCTCCTACCGGCTCGAACGGGTGCGCGACCTCACCGGTCTCGACCCCTTCACCTCCGAGGACCGCGAACGCCTCGGCCTCGGGCTGAAGGCCTATCGCATCATCGCCCCGCGCCTGCCGCGATAATCGAGCGCGTGGCAAACGCCGGCCTCTGCGACCGCTGCCGCCATCAGCGGATCGTCCGCAACACGCGCGGGTCCGTTTTCTCGCTGTGCGAGCGCTCGAAGACGGAGCCCGAGCGCTTCCCGCGCTATCCGCGCGTGCCGGTGGAGCGCTGCGACGGGTTCGAGGAGCGGCGCGTCGCGGCTACTCCTCCTTGATGACGGTCTTGCCGTCGGCGTCGGAGACCTTCGCGGTCGGCGGCTTCTCGGCGATCACGCCCTCGAACTGGCCGGTTGCCGGCAGGCCGGAGGCGAGCACGGCCTTGGCCTTGCCGTCGAGTCCCGCGGAGAGAGTCCAGACGATCCGGTAGGGGCCGGAGACGACCGCCGTCACCCTGAACGCGAACCGCTTCGACTTGCGCGGCGGAAGCTTGCCGAGCGCGTAGGTGTCCACGTACGCCGTCTGCGATCCGGGCGGGATGTCCTCCTGGCTCTCGGCGAGGCCGCCGAGGTTGCGCGGGCGGCCGTTGACGACGAAGACCGGACGGTCCGGGTCGGCGAGCTGCGGATCGGCTGAGCGGCGGTCGAGCGCGTCGATCCGGCCGCGCGGAGTGTTGCGGCCGAAGGTGATCACCAGGTTCTTGATCTCCTTGTCGCCGATGTTGCGGACGAAGAACTCGAGCTGCGAGCTCTTCGCCAGCTTCTGCTTCAAGGGAAAGTCGGCCTCGAGGACGGCAACCTTGTACTCGCCCTCGTCCTCGTCGGCGTCCTGGCGCTCGCCGCCGCCGCAACCGGTCGCGACGAGCACGGCTGCGAGTGAGACGGCGGGGATCCACGCGCGCATGAACGCTGGCCTTCGCCCCTGAGTCCTCCTCGCCTCCAAAGCGAGCGGAACATACCACGGGGGATAGCGGCCCAACCCCGCTTGCCGATGCGACCAATGGGCGGACACTTGCGGTTGTCACTTGGCAGGCGCCCTGTGGATGCCTTAGGCTTACCCGCACGCAGTCGGAGCGCCGTAGAGGGGCGTTCCGGGGGAGGAAACACAGGGTGGTCCGCGCCGCAGCAGATCGAGCATTCCTACCGACCAAGAACCTGCTCGAGCAGGTCGGGGACATGATGATCCTGACCGGCAAGACGCTGCTCAGTGCGCTGCGCCCGCCCTACCCCTACGGCGGCGAGTTCATCCAGCAGTTCCTCTTCGCGCTCAGGCTCTGCTGGTTCCCGCTGCTGATCTCGACGATCGCCTTCGGCTACGGCGCCCCGGGCCTCCAAGCGGGCAACTTCCTCGTCCTCTTCGGAGCGCTCGACCGCCTCGGCGGCTTCTTCGTGCTCGCCTCGGTCCGGGAGTTCGCCCCCTTCGTCACGGCGATCATCCTCGCCGGCGTCGCCGGCACGGCGATCACCGCCGACCTCGGCGCGCGCAAGATCCGCGAGGAGCTCGACGCGCTCCAGGTGCTCGGCGTCGACCCGATCAAGAACCTCGTCGTCCCACGCTTCCTCAGCCTGATGATCGTCACCGGCCTGTTCAACATCTACGCGCTGATGTTCGGCATCTTCGGCGGCGTGCTCGCGACGCTCACCTTCGGCGCGCCGCTCGGCCCCTTCTTCGCCACCCTGCTCACGAACGCCTCTACCACCGACCTCTGGGGGTCGGTCGTGAAGACGACGCTCTTCGGAGCGATCATCGCCGTCGTCTCCTGTTACAAGGGGATGACTGCGTCCGGAGGCGCCGCCGGCGTGGGTAGAGCCGTCAACCAGGGCGTCGTCATCAGCTTCCTCGGCATCTTCGCCTTCAACTACGTCTTCACCCAGACGCTGTTGGCGACCCATCCCGAGATCTCGGTGATCAAGTAATGGGCAAGACCTGGCTCGCAGTCCCGAAGGACTGGATCGCGAACTTCGGCACGATCGCGAAGTTCTGCGCCCGCGTGATGGGCGACGTCTACAGCCTGCGTGTGTTCCGCTTCTTCGGCGAGGCCCTGCGCCAGGCCGGCGTCCTGATCATCGGCTCGACGATCGTCATCTGGGGCCTCGCCTTCATCCTCGGCCTGCAGTGCGGGATCGAGGGTGCCTACTTCAACCGCTCCGTCGGTGCGCCCGCCTACGCCGGCGTCTTCTCCGCCTGGTGCGACCTGCGCGAGATCATGCCCTACGCCTTCGGCTACATGATGGCCGCGAAGGTCGGCACGGGCATCGTCGCCGAGCTCGGCGCGATGCGGATCTCCGACGAGATCGACGCGCTCGAGGTGATGGGCATCAACTCGATGGTCTTCCTCTGTGCGACGCGGTTGCTGGCCGCGTGGCTCGTGCTGCCGTTCATGTACATCGCGGCCGTCGGCGCCGGCTTCTTCGCCTCCTACCTGGCGGTGGTCCAACAAATTGGCGAGGTGTCATCCGGGGGGTTCTTCCTCATCTTCTGGATGTTCCAGAACCCACCCGACCTGCTCTACAGCGTCATCAAGGCGATGTTCATGGCGACCGTGATCGTGCTGGTCGGCTGCTACTACGGCTACACCGCTTCCGGCGGACCGGTCGGCGTCGGCACGGCCACGGCAAAGTCGATGGTGCTCAACACCGTCGCAGTCCACCTCGTCGGGATGCTCGGTACCCAGATCTTCTGGGGCGCGAATCCAAGAGCCCCAATCGGCGGTTGAGAGCCGCGACCTAAGGAGACAAAGTGGAAGACAAAGACAGCGTCAGGGAGCAGCAGAAAGCGCGTCAGGAGGCTATGAAGGAGCGCGCCGCGGAACCGCTTTCCGAAGAGGAGCAGCAGGCGACCGAAGCGCGCTCCGCGGCTGCCAGGGACGAGGACGTCGGCGAGATCCCGGAGAACATCATCGACCAGACCCGCGAGGGGGAGCACCCCTACCACTGGCACACGGGGCTCAAGCGCGACCACGGCTCGGTTGACGCGGTCGAGTTCATCGACGTCCACAAGGCCTTCGGGCGCAACGTCATCCTCAACGGCCTCAACCTCGGCATCCCCGACAACCAGATCTCGATGATCCTCGGCCCGTCGGGCACGGGCAAGTCTGTCTGCATCAAGCACATGGTCGGGCTGCTCTACCCGGACGAGGGCGACGTGCTGGTCCACGGCGAGTCGGTGCCGAACATGGCCGACGACGACCTCTTCGAGATGCGCAAGAAGTTCGGCGTCCTGTTCCAGGACGGCGCGCTGTTCGGCTCGATGAACCTCTACGACAACGTCGCTTTCCCGCTGCGCCAGCACACCGACAAGGGCGAGGACGAGATCGACGACATCGTCTCGAAGCGGCTCCGGGAGGTCGGCCTCGCGGGCGCGCACGACAAGATGCCGAACGAGCTCTCCGGCGGGATGCGCAAGCGCGCCGGCTTCGCGCGCGCGCTCGTGCTCGACCCGGACATCGTGCTCTTCGACGAGCCCGACTCCGGCCTCGACCCGGTGCGCACGGCGCTCCTGTGCGAGCTGATCCAGGAGATCCACGAGGAGAACGGCGGCGCGTACGTGGTCATCACGCACGACATCATGTCCGCCCGCCGCGTGGCCGACTTCATCTCGGTCCTGTGGAAGGGGCGGATCGTCGAGTCCGGCCCGGCGAGCGAGCTGTTCAACTCCGACAACCAGTTCGTATCCCAGTTTCTCGCCGGCGAGGCCGCAGGCCCGCTGGGCATGGAGTAGCGCCTCCACCGACAACGGCTCGTAAGCTGACCCGGTGAGGGTGGGCGACCGCTTCGAGGCACTGGTCCGCGCGGTCGCGCGGCGACCGCTGCCCGTGCTCGTGGCGGCGGCTGTGCTGTGCCTCGTCGCGGCGGGGTTCGCGTTCCGGCTCGAGCCGAGCGCCTCGACCGACACGCTGATCTCACGCTCGACGGACAGCTTCAAGGCGACCGAGCGCTTCAAGAAGCAGTTCGGCGACGACCCGGTCATTGTCTTCGTCAAGGGAAACCTCGAAAAGACGATCCTGACCGCGGACCTCGGGCGCCTGATACGCCTCGAGGGTTGCCTGTCCGGCAACGTGCCCGAACAGGGTCTCCAGGCGCTGCCAAAGGTCTGCCGCGAGCTCGCCGCGCTGAAGCCGGCAACGGTGGTCTACGGGCCGGGCACGTTCGTCAACACCGCCGCCGATCAGATCCTGAAGGGATTCAAGGCGCGCCAGTCGCAGGCCGCCGCGGAGGGCAAGGCGGCCGCCGACTCCGCGCGCAAGGCCGCGGCGAAGCAGGGGCTCCCGCCGTCCGAGCAGGACCGGCTCGCGAAGCAGGCGGAGGGACTCGCCAACCAGAAGTTCGTCGAGGAGGCGCTGAAGCTCGCGCTGCGCTACGGGCTGACGAGCCTGCCATCGGTGGACAACCCCGAGTTCGTCGCCCAGCTGGTGCTCGACTCGCAGGCGAAGTCGTGCACGCCGAAGGCGCGCTTCGCGTACCTGTTCCCTAGCTGTGACGGCGCGCTGATCCAGGTCCGGCTGCGGCCGGACCTGACCGATGCCGAACGGACGAAGGCGATCGGCCTGATCCGCGAGGCGACCCAGCTCGACGACGCTACCTGCCGCGAGCGCCAGAGCCGGAGCAAACCCGCCGCGCGCGGCGGCTCGACCGGATCCGGGAGCCAGGCCCAGGCGGAGGCGGCGGAGGTCTGCGACTTCACGCTCGAGGGCGGCGGGCGCTACGTCGTCTCGGGGGTGCCCGTGGTGGTGGACGGTCTCGCGTCGGCGGTCCAGGATGCGATCTTCGTTCTGCTCGGCGCCGCCCTGCTCGTGATGGCCGGGACGCTCGCGGTGGTTTTCCGCACCCGCCTGCGCCTGCTCCCGCTGACGCTCGCGCTTGGCGCGGCCTCGCTCACCTTCGGCGCGCTTTCGCTCGCCGGCGGCGAGCTGACGATGGCCTCGATCGCCGTCCTCCCGGTGCTGATCGGCCTCGCCGTGGACTACGCGATCCAGTTCCAGGCGCGCTTTGACGAGCGGCGGCGGTCGGGTCCGGGGAAGAGTCCCGCCGAGGCGGCGCCCGAGGCCGCGCGGCTCGGCGGCCCGACGATCGCCACCGCCGGGATCGCCACCGCCGCAGGGTTCCTCGTGCTGCTGCTGTCGCCGGTGCCGATGGTGAAGGGCTTCGGCCTGCTGCTGGTGATCGGGATCGTGCTAGCACTGGCCGGTGCGTTGACGGCGGGCTTCGCGGCGCTCGCGCGCTTCAGCGACCCCAAGCCGCGCGAAGACGGGGTCCCCCCGTTCGCGCCGCGCACGCGCGAATGGTTCGCCCGCACACGTGAGTGGATCGTTTCGAGCCGCGCCTGGGAGGACCTCGCCTACTTCGGCGGGCGCATCTGGGGCTTTCTGACTCACTGGGCCGAGCGCGCCTTCCGGGGAGCGATGGACCGACCGCGCCGCGCGCTTCTGATCGGACTCGTGCTCGCGGTCTGCGGCTGGGCGCTCGACACCCAGACCGAGGTCATCTCCGATGTGCGCGAGCTCGTCCCCCAGAACCTCCAGGCGTTGAAGGACGTGAACGAGCTGCAGCGCGCCAGCGGCGTCTCCGGCGAGATCGACGTCGTCGTGCGGGCGAAAGACGTGACCGACCCGAAGGTCGTCGCCTGGATGGCGAAGTTCCAGCAGGACGTGCTGAACGCCCACGGCTACAAGCCGGGGGCGACCTGCGCGCAGCGCAAGGACCCGCCGGAGCTCTGTCCTGCGCTGTCGCTGCCCGACCTCTTCTCGAACCAGGCCGGCCGCGAGAGCCGCGACTCGATCCGCGGGCTGCTCGCAGCGGTACCGCCGTACTTCTCCCAGGGCGTCGTCTCCGCACCCGAGCGCGACGGCTCGCGCCGGATCGCGAACCTGGCGTTCGGGATCCGGCTCGGCTCGCTCGAGCGCCAGCAGGAGGTGATCGAGGACGTCAAGCGGCGCCTCGACCCGCCGAAGGGCGTCGACGCGACCGTCGCCGGCCTGCCCGTGCTCGCCGCGCAGGCGAACGACTCGCTGTCGTCGCCGGGACGGCGAGCGCTCACCCTGCTGGCTGGGCTGGCGCTCGTGTTCATCGTGCTGCTCGCGGTCCGGCGACGCCTGCGCGACGCGACCGTGCCGCTGATCCCGATCGCGCTCGCGACGGGCTGGTCGGCACTCGTCCTCTTCCTGTTGCGGATCCCCCTCAACCCGATGTCGGTCACGCTCGGAGCGCTCGTGATTGCGATCTCGACCGAGTTCAGCGTGCTGCTGTCGGCGCGCTACGCGCAGGAGCGGGCCGACGGTGCCGCGCCGCGGGTGGCGATCGAGCGGACTTACGCCTCGACCGGCGCGGCCGTGCTCGCCTCCGGCGCGACCGCGATCGCCGGGTTCGCAGCGCTCGTCGTCTCGGACATTCGCATGCTGCGCGACTTCGGTATCTCGACCGTCGTCGACCTGACGGTCGCTCTGCTCGGCGTGATGGTGGTACTGCCCGCGGCGCTGATCTGGGCCGAGGAGCACGGGCCGTTCAGCTGGCGCGATCTCATTCCCCGCCGCCCGCGCAGACGTAGGGTTCAGGAATGAGCGGGGATGATCGCTTCGGCGACCTCGGCCCGGGGTCAGGCGAGCACGGGGGAGACAAGCCGGAGCCCGAGGGCAAGTCGGCCGCCGAGCGCTTTGCGGAGCTCGACGAGCGCGACCTAGCGGAGGAGGCGGAGAAGCGCAAGAAGGACGAGCCGCCGCGTCCGAGCGGGCGCTACTCGTGGGTCGTCGGCGTCGTGTTCTTCATCGTCATCGTGATCGGGATGGTGCGTGTGCTCTCGAACGAGTCGGTGGACCCGGGGCTCGACGCGGGCGACACGCTGCCGGACTTCGCCGCGCCGCTCGCGATCGGGGGGCTCGACGGCGACGTGAATCTCAAGGGAGAGGACAAGGACTCCGACCAGGACGGCCCGAAGGCCGCGTGCCAGGTGCGCGGGCCGAACGTGCTCAACATCTGCGAGCTGCGCCGCAAGCCCGTCCTGCTGACGTTCATGTTCACGCGCGCGGCGAACTGCGAGCCGCAGCTCGACCGCATCGAGCGCGTACGGCGCGAGTTCCCCGGCGTCAACTTCGCCGCCGTCGTCGTGAAGGAGGGGCGCGGCGACGCCCAGAAGATCGCTCGCAAGGGCAAGTGGACCTACCCGGTCGCATACGACCGCGACGGGCAGCTGAGCGTCGTCTACGACGTCCGCGGCTGCCCGACGACCGTGTTCGCGTACGCGGGCGGGAAGGTGCGCAAGACCGCCAACGGCAACCTCTCGGAGGCCGAGCTGCGCAAGGAGCTGCGCGCGCTGGAGAAGGGCCCGGCGCAGCCGGCCGCGACCACGACCAGGTCGGCGCCCCCTCGATGAACAGCGAGCCGGTGCTCGAACCCGGCTGGATCTCCGACGAGCTCGCAGCCGAATTCCCGAAGCTGGGTGTGCGCTTCGTGCGCGTCAAGCCGGCCGGCCAGCGCACGCCGGCGGGTGTCAAGGCGCGGCTGAAGGAGATGAGCAACCGCTTCACGGGGGGCAAGGCGGTCAACCTGCGCCAGGAGCCGATCCCGTGGGCGTACCGCGTCTTCTTCCGCCAGGTCGGCATCGACCCCGACGAGCAGCGCACGCCCGTCGAGGGCGCCGCGCTCGAGCGGATGCGCGCAGGCGCGTTCGTAAGCAGCGGCCTGCTCGCCGACGCGCTGCTGGTCGCGACCGTCGAGACCGGTGTCGCTCTACTGGCCTTCGAAGCAGCCGCGATCGAGGAGCCCGTCGGCTTGCGCCTGTCCGAGCCGGACGAGTACCTGGGCGGACCGGGTGGGCGCCCGCTGTCGGTGCGCCAGATCGTGATCGCCGACGCCGAGCGATCGCTCGCCGTCCTGTTCGGCGACGCGGCCGAGGGGGTGCTCGCGGCGCCCCGCAGCGAGGAGGTCCTGCTGGTCGCGATCCAGGTCAAGGGAGTGCCCGAGATCGCGCTCGAGGAAGCGCTGTGGACGGCTGCCGAGGTGTTGGGTAGCGCCTAGCGCCGCTGGTAGGATGGTTCCGTACCCGCAGGAGGGGGTTTGGCAGTGCCCGAGGTCCTAGAGCGCACCCAGGCGACCACCCCGCCGCCGCCGACGACCCCGCTCGTCCCACGGACGACCCCCGACGAGCGCCCCGCCCGCGCGCAGCTGCTCGAGCAGATCGCCCGCCTCGAGACGGAGTTGCAGGCGCTGTTCTGCTCCGCCTATCCCCGCCAGGGCTTCGAGTGGAAGGTGCGATCGCGCGGAGGCGGCGCAAGGGTGCTCGCGCTCGCAGAGCTCGAATGCCTCAGGGACGACCTCGCAGAGCGCCTCTTCGACACCAGAAAGACGCTCTCCGACCGCACCTACGTCGAGGAGAAGCGCCGCGCCGAGATCGAGCAGATGCTGCTCGAGCCCGAGAACCACAAGTGGAAGCTGATCGCGAACGAGGACATCGGCGAGCGCGGCTGCAAGCACTGGCACGTTCGACCGCGGTGGGGGTTGATCGGACTGCTCGCGGGCTGGTGGCGGGTCGTAATCTCGAGCGGTTGCCCGTTACCCCGGGGGCGCGGCGTCCCCGCGACCCCGTAAGAATCACCTTCTAGATGGGTAAGCGCAGCCGCAAGCGGATGGCCGCGGGCGAGTCCGCGGGGGCGGTCCCGACGACGCGCGCCGAGCGCGACGAGGCGCGCCGCAAGGTCGCGGCGCGCAAGCAGGCCGGCGCCGCGAGCACTTCACGCCGCGGACGCCCCGGGATCGACGAGCGCCCGCCTGCGCCGTGGGGGAACTTCCCGCTCGTCGAGGTCGTCGTCTTCATCGGGATCGTGATGATCATCGCGGGCGCGATCATCTGGGGCAGGCAGGGACAGACGATGCTGCTCGCCGGCTTCGCGCTCGCCGCGCTCGCGGGCCTCGAGCTCTCGGTCCGCGAGCACTTCGCCGGCTACAAGTCCCACACGACGCTGCTTTCCGGCGCCGTCGGGGTGATCGTGATGACGCTGACCTTCCTCCTTTCCGGTGGCGGGGCGAGTGCCTACTACGTGGCGCTGGGCGTGGGCGCTGTCGTCTTCGGGCTCTGCTATTGGCGCCTGCGCGAGGCCTTCAAGAAGCGCTCGGGCGGCCTCGGCTTCCGCTGAGCCGGTGTCCCGCGTTCGCTCGCTGCTCCAGGCCGGCGGAAGCGCGCTGATCGTCCTCGCGATGATGCTCCTGGGCGGGCTCGCGCTGTGGATCGGCGTGCCGCTGCTGTGGCTCTACCTCGGCTCACAGATCCAGAGTGCGACGGACTCGCTCGGCCTCGCGATGCTGGCGGTCATCGTCGGCGTCCTGGTCAGCATCGTCGTCGTCGTGATGGCACTCGCCTGGCTGAACGAGCGCCATGGGCGGCTGCGCGAGGCGCGCGGGCTCGACGACCACGGCAACGTGGCGCTCGAGGCGATCCTCGCGATCAGCGCGGCGATCGCCGTGGCGGCGTTCGGAGCGTGGTTCCTCCTCTTCTCAGGCGCCAGCCCGGTCCCGATCAACCCGCCGGACCTCTAGGGCCCGGGCCGCTCTCGTAAGCTTCCGCGCATGGAAGGCGACCAGACCGGCGCCGCCGCGAGTCCCGCGGCGCCCCCCGAGCCCCGCCGCCTGCGGATCTCGGGCATCCACCACATCACGCTGATCAGCCGCGACCTCGACCGCTCGACGGCCTTCTACCGCGACCTGCTCGGGTTAGGCCTCGTCAAGCAGACGGTCAACGACGACGACCCGTCCGCGCGCCACTTCTTCTTCGGCGACGCCGAGGGGGCGCCGGGCACCCTGATCACCTGCTTCGAATACCCAAGGATGGAGGACGGCAAGGTCGGCGCGGGCTCGACCCACCACTTCGCGTTCTGCGTCGAGTCAGACGAGGAGCTCGACGGCTGGCGCGCCTACCTGACGGGCCAGGGCGTGGCGTGCACGGAGGTGATGGACCGTACGGCGTTCAGGTCCATCTACCTCCGCGATCCCGACGGCCACATCGTCGAGATAGCCACGCGCGGGCCCGGCTTCTCCCCCTAAGCCACCGCCGGCTGGAGCGAGCGCTCGGCGATGGGCCCGACCGGCTGACCGTTCGCCTTCGCCTCGAGTGCCGCGGCCACGACGATCCGCTGGCGCTCGGTGAGGGTGCCGATCCGCTTGTTCTCGGACACGCCGAGGGTCAGCAGCAGCCGGCGGCAGCGCTTCAGCCCCCAGCGGCGCTGGCTCATCAGCAACTCGGAGATCGACATGGACTCGGCCTGCCAGGGGCAGGTGCTGATCACTTCGGCCGCGGCCAGCTCGCCGGAAGCGACCTGACGCTTGAGGTGCGCGCGCGCCAGCCGTACGTGGTTTGCGCGTGCAAGTGCCTGGAGATGCTGTGGGCCAGCATCGATCGTGGCAGTTGTTGTGCCCATGGTTCCTCCCCGCGTCTTGGATGTGCGATACGAGTCGTCAGGCCAGTTGGCCAACTTCGGCGGCGAGGCACTTTGGTCAAACGACCGCTGGCTCCGGCCCGCTCCGTCTTTCCCTCTCCGGCACTTCCGCGAAGTCTTGAACGACGCGGGCGACCATAGGCACAGCGGGCGCGCCCGTCAACCGCAATTTTTTCGGTCCAGTCGCTAAGAGCGGGCTTTTCGTTTCCGAGCTTTGCTTGTCCAATTTTGGACAAACTCGGAGCGGGTAGCGCGGGTCGGCAATATGTTCGCGCGAGGCCGCTGCGGGTCAAGAATCGTCGCCGCCGGCCGCGGCCGCGACGATCTCGGCCGGCGGCTCGGCGGCAACCTCGCGCGCTCGCTCGAACGCCTCGAGCGCGCGATCGAGGTGCGCGGGCTCGTGGGTCGCGGTGACGCTCGTCCGCAGCAGCGCTCCCCCGCGGGGGACGGCGGGGTAGAGCGCGACGTTCACGTACACGCCGGCGTCGAACAGCGCCTTCCAGAAGACGGCCGCGGTGAGGTCGTCGCCGATCAGCACTGGCACGATCGGCGTGATCAGCTCCGAGCCGTCGGGCAGCCGCGTCGGTTCCTCGACCTGGAAGCCGCGCGCTGCGAGGCCCTCATGCAGGTAGCGCGCATTGTCGAGCACGCGGCGCATCAACTCTTTCCCCTCCTCGGAGCGGATAACCCGTAGCGCGCCGAGCGCTCCGCCGACGGCGGCGGGCACCGCGGAGGCCGTGAACATGAACGCGCGGCTCTGGATGCGGAGGAAGTCGATCACCTCGGCGGGACCGGCGATGAACCCGCCACACGACGCGAGCGACTTCGAGAAGGTCCCCATCCGCAGGTCGACCTCGTCCTCGACGCCGAAGAGCTCACAGGCGCCCGTGCCGCGCTCGCCGAGGACGCCGACGCCGTGCGCTTCGTCGACCATCAGGCGCGCGCCGTGTGCCTTGGAGAGGCGCGACGATCTCGGGGATGTTGGCGAGGTCCCCCTCCATCGAGAAGACCCCGTCCACGACGACGAGCACGCCGCCGCCGTCGTCGGCCGCCCGGGTGAGCATCTTCTCCAGCTTCTCCATCTTGTTGTGGCGGTAGGGGCGGATCCGGGCGCGCGACATCGAGACGGCGTCGAGGATCGAGGCGTGATCGCCCGAGTCGCATATCACCGTGTCGCCCGGGTCGAGCAGCGTCGCGATGCAGCCGACGTTCGCCAGGTAGCCCGCGGTGAAGACGAGCGCATCCTCGGTGCCCATCCAGTCGGCCAGCTCGCGCTCGAGCTCGAGGTGGATCGGCAGGGTGCCATTCATGAAGCGCGAGCCGGTGACGCCGGTGCCGTAGCGGTCGAGCGCGTCACGGGCGGCCGCCTTGACCCGCTCGTCTCCGGTGAGGCCGAGATAGTTGTTGCCGCCGAGCATGATCCGTTCGGCGCCCTCCATCATCACGACGGGGGCGGCCGGGCCCTCGAGCAGGCGGAAATAGGGGAGGAGATCGTTCTCGCGCGCCACGCGCAGGATCTCGACGCGTTCGTGCGTGCGGGCCTTCTCGAAGAGGTCGGTGGGCGGTGCCATTCGACTAGTGTGCCGCGCCGTGTCGCCAGTGGAAGTCCGCCCGGTCGCCTCCAAGGGTGACCTCATGCGGTTCATCAAGCTGCCGTGGCGGCTCTATCGTAACGAGGAGAACTGGATTCCCCCGCTCGTCTCCGAGCGTAAGCGGCACCTCAACCGCGCGAAGAACCCTTTCTTCGAGCACGCCGAGGCGGAGTACTTCCTCGCCTGGCGCGACGGTGAGCCCGTCGGCCGCATCACCGCGCACGTGGACCAGCGGCTGAACGAGTTCCAGGACAACGCCTGGGGCCAGTTCGGCTTCTTCGAGTCCGAGGACGACCAGGAGGTCGCCGACGCGCTGCTGTCGACGGCCGAGGAGTGGCTGCGCGGCCGCGGGCGCGAGCGGATGGTGGGGCCATTCGACTTCACGACCAACCACGAGTGCGGCGTGCTCGTCGAGGGCCACGAGCGCAAGCCGCAGATCCTCGAGTTCTGGCACCACCCCTACTACCAGGGGCTGCTCGAGGGCTACGGGCTCGCCAAGGCGATGGACCTGCTGAAGTGGGAGCTCTGGGTCGGCCACGCCCGCCAGGCGGTGATGCCGGTGATCCTCGAGCTCTCCCAGAAGCTCGAGCCGGAGCACGGGATCACGATCCGCGGCATGCGGCGGCGCGACTTCAGCGAGGAGCTCCAGCGCTTCATGGAGATCTACAACGCAGCCTGGGAGCGAAACTGGGGGTTCGTCCCGCTGACCGACCACGAGCTCCAGCACTACGCCAAGGAGCTCAAGCCGATACTCGACGAGAACTGGGCGATGGTCGCCGAGAAGGACGACGGAGAGGTCGTCGGGGTGGCGCTGACGCTGCCCGACTACAACCAGGTTCTCGCCCACCTCGACGGCAAGCTGCTCCCGTTCGGCTGGCTGAAAGCGCTGCGGGAGCGTGGCCGGATCGACGCGGTGCGCGTGTTCGCGCTCGGTGTGAAGCCCGAGTACCAGCACGCGGGTGTGGCGGCCGGGATGTACGTCCGCCACTTCGAGATGGCCGAGAAAACACCGCAGAAGGGCGGCGAGATGGGCTGGATCCTCGAGGAGAACACGGCGATGAACAAGGCGATGGAGGCGATGGGGGGGACGGTCGTGAAGCGCTACCGGCTGTTCGAGAAGCCGCTCGACGGCGCGGCCGCGGGCGACGGCGCGGCGCAGTAGACTCGGCCGCCGATGCCCGCCGAGCCCGCCGACAGCTCCCAATCCGCTGAAGACGGCGCCGAGGGCGCGGAGGGCGGCGAGGTCCGCCACCTGCCAGTCGTCGCCGAGGAGGCCGTGGCCCACCCGATCGGGCCGGAGCGCGCCGAGATCGAGCCCTACCGGGAGAGCTTGCCCGCCGCGATCGTCGCGGTGACGGGTGGCTTCATCGCCGGGGTGACCGCCTTCGTGCTGATCCGGTTGCTCCGCCGGCGCTCGGACCGCGCGATCCGCCTCGCCCGCCGGGGCGCGCTCCGCCGCCGCGGAGGCGTGGAGATCGCGCAAAGTAGGTCTTTCTTGGTGGACGTACACCTGCTCAAGCGCTGAGTCGTCCTCGCGCGCGGGCATGATGCGGGCCGTGACCACGACGGTCGAGATCGACGTCCGTCCGCCGGGCGCGTACCGGCTTCCCGGCACCGGCCGCGACGGCACCACCCGTCGCCGCGACCGTGCCCTCGAGCGCCTGCTCCACTTCGGCGACGAGCCCGTCGTCGTGCGCGCATGGGGGGTCGCCGGGGCTGTTCGCCTGCGGGCGGAGGCCGCGACCCGTGACGCGGCCGAGCACGGGATCGAGCGGATGCGGTTCGCGCTCGCCGTGGACCTCGACCTGATCCCCTTCAGGACCCGCTTCAAGCGCGACCCGCTGCTCGGCGAGGTCGTGCGCACTCGCGGCGCGCTCCGGCCCCGCCGCCACCCCGACCCGTTCCAGGCGCTCGCGTGGGCGGTCTGCGAACAGCTGATCGAGGCGGAGGAGGCGGCCGCGATCGAGCGCCGGATCGTCCACCGCTGCGGGCGCGAGACCGACGGCGTCGCGCTCCGCGACGCTCCCAACGCCGAGGCCCTCGCCGCGCGCTCGCCAGCAGAGCTCGAGGCCTGCGGCCTCGCGCACAAGCGCGCGCTGACGCTGATCAAGGCCTCGCGCGAGGTCGCCTCCGGGCGCTGCGGGCTCGAGCCGGGCGACCTCTCGCACGCTCGCCTGCGGAAGATCCCCGGCATCGGGAGCTGGACGCTCGAGAAGCTCGCCTACCTCGGCCAAGGCGACCTCGACGCGCTGCCCGCCGGCGACCTCGCCTACGTCAAGCTCGTCGGCCGCGCGGAGGGCCTCGGCCGGCGCGCGACGGAGGACGAGGTGCGCGAGTTCTTCGCGCCCTACGAGCCGTACCGCGCCCTGGCCGGCCTCTACGCCCTCGCCGGCCGCGGCCGGATGCTGGCGGGCGCTCCGCCGCCGTGGGTGGCAAGAGCGGCGTGAGCCACTCCGCCGGGCGTTAGCGCTCGGGCCCCTCGCCAGGCAGGAACTCGTTCGTGAAGGTGCCGTCGGCGTTCGTCAATGTCGAGACGAGGCGGTTCTCGCGCATCCAGCTCACGAACGCGTCCCACTCGCCCTTGTCCTGGTAGCCGTAGGGATCGCCCTTCGCGGGCAGCAACAGCGGCAGCGTCACCTTCAGCGAGGCGGCCTGGAGCTTTCGGTCGAGGTCCTTGTTCGCCTTCAACAGCGCGTCGAGTCCCTCCTTGGGGTCGTCCTGCAGTGCCTGCGTACCCCGCGCGAGCGCCCCCATGAACGCGCGTAGCCGGCTGGCGTTTCGCTCCAGCGCATCCTCGTTAGCGACCACTACGAGCTCGTCGTAGGTGGGGACGCCGGCGTCCTGGATCTTGATGATCTGCGGGTCCTTGCCCTCCTGCTCGAGCTGGACGCCCTCGTAGTTCCAGAAGCCGCCGAGCGTCGCGTCCACCTTCTTCGACACGAGCGCCGAGCTGAGGTTGAAGCCGACGTTGCGCTCCTTGACCTTGTCCGGGTTGACGTTCGCCTCGTCGAGCACCGTCTCGAGGTAGGCGGACTGGTACGGAATCCCCGCCGTGCCGACGGTCTTGCCCGACAGGTCGGCCGGGGTCTTCACATCCGCGCCCGGCAGCGACATGATCGAGGTCAGCGGCTCGCGCACGAGCGCGCCGATCGAGACGACGCGAACGTCCTTGTCGCGCGCCTGGAGCACCTCTGGCTGGTAGGAGATCGCGAGGTCCACCTGCCCCGCCGCGACCTGCTTCAGCGGCGCCGACGGGTCGGCCGGCTGGCGGATCTCGACGTCGAGGCCGACGTCCTCGAAGTAGCCCTTAGCCTGCGCCTCGTAGATGCCCGAGTGGTCGGCGTTGGGAAAGAAGTCCAGCATCAGCGTGAACTTCTCGGGTGCGCCGGCGGTCAGCTTGTCCTTCTTCTCTCCGCAGCCGGTGGCTACGAGCACGATCGCGGCGAGCGCGACCACGGGGAGGGCGATGCGGGTCAGGGTCTTCAAGTGGGAGCTCCTCGTTGTCGTTTCCAGGGTACGGCCAGGCGCTCGACCAGCCCGACGAGCGCGAACAGCCCGACCGCCATCACGGTAAGGATCACGACGCCGGCGTACACGCGCGGCGTCTCCAGCTGATTGTTGCCGAGGAAGATCAGCCGACCGAGACCGGCGTCGGCGCCCGCGACCTCGCCGAATACAGCGCCGATCACGGCCACGCTGGCGGCGATCCGCAGCCCGCCGAAGAAGTGGGGGAGGGCGCTCGGGAGCTCGACGAGGCGCAGGGTGCGCCGGCGTGAGGCGCCGAGGCTGCGCGTCAGGCGGAGCAGGTCGGCCTCGACGGCATCGAGCCCCGCCATCAGCCCGACGGTGATCGGGAAGAAGCAGATCAGCGCGACCATCGCGAGCTTGGGGCCGATCCCGAAGCCGAACGCGAGCACGAAGATCGGGGCGAGGACGAAGATCGGGATCGCCTGTGAGGCAACGAGTAGCGGGTAGGCGGCGTCGCGAAGTGGCCGGACGAGGTGCATCGCGATGGCCGCTGCCCCGCCGAGCACGATCGCGAGGCCGAGCCCGAGGATCACCTCCTTGAAGGTCACCCAGGCCTGCTCGAAGAGCAGCGAGCGCTCATCCCAGAGCGCGTCCGCCGTCTCGACCGGTGACGCGACGATCAGGTCGTCGACGGAGTCGAGCGAGGCTACGAGCTGCCAGGCGCCGATCGCGACCGCCAGCAGCAGCGCAGCGAGCAGGAAGCGTGTCAGTCCGGCGGTCATGCCCCGAGAGCCCCCAGAGCCGTGCGCTTCAGCTCGGCGAAGGCGGGGTCGGTGACGGTCTCGCGCCGCGGCCGGGGGCGCTCGAGCGGGACCTCGATCTCCGCGACGACCGATCCGGGGCGCGGTGACAGGACGATCACGCGGTCGGCGAGGAAGAGCGCCTCCTCGACGTCGTGGGTGACGAGCAGCGTCGTCCGCGGCTCGTGGCGGAGCGCGTCGGCGAGCCACTCCTGCATCCCTCCGCGCGTGAGCGAGTCGAGCGAGGCGAACGGCTCGTCGAGCAGCAGCAGGGGCCGGCCGGCGAGCAGCGTGCGGAGGAACGCGACGCGCTGGCGCATGCCGCCGGAGAGCTCGTATGGGCGGGCGCGGGCGAACTCGGCGAGACCGAAGCGCTCGAACAGCGGCAGCGCGCGACGGCGCGACTCACGCCGGCGGACGCCCTCGCACTCGAGCGCGAGGCCGGCGTTGTCGAGCGCCGAGCGCCAGGGGAGCAGCAGGTCGCGCTGTGGCATGTAGGCGCACTCTTCGAGGCGCGCGCCCTGCTCGCGCGCGCCGTGGACGCTCACACTCCCCGCGTCCGGCTCCTGCAGGCCGCAGACCAGCTCGAGCAGCGTCGACTTCCCGCACCCGGAAGGGCCGACGACAGCGACCAGCTCCCCGGCGGCGAGCTCGAGGTCGAGCCCGCGCAGCGCCTCGACCGCGTCGCCGCGCGCGCGGTAGCTGCGACCGACGCCGCTCAGCGCCGCCGCCACATCCTTCGAAATCAAGCGAGGCTCCCTGCCGGGAGCCTCGAGCCTCGTCTGCATCGCTCCCTCCGCGGGCATTACCCCACAGGTTCTAAGGGTCAGCGCCGGTCATGAGCGCTATCTCAGCCCGCCTCCGCGAGCACCCCTGATTTACCGCTAGGAGTCTAGCCAGCCATCCAGGCGCGCTTCAAGAAGGCCCCCGCGCGCGCCAGGGCGAACTCAGAGCTTGGCAGGACGCCGGCGTGGAGCTGGAAGTTGTGCCAGAGCCCCTCGTAGCGCTCGAGCTCTACCTGCGAGCCCGCCTCGCCGGCTCGTTCGACGAGGCGCTCCGAGTCGCTCAGCAGGATCTCGTCGGAGCCGACCTGGACGAGCGTCGGCGGCAACCCGGCGAGGTCGCCGAACAGCGGCGAGCAGCCAGGGTCGCTCGCCGCGAGCTCCCCGCGGTAGAGGTCGGCAAAGCGGGTGATCCCGGCGACGCTCAGCATCGGGTCGAGATCCTCACGCTCCGTGATGCTCGCGCCCGACAGGGACAGGTCGAGCCAGGGGGAGATCAGGTACAGCGCCGCCGGCAGCGGGACGCCCTCGGCCTTGAGTCGGATAGTCGTGGCGAGTGCGAGTCCGCCCCCGGCGGAGTCGCCGAACAGCGCCACGCGTGCCGGCGCTGCGCCGTCGGCGAGCAGCGCGCGGTAGGCGGCGACGGCGTCGTCGAGCGCGGCCGGATAGGGGTTTTCCGGCGCCAGCCGGTAGTCGAGCGAGATCGTGGCTGCGGCCGCCTCGCGCCCGAGCACGGCCGCGAGCACGCGTTCGCCGCGCGGGGAGCCCCATACGTACCCGCCGCCGTGGAGGTAGAGGATCGTCGGGGCACCGGGGGCGAGCGGCGGTCCCGGTGGCCGAACGCGCTCGCCGCCTACGCCGCCGAGGGCGATCGGCTCGACAATAGTCCCGCTCGGCACCATGTTCCCGCGCCCGAGCGTCTCCATCCCGGTGCGCTGGACGCTGACGGGGACCCCGTCCGCGAGCAGCGGCTTTACGCTCGCCTCGAGCCCGGCCCGCATCATCGCGCGGAGCCGCGGTCGTTCGCGAACAGTGCCGCTCACGCGGTCGTGCCCGGGCGCAGGTCGGTGAGGGCGTTGACGAACACCTCGAGCTGCTTCGTCGTCCAACACTCGAAGACGCCGTCGCAGTGGGTCTCGTATGCCCGGATGACCGAGTCGCCGTAGTTCCAGTAGAGCTTCGGCTCCGGGTTGATCCAGAAGGTGCGCCCGGCGCGCTCCGAGATCCGGGCGAACACGTCGGCGTGCGGCTCACGGCCGTTGGTGCGCGCATCGCCGAGGACGATCACGGTCGAGCGCGGGTCGAGGTCGTCCACCACCTGCTCGTAGAACTCGAGCCACACGCGCCCGTAGTCCGTGTAGCCCGAGACGTCGGCGACGCCGGCGTCGGTCGCGATCGCATGGGCGATCTTCTTGAACGAGCGCTCGCGCTCGAAGACGTCGGTCACCTCCGAGATCCGCTCGACGAAGACGAACGAGCGCAGCTTGCGGAACGAGTCGTGGAGGGCGTGCAGGACCGAGAGGAAGAACACGCTCGCGCTCGTCACGGAGGTCGAGACGTCGCAGAGCACGTACAGCTCTGGTCGCCGGGGGCGCTTGGGCCGGTAGCGCAGCCGCAGCGGGACGCCGCCGGTCTCGAGCGAGGTTCGCAGCGTGCGGCGCATGTCCACGACCTGCGAGCTGCGCCGGCCGCGCTGCTCGTTGCCGCGCGTCGCGAGGCGACGGCGCAGTTGGGAGACGACGCGGTGGACCGCGGCCAGATCCTGGAGCGGGTTCGAGGGGAGCGCGCGGTCGAACTCGCGCAGCGGCTTCGCTGCCGGCAGCGACTCCGTGCGCTCGATCAGGTCGCGCTCGAGCTCGCGGCGCAGGTGGCGCTCGAACTCGCGCAGGCGCTCCCGCGGCACAGAATCGGGATCGGGCCTGGCGGCCGGGTCGCCGGACTGGCCCTTGAGCCCGAGCGTCCGCCGGATCCGCTGGACGTCCACGCCGATCACGCCGCTGCCGTCGCCCTCGCGGCCGAAGGCGGCGATCGCCAGTCGCGCGAGGTCGCGCAGCTCGGACTCGTCGCCGTCGCGCAGCGCCTGGCGAATACGCTCGCGCAGGCTGTCGAGGTCGAGGTTCGCTCCTTCGCCGAGCTCGAAGCTCTGCTCGCCCATGTCGCGCTCGAGGGCCTCGCGCTCGACGGCGCGGAAGAAGAAGCGGTCGAACAGCAGCTCGAACACGCGGCGGTCTTCCTGCGACTTCGCGAGTGTCGCCGCCAGCGCCTCGCGGAAGTCCTCCTGCGGCGTCCAGGGGACGTGCTCGAGCGCCTCGAAGGCGTCGAGCAGCTCGGAGGTGCCGACCGCCATCCCCTCGGCGCGCAGCTCCTCGGCGAAGTCCAGCACCCGGGGGGCGAAGCCGGGCGGGCCGCCCGCAGTCATCGTCAGCTCGCCTGGCGTCCTGCGCCGAGGACGTCGCCGGAGAGCTTCACCCCGACGCGCTCGGCGACGACATCGAGGTCCGTGCGGTGCTTGACGATGATGCTCATCGTCTGCTGCAGCACGGCCTCGTCGATGTCGTCGGCGCCGAGCAACAGCAGCGCTCGCGCCCAGTCGATCGATTCGGCGATCGAGGGTGGCTTCTTCAGGTCGAGCGCGCGTACCTCGTGGATGATCTCGACGAGCTTGCGCGCGACCGATTGGGACAGCTCGGGCGCGTGCATCTGGACGATCTCGAGCTCGCGCTCGAGGTCCGGGTAGTCGAGCCAGAGGTAGAGGCAGCGGCGCTTGAGCGCCTCCGTCAGCTCGCGCGAGTCGTTCGAGGTCAGCAGCACGAGCGGGCGCGAGCGCGCCTCGACGACGCCGAGCTCGGGGATCGAGATCTGGAAGTCCGACAGGACCTCGAGCAGCATTGCCTCGAACTCGTGGTCCGTCTTGTCGATCTCGTCTATCAGCAGTACGACCGGCTCGGTCTCGGCGATGGCGCTCAGCAGCGGGCGCGAGAGCAGGAACTCCTCGCCGAAGATGTCGTCCTTGACCTCGCGCCAGCCGGTGTCGGCGGCCTCGGTCTGGATTCGCAGCAGCTGCTTGCGGTAGTTCCACTCGTACAGCGCCTTGGCCTCGTCGAGGCCCTCGTAGCACTGGAGGCGGATCAGCTTGCGGCCCGTCGCGCGCGAGAGCGCCTTCGCGAGCTCGGTCTTGCCGACCCCCGCGGGTCCTTCGACGAGCACCGGCTTGCCCAGCTTTGCCGCGAGATAGGAGACCAGCGCGGTGGACTCGCCCGCCAGATAGTCGGCCGCCTTGAGGCGCTCGCGCACCTCCTCGACCGTATGGAGCTCCGAAGCCATCTCCTACAGGATACTTTCGACGATGATCTTGGCCCTCCAGATCCCGCTCGCCGACCTGCTCGACCAGACGCGCGGCCCATCGGAGTCGGGCGACTTCTCGGTCGACCCGAGCGCATTCATCATCCTGATGCTCGTCGGCTTCCTCGTCGGCGTGGGCGGCCACTTGTTCAAGTCGAAGGTGATGATCGCCGCCGGCGTGATCATGATCTTCCTCGCGACCGTCGGTCTGCCGGTCTACCTCTCGATCTCGAAGTAGCGATGCAGCTGCTGCTCGCGCTCGTGCTGGTAGTGCTCGCGCTCGGCGTCGCCCCGCCCGCGACCACCGGCGCAGCCGGCGCGTCCGCGAGCTGCGACTGCAGCGACCTCACGGCTACCGTGCCGAGCGCGCGGCTGCGGGAGGGGCGGATGGTGGTGACGCTCCGCTGGGTCCTGCGCTGCACGGGCGGGACCTCCGGTCGCTGCGAGGGCGAGCTCGGGGTCCGCTCGGTCGCCTCGCCGACGAGCAGGCTGCGTTTCCACGGCACGCGCGATGATCAGCCGCTGCCGGTGAAGTGCAAGGGGCTGCCCGAGTGCCGCCCACGCTCGCGCGACGTCGAGATCAGCGTCCCGGTCACGCGCGCGAGCGATTCGCGCCTCGCTCCGGTGCGGCTGATGCGCAAGCTGCTCGCCGGACGGCGCATCACCGTCGAGGTCGAACGCACCTGCGCAAAGCGCGATCTCGCCAACTCGAAGCTCAGGATCAAGTTCGACTCCGACGGCCGCTTCCAGTCGAAGCCGGGCTGAGAGGGCTGAGGGCGGCACCGCGGCGCGGGTATCCTCTCGGCCCGGTCAGTCAAGCCCGCCCACGCGAGAGGAGCAGCGTTTGAGCGAAGTCCAGTCGGGCCTCGAGGGCGTCATCGCCTTCGAGACCGAGATCGCCGAGCCCGACCGCGAGGGCGGCGCGCTGCGCTACCGCGGCGTGGACATCGAGGACCTCGTCGGCACCATCCCGTTCGAGCGGGTCTGGGGCCTGCTCGTGGACGGCTCCTACGATCCGGGTCTCGCTCCCGCCGAGCCGCATTCGCTCGCGATCCGATCCGGCGACCCGCGCGTGGACATGCAGGCCGCGCTCGCGATGCTCGCGCCCGAGTGGGGCCTCGGCCAGTTGATCGACATCTCCGACGAGCAGGCGCGGCTCGACCTCGCGCGCGTGTCGGCGATGGGGCTGTCGTTCGTCGCCCAGTCCGCCCGCGCGGGGCGGCCACCCGTCCCGCAAGCGGAGATCGACAAGGCGCAGTCCATCCCCGAGCGCTTCCTGATTCGCTGGCGCGGCGAGGCCGATCCACACCACGCCCAGGCGATCGACGCATACTGGATCTCGGCGGCCGAGCACGGCATGAACGCATCAACCTTCACCGCGCGGGTCGTCGCCTCGACCGGTGCCGACGTCGCCGCGTGCCTCTCGGCCGCGGTCGGCGCGTTGTCGGGCCCGCTGCACGGTGGCGCGCCCTCGCGCGTGCTGCACATGCTCGAGGAGGTCGAGCGCACCGGCGATGCCGAGAGCTATGTCAAGCAGGTGCTCGATTCGGGCGAGCGGCTGATGGGCTTCGGCCATCGCGTGTACCGTGCCGAGGATCCGCGTGCGCGGGTGCTCCGGCGGACCGCGCGTGCGATCGGCGCGCCGCGCCTCGAGGTCGCCGAGGCGCTCGAGCAGTCGGCGCTCGCGGAGCTCAAGGCGCGCAAGCCCGACCGCGTGCTCGCGACGAACGTCGAGTTCTGGTCTGCGGTGGTGCTCGACTTCGCCGGTGTGCCGCCCGAGCTGTTCACGCCGCTGTTCGCCTCGGCCCGGGTGGCCGGCTGGTCGGCACACATCCTCGAGCAGAAGCGCGAGGGCCGGTTGATCCGGCCGACCGCCAACTACGTCGGGCCCCCGCCGCGGGCGGCGTCGGACGTCCCAGGCGCCGAGCTGTTCGCGCGGGCCCAGGAGAGCTTGGCTTGAGGTGGCTGATTCCACGACCCCGCACACACGGATGACGCGCCATAGCGGCGCTGGATCGCCACCCGTGCCCTCGCCGATAGCTCAACTGCTATCGGCTTCGGTCCCGGACGGCGCCCAGCTTGCTCTGGCGCGCCCCCGCACGCACACGGCCGCGGAAACAACCACCTAGCGATGGAAGCGGCGACGAGCGACCAGCAGGCGCCCGATCAGAAGGCCGCCTCGTCGTTCGCGAAGTCGCTCTTCCTCGGCGAGATCCAGGAGGAGCTCGTCTTCCCCTTCCCCAAGGTGGACGAGGCCGACCAGCAGAAGACCCGCGACCTCTGCCGCTCGCTGCGCGAGTTCGCCGACGAGGCGATAGACCCGCGCAAGATCGAGGAGCAGCGCTGGGTCGGTGACGAGGTGATCAAGGGCCTCGGCGAGCGTGGCCTCTGCGGCCTCTACGTCCCCGAGGAGTACGGCGGGCAGGGCCTCTCGCAGACGGGCTACTGCCGCGTCTCCGAGGTGATCGCGCAGATCGACCCGACGCTGTCGGTCGTGATGGGCGTCCACCAGTCGATCGGGATGAAGGGCATCGTGATCTACGGGACCGACGAGCAGAAGGAGCGCTACCTGCCCGACCTCGCCGCCGGGCGAAAGCTCGCCGGCTTCGCGCTGACGGAGACGAACGCGGGCTCCGACGTCCACGGCATGGACTCGCGCGCCGTGCTCCAGCCGGACGGGTCGTGGGTGCTCAACGGCGAGAAGCGCTTCATCGGCAACGGCGACCGCGGCTCGGTGTTCGTCACGTTCGCGCGCACCGAGGTCGGCGGCGAGGACCGTCACACCGCATTCATCCTCGAGAAGGGGATGAAGGGCTTCGAGGTCGGTGAGCGCTACGACACGATGGGTCTGCGCGGCAACGACCTGCGCCACCTCTACTACCGCGACATCCGCGTCCCGCCCGAGAACGTCCTCGGCGAGCCCGGCGACGGCTTCAAGATTGCGATGCAGATCCTCAACAACGGCCGCCTCAGCCTCGGCACCGGATCGGTCGGCGGCGCGAAATTCCTGCTCGACCGCATCATCGATCACGTCAAGGAGCGCCGCCAGTTCGACCAGCCGCTGGCCGATTTCGAGCTCGTCCAGGACAAGATCGGCTGGATGGTCTCGTACCTGTTCGGGCTCGAGGCGATGGCCTACCTCACCACCGGACTCGTGGACGCCGGCGTGCCCGATTACTCGCTCGAGTCGGCGATCTGCAAGGTCTCCGGGACCGAGTTCATCTGGTACGCGACGAACCGGGCGCTGCAGCTCAAGGGCGGCGAGGGCTACATGCGCACGGAGCCCTACGAGAAAGGCCTGCGCGACAGCCGCATCTTCCCGATCTTCGAGGGCGCCAACGACGTCATGCGCGCGTTCATCGCGCTGTCGGGGATGAAGCCGCTCGGCGAGGAGCTCGGCGACCTCGGCGACATGAGCTGGTCGGACCCGCTCGGCACGATCGGGGTCCTCGCCGACTACGTCGGCGGCCGCATCAAGCGCGAGGTCGCGCCCGACAAGGTGACGCTTGCGCATCCCGCCCTGTCATCGCTGGCCGATCCGCTGTCGGAGCAGGTCAAGCGGCTGCGCTCGCTGTCGGAGGGCCTCCTGCGCGAGCACAAGCGCGAGATCATGCTCCGCCAGTTCCAGCAGAAGCGGCTGGCCGATGCCGTTTCCGACATCTACGCCCAGATCGCCGTGCTCTCGCGCACGACGGCGATCTTCGAGGAGCACGGGGTGGACACGTCCGGCCAGGAGGCCTACATCGCCGAGACGTTCTGCACCCGTGCCGCGTCGCGAGTCGACAGCTGCCTCGACCAGATCGAGGACAACGACGACGAGCGGATGATCGCGATCGCCAAGCTCGCCTACAAGCGCGGCGAATACGGCTACGCCTGGTTCGAGGATTGATTCGCGCGACTAGGTAGGCCGGCGCGAGGGGGCGCTCGGACTTGCCTCGCGGGCGGCGCGCTCGCGCGTGCTCGGCGCGTCATCGGCGGGGCGCTTCGACCGCTCGCGGATGCCGGCGAGGATCAGGATCGCGGCACAGACGAGCGCCAGGAGCCCCTGGCCGAGCGGGCGGTCGAACATCCGCACGACGATCAGCACGGCCGACCACACGCCCGCGGCGATAAGGATCGTCCCGTCGCCGAACGGGAGGTGGAAGATCGCGTTCTCGGCGCGCTTGCGCAGCAACAGGAGGATCCCCCCGGCGACGAGCAGGATCGCCGCCTCGACGAACGAGAACGGCCCGAACGTGGACACGATCAGCAGCAGCGCGCCGATGCCGGCTGCGCGTTGCTCGGGGCTGAGGCGCCGCCAAGTCTCGGTGAGGTCGAGGCCCGAGAGCGGCCGCGGCCGCTCGGGCGCCGGCTCGCGCCAGTCGGCAGGGACGGCGCCTCCTTGCCGCGGCGGACGTGGAGGGGGAGCGGCGGGTTGGGATGGAGCGCCCGGCTGCGGACGCGGCGAGCTGGCCGGGCGGGGCGGGGGCGGAGGTGGCGCGGCGGTGTCGGGCAAACGCTCGGTGGCGTCGGGGGCGTCGGTTGCTCCCGGGCCCGCGGGCTCGGTTGCCGGCGGGTCGGGCTCGCGCGGCGGTGGCTCGGGCTTTCTCGCCGGCGCCTCAGGCTCTTGCGCAGGCGGCTCGGGCTTCTGCGCAGGCGGCTCGGCAGGCGCGTCCGGCTTTACGACCGGCGAGCGCCGTCCTGCCGGCAGCGCATCAGGCCAGCCGGCGGGGAGGCGCTCGGTCGGGTCGCCGTCGCGCGGTGGGTCGGGGTCTCGCTCAGAGCGGTTCCCGTCCGTCATAACCCCCTTCGATCTCGTGCCAGAAGCTGATCTCACCCTCTCCCTCTTCCCAGCAGAGGTAGATCTCATTCCCATCGCGAAGCGCCGGGAAGTCCACCAGGCCACGGTCAAGGTCTCGTAAGACGACCTCCATCGCCTGCAGCTCGCCGAGCGCCGCGCGCAACTCCAGAAAGGCCTCCGAGACGACCCGTCCCGGCTCGCCACCCCCGTTCCCGGGCGCGGCCTCGGCGAGCGCTGCCCGAGCCTCCTCGTCGCCGAGCCCGGCGCGCGCGTCGCGCAGTCTCTCGATCCGTTCGGCGACCCAGTCGAGTGCGGCGTTCGCCTCGCCGACGCTGTAGTGCCGGCCGTGGATCACGCCGGCGAGGGCGCGCCCGCGGCAGACACGCGCTCCTCCAGCAACCGGGCGTCGTGCTCCGAGACCTTCCTCAGCTGCCCCTGAAACGCGAGGTGCCAGTGCTCTGCCGGCCACTTGCTCGCATGCTCGAGCTCGCCGACGAGCTCGACCGCCGGGACGAAGTCGTCCTCGTCGAGCACCGCGACGGGCTCGGTCTCGAACCGCCACGGGTAGGGATCCACCTTGCCGGGCTTGCCTGGCCATACCTTCGCGCGGTCCTCGTACATCTCTCCTACCACGCGCACGATGCCTCCGAACGCCTGCACGCGTGTGACGTAGAAGGCGATCAGATCGCCCGGCTCGATCTGCTCCGCCATCCCGCGGCGGCCCTCCTTGGCGCCGATCAGGCGGAAGCCGCGCTCGCGCGTGGCGCGAAGGTTCTCCGGCGAGCCGGTGAGGATCCAGGTGGCCACGGCACACTCGCTAGTCGATCGGGATGTCCTCGACCTGCGCCTCGCGCGGCGGCGCGTCGAGCCGCTCGAGGTACCAGTCGATCAGCGCGCGCAGCGTCAGCAGCAGCTCCCGCACGAGCGCGTTGAACTGATCGCTGAGCTCGCGCGGCACGACGTCTCGCAGCGCGTCGAGGAGCGCGATCAGCGCGCCGAGATCGGGAACCTGGGGCCGGGGTGCCTGGCCCGGGTCGGCGCCGGGGCGATAGTCCTCCCAGCCGGGAGGGGCGTCTGCATGGCTCTCGCCGTTGCGCGAGCCCTCGTCGCCCGGCGGACGCGGCGGAGGCGCCCCGAAAGGATCGTCGGCGCTCGGCTGCTCCTCTGCGGGCTGCGGATCAGGTGTGTGCTCGGTCATCGCTCTGCTCGAAGGTGACCTCGAGGCGCCCGTCCTCGAAATGCGCGCCGGCGGGGCGGTACGCCGTCAGTGCCGACGGAAGGATGATAGTCCGCTTCTGGGCGCCGATTCGCACGACGACCTCCGAGCCGATCTTCTTCAGCTCGATGTCGCCTTTTTCGGCGAACGGCACCGGCACGCGCAGGATCGCCCGGCCGTTGTCGGCGACGATCTCCTGCGTCGGGCCGGAGTGCATCACCGCTGCGGGATCGGCCAGCGCGAACAGCTCACCGGCGAGCCGATCGAGCATCGCCGTCCCCATCACCTCCTGCTCGAAGTACGGCGCGGTCAGGATCGGAACCGGGGAGAACGCCGAGCGCACCAGTTCGAGGTTCTCGCGCTGTGACTCGCGCCAACCCGCGAAATAGCCCTCGGCGAGCTCCTCGCCGAAGACCCGGTTCACGATGACGGCGTCCGTGAGGTAGCCATAGAGGTTGAGGTAGGTGAAGGTTCGCATCGACTCCTTTACGACCATGCGGTCCGGGTTCATCACGAGCCGGATCGAGGTGGTCGAGCGGTCGCGCAGGATGCCGTGCATCGCGACGAGGTTCTCGACGAGGCGCCTGACGTCCTCGAACACCGCCTCGCCCGGCAAAGGCACGTCGAGGAACGTGCGCGCCAGCGGGCGCGCGGCCGCCACCATCCGCCGCTCCCAGGGGAAGACCTTGTCGAGCCACCACTTCGCGATCTCGGGGAACGACAGCAAGCGGAGCGTCTCGCCGGTCGGGGCGCAGTCGACGATGATCGCGTCGTACTCGCCCGAGTCGTGGTGTTGCTTGATCTGGAGCAGCGAGAAGAGCTCGTCCATTCCCGGCGGCACGGTCAGTTCCTCGGCCGAGATCGGGTCCACGCCGCGCTCGGAGAGCAGCTCGGTCAGCCAGCGCTGGACAGCGTCCCAGTGGCGCTCCATCTCCTCCTGCGCCTGGACCTCCTGGCCGTCGAGGCGCTCGGCCACGCGGGTAGGGGTGCCCGCGAGCTCGGCTTCGAGCACGTCGGACAGGCTGTGGGCGGGATCGGTCGAAAGGACGATCGTGCGTAGGCCGGCGGCCGCGCAGCGGCGCGCCGTGGCTGCGGCGACACTCGTCTTTCCGACACCGCCCTTGCCCGTGTAGAGGATGGTGCGCGGCGACTGCAAGGGCGCGCCATCCTAGCGAGGCGCGCCGTGACGCTACTTGCGCACCGTCACACTTCCGCGCGTGATCTCGTGATGGTTGAGGAGATCGGTGGCCTCGAGCTTGATCGAGTGGCGGCCGGCGCGGCGTGGCACCCAGTTGAAGACCCGCTTGCCGTAGCCGACGCGGCGGTTGGCGACGAACACGGTCGTGTCGCCGCGCGAGACGCGCAGGCGGACGTTCGAGAGCTTCGACAGCTCGAAGGTGATCGGCACGGTGCGGCCAACGCGCGCGCCCCCGACAGCGAGCAGCTTGATCCGCGGGTGCTGCTCGAGATAGGTGGTGAAGCGGGTCGCCGTCGTGCAGTAGACCTCGACCTTGTTGCGTTCACAGAGGTCGCGCAGGAAATCGCGCAGCAGGCGGTGGTAGGTCAGGTCGGACTCGGGGCCGCCCATCTCGTACAGCGACCATGCCCCGGTGTCGCTCTTGGGCGTCATCGCGCGGGCGGCCCGCTCGCCCTTGACGTAGAGGCCCTGGGCGCGCGCGGAGCCGGTGATCTGGGCGTAGTCGAACAGGCCGACGACGGCGCGGACCTGGCCGTTGAAGATCTGCTGCCCCGCGTCGAACGAGTACTCGGTGTAGTAGTCGCCGCCGAACGCGGGGTAGCGCAGGCCGGTCGGGTTGCGCACCTCGAACGAGCCGAGGGCGCGGTCGGCAGTCGCGAGATACCTCGGATCCTGGAGGTAGGTGCCGCCGCGTGCGAGCGCCTGAACGATCGAACCCTGCGACAGGCCGGAGATCCACGGCGGGGTGCCGCCGCCGAAAAAGAAGTAGTACTCCCAGGCGAGGAAGCTGCCGCGCTGCGCGGCGATAGTGACGAGCTCGTCGAGGACGGTTCGCAGGCGCTTTTGGTCGCACTTGAGCTCGGGATTCAGCCGAACGCCCCCGTTGCACGCCTCCCAGAGCTGGTTCGCCGCGACACCGGTGATGAACGGCTGGATCTGGATCCCCTGTCCGGAATAGGGCTCGAAGACCACCTCGCTGTTCTTGAAGCGGATGCGGGTGCCGGGGGAGGGGATCGCGCGCTTCGGCCAGAACTCGGTGTTGCGCTGCAGGTTGAGGAAGACGGCGGCCATGCGCCCGCCGGTGAGATCGCGGCGGCGCGCGATCCCCTCGACGGTCCCGACCACGTTTGCGAGCGCGGCGCGGCGAGCTCCCCCGAGTCCGTTGCGCGTGCTCTTGGCGTCGTTGAAGATCCGCTGGTAGCGCTTCGCCGCCTCGGCGGTGATCGTCCCCTTGGCGAGCGCCTTCTTGATCGCGTCGCCGACGGTCGGGCCCTTCTTCTTGTCCTGGGCCGTCTCGGCGCGTACGCGAGGCGCCGGCGCCGGGAAGGTCTGGCGGAAGCTCACGGGGGGCAGCGCCGGGTCGTCGACGATCCGTGTGCCGTCGTCGCCGACGATCATCACGGGCGCAGCCGATGCCGTGGCCGGTGCGCCGACCAACAGCGCGACCACCACGAGCAGGGGGATGTGCGTGCGCCGGCTCACAGCAGTCCCAACGGGGGCAAGCGGCCAAAGTTGCGTACGGCCGGGGATGCCGACCAGCCGGCGCGCGCGCAGGCGGCGCTCGCTACGCTGGCGCGCTGAACCCAATCCAGACCAGGAGCCTGACACCTTGCTGACCCGCATTCGACGGTACCGCCTCGCCCTCCTTCCGATGTTCGCCCTCGGGCTTGCCCTGGCGCTGGGCGCGTGCGGCGGCGACGGCGGCAGCGACGACGCCAAGAAGAAGCTCGACGAGGCCTTCAAGAAGCCGATCGGGAGCGCGAATGTGACCGTGGACGCGGAAGCGGCGGTGTCGGGGATCCCGCTGATGGGCAACGCGAGCATCAAGGCCAAGCTGGCCGGCCCATACCAGTCGAACGGCGACGACAAGCTCCCGAGCCTCGACTGGGACGTCTCGGTGTCGGCGGTTGGACGGACGTTCAGCGGCGGGCTGGCAGTCACCGCCGACAACGTCTTCATCACTTACCAGGGACAGGCCTACGAGCTGGGGGCCGAGCAGGTGAAGGAGGTGCAGGGGAACCTCAAGGAGCAGGCCGACAAGAGCAAGCAGGAGGACGAGGATCTCTCGGAGCTCGGCATCAACCCGGCCAACTGGGTCACCGACGCGAAGGAGGAGGACGACGCGAACGTTGCCGGCGTGGAGACCGAGCACATCTCCGCGAAGGTCGACGTCGACAAGCTCCTCGACGACGCGAACAAGCTGGTCCAGAAGGCGCCCGAGGTGGGTGCCGTGGCCGGGCAGGAGGTGCCGAGCGAGCTGACCGACGAGCAGAAGGACGCGCTCAAGCAGGTGCTACAGGATCCGACGCTCGACGTCTACATCGGCAAGGACGACGGCATCATCCGCCGCGTCTCGTTCGACTTCAAGCTCGAGATCTCCGAAGCCGACCGGCAGCAGCTCCGTGGCATCTCCGGTGCCGACATGTCGGTCTCCGTCGAGTTCAAGGACGTCGGCAAGCCGGTGACCGTGACCCCGCCGACGAACGCAAAGCCGCTCGACGACCTCGTCAAGCAGCTCTTCAGCTCCGGCATCCCCGGCCTGCCCGGCGGCATTCCGGGGGTCGACAGCGGCTCGTCGGGGTCGGACTCCGGCAGCGGCTCGTCAGACTCCGGCGAATCGGGCTCGTCCAGCTCGGGCTCCGACTCGGCCAGCCCGCCCGGGGGCACCGACCTCGGAACCGGCGGCGGGGCGGCCCCGCAGAACGCGGAGAAGTTCCAGGAGTACCTGGAGTGCATTCAGGGCGCCGGGTCTGACCAGGACAAGGTCGCGGCCTGCAGTCGGACGCTCCGTTAGGCGGGCGGCTCAGGCGGTTGGGGTTAGCTGGCTCAGGTCGGTTTCGGGGCTGATTCCCCAGCGTTCGGCGAGGGCTGCGAGGTCGGGGCTGATCTGCCAGCGGTCGGGCCGCTCCGGGCCGTCGTGCTCGGGGGTGGCGCCTTTGAGGGTCATCGAGCCCGTGTTGTCGCCGATCGCCCGGATCTCGGCGACCTCTTCCTCCGTCAGCACCGCGCCGGTGGGCGCCGTGGCCAGTTCGGCGCGCTGCTCCTCGATCGGGCGCGCTGCGGGCCCGGCCTCCTGGATCAGCGTCGGTACGCAGCATTCGACCGGGGCGTGGGCGAGGTTCCACGCGCAGGCGAGTTGTAGCGGCGTCAGGCCGTGGCGCTCGGCGATCGGGCGGATGCGCGCGATCCGCTCGCGCCCGCGCTCGACCCAGCCCTGCGGGCGGAAGCGGCGGTGGTCGCCGTCGGCAAGGTCGTCCTCGGCGGCGAGGTCACCCCAGAAGAGCCCGCCGTAGTCGACCACGCGCGTGATCAGCTTCACGCCGTGGCGCTCGGCGCCGGCCATCACCAGCTCGCCCGGCCACGGCTCGAGCGGGTTGAGGATCACCATCGCCCAGTCGATCTCGTCGCCGAAGCGCTCGAAGCAGTCGAGCAGGTCGAGCGTGAAGCCGTTCGCCGGCCCGGGGGCGATGCCGATCGCGCCCGTGAGCCCCTCGTCGCGGAGGGCGGACATGCCCCTCCAGACCGCCGCGCTCGAGAAGCCCGTCCGATCCGGGTTGTGGAGCAGCAGTAGGTCGAAGCGCTCGGCGCCGGTGCGCTCGAGGCTGCGCTCGGTCGCCATTCGCAGATAGCCGGCGTACTCGTCCTCCGCTCGCAGGCCGGGATCGGTGAAGCGCGGGAAGCCGCGCGGCCCGTCGCGCTCGCCCTCGTAGAAGTCGTGCCCGACCGCGCCGACGAGAGCGTAGGACTCGCGCGGCAGCCCCGCGAGCGAGCGCCCGACCAGCTCATCCGCCGCCCCTTGGCCGTACACGTCGGCCGTCAGGACCGTCGCGATCTCAGCGTCCGGGCGCAGCAGCCCGGCGAGCCGCTCCTCGCCGAGCGGCTCGCCGAAATGCATGTGCAGGCCGCCGCTCCAGCTGCCGAGCGCGACGTGTCCGGGCTCTCTCATCGGCGTTACCTGGAACTCTACGGGCGTGGACTGGGAAGCGATCGCGCCGTGGGCCGCCCTCGTGGCCTGCTTGGTGCTGTTCCTCTGGATCGACCTGCGCCTGTTTGCGCGCGACCGCGAGCCGAGCTTCCGCGAGGGCGTCGTCTGGTCGATCGGCTGGCTCGCGATCAGCCTCGCCGCGGCGCTCGTCGTGCTCGCGCTCGGCGACGCACAGGCCGCCGTCGAGTACACGACCGTCTACCTGATCGAGCGTTCGCTGTCGCTCGACAACCTGTTCGTCTTCATCCTGCTTTTCGCCTACTTCGCCGTGCCGACCGAGGAGCGTGCGCGGCTCCTTTTCTACGGCATCATCGCGGCGCTCGTGCTGCGCGGGCTCGCGATCGGGGGCGGCATCGCGTTGCTCGAGCAGTTCCACTTCGTCATCTACGTGCTCGGCGCGCTGCTGCTGCTGCTCGCCTACCGGATCTTGCGCGGGGTGGACGAGAACGTCCACCCCGACCGCAACCTCATGGTCCGCGTGGTCCGCCGCTTCTATCCGGTCACGAGCGGTTACCGCGGACGTCACTGGTTCGTGCGCGAGGACGCTCGGCGCTACACGACGCCGCTCTTCCTCTGCCTCGTGGCGATCGTCGCCGCCGACATCGCGTTCGCGGTGGACTCGATCCCGGCAGCGTTCGCGATCACGCGCGACCCGTTCCTGATCTGGATGGGCAACGTCTTCGCCCTGCTCGGCCTGCGCGCGCTGTTCGTGCTCGTCGAGGGGCTGATGCGCCGCTTCCGCTACCTCGACGAGACGATCGCGATCGTTCTCGGCGCAGTCGCCGTCAAGCTGCTGACCGAGGACCTCTACAAGGTCGGGCCGGTCGCAAGCCTCGCGGTTGTGGCGCTGCTGTTCACGATCGGGATCGTCGCCTCGGTCATCGCCGACAAGCGCGATCCGGACGCCGAGGCCAAGCGCGAGGAGCGCGCTGAGCGCGCGCGGCAGAGCTCGTCGCCGCCCGAGCAGCCCGGTCAGGCGTAGAAGAATGCCAGCCCGAAGATTGCGTAGACCGCCAGCAGCACGACGCCTTCGAACCAGTTCGACTCGCCGTCCTGGATCACGAAGTTTGCGATCAGCACGGCGAACAGCATCGCCGCGAGCTCGTACCCATTGAAGACGAGCGCCATCGGCGCCGGCCCGATCACGAACGACAGCAGCACGAGGACGGGCGCGACGAACAGCGCGATCTGGGCGCTCGACCCGACCGCAATGTTCACGGCCAGGTCCATCTTGTTCTTCATCGCGACCAGCACCGCAACCCAGTGTTCCGCCGCGTTGCCGACGATCGCGACGACGAACACGCCGATGAAGAACTCGGACAGCCCGATCTCCTCGGCGGTCTCGCCGATCGAGCCGACGAGGACCTCGCTCATCACGCCGACGAGCACGGCCGCTACCGCGAGCAGGCCGAGCGATTTCTTGATCGGCCAGCCGCCCTCGTGCTGCTCGTCGCTGTAGGGATTGAAGAGCGACTTGTGCGTCTTGAGGGAGAACAGCAGCCCCGCGACGTACATCGCGATCAGCACGATCGCCACTCCGAGCGAGAGGCTCTCGAGATCCGAGCCGAAATCCACCCGCTCGTCGCCGACAGCCGGGAGCCCGCCACCGTGGACGAGCTGGAAGACGGCCGGCAGCACCATCGCGATCAGCGCCAGCAACAGCAGCGACGACTGCGCGCTCGCGGCCGTGCGGTTGAACACCTGGCGGTCGCGCTTGAGTCCGCCGACAAACATCGACGCGCCGAGCACGAGCAGGATGTTGCCGATGATCGAGCCCACGATCGACGCCTTGACGACCTCCTGGAGTCCCTTCTCGAGCGCGAAGAACGCGATGATCAGCTCGGGCGCGTTGCCGAACGTGACGTTGAGGAAGCCGCCGATGCCCGGGCCGGACTTCGCCGCGAGCTCCTCGGTCGCTTGGCCCATCAACGCCGCCGTCGGGATCACGCCGAGTGCGGCCGCGCCGAACACGAGCGGCGCCGCCACATGCGCCAGCTCGAGCGCGACCGCGAGCGGGATGAACACGCCGAGCAGGTAGACGGGGCGTACGGGCATCTATTTACCGAGCTCGGTTGGGGCGGTGCCGCAACCGAGCCAGGTCAGACCTCTTCGAGGTCCTCCTCGGGCTCGGCGCCGACCTCCTCGTCGAGCTCAGGATCGGGCTCGAGCGTGTCGTCATCGTCACCTTCCTCGTCGAGCTCGAGGTCCTCGTCGGCAGGGGCGGACCGGCTCTCGCCGGCTTGGTAAGTCACCTGGAAGCGCTCGAAGAACTCGTCGCGCCGGGGCTCGTCGATCGGCAGGTCGTCGGCGATCAGGACCCAGTCGGCGCCTTCGAAGGCCTCGAGGTTGAAGACCTCCGCATCGATCGCCGGCGAGTCGTCGACGACGACCATGACCTCGGTCTGCGGGTTGAAGTACGTCCCCGGCCGGATCAGCAGGTCGTCGAGCTCGAAGCGGCGGTCTTGGGCCACTGCGTATTCATACCCGACCGCGGCCGGCTCATCGTCAGGTTGGGGGCGCTCGGGGGCCTAGGAGAGCTCGCGCAGCTGGCGCTCGACCTCGGCTTCGACGTCGAGCGGGGCCTGGCCCTTGCGTGCGCGACGCTCGTTGCGCGCGACGACGAGTTGGCGGACCTCCTCGCGGAGGGCGGGATCGTCCGCCACGGGCGGCGGCGCGGTGAGCGCGCTGACCTCCGCGTCGATGTCGAGCGGCGCCTCCCCGCGCGCGACGCGGCGCGCCGACTTCGCCTCGAGTAGCTGCCGCAACTCCTCCATCGCCTCGGGGTCGTCGGCCGGGTTCGGGGGCGGCGCGCCGCCCGCCGAGGCCTGGTCGTCGGACTCGAGCAGCAGGTCGCTCTTGCCGATCCCGCTGTAGAGCTTGCCGGCCCCGATGTAGCTCGCGATCGCGACGACGCCCGCCACGATTGCGACGACGACCACCACCAGCCCGAAGGTCGGCTCGACCGCGGCGCCGAGCGTGTCGATTAGGCGCACCGTCCTCACCCTCAAAGTGTCCCACCCCGCGCGTGGTTCTACAGTTGAGCCATGTGGCGACGCCTTCGCAGGCGGACGATGACCCCCTCGCGGCCCGCGCTCTACCCGGAGCAGCTCGGCCTACTGCTGCTGACGATCGCCGCGCTCGCCGCAGGCGGCTACGTGGCCTACCGGATAATCGGCGGTTAGCAGGGATTTTCAGGCCTGCGCGAAGCTGCCCGCAGGGTGCGGTATCCTGCCGTTGACTGACGAATCAATCGGCATCGCCCGAGGACCCTCAAACAGCCTCGAGGCCTCAGTCTCAACGCCGCCGAGACCTACTTCACAAGGAGCCAATCCAGAGTGGTTGATTTCACCCTCACCGACGAGCAGAAGGACCTTCGCGAACTTGCCCACAGCTTTGCGGAGAAGGAGATCCGTCCCGTGGCCTGGGAATACGACAAGGAAGGCACCTGGCCGCAGGAAGTCATCGAGAAGGCGTGGGAGGTCGGGCTGATGAACACCCACATCCCGGAGGAGTACGGCGGGCCCGGGCTCGACTACTTCACGGGGGCCCTGATCGAGGAGGAGTTCGGCTGGGGCTGTTCGGGCATCGGCACCTCGCTCGCCTGCAACGGCCTCGCGACGGCGCCGATCGCGCTTGGAGGCTCCGAGGAGACGAAGAAGGACTACCTCGGCCGCCTGACCGAGGAGCCGAAGCTCGCCTCGTTCTGCCTGACCGAGCCCGACGCCGGCTCCGACGTGTCCGGGATGAAGACGACGGCCGTCAGGAAGGGCGACGAGTTCGTCATCAACGGCTCGAAGTGCTTCATCACCAACGGTGGCTACGCCGACTACTACACGGTCTATGCCAAGACCGACAAGGACGCCGGCCATAAGGGCATCACCGCCTTCGTCGTCGATCGCGACCTCGACGGGGTCACGGTCGACAAGAAGGAGGACAAGCTCGGCCAGCGCGCGTCGAACACAGCCACGATCTCGTTCAACGACGTGACGATCCCCGCCAAGAACATGCTCGGCGAGGAGAACGGCGGCTTCAAGCTCGCGATGATGACCCTCGATCGCACGCGTCCCGGCGTTGCGGCGATGGGCGTCGGCATCGCGCAGGCCGCGTTCGAGTTCGCACGCGACTACTCGAAGGAGCGCATCCAGTTCGGCGTGCCGATCGCGATGCACCAGGCGATTCAGTTCATGATCGCCGACATGGCGACCAAGATCGAGGCCGCGCGCCTGCTGGTCTGGAAGTCGGCAGCGGTGCTCGACGCCGGCGAGCGCAACACGCTCATCTCCTCCCACGCGAAGCGCTTCGCGGCGGATACCGCGATGGAGGTGACCGTCGACGCCGTTCAGGTCTACGGCGGCTACGGCTTCATCAAGGAGTACCCGGTCGAGAAGCTGATGCGCGACGCGAAGATCATGCAGCTGTACGAGGGCACCTCGCAGATCCAGCGTCTCGTGATCGCGCGCGAGGTCCTGATGCCGCGCAAGGAGACGACGCCGATCAAGGTGGAGGCGGAGGAGAACGCTGCAAAGGAGCCCGCGCCCGCCTAGCGAGCTGAATGGCGCGACGCGGCCGCGCGCCCTGTCAGGATTCGGGGAGTGGCCGCCAAGAGTCGGACAGCCCGCCGCCGTGCGACGCGCGAGGCCGTCGAGCAGGCGACGCGCGTCGGGGGCGGCGCGGAGGCGGTCCGCGCGGCGGGCCGCCCGAAGCGCGCCGAGCGCACCGGCGCCGAGCCGTTCACCGGCGAGCTGCGCAAGCGGGGCGTCCTGCCGCTGCTCGTTCTCCACTACATCGCGGACGGCCCCTCCTATGGCAACCAGCTGATGGAGCGGATCGCCTCAGTCACCGAGGGCGTCCTGCAGGTCAACCCGAACACGATGTACCCGCTGCTGCGCCAGCTCGAGGCGAACGGCCTCATCGAGGGGCGCTGGGAGCACCCGGAGCGGCGCAGCCGCCGCTACTACTCGCTCACGCCGGCGGGCCGTAAGGAGTACAAGAAGCTGCTCGGCGAGGCTCGCCCTGCGCTCGAGTCGGTCGCGGCGAGCGTCTCGAAGATCGTCGGCGAGCTGTACTAGTCCGATGGGTGTCGCGCGCAACACCGCGAAGTGCAAGGCACCCCCGGAGCGGGTGCTCGCGATCTGGTCCGATCCCAAGCGCTGGTCCGCCTTCGTCGAGGGCTTCTCGGCGATCGAGTCGCTCGATGATTCCTGGCCCGCAGCGGGAGCCACGGCGGTGTGGCGCTCGATCCCGAATGGCCGCGGGCGGGTCGCCGAGCGTGTCGTCGCGTCCGAGCCTGGCAGCTTCGCCACCGAGGTGTCCGAGGACGATCTCGAGGGCGTCCAGACGCTGTCCGCGCAGGAGGGCAAGGACGGCGGCTCGGAGCTCTTCCTCGAGCTCGACTACGAGCTGCTGAAGCCCGGAGTCCTGTCCGGCCTGACCGACGTCCTCTTCATCCGCCGCGCGCTCGCTGCGGCGCTCGGGCGGACGCTCGCCCACCTCGTGGCCGAGGCCGCGCAGCAGCGCAACGACGTATAGCCTTCCGCGCTCGCAGCCACGCCGCGCTGCGCGCACCCGACCGGAGGACGCATGTACGTATTCAAGGCCGCCGTCGTCGGCGCCGGCACGATGGGAGGGGAGATCGCCCAGGTGATCGCCTCCGCAGGCGTGCCCGTCGTGCTCAAGGACATCGAGCAGAAGTTCGTCGACCAGGGTCTCGAGAAGGCCCGCGAGGTAACACAGGGCCAGCTCGGTGGACTGGTGAAGAAGGAAAAGATCACCCAGGAGCAGGCCGACGCGCAGCTCGAGGAGATCGTCGGCCGGATCGAGGGCGCGACCGACTACGACGGCTTCGGCGACGTGGACTTCGTCGTCGAGGCCGTGCCCGAGCGGATGGAGATCAAGCAGGCCGTCTTCGCCGAGCTCGACGCCGCCACTCCCGGTCACGCGATTCTGTCGTCGAACACCTCGTCGCTTTCGATCTCCGAGATGGGCGACGCGACCACGCGGCCCGACAAGGTCGTCGGCTTCCACTTCTTCTACCCGGCCTCGGTGATGCGCCTGATCGAGGTGATCGAGGGCGAGGACACCTCCGAGGAGACTCTCCAGGCGGCCGCCAACTTCGTCCAGCAGATCCGCAAGCAGGCGATCCGCTGCGGTGAGGAGCCGGGCTTCGTCGTGAACCGGGTGCTCAACTCGGCCGTCTCCGAGATCTGGCGCGTACGCGACGAGGAGGACCTCTCCTACGAGGAGATCGACAAGGTCGTGCAGGAATCGAAGGCGGCTCCGATGGGTCCGTTCTTCCTCGCCGACCTGCTCGGGCTCGACACGGTCCTCCACGTCGCCGAGCACCTCAAGGACAGCTACGGCGAGCGCTTCTACGTCTCACCGGCGATGAAGGAGCTCGTCGATGCAGGCAACCTCGGCCAGAAGAGCGGAAAGGGTTTCTATGAGCACGGCTAGCACCGTTGACGCGACCGGGACGATCGTCGAGCGCTTCAGCCTGAAGGCGCTCGTCGAGGCGTGCCTGATCGTCGAGGAGGGCGTCGCGACGACGAAGGACACCGAGCTCGGCATGATGGCTGGGGCGGGCATCCTGCCCGGACCGTTCGCGCGTGCCGACGAGCAGGGCCTCGACGACGTCCTCCAGGCGCTCGAGCGCGCCGAGGCGGACTGGGGTGAGCGCTTCGCGGCCCCGCTGCTGCTCAAGCGCCTCGTCGCCCAGGGCCGGCTCGGCAAGAAGTCCGGCCAGGGGTTCTTCCCCTACCCGAACCCCGACGACGGCCAAGACCGCGAGCACGTACTGCTCGAGACGCGCGGCGAAGTCGGCATCGTCTGGCTCAACCGCCCCCCCGCCAACCCGCTCTCGCCGGACGTCATCCGCGAGCTCACCGGCCTGTGGCAGGAGGTCGAGGGCAAGCTGCGCGCGCTCGTGTTCGCCTCGTCGAACATCTTCACCTTCTCCGCGGGCGCCGACATCAAGGAGTTCACCAAGATGGACCCGGAGAAGGAGGGCCGTGAGCTTGTCGAGTCCGCACACGCGTTCATGCGCGGGATGGAGACGTCGCGAACGGCGACGGTCGCCGCGGTCAACTCGCTCGCCTTCGGCGGCGGCTGCGAGCTGGCGATGGCGTGCGACTTCCGCATCGCCGCCGAGTCGGCCACCTTCGGCCAGCCGGAGATCAACCTCGGGATCATCCCCGGCTTCGGCGGCACCCAACGCCTGCCGCGGCTGGTGGGTGAGGCGAAGGCGCTCGAGATGAACCTCGTCGGCGACCCGATCAGCGCATACGAGGCGGAGCGCCTCGGCCTCGCGAACACGGTCGTGCCCGACCATGAGCTGTTCGACACGGCGCTCGGGTGGGCGAAGAAGCTCGCCGGCCAGGCACCGATCGCGATCGAGCAGATCAAGGCGGTGGCGGCGAACGGCGACCTCGACGCCGGCCTCGAGGCCGAGAAGCAGGGTTTCGCAACGGCGTTCGGCAGCGCCGACGCGAAGGAGGGCATCTCGGCCTTCCTGCAGAAGCGCAACCCAGAGTTCAAGGGCGAATAGCGGCGGGATGGAGCCGGTGACGGCCCGCTCGCGCGCCGAGCTGCTCGCGAACCTGCTGCGCGACTCCGAGCGAGCGGTCGTGCTCACCGGTGCCGGCGTGTCGGTGCCGTCGGGGATCCCCGACTTCCGCTCACCGGGCACGGGCCTGTGGGAGAAGGTCAACCCGATGGAAGTCGCCCACATCGACAACTTTCGCACCGACCCCGACAAGTTCTGGGCGTTTTACTCGGAGCGGTTCACCTCGCTGCGCGAGAAGCGGCCGAACCCGGCGCACGACGCGATCGCCGAGCTCGAGCGCCGCGCGCTGATTCGAGGGGTGATCACACAGAACGTCGACCGGCTGCACCGCGTCGCCGGATCGCAGCGGATCGTCGAGGTGCACGGCTCGATCCAGTGGAGCGTGTGCCTCGAGTGCGGCGGCAAGGTCGAGCTGGAACGGGTGATCGAGCTGGTCGAGTCCGCCCGGGAGTCCGGCCTGGGCGCGGCGCCGGAGTGCGAGGCCTGCGTCACGCCGCTGAAGCCCGACGTCGTCCTTTTCGGGGAGATGCTGCCCGACGCAGCGATCGCCGAGGCCTACTCGCTCGCCGAGGAGGCCGACCTGATGATCTGCGTCGGCTCTTCGCTCGAAGTCTTCCCGGTCGCGTCGCTCCCGGGGGTCTGCCGCGAGGCGGGCGGCCGCCTGGCGCTCGTAACGCAGGGGCCGACTCCATATGACCGCGACGCCGAGATAAAGCTCGACGGCGACGTAGTCACCGAGCTCGAGGCCGTGATGGCGGCGCTCGACGGCTAGTAGCCCGGACTAGTCGTAGCCCTCCTCGAGGTGCGCGTAGCGGCGGTCCGTGCCGCCGACCTCGCGGCCGTTGATCCACGCTCGTCCCACGGGCGCGGCGGGTGGCCGCCTCCCGCCCCCGCGTGCGCGGTCAGCGCTTCGGCGCTCGCGCTCGCGGGGGCCGGGCAGCCGGATGAGCGGAGAGGTGGTGCTCATGGCGGGGATCTTCCTCCCGCCCCATGGGGATGCCTATGTACCGCGGGCCAAGATCAGGGCGTTCAGTTTGGCCAGGATGTCCAACCCGGCCGCTACCGCTCAGGCAGACGGCGAGGTGGCGCGGTGGCGGCGCAGGGCGCGCTCCATCCGCTCGACAGCGTCCGCAACGGCCGTGGTCATCTCGGCTGCCGGCTCCCCATCGAGCGCCGCGTTGGCGGCCTCGCCAACGGCCTTGCGGTCGGCTTCGAGCTCCCCGAGCACCTCGGCGCCGGCGCGAGCGGGCGCGAGCTCCGCGAGCACGGCCTCGAGCGCGACCCGCGCCTGGAGCGCAGCCTCACGGGGATGGCCGCCATCCAAATCTGCGCGCGCCCTGAGCACGAGCTCGTCGCTCGCGAGTGTCCCCGCGCGGGCGCCGAGGAGAGCGGCGAAGTTCTCCTGCGGCTGGAGGCGCTCGACGCGCCGCCTTCGCGCCTTCTCGCCGGGCGGCAGCGAATACGCGGCGCTGAAGCGGCCGTTGGCGACCTCGTCGCCGGAGCCGTAGCCGGCGCGCACGGCGAGCGCTCGCTCCGGGGTCACGTCGCCAACGTAGGGGTCCCACGCGGCCGCGCGCCACGCCCGCAGGACGCCGTTTAGCTGGGCAGTCGCCTTGGCGAGGGTCTCGGCGCGGACCTCCTTGTCGCGGCGGACGCGGGCGAGCCAGCCTTCGGCCTCGTCCTCGGTCGCGAACGGGTCGGCCGCGATAAGGGTCGCGCGCTGGGTGGGCACGGGCTCCGCCTCGGCGGCCTCGATCGAGCGCGGGCGGTCGCGGCCGATCAGCCGCCGCTGCTTCGCGCCGAGGGTGCCGAGCACGACGACGCGCTCGGGATCGGAACCCTCCTCACGGCGGTGCAGGTAGCGCCCGTCCGGCGGCCCCAACAGCCAACCGAACTCGAACTGGACGAACTCGAACCGCGGGCTGCCGTCGCCTGGCGGCGTCATCGGTCGCTCACGTGCCTGGCACGCATCGCTCCCTGCTTCCTTGCCATGCTCGGCCCCCGCGGCTCGAGGGGCGGGAGTTACTCGCCCGCGTGCGCTTCCGAAGAGCGCTTCTCGCTCTTCTTCACGGGGATCGAGCCCTTGCCCGGCTTGGTCGGCACGACCGGGTTGTCGATCTTGCGCAGGCGGTTCAGCAGGTCGTCCCACTGGCCGGGCTTGAGGACCGCGAGGGCCTGCTTGCCCGCCTTCGGGTTGGCTCCGAAGCGCGGCCGGAACCCGAGGTGGATGTGGTCGGCGTGGTCGCCCATCGCGAACGAGGGGCCGCCGAGGTTGAGCAGCGAGATCAGCTGGTCGGGCGCCATCGTCCCCTGGAGCTTCAGCAAGTGGCGCACCGTCTGCTCGGTGATGCCGCCCTTCTCCTGGTGGCCGAGGATCGGGATGCCGTTGATCTTCCAGATGTCCACGGCGTTGCCCGAGCTGTGATGCGAGACGCCGCCGGCGGAGGTGAGGTAGCTGTGGCCGCACTTGAGCGACGAGACGGCCGGCCGGAGCCCGGACTCGGAGAGATAGGCGAGCCCCGCGAGCACGCGCCGGTCGATCTGGCCGGAGCGGATGTCCTGGCGGCCGCAGTCGTAGATCTCGATCCGCGAGTCGCTCAGGACGCGCTTCTCGAGTAGCGGCTTCGGCAGCAGCAGGATCTGCCCGATCGAGAAAGCGTCGTCGTCGCCGCGGAGGGCGTTCTTACCGGACGCGCGGTAGATCGCCGTCGCCTCGAGCAGCTTCCAGCCGTCGAGGATCGGCTTGGGGTCGATCTTCGGCGCGCCCTTGCCGGCGGGGCGGATCTCGAAGTAGAGGTGGGAGCCCTTGCCGGCCTCGGGGGTGCCGACGCGGCCGAGGATCGTGCCGCCGATCACGCGCGAGCCCTTGCGCAGGCGCTTGAGACGGAATTCCTTCGGGTCGAGGCCGAGCGGGCGGGAGAAGTAGTTCTTGAAGGTGGAGAAGCCCTTGCCCTTGGAGGCGAGCAGCTGGTCGGCACCGCCGGCTTCCTTCGAGGCCGGGCGGCCCGGGTGCGCGAACAGGCGCTCCTTCACGGCGACGCTCGGACGTGGCGCGCTGGCAGCGGCGGGCTTCGCCTTGGGCTTGCGAGAAGTCTGCGCGGCGACGAACTTCGCGGCCTGCTGGGTCCCGGCGGAGGCGGCCTCCTCCGGCTCCGGATCCTTCGGTGCGTTCGCCGAGACGGCCTTCGCCGACGAACGCTCGTCGAGCTCGTCACGCGGGACCGGGTAGGTGCTTGCGACCTCGTCGAGGCCGGAGTAGGTGTACTGGTTGCCGTACACGTCCTGGAGGACGATGTAGCGCCCGAGCTCCTTCGAGCGGCCGATCTTCTTGATCTCGCCGTCGTTGACCGCGACGGCGGGCGATCCCTTCTTCGCGTAGATCTCGATTCCGCGGCGGCTGTCGTCGGACTCGACGACGTTGGCGGCGTTCTGGTTGCGCTTGACGCGCTTCTGCGCCTCCTGCTCGGAGAGGTCGTCCGCGTAGCGGGCCTTCGCGTAGACCGGGAAGCGGCCTTCGGTGAGGCCGGTGAGCGAGCCGACGAGGTCGCCCGGGACGCCGGCGATCAGCTTCGCACGCAGCATCACCGAGTCGACGTACCAGTCGGCGTGGTTGTAGGCGAAGATCGAGCGGCGGACGTCCTTCTCGTAACCCGCGGCCTTGAGGTAACGGGCGGCGGCGAAGATCGCGTCGACCGGGTTGTAGGGGTCCTTGCGCCCGTCCTTGTTGGCGTCGACGCCGTAGGCCTTCCACGAGGAGGGGATGAACTGCATCCAGCCCATCGCGCCGGCGGAGGAGACGTTCAGGTTGCGGCCGTAGTCGGTCTCGATCTCGTTGATCGCGGCGAGGATTTCCCAGCGGATGCCGTACTGGATGCCGGCCGCCTGGTAGATCGGGAGCAGGAACACCGGGACGCGGAACTTGCGGATGACGAAGTTGGGCACGCCGTGCCTGTATGTCGGCCCGGGCAGCGCGTCGAACCCGCCGGGGTTGCCCGAGGACGGCGAGCCGTCGGGGTTGCGCATCGGCGTCGCGGGGGTGGTCTTCTTGTCCTTCTTCTGCGGCTCGGCCTCGGTCTCACCTGGGGCGAGCAGCTGGTCGCCCTCCTCCTGCTCGGCCTTGTCCTTCGAGCCCGACTGCTTCTGCTTCGAGCCCTTGTCGGTCTTCGGCGTCTGCGAGCCCTGACTGCCCTGGCTCGGGGCCTGCGGGGCCGCCGGCGGTGGCTGGGAGGGAGTACCCGGCGGGACGACCTCGCCGGGGAGCTGGATCTGGTCCAGCGGGGTGCCCGGCGGGACGTCGACGGTGATCGTGATCACCTGCCCGTTTCCAAGCTGGACGGTGATCGTGCGCGGGGTCGCGGAGGCGGAGTTGGAGAGAGTTGCGAGCGCCGCGACGGCCGCGAGGCCCGCGGTCAGCAAGATGTAGAGAATCCGCCTGCTCATACGCGTGGTGAAACTCCCTCTCTGCCCGTCGTTTCGGGCCCCCTCCGAAGTGGCGCGCACGCTATCAGAGCGGCTCGCCTGATTAGCAAAGCTACCCGCTCGTTCTCGCGCGCGCAATGGGGAACCGTGCGCGTCGTGTCGCCAGTCGATCCTGGGCTTTCCGACTGCAAGCTTTCTCTCACCTTCGAGTCGAGCCTTAGCTCTTGCAGGCCCCCGCGCCGAGACCGTGAGGACGAGATCCGTTTCGCTACGCTGCGGCGGTGGAAGGCGGCGATGAGAAGCTCAAGGACCGCCTCTCCCGACAGGGGGAGGACGCCGTTGGCAGGCTGGCCGAGGACCTGGTGGCGAACTCCATGATCAACGACGCGCTCAGCAAGATTTTCGAGGCACGGCACACAGCCGCCCGCGCGCAGGAGACGGCGATGGGTGCGCTGGGGATTCCCTCCGCGGCCGACATCGAGCGCCTCACCCGCCGGCTGCGGTCCGTCTCGCAGCGGTTGGAGGGAATCGAGGACGGGCTCGACAGGCTCGAGTACTCGCTCGGCGACACCCCTGCGGGGACGCCCAGTTCCACTGCGCGCGTGGACGGCGACGCGCGCAGCGAGGCGATCGAGGCCCGTCTCGACGAGATCGCGCGCGACCTCGCCGCGCTGCGCGAGGCCGTCGCGCCCGGCTCCGAGCCTCCGCCGCGCAGCCAGGAGCGCCTCACCGTCAACGACTCGGAGTAGGCAAGCCATGGCCGACTCCAGGCGCCGCACGGCGAAGGACCTACCCGACGCCGTGCGCGACACCGGCGACGCGGTGCGCGAAGCCGTCGAGCGCACCGTCCAGGCGACCGTCGGCTCGGCGCAGGAGGGTGCCGGGCGGGCCCAGGGTGTGGTCGACGATTTCTTCAAGAGCGCCGAGGCCAACCTGCGAGAGAGCGGCAGGGCGGTAGGCGACCGCGTCCGCGAGGCGCTGCCGGCTACCCAGGACGACCTCAACGCGATGCGCGCCGAGCTGCGCGAGGTCGTCCGGCGGCTCGACGCGATCGAGAAGCGCCTGCCCGGGAAGACGAAGGAGTAGCCGTGGCCGGTCGCCGCGTCCTGATAACGGGGACGGGGAGCCAGATTGGCGCTGAGCTCGCGCGCCGTCTCGAGGCCGACCCCGAGGTCGAGTACGTCGCGGGGCTCGACACTCGGCCGCCGCCGTTTGAGCTCGGCTCGACCGATCTGATCGAGGCCGACATCCGCAGTCCCGTGATCGCGAAGCTGATCCCGCCGACGGGAGTGGACACCGTCGTCCACAACCAGATCGTGCGACAGCCGGGCGGCGGGCTGTCGCCCTCGCAGGTGCACGACGTCAACGTGATCGGCTCGTTGCAGCTGCTGTCGGCCTGCGAGCGGACCGAGTCGGTCAAGGCGATCGTGATCCGCGGGTCCGCCGGTATCTACGGCGCCGAGCCCGCAGCGCCCCAGTTCTTCACCGAGGACATGACGAAGCTGTACGCCCCGCGCACACGCTTCCAGCGCGACATCGCCGAGATCGAGAACTACTTCGAAGGCTTCTCGCGCCGGCACCCGCACGTCGTCTGCACCGTGCTGCGCTATCAGCCGGCGATCGGGCCGACCGTGGACTCGCAGGTCACGCGCTACCTCGCTGCGACGCTGCTGCCAACGTACCTCGGTTTCGATCCGCGGCTCCAGTTCGTCCACGAGCGCGACGGGATCGACGCGCTCGTCGCCTCGGTGCGCAACCCCGTGCGCGGCGCGGTGAACGTCGCCTCGCCGGGGACGATCGGGCTGACGCGGATCGTTCGCCTGACCGGGAAGGTGACCGTGCCAATGGTGCCCGGTCTCTTCCGGCCGGCGGTCTCCGCGGGCGCGCGCGTGGGGATGCCGCGCCTGTCGCCCGACTTCGAGCGCCTGCTGCGCTACGGTCGCGGCATAGCAGTCGACCGCCTGACCGAGGAGGTCGGTTTCCGTCCGTCGTACACCACGCGCAGCGCAGTAGAGGAGTACGTGAGCTCGTTCGTCTCCCGCCGGATGGTCCCATCGCCGAGGCACGTCGCGACCCGAGTAGGCACGCGATGAGCCCGACGACGCGAACCGCCGACCCCGCGGCCGCCGCCTCGCAGCAGCGGGTCACGCCGGGCGGCCCCGATCCGGATCCCCGCCGGACGGCGCCCGAGGAGCGGCCGGCAGCACCGCTCGCCGCGGCCGCCGCCTTCCTGCGCGCGGTGCGCGAGGGGCTCGAGAACAGCGCCGGGGTGGCGAGCTCCGTGGCCCGCGGGAATGCGGTCGAGCGCCCCGCCGGCGCGCCGGACAACCCGCTCGAGCGGCTCGCGGGGGAGTATGACGAGGACGACTGGGGCTTCGACCCGGGCTACACGAACGCCGTGCGCCCGTTCTTCGAGTTCATGTACGACGGCTGGTGGCGGGTGGACGCCGTCGGCGTCGAGCGTGTGCCCGAGACGGGGCGCGCGCTGCTCGTGGCCAACCACGCGGGGGTCCTGCCGTGGGACGCGACGATGATCGCCGCGGCGCTGCTGCGCCACCACCCGCACCCGCGCCACCCCCGCTTCCTCGTGCTCAACTGGGCGTTCCAGCTGCCGTGGGTCGCGTCATTCATGCGCAAGGTCGGCGGCGTGCCGGCGTCGCCCCACAACGCCGAGCGGCTGCTGAAAGAGGACAACCTCGTCGCCGTCTTCCCCGAGGGGGTGAAGGGCGCGGGAAAGGACTTCTCGAAGCGCTACCGCCTCCAGCGGTTCGGCCGCGGCGGGTTCATCGAGGTGGCGCTGAGAACGGGCGCCCCGATCGTGCCCGTCGCCGTCGTCGGCAGCGAGGAGACCTATCCGAAGGTGGGAGAGGCGCCCCCGCTCGCGCGGCTGATCGGCGCGCCGTACTTCCCGGTCACCCCGACGTTCCCAGCGCTCGGCCCGCTCGGCGTGATCCCGCTGCCGTCGAAATGGCGGATCGAGTTCTGCGAGCCGATCTCGCTCGCCCACCACGGTCCCGAGGCGGTCGATGATCGGGCGCTCGTGTTCGAGCTCACCGAGCACGTGCGCGACACCATCCAGGGCGCGCTCTTCTCGAACCTGGTCGAGCGCGGCTCCGCCTTCCTCTAAGCCGGCCGCGAGGCGAACCCGAAGCGAACCATTCCGCGCGCGCCCGTGTAGCTTGAGGCCGTGGCTGAGGTCGGTGACGGCAACTTCACGCTGAAAGAGGCCGCCGAGCGGGTCGGTGTCACTCCGGCGACGCTGAAGCGCTGGGCCGAATCCGGGGTGATCCCCGAGCGCGCCGCCACCGCCGACGGCTGGACGCCGGCCGCCGTCGCCCATGCCCGGCTCGTCGCCCGGCTCCGCGAACGGGGCCACTCGCTGGCGTCGATCCGCGAGGCCAGCAGTGAGGGCAAGCTCGCCTACGGCTTCGTCGAGGACGTCTTCCCGAGCGCCCGCAAGCCGCGGACGCTCGAGAGCGTCGCCGAGGAGACCGGCCTCGAGCCCGCCCTCATCGAGCGCATCTGGGTGAGCTGCGGCCTCCCGAGCGACGAGCTCGAGCGCCTCAACGACGAGGACGTCCAGGCGCTCCACTACATCGCGTCGGTGCTGGCGGCCGGGTTCCCGCTCGTCGCGTTCCTGCAGCTCGCGAGGGTCTACGGGCAGACGGTCAGCCAGGTGGCCGACGCCGAGGTGCGCGTCTTCCACATCTACGTCCACGAGCCGCTGATGCGCGAGGGGGTGCCCGGGCTGCAGATGGCCGAGGAGATGGAGCATCTCGCGCGCGACCTGCTGCCGCTCGCGTCGCCGATCATGGACTACCTCCATCAGCGCTTCCTCCAGCACTACGTCGAGCAGGACCTCGTCGGGCACATGGAGATCGAGCTCGGCGGCGAGCTCGACCTCGGCCGGCTGCGCGTCGCGATCGCGTTCGCCGACCTGGCCGGCTACACCCGCTTCACGGAGGAGGAGGGCGAGGAGGAGGCGCTCTCGTACGTCGAGCTGTTCGTCGAGGCCGTCACCAACACCCTCCCCGACGACGCGCGCCTGATCAAGACGATCGGCGACGAGGTGATGGTCGTCGGGCACGATGTCGCGGCGCTGCTCGACTGGGCCGTCGGGTTCGGCGCGCTGTTCGGCGAGGAGAACCCGCCGGTCAGGATCGGGCTCCACGTCGGCGAGGCGCTCTACCGCGACGGCGACTACTACGGCCGCGACATCAACGTCGCCGCCCGGCTCGTCGCGCGCTCGCGCGGCGGCGAGGTGCTGATCACCGAGAACGTCGCCGCGGTTGCGAAGCAGCGCTCTCATCTCGAGGTCGAGGACATCGGCGAGGTCAAGTTGAAGGGCTTCAACGAGCCGCAGCGGCTGTTCCGGGCCCGCCGCCGCGAGCAGGGGTGACGCAGTGTCCGGCGGCTCGGCCGATCCGCTCGAGGCCGCACGCACGAGCGGCCTGATCGGGGCGGGCGACCCGCTGGTCGTGCTGGTCTCGGGCGGCGCGGACTCCGTCTGCCTGCTCCACGTCGCGCTCGAGATCGGTGCGGAGCCGGTCGCACTCCATCTGAACCACGGGCTGCGCGAGGAGGCCGGCGCCGACGAGCGCTTCTGCCGCGAGCTTTGCGAACGCCTCGGCGTGGAGCTATGCGTCGAGCCGGCCCGTCCGGCCACGGCCGAAGGAGCGGGCAATCTCCAAGCCGCGGCGCGCGAGCTTCGCTACGCCCACGCAGAGCGCCTCTCGCGCGCGCGTGGATCTGACTATGCCGCCGCGCACACACGCACCGACCAGGCCGAGACGGTCCTCTACCGCCTCGCGACCTCGCCCGGCAGCCGCTCGCTGCTGGCGATGGCGCCGCGGCGGGGACGGCTCGTCCGCCCGCTGCTCGCCGTCTCGCGCGCCGATACCCGTGCCTGGTGTGAGGCCCGCGGGATCGGCTGGCGCGAGGACGCCTCGAACGAGGACCCTCGCTACGCGCGCGCGCGAATCCGGGCCGACGTCCTGCCTGCGCTCGAGCAGCTGAGCACCGCCGCCGAGCCGACGATCGCCGAGACTGCGCGTCAGCTGGCGGAGGAGGCCGAGTTGCTCGACCGCCTGACAGCGGACGCGCTCGAGCGCTTGGGGAGTGCTGCGGTGGACCTCAGCGCATTGAAGGCGGAGCCGGTCGCGCTCCAGCGCCTCGTCCTGCGCGAGTTGGCGCGGCGCGCCTCCGGCACCGACCAGCCGCTGTCGCGTTCGGCCGTCGAGGCGATCACCGGCCTCGCGGGCGCAGGCGGCACCCGTTCGCTCGACCTCGGCGGCGGCCTGCGAGCGATCGTCGAATACGGAGTCGTGCGCTTCAGCACCGAGGCCGATGCCGAGCCGCCCGCGCCGGCGCGGCTGCTCGTGCCGGGAGCGGTGGCCTTCGGCCAGTGGGACGTCGAGGCGCGTCTGGACGACAACGGCGACGCACTCTTGCGATCGAGCGCCGTGGCGGGCGAGCTCGTGGTCCGCGCGTGGCAGGACGGCGACCGCATGCGCCCGGTCGGGGTCGGCGGCGCGAAGCGCCTCCAGGACCTCTTCACCGACGCCAAGGTCCCGCGCGCATTGCGGCGCTCCCTACCGGTCGTCGAGAGCGGAGGCGAGATCGCCTGGGTCGCCGGCGTGGCTGTGGACGAGCGCTTCGCCGCCCCGCGCGACACCCCGCCGGACGAGGTGGTGTCGCTCTCGGCTCTACACTCGCGCCGCGAATGAGCGACCCGGCCGTCGGCAAGATCCTGGTCCAGCGCGATGAGCTCGCCCACCGAGTCGAGGAGCTCGGCGCCGAGATCTCGCGCGACTATGAAGGACGCGACCTGCTGCTGGTCGGCGTGCTGAAGGGCGCCGTCTTCTTCCTGTCCGACCTCATGCGCCACCTCGACGCCGGCTGCGAGGTGGACTTCATGGCCGTCGCGTCGTACGGGTCCTCGACCGACTCCTCGGGCGTGGTCCGCATCCTCAAGGATCTCGACGCCTCGATCGAGGGACGCGAGGTGCTGATCGTCGAGGACATCGTGGACTCCGGCCTGACGCTCTCCTATCTGTTGCGTACGCTCGCCGCGCGCGACCCCGCATCGCTCGAGGTGTGCGCGCTGCTGACGAAGCCCGAGCGGCGCAAGGTTGACCTCCCGATCCGCTACGTCGGCTTCGAGATCCCGAACCAGTTCGCGATCGGTTACGGGCTCGACCACGCCGAGCAGTACCGCAACCTGCCCTACGTCGCTGCGCTTGCAGACGGCGCCAGGTAAGGCGCGATAAGGGTCCAGCCGCTCGGCAGCGAATCCTTCGCTGGTACGCTGTTTTGTCACCCATAGCGTGATCCGGGGCGTATTTGCGTGCGCATTTCGGGAACGCTGAACGCGACTCCACAAGGAAGCGAAAACACCACGTGAGCAGGTTCTTCAAGAGCGCAGCCTTCCCCATCCTGATCGTCGTGGTGCTGGCGTTCTTCGCCCAGAAGCTGATCAGCCCGGGCGACAAGGAAAAGACGCCGAACTACTCGCAGTTCATCTCGCAGGTCGAGCGCGGCGAGGTCAAGTCGGTGACGATCAACACGAAGGACAACACGCTCGACGTGACGCGCACGAGCGGCTCGCCGAAGAAGTACGAGACCGCGTACCCGAACAACACCGAGCAGAGCCTCGTCAACGAGCTCGAGCAGAAGAACGTTCCGATCCAGGTGAAGGGCAAGGGGGGCAGCGGCTGGCTGACCGTCCTGACCTACGTCCTCCCGTTCGTGATCTTCCTGCTCTTCTGGCTGTTCATCATCAACCAGATGCAGGGCGGGGGCTCGAAGGTCATGTCCTTCGGCAAGTCCCGCGCCAAGCGGATGTCGGTCGACGCGCCGAAGATCACCTTCCGCGACGTCGCCGGTGTGGATGAGGCCGTCGAGGAGCTCCACGAGATCAAGGAGTTCCTCGAGAACCCGAAGAAGTTCCAGGCGCTCGGCGCCCGCATCCCGAAGGGCGTGCTGCTCTACGGACCTCCGGGCACCGGCAAGACGCTGCTCGCGCGCGCCGTCGCGGGCGAGGCAGGCGTGCCGTTCTTCTCGATCTCGGGCTCGGACTTCGTCGAGATGTTCGTCGGCGTCGGCGCCTCGCGCGTGCGCGACTTGTTCGAACAGGCGAAGCAGAACTCCCCCTGCATCATCTTCATGGACGAGATCGACGCCGTCGGCCGCCACCGTGGCGCCGGGATGGGCGGGGGCCACGACGAGCGCGAGCAGACGCTCAACCAGCTGCTCGTCGAGATGGACGGCTTCGAGATGAAGGACAACATCATCCTGATCGCCGCGACCAACCGCCCCGACATCCTCGACCCGGCGCTGCTGCGTCCGGGCCGCTTCGACCGCCAGATCGTCGTGGACCGCCCCGACCGCAAGGGCCGCGGCAAGATCCTCGAGGTCCACACACGCGGCAAGCCGCTGGCGAAGCACATCGACCTCGACAACCTCGCCGCCCAGACTCCCGGCTTCACCGGAGCCGACCTCTCCAACCTAGTGAACGAGGCCGCGCTGCTCGCCGCGCGTACGGGCCATCGGGAGATTGATCACCAGCACCTCGAGGAGGGGATCATGCGCGTGATCGCCGGCCCCGAGAAGAAGACGCGCGTGATGAGTGAGAAGGAGCGCCGAATCACGGCGTACCACGAGATGGGCCACGCGATCGTCGCCCATTTCCTCGACAACACCGATCCGGTTCACAAGATCTCGGTGATCTCGCGCGGCGCGGCGCTCGGCTACACGATCTCGCTGCCGACTGAGGACAAGTTCCTCACCACTCGCGCCGAGTTGTCCGACTCGATGGCGATGACACTCGGCGGCCGTGCCGCGGAAGAGCTCGTCTTCAGTGAGGTCACGACCGGCGCCTCGAACGACCTCGAAAAGGTGACCGCGACCGCCAAGCAGATGGTGATGCGCTTCGGGATGTCCGAGAAGCTCGGCCCGCGCGTCTTCGGGCACGACCATGCACAGCCGTTCCTCGGGCGCGAGTTCTCCTCGGAGCCCGACTACTCCGACGACGTCGCGCGCGAGATCGACGATGAGATCCGCCGTGTCGTCGAGGAGGCGCACCAGACGGCCCGCGACGTCCTCCAGGCGCATCGCGACGATCTCGACACCACCTCCGAGATCCTTCTGCGCCGGGAGACGATCGAGCGCGAGGAGTTCCTCCAGCTGCTCGACGGGAAGGCGGAGGAAGAGGTCTTCGGCTCGGACGAGCCGGCCCTGCCGCCCCCTCCGCCCGCGCCCGAGGCGCCCGAGGCCAAGCCCGAGCGCCCGTCGCCCTCGCCGCTGCCGCGGCCGGGGCTCGCAGGCGGGACCGCGGAGTCGCGCGGGCTCGATTCGCCTGAGAAGCCTGACCTGGCCTAGGGTCTCTGGCCCCGCGCTGCCGGCTCCGGTATTGCCCGATCCTCCCGATCCCTTGCCGAGCGGCCCGATCGTGATGGGGGTCGTCAACGTGACGCCGGACTCGTTCTCCGACGGGGGCGAGTTCCTCGAGGCTGATGCCGCGGTCGCGCATGGCGAGAAGCTTGCCGCGGAAGGCGCGGCGATCCTCGACGTCGGCGGCGAGTCCACGCGGCCGGGGGCCGACCCGGTCCCGGCCGAGGAGGAGATGCGCCGCGTCTTGCCTGTCGTCGAACGGCTGGCCGCGGGCGACCACGGCGCCTGGGTCTCGATCGACACCTCGAAGCTCGAGGTCGCACGCGCGGCGCTCGATGCCGGCGCGCGGATCGTCAACGACGTGGCGGCCTTCCGGTTCGCGCCCGAGATCGCGCCGCTCGTCGCCGAGCGCGGGGCGGCGTGCGTCCTGATGCACATGCTCGGCGAGCCGCGGACGATGCAGGCCGACCCCCGCTACGACGACGTGGTGTCCGACGTGAAGGCGTTCCTCGAGGAGCGGCTCGCGTTCGCCCTCGGCGAGGGCGTACCGGAGGAGAGCGTCTGGCTCGATCCCGGGATCGGATTCGGCAAGACCGTCGAGCACAACCTCGAGCTGCTGCGCCGGCTCGACGAGATCGTCGCGATCGGCCGGCCGGTCGTGGTCGGCACCTCGCGCAAGAGCTTTATCGGAAAGCTGACCGGCGCCGGCGACGGTGACCGCGTGGCGGGCACGGTTGCGACCAACGTGGTCGCGCTCGAGCGCGGCGCGCGGGTCTTCCGCGTCCACGACGTGGCCGAGGCTGCGCAGGCGCTCGCGGTGGCCGCTGCTACGTTGGACCAGCCGTGAGCGAGGGCCCGAACACGCCGGCGACCGCGACCGTCGAGATCGCCGGCCTCTCGATCTACACCCATCACGGAGTCGGCGAGGCGGAACGCGAGGTGGGGCAGCGGCTCGTGTTCGACATCTCGCTCGAGCTGCCGGACTGCGGCGCGACGCTCAGCGACGAGCTCGGCGACACCGTCGACTACGCGGACGTCTGCCAGCAGGTCGCCTACATGGCTGCGGAGCGCTCGTATTCGACGTTGGAGCGCCTCGGGACGGCGATCGCCGACGGGCTGCTCGAGCGCTACGACGCGGAAATCGTCAGCGTCCGCGCGGCGAAGCCCGAGCCGCCGATCCCGCTGCCCGTGGACGAGGTGGCCGTGACGGTCGTGCGCGGGTCGGCTACGAGCTGAAGCCGGCTAGGGACACCTGAGCTGGCGGCAGGTGTTGATCACCGGGTCGATCAACCTGTCGAGCGCCCCGCCGACCGGGCCGAGCTGCTGGGTGATCTCCTCCACCTCGCCACCGAGGCGGTCCACCGCGCCGCCCTGGCCGGGCGCCGGCGTGGGTGCCGGTTGCGCGATCGTGCCGTCGCCGCCGCCCACCGGGGCGTCGTCGCCCGGGGCGGATGGCGGTGGTGTTGCCGGAGCGTTCTGATCGCCCTCGGGTGCGCCGCCACCGCCGACCGGCACCTGTCCCTCCGAGCCGCCGCCTACGCCCGGCGCGCCGCCGTCGCTTGCACCGGAAGCGGCCGCCTGTGCAGCCGTGTCAGGCAGGAGCAGCGCGGTCGCCTGAGACTGCGCGTCGGAAGTGGCGACGGTGGCTGCATCCGGCGGCTCGGCCGGCGCCGGACCCGACGCGAGCTGAGCGAGAGCGCCAAGGCCGCCGACGCCCGAGCCGCCGACCGCGATGAGCGCCGCAACGCCCAGCAGTGCGAACGGCAGTACGAGCGACGCGCCCGCCGCTCCGATCGTCCTGCGCTTCCACTCTGCAACAAGTGCCACAGGAACATGGTAGACCGTGTGAGATGGCTGATTCCACGACCACGCACGCGCGGCTGACACGCGATCCCGGCGCTGGATCGCCACCCGGTCCCTCGCCGGTAGTTCACCCACTACCGGCTTCGGCCCCGGGCGCCGCCCAGCTTGGCCTCGCGCGCCCCCGCACGCACGTCGCCGTGCAATCAACCATCTAGACCGGCTACCTTCGCCGGTATGCAGCGCCGATGGATCCCGACGATCGGACGCACGCTGCGCCTGGCGCTGATCGGCATCGCGCTGACGCTCGCCGTGATCGCGGCGCTCGGCATCGGCAGCCTCTTCGACGCGCGCCAGGACTACGAGGACAAACTCGAGCGCACCTACCAGCTCGAGGCCGCGGGCGCACGGCTCGCCGCGTCAGGCGCAATCGAGATGGCCACCTTCGGTCGCCAGGGTGAAGCGGGCCGCGAGGTCCGCGAGCGCGCCGCAATGGACTTCGCCGCCGACGCCCGCGCAGCGCTCGCGCTCGCCGACGGCGATTCCCGCAGCGAGGAGCTCGTCAGACGCCGCATCAGGGCGCAGCGCAACGCCCGCCGCGCCGCGCGTCCCGACTCACAGGAGGACCGCGACGAGCTAGCCGCTTCATTGCTCGCCGGACGCGCCCTGAACGCCGAGCTCGCCGCCCGGCAGACGGTGCGCCGGGCCGACGCTCGCGACGAAGCCAGCTCGGACACGCGTCAGGCGATCTTGATCAGCGCGCTCGCGGGCGCGCTCGCGCTGGCGGCGTCGGCCGCGCTCGTGGTCGCGCTTCTGAACGCCATTCGCACGCCGCTCGAGGATCTCGTCGAGGCGACCGCCGCGCTCGCCGCCGGCGATCTCTCCCGCCGCGTCCACCCTGCCGGCCCGCGCGAGCTTCGCGGCCTCGGCGACGCGTTCAACACGATGGCTGGGGAGCTCGACCACGCCCAGCGCCAGGTCGAGCAGGAGCGCCGTCGGCTCGAGGTGACGGTTGCGAGCCTCGGCGACGCGCTGCTCGTCGCCGACGCCGACGGACGCGTGGACGCAGTCAATCCTCGTGCTCGCGAGCTCATCCCCGAGCTCTCGCCGGGAAGCAACGTCGCCGCCCCCGAGAGCCCGCTTCCTCCACTGGAGCGCGCGCTTGGCGGCGAGGCGGTCGTCGAGGACGGCGGTCGCGCGCTGGCCGTCACCGCGGCCCGACTCGAGGAGGGAGCGGGCGTCGTCTGGACCGTGCGCGACACCTCGGAGCGTGCGCGGCTCGAGCGGCTCAAGACGGAGTTCGTCGCCACTGCCTCGCACGAGTTGCGCAGCCCGCTCACGTCGATCAAGGGCTTTGTCGAGCTGCTCGCGGCGAGCCGTGGCCTGACGCGCAAGCAGCGCGAGTTCGTCGAGGTGATCGAGTTGTCCACCGAGCGACTGGTCGACCTCGTCAACGACCTCCTCGACGTGGCGCGGATCGAGGCGGGGCGGATGGAGATCCATCCGCGAGCGTGCGACCTCGCGCCCGTCGTGGAGGAGGTCGCGGCGCTGATGAAGCCGCCGCTCGACGATCGCGGCCAGCGGCTCGACCTCGACCTGCCCGCGGGCACGCCGCCCGCCCGCGCCGACCCGGCCCGGATGCGCCAGGTGTTGACGAACCTGATTGCCAACGCCAACCTCCACGCGGGCGAGGGCGCCCGCATCGAGGTCTCGCTCGGAGCCGACGGGGACGACATCGCGCTGCGCGTCGCCGACAACGGGCGCGGGATGCCGTCGGAAGAGCTCGGGCGGATCTTCGACCGCTTCTACCGCACGCCCGGGCGCGAGGAGAAGGCGTCGGGCTCCGGGCTCGGCCTCGCGATCGTCAAGTCGCTGATGGACCTCCACGAGGGTTCGATCAGCGTGCGCAGTGGGCCGGGAGAAGGCACCGAGTTCGACCTCCGGCTGCCGCGCGCGGTCACGCCCTCCGAGGGCGCCGACGCCGCCCGCGAGGAGCTCGGTGGCAAGCGCATCCTCGTCGTCGAAGACGAGCCCGAGATCGCGGCGTTGATCAGCGAGCAGCTGAGGAGCTTCGGTGCCGAGGTCGAGTCGGTGGGCAGCGGCGAGGAGGCGATAGAGCGGCTCGAGCAAGAGAGCTTCGATGCGCTGACGCTCGACATCATGCTCCCGGGCATGAGCGGCTTCGACGTCCTCGAGGCGCTACGGGGGGACGGCCGTGCCGCGGCGCTGCCGGTCGTCGTCGTGTCCGTGCTGTCGGCCGAGGCGGCGCTCGCGGGCGAGTGGACGGTCGCCAAGCCGATCCAGCCGCTCGATCTTGCCGACGCGCTCGGGGCGGCGGTGACCGCCGGCCGCTCGCGCGTCCTCGTCGTGGGGCGCGAGTCGGTCAGGTCAGCCCTCACGCCGTGGCTCGACCGCGCCAACCTCGAGCACGAGTGGGTCACGAGCGCGTCGGTCGCCGCTCGGCGTTGCCGCGAGGAGCGCTTCGAGGCGGCGCTCGTAGATGCGGGGATGAACCGGCCGCAGGCCGCGCTGGAGGCGCTCGAGCTGCGAGGCCGGCGGCCCGGCCGCGCGGTCGTCTTGTTCCACGCGGGCGATCCGGCGGGCTCGCCGTCGGTGGCCGAGCTCGGCGCCGACCCGGTGGCGATCGAGGACGCCGCCGTTGCAGTGGTAGACGCATTGCGTCGCGACCGTCACGCTTGAGCGACGGGTCACGGCGGCTACCCTGGGGGTAGGAAGATGGCGTCTTTGCCTGACTCGATGCGGGAAGAGCATGCGGAGCTCCGCAAGCAGCTCGAGCTGCGCGAGCATCAGGTCGAGGAGAAGGAGGGCCAGCTGGAGCGCTACGCCGCCGACCTGCGCGAGACGTTCAAGGAGGAGCGCTCGAAGACGCGAGAGCTCCAGATCTCCTACGTCGCCACGGTGCGTGCGCTGACGAACGCGGTCGAGGCGCGCGATGCCTATACCGGTAAGCACGCCGAGCGGGTCGCCGCCTACGCGCTCGAGATCTCCCGCGCGCTCGAGCTGCCGCTCGCCGACGACCCGCAGTCGGAGTTCGGCTTCCTCCTGCACGACATCGGCAAGGTCGCCGTGCCCGACTCGATTCTGCACAAGCCCGGGCCGCTCGATGCGGAGGAGCGCGCCCTGATGGAGCGGCACACGATCCTCGGCTGGCAGATCCTCGACGGGATCGAGTTCCTCGCGGGCGCGCGCGACGTCGTGCGCTGGCACCACGAGCGCTGGGACGGTGGCGGCTACCCGGATGGGCTCTCCGGTGAGGACATCCCCATCGTCGCGCGGATCTTCGCTCCCGCCGACGCGCTCGACGCGATCACGACGGACCGGCCATATCGGAAGGGCGTGGCGCTCGTCGAGGCGCGCGAGCGGATCGAGAGCGGCGCCGGCGCGCAGTTCGATCCCCAGGCAGTCGACGGTCTGATGCGGATCCCGCCGGAGACGCTCGAGCAGATCAGGCGCGAGAACTCCTGAGCGTGGCCCCCGACGCCGACAGTGCTCGTCGTCGACGACGACCCCTTCATCCGCAAGCTCGTCGCCACGACGCTCGAGGACGTCGCCGGCTTCGACCTGCGCGAGGCGCCCGACGGTGCCGCCGCGCTGGAAGTCGCCGAGGCCGAGCCGCCGGTGCTCGTGTTCCTCGACATCGACATGCCGCGTATCGACGGGATCGAGGTGTGCCGGCGGTTGCGCGCCGGCGCGGGGACCGCCGACACACGCATCGTGATGCTCACCGCCGCGGCCGGCTCCGACGAGGAGTTACGCGCGCGTGAGGCCGGCGCCGATCTCTTCCTGACGAAGCCATTCAGCCCGCTGGATCTCCTACGCCTCGTTCACGACGAGCTCGGCGGCGGCTGAGCCGACGCGTGCGCGGCTACCTCGGGCTAGGGTCGAACGTCGGCGAGCGGCTGGAGCACCTGCGCGCGGCACGCGCGGCAATCGACGCAGAGCCGGGCATCGAGGTCGTTGCGGCATCGTCGGTGTACGAGACCGAGGCGCAGGACGACGCCGCCGGCCAGGCGGACTTCCTCAACGCCGCCCTCGCGATCGAGACCGAGCTCGAGCCGCTCGAGCTGCTCGACCGCTGCAAGGCGATCGAGGCCTCCCTCGGGCGCGAGGCGGGAGGGCCCCGCCACGCGCCGCGGACGATCGACGTGGACGTGCTGCTGCTCGGTGAGCGCGAGCACGCCGACGAGCGCCTCACGCTCCCGCACCCGGCGATCCCCGAGCGCCGCTTCGTGCTCGAGCCGCTGGTGGAGCTCGATCCACGGCTTTGCCTTCCGGATGGGACGCCCTCTCGCCGAGCGGCTCGAGCGGCTTGCGGGGCAGCGCGTCGCGCGCGCCGGGACCCTGTAGGCGTTCGGCGCGATAATCAGCGCATGCTGCTCGCGATCGACGCCGGCAACACGCAGACCCATCTCGGGCTGTTCGACGGCGAGGAGCTCGTCGAGCACTGGCGGCTCGCGACCGTCCGCACTGCCACGACCGATGAGCTCGCGGTCACATTCTCGAGCCTGCTGGAGCTGCGCGGAATGGCGCTCGGCGACGTCGACGGGGCGATCGTCTCGTCGGTCGTCCCCCAGCTGACGCAGGAGTACCACCGCCTCTCCGAGCGCCAGTTCGACGGCACGCTCGTCGTCGTCAGCCCGGCCGTCAAGACGGGCATGCCGATCCGGATCAGAAGCCCGCACGAGCTCGGCACCGACCGCCTCATGAACGCCGTCGCGGCCTACGAGCAGTGTCGGCGGCGCCTGCATCGTCGCCGACTTCGGCACCTCGATCAACTACGACGTCGTCTCGGCCGGCGGGGAGTACCTCGGCGGGGTGATCTCGCCCGGCGTCGAGATCTCGATGGACGCGCTTGCCAGCCGCGCCGCGCGCTTGTTCCCGGTCGACCTCGAGGCCGCCCGAGCAGCTGATCGGCAAGACCACGCGGCGGCCTCCAGTCCGGTGTCGTCTACGGGTTCGCCGGGCCAGGTGGACGGGATCGTCTCGCGCCTGCGCGAGGAGCTCGGCGAGGAGGCGACGACGATCGCGACGGGGGGCCACGCGAGCGCGATCGCCCCGTTCTGCGACCAGATCGACGAGGTCGACGACCTGCTGACCCTCACCGGCCTGCGGCTGGTCTGGGAACACAACCGGCCGGGTGAGCCGGCCATGGTGGTTCGCACGCGCTCGCTCGACGAGCCCTGGACCCTCGGCGGGATAACGCTTTCGAACCGGCTCGTGCTCGCGCCGCTCGCCGGGATCGGCAACTGGTTCGTGCGCCTGCAGGCGAAGCGCCACGGCGCGGGGCTGACGGTCTCCGAGATGGTCTCGAGCTTCGGCATCAAGTACGGCGATCGAACGCACCGAGCGCGAGTTCTTGCGGATCCATCCGGACGAGCACCCGGTCGCGATGCAGCTGTTCGGCCACGACGCCGAGGTGATGGCCGTCGCCGCGGAGCGGACCGCCGCGGCAGGCGCCGACCTGATCGACCTGAACATGGGCTGCCCGGTGCGCAAGGTGCTGAAGACCGGCGCGGGCTCGGCGCTGCTCGACGACCCCGACAAGGCGGTCGCGATCGCACGCGCGGCGGGGCGGGGGAGCGGTCTGCCCGTGACGGTGAAGCTCCGCTCCGGCGCTGCGCCCCGGCGAGTCGAGCGGCGTCGAACTCGCGAAGCGCCTCGTCGAGGAGGCGGACGTCGGCGGGGATCGCGTTTCATCCGCGGCCGGCCGCGGTGCAGCACAAGGGCGACCCCGACTACGACCTCGCCGCCCGCCTGGTCGACGAGCTGCCGGTGCCGGTGATGATCTCCGGCGGCCTCAGCTCCGACGAGCGGGTGTTCGAGGCGTTCGAGCGCACGGGCGCCGAGGCGGCGATGCTCGCGCGCGGCTCGCTCGGCAACCCGTGGCGTTTCGAGCGCCTGCTCGGCCGCCGCTCGGACGATCCGTCGCGCGAGGAGATAGCCGAGGAGCTTCGATGGGTCATCGACGCGTGCGGAGGAGCACCTCGGCACCGACCGCGCCGGCCGCTACCTGCGCAAGTTCTACCCCTGGTACGCCGATGCGATGGGCCTCACCAAAGCCCAGCGAGACCCGCTTGGTTACAGCTCCGACAACAGCGGATTCGCGCGCGGCGCTGGAAAGGCTGATCGCGCAGCCAAGCGGGTAGATTCGGCGGCGCGCTACACTCCCGCGCTTCCTCGGGCGGTCCAAGCCGGGGTTTTCTAATGCCCAAGGACGTCATCCTCACCCCACAAGGCCTTGACGAGCTGAAGGCCAAGATCGAGCTCCTCTCGACCGAGCGCCGGCGCGAGGTCGCCGCGCGCATCAAGGAGGCGCGCGAGTTCGGCGACATCTCCGAGAACTCGGAGTACGACGACGCCAAGAACGAGCAGGCGATGCTCGAGAAGCAGATCTCAGACCTCGAGGAGAAGCTGCGCTCGGCGACCGTCATCGACGACAAGAAGATCGATACCGAGGAGGTGTCGGTCGGCGTCACGGTGCACGTCAAGGACCAGAAGTCCGGCAAGTCACAGAAGTACTCGATCGTCGGCTCCGCCGAGGCGGACCCCGGCAGCTCGCCCCCGAAGCTGTCGAACGAGTCGCCGATCGGCAGCGCGCTCGTCGGCCACAAGCGCGGCGAGATCGTCTCGGTGCCCGTTCCGAAGGGCCCCGCGCGCAAGCTCAAGGTCACCAAGATCGAGGTTTCGTAGCGACCCGAGCGGCCGCCGAGGCCGCTAGTAGCGTGTTTTCAAGCCGGGCGGTCCGGGACCGGCCGTTGGTAGACTGGCCCTGCGGCGAGCGGATCGCCCGGGCCCTCATCCTTGGTGGCGGACCAGCCGATTAGGAAAACAGGCTTGGGTAATTCGTAGACCGTGAAATCCCCGACCGAAGGGCTGCAGCGTGTTTGAGCGTTTCACAGAGCGGGCCCGCCAGGTGGTCGTCCTGGCGCAAGAGGAGGCCCGCATCCTCAAGCACAACTACATCGGCACCGAGCACATCCTCCTCGGCCTCCTGCGGGAGGAGGAAGGTCTCGCCGCGCGCGTGCTCGAGTCGCTCGACATCACCGTCGAGCGGGTTCGGGCGCAGGTGGTGCGGATCGTCGGCTCGGGCGAAGAGGTCACCTCCGGCCAGATCCCATTCACCCCGCGCGCGAAGAAGGTCCTCGAGCTCGCCCTGCGCGAGGCGCTCTCGCTCGGCCACAACTACATCGGCACCGAGCACATCCTGCTCGGCCTCGTGCGCGAGAACGAGGGCGTCGCGGCGCGCATCCTGCTCGACTTCGACGCCGACTCGGAGAAGATCCGCAACGAGGTCATCCGGATGCTGTCCGGCCCGGGTGGCCGCAGGCAGGGCCAGTCCGGGTCGGGGCAGACCGGCGAGGGCAAGAAGTCCTCGAAGCTGCTCGACCAGTTCGGTCGCAACCTGACGAAGCTCGCCTCCGACTCGAAGCTCGACCCCGTCGTCGGGCGCGAGACCGAGATCGAGCGGATCATGCAGATCCTCTCGCGGCGGACGAAGAACAACCCCGTGCTCGTGGGTGAGCCGGGCGTCGGCAAGACGGCTGTCGTCGAAGGCCTCGCCCAGCGGATCACCAACGGCGAGGTGCCCGAGCTGCTCAAGCAGAAGCAGATCTACACGCTCGACCTCGCCGCGCTCGTCGCCGGCTCCAAGTACCGCGGCGAGTTCGAGGAGCGCCTGAAGAAGGTGATGAAGGAGATCACCCAGCGCGGAGACATCATTCTTTTCATCGACGAGCTCCACAACCTCGTCGGCGCCGGCGCGGCCGAGGGCGCTATCGACGCGGCCTCGATCCTGAAGCCCGCACTCGCGCGCGGCGAGTTGCAGACGATCGGCGCGACGACGCTCGACGAGTACCGCAAGTACCTCGAGCGCGACTCCGCACTCGAGCGGCGCTTCCAGCAGATCAAGGTGGACCAACCCTCGATCGAGGAGACCGAGCAGATCCTCAAGGGGCTGCGCGACCGCTACGAGCAGCACCACCGCGTCCAGATCTCGGACGAGGCGCTGCACGCCGCGGCCGAGCTCGCCGACCGCTACATCTCAGACCGCTTCCTGCCCGACAAGGCGATCGACCTGATCGACGAGTCCGCGTCGCGGATGCGGATCAAGTCGATGACCGCTCCGCCGGTGTACCGCGACCTCGAGGAGGAGATCGAGACCACGCGGCGCGAGAAGGAGGCGGCGATCGAGGCCCAGGAATTCGAGAAGGCGGCGAACCTGCGCGACTCAGAGCGCCAGCTCACGAACAAGAAGCGCGAGCTCGAGGAGCAGTGGCAGTCCGGCGAGTCCGGCGAGCGACCCGTGATCGGCGAGGAAGAGATCGCCGACATCGTCTCGATGTGGACCGGCATCCCGGTCTTCAAGCTGACCGAGGCCGAGACCCAGAAGCTGATCCGGATGGAGGACGAGCTGCACAAGCGCGTGATCGGCCAGCACGCGGCGATCGAGGCCGTGTCGAAGGCGATCCGCCGCTCGCGGGCGGGCCTCAAGGACCCGAAGCGCCCGACCGGTTCGTTCATCTTCCTCGGCCCCTCCGGGGTCGGCAAGACGGAGCTCGCGCGCACACTCGCCGAGTTCCTCTTCGGCGACGAGGACGCGATGGTCCGGATCGACATGTCCGAGTACATGGAGAAGCACGCCGTCTCGCGGCTCGTCGGCTCGCCGCCGGGCTACATCGGCTACGACGAGGGCGGTCAGCTGACCGAGGCCGTGCGGCGCAAGCCGTACTCGGTCCTGCTGCTCGACGAGATCGAGAAGGCCCACCCCGACGTCTTCAACATCCTGCTGCAGATCCTCGAGGACGGGAGGCTCACCGACGCCCAGGGCCGGACCGTGGACTTCCGCCACGCGATCGTGATCATGACCTCGAACGTCGGCGCGAAGGAGATCGCGAAGAACACCCCGCTCGGGTTCGCCGTTTCCGACGACGAGGCCGGCATCACCTACGAGGACATGAAGAACCGGATCATGGGCGAGCTCAAGAAGGTCTTCCGGCCCGAGTTCCTCAACCGGATCGACGAGGTGATCGTCTTCCACAAGCTGCAGAAGGAAGAGATCAAGGAGATCGTCGACCTGCTGCTCAAGCGGATCCGCGAGTCGATGGCCGAACGCGAGCTCTCGCTCAACCTCACCGAGGACGCAAAGGACCTGCTGGTCGAGAAGGGCTGGGACCCGGCGATGGGCGCGCGGCCGCTGCGGCGGGCGATCCAGCGCTACATCGAGGATCCGCTCGCGGACTCGGTGCTCGGCTCAGAGCTCGAGCCCGGCTCGACCGTGAACATCGACCGCTTGCCCGAGGGCGAACGCGAGGGCGATGACGACGACCGCGGGGTGAAGATCGACATCCGCAAGCCGGCGAAGGGCCGCAAGCGCGAGCCTGTCGGCGTCGGCGCCAAGGGCGAGGCCGAGGAGGGCGGCGACGCGCCCGAGGACGCGCCGGCGTCGGACGGCTCCGACCTCCCCGAGGACCCGGACGTGCTCCCGGAGGTGCCTGACGCGCCGCCGGCCGAAGACGAGAGCGACGACAAGGACTAACGCCGTGGCGGGCGACCCGCCGCTCGTCGAAATCAAGGTACGCCACAACGGGCCGTACAAGGTCACCGGCCCCGTGCGGCTGATCGACGCCGACGGCAACGAGTACGAGCTCGACGGCGACGAGCCGATCGTCCTCTGCCGCTGCGGCCGGTCGGCCACGAAGCCGTTCTGCGACGCCACCCACAAGAGCGTCGGATTCGACGGCTGTGAACGGGCACCGGAAGCACCCCTGGCCTAGCCCACCGCGAGGGCGTTGCCCGCGCTAGGCGCGCCGAGCGCTAAGCGCGCGCCCGATCGCGCGCCGTGATCTTGCGGACGATCGCGGCCGTCAGGTCGGGCCGCGAGACGGCGCCGTCGGCGAGCCAGCGGATCTGCGCGGCGGGAACGAGGGCGTGCATCCGCTCGGCGACGTCGTCGGTGAGCAACGGGTTGCCCTCGAAGTTGACGATCCAGAGCTTGTCGCCAATCGCCTCGCACTCCTCGGGCGCGCCGTCCTCGATGTTCACGCGCGTGCGGGCGATCCCGGCCTCGGCGTCGGAGTACTCGACCGCCTGGTCTACGCGCGCGATCACCTCCTCCGCGCTGAACTGGGGGTTCAGCGCGGTCAGGATCTGGTTCATTGCTGATCGGAAGCTCGTGCGCAGCATGCCCTCGAACGCCTCGATCACAGCTTCCGAGGCGGCGATCGAGTCCGTCCCGCTCATCGCCGCCGGTCCAAGCGGGTTGCCCCAGGCGACCACGGCGCCGATCGAGTCGAGCCGAGCCGCCGCGGCGCGGACGGCGCGGAGGCTCCCGTCGCCGAAGGAGAGCACGAGCGCGACCGGAGCGACGACTTCGAGTACGGCAGCGAAGTCCTCGGCGTCCGTCCGGGGGTCGTAGGGGCCGGTTCGCGTCGACTCGCCGCTGCCCCGCGCGTCGTAGGTGACGATTGTGTGGTCGCTGGCGAGGTCGTCGAGCAGGGCGCCGAAAGTCCCCGCCGGTGGCGACCACCACGAGCCCGCGACAGCGATCACCGGGCCCTCGCCGGCCACCTCATAGTGGATCTCGATTCCATCGGGCCGAGTCAACGAGGGCATCACCGGGAGGCTAGCGGGCGACTCGACGCGGGTGACAGGGGAGGGATCCCGTCCACCGCGCGTCTTACCTTCAACGGATGGCGAAGACCCTCCACGTCTGCTCCGAGTGCGGCCACGAGAGCGCCAAGTGGCATGGCCGCTGCCCGGGGTGCGACGAGTGGAACACGCTCGTCGAGCAACGGGCGAGCGCCGGCGCGCCTTCCAAGCGCTCGCGGGGCGGGAAGCGCGCGGCCGCCGGCGCGCGACCGGTCGCGCTCGCCGATATCGAGGCGAGTGCCCACGCACGCCTCGCGACCGGCCTCGCCGAGCTCGACCGCGTCCTCGGTGGCGGGCTGGTACCGGGGTCGGTCGTGCTGCTCGGCGGTTCGCCCGGGATCGGCAAGTCCACCCTCACCGCCGACGCACTGGGGCGGCTCGCCGCGGCCGGCCGTTCGGTCCTCTACGTAAGCGGCGAGGAGTCCGCTGCGCAGGTACGGCTGCGTGCTGAGCGGCTCGGCCCGCACGCGCTCGGCGTGCCGATCCTCCCGGAGACCGACCTCGAGGCCGTGATCGCCACGATCGAGGCCGAGTCACCCGACGTCTGTGTGGTGGACTCGGTCCAGACCCTGCGGGCAGCCGAGCTGAACGGGACGCCGGGATCCGTCGGCCAGGTGCGCGAGGTAGCCGACCGGCTCACCCGCATCGCCAAGGAGAGCGGCTGCTGCGTCGTGCTGGTGGGCCACGTCACCAAGGAGGGCGCAATGGCCGGGCCGCGGGTGCTCGAGCACACGGTCGACTGCGTCCTCTCGTTCGAGGGGGACCGCGAACGGGTGTATCGGATCCTGCGCGCCCAGAAGAATCGCTTCGGCTCGACGAGCGAGGCGGGGGTGTTCGAGATGCGCGAGAGCGGCCTCGTCGAGGTCGCCGATGCCTCGGCGCGTTTCGTCGCGGAGGCGGCGTCGGCGCCGGGCTCGGTCGTCCTCTGCTCGATCGAGGGGTCCCGTCCGCTGCTCGTCGAGGTCCAGGCGCTCGTCGCGCCGAGCGAGCTCGATCAGCCCCGGCGGGTGGCCAACGGCGTCGATCGCAACCGCCTCGCACTGATCCTCGCCGTCCTCACCCGGCACGCCTCGCTCAGCCTCGGCTCGAGCGACGTGTTCGTCTCGCTGGCCGGGGGCATCCGCACGGTCGAGCCCGGGGCGGATCTTGCGATCGCGCTCGCGCTCGCGTCGGCGGCGCGAGGTGCCCCGCTCGGTGACTCGGGCCGGCCGCTGGCAGCCTTCGGAGAGGTCGGCCTCACCGGCGAGCTGCGCCCAGTCGCGCACCACGACCGCCGCCTGGCGGAGGCCCGCAGGTTCGGCCTCGCGGGCCCGGTCGCGCCCGGGATGGGTGCCGACACGGTGGCCGCCGCACTGCGGTCCGCCTTCGCCCCGTCAGAGGTCCGCGCCGCGTCCTGACGCCGTACCGCCTGCAAATCCGCTTGTAGAGCGGAATCTTGGCGCATTTCCAGGCGCTTTCGCGTAGAATGGTCCTGGTGGAGCCGCTCCCCGGGGACGAAGTAGGCGAACTTGAGAGCCGTCAAGAGCCCCGGCTGGTCCGGGCGCTCGAGATAGTCGCGCCCGGAACGCTCGTCCGCGAAGGGCTCGACAACGTCCTCCGCGCGCGCACCGGCGCGCTGATCTGCATTGGCGACAGCGAGGAGCTTTCGTTCCTCTACTCCGGCGGCCTGAAGCTCGACGTGGACTTCTCACCGGCGCTTCTTTGGCAGCTGGCGAAGATGGACGGAGCGATCGTCCTTTCGGGCAACACCACCAAGATCTGCTGGGTCAACGTCCAGTTGATGCCGGACCCGACGATCCTCTCGCTCGAGACGGGCACCCGCCATCGCACCGCCGAGCGCGTCTCGAAGCAGACCGACGCGCTTGTGATCGCGATCTCCGCCAGCCGCGACGTGATCTCGCTCTACCTCGACGGCGCCAAGTACATGCTCGAGGACATCCCGGTGGTGCTCGCCAAGGCCAACCAGGCGCTCGCGACGCTCGACAAGTACCGCCGCCGCCTCGACCAGGTGACCACCAGGCTCACTGCGCTCGAGTTCGAAGGCGGCGTCACCCTTCACGACGTCCTCACCGCGCTCCAGCGCTCGGAGCTCGTCACCCGGATGGCCGTCGAGATCGAGCGCTACATCGTCGAGCTCGGCGCAGAGGGGCGGCTGATCGAGATGCAGCTCGAAGAGACGATGGTCGGCGTCGCCGGCGAGAAGTCCTCGCTCGTGCGCGACTACCTCGTGGACGACTCGGAGGAGACGCTCGCGCTCGTCGTCGACTCGCTCGCCCGACTTCCCCACGAAGACTTGCTCGACTTCGGTCGCCTGTCCGAGCTGCTCGGATACGACCGCAAGGCAAACACCCTCGATCACCCGGTCTCGCCGCGCGGCTACCGCATCCTCGGACGCGTGCCGCGCATGCCGAAGCTGGTGATCGGGAGCATCGTCCGCGAGTTTGGCGGCCTGGACGAGATCATCGCCGCCACGGATACCGAGCTCGAGGACGTCGAGGGCGTCGGAGAGATACGAGCGAAGGAGATCCGCGAGGGCCTGCGTCGCCTGCAGGAAGTCAACATCGTGGATCGCTACCTGTATACCTGACCACAACGCCGAACGAAGGAGAACCCCATCAGCGAGACCATTGAGCCTATCGAGGACCTCGAGATCACCCGCGAGGCGCCGCAGATCGACTTCCGCATCGGCGACAACGTGGTCTACCCCCATCACGGGGCCGGCAAGGTCCTCAAGAAGGAGAAGAAGGAAGTGCTCGGCGAGAAGCGCGAGTACCTGACCATCAAGATCCTCCACAACGAGATGACCGTGATGGTCCCGACCGAGAACGCCGGCCGCGCGGGCCTGCGTCGCGTCATCGATGGCGAGGCCGTCGAGAAGGTGCTCGGCGTGCTGCGCGACGCCGTCAGCCAGATGCCGAAGAACTGGAACCGCCGCTTCAAGCACAACCGCGACAAGATCAAGACGGGCGACATCTTCGAGCTCGCCGAGGTCGTGCGGAACCTCGCGATCCGCGAGTCCGAGAAGGGACTCTCGACCGGCGAGAAGCAGATGTACACCCGCGCCAAGAAGATCCTCGCGTCCGAGCTGATGTACGCGCTCGAGATGGACGAGGACGAGGCCGAGGAGCACCTCGAGAAGCTGATCGAGGACGCCCACTCCGACCGCACGGGCGCCCCCGCGTAAGAGTCTGTACCCAGGATGGCCGTCGTCGGGATCGTCCCCGCCGCCGGCAGCGGCGAACGCCTTGGAGCCCTCAGGCCCAAGGCGTTCGTCGTTTGCGCCGGCAAGCCGCTGCTCGACTGGTCGCTGGACGCGCTCGAGCAGGTGTGCGAGCGGATCGTAGTAGCGGTGCCGCCGGGCGAGGAGACCGGCGCCGACCGCATCACGGGAGGCGCTTCGCGCTCGGAGTCCGTGCGGCTGGCGCTCGAGGCCGCCCCCGAGGCCGAGATCGCCGTCGTGCACGACGCCGCGCGCCCGCTCGTCACAGCGGAACTGGCGCGGCGCTGCATCGAGGCGCTCGACGAAGGCTTCGACGGCGCGGTCGCGGCCGCCCGGATGACCGACACGGTGAAGCAGGCCGACGCCGACGGGCGCATCCAGCGGACGCTCGACCGCTCGCTCCTCTGGCGTGCCCAGACCCCTCAGGTCTTCCGTGCGGACGTGCTGCGGCGGGCCCTCGATGTGGACGAGTCGGCGCTCGCCGCCGCCACGGACGACGCGTCGCTCGTCGAGGCCGCCGGCGGCTCGGTGTGCGTCGTCGAGGCGCCGCTTGAGAACATAAAGGTCACCCGGCCGCTCGATCTCCAGCTCGCCGCCGCCCTGCTTGCCGGGCGTGATTGAGTCCGCCGTGCCGTGCTGACCGACTACCACGTGCACCTGCGCCGCGACGACGATCCGGCCCCCGGCGCCGAGCGCTTCACGAGCGAGAACGTCGACCGCTACCTCGCGGCGGCCGAGGAGCACGGCATCGCCGAGCTCGGCGTGAGCGAGCACATCCACCGCTTCACCGCTGCGCTCGAGGTCTGGCAGCACCCTTTCTGGCGCGAGCACGCCCGCGACGACCTCGATGAGTACTGCGACTTCGTCCGCTCCGAGACGCCGCTGAGGCTGGGGATCGAGGCGGACTTCGTTCCGGGCTGCGAGGACCGGACCGCAAACCTGCTCGAGGCACGCGAGTTCGACTACGTGATCGGCTCGGTCCACTTCCTGCGCGAGGAAGCGGTTGACATGGACGGTGACCACGACGTCTGGCGCTCGGGCGACCCCGAGGCGGTCTGGCGGCGCTACTTCGAGACGCTCGGCGAGGCGGCGCGCTCGGGGCTTTTCGACGTCCTCGCCCACCCCGACCTCGTCAAGGTCTGGGGCCGCGAGCGCCCTTTGCCAGAAGGCGATCTGCGCCGCTTCTACGAGCTCGCGATAGAGGGGATCGTCGAGGGGGGCGTTGCGGTCGAGGTCTCCACGGCGGGCTTGCGCAAGCCGGTCGGCGAGATCTACCCTGCGCGCCCGTTGCTCGAGCTGTGCGTCGAGGCGGGGGCGCCGGTGTCGCTTTCCTCCGATGCCCACGAGCCCGAGCAGATCGGCTACGCGTACGAGCGCGCGCTTGAACTGCTTGAGTCTGTGGGCGTGGGGGAGATCTGCGTCTTCGAGGGCCGCGAGCGGCGTCTGGAGCCGGTCGGGTGAGCGCGCGCGACGTGCCGCTCGGGATTGCGCGTGGTGCGGGCGCCGCGATGCGCCGCTCCGCCCGCGCGATCGACCGCGCCGGGCGCGCTGCGCGCGGCAAGCCGCAGCTGCCCGAGGTCGTCGAGGGGCGGACGATCGTCATCACCGGCGCCTCGAGCGGGATCGGGCGGGCACTGGCGCTGCGCGTCGGCCGGGCCGGCGCGCGTGTCGTGCTGATCGCGCGCCGCGCGGAGGCTCTTGAGGAGGTGCGGGCAGAGATCGAGGCCGACGGCGGGATCGCGTTCGTCGCGGCCGCCGACCTGTCCGACCAGGCCGAAACGGAGCGTGTCGCCGAGGCGATCCTCGCCGAGCACGGCGTCGTGGACATCCTCGTCAACAACGCCGGCCATTCGATCCGCCGCTCGGTGCGCCAGTCAGGCGACCGATTCCACGACTACGAACGGACGATGCGGCTGAACTACTTCGGCGCGCTCAAGCTGACGCTCGCCTTCGTTCCCGGGATGCGCGCGCAGAAGCGGGGCCATGTCCTAAACGTCTCGACGATGGGGATGCAGTGGGCTACGCCCGGCTTCTCCGCCTACACGGCCTCGAAGGCGGCGCTCGACGGCTTCAGCCGCTCGCTCGCGCCCGAGGTGATCAGCGACAACGTGCACGTCACGACGGTGTACATGCCGCTCGTGCGGACGCCGATGATCGAGCCTACGCGCGAGTACGACAACGCGCCGGCGATCGCGCCAGAGCAGGCTGCCGCGATGATCACACGCGCGATGATCGACCGACCACGCTACGCGCGCACGACAGCGGGTGCCGTCGTCGAGACGCTCTACGGGGTTGCGCCGAAGACGGTGGATCGAGCAGTCGGCAACGCGGCGCGCGCGCTCAAGCGCCGTCGGACGAGGCACGAGCGCTCGAGCGGCGGCGCGGAGCCCCCAGGATGAGCACGCGCGCCGGCATCGGCTATGACTCGCACCGCTTCGAGGCCGGGCGGCCGCTGATCCTCGGCGGCGTCGAGGTGCCGGAGGCCGAGCAGGGCCTCGGCGGGCACTCCGACGCGGACGTGCTTGCTCACGCGCTGATCGACGCTCTACTAGGCGCCGCGGGGCTCGGAGACATCGGCCAGCACTTCCCCGATACGGACGAGCAGCACCGCGGCGCCGACTCCATGGTTCTACTCGGGGAGGTGTGTACCTTCCTCGAGGATCACGGCTGGACGCCGCGCCACCTCGACGCAACGGTCATCTGCGAGGCGCCGAAGCTCGGCCCGCACCGCGACGCGATCCGCGCGAGCCTCGCGGCGCGAGTCGGCCTTCAACCGCTCGAGGTGAGCGTCAAGTTCACGACCAACGAGGGGATGGGCTTCGTCGGGCGCGGCGAGGGGATCGCGACGATCGCGGTCGCCACGGTCGAGCACGCAGACTGATCAGCGCGGCAGCCTGGTCTCGACCTGATCGCGTTCGCCGAGGGTGTCCTCGGCGAGCTTCGCCCGTAGCGCGGATACCCTCCTCGCCGTGCGCGAGGTCCGCATCCACGACACCCTCTCCGGCGCGCCGCGCGCACTCGAGCCGCGTGACCCCGGCAAGGTCGGGATCTACGCCTGCGGGCCCACGGTCTACGCGCGGGTCCACGTCGGCAATGCGCGTCCGTTCGTCGTCTTCGCGCTGCTGAAGCGCTTCCTCGAGCACGAGGGCTACGAGGTGACGCTCGTCGAGAACGTCACTGACGTGAACGACAAGATCTACGACGCCGCGCGCGAGGCCGGGGTTACGAGCGCGGACCTCGCGCGAGAGATGACCGAGCACTACTTCGCCGACACCTCGCGCCTCGGCCTCGGCCGCCCCGACCACGAGCCGAAGGCGACCGAGACGATCGCCGGGATCGTCGCGCTGATCGAGGCCCTCGTCGAGCGCGATGCGGCCTATGAGTCGGGCGGCGACGTGTACTTCCGCGTCGCGAGCTTTGCCGAGTACGGCAAGCTCTCGAACCGGCCTCAGGACGAGATGGACCAGGGCGAGGGCGACGACGCCGACCTCTCGCTCAAGCAGGACCCGCGCGACTTCGCCCTTTGGAAGGCACAGAAGGAAGGCGAGGACACCGCGTGGGACTCGCCCTGGGGGCGCGGCCGCCCCGGCTGGCACATCGAGTGCTCGGCGATGGCGGAGGAGCTTCTCGGGCTCGACTTCGACATCCACGGCGGTGGCTCGGACCTCGTCTTCCCACACCACGAGAACGAGATCGCGCAGACGGAGGCCGGCCGCGGGCAGCCGCTCGCCCGGTTGTGGATGCACAACGGGATGCTTCGCTTCGGCGACGAGAAGATGTCGAAGTCCGACGGCAACATCCGCCTGCTCGCCGACGCGCTCGACGAGTTCGGCCGCGATGCGCTCGTCATGTACTTCGTCTCGGGCCACTACCGCCAGCCGGTGGCCTACACCGTCGAGGCGCTCGAGGAGGCCGCGCGCTCGGTCGAGCGCGTGCGCGACCTCGTGCGCCGCCTCGACCCCGATGCCGGCAACCCGGACGCGATCGAGCCCTTCGCGGAGCGCTTCTTCGACGCGCTCTCCAACGACTTCGAGACCCCGGGCGCCCGCGCCGCGCTGTTCGACTGGGTCGCGGAGGCGAACCGCCGCCTCGACGTGGGCGAGACCGTTGGTATCGGCCGGCTGCGCGAGATGCTGCTGATGCTCGGGCTCGAGAACCTGCTCGAGGCTGAGGAAGAGCCGCCCGACGCGGACGCCGAGCGCCTCTTGGCCGAGCGCGAGCAGGCTCGCGCCGAACGCGACTTCGCCACCGCCGACGCCCGCCGCGACGAGCTCGCCGCGCTCGGCTGGACCGTGCGCGACACGCCCGAGGGTTCCCGCCTCGTACGCTCCTCCTTCTAGCGCCGTGTTCGTCTACGGGCGAAACCCCGTCGGCGAGGCGATCCGCGGCCCGCGGGCGGTGGCGCGGATCTGGGCGACCGAGGCTGCCGCCCGGGGCGGCTGGCTCGCGGGGGCGCCGCTCGAAGACGCGACCGACGAGCAGCTGACGGAGCGTTGCGGCTCGGCCGACCACCAGGGAGTCGTCGCCGACGTCGCCAGCTTCGAGTACGCCGATCCCGAAGGGTTGCTCGCCGACGACGATGCGCTCATCGTCGCGCTCGACGAGGTGCAGGACCCGCACAACCTCGGCGCGGTCTGCCGCGTCGCGGAGTCGGCCGGCTGCGCGGGCCTCGTGATCTGCGAGCGCCGCGCCGCGCATGTCACGCCGGCGGTCTGCGCGGCCTCAGCGGGCGCCGTCGAGCACCTCGCGATCGCGCGCGTGCGGAACCTCGCCGACTGGCTCACCGTCGCGAAGGACGGCGGCGCCTGGATCTATGGCGCGAGCGCCGATGCGGACGTCGCCTACCAGGAGCCCGACTACGACGGCCGCGTCGTCGTCGTGCTCGGGGCGGAGGGCAGGGGGCTCCGGGACCGCGTGGCAGCGACCTGCGACCAGTTGGTCGCGCTCCCCAGACGCGGCCGGATCGCCTCGCTCAACGTCTCCACCGCCGCGGCCGCGCTCGTGTACGGAATCTTGCATTTCAGAAGCTCGACTTGACAAGGCTCCATAACTACCCCATACTGCCGCGCATCAGATAAGGCTGGAGTCGAGGTTGAGGCCTCGGAACCGGCGAAATCTGGCGCGCACCAGGGGAGGTACGTGTCGCCACCGCCTTCAGGACCCGAGGGAGGGTCCGGAGAGGAACGTTGTGGCTACTGCATCCTTCCCCGTCATCCCGGCGCAGGCGAGGTCTAAGCCTGAGGTCGAGCTTGACGACCACTACCTGATCGCCCTCGCCAAGCAGGGGCGACCGGACGCCTACAACAAGATCGTCAAGCGCTACCACGGGTTCGTGCGGCTGAAGGCGTCGTCGTACTTCCTGATCGGCGGCGACTCGGACGATCTGATCCAGGAGGGCCTCGTCGGCCTCTACAAGGCGATCCGCGACTACCGCTCGGACCGCGAGTCGAGCTTCCGCAACTTCGCGGAGCTGTGCATCACCCGCCAGATCATCACCGCGGTGAAGACGGCGACGCGCAACAAGCACACGCCGCTGAACCAGTACGTCTCGTTCGCCCAGACGCCGGCCGCTTCGACGTTCGACGGCGACGCTACGCTCGAGGACGTCCTGCCGGCCCCGAACATCTCGGACCCGGCGGAGCAGGTGGTCTCCTCGGAGGAGCTGCGGAGCTTGGTCGCGTGTCTGTCGAGCGTCCTGTCGGAGCTCGAGAGCTCGGTCCTGTCGCTCTACCTCGACGGCCACTCCTACGAGGACATCGCCGAGCAGCTCGACTGCGACGCGAAGACGGTGGACAACGCGCTCCAGCGCGTGAAGCGCAAGGTGGCGCGCCACCTCGACTCGCGCCGCGTTCTGAACTAGTCCGGACGCGCTACAGCGAAGGCGGGCGCTCGCTGCGGCCCCACGTGGGCGACGGCTGCGGGCCCATGCGCAGCACGAGCGTTCCGCCGCCGGCGACCTCCTGGTGCGTGACCCACGCCCGCGCCAGCGGTCCGCCGTTCAAGGTCGCCGACTGGACGTAGCGGTTCGCGTCGCTCGTCCCCGGCGCCTCGATCTTGAACGTGCGCCCCTTACCGACGTCTATCTGTGCGTGGCCGAACAGCGGCGAACCGATGTAGTAGAAGGGCTGGCCGGCATTCGGGTATAGGCCGAGCGCGCCCCAGACGTACCACGACGACAGGGCGCCGGCGTCGTCATTTCCGGGGATCCCGTTGCGGGCGTTCGTGTACTGCGCCAGGACTTCGCGCACGCGGTCGGCGGTCTTGTCGGGGCGGCCCGCGTGGATGAAGAGCCACGGCGCGAGCAGCCCCGGCTCGTTGCCCGGGTCGTAGCGCTTGCCGTAGAAGAGCTCGTCGAGCCAAACCGCGAACGCCTCGTCGCCGCCGACCTTCTCGATCAACCGCGCGATCTCATGCGGCACGTACGCCGAGTACTGGCGCGGGGTGCCTTCGTAGAAGGGGCTGTCCCAGGCGTTGGTCGCACCCTCGGGTGAGCCGAGGTGCGGCTCGAAGGGCGTGACGAACGCTCCGCTCGCGAGCCGCGGCCGGATCGTCCGCGTGGCCGGGTCCCAGAGGTTCTTCCAGTTGTGCGAACGCGCGAGGAAGAGCTGCGCGACGTCGGGGCGCCGCTGCGCGTTGGCGACCTGAGCGATCGCGAAGTCGTTGTACGAGTACTCGAGCGTCCGCGACGCCGATCGTCCGATCGGATAGGGCACGAAGCCGATCTGGCGGTAGTCGTTGAGCTCGCGGCCGTAGGCCATCGGCCGCGGGCTCTGGGTGTTGCCGTTCTTGATCAGCGCCTTGAGCGCGGTCTTGTAGTCGATTCCGGTGAGGCCCTTGACGGCCGCGTCGGCGACGAGCACGTCGCCATTCGAGCCGCCCTGCGTCAGGCCGTTGCGCCCGGTGATGCGCGCGTCGGGCATCCAGCCGTTGTGGCGGTAGGTGTCGACGAGCGACTCGACCATCTGCGCCTGGCGCTTTCGCTGGATCAGCGTGAGTAGCGGGTGGAGCGTCCGGAACGTGTCCCAGAGGGTGTAGTAGTCCTCGTAGTGCGGCACCCTCGACTTCCACCAGACGTTCTCGCCGGTGAGGTCATGCGGCATCAGCTGTGAGTGGTAGACGGCGGTGTGGAGGACGGTCCGCTGGGCCGCCGAGCCGCCGGCGACGGTGACGCCCTCGAGCGCGAGCGCCCACTCGCGCTCGGCGGCGCGGCGGGTGCGCGCGAAGTCGAAGCGACGGATCGTCCCGCCGTTCGCGCGTGCGCGCGCGACGCTGACGAACGAGACGCCGATCTTCGCGCGCACCTCGGCGCCACCGCCGCCGAAGCTCGCGTACGCGCCCGTGCGGTCGGTTGGACCGCCATGGACCGTCGGCTTGCCGCGGAGCGCGCCCCCCTTGAGCGTCCCGGCCGCCGTGACCTTGCGATCGAACCTGACCGAGAAGTAGAGCTTGTAGCCCGCCTTTTGCCAGCCGCCGCGGAAGGAGGCCGAGCCCTCGATCCGTTTGCCGTCGACGATCTCGGTGTCCGAGCTGACCGGCGACTGGCCGCCGGGGAGGTCGAGCACGGAGGTCGTGTCGAGCACGACGTGCTTCTCGGCGCCGGGCCGGTAGTGGAACCTGTAGATCGCTGCGAGCCGCGTGGCGGTTGCGGATGCGCGAATCCCCTCACGGCCGAGCGTGACGGAATAGGAGCCGGGCTTTGCGATCTCCCGCGAGAACTCCGAGTCGAGGTCCGTCGCCCGCAGGGAAGAGACGGGGGTGAGGCGGAAGTTGCCGTACTGCCCGCCGCCGCCCGTGCCGCTGACGTGCGTCTGACTGAAGCCGACGATGCGGCCGGCTGCGTTGTACCCGCCCGTCGTCGGGCTGGTCGTGTCCGGGCTGGCGGAGACGAAGCCGAACGGGACCTTCGCGCCCGGATACGTGTTCCCGTCCCCCGCGGTGCCGATCAGCGGGTCGACGAACGACGCGGGAGACTGCGCCCCGGCGCTTCCCGGCACGGCGAGTGCGCCGGCGAACATCGCCAGCCCTAGAGCGATCCGTCCAGCCTGGCGCGTCATTGATGGATACCGTGGTATGGATAAGACCGTATGAGAATTGGCCGAGTCATAGCTGCAGTCGTGATCGCACCCCTGCTCGCCGTTGCGCTGCCGGCGGCCGAGTCCTCGGCCGACGACGCACGCGAGGCACAGCTTCAACGCGCGCTGGACCGCTTGGTTGCGCGCGACGACGGCCCCCCGGGCGTGATCGCCGTCGTCCAGCGGGGGTCTGAGCGCAAGCGCTTCGTTGCCGGGACGACCGACCTCCGCCAGTCCCGGCGCTGGCTCTTCGGCGACACAATGAGGATCGCGAGCGTCGCGAAGGCGTTCAGCGCAGCCACGGCGCTGAGCCTCGTATCGGACGGACGCCTGAGCCTCGACGACACGATCGGGATGCGCCTGCCCACCCTTCCGGCGGCCTGGGCGAGCATCACGCTGAGCCAACTGCTCGGGCACACGAGCGGCTTGCCGGACTTCAGCCTGGAGCCCGCGTTCGGACGCGCGCTGGCGCGAAGCCTGCAAGATCCGCCCGCACCGCGCGCGCTCGTCGACTTCGTCAAGGACAAGCCGCCGGAGTTCACCCCTGGCTCCCAGTACCGCTACTCGAACACGGACAACATCGTCGTCGGGCTGATGGTCGAGGCGGCCACCGGCCGCGCGTACGAGGGCGAGCTGGGGCGACGGGTGTTCGATCGCGTCGGGATGCCCAACAGCGCGCTGCCGCGCGGCTCCAGAATCGCGCGTCCGGTCGCCCACGGTTACGCGATCGCGCCGCCGGATGCGCCGGAGGACGTGACCTCCGCGTTCGCCGCGGGCTGGACGTGGGCCTCGGGTGGCATCGTCTCGACCGCCTCCGAGCTGAACCGGTTCATCCGCGCGTACGCAGGCGGGCGCCTCTTCGGAGCTCCGGAACGAGCCCACCAGTTGAGCTTCCGTGCGGGCAGCTCGGAGCCGCGCGGTCCGGGCGGTAACTCGGCCGGCCTTGGCATCTTCCGCTACCGGACGGATTGCGGGACGGTCTACGGCCACACCGGCAACACGGCCGGCTACGTCCAGTTCGCCGCCGCTTCGGCGGACGGCCAACGCTCGGTCGTGGTTTCGGCGAACGCCCAGGTGGTCCCACCACGACTGGAGAGCTCCTTCCAGCAGCTCCGGCGGGCCGAGCAGCTCGCCGTCTGCGCGGCGCTGGCGGACGAGTAGGGCGTAGAGCCGGAGGCCGGACTCGAACCGGCGGCCACCGGTTTACAAAACCGGTGCTCTACCAACTGAGCTACTCCGGCGCGCGTATGTGAGTGTAGGCGCGCGGGCGGCTAGGGCAACCGCGCCGGCACCGGCTCGACGCCGCCGCCGGACCCGGCAGCAGACACCGTGCGACGGTACGAGCGCCGCAGCTCACCCGCATCCGCGAAGCGCCCGCTGAGCGCGTCGCCTACAGGGAGCACCTTGAAGTCGGGGTGCCGCACCCAGATCGGCACGTAGCGGACGCGCTCGACGGTCACCTCGCGGCCCGCGCGCAGGTCGAGCAGCGCGATCAAGCCGTCCTGCGAGCCGGCGGGGCAGCACGCTGACGTCTGGTTCGAGATCAGGTTGCCCTCGCCGTAGACGACGGCTTTCCCACCGGAGAGCCGGATCGGCTGGACGACGTGGACGTGCTGGCCGACGATCGCCGTGACGAGGTCCGAGTCGAGCAGTTCGCGCGCGAGGCGGCGCTGGAAGGCGCTCGGCGACGTGCGGTACTCGTCGCCCCAGTGGAGGTTGACGATCACCGCCCGCGCGCCCCTCTTCCGCGCCGCGCGCGCGTCGGAAAGGATCCGCTCGCGGCGGGCGAGGTTGACCGACCAGGGTTGCGGAAGCGCGAAGCCGTTCGTCATCTCCGTGTAGGAGAGGAAGGCGACGGGCACACCCTTCACGTGGATGATCGGCGTCCGGCCGCGCTCGCTCGAGGAGCGCGCTGTGCCGGTGTGCTTCACGCCCGCCCCGTCGAGCGCCGCGATCGTGCTCCTCACCCCGGCCGTGCCGGCGTCGAGCGAGTGGTTCGACGCGGTGCTGCACGCATCCCACCCGGCCGCCTTGATCGCCTTGGCGAGTGACGGCGGCGTGCGGAAGACCGGGTAGCTCGCCGGTGAGCCACCGACGAGCGGGGTCTCGACATGGCACAGCGCGAGGTCGGCGCGCTCGACATAGGGCTTGATGGCGCTGAGGAGCGGCTCGAAGTCGTAGCGGCGCCCACCGCCGAGTTCGAGCGCACGCGCGTAGACGGGAGAGTGGATCAGGAAGTCGCCGCTCGCGGCGACCGTGAAGCGCACCGGCGTTTCGTCCGCCGCGCGGGCCGTGCCGGAGGGTCCCGCGACCGCGAGGCAGGCGAGAGCTGCGAGTCCGGCGGCGAGGGCCCGCCGCGCGGGCGGCCTAGTCTTCTGCGACCGGGGTCGCGGCAAGGAGGATGTCGCCGTGGCCGTTGGAAGCGACCGGGACTGGCGGAGGCTCGTCTGCCGCCGTCGCGTTCATGCGGTCCTCGAGGATGCCGAGGATCGCGCCGAAGAGTGCGTGGCGCCACGTTGCCTGTGCGAGCGCGCGCGTGTTGCCCGCCAGCGGCACCAGCTCTTCACGGGCCGGGTGGTGCCGGTCGACGAGGCTCGCGACCCCCCAACCGGCGAAGTTCTCGACCAGTGCGCACGCGAGTGCCCGTGCGACGGGCGGGCCGGGGAGGAATGGCTTCAGTTGCGCATAGCTTGCGCCGAACAGGGCGCCGTTCGCCATGTGCACAGCGAGCCCGACCGCCGGCCACTCGCGCCCGCGTGTGAAGGCCTTCCCGAGCAACTCGACGTCGTCGTAGGGGGTCCCGAAGACGCGCTTGTCGAGGGGCTGCTGAGCCGCCCAGACGCCGGCGGCAAGGGCGCCTGCGGCTGCGCCGCGAACACTTCGTTCGACCGTCATGGCTCCGCAGCGTAACGCGCGCCGGGAGCGCGGGTAAACGAAGTACGGCGCAGGGGCGGGTCCATTCCCACAGGGCCCGCCCGCTAGCCGCCTCTTCAATGATCGAGCGCGACCTCTCCATCTACCACCGCCGGATTCGCGAGCGCGGCGTGAACGGGCCGCTCTACTGGCTGGTCCGCGGAGTGCTCCAGCCGTTCTTCCACCTCTACTTCCGCCTGCGCCGGACGGGCCACCAGCACATTCCTGGCGGCGGCGCGATCCTGGCCTCGAACCACCGCAGCTTCCTCGACCCCTGGGTCGTCGGCGCCTGCGCCGGACGGCCGATCTACTTCTTCGCAAAGCAGGAGCTGTTCGCGAATCCGCTCCAAGCGTGGTTCCTGAATTCGCTCGGCGCCTTCCCCGTCCGCCGCGGCGAGGCCGACGCGGACGCGCTCGCCACCTCCCGCGCGCTACTCGAGCGCGGCGACGCGCTAGTGATCTTTCCGGAGGGCACGCGCACCCGCACCGGACCGCTGCGCGCGCCGCGGCGCGGAATCGGGCGCCTCGCGCTGGAGACCGGCGTGCCCGTCGTTCCGGTCGCGCTGCGTGGCACCGAGCGAGCACGGCGCGGCTTCGCCATCCTGCCCATCACGGTGCGCGTCCGCTGCGGCCGCGCGCTCACGTTCCCGCGCGTCGAGAGCCCGTCACCGCGTCTGGCGGAGGCCGTCACCGAGCGCATCTGGCCTTGCGTAGAGCTGCAGTGGCAATGGCTCGGCGGCGAGCCGCCCGCGGAGTCCGACAACACGCCCGCGTACGTCAGGCGCGCAGCCTGAAATGCGCCCGGCAGGGGTAGGCTGCGTGGGTGGCCGAAACAGCAGCGGACAAGGTTTCGCTCGACCGCGACTTCACGGAGCTCTACCGCGCCCATCTGCGCGACGTGTACAGCTACTCGTACTACCGCGTCGGCAACCATCACGACGCCGAGGACATCACCGAGCAGACGTTCCTGCAGGCCTACAGGCACTTCGAGCGCGCCCAGCGCGAGTCGAACGGGCGCCCGCTGCGCCCGTGGCTGATCCGCATCGCCCACAACCTCGCCGCCAACTACCACCGCGACCGCTCGCGGCGGCCGCAAACGCCGCTCGAGGACGCCGGAGTCTTCTCCGCTCCGCACGCGACGGCGGACCTCGCGGAGGGGCGCGAGGAGCTCAAACATGTGCTCGAGGGGGTCGCGAACCTGCCGGACGACCGCCGCGACGCGCTCGTCATGCGGTTTGCGCTCGACATGTCGAACCGCGAGATCGCCCGCGCGCTCGGGCGCTCGGAGGGGGCTACCAAGGTGCTGATCCATCGCGCGATCAAGCAGCTCGAGCAGGCGCTCCAGGAGACCCGCGGCGATGACTGACGTCGAACAGCTTCTGCGCTCCGCGCTTGCGCCGGTCGAGCCGTCGAGCGGCTTCAACGAGCGCCTCGAGGCGCGCCTGGAGGAGCTCGACACGCGCCTCTCGGAGCTGACCGACGCCGCCGCGGACGAGCTCGCCGACTGGGAGATCACCTCGATGCGCGACCCGCGCAACTGGGGCAGGCCCGTCGCTGCCACCGCGGTGGTGGGGCTGGCCGGCGCCGGCCTCATCGCCCTGCGCGCCCGCCAGCACTCCAGCCGTAGCAAGGGCACGCGCGACGCGCTCGAACGCGCGGGCCGCGACGTCGCGGACCAGGTCAGGCGACGGCTGGAGCGCTAAGCGCTCTCGGAGGTGCCGGACGGAGTAGTCGTCGGCGCGGGTTCGGAGTCGGTGGCGAACGCAGCGAGGATCCCGGCGATCCCGATCAGCAGGTGGAGGATGTTGTCCTCAGCGTTGAGCGGGACCACGTCGAAGAGGTAGTCCGGGTTCTCGAGGAAGACGAGACCGACGATCCCGAGCAGCGTGTAGACCACGCCGAGCGCGAACGCGTAGAGGCGGGCGCCGAAGTAGCTGCCGAAGCACGCGAGCCCGACGACGCCCGTCACGACGTGCACGACGTTGTGCCAGCCGTTGACGGCCAGCAGGCTGAGCGCCTTGTCCGAGGACACCGAGTCGCCGACGGCAAAGGTGGCGTCGTAGAAGAACCCGATGATCCCTCCGGCGACGAGCAGCAACCCGAAGACGAGCGCGTAGACCTGGGCTGGTGCTTTCCCCTCCACCACTGCCGCATGGTGACAGACTGATCCGCGCCCCCGCGGGCTGCGAAAACGAACCGTGGACCTCGAGCGACTTGCCGACGAAGAACTGATGCAGCTCGTCCAACAGGGCTGCGGGTCGTGATCTAGATAGCCGGGCCGAGAAGCCTCAGTATCGTCCGGCGCCGTGGAGTACTGCTACCGCCATTCGGATCGGCAGACGGGAGTCAGCTGCTCGAACTGCGATCGGCCGATCTGTCCGGAATGCATGACGCCGACTTCGGTCGGCATGCGCTGCCCCGAATGCGCGGGCGAGAAGACGCGCGTTCGGACCGTCTCGTCCGTGAGCGCCTCCTCCGACCAGCCGTGGCTTACGTACTTCCTGATCGCGCTCAACGTGCTCGTCTTCGTCGGCGGCTACTTCAGCGGGGCCAGCGCCACCGGCAGCGGCGGCCTCGGACAGAGCTCGCTGCTCGCCGACGGGTCGGTGTCGCGCGCGACCGTCGCCGACGGCGAATGGTGGCGGGTCCTGAGCGCGGGCTTCCTCCATGCCGGGTTCTTCCACCTCATATTCAACATGTTCGCGCTCTATGTCCTCGGCTCGCTGCTCGAGCCCGCGATCGGCCGGCTGCGCTTCGGCGCGCTCTACTTCGTCTCGCTGCTCGCGGGCTCTTTCGGGGCGCTCCTGCTCGAGCCGACGGCGCCGACGGTCGGCGCGTCGGGCGCGATCTTCGGCCTGATGGGCGCCGCGGTGGTGGTGATGCGCAACCGCGGCATCAGCCTGATGGAGTCGGGTCTCGGGCTCTGGATCGGCCTCAACCTGTTGATCACGTTCGCGATTCCCGGCATCTCGATCGGCGGCCACATCGGCGGGTTGATCGGTGGCGTGCTCGCGGCTTTCCTGATCTTCGAGGTCTCGGAGCGGGTGCGGATGAACCGCTTCATCGAGCTCGTCGCGGTCTCGTTACTCGGGGTCGCGGCGATCGTCGGCTCGGTCGCGATCGCGTCGAGCTAGAGCAGCTCCCCGTAGAGCGCCTGCACCTCCGCGAGCATCCGCTCGCGCGAGAAGCGCTCGTGGGCGTCGGAGGCGGCGCGCTCGCCGAGGCGGCCGCACAGCTCCGGATCGTCGGCGAGCTGCCGCAGTGCACTGGCGAGCGCAGCTGCGTCGCCCGGCTCGACGAGCAGGCCCGTCTCACCGTCGCGCACGATCTCGGCGATTCCGCCGTGGGCGGCGCCGACCACCGGCATTCCCGCCGCCGCGGCCTCGAGCGCCGAGTTCGGCAGCGGATCGGGCCGGGTCGAGGGCACGGCCACCGCGTCGGCCGCCCCGAGCACGGCGCCGACGTCGTCGCGGAAGCCGAGCAACTGCAGCCGGTCACCCAGGTCGAGGTCGGCGCGCAGGCGCTCGAGCGGCTCGAGCGCCTCCTCGCGCCCTTGATACGGATCGCCGGCGATCAGCCCGATGGCCCCGATCTCCGCCAAGGCGGGCTCGCCGAGCGCGCGCGCGAGCACGTTCTGCCCCTTCCAGTCGCTCACCCGTCCGAGCAGGGCGACGGCGAACTCGTCCGGCGGGAGCCCGAGCGCCGCGCGCGCCGCCGCCCTCGGCATCCGCTCGGGGACCCGCACGAGCCCGTCGTGGATCACCCGCACCCGGTCGCCGTCGCCGAACTGCTCGGCGACCGCCCCGGAAACACAGGCGAGCGCGTCGGCGCGCTCGAGGTGCCGCCGCAGGACCGGCCACAGCGCCGCTCCGCGCAACCCGAGGGCGCCGGCGAAGATCTCGCGCACGTGGACGACGTGGGGGATCCCCGCCGCCCTCGCCACCGGCCCCCCGGCGAGCACCACCGACGTGTTCGAGTGGACGAGCGCCACCTCGCGCTCGGCCGCGAGCTCGCCCAGGAGACGGCGGTCGGCACGCACGCGGCGCGGCAGAGCCGCGGCCGTGCGCGGGCCGAGCCCGGCGCGCCGCAGCACGGCAAGCGGCGCAACGACCACCTCGACTCCGGCATCATCGAGCGCCGAAGCTAGGCTACCCCGCTCCGGCAAGGCGACCAGCGGGTTGTAGCGGTCTGGATCGAGGCCGGTTGCGAGCGACAGGAGCTGAAGATCGGCCCCGTACCTGCCCGCAGAGGAATGTAGGAAGAGGACGGTCTTGGGCAAGACCGACATAGTCTGACCGCCCGCGGGGGCGGGGTTCACTGCACCGGAGGGATTGGATGAAGAAGGGCATCACGAGGAGGAAGCTGATCGGGCGCGGCGCGACCGCGGCGGCCGGCTTTGCCGTCTTCGGGCTCGACCCCCTCGAGGCGGCCGCACAGCGCCGCCGCGGCATCCACTGCCTCGCCCCGGTGGACCAGTTCAAGGCGGCGAACGCTTACGGCGGCTCGACGTTCGCCGCGTTCTCGGCCGACGGAGCGACGCTCGCCCTGACCACGCCGGGCGGCATCCGCGTACGTCCCCGCAAGGGCGGCGCGGGTGGGATCGTCGCCGGCGCCGGCTTCGCGGTCGGGACGCCCGACGCATGGCACCCGACCGGGGAGGCGATCGTCGCCACCGGGCCGACCGCGCAGGGGACGGGGCTGTTCGCCGTACGCCCGAACGGCACCGGAATCGTTCCGCTGCTGCCCGACCTGCCGGGACGCGTTCGCGCCCCCGCGTTCTCCCCCGATGGCCGCCTCGTCGCGTTCACCTACGTCGATCGCTTCGTCCACCGCATGGTCGTCGCCGACTGGGTCGGCGGCCCGAGCCCTGCGCTCGCTAATCCGCGCATCCTGCTGCCGATGGACCCACGGACCGAGGGTGACACCGTCCGCATGCGCCAGGGTCTCGCCTACCACGAGACGCGCGGCTTCACGCCCGACGGCCAGCACCTGCTCTTCTCATCCGACCGCAACGGCGGGATGGTGAACGTCAACCTCTACCGGCTCCACATGGGGAGCGGCGCCGTGCGCCAGCTGACGCGCGAGGACGGCTTCGTCGAGGGCGGTTTCATCGGGCGCGGCAACAGCATCCTCTACTACTCCTCCACACGCGCGCGGGAGCCCGCTTTGCTCACGCTCGTCACCGGCCCCGAGCTGCCGCCGTTCCTCGGCTTCGCCGCCGTCCCCGCGCTGCACGATCAGATCGCGGCCGATTTCCGCGCGCCGGTCGGCAACGGCGACGTCTTCGCCGCATCGGCGAGTAGCGGCCTGTCGGCGCGGATCGTCGCCCGCCGCGACGTGATCGGCCGGGGCGCCCACCACGGGCGGGCCGAGAACGACCGCATCGTCGCGTGCGGGATGAGCCGCGACGGACGCTTCCTCACCGCAGCCGCGCTCAGCCCGGGCGGCTCGGTCGTCGTCCTGTTCGAGCGCTCCAGGAGGAACGTCCCGAGGGCGAAGGCCGGTGCTGCCGACGCCCGTTCCGCCGACGGCCGCGCCGCTCAGCCCCGGCATCCTCGGCAATCAGACGATCGAGCGCACGCTCTCCGGCCCGGTGAGCGGCAAGGTCACGTTGAAGCTGCAGGGCAGCCTCGAGAGCGGCGCGTTCGAGGCGAGCTACAGCGGCTACTCCGAGAACGGCCTGAACGCGTTCAGCGGTCCGATGCGCTTCGAGCTCGACGCGCTCACCTCGCAGCAGAACTGCGAGGTCGTCCGCGTTGCGGACGACGATGACGAGGGCGCCGAGGCGCGGATCTTCTACCGCGCCAGCTCGCGCGTCGCGCGGCCGGACACGGCGGGGGAGATGACCAGCCGCTCGTCGCGCTACGGCACGCTGGCCCTGGTCGGCACCGGCAAGGCGTTCTCCGGCCTCGGCTCGTTCAAGCCGGGCCGCCGCAAGGAGCCGATCGGTGTGCCGGGCGCGTTCAACTGCCCGAGCCCCCGCAAGCGCTAGCGCCGGCCGGCGAGCGCCAGCTCGCGGACTCGCGCGCCCGCTGGTGCCACGACCTTGTCGGGGTGGAGCACGTGCGCGAGCAGCTCTACCCCGTCTACGAGCCGCGGTCCCGGGCGCGAGAAGTAGGCGGCCGCGTCGAGCGCGACGACACGTGCGGCGCCGAGCGAGGCGACCTCGTCCGCCTTCGACTCGGCCTCGCGCGCACACTCGTCCGCGTAGTAGCCGCACGGGATCGAGACGACCACGTCGGGCCGCGCGGCGCGGAGCTCGTCCCACGAAAGCGTGCGCGAGCGCTCGCCGGGCGCGGCGAGGGGGTCCTCACCGCCGGCGATCGCGATCATCTCAGGCACCCAGTGCCCGCCGCAGAAGGGCGGGTCGAGCCATTCGAGCGCGACTACCCTCGGCCGCGGCGATTCCGGAACGGCCTCCCGCACGGCGGCGATCCGCGCATGCGCATCGCCGACGGCGAGTTCTCCGCGCTCGGGCACTCCGGCCGCCCCGGCGAGCGTCTTGAGGTCGGCGAGGACCTCGGCGAGGTTGGTCGGATCGAGCGAGACCACCTCAGGTCGCGAGGGCAGCTGCGCCGCCACGGCGCGGACGTCGTCGACCGACACCGCGCACACCTCGCACAGCGCCTGGGTGACGATCAGGTCGGGCGCGAGCTGTGAGAGCAGGTCGCCGTCGAGCTCGTAGAGCGACTCGCCGCGCTCGGTGCGGGCGCGCACGGCGGCGTCGATCGCGGCCGTGTCGAGGCCTTCGGGGATCACGCTGCGGGTCAGTTGCGGCAGCGTGGCGGCCCGTAGCGGATAATCGCACTCGTGTGTCACGGCGACGACGTCGTCGCCGAGGCCGAGCGCGAACAGGGCCTCCGTTGCCGACGGGACGAGGCTCGCGATCTTCATCCGAGGTGATAACTGTGGCACTTCTGAGCGATACAGAGATAGACGAGCGGCTTGCGGGCCTCGAAGGCTGGGAGCGGCGCGGCGACGCGATCGCGCGCGAGTTCGAGTTGAAGGACTTCGTCGGGTCGGTCGACTTCGTCAACGGCCTCACGCCGGTGGCGGAGGAGATGAACCACCACCCCGACCTCGAGATCTCATGGAACAAGGTGACGGTCTCGATCTCGACCCACTCCGAGGGCGGTATCACGGCGAACGACTTCGAGCTTGCGGGGAAGATCGACGCGCTCGCGTAGCGTCACGGCGGCGATCGCCGCCGGCGCGCTGCGGAAGTCGCTCCGCTAGTGTCGGACGCGGAGCAGATGGGGGAGCCATTGGGTTACCGCGCGCTTGCGCGGCGGGGCGAAATCGCCGCCGAGCTCTCGCGCCGCGAGTTCCTGCGCCGCACGACCGTTCTCGGCGCGGGCGCCATCGTGGCCTCCGCCCTGCCCGCCGCGCAGCAGCTGATCGCCGCTGATCCTGCGCTCGCCGACGTCCCGTTCGACGGCGCCACCCTGCAGGCCTATGCCGACACGATCATCCCCGGGCGCAAGGTCGCCCGCACGGAGCTCGGCGACGAGGTCCATCCTCAGGCGATCGCGGGCGTGGACGACGAGCCCGGCGCCGTCGAGACCGACGCACTCCGCCTCTATCGCCATCCGCTGATCGGCTTCGACGCGCTCGCGCCGCTGCTGCTGGCCGACCTCTCCGCGCGCGCCCTCGCGCGGGGCGGGACGTTCCTGTCGCTCGGCTACGACAAGCGCGTCGAGATCCTGCTCGAGGGCTTCGACTTCAACAACCCGACCCGCCTGCTGCTCTATGAGGCCGGCGCGGCGGTGCCGTTCACCGCTTTCTGCGCCGCTGCCCTCCATCGCGACGCGACGGCGGCCAAGGCCGGCGGGTATCGCGTGATGGGACACCCCGGGACGGCGCCCAATGGATACCGCCGCTTCAGCTACGGGCGCAAGCTCGCCAAGGAGCGGACCAAGCGGGGGAACCTTCCCTAAAGATGGCTGAGCGCGTCGACGTCTGCATCGTGGGTTCCGGTTTCGGTGGGTCGATCTCGGCCTGGCGCCTCGCCGAGCTCTATCGCGCCGCCGGTGTGGACCCGCGCAACATCCTCGTGCTCGAGCGCGGGCGCCGGTTCAAGCACACCGACTTCCGCCAGTCGATGGACATCGACCACCTGTCGAACATCTTCGAGCTGATCCAGCCGCCGGTCGGCACGACGCCCGCGCAGATGATCGCCGGCAGGGGCGTCGGCGGCGGGTCGAACCTCTACCTAGCGGCCTCGCTGCGCGCGCCGCGCGAGATCTTCGAGCGCCGCGACCACAACCCCGACGACGGCCCCGACCGCCGCATGTGGCCGGCAGCCATCTCACGGCGCACACTCGACCCGTACTACGCACGCGCGGAGGCCGCGCTGCGGGTGCGCCAGCCAGGCTGGGACGAGGTGTCGCAGTCCGGCGGCATGTGGGCGGCGGCGCTGAAGGCCGCTGGGCACACGTGCGACCGCGTCCCGCTCGCGATCGACTTCGGCCGCTGCGTCGACGCCAAGTGGTGCCACACCGGCTGCATCTTCGGGGCCAAGAACACGGTCAACACGAACTACCTGGGGGCGGCCGAGGCCGCCGGTGTCCGCGTCCGCCCGAACCGCCAGGTCGAGTCGGTCGCGCGCTCGCCCGCGAACGGCTCGAACTACCGCTACGTCGTGACGGCCTCCGGCGTGGACAACGAGGGATCCCGGCCGACGCACGGCCCGACGGGCGTGCGCGAGGAGATCGAGTGCAAGGTGCTGATCCTGTCGGCCGGCGCGATGGGGACGCCGCCGATCCTGATGCGCTCGCGCCCGGCGCTGCCGACGCTGCCCGACACGGTCGGGCGCCATCTCGGCACGAACGGCGACCACGTCGCCGGCGTCGAGTTCGACCCGAAGAAGGCCAAGGAGCTCCTCGGCCTCGACTACGGCACCTACTACAAGGGCAAGCCGATCACGACGATGACCTACGACTTCTATGCCGGCCGCGGCGGGCACGAGTTCGACGGCCGCCGTTTCACGCTGCAGGAGATCTTCCTCTCGACGCTGTCGAACTTCCTCTACGACGACGGCCGTTCGCCGCAGGGCGAGCCGTCGTTCTTCGGCCTGCAGAAGAAGCGCTCGCTGTCGGAGTGGAACAACCGCATCGAGATCCTCGCGATGGTCGAGGACACCAACGACGGTCATTTCTTCCTCGACTCGCCGACGGGCGGGGGGGCTATGCGGCCCAACAGCGGCCCGCTCGCGGTTGGCCTCTACAGCTACCAATTCTCCGAGCAGTCGATCCGGGTGCGCGAGGCGGCGAACGCCGCGATCAAGCGGGTCGCCGAGCGCCGCGGGCTCGCCCGCTTCCTCAAGCTGACCGAGACGCGCGGCACGTTCGTCGCCCACCCGCTCGGCGGCTGCCGGATGGCTGACAGCCGCGACCTCGGCGCGCTCAACGATTCCTGCGAGGTACACGGCAACGAGGGCCTTTTCTGTGTCGATTCGTCGGCGATCCCCACCTCGCTCGGGGTCAACCCGTCGCTGACGATCTCGGCCGTGGCCGAGCGGGCCGCGGCACGGCTGACGGCGCGCGGCCGCGACCTCGGGCTGCCGGCAAGGCCGCCCGGGTTCGTCCATCGCAATCCGCCGGTACAAGTTGGCGATCGCGTCGTTCCGGCGCAGCCGCCGAAGAAGAAGCGGCGGCCCAAGGCGCGGGCGTCATAGGGACGCTCCACCCCCTTTGCTAGCTTTCGCCGACCTCGCCGATGAGCGACGACGAGCCTCCTCGAAGTAGTACGCCTTCCCGCCGCCGCGCGCGGACGGCCCTGAAGTGACAGCCCTGCTGCTGGTCGGCATGCTCGTGCTCGTGGCCCTCAACGGGTTCTTCGTGGCGGCCGAGTTCGCGCTCGTGCGCTCGCGCCGCTCGCGCGTCGAGCAGCTGGCGGACGAGGGCGCCAGCGGCGCCTCGATGACGCTCGAGCAGATCAACCAGATCGACGAGTACCTCGCGGCCTGCCAGCTCGGCATCACGCTCGCTTCGATCGGGATCGGTTTCCTCGGCGAGCCTGCGATCGCCGAATTGATCGAGCCGCTCTTCGGCGACGCCGTCAGTCACGGCGTCGCCGTGGCGATCGCGCTGACGCTCGCCTACCTGATCACGACGAGCGCGCACATAACGGTCGGCGAGCAGGTGCCGAAGATCTACGCGATCAACCACCCCGAGGGCGTCGCGCGCCGGGTGGCGCGACCGCTGAAGTGGTTCAACGTCGGCTTCCGGCCGTTCGTCGCGCTGCTCAACTGGGCGTCGAACGGGATGCTGCGCGCGCTCGGGGTCTCCTCGCGTGGGGGCCTCGACGAAGCCTCCACCTCCGAGGACCTGAAGCTGCTGATCGCCCAGTCCGAGCACGGCGGCACGCTCGACCCCGGCGAGGCCGGGATGCTCAGCGGGGTCTTCCACCTGCACGAGCAGGAGGCTCGCCAGGTGATGACGCCGATTCCCGCGGTGGTCACGATCGACGTGGCCGAGACGGTCAAGGCGGCGCTCGAGCGCTGCGTGCAGAGCGGGCACACCCGCCTGGTGGTGACCGAGGACGGCAACACCGACCGCATCCGCGGCACCGTTCACTCGAACACCCTCGCGCGGGTGCTGATGAGCGACGGACCGGACTCCTCACTCGAGCCGATCGTGAAGCCCGCGATCATCATGCCCGAGACGAAGCCGCTCGACGACCTGCTCGCCGACCTCCAGCGCGAGCGCGCGACGATGGCGATCATCGGCGATGAGTACGGGCGGACCGTCGGAATCGTGACCGTCGAGGACATCGTCGAGGAGGTGGTGGGGGAGATCACCGACGAGACGGATCCGGCCGGCGGTGCCGTGCGGCGGCTCGCGAACGGCGACTGGTTCGTGCGCGGACACGTGCCGATCGCCGATCTCGCCGACTACGGGATCGACCTGCCTGCCGACTCCGACGCCTACAACTCGCTCGGCGGGTTCGTGTTCGCCGAGCTCGGCCGGCTGCCGAAGCGCGGCGACATGGTCTATGCGAACGACTACTCGCTCAGGGTCGAAGGTGTGCGCGAGAACCGCGTCGAGGCCGTCCGTATCCGCGACGATGAGCCCACCACGCGCGGCGAACGCCCGCGCCGCGAGAACGGTGACGACCGTAGCTGAGGCGGTTTTCCAGCAGCTTTGCGGTCCGTCCGCGGGTGCGGCTAGCTTCGCGCGGCAGGTACTCCGGCAGAGGAGGTCTCGCGATGTGGACCACCCGGTTGAGCGATTCCCAGCGCGATGCGCTGCGAGCCCTGATCCTGGCCCAGGGCGAGCTCGGCCCGTCGCTCGGCGGGGCGCTCGAGGCGCTTGACCTCGCCCGTTGGGATGACCTTCCGGAGGCCGCCCTGCCGTGGGAGTACGTCGAGAGGCTCGCCGCCAAGCAGGGGATCGGCGAGGCTGACGTCGTCTGGGATCTCGCGGCCCGCGCGCGCGCCGCGTAGCGCTCGTCGCGCGACTATCCGTAGTCGTAGAACCCTGCGCCGGACTTGCGCCCCAGCTTGCCGTGGGAAACGAGCTCGGTGAGGTGCTCGGGCACGTTTGCTCCGATCGACTCGCCGATCGCGGCGGCCACGTCGAGTCCGACGAAGTCGAGCAGCGCGAGCGGGCCCATCGGATGCCCGGCGCCGAGCTTCAGGCACTCGTCGACGTCCTCGGGCGAGAGGCTGTGCTCGTCGAGCAGCTCGACTGCACTGAAGAGGAACGGGAACAGCAGCCGATTGACGACGAACCCCGGCACGTCCGGCACCTCGATCGCGGTCTTGCCGATCGCGACCGTGAAGGCGTTGATGCGCGCGCGGGTGTCTTCGGCGACGCCCGGCGCGAACGCGATCTCGACGAGTTCCATCTTTTCCACCGGGTTGAAGACGTGAAGGCCGGCGAAGCGGTCCGGGCGCCCGCTCGCTTCGGCGAGGACGGCGACCGACAGCGACGAGGTGCTGGTTGCGAGCAGCGCATCGCCGCCGAGGAGCGACCCGAGCTTGCCGAGCAGGTCGGATTTGGCCTCGATGTCCTCGGCGATGCACTCGACGACGAGCGAGCACTCGCCGAGCACGTCCAGGTCGGTGGCCACCTCGGCGCTCGAGCCCTCGCCGAGCGCCTGGCCGGCGCGCGTGGCGGACTCCTCGCTGCGGGCCCAGAGGACGACGTCGCCGTGCTCGGCGACCACGCGCGCGACGCCGCAGGCGATCGCGCCGCTGCCGGCTACGCCGACGCGTTCAGGGAGGTCCATGGGGTGTCGGCGGCGCTCGGTTGACTCACGAGTCAATGCGGTACAGTACCCGTAGGGAAAGTTTCATCAAGCTACCTACCTGCCGCCGGAAGGGGCCCCAGAAATGCAGAACGGAACAGGCCGCGAGGTCGTCATCGTCGAAGCCGTCCGCACGCCGATCGGACGCGGACACAAGGAGAAGGGCTACTACAAGGACACCCACCCGAACGCCCTTCTCGCGAAGACCTTCACCGAGCTGCTCGACCGGACGGGCGTGGATGCGGGCGAGGTCGAGGACGTCGTCACCGGCTGCGTCCAGCAGTACGGCGAGCAGGCGTTCAACATCGGCCGCAACGCCTGGCTGCAGGCAGGGCTTCCGATCGAGACGCCGGCGACCACGGTCGACCGCCAGTGTGGCTCGTCGCAGGCCGCCGTCGGCCTCGCCGCGTCGGAGATCGCCGCGGGCGTTCATGACGTCGTGATCGGCTGTGGCGTCGAGCACATGGGCCACGTGCCGATGGGCGTCTCGTTCAAGTGGGTCGAGGACGTCGGCTCGCCCTGGCCGCCCGAGCTGATGGAGCAGTACAACCTGATCCCGCAAGGGCTCTCGGCCGAGATGATCGCCGACCAGTGGGAGATCCCCCGCTCCGAGCTCGACGAACTGGGGCTGCGCTCGCACGAGCGCGCCGTCCAGGCGACGGAGGAGGGCCGCTTCGAGCGGGAGATCGTCCCGTTCCAGGTGAACGGCGACACCTACCAGGTGGACCAGGGCCCGCGTTCGGACACGAGCCTCGAGAAGCTCGCCGAGCTGAAGCCCGCGTTCAAGGAAGACGGCAAGATCACGGCCGGCAACTCCTCGCAGATCTCGGACGGCGCCGCTGCGGTGCTGCTGATGACGCGCGAGAAGGCCGACGCGCTCGGGCTCGAGCCGCGCGCGCGGATCGTCGATCAGACGACGGTCGGCGTGGACCCGGTGATCATGCTCACGGGCCCGATCCCCGCGACCAAGAAGCTGCTCGAGCGCAATTCGATGCAGATGGACGACATCGACCTCGTCGAGATCAACGAGGCCTTCGCATCGGTTGTCGCCGCGTGGCAGCGCGAGCTCGATCCGGACATGGAGCGCGTCAACGTCAACGGCGGCGCGATCGCGCTCGGGCATCCGCTCGGCTCGTCCGGTGCACGCCTGGTCACGACCCTGCTCCACGAGATGGAGCGCTCCGACAAGGAGATCGGCCTCGTGACGATGTGCTGCGGTGGCGGTCTTGGTACGGGAACGCTGATCCAGCGCGTCTAGAGTGAGGGCATGCGGAGGCTAGGGCTGGCGCTTTGCGCAGTCACGCTTGCCGTATTCGCCCTGGGCGGTTGCGGCTCTGACGAGGACGACAAGTCAGAGAAGCCGAGCCGCGGGTTCGAGGCCGGGAGCGTGATCGGGGACTGCAAGATCGAGCCGAAGACGAAGTGCCCCGATGCGAACCTCGAGGGCGAGCAGCTCACCGGCGCCGACCTGACGGACGCCGATCTCCACGGGGCGAACTTCCACGTGGCGGAGCTGTTCGAGGTGAACTTCCATGGCGCCACCCTCGATGGAGCGAACTTGAGCAGGGCCATCGTCAGCAAGTCCAACGTCGCCAACGCGAGCCTGGCCGGGGCCAACTTCCGCGGCGCCAACCTGCGCGACCTGCAGTCGCGCGTTGTCCGGCGAGAGCCCTACCGGGGACCCATCTTCACGAGCGCCGATCTGCGCGACACCGATCTCCGCGGCGCCGAGCTCTACCAAGCCGACCTGAAGAGCGCGAACCTGAAGGGCGCGTTGCTCGACGGCGCGGACCTCCTGCAGGCGAAGTACTGCAACACGACGATGCCCGACGGCAAGACTCGCAACGACGACTGCTAGCCCCGGCGCTGGGCCGTCAGGCCGACGGAGCGGGAGAGGCGACCTCCGCCAGCGCGCGCACGATCGCGGGGCGGTCGGCGCCGAACGGCATAGCGAGCAGCGTGTCGGCGCCGGCCCGCTCGTACTCGGCGATCCGCGCGGGGAGCGAGCCGAGGTCGGTGCAGATCGCCGACGACTCGAGCAGCTCGTCGGAGAGGGCGGCCGCGGCGCCGGCACGGTCGCCCTCGAGGAACAGCTCCTGGCAGCGGCGCGCCGACTCGCCGTGGCCGTCGCGCTCGGCCTGCTCGACGTAGAAGTTCTTCGCCTTCGCGCCCATGCCGCCCATGTAGATCGTCAGCCACGGGCCGCGCGAGGTCGCGCGCCTCTGCGGGGTCGTCGGAGACGCAAACCGAAACCACGGGGGCGACGTCGATCTCGTCGCGGCGGTCGCCGAGCGGCGCGAGCATGTCTTCCGCCTTGTCGGGGTGGAAGCCGAACGGCAGCCACCCGTCGGCGATCTCCGCGGTCTGGGCGACCGACTTCTCGCCGACTGCGCCGACGTAGATCGGGATCCGTTCCTGGACGGGCTTCGCGAGTAGCTTCAGCGGCTTGCCGAGGTCCATCCCGTCGGGCGTCGGCAGCTGGTACTCGTCGCCGTCGTAGGTGAGCTCCTCGCGCGCGAGCGCCTTGCGCACGATCTCCACGTACTCCCGCGTGCGCGCGAGCGGGCGGTTGAAGGGAACGCCGTGCCAGCCCTCCGAGACCTGCGGACCCGAGACGCCCAGCCCGAGTCGCATCCGGCCGCCCGAGAGGACGTCGAGGGTGGCGGCCGCCATCGCGGTGCCCGCGGGCGAGCGGCCGGGGATCTGGGCAATGCCCGTGCCGAGCGCGACCTTCTCCGTCACGGCGCTCAGGTGGCCGAGGATCGAGACCACGTCGTTGCCCCACGCTTCGGCGACCCAGACGGAGTCGAGCCCCTCGGCGTCGGCGAGCTTCGCCAGCTCGATCTGCTCCTCGGGGGAGAACCAGGGCCAGTAGGCGAGGTAGAGCCCGATCCGCATCGGGGGATCCTACGGCCGCGGGCCGCGCGAACGCGGGCCCTCGTGCAGCTCGTGCGCGACGAGCTCGTGCGCGCGCTCGGCCCAGTCGCACAGGATCGGGCGGGTGTCGCGCGGGTCGATGATCTCCTCGACGGAGAAGCGCTCGGCCGTCCGGAACGGGGACAGCACGGCCCGCAGGCGTAGCTCGATCTCCGCCCGCAGCGCGACCGGGTCCTCCGCGGCCTCCAGCTCGCGGCGGTAGGCGGCCTCCAGGCCGCCGGCGATCGGGAGTGATCCCCACTCCCCGGAGGGCCAGGCGAAGCGCAGGTTGAGCCGCGAGCCGTCGCCATGTCCCGCGCCCGCGATGCCGTAGACCTTGCGCACGAGGATCGAGACCCATGGCGTGCGCGCCTGGACGACCGAGAACAGCGCTCGCGCGCCGCGGCGCATCGTGTTCGAGCGCTCGGCCTCGGTCCCGATCACGAACCCGGGCTGATCCACGAGGTTGACGACCGGCAGCCGGAACTGGTCGCACGTGTCGATGAAGCGGGCCAGCTTGTCGGCGGCGTCGGCCGTCAGCCCGCCGCCGTAGTGCTTCGGGTCCGACGCGATCACGCCGACAGGCCGCCCGCCGAGGCGGGCAAGTGCGGTGATCGCGGAACCTCCGAAGCGGCGACCGAGCTCGAACACCGAGCCTGAATCGAAGACGAGTTCGAGGATGCGGCGCATGTCGTAGGTCTTGCGCGAGTCGCGCGGGACGATCGAGAGCAACTCTTCCGTCGCGGCGGTCGGGCGAGTCGGTCGCCGCGGTTAGCGGCGGCGCTTCCCAGACGCTGGACGGCAGGTAGGAGAGGTAGCGCTTCATTTGCGCGAACGCGTCGTCCTCGTCCGCGGCTTCGTTGTCGACTGCGCCGGCGCGCGTCTGCGAACGCGCCCCGCCCAGCTCCTCCTTGTCGGGCGACTCGCCCATCGCGGCGGCGACCACTGGCGGTCCGGCGACGAACAGCTGGGCGGTCCCGCGCACGATCACCGAGAAGTGCGCCATCGTCACGCGCGCGGCCCCGAGGCCCGCGCACGGGCCGAGGGCGGCGGCGACGACGGGAACGCGGGCGAGGTTCTCGACCACGAGGTCGAAGCCCGGCAGCGGCGGCACGTAGGTGAAGCCCCACGTCTCGAGCGTCTTGACGCTGCCGCCGCCACCGGTCCCGTCCACCAGCCGGCGAGCGGCACCCGCAGGTCGTGCGCGGCGCGCTCGGCCCAGACCATCTTCTCCCAGATCGCGGCATCGGCAGCCCCGCCGCGGACGGTGAAGTCGTCGGCCTGGACGACCGTGCGCCGACCTTCCACGAGGCCTCGTCCGACGACCATGTTCGCGGGCAGGAACTCCTCGAGCTCGCCGTCGTCGCCGTAGGTGCCCTTGCCGGCCAGCGCGCCCGTCTCGTGGAAGCTGCCGTCGTCGAAGAAGCGCTCGACGCGCTCGCGCACATTCAGCCGCCCGCTCTCACGCTGACGCGCGACGCGCTCCTCGCCGCCCATCTTGCGGGCGAGCTCCTCGCGCCGGCGAAGCTCCTCGAGCTCGGGCTCCCAGCTCACGAGGCGCAGCCTATTGGCCGCTTGCCGCTAGGATCGGCGCCGCCGATGGCCACGGCCGCCGCAGCTCCCACCACCGTCGCACTTCCGCTCGTCGCCTCCGAAGAGGAGCGGCTGATGCGCGAGACGGTGGCGGACATCGTCGCCGGCTTCGGCGCCGAGTACAGCCGCGAGAAGACGGACGCCGGCGAGCCGCCGACCGAGCTCTGGGACGCGCTCGCGAGCAAGGGCTACCTCGGCGTCAACCTGCCGGAGGAGTACGGCGGCGGCGGGCTCGGCATGTCGGCGCTCTCGATCGTCGGCGAGGAGATCTCCGCCAACGGTTGCTCGCTGCTGCTGATCGTGGTCTCGCCCGCGATCGTCGGCTCGATCCTCGTCCGCCACGCGACCGACGAGCAGAAGCAGCGCTGGCTCCCCGGCATCGCCGCCGGCACGACCAAGATCGCGTTCGCGATCACCGAGCCGAAGGCGGGCTCGAACTCGCACAACCTCGCGACGTCCGCCACGCGCGACAACGGCAAGTACATCCTCCGCGGGGAGAAGACCTTCATCTCGGCGGTCGAGGACGCCGACGAGATCCTCGTCGTAACGCGCATGCGAGACGACGAGGGCAACCTCGGCCTGCCGCTGCTTTTCATCGTCGACGTCGACACGCCCGGGTCTCGAGAAGCAGCACATCCCGACCGCCCTGTACGCGCCCGACAAGCAGTGGACGCTCTTCTTCGACGACGTCGAGGTCGAGGCCGACCGCCTGATCGGGTCGGAGACCGCCGGTCTGAAGGCAGCGTTCGACGGGCTTAACCCCGAGCGCATCATGGGCGCCTCGGTCGCGCTCGGCGCCGGCCGCCGAGCGCTCGACATGGCGTCGAAGTACGCCAACGAGCGCGAGGTCTGGGGGCGGCCGATCGGCGAGCACCAGGGCATCTCGCACCCGCTCGCGCAGGCGAAGATCGAGCTCGAGCTCGCGAAGCTGATGACGCAGAAGGCCGCCGCCCTCTACGACGGCGGCGCGCCCTCCGGCGAGGTGTCGAACATGGCGAAGTACGCCGCCGCCGAGGCGGCGATCAAGTGCGTCGACCAGGCGATCCAGACGCACGGCGGCAACGGCTTCGCGCTCGAGTACGGGCTCGCGCAGATGTGGTTCGGCGTGCGCCTCACCCGGACCGCGCCGGTCTCGCGCGAGATGATCCTGAACTACGTCGCCGAGCACTCGCTCGGCCTGCCGAAGAGCTACTAGCTCCGGGCAGCAAAGAGCCCCGCCGGAGTGGCGGGGCTCGTTGCGGGACGCGTCCGGGTGTCAGGCGCTGATGGCTAGCGCTTCGCGACGGGCGCGAGGTTGACCTGCTGCTTGACCTGCTTGCACTTCTTGAGCTTCTGCACCTTGGTGAGCTTGTTGCCGCAGGGCTTCTTGCTCCCGGGCTTCACCGAGTTCGGAGCGGTCGTGATGACGACCGTGCCGCCCTTGCAGGTGACGAGCTTGCCGTCCACGAAGACGGTCTGGCCCTCGTCGAGCGGGATGTCGTAGCCATCCTTGTCGGTGTAGGTGCAGCCACCGGAGTTGCCCGGCGTCGTGTTGTTGTCGAGCGCCTGGGCGGCGGTCGGCACCGCGGCGAAGGCGGCGACAACGGCGAACAGGCTGGCGATACGGCTGAAGCGGTTCATCTGAAGGGTCTCCTCTGTACTGCGTGGTTGACGGTCAGACCAGCTTCACCCGGGAGGGCGCCTGCCGGTAGGCACCCGAGGGGTGGAGTCGCCCACCCCGTCGCGCATCCACTAGCATCCGCCCGCCGCCGTGGATCTGACCCTCTCCGACTCAGAGCTTGCCTTCCGCGACGAGCTGCGCGAGTGGCTCGAGGCGAACCATCCGGGACCGGCGCCGCCCGGTGACGAGGAAGGGTTCGCGTTTCGCGTCGAGTGGCAGCGCAAGCTTCACGCGGGCGGCTGGGCCGGCGTCACGTGGCCGAAGGAATACGGCGGCCGCGGTGCCTCGCTGATCGAACAGGCGATCTACAGCGAGGAGATGGTGCGCGCCGACGCGCCGTCCCCGGCGAACGTGCTCGGCCTCGCGATGGGTGGCCCGACGGTGATCGCGCACGGCACCGAAGAGCAGAAGGACCGCTACGTCGCCCCGATCCTCTCGGCCGACGAGATCTGGTGCCAGGGCTTCTCCGAGCCCGAGTCCGGCTCCGACCTCGCGTCGCTGAAGACGAAGGCGGTCAAGTCGAACGGCGAGTGGGTCGTGACCGGCCAGAAGGTCTGGACAACGTTCGCCCACCACGCCAAGTGGTGCATGCTCGTCGCGCGGACCGACCAGGAAGCCCCGAAGCACAAAGGGCTCACCTACTTCCTGATGGACATGGAGCAGGAGGAGGTCCAGGTCCGCCCGCTCGTCCAGATCACCGGCGAGCCCGAGTTCAACGAGCTCTTCATCGAGGAGGCGCGCATCCCGGACGAGAACGTGATCGGAGGCGTCGGCAACGGCTGGATGGTCGCGATCACGACGCTGATGCACGAACGCTCCGGGATCGCGTTCGCCGCTCAGGGCCAGATCAAGCGCGACCTCGCGCAGCTGGTCGAGCTCGCGCGCGAGCACGGCGCCGACGAGGATCCGCTGATCCGCGAGCGCCTCGCGCAGCTCTACATCGAGTCCGAGTCGCTGCGGATCAACGCCTACCGCGGGCTGACTCAGATCATCAAGCACGGCCAGCCCGGCCCCGAGGGCTCGCTGACGAAGTGGCAGTGGTCGGACCTCAACCAGGCGCTGACCGAGACCTCGACCGACATCCGCGGCGCCGAGGCGCCGATGAAGGACTCCGACTGGACCTACCGCTTCCTGCGCGCCCGCGCGAACTCGATCGAGGGCGGCACGACCGAGATCCTGCGAAACATCGTCGCCGAGCGCGTGCTCGGCCTTCCCAGGCTGCGATAGCGAGACACGAAATGCACTTCGACTTCACCGACGACCAGCAGACGATCAAGCGGACCGCGAACGAGTTCCTCGCCGGCGCGCTTCAAGGCCGAGAAGGTGCGCGAGCTCGCCGAGGGGGAGACAGCTACGACGACGCGCTCTGGAAGGAGATCTCGGAGCTCGGCTGGCCGGGCATCTTCATCGAGGAGGCCTACGGCGGTCAGGGGCTCGGGACGATGGAGCTCGTGATCCTGCTCGAGGAGCTCGGCTACGCGCTCGCGCCTTGCCCGTTCCTCTCGAACGCCGCCGCGGGACTGGTGATCGCTCACGCCGGCTAGCGACGCGCAGAAGGAGCGCTGGCTGCCGGGTATCGCCTCCGGCGAGCAGCGGGGGACGGTGGGCATCCTCTCCAACGGAGCGGCGCCGCTCGTACCCGACGCGGAGTCCGGCAAGCGTGATCGTGCTGGTGGACGGTGACAGCGCGGTGCTCGTTGAGCCGGCCGACGCCGACGTCGAGTCGGTGGAGGCGATCGACCAGACGCGCCGTTTCTCCCGCGTGGTGTCGGACTCCGGCGAGGCGCTCGAGGCGGGGGTCGGACCCGGCATGGACCGCGTCGCGACGGCGACCGCCGCGGAGCTGACCGGACTCTGCCAGCGCACGCTCGAGATGACCGTCGAGTACGCGAAGGAGCGCGAGCAGTTCGGGCGCCCGATCGGCGCCTACCAGGCGGTCTCCCACGGGTGCGTCCAGATGCTGCTCGAGACCGAGAACAGCCGCGCGACCACATACTTCGCCGGCTACGCGGCGGACTCCGAGCCCGACGCGCTCCCGCTGGCTGCCGCCTCCGCCAAGGCGTACGCCTCCGACGCGGGCTGGCACGTCACCGCCACGGCCCTCCAACTCCACGGCGGCATCGGCTTCACGTGGGAGCACGACCTCCACTTCTTCCTCAAGCGCGCGAAGACCGACGGCCATCTCTACGGCACCGCCGCCGAGCACCGCGAGCGCGTCGCCGACCTCTTCGTGCGCGAAGCCGTCCCGGTCTAGCGGTCCACTGCCGGTCGGGTCACCCGGTCGCGATCGAGCCGACGCGGGTGTAGCCTGGACTCGATGCGGATTCCGGGGGGAATCGGCGCAACGCTGACACTGGCCGCCCTGTCGCTCCCAGGGGCTGCGGCCGCTGAGTCCACCACCGGCTCGCCCGGTTCGGAGAATGCTCCCGGCGGCCGCGGCGATCAGACCCGGCCCGGCAACCGCGGCGACCTCGGCTCGCAGGGGTTCGACCCGCGGCCGTGGTTCGCCACCAAGCTCCAAGTCCGTCCCCGCCCGGTGACCGCCGGCGAGCCGGCGGTCGTCTTCGGCACCGGCTGGATCCCGCCGTTCACGTGCAAGAAGAAGGGTCGCGTCAAGGTCTCGATCAAGACCAAAGGCGACGAGCGCCGCAAGCTCGGCGAGCTCGATCCTTACGGCGGCGGAATCAGGATCGGGACCGGCTCGACGGAGATTCCGTTCTCCGGCGACCGCGAGCGAGGGCGCCCGGCGAAGCAGCTTCCATTCAAGCCGGGCTTCTCGCTCGCGAACATCACCGGGTCGCTGACGGTTCCGGAGGAGACGAAGGGCGGCACGGCGACCCTGCGTGCGGAGCAGGACCTCTACTTCCGCATCCCGATCTTCGGCGATTGCGTCAAGCTCGGGATCGGCACCAGCGACCGCACGACCGTGAAGGTCCTGCCGGCGAAGTTCGACAGCAAGGTGATCACCGACCTGCGCCTGTTGAACTCCGGGCCGTCGCAGGGCGGGCCCGTCAAGCTGCTGTGGAAGCTGGGCCGGGCGGGTCGCGCGCGCGTGACGCTGTTCCACAGGTTCACGACAAGACTCGACGTGCCGGTTGCGACGCTGTTCGACGGCAGCCGCACGGCGGGCGACAACGACCACACGTTCCCACTCGCCTTCGACGGCAAGCCGCTGCCGGCCGGGGGCTACCGTCTGCGGGTCGAGCTCGAGGACGCCGAATCCGCCGCGCGCGCCAAGACGCGCAGGCCGACGCCCGCCCGGCCGAAGACGCTCGACTTCAACGTGGGGTATGCGCCATGAGGCGCGCTCGCGCGATCGCCTTCGTCGCGACCGGCCTCGTCGCCTTCGCGAGCGTAGCTGGGCCTGCCTCGGCGCGGACGACGAAGCTGAACGGCTTCGCGAACAAGCCGGACCGCCCGTCCGGGTACCTGCTCGCCGGCGACGAGCTCCACGTTTCGGCGCGCTACTTCATCCCCAAGGAGATCTGCAAGCCGAAGGTGAGGTTCACGCTCACCGACAGCAGCGGCAAGAAGTTCCGAGTCGGCAGGGCGCACCCGAAGTTCGGCACTTACGGCGAGGGCGCGATCAACCGCGGGCTGAAGGTTGTCCCATCCGATGTCGAGCCCGGCAAGGCGACGTTGCGGTCGAGGCAGAAGTGCCGGCTCGGGCAGGCGAGCGGCAAGGACACGGTCCGGATCATCGATCCGAAGCAGCCACTTCCGAGGATCACAGAGGTGGGCGCCCTTGACGTGATGACGAACGACGAAACGGTCCTAGCGTTCAGCGTCGACCGCTACGCATACGTGAACGTCGTCGTCGAGTGGGAGCTCGTGCCGGGTGAGTGGCGCCTGGTGGACGTGGCGCGAACGCAGGAGTTCCTGCCCGAGGCCGGCACCTACTCGATCGAGTGGAAGGCGAACGCCGGCGGGCGCGTCCCGCCGGGCCGCTACCGCTTCCGCGTCACGCCGCGGGCGCCGGGTGTGGGCGACGGTCAGCAGGTGACACAGGAGTTCTACGTCGCCGATGAGTTCCGGCCGCAGGGCGGAGACCGTCGCGGCGGTCCTGCACGGTTCCAGCAGCCCCGCGGGATCGACGTGAACCCGCTGGCGCGGATATTCGTCTCGGACTTCGCCGGCCGCCTGCGTGGGCTCCGCCCTTCGGGCGAGGTCATCCCCGAGAACGACTTCGCCGGCGGTTCGTTCGGTCTCTCAGACGGCGTGTTCGGTCCGGCCGACTCGACCGAGGAGCGCGACACGGGACTGTTCGTCGCCGACGCGGCGGGGCGGCGCGTCGTCAAGCAGATCGGCGCCAACCAGGGACAGGTGATCGGGTCGGCCGGCACGGGGCCGGGCCAGTTCGCGCCGCAGACTGGGCCGCAGGCGCTCGCGGCGACTTCGGCTAACGGCGGGCGCGTGTACGTCGTGGACGGCACGCTGCCGCGCGTCCAGGCTTTCGACCTCGGCGGCACCCTCCAGCAGACGATCAGCGGCAACGGCCTCGTGACCCCGCGCGGCGTGGCCGTCGGACCGCCCGCCGCGAGCACGCTCTGGGTCGCGGATCCGGGCTCGGGGTTGCGCCAATTCTCTGCCGCCGGCGCGCCGATCCCCGGCGCGGGCGTGGCCGGCACGCCGGTCACCGTCGAAGTACGGCCCGACGGTCAAGTGCTCGCGGCCGAGGCCGGACCCAACCCGAACCTGATCCTGCATCGGCCGAGCTCCGCCGGCGGGTTGCCGACCCGTTTTGGCGGTCGCCTGGTTAAGGACCCCCATGGGATCGCTTCAGCAGGGATCGCGGGAGACTTCTATGTCTCGACGGGGAGCCGTGTGCTCCATTTCCGCGCGCCGTAGCGAAAGCGAGCCCGAGCCGACCTTGACGTCCCAGCTGACCCGCCGCCGGCTGCTGCAGCACGGTGGAACGCTGGCGGCCGGCTCGCTTGCCGCCCGCGCGCTTCCGGCGTGGGCTCAACCGGTGCCGCCGACACCCGCCCTGCGCAAGTGCCTCTCGCTCGCTGGGCACCACTACATGCTGGTCCCGGATGGCGACGTCAACGACTACCGCCTCTGGGGCAACCGCGAGTACATCCGCTCGAGCGGCACGAGCTGGGTGAAGTTGTGGGTCCCGTGGGGGGTCCTCCAGGAAGGGTTCCGCCCGCGCTCACGCGCGGAGTCGTGGGCCCAGCTCGGCGTGGCGCCGGCCGGCGAGGCGGCGCTGCACCGGCTCGACCGCCAGGTCCGCGCGGCAAACGACGACGGGGTCGGCGTGATGCTCACGCTCACCACCCACCCCACCTGGTCCGGCGACGCGCACCTCGCCGATCGCGAGCGGGGGCGCAAGCCGCTCGATGCCAAGCTCGGGGCGGACGTCGGGCCCGACAGCCCGTGGGCGTGGTTCGTCGGCTACGTGCTCGCGCGCTATCGCAAGGGGGCGCCGCCGAACCCGTACGGCCCCCGCGAGCCGCTGCTCAGTGGGGTAGGCGTGGGTGGCTTCGACGGGGCCGCCGGCAACCCGTACGGCGCGTACGCGGACGCGGTCGAGATCTGCAACGAACCGAACCAGATCGTCTGGCCGCTGAGCGGGCTCCCCGAGCGGGTCGCGACGATGATCACGACCGCGGTCGCGCTGTCGGATGCCGTTGGAGGCGCGCCGATCATCGCGCCGGGCACGTCCGACACCGATGCCGCCGGGAAGCCCGACCGGCTCAATTGGCGCGAGTTCACGATCGAGGTGCTCGCGGCGCTCGGTGGCCGCCGCTTCGGCGAGCGCTTCGGCTGGTCGCACCACAACTACAACGACACACGCGAGGGGCTGCCTGCTGCCCGCACCCGCGCGGCCGAGGCGCTCCGCCTGGTTCGCGCGAGCGGCGTGGGCGATGGCCGCCTGTGGCTGACCGAATCGGGATTGGACCTCTACCCGCGCCAGGGCGACCCGGCCGCGCAGGACGAGCAGGCGCGGCTGATCGAGCGCAACTTCAGCGAGATGGCGACGCTCCCCGGCGTCCACATGTGGACGCAGCACGTGATCAACGACGTCCCGCAGAACAACTTCAAGTCCGGGCTGCGCGCAGACTTCACAGTCCAACCCGCCGCGCCGGGGCGACGCGCGCCCCGCGGCCGCCGTTGGTCAGCATTGCCCGGGTAAACGTCCCTCGCGCGGGTGGCGCGGGGAAGCGCTTTTCCGGTGAAGCTGTGCGAGCCGGGAAAGGCGGACCCGCGACAGGACCCGCGCGCCTAACGCGCAGCGCGGGTGCTGGGCAGCTCGCGCTCGTCGGGCTGCGCCGGCCCGCGCAGCTCGCCGCCGTACGCGATCTCCTCGAGCCGCGCCATCTCGCGCTCGCCCTCGATCCGCGCCGGATGCTCATTAGGCAGGCCGCGGATCAGGTTCGCGATCCGGTTGCGCAGCTGGAGCGCGAAGTGAGGGGTCGAGGCACCCGAGAGCTCGCGGATGTCGTCCACGGTTGGCTCACGGCCGACCCTGTCCCCCTGCTCGTACTCGCTCACGTCCTAGAGCCTAGCCGCCGCCGCCCCACGCTACGGGTTCGCGTTCTCGACCGGCACGAGCTCGGTCACCTCGTCGAGGCGCCCCTGCTCGGCGATCGAGATCACCTCGTCGTCGCCGAGGATCCAGACGCGGTTGAAGACGCCCTGGCTCGGATCGCCCTCGAAGCCGGGCTGGACGTCGAGGAGGTAGCTCTCGAGCGAGCGCGGGAGCGTCTGCGCGTTGTCGGTCAGCAGCAGCGGCGCGAAGACGCCGTTGCCCGCGAGTGTCGCGCCGGCGGCGGCGTCGAGCGGCCGCGAGGTGCTCGCGACGGTGAAGTTGTGCCCCGGGACGGTGATGCCCCAGCCGAAGTCGCCGTCCTGGAAGCGCGCGAACTCGATCGCGTTCTGGACCGGCGTCGGGCCGGAGACCCGCTGCACCCGGCCGAACTTCTTCAACTGCCGCTCGGCCTTCTCCGAGACGATCGTCTTCGGGCCGAGGATGAAGATCCGCGGCTTGTCGTGCTCGCGCAGGGCCTTCTGCGTCGCGGGCGGGACGGAGTCGCGCTCGGTCAGCAGCACGGAGTCGCCGGACCGGGCCGCCCATGCGGCGGCCGGCATCGCGAACTCGGGGCTCTCGCCGGACACGACGACGACCGCGCGCGAGGGCCGGCGCTTCGCGGCCGACGAGAAGCGGTCGATCGCGGCCGCGCGCTCGTAGGGATCGCCCCCCTTGATCACGATCGACTTCAACCCTCCCGGCGAGGCGACGTTGTCGCCGACCCTGATCACCTGCGCGTCGCGCGCGAGGTCCGATCCGCGCGGGCGCAGCCGGTCGAGCGTGTCGCGGCTGACGGGCGGAAGCTCGCCGCCGTCGGAGAGCAGGATCGGCGCGCGGATCGGACTCGCACCCAGGACGGACGCGGTCACCGCGCCCTGCCAGTCGTTCGAGCCGACGAGCGTCAGCGCGCGCGGCCGGTTGCGCGGGCTCGAGGCGGGGAAGACTGCGTTGACCGCGCCCGCAACGTCGGCCGCAGCATCGCCGCCGCCGATGCGGATCGTGTTCTTGGTCGCGGTGCCGGGGAAGCCGAGCTTCGCCGCGGCGTCCTCGTCTTCGGACTGCGCGCCGAGCTGCGGCGGCTTCGGACCCTCGTCGTCGCCGAGGCCGCAGCCCGCCGTGGTGCCGGCGAGAAGCAGGGCGAGGAGAGCGGCTGCGGTGCGGGCGCGCACGGGCGCGGCACGATACGGGAACCCCGCAAACAGCGCGCAGCACGGGGGAACGGGCCCGGCCCGGCCGCCCGCCGTCGCCCGCCGCCGGTTGCAGCCGTTATCCTTCGGTATGGATTGACTGGTCAGTCAACCAACTGACAAAGCCGCCAAGCCAGGCCTCGTAAGGCCGCCAACTGCCCAAGGAGAGCCAAGCCGTGGATTTCCGCCTTACCGACGAGCAGCTCGAGTGGAAGAACTACTGCCGCCGCTTCGCGACCGAGGTGATGCGCCCCGCGGCCCCCAAGCACGACCGCGAGCAGACCGTGCCTTGGGAGTGCATGAAGGCCGCCCGCGAGTGGGACCTTCAGGGACTCGACTACATGCAGAAGATGGCCGCCGACCCCGACGGGCTCAACGGCGTCATCTACGCCGAGGAGCTCCACTGGGGCTGCGCCGGCATCGCGCTCGCGATCTCGGCCTCCGGGCTCGCGGCGGCGGGTATCGCCTCCTCCGGCACCCCCGAGCAGATCGCCCAGTGGGTGCCTGAGTGCTTCGGCACCGGTGACGAGATCAAGCTGGGCGCGTACGCCGTGACCGAGGCCGGCGCCGGATCCGACGTCAAGTCGCTTCGCACGACGGCCAAGCTCGACGGCGACGAGTGGATCCTCGACGGCACCAAGGTCTTCATCTCGAACGGCGGCATCGCCGACGTCACCGTCGTCGTCGCGACGGTGGACCCGGACCTGGGCCACCGCGGCCAGGCATCGTTCGTCGTCCCGAAGGATGCCCCCGGCATCTCGCAGGGGAAGAAGGAGGACAAGATCGGCATCCGCGCCTCGCAGACCGCAGAGGTCGTTCTCGAGGACTGCCGCGTCCCGGTCGAGTACCTCCTCGGCGGGATGGAGAAGCTCGAGAAGAAGCTCGAGCGGGCGCGCTCCGGCCAGTCGTCGGGTCGCGCGTCGAACGCCCTCGCAACGTTCGAGATGACGCGCCCGATCGTCGGCGCATCGGCGCTCGGCATCGCGCAGGCCGCCTACGAGTGGACGCTCGAGTACCTCGAGGACCGCTCCGACGAGAACGGCCCGCTGATCGAGCAGCAGCGCACCCAGCAGGTGCTCGCCGACGTTGCGACCGAGATCGAGGCGGCGCGGATGCTCGTCTGGCGCGCCGCTTGGATGGGCCGCAACGGCATGCCGATGACCAGCGGCCAGGGCTCGATGTCGAAGCTCAAGGCCGGCGACGTGACGATGTGGGCGACCACGACGCTGATGGATCTCGTCGGGGCCGACGCACAGTCCACCGACTGCCCGCTCGAGAAGTGGTTCCGCGACGCCAAGATCTACCAGATCTTCGAGGGCACGGCCCAGGTTCAGCGGCTCGTCATCTCGCGCATGCAGCGCGCCGAGTACCGCGACCGGCTGGCCGCCGCGGCGGACGCCGTCGCGAGCGCCAACGGCGCCGGCTCGGGCGACGCGCCGGCCGAGGCCGAGAAGGCCGCAGCCGCCGCGTGAGCGCGGCGACGAGCGGACCGACGACATCCGAGCGCGCCGGGGTCGCGATCAGCGTAGATCGCGAGCTCTGTTACGGGTTCGGTGATTGCGTCGACTCGGTGCCCGGCGTGTTCGAGCTCGACGACGAGCAGAAGTCCATCGTGGTGGACCCCGAGGCAGCCGACAGGGGCGCGCTGCTGATCGCCGCGCAGGACTGCCCCGTCGACGCGATCTTCATCATCGAGCCAGAGTCGGGCGAGCAGCTCTACCCGTAACCTGCCGCCGGGCTGACGCCCGCGGCGAGCCGTCAGACTGTGCGCGGTGAGCTTCTCGTTCGACCCGGCCGTGATCGCCCTGATCGTGGCCCTGACGGTGCTCTACGTCCGCGCCGTCAGGATCCTTTCGCGGCGCGGCTACGACGTCCCCTTCTGGCAGCAGGTCGCGTGGCACGGCGGGGTCGCGCTGACCGCGATCGGGTTGCTGTCGCCGATCGACACGCTCGGCGAGGAGCTCCTCTCCGCCCACATGGCGCAGCACCTGCTGATCGCCGACCTCGCCGCGCCGCTGCTGCTCGTCGGGCTGCGGACCCCGGTGCTCGTCTTCTACCTGCCGCGGCCGGTGCTCGTCCCACTCGCGCGGTCGAAGCCGCTGCGGGCGTTCTTCCGCACGCTCCGCCGGCCGCTCGTGGCGCTGCCGCTGTTCGTCCTGATCCTCTACGGGTGGCACTTCGCCTTCGCCTTCGGCGCCGCGCTCGACAACAGCTTCGTCCACGCGCTCCAGCACCAGTCGTTCGTGATCGGCAGCGTGCTGCTCTGGTGGTCCGTGATCGACCCCAAGCACCGCCGCCTGCACGGCGAGTTGTGGAAGGCGGGCCACCTGCTCGGCAGCCGCCTGGCGAGCATGCTCCTCGGGATGGCGTTCCTGCTGATGTCCACGCCGGCATACGGCGAGTGGTACGGGGACTCCGCGCGCGAGTACGGGATGACCCCGATCGGCGACCAGCAGCTCGCCGGCGGGATGATGATGATCGCCGACACGCTGACGATGCTGTTCGTGTTGACGTTCTTCTTCTGGCGCGCCGCCGCCGATCACGACCGCAAGGAGCGCACGGCGCGCGAGCGGGCGGCGACGGGATGAGCGTCAGACGCGCGGCCGGGGCGACGGCGATCGCCGTCGTGCTCCTCGCCGCGGGATGCGGCGGCGGAGAAGCGGACGACCGCGGAGGCCGCGAGGCCGCTCCGAACTCGGCCAAATCGCGAACGTCCGACCGCGAGATCATCCGCAACTGGGTCTCGGCACTGAACGACGGGGATTTCGAGATGGCGGCGCGCTACTTCGCCCCGGGGGCGGTCGTGGAGCAGGCAACCGAGACGACCCTTCGTGGGCGCGATGCGGCGATCCGGTTCAACCGCAGCCTGCCCTGCCGCGCCGAGGTGACCGACTTCGAGGACGAGGGCAACACGACGCTCGCCGCGTTCAGGTTGCGCGAGGGCCACGAGGGCCGCTGCACCGAAGGTGGTCGCGCGCGCGTGCGCTTCGTGATCGATGGTGGGCTGATCAAAGAGTGGCGCCAGCTGCCCGAACAGCCGTTGACGCCGAACGAGTCGGCCTAGGGCCGGAGTCTCAACGGCGGTAGGCTTCCGCGACTGCGCACCACGCGCAACCGCAAACCGAACGCCAAGGAGACGCCTATGCCGGGCCTCGCAGGACGGATGTCAACGGTCATCAAGGCCAAGGTCTCGAAGCTGCTCGACCGCGCCGAGGACCCCGCCGAGACGCTCGACTACGGCTACCAGAAGCAGGTCGAGCTGCTGCAGAACGTCAAGAAGGGGATCGCCGACGTCGTCACGGCGAAGAAGCGCCTTCAGATGCAGACGCAGAAGCTCGAGCAGTCCGTCGTCAAGCTCGACACCCAGGCGCGCCAGGCGCTCTCGCAGGGCAAGGAGGAGCTCGCCCGCACCGCGCTCGAGCGCAAGGCGCTCGCGCAGGGGGAGCTGCAGTCGCTCGACACGCAGGTCAAGGAGCTCGAGAAGCAGCAGGAGCAGCTGATCGAGAAGGAGAAGACGCTCCGGCACAAGGTCGAGAACTTCCGCACCAAGAAGGAGGTCATCAAGGCCCAGTACTCCGCCGCCGAGGCGCAGGTCAAGATCGGCGAGGCGGCGAGCGGAGTGGGGGAGGAGATGGCCGACCTCGGCCTCGCGATGCAGCGCGCCGAGGACAAGACCGAGCAGATGCGCGCCCGCGCATCTGCGGTCGACGAGCTCGAGCAGGCCGGTGCGTTCGACGACATCACGCAGCTCGGCCCGGGCCAGGACGACATCGACCGCGAGCTGGCCGCGCTTGGCACCGGCGCGCAGGTGGATGACGAGCTGGCGAAGATGAAGGCCGAGCTCGGCCCCGGAGGCGGCGACGATGCGCCGGCGCTCGAAGAGGGCTCCAAGGAAAAGGAGGGGGCGTGATCGTCCGTATCTCAGGCGAGGGCCAGTTCAGGCTTCCCGACGAGGACGCCGAGCGCCTCAACGGGCTCGACAACGACGCCGTCGCCGCCGTCGAGGCGGGCGACGAGGCGAAGTTCGCCGAGCTCTGGGGCCAGATGCTCGCGCTCGTCGAGTCCGACGGCTCGCCGCTCGACGACGACGAGCTCGTCGAGTCTGACGTGATCCTGCCCCCGCGTGACGTCACCTTCGCCGAGGCCGAGGCCGAGTTCACCGGCGAGGGCCTCATCCCCGACTAGCCGCCCGCGCGCCGCATGCACTGGAGCCGGGTCGTCTGGATCTGGCTCGCGTTCGGTCTGCTCGTCGCGGGGATCCAGTTCTTCGTCACCGACTGGGCGGCCGGGATGGACCCGGACGCCCGCTGCGAGGAGCTCGAGCTCACCCTGCCGGCGCTCGCGCGCGCAGAGCACGTCGGCCAGCGGCGGGTGCCGCCCGAGACCCGCTGCCGGGTCACGGAGTGCGTCCGGCCGGTCGAACGGAAGGGCGGGCGCGAGATCGCCTGCCGGAAGTACCGCTCCACCGGGATCACGGTCGCCGTGACGCCGCGGACACGCGACCTCGTCTATCTCTTCGGCGGCTCGCTGCTGTTCACGCCGCTGATCGCGCTGCTGGTCGTGGCACTCAGCCGGCGGCGCTCGCGCTAGGCGGATGAGCCGCGCAGAAGCGCCGGACGACGGCGTTGAACTCCGCCGGCCGCTCGAGATTGCTCATGTGGCCGCAGTCCGGAATCACGACGAGCTCCGCGGCCGGGATCGCGTCCTCGAACTGCCGTGCGACCCTCATCGTCGAGCGGCGGTCGTGCTCGCCCCAGATCAGCAGCGTCGGGACCGCGATCCGGGGCAGCAGGTCGGTTTGATCGGCCTCCGCCATCAGGCCGAGCTGCGTCTCGAGCGTCTCGCGGCGCGCTCCGGCGGCGATCTCGCGGAGCAGCGGTTTCGACTCCTCAGGCGGCTCGCCCGCGAACAACCCGGGAGGGCTGGGATCGAACTCCTCGGGTGGCGCCGCGAACAGCATCCGCGTGTGCTGGACCCTGATCTGTCGCTCCCGTTCGCTGAGCGAGCCCTTCCACCCCGCGTAGGTGTCGGCGAGGACGAGCGTGGCGCACGCGTCCGGGTGCCGCCGATAGAGCTCCTGGACGACTGTGCCGCCCCAGGAGAGGCCGGCGACGTGTGCCGGACCGAGGTCGACCGCCTCGATCAGCGCCGCCAGGCAGCGCGCGTAGTCCGCTAGTCCGAAGTCGGCGGGCAGGTCCGACGAGCGGCCCGCGCCAGGCTCGTCCCACGCTACGACGGTGAACTCGTCAGCGAGCTCCGTCAGCTGCGGTTGCCAGATCCGGCTGTCGTCGCCAGCACCGTGCGCGAACACGAGCGGCGGCCCTTCGCCGACCCGCGCGAACGCGATCTCGACCCCGTTCAGCTGGAGGACCGGCACCGCGGCACCCTATCCGCGACCTCGTCGCGGATTATCGGCGGCCCGATCGGGCAGTTAGTCGTCTAGTCCTGGACGCAGGTGTCGTTGTCCGCTGCGGGCTCGTAGCCCTCGGGACATGCCCCTCCGGGGCCCTGCGGAACGGTGGGCGGGTCGACATTCGGATTGTCCGTATCGGTCTCGGTGTCGGTCTGCGTGTCGGTGACCGTGTCCGTGTCCGTCTTGACTTCCTTCTCCCGGTCGACCTGGGTGTCGGTGACGGTCTTCTCCTTCTCGTCATCGTCCCCGCAGGCGACCAGCCCGAACGACATCCCCGCGCCGAGCGTGCACGCCACGAGGGCGGCCGCAAGACGTTTCCGTTTGCTCGAATTCATGCTGCGCACCCTAACCGCACGACCCGCCTACTGCAATGGGATCTCCCACAGCGGGAACCAGCGTTCGAGCTCGGGCTCGATCGGCAACTCGCCGTCGAGCTGCGCCTTCAGCCTCAGCTCGCGCTCGGTGTCGCGCTTCTTGGCGCCGTCGGCCGGGCAGAAGGGATAGAAGCTGCCCCGTTTGAAGTTGTAGATGAAGTGGACGCGGCCGCCGGATTCGTCCTCGAACGGGAAGACGGCACACAACAGCCGGTCGCCGTAGCCGCCGCCCTGGAGCTCGGTCGAGAGCGTGTTGAGCGAGACGACCAGGTCTTCGAAGTCGGGGTCGCGCAGGATGATCCAGCGGTAGCCGAACTCATCGTCGGCCGAGGAGACCTCGGACCCGGTCTCCTCTGCGGTCCCGCGCACCAGCTCCTCGGCGTCCTTGAGGATCGTGTCGAAGTCGGCCGTGGCGAGCGCCTGGAAGACGACCCCGGCCGACCCGCTCGACTTCAGCGACAACGCGGTCTCGAGCGTCACGTGCGCGGTCGTCATCGCGAACAGGCGGTCCGGCGCCGGCATCTTCAGCTTGCGAGGCCCGCCGCGGAGGGTGTCGAAGAGGCCCAACGGGTCAGACCTTCTGCAGCTCGGCTTCGAGCGCCTGCAACCGCTCGATCCGCTTCTCCATCGGCGGGTGCGTCGAGAAGAGCGTCTGGATCGCGCCCTTGACGCCCGTCGGGACGATGAAGAAGGCGTTCATGCGCTCGGCCTGGCGGAGGTCGTGCTCGGGCACGCGTTCCATCGCGCCGGAGATCTTCATCAGCGCGGAGGCGAGCGCGCTCGGGCGGCCGGTGGTAAGGGCGGCGCCGCGGTCGGCACCGAACTCGCGGTAGCGCGAGAGGGCGAGCATCAGGAAGAAGGAGATGATGTAGACGAGGAACGAGACGAGCAGGACGACCATGAACGGGAGTGCGCCCTCTTCGTCGTCGCCCCCGCCGAAGAAGAAGCCGAACTGCATGATCATCGCCGCGAGCGAGGCGAAGAAGCTCGCGACTGTCATGACCAGCACGTCGCGGTTCTTCACGTGGGCGAGCTCGTGGGCCATCACGCCCTCGAGCTCGTGCGGCTCGAGCGTGTTGATGATCCCGGTCGTCGCGCAGACGACCGCGCTCTTCTGGGAGCGGCCCATCGCGAACGCGTTCGGGACTTCGCTGTCGGCCATCGCGATCCTCGGCTTCGGCAGATCGGCCTGGATGCAGAGCCGCTCGATCATCGCGTGCAGCCCCGGCGCCTGCTCGGGCGAGACCTCCTTCGCGCCCATGGCAGCCAGCGCGATCTTGTCCGAGAGGAACAGCTGCGCGAGCAGCAGCAGCGACATCACGCCGACCATCACGGCGATACCGGCGCCCGCCGCGAACATCGCGCCGACGAGCGCGACATACAGCAGCCCGAGCATGAACATCGTGCCGAGCATGCGAATCTGAAGACCCGTGTCACGGCCGAAGGCTGAGCGCTGTTTCGCCATCGCGTCCGATGATAGAGAGCGGACTCAAGATGACTAAAGACGGCGCCCGCAAGATGGCTTGCACCGGCTCGGCCGTTTAGAGGGCTTTGCTAAGGTGCCGCCGTCCTGAACGCCGAATTCTCCCTGCATAACGGGGGGAAACGGGGGACCCAAGAGGTAGGGGCGAGTCGCCGGCTCGAGTCCGGCGTAGCGGCTTCCAAAGCGGAGTTGCGAGCCCGTCAGCTAACCCCGTAGGCGGTAACCGGACGCCGAAATCGAAAAATGCGAAAGAGCTTCTGGGTTCCCATAACCCTGGGCCTGATGGCCTATCTCATGCTGCCGCTTCCCGGGCAGACCGTTCCCCTGTCTTCGAAGATCGAGAAGAAGAAGGGCGAGATCGCCAAGGAGAAGCGCAAGGAGGGAGTCCTCTCGAGCGACATCCAGGGCTTCGACGATCGGATCAACGGGCTCGAGGGCCGCATCGGCGCGCTGCAGTCGCAGCAGGACCGTGCCCAGGCGACGCTCGACCGCAAGCGCGCCGAGCTTCTCCGCGTGCGCGACAAGCTCGAGAAGGCCAAGGACCGCCTCGCGCGCCTCAAGGTACGCCTCGCTGAAGGCCAGAAGGCCCTCGCCGCGCGGCTCGTCGAGATCTACAAGGCCGACGAGCCCGACGCCCTCACGGTCGTTCTCCAGGCCGACGGCTTCGCCGACCTGCTCGAACGCGCCGACACGCTCGAGCGGATCTCCGAGCAGGACCAGAAGGTCGTCACGCTCGTCCGCAAGCTGAAGGCCGAGGCGAAGAAGCAGGAGGCGGCGCTCGCCAAGCTCGAGAAGCAGGCGCGCGACGCGGCGAACACGATCCTCGCCAAGCGCAACGAGATCGCCGACGCCAAGAACGGCGTCCTCAGCACGCGCGGCAACATCGCCGAGACGCGCGACGAGCGCCGCGCCGTCCTCAGCAAGGTCCGCGAGCACCGCGGCGAGCTGCAGGAGGACCTCGCCGCGCTCGAGAAGGCGAACGCGCGCGTCACCGGCCAGCTACAGAACAACCCGTCCGCCGGACCGATCAAGAAGGGCTCCGGCAACATGGTCTGGCCGGTCAACGGCCCGGTCACCTCGCCGTTCGGCCAGCGCTGGGGCCGTCTCCATGCCGGGATCGACATCGGCGCCGGCAGCGGCACGCCGATCCGCGCCGCCGACGGCGGCACGGTGATCCTGCTGGGTCCTCAGGGCGGCTACGGCAACTACACCTGCGTCGGCCACGGCGGCGGGCTGAGCACCTGCTACGCGCACCAGTCGCGCTTCGGCACCTCCAACGGGGCATCAGTGAGCAAGGGCCAGGTGATCGGCTACGTCGGCTGCACCGGCAACTGCTTCGGCGACCACCTCCACTTCGAGGTGCGCCAGGGCGGGTCGCCCGTGGACCCGCTCGGCTACCTCTAGCCGCGCCAGCTAGCCTCCCGCGCCGTGCAGCCTGAGATCGAAATCGGGCCGCTGACGCTGCAGACCTTCGGGATCTGCTTCGCGGCCGCCTTCCTCGCCGCGGGCGCGGTCGTTATGCGGCGCTTTCGCGAGCTCGACAAGCCGGGCGACTGGGCGTACGAGATGCTGTTCGCCGCGCTGCTCGGCGGTCTCGTCGGCTCGCGCGTGGATTACATCCTCCAGAACTACGACCAGGTCTCCGACGACCTGCTCGGCAACCTCTTCTCGGGCTCCGGCCTCGTCTGGTTCGGCGGCCTCATCGGTGGCGCGATCGGCGTCCTGCTGTGGGCGCGCTGGCGGGGGTTCCTCTCGCTGACGCTGCTCGACGTTTGCGCGCCGGGGCTCGCGCTCGGCTACGCCATCGGCCGGGTCGGCTGCCAGCTGTCGGGCGACGGCGACTACGGCAAGCCCTCGGACCTGCCGTGGGCGATGGGCTACCCGGACGGGACCGAGCCGACCCCACCGGGAGTCGAGGTCCAGCCGACGCCGATCTACGAGACGCTCGCGATGGGGTTCGCTGCCCTCGTCCTGTGGCACCTGCGCGACCGCTTCAAGCCCGGGGTGGTGTTCGCGCTCTATCTCGTGATCGCCGGGGTCGAGCGCCTGCTGATCGAGTTCCTGCGCCGCAACGACCACGTCGTCGCTGGGTTGACGCTGCCGCAGCTCGTCTCAATCGGGCTGATCGCAGCCGGGGCGGTGTGGCTCATCCGGCTGCGACAGGGAGGAGGATTGGCCAGGACGGGCTAAAGCAAACGCTCGCGGGTGCCGATACCCGCTGTGGATTCCCCTGCCATGAGGGCAACCAAGGCCTACATAGCGAGCCTCGGCACCACCGGCGTGCTGCTTGCATCAGCGCTCTCGCTGCTGGCGATCGTCGGCGCGATCGTCGCCTTCAACGGCTGGCCGTCCGGCGGGGTGGCCGACGACATCCGCCGGCTCGTGGTGGGCGACGAGGAGCCCTCCTCGCTTTCCGCCGGGGCCGTCTCGGAGGCCGTCGACAGCGCCTCCGTCACGGCTGATGCCGTCGTCACCGACGAGCCCCTCGGTCCCGACGTGGACGACGTCGTCGCCGACTTCGTCCCGCCCAGCTCGCTCGGCCCGTCGACGCCCGGCACGACGCCCGGGGGCGACAGCCCAGTCACGGGCGCCCCGGATGTCGGCGGTCCCGGCAACGGCTCTCCGACCACGGGCGCTCCCGACGGCGGAGACGGCACCGGCGGACCCGTCGACCAGATCGTCGGCAGCCTCCCGAGCATCCCGGGTGTGAACCCGTCGAACGGGACCCTGCTCTCCACCGAGCCGCTCACGGACGGCCTGTCCGACACCGTGAACGGCACGACCGACACGCTCGGCGGCGCCGTCGGCGGCCCGCTCGGACAGACGGTGGACCAGGCGGGCGACAACCTCACGGACCTCGTCCGCGGCCTGCCGGACATCAAGATCGGCAGCCAGCCCAAGTAGTAGCGGCGGGCGCCTAGCGCTCGAACGCCCGCAACACGTACTTGATCGACTCGCCCTGGAGCTCGCCGTCGTGCTGGAGCGAGCGGTGGTGTCCGCCGGGCACGATGACGAGCTTCTTCGGGTCGCCGGCGGCCGCGTGCAGCTCCTGCGAGACCGTGTAGGGGATCTCGTCGTCGCCCTGGGCGTGGAGCAGCATCAGCGCGACGCGCGGTGACAGCGCCGCCGCCGACGCCGACAGGTCGGCCTGCTCGAGCCAGCGCTCGCACGCCTCGCGGTCGAGCTCGAACTCGAGCTCGCGGTCGGAGCGCAGCAGCCGCAGCAGCAGGTACTCGGGCGCGGGGCAGATGGCCACGACGGCCTCGACGCGCTCGTCCACCGCCCCGGCGCTGATCGCGCAGAAGCCGCCCATGCTCGAGCCGCGCAGCGCGAGCCGCCGCGTGTGCTCGAAGACGACGTCGCACATCGTCCGCACGTCGTCGAGCGCGCGGTCGCCGAAGACACCCTCGGATGCGCCGTGGCCGCGCGCATCGAACGCGAGCGCCGCGAGCCCATACGCCTGCGCCCCGCGGGCGAAATCGAAGTGGCTCTCCTTCGACGAGCCGGCGCCGTGCAGGATCACGATCCCGCCGCGCGGCTCCTCCTTGGGCAGGAACAGGGCGTACGCGAGCCCGTCGCGCTCGCCGAGCTCCGGACGCTCGGGCGCGTCGTGCTTGATCGTCATCGGCAGGGCGGACCTGCAACCGCGCTCGCAGGGCGGAATCGGCGCTCCTTCATAATCCGGCGATTATGGCTGCGCTCGGCCTCTCGCACGTTTACCCGCTCGGTTCCCGCCTCAACGAGGCGGGCCGGCTCGAGGTGGGCGGCTGCGACGTGATCGAGCTGGCGCGCGAGTTCGGCACGCCGGCATACGTCTATTCCGAAGACGACATGCGCTCGCGGGCGCGTGAGTACACCGAGGCGTTCGCCGCGCGCAGCGAGCGGTTCGAGGTCATCTACGCGAGCAAGGCGTTCCCGTGCACGGCCGCCTACCGGCTCTTCTGCGAGGAGGGGCTTTCGTGCGACGTCGCCTCGGGCGGCGAGCTCCACCTCGCCCTCAAGGGCGGGTTCGCGCCCGAGCGGCTCTACTTGCACGGCAACAACAAGACCGAGGCCGAGCTCACCGAAGCGGCGGAGGCCGGCGTCGGCTGCGTCGTCGTGGACTCGTTCGACGAGATCGACCGCCTCGAGCGGATCGCGCCGGGCCAGCGGGTGATGCTGCGGATCACTCCCGGGATCAAGGCGTCGACACACTCCTACATCCAGACCGGCCAGGAGGACTCGAAGTTCGGCTTTCCGATCGAGGAGGCGCCGCGCGCGGTCGAAGCCGCGTCGCGCCGGCTCGAAGTCGCGGGGCTCCACGCGCACATCGGCTCGCAGATATTCGAGCTCGAGCCGTTCGAGAAGCTCGCCGAGGTGCTGCTCGCACTGGGCGACTATCCGCTGCTGAACCTCGGCGGCGGACTCGGCATCGCCTACACGGCGGAGGACGAGCCGCCCGCGGTCGACGAGTACGCCGAGCGGCTGCTGCGCGGCGTGCCCGACGGCGTCACCGTCCTCTGCGAGCCCGGCCGCTCGCTCGTCGGCAACGCGGGCGTGACCGTCTACTCCGTCGGGACGGTCAAGGAGATCCCAGGCGTGCGCACCTACGTCGCGGTCGACGGAGGGATGTTCGAGAACCTGCGGCCGATGCTCTACGACGCGGTCTACGAGGCCGAGATCGCCGACCGCTTCGGCGGCGGGACCGCCTGCCGGATCGCCGGCATGCACTGCGAGTCGGGCGACATCATCGTCCGCGAGGCCGATCTCGCCGACCCGCAGGTCGGCGACGTGCTCGTCATCCCGGCCACCGGGGCCTATGCCTACGCGATGTCGAACAACTACAACGCGCTGCCGCGCCCGCCGGTGATCTTCTGCTCGGACGGCGACGCTCGCGTGGTGGTCCGGCGTGAGACCTACGACGACCTGACGTTGCGCGACGTCGAGACGGGCGAGTGAGATGGCCGATTCCTTCAAGATCGGCCTGCTCGGCCACGGGACGGTCGGCGCAGCCTTCGCGGAGCTGATCGAGCGACGCGCGGCGGGGATCGAGGAGTTCGTCGGCCGCCGTCCGGAGATCAGCGGCGTGCTGACCACCGGACGCGGCGACTTCGCCGACATCCTCGAACGCAGCGACATCGTCGTCGAGCTGATCGGAGGCACGGAGCCGGCGACCGATTACGCACTGCGCGCCATGGCGGCCGGCAAGCACGTCGTGACCGCGAACAAGCAGATGCTCGCCGAGCGTGGGGAGGAGCTCTATGCCGCCGCCCGCGAGCACGGTGTCGAGCTGCGCTTCGAGGCGGCGGTCGGCGGGGTGGTCCCCGTGGTCCGGGTGATCTCCGAGACCCTGTCCGTCACCCACATCGAGCGCGTCTCCGGGATCGTCAACGGAACCACCAACTACATCCTCAGCGAGATGGCCCGCACCGGGGCCGCGTACGACGAGGCGCTGCGGGACGCGCAGTCGCTCGGCTACGCCGAGGCGGATCCGACCGCCGACGTCTCCGGCGCCGACGCGGCGGCCAAGATGGCGGTCCTCGCCCGGCTCGCCTACGGCACGGTGGTAAAGCTCGGCGACGTGCCCTACGAGGGCATCGAGGACATCACGTCCGACGACATCGAGTACGCCAAGGAGCTCGGCCTCGAGATCAAGCTGATCGGCAGCGCAGAGCGAGTCGACGGGGGCGTAGCCGTTCGCGTCTATCCGGCGTTCCTCTACTCCGATCACCCGCTCGCCTCGGTGAACGGGTCGTTCAACGCCGTGACGATCGAGTCGCCCTCGATCACCGAGATCACGCTCTCCGGTCCAGGGGCCGGCGGCTCGGCCACCGCGACCGCAGTGCTCGGCGACGTCTGCTCGGCGATGGCCTACCGGGCGCCGATGATCCTGCCCGAGGACCTGCCGCTGATCGCGGACGTCGAGTCCGCCTTCTACCTCCACCTCGAAGTGGAGGACCAGCCCGGAGTGCTCGCACAGGTCGCCGAGCTGCTCGGTCTCCAGGGGGTGTCGATCAAGTCGGTCGTCCAGCGCGGGCTCGGCGCCCAGGCGCGGCTCGTGATGGTGGTCCACCCGGTGCTCGAGTCGAAGTTCCGCGCCGCCGTGGAGCTGATCGGCAGGCTCGACTACCTGCGCGCGCAGCCGCGCGTGATCAGGGTTATCGAAGAGCATTTCGAGGAGGCGGGGGCCTGAGCCTCTGGCGCTACACCGAGCGGCTACCGGTCGAGCCGCTGGTCACGCTCGACGAGGGCGACACGCCGCTCGTCCGCGCGCCCACGCTCTCCGAGCGGACGGGCGCCGACGTCTGGCTGAAGCTCGAGGGGACGAACCCGACCGGCTCGTTCAAGGACCGCGGCATGACGGTCGCGGTCTCGGCGGCGGTGAACGAGGGAGCGAAGGCGATCATCTGCGCCTCGACCGGCAACACCGCTGCGAGCGCCGCCGCCTACGCCGCGCGGGCGGGTCTCCGCGGCGTCGTGATCGTGCCGGAGGGCAGGATCGCGACCGGCAAGCTCGCCCAGGCGCTGATGCACGGCGCTCGCGTCGTCGCCCTGCGCGGCAACTTCGACGAGGCGCTCGCGCTCGTGCGCAAGGTGGCCGACAGCCACCCGATCGCGCTCGTCAACTCGCTCAACGACTACCGCATCGAGGGCCAGAAGACGGCCGCGTTCGAGGTCTGCGACCAGCTCGGCGACCCGCCCGACGTGCTCGCGATCCCGGTCGGGAACGCCGGCAACATCACCTCGTACTGGAAGGGCTTCGACGAGGTCGGCGCCGCTCCGCGGATGCACGGCTACCAGGCCGAGGGCGCCGCGCCGCTCGTGCACGGCGAGCCCGTCGCCGAGCCCGAGACGATCGCCTCGGCGATCCGGATCGGCAACCCCGCCCGCTGGGAGGAGGCGATGGCCGCCGTTACCGACTCCCGCGGCGAGATCCGCGCCGTCTCAGACGCCGAGATCCTCGCCGCCTATGAGCTGCTCGGCTCCTCCGAGGGCGTCTTCTGCGAGCCCGCCTCGGCGGCTTCGGTCGCCGGGCTCCTCCGCTACGGCGCGGAGGGCACGGTGGTGTGCGTGTTGACCGGCCACGGCCTCAAGGACCCGAAGACCGCCCTCGACCGCGCCAGCGCCGTCATTCCGTGCGAGCCCGACCTCGAGGCGGTCGAGCGGGCGGTCCTGGCGGAGGACGCGTGAACCGCCGCCGGCTCGTCCGTGTCCCGGCGTCGTCGGGCAACCTCGGCCCGGGGTTCGACGCGCTCGCCGCGGCGCTGTCGCCCACGCTCGAGCTCGAGGTGGTCGAAACGGGGGAGTTCGCAGTCGAGTGCGACCTCGAGGGCGTCCCGCTGGACCGCTCGAACCTCTGCGTGAAGGCCTTCGAGCGCCTCCGTCCCGCCGACGGGCTCACCTTTCGCATCCGCTCGGAGATCCCGCTCGCGCGCGGCCTCGGCTCGAGCGCTGCGGCGATCGTCGCGGGGCTCTCGGCGGCCGACCATCTCTACGAGCTCGACGCGCCGCTGTTCGACCTCGCGGCCGAGCTCGAGGGCCATCCCGACAACGTCGCCGCCGCGCTGCTCGGCGGCTTCGTCATCTGCGCTGCGGGCGCCCAGCCGGTGCGCTTCGAGCCGCCGCCGGGGATCGAGGCCGTGCTCGCAATCCCGCCGGAGGAGGTGCCGACGGCCGAGGCGCGCGCCGCGCTACCCGCCGAGGTGCCGCTGTCCGAGGCGACGGAAAACATCGCCAGCACGGCGCTGCTCGTGCTCGGCCTCGCCCAGGCCGACCTGAGCCTGCTCGCGCGCGGGCTGCGCGACGAGATCCACCAACCTCGCCGCGCCGCGCTCTACCCGCAGTCGATGGACCTGCTCGCTCGCGCCGCCGAGCTCGGGGCGATCGGCGCCTCGATCTCCGGCGCCGGCCCCTCGGTGCTGTTCTGGTGCTCGTTCGAGCACACCGGGACGGTGGTCGAGGGGCTGCGCGCAGCTGCGCCCGATTGCGAGGTACGCCACGTGCAGTTCACACCCGCCGGCGCGGACGTGCGCGAGCTCTAGGCGGGCGCCCCGACCTGGGCCACCCGGTCTGCCCACGGAGCCGCGGTCTCGAGCTGCGCCGCGAGCGCGAGCAGCGGGCCCTCGCCCGCCGGCTGCCCGACCAGCTGAACGGCCAGCGGGAGGCCGTCCTCGCCGTCGAAGAGCGGCAGCGAGATGGCCGGCTGGCCGGTGAGGTTGAAATGCGCGGTGAACGGGACGAACTCGGCCGACTTGCGGAACTCCGCTTCGGGATCGGGTCCGCACGGGTCGATCGACCCGATCGCAAGCGGCGGCTGGGCGGTGACCGGGGTAACGATCGCGTCGTAGCCGAGGCAGAAGGCGACGATCATCCGCGCCAGGCGGTGCGCGGCGCCGGTCTCGATCCCGAGGCGCAGCGAGTCCACACTCCGCCCGCGTTCGTATAGCCACCAGCTGAGCGGCTCGACGTCGTCGGGGGTCGGCTCCCGTCCGGCCATGATCCCGCCAAAAGCCACGCCGATGCCGGTCACGGTCGACCATAGATCGGTGAAAACGTCGAGCAGGTCGACCTCGCCCCACGGCGGGTCGACCTCTTCGACCTCGTGGCCGAGGCTGGCAAGCAGCTCGCCAGCGCGCGTGACCGCCCCGGCGCAGGCCGGGTCCACTTCGGTCTTGAGCAGGCCCGGCTTGCTCGTGAGGCCGATCCGCAGCTTGCCCGGATCGCCTGCGGCCGTAGTCGCGAACGGCTCCGACGGCGGGGGCGCCCAGTTGGCATCGCCCGGCTCGTAGCCCGCCATCACGTCGAGCATCGCCGCGCTGTCGGCGACCGTGCGAGTGAGGGCGCCCTGCGTCGAGAGCATCGACTCGCCGAGCACGGGGCCGGCGGAGATCCGGTTGCGCGCCGGCTTGAGCCCGACGAGGCCGCAGCAGGCGGCGGGTATGCGGATCGACCCCCCGCCGTCCGACGCGTTGCAGACCGGGACCATGCCCGCCGCGACCGCGGCCCCGGAGCCGCCCGAGGAGCCGCCTGGCGTGCGCTCGAGATCCCACGGGTTGCGCGTGGGACCGAAACGGCGGGGCTCGGTGACCGGCGTGATCCCGTACTCCGGCGTGTTCGTCCGTCCGACGAAGACGAAGCCTGCGTCCCGCAGGCGCCGCGCAAGGAACGAGTCCGCCGGCGGCACGTAGTCGCCGAAGAGGTCCGAGCCGTTCGTCAGCCGCATCCCCTCGACCGCGACCGCGAGATCCTTGATCCCGATCGGCACGCCACAGAACGGGCGCTCGTCGCCGGCCTTCACGTCGTCGGCCGTTGCGAGGGCGCGCTCGTCGTCCACGAGCGTGAACGCGTTGACGCTCGGGTTCAGCTCCTCGATCCGCGCCAGCGACGCCTCGACGAGCTCGCGCGAGGTCACCTCGCCCGAGCGCACGAGCTCCGCGAGCTCGCTCGCCGGGCGCAGCAGGATCGTCGAGTCCACCGGTGGATTATCCGCGTCCGGGTGTGGTTCAGGCGTGGATCGTTGGCCGGCCGGCCAAGGTCTTTTGGCCGCAATTTGCGATAATTCCGCCCCCACGCGGAGCGCGAACCGGCCGTTGCCGCCGCCGCGGTGACCGGTAGAATCGCCTCCGCAGCACCCAACCCGTCGCGCGTCCGCTCGAAGAAGACGCGGAAACCGGAGGTGAGCCGTGCCGTCCGTCCCTGAGCCGCGCCCGCGCGAGTCCGCCCGCGCACAGATCGAGCGCTTCTCGTCCACAGCGTCGTACCGGCCGCTGCGCAAGCCGCAGACCGTCGAGGACCACGACGCCTGCGCGCTCTACGCCTCCGTACAGAAGGACGCGAAGCCGACCCACGAGGCGATCGAGACCGCGCTCGTCGCGCTCGGCAAGATGCTCCACCGCGCCGGCAACGTCGACGGTGAGGGCGACGGCTGTGGCGTCGTCATCGACATCCCGCGCAAGATCTGGGCCGAGGAGGTCCGCTCCGGCGGCCACGCCTCGCACCTCGCGCTCGATCCGCTGTTCGCCGTCGGCCACATCTTCATCTCGCGCAAGGGCGGGAAGACCGCGCAGCTGCAGACGCGCGCGCGAGAGATCATGGGCCAGGCGGGTCTGCGGGTGCTCGCCGAGCGCGAGAACGTCGTCGATTCGAGCGCGCTCGCTCCGACGGCACGCGAGGAGGAGCCGGTCTTCTGGCAGGTCGCCGGATTGATCTCCGACCCGCGCCACTGCTTCGAGCTCACGATCAAGCTCGAGCAGGAGCTCGACGTCCATATTGCCTCGTTCTCGACCGAGACCTGCGCCTACAAGGTCATGGGCGCGCCGGCCATTCTCGGCGAGTACTACCCGGACCTCCACGACGGCCGCGCCGAGACCGCCGCGGTGCTGGGCCACAACCGCTACTCGACCAACACCTGGCCGACGTTCTATCGCGTCCAGCCGTTCGGAACGCTCGGTCACAACGGTGAGATCAACACGGTCGCCCGTCTCCGCCAGGAGGCGACGATGCTCGACATCCCGATCCAGGCGGACTCGTCCGACTCGCAGGACCTCAACCGCACGGTCGAGTCGCTGATCAACCGCGCCGGGCTCTCGCTCGCAGAAGCGATGGAGCTCGTCCTGCCTCCGATCGTCAACGAGGTCAAGGGGCTCCCAGAGGACCTACGCCCCTTCTACATGTACCTGCGCCAGGCGTTCGGCCCGTTCGCGCAGGGGCCGGTCGCGCTCGTCGCGCGCCACGGCAACGAGTGCGTCTTCTCGGTCGACGCGCTCGGCCTGCGCCCGCTTTGGATCGTCGAGTCCGACGAGGCCTTCGCCTTCTCGTCGGAGCCGGGCGTCGTCGCGGTCGCGAGCACCGTCTCCGAGCCGAAGCCGCTCGCCCCGGGTGAGAAGCTGCTCGTCTCCCTCGACGCGGACGCCGGCAAGGCGACGCTCCACGACCACCAGGCGCTCCAGCGCCTCGCCGCCGAGCGCTGGCTCGCGCGCACCGGGGGCGACGTCGCGACCGTGGAGGCCTTCGGCGACGCGCTACCCACCGGCGGCCCCACGGAGGGTCCCGAGATCCCCGGCTATACGAGCGCGGGCCCGTCCGAGCCCGTCAAGGCGGAGGACCGCGTGCTCGGTGGCTTCGGCTGGCAGCGCGAGGACATGAAGCTCGTCCAGCAGATGGCCTCGAACGGCGCCGAGCCGATCGGCTCGCTCGGCTACGACGGACCGCTGGCGTGTCTCTCGCCCGAGCGCCAGAACATCGCCGACTACTTCAAGGAGTCCGTCGCTGTCGTCACCAACCCGGCGATCGACCGCGAGCGCGAGGTCGAGCACTTCTCGTGCCGCGCGGTCTTCGGGCACCGCCCGGGTCTCGGCTCGGTCGAGGCGGGCGGGTCAGGCACGCTCGAGACGGCGTTCCCGCTCGTGCTCGGCGGCCACCACGACCTCGCGCCGCTGTCCGACAGCGTCTACCGCGAGGTGGCGCGCGAGCACAAGACGTTCCTGCTCGAAGACCTCTGGAATCACTTCTCCGGTCGCTCGAAGGTGCTCGACATCTCGTGTCTCGAGTCGGAGACGACGCAGGGGGCGATCGAGCGTCTCAAGCACGAGGCCCAGACCGCCGTGCAAGAGGGCTGCGAGCTGCTCGTCCTCTCCGATCGCACCGCCTACGAGGGCGACCGGCGCTACCTCGACCCGCACCTCGCCCTCTCCGCCGTGGACCTCACGCTGCGCGAGACCTGGGTGGACACCGGCGAGCAGAACCTGCGCCGCCGCTGCGGCCTCGTGCTGCGCTCCGGGGCGATCCGCAACGTCCATGACGTCGTGCTCGCGCTCGGCCTCGGCGCCGACGGCGTGTGCCCCTACGTGATGGTCGAGGTCGCCTGCGTCGACGACTATCGCACCGACATCGACAACCTCTGCGCGGCGCTGCGCAAGGGGATCGAGAAGGTCATCTCGACGATTGGGATCCACGAGGTGCGCGGCTACGCGCGGCTGTTCTCTTCGATCGGCGTCAAGCCGGAGCTCGTCACCCTGCTCGACACGCCGGCCTACGGCGCCTCGGAGAAGGGCGGCATCGGGTTCGCCGAGCTCGACGCCGACGGCGACGAACGCCAGCGGATCCTCGCCGGCTCCGAGGAGTCGAAGCCGGCGAAGACGTTCCACTTCTATCCCAAGGTCTACAAGGCAGCGATCGCAGCCGCCAACGGCACGGCCTCCTACGAGGACTACTCGGAGAAGGTCCGCGGGCTCGAGGCCGAGCAGCCGATCTCGCTACGCCACATCCTCGACGTCCGTTCGGACCGCGAGCCGATCGCGTCGTCCGACGCCTCGGTCGGGCTGCACGACTACCCGATCGTGATCTCCTCGATGAGCTTCGGCTCGCAGGGAGAGGTCGCCTACCGCGCCTACGCCGAGGCCGCCAAGCGGGCGAACATCATCGCGATGAACGGCGAGGGCGGCGAGATCCAGGACATGTACGGCAAGTACCCGCTCTGGCGCGGGCAGCAGGTCGCCTCGGGTCGCTTCGGCGTCACCAGCGAGATGATCAACTCGTCGTTCCTGGTCGAGATCAAGATCGGGCAGGGCGCGAAGCCAGGCGAGGGCGGCCACCTGCCTGCGAAGAAGGTCACCGACAAGGTCGCGCAGGCCCGTAACGCGACGACCGGCACCGACCTGATCTCGCCCTCGAACAACCACGACCTCTACTCGATCGAGGACCTCGCTGAGCTGATCGACGAGTTGAAGACCGCCAACCCGGACGTGCGCGTGTCGGTCAAGGTCCCGGTGGTGCCGAACATCGGCACGATCGGGGTCGGGATCGCCAAGGCGGGCGCCGACATGATCACGCTGTCCGGTTTCGAGGGTGGCACCGGCGCGGCGCGCTCGCACGCGCTGCGCCACGTCGGCCTTCCCTCGGACATCGGCACACGCGCGGTCCACCTCGCGCTGATGGAGGCGGGGATCCGCAACCGCGTCGAGATCTGGGCCGACGGCGGCTACCGCCACGGCTGGGACATCGTGAAGCTGCACTGCCTCGGCGCGAACCGCGTCGGCTTCGGCACTCTCGCGATGGTCTCGCTCGGATGCACGATCTGCCGCGGCTGCCAGCTCGACACCTGCCACGTCGGGATCGCGACCCAGATCGAGTCGAAGGAGGAGGCCGACCTCAAGGGCCTCAAGAAGTTCACGCCGCAGGAGTTCGAGGTTGCTGCCGAGAACTCGGCGCGTTTCTTCGCCGCGATGGGCGAGGAGGTTGAACAGATCACCGCCGACCTCGGTTTCGAGCGCGCGCAGGATCTCGTCGGGCGCTCGGACCTGCTCGTCCAGTCGCGCGCGACCGATCGCGTCGACGTCGGCGAGATGATCCGCCCGCTGGAGGAGTTCCTCGATCTCGAGCCGCTCGACCTTCCTCTGGTCGAGGAGGAGCGCGAGGCGGCGGGGCTGATCGTCGCGCGGCCGATCCGCATGAAGGCGAAGGAGGCCTCGAGCCAGATCGCGGCCCTCGCCGGCGACCTCGCGTTCGGGAAGGTCCTCACGAAGGAGTGGGCCGAAGCCGCCGACGCCGACGACCGCGTGCTCGGCACCGAGCTCGCGGGCGTGTTGGCGCGCAGGCGAATCGCGGGGGAGGGCCCCGAAGCAAGCGAGGACACGCTCGCGCGGTTGCACTTCAACGGTGGCTCGGTCGGTGGCCAGGGCTTCGGTGCGTTCAACGTCTACGGCGTTGACATCACCGTCGAGGGCGGCGCGCAGGACGGTGTCGCGAAGACGATGCTCGGCGGCAAGGTTGCGGTGATGAAGGGCGTCGGCAAGCACGGCCAGCGCGTCAACGGGTCCGTCGGCAAGTCGTTCGCCTACGGCGCCCAGCGCGGGCGCCTGTTCGTCCAGGGATCGGCCGACTCGCGCTTCTGCATCCGGCTGTCGGGCGCCGACGTCGTCATCGGTGGCGAGCCAGAGCGCCCGCTGCAGGACGAGCTCGGCTGCGTCGCTGATCGCGCGAACATCAAGGGCTTCGCGTTCGAGTACATGACCAACGGGCGCGCCGTCGTGATGGGCGATCCCGGACCGTGGTTCTGCGCCGGGCAGACCGGCGGCCGGGTGTACCTGCGGGTCAACGACGAATGGGGCCTCGACCGCGAGGCGCTCGAGCGCCGCAGGGGCAAGGGAGCGAAGATCGCGATCGAGGAGATCGACGCCGAGGGCGTGCTCGACGTCCAAGAGCTTCTCGGCCACTATGCCGTCGAGCTGCGCGCGACGAACCAGGAGGAGGAGGCGGAGCGGATCGAGGCGATCGCCGCTAATCCGAAGGCCCACTTCCTGATGTCGGTGCCGGAGCAGGAACAGACGGACCCGAGCATCTCGACCGAGTAGCCCTACGAGACGAGGGCCCCGACATCGGGGCCCTCGCATCCATCACTCTCCCTCAACCGGACTTGCGGCCGGCTCGGTGTGGCTAGCCGGCCACGCTGCCCAGCTCGGCGCCGGCTTGCGCCGTGGCGCCGAGGAGGCTTATGAAGTGGAGGCGGAAGGCGCCGATCTCGATCACGTCGCCGTCCGAGAGCTCGTGCCAGTCGACCGGCTCGCCGTTCACGAAGACGCCGTTCAGGCTGTGGTCGTCGACGATCCGCACGTCGCCCTGGTCAGAATGGATCAGCGCGTGGCGGCGGGAGACCGTCGGGTCGGCGAGCGCCACGTGCGCTCCGAGCCCGCGGCCGATGCGCGTCCAGCCGGGCTGGAGGGTGGTGACGACCACGCGATCGGCTTCGGGGTCCTCATAAGCCATGTACTCGCCGTCGAAGACGAGCGCGGCGCGCGCCTCGGGGAGCCAGTCTGGAGCGTCGTCGCGAGGGTCTGAGGGGGCGCCACGATGCCCGCCGGGGGCTCGGGGCTCGACATAGGCGGTGTCCATCGGTGCTCCTCTCAGGTTGTGCGGATCGTATCAACCCGCTGGACGCCGGTGGGTGATCTGAGGGCCCGTCCAGATCGCTCGTTGCGTCGTTTCAAGGAAGGGGTTCCCGCTCCGCCGGCGAACCAATCTGCCGTGCCCGATCTTGGTCCGCTACTTCCAAAGATTCGCGGTGCCTCGACCGAGGCGCATCCCGTCCGCTGCGCCCATTGCCGGCGGACTCCGCTGATCGGGGAGCAGCTGTACGTGCTGGAGTCGGGTCGCTCGCTGTGCGAGTTGTGCCACGTGCGCCAGCCGGCACGCAAGCGCTCGCGCGCGGTCCGCACCGAGCGCGTGCACGCCTCCGACCGCCCGCTCGCGGTCGTGCCGGCGGCCTGAGCGCGCTCGGCCCTCCACCCGGCCGGGGTTAGAATCGCCGCGCGATGCGGCCGACAACCGTCCACACCTCGATTTCCGCGCCCCGCGCGGAGGTCTTCGACTACGTCGCGGACCTCGCCAACCACGTCGCCTTCACCGACCACTTCATCCACGAGTTCCGCCTCGCGCGCGCGAACTCCTATGGGGTCGGCGCGGCCGCGCGGTTCCGCGTCCACGCGCCGGGCGCGAAGGAGTGGGTCGAGATCCAGGTCGTCGAGTGCGACTCGCCGCGGCGGATCGTCGAGCAGGGCCGGGCGGGCCGCCTCGGGCGGAACAAGACGGTTGGCGTGTACGACTTCTCCGAGCCGAGCCCTGGGCTGACGCGGCTCGAGTTCACGTTCTGGACCGAGCCCGCGACCCGCATCGACGCGCTGCGCGAGTCGCTCGGCGCGCGCTCGTGGCTGAAACGCCAGAACCGGCGCGCGCTGAACCGCTTGCGCAAGGTGTTCGAGGACCCCCCCGAGGGCGAGCTCGCGCGCGCGACTGTGGCGGCCTACGAGCCGGCCAAGGCCGCACGCTTCGGCATATAGACTGCCCGCCCGCATGCGCCCGATCGCCGTTCTGGCCGCCATCGCCGTCGCACTCCCGCTCGCCGCGAGCGGCTGCGGACCCGAGCACGACGAGTCTGAGCCGAAGCGCGAGGGTCTCGCATTCAAGCTGGACGGCCTCGACTACAACGTCTTCATCACGCGCCAGCTGAACATCCGGAACCCGGAGGACCACGACTACTATCCAGGCCCCGACGCGCCCCCGGGATCGAGCCTCTACGGCGTCTTCATCGAGGTCTGCAACGAAGACTCGGACGGCGCGCGCCAGTCGGCAAGCGAGTTCAAGATCGTCGACACGCAAAAGAACGCGTTCGAGCCGAAGGAACTGCCGGAGAGCAACTTCTTCGCCTACCACCCCGCGAAGCTCAATGCGCAGGAGTGCATCCCGACGGTCGGCGGAGCGGCCGCGACCGGTCCGACCGCCGGCTCGATGCTGCTGTTCGAGCTGCCGATCTCGGCGACCGAGAACCGCCCGCTCGAGCTCGAGGTCGAGGGCCCGTTCGACGCGAAAACGGGCAAGCGCGAAACGGCCAAAGTCGAACTAGATATCTAGCTGTTCGTGCGCGGGTGGCGACGGTGAGGACTTTTCTGCGTGCGAGCGGGCGCGAGCGGAGCCCGCGAAGGCGGTAGCCGAGAGCGGGCGAAGTCGAGCGCAGGAGCGAGATGCAGGAGAGCCTCACCGGAGACAGGACCCGCGCCCGAGGCGCTCGGCTAGCTACTTGATGCCCGCCTGCAGCACGTCGCGCGCGATCGGTGCGGCGACGTCGCCGCCGAAGCCGCCCCGCACGACGAGCACCGCGACGACGAGTTGCGGTTTCTTGATCGGCGCGTAGGCGGTGAACCAGGCGTCGGTGTCGCTGGTGGACTCCTCGCCGCCGCTGCCGCTGACGCCGAGCTCGGCGGTGCCGGTCTTGCCGGCGACCTTGATCCCGCCGCCGAGCTGCGCCTGGTCGCCGGTGCCGTGCTCGACGACGCCGATCATCAGCTCCTCGAGCTGACGCGCGACCTTCGGCGTCGTGACGCGTGTCGCCTTGCCGGCGCCCGGCTTCAGCGTCGGCTCGCGCCGTACGCCACGCGAGGCGATGATCTGGGACATCGTCGCCATCTCGAGCGGCGTGGTCAGGATCTTGCCCTGGCCGATCGCGCTCGCGCCGAGGTCGAGGTCCGACGTGAACTTCTGCGGGATCGTGCTCTTCTTCGCGCCCGGGATCGTCGGCTGCTTGTTGAAGCCGAACTTCTCCGCCATCTCGAGGAGGCGTTTGCCGCCGACCTTGACCCCGAGGGGGGCGAAGACCGAGTTGCAAGACTCGGCAAAGCTGTTGCGGAATGTGCCGCCGCAGGCCTCGTTGTGCGCGTTGGCGAGATTGAAGCCGTCGATGTTCGCGCCGGTCTCGACGGGGAAGCTGTCGTCCATCTTGACCTTGCCGTCCTCGAGCGCGGCGACGGTGGTGATGATCTTGAAGATCGAGCCCGGGGGTTGGGGGGCGGAGAAGGCGACGCCTGCGAGCGCGCGAACCTCGGCCGTCTTGGGGTCGAGTGCCGCGACGCCGCCGAAGCGCGCCCCGAGAGCGTTGATCGCGGCCTGCTGGATCTTCGAGTCGATCGTCGAGCGGACGGGCCGCGCCGCGCGCGGCTCCGCCTGCGCGAGCGTCCGCTCGCCCACGAGGAGGCGGCCGCCGGGCTTGCCGGCCACCTCTTCCTCGAGCGCCCGCTCGAGGCCGGTCTTGCCGATCCGCTGGTCGCGCTCGAAACCGCGTGCGAAGAGGTCGTCCTTGTCCTTCGCCGACGGGCCTCCCATCTCGCCGGCGATCGAGGCCGCCGGGCCCTCGGGGGCGCGCGCGTCGGCCGCGCCGGAAACGATCGTCTCGCCGTCGCGGCTCAGGATCGACGCGCGTCGTGGCGCCTCCGACTCGCGCTTGAGCGTCTCGCCCGGGCCGACGCCGGGGAAGGTCAGGCTCGGCGTCCAGTTGATCTTGCCGTCGGAGACGGGCAGCACGAGATCGCCCTTGACCGGCCCGAACACGCGCGTCGAGGCGGTCACGGGGATCTTCACCGAGTCGCCGTCCTCCTCGACCTCGCCGGTGTCGACCTTGGTCGCCGTCGCGGTGCCGGCGGCCTGCTCGAACGCGCGGCGGAACTTCGACAGCGTGTAATCCTCTCTCGCGCGCGGAGTCAGCAGCGCGTACATCTCGGAGTAGTTGCCCTTCTCCCACGCCGCCGCGAAGTCCTTCCCGGCCTCCTCGCTATCCGACGCGGAGAACGGTTGCCAGACGAGCAGCACGAGCGCGGCGACTGCAACCACGATCGCTCCCAGCGCGATATGCCGCCGCCGGCGCTGCCGGCGGCGCAGCTCGAGGCGGCTCGCGCGCGTGCGGCGCGTCCGCTGCGCCTGCGAGGTGTAGAGCGGCGGTGGAGCCTGGGTATCCAAGGCCGCACAGATTAGTTGCGAGCGGCACGAATCGCCGCAGTCGGCAAGCGATTGGGCGATATCGTGCGCCGCCCTTGACCACGGTCGACTGGATCATCGTCGGCGTGACGCTCCTGATGGCGCTGTGGGGCTATGCGCAGGGGCTGATCGTGGGCGCGCTTGCGCTTCTGGGCTTCGCCGCGGGGGCGTTCGCAGGCGCCCGGCTGGGCCCGCTGCTGCTCGAGGGCGGCAGCGAATCGCCGTACGCCCCGTTGTCGGCCCTGATCGGTGCGCTCCTGCTCGGCGGCCTGATCGCCTCGGGCCTCGAGATGCTCGGCTTCCACCTGCGCCAGCGGCTCGGGGATCGGCTCGGGCTGCTCGACGGGATCGGGGGCGCGATCCTGATCGGCTGCCTCGGCCTCGCGCTCGCCTGGATCGCCGGCGCCGTGGCGCTCCAGACGCCAGGGGCGCGGACCCTGCGCGAGGACATCCAGCGCTCGACGATCCTGCGCGAGCTCAACGCGGTTCTTCCGCCGAGCGGCCCGATCCTCAACGCGCTCGCGCGCTTCGACCCGATCCCGAGGGTCAACGGGCCTGCCGCCGACGTACCTCCGCCCACCGGCGCCGTCGCACGCGATCCCGAGGTCGACGCGGCCGGTCGCAGCGTCGTGCGCGTGCTCGGCAACGCCTGCGGTCTCGGCGTGCAGGGCTCCGGCTGGATCGCTGCCGACGGGATCGTGGTCACGAACGCGCACGTGGTCGCCGGCACCGACGACACCACCGTCCAGCTCGAGGGCGCGGGCGGGCGCCACGACGCCCAGGCGGTGTTCTTCGACCCGTCGAACGACGTCGCGGTGCTGCGCTCGTCGGGGATCTCGGGCACGCCCTCGCTCGAGCTCGACTCCGAGGCGGCGAGCGGGACCCCGGGGGCCATCCTCGGCTTCCCGCAGAACGGCGGCTACGACGTCCAGCCCGCCCGCCTCGGGCCGACCGAGACCTCGATCAGCCAGGACGCCTATGGCCGGGGGCCGATCCAGCGCGAGATCACCTCGTTCCGCGGCCTCGTGCGATCGGGCAACAGCGGCGGGCCGGTGGTGGACGAGGACGGCCGCGTGATGGCGACGGTCTTCGCCGCTTCGACGAGTCACGACGGTGTCGGCTACGGGGTGCCGGACTCGATCGTCGAGCGCGCAGTCGCGCGAGCGGATGCGCCGGTCGACACCGGGCCCTGCGTGCGCTGAGCTAGGGGCGGGTTGGGGCCGTGCTCGGAGGCGTGCGCGGGGGAGTTGTCGGCGGGGTCGTCGCCGGGGGCGTCGGCGTGCTCGCCGGCGGTGTCGGGCCCGGGATCGGAAGGCTGGTCGAGGGCGTGTCGCCGGTACCCCCGCCACCTCCGCCGGCGGGGGGCTGGCCGCTGCCACCGCCCTGGCGGCTGTCGCCCTGGGTCTGCCGTCCGAGTTGCCGCCGCCGTTCGAGTCCGAGCGATCCTCGCTGCCGGAGCCGGCTCCGTCCGAGCCTCCGCTCGTGTCGCCGCTACGCGCCCCGGTCTGATCGGCGGCTCCCGCATCGCCGGGCTCGGCGCCGCCGGCCGCGCCGCCGCCGGAATCGCCGTCGTTGGCGGACTCGCCGCTACCCGCATCGGATCCGCCGGTAGCGCCCGCGGCTGCCGCGCCCGCCGCCGGCTTCGTCGCAACGACCTCATCGTCGCTCGCTCCGTCGACGACGAGCGCCACGAGCGTCAGTAGCAGGACGACCGTGAGAACGGCGATCTTCCCCGCGCGCCGCGCCGCGCGCTCGCGCGCGGAGACCACGTGCGGGCGGCGATCCCCGGGGAGTGCGATCGCCGGTCCGTTGAGGATCGCCCCGCCGTCGCCGTTGGGAGGGTTGCCGTTGGCGGACTGTGACTGCTCGGGCCGCTCGCGTGCGACCTCGCTCCAGTCAGCGCCGACGCTCTCGGCCGCCTTCGCGATCGCTTCCATCCGCAGCCACGCGAACGGAACGAGCGGCAGCCAGGCGCGGTAGGACGTGCCTGCCTCCTGCATCGCCTCGACGCTGAGGGCGCAGGTGTCGCAGTCGCGGATGTGCTCCGTCAGCCAGTCGGCATCGGCGCCGCCGTCGAGCTGGCCGTCCTGGCGCATCGCGATCAGCGGCAGCGCCCGCTCACACTCCGGTGTGCTTGCGGCGATCGCGGCCAGCGTCCCGTCGCGGAGCTCGTCGCGCAGGTTGATCCGCGCACGCGAGATCAGCTGGGCGACCGAGTTGCGGTTCATCTCCATGATCTCGGCGATCTCGTCGTAGGAGAGCTCTTGAAGCTCGCGCAGCGCGAGCGCCTCGCGCTGGCGCTCCGGCAGGCGGGCGTTCGCCTCGCGGATCTCCTCCTGCTGGGCCGCGAGCAGTGCCGCGCGCTCGGGGTCGTTGCCCGGGTCGCCCGGGTCGGGCATCCCCAGACCGCCTCCGCCGCCGCCGGCGACCATCGGCGCGCCCTCGGGGATCTCGTCGGTCGGCTCCGCGCGGCCGCGGCGCTCGGTCGAGCGGTAGCACCCGTGGCGCGCGGTGGTCATCAGGTAGGCGCCGAAGTTGAGCTCGTCGGGGTCGAGCTTCGGCAGGCGCTCGAGCACCGCGACGAACGCCTCCTGGACCGCGTCAGCGGCATCCTCGGCCGACCCGGTCAGGCGATAGCAGAAGTTGAAGACCGCGCGCTCGTGGCGGTCGTAGAGGGCCGCGAAGGCTGCGCCGTCGCCGGCGACCGCGCGCCGGGCGAGCTCGGCCTCCGTAGTCGCGGCTCCGAGCGGAGCCTCGACCGTCGGCGCGCCCCCTAATGCGTTCACGCGATTCACCTTAGCGCGCCCTCCGGCTCGCGACCAGGGCATGCCGAGCGCAGGCGCAGCCTCCAGTGCTCCAGCGCCCAATGACCCGCCTCCGGGCCCCATTTCAAGCCGTTCTTCGTGTCGCGCGCATACCCCTACAAGGAGGGGGTGGGGCCGGAATTACGCGGGCCGGTTTACGCCGTCCGACCGGGGTGCGTACCCTGAATGGGATGCCGAAGACGCTCGTCGTAGCCGAAAAGCCGTCCGTGGGCCGCGATCTGGCCGCGGCCCTGCCGGGGTCGTTCACGCCGTCGAAGGACAAGACGCACATCGACGGCGACGACTACGTCATCACCTGGGCTGTCGGGCACCTGGTCGGCCTCGCCGAGCCGGATGCCTACGACGAGAAGCTCAAGAAATGGCGCTTCGCCGACCTCCCGATCATCCCGAAGAAGTTCAAGCTCGTGCCTAACGACGAGAAGGCGAAGAAACAGCTGCGGGCGATCCACAAGCTGATGAAGAGCGCCGAGATCGAGACGATCGTCAACGCCTGCGACGCGGGGCGCGAGGGCGAACTGATCTTCGCCTACACCTACGAGACGGCCAAGGTCGAGAAGCCCGTCCAGCGTCTGTGGCTCAGCTCGATGACGCGCAAGGCGATCGAGGAGGCCTTCGGCCGGCTGCGGCCAGGCGAGGAGATGAAGCAGCTCGAGTCGGCCGCGCGCTCGCGCTCCGAGGCCGATTGGGTCGTAGGCATGAACGCGACCCGCGCGGCGTCCATCCGCCTGCGCGCCGCGTTCGACGGTGCCGTCTCGCTCGGGCGCGTCCAGACGCCGACGCTCGCGCTCGTCGTCCGTCGCGAGGAGGAGATCCGCGCCTTCAAGCCCGAGCCGTACTGGCTCGTCGAGGCGAAGTTCGCGGCGTCCGAGGAGCGCCTCTACGCGGCTCGCTACCTCGGCGGCAAGCGCATCGAGGAGGACAAGGCCGCGCAGATCGTCAAGGACTGCAGCGGTCAGGCCGGGGAGATCACGAAGCTGGAGCGCAAGCAGGAGAAGGAGCGCTCACAACTCCTCTACGACCTGACCTCGCTCCAGCGCCACGCCAACACCCGCTACGGCTTCTCCGCGCGGCGCACGCTCGCTGCGGCGCAGAAGCTCTACGAGCAGCACAAGGCGCTCACCTACCCGCGCACCAACTCCCGCTGGCTGAGCGGCGACATGGTGGCCGAGATCCGCCCGACGGCGGAGCTGGTCGGCCACAACGCCGAGTACGCCAAGGGGGCGGCCTATGTCACCGGCCTCGACGAGCTGCCGCTCGGCCGCGTCGTCAACGACAAGAAGGTCACCGACCACCACGCGATCATCCCGACGCGCTCCGAGCACAACCTCAAGAAGATGGGGGAAGACGAGCGCAAGGTCTACGACCTCGTCGCGCGCCGCTTCCTCGCGATCTTCCACCCCGACGCGGTCTTCGAGCGCACGCGCGTGGAGACGACGGTTACCGACCACGTGTTCCGCACGAGCGGGCGAGTCCTGCTCGAGGCGGGCTGGCGGGCCGTCTATGGCGAGGAGGAGCGCTCGCCGGACTCCGCCGAGGACGACTCCGGCGGCGACCAGATGCTGCCGAAGCTCGAGCAGGGCGAGTCGGTCGACACGCGCGAGGTCACCTCGCTGCGCAAGGAGACCAAGCCACCGCGGCGCTACTCGGACGCGTCGCTGCTCGGGGCGATGGAGACCGCCGGCAAGGACATCGAGGACGCCGAGCTGCGCGAGGCGATGAAGGACTCGGGCATCGGCACTCCGGCGACGCGGGCGTCGATCATCGAACGGCTGATCTCCGTCGCCTACCTCGAGCGCGACGGGCGCGCGCTGCACGCGACCGACAAGGCGATCCAGGTGATCCGCCTGCTCGGCGAGCACGCGCTCACCTCGCCCGAGTTGACCGGCGAGTGGGAGCACCGCCTCGGCCAGATCGAGCAGGGGGACGACTCGCGCGAGAAGTTCATGGGCGACATCAAGAAGTTCGCGACCGACACCGTCGCCGAGCTCGACAAGCTGAAGGGCGTCAAGATCGAGCGTGCGAACCTCGGCCCGTGCCCGGTCTGCAAACGGGACGTGAACGAGAACCGCAAGGGCTACTCGTGCTGGTCGCGCGAGGACCCCGGCTGCGGCTTCGTGATCTGGAAGCGCAAGGCGGGCAAGATCCTCTCGGCCTCGGTCGTGAGCGAGCTGATGGACTCGCTCAAGGCCTCGCTCGAACGCGGCGACGATCCCCCCGTAGGCCGGACCGCGAAGCAGGTCACCGGCTTCAAGGGCCGCTCGGGGCGCAGCTTCCGCGCGAAGCTGAAGATCGTGCCGGGCGACGAGGAGGGCAAGTGGCGCGTGGACTTCGACGAGGAGTGGGCGAAGGAGCCGCCGAAGCCGCGCGACGGCGACGGCGAGGGCGAGGACAGCGACGCCGCGAAGCGGGAGACCGGCGCGGCGTCCGCCGGCAACGGCAAGAAGGCCTCCGGCAAGCGCTCGGGCAACGGCGCGCGCAGCGGCGGCACGCGCGCGGCGAAGGCGCGCCGCAGCCGCTCGGCCGCGAAGGGCTGAACCGGTCTACTCGTCGCGCTCGAAGTCGGCCTTGTCGGCTTCTTCCAGCAGTCGACGGACCTCCGGCGGGCCGGACTCCGGCACGACGACACAGGCCCCGGGCCAGTAGGGGCTGTCGGCCGGCCCTCCGCCGGACAGGCTCCGCTCGTACACCCAGCCGCCGCTGTTGTGCAGCTGTGCGCCTCCGGGCGCGACCCAGTCCGACCTGCGGTCGAATCCGCCCAGCGGGCCCGGCCGGTGCGTATGGCCGAACACGACGTGGTCGGCCTCGATCCCTAGCCGCTTGACCACCTCGCCGACCGCGCGCAGGCCTGCACGGCGGATCTCCTCCGCGGTGATCGTCCCGCCGAAGGGACCGAAGCCGGCGAGGTTCAGCGCCGTGATTGCTCCCGGCACGAGCACGCTCCCGAGCAGCTTCGCCTCGAGGCCGCGGCGCCCCCCGGTCGCGTTCAGCCGGTCCCAGAGGCCCAGCGATGCGCCCGCGCCGACTGCGCGGCCGGTGTGACGGCGACCCTGCGCGAGCGAATAGGCGAACGCGTACACGGGGGCGAGCGGGGCCTCATAGTCGTCGGGCGTCACCGAGCCCTCCGGCACGTCGCCGACGAGCCGTTCGACGAGCGACACCGCGAGCGCCTCGAAGGTCGGAACCGTGATGTGGACGTCGAGGTAGTGGCCGTGGAACGCGTAGCAGTCGTCGCGCAGCCACAGACCGGGGTAGGCGATCGTGAACGTCGCGGCCGAGCCGAGCCGGCGTGCGAGCGCGGCCAGCGCTCCGCCGCGGCTGGGCTTTGCCGTCTGCTCGAGCCCAAGCGGCGGCCCGGGCTTGAGCCGGCGCGGCTCGAGCACCGGTGCGGCGAGCTGATGGTCGTGGTTGCCGCCGACGAGCACGACCTCGCCGTCTCCCAGCGCTTCGCCGAGCTCCTCGAAGAACGGCGACGCCGCCTCGACGGCGTCCGCGAGCGGGCGCTCGCGTAGCTCGACGATGTCCCCGAGCAGGAGTACGCGGTCCACTTTTGACACCTCGCGCAGGAGGCGCTCGCGCCATCGCGGCTGCCGCAGCAGGTCTCCACCGGCGCGCGCCCCGAGGTGCAGGTCTGACACCACGAGGGTCTGCACGCCCCGCATATTCGCGCATCATCGCCAGCGAGGACGTGTTACAACGTCCGAATACCGGCCCTCCGGCTCATCGAGTCTGGCCGCGACCCCGATCTAACTCGCGAGGTACTTCACGCATGATGCGAACCAGGCTCGTTCGAATCCTTCCCCTGATCGCCGTCTTCGCCCTGATCGGCGCAGCGATCGCGTACGCCAAGCCCGGCGATACGAAGGAGGGTAACTCCGGCGACAACACAATCCGGGGCACCAACAACGACGACAAGCTCTACGGCAAGGCCGGCAACGACAGGCTCTTCGGCGAGCACGGCCGCGACTTGCTCGACGGCGGCAAGGACAACGACTTCATCGACGGCGGTCGCGGCGCCGACAGGGCCCGCGGCGGCGACGGCGATGATGAGGTGCTCGGCGGCCCCGAGAGCGACAGCCTCGACCTGGGCGCAGGCGACGACACCGGCGACGGCAGCGCCGGCGATGACTTCATCGACGGTGGAGCCGGCAACGACCAGCTCCTCGGCGAGGACCAGGACGACGAGATCCGCGGCGGAGCGGGCAACGACACCCTCGACGGGGCGACCGGGCGCGACAAGCTGGTCGGCGACGCCGGCGACGACAACATCAACGGCGGCTCGGGCCTCGACACCCTCCGCGGCGGCGAGGGCAACGATCGCATCAAGGGAGGCTTCCGCGACGACTTCATCGACGGCGGCCCCGGGAACGACGTGCTCGAGGGAGAGTTCGTCCACGACATCATCAACGGCGGTCCTGGCGACGACATCGTCAATGGCGGCTCCGATGCGGACGAGCTCAACGGCGGCGACGGCAACGACATCGTGATCGGCGGCAAGAACGCCGGCGACGTAAGCGTCGGCGGCGAGGGCGACGACACGATCATCGCCAACGACGACGCTACCGAGAAGCTCGTCGACTGCGGCGCCGGAAACGACGTCGCACGCGTCGACTCGAAGGACATCGCCTTCAACTCGGAGATCCGCAATTGCGAGCAGGTCCTGGTCGTCCCGCCCGAGCCCGACGCGGTCGACGAGGGAATCACCTTCCGCGGCGACGGCGACAAGACCGGCACGGAGAAGAACGACATCCTGCTGGGCACGGACGGCGCGCAGCGCCTGATCGGCCTCGGGGGTAACGACGTGATCTGGGGCGACCGCGCTGCGGACGACCGCGGCAAGGACTTCCTCGATGGTGGGGAGGGCGACGACACGATCTTCGGCGGCCCGCTCCAGGACCAGATCCTCGGCGGCGGCGGCAACGACTACCTCCAGGGCGACGAGGACGCCGACACGATCGACGGCGGGCCCGGCAACGACACGCTTCGCGGCAACGACGGCAAGGACAAGCTGAACGGCGGCGAGGGCGACGACGTGATCCGTGCCATCTACGGCGGCAAGGACACGATCACCTGCGGGCCAGGAAACGACACGGTCCACGCCGAGCGCGAGGACAAGGTCGCCGCCGACTGCGAGAAGCGCCGCTAGCGGCTTTAGGCCCTGATTCGCGGCCCTGCACCGGCAAACCGCTGGTGCAGGGCCGTTTTTTCGTTCCGTCGGAGCCTGTCCCTACCTTCCGAGGCGTTCTGTACGCGATCCGAAGGGAGAGCGATCGGGGATGGCCCTCTGCTTCATCGAGCCGAGAGATGCGATCAGGGTCGTGGCTGAGTCGGTCGGCCGCGAGGCGCGCCGGCAGCTGCTCGGCGAGGTCGTGCACGCCTGGGTGGACGAGATCCCCGACGACGAGCTCGACGTCCACTACGCGAAGGCCGTCGACGACCTCGACGACGACGACCTGAGCGTCCTCGCCGCCTGGCACGCCTCGCTCGAGGTGGGTCAGCCGCTCCCCAACAAGGAGTTCCTCCTGCGCACCTTCTCCGCGCTCGGCGAGCATCGCCGCGAGGCGCTCAAGATCGCAGCGGGCTTCCGCGGCGACGAAGCCTTCGAGTCCGGTGTCAGCGAGGACCAGGCGCTGGAGACGGTATTGCCATGGCTTTCCGAAGAGCGCACGCTCGAGCTCGCCTCGGACGCGGTCGAGCTGTACTGCTGGGACAGGCTGGGCTCGGACAACTAGGCGCGGTCCTCGCGGCGGCCTGCGCACTCGCCGGCTGCGCAACCGCGGACGACGACTCCGGTGGGGCCGCTGGGAGCGGATCACGCGTTCCAGCACCGTCCGACGCTGTCGAGGCCCGCGTCACACGCAACACCGACGGCGACACGCTGTGGCTCTCCGGGATCGGCAAGGTGCGGCTGATCGGGGTGGACACGCCCGAGGTCTACGGCGGGGTCGAGTGCTACGGGCGCGAGGCGTCCGCGTTCACGAAGCGCCACCTACCGCCCGGCCGCCGCGCTAGCTACCGGCTCGGCACGGAGCCGCGCGACCGCTACGGGCGCGCACTCGCATACCTCTGGCTCGAGAACGGCCGCATGTTCAACGCGATGCTCGTCGAGCAGGGCTATGCGGCTCCGCTGACGATCCCCCCGAACGTCGAGTACGCGGAGCAGCTCGTCGCCGCGGCGCGGCGCGCGCGCGAGGCTGGGCGCGGCCTGTGGTCCGAGCGCACCTGCGCCGGCGAAGGCGCAGGGCGCTAGACCACGAGTTCTCTACGCCTGGTCGGTCGGTGCCGGCGCGGACTGCTCGGCCTGCGGGGCGGGCGCAGCCTGGCTCTCAGGCAGTGCTCCGCCGCCACCCTCGGTCTCGGTGGCCCACACCTTGTTCAGCTCGTTCTGGACGTACCACCCGCCGGCGGGCGAGAAGACCAGGAAGAGGACGAACGCGAGGATGTTGTTGTAGTCCGACTGTGTGCCCGTCACCTGCAGGGCCGCCTGGACACGCTTGCAGGTGTTCCACATCGAGACGAACGGCGGCACGATGATGAACGCGCCCGGAAAGATCGCGAGCACCGACGTCGTCGGGTTGTCGCCGAGCTCGTCGGTCCCGCGTGCCTGGCCGAGCGAGACCATGTCGCGGTTCGTGTAGAAGTACCAAAAGAGGAAGTAGAACGGGACGAGGAACAAGAGCGCGGTGATCAGCGGGTCGCGCAGCTTGATTATCGCGTTGGAATTCCTCAACTTCTGCTCAGGTGGGGCCATAGGGTCTCCTCCTAGAAGTTCGCGGGCGAAAAGCGGTGCTCATCGCGCAGCCTATTCGATCCTCTGAGCACAGCGCGGTGGCTACACTCGCCTCGCGATGACCGCCTTACTGCCGTCGGACGTCCAGCAGGTCTTCGACCGCTTCATCACGACCGAGTACACGACGATCGACGGCCGCGGGCAGCCGATCACGTGGCCGGTCACGCCCTACTACTCCCCTGGCGCGGAGACGATCGACGTCACCACCGGGCTCGGCTATCCGAAGAAGGCCAACGACGCCCGCGGCAACCCGAAGGTCGCGCTGCTGTTCTCCGATCCGACCGGCTCGGGGCTCGACGGCGCCGCGATGGTGCAGGTGCACGGCTCGGCCGTGGTGGACGACCGCGATCTCGACGCGAACCAGGACCGCTACATGCGCGAGTCGCTCGAGAAGCTCCCCGCCGCGAAGGACATGCTGCCGCCGAAGTTCCTCCATGGCCTGATGGGCTGGTACCTGACGCGCATCTACGTCAAGGTGCGCCCGGAGCGCGTCTTCGTCTGGCCCGACGGCGACGTCCAGCGCGAGCCGCAGCTGCTCGACACCCATATGGAGGAGGTTCGTTCGGGCCACAGCGAGGAGCCGGTCGCCCCGCACGAGCGCCCCGAGGGCACCGCGCCGGTGTGGGACGAGCGTCTCGACCAACTCGGCGACCGCTACCCCACGGCGGTGCTGTCGCTCGTCTCGCCCGACGGCTTCCCGTTCTCGGCGCGCCTGCCGGTCGAGGTGGACCGGGGTGCGCAGCGCGTGCGGATCGGCAGCGGCGCCGTCGGCCTGCCGATCGAGCCCGGGCTCGCCTGCCTGACCGCCCACGACCACGCGCCCGACTTCACGTGGCAGCGGAACTTCCAGGTCCGCGGCGACCTAGTGGCCGAGAACGGTGGCTGGGCGTTGGTCCCGCACAAGCTCGTCGGGGGCTTCGAGCTCCCTCCGACGTCGGAGTTCGCGCGCTACCGGATGAACTTCTCGAAGATGAGGCGGTTCCGGAAAATCGCAAAGCGCGAACTCGCGAAGCGGCCTTCCTAAGCCCTTCCGAGCCGTTTTTTCGGACGGAGCGGGAACATTCGTCGAGACCCCCTTGACGCCGGCCGCGCGGGGTGGTTCACTCGTTGGCGAGACGCGGACCAGACGCAAAGAGCGAGGCCGAGAGATGCAAGGCCCGCCGCGCAGCCCCCAAAGCTTCGGCAGAGGGTAGGAGCGCTTCTCAAGCGCCTTCGGTTCGCGTCTCATTACGTTCTCGACCGGTTGGCCCCGGGTAGTCTTCGGTCGCGACATGGCCGAGCAGATCTGGTTCCTCCGCCACGGCGACGCCGAGCCGCACGGTACGCGCGAGGACGCCGACCGTAGGCTGACCGAGCGCGGCGAGCAGCAATCGCGCGTGGCCGGGCAGGCGCTCGAGGCGATCGGCGTCGTCTTCGATGCCGCCTACACCTCGCCGCGCGTGCGCGCCCACGACACGATGCGCATCGCGTGCGAGCCGCTCGGCCTCGACTTCCTCATCCACGAGCCGCTATCGGAGGGCTTCGGGGCCAAGGACGCGCTCGACCTCCTCGGGCAGATGAAGCACGGCGCGCACGTGCTGCTCGTCGGTCACGAGCCCGACTTCTCGAGCACCGTCGCGGAGCTGACCGGCGCACGGATCGACATCAAGAAGGGTGGCGTCGCCGCCGTCCGGCTGAAGGGGGGAGGCGCCGAGCTGTTCGACCTCCTACGGCCGCGCGAGCTCGAGGCGATCGCGGGTCTCGGCGAGCCCGCCTAGCGCGACGCGATACCGAGCGCGGTCTCGAGCTCCGGGATCGCCTGCGCGTTCGATTCGAACAGGACCGCCTGCATGCCGAGCGATCCCGCGGCCTCGCAATTGTGCTCGAGGTCGTCCACGAAGACGCAATCGCGCGGCTCGAGCCCGCCGCCGAGCCGCTCGACCGTGAGCAGATAGATCTCCGGGTCGGGCTTGCGCATCCCGACGAAGGCGGAATCGACGATCACCTCGAACAGCTCGTCGATCGCCGGCAGCATCGCGCGCCAGCGCGCCTCCCATTCGCGGACGTTGTTCGTCAGCAGCGCGGCGCGGAGGCCGCCGGCACGGATGCCGCGCACCCACTCGATCATCTCCGCGTTCGGTTGGAGGTTCTCGAAATAGGTGCCGCCCAACCCTTCGAGGCTCACCCCGTCGCCGAGCTCGCGCTCGACACGCGCCCGGAACGCCGCTTCGCTGATCGTCCCCTTCTCCAGCTCATACAGAGGGTGCGCCCCGTCGGCGCCAGCCACCGCCTCCATCGCCCGTCCGATCGCGCTGAGCGCGATGCCGGACGAGCGCTCGTACGCCGCGAACGCATCAGCCAACGGAGTGGTGAGGACGCCGCCGAAGTCGCTGATCAGCGCGCGTGCGCGCGGCGTCATGCCGCCACGCGGCGGATCGGATCGCGAGGTCGCCTCGTACGAGCCGGCGCCCTCGCGTCCCTCCATCCGCCAGCGGAAGACGGCCGTCTCGACCTCGAGGCCCTCGAGCGCGACCGACGTGCCGGCGACCGCCGTCCCGAAGGCGCGGCGCGGGAACTCGCCGCCCTCGACGTGGAGCTCGAGCCCGCAGCTGAGCTGGCGGCCCTCGCGGTCGTATGTCGTCGACACGAACGCGTCCTCGACGTTCACCGGCTCACCGCCCTCCACCAAGGCTGCGGTCACGACCTCGACGTCGTGCCCCGGCGCACCGCGCGGGCGGCGCGCGACGGCGAGCAGCGCATGACCGGAGTCGAACAGCGCGCAGACCGTGCGCAGCGAATCGAGCTCCTCCCAGCTCGGGGCCTCCGCCGTTTCGGTTGCCACGCCGAGCGCTTCGACCTTCGCCGCGCCGACCGTGCCGGCGACCTCGCACACGTGCCCGCTCGCGATCCCGAGGTCGAGCGGACCCGCGATCGGTGAGAACGCGAGGTCGAGCTCGTCGTCGAGGCGCGCGCCCCAGCCGTCCGCCGTCCGCGCCAGCTCCGCAGGGGACGAAGCGGCGCGCGCGGAGTGCCCCTCGAACAGCAGCGTCAGGCCGGCCCGCGCCTGGCCGTAGAGCTCGCGCTGGGGATCGAAGAACGACAGCGCGAGCGCCGGCTCGCTCACCTGAGCAACCGCCGTGGAGGCGCCTCGTACTCGGTCGCGTTTCCCTCGACGTCGTAGTCGGACCGGGATCCCGGTGGCCGCGGCCCCCGTCTGCCGGGCATCACGCCGATCTGCATGCGCTTCCCGAGCTTGCGCGCCAGGACCCCGCGCACGAGCGCCCGGCTAGGCGGGATCAGTAACCCGAACCCGATCACGTCGGTCAAGAAGCCCGGAGTGATCAGGAACGCGGCGCCGAAGATCACGAGCACGCCGTCGAGCACCTCGCGCGTCGGGATACGGCGCTCCGCAAGCGCGGCGTTGAAGCGCCGCCAGACCGCTGCGCCCTGCGTGCGCAGCAGCAGCCAGCCGAGCAGCGAGTCCGCGACGAGGATCAAGATCGTCCAGAAGACGCCGATCGCGTCGCCGACGCGGAGGATCACGTAGAGCTCGGCGATCGGGACGACTATCAGCACCACGAGCAGGAGCAGCAGCGGCATGCCTTCAGGCTACCCGGGCCAAGGCGGCCGCCTCTTTACCATGTGCTCATGCCCACGGTGGATGAAGTCGAAGAGGCGCTGACGAACGTGATCGACCCCGAGCTCGGGCTCGATTTCGTCGAGTTGGGACTCGTGTACGAGATCGAGGTAAAGGACTCGGACGTCTATCGTCACGTTCACGCTCACGACGCCCGGCTGCCCGATCGGCCCGCAGGTGACCGAGCAGATGGAGGAGTTCGTCAGCGAGCTCGACGGCGTGTCGAACGTCTACCCGAAGATGGTCTTCACGCCGCCGTGGACGCCGGACATGATGTCCGAGGAGGCGAAGTTCGCCCTCGGCTTCTGAGCCGGCGGTAGGCTGCCCCCGATGAAGGTCGTCATCGTCGGAGCGGGCTTCGGCGGGATCGCCGCGGCGATCGAGCTGTCGCGGCACGGGTTCACCGATCTCGAGCTGCTCGATCGCGCCCCAGGGCTCGGCGGCACCTGGCACTACAACACCTACCCCGGCTCGGCCTGCGACGTCCCGAGCCATCTCTACTCGTTCTCCTACGCCCAACGCCGAGACTGGTCGCGGATCTGCTCGCCGCAGGACGAGATCCTCGACTACCTGAGCGAGGTGGCGCACGAACGCGGCATCGACCGGCTGATCAGCCCGAACACCGAGGTCGAGTCGTGTGCCTGGGACGACGCGACGGCGAGCTGGACGATCCGCAGTTCAGACGGGCGCACCTGGGAGGCGGGCGCGCTCGTGCTGGCGACCGGCCAACTCCACCAGCCCGCGTATCCGCGGATCGAAGGCCGCGAGGAGTTCACCGGGCACAGCTTCCACTCCGCGCAGTGGGACCACGACTACGACCTGCGCGGGAAGCGTGTCGCTGTGATCGGCACCGGCGCGAGTGCAGTCCAGTTCGTGCCCGAGATCGCCGACGAGGCCGGTCAGCTGACCGTCTTCCAGCGCACGGGGAACTGGTTCTTCCCCCGCAAGAACCGCCGCTATCCGGCCGCGGTGAAGGCGCTGATCAAGCGCGTTCCCGGGCTGCAGGCCTTCCGGCGCCGCTTCATGTACCACTACTGCGAATCGCTGACGATGATGATCCGCCACCCGCGCACCCTCGGGCGGATAGGAAAGCTGCGCTCGACGCTGTTCATGCGCTCGCAGCTGAAGGACCCGGCGCTGCGCGAGCAGGTCTGGCCCGACTACACGTTCGGCTGCAAGCGGATCCTCTTCAGCTCCCACTTCTTCCCGGCGCTCCAGCGGCCGAACGTGGACCTCGTGACGAGCCCGATCACCTCGATCGCCGGAGATTCGATCGCCACGGCCGATGGTGAGCACCGCCAGTTCGACTGCGTGATCTACGGCACCGGCTTCCGCACCAACGACTTCATGTTCCCGATGGAGATCAGCGGTGCCGGCGGCCGCTCGCTGCGCGAGGCGTGGGCCGAGGGTCCCCACGCGCACCTCGGCATGTGCGTTCCCGGCTTCCCGTCGCTGTTCATGATGTACGGCCCGAACACGAACACCTCGGGGGGCTCGATCATCCTCTACGAGGAGACGCAGGCGAGGTACCTCCGGCAGGCCCTCGAACACGTTGTCGAGCGCGACGCGGCGGCGATCGACGTGCGCGACGAGGTCGAGGAGCGCACCGACCGCGAGGTCCAGGCTCGCTTCGACGGCACCGCCTGGACGCGCTGCGACTCGTGGTACCGCACGGACAGCGGCCGGATCGTCGCGAACTGGCCTGGCTACATGCGCGAGTACGAGGACCGGCTGCAAGAGGTGGACCCCGGCGAGTTCGAGTTCGTCGCGGCCCGCGAGGCCGCCGAGGTAGCGCCGACCGTTTAGCGGCCTCTTTAGCTTCTCCTCCGGGGCGGCGCGAGCTACTAACCGCGATCCGTAGTGTTCTGGGGGAGGAGTGTCAGGCCCGACTAAGCCAACCCTGCCGCGAACAGCGCTCGCCGCCCTTGCCGCGGTGGCCTTCGTCCTCTGCCTGCCGTCGGCGGCGTCGGCTGCGGGTCTGACCGGGCGTCAGCTCGTCCTGTTCGAGCGCGCCCAGGCTGCCCAGAGCTCGTCGCTGGTGCGGGCGGTGCTCGCACGCGCCGGGGTCGAGCGCGCCGGGGGCGGCGTACCACGGCTCGGCATCGCGACCGTCGAGGGAAGCCGCTCCGAGCTCGCCGCGCTGCGGCGCGATCCCACCGTCGCACGAGTGGTGCCCGAATACCGGCGCGATCTGCGGCGGGTGCCGAACGATCCGTCGCTGTCGATCACGGAGTCGGCTGCCGGAACACCGGCCGGGACGAAGCTCCAGTGGATGTACGAGCGCCAGAACTTCCCTGCCGCTTGGGACATAGCCACCGGTCAGAACGCGCTCGTCGGAGTGATCGACACCGGGCTCGACGGCAACCATCCCCAGCTCGGCCCGAAGGTCGCCTCGGCACTGTCGTTCGGCACCGGCAGCAGCCCGGTCGTTGACAACGAAGGGCATGGCAGCCACGTGAGCGGACTGGCCTGCGCCGTCACCGACGACGGTGTCGGGACCGCGGGCGCCGGCTGGGGATGCAGGATCGTTGTGTCGAAGGCCCCTGAGTTGCGCGACGAGGACATCATCGCCGGGATCGTCTCGGCCACCGACCGCGGCGCCCATGCCATCAACATGAGTTTCGGCGGGGGAGGGGACTCGCCCGGAATCGATCGGGCGATCGACTACGCCTATCAGCGCAACGTCGTCCTGGTATCCGCCGGGTCGAACGACTCGACCGCCGAGTCCGGTTCTCCCGCCTCCCAGCTACAGCCCGGCAATGCGCCCGACCTGAACGCCGGGCGCGGGCTGGTCGTCACCGGCGCCAACTTCTCCGACGCGAATGCCGGCACGGCTTTCGGGCCCCAGGTCTCGATGGCGGCCTACGGCTTCTTCGACGCGGTCAACGGACCGCCTGGGGTGCCCTCGACCTACACCGGCCAGCTGACGTTCCGTGAGCTTCCGCCGGTGCTGTGCGGATGCCGGTTCTCGATCGGCGGCGACAACCGCTATGCCTACCTCCAGGGCACCTCGATGGCGACGCCGCAGGTGACCGCGGTCGCCGCGATGATGCGCGCGCTCAACCCGTGGCTCGGGGCCGCCTCGACGATCCGGATCCTGAAGGAGACGGCCCGGGGCCCGGGCGGCTGGACCGCCGCGCTCGGTTGGGGCATCCTCGATGCAGGCAGGGCACTCGACACGGCCCGCCGCTTCGACGGCCTGGCGCCCACTGCGCGCGCGCGGGCGTCGAAGAAGCTGACGCTGCCGAAGGTCGTGAAAGGCAGGAAGAAGCCTTCCTCGAAGCTGAGCCTGAAATGGTCGGGCACCGACCCGAAGGGCGCCGAGGGCCTGATCCCTTCCGGCGTGGCCAGCTACGACGTGTTCGTCCGCAAGCCGGACAGGCGCTCGTACAAGCGGCTCAAGAGCGCGACGAAGAAGCTCTCCTTCAAGTACAAGATCTCGGTCCCGGGCAACTACCGTTTCTACGCGCTGGCGCGCGATCGCGCGGGCAACCTCGAGACCGTCCCGTCGAAGCCCGACGTGAAGGTCGTCGTCAAGCGCAAGAAGTAGTACCCGGCCACGGTCCACGGCGCGTACCATTCGGGCGTGCGCGAGGCGGACCGGATCGCGGACGCAGCGTGACGGGCACAATAGGCCGCATGCGTTTCCTGCTCGCGGCCGCTCTGGCGATCTGCGCCGTCGTGGCCGCTCCCGCGGGCCTCGCCGCGTGCGGGGGGTCCGACGACAAGACGGACGCGAGCGCGGCGGCCCGTCCGCCGGACCGCTTCGACGCGGCTGCGGCGTTCGAGCTGCTGAAGGATCAGGTCGAGCTCGGCCCGCGGCCGGCAGGCTCGGATGCGTCGCGCAAGCTCGCCGACCGCCTGCGCAAGCTGCTTCCGGACGGCCGCTTCCAGAAGGTGCCTGGCGGACTGCGCAACGTGGTCGGGCGAGTGAAGGGCCGCGACCCCGACCGCTTCGTCGTCGTCGGTGCGCACTACGACACGAAGGACGCCCCGAGCTTCGTCGGCGCCAACGACGGCGCCTCCGGCACGGCGGTTGCGGTCGAGCTCGCACGCACGATCAAGCCTCGGACGATCGGCCCGACATTGGTCTTCGTCCTCTTCGACGGCGAGGAGTCACCGGCCGACACTTCGGACGCCGACTTCGTCGACAAGGGCCTGCGCGGCAGCCGCGTGGCAGCGCGCGCCTACCGCGACGCGGAGGCGATGATCCTGCTCGACTTCGTCGGCGACAAGAACCTGGTCATCCCGCGCGAGATCAACTCGGACCCCGAGCTGTGGAAGCAGCTGCGGGCGGCGGCGCGCAGCGCCGGCAAGGGGAAGTACTTCCCGGCCGCGAGACAGCCGGGAATCGCCGACGACCACATCCCGTTCCTCGAGCGGGGCGTCCCCTCGATCGACCTGATCGACTTCGACTTCGACTGCTTCCACCAGACTTGCGACGACCTCTCGGCCGTGTCGGAGCGCAGTCTCGACGCGACGGGGGAAAGCGTGCTCGAGCTGCTCCGTAAACTTTGAGCGGATGACTCCGCCCCCTGGCGCAAACGGCCACTCGGCCCCCGAAAAGCTCTTCCTGGCCGCTCCGCGTGGATACTGCGCGGGCGTGGACCGGGCTGTCCAGACGGTCGAGCGCGCGCTCGAGCTCTACGGCGCGCCGGTCTACGTGCGCAAGGAGATCGTCCACAACAAGCACGTCGTCGAAGAACTCGCCGAGCGGGGCGCGATCTTCGTCGAGGAGGAGACGGAGGTGCCGGAGGGGAAGACGGTGGTCTTCTCCGCGCATGGGGTTTCGCCGGCCGTCCATGCGAGTGCCGCCGAGCGCTCGCTGAAGACGATCGACGCGACCTGCCCGCTGGTGACGAAGGTCCATGTCGAGGCGAAGAAGTTCGCCGCGGCCGGATACACGATCGTCCTGATCGGCCACGCCGGTCATGAGGAGGTCGAGGGGACGATGGGCGAGGCGCCCGACAACATCGTCCTGATCGAGACCGAGGAGGACGTCGACGGGCTCGAGGTGGCCGACCCCGACCGCATCGCATACATCTCGCAGACCACCCTGTCGGTGGACGAGACCGACGCGATCATCCGTCGCCTGCGGCGGCGCTTTCCGAACATCACCGGCCCGCGCACCGACGACATCTGTTACGCCACGACCAACCGCCAGATGGCCGTGCGCCAGATGGCCGGTGAATGCGACCTCGTCCTGGTGATCGGGTCGCGCAACTCGTCGAACTCGAACCGGCTCGTCGAGGTCGCGCGCGACCATGGGGCCGAGTCGCACCTGATCGACAACGAGGGTCAGGTCGAGGAGGCGTGGCTCGAGGGCAAGCGCGTCGTCGGGATCAGCTCGGGCGCGAGCGCGCCGGAGGAGCTCGTTCAGCGGCTCGTCGAGTTCTTCCGCGCCCGCGGCACCGAGCAGGTCGAGGAGTTCGAGGTGGTCCAGGAGGACGTGCGCTTCATGCTCCCCAAGGAGATCCGCAAGGCGAAGGCCGCGGCCCGCGCGCCCTAGCCGGCGCGCGGGGCGTACAGCCGAACGGTCGCCGCCTTGCCCTTGAGCGGGACGGCTGGGCGCTCCTCGAAGTCATCGGCGGCTGGGCCCAGGGCATTCAGGGTGGCGTCGGTAATGAGGATGACGTCGCCGGTCTGCCGCGTCACGGCCTCGACGCGGGCGGCGGTGTTGACCGCGTCTCCGATCACCGTGAAGTCGCGCCGCCCGCCTCCACCGATCGTGCCGACCACGACCCGCCCTGAGTTCACGCCCAACCCGACGCGGAGCTCGCCGCCGACGCCGTCGCCGACCAGGCGGGCGATCTCGCGCGCGGCCAAGACGGCGCGCGGCGCGTGATCGGTGTGCCGCTCCGGAGCGCCGAACACGGCGAGCAGCCCGTCGCCGATGAACTTGTTCGCGTGCCCGCCGTGGCGTTGGATCGCGGGCACGACGGCCTCGTAGAGCTCGTTGAGGGCGGCAACGACGTCGTGCGGAGCCGCGCGCTCGGAGAACTCGGTGAACCCGCGCACGTCGAGGAACATCATCGAAGCCTCGACCTCCTCGCCGCGCAGGTCCGTTCCCTCGGCGAGGACACGCTCGGTGAGTGCGGGATCGACGAAGGCGCCGAACGCCTCGCGCAGCCGCTCGCGCTCGTCGAGCCCGGCGACCATCGCGTTGAATGCCGCAGCGAGCTCACCGGTCTCGTCGGTGGAGACGACCGGCACGCGCACGGCGCAGATCGCCCGCGGCCAGCCGGCGGGTGGCGTCGCGAAGGTCGATGACCGGCCCGGAGACTGCGTCGGCCAGGACGAGGCTGAGCCAGATCGTGAAGGCCGCGGTCACGACGGCGGCGATGGCGCCGGTGAGCCCGAACGTGTCGAAATCGCGCGCGTCGTCGGTGAGCAGCCCGGCGACGATCGAGCGCGGTCGCCCCAGGTCGCCATCGGCACCGTCATGAGCAGCCGCCGGTGAAGAGAGACCCGCGCGGAATCGGGTGGTGACGCTTCTGGCAGAGTCTCGCCGGCGTCCTCGAGCATCGGGCCGCACCGCGAGGTCGAGCGCGATGTAGCGAAGGACGATGGAGGACAGGTAGACGAGGTAGGACACCGGGAAGAGCAACGCCGCCTCGTCGGTGGGAAGGTCGAGCAGTGCGGTCGAGTACAAGGCGGCGGCAGCGGTTGCCGAGGGCGCCGATCGCGTACAGGCTCGGACGCCGTACGAGCAGCAGCGGGAGCTCCGCCGCGGCCGACCAGGCGGGGAGGGCGGCCTGCTCGGCACGACGCCCGGCCTGCCACGCCCGGAACGGCTCGCCCGCGCGCCGGAGATACGACGCGGCGAGCGGGCCCTCGACGGCGAACCCGGCAGCCGAGCAAGCGGCGAAGAGCGACCAGCTCGCCGATGCTGACGTCGACATAGAGCGCAAGCGCGATCACCCCGAACCCCGACACGACGACGCCGTTGAGTACGACCCCTGGCGGCGACCAGGTCGAGATATCGCACTCCGCTCCGGCGGTACGCCGCGCGCGCCGGCGCCTCGAAGAGACCGCGCCGCGGCCCGCTTCCGGTCGTATTCATGGGGGAGAAGTTAGGATGCGCGGGCGCGCGCCGCCATCCGGTGCCCGCAATCGCCGCCGTGGGCCTGCCGGCCCGAACCCAGAACAAGGAGCTGCAAGTGGATTTCTTCGAGCGCCTGGAAGCCGTACGCGATCGCTGGAACGTGCTGGAGCACCCCTTCTACGTCCGCTGGAGCGCCGGAGAGCTGACCGAAGATGAGCTCTCGTTCTACGCCGGCGAGTACCGGCACGCCGTCGTCGCGCTCGCCGAGGCGGTCGATGCGACCGCGCGCGCGTCCGATCCCGCCCTGCGTGCCGAGCTCGAGGAGCACGTTGCCGAGGAGCTTGCTCACGTCGATCTGTGGGACGAGTTCGCCGCCACCGTCGGCGCGTCCGAAGCGACCGACCCACGGGCCGAGACCGCAGCGTGCGCGAACGCGTGGACGCAACCTTCCGATCTCCTCGGCGGTCTCGTCACGCTCTACACGATCGAGTCCGGCCAGCCCGCGATCTCGCAGACCAAGCTAGAGGGCCTCGTCGAGCACTACGGCATGAGCCCCGAGAGCCCCGCCACCGCCTACTTCGAGCTCCATCGCGAACTCGATCACGAGCACGCCGCACACTCGAGGCGCCTGATCGAGGACCGCCTCGAGGGCGCCGACCAGGAGGCCCTGCTCGATATCGCCGAGCGTTGTCTGCGCGGGAACTGGGAACTGCTAGACGGCGTCGAGAAGCGCTTCGGCCGCTAGCTGATCGCCTTCACGAGCTCCGGCGAGAAGTAGACCTCGACGAACGCCGAGGCGACCAGCACCGGGATGGCGATCGCAACGGTCACGACGGTGGCCGCGAGCAGCTCGTGCCAGTCGCCGCGACGGCTCGCGATCACCCACGCGGCGAGTGGGAGGAAGAGTGCGGCCAGCTCCGGCACGGCGTGCGGGAAGAGTGCCAGCAGCAGCTCCCACTGCGGCACGTCGAACTGGACCGAGAGCGTCGCGGCGCGCGACCCGAGCACGTAGGCCTGGGTGATGAGCGAGAAGATCGTGCAGGCGCTGACCCAGGCGATCGCGATCGGGCCGGCCGCGTCGTGGATCTTGCGCCAGAGGCCGGAGTAGCGCTGGGCCGACGCCGGCAGCGAGCTGCCGGCGATGAAGCCGGCGACGCACGCGCTCGCATGGAGCGCGAGCACGAACGAGTTGCCAAACAGGATGCGCCCGACGTCGTCGATCTCCGCGTCGCGCGTTACGCCTGGGTAGTGCAGGATCGAGATGTCCGGCGGGACCAGCACGGACACGAGCCAGGTCGCTCCGAGCAGCGCGAGAGCGGTCGCCACGGCCCACACGAACCAGACGCGAAACACGGGCCAGGGCTCGCGGTTCCAGTTCGCGAGCGTCGTACGCGTGTGGCCCGCCGCCTGGACGAGCACCATGTCCTTCAATCGCAGCCGCACCTAGGCTGCTATCGGCAGTTCCGAGCCGGGCGTTGAGCCGCCGGCACGCCGCCCGCCGTAGCGGTGTGGAAGGCTTCCCCGCCGATGAACGCGATCAGAGTCTTCCGCTGGGTGGCGCTGGTCGAGGCGACCAGCTTCCTCGCGCTGCTCGTCGCCACCTACGTCAAGTACGCGCACGACGCGCCGGGCGGCGTCGAGGTGCTCGGTCCGATCCACGGCGCGTTGTTCCTCGCGTACGTGCATCGCCGCCTTCTATGCAAGGCCGGTCGCCGGGTGGGACGCCCGCACGACGATCCCGTGCTGATCGGCGCGGTCCTGCCGTTCGGCGGCTACGCGGTGGACTGGTGGGTCCTGCGCGACGCCCGCAGCGGGAGCGCGAAGGTTGACCGGCTCCTAGCCGATCGATCCGACCATCTCGAGCTGAATCAGACGATTCAGCTCGACCGCGTACTCCATCGGCAGCTCCTTCGTGACCGGCTCGATGAAGCCGTTCACGATCATCGCCGCCGCCTCCTCCTCGGACAGGCCGCGGCTGCGCAGGTAGAACAGCTGCTCGTCGGAGATCTTGCCGACGACCGCCTCGTGCGCGACCGTGACGTGCGGGTTCTGGATCTGGATGTCGGGCCAGGTGTCCGAGCGCGACTCGCGGGTCCATCATCAGACCGTCGCACTGGACGTGCGCCTTCGAGCCCTGCGAGTTGTGGCCCATCCGAACGAGACCCGCGGTAGCCCATGATCCCGCCGTCCTTCGAGATCGACTTCGCGAGCACGTTGGAGGTCGTGTTCGGCGCGAGGTGCATCACCTTCGCGCCGGTGTCCTTCCAGACGTCGCCAGAGGCGACGCCGACGTTGAGATGGTCGGCGCGCGCGCCCTCGCCGAGCAGGAACGAGCCCGGGTAGAGCATCACGTACTTCGCGCCCATCGAGCCGCCGACCCACTCGACCGTGCCCTCGGCCTGGACGACCGCGCGCTTGGTGTTGAGGTTGTAGACGTCCTTGGACCAGTTCTGGACCGTCGTGTAGCGGGCCTTCGCGCCCTCTTGGACGAAGATCTCGACAACCGCCGAGTGCATCGAGTTGACGCTGTAGGTCTGCGCCGTGCAGCCCTCGATGTAGTTCACGTCGGAGCCCTCGTCGGCGACGATCAACGTGTGCTCGAACGTCCCCTCGCCCGAGCCCTCCATGCGGAAGTAGGCCTGGAGCGGGAGGTCCACCTTGACGCCCTTCGGCACGTAGAGGAATGAGCCGCCGGACCAGATCGCGCCGTGGAGCGCCGAGAACTTGTTGTCCTGCGGCGGGACGCACTTGTTCATGAAGTACTTCTGGACGAGGTCCGGGTACTCGGTGACCGCCGTGTCCATCGAGCAGAAGAGGATCCCGAGGTCCGCGTACTCCTTCTTCAGCCCCTCGTACACGGGCTCCTGGCGCCAGACGCCGACGACGCCGGCGAGGTGCTCGCGCTCGGCCTGGGGGATGCCGAGGTCCTCGAAGGTCTTCCGCTGCTCCTCGGGGACCTCGTCCCAGGAGTCGTAGCGGCCCGCCGTCGGCGGGGAGTAGAGCACCAGCTCGTCGAGGTTCAGGCCGGAGAGGTCCACGCCCCATGTCGGGACCGGCTTGCGCTCGAAGATCTCGTACGACTTGATCCGCTTGTCGCGCATCCAGTCGGGCTCGCCCTTGATCTTCGACATCTCGAGCACGGCTTCGCGCGTGATGCCCTTGCGGGTGACCAGCTGTCCCTGCTCGTCCTCGACGATTGCGCTGGGCTTTGAGATGCGGGTCTTGTCGGTAGCTGCCATAGGTGGGGGGTACCCTCGATCGGGAGCGGAAATCCGCTTTCGGCGGTCGGATATTGAATTCTAGCGAGACCGCCCGTCGGGAACAGCGGCGCCAACGGCGATAGGCTCGCTTGATGGGCGAGTCGCTTGATGTTGACGTCGCCGTTGTCGGCGCTGGTTTCGCCGGACTGAGCGCGGCCCGGCAGCTCGTTGCGACCGGCGCTTCGACCGTCGTCCTCGAGGCGCGCGACCGCGTCGGCGGACGGACGCTCAACGCCGATCTCGGCGGGGGCAAGGTCGTCGAGATCGGCGGGCAGTGGATCGGCCCCGGCCAGGACCGGATGTACGCGCTTGCCGACGAGCTCGGCGTCGAGACGTTCCCCACCTACAACGCGGGCGACAACGTGATCGAGTTGCGCGGGCGGGTCAAGCGCTACCGAGGCACGATCCCGCGGATCAACCCCTTTGTCCTCGCCGATGTCGGCCACGGCCTGCGAAAGCTGAACGCGCTCGCGGCGACGCTGCCGGCGGACGCGGCCTGGGAGGCCGAAGGTGCAGCCGAGTGGGACGCGACGACGATCTGGTCGTGGGTCCGGCGGCAGCTACGCACCCGCAGGGGGCGCCGACTTGGTGGCGATCGCGACAGGGTCCGCATTCGGGCGCGATCCGGAGGAGATGTCACTGCTCTCGGTGCTCGCGATCATCCGCTCCGCCGGCAGCTTCGAGGCGCTCGTGGACGTCGAGGGCGGTGCCCAGCAGGATCGCCTCGCAGGCGGCTCGCAGCTACTCGCGATCCGGATGGCCGAGGAACTCGGCGAGCGGGTCATGCTCGAGGCCCCGGTGCGCTCGATCGAGCAGGACGACGCGGAAGTCACGTTGCGCGCCGGCGAATTGGAGCTGCGCGCCGGCCGCGTGATCGTGTCGGTGCCGCCAAACATCGCGGGCCGGATCGCCTACGACCCGCCGCTGCCGGTGCTGCGTGATGGTCTGACGCAGCGGATGGCGCAGGGCTCGATGACCAAGTGCATCGCCGTCTACGACGAGCCCTTCTGGCGCGCGGACGGGTTGACAGGGCAGGGCGTCTGCGACGTCGGGCCGCTCAGCGTGACGTTCGACAATTCGCCGCCAGAAGGCTCGCCGGGGGTGCTGGTGGGGTTCGTGGACGGGCCGATGGCGCGCGCGCTTGCGAGCCGGCCCGCCGAGGAGCGCCGCACGACCGTGACCGGGTTCTTTGCGCGACTCTTCGGCGAACGCGCGGGAAACCCCGAGGCCTACATCGAGCAGAACTGGGACGAGGAGCCGTGGACGCGGGGCGGCCCGGTCTGCATGCTCCCGACGGGCGGCCTGACCGGCTACGGCCCTGCGCTGCGCGAGCCGACCGGCCGGATCCATTGGGCCGGTACCGAGACCGCGACAGAGTGGAACGGGTACATGGAGGGCGCCGTCCAGTCCGGCGAGCGCGCCGCGCGGGAGGCGCTCGGTGTCGAGAGTTCCCACCGGGAGCCCGCATCGGTTTAGGATTGGCCTGCGTGGGGGGAAGACTCGCATCCGTGCTGGTGGCCGTGTTCGCTCTCGGCGCTCTGATCGCTGCCTGCGGCGACGACAACTCGAAGTCGTCCTCCTACGAGGACAAGGCGAAGGCGATCTGCGCTGAGTCCACGAAGAAGGTCGCGGAGCTCGACCGAGAGAACCAGCAGGGAAACGAAGAGCAGGCGCTCAAGAACCTGACCGAACTCAACCAGGTCCTGGCGGACACGAAGCGGCAACTCGGGGGGCTCGAGCCACCGGCAGACAAGAAGGCGGCGTTCGAGCGCTATCTCGCGACCTACGACAAGGCAGCGGCGTCCCTTGGCGACATCCAGGCGGCTGCGGAGAGCGGCGACGGAGAGGCGGCCGAGCAAGCGAGCGAGCAACTCGAGGCGCTCGACAACGAGAGCAGCGACGCCGCCGAGGCCGCTGGTCTCGGCGACGCTTGCAACGCGTAACCGGTTAGGCGTCGTCAGCCCTCCGGCCAGCTCGCGTCGTCGGTGACGGCGCCGCGAACGACCTTCAGGCACAGCAGCGCGCACTTGCGGCGTGTCGGCGAGATGTCGATGCCGAGTAGCTCGATCACCCACGACGCCGACAGCTCGCCCGCCTCCGCGACGGGCATCCCGATCAGCTCCTCGGAAGCGATCGAGGCGGCCGCCTGGGAGATCGCGCAGCCTTGGCCGTGAAAGCGGAGGTCGGCGATCTTGCCGTCCTCGACGCGCAGGTGGATCCCCAGCTCGTCGCCGCAGAGCGGGTTGTGGTCGTGGAACGCGAGGTCGTGCGGGTCGAGCTCGCCGAAGTTCCGGGGCTGCTTGTAGTGGTCGAGGATGTAGTCGCGGTAGAGCTCGTCCATCTCGGATCCACTGTAGCCATCCGCCCTGCTCATCTAGAGTCCGCCGCGGATGAGAACGCGCGAGATCGCCGTGGCTGCCGCGCTCGGCCTGGCGCTCGCGGGTTGCGGGAACGACTTCGAGGAGAAGGCCGATCGGATATGCAAGCAGGGGCGAGACGATCTGCAGGAGGTCGAGAAGCAGTCGGCGGCGAAGCCGGCCCAGCAGCTGCTTCGGGCGCAGCGAGTGCTGAGGCGGGCGCGCGCCGATCTCCGGCGGCTCGAGCCACCGGACGACAAGCAGGATGCTTTCGACCGCTATCTGGCGGCACTCGACCGGCTGGTCGTGCTCGAGCCGCGGGTCTCGAAGGCGATCGAGAACGGCGACGTCGGGCAGGCGGGCCGGCTCGCGCCGCAGGTGCGGAGCGCCGATCGCGCCGCGAAGGCGGCGGCGAAGGAAGCCGGCTTGGAGGAGTGCGCTTCTTGAGTGCACGCCTCGGCTCGCTCGCGCCGCTTGCTCTCATCGCGCTGGCGCTCGGGGCGTGCGGCGGCGGCGGGGATGACTTCAAGTCCGACGCCGAGGACATCTGCAACGATGCCAGCGAGCGCGCGGTGGCGGCGGGCGCGTCGGTCGCGAAGCAGCGCGAGATCCTCGCCGACTCGCATGCGGAGCTCGCAAAGCTCGACCCGCCGTCGGACAAGCAGGCAGATTTCGACCGCCTGCTGAAGGCCCGCGCCCAGATCGATGCGACGCTCGGGCGCGTCGAACGAGCGCGGCGCAAGCAGGACAGGGCCGCCGCGGTCTCCGCGCAGGACCGCCTCAAGGCGCTCCAGGCCGAGGCCCGCCGCGCGGCGCAGGCTGCGGGCATCCCCGCCTGCGGCCGCTGATGAGCGGCTAGAGCCAAGCCTCGCCAGGAGTCGAGCGCGAAGTGTGCTCGGCACACGAGCGCGAAGACGACACCGCGAGGCGCCGGCTATCGCCGCTCATCCTCAGGCGAAGACCTCGCGGGCGCCTTGAAGGGCGTCCACGAGCCTGTCCACGTCCGCGCGCGAGTTGTAGAGATGGAACGAGGCGCGCGCCGTCGCAGGCACTCCCATGCGCCGCATTAGCGGCTGGGCGCAGTGGTGGCCGGCGCGGATGCAAACGGCCTCGCGGTCGCACAGCTCGGCGATGTCATGCGGGTGTATCCCCTCGAGCGCGAACGAGATCACGCCGCCGCGCCGATCGGCGTTCGTTGGACCGAACAGGCGCAGCGACGGCACCTCCGGCAGCCGCTCGAGCGCGTACGCGGTCAACTCGCGCTCGTGTGCGCGGACAACCTCCATCCCGACGGCCGAGAGATAGTCGATCGCGACCCCGAGCCCGACGCCCTCGGCGATCGGCGAAGTGCCGGCTTCGAACTTCCACGGCAGGTCGTTCCAGGTTGACGTGTCGAAGTCAACCTGCTTGATCATGTCGCCGCCTCCTAGGAACGGACGCATCTCCTCGAGCAGCTCGCGGCGGCCGTGGAGCACTCCGATCCCCGTCGGGCCAAGGGCCTTGTGGCCGGTCCAGGCATAGAAGTCGGCGTCGAGGGCGCCCACGTCCACGGGCATCTGCGGCATCGCCTGCGAGCCGTCCACCAGCACGGCCGCCCCGGCCGCGCGCGCTCGGGCGACGATCTCGGCGACCGGGTTGATCGTGCCAAGGACGTTCGACACGTGGGCGACCGCGACGAGCTTGACCTTTCCCTCGGCGAGAACCGAGTCGAGCTCGTCGAGCGAGAGCGTGCCCTCGTCGGATACCGACAGGTAGCGGAGCCGGGCGCCGCGCTCCTGGCAGAGGAGCTGCCACGGGACGATGTTCGAGTGGTGCTCCATGTGCGTGATCAGCACCTCGTCGCCGGCGACGACGTTGTCGCGCCCCCATGTGTATGCGACGAGGTTGATCGCCTCGGTCGCGTTGCGGGTGAAGATCGTCGTGTCGGTCTCGCCGCCGGCGAACGCCGCCACCCGCTCGCGCGCGCCCTCGAACAGGTCGGTCGCCTCACGCGCGAGCTCGTACACGCCGCGGTGGATGTTGGCGTTCGAGCGCTCGTAGTAGCCGGAGACCGCCTCGATCACAGCGCGCGGCTTCTGCGAGGTAGCCGCCGAGTCGAGGTAGATCAGCGGCTTGCCGCCGAATTCGCGCGCGAGAACGGGGAAGTCGGCGCGGACATCCACGAGCGGCTGCGTCGCGGTCGCGCTCATGCCGCCGAGCGCTCCTCGGTGAACTCGGCCACCTCGTCCTCCGCGGCGGCGAGCTTCGCGGCGATCAGGCGCCTGACGAGTGCCTCGAGCGCCTCGTCCTCGAGTCTTCCGACGACCTCCTCGAAGTAGCCCTCGACGAGGATCCGGACAGCCTCGTTGCGCGGGATGCCGCGGGTCATCATGTAGAAGACCTGCGTCTCGTCGATCTCGCCGACCGTGCCGCCGTGCGACGCCGAGACGTTGTCGGTCTCGACGATCAGCGATGGGATCGCGTCGCCCTTCGCCTTCGGTGACAGCAGCATCGAGTGCGTCTGGAGGTAGGTATGCGTCTCCTGCGCGTTCGGCACGATGTGGATCAGGCCCTCGTACGACGCCCGCGAGGTGCCGGTGAGCGCGCCCTTCCAGACGGTGTCGCCCGTCGTATGGCCCTGCTCGTGCTTGTCGGTCGTGAACAGGTCGAGGTGCTCTTCGCCCTCGGTGAAGTAGAGCCCCGTGTGGCGCATGTCGGACCCGCTCTCGGCGGTGACGATGTCGAGCCGCTGTTTCGTCAGATGGCCACCGAGATGCATCGGGACCCACGCGCAGAAAGCGTCGCGCGCGATCTCGACGCGCTTCTCCGACACGTCGTAGACCTCGCCGCCGCCCCAGTCCTGCAGATGCGCCAGCCGCGCCCGCGCGCCCGCCTCGAGGTAGAGCTCGAAGGCGCCGGCGTGGAGCGCCTGGCCGCCGTCCGGCAGATCGGGCGCGAGGCAGTACTCGCGCACGCGCGCCCCCGCGTTCTCGCCGATCACGCCAAGCGTGTGCGCGTACTGCGCCGTGCCCGGTTCGTCGATCAGGTACACGACTTGAAGCGGAAGGTCGATCTCGACGTTGCGCGGCACGTGGATGAAGGCGCCGCCGGACCAGAACGCCGCGGTCGCGGCCGCGAACTTGCCGTCCTCGTCGGAGAGGCGCTTCATGTACCACTGCTCGACGAGGTCCGGATGCGACTCGACCGCCGCCTCGAGCGGAGTCAGGACGACGCCCTGGTCCGCGAGCGCCGGGTCGAGCTCGGTGAAGATCGTGCTCGCGCCGCGCTGGACGATCAGGCCGCCGAGCTGCTCGTCTCCGAGCGTTTCGGCGACGAGGTCCGGGAGCTCGGCCCGCGAATCGACCTCCTCGTAGCGCCGCGGCTCGAGCTCGTCGAAGCGCAGGTGGCGCAGCGTCGTGGTCCAGAAGCCGGACCGGCGCCACGTGGGCACGGGCTCCGCTTCGAAGCGTTCGAGCGCCGCCTTGCGCCGCTCGGCGAGCGTGTCGGCAAAGCTAGCCGCCATCCGCGGCACCGACCTCCTCGCGGACGAAGTCGTAGCCCTTCTCCTCGAGCTCGGCGGCGAGCTCGGCGCCGCCCTCACGGACGATCCGCCCGTCGAGCATGATGTGGACGAACTCGGGCTTGACGTACTCGAGGATGCGCGTGTAGTGGGTGATGATCAGCGTCCCGCGCTCGGGGCCCTGGATCGCGTTCACCCCGTCGGAGACGACGCGCAGCGCGTCGATGTCGAGCCCGGAGTCGGTCTCGTCGAGCACCGCGATCCGCGGCTCGAGCATCGCGAGCTGGAGGATCTCGGCGCGCTTCTTCTCGCCGCCCGAGAAGCCGTCGTTGAGGTAGCGCTTGGTGAACTCCGGGTCGATCCGCAGCACCTCCATGTTGCGCTTCAGCAGCGCGCCGAACTCCTTCACCTTGATCGGCTCGTCGCGACCGGCGTTGATCGCGGTGCGGAGGAAGTTCGCGACCGAGACGCCGGGGATCGATGCCGGGTACTGGAACGCCATGAACAACCCGGCCTGCGCCCGCTCGTCGGGGTCGGCGGCGGTGATGTCGTCGCCGTCGAGCACGATCGAGCCCTCGGTCACTTCGTAGGCGGGGTTCCCCATGATCGTGTTGGCAAGCGTCGACTTGCCGGAGCCGTTCGGCCCCATCAGGGCATGGATCTCGCCGAGTGAGACGGTGAGGTCGACGCCATGGAGGATTTCGCGCTCCTCCGTGCGTACGTGCAGGTTCTTGATCTCGAGGCTCATGCAGCCGTCTTTCCTTTCCGGTGCGCCGGCTGCGCGAGCTCGGCGAGCGTGATTTCGTTGAGCGTGCGGACGATCGAGCCCTGCACGCGGGTCCAGAGAAGCTTCGTCGGGCAGCTGCCGTCGCCCTCGACCTCGCGGGCGCAGACGGTGGCCCCGTCGGCCGTGGCGCTGATGCACTCAATCGGTGCGAGGTCGCCCTCGAGCGCCGACACCACCTCCGCCATCCTGATCTCCTCGGCCGGGCGGGCGAGCGTGTAGCCGCCGTGCGCGCCACGGCGGCTCTCGACGAGCCCCGCCTTGCGGAGCCGCTGGACGAGGTGCTCGAGGTAGGCGAGCGGCAGGCGCTCCGCGGAGGCGATCGTTGCGAGCGAGGTCGGCTGGCTCGCCTCGGTGCGGGCGAGGTGGGCCATCACGTGCACGCCGTACTCGGCTTTGGTGGAGAACATCATTAATCCGTACCTGGGGACTAGGTTATCGAGCGCGCTCCGCCGGCCCGCGCTCGCGCTCGAGCAATCGCAGGTCGTGCGCGATCCGCTCCGGCGTGGCCTGGGCGAGCGGGAACCCGATGCGTTGGAAGCCGCGCTTGTCGACGAGCACGATCCGCGCCTGGTGCTCGGCCTCGTTCGTCTGCGGCTGGATCGCGTAGCCGCGCCAGACGGGCTCGAGCTCGCCGACCGAGCCGAGGATGAAGTCCATCCGATCGCTGAGTCCCTGGTCGAACAGGAAGCGACGCGCCTTCTCCGGCGTGTCGTTGCGCGGGTCGACGGCTATCGCGAGCGCGGGCACGTCGTGGCCGAGCTGGTCGAGACCCCCCTTGACCTGTTGTGCCTGGCCTGGGCAGGTCTCTTCGCATGTCGTGTAGAGGAAGGTGACGATGACCGGGCGCCCGCGCAGCTTCCGCATCGAGACCCGCTCGCCGTCCTGGTTGCGTAGCCCGAGCTCGGGCGCCCGGAGCCCCGCCGGCATGCGGGCGCCCTCGAACCCGCGCGAGCCGCGATCGCCTTCGCCGGAGGCATGGTCGTCGCGCTCGGACGCAACTACGAGTAGTGCCCCGAGCGCGAAGGCAGCCAGCAGCGCGAGCGCCAGGGCGATGCGCGGATTCACGCGCGCGAGGCTACCGGCGGCCGATCGCAGGCGAGTCGGTAGCCTGAGCCGGGATGTCGGGGGCAATGCGTGCAGCACGGATCGCGCCCGCAGCGCTCGTAGCGGCCGTCGCGCTGCTCGCGCTCGCGGCGCCGGCGGCCCCTGCACTGAGCATCGAGGGCTGGGACGGCCAGAACCCGTACGAGTGCCAGCTCCAGAACGTCGGCTTCGGGACGAACTACCCCAACCCGGGCGCCGACCCCTTCTGCGTCGAGTTCGACAAGCGCCGCCAGAACGTCACCGAGCTCGGGGTCGTGGACTTCCTCCTCCAGGAGCCGGCACGCGTGGCGGCCGCGCTGCCCAAGTGCTTCTACTACCAGCACGACCACTGGCGCGGCTCGATCATCCAGGGCGACGAACGAACCGAGACCTACAACTGGGACGGCAGTTACTTCGTCGACAAGGCGCGCGGGATGGGCGGCGTCTATATCGACCACTTCACGATCAACAACCAGAGCTTCGACGTCACGACGCTGCCCGGATTCCCGGCCGAGTGGCGCCCCTACTTCGGCTACGGGCGGGGCGGCGTCCAGATCGTCAACTCGTTCAAGGCGGACCCGACCTGCCCCGATCCCCCGTTCCGCAAGTCGGGCGCCGGCGCCGGGCAGGCCGGGGCGGGGAAGAGCTGCCTCTCGCGGCGTGGTTCGGTCGGCCGCGGGCTCGGCGGCGTACCGCTGGGAACGCGCGAGGCCGAGGTCGTTCGTCGCCTCGGCCCGCCGGACGCCGCAAAGCGCGGCGTATCTCGCTGGTGCCTCAAGTCGGGTGGAGCGCTGCGCGTCGCGTATCCGAGCGACGACGGCAGCTCTCCGCGCGCCGAGCTCCTGCTGACCGACAGCAAGCGCTTCTCAGCGCGCGGGATCGTCCCGGGAGCAAAGGAGTCGGCGACGCGCCGCCGACTCGCCGGCGCGCGCAAGCTGACGGGCACGAACGCCCTGGTCGTCGAGCGCGGTGGCCATCGCCTGCTCGTGGGGCTCGCGAAGGGACGGGTCGCCTACCTCGCCACGGCCGGATCGAAGCTGTCGCAGAAGAAGCTCGCCGCGACGCTCAAGCGCGCCCGCTAAGTCGTAGCGCAACCCGCTCGCAGCGGTTAGGCTCGCACCTCCGGTCAACCGAGACGGAGGAGGCTGAGATGGAGGCATCAACGGCGTCTGGCTACGAACTCGAGGGCAGCCTGCTCGAAGCGTGTTCGTGCAACGTGTTGTGCCCGTGCTGGATCGGCGAGGATCCCGATGAGGGCACCTGTGACGCGTTCAACGCGTATCACTTGGAGCGGGGCAGCATCCGCGGCGTCGACGTCAGCGGCCTGAATTTCGTACGGGTCGTCCGCATTCCCGGGAACGTCCTCACGCCGGGCAGCTGGCGCGAGGTCGTGTTCGTCGACGACAGCGCCACGGACGAGCAGTTCGAAGCGATCGTGGATGCGTTTTCCGGCAAGCTCGGTGGGCCGCTGGCGGACTTGGCGGGTTTGATCGGCGAGACGATCGCGGTCGAGCGCGCTCCGATCACCCACGAGACGAGCGGCGGCAAGGGGACGCTCACGATCGGCGATGTCGTATCCGCCGAGATGCATCCCTACGAGGGTCCGGACGGGACCACGACGACGCTGCGCGACTCGGTGTTCTCGACCGTGCCCGGCTCGCCCGCCTACGTGGCCGTGTCTGACAGCCACACGGTCAACCTGCCGCAGTACGGGATGGAGTGGGACCTGCCCAACAAGAACGCGATCCAGTCCGACTGGAAGCTGGTGCACGAGAACGGCAGCTGAGGAACACCGGTGGAGGCGGGTACTTCAACGCGCTCGCGAGGCGCATTGGCCGCGCTGGGCTCGGCGCGCCTGGGGCCCGTCCCGGCGGCGGTCGTCGCGGCGATCGCCGCCGCCTGGGTGCTCGCGCTCGTGGCCCAGCTGACCGGCACGGCCGGTTACCTCCACCACGACGCGCTCGTCCACGCCGGGCTGCCCTACTGGGCGACCCTGGCGCTCTTCCTCGTCGCCTGGCAGGCGATGACCGCGGCGATGATGCTGCCCTCGAGCCTGCCGCTGGTGCGCCTGTTCGCTCGCGCGTCGGCGAACCAGCCGCGGCCGCGTGCGGCGATGACGGCCTTCCTCGGCGGCTATGCGCTCGTCTGGTCGGCCTTTGGGGCGGCCGCGTTCAGTGGCGACCTGCTGCTGCACGAGGTCGTCGAGTCGACTCCGTGGCTCGCGGCGAGACCATGGTTGATCGCCGGCGGTGCGCTCGCGTTGGCGGGCGCGTTCCAGTTCACGTCTCTCAAGGACGCCTGCCTGCGCGAGTGCCGCCATCCGGGTGCGTACCTGCTGCGGTATTACGAGCGCGGCACCTCCGGGGCATTTCGCTTCGGGCGCGGCCACGGGGTGTTCTGCCTCGGCTGCTGCTGGGCGCTGATGCTGGTGATGTTCGCGGCTGGCGTCGCGAACCTGTGGTGGATGGCGGTCCTGGCGGCGCTGATGGTCTACGAGAAGACGGCGCCCGGCGGCGACCGCGGCGTGCGGGTGATCGGCGTCGGTCTGTTGGCCGCCGCCGCGCTCGTGCTTGCGCAGCCTGCATGGCTGCCGTCCCTGCTCGGCGGCGCTTGACGCGCCGCTCTACGCCTCTACCAGCCCGCGCTTGATCGCGTAGCGCACCAGCTCGACGCGGTCGCTCATCCCGAGCTTCGCGAGCACGTTCGCCCGGTGCGACTCGACCGTCTTCTCGGACACGGTCAGGATCTTGGCGATCTCGCGGTTCGTATGCGCCTCGGCGATCAGCTTCACGACCTCGAGCTCGCGCGCGGTCAGCGGATCGGCGGGCGCGTCGGCGTCCCCGCTCGTCCACTCGCGCGCGACGCTCTCCTCGACGCCCGGCGGCAGGAATGATTCTCCGCGCGCAGCCGCGCTTACGGCGTCCAGCAGGTCGTGGTCGGCGGCGCGCTTGAGGACGTAGCCGCTCGCGCCGGCGCGCAGGCCGTCGAAGAGATAGCGCTCGTCGTCGTGCATCGACAGCAGCAGGACAGCCGTGCCGGGCAGCTGCGCGCGGATCTTCTGGGTCGCCTGGATCCCGGTCATCCGCGGCATCGCAACATCGAGGATCGCGACGTCGGGCTTCTCGGCGAGCGCCTGCTCGACGGCCTCGACGCCATCCGACGCTTCCGCGACGACGCCCATTCCCGGCTGCCGGTCGATCAGCATCCGCAGCCCGGAGCGCACGATTCCGTGATCGTCTGCCACGAGCACTCGCAGCATCGTCAGGCCGCCTTCCCGGGTGAGAGCGCAGGCGCATCCGGCGGTGAGTCCGCCGGGCGCTCGGGTAAGCGCAGCGTGACGACCGACCCCTGACCCATCGACGAGGTCAGGTCGAGCCGGCCGCCGACGAGCCGCGCGCGCTCGGTCATCCCCGCGAGGCCGGCGCGGGTGTGCTCGTCGTTGCCGGGATCGAAGCCGATTCCGTCGTCGCGGACGCGCAGCGTCACCTGGCCCTCGTCGGCGACGAGGTCGATCGCGACGCGCGACGCGCCCGAGTGCTGCGCGACGTTGGAGAGCGCCTCCTGTGCGACGCGATAGAGGACGATCTCCTGGTCCTCGGTAAGCCGGGTCGGCTCGCCGCGAGTGCGCAGGCGGACCGGGAGCCCGGTCTGGTCGGAGAAGCGCTTGGCCTGGCTCTGGACCGCCGCCGCGACTCCGTGGTCGTCGAGCGCGCTCGGCCGCAGCTGCCGGGACAGGCGCAGGAGCTCCTCCATCGCTTGGTTGGCGAGGCGGGCGGTCTCGGCGATCTCCTCGTGGAGCCCCTCCGGGGCGACCTGCTTGACGGCCTGGAGACGCAGGAGGATCGCGGTCAGCGCCTGATTGACCTCGTCGTGGAGGTCGCGTGCAATCCGCCGGCGTTCGTCCTCCTGCGCCCGCAGCACCATCCGGCCGGCGCGGATGCGCTCGTCCTCGACGCGCTCGAGCAGGCGCTGGAACGAGGCGGCGAGCCGCGCGACCTCGTCGGCGTCGCCACTGGCCGCGATCCGCGCGCCCGGCCTCGACGGATCGATCTGCTCGACCTCTTCGATCAGCTTCTCCAGCGGGGCGAACCGGCGCCGCAGGATCAGCGCATTGACCACCATCGTCATCACGAGCCCCCACGCGAGCACGACGAACTGCTGTCCGCGCTCGGTCAGGTCGAGCCCGACGGCCACGCTGGCGCCGAACAGCGTGCCCGTGACGAGCAGCAGATTTACGGCTACGACCTGGTTTACAAGGGAATCGCGGCGTCGCATGGCAAAGATGGGGTCAAGACCCCATATCGGCACCCTCGCCTGTGTTCGATAACCAAGATCAGAAAGACAAACTTGTAGGCGCCATGAGCCGGCGCTCGCGAGCTTCATACGCAGCCAGTCCGGGGTAAAGCACCGGGGTCGCATCAAAGCGGCCCCGGTGCTTTCATTTGGTGGACCCTGAGGCCCTCGCGGCCTTCTGCGGAGGTCGCTATACTTTCTGAAGTAAAGCCGACGTGGGAAAGGGAATGAAAGGCAGCAGTGGCTAGCGCAGCAGAGATGAAGCGCAAGGTTCTCGAGCGGATCAGCGAGATCGATCCGAAGGATGTGCACGAGCAGTTCGCGAACGGCTCCGCCAACGGCGCCGTCGTGGTGGACATTCGCGAGCAGAACGAGTGGGACCAGGCGCACATCCCCGGTGCCGTCCACGTCCCGCGCTCGTATCTCGAGACGCGCATCGAGGCCGCGGCACCCGACAAGTCCCAGCCCGTCGTCCTCTACTGCGCTTCTGGTAACCGCTCCGCGTGGGCGGCCGACACCCTCCAGACGCTGCTCGGCTACGAGCACGTGTCTTCGATGGCCGGCGGGATAACGCTCTGGAAGGACCGCGGCTACGACGTCGAGGTCCCCGAGAGCCTCACGCCCGAGCAGCACGAGCGCTACTCACGCCACGTGCTGGTGCCGGAGATCGGCCTCGAGGGTCAGCTGAAGCTGCTGGAGGCGAAGGTCCTGCTGCTCGGCGCCGGCGGGCTCGGCTCCCCGATCGCGCTATATCTCGCCGCGGCCGGCGTCGGCACGCTCGGGATCGTTGACGACGATGTCGTCGACCTCTCGAACCTCCAGCGCCAGGTCGCGCATACCAGCGACCGCATCGGCGTGCCGAAGGTCGACTCCGCCGAGGAGTCGATCCACGCGCTGAATCCGGACGTCGAGGTCGTCAAGTACGAGACGCGCCTCGACGCCTCGAACATCATGGAGATCATCGAGGGCTACGACGTGATCGTCGACGGCGTCGACAACTTCCCCACGCGCTACCTGCTGAACGACGCCAGCGTGCGGCTGAAGATTCCCGTGGTGTCGGCGTCCATCCTCGGCTTCGACGGCCAGATCGCGGTCTTCGCCCCGTACGAGGGCCCCTGCTACCGCTGCCTATACCCGACGCCGCCTCCGGCCGAGCTGGCGCCGTCGTGCGGCGCCAACGGCGTGCTGGGCGTGTTGCCCGGCACGATGGGCATGCTGCAGGCGACCGAGGTGATCAAGCTGGTGACGGGAGCGGGCGAGCCGCTGATCGGGCGCCTGCTGCTCTACGAGGCCCTCGGCGCGACGTTCACCGAGCTGAAGGTCAAGCGCGATCCGGAGTGCCCGATCTGCTCGCGCGACCCGGACTCCATCTCCGATGAGGAGATGGGCAAGTTCCCGGACTACGAAGCGTTCTGCGCCGGATAGCCGACGGGCGCCGCCGAAGCGACGCCCGCGGCCAGCCGTTTGGGCTCAGCGCGCCTGCTTGAGCGGCGGGTCGTAGACGCTCGCGAGACGAGCGAGCGCGACTGCCCCGATCAAGAGTCCGAAGTCGCGCAAGGCGATGTCGTAGTAGCCGGAGTGGCTGAGGAGGTTGACGATGATCCCGCCGAGCCACGCGGCGACGAGCCAAGCGCCGTAGCGCGGCTTGAGCGCGACCGCGACGCCGGCGACGATCTCGATCGCTCCGACCACGTACATGAACTCCTGGCCGCTGCCGGGAGCAATGTCGTTTATCCAGGGCGCGAGGTACACGGGCCAGTCGACCATCACATTGGCGAACTTGTCGAGGCCGAACAGGATCGGTGCGACGGCGAAGCCGGTGCGCAACAGGGCGAAGGCCTGGAAGCGACCGTCGGACCAGCGGCCCGGGGTGGTCGAACGGCCGTTCAAGGCGTGCGCGGCCTCGACAGCGGGCCGCCGGACAGTGGTAGTGGGCATGACTTGTCTCCTTTCTAAAGACAATAGATCTTGACGAAGGTTATGCACAGTCGCGGGCATTTGTCAAGGTCTTTTGGTGTTAGAATCCAGAGACACTGATGGCAGACGATCACCCAAAGGCGCAGCTGGGAGTCCTCGAGGAGCCGACCCGACGGCGCCTTTACGAGTTGGTACGCGAGCACGGGGAGCCGACGAGTCGCGAGCACGCCGCGAGGGCGCTGGCAATCAGCCGCACGCTCGCGGCCTACCACCTCGACAAGCTCGTCGAGAACGGACTGCTGACGACGGAGTACCGGCGCGGCGAGGGCCGCACGGGACCGGGCGCGGGGCGCCCGGCGAAGCTCTACTCCCCGAGCGCCCAGGAGATCGTCGTCTCGGTACCCGCCCGCGACTACGCGTTCGCCGCCGACCTGCTTGCGGAAGCGCTCGAGGGCGAATCCAGCGCCGGCGCCCGCGACGAGCTCCGGTTGGCCGCGCACGGCCGCGGGGTGGACGAGGGGGCGTCCCTCCGCGAGGCGACGAAGCGCCAGGACCTCATGGGCATCCTCGCGCAGCGGGGCTACGAGCCGTACGAAGACGAAGGCGGCACGATCCGACTACGTAACTGCCCGTTCGATCGGCTCGCCGGCGAGCACCGCGAAGTCGTCTGTGGGATGAACGAAGCGTTCACGCAGGGACTGCTCGAGGGCCTCGGGCGTGACGATGTCGTAGCGGCGCTCGACCCGGCACCAGGACGCTGCTGCGTCGCGATCGGCGCGCCGGGATGACCGTTTAGGCTTCGACGCCGATGAGCACGGTCAAGATCCCGCCGGTCCTGCGCGGCTCGACCGGCGGCGAGAAGGAGGTGTCCGCCGACGGCGCTGACGTTGGGGAGGTCCTCCGCGCGCTGTCGGAGGCGCACCCGGACACGAAGACGCAGCTCTTCGCCGACGACGGGCAGCTGAACCGCTACGTCAACGTCTATTTGAACGACGAGGACGTGCGCGTGCTCGACGGGCTCTCCACGCCCGTCAAGCCGGAGGACACGCTCGTGATCTTGCCGGCTATGGCCGGCGGCTAGCGGCTTGGACTCCTGGCGCTGCAAACCGTCGTCTAACCGCACCAGCGTCGGGCTCGCGTGCGTAGGACGCCACGCCCTAGCTGGCACGGCCATACTCGGTTTTCGCGCCACGCCGCCCTAGCCGCGCGCGCGCTATCCCCCGCTACACTTTTTGAAGCGATGTCCGAGCCGCGTCTTGACAACCGGCCGTGCGGTGGGCGCTACGGCGATGTCGTGCAGTCCATCGGCAATACGCCGCTGGTCGAGCTCAAGCGGATGTCGCCGAAGCCGGGTGTTCGCCTCTGGGCGAAGCTCGAGTCGCACAACCCCACGGGCTCCGTCAAGGACCGCGTCGCACGCTCGCTGATCGAGGACGCCGAGGAGAGCGGCGCGATCTCGCCCGGCCAGACGATCTTCGAGCCGACCTCGGGCAACACCGGCATCTCGCTCGCGATGATCTGCCGGCGCAAGGGATATCCGCTCAAGGTGGTCATGCCGGACAACGTCACCGAGGAGCGCACAGCGCTGCTGCGGATGTACGGCGCCGAGATCGTCTACTCACCTGGTGCTCAGGGTTCGAACGGCGCGGTCGCGATGGCGCTCGAGATGGCGGCGGCCGACTCCTCGCTCTACATGCCATACCAGTACGGCAACGAGGCCAACCCGCGCGCCCACTACGAGGGCACCGCCGTCGAGATCCTCGACGAACTCGACGAGGTCGCTGCCTTCGTCGGCGGGCTCGGTACGGGCGGCACGCTGATGGGGAACGGCCGCCGCCTGAAGGAGGAGGACCCCGACACCCTGCTCGTCGCGGCCGAGCCGCTCCAGGGCGAGCTCGTTCAGGGCCTGCGCTCGCTCGACGACGGCTTCATCCCGCCGATCCTCGACGTGTCGCTGCTCGACCGCAAGATCTTCGTCTCGAACCGGGACGCCGTCGTGTGGACGAAGAAGATCCTCGAGGAAGAGGGGATGTTCGTCGGCCCGTCCAGCGGCGCGATTGCCTACATTGCGTCGCGAATCGCGTCCGAGCTCGACGAGGGGAACATCGTCTTCGTCGTCCCTGACGACGGCTGGAAGTACCTCAGCTCCGGGATCTACACGAAGCCGCTGTCCGAGCTCGAAGACGCGATCGAGTCGGCCTCGTTCTGGTAGCGGTTCTGCGCTAGGTAGTGGCGGCCGGCTTCTCGTCGGCCGTTTTCTTTCGCGCGGCCGGCTCATCCTCGGCCGGCTCCATCAGCTCGTCGTCTTCGTCCTCGTCGCGATCGAGGCTCATTCCGCTCATCGCGCTGCGGAACTCGCGCAGCCCCTTGCCGACCGAGCGCCCGACGTCGGGCAGCTTCTTCGGGCCCAGCACGAGCAGGGCGATGATCAGGATCACGACGATTTCGAGGGGTCCGATGTTCGGCATCAGTCGACCACCTCGAGGGTACCGGTCATGAAGCGGTGGTACACGCAGTAGTAGGGATAGCTGCCAGGCTCGTCGAGCTTGATCGGCTTCGATTCACTCAGGTCGAGCCGGCCGGTGTTGAACTTTGCGGGCGCGCCTTCATCGCTCGTCGCGGTGTGCGGTGCCTTGTCCTGGTTGACCCAGGTGACCTTGCCGCCGGCCTTCAGCTTCACAGCCTTGGGGATGAACTTGAAGCTCGCGATGTTCACCTTCACGCTCGACGGCGCGCTGTCGCCCTCGTCCCCGCCGCAACCGGCGAGGACGAGGGCGAGCGCGGTTGCGAGCGTGACGGCGCGGCCTAGGATGCCTCGCCCGTCTCGAACGCGTTCGGGACGGGGTTCTGGTTGAGCGCCTGGCGGAGGATGACGAGGTGCTGGCCCTCGTTGTACATGATGCTCGAGCCCGTCTGGCGGAGCTTCGCGTCCTGGAGCTTCTGGTGCGCTTCGTAGTACGCGGCCACGGCCATCGTCTCGAGCTCGACCGCGAACTCGAGGATCTCCTTCTGGGTCTTGACCGTCGACAGGCCCTTGACCTGGTCCGGCGTCGGCGGCTTCGGGCGCCGTTCCGCCGAGGCCCTTGAGCGCGGTCGTCAGCGCGTCGGCGTGCTCCTGCTCTTGCTTCGCGAACAGCTTCGCGGCCGCCTCCACCGGAGGATCGAGCAAACCGCTCTTCGCCGCCGTCTCGTAGGCGACGACCGCGGTCTGCTCGAGGCCGACTGCGCCCTCGATGATGTCCGTGTCCTCGCTCGCCTGCGCCATTGCGTTGCGCGCAAGCAGCAGCGTCGGGATCGTCGCGGCGAGGATGGTGCCCCCGCCGACCGTGATGCCCTTGCGGACAGCGTCGCGGCGCGTTGATTCGTAGTCCGCGACCACGGCCGTTTCGACGTCGCCGTCGCGGATGATCAGTCGATCAGTCATCTCAGTCTCCTTTTTCGATCCGCCGCTCAGGGCGACTTCTTGCCGGTGACGAAGGCATCCGGTACGGGCGGCTGCCTGAGGGCCGCGAGCAGGACGCTGATGTGCTCGGCCTCGTTGGTGCCGATCGCCGCCGCCGTGCCGCGCAACTCGCCGGTCGAGAGCTTCGGCTGGGCGTCGATGTAGGCCGCGACAGCGGTCTCCTCGAGGTCGACGGCGAACCTGAGGACGTCCGCGGCGTTCTTGAGCTTCGGGAAGCTCTTCGTGTACTCCGCTTCGGACTTCGCCCTGTTCGGCGTGCCGCCAAGGTCCTTGATCGCCTGGCTGATTGCGTCGGCGTGCTCCTGCTCCTGCTCGAGGAACTCCTCCGCGAGGCTGAGGACCTCGCCCTTGAGCAGCGGGGCCCCGGCCGTGTAGGCAGCGACGGCGGTGTTCTCGAGGTCGAGCGCCGAGTTGAGCACGGCGATATCGCCCTCGCTGCCCTGCTCGTCGGTCGTGGCCTGCGATCCCTTGTCGTCGTCGCCGCACGCCGCGAGGAAGACCGCCGAGCCTCCCACCGTCGTCACGCCGGCGAGGCGGAAGAAGTCCCTGCGGGAGCGCTCGTCGCGCAGAAGCAGGTAGTCGGTCATGCTGCTCGGCCTCCTGTTCGTGTCTCCAGCACCGGCACCCGTGCGAGGGATGTGGCGCTCGTTCTGGGCGACTGTAACGAGCGTCCGCGCCCCCGGATCACTTCGGGCAAGTTCTCACGCGCCAACCGAAGCGGGACTGGACATCGCGTGTTGCGGGTACTGGCTGGCCGAACTACGACGTAAAAGGAGAACGACCAGATGCGCAGACTGATCTCCCGCCGGCCGTCGCCGGCATTCGTCCTCTCGATCATCGCGTTGTTCGTGGTGCTTGGCGGCACGAGCTACGCGCTCAGCGGGTCGGAGCTGAACGACCGCAGCGTGAACGCGAAGAAGGTCAAGAAGAACACGCTCACGAATGTCGAGATCGACGAGTCCAAGCTGAAGCCCGTGCGCGAGGCGAACGGGCTCACGTACTGGGCCGTCGTGGCCGCGAACGGATCGGCTAACCGCGCCAGCGGCGCCGTCTCTGCGAGCAGGCTCGGCGCGGGCAACTACGAGGTGATCTTCAAGGTCGATGTGCGCGTCTGCGCGTACAGTGCGACGATCGGCGACATCGGTGCGGCGCAGCCGGCCGATGGGCAGATCAAGGTCTCCCACCGCTCGACGAACGTGAACGGCGTCCAGGTCAGGACGGACAACTCGAGCGGCCAGCCCGCCGATCGACCGTTCCACCTGATGATCAGCTGCTGAGTCCCCCGGGCAGAGAGGGTGGGAGGCCCGCGTCTCCCACCCTCTAGCCTCTGGCCGGTGCGGATGACGCCGGCCCAGCGGGACGAATTGATCGCGCACGCGCGCGAGGACGAGCCGAACGAGTGCTGTGGCTATATCGCCGCGCGGGACGGAGTCGTGGCGGACATCGTCCGCTCGCGCAACCTGCGCGAGTCGCCGTACGGCTACGAGCTCGACCCGCAGAGCCTGCTGGCTGCGAACGAGCTCGACGACGACGGCTACGAGGTGGCGATCTACCACTCGCACCCGCGCAGCCCGGCCGAGCCTTCGCAGACGGACATCAACCTCGCCCACTACCCGCATTGGCTCTACGTGATCGTCTCGCTCGCGGGCGAGCCGGACGTGAGGGCGTGGCGGATCGCCGACAGCGGTGTCGCGGAAGACCCGATCGAACTCGCCTGAGCGGCCACTTGCGTGCCCGTCGTGCGCGGCGCGCTACCCGCTCGACGAGCGCTTCTGCGCGCGGTGCGGGATGCCGCTCGTTTACGCCGGGGCTACCGACGCGGAGGTCGCGCCGCGCGGAGGTGCGCGCGATCGCGCTCGCAAGATCAACCCCGAGTACGCGGCCGGCGAGCTCGTCCGGGTCGCGGGCGGGCGCAACCAGGCCGAAGCCGAGCTGATCCAGAACCTGCTGCTGGAGGAGGGGGTGCCGAGCATGGTGCGGCGAAGCGCGGGCTTCGACGTCCCCGACTACCTCGCTGGAGGGCCACGCGACGTGGTCGTGCCGGAGGCCGGGCTGCGAGCGGCGCGCGAGATCCTGCTGCAGGAGGGGCTGGCGGGCCCCGACACGCCTGAGCCGGCGCGCCCGCGCGCGCTGCTGCTCGTCGCCGTGATCGGTGCGGCAGCCGTTTTGACGGCGCTGATCGCCTGGGCGCTGCTCCACGCCTAGAGCGGCATTGGCGGGGTGGGCCACTCCACCCCTAGGGCTCCTGGGAGGACGGGCCTTCCGAGCGGAACATGGCTCCTGTCACACCACCCCCAAACACTCTTCACAGGAGGCAAATCAAATGCTCAGCATCATCAAGCGTCAGTCCCCCGCCCTCGTCGTCTCGCTCATCGCGCTCATCGTGGCGCTCAGCGGCACCGCGACGGCCGCGTCGGGTCTGATCAGCTCCAAGCAGATCAAGAAGAACGCCGTGACCTCGAAGAAGATCAAGAACGGCGAGGTCAAGGGCAAGGACCTCGGGCCGAACGTGGTCGACACGACCAAGGTCCAGGACGGCACGCTCGCCACCGGCGACCTGGCCGATCTCTCGGTCACGACCAACAAGCTGGCCGACCTCGCGGTCACCACCGGCAAGCTGGCGAACAACGCCGTCACGACGGCCAAGATCGCCGACAACGCCGTGACCACGGGCAAGATCGCGAACGACGCGGTCAACGCAGACAAGATCGCCGCCAACGCGGTCGGTCAGTCGGAGATCGCCACCAACGGCGTCGGCTCGGACGAGATCGCGCCGAACTCGGTCGGCGGTAACGAGCTCAAGGGCATCGTGTTCCGCAACTCGGGCGACGTCGTCGTGCCGAACGGCGAGTCGCGCAGCGGGACCGCCAACTGCGCCGCCGGTGAGCGCATGATCTCCGGTGGCCTCCACTGGAACGGCGCCGGCAACACCGACGTCAAGATCACGATGCTGCATTCGTACCCGCTCAGCAGCTCCAGCTGGTTCGCGCGCGGCGCCAACCAGACCGGCGCCGACCAGACGTTCCAGACCTACGCGGCCTGCATCGCCGGTTAGCACCACCAAAGCACTACGCACCACCGCAAGCGGGGGCCTTCGGGCCCCCGCTTCGCGTTGTCGGGACGACGACGCCTCTAGCTCCAGGCCGCTCCGATAGCCTGCTCGCCGTGGACTTCACGCCGTCCGACCGGGTCGTCGAGCTGCGCGAGCGGATCGAGGCCTTCTGCGACGAGCACGTCTACCCCGTCGAACGCGAAGCGCTGCTGGCGCTCGACGCGGAGGTCGGCCCGGGGGTCGCCTATCCGAAAATCCTCGTCGACCTGCGCGAGCGCGCGAAGGCCGAGGGCCTCTGGAACCTCTTCCTCACCGACGAGCACGGTGCCGGCCTGACGAACTGGGAGTACGGGATGCTGTGCGAAGTGATGGGGCGCAGCCTCATCACGCCGATGGTCTTCAACTGCTCGGCGCCCGACACCGGCAACATGGAGATCCTCGCCGAGCACGGTACGGACGAGCAGAAGCAGCGCTGGCTCGAGCCGCTGCTGAACGACCACGTCCGGTCCTGCTTCTCGATGACCGAGCCGGACACGAGCGGGTCGGATCCGACGAACATCCACTCGCGTGCCGAGCTCGTCGACGGCGAGTGGGTCATCAACGGCCACAAGTGGTTCACCTCGGGTGCGATGGGCGCGGACGTCGCGATCGCGATGGTCGTCACCGAGCCCGACGCGCCGCCGCACAAGCGCGCCTCGATGATCCTCGTTCCGGTCGACGCGCCCGGCTTCAACCTCGTCCGCCCCGTTCCCGTGATGGGGCATGACGGCGGCCCCGGCCACTGCGAGATCCGCTACGAAGACTGCCGCGTGCCAGAGGCCAACCTGCTCGGCCAGCGCGGCGGCGGCTTCGTCGTCGCCCAGGACCGGCTCGGCCCGGGTCGCATCCACCACTGCATGCGTGCGATCGGCGCCGCCGAGCGCGCGATCGAGCTGATGTGCCGGCGCGCGAACACGCGCGTCTCGTTCGGCGGGCCCCTCGCCGAGAAGCAGTTCGTCCAGGACTTCGTCGCCAAGTCGCGCATCGAGGTGGACGGCGCCCGTCTGATGACGCTCCACGCCGCCTGGAAGATGGACACCGAGGGCAAGCGCGCCGCGCGTCAGGAGATCTCGATGATCAAGGTCGTCGCGGCGAACGTCGTCATGGACGTGCTCGACCGCGCGATCCAGGTCCACGGCGCGCTCGGCGTCTCCGACGACACCCCGCTCGCGCTGATGTGGCGCCAGCTGCGGATGCTGAGGCTTGCCGACGGACCCGACGAGGTGCACAAGATGGTGATCGCGCTGCGCGAGCTGAATCGCTGGCGCGACGACGACTCCGGTGGCAACGGCGCCGCCCCTGCCGCGACCGAGAAATCAAAGGAGAAAGCAAGTGCCTGAGGCCGTGCTGGCCCCTCCCGCCCAGGACTCAAGCCTGACCGACGAGCAGAAGGACTTCACCGCCGCGATCCGCGACTTCTGCGAGCGCGAGTGCTCGGGCGAGAACCTCGAACGGCTGACGGATGGATTCACCGAGGCCCACTCCCAGGAGATTGCGGAGAAGATGGGCGAGCTCGGCTGGTACGGGCTGACGATCGACGAGAAGTACGGCGGCTCCGGTGGCAGCTTCTTCGACGCTGTTCTGTTCATCGAAGAGGCCACGCGCGGCGAGGCGCCGATCGCCGCCTACCCGGTGACGCTGATCCTCGTCGGGGCGCTCAACCGCTTTGGCACCGAGGCACAGAAGGAGGAGTACCTCGGCCTCGTCGCCAAGGGCGGAGGCCTCTCGATCGCGATGTCGGAGCCGGAGTCCGGATCGGATGTCGCCTCGCTGACGACGAGCGCGAAGCTCGAGGACGGCGAGTGGGTGCTCGACGGCGCCAAGATGTGGTGCTCCTACGCCCACCGCTCGAGCCACACGCTGATCGTGTGCCGCACGCAGCGGACCGACTCGCCGCACGAGGGCATGTCGATGATCTGGGTCCCACGTGAGACCGAGGGCCTCACGATCACCCCGATCAAGACGCTCGGCGGAGAAGAGACCAACGAACTCCACCTCGACGGCGTGCGGGTGCCGGAGGAGAACCTGCTCGGCGTCGAGGGCCAGGGCTGGACCCAGCTGATGGCCGGGCTCAACAACGAGCGCGCGATCCTTGCGGCCGGCTCGCTCGGCACGGCACAGCGCGCGTTCGACGTCGCGCTCGACTACGCCAAGGAGCGCAAGCAGTTCGGCCGCCCGGTCGGCAGCTTCCAGGCGATCCAGCACAAGTTCGCCGACATGGCGACCGACCTGATCCAGGCTCGTCTGCTCGTCCACTGGGTCGCGCGGCTGACCGACGAGAGCCCCGACAGGATCCTCGCCCAGGAGGCGTCGATGGCGAAGCTCGCGACGACCGAGCTCGCAAAGCGCTGCGCGCTGGAAGGCATGCAGATCATGGGCGGCTACGGCTACGCGAGCGAGTACCCGATGGAGCGCCTCGTCCGGTCAGCCGTCGTCGGGACGATCTACGGCGGCACGTCGGAGATCCAAAAAAACATAATTGCCAAGACGCTCGGCTTGTAGGGCGCCTAGGCCGGCGGGTCCTGTCGCCGGTAAGGCTCTCGCCGCTCGCACAGCTTCGCGTCGAGAGCCTTCCCCGCGCCACCCGCCGGAGGAGCGCCTCGGTAAGCGGCGCAGGCTCAGCCGCGCCTAAGAAGCAGTGAAGCGGGTTAGTTAGGTAGCGGCCCCGTCCCGAAGAGCCGTCTCGGGCCGAGCATCGCGCCTTCCGAAAGGGGGTTGTGCGCTTCATCCACATATACGGTGGATTAGGCGCACATCCCCCGGGCGGCCCGAGGGTTGTGCGGCTCGTGGGTCCATACCGACCCTAATCCGCACACCCCCGGGGCTACGAAGCCGTAAACCGCGTCAAATATCGCCGCCAGTCGCGTTCGACCTCGGAGGCTTCGCGCTTGAAGGCGCGTTCGATTGCGGCGCGGGGGCCTTCGGGGTCGAGGCGGCTGGCGAGGTTCATGCACGCCTTGCGCCCGTCGCCGTGCTCGAGCAGCGCGAACAGCGTTCCGCCGAGTAGCTGCGCGTCGCGCGTCGAGGGCGGGAAGTCGGGCGGGTTGCCCTCGCGCAGCCGTCGCGCGATTGCCGGGCGCAGGTGGGGAGTCTGGCCGGCGAAGTGGGTCGCGGCGCCCTCGCACAGCCATGCCCAGCGCAGGTAGCGACGGAAGGCGCCCGGGTTGAGCGGCGGTGGGAGGCCGCGGTTGTTCGCCCCGATCACCAGGTGCATGTACTCGTGAAAGGGGGAGAGGCGGAGCGCCTCCAGCGACCCGGGCACGCGCGACGCGCGCACCCGCAGCGCGCGCGGCGCAAGAACGTGAATCTCGCCGTCGGTGAACCAGCCCGCCATGTAGCGGCGCGAGGCCGGTGCGGCCGCGAGACGGGCGACGGGCAGCCACGGGAGCGCGAGCGACAGCTGGTACGCGCGCGGGTGGATGACGACCCCGACGTCGCCCGGCGTCTCCTCGAAGTGCTCCGCGACGTCGGCCCTAAAGCGCTCGAGCCGCTCCAAGAGCGCCCGCGCCGCCTCCGCATCCTCCGTCTCATGCCGTGCCGTAAACGACAGCGACTGACTCTCCACCCACGCCACGCGCGGAAGCTAGCTCACCAACGGCTTGCACCGACGCGCGCAGCGGCCCCTCCGGCGGGTGGCGCGGGGAAGCCTCTCGACGCGAAGCTGTGCGAGCGGCGAGAGGCTTCCCGGCGACAGGACCCGCCGGCCACAAACTCAGCTAGCGCGGGCGGTGGCCCTGAATCTCATTCGCTTGTTGGAAAGTTGGGCGGTTGATCCAGTGCGTGAGCGGCAGGTTGACGAGGCCGACGGGCATGTGGAGGATCGAATCCCAGCACCACTGGTTGTGCGCGCGGCGCTTGGGGTCGGACGGGCCGATCGTCGGCTGATCGTCGCAGACGGCGTCGTGGCCGTAGGTCTCCGAGGTCGGGGTGCTGATCGCCTTCTCGAGCGTCCGCAGGAGCATCGCCCTGCACTCGGCCTTGTTGCCGCCGCCGCAATAGCCGCGCGAGTACTTCCCCTTCACCCGCTCGCCGAGGATCGTCCGCAGGTCCTTGCGGACGTTGCCGTAGAAGCCCGACTGGTACGCCGAGCCGAGGTGGGCGCCGTGGTTGTTGGGGTCGTTGTCGATCCCGCCCTTGATCGCGACGATCCGGTTGTAGAGGTCCTTGCCGAGGACCGGCTCGAACTGGCCCCGCACCCACAGCGGCCACCACGCGTCCATGATCTCGATCGCGCGCGAGTGCTCGTAGACCCCGTCGCGGTTGCGGTCGCGGCGGATCGAATCTGCCTTGTTCCACTCCTTCAACAGCCCGATCGCGTCGCGGACCTTGGCGTTCTCGACCTTGCTAACGGGACCGATCATCCGCAGCGCGGCCGGCAGGTCCTTGTAGCCGCGCAGGTCCATCCCGCCGCCCTCGCCCATCGCGTCGATCAGCCCGGGGAGGTCGATCTTCCGCTTGCCGGCGATCCGCTTCTCGATCTGCCCGCGCAGCAGGTTCGAGCGGTAGGTCGAGGTGTAGTTCCAGTTGTCGTCGGCGGCGCGGTACTCCTTCGCCTGCTTGCCGTTCCAGTCGGCGAGGAAGTCCTGGCCGTTGACGATCCGCGGGTGCGAGCGGAACGAGGAGTAGGTGCCGAGGAAGGCGTCGCCGTCCCAGTTCTGCCACGGGAAGTCGCCGTGGGTCGGGAAGTTCGGGTCCACGCCCTTCGCGCGCACCGGGTTGTTGCCCGAGTTGAAGTACGCGACGTCGCGGTTGTCGGCGTAGAACCAGTTGAACGTGTAGCCGACCTGGAAGGCGGCCTGCTGGAACTCCTGGGCGTTGTGGATCGCGTCCGGGTTGTTGAACTTCATGAACGCGGCGGCCGACGGGTCGATCTCGTGGAAGTAGGTCGAGCGCAGCTTCGTGTAGACGACGGGCTTGCCGCCGACCGTCGCGCGGGCGGTCGCCAGGCCGAGCTTCGTGCGCTCCGCCTTGTAGGTCGGACCGCCGGTCAGCCCGGCGTTGCTGCGCGTCAGCACCTCGATCGGCTCGCACTTCCCCTTGTAGCGGTAGTGCATCGAGTGGATCGTCGGTGCCGCCCCCGAGGGCTCGCACAGCTCGAGTGCGAAGGTGTCGATGATGTCCTGGCCCGCCGAGGTCGCGCTCCACGCGTAGTCGCGCCCGCGGCCGAGCTGGACGTAGACGTTGGTCCCCGCGAAGGCGACGCCGCGCGCGTCGATCCCTGGTCCGTGGACGTCCTGCTCGTACAGCAGCGACGGCGACTGGTAGGCGGTCTGGGGACCGAAGACCGCGAGTGGCTTGCCGGACTTGGATTTCGACGCCGCGACGACGAGCGCGTTGGAGGACCACGGCCCGACGCGACGGAGGCCGTCGAGGAACTGCTGGATTCGCGGGTTCTTGCCGCGCTGCGGCTCGGCGCGGATGCGCGACTCGGTCGTCGGCGCCGGCTCGGGCCTGCTCAGTCCGCGCTGGACGTCGTACTTGCGCAGCGTGCCCGGGTCAGGCAGCGCGAGCGACCCCTTCGCGCGTTTCTTCGGCGGCACCTCGTAGGGGAATGCGCGCTTGTGGACGATCGTCGAGTGCTCGGGGTCCTCGGCCGAGCGGAAGTCGGCCCAGACGCTGGTGCCCTTCTTGTCGCCGAAGCGCTTCCGCGCCGCCTGGAGGATCAGCGCCGAGTCGACCTCGTTGCCGCCGCCCTTGCCGAAGATCCCCCCGACGAGCCCCGCGATCGCGATGATGTCGCGCTCGTGGAAGTTGTCGGGCCCGAGCCTGCCGGGATTGATCGCGGCGTAGGCGCCGTCGAGCTTTAGCGGGTTCGACCGTGCTTCCGAGATGTACTTGTTGACGCCGTCGACGTAGGCGTTCGCGTCGTCGCGCACCTGCTGTCCCTCGGCGCCGTAGCGCGCGATGCTCGAGTCGATCTGGCGCTGGAGGTCGGCCTCGGTGTAGGGCGCGACGTCCCATGTGTCCTTGTCGTTGCCGCTGGCGTCCGCGAGCGGCGCGAGGTAGGAGGTCGCGTTGCCGCGGCCCACATGGCGGAGGATGTCCATCTCGAGCAGGCGGTCCTCCGCCGTCGCATAGCCGGTGCCGAACATCGTGTCGTAGCGGGTCTGGCCGTAGATGTGGGGGATGCCGAACTTGTCGCGCTGGATCGTCACGCCGCCGCGCGGGCTGTACGTGCGCTCGACGTCCTCCGGCTTGACGCCGAACGAGGCGTCCTTGAAGTACTTGCCGATGTCCTTCTCCTGCATGCCGGGGGTGCCCCAGACGAGGCCCTCGTACATCCGCAGCTGGTCGTCGACGTGGGCGGGCTTGGCGCCGTTCAGCGCGTAAGCGCCGTACTCGGCCCCGTTGAAGAACCCGCGCTCGCCGGGGGTGTAGATGTTGCGGAAGCCGCCGTAGTCGTTCGCCTGGTACGGCTGCTGCGCGGCCACGGGTGGGCTCGTCGCGGCGAGCGCGACCAGGCACAGCGCGAGTGTCAGAACGACGGAACGGCGCACGTATCCCCAGCGGGGAGCCTATCCGGGGCGCGGGGAGCGGCGCGCCGCTACGCGAGAACCGGCACGGCTTCGGCGGCAATCGACTCGATCTGAGCCTCGACGCGCTCGAACTCCTCGTCGGAGAGCACGGGGGTGCCCTCGAACGGAAGCTCGCGCTGGAGCTCGACCCACGAGCTGCAGCCGCCGTACTCGTCGCGCACCTTGACGGTCACCGGACGCGGGATCCGGTAGGTGCGCAGAAGGATCACGTGAAGAGGGTGTCGGGGCTTCCAGGCGAGCCGCTTGGTCGCGTACTCGGAGCTCCAGACGTGGTAGGGCGACAGCGCGTCGACGCAGCGCGGGTCGGTCACGAGGTAGGACGCGGCCACCTCGGCGAAGGCACGGATGCGGACGCGCTCGGGATGCGGCACGCCCTCCTCCGCATACACGGAGCTCGCAGGTGGCTCGCCCTCGGCCCAGACGCCCTCCTCGAGCGCCCGCTCGAGCTCAGGCCGATGGGCGTCGCGGACGAGTTCGGCGCGCTGGTGGTCGAAGGTGGGGTAGAGGAAGAACTGGTCGTGCTCGATCTCGAAGTGGAGGTTGTCCTCGCGGATCCCTCCCTTGCGCAGGGTCAGCAGCTGCTCACCCTCGGCGAGGGCGCGCACGGTTACAGCCCACTCTTTGAAAGCAATTGGCATAAGACGGGGGGTCTTACATCCGCGCTCGCGTCGGTCCTGCTGGAACGCGGGGGGAGGGGCATTGTAGGAAATGCACGCAGGATTTCAACCTTTTTTCGCGACGTTTCGCGCGGAAGCGGCTGATTTGCAGGTGATTCGGGCGTCCGGTGGCCAGGTCGTGACGATCGTCACCCGATTAGGGGTCTGGAGGGGCCCCACGCGCGCCTCCGCCGGGGGTCTCGAGCCGCAGCCGGTCGCCGGGCGCGAGGCTGCCCGTGGCCTTCGCCTCGAGCTCCTCGCCGTTGAGCAGGTTGCGCCCCCTGGCGCCGTCACCGCCGCCGTCGGAGCCTGGCGGCGCATGGCGTCGGCGTTCCGTTAGCAGCGAGAACTGCATCTCCTCGCGGGCCTCAAGCTCGCGCACGATGCCGTCGCCGCCACCATGGGCGCCATCACCGCCGGAGCCGCGGCGGACGCCGTACTCGACCGCTCGCAGCGGGAACTCGAGCTCGAGCGCCTCGATCGGGGTGTTGAGCGTATTGCTCATCGCGACGTGCACCGCACTCGGGCCGTCCCCGTTTGCGCACGCGCCCTGGCCGCCGCCGAGCGTCTCGTAGTAGGTGAAGCGGTCGTTGCCGAGCGTGAGGTTGTTCATCGTGCCCTGGCCGAGGGCCTCGCCGAACGCCCGCAGGACGAGGTCGGCGACCCGGGAGGAGGTCTCGACGTTCCCGGCGACGACCGCTGCCGGCGCGCGCGCGTTCAGCAGCGACCCCTCGGGGGCGATCACCGACACCGGCCGGTACGCGCCGGCGCACGCGGGGACGTCCGGGTCGGCCAAGACGCGAACGGCGAAGTAGCAGGCCGAGAGGGTCACCGCGAGCGGGCAGTTGAGGTTGCCGGGGTGCTGCGGCGCCGAGCCGCTGAAGTCGAGCTCGAGCTCCCCGCGAGCGAGCCGCGCCTCGAGCCGCAGCTCGAGGTCGCCCTCGGCCGCCTCGAGCACGTCCTGGGCGCTCCACGTCCCGTCACCGCGAGCCACGAGCGCGGCACGCGTGCGTCGCTCCGCGTAGTCGAGCGTCTCCGCGATCCCGGCGCGCAGGCCGTCGAGCCCGAAGCGGGCGGCGAGCTCCTGCGCGCGGGCGATCCCCGCGCGGTTGGCCGCGAGCTGGGCGCGGAAATCCGCCTCGCGCTGGCGCGGGTCGCGCATGCGCGAGACGATCTCCTCGAGCGTGTCGCGGTCGAGCTCGCCGCCGCGGACGAGGCGCGTCGGCCCGATCACGACGCCCTCGTCGTCGAGCGTGTGCGAATCCGCCGGCATGCTCCCCGGCATCGAGCCCCCGACGTCGGCGTGATGGGCGCGGTTGACGGCGAAGCCGAGCAGCTCGCCCCCGGCGAAGATCGGAGAGATCGCGGTGATGTCGGGCAGGTGGGTGCCGCCGCGGTAAGGGTCGTTTAGCACCCAGGTGTCGCCCGCCTCGTGCGGCTCGTCGAGCACTGCGGCCACGGCCGCGGGCATGGCGCCGAGGTGGACGGGGATGTGCTCGGCCTGCATCACCATCTGTCCGCGCTCGTCGAAGAGCGCGGTGGAGGCGTCGCGGCGTTCCTTGATGTTGGCCGAGTGCGCCGAGCGGATCAGAACTGCGCCCATCTCCTCGCAGGTCGAGTGGAGCGCGCCGAGCGTCACCTGGAGCGTGACCGGGTCGAGCGCGCTCATGCGGCCGCGCGCTCCAGCACGATCGTTCCGTCGGCGTCTGCCGCGCCCGCCCACCCGGGCGGGACGACGAGCGTCGCCTCGGGCAATTCGCAGATCGCCGGCCCCGTGATCGCCTCGCCCGGGCTCGGGGCGCCGTGCACGCGGGTGTCGAGCCGTTCGCCGTCGAAGATCGCAGGCCGCGATCGGCTGCCCGCACCGGATTCTGAGCGCTCCGTACTCGTGCGCTCGGCAGCGGCCGGAAGCTCCGCACCCGGCAACGCCACACGCACGCGAATGCTGACCAGCTCGAGCTCGCCGCCGGCGTCGGCGTAGCCGTAGTGATGCTCGTGCGAGCGCTCGAACGCGGCGCGCAGGTCCGCCGGCTCCGGCTCGAGCCCTCCGGGGATCGTCAGCTCGAACGCCTGGCCGGCGTAGCGGAGGTCGTACTCGGCGCGCACCTCGGCGTCCTCGCCGGCGTCGAGCTCGCTCCGTCCGCGGTCGGCCAGGCGGGTCGCAGCGGCCGAAACGGCCGAGCGGGTCAGTGCGCCGCCGCGCAGGAGCACGCTCTCGACGAGATCGCGGCGCCGCTCGGAAACGATCAGGCCAAGAGCCGACAGCACCCCTGAGGCGAGCGGGACGACGATCCGCCGGATGCCGAGCTCGTCGGCGACGGCCGCTGCGTGGACCGGGCCGGCGCCGCCGAACGCGATCAGGTCAAGCTCACGCGGGTCGAGGCCGCGCTCGACCGTGACCACTCGAGCCGCGGCTGCCATCTCGACGCTCGCGATGCGAGCGATCCCGGCGGCTGCCTCCACCGTGTCGAGCCCGAGCTCGCGGGCAACGCCCTCGACGGCTCGCCGCGCGGCCGCGCCGCCGAGCTCGACGGTCCCGAGCGGCGAGCCCTCGTCGAGGTAGCCGAGCACGAGGTCGGCATCGGTGACCGTCGGCTCGGCGCCGCCTCGCCCGTAGCACGCGGGCCCCGGGTCGGCGCCTGCCGAGCGTGGACCGACGCGCAGTGCGCCGCCCGCGTCCCGCCAGGCGATCGATCCGCCGCCGGCGCCGACGGTGTTGACGTCGACCATCGGCAGCGCCAGCGCGCGGCCCGCCACGGTCTGTCCACTGGTTGCGGCGGCCGCTCCCGCGAGCGCGACCGAGACGTCGCAGGAGGTGCCGCCCATGTCGAGGCAGACGGCATCGGGGGAGCCCGCCCGCGCCGCGAGCGCGGCTGCTCCGGCGGCGCCGCCGGCCGGTCCGGACAGCACCGTCCACGAGCCGTGGCGCGCGGCGGCGCCCGCATCGACGACGCCGCCGCTCGAGAGCATCACGTCGGGCTCGACGAGCCCCGCCTCGCGCGCGCGCGCGCGAAGACCCTCCAGGTAGGCGGCGAGGAGCGGCGACAGCGCGGCGTCGACGACCGTCGTCGCGAGCCGCTCGTATTCGCGGAACACGGCGGCCGTCTCGTGCGATGTCGACACGTGGAGGCCGGGTCGCTCCTCGCCGAGCACTTCCGCCGCACGGCGCTCGTGCTCGGGGTGGCGGAAGCCCCACAGCAGGCAGACGGCGGCCGCTGTCGCGTCGGCGTCGAGATCCGACAGGCGCCGCCGCAGGAGCTCCTCGTCGAGCGGGCGCTCGACACCGTTCGGCCCGCTTCGCTCCGGAACGGCTATGCGCCGCTGCCGAGGCACGAGCGGCGGCGGGTGGCCGGCGCACAGGCGGTAGAGCTCGGCGCGCGCCTGGCGGCCGAGCTCCTCGATGTCGGTGAAGCCCTCGGTCGCGAGCAGGGCGGTCGGCGCGGTCTTTCCTTCGAGCAATGCGTTCGTGCCGACGGTCATCCCGTGGACGAACCGGGTCACGTCGCTCGGCTTGGCGGCGGCCGCGCCGAGCACGCTCTCGACCGCCGCGATCACTCCCTCAGAGGGATCGGCCGGCGTCGATGGCGCCTTGCCGGTGATCAGCCGCCCGCGGACGATCAAGGCTGCGTCGGTGAACGTTCCGCCGACGTCGACCCCGAGCAGCATCGCGCCAGCCTAGAGCGCGCCGTTGGCGCGGATGCGGGCATAGAGAGGCGGCCCGTCCGTGGGCCGCCTCTCTCCCTCCCAAGAAACCCCCTGCACCGCACCCGGGCGCGGCTCGCGGGAGCCCGAGAAACCTAGGCCGCTACCTCGACCTCCGCCGGCTCTTCGAGGTGGCTGTGCGAAGGGCAGTACTTGCGGCCGGGCAGCGGCATCCGCTGGCACGCGGTCCCGCGGCGGGTGGTCGCGTGGCAGCAGAGCGGGCTGCCGTCGAAGGTGACGCCGGCGCGCGCATGCTCGTCGACATAGAGCGTCGCGGCGCGCACGTTGCGGTTGATGACGGTGTAGACGTGCAGCTGCTCCGAGAGCGGGAAGTAGTCGCGCACTTCGCGGAAAAGGCTCCGCGAAGGATGGGCGAAGTAGTGACGGTCGAGCGCGAGGCGCTCCATCGCGGCTTCGCAGCTGCGCAGGAAGCGGGCGCGGTTCTCCTGGCCCCTGGCGCCGCACGGCTCGATCACATCCGAATGGAGTTCTCGGTAGATCGAGCGGCTGAACTGATACATCCGTGCCTCCCTGGAAACGCGTTACGGCCGCGGCGTTCCTTTGTTCCGCGACACTGACGATTGAACACACGCGCTGTGAACGCCGTAGGAAGTGTCGGTTAAGCCAGTGTTAACGGATCGCCCGCGAACGGCTCTGCCAGCGGGCGTCCGGCGCGTTTCGCGGTGGACGTCCGGCTGGGCGGCGGCGGATGTCCAGCTAGGTGGCTTCCGGGCGCGCTAGGTCCAGCGCTCGAAGCGGGGCGGCCGCTCGTCTGCGCCGGCGACGGCGTGGTGGAGGTCGAGGGCGCCGTCGGTATCCGGGAAGTCCGAGCGGTAGTGCGCGCCCCTGCTCTCCTCGCGCGCCAGCGCACACGCCGCGATCAGGCGCGCGATCGGAAACGGGTCGCGACCGAGCTCGTCGAGCTTCGCCTTGTCGCGCACGAGGCCGGCGAGTTGCCACAGCGCGCGGCGAGTGGCCGGCGGGGGCGCGGGGGAGGGGCCGGGGTCGGGCGCGGGGCCGGCTGCAGTTCCCGCGTCCGGCTCGCCGAGGGCAGCGAGCGCCGCGCGGCGGCCGAAGACGAAGCACTCGGCCAAAGAGTTCGAGGCGAGCCTGTTCGCGCCGTGAAGCCCGCTGCACGCGCACTCGCCAACGGCATACAGGCCAGGCAGGCTCGAGCGTCCGTCGGCGTCCGTCGCGATGCCGCCCATCGTGTAGTGCGCCGCCGGTGCAACAGGGATCGGCTCGCTCGTGGGGTCGAGTCCGGCCTCGCGGAGCACGGCGGCCACGTTGGGGAAGCGGCCGGGGTCTATCTCGCGCATGTCGAGTCCGACCGACGGCTCACCCGAGCGTTCGAGCTCGTTGCGCACGGCGAGGGCGACCTCGTCGCGGGGCGCGAGCTCGTCGACGAAGCGCTCGCCGTCAGCGCCGAGCAGCTTCGCTCCCTCGCCACGGATCGCCTCGGTGACGAGGAAGCCGTCGTGCTCGCCGTCGCTCACGAGCGCCGTCGGATGGAACTGGGTCAGCTCGAGGTCGGCGAGCGCGGCTTCCGCGCGGTAGGCGAGCGTCATCCCGGCGCCGATCGCGCCGCGGGGGTTCGTCGTGCGCTCCCAGAGCGCGGCCGCACCTCCAGTCGCGATCACGACGCCGGCGGCGCGCAGCTCGACTCGCCGGCCGTCCATCCGCTCGGCCGTGAGGCCGACGCAGCGCCCGTCCTCGACCCACAGCGCGCCGGCCGTCGTCCGCTCCAACACCTCGACGTTGTCGTCGAGCGCGCACAGCGCGGAGAGATCGCGCGTCACGCGCCGGCCGGTCGCGCTCCCCCCGGCGTGGACGACGCGACGGCGCGAGTGGCCACCCTCGAGGCCGAGCGCGAGTCGGCCGTGGCGGTCGGCATCGAAGTGGACTCCGAGCGACTCGAGGTCGCGGACGCGGCCGGGCGCGTCCTTGCAGAGCACGCGGACTGCGCTCTCGCGCGCGATCCCGCGGCCGGCCGTGATCGTATCGGCGGCGTGACGCTCTGGCGAGTCGTCGGCGGCGAGCGCCGCCGCGATGCCGCCCTGTGCCCAGTAGCTCGCCGACTGCGCGAGCGGGGAGCGTGATACGAGCGCGACCCGCGCGCCCTCGCGGGCGGCTGCGAGGGCCGCATAGAGGCCGGCGACACCCGCGCCGACCACCGCGACGTCGGCCTTCCGGGTCTCTGTCGTACCCCGCGCCACGGCAGGCCCTAAAGCTACCCGCGTTCGACCGCGGATAGCCTGCGCGTAGCAGTGAGCGCGCCGCCCGGCCTCTACTTCCGTTCCCCCTCTTCGCTCGAGCACGACACGGGCGCGCACCCCGAGGGGCCGGGCCGCATCCCCGCGATCGAGACCGAGCTCGAGCGCCGAGACTGGCTCGGGCTCGACCGCCGTGAGGCTCCGGAGGTCGCGGCCGGGACGCTGCACGCGGTCCACCCGGAGGGCTACGTCGAGATGGTGCGCGGCTTCGCGGAATCCGGCGGCGGAGCCCTCGACCCGGACACGGTCGCGAGCGCCGGGTCCTACGGCGCGGCCCTGCACGCCGCCGGGGGAGCATGCGCGATGGTCGAGGCACTGCTCGGCGGAGAGGCGGGCTTCGGGTTCTGCGGCCTGCGCCCGCCGGGCCACCACGCTGAGCCCGAGCAGGCGATGGGCTTCTGCCTTTTCAACAACGTCGCGATCGCCGCACGACACGCGCTCGACTCGCTCGGGGTGGGGCGGGTGCTCGTCCTCGACTGGGACGTCCATCACGGCAACGGGACGAACGACATCTTCCACGCGAGTTCCGAGGTCCTGTTCGCGAGCATCCACCAGTCGCCGCTATACCCGGGCACCGGGCCGTTGTCGGACCGCGGCTCCGGGCCGGGCGAGGGGTTCACGATCAACCTGCCGGTGCCCCCCGGGGCAGGTGAGCCCGAGTGGCTGGCGCTGTTCGAGCACGTCGTGGTCCCGGCCGCGCGGCGGTTCGGGCCCCAGCTCATCCTCGTCTCGGCCGGTTTCGACGCCCACCGGGCCGACCCGCTCGCCTCGTGCGAGCTCTCGGAGGGGTCGTTCGCGCAGATGGCGCTGTGGGTGCGCGCGCTCGCGGGCGAGCTCGACGTGCCGGTCGGGGTTGCGCTCGAGGGTGGCTACGACCTCGACGCGCTCGCGGGCTCCGTGGCGGCGACGATCGAGGCGTTCACGGCGGAGGAGGCTGCCGCGCCGCGGTCTGTCGAGCCGGACGCACTCGCTGCGCGCGCAGCCGAGGCGGTCTTGTAGCGCGCACGCCTAGATTCGTAACGCCGCGCGGCGCAGGATCGCTCGAGTCAAGCGATTCGAGCGAGCGAGGTGGCGCTATGTACAGGCTTTTCGGATGGGCGCACGCGAACGCGTGCTGGGCGTGGGGGCGGATGCGGGCGCAGGCGGGGCAGGGGACGGTGGAGTACGTCGCGCTGATCCTGCTCGTCGCTCTGGTGATGGCCGGCGTCGTCGCGGCGATGAAGGGCTTCAAGACCGACGAGGGCAAGGAGCTCGGCGACGTCATCCTCGGCAAGATCAAGGAAGCGGTGAAGAAGGTCCAGTTCTGAGTGTCGGGCGGCCGGTCCTCGCGGGGCACGCTGCCGTGCGAGACTGCGCGCGATGCGAGGCGATGGACGCCAGCCGGACGAGCTCCGGCCGATCACGATCGAGCCGGGCTTCGTCAGCACGGCGTCGGGATCGGCGCTGATCGCGTGCGGAGGGACGCGGGTGATCTGCACGGCCTCGGTCGAAGAGAGCGTGCCGCGCTGGATGGAAGGCAAGGGCCGCGGCTGGGTCACCGCGGAGTACTCGATGCTCCCCGCCTCGACCGGTGAGCGTAAGAAGCGCGACGTCTCGCGCGGGCGCCCGGACGGCAGGACGGTCGAGATCCAACGCCTGATCGGCCGTGCGCTGCGCGGTGTGGTGGACTTCGAAGGCCTCGGCGAGCGCACGGTCTGGATCGACACCGACGTGCTCGAGGCCGACGGCGGCACCCGCTGCGCCTCGATCACCGGCGGCTACGTCGCGCTGCGGCTTGCGCTCGCGGGCCTGGTCGAGAAGGAAGCCCTCGACGCGGTCCCGCTCAACCAGTCGATCGCGGCGGTCTCGTGCGGCGTGGTCGAGGGCACCGCGCTGCTCGACCTCGACTACTCCGAGGACTCGACCGCCGAGGTGGACATGAACGTCGTGATGACCGGCGACGGAGGACTCGTCGAGGTGCAGGCCACCGGCGAGCGGACGCCGCTGTCGCGTGCCTCGCTCGACGAGCTGCTCGCGCTCGCCGCCGGCGGCATCGAGCAGCTGCGCGCGGCGCAGGAGGCGGTCGCCGCCGCGACCGCCTAGACGGAGGACCGCGATGCGGATGGTGCTCGCGACGCGCAACGAGCACAAGCTGCGCGAGTTCCGCGAGCTGCTCGAGCCGCACGAGCTGATCGCACTACCCGAGGACGTCGAGCTGCCGCCGGAGACCGGCGACAGCTTCGAGGCGAACGCCGAGGTGAAGGCCGCGGCGGCGTGCGCCGCCACCGGCGCGGCCGCGATCGCCGACGACTCCGGCATCGAGGCCCGCGCGCTCGACGGAGCCCCGGGGGTGCGCTCGGCGCGCTTCGCGGGCGAGGACGCGAGCGACGAGGACAACCTGTCGAAGCTGCTCGGCGACCTCGACGGCGCCGCCGACCGCGGCGTCGCGTACGTCTGCGCGCTCGCGTTCGAAGCGCCCGACGGCAAGCGGCAGACGCTGACCGAGCGCTGCGAGGGAACGCTCGCCCGCGAGCCGCGTGGCGACGGCGGGTTCGGTTACGACCCCGCGTTCGTTCCCGCCGATCTCGACGACGGTCGCACGATGGCCGAGCTGGAACCGAGCGAGAAGGACGCGATCAGCCACCGCGGCCAGGCGGCCCGGGCATTCCTCGCCTGGCTCGACGCGGAAGCGGAGCGCGATGGCGGCGAGTGAAGGCCTGATCGCGACGCCCTCTCCGCCGCGCAAGACCCGCGCGGCGGCGGTCTCGATCACCTCGAACGCGCTGCTGATCGTCCTCAAGCTGGTCGCGGGCGCGCTCACCGGCTCGATCGCGATCCTTACCGAGGCGATGCACTCGGCGATCGACCTGCTCGCGTCGATCGTCGCCTACGTCTCCGTCCGCAAGGCCGACGAGCCGGCCGACGCCGACCACCCCTACGGCCACGAGAAGGTCGAGAACCTCGCCAGCGCGATCGAGGCGATGCTGATCCTGGTCGGCGCCGGGATCATCATCTACGAGTCGGTCCGTCGGCTCGCGGACGCGGCGGAGGTGTCGCATCTCGGGATCGGGATCGCGGTGATCGCCTTCTCCGGCGTCGCGAACCTCGTCGTATCGACCTACCTCTACCGCCAGGCGCGCCTCAGCGAGTCGCCCGCGCTCGAGGGCGATGCGCTCCACCTCCGTACCGACGCGGTGACGTCGTTCGGCGTGCTGATCGCGCTCATCCTCGTCGAGGTGACCGGCGTCCAGCAGCTCGACCCGGCCGCCGCGCTCGTCGTGGCGGGGGCGATCGTCTTCGCCGGCGTGCGCCTCTTCTCGCGCTCGTCGCGCGTGCTCGTGGACGAGACGCTGCCGCCGGAGGAGCTCGATGCGATCCGTCGCGCGATCTCCGAGCACGCGCCCGAGGAGGTCGCCGGCTTTCACAAGTTGCGCGCGCGCAGGGCCGGCAGTCGCCGCCACATAGACCTGCACGTCCAGTTCGTGAGCGGCACCACGCTCGAGCGCGCGCACGAACTCGCCCACGAGCTGCAGGGGGAGATCCGCCGCAGCATCAGCCGCGCGGACGTCCTGATCCACATCGAGCCCGCGAGCTCGGTGCGCGACCGGAATCAGCCACCTAGGTCCGGCGCAGGTTGATCGCCGCCGCGGCGGCGACGGCCAGCAGCACGCCGAAGTAGCCCAGGTAGCCGTTGATCAGAACGAGGACGGCAGCGATCAGGCACAGGGCGACCGTCGTCAGCCACGAGATTTGCGACCAGGGCACGGCGCTATTCTCGCCCACGTGCCCCCCGACGCGCCGCCGGCCGCTCCGGAGCAGGTTCTCGAGCGGCTCCACCAGCTGTCCGCCGATGTGCGCCTGGCGTTCCTGCTCGACGCCGCCGGGGAGATCGTCGCGGCGACCGAGCCGGACCGCGCAGCTGCGATGGTCAAGGTCGCGCGCGAGCTGCTGGACCAGGCCGACCGTGCCCAGGGAGGCGAGCCGGTGGCGCAGATCGAGGTCAACTCCGGCTACGGCGCGGTGTACTGCGTGCGGGCGGCCGGCCTCACGGTGATCGCGATCGCCGATCGTGACTCGCTGCCGTCGCTGATGTTCTTCGACATCCACCAGGCATTGGGCCGGGCGTGAAGGACCGCCGCAACCCGCTCAGGCGCGTGACGGGAATCGCGGAGTCTGTCGCGGCGGGCACGCGCCGGCGCCAGCGCGCGCGGATGCCCCGCGCCGTCCTCTACGACGCCGACGGCCGTTCGCGCGCGCTCGTCCCGGGGACACCTGAGCACGATCTCGTCGTTGACGCGGCGGAACGCCTGGTCGAAGCGGCGGGGCCGGCCGAGTGAGCCTCGTCGCCACACAACTCGCGGAGAACGTGATCGGCCGCGCGCTGAAACACGGCGGCGACCTCGGCGAGCTATACGTCGAGCGGCGCACGGGCTTCTCGGTGACGCTCGACGACGGCCGCGTCGAGCGTCCGCAGTCGGGCGCCGAGCTCGGCGCCTCGATCCGGATCGTCCGGGGCGACTCGAGCTACTTCGGCCACGTCGACGGGGTCGCCGAAGCCGGCCTCGAGGCGCTCGCCGATTCGGTTGCGCAGGCGGTCGGCGCGGACACGACCCCCGCCGCCGAGCTGTCGGCGCCGCAGCGTCCGGGTTCGCACGAGGTGGCGCAGCCGCCGGAAGGGGTCGAAGCCACCCGCAAGGCCGAGCTCCTGCGGGCGGCGAACGAGCACGCGCGCGCGGCGTCGGGCGAGGTCGCACAGGTCACCGCGAGCTACGGCGAGAGCGTGCGCGAGATCGAGGTCTACAACTCCGACGGCCGCGCTGCGGCCGACAGCCGCACGCGTGTCAGGCTGGGCGTACAGGTCGTCGCGCGCCGCGACGGCCGCGCCGAGACCGGGCATGAGACTCGCGGCGCCCACGGCGGATTCGAGATCGTCGACGGCGCCGCCGAGGAGGTCGCCGGCGAAGCGTCGCGCAAGGCGCTGACCCTGCTCGATGCGGTCGAAGCGCCGACCGGGCGGCTTCCCGTCGTCGTCGGCAACGGCTTCGGCGGTGTTCTGCTGCACGAGGCCGTCGGGCACGGGCTCGAGGCCGATGCCGTCCAGAAGCGCGCGAGCGTCTACGCCGGGCGGCTCGGCGAGGAGCTTGCGCCTGCGTTCGTGACCGCCTACGACGACGGCCGGCACGCGAACTGGTGGGGCAGCGACGGGATCGACGACGAGGGGACGCCGACCCAGCAGACGAAGATCCTCGACGAAGGCCGGCTCACGTCCTACCTGTACGACCTCGTCCGTGCGCGCAAGGACGACGTCGCCTCGACCGGGAACGGACGGCGCGAGTCCTTCCGCCACCTGCCGGTGCCGCGGATGACGAACACCCACTTCGCGCCGGGCGACGCAACCCCCGAGGAGCTCATCGCGGGAACCGAGCGGGGGCTATACGCGGTTTCGTTCGGCGGCGGGCAGGTCGAGCCGGCGACCGGCGACTTCGTCTTCGGCGTCTCCGAGGGCTACCTGATCGAGGACGGCAAGGTCACGGCGCCCGTCCGCGGCGCGACGCTGATCGGCAACGGGCTCGAGGCGCTGCGGGCGATCGACGGGATCGCCGGCGACCTCGACATCGCGACGGGCTACTGCGGCAAGGCCGGCCAGCAGGTCCCGGCCGGCGTCGGCCAGCCGCACGTGCGCATCGCCGGACTGACGGTCGGGGGGACGGGCGGGTGAGCGCCAACGGCGGCGAACGTCTGGAGCAGGTCGCGCGCGAGGTCGTCGAGCGTGCGCTCGCAGCCGGCGCAGAGGACGCGGAAGCCTGGGCCCAGAGCTCGAGCGAGCGCAAGATCCGCGTCTATGAAGCTGAGGTCGAGAGCCTCTCCGACGCAGCGGGAGAAGGTGTCGGCGTGCGCTACTTCGGCCCGGGTGGGGCGTACGGCTACGCGTATACGACCGACCTCGGGAGCGAGGGCCTCGCCGCGATGATCGAAGCGGCGCGCGACGCTGCGGCCGTCGCGGACCCCGACGAGCACGGGGGGCTCCCCGAGCGCTGTGGCGCAACCGAGGTCGACGAACTCACCTCGCCGAGCGTGGCTTCGTGGAGCACCGAGCGGGTGATCGAGCTCGCGATCGAGGTCGAGCGCGCGGCGCGGGCGCGCGATGGGATCTCGCAGGTCGAGGACACGATCTACTCGGACAGCGAGGCGACCGCCGCGATCGCCAACTCGCGCGACTTCGCGGCCTCATACGGCGCGACAGCGGCGTGGGCCTACTCGTCGGCGTTCGCCGGCGAGGGCGCGGAGTTGATGACCGGCCTCGGGCTCGATCTTGCTCGCGGTCCCGATGGGCTCGACGCCGAGGCGATCGGTTCGGAGGCGGCGGAGCGCGCGCTGGAGCTCGCCGGGGCGCGCCAGCCCGAGAGCCGGAGCTGCCCGGTCGTGCTCGACTCCTTCGTCGCGGCGAGTTTCATCGGCCTCATCGGCCAGACGCTGTCGGCTGACGCGGTCCAGCGCGGCCGGTCGCTGTTCGCCGACCGCAAGGGCGACGAGATCGCCTCGGCGGCCTTCGTCCTCGTGGACGACGGAACGGCCGCGGACGGTCCCGGCAGCGCTCCATTCGACGCCGAGGGCTCGCCCGCCGCGCGCACGCCGCTGATCGAGGACGGCCGCCTGCTCGGCTTCCTCTACGACGCGCGGACGGCGCGCAAGGACGAGACGGAGTCCACGGGCAACGCAGCGCGGGCGTCATACCGCAGCCCGCCCTCGCTTTCGCCGACGAACCTGCTCATCGAGCCCGGCGCCGAGGACCTCGCCGCCTTGGTCCGACGGGCAGGCGACGGCCTCTACGTGACCGACGTCGCCGGCCTCCACTCGGGCGTCAACCCGGTGTCGGGGACGTTCTCCGTCGGCGCGAGCGGGCGGCTGATCGAGGGCGGTGAGCTCGGTGAGCCGGTGCGCGAGATCACGATCGCGAGCGACCTCGTCTCGATGCTGAGGGCGGTCGAGGCGGTCGGCTCGCCGGGGCGCTGGGTGCCGTTCGGCGGCAACGTGAAGGCGGCGCCGCTGCTGGTGGCCGAGATGGCCGTTTCCGGTTCCTGAGCGGGATTCGAGCACCTCGCGTGCGGCTGCAATCCCCGCAAAATGCAGAGTTTTGGCGCGAAAACCCCTTTACAAAGCGGGTTTTGGCGAACGTCGTCCGTGGGCATTGTTAGTTTCGGCGAGTCCGAGAACCCCGATTTCAGGAGAGATCACGTGGCGAGCAAGTCTGAATTTGTGGATGACGTTGCCCAGCGGAGCGGGCTTTCGAAGGGCGATGCAGGGTCCGCCGTGGATGCGACCCTCGACGCGATTACGGACCTGCTGAGGAACCGTGGAGAGATCAACTTCACCGGCTTCGGCAAGTTCTCGACGGCCGACCGGAGCGCCCGCCAGGGCGTGAACCCCCAGACCGGCGAGAAGATCCAGATCGCCGCGAGCACCGTGCCGAAGTTCAGCGCGGGTGCGGGCCTCAAAAAGGCCGTCAAGGGCGGCTGACCGCTCAGCTAGAAGCATCCCGGGGGTGAGCGGAACCAGTGGCCGCTCACTTCTCGGACACCCTGACTGCGCGCGTCGCCGAGCGGCGCAGCCAGGTCGTGCTCGGCCTCGACCCCGACCCGGCCGCGCTGTGGCCGGCCGCGGTCGAGGCCGTCGCACGTGACGGCGGCGAGTCGCCGGCGGAGCTGACCGCGAGCGCGGTCGCCGCCCACTGCCGCGCCGTGATCGCAGCGGCAGGTTCCGCCTGCGTCGCTATCAAGCCCCAGCTCGCCTGCTTCGAACGGCTCGGCTCGCCCGGCTGGCGGGCACTCGAGGAGACGGTTGCCACCGCCCGGGAGGCGGGTCTGCTCGTGATCGCCGACGGCAAGCGCGGCGATGTGCCTGTCACCGCGCGGGCCTACGCCCAGGCGCTCGTCGGGGCGACCGACGGCCCGTTCGGGACCGTGAGCGGCCTCGGCGCCGACGCCTTCACCGCAAACCCCCTCCTGGGGACGGATGCGTTCGAGCCCCTGCTCGACGCAGCGAGCGAGGCGGGCGCCGGCTGCTTCCTGCTCGTGCGGACCTCGAACCCGGGTGCGGCAGACGTCCAGGACCTCGAGACCGCCGCGGGCCCGCTTCACGAGCAGCTCGCCGGTCTCGTCGACCGGGCAGGCAGCGAGCGGGTGGGTGAGTCGGGGTTGTCCGACGTCGGGGCAGTCGTCGGCGCGACGCGCCCCGAGCTGCTCGTGCGCCTGCGCGAGCTGATGCCGCGCGCGATCTTCCTGCTGCCCGGTGTGGGCGCGCAGGGCGGATCCGCCGCCGAGCTCGGCCCGGCGTTCGTGCCCGGGCCGGCGGCCGGGCTGATCGCGTCGTCACGCAGCATCGTCGGAGCCCACGCAGACCGCGGGGGCGAGCCCGCCGAGGCCGCGGCGGCTGCGGCGGAGGACCTGCGCGCCACCGCGTGGGCGCTCTCGAATTGACGGCTTCACGCATCCCTGAGGGCGCGGCAGGAACCGTTGCACGCGGGTCCCGGTCGGCCGCGCGCAGGTACCATCCCGCAAACCATGGACCGCAGCGCACGCAGCCCGCTGCGCCTGTTGGCGCCGGCGGCGATCGTTGTGTTCGCGCTCGCGCTCGTGCTGGTCGTGGCCACGTCGAGCACGGATGGCGGCTCCAAGGGGTCGGACGAGAAGTCCGAGAAGTCCGAGCAGAACGGCGACCGGGCGGGCACCGGCGAGGGGGACGAGGGCGAGCTTCCGCAGGAGACCTACACGGTCAAAGCGGGCGACACGCTCGAAGCGATCTCCGACAAGACGGGGATTCCGATCGACAAGCTGCAGGAGCTCAACCCGGACCTCGACCCGCAGGCGCTGATCTCCGGCCAGAAGATCAAGCTGCGCGAGTGACCTCCGCGACTTCCGGCAAGGCGGGGCGCCTGTGCGTCGCGCTCGTCGCTGTGCTCGCGGCGCTGTTCGCGTCGCCGGCGTGGGCGGCAGCGGCAGGCGAGCCGCCGCCGATCGACGCCGACGCCGCGATCCTCGTGGACGCCTCGAGCGGCAAGACGATCTACGCCGAGAACGAGAACGAGCGCCACGCGATCGCCTCGACCACGAAGCTGATGACGGCGCTGCTGGCCCTCGAGCGGGCGGACTTCGATGATGTCTTCACGGCGCCCGCGTACCCGGCACTGGCGGTCGAGTCGACGATCGGCCTCGCCGAGGGCGAGCGGATGGCCGTCCGCGACCTGCTGCGAGCGCTCTCTGCTCGAGAGCGCCAACGACGCGGCCGTCACGATCGCCGAGAACGTCTCGAGCTCGCGCGAACGCCTTCGTACGCGAAATGAACGACCGCGCGCGCCAACTCGGTCTGCGCGATACGAGCTACGCCAACCCGATCGGGCTCGACGACGAGGCGAACTACTCGAGCGCGCACGACCTCGCGACCCTCACGCGCCGCCTGCTGCGCGACAAGCGCTTCGCCAGCATCGTCGCGCGCCCGAGCGCGAAGCTCTCGACCGGAGCGCGACAGCGCGAAATCGGCAACCGCAACAAGCTCGTCGGCAGGATGCCCTTCGTGGACGGTGTCAAGACCGGCCACACGCTCGACGCCGGCCATGTGCTCGTCGGCTCGGCGACCCGCGACGGCGCGCGCGTCGTCAGCGTCGTCCTCGGCGAGCCGAGCACGACCGCCCGCGACGCCGACACGACGGCCCTGCTCCGCTACGGCCTCGACCAGTTCCGGCGTGAGACCGTCGCCGCCAAGGGCAAGACCTACGCGCGGGTGAAGGTGCGCTACCGCGACGAGCGGGCCCCGCTGGTCGCCGCCCGCACCGTCAAGGCGAGCCTGCTCGCGGGAGCGACGACACGGATGCGCGTGCGCGCGCCCGAAGAAATCAAAGGACCGCTCGCCGCCGGCAAGCCTGTCGGACGGCTCGAAGTCGTCGCGGGCGGGCGGGTCGTGGGCAGCACGACGCTGGTGACCAAGCAGGCCGTACCCGGTGCGGGTGTGGTGCGACGGACCGTCTCGGGGCTGGGGGTGCCCTTGACGCTGATCGCTCGTCGCCGCGATCCTCTTGTGCGTGGCGGTCTTGGGACTTCGCTTTAGAGTGGTCCGGCGCCGTCTCCTACCGCGGACCCGCAAGACAGCGGGACCCCGGGCGCCGGACGAGATGCGAGAGGGCGCGGTCCGATGATCATCACCGTCACCCTCAACGCGGCGATCGACAAGACCCTCTCGGTGCCGAACTTCCGGCTCGGCCGCCGGCACCGTGCGGTCGAGCAGACCTCGATGCCCGGCGGCAAGGGCATCAACGTCGCGCGCGCGCTCAAGACGCTCGGCGTCCCGGTGGTCGCGACGGGGATGGTCGGCGGCGCGACCGGCAAGCTGATCGTCGAGCAGCTGAACGCCGACGGGCTGCTGAACGACTTCGTCCGCATCGAGGAGGAGTCGCGCACTTCGTCCGCGGTCATCGACCCGACGTCCGGTCAGCAGACCGAGGTGAACGAGCGCGGACCGGCGGTGCAGCCGGAGCGAGCTCGAGCGCTTCATCGAGAAGCTGCTCTACCTCGCGAAGGGCGCCGACACGTGCGTGTTCTCCGGCAGCCTGCCGCGGCAGCTCGACGCCGGGCTGTACGCGGAGCTCGTGCGCGAGACGAGCGCGCTCGGCGTCAAGTGCGTACTCGACTCGGAGGGCGAGTCGATGCGCCTCGGCACGCGTGCCGGGCCGGCGCTCGTGTGCCCCAACGAGCTCGAGTCGGAGGAGCTGGTCGGCCACGAGTTCCCGGAACCCGACGACCGTCTGCGGGCGCTCGCCGAGATGGTCGAGCTCGGCGCGGACGAGGCGATCATGACGCTCGAGTCCGGTTGCGTCGCGCTCGTCGGCGACGAGGACGACCGGCGCCTGTACCGCGTCAAGTCGGAGCCGGTCGAGACGGTGTCCGCCGTCGGCTCGGGCGACGCCCTGCTGGCGGGCTTCGTCGCGGCGCGCCGCGAGGGGCGCTCGCCGGAGGAGTGCCTGCGCAACGCCGTGGCCTGCGGGGCGGAGTCGACGCGGCACTTCGGGGCCGGCGTGCTCGACCCGCGCGAGGTGGAGCGGCTGGCCGGCGACGTCGAGATCGAGCTCGTCGATCAGCCCGCGCTGCAGCCACTGTCGTAGGGCCCGAGATAGGCTGCGCGTCCGCATGCGGGCGATCCAGATCACCGATCTCAGCGGACCGGACTCCGCGCTCGAGATGGTCGAGCTGCCGGATCCCGAGCCGTCGCACATGATGACCCCGGGGAGCGGCGTGGTCGTCGAGGTCGCCGCGGCCGGGGTCTCCTTCCCTGAAGTGCTCCAGACGCGCGGCGAGTATCAGTTCAAGCCACCGCTGCCGTTCGTGCCGGGGAGCGAAGTTGGCGGCATCGTCCGCAGCGCGCCCGACGACGCCGACGTCAAGAAGGGCGACCGCGTCGCCGGCTTCTGCATGATCGGCGGCTTCGCCGAGCTGGTCGTCGCCCCTGTCTATGGGACCTTCAAGCTGCCCGACGCGCTCGATTTCGCCCAGGGTGCGGGCCTCGTGCTCAACTACCACACGGCCTACTTCTGCCTCAAGCTGCGCGGGCGGCTGGCGGAGGGGGAGACCGTGCTCGTCCACGGCGCCGCCGGCGGGGTCGGCACTGCGACGATCCAGGTCGCGAAGGGCCTTGGGGCGCGGACGATCGCCGTCGTCTCGAGCGACGAGAAGGCCGATGTCGCACGTGAGGCGGGTGCGGACGAGGTCGTCCGCTCCGACGGCGAATGGAAGGACGAGGTCGTCGAGCTCTCCGGCGGCGGGGTGGACATCGTCATCGACCCGGTCGGTGGCGACCGCTTCACCGACAGCCTGCGCTCGCTGCGCGAGGACGGCAGGATCGTCGTCGTCGGGTTCACCGGCGGTTCGATCCCCGAGGTGAAGGTGAACCGGCTGCTGCTGAAGAACACCGAGGTCGTCGGTGCGGGGTGGGGGGCCTACGTGATGGGCAAGCCCGACCTCACGCGCGAGATCGGCGCCGAGCTCGACAAGCTGATCGAGGCCGGCCACGTCAAGCCGATCGTCGGGGCGCGCTTCCCGTTCGAGCAGGCGGCCGATGCGCTCAAGCTGATCGACGAGCGGGGGGCGACCGGGAAGGTCGTCCTCGAGCTCGACGGCTCCTACTAGAACTTCCGCAAGCTGCGGGAAAGCGTGTCCAGGAGCGCCGAAAACGGCCGCTGCTAAGGTGAGTTCGGTCCGCCGCCGACCCTAGGATGCCGCCATGGAAGTAGAGATCGGTCGAGGTAAGAAGGGCCGCCGAGCCTTCGGCTTCGACGACATCGCAATCGTCCCGTCCCGTCGCACGCGCGACCCGGACGACATCGACATCAGCTGGACGCTCGGCCCGTACCGGTTCGAGCTGCCGCTGCTCGCGGCCGCGATGGACGGCGTCGTCTCCCCGCGGACCGCGGGCATCATCGGCAAGCTCGGCGGGCTCGCCGTCCTCAACCTCGAGGGAATCTTCACCCGCTACGAGGACGCCGAGGCCCAGCTCGAGCGGATCGCCGCTCTGCCGAAGGACCAGGCGACCGCCGAGATGCAGCGGATCTACGCCTCCCCGGTCATCCCGGAGCTGATCCCGCAGCGGATCAAGGAGATCAAGGACCAGGGCGTCGTCTGCGCCGCGTCGCTCACCCCGCAGCGCGTGCGCGACCACTACGAGGAGGCGATCGAGGCGGGCCTCGACATCCTCGTCGTCCAGGGCACCGTCATCTCCGCCGAGCACGTCTCGACCTCGAGCGAGCCGCTCAACCTGAAGGAGTTCACCCAGGAGGTGCCGGTCCCCGTGATCGTCGGCGGCTGCGCCTCGTACTCGACGGGCCTCCACCTGATGCGCACCGGCGCGGTCGGCGTGCTCGTCGGGGTCGGCCCGGGCGCCGCGTGCACCACGCGCGGCGTGCTCGGCATCGGCGTGCCCCAGGCGACGGCGATCGCCGACGTCCAGGCCGCCCGCTCGCAGCACATGCTCGAGACCGGCGAGTACGTCAACGTGATCGCCGACGGCGGAATGCGCAACGGCGGCGACCTGTCGAAGGCGTTCGCCTGCGGCGCCGACGCTGTCATGGTCGGTTCTCCGCTCGCGCGCGCCTACGAGGCGCCGGGCCGTGGCTATCACTGGGGAATGGCGACCTTCCACGCCTCGCTCCCCCGCGGCGCGCGGGTCGAGACGACGCAGAACGGCTCGCTCGAACAGATCCTGCTCGGCCCCGCGCACGAGAACGACGGCACGTTCAACCTGATCGGCAGCCTGCGGACCTCGATGGCCACCTGCGGCTACGAGGACATCCCGTCGTTCCACCGCGCCGAGGTCATGGTGGCGCCCGCGCTCCAGTCGGAGGGCAAGCAGCTGCAGCGCGACCAGGCCGTCGGGATGGGCGCGACCGCCGCCGCCGCCGCGGTCCCGCCGTCCGCCGACGGCACGAGCGGCAACGGCGCCACGCATGCCTCTGCGCCTGAAGTCGCCGCGTCTGACCCGCAGCTGGTCGCCGAGTAAGTGGCCACTCGGGCCGCGACCACACCCTCCACAGCCCAAGCCACGAACGGGAGCCGCACCTCCGCGGCCGAGGTACTGGTGCTCGATTTCGGAGGCCAGTACTCGCAGCTCATCGCGCGGCGCGTGCGCGAGTGCGGCGTCTTCTCCGAGCTGCTTCCGCACAACGTCTCGCTCGAGGAGATCCGAACGCGTTCCACCGCCGGGCTGATCCTCTCCGGCGGCCCGGCGTCGGTGTACGCCGAAGGGGCCCCGCCGCTGCGGCCCGAGCTGCTCGAGCTGGGCGTCCCGGTGCTCGGCATCTGTTACGGAATGCAGTTGCTGGCGCACGACCTCGGCGGCCGCGTCGAGGCGGCGGCGACCGGCGAGTTCGGCCGCTCGGACCTCGCCGTCCACACGCCGGGGCGCCTGCTCGCCGGGCTTCCCGCCAAGCAGAGCTGCTGGATGAGCCACCGCGACACCGTCTTCGAGCCTCCGCCCGGCTTCACCGCACTTGCGTCCTCGACCCAGTCGCCGGTTGCGGCGCTCGAGTCGGTCGAGCGCGCGATCTACGGGATCCAGTTCCACCCCGAGGTCGTCCACACCCCCTACGGGACTCAGATCCTCGAGACCTTCCTCGAGGACGTCTGCGGGCTCGACCGCTCGTGGAGCCCCGAGTCGGTGGCCGACGAGCAGATCGAGCGGATCCGCGCCCAGGTCGGCGACGGGCGCGTACTGTGCGGCCTTTCCGGCGGGGTGGACTCCTCGGTCGCCGCGCTGCTCGTGCACAGGGCCGTCGGCGACCAGCTCACCTGCGTCTTCGTCGACCACGGCCTGATGCGAAAGAACGAGGGCGAGCAGGTGATCGAGGCCTTCCGCGACAACTTCAAGGTCCCGCTCGTCGCGGTGGCCGCGGAGGACCGCTTCCTCTCGCGCCTCGCCGGCGTGACCGACCCTGAGCAGAAGCGCAAGGTGATCGGCACCGAGTTCATCCGCGTGTTCGAGGAGGAGGCGGCGAAGCTCGACGACCCGGGCTATCTGGTCCAGGGGACCCTGTACTCCGACGTGATCGAGTCCGGCGGCGGCACCGACGCGGCGACGATCAAGTCGCACCACAACGTCGGCGGCCTCCCCGAGGACCTCGAGTTCGAGCTCGTCGAGCCGCTCCGTTCGCTGTTCAAGGACGAGGTGCGCGAGGTCGGCCTCGCGCTCGGTCTGCCGGAGAAGCTCGTCTGGCGCCAGCCCTTCCCGGGCCCCGGCCTCGCGATCAGGATCGTCAGCGGCGAGGTCACGCGCGAGCGCTGCGAGATCCTGCGCGACGCCGACGCGATCCTCCAGGAGGAGATCCGCGCCGCCGGCCTCTACCGCGAGCTGTGGCAGTCGTTCTGCGTGCTGCCGGCCGACCTGCGCTCGGTGGGTGTCCAGGGCGACGAGCGGACCTACGGCTATGTCGTGGTGATCCGCGCGGTCACCTCCGACGACGCGATGACCGCCGACTGGGCGCGTCTGCCGTACGAGCTGCTCGAAAAGGTCGCTTCGCGGATGACCGGCGAGCTGCGGCAGGTGAACCGCGTCGTCCTCGACGTGACGTCGAAGCCGCCTGGGACGATCGAGTGGGAGTAGGGGCCTAGGTCTTGGGCGACATCGTCGCCTGGATCGTCTGGGGCGTCTTCATCGGCGCACTCGCGCGGCTGCTGACTCCCGGCAAACACAAGATCGGGCTGATCTGGACTTTGGTGCTGGGTGTTGCCGGCTCGCTGCTGGGCGGCGTCCTCGCCACGCGCGTGCTCGGTATCGGCGACGACGACGCGTTCGACTTCCCGAGCTTCGTGATCGCGGTCGTCCTGTCGGTGGTCCTGCTCTCGATCGCCGCCCGGATCAACCGCATGCTGCCGGACCGTTCGAAGAAGTCGGACTAGGAGTACGCGTCCCAGGCCTTGAGGTAGGGCAGCGGGTCCACGGGGCGGCCGCCGCCGAACCAGGAGCCTGACCAGATCTCGAAGTGGAGGTGGCAGCCGACGGCGTTGCCGGTGTCGCCGACCTGGCCGATCTGCTGACCGGTGTAGACGTGATCGCCAACGCGGAAGGGCGAGGGCTGGCGGAGGTGCATGTAGTCGTGGTCGAAGCTCGTCCCGTCGGCGTCGATGACGATGTAGTTGCCGCCACCGTGGCCGTCGAAGCCGGAGCGGGTGACCTTGCCGCCGCGCGCCGCGACGAGCGGCGTGCCGCACTTCGCGAACGTGTCATGGCCCTTGTGGCCGCGCCCGCCGCCGAAGCGGTTGATGGCGCTGCCGTAGGAGTGCGCGCCGCGGATCGGGAAGATGTGGGCGTGGTGGTCGAAGGCGTCGCGCGGGGTGGCGCCCGACTGGGCGGAAACGGCTTTCGCGCCGCTATCGCCCTCGACCTGGATCCGGAACGCGTAGCGGCCTTCTGGCGCCGTTGAGCCGTCGGCGGCGACGCCGTTCCACGACACCGAGCCGATCTGCCCGGGCGCGATCGGAGCGGGGGTCCAGCTGTTCACCACCTTGCCGTTGGAGAGCCGGACGAGCGCTATCTGGACGCTGCGCGTAGCAGTCGAGAGGCGGTAGGAGAAGGCGATCGGCTGCTCGGCCCCGTAGAACGAGTGAACGCCGGCGACCGCCGTCTCGAGCTGTGGAGCGCCGGCGTCGCGGATGCCTGACCCGGGCGTGAGCTGAGGACGCGGCACGAGCGGCGGCGGCGGCAGCACGGACACCGCGGCGGTCGCCTTCGACTTCGCCGCGCCCGCGTACACGCGCAGCGGTCCGGTCGCCGCGTCCTGCGGCACCTTCGCGAGGATGACCGAGTCGCTCGCCGGCCGGACCGCGACCGCGGCGTCGTCCTCGGCGCCCGGGGCGCCCTCGAAGACGACCTTCGAAACACCCGTCAGGCGCGCCCCGGAGAGCTTGACCGTCCCGCCGACGCGCGGACGGCCCTGCGAGCAGCTCTTCGCGCAACCGACCTTCTTGACGACCGGCTGCGGCACGAAGCCGACGCCGCCGGGCGCCTCGGGAGCGCCGCCCGCGGCCGGTGCGGCGGCTGGAGCGAGCAGCAGGATGCCGGCGAGCGCGAGGCTCGGGCATACCCGGCGTGCGACCCCTGTCTGTCGTTTCGCGTGCGGCAAAGGTTGTTTCTCCTGCCGGCGGGGTTAGCTGTCGGGCTCGCGCCGTTCGAAACGGCGCTACCGGGCGGGTGATCGCCCCGATTCGCCCCCGGGGAGCCGAGTGGCCCCCAGTGGTTCCCCCGCTCCCCGGCCAGACGGCTGGATGGGGATTGGGCAGGCTCTTGGTGGCGGGGCAGTATAGCCACGCCTTCTGTGGCAACATATCCCGCCCGCTGCCGCACGGTGTCCCACAAACGGGCGCCCCGCGGCGGCGCTTTTTCTGATGAAGACCTACGTGGCGACCCCCTCGACGCGCGAGCGCAACTGGCTCGTCGTCGACGCGAGCGGCAAGACGCTCGGCCGGCTCGCGACACAGATCGCGGACGCCCTGCGCGGAAAGCGCAAGCCCGACTACACGCCGCACTGCGACGTCGGCGACTTCGTCATCGTCGTCAACGCGGAGAAGATCGAGGTGACGGGCGACAAGCGAGCTCAAAAGCGCTACTACCGCCACTCCGGCTACCCCGGCGGCCTTCGCTCGCGTACGCTCGAGGAGATGCTCGACCGCCAGCCTGAGCAGGTCATCCGCAGGGCCGTCAAGGGGATGCTCCCGCGCAACCGCCTGGCGCGCGCCCAGCTGAGCAAGCTCAAGGTCTACGCCGGCCCCGATCACCCCCACACCGCCCAGAAGCCGCAGGAGATGGAGGTCTCAGCCTGATGGCCGAGGACCCGACGCCCGACGAGGAGCAGATTCCGCCGGAGGGCGAGGAGCAGACTCAGGAGGGCGAGGAGAAGGCGCCGGAGGAGACTCCGGAGGACGAGGCGCCCGCCACGGCCGCCGAGGCCGACGATCAGCCCGGAGCCGAGGAGCCCAAGCAAGAGGAGCGGCGGCCGAAGAAGAAGGACAAGAAGAAGGACGAGGAAGAGGTCGTGCCCGGCGCCCACCTCGAGCCCGACCTCGTCCTCGAGGAGGAAGCCGCCGCCCGCGCCGAGCCGGAGTCCGAGTTCGCGGAGTACGCCGAGGACGGCGACTCCGAGGCGGACGAGACCCCCGCCGGGGAGGCACCCGCCGACGAGGAGCCCGCACGCGCCCCGCTGAAGCTTGCGGCCGACGCCCGCTACTCCGCCACCGGCAAGCGCAAGACGGCAGTCGCACGCGTGATCCTGCGCCCCGGCTCGGGCACCTACACGATCAACGGCCGCACGCTCGACGAGTACTTCCCCCGCGCGCTGCTGCGCGACACCGCGCGCGGGCCGCTGCAGACCGTCGGCTACGAGACGAGCATGGACGTGACCGCCAAGATCCACGGCGGCGGTGTGGCCGCCCAGGCCGGCGCTCTCCGCCACGGCGTGGCACGCGCGCTCGTCGAGGCCGATCCCGCGCTCCGCACCGAGCTGAAGCGGCGCGGATACCTAACGCGCGATGCGCGTGCCAAGGAGCGCAAGAAGGCCGGGCTGAAGAAGGCCCGCAAGCGCCCGCAGTTCTCGAAGCGCTGACCTAGATGGCTGATCCCGCACCCACGCGCGCGCGGATGACGCGCGCTACCGGCGCTGGATCACCCGCGTCCTCGCCGGTAGTTCACCCACTACCGGCTTCGGCCTCGGCCGGCGCCCAGCTTGGTCTCGCGCGCCCCCGCACACACGTGGCCACGGAATCAGCCATCTCACGGCGATGAAGCTGTTCGGAACCGACGGCGTGCGCGGTCGCGTCGGCGAGTTGATCACCCCCGAGCTCGCGACGAACCTCGGGCGGGCGGTGGCCACCACCGCGGAGTCCGAGACGCCGCAGGTGCTGATCGTGCGCGACACGCGCGAGTCGGGCGAGATGCTCGAGGCGGCGCTGGCGGCGGGCGTTGCCGCGGGCGGCGGCCACGCGCTCCTCGGCGGCGTCGTTCCGACCCCGGGCGCTGCGTTGCTGGTGCGCCGCTACGAGTTCGACATCGCGGCGGTTGTCTCCGCTTCGCACAACCCGTACCACGACAACGGCATCAAGTTCTTCGGGTCGGCGGGCACCAAGCTCTCCGACGCGCAGGAGGAGGCGGTCGAGGGAGCGCTCGACGCCCCTCCCGAAGGGGCGACCGGGCGGGTGCGAGAGCTCCACGGCGCCGCCGGCGACTATCTGCGCGAGGTCGAGCTCCGCTTCGAGGACCTCGACCTCGCGGGCACGAAGGTCCTGCTCGACTGCGCGAACGGTGCGACGTACCAGGTCGCCCCCGAGATCTTCCGCCGCCTCGGCGCCGACGTCGAGGCGGTCGCGACGGCCCCGGACGGTCGCAACATCAACGAGGGCTGTGGCTCGACGCACGTCGAGGCACTCGCGGAACGGGCCAAGGACGGCTTCGACATCGCCTTCGCCTTCGACGGCGACGGCGACAGGGTGCTGGCGGTGGACAGCGAGGGTGCGGTCGTCGACGGCGACGAGCTGCTCGCGCTGGCGGCCCTCCATCTCCGCGAGCACGGCCGCCTCCCGGGCCACGGGGTCGCGGTCACGGTGATGACGAACTACGGATTCCACAGCGCGATGAAGACGGCCGGGATCGAGGTCGCGACGACCCCGGTCGGCGACCGCCACGTCCTCGCGGCGCTGCTCGAGCGCGGCTGGGCGCTCGGCGGCGAGCAGTCCGGGCACATCATCGAGACGGGCTTCGTCCCGTCCGGCGACGGCGTCGCCGCCGCGCTGCTGACGCTCGAGGCACTCGCGGGCCGCGATCTCGCCGCGCGCGACGCGATGGCGAAGTTGCCGCAGACGCTTGTCAACGTCGAGGTCGCCCCCGGGACGAAGCTCGACGAGGCCACGCCGGTCAACGAGGCGATCGAACACGAGTCCGCGGGGCTGGAGGGCCGCGGCCGCGTGCTCGTGCGGCCGTCCGGCACCGAGCCGCTCGTGCGCGTGATGGTCGAGGCGCCCGAGCCGGGGGAGTGCGAGGCGGTCGCAGGCCGGCTCGTCGCCGTCGTCGAGCAGGAGCTCGGCGCGGCTGCTGGAAACCGCTAGGAAAACAGCTACCTCTAGAATCTGCCCGCCCTAAGGAGGTTGGACAGGGCCTTGTGCGGCATCGTCGGATACGTGGGTGAGCGGCCCTGCCGCGACATCCTCATGCGCGGTCTCGAGAAGCTCGAGTACCGCGGCTACGACTCAGCCGGGATCTCGCTGCTCGTCGGTGGCGAGATCGAGTCCGTGCGCGCGGTCGGCAACCTCGCCCAGCTGAGCGAAGCGGTCGCGGCGCGCGCGGCGGCTGCCGGGAACGGGGGCGGTGTCGCGACGGCCGAGTTCGACGCGACCACCGGTATCGCCCACACGCGCTGGGCCACTCACGGCAAGGTCACCGAGGAGAACGCCCATCCCCACTACGACACCGCCGATCGCGTCCACATCGTTCTCAACGGGATCGTCGAGAACTACGTCGAGCTGCGCGAGCGCCTCAGCGCGGCCGGCGCAGAGTTCACCTCGGAGACCGACGCCGAGGTCGTCGCCCACCTGATCTCGCACCACCTCGAGGGCGACCTCGTCGCAGCCGTCCGCAATGCCTACGCGGAGCTGCGCGGCCACTACTCGTTCGTCGCGATGTCGGCCGACGAGCCGGGCCTGCTCGTCGGCGCGCGGCTCGAGTGCCCGCTCGTCGTCGGGGTCGGCGACGGCGAGCGCTTCATCGCCTCGGCGATCCCCGCCTTCCTCGCCGAGACCCGCGACGCGCTCTACCTCGAGAACGACGAGATCGTCGTCATCCGCCCCGGCCGCACCGAGCTCTTCGACACCGACGGCAACCCGATCGAGCGCTCCGTCGAGGAGGTGGACTGGGACGAGGACGCGGCCGAGAAGGGCGGCTACGAGACATTCATGCTGAAGGAGATCCACGAGCAACCGGACGCCGTCGCCGAGACGATCGCCGACCGCGCCCCCGGCGACCACCTCGAGCTCGGCGACATCGGCCTCTCCGACGACGAGCTCCGCAACCTGCGCCGGATCGTGATCGTCGCCTGCGGGACCTCCTACCACGCGGGTCTGGTCGGCCGTTACGCGATCGAGGAGTGGGCGCGTGTCCCGATCGAGATGGACATCGCCTCCGAGTTTCGCTACCGCCACCCGGTCGTCGGCGAGGAAGACCTCGTCATCGGGATCTCCCAGTCGGGCGAGACCGCCGACACGCTCGCGGCGATGCGGCTCGCGCGGGACGCCGGGGCCAAGGTGCTCGCGATCACGAACATCATGGGCAGCCAGGCCACGCGCGACTCGGACGGTCAGCTCTATACGCGCGCGGGGATAGAGATCGGCGTCGCCGCGACGAAGACCTACGTATCGCAGGTCGCGACGATGTACCTGCTCGGGCTGAAGCTCGCCGAGGTGCGCGGGACGATCGACGAGCCCCGGATCGTCGAGCTGATCGCCGAGCTCAAGCGCCTGCCGAACGCGATCACGGAGCTGCTCGCTTCGGTCGATCCGGCGATCCGCGAGATCGCCCACCACTGGCACAAGTCGGAGTTCTTCCTCTACCTCGGACGCCACGTCGGCTTGCCGGTGGCGCTCGAGGGGGCGCTCAAGATGAAGGAGATCTCCTACATCCCGACCGACGCCTACGCAGCCGGCGAGATGAAGCACGGCCCGATCGCGCTGCTCGACGACCGGACGCCGGTGGTCTGCATCGCGACCGAGTCGCCGATCCTCGACAAGGTGCTCTCGAACGTCCAAGAGGTACGCGCGCGCGGGGCGCACGTCATCGCGATCGCGACCGAGGGCGACGAGGCGGTCGCCGAGCAGGCGGAGGAGGTCATCTACGTGCCGCGCTCGGACTGGCTGCTCCAGCCGCTGCTCGCGATCGTCCCGCTCCAGCTGCTCGCCTACTACGTCGCGACCGAGCTCGGGCTGAACGTCGACCAGCCGCGCAACCTGGCGAAGACGGTCACGGTCGAATGATTGGCCTCGACCTGCTCGAGATCGAGCGTCTCGAGCAGGCGCTCGAGCGTCGGCCGCGGCTTGCGGAGCGGGTGTTCTCCGACGACGAGCGGGCGTACGCCGAGACGCGCGCCAATCCTGCGCAACACCTTGCCGCGCGCTTCTGCGCGAAGGAGGCGGTCGCGAAGGCGCTCGGGCTCGGCGGCTGGCCGTTCACCGACATCGAGGTGGTCGCGACCGGCGCCGCTCCGAAGGTGCGTCTCGCCGGCGCGGCCGCCGCGCGCGCTGACGAGCTCGGGGTCGAGGCGCTCGTGTCGCTCACACACACGGACACCACGGCTGGCGCCGTCGCGATCCTTCGCCCCAGGTAGATGGCCCTGCCGGACTGGCTCGACTCGGTCTACACCGCGGACGAGATGCGCGCCTGCGACGCGTGGGCGATCGACGAGCAGGGGATTCCATCGCTCGACCTGATGGAGCGCGCTGCGCTCGGCTTGGCGCGGCTGACCGCCGAGATCGCGGGGCCCACCGGTCCGATCAGGATCGTCTGCGGCAAGGGCAACAACGGCGGCGACGGGATCGCGGCGGCTCGCCTCCTGCGCGACGAGGGTCGCGAGGTGGACGTGTTGCTGACCGCGGACGTGGGCGACCTCCGTGGCGACGCGGCGGCAAACCTCGAGCGGCTGCCCGGACCCCCACCGGAGCAGTTCGGCGCCGACCGCCTGGCCGGCTCGGCCGTGATCGTGGACGCCCTGCTCGGAACCGGCTTCGAGGGCTCGCCGCGCGAGCCGCTTGCGGGTGCCATCACCGCGGTAAACGCGTCGGGCGCCCCGGTGGTCGCGTGCGACGTCCCCTCGGGTGTGAACGCAGCCACGGGCGAGGTCGGGGGAGAGGCGGTTCGCGCGCGGGCCACAGCCACCTTCCACGGTCCGAAGATCGGTCTCTACCTCGCGCCCGGGAAGCGTTGCGCCGGCGAGGTGCGGACGATCGAGATCGGAATCCCACGTGAGGCGCCCGAGCCGACCGCCGCCGGTTTGATCTCCTCGCGCGTGCTCGATCTCGTGCCGTCACGCCCGCGCGACGGCTCGAAGTTCACCTCGGGGCGTGTCGCGATTGCCGGCGGGGCTCGGGGCCTGACCGGCGCCCCGGCGCTCGCCGCCCTCGCTGCCCAGCGCGCGGGCGCAGGCTACGTCCAGCTCGCGGTGCCCGCCGCGGTGCAGCCCGCGGTGGCGGCCCACCTGCTCGAGGCGATGGCGCGCGGGATCGCCGACAGCGATGGCACTCACACCCCGGACGGCGTCGACGAGGCGCTCGAGCTCGCCGAGCCCGCGGGTGCGCTCGTGCTCGGGCCGGGGATCGGCCGTAGCGAGGGTGCGCTCGAGTTCGCCCGCCTCGTCGCCGCCCGGGCCGAGCGGCCGCTGCTGATCGACGCCGATGGGTTGAACGCACACGCTGAGCGACTGGGCGATCTGACGGCCCGCAGCGATCCGACGATCCTCACCCCGCATGCCGGCGAGCTCGCGCGTCTGCTCGACACCGACAGCGCCGATATCGAAGCCCACCGCCTCGCGCACGCCCGCGAGGCGGCGGAGCAGAGCGGCGCGATCGTCGTCCTCAAGGGCGACGACACGATCGTCGCCGCGCCCGGTGGACCGGTGGCGATCAATCCCGGCGCGACGCCGGCGCTCGCGACGGCCGGCACGGGTGACGTCCTCTCGGGCGTGATCGGGACACTGCTCGCCAAGCGGATGGACCCGTTCGCTGCGGCCGCCGCCGGTGTGCTTGCCCACGCCCGTGCGGGGAAGGTCGCAGCTGAGCGCCACGGCGCGGACCACGTCGTCGCGGGCGATGTGATCGATGCCCTGCCGGACGCGTTCGCCGCGCAGTAGTGTCGGCGCCGTGGGAGCGGGCGAGCAAACCCCCGAGCGCGCCGTCGCGCGCGTAGACCTCGGCGCGATCGAGCGCAACTGCGCACACCTGCGCTCGCTGCTGACCGGCGGCGCCGATCTGTGCGCGGTCGTGAAGGCGAACGGGTACGGACACGGCGCGGTTGAGAGCGCCCGGGCCGCGCTCGGCGGGGGCGCGACGTGGCTCGCGGTGGCGACGGCGGCCGAGGCAGCCGAGCTGCGCGACGCCGGGATCGACGCGCGCGTGCTGATCATGGGCGCGCTCACGAGCGCCGAGCTGCCCGGGGCGCTCGCGGCAGATGCCGACGTGGTGGCCTGGCGCCCGGACTTCGCCGACCGGCTCGCGGACGTCGCGCGCGGCGAGGGCGCGACCGCGCGTGTCCATGTGAAGCTCGATACCGGGATGGGTCGCTTCGGAACCCCCGACCCCGCCGCCGCACGCGAGCTCGCCGAACAGGTGGACGGCGCCGACGGGCTCGAGCTGGTCGGCGTGATGACCCATTTCGCCACCGCCGACGAGGAGGGCGACGGGCACTTCCCGGAGCAGCTCGAGCGCTTCGAGCGCTTCGTCGAGGAGCTGCGCGCGGCGCACCCGGACGTCATCGCCCACGCGGCCAACAGCGCAGCGCTCTACCGCGACGAGCGCGCTCACTTCGATCTCGTCCGCTGCGGGATCGCCGTCTACGGGCTCGACCCGTTCCAGGAGGACCCTGATGAGCGCGGACTCGATCAGGCCCTTTCGCTCGGGTCCTACGTCGCGGCCGCGCGCTGGTTCGAGCCGGGCGAGAGCGCCGGCTACGGCTGCCGCTGGCGCGCCGAGGAGCCGACCTGGATCGCCACGGTGCCAATCGGCTACGCGGATGGCGTGCGGCGGAAGCTCACCAACAACGGCGAGGTCCTCGTCGGCGGCCGGCGGCGCCCGATCGTCGGCACGATCAGCATGGACAACATCACGGTCGAGTTGGGCCCCGAAGGGGAGTCTGAGCCGGGCGAGCCCGTCGTCCTGATCGGCCGCCAGGGCGAGGAGCGCATCCTCTGCGAGGAGATGGCCGCCCGGCTCGACACGATCAACTACGAGATCACCTGCGGGCTCTCGCCGCGGGTGAGGCGTGAGTACCTCGGCGGTAGCTGACCGGCTCGCCGCCGAGCCGGCGGTTCAGGCCGTCCGCGCGGCGCTCGCTGACGTCGAGGCCGGATCGGTGTGGATCGTCGGCGGCGCCTTGCGCGATGCGCTGCTCGAGCACCCGGTCGCCGACGTGGACCTCGCCGTGAGGGGCGATCCGGCACCGGTCGCGCGCAAGGTCGCCGATGCGCTCGGTGCCCCCGTGTTCCGGCTGTCGGAGGCGTTCGGCGCCTGGCGCGTGGTCTCGCCCGCCGGCTGGATCTGCGACGTCTCGCCGCTCCAGGGCGAGCGGATCGAGGACGACCTCGCCCGGCGCGACTTCACGATCAACGCGCTCGCGGCGCCGCTCGAGGGCGGCGAGCCGATCGACCCCCACGCCGGCGCACGCGACCTCGACGCCGGCATCCTGCGCGTGCTCGGCGCGGCGAGCTACGAGGCCGATCCGCTGCGCGCGCTGCGGCTCGTGCGGTTCGCGGTCGAGCTCGGGCTGGGCCCCGACGAAGAGACCAAGCGCCTCACGCGCGCGGCCGCCCCGCGGATCGCGGAGGTCGCCGGCGAGCGGGTCTTCGCCGAGCTCCAGCGGGTGATCGTGGCCGAGCGCGTGCTCGACGGGATCGCCCTCGCCGACGACCTCGGCGTGCTCGCCGCCGTGCTGCCCGAGGTAGCGGAGCTCCACGACGTCGAGCAGAGCCACTTTCATCACCTCGACGTGTACGGACACACGCTCGAGGTCGTGCGCGAGCAGGTGGCGTTGGAGAGTCGCCTCGAGGAGCTGTTCGGGGAGCTCGCGGGCCCGCTCGGTGCGCTTCTCGACGAGCCGTTCGCCGACGAGCTCACCCGTCGCGAGGCGCTCCGCTTCGGAGCCCTCCTGCACGACATCGGCAAGCCGGCCACCCGCGGCGTGCGCCCGGACGGGCGGGTGACCTTCATCGGCCACGACAGCATCGGCTACAAGCAGGTGCGAAAGCTCTTCCGCCGCCTGCGGGCGAGCGCTCGGCTGGGCGACTTCGTCGGTCTGCTGACCCGCCACCACCTCGTCCTCGGGTTCCTCGTCCACCAGCGCCCGCTGCCGCGCGACACCGTCTACGCCTACCTCAACCTGACCTCGCCGGTCGAGGTCGAGGTGACGCTCCTCACCTGCGCCGACCGCCTCGCGACGCGCGGCCAGAACGCCGACGCCGCGATCGCCGCTCACCTCGAGCTCGCCGCTGAGCTGATGGACGACGCGCTCCGCTGGCGGGCGGATGGCCCCCCGCTACCGCCGCTGCGCGGCGACGAGCTCGCCGCCGAGCTCGGGATCGAGCCCGGGCCCGCTCTGGGAGAGCTCCTCTCGCGGCTCGAGCAGGCGGCGTTCACGGGCGAGGTCGGGACACGCGAGGAGGCGCTCGCGTTCGCCCGCCGCGTGCGGCAAGATTCCCCGCCAGGGTGAGGTACCGATGACGATCGTCGACTGCGCGGTTTACGAGGAGGGCCGGCGCCGGGGTGGCAAGCTCGACCTCGACCACGCGTTCAAAGAGTGCCACGACGGCGCGTTCGTCTGGATCGGGCTGCACGAGCCTTCCGAGCAGGAGTTCGACGCCGTGGCACGCGAGTTCCAGCTCCACGAGCTCGCCGTCGAGGACGCGGTCCACGCGAACCAGCGGCCCAAGCTCGAGGTCTACGGCGAGTCGCTCTTCGTCGTGCTGCGGACCGGGCGCTACGTGGACACCCAGGAGGTGGTCGAGCTCGGCGAGGTCCACGCGTTCATCGGCAGCGACTTCCTCGTGACGGTCCGCCACGGCAAGGCGAGCGACCTGCACGCCGTCCGCCTCGCGATCGAGCAGCGGCCTGATCTGCTGCGCCACGGCCCCGGCGCGATCCTGCACGCGATCGTCGACAAGATCGTCGACGACTACGCGCCGGTCGTGGACGGCGTCGACACCGACATCACCCAAATCGAGCAGGAGGTCTTCTCCGACTCGCGCGAGGACCACTCGGAGCGGATCTACAAGCTCAAGCGCGAGGTGCTCGAGTTCCACGCCGCGACGGCGCCGCTGCTCGAGCCGCTCGACCAGCTCGCCCGCGGCCGCTACGACGTCATCACGGAGGACATGCGCTCCCACTTCCGCGACGTCCACGACCATCTCGCGCGCGTCGTCCAGCAGGTCGAGGACTTCCGCGAGCTGCTGACCGGCGTGCTCGAGGCGAACCTGACGCAGGTGAACGTGCGCCAGAACGAGGACGTGCGGAAGATCTCGGCGTGGGTCGCGATCCTTGCGGTGCCAACCGCGATCGCGGCGATCTACGGCATGAACTTCAAGCACATGCCCGAGCTCGAGTCCGCCTGGGGCTACCCCGCCGTGCTCACATTGATGCTCGTCATCTGCGTCAGCCTGCACCGCTACTTCAAGCACGTCGGCTGGCTATAGGCTTCCGGCCTCGATGGCCGACGACTGCATCTTCTGCTCGATCCTCGCCGGCGAGCTGCCGGCGGAAGTGATCGCCGAGGACGAGCACACGCTTGCGTTCATGGACATCAACCCGTGGACGCGCGGGCACGCGCTTGTGATCCCGCGGCGGCATTCCGCGGACCTGCTCGAGATCGCCGATGACGACCTCGACCACACGGTGCAGGCGGCGAAGCGGCTCGCCGGTCAGTTGAAGCAGCGGCTCGGCGCCGACGGCATCAACCTGCTCAACTCGTGCGGCTCATCGGCGTGGCAGACGGTCTTCCACTTCCACGTCCACGTGATCCCCCGCTACCCCGACGACCCGCTCCGGCTGCCGATCGGACCCGAGCAGGCGAAGCCGGAGGAGCTCGCTGCCGTGGCCGCAGAGATCAGGGGCAACGGTGCCTGAGCGCGTCCGCTTCGAGACCGAGGGCGACGTTGGGCACATCGTGCTCGACGACCCGCCGCTGAACCTCTTCGGGCGCGACCTCTGCAACGACCTGATCGCCGCGATCGGCGAAGCGAGCGACTCGCCGGTCCGCGCGCTGATCGTCCGCGCCGACGGCGAGATCTTCACCGGCGGAGCCGACGTCAACGCCTTCGACGGGCTCAGCACGGCCGCGGGCGACGAGTTCTTTATGCAGCTGATCTCGATAACCCAGTCGCTCGAGGACCTCCCGATCCCGACCCTCGCTGTCGCGCACAGCCTCTGCCTCACCGCCGGCTTCGAGCTCTCGCTCGCGTGCGACATGTTCTGGGCGGGCGAGTCGGCACGCTTCGGGCTCGTCGAGCAGGTCGTCGGCATCACGCCCGGCATGGGTGGCACCCAGCGCCTCGCCGAGCGGGCCGGGCCGGCGCGCGCGCGCGAGTTCGTGATGACCGGCGCCCTCTACGACGCCGCGACGCTCGAGCGCTGGAACGTGATCAACCGCGTCGTGCCCGACAACGAGCTGCTCGAGAAGGCGGTCAAGTTCGCCACCAGGCTGGCTGCCGGCCCGACGCTCGCCCACGCGGCCACGAAGCGGATCGTGCGCGCGACGGTCGACGAGGGCGTCCGCGGAGCCGACGCCCGCGTCGGCGAGATCGTCGCGCCGCTGTTCGAGACCGAGGACGCGAAGAACGCGGTCGCGAGCTTCCTCGAGCACGGCGGTCCTGGCCACGCCAAGTTCGAGGGCAAGTGAGCGAATCGCCCGGGCGGATGGGGTGTTGAGAGGGGCGATGAACGGACGGCTCCGATTCGCGGCTGGCCTCGCGACCGTGCTCGCGCTCGCGGGCGCGCTCGCGGCGACAGCCTGGGCGACGACGAAGAACCCCGTCTCCGACAAGGACGACGTCGCCGGGGCGGTGGACCTCTCGAGCGTCCGACTCACACACGACAGCTCGGCGGACCGGCTCGTGTTCACATTCAAGACGTTCCAGGGGTTCGGGCCGAGCGCGCTGCGTAACCGCGAGGGCCCGCCCGGCTCGATCTGCGTCAACTTCTGGACCGACCGCGCGCCGGGGGAGGACCCACCTAACTTCGAGGCGTGCATCACCGCCCGTCCGGACAAGAACTACCGCGGCACGGTGAACCGCGTCGCCGCCGACGGCTCGCTCAAACGGGTCGGCACGATCGAGGTCGAGCAGCGGACGACGAAGCGCCTCGTGGGGCGTGTCTGCCTCACGTGCATCGGCTCCCCGCGGGAGATCAAGTGGACCGCCCAGGCGACCACCTTCGGCAAGGGCTGCAATTCCCGCACCGGGTGCCAGGACCTCGTTCCCGCGCCGCCCGACGTGGTCGAGACCAAGCTCCGATAGGCACAAACCGGCCGCGGCTTTCCGCAGGGCGTCCTGCTAGCGTTCCCCCGCAGTGGCCCGCCGATGGCTGGCCGAAACAGCATTCGCCGTGATTCTGGAGCCGTAGAGCACCGGGGGCAGGGCAGTGCAGGAACAGGAAGGTGCTTTACGCAATGCCTGAAGGAACCGTGAAGTGGTTCAACGACGAGAAGGGCTACGGCTTCATCACCCCCGATGAGGGCGGCCGTGACCTCTTCGTCCATCACACCGGAATCAACGGTCAGGGCTTCAAGACCCTGCAAGAGAACGCCAAGGTCACCTACGACGAGGAAGAGGGCGACAAGGGGCCTAAGGCAGTCAACGTCACGGCTGTCTAACGAGGCTCTGACAGCGCGCCTGGCGGTGTCGTCTTCGCGCTCGTTTGCCGAGCAAACGTCGCGCTCGACTCCTGGCCAGGCGCACTGTCACCCGCCTCGTCGCTGATTTCATGGCCAAAGAAGAAAAGATCGAGATGGAGGGCGAAGTGACCGAGGCCCTCCCGAACACGATGTTTCGTGTCACGCTCGATAACGGCCACGAGGTCCTCGGTCACATCTCCGGCAAGATGCGCCGGCACTACATCCGCATCCTCCCCGGCGACCGCATCAAGATCGAGTTGTCGCCATACGACCTCGATCGCGGCCGCATCACTTACCGCTACAAATAGCGGCTGCGGTGGGGGAACCGCAACATCCGACGGGGCAAGTGTGTTCAATGCCTTCCATGAAGCGCGCGATAGGTCTCGTTGCCGCTAGCGCGGCTCTGCTCGCTCCCGCCTCCGCGGGCGCGGCCCCGACCGAGCTTGGTCAGGGCACCGAGAAGCTGCCTGCCGCCAGCTGCCCGGCCGACTGCACCGCGATCGGCAAGGTCACCGGCTTCCAGGTCTCGAACGGCGTCAAGTCGCACCCGATGCGCGTCAACCGCGAGGGCAACATCGTCGCCTTCACGATCAAGCTCGGCTCGCCCAACGCCGAGCAGATCAGGTTCTTCGAGCGCCTCTTCGGCAGCCCGGCGAAGGTGCGCCTCGCGATTCTGCGCCCGGCCTCCCCGGCGAAGGGGTTCAAGCTCAAGCGCATGAGCGCGGAATTCAACGTCGGCCGCTACTTCGGCCGGACGGTGTCTTTCGCGCTGCCGAAGCCGCTGCCGATCGGCGCCAAGTACGAGGTCGCGCTGACGACCTCGACGTGGGCCCCCCTTCTCGCCGTCAAGCGCACCGACAAGGAGGGTTGGCGCTCCTCGCGCGATCCCGGCAAGTGCGACGACGTCCAGGAGCCGTCCGCCCAGGAGGCGATCGGCAGCCGCCGCTCGTATAGCTGCCTCCACTCCACGGCGCGCCTGCTCTACACGGCTACGTACGTGCCGAACCCCGCTCAGCGCTGATAGCCGGCGCGTCGCGGCGTCGTCTTCGGCCTCGCGTGCCTAGCACGCGTCGGCCTCGACTCCTGGCGACGCTTGGCTCTCAGCGCTGAGACACCCGGTTTACATGGGGCGCGCCCGGTCGTACGATTGCGGCATGACCGCCGAGGGGTGGATCTTCACGGTCGGCTTTCGCGTTTTCGACGTCGGCCTGCTGATCCTCTGGCTCGTGTGGTTCTTCCGCCTGCGTGACGACGACGACGGGAGCGACGACGGCAACGGCCGCGGGGGAGGGCCCGAGCCCGAGAAGGACGGGCCGTCGGGTGGAGGCGGACTGTTGCGCCCCCTCGGACCAGCCCGCCCGGGCCGCGGCCGCGACCGCGACCACGAGCCGCCCAGAGGCTCTCCCCGCCGTCGCGGTGCCGACCGGCTGCCGCTACCCCAGCCCGCTCGGGTCAGGCAGCCGTCATCGCCGGTACCGCTGCACCGCCGGGCCTAGCGGCAGCTCAGCAGGCGCCTGGGTTCTCGCTACAGAAGTTGTCGAAGCTCGAGCCGCCGCCGCTGCCGCCACTGTTGTTCTGCGGCGTTCCGGCACCGCCACCTTGCGAGCCACCACCCTGCGTGCCTTGAGAGCCGCTGTCGTCCGAGCCGTCGTCGCCGGAGGGGGTCTCGCCGGAGCCATCGTCGGTCGGGGCCGAGCCGCCGGCGTCCGCGCCTTCGTCGGTGGTCGTCCGCCTCTTGGTCGTGCGTGTGGTGGAGTCGAGCGTCGGGTCGCCGCCCGGCTCGGTGAGCTCGGGGGCGGGCGGGACGGTCGAGGACTTCTCGTCGTCGCCGCCACAGCCGGCGGCGACGAGCGCGACGAGGACCAGCACGAGACGCGAGCGCGGGTCCGCGCAGGCGCGCGGTCACCGCTCGACTGCGGGCATCCGGCGCCCGCAGTGGGGGCAGTCGTTCGTGTCCCGCGGGGCGAGCTGCTCGAGCGAGCAGCCGCACAGGCGGAGGTTCTCGACGGCCCATGGGAGGTTGCTGGGCGACGGCGCCAGCGGCAGCACCTTGCCGACGATCTCGAGGTCCTCGCCGGACTCGCGGTCCACGTAGACGGCGCCGGGCTCCACCTCGCGCACGACCTCGCGGTCCGAGCGCGAGCGCAGGCGGTATTGCTGGTGCTCGCCCATCGAGCGGCAAGATAGCAGGGGTTCCTGTCGCAGAACGCCGCACGCGCAGAGCGGCGAAGATGCCCGTCGTGCGCATCTTGATCTTCCACGGATACCTGCTCCGGGGGACCGGAAGCAACATCTACAACGCCAGCCTCGTGGCGGCGCTGGCGAAATTGGGCCACGAGGTCCACCTGCTGTGCCAGGACCACCGCGCGGCCGATCTCGACGTGATCGACGCGACGGGCGACTGGGACACCGGGGAGCTGCGCGTGGAGGTCAAGCGCGAGCCCGCCCGGGTCACCGCGTACCGCCCGCCGATCGGGCGGATCCTGCCGGTCTATGTGGCCGACGACTACGAGGACTTCGACGCGAAGCCGTTCTCGAGCCTGAGCGACGCGGAGTTGGACGCCTACCTCGATGCGAACGTCGCCGCGGCGCGCGATCTCGTCGCGCGCCTCGAGCCGGACGTGGCGCTCGCAAACCACCTCGTGATGGGCCCGGTCATCCTCGCCCGCGCGCTCTCGGGCGCCGTTCCCTACGCAGTCAAGGTCCACGGCAGCGCTCTCGAGTACACGGTCAAGCCGGAGTCCGGCCGCTTTCTCACGTACGCGCGCGAGGGCCTCGACTCCGCAGCGGGGGTCCTCGTCGGTTCGCGCCATACGGCCGAGAGCCTGTGGGAGGCGATCGGCGATCCCCACCTGCCCGAGCGCACCCGGCTCGGGCCGCCCGGAGTGGACGTGGAGCAGTTCCGCCCCTCACCGCCGCAGGAGGCCGCCGGCCGGCTGTCCGCGCTCGCAGACCGGCTCGAGGGGGTCGAGGCCGACTGGGGCGGGGCGAGCGGGGCGGCCGGGGTGCTCGCCAGCCTCAATCCGGCGCGCGACCGGATCGTCAGCTACGTCGGCAAGCTGATCGTCTCGAAGGGCGTCGAGCTGTTGATCGCTGCGTGGCCCCTGGTGTCTGCGCGGATCGACCGCGCACGGCTGGTGATCGTCGGCTTCGGGACCTACGACGAGGGCTTACGGCAGCTGTGCGCGGCGCTCGCGGCCGGGAGCTTGGCGGAGGCGCGGGAGATCGCCGCGCGCGGACGCGAGCTCGAGGGCGGCGACACAGGCGAGCTGGAGGAGCTGGCCGCCTTCCTCGATTCGCTCACCGGCGCCGAGCGCGATGCGTACGTCGCCGCCGCCCGCGACACGGCGGGCGCGATCGTCTTCACCGGCCGTCTCGAGCACGCCGACCTGCCCGACCTGTTGTGCGCGTGCGAGGCCCAGGTGGTGCCGAGCACGTTCCCCGAGGCGTTCGGGATGGTCGCGGCCGAGGCCGCGACCACCGGCACGCTGCCGGTCTCGGCGCGCCACTCCGGGCTCGGAGAGGTGTCCGCCTTGCTCGAGCCGGCGCTCGAGCCGGACCTGCGCGACCTCCTCGGTTTCGACCTCGACGGCGACGCGGTCCGCGCGATCGCCGATCGCCTCGTGCGCTGGCTCGAGCTCGATCCCGGTCGCCGGACGGCCGCGCGAGAGTCGCTGTCTAAGCTCGCTCGCGGGCGGTTCGGCTGGCGGCGCGTTGCTGAAAACGTGATCGCCGCGGCCGAGGGGCGACTGGACGACCTGGACCGGCCGATTGAATAGTCTTCCGCCCGCGTTGGCTCCCTCCAGGACAGCAGTGCTCCGGCTCGGTGTGGCCGCCCTCGCCGTGCTCGGCATGACCGCGGCTGCGGGCTGCGGCCGCGAACGTGAGCCGGACCTCATCAACGGCAAGGCGCTCTTCATCGGCGAGGGTACCTGCGGAAGCTGCCACGCCCTCAACCGCGCCGGCACGAAGGGCACCCAGGGGCCGAACCTCGACGACGCGTTCGGGCCAGCGCGCCGCGCGGGCCTCGGTGAGCAGACCGTCGAGGGCATCGTCAAGGAGCAGATGGCCAACGTGCGGCGCGGCAGCATCATGCCCGAGAACCTCGCCGAGGGCGACGACGCCCAGGACATCGCGGCCTACGTCGCCTTCGCGGCCGGGAAGAAGGGGAAGGACACCGGTCCGCTGGCAGAGGCCGGCGCGCCGGATGTGTCGAACGTCACCGCCACGGCCAAGGGCGGCAAGCTCCAGATCGACGCGGTCGAGTCGGGCGCGCTGTCGTTCACGGCCGGCAAGGCCGAGTCACCCCCGGGCGCGGTCGAGCTCGTGATGAAGAACCCCTCGCCGATCGAGCACAACATCGCGGTGGAGGGCGACGGGACTGGCCCGGTCGTCGGCACCGACGGCGTCTCGACCGTCAAGGCCGACCTCACGGCCGGCACCTACGAGTACCTATGCACCGTCCCGGGCCACGCCGACGGTGGCATGAAGGGCACCCTGACCGTCAAGTAGCCGCCTCCGGCGGTTCGATGGGAAGGTTTTCTTCCTATAGCGAGCAAAATGCTCCATCGAGATCGCTTAGGCGGTCACGAGCGCCACGAGTTCGCCCAGCAACTCCGGCCGCGCCGCCGCCAACCCCGGCGGCTCACCATCCAACGCCGCTACTGCCCCGCCCGCCTCAGCGACCAGCAGCGATCCGGCCGCCCAGTCCCACGCGTTCAGACCGACCTCGTAGTACGCGTCCAGCCGCCCGGCGGCAAGCCACGCCAGATCGAGCGCCGCCGCCCCGGCGCGGCGCACGTCGCGTACCCGCGGGAGCACCTCGCGCAGCAGCTCCCCCTGGCGGGCGCGCACTTCCGGTTGGTAGCTGAAGCCGGTCGCCACCATCGCCCCGTCGAGCCCGACGGGGTCGCGCATCCGGATCGGGACACCCGTGAGATCGGCACCGCCACCGCGCGTGGCGCGGAAGGTCTCGCCGCGCACCGGGTCGTAGACGACTCCGACGAGCGGCCCGTCGCTGTCCTCGAGCGCGATGCTGACCGCCCATTGAGGGATCCCGTAGAAGAAGTTGACGGTCCCGTCGAGCGGGTCCACGAGCCAGCGCCGGCCACTCGAGCCGGTGTGCTCCGCGCCCTCCTCGGCGAGCACGCCATCGTCTTGACGCTCCACCCGCAGCAGCTCGACTATCAACCGCTCTGCCTCGCGATCCGCCTCGGTGACGATGTCGCTGTCACTGCTCTTTGTTTCGAGTCCCCGAACGGGCTCACGGAAGTGCCCCAGGAGCACCTCGCCCGCCGTCCGCGCCGCCTCCTCGGCGAGCGCGAGGTCGTCGGCGAGGCCGGCGCTCATCGCTAGGTCAGCACCCGGATCAGCAGCACCACGCCGACGATCACCACTGCGGCGACGAGCACGTACAGCAGAAGACGGAACGCCTCCTGCTCGGATCGAAGCGGGTTCAGCACGAATTCCCGCTGAGCGCCGTAGGCCGAGCCGGCCAAGGAAGCAGGGAGCGACGCGTGCTACGCACGCGAGCGACCGATGACGCCGGCAGGCGACGGCATACGGCGCTCAGAGGATGTAGACCGTCGAGTAGACGACAATCCACATGATGTCGACGAAGTGCCAGTAAATCCCCGGCACCTCGACCCCGCGGTGTTCCTTCTCGGTGAAGTGGCCGCGGAATGCGCGCACGGTCGCCATCGTCAGCAGCGTCAGGCCGACGAAGACGTGCGCCCCGTGGAGGCCGGTCAGCGAGTAGAAGATCGTGCCCTGGGCGTGGTCGGCGGGGGCGAAGCCGATGTGGACGTACTCGTTGATCTGGATCGTCAGGAACGTCGCGCCCAGCATCAGGGTCGTGAACAGCCCGATCCGCATCGCCGCGCGGTTGCCGTTGCGGGCGCCCTCGAGCGCCCAGTGCATCGTGAAGCTCGACGAGATCAGGATCGCGGTGTTGACGCCCGCGATCGCGACCGGCAGGTGGGTGCTTTCCGCCGGCCACTCCGCGCTCCCGACGACCCTGACGAAGAAGTAGGCCGTGAAGAACGCTCCGAAGAGCATGACCTCGGAGATGATGAAAAGCAGCATCCCGAGCATCTGCGGCTCGACACGCGAGGAGCGGTTGGCCTCGGGCGGGCCGTGGTGCTCGTCGTGCGCGTGCGCGCCCGCCGTGATCGAGGCGGATTCCATCAGTCGCTCGCCGCTCCTTCGCGCTCGCCGGCGACGATGTGCTCGACCGGCTTCGAGGTGGACTGGCTGACCCGCTCGACGAGGTTCGAGCGCATCCAGCCGGAGCGCTCGTCGGGGAACGTCGAAATAACGATCTCGTCCACGTTGTAGAACTGGAGCGCGTTCTGGATCGACGTGAACGGATCCGGGTGCATCACCTGGCCGACCGCCTCGAGCCCCGCGTCCTCGAGCTGCTTGAGCATGTGCGCGAGGCGCGCGTTCGAGGCGTCGTCGCCGTCTTCGGACCCCGGGCAGATGATCGTGAAGAGGTGCGGCCCCGCTGCGGCCTTCGCCTTCAGCCGCTCTACGACCGCGGGGTCGTCGACCGTCTGGTTCGCGACGACGAGCGTGTTCGTCGCGTCGCCGCGGTCGCGGTCGAGGTCGACGACGACGTGCTCGACGGGGAGGCCCGGTCTCGTGGCGGATGCGCTCGACGAGGTCCTTGCGCAGCCAGCCCGAGCGGGTCTCCGGGTGCGTCGAGATGATGATCTCGTCCGGCGAGCCGTGGTGGGAGATCGAGTCCATCACGGCGGCGAAGGGATCCGGGTCCATCACCTCGCCGTCGCCTTCGATCCCGATCTCGCGCAGCTGCGCGAGCGTCGTCTTCAGGCGGTTCTCGGCGGCGTCGCGGGTGGACTCGTCATAGACGACCCAGCCCTCCTTCGGCTGGTTCTGCGGGCAGACGACCGTCACCTCGACGGGCCCCTTCACCGCGCGGTCCTTGACCGCGTCGATCAGCGCGCGGCCGCCGACGGTCTCGTTGGCGACCAGCATGATCTTGCGCGGGGCGTCGGCCATCGCTTAATCCGCTCCGCTCGGTGGAGGCGCGCCGCCGCCTCCGGCCGGAGCCGGCGCAGCCGCGACGGGGGTGGGTTTCTTCTCCTTCATGACGGCGTGGACGGCACCGGGGACGCCGTACTCGTACGGGCCGCCGACGACGGTCGGGATCTCGTCGAAGTTGAAGATCGGCGGCGGCGAGGACACCTGCCACTCGATCGTGTGAGCGCGCCACGGGTTGGCGGACGCCTTCGGCCCGTTGCGCCAGCTCGTGATCATGTTGTAGAGGAAGAGCAGGAACGACAGGCCGAAGATGAAGCTCGACACCGAGATCAGGACGTTGAGCGTCGTGAACTCCTCGGCGTAGTCGGCCACGCGGCGCGGCATGCCGTCGATGCCGACGAGGTGCATCGGCCCGAAGGTCAGGTTGAAGAAGATGAACGAGAGCCAGAAGTGGAGCTTGCCGAGGCCCTCGTCGTACATCCGGCCCGTCATCTTCGGGAACCAGTGGTAGAGCCCCGCGAAGATCGTGAAGACGCTCCCGCCGAAGAGCACGTAGTGGATGTGCGCGACGACGAAGTAGGTATCGGACACGTGGATGTCGAGCGGGATGACGGCGAGCATGATGCCGCTGATCCCGCCGAGCGTGAACATCGTGATGAAGCCGAGCGCGAACAGCATCGGCGTTGTCAGGTGGATCACGCCCTTCCACAGCGTTGCGAGCCAGGAGAAGATCTTGATCCCCGTCGGGACGGCGATCAGCATCGTCGTGATCATCATCGGGACACGGATCCACGACTGCATGCCCGAGACGAACATGTGGTGCGCCCACACGGTGAACCCGAGCACGACGATGGCTAACAGCGAGAACGCCATCATCCGGTAGCCGAAGATCGGTTTTCGGGCGTTGGCGGATATGACCTCGCTGACTATCCCGAAGCCGGGCAGCATCATGATGTAGACGGCTGGGTGCGAGTAGAACCAGAAGACGTGCTGGTACATGATCACGTCGCCGCCGGCCCCGTCGTTGAAGAAGTTCGTCCCTAATGAGCGGTCGAAGAGGACGAAGAACTGCGAGCCGGCGATGAACGGCGTCGCGATCACGACGAGCAGCGATGTCGTGAAGTTCGCCCAGACGAGCAGCGGCATGCGCCAGAAAGTCATCCCGGGCGCTCGCATCGTGATGATCGTGACCAGGAAGTTGAGCGCGGTCGCGATCGAGGAGGCGCCCGCGAACTGGACGCCGATCGTGAAGAACTGCTGCCCTAACGGTGTCTCGGTCGACAGCGGCGCATAGGCCGTCCAGCCGGTTGCGAACGACCCGCCGGGTGCGAAGAAGCTCGCCGCCATCATGATCCCGGCCAGCGGCAGCATCCAGTAGGAGAGCGCGTTCAGGCGCGGGAACGCCATGTCGGGCGCGCCGATCATCAGCGGCACGACGAAGTTCGCGATCCCGGCGAACACCGGGATGATGAACAGGAAGATCATCAGCGACGCGTGCACCGAGAAGAGCCCGTTGAAGGTGTTCGGCTCGACGAATTGAGAGCCGGGCGTCGCGAGCTCCGCCCTCATCAACATCGCCATCAGCCCGGCGAGGATGAAGAAGAAGATCGTCGTGACGATGTACTGGATCCCGATGACCTTGTGGTCGGTGTTGACCTTGAAGTAGTCCTTCCACGAAGTGGCGCCGTGGTTCGAGTGGTCCTCGGGCACGGTCGGGGCGCCGGAGGCCCAGCGGAACCAGTAGTCGAAGCAGCCGATCCCGACGAGGAACGCCAGCGGCACCGAGATCAGGCAGACGGTCGTGATCGCGTCGCCGTCGAGGATCGGGTCGTAGCCGTAGGCCGCGCGCGACGCGACCACGATGCCCATCCCGACCGCGACGCCGATCGGGATCGAGAGCGCGGCGCGGTACCAGCCGGGCGCCATCAGGCGGGCAGCAAAGCTCATGAGCGGGCTTCCGCGGAGGTCGGCATCGGCGGGATCGTAGCGGCGACGCGCGGCATCAATCGACCGCCCCCGCCTTCGAGATCGTGGCCGCCTCGGCGAGCGCGTGCGCGCCGTTGGTCGAGGCCTGGCCGGGCGTTCCACCGCCACCGCCGCTGCCCGATGAGCCCTTCTGGCGGGCCGCCCAGGCGGCGAACTGCTTCGGTGTCACGACCCTCGTGTTCTGTCGCATCGTCGAGTGGCCGAGCCCGCACAGCTCGGCGCAGACGATCTGATGGTTGCCCATCTCGGTCGGGCGCAGGCGGATCCGCGTGGTCAGGCCGGGCACCGCGTCCTGCTTGAGGCGGAAGTCGGGAATCCAGAAGGAGTGGAGGACGTCGGCGGCGCGGATGTCGAACTGGACCGGGCGGCCCTTCGGCAGCTGCGGCGTGTTGGTCGCGAACGCCCGCGGCACGCCCGCTTGCTTCGGGTAGTGGAAGGACCACGCGAACTGCTGCCCGGAGACGTCCACCTGGAGTGTGTTCGGCTTGTGCTCCTCGATGTCGTCGAGCACGACCCAGCCGTAGACGGCGAGCGCGGACACGATCAGGAAGGGGATCGTGACCCAGACGACCTCGAGCTTCGTGTTGCCGTGGATCGGCTCGCCGTCGGAGTCGTCGCCCGGCTTTGCACGGAAGACGACGACGCAGTAGATCGCGACCGTCATCACGAGCACGAAGATCGGCACCGAGATGATCGCGAGGACGTCGTACAGCGTGTCGATCGTCTTCGCCTCTTCGGCCCCCTGGCTGGGGAACCAGTCGATCGCGAGCACGAGCACGACCCCGATCGCCGTGGCGATCGCGGCGAGCAGGACCGTCACGAGCAGCGAGCGTCTATGCATCAGTCCGTTGCAGGCGTCGTCGTCTCTGGCGGCGGGGCCGGCACGCGCGCGAGTCTACAAGTCAGACCCGCGGCTGGGGGGCCGCGGCGCTACGCCGCGAGCGCGGCCTGGCGAAGCTGCGACGGCGCGGTGCCGTAGTGCCGGCGGAACGCCTTCGCGAACGAGCGATCGGCGTCGCTCGAAGGTGTCTTCGCGCATGCACCGTGGTACTACGGACGCGACGGCGAATCGGATGTAAGGTTGCGCCAATCGGCACTAGGCGACGATCGGAGAGCGGATGCAGGTACGCGAGGGGATGAGCCAGACGGTCCTGACGGTCGGCCCCGGCCACACCGTGCGCGACGCGGCGCGGCTGATGGCGGAGCGCAAGGTCGGCGCGGCGATCGTGCTCGACCCCGAGCAGCCGGGACCCGGGATCTTCACCGAGCGCGACCTGCTCGACTCGCTCGGCGCGGGCCAGGACCCCGACTCCGAGCTCGTCGGCAACCACCTCTCCTCGAACCTCACCTTCGCCGCTCCCGACTGGTCGCTGGAGCAGGCAGCCGAGGCGATGATCCGCGGGGGCTTCAGGCACCTGATCGTTGTCGACGGCGGCGATACGGTCGGCGTCCTCTCGATGCGAGACATCGTGCGTTGCTGGACGACCGAAGGGGCCACGGCCGAGCCCTGGAAGTAGGAATCATGCGGATCATCGACTGCGACTGCGGGACGACGCTCCAGGCGGCGAACGACGAGGAGCTCGAAAGCGCGCTGCGCGAGCACTTCGAGGCGGCGCATGGCGGGCCGCCCGACGACGCGACGCTCTCCGCGCTGCTCGAGCGCGCCTATACGGCGACGGATTCGTAGCCGGCTAGTGCTCTAGCGGCAGGTCCGCGATGTCCCTACGGGTATCGCGGATCCACAGCAGCGTTGCGATCAGGAAGATCGCGACGCCGATGCCGCAGAGGATCCAGTCGAGCACGACGCCGACGAGCGCGATCGTGATCCCGAACGCGACGATCACCGGCAGCAGCGTCGGCCCGGGGAGGTGGATCTGCTCGGAGGGCGGCGGCGGCTTGGCGTCGCCGTTCGGGCTCTCGCCGATGGCGGTCTCTTCGGAGGCCATGCCCTAGTAGACGTAGCCGGTGAGGAAGGCGAGCGAGAAGACGATCGCCGAGATCGCGCCCGCGATCAGGGCGGTGCGCATATTGCGGGAGGCGAGGCGCCGGTCCACGTGTCCCTTCTACCAGATACCGCTGCGGCGCCGGCGCCTCAGACGCGCTCGGCTGGGTCGAGGACCTCGGGCTTCCTGAACGGGTCGTCCTTCCGTGGCTGCTTGTGCGACGACGCGGTCGAGCGGAGCTCCTGGCTCAGCCGCTCGATCTCGGCGAGCACCTCGTCGCGGCGGGCGCGCAGGTCGGCGATCAGGGTCTCGAGGGCCTCGCGACGGTCCTCGCCCTCCTTGACGGTCCGGCGCGCCTTGGTCGCGGCTTCGGTCGCGGTGGCTTCCGCCTCGCGGTCGGCCTGCTCGCGCGTGTCGGTGGCATAGACGTCCGCAGCAGCGCGCGTGCGGCGCGCCTCGGTCTCCTGCTCGTTGCGGTGGGCGTCGGCCTCCTCGGTCGTCTGCCGCGCCTGCGCGTTGGCATCGCGGACCGTGTCGGCGGCCTCACGGTCGGCTTCCGCGCGCTGCGTAGTGGTCTCCTCGTCGGCCTCGCGACGGGTCGCGGCCGCCTCGCGCGTCGCGCTGTCCACGAGCTGCTTGGCCTCCGCCTTTGCGCGGTCGAGCATCTGCTCGGCCTCTTTCTCCGTCGTGACGAGGACCTCGGCCGTCGTGTGTCCGGCCAGCTCCAGCTTGCGCTTGACGGCGTGGGAGCCGAGCTGTTCGATCGCGTCGCCCTCGAGCCAGTCCACGAGCTCGTCCATGTAGCGGTCGACCTCGCGCTGGTCGTAGCCGCGGCGGGTGATCGCAAAGCCGGGCCGCCGAATCTGATCAATCTCATCCATTTGCACGGCTTTCCTCTCTCCTCCGAGGTCGTCGTCCGAGGAGGCGCAGACTAACGGAGGCCGCCTCACTTGCGCGGGCGGCTTGCGGCGGCAAGGATACGCCGCCGATGAGCGCCGACCGCGAGAACTTCCTCGGTGTCGATGTCGGGGGGACGAAGGTCGCCGTCGCCCAGATCGTCGACGGCGAGCCGCGCGAGCACGCGCTCCACCCGACCGACGTCTCGAGTCCGGAGGCGCTGCTCGACGGGATCGCGATGGCCGTGGCGGAGGTGGTGGAGAAGGTAGGGCCGCCGACGGCCGTCGGCATCGGCGTGCCGTCGCAGGTCGAGTTCGCCACCGGCACGGCCATTTCGAGCGCGAACGTGCCGCTCGAGGGAGTCGCGGTACGCGAGGCGCTCGAGCCCCGGCTCGGCGCGCCCGTGTACGTGGACAACGACGCCAACTGCGCCGCGCTCGCCGAGGCGCACGGCCCCCGCGACGAATCGCTGTCGGAGCTCTTGATGTACACGCTCGGCACGGGCGTCGGCGGCGGGATCGTGATCGGCGGACGGATCTATCGCGGCCACAACGGGCTCGGGGCGGAGCTCGGCCACGCCGTCGTGGACGCCGAGGGCCCGGCCTGCCCCGGGCGCTGCCCGAGCCGCGGCTGCCTCGAGGCACTCTGCAGTGGCACGGCGCTCGAGCGCGACGCGAACGAGCTAGCGGCCGACAAGCCCGACGCGGAACTCGGCAAGTTGGCAGCCGACAAGGGCCGCGTGCATGGCAAGGACGTCGTCGAGCTCGCGCGCGCGGGCGACGATGACTCGATAGCGCTCTTCGAGCGCCTCGGCCGCTGGCTGGGGGTCGGCATCGCCGGCGCCGCCAACACCTTCGAGCCGCAGCTGATCGCGATCGGCGGCGGCCTCTCGAGCGCGGCCGATCTGTTCCTCGAGATCGCCATCGCCGAGGCCGGCTCGCGCGCGCTGCCGTCGATCTGGGAGCGTGTCGATGTGGAGCCGGCGCAGGCCGGTCAGGAGGCCGGCGTCATCGGCGCAGGGACGCTGGCCTTGCAGGAGCACCGCGGAAGCGAAGATACTGCGCGCTGAGGGACGGACCGGCGCACTTGACCCCGACCACCGAAGGGACCGCATGACGACAGCGACGACCGACCAGGCGCTCGAAGAGCTGGCGATCAACACGATCCGCACGCTCTCGATGGACGGGGTCCAGAAGGCGAACTCCGGCCACCCGGGCACCCCGATGGCGCTCGCGCCGATCACCTACCTGCTCTACAGGCGGATCATGCGTCATAGCCCGTCGAACCCCAGCTGGCCCGACCGCGACCGCTTCGTACTCTCGTGCGGCCACGCCTCGATGCTGCTCTACTCGACCCTCTGGCTCGCTGGCTACCCGCTCGAGCTCGACGACCTGAAGAACTTCCGCCAGCTGGGCAGCCCGACGGCCGGCCACCCGGAGTACCGCGACATCCCGGGGATCGAGACGACGACCGGCCCGCTCGGCCAGGGGATCGCAAACAGCGTCGGGCTCGCGCTCGCCGAGCGGATGCTCGCGGCGCGCTTCAACAAGGACGGCCACGAGATCGTCGATCACTTCACCTACACGATCGCCTCCGACGGCGACCTCGAGGAGGGCGTCTCGGGGGAGGCCTCCTCGCTCGGCGGGCACCTCGGGCTCGGACGGCTGATCGCCTTCTACGACGACAACCACATCTCGATCGAGGGCGACACGGAGCTTGCCTTCTCCGAGGACGTTGGCAGGCGCTACGAGGGGTACGGCTGGCACGTCCAGAACCTCGGCGAGGACCTCGCGCTCGACCGCATCGAGAGCGCGATCGAGGAGGCGCAGGGGGTCGAGGACAAGCCGTCGCTGATTATCGTCCGCACGCACATCGCGATCGGCGCGCCGAACAAGCAAGACACCGCCGGCGCGCACGGCTCGCCGCTCGGCGAGGACGAGATCAAGCTGACCAAGGAGGTCTACGGCTGGCCCTCCGAGGAACCCTTCTTCGTCCCCGACGACGCGCTCGAGCACTTCCGCGGCGCGGTCGAACGGGGCAAGGAGGCGGAGACCGAGTGGGATGAACGCTTCGCCGCCTACAAGGAGGCCTACCCCGCGGAGACGGCCGAGTTCGAGCGGATCATGTCCGGCAAGCTGCCGGACGGCTGGGACTCGGACGTGCCGAAGTTCCACACCGACGATGGTCGGATCGCGACGCGCAAGTCGTCCAACAGCGTGATCCAGTGGGCGGCGTCGAAGGTTCCGGAGCTGGTCGGCGGGTCGGCCGACCTCGCGCCGTCGAACCTCACGCTGATCGACAACGCGGACTCGGTCGAGGCCGGCTCCTACGGCGGACGGAACCTCCACTTCGGCATCCGCGAGCACGGCATGGGGGCGGTCGTCAACGGCCTCGTGCTCCACGGCCTGCGCGCCTACGGAGCGACCTTCCTGATCTTCTCGGACTACATGAAGGGCGCCCTCAGGCTCGCGGCGATCATGGAGATCCCGTCGATCTTCGTCTACACGCACGATTCGATCGGCCTCGGCGAGGACGGGCCGACGCACCAGCCGATCGAGCAGCTCGCCCACCTGCGCGCGATGCCGAACTCGTACGTCGTCCGCCCCGCCGACGCCAACGAGACGGCGCTCGCGTGGCGGTTTGCGATCGCGCGGGAGAGCGCGCCGACGCTGCTCGCGCTGAGCCGCCAGGGCCTGCCGACGTGGAACCCTGCCGGCGTCCCCGATGACGCGATCGAGCGCGGTGCATACACGCTGCGCGAGGAGTACAAGCCCGGCGAGCCCGACCTGATCCTGATCTCGACCGGGTCCGAGGTCTCGATCTGCAACCAGGCGGCCGATCTGACCGAGGCCGACGGGATCGCGACGCGCGTCGTCTCGATGCCGTGCTGGGAGCGCTTCGCCGAGCAGGACGAGGCTTATCGCGACAGCGTGCTCCCGCCCGACTGCCGCGCGCGCGTCGCCGTCGAGGCGGCGAGCCCGTTCGGCTGGGAGCGCTGGGTGACCGAGGACGGCGACGTCGTCGCGATGCGCGGCTTCGGCGCCTCCGGCCCGCAGCCCGCGCTGTACGAGCATTTCGGCTTCACGCCCGAGAACGTCGCCGAGCGCGGCAAGAGCGTCACCGAGAAGCTGGCGGCGCGTGCGTAGCATCTCTTCCGAATCCCCTTTCGACCCGCAGGAGGCTGCGAGCAGATGACCGTCACCGCAAACGTCAACGAGCGCCTCGCCGCCCTGACCGCCGCCGGCACGAGCATCTGGCTCGACCAGATCCGGCGCTCCCTGATCGAGGGGGGCGAGCTCCAGCGGCTGATCGATGAGGACTCGCTACGCGGGGTGACCTCGAACCCGGCGATCTTCGAGAAGGCGATCCTCGGCTCGCCCGACTACGACGACGAGGTTGAGTCGATGGCGAAGGAGGGCGCGACGGCGAAGGAGATCTACGACGCGATCGCGGTCAAGGACGTCCAGCTCGCGACCGACGTGATGCGCCCAGTGTGGGAGGAGTCGGACGGCGGCGACGGCTTCGTCTCACTCGAGGTCGAGCCCGACCTCGCGCGCAAGACCGACGAGACGCTCGAGCGCGCGCGCCACTACTGGAAGACGGTCGACCGCCCCAACGTGATGATCAAGATCCCCGGCACCGACGAGGGCCTGCCGGCGATCGAGGAGGCGATCTACGACGGGATCAACATCAACATCACCCTGCTGTTCTCCGTCGACGCTTACACGAAGGTGACGGAGGCCTACATCCGCGGGCTCGAGCGGCGGCTCGACGAAGGCAAGTCGGTCGACATGCGCTCGGTCGCGAGCTTCTTCGTCTCGCGCGTGGACAGCGAGGTGGACAAGCGCCTCGAGGAGGCGGGCCTCGAAGCCGACCGGCTTAGCGAGCTGCAGGGCACCGCCGCGCTCGCGAACGCGCGCGCCGCGTACCAGCGCTTCAAGGAGATCTTCCAGGGTGAGCGCTTCGCCAAGCTGCGTGAGGCCGGTGCGGCCGTCCAGCGCCCGCTGTGGGCGTCAACGGGGGTCAAGAACCCGCATTACTCGGAGACGATGTACGTCGACGAGCTCGTCGCCCCGGACACGGTCAACACGATGCCGATGCCGACCCTGCTCGCGACCGCCGAGCGCGGCGAGGTCACCGGCGCCACCGCCGATCAGGACCCGACCGCCCAGCTCGAGGCGCTCGCCGCGGCCGGGATCGACATGGACGATGTCACCGACAAGCTGTTGCGCGACGGCATCGCAGCGTTCGAGAAGTCGCTCGACGGGCTGCTCGCGGGCGTCGAGGAGAAGCGCGAGGCGATCGTCACCGGGCGCCCGCCGACCGTCCAGGCATCGCTCCCAGAGGATCTCGAGCCCGCGATCGCCAAGCGCGTCGAGGCCGCGACCGCCGACAGCGTCGCCCAGAAGGTGTGGCGCAAGGACGAGCGCCTCTGGGGAGGCCCCGACAAGCCTGAGATCGCGAACCGGCTCGGCTGGCTGACGATCTCGGAGGCGATGCTCGAGAGCGCCCCCGACCTGCACGCCTTCGCCGACGGATGCCGCGACGACGGCCTCACCGATGCGGTGCTGTGCGGCATGGGCGGCTCGAGCCTCGGCCCCGAGGTGATCGGGCGCTCGTTCGGCGAAATTCCGGACGCGCTGCGGCTGCACGTGCTCGACACGACCGATCCGGCTGCGGTGCTCGAGGTGGAGCGGTCGCTCGACCTCTCCAAGACGCTCTTCCTGATCTCGTCGAAGTCCGGCGGGACGGTCGAGCCGAACTCGCAGTTCCGCTACTTCCACGAGAAGGTCGTGGCCGAGGTCGGCGAGGACAACGCCGGCAGCCACTTCGCTGCGGTCACCGATCCCGGCACCTCGCTCGGCGAGCTCGCGGCCAAGCACGGCTTCCGACGCGTGTTCGAGAACGACCCCGACATCGGCGGTCGCTACTCGGTGCTGTCGTACTTCGGCCTCGTCCCGGCTGTACTGATGGGCGTCAACATCGAGGCGCTTCTGCACCGCTGCCAGGTCGCCGAGCAGAATTGCACGAACTACAACTCGAGCGCGTCGAACTCGGGCCTCTGGTACGGCCTGCTGATGGGCGAGGCCGCGCTCCAGGGCCGCGACAAGATGACCTTCGTCGTCTCGGAGCCGATCTCGAGCTTCGGCCTCTGGGTCGAGCAGCTGATCGCCGAGTCCACCGGCAAGGAGGGCAAGGGGGTCCTGCCCGTCGCCGACGAACCGCTCGGCGAGCCGGGCGCCTACGGCGACGACCGTGCGTTCATGTACCTGCGCAACGTCGACGATCCCGACGAGGAGCTCGACGCGAAGATGGAGGCGCTCGCCGACGCCGGCCAGCCGGTCGTCACCGCCTCGGTGCACGGCGCGCCCGACCTCGGGCGGGTCTTCTTCTTTGCCGAGTTCGCGACCGCGGTCGCCGGCTGGGCACTCGGGATCAACGCGTTCGACCAGCCGAACGTGCAGGAGGCGAAGGACGCGACGAATGTCGCCCTCGAGGAGTACTCGAAGGCCGGCAAGCTGCCGGCGGTCGAGGACGCCGACGACGACGCCCTGAAGGAGCTGATCGGCGCGGCCGCGCCGCCGCACTACATCGCGATCATGGGCTACACGAAGCCGACGCCGGAGTTCGACGAGGCCATGGCCGAGCTTCGCGCGACGATCCGCGATGCGACCAAGGCGACGACGACGTTCGGCTACGGGCCGCGCTTCCTGCACTCGACCGGCCAGTTCCACAAGGGCGGCCCGCCGACAGGGCGCTTCCTGCAACTGGTGCAGGAGCACACCGAGGACGCCGACATCCCCGACGTCGATTACAGCTTCGGCACGCTCGAGGCCGCGCAGGCGACGGGCGACATCCAGACCCTGCGCAAGCACGACCTCCCGGCCGAGCGGGTCACGCTCAGCGGGGATCCGGCCGCCGCCCTGCGCGAGCTGACCGAGCGGATCAAGGGGCTGCTCTAAGCATGGCCACAGCGACCACGCAGCAGCAGGAGCCGCAGGAGAACCCCCTCGTCGAGGGGCTCGAGCGACAGCCGGTCCACCCGACGACGCTCGTCATCTTCGGGGCGAGCGGCGACCTCGCTCACCGCAAGCTGCTCCCGGCGATCTACAACCTCGCCCACGAGGGCGCGCTGCCTGAGCGCTTCAACCTGATCGGTACCTCGCGCGCGGACAAGCCGCACGAGGACTTCCAGGCCGAGACCAAGGAGGCGATCGAGGAGTTCTCCCGCACCGAGCCGAACGCTCAGGTGCTCGAGAAGCTGCTCGAGAACTTCCGCTACGTGCCGGGCAACTTCGACGACCCGAAGGTCTACGAGCAGCTCAAGAAGGAGATCGAGGCCTTCGACAAGGACGGCGGGCTGACGTTCAACCGCGTCTTCTATCTCTCGACCGCGCCGGCTTTCTTCCCCGTGATCGTCAAGCAGCTGGGCGAGCACGGGCTGGCGCAGCACCCGGACGCGGAGGTGCACGTCGTGATCGAGAAGCCGTTCGGGACGAATCTCGATGAGGCGCGGGCGCTGAACCGCGACGTGCTCGAGGTCCTCGACGAGAAGCAGGTCTACCGGATCGACCACTACCTCGGCAAGGAGACGGTCCAGAACATGCTGGCGTTCCGTTTCGCGAACGGGATGTTCGAGCCGATCTGGAACCGCAACTACATCGACTACGTCCAGATCACCGCCGCTGAGGACCTGGGGATCGGGACGCGTGCGGGCTACTACGACAGCTCGGGCGCGATGCGCGACCTGGTCGAGAACCACATGATGCAGCTGCTGACGCTGCTCTGCATGGAGGCGCCGGTCACCTTCAACGCCGACGACATCCGCGGCGAGAAGGTCAAGGTCTTGCACTCGATCCACACGCCCGGCGAGGAGGAGGTCCCGGACATATCGGTGCGGGCGCAGTACTCGGAAGGGATGTCCGAGGGCGAGCCGGCGAAGGGCTACCTCGCGGAGCAGGACGTCCCGCCCGAGTCGATCACCGAGACCTACGCCGCGCTGCGGCTCGAGGTGGACAACTGGCGCTGGGCCGGCGTGCCGATCTACCTCCGCACCGGCAAGCGCCTCGCGCGCAAGGTTACGGAGATCGCCGTGACGCTCAAGCCCGTGCCGCACCTCGCGTTCGAGCAGGCCGGCTCGGTCGGCGTCCAGCCGAACCAGCTGATCCTGACGATGCAGCCGAATGAGGGCGTCTCGCTGTCGTTCGGGGCAAAGATCCCCGGCAGCCAGATGCGGATCCGCCCGGTCCAGATGGAGTTCCTCTACGGCACGGCGTTCCTGTCGCAGTCGCCCGAGGCCTACGAGCGCCTGATCATGGACGCGATGCGCGGCGACGCGACGCTGTTCACGCGCGACGACGAGGTCGAGGAGCAGTGGCGGATCATCAATCCGATCGTCCAGGCGTGGGCCAACACGCCCGGGCCGATCCCGCAGTACCCGGCCGGCTCGGCCGGCCCGGCGGAAGCCGACGGGCTGATGCTCGACGACCACCACTGGCGCTCGATCTAGGCGAGGCGTTGCAGCCGTGAGCGAGCACGTTTGGGGCGAGCGGGACACTACGCCAGCGGCGATCGACGCCGCGCTGCGGAATCTGCTCAAGGAGCGCCACGCCGAGCACCCGGGCTTCGTCCCTGCGCGCGTGCTCAACCTGATCGTCGTCGTGGACCGCGACTGGCGCGGCGAGGTGGAGAACCGGCTCGAGCAGGTAGGTCGCTACAACCCTTCGCGAACGATCCTCTGCACGGTCGAGACCGGCCGCACGACGATCGACGCGATGGCGATGCTCGGCTCGGACGAGGACCCGGAGCCCGGCTCCGAGGCGTTCGCGCTCGGTCGCGAGCGAATCGTGATCGAGTGCGGCCCAGAGCACCTCGAGCACCTCGACACGGTCTGCGACCCGCTCGTCGTGCCCGACCTCGCGACCGTGGTCTGGTCGCCGCACCAGCACCCGGAGGCGGTCGAGTCGCTCAAGCGCCTGACGCACGTCGTGCTGCTCGACTCGGTCGAGGCGCCCTCGATCGAGGCCGGGCTCGCCTACGCGCGCGGGCTCGCCGAAGACGCCTATGTGGTGGACCTCGCATGGCTTCGCTCGACCCCGTGGCGCGAGCGGATCGCGGCCACTTTCGACCCGGCGGGGTGGCGCGACGAGCTGCGTCTGATCTCGGGCGTCGAGATCCGCCATCACCCCGAGTCGGGTATCGCGGGCCTGATGCTGTTCGGCTGGCTCGCCTCGCGTCTGGGGTGGAAGTGCGGCCCCCTCATCGCGGAGTCGGGCTCGCTGCACGGGAATGCCAGCGCCCCGCGCCAGGATGTGCGCCTGAGGCTCGAGCCCGACGCCACGATGCCGGTTCCCGGGCTTGCGGGGATCACCGTCGAGACCGCGTCGGGCACGTCGATCTCACTCAACCGCGGACCAGGCGGGCTCACCGCCGAGCGCCGCGGGCACAAGGGCGATAACGCAACCTGGACGGTCATGGGCGCCTCGCGCGGCGAGGGCGGGATCCTCGGCGAGGGGATCCGCCAGGCGTTGCTACGCGACCCGACGTACGCGCCGGCATTGGCGGCCGCCTCGGAGATGGTCGCTTGAGGGGCGAGGCGGTCGTCCTCGACGACCCCGCGTCAGAAGCAGCCGATCGGATCGCCGCCGCCGTCGCCGCCGGCGGCCACATCGCCCTCGCCGGCGGCTCGACGCCGAAGGCGGCCTACGAGCTCGTCGCCGCGCGCGATCTGGACTGGTCGCAAGCGACGCTGTGGTTCGGCGACGACCGCGCTGTCCCGCCCGACCACGAGCATTCGAACTTCCGCATGGCGAAGGAGGCGCTGCTCGACCACATCCAGGGATCCGCGCCGAACGTGCGGCGGATCAAGGGCGAGCTCGGCTATCGCGACGCCGCCGACGACTACGAACGCGAGCTGCGCGCCGAGTTCGGCGAGTCTGTCCCCGAGCTGGACCTGATCCTGCTGGGGATCGGGCCCGACGGGCACACGGCTTCGCTGTTCCCTCACGAGGCGGCGCTCGGCGAGCGCGAGCGACTGGCAATCGGGGTCGAGACGCCCGGGATGGCGCCGATCGTGTCCCGAGTCACCCTTACGCTTCCGGTCCTCGATGCGGGGAGGGAAGTCGTGTTCCTGATCAAGGGGGAGGACAAGGCGGACGCCGTCCACCGCGCGTTCGTGGATGCGCCGGACCCGGGGGCGCCGGCGGGCCTCGTCCAGCCGCTGTCGGGCGGACCGGTGCTGCTGATCGATCCGGCGGCGGCCGCGGGCCTCGATGGGGGGAGCGGCGGCTGATGCAGCTCGAGGCCCCCTCCGCCGCCGGCTCGGCAAGCGCCTTCCCGCCGATCGCCGACTACGGCTTCTTGTCCGACTGCGAGACCACGGCGCTCGTTGCCCCCAGCGGCAGCGTCGAGTGGCTCTGCCTCCAGCGGATGGACGATCCGAGCGTCTTCGGCGCGATCCTCGACCGCGACGCCGGCAGCTTCCGCCTCGGCCCCGCCGATGTGATGGTGCCCGCCGACCGCCGCTACCTCCCCGGCACGATGGTGCTCGAGACGAGCTGGGGCACGAGCGGCGGCTGGATCATCGTCCGCGACGCGCTGCTGATCGGCCCCTGGCACCACGAGCACGACCGCTCCGATACCCACCGCCGCTCGCCGACCGACTACGACGCCGACCATGTCCTGCTGCGGACCGTGCGCTGCGTGAACGGCGAGGTCCAGCTGAACCTCGAATGCGAGCCCGTCTTTGACTACGGCCGCCGGCCGGTGAGCTGGGAGTACTCCGCGGAGGGTTATCACGAGGCGCTCGCGACCGCGCCCGACTGCGACGTCGAGCTCAAGCTGACGACCGACATGCGGCTCGGCTTCGAGGGCCCGCGTGCCCGCGCGCGCACGCTGATGAAGGAGGGCCAGTCGCTGTTCGCCGCGCTCTCGTGGTCCGAGCACTCGCCGCCGCAGACCTATGAGGAGGCCTACAACCGACTCGTCTGGACCGCGCACCACTGGCAGCACTGGCTCGACCAGGGCGAATTCCCCGACCACCCCTGGCGCGCCTACCTCCAGCGCAGCGCGCTGACGCTCAAGGGGCTCTCCTACGCGCCGACGGGCGCCATGGCCGCGGCGGCGACCACGTCGCTGCCGGAGACACCGAAGGGCGAGCGCAACTGGGACTACCGCTACACCTGGATCCGCGACTCGACCTTCATGCTCTGGGGCCTCTACACGCTCGGCTTCGACTGGGAGGCCAACGACTTCTTCTACTTCATCGCCGACGTGGCGGAGGGGGAGGAGGCGCTCCAGATCATGTACGGCCTCGCGGGCGAGCGTGAGCTCACCGAGCACACGCTCGACCACCTCGACGGCTACGACGGCGCGAAGCCGGTGCGGGTCGGGAACGGCGCCTACAACCAGGACCAGCACGACGTCTGGGGCGCGATCCTCGACTCGTTCTACCTCCATACGAAGTCGCGCGACTACATGCCCGAGCGGATCTGGCCGATCCTCGTGCGCCAGGTCGAATGCGCGCTCGAGAACTGGCGCGACCCCGACCGCGGCATCTGGGAGGTCCGCGGCGATCCGAAGCACTTCACGTCGTCGAAGATGATGTGCTGGGTCGCGGCCGACCGTGGTGCGCGGCTGGCGCGGATCCGCGAGGACGAGGAGAAGGAGCAGCGCTGGCGCACCGCCGCGGACGAGATCCACGCCGACATCTGCGACAACGCGGTCGACGACCGCGGTGTGTTCTGCCAGCACTACGAGACCGACGCGCTCGACGCCTCCGTCCTGATGATGCCGCTCGTGCGCTTCCTGCCGCCCGACGACGAGCGCGTGAAGAAGACCGTGCTCGCGATCGCCGACGAGCTGACCGAGGACGGCTTGGTGCTGCGCTACCGCGTCGAGCAGACCGACGACGGGCTCAGCGGCGAGGAGGGCTCGTTCACGATCTGCTCTTTCTGGCTCGTCTCGGCCCTGTCGGAGATCGGCGAGCACGAGCGCGCCCGCGCGCTTTGCGAGAAGCTGCTCTCCTACGCCAGCCCGCTGCTCCTCTACGCCGAGGAGATAGATCCGCACTCGGGCCGCCATCTCGGCAACTTCCCCCAGGCGTTCACGCACCTGGCGCTTATCAACGCGGTGATGCACGTGATCCGCTCCGACCAGGACCTCGAGAGCGACGAGTTTTCGTTCGAGCGCGAGCTGCAGCGGACTCGCGCGTCGTAGCCGCGACCTAACCAAACCCGACAAACGTCCAACATTCGTTTATGGGGTGTGGGCCCCATCCCTCCGCGGGCCGATAGCGGTTGCATGGGGATTGGAGTCACGGGGACGCGCCCGTCGTCGCTCGCGCTGCGATTGGCTTCGGATAACCGGCTGGCCAAGCTGGCTGCGAGCGGCGACGAGCGCGCCTTCGCCGTGATCTACGACCGCTACTCGCCGGAGATCTACCGCTACTGCGGCTCGGTCTTGCGCAACCCGCACGACACCGCGGATGCGTTCCAATCGACGATGGCGGCCGCCTTCGAGGCGATCCAGGGGGAGCGGCGCGAACTCGCGCTGCGCCCGTGGCTCTACCGGATCGCCCACAACGAGTCGGTCAGCATGGTCCGCGCGCGGCGGCCGGTCGCGGCGCTCGCCGCGGACGCAGCGGCGGGCGGGCCGCCGCTCGAGCGCCACGCCAGCACCCGCGACCGCCTGCGCTCGTTGCTGGTCGACCTGCGCCGCCTCCCCGCGCGGCAGGGCGGCGCGATCGTGATGCGCGAGCTCGCCGGGCTCGATTACACCGAGATCGGCGGTGCGCTCGGCGTGTCCGAGGGGGCCGCGCGGCAGGCGGTCTACGAGGCGCGCGGGGCGCTGCTCGAGATGGCAGCAGGCCGCGAGCTCGGTTGCGGCTCTGCGCGGGCGACGATCTCGGCCGGCGACGCGCGCCGCCTGCGCGGGCGAAAGCTGCGCGCCCACCTGCGCGACTGCTCCGACTGCCGTGCCTACCGCGCATCGATCGCGCTGCGCAAGGAGGACCTCCACCTGCTCGCGCCCGCGCTGCCGCTGGCGACCGCCTCGACGGTGCTTGTCGCCGTGGTCGGCGGTGTGACCGCCTCCGGGGGCGGCGGAGGCGTTCTCGGCGCTATTGCCGCCGGCGCGGGGAAGTCGCTCGGGGCGCTCTCGGCCAAGGAGACGATCGCCGTCGCCGCTGCGACGGTTGTCGCGGGCGCCGGCGCCGTCGAGGTCGCCCGCGAGGGGCTGCTCGAGCCCGGGCCGCGCAGCGACGCCACCGCGGAAAAGGCCGACGCGAAGCCTGTCCAGGCGGATGGCGACGAGCACGTCGCGAAGGCCGCCGACGCCATGGAGCCGGCGCGGGCCCACGAGCGCGGCAAGGGCGATGACAACGGTGAGTCCGGCGGGGCGACCAAACCCGAGCCGCAGCGCGAGAGCGTCCCGGCCGAGGAGGACGCCTCGGCCGAAGAACAGACCGGCGACCGCGCCGAGCCTTCGCCCGAGCGCGAGGCACCCTCGAGCCCGGAATCGCCGACGCACGAGGTCGCGCCGGTCGAGGAGTCCTCGCCATCACAGCCGACGGCCGCTCAGCAGCCGGACCTCGTCCAGCAGACGATCGCCGGGGCGCAGGCCTACACCCAGCAGGCGATCACCCAGGCACAGGCGCTGACACAGCAGGCGCTCACCCAAGCCCAGCAGCTCACCCAGGCCACCCTCGAGCAGGCGCTTCGGCCGCGCCGCTGAGATAGGGCCTGACAAACCGATGACTTGCGCGTTGTACCCACCGAGGGAGACCTCACCGAAAAGGCAAACCCGTCGTGAGGCGGGGGCGCAAAACCAGGGGCCTCGAAGAGGCCGCCCAGTTACCGAAGGGGGATTGGAATGAAGGTCAAGATCTCGCTCGTGGCCGGCGCGCTAGCTGTTTCGCTCGCGCTCCCGGCTGCGGCAAACGCAGGAGAGCGCCCGACGCCGACCGACGTGCGCGAGCGCGTCCGCGTGGCCGACAAGGCGCTCGACCAGGTCAAGTCGCTCGTGCGCCAGGAATCCGACGCGGCCGCCTCGAAGGCGCTCGCACGCTACCGGCGCGCGATGAACGCGGCGACCTCCGACGCCGAGGGCGTCCGGGGCAAGTCGGCGATGGCGGAGGTCGAGCGCGTGCTCGGCTACCGCTTCGACCGCTGCGCGGTCGTGCTCTCGCGGGTCGTGGACGACGCCGCCGGCGGGACGCAGGTCGACATCGCCAAGGCGATCACGGACTGCCTCGGCTCGCGTGAGGAGGCGATCGCCGACCTCACCGCGTTGCTCGAGGTCGTGCCGGAGCCGGCGAAGTCGGCCATCGCGCGGGCGATCGCCGTGCTGTCGCAGAGCGGCGGCCAGGTCGTAGATGCGCTCACCGGCGCGTTCGAGACCGGGGCGATCCCGCCGCAGGTCGGCGAGCTGCTCAAGCACGCGCTCGAGACGGCCGTCGCGGCTGTGGACAAGGCGTTCGACAGGCTGAACGCGCTGACGAGCCTCGTCCCGGAGATGGTCCGGCCGATCGTCCAGCAGGCGCTGACGATGGTCACCGACCAGCTGCACCAGGTGATCGGCATGGTCACCGGGATGCTCGGCCAGCTGACCAACGGGCAGGACGGCGGGAACTACCTCCCGGCGCTGCCGTTCAAGCTCCCGATCCAACTGCCGTTCGCGATTCCGGGCTTCGGGTTCGCTACGCGGTAGCAGGGTGGTATCTCGGCTGCGGACTTCCCCCTTCGGGAGAGATGAACACGGACTCCCTCCGGGGGGAAGTCCTACGCCGAGATCCCGACGCGAGACCTGGCGAGCCCGAGAGCGATTCGCTCTCTTGGCTTAGAGCTTGGCGTCGACGACCATCGCCGCGAACAGCGCGGCGAGGTAGGCGAGCGAGTACAGGTAGAGGCGTAGCGCCGAGCGGCGGTCGGCGCGGCGGTAGAGGACCACGGCGCCCGCGATGAACACGCCGCCGAGGACGATCGAGGAGACGAGGTAGATCGCGCCGAACCCACCGGCGCAGAACGGCAGCTGAGAGACCGCGTAGAGGAGCACTGTGTAGAGCAGGATCTGACGGCGTGTCTCGTCCTCGCCGCGGACGACGGGCAGCATCGGCACGCCCGCCTTGGCGTACTCGTCCTTCATCAGCAACGACAGCGCCCAGAAGTGGGGCGGCGTCCAGAAGAAGATGATCGCGAAGAGGTAGAGCGCCGTGCCGGAGAGCGTGCCCGTCACGGCCGCCCAGGCCACCAGCGGGGGAACCGCGCCGGCGGCGCCGCCGATGACGATGTTCTGCGGCGTCGAGCGTTTCAGCCACAGCGTGTAGACGAAGACGTAGCCGAGCAGGCCCGAGAGCGAGAGCGCTGCGGCGAGCGGGTTGACCGTCGTCGCGAGCAATACGAAGGCGGCTACGCCGAGCGCGATGCCGTACCAGAGCGCGGCGCGCGGCGAGACGCGGCCGGACGCGACGGGGCGGTCCGCGGTCCGCTTCATCTGGCGGTCGAGGTCGCGGTCGAGGTAGTGGTTGATCGCGCCCGCGCCGCCTGCCGAGAGCGCGCCGCCTACGCAGGTGAGCGTCACGAGGCCGAGAGAGGGGTCGCCGGCGACGTACATCGTCGTGACGGTCGTGAACAACAGCAGCGATTGCACCTTCGGCTTGGTCATCGCCACGTAGTCCGCGACGACGGTGCGCAGCCGCGACGCCGGCCGGCGGCCTGCTGCTACGGCGGTATGTGCTCCGGCTTCCATTGCTAGACGGTCACGGCTTCGGCCCGCGGCGGGTGCTCTGCGCTCCCGGCTGCCTGGGCTGCGGGAACCCTATACAGCGCAAACGTGAGCGCGACGAGCGTTCCCCACAGCACCGTCCCGACGGCGAGGTGGGCGACGATCAGCGCCTCGTACTCGTCGAGCCAGACGTTGAGCGCGCCGAGCACGAGCTGTACCCCGAGCACCGCGAGCGCGAGCCAGGCGAAGCGCGCGGCGCCGCGTTCCTCCCGCCGCCGCGCGAGGACGATCGCGCAGAGGGCGAGTGTGAGCAGGGTGGCGATGTAGAGCAGCACACGATGGGTCAGGTGGATGTCCACGAGGCGGGCCTCCCCGAACGGCAGGAACTCGCCGTTGCAGCTCGGGAACTCCTTGCCGCAGGCGTGGTGGGCGCCGTCGCCGAGCTTGTAGTCGGCGCGGCCGTAGTTCTGCGTGCCCGCCATGTAGCCGCCCGCGACGATCGTCGCGAAGATCGCGACCGAAGCCACGACGGCGAGCCCGCGGCGAGGGCCCTTCGACGCGACCGCCTGCTCGGTGGAGTCCGGCGGGCGCGACCCGGATCTCAGCCGTGCGGCCTGCCAGACGTAGAGCGTCAGCGCGAGCAGCACCATCGCGAGACCGAGGTGCGTCGCGACGAGCACCTCGTCGAGGTTCTTCTCGACGGTCGCGGCGCCAAGCAGGCCCTGCGCGATCACGAGCACGACCGCGGCGGTGGTCGCCCAGACGAGGTCGCGCTGGTCGCGGTAGCGCCGCCAGGCCCAGACGCAGAGAGCGATCATCATCAGCCCGACGGCACCCGCGAGCGCACGGTGCGTGTACTCGACGATCGCGTTGAGGTCCAGGCCGGGCACGACGTCGCCCTCGCACAGCGGCCAGCCGTGGAAGCCGGATCCCGCCTTGCCGCAGCCGAGGCCGGAGTCGGAGACGCGCACGATTCCGCCGACCACGATCAGGACGAACGTCGCGACCAGCGTGCCGAGGGCGAGCCGGCGGAAGCCGGTCGAGAGGGCGCTCATCGGATCGAGCAGGCTAGCGAAGCCGGTGCTGCGCTCAGGCCACCGGTTGGGCGACCGAGCCGGACTGCTTCCCGGCGGTCGTCTGGACCTCGCGCCGGATGTCCTTCATCGGCTCGACCGAGCGGACGCGCGGGACGACGTCGAAGTTGTTCTCGGGCGGCGGCGACTGGGTGAACCACTCGAGCGTGTTCGCCTGCCACGGATCGTTGCCGGCCTTCTGGCCGTTGCGGTACGAGCGCACGACGTTGATCACGGTGACGAGCACGCCGATCCCAAGCAGGAACGAGCCGATCGTCGAGATCAGGTTGTACTCCGACCAGCCGGCGGATGACTGGTAGTCGTAGATCCGCCGCGGCATCCCGGACAGGCCGGCCGAGTGCTGGATCAGGAAGGTGAGGTTGAAGCCGACGAACATCAGCCAGAACGACAGCTTTCCGAGCCCCTCGCCGAGCATCCGTCCCGACATCTTCGGGAACCAGTAGTAGAGCCCGGCGAAGATCCCGAACACCGACCCGCCGAACAGCACGTAGTGGATGTGGGCGACGACGAAGTAGCTGTCGTGGAGCTGCCAGTCCACCGGGAAGATCGCGAGCATCACGCCGGAGATCCCGCCGATCACGAACAGCCCGATGAAGCCGGCGGCGAAGTACAGCGGCGTCTTGAAGACGATGTTCCCGCGCCACAGCGTCGCGATCCAGTTGAAGATCTTGATCCCCGTCGGCACGGCGATCATGAACGACGAGATCATGAAGAAGATCAGCACCGCGGTCGCGGTCGGCGTGGTGAACATGTGGTGGGCCCACACGAGCACGCCGAGGAATGCGATCGCCGCCGTCGCCGCCGCGATCGCCTTGTAGCCGAAGATCGGCTTGCGTGCGAACACGGGCAGGACCTCCGAGATGATCCCGAAGGCGGGCAGGATCATGATGTAGACCTCGGGGTGGCCGAAGAACCAGAAGAGGTGCTGCCACAGCATCGGGTCGCCGCCGCCGGTCGCGTCGAAGAAGCTCGTGCCGAACTTGCGGTCGGTCAGCAGCATCGTCGCCGCCGCGGCGATCGACGGCAGCGCGATCACCAGCAGGTAGCTGTAGATCAGGATCGTCCAGACGAACAGCGGCATCCGGCCCCAACTCATGCCCTTCGCGCGCATGTTGTGGATCGTCGCGATGAAGTTGATCGCGCCGAGCAGCGACGAGAGGCCGGTGAGGTGGATCAGCAGGATCCACGCGTCGATGCCGTTCGACGGCAGGTAGGCGTCGTCGGAGAGCGGCGTGTAGGAGGTCCAGCCGGCTGCCGGCGGGAAGAAGAACACGCTCGCGTAGAAGACGATCCCGCCGAACAGCAGTAGCCAGAACGAGAGCGCGTTCAGCCGCGGGAAGGCCATGTCGCGCGCGCCGATCATCAGGGGGACGAGGTAGTTCGCGAAGCCGGCCATGATCGGCACGACGAACAGGAAGATCATCGTCGTGCCGTGCAGCGAGACGAGCCCGTTGTAGGTCGAGCCGTCCATCAGCGTGCTCTCCGGTACGGCGAGCTGCAAACGAATGAGCAGCGCCTCCACGCCGCCGACGATGAAGAAGGCGAACGTGCACAGCAGGTACATGATCCCGATCTTCTTGTGATCGGTCGTGGTCAGCCACGACAGCCAGCCGCGCTCCCGCTCCTCGGGACCGTGCATGACGATCTCGGGCCGCGGGTGCTCGACCGCAGGGGCGCCGGGGGTGCGGGGGGATGTATTCGCGCGTGGCCAGTCACTACGGAGCTCCGGGTTACGCCGTGCGAGCGCGAGCTGTCGCTGTGCGCGCTTGATGGCGGCCTTTTGGTCGCGCACCCACGCCTCGTAGCGCGCCGGCTCCATCGCGATCACCTCGGCGCGCATGTCGGCGTGGTTCTCGCCGCACAGCTCCGCGCACTGGCCGCCGTAGCGACCTGGCTTCGAGATCTTGAACCAGGTGTCGTTGTCGTGGCCCGGGACGCCGTCCGCCTTGCCGCCGAGCTTCGGGATCCACCAAGAGTGGATGACGTCCTGCGAGGTGACGTTCAGCGTCACGGTCGTGTCGGTCGGGACGACGAGCGAGTAGTAGTTGAAGAGCTCGCCCGGCTTGCCCGGGTAGTCGTAGCGCCAGAGGTACTGCTGGCCGTTGACGCGGATCTTCAGCTGGCGTCCGCCAGAGGGCGGGGGCTGGTCGATCGAGGCGTACTGGGTGCCGTCGGCGATCTGCTCGACCCTGCCCTTGCCCGACGCCTCCGGGTCTTCGATCCGTCGAGGTAGAGGAAGGTGACAGCGCCGAGCACCACGAGGATCACCGCCGCGCCCAGCGTCCAGCCGAGCTCGAGGGGAGTGTTGCCGCGGATCTGCGCCGCGGGCTTCGAGGCGCGCTTGCGGCGGAAGCGGACGAGCGCCCAGATCAGCGCCCCCTCGACCCCGACGAAGATCACGAGCGCGATGTAAAGCGTGATCTTGTAGAGCGTGTTGATGTCGTCCGCGTTCGGCGAGCCGCCGGACTCGGGCGTCAGCGCGCCGGCGAACGCGGCGGGGGCGCCGAGCAGCACGAGTGCACCCGCAGCGGCGAGCGCGAAGATGGCGAGAGTCAGGCGGCGCGATCGGGAATGGCGTCGCAAGGCGCGGGCATCATATCCGCGGATCGGCTGGCGGCAGCGGCCTGGAGCCAGCTACGCGCCGGTGAACGCCGGCTCGCGCTTGGTCACGAACGCCGTCGCCCCCTCGACGAAGTCGGCGCTGCGGCCAAGGGCATGCTGGAGGTCCGCCTCGAGCTCGAGCTGCTCGTCGAGGTTGGGGTAGATCATCGCGTTGAGCGCCTTCTTCGACGACGCGTATGAGCGTGTGGGCCCCGTCGCGAGCTTGCCGACGAGCGCGTTCGCCTCGTCGAGCAGCTTGTCGTCGGGGTGGACGGAGTTGCACAGCCCCCACTCGAGTGCCTGCGGAGCGGGCACCCTGTCGCCCAGCATCGCCATCTGGAAGGCGCGCGCCTTGCCGACCGCGGCGGGGACGAATAGCGTCGAGCCGCCGTCGGGCATCAGTCCGATGTTGACGAAAGCGAGGCCGAAGTAGGCGGATTCGGCTGCGAGCACGAGGTCGCACGCGAGCGCGAGCGAGCAGCCGATGCCCACCGCCGGGCCGTTTACCGCGGCGACGACGGGCTTCTCGATCGTGCGCACGCCGACGATGATCGGGTGATAGAGGTTGTGCAGCCGCTGGCGGATCATCGGCCCGCCGTCGTCGGGATCGGGGTCGAAGCTCGACTTGAGATCGGCCCCCGAGGAGAAGCCGCGGCCCGCGCCGGTGATCAGGACGGCGCGGACGGAGGGGTCGGCCGCGTCCTCGTTGACGACCTGCTTCAGCTCCTCGCCGAACTGCGTGTTCCATGCGTTGAGGTTCTCGGGGCGGTTGAGCGTGATGCGCCCGATGCCCTCGGCCTGCTCCCACTGGACTGTCTCGTAGCTCACTTGCCGCTCCTGTTCGGTCTAGGTCGGCGTAACTATCCTCGATCGGAGCGCGGCGTCGCCGCGCGGCTCAGTCGATCGCGTCGAGCGCGCGCAAGACGTTCAGCCTCGAACCGGACTTCACCTTGCCCGAGAGCGCCGTCACCGCGTCGCCGTGGTCGCGGATCGCCGCCTTGATCTCGCTGTAGCTCGCGCTCGACTTCTGCTGCCGCAGCAGTGCGGCGGCGCCGCTGACGAACGGTGCGGCCATCGAGCCGGCGTCGCAGCACCGCCAGACTGAGGCCCGAGCGGGGCCGCACGACGGCGCCGCGGAACGCGGAGAAGCGCCTGCGCACGCTCGCGCCGGCGTCGGCGAGGACGTCGTCCGCGTGGCTGGAAGAGACGTCGCGGTCGAAGCCGACGATCAGCTGGTTGGGCACCTCGTCGGCCACGGCCGGCGCCGTCCGGTCACGAGGTCACGGCTGATCATAGGTGGGCGGGTGCGCTTGGCGCGATAGGACATCTGGCTGTGTCTTTCTATCCTCGCTGGATGCCAGCGGACCCGACGACCGCCTAGCGCGTGCTGATCGACGCGATCGAATGGCTCGGCCACTCGGGCTTCCGGATCAAGGTCGGCGACCGCACGATCTACATCGACCCGCATCGCGTCGCCGCCGGCCCGCCGGCCGATGCGATCCTCGTCACCCATGGCCACTACGACCACTTCTCGCCGCGCGACGTGGAGATCCTCGCCAAGCGCGGAACGTGGCTCGTCGGCCCGCCGCAGGTGACCGAGCGCGCGAAGGGCCGCGTCGCCTCGCTCGTGCCGGGCGAGCGCCTCGGCGAGGAGGTCGTGCCCGGCCTCGAGATCGCCGCCGTCGCCGCCTACAACACCTCGAAGCGCGACGGGGACGGGCACCTCTTCCACACACCCGACGCGGGCGGCCTCGGCTACGAGCTGCGGATCGGCTCCGAGCGGCTTTACCACGCGGGCGACACCGATGTGATCCCCGAGATGGACGAGGTCGCGGGCGTGGACATCGCGCTCCTCCCGGTGAGCGGCGTTTACGTGATGACGGCCGACGAGGCGGTCGAGGCAGCTCGGCGGATCGCGCCGCGGATCGCCGTCCCGATGCACTGGGGCGGCCAGGTCGGGACGCGCGCCGACGCCGAGCGCTTCGCCGCCGAAGCGCCGGTCGAGGTGCGCATCCTCGATCCGGTCGTTCCGAACGCCGCGTAGGCCGCTACGCGACGTCGCGTGGCGAGCCCGGCTTGTCGAGGGCGCGGAAGTACTCCTCGCCCTCGATCGAGATCTTCGGCAGGATGCGGTCGAGCCAGCGCGGCATCCACCAGTTCGCCTTGCCGAGCAGGATCATCACCGCCGGGACGAGCATGCAGCGCACGATCGTGGCGTCGATCGCGATCGCCACCGCGAGCCCGACGCCGAACTCCTTGATCGTCGGATCGCCGTTGAGGACGAAGCTTGCGAACACGCAGACCATGATCAGGGCGGCTGAGGTGATCACGCGCCCGGTCGTCGCGATCCCGTGGATGACCGACTTGGTCGTGTCCTTCGTCTTCTCGTAGTGCTCCTTGATCTGGGTCAGCAGGAACACCTCGTAGTCCATCGAGAGGCCGAAGAGGATCGCGAACATCAACAGCGGGACGAAGCTGACGATCGGAATCGCGTGGTCGAGGCCGATCAGCTCTGCTCCCCAGCCCTTCTGGAAGACCGCGGTGACGATCCCGTACGCGGCCGCGACCGAGATCAGGTTGCAGACCCCCGCCTTGACCGCCAGCGTGACCGAACGGAAAGCCAGCAACAGGACGATGAAGCTGAGACCGACGACGATCAGGATCGTCGAGGGCAGCTTCTCGCCGATCCGATCGGCGAGGTCAATGTAGCCGGCGGTCGCACCGCCGACATAGACCGTCTCGCCCTGTCCCTCCGTCTGCTTCGGGATCACGTCGTCGCGGAGGTGGTTGACGAGGTCGGTCGTCGTCTGGTCGGATGGCGCGGTCGTCGGGACGGCGTTGAAGACGGCGGCCGTGCCGTCCTTGCTCACGGACGCGGGGGAGACCTCGTCCACCCCGTCCGTCTTCGAGATCGTGTCCTCGAGGTCGGTCAGGCGTGGGTCGCTGGCGGGCGAGTCGGCGAGTTGCTTCTGCTGGTCGAGCTTCTCCTGCTGCTCCTCGGTCTGCTCCTCCGCCTGCTGCTGCGCCTCGTCGGGCGAGGCACCTTGGGCCTCCGCCTGCTGCTCGATCTGCTCCTGCTGGTCGTCGAGCTGCTGTTGCTGGTCCTCGACATCCTGCTGGCTCTTCGAGTCGGGCTTCGCCGGCGGATCGAGCTTGACCGCGATCAGCAGCGGGCCGTTCTCGCCGGCGCCGAAGCCCTCGGTGGTCAGGTCGTATGCCTTGCGGGCGGTGGTGCTCGGGTCCTCCTGGCTGTTGTCCTGCTGGCCGAGGTAGAGGTCGCGGACGGGGAGGGCGAGGACGATCAGCACGCCGAGGCTCGCGATCAGCGTCGCCCACGGACGCTTGGCGACGCCGCGCGCCCAGCGCTCCCAGCCGTGGGGGTGGTGGTCGTCGGGGTGGGTGCGCCCGAGCTTGACCCGCAGCGAGTTGATCTTCAGGCCGAGCGCGCCGAGCAGCGCAGGCAGGAGAGTCGAGGCGACGCAGACGGCGATCGCGACGGCTATCGCCGCCGCGACGCCGAGCGAGCTCACCAGCGGGATGTCCGCGATCAGCAGCGAGAGCAGGGCGATGATCACCGTCCCGCCCGCGAAGAACACCGCTCCACCCGCCGTCGCCGTCGCCCGCGCGACCGATTCCTGCACCTCCATCCCATCGCGCAGCTGGAGCTTGTGCCGGGTGACGATGAAGAGCGCGTAGTCGATCCCGACGCCGAGCCCGATCATCGTCGCGAGCGTCGGCGCCGTGGTCGAGATGTCGACCACGTGGCTCAGGAGGGAGATCACCCCGAGCGTGGTCGCGAGGCCCAGCACTGCCGTGACGATCGGCAGCGCCATCGCGGTCACCGTCCCGAAGGCGAACAGCAGAATCAGTACGGCCGCCGCGAGCCCGATCGCCTCGCTGGATTCGGTCTTCGGCTTGGACAGCGTCTGGCCCAGGTAGCTGCCGGCAGCTACCTCCATCCCCGCATCGCGCGCCGGATCGGCCGCGTCGAAGACCTTCTTCGCCTCGTCTTCGGTGAGGTCCGCCGGCCCGACGTCGAGCGTGACCGACACGTAGCCGATCGTCTTGTCCTTCGAGAGTTGGTCGTCGGCGGAGGAGTCGAACGGGCTGACCGCCTGCTCGACGTGGTCCGTCTTCTCCAGCGCCTTGACGGTCGCGTCGACCGCGTCCTTGTTGTCCGAGTCGGTCAGCTTCCCCGACTTCACCTTCATCAGGATCGGGTTGGTTCCGTTCGCCTGCTCCGGCAGCTCGTCGTCGAGCAGGTCGGTCGCCTTGGTCGAGTCCGAGCCCGGCAGCGTGAGGTTGTCGTTCGTGTCGTCGCCGGCGATGTGCGAGCCGGCGATGATCGCGATTGCGGCGATCACCCAGAACGCGATCACCGGGTAGTGGTGGCGGGCGCAGAAGCGCCCTAGGCGATAGAGGGGGCCGGTCACCTGGAACCTGTCGGCAATCCGTCCGCGAACATCAAGCTCGCGGAAAAGCGCGTTCGTTCTATGCGCGGCGTCCAGCCTATACTCGCGCCGTGCCTGCCTGGCCTCGGCCGAGACCACGCTCAAGGAGGGCGTCGGCCGCGACCCGCAGCAGCGGCACGCTGCGTGCAGTTGCGCTCGGCGCCGTCGCCGCGGGCTTCCTCGCGCCGCCACTCCGTCGCCGGCTGAAGATCCCGCGGCCGGTCGTCTCGGTGCTGGCTTGGCAGGCCCCCGCGGCGCTCGCGCTCGCGCGCCCGCGCTCGAAGCTGCGCGACGCCGGCATCTATTTCCTCCAGATGTGGAGCTACATCGCCCATTACGAGATGCCGCACGACGACCCCGAGCGGCTCGCCGAGCGGCTGAAGGTCACCTATCCGATCCGCGCCGACACCGTGATCGGCGCGGGCGAGCCGCCGACGCTCCGCCTCCAGCGCGCGCTCGGTCGCCCAGGTGAGGTCCGAGCCCACGACCTCGCGCTCTCGTGGGTCCACTGGAGCTGGTTCTTCGTGCCCCACGGGACGATCGCCTACATCCTCGCCCGCCGCCGCGAGCACTTCCCGCGCGCGGTGACGCAGATGGCGGCGACGTTCGACCTCGGCCTGCTCGGCTACTGGCTCGTCCCGACGGCGCCGCCGTGGTGGGCGGGCGCGAACGGGTTCATGCCCCCGGTCAGGCGGATCATGCTCGAGACCGGGGAGAAGCATTGGGGGCGCGCCTGGGAGCACCTTTACGCTTTCTTCGGTGGCAACCCCTTTGCGGCGATGCCTTCGCTCCATTTCGGCACATCGGTGATGGCGGCGCACGTGCTCACGGACGTGGGCCCGAAGCAGGGCGCACTCGGCTGGACCTACGCCGGCACGCTCGGGTTCGCGCTCGTGTACCTCGGCGAGCACTACGTGATCGATCTGATCGCGGGCTTCGCGCTCGCGGAGACGGTGCGCCGGCTGCGCCCACGGGCGGCCCCGCACCTCACGCGGGTGGGACGGGCGATCCAGCGTTTCGAGCCGCGCATCGGGTAAGGGCTTAGGGAGGCTCTGCGATGAGCAGCGACGAGACCCAGCTGACGCAGGCGCCGTCCGGCCCCGATACCGACGAGGGCGGGCCGGCCGTGGACGACGCCCAGATCGAGGAGCGCGGGCTCTCGCTGCTGCGCGACCGCCGCCGTCTCATCGCCGGCGTGCTCGCGTTCGTGCTGCTGCTGCTCGCCGTCTACGTCGTCGTCCCGAAGGTCGTCGGCCTCGACGACGCGCTCGGGCGGATCGACGACGGCGAGGCCGCGTGGATCATCGCCGCGATCCTCGCCAACGTCGCCGCTTTCGGCGCCTACGTGATGCTCTTCCGCGGGATCCTCGGCAGCGACACGACGCCCGAGGTGCGGCGCCGGCTCGGCGTCACGGCGTCGTACGAGATCACGATGGCCAGTCTCGCGGCGACACGGATCTTCTCCGCCGCGGGCGTCGGGGGTCTCGTGGTGACGTACTGGGCGCTCCACAAGGCTGGCATGAGCCGCCGCCGGGCGGCGTGCCGGATGGTCGCCTTCCTCGCCGTGCTCTACAGCATCTACCTGATAACGGTGGTCCTGTTCGGCATCCTGCTGCGCACCGGTGTGCTTCCGGGCGAGGCCCCACTCTGGGGCACGGTCATCCCGGCGGCGATCGCGGGCGCGGTCCTGATCCTGCTCGGACTCGTGGCGCGGCTGCCAGACGACGTCGAGCGGCGGCTCGCAAAGGTGACGAGGGGGTATCGCCGGGCGAAGATCGGGCGCCAGCTCGCCAAGGTCCCGGCGACGCTCGCGATGGGGATCCGCACCGCGATCGGCTACATCCGCTACCCGCGCCGCGGTGCGCTTGCGGTGAGCGGTGCGATCGGCTTCTGGGCCGCCAACATCGCGATCCTGTGGTGCAGTTTCGAGGCGTTCGGCGCCTCGGTCCCGTTCGCGGTGCTGGTGCAGGGGTTCTTCCTCGGGATGGCCGCCAACCTGATCCCATCGCCGGCGGGCGGCGTGGGCTCGGTGGACGCGGGCATGATCGGCGCCTTCCTGCTGTTCGGCGTCGACAGCGAGTTCGTCTTCCCGGCCGTCCTCACCTACCGCGTGATCGCCTTCTGGCTGCCGATTCCGCCGGGGATCGTCGCTTTCTTCCAGCTGCGGCGCACGGTCGCCCACTGGCGCGAGGAGGACGAGGGGGTTGACCCGCCCGATACTATACAAAGTGAAGTAATGGCCGCGCGGCCCTCGTAACCGGGCCGTGTGGAACGATCGGATGGAGACCACGTGACTGACGACGCATCCAGCAACGGAGATCGGCGGATCGAGAACGTCGTGATCATCGGCGGCGGCCCCGCCGGCTACACCGCCGCGCTCTACACCGCTCGCGCCGACCTGGAGCCGCTGGTGGTGGAGGGGTTCCTCTGGGGCGGTCTGCTCCAGAACACGACCGACGTCGAGAACTATCCCGGCTACCGCGACGGGATCATGGGCCCCGAGATGATGCAGGAGTTCCGCGACCAGGCCGAGCGCTTCGGGACGCGCTTCCGCACCGAGGACGTGAGCCGCGTCGAGCTCTCGGACGGCGGCGGGATCCACAAGCTCTACATCGACGACGAGGAGATCCTCGCCAAGACGGTGATCCTGTCGATGGGCGCGGAGCCGATCGAGCTCGGCATCCCCGGCGAGAAGGAGCTCTCCGCGCAGGGCGTCTCCTACTGCGCGACCTGCGACGCGGCTTTCTTCCGCGACAAGCCGACGATCGTCGTCGGCGGTGGCGACACCGCGATGGAGGACGCGACCTTCCTGGCGAAGTTCGCCTCGGACGTCAAGGTGATCCACCGCCGCGACGAGTTCCGCGCCTCGGCGATCATGGTCGACCGCGCGCGCGACACCGACAACATCGAGCTGCTGACCCCGTACGTCGTCGAGCGCTTCGAAGGCGAGGGCTCCCTGAAGGCGGCCGTGCTGAAGAACGTCGAGTCCGGCGAGGAGAGCTCGCTCGACGTGTCGGGCGCGTTCATCGCGATCGGGCACCGCCCGAACTCGAAGATCGTCGAGGGCCAGGTGGACGCCGACGAAAACGGCTATGTGCTGACGGAGGGCAAGTCCACGCGCACCTCGTTGGCCGGCGTCTTCGCCGCGGGGGACCTGGTGGACCACGTCTACCGCCAGGCCGTGACCGCGGCCGGCTCGGGCTGCGCGGCAGCGCTGGACGCCGAGAGCTACCTGCGCGACACGCCGCCCGATCCTGAGGCTCACTGGGCCTCACAGCAAGCCGAAGCGCCCGCGAGCTAGGTCCACTCGGTCGCCGGTTCGCGCCGGCGGTTGTATAAGTCGCCAATGTCCCCGCTGTGGCGCAACTGGGCCGGCGACCAGCGCTGCGCGCCGCACGTGATCGAACGTCCGGCGGGGGAGGACGAGCTCGTCGCTGCTGTCGGGCGTGCGGCCGAGGTGGGGAGGACGGTGCGCGTCGCCGCGTCGGGGCATTCGTTCACCGACATCGCCTGCACCGACGGGCACATGCTCTCGCTGGCGGCGATGGACTCGGTGCTCGACGCGGATCAGTCGAGCGGGCGCGTCCGCGTCCAAGCGGGGATCACGCTTTCCAAGCTCGGCCGCGAGCTGTCCGAACGCGGGCTGGCGATGGAGAACCAGGGCGATATCGACGCCCAGCAACTCGGCGGGGCGATCTCGACCGCGACGCACGGGACGGGGCTGCGGTTTCCGAACCTCTCCGCGCAGGTCGTCGGGCTGCGGTTGCTCACGGCTACCGGAGAGGCGATGGACCTGTCGGCCGAGGCGGACGAGGAGGCCTTCCGCGCGGCGCGGGTAGGCCTCGGCGCGTTGGGCGTGATCTCCGAGGTGACGATGCAATGCGTCCCGCGCTTCGTCATCCAGCGCGTCGACGAGCCGCGGCCGCTCGACGAGACGCTCGCGGGGCTCGAGCAGAGCGCCGAGGAGGCGGACCACTTCGAGTTCTACGCCTTCCCGTACTCCGACATCGCGATCACGCGGACGAGCGAGCGCCGCCCGGGTGGCGAGCCCGAGCCGGAGTCCGCGCTGAAGACCTACCTCCAAGAGGGTCTGCTCGAGAACCGCGTCGTGGACCTCGCCGGGCGGATCGGCCGCGCGTTCCCCGCCTCGGTGCCGACCCTCAACAGCCGGCTCTCGAGCCTGGTCGCCACGTCGGTCAAGACCGACTACAGCTACCGCGTTTACGCGTCGCGGCGGGAGGTGCGCTTTACGGAGATGGAGTACGCGATTCCGCGCGCCACCGGCCCCGAGGCCATCCACCGTGTCCTCGACCTCGTCGAGCGCCGCGAGCTGCCGATCACGTTCCCGATCGAGGTCCGCGTCACCGCCCCGGACGACGCATTCCTTTCGACCGCCCACGAGCGCGAGACCTGTTACATCGCGGTCCACGCCTACCGCGGCACCGAGTTCGAGACCTACTTCCGCGGCGTCGAGGCGATCATGAACGAGTACGGCGGCCGCCCCCACTGGGGCAAGCGCCACTACCAGACGGCAGCCACGCTGCGGGACCGCTACCCGGAGTGGGACCGCTTCCAGGCGGTGCGCTCGCGCCTTGACCCGACCGGCCTCTTCCGCAACGACTACACCGACAGGGTTCTCGGCCCGCCCGCCTAGGCCCGGCGCTCAGACGCGGCAGCTCGGACCGCCGCCGAGACCGAGCGCCCAGCGGACGCCCCCGCGGGCGAGCGCGCGCTGGTTCGCGTCGCGCCAGGTCGCCGGGAAGTGGCCGAGGGCGTCGTAGAAGACGCGGCCCTTGCCCTCGCGGCGGCACCAGACCAGCGGGCGGTCTTCGGCCGGGTCGCCGCCGAAGCTCGACACGTCGAGGCGCGCGAGCACGTGTGCTCGCGGGCGCGGGTTGGTCCGGAAGAAATAGAACTCCTCCTCGATCGAGAAGCTCTCAGGCACCTCGCGCGTGGCGGGGTGCGAGCGGTCCTCGACCACGACCCGGCCGGGGCCGATGAAGGGGTGCTTCTTGAAGCGCGCGCCGAGCACGCCGGCGGGGAACTCGGCGAAGCCGGCGACTCGGGTGTCGCTCGCGGCGTGGAAGCCGACGAGTCCGCCTCCCTCGCGGATGAACCGCCGCAGGGCGCTCGCCTGCTCCTTCGCGAACGGCAGCTTGCCGGAGGTGTTGAGGAAGACGATCGCTTCCGTTCCCGAGAGCCGCTTCGGCGTGACGTCCCGGCTGCGCGAGACGAACGAGACGTCGAACGAAGGGCTCTCCGCCCCGAGCGTGCGCAGCAGCCGCTTGCCGTCGGCGATCGACTCGTGGCGGAACCCCTTCGTCTCCGTCAGCACGAGGACATCGCGCTCGGCCGCGGACGCGTTCGCTGTGGCGAAGGCGGGGGCGAGCAGCGCGACGCCGAGCGCCCGCCTCAGAGAAAGCACTTGCCCTCGCCACGGTAGGTCGGGACCTCGTCCACGATCCGCCCGTCCTCGACGAGGTGGAGCGTGCGGAAGCGCTCGCACAGCTCGCCCGCCTTCGAGTGGCGCATGTAGACGCGGTCGCCGACGCGCAGGCGCTCGGCCGCCGGCCCGGCGAGCGGGGTCTGGACCTCGCCGGCGCCCTCCATCGAGTCGAGCTTGAGCCCCTCGGGCAGATGGGCGACCGGCAAGCGAAGCGGGTCGGCCGGGCCCGACGCCAGGTAGCCGCCACCGAGGGCGGTGACCACACCGGCGCTCGGTCGCCGCACGATCGGCAGCGCGAACATCGCCGCCGGCCACAGCGTGAACGCCGCGTAATGGTCGAACAGCGCCGGCCCGTAGAAGCCGGAGCCGGCCGTCACCTCGGTCACGCACGGCTCGGCCGACGAGCTCTCGAGGCTGCCGGTGCCGCCCGCGTTGACGATCTCGACAGGCGCCACCTCGCGGACCGCGGCCACGACGGCGCAGCGGCGCTCGGCTATCTCGCGGATGGACGCGCGCTGGAGCCGCTTGATCGCGGCGCCGCGAAGCTTCTGCGGCGGGTCGTCGCCCAGGCCCGCGATGTGGCCCTCGTAGCCCATGATCCCCGCGAGCTCGAATCCGTCTCGCCCGAGGATCTCGCGCGCGAGGGCGACCGCCTGATCGGCCGTGCGCACCGGCGATCGCTTCGCCCCGATCCGCACCCGCCCGCCCGCGATCCAGTAGGCCATGTCGAGCTCGATGCACAAGCGCAGCGGCTCGCGCTCGTCCGCCGGCGACACGGCCGAGTCGATCAGGTCGAGCTGCTCGACCGAGTCGACCATCACGATCGGCCGCCGCTCGCCGCGCATCCCGGCGAGCTCGGCGAGGGCGTGCTTGTCGGTCGTCGGGTAGGCGAGCAGGAGGTCGTCGAAGCCGCTGTCGGTCAGCCACACCGTCTCGTCGGCGGTGAACGTCATCAGCCCCTTGAACCCGTCGTCGCGCTCGAGGATCCGCTCGAGCAGCGCGCGGCAGCGGACGGACTTCGACGCCACCCGGATCGGCGTCCCGCCGGCGCGGCGGAGCAGGTCGGCGGCGTTCAGCCACATGGCGTCGAGGTCGACGAAAGCGAACGGCGCCTCGACGTCCGCGAAGATCGACTCGTAGCGCTGCCAGGCGTTGCTCGCCATCTAACGAAGGTACAGCGGGTTGGAGAGGATCCACGTGCGCGGCGCGCCGTGGGCATGAAGCCGCGCCTCGAGGCGATGCGGGCCGGGAGCCTCGACCGCGAGGTCGACCTCCGACGCCGCCGCGAGCGTCGCGATCTGCTCGCCGTTGCGCACCACGCGGACCTCGGCCGGGTGTGGCAGCTTTGCCCGCAGCCGGGCGCCACCGGCGGCACCCGCGGCGCCCATCGGCACGGGCTCGCCGGAGGCGGACTCGGCCCAGAAGGCAAACCCGCTCGCCGGCGCGATCGAGTCCATCGCCAAGTAGCAGCTGCCGGCCGCGAGCGCGCGGTAGACGAGCGCGGCGTCGTCCTCGACATCGCCCGTCGGCGAGCGCTCGCACAGCACGTGCGTGCGCAGCGTCGCGAACGACCGCCGGTAGCTCATCAGCTTCAGCGGCACCCGGCCGAGCACGCGCTTGCCGACCTGGTGCGCGTCGAGGCCCCCGATCGCGACGAGCGGACGTTCCGCGCAGAGCCGGTCCCATTCGGCGACGTTGCGCGCGGGCGGGTGGTCGACGAAGCGTTCGGGATGGCGGACGAAGCGGTAGGCGTCGCCGATCGTCGCGACCCGCCCGACCGTGTCCGTCACGAAGCTCCACAGCTCGATCCCGGTCAGGTCGGGGTTCGCCAGGTCGTCGTACGGCATCGGCGCGGCGCGGCGCGTCAGCGGCGAGCCCTCCGAGAACGGGTGCGCGGCGAAGCAGATCCCGCCGGCGCCGCGGACGGCCGCGCTCACCTCGGCGGCGTCGCGGTCGCGGTGGCGGGTGTGCTCTGCCGTTCCGAACGCGAGCAGGTGGTTCCCGCCGCGCGGGGTCACCTCCTCACCGACGAGCACGAGCACGTCGCCGTGGTAGCCCTCCTCCCCGCAGTCCTTCGCGGCGAGCGTGTCGTGGTCGGTCAAGAGCACCACGTCCACGCCGCTCGCGGCCGCCGCCGCGGCGATCTCGCGCACCGTGCCCGTGCCGTCTGAGTGGGTCGAGTGGAGGTGGACGACGCAGGCGAGGTCGTGGAGCGTTGGCGCCGCCATCGGTCGACGACACTAGATCACGGCGGCCGGGGGTACCCTTCAGCCGGTGGCCGCAATCGAGAGCCCAGAGACGATCGGGATCAGGCCGTTCCACGAGTTCGACGAGGCGAACAACGCCTGGCCGCGCGGCGAGCGGATAGACGCGATCCGTTCCGCGGCCGACGAGTTCCGTGCCCGCTTCAAGGAGCAGGGGCAGATCCGCGCGGTGCGCACCGTCGACCTCGCGACCGCCGGCTATCCGACGCAGTTCGCCCTCGCCGGGGCCGCCCGCGGGCTGAACCCCTACATCTCGATCACGAACCGCCTCGTCGTGATCCAGTTCGACGACTTCGACGGCGAGCTCAAGACGCTCGCCTGGGAGGCGACGGTGCCGGAGGGCTCGATCGAGGCGCCGTTCTTCGCACAGCTCGCCGACCGCTATGGCGAATTCCTGACTCACAACGTCTTCTCCGCCGAGCACAACACCGTCCCCGAGGCGCTCGCCCGCTGTGGCCTCACCGTCGCCGACGTCGACTACGTCGCGTTCGACCACCAGCACGTCCAGGACATGCGCATCCTGATGGGGACGACCAAGCCGCTCGACGGCGAGTCGGAGCCGCGGCCGCCGCTCTTCCCGCGCGCGAAGTTCGTCTGCCAGCGCAAGGAGATCGACACGTTCCGATCGGTCCACCCGATGCAGTGGGCCTGGTACGTGCCCGGTGGGATGGACGATGTGATCGACGACGGCCTGGTCGTGGTCGACGGCGACGTGGAGCTCGGGATCGGCGTCGCGCTCGTCTGGACTCCGGGCCACACCGACGGCAACCAGTCGCTCTGCATCAACACCCCCGAGGGGATCTGGGTCTCGTCCGAGAACGGGGTCTGCGCCGACTCATGGCACCCGCACCTCTCGAAGATCCCGGGCATCCGCGCCTACGCCGAGTTCTACAACCGCGACGTCGTGCTCAACTCGAACACGCTCGAGGACTCGATCGACCAGTACGACTCGATGATCAAGGAGAAGGCGCTCGCCGACGCCCACCGCTCGGACCCGCGCTGGCGCTGCATCTTTCCCTCATCAGAGATGGCGAGCCACCGCCGCCAGTGGCCGGTCAAGCCGACGTTCACCTATGGCGGGATCAACTACGGCCGGATAGAGAAGCCGGCCTCGCGCAACGGCGCGGGCTAGGCGTCCTCGCCGTTCCCCAGGACCCGCTTCTTCTCCTGCTCGAACTCCTCGGCGCTGAGCACGCCCTTCTCCTTCAGCCCGGCGAGCCGTTCGAGCTCGGCGAGGCGGTCGTCGCCGCCACCGCTGCCACCAGGGCGCGGTAGCTTCGACGCGCCTGCGCGGGCGCGCGCGGCGAGGCCGGAGAGGTGCTCTCCCGCTGAGGGCAGGTCCACGTCGCGCGCAGCGGGATTCTCACGCGCGACCTGGCGGCGGAGCGCCTCGGTGCCGATCGCAGCGAAGATGATCAGCAGCAACATCGGCCAGAACTGACGCGTCGCGGGCGTCGGGCTCCAGATGAGCACGATCAGCACGAGGATCGCCAGGCCGCCGTAGGCGATCCCGGGCTCGGTGAAGTAAGGAGCCGTAGCGCGACGCAGCGAGGTGGCGGGGCGGCTCGGTCCCGCCAGGATCGCGCCGGCGAGGACCACCACTCCATAGCCGACGCTCGCCCAAGCAGCGGACACGAGCAGCGACGTCGAGATCGTCCAGACGTCTTGGACGGCCGGCTTGACCGCTTCGGTCGAAGCCAGCTGTTCGACGACGGCGCTGCCCCCGGCGTTGCGCAACAGGATCGCGCCGGCTCCCGCCACGATGAGGCCGATCCCGAACGCCCGCAGGATTTTCCGGCGATGGCCACGCGTGATTCCAAGCGCGATCGCGACGAAGATGATCATCAGCCCGAGCAGGATCAGCGGGAGGTGGCGCACGAAACCCACCAGGTCCTGCGTGGTCTCGAGCTCGTTCGAGCGCAGGATCTCGATCTGCGCTGCCCCCTTCGGGATCTGCGATACGAGGTTGCCGCTCAACCCGATTCGCTGGGCGGTGCGGATCAACAGCTCGCGCAGATCGAGGCTGACGGTGCCCTTGCCGCCCTGGAGGACCTCGCCTTCCGACTTCTCGTCGAGGACGTTCAGCAGCGCGTGGTGGGTCCGGCGAACGATTTTCTCCCAAACCTGCTGCGCGCGGGGTTGCGCGAGCAGCTGGTCGGTGCCGTCCTGGGCGAGGTCGCGCAGGGCGCTAGCGGCCGGTGGGGCGAGCGCCTTTGCCCGCCCCGGCAGGACGGCCTGCAGCTGGCCCTGGACGTCGACGTTCTCGTAGAGCGTGTTGACGAGGAAGATCGACAGCTGCTCGCGAACGGCGTCGGACTCGAGGATCTGGCTGCTCGACTCCGTGAAGTTGCCCGTGTTCAGCGCCTGGCGGTTCGCCCACAGCGCGAAGATCGCGAGGAACGCGCACAGCGTCGCGAGCACGACGAGCACGTACGCGATGATCCGCTTTCCGCGCCCGGCCGGCCCGCCGGGCGCGGTCGGCTGTTCCTTCGGCGCGCCTTCCCCCTCGGCCACTGGCGAGCGTTCCTCTTCGGCCATCGGCGCGAGCCTAACCGCCCGCGGCCGCCCCTACAGCTTTTCGGTCGCGAAACACTTGTCCACGCACTACGCGGGCGAGGTCGAGGTTTCCAGACGCCACTGGCTGAGTATCGTTGAAACATGGCTCATCCCGACTCCTTCGGCGCGCGCGCGACGCTCTCGGCGGGCGGCGAGGAGTACGAGGTCTTCCGCCTCGACGCGCTGCAGGAGAAGTTCGACGTCGCGCGGCTGCCGTACTCGCTGAAGGTGCTGCTCGAGAACCTGCTGCGCAACGAGGACGGCGAGGCCGTCACGCGCGACTCGATCGAGACGCTCGCGAAGTGGGTCGCGAGCGACGAGCCGAGCCATGAGATCGCCTACACGCCGAGCCGCGTCCTGATGCAGGACTTCACCGGCGTGCCGGCGATCGTCGATCTCGCTGCGATGCGCGACGCGATCGACGAGCTCGGCGGCGACCCGTCGGGGATCAACCCGCTCCAGCCCGCGGAGCTGGTGATCGACCACTCGATCCAGGTCGACGTCTTCGCCGAGAAGCTCGCCTTCCAGCGAAACGCCGAGCTCGAGTTCGAGCGCAACCGCGAGCGCTACGCGTTCCTGCGCTGGGGCCAGGAGGCGTTCGACAACTTCGCAGTCGTCCCGCCGAACACCGGCATCTGCCACCAGGTGAACCTCGAGTACCTCGCCCGCGTCGTGTACGCAAGGGACGGGCAAGCGTTCCCCGACACGCTCGTCGGGACCGACTCGCACACAACGATGATCAACGGGCTCGGGGTGCTCGGGTGGGGCGTCGGCGGCATCGAGGCGGAGGCCGCGATGCTCGGTCAGCCGGTCTCGATGCTCGTGCCGCAGGTCGTCGGCTTCCGGCTGGAGGGCGAGCTGCCCGAGGGATCCACTGCGACCGACCTCGTGCTGCGCGTCACCGAGATGTTGCGCGAGAAGGGCGTCGTCGGCAAGTTCGTCGAGTTCTTTGGCCCCGGACTCGCGGCGCTCCCGCTCGCCGACCGCGCGACGATCGGCAACATGTCGCCGGAGTACGGCGCCACCTGCGGCATCTTCCCCGTGGACGCCGAGACGCTCCGCTATCTCGAGTTCTCGGGGCGCCCCGCCGAGCAGGTCGAGTTGGTCGAGGCCTACTGCCGCGAGCAGGGCATGTTCCACGACGAGGGGATGGACGACGCGACGTACTCGGACACGCTCGGGCTTGACCTCGCGACGGTCGAGTCGAGCCTCGCCGGCCCGCGCCGGCCACAGGACCGCGTCGCGCTCTCGGACGCGGCGTCCGACTTCCGCGAGGAGCTCGCGGAGCTGCTCGACAACGGCGACTTCGAACCTGCGAACGGGTCGCCTGAGGGCAGCTCGGCCGAGTCCTTCCCCGCGAGCGATCCGCCCGGCCACGACTCGTCCGATGGCTCCCCGGGCGAGCCCGGCCACCGCCACGCGACCGCCGTGGCGGACCCGCCGCTCGCGCACGTGACGGTGAAGCCGGCCGACGGTTCGGACGAGTTCGAGCTCGGCCACGGCGCCGTCGTGATCGCGGCGATCACCAGCTGCACGAACACCTCGAACCCGTCGGTGATGATCGGCGCCGGGCTGCTCGCCCGCAAAGCAGTCGAACGCGGGCTGAAACGCGAGCCGTGGGTCAAAACGAGCCTCGCGCCCGGATCGAAGGTCGTGACCGAGTACCTCGAGCGCGCCGAGTTGATGGAGCCGCTGTCGAAGCTCGGCTTCGACCTCGTCGGCTACGGCTGCACGACCTGCATCGGGAACTCCGGGCCGCTGCCGGAGGAGATCTCCAAGACCGTCGTCGAGCACGACCTCACGGTCTGCTCGGTGCTCTCCGGCAACCGCAACTTCGAGGGGCGCATCCACCCGGAGGTCAAGTTCAACTACCTCGCCTCGCCGCCGCTCTGCGTCGCCTACGCGATCGCCGGGCGGATGGACATCGACCTGACGAGCGAGCCGATCGGCGTCGACTCCGACGGCAACGAGGTGATGCTCGCCGACCTCTGGCCCTCGCAGACCGACATCAACGATGAGATCGAGCACGCAGTGCAGTCGGCCATGTTCCGCTCGAGCTACGGCGAGGTGTTCGAGGGCGACGACGAGTGGAACGAGCTCGAGCTGCCGGAGGGAGACCGCTACGCCTGGGACGACGACTCGACCTACGTCAAGCGCCCGCCGTACTTCGACGGGATGGACGCCGAGCCCGCCGATGGCTTCGACCAGATCACGGGCGCGCGCTGCATCGCACTCCTCGGCGACAGCGTCACGACCGACCACATCTCTCCTGCGGGAGCGATCAAGAAGGACTCGCCCGCCGGCAAGTACCTGATCGAGAACGGCGTCGAGCAGCGTCAGTTCAACTCCTACGGGTCGCGCCGCGGCAACCACGAGGTGATGATGCGCGGCACCTTCGCCAACGTGAGGCTGCGCAACCAGCTCGCGCCGGGGACTGAGGGGGGAATGACGGTCAAGCTCCCCGGCGAGGATCAGACGACGATCTTCGAGGCGGCGATGGAGTACGCCGAAGAGGGTGTCCCCTTGTGCGTGCTGGCCGGCAAGGAGTACGGCTCGGGTTCCTCGCGCGACTGGGCCGCCAAGGGCCCGCGGCTGCTCGGCGTGCGCTTCGTGATCGCCGAGTCCTACGAGCGGATCCACCGCTCGAACCTCGTCGGGATGGGCGTGCTTCCGCTCCAGTTCGCCGACGGCGAGTCCGTCGCGTCGCTCGGGCTGAGCGCGAAGGAGACCTTCGACCTAGCGCCGCTCGAGGACGATGCGCGCACGCTTGCGGTCACCGCCACGCCCGACGACGGCGACCCGATCGAGTTCGAGGCCACCGTCCGGATAGACACGCCGAACGAGTGGCTCTACTACCGCCACGGCGGCATCCTCCACTTCGTCCTGCGCCAGCTGCTCGCGCGCGAGTGACCCGCTGCGAGGAGCGGGTTGCCGGCCACTACGGCGGCGAGAGCGGCGAGCGCTACTTCGAATGGCAGCGCCACGGCGGCGAGCTCGGCGCGCAGCTCGACCTGTTCAAGTTCGCCCGGCACGTCGGACCGGACGACTCGATCGTCGACTTCGGCTGCGGCGCGGGCTACCTGCTCAAGGCGCTCGACGCGCGCGCGAAGGTCGGCGTAGAACCCGGGGAGGCCGCGCGCGCGGAGGCCGCGCGCCGGGGCCTCGAAGTGGTCGCCTCTGCGGGGGAGCTCGCATCGGATTCGGCCGACGTGGTGATCTCGAACCACGCGCTTGAGCACACGCTGGCGCCGTTCTCCGAGTTGACCGAGCTCCGCCGCACGCTCAAACCGGGAGGCAAGCTCGTGCTCTGGCTCCCGCTCGACGACTGGCGCGCGCAGCGCGACGTCCCCGCCCCGGGCGCCGACCGCGACCAGCACATGTACACGTGGACACCGAGGCTGCTCGCGAACCTGCTCGCGCAGGCAGGCTTCGAGGTGGGAGAGTGCCGCGTCGTCGCGCACGCATGGCCGACGAGCCGCTACGAGACGTTCCACCGCGTGCTGCCACGGCCGCTGTTCGGGCTCGCGGCGAAGGCGTGGGCGATGCTCCGGCGCCGCCGGCAACTCGCCGTGGTCGCGACCAAGCCCGCTTGACTCAGCTCTCGTCGAGGTGGCGCTCGACCGACTCGACCTTGTCGTCGAGCGTCTGGTCCGGGCGGTCGCGTCGCTCGTCGAGCTTCAGCACGCTGTAGACGCGCGGAACGCCCTGCTCGAAGGGAACGGCATGGAGCTCGCCGACGACGGCGAGGATGTCCTCCACAGACCCCTCGAGCGAGGTGCCCATCGCGTGCATCCGGTAACGGACGCGGTCCTGAGCCGCGAGTCGCCGCTGGATCTCCGCGATGTACGCGCTCGCGCTGGCGTCGGGACGCCCGAGCGTGAGCACGGTGAGGTCGGCTGTGGCCATCAGAGCGCCATCCCGGTCGCGACGGCGCTCCGCAGCGCCGGCGCCGCGCGGTAGCGCTCCTCGCCGCGCTCGGCGTAGAGGGCGTCGATCGTGGCGAGCACGTTTTCGAGGCCGATCGCCTCGCCCCAGGCGACCGGGCCGCGCGGGTGGTTCAGCCCCAGCTCGAGACCAGCATCCACGTCCGCGGCGGAGCCGACCCCTTCGCCGATCGCGAACGCCGCCTCGTTGACGAGCTGGCAGACGACGCGCCCGAGAACGAGGCCGGGCGCGTCGGCGACCCACTCGCAGACGAAGCCGAGCGAGTGGAAGAGATCCTCGGCGGCCGTGCACGTCCCATCGGGCGTGGACGGGAGTCGCGCCAACTCGACGAGCCTTGCTGAGTCGAGCGGGGGGAGGAGGTGGAAGCCGCAGGCGGCTCTGTCACCCCGCGCTGCGAGACTCGCCGCCGCGCACGACACGATCCGCGGGGTCGCGTCACCGGCGCCGGCCTCCCCCGGCCCGATCCGCGCATCCACGACGAGCTCGGGCTCGCCGGCCGTTGCGTCCGGGAGAGCCTGGTATCCCGCCGCTTCAGCCCGTTCCCGCAATCCGTCCGCAAGTGCGCCGTCACCTACGATCGCCACCGCGTGGCCGTCCCCGCCGCCCGGCGCCGGCGGCTCCGGGTCCTCCGGCCGGTAGGGCTCGCTCGCGTAGTCGTAGTAGCCGCGTCCCGCCTTGCGGCCGAGCTTGCCGGCGGCGACCATCCGCGCCTGGATCGGATGCGGCTTCCAGCGCGGCTCACCGAAGCTGAGCTCGGTGAACGACTGCGCGACCGCGAAGCCGACGTCGATCCCGACGAGGTCCATCAACTCGAACGGCCCCATGCGGAAGCCGCCGCCGAGGCGGTAGATCCGGTCGATCTGCTCGATCGTCGCCATCTGTTCGCCCAGCAGCCGCAGCGCCTCGGCGCCGAACGGCCGTCCGCAACGATTGACGAGGAAGCCGGGACCATCGCTGGCGCGGATAACGCGCTTCCCCATCGCCTCACCCGCGGCGCCCGCGACCGCGAGCGCGCGTTCCCCCGTCTGCTCGGCGGCGATCACCTCGACGAGCCGCATCAGCGGCGCGGGGTTGAAGAAGTGCATGCCAACGACGTTCTCGGGCGCCGCCGCGGATGACGCGAGCTCCGTGATCGGGATCGACGACGTGTTGCTCGCCAGTACCGCGCCCTCCCCGCAGACCTCCGACAGCGCTCCGAAGAGCTCGCGCTTCAGCTCAATCCGCTCCGGCGCCGCCTCGATCACGAGTTCTACCCGCGAGAGGCCGTCGAGCTCCGGGGCGAGCGTCAGCCGGCCGGCGGCGGCCTCCGCCTCGTCCTCGCTCCAGCGGCCGCGCTCGGCGCCCTTCGCAAGCCCGGCCCGCACCCGCTCGCCTCCCTGTTCGAGCGCTTCGGCGATCGGATCGTGGAGCGCGGTCTCGATCCCCGCCAGGCAGCCGAGCTGGGCGATCCCCGCGCCCATCGTCCCCGCGCCGATGACCCCGAGGCGGGTCGGTGCGCCATTCGCGTTCACGGCGGGCAGGCTAGCCGCAGCGCGGGGATGGGTGGACGAATTCACCCTAGGTGGGTCTCGCAAACCGCCGGGACCCAGGCTACGCTCGGAGCATGCAAACTCGAAAGCTTCTTCTCGCCCTCGCCACCACGACCGTCATCGGCCTTGCCTCGGCCGCGCCGAGCTCCGCACTGACGATCGGCAGCACGCTGACCGGCAGCGGCGCGGACAACATCGGCGGCTACTGCCCCGCCAGCGGCACATGCACGGGGATGAACCTCGGTCTGCCGACGACGGCGCCCGACGGCCTCGTCTCGCCGATCGACGGCGTCATCACGAAGTGGCGCGTCAAATCGGGCAGCGCCGGCAACCCTGTGACGATCCGCGTGCTCAAGCCAAACGGCGCCACCAGCTTTACGGGCGCCGGCACCGGCACGAGCGGGCTGACCCAGTCCGGCACGGCTGACTTCACCTCGAACCTCCCGATCAAGAAGGGCGAGAGCATCGCGCTCAACATCTCGAACAGCGCGCTCGTCTGGGCGAACACGCCCGGCGCGACCTCGCTCGCGTGGGGCAGCGTCAACGGCTTCGGCGGCGGTCTCGCCGACGGCGCGACCGGCAACGGCCAGAGCCCCGGGGCAAAGGAGCTACTGCTCCAGGCGGTCGTCGAGCCGGCCCCGCCCGTCAACCCCAACGACAACACCGCTGCTGACATCACCTCCCTGCGCACGACGCCGAAGCGGTTCCGGGCGCAGGTCGTACGGATGAGCCAGAGCCGGCGTCAGCCAGGCACGACGATTCGCTACCGGCTGTCGGAAGCCGCCAACGTGACGCTGCGTGTCGAGCGTGCGTTCACGGTCAGGAAGTCGAACGGCCGCAAGGGGACGATCTACCGCAAGCGCGGCACGCTGACACAGTCGGGCGGCCCCGGTAAGAACACGCTCTTCTTCAATGGGATCGTCACCCGCAACGCCGCGCAGCGCACGCTGTCGCCGGGCACCTACCGCTTGCGCGCGTCAACGGTCGATGCGGCGGGCAATCGGTCAACCAAGAAGGTGACGGCGAAGTTCACGGTGCTCGAGCCCTAGCGGCTCGGACGAAGCCGCTCAGCGGCCCTTGAACTCCGCCTTGCGCTTCTCGAGGAACGCCGACATCCCCTCGACGCGGTCCTCGGTCGCCATCGCGAGCTCGTAGAGGCGGCGTTCCTGGGCGAGCCCTGCTGTGAGCGGCGTCTCCTCGGCGGCGAGCACCGCCTGCTTCGCGAGCTTGACGGCGATCGGCGGGCGGCGGGCAACCACCTCGGCGAGTTCGACGGCCTGGTCGAGCCAGTCCTTCTTGCCGGCGACGCGGTTCACCAGACCCATCCGGTGCGCCTCCTGGGCTGTGATGCGCCGGCCCGTCAGGCACAGCTCCATCGCGCGCTGCTTGCCGATCACGCGCGCGAGTCGCTGGGTGCCCCCGCCGCCGGGGATGATCCCGAGCTGGATCTCAGGCTGGCCGAACTCGGCGTTGTCGGAGCAGACGATCATGTCGCACAGCAGCGCGAGCTCGCAGCCGCCGCCGAGGGCGTAGCCGGACACGGCCGCGACGAGCGGCGTCCGCACAGCCGCCAGCCGCGGCCAGAAGCGCGCCGTGGGCGTGGACAGCGCCTCCTGGAACGAGCGCTCGCGCATCGCCTTGACGTCGGCGCCGGCCGCGAACACCTCGTCGGATCCCGAGATGACGATGCAGCCGATCTCGTCGTCGGCGTCCCACGCCTCGACGAGCGCGGCGAGCCGCTCCATCAGCTCGGCCGAAAGCGCGTTGCGCGCCTCGGGGCGGTTCAGGCGCGCGATCCCTACCTGCCCGCGGACCTGCGCGAGAACCGGGTGCTCGTCCGAAGTCGTTTGCTCTGTCACGGGCGCGCCGGCGCCTACGTCATCGCGTTCACGCCGGTGGCGGCGCGCCCGATGATCAGCTTCTGGATCTGGGAGGTGCCCTCATACAGCGTCGCCACGCGCGCATCGCGCAGATAGCGCTCGACGGGGTAGTCGTCGACGTAGCCCGATCCGCCGTGGACCTGGATCGCGGCGTTCGCCGAGCGCACGGCCACCTCCGTCGCGTAGAGCTTGGCGATCGAGGTCTCGGTCGTGTTCGGCTGGCCCGTGTCCTTCAACCAGCCGGCGCGCCAGACGAGGCCGCGCGCGGCCTCGGTCTCGACGATCATGTCGGCGAGCAGCGCCTGGACGAGCTGGAAGGAGGCGATCGGGCGGTCGAACTGCTCGCGCTCCTTCGAATACTCGACGGATGCGTTCACGCAACCCTGGCTGATCCCGACGCACCCGGATGCGACGCTGAAGCGGCCCGCGTCGAGCGACGTCATCGCGACCTTGAAGCCTTCGCCGACCTCGCCCAGCAGGGCGTCGTCCCCGACCTCGACCGCGTCGAGCGACAGCTCGGCGGTGTCCGAGGCTTTCAGGCCCAGCTTGCCGTGGATCTCCGAGCTCGAGAAGCCCTTGCTGCTCGTCGGGACGAGGAAGCACGCGAGCCCGCGATGCCCCTCGTCGGGATTGGTCTGGGCGAAGAGCATCGCTACCTCGGCGTAGTTGCCCATCGAGATCCACTGCTTCTGGCCCGAGATGCTCCAGCCACCGTCGGTCTTCGTCGCGCGCGTCGACAGGTTGGACGCGTCCGAGCCGGTGTTGGGCTCGGTCAGCGCGAAGCAGCCGAGCGCCTCGCCGGTGCACAGCCGCGGGAGCCACTGCTGCTTCTGCTCCTCGGTTCCCCAGCGCTCGATCGCGGAGCCCACCAGTGAGGTCTGGACCGAGATGACGGTGCGGGCCGACGAGTCGCCGCGGCCGACCTCCTCGACGATCAGCGCGTAGGTGCGGTAGTCGAGCCCGCGGCCGCCGTACTCCTCGGAGAGGATCGCGCCGAGGTAGCCCATATCGCCGAGCTTCTTGACGAGGTCGGTGTCGAAGTGCTCGTTGCGGTCGTTCTCGCGCGCGACGGGGATGATCTCCTTGTCGGTGAACTCGCGCGCGGTCTCCTTGATCAGCCGCTGCTCGTCGGTCAGTTCGAAGTCGATCATCGGGCGCGCAGCCTACTGAGCCGCCTGCGAGCGCAACTCTCCGGGAGCTCGTCTGTTCTCGATCACGACATGGCCGACAGGGGGATCATCATGGCCGGCGTCTGGGACTCGCTCGTCGAGCAATGGAACGCCGGCAACGTCGAGGCGGCGCGCAGCCTCGAGCGCTTCTATGCCGCGCTCGAGGAGCTTGCCGCGGATGAGCCGCTCGAGGAACCCGTCGGTTCCGGCGGCGGCCAGTAGGACGAACCAAAGCCCCTTGCGCGCGGTTCTCCGTGAGGGTTAGGATCGCCGCGTGGATAGAGGGTCCGCCCTCGGCGGTGTTGTCGCGGTGGCTTCCCTCGTCGTGCTGCTGAGCGCCGCTCCGGCCGGCGCGCAAGACGGGATGTACACGCCGATAGCACCCGCCGACCCCCAGTACGTCTGCAGCCTCAATCCCGGTCTCTGTACGCCCCCGGTGCCCACGTGCGCCATCGGGGCCGCCACGGCGAAGAAGTTCTCGATCGGGAAGTTCACGGCCAAGAGGAGCGGCAAGGGCACGCTGAAGGTCAAGGTCAATTGCCCGGGGGAGCTCGTGGCCGCCGACTCCACCAGCAAGAAGCTGATCAAGCGGACGACCAGGAGGGTCGCTCGCGGCGGAACCTTCACTCTCACGCTCAACCCGAGCAACGGCGGGAAATCGAGGCTGAAATCGCGCCGCAGCCTGGGCCTACGCGTCAAGGTCGCGTTCAAGCCGACCGGCGGCGGCGTCAGCGAGCACAAGAAGAACGTCAAGCTCAAGCTCCCCGCGAAGAAGACGAGCTAGGCGCGTCGGCAGCGGGCGCGGCGAGGCGGCGTCAGCCCGCCGCGAGGCTCTCCACGATCACCGCCATCCCCATCCCGACGCCGATGCACATCGTCGCGAGCCCGTAACGGGCGCCACGGCGGCGGAGCTCGTAGGTCAGCGTCGTCAGCATCCGTGCCCCGGTCGAGCCGAGCGGGTGGCCGAGCGCGATCGCGCCGCCGTTGACGTTCAGCTTCTCCTCCGGAATGCCGAGCTCGCGGATGCAGGCGAGCACCTGGGAGGCGAACGCCTCATTCAACTCGACGAGGTCGATGTCGTCGATCGAAAGGCCAGCATGCTCGAGCGCCTTCCGCGTTGCGGGGATCGGCCCGATTCCCATATAGCCGGGATCCACGCCGGCGACCCCGCTCGCCACGATCCGCGCGAGCGGCTCGCGGCCGAGCGCCTCGGCCCCCTTGTCGCTCGTGAGCGTCAGGCAGGCGGCGCCGTCGTTCAAGGTCGAGGAGTTCCCGGCAGTGACAGTGCCGCCCTCGCGGAAGACCGGCTTGAGCTTTGCGAGGCGCTCGAGCGTCGTGTCGGGGCGCGGCCCCTCGTCGGCGTGGATCGTCACCGGATCGCCCTTCGGCTGGGGCGCGTCCACGGTCGTCATCCCCTCGTCGAAGTAGCCCGCCTCGGTCGCCGCGATCGCCTTTTGGTGGGAGGCGAGCGCGAGCGCGTCCTGGTCCTCGCGCGAGATGCCGTAGCGCTCGGCGACGTTCTCGCCCGTCTCGCCCATCGACTCGGTCGAGTACTTGGCCTCCATGCGCGGGTTGACGAACCGCCAGCCGAGCGTCGAGTCGACTAGGTCGATGCCGCCGCGGGGAAAGCCGCGCTCGGGCTTCAGCATCACGAAGGGTGAGCGGCTCATCGACTCGACCCCGCCGGCGAGCACGAGGTCGGCCTCGCCGACCGCGATCGCCCGCGCGGCCTGGTTGACGGCCTCGAGGCCCGAGGCACAGAGACGGTTGACCGTCACGCCCGGCACCTTGACGGGAAGTCCCGCGAGCAGTGCGGCGTGCCGCGCGACGTCGCGGTTGTCCTCGCCGGCGCCGTTGGTGCAGCCGAGCACGACGTCGTCAACCGCGGCCGGGTCAAGGCCGGTGCGCTCGACCGCGGCTCCGACGGCGCGGGCGGCGAGGTCGTCCGGGCGGACGCTCGAGAGGACACCGCCGTAGCGCCCGACGGGTGTCCGGACCGCATCGACTATCAGCGCATCGCGCATATCGGGGCCGGATCGTAGTGAGCGACCGCGCAGGACTACACTCGCGGGGTGGATTTCGCCCTGTTCTTCGGCGGGCTGGTCATCCTCTTCCTGATCTTCCTCGCGATCGGCAAGTTCTACCCGGGCTCGGGCGCCGACGTGGTGGACTGGAAGCCGACGCGCTCGTTCGAGGACGAGATCCGACTCGAGATGGAGGACGTCGATCAGATGATCGAGGCTCAGAACGAGCGCCGGCGCCGCACGGGACGGCCGGAGATCACCGAGGACGAAGTGCGTGCCGACGTCCAGCGCGAGGAAGACGAGCAGCGCCGGCGGGCCGAGGAGTTCGCGCGCGAGCGCGAGTCGGACGCCTAGCCCCGTAGGTGGCGCGCGTCCTGATCGTCGGGTGCGGCTGCCGCGGGCGCTCGCTCGCCGCGGCGCTCGTGGACGAAGGCCACGCCGTTCGGGCGACGACGCGCGACCCCGCCGGCATCGCCTCGATCGAGGCGACCGGCGCGGAGGGCGTCGAGGCCGATCCGGACCGGCTCGCGACTGTCACGGCCTGCCTCGAGGGGGTGTCGGCACTCGCCTGGCTGATGGGCAGCGCGACCGGGGAGTCCGGCGCGGTTGGGGCGCTCCACGGCGACCGCCTGGCGGCACTGCTCGACCACCTCGTGGACACGCCCGTCCGCGGGTTCGTCTACGAGGGTGCCGGGTCGGTGCCGGCGGAGCTGCTGGCGGAAGGCGAGCAACTGGTCGCCGAACGCGCCCGCACCTACCGGATGCCCGTCGCGGTCACGCGGAGGGCACCGGACAACCACGACGCGTGGCTCGGCGAGATGACCGCCGCCGTCGGCCGCGTTCTTTCCGGTTAAGGCGGGGCGCCGCTCAGACGGCGCCGCTTGCGCCCGCGACTGTGAGGGCGACCGCCGCGATCGTGAGAACGATCGCGAGCGAGTACATGAATCCCCACATCGACTGCGTGGCGAACTGTCGGTTGTCCTGGTTCATCTCCTCGTCCTCCTCGGACGTGGCGGCGACCGGTTCCAACGGGGCTTCCTCGGGTTGCTCGGGTTCGGCGGGAGAAGGCTGGGTCGGCTCTTCCGGCGCGATCGGCGCAGGTTCTGTCTCGTCCGGCTGCGTCTCGGTCAGCGGGACCGACTCGACGCTGGCCACCGTTGCCTCGGCGGGGGTCTCGGAACCGACCTCGCGCTCGAGCCGCTCGGCGAGCTCGGGGTGCTTCGCGACGAAGCCGCGCACGAGCGCATCGCGCGCGGACTCGAGCCGGCGCTCGTGCTCGACACAGCGGCCGCAGTTGCGAAGGTGCACGTCGAGCCGGCGCGGAGAGCCGAGTTCGCCGTCGATCCGGTCCGAGATCAGCAACTCGGCACGCTCGCACCAGCCACTGGCGTTCAGCGGGAAGCTCGCCCGCCGCAGCGCCTTGCGCGCCATCGCCAGCAGTTCTCCGAGTTCGAGCCTGCCGAGATCGAGCTCGGCAGCGGTCGCGGCGCGCGAGCGTCCTGCGAGCTCGACGAGCGCGAGCGCGTCCCGGGCGGGCGGCTCGAGGTCGGGCAGCGTCGCCGTGACGTGGGCGAGCGCATCCGCCGCTTCGATACCGCGCGGAGGGCGGACGGGAACCGGACGGAGTGAGGCGCGTTCCATCCCCGGCAGCATACTCCGGCGATGCGCTTCCTTCAGAAATTGTTCGGCGGCTCTGGGAAGCGGCAATCACTGCGGAGGCGGAGGCGGAGGCGGCTAGTCGAGCTCGGGCGCGAGCCGCTCCAGCAGGTGCTGCACGATCCGCGCCGTCGCCCCCCAGACGAGGTGCTCGCCGACCGTGTAGGTCGGCGTCTTGAACGGAACCCCGCGCCGCACGAGACGCTTCATCTCGTAGCCTGCGATCAGCGCGTGCAGCGATAGCTCGAGCACCTCCTCCACCTCGGTCGGCTGCGGGGTCCAGGCGTGCCCGGCCCGGATGACCCCCACGAACGGGTGGATCTTGTAGTTCGTGACGAAGGTGCCGACGGGCGGGAGCGCGCCGACGAGCTCCACGTCGTCCGGCGCGAGTCCGATCTCCTCGTCGGCCTCGCGCAGCGCGGTCGTCCGCAGGTCTTCGTCGGGCTCGTCCTGGCGCCCGCCGGGGAACGAGATCTCGCCGGCGTGGCGGCGGAGGTCGTCGCGGCGCTTGGTGAACACGCCGTGGAGCGCGCCGGCATCGAGATAAAGCGGCACCAGCACGGCGGCATCCACGCGCCCGGGCGCGTCGAGCGCGGCGGCCTGCGCCGGCGTCAGTAGCAGTTCGGCGAGCTGCTGCGGGGTAGTCACGTACGGCGCCGGGCCGGCGTCAGACCGACTCGACCCGCTCGTCGAACATGACCTCGCCCTCGAGCGTGCGGTGCACGGGGCAGCGCGCCGCGATCTGCATCAGCCGTTCGCGCTGCTCCTCGGGCAGGTCCTTGGGCAGCTTCACCACCATCGAAAAGCGCGTCGGCGAGCCGCGCCCGGCGGGCTCGTAATCCACGTCCACGACGACGTCGCCGACCTCCCAGCCCTTGCGCTCGGCGTACATCTCGATCGTCACCGCGGTGCACGAGGCGAGGCTCGCGGCGAGCAGCTCCTGCGGGCTGGGGCCCTCGTCGGTGCCACCGACGTCGCGCGGCTCGTCGGCGACGATCTCGTGGCTGCCGATCTTGACCGTGTGGCGGAAGCCGTCGTCGGCCCGCCGCGCCGTGGCTTTCATCCGCGCCCCTCGAACAGCTTCGGGTGCTCCTCGTCGGCGTAGCGGGCCATCGCGTAGACGGCATCGGACGCGCGGTTGAGGAACTTGAGCACGGCTGCGCCGGCCCGGTCGCCGCTCGCGTCGAGCTCGCTCGCCTCGCGCTCGGCGCGGCGCAGCGCGCAACGCGCGACGTCGAGCCGCGCCGACAGCTCGGTGCCACCGGGGATGACGAACTTCGGCGGCAGGTCCACCCTCGCCATGTAGCGGTCGATGTCGGCCTCGAGCCGATCGACCATCTCGTCGGTCACCTGCGAAGTGCCTGGCTCGAGCCGCTCGGACGCCTCGGGCGCCGTGGCCAGCTCCGCGCCGGCGACGAACAGCTCGTTCTGCAGCCGCAGGATGTCGTCGTAGAGCTCGCCGTCGTCGCTCGCCGCCGCGCGGCACAGCCCGAGCGCCGAGGCCGCCTCGTCGACGGCGCCGTAGGCCTTCGGCCGCGGCGACGCCTTCGCGACGCGTCCGCCGTACCAGAGGCCGGTCGTGCCGTCGTCGCCCTTGCGCGTGTAGATCTTGACCACGAGCGCGTGATCCTACTCACGGCCGCGACTCCGACCACGGCCCGCGGCAGGAGTCTCAGACCGGGCGACCGAGCCCGTGGCGAGCGAAGTAGTGGATCGCTCCGGCGACGAAGATCGAGGAGGTCGCGAGGTGGAGGATCGCGTCGGCCTCGCCGTTCGGGAAGTAGAAGAGGCCGCCCGCGACCTGCGTGCTCAGCAGCGCCCAGATCGCTGTAGCGATCAGGCCGCCGGCGGCGAGGATCGAGTAGACGGCCGCGTAGTAGGGCCGCGCGGCGAGGATGAGGCCGGGGATCGCGACGACGAATCCCGACACGGCGTGCCAGCCGTTCATGTCCACGCCGAGGACGAGCTCCGACGTCGCGGCGTCCCCCGTCGCGAAATCGGGGTTGATGATGATTCCCGGGACGCTCCACACGAGGACCGCGAGCGACCCGATGATCAGGGTCCACTGGACGGGATCGAACGGCCGCTGGTAGGCGGACATGCCAGTGGTACGTCCCCGCGCGGGTGGGCGGTTCAAACCGCTACTCGAGCAGGTTGAAGACGAGGCCCGTCGGGACCTTCGGGAAGAAGTAGGTCGATTTCGGCGGCATCGACTCGCCCGCCGCCGCGACGGCCTGGATCTGCTCTACAGGCGTCGGGCGCATGAAGAAGGCGGCGTCGCAGCGGCCCGACTCGACCGCGTCGAGCGCGTCGGGCAGGTCCTTCGAGTAGTCGAGGCCGCGCTTGTGGTCGATGTCGTCGTCGCTCATGCCGAGCGTCCCGCGCAGCACGAGCGCCTCGAGCACCGCGGTGTCGAGCTTCCGAAAGGCGTCGGAGCCGTCGGGGAGGGCGGCGTCCGCGATCTTCTGGTCCCGCAGCGTGAGTCGCCACGGCTGCTTGTGGTGCGCGTCCATGTAGCCGACGGCGACGGCGTCGCCCGGATCGGGCTCGATCGCCTCGCGTGCGACCTCGGCGATGTCGAAGTCGCGCTTGAGGGCGGCTCCGAGCTTCTCCTGCACGGCCGGGTCCTTCAGGTCCGTGAGCAGGCGGTGGGTGGGGAAGACCTCGAGCCCGGGGTCCGAGAGAGCGCAGAGGAACATCAGGACGTAGGAGTGCTCGCCCTCGCCGCCGACCTCCTCGGCATACACGCGGGCGGTCTCGTAGCGGTGGTGGCCGTCGGCGATCAGCAGCTCTGCGTCGGCGAGCGCGGCCTGGACGTCGGAGATGGCATCGGAGTCGGTGACGCGCCAGAGGCGGCTCTCGGTACCGTCGGCGTCGGTCGCCTGTCCGAACGGCTCGCCCGTGGTGTGCGGGTCGAGCGCGGCGCGGGCGAGGCCGTCGGGGTCGTCGAAGAGGCTGAAGATGGGGGAGAGGTTCGCGCGCGTCGCGCGCGTGAGGTTGAGGCGGTCCTCCTTCGGGCCGGGATGCGTGCGCTCGTGCGGGCGGATGCGGCCGGCGCCGTAGTCCTCGACGCGCACGCGGCAGAAGAACCCGCGACGGCTGTAGCCCCTCCCGTCAGGGCCGGTGAAGTTCTGCTCGAGCGCCCATAGAGCGGGCTCGCGATCGCGCGTGACTACGCCCTGCTGGCGCCATCCCTCGAAGGTGTGCTCCGCGTGGGCGTACGGATCGCCGTTGTCCGGGGAAACGGGGAGATCGACCTCGACGACGTTGAACGGGCTCTTCGCGAGCAGCTCGGCCCGCATCTCGTCGTCGATCACGTCGTACGGGGGCGCGGCGACGGCGTCGAGCGAGCCGACGGCCCTCAGGTCGTAGTGGAGCGCGCGCAGCGGGAGGATCTCGGCCACGGCCGCGGCACCCTACCGACGGGCGGTCCTGGGCGCGGGCTTAGTCGGGACGGCCGAAGGTGTTGACGAACATCGCCTCTTGGCTGTTCGCCGCCACGCCGACCCCGAACTCCGTGTAATCGCGGCTGAGGATGTTCGCGCGGTGGCCTTTGCTGTCCATCCACAGCCGGACGATGGCCTTCGGTGTCGCCCTGCGGCCGCTGCCGCTCGCGATGTTCTCCCCGAGGTCGGCGAACTCGTAGCCGGCCTTTTCGATCCGGTCGGCCGGAGTCTCGCCCTCGGGACTCTCATGGTCGAAGTAGTCGCGCTTGAGCATGTCCTTGGCGTGAGCCTTCGCCGCCTGCGCTAGGTCGTCGTTGCTTTTCAGTGCCGGCCGGTCGCGCTTCTTCCGTTCGGCGTTCAGCAGGCAGCGGGTGGCCTTGCTGATCTTGCTCACGTTCGAGCTCGTCGGCACGAGGCTCTCGCTGTCGCACGCGGCCGGAGCGGTCGCCGGCGCGGCGGCGAGCAGGGCGAGTGCGATTGGGATGGCGAGGAGGCGCTTGGTCGGCATACGTCCATTGAACAACAGGGGAGCTCGTTCCGCCACCCTCCCTAGACTTTCGTTCTATCGGGGCGTAGCTCAGCCTGGTAGAGCGCTCGGTTTGGGGCCGAGAGGTTTCGCGGGTTCAAATCCCGCCGCCCCGATTTTTCGCGGACTGGCTGAAATCGACGACGAGGGGAGACGATCACCGATGGCCCGACTGCCCTACGTGGAGGCCGACACGGCCGCGGACCCGGTGCGCGAGGCGCTGGAGGTCCTGCCGCCGCTCAACATCTTCAAGCTGCTCGCAAATGCGGAGACAAATTTCCGCCCGGCGCTGCGACTCGGGCAGGCGATCCTGACCGAGCAGGAGCTCGATCCGCTTCTGCGTGAGCTGGCGATCCTGCGAGTCGCAGCGCTGACCGGGGCCGAGTACGAGTGGGTCCAGCACGCGGCGATCGCGGCAGCGGTTGGGGCGAACGACGAGCAGATCGCGTCGATCGAGCAAGGCTCCGTCGATGCCGATTGCTTCAGCGAGGAGCAGCAGACGGTGCTCGCGTTCACGACGGAGCTGGTCGAGCGGGCCGAGCCGTCGGATCAGGCGTTCGCCGCCGCCTCGGCAGTCCTCTCTCCGCGAGAGATCATGGAGCTCACCTACGCGGTCGGCTACTACTGGTTCATCTCCCGGGTGATGGGCGTCGGCCGGATCGACCTCGAGCCGGCCGCCGGCATGGACGCGATCATCGGCGCCGGCTAGCGCGCGATACTTCACCGACCCGCCCCCGTAGCTCAGCTGGATTAGAGCGCCTCCCTTCTAAGGAGGATGTCGGAGGTTCGAGTCCTCCCGGGGGCATTTCGAGGGCCGGCGCCCCGGCGCCACTGGGATACTGCGGCGGAATGTCACGAGAGGACGTCGAGCTCGTGCGCGAGGCGTTATCGGCGTTCAATCGCGCCGACGTACTGGCGGGCGGGCACTGGGCCGAAGACTGCGAGTTCGTGAGCATCACGGCGGGTCAGGTCGAGGGCGCGACCTACCGCGGTCACGACGGCCTGCGCCGCTACGAGAAGGATCGCCTCGCGGCCTGGGAGGAGTTGAGCTTCGAGCCGGATGAGTTCATCGAGGCTGGAGAGCACGTGGTTGTCGTCGCGGGTGTGCTCACCGGGCGCGGGCGCGGCAGCGGCGTCCGCGTCGACCAGCGGATCGCGGTCAGGTGCGAAGTTCGCGCCGGGGAGCTCGTCCGCGCTCACGCGTTTCCTGACCTGCAGCAAGCACTCGCGACGTAGGGCTACTGGACCGCTCGGCGCAGGCTAGGTCCGGCGCGCGCTCACGTACGCCAGCGCGCCCGACTCGATCAGCTCGACGTCCTCGAAGCCCGACTCGTCGAGCCAGCGGCGCACTTCCGCTGTCGACGCGCTCGGGCCCATCAGCCCGGACATCCTGCCCAGCCTGATCTGTGGCTCGTAGCGCATGCCGGCGTCTGTGCGGAACCAGCTCGCCCGTAGCGCGCCGCCTGGCCGGACCACCCGCCCGATCTCGCCGATCGCGGTGCGCGGGCTGGGGAAGCAGTGGAAGCCGGTGAAGCTGACGCAGAGATCGAACTCGCCGTCGGCGAAGGGCATCCGCTCGACGTCGGCATCGCGCGTCTCGACCTGGTCGGAGACACCGAAGTCCTCCGCCGTGCGGCGAGTGCGGTCGAGCATCGCCGGCGCGATGTCGGCCGCGACGTAGCGCACGTCCTGTCCCGGCCGCAACCCGCGCAGCGCGACGCCGCTCCCGCAGGGGATGTCGAGCACAGCGCCGCCGGCCGGAACCTCGCCGATCGCTGCGGTGGCGTCGTAGAGCAGCCCCATGTCCGTGCCGAAGGCGACGCGTCCCACCGGCTTCGCGACCCCGGGACGGTTGATCCCGAATGAGTAGAACGACGCCCAGGGGTGGTTGCGGCGCCACATCTCGCTCACGTTCACGCGCGGGATCCTCCCACGCTCGCGTTGGAGATCACTCGTCGTACGGTCCGAAGCGCACCAGCAGCGGGAAGCCGCAGCGCGACAGCAAGGAGAAGCGACCGCCCGGCACCGCCCGTGCCTCCGCCCGCACCGCCGCGGCCAGCTCGCGCTTGAAGCCGGCGCCCCGCGGGTGGCGCCTGAGCGCCTCGTCCACATTCGCGCGCGAGACGTCCTGTTTGCGCAGTCCCGCGACGTCCACCATCGCGCCCATTTGGACGTAGCAGCCGAGCGCCCCGTCACGCCGGACCTCGGCGCCCGGAGTGGTGTGAACGCAGATCGCGTCGGCAGCGGACTCGCCGCGCTGGGCCGGCTCGCCGGCCGTCTCGGCGCAGGCGATAACGCGATCGGCTCCTGCCAGGGTGAAGTCCCGCCCTGCGACCGGCTCGGCTATCCCGTAGTCGTGCAGGAGCGCGGCGCAGTAGAAGAGCTCGCGGTCGAGCTCCGTGCGGTCGAGCGTCGCCAGCGCAAGCCCGAACATCCACGTTCGGTACGAGTGCCCTGCGACCCACGCTGGCTGCTCGCCGCACGCCTCTTCGGCGCTTCGCGCCATGCGTGAGTCGGGCGGCTCGAAGCTCGCCAGGTCGATCCCCGCCGCACCCGCCGGGGCGCGACCGAGCGCGAGCTTCACCCGGCCGGCGATCGTTTCCGCCTGACCCTTCACGATCGCTCCGAGCAGGCGGCGGCGCTCGGCACCCGTCAGCAGTCCCCCCGTCCGCCGCGCCCAGGCGAGCCCGCCGAGGCGTTCGGGGTCCGGCGGCGCATGCCCGGACGGGGCCATGCCGAGACCCTAACCTCCGCCGATGGAGCCGATCGCGCCGCTCGCGTTCAGCTACGGCTGGGCCGCCGGGATCAATGCCTACCTGACCGTCGCGATCTACGGCATCCTCGGTCGCACCGGTGTCGCCGAGGCCCCCGACTTCGTCCAGCGGACCGAGGTCATCGCCGTCGCGCTGGCGATGTTCGCGATCGAGTTCGTGATCGACAAGGTGCCGCTGTTCGACAGCCTCTGGGACATCCCGCACTGGATCGTCCGCCCGGTCGTCGGATCGACGCTCGGGGTCGCGATCGCGGGCGATGCGGGCACGCTCGACGAGGCGCTCGCCGGGGCCGGCTCCGGCGCCACAGCGCTTACGAGCCACGGGGTCAAGGCCGGCGTGCGGCTCGCGGTCAACTCCTCTCCCGAGCCATTCACGAACACGCTCGTCAGCCTCGGCGAGGACCTCGCGGTGGCAGGCGTCACCCTCATCGCCGCCTCGTATCCGTGGATCGCCCTGACGATCGCCGCGCTGCTGCTGGTCGCCGGGCTGATCACGGCGGCGCTGCTGCTCAAGCTCGCCCGCGGCGGCTACCGGAGGGTCCGCACGCGTCTCGCCCGCGCCGGGCCGCCGGAGACCTAACGCAGCCGCGCTACTCGGTCAGCCGGCCGCGGGCGCCGTTCTTGACGGGAAAGATCGTGTAGCTGCCGACGGCGGTCGCGAGCAGGCGCCCGTCCTCGTGGCGGACCTCGCTGCGCATGACCGCGACGCGCCGGTTGCGACGGTCGAGCTCGGTCGTGCAGACGACCTCGCCCTCGGTCGCAGTCTGGATGTAGTTGATCGCGATGTTGATCGTCGCGATCGCCTCCTCGTCGGTCGTCTGCTTCCACAGCGTGGAGCCCATGCAGTAGTCCACGAGCGCGTAGGTCACGGCGCCCGAGAGGAGTCCGGCGCCGTTGATGTGGTCGTCGCGGATCGTCAGGTGGACCTCGTTGGCGTGCTCCCAGCGCATGCCGATCCAGCGGCTGATCCCGTCTATCCCCTCGCGCGACACGGCCGGGAGGGTAGTCGGCAAACCGCGTTGCAGCGGGTGCGGAGTCCTGCCGGTCGGGACCGGCGCTCGCTAGAGTCACGCGCATGGCCACCTGCCTGGTGACTGGCGGTGCGGGCTTCCTCGGCTCGCACATGTGCGACTACCTGCTCGACCGGGGCAACCGCGTGATCTGCGTGGACAACCTCGAGACGGGCTCGCTCAAGAACATTTCGCACATCCGCACCGGCGAGTTCGAGTTCCTCAACATCGACATCACGGACCACTTCGAGATCGAGGGCGAGATCGACTTCGTCTACCACCTCGCCTCGCCGGCCAGCCCGATCGACTACGCCCGTCTGCCGCTGCACACCCTCAAGGTCGGCGCCTACGGCACACACAACTCGCTCGGCCTCGCGAAGTTCAAGCGCGCCCGCTTCCTGCTCGCCTCGACCTCGGAGGTCTACGGCGACCCGCAGGTCCATCCCCAGCCAGAGAGCTACTGGGGTAACGTCAACCCGATCGGGCCCCGCGGCGTCTACGACGAGGCGAAGCGCTACGCCGAAGCGTTGACGATGGCCTACCTGCGCCAGCAGGGCGTCAACACCTGCATCGTCCGCATCTTCAACACGTATGGACCGCGGATGCGGCAGAACGACGGCCGTGCGATCCCGACCTTCCTCCACCAGGCGCTCACCGAGCAGCCGGTGACGGTCTTCGGTGACGGTTCCCAGACACGCAGCTTCTGTTACGTCGCGGACCTGATCCGGGGGCTCGTCTCGCTCGCGGAGTCGGACATCCACGAGCCGGTCAACATCGGCAACCCGAACGAGCTGTCGCTGCTCGAGATGGCGAAGGCGGTCGTCGAGCTGACCGAGTCGCGCTCGGAGATCGTCTTCGAGGCGCTCCCGGTGGACGACCCCAAGGTCCGCCAGCCCGACATCACCCGCGCGCGCGACCTGCTGGGCTGGGAGCCCGAGGTCGAGCTACGCGACGGCCTGCGCCGCACGATCGACCACGCAGTCGCGCAGCTCGGTCAGCCGGCCTAGGAAAGACGCAGGCGATGGCTAGCCCGGAGGCGAAGAACCTCGAGGCGATCTCCAAGGCGATCGACCAGCACGACCGCAACTGCGAGTTCCCCGCGGTCGCGGTCGCGATGAACCCCTTCGAGGTCGAACGCCTCGGCTGGGACGAGATCCGCGGCCTGCCGATCCGCCCCGACCCGAACCTCGGCACCGGCGCCTTCCGGATCGTCTGCGGCGGCGACGAGACCGAGGGCGAAGAGGAAGAGGTCGTCGAGGCGGTTGCCCAGGACACGGTGCCGTTCGACCCGGTCCGGGTCGAGTAGCGGCGGCCAGGCCCGCTGCTAGCCTCACCTGCGCCTGGTGGGCGTAGCTCAGTTGGTAGAGCTCCTGGTTGTGGTCCAGGCGGTCGCCGGTTCGAGTCCGGTCGCTCACCCTCACGGTTGCCGTCCTTTACCTGCTCCAAGCTCCCGCCATGACTGACGCCGTTTCAACCAACAACTCGGACCGCGTGACTCTGCGAGGGGCGGAGCCCGCCGACGCCGAGGCCTGCGCTCAGATTGTCTTCGATGCCTTTGGCGGCTTTCACGACCACCACCGGTTTCCGCGCGACTTCCCGGTCCTGGAGGCCGCCCAGGGAATGATCGGGATGTCGATCCCACATCCCTCGATTTGGGGGGTGGTCGCCGAGGTTGACGGGCGGATCGTCGGTTCCAACTTCCTTGACGAGCGCGACCCGATCAGGGGTGTCGGACCGATCACCGTCGATCCCGAGGCGCAGGACCTCGGCGTCGGACGCAAGCTGATGCAGGCCGTGATGGAGCGCGGCGAAGGAGCGCCCGGCATTCGGCTGCTGCAAGACGCGTTCAACATGCGCTCACTCTCGCTCTATGAGTCGCTTGGGTTCGACGTGAAGGAGCCCGCGGTGGTGATCAGCGGGAAGCCGCGAAGCGGCCCCGCCCCGGGCGTGGACGTGCGACCGCTGGAGGAGGGCGATCTCGACGAATGCGAGGCGCTGTGCAAGAAGGTTCATGGCTTCGAGCGCACCAACGAGCTTCGCGACGCGATTCAGGCGTTCGCCCCGTTCGTCGCGGTGCGCGACGGACACATCGTGGCCTACGCCTCGAGCGTTACGTTCTGGCCGCTGAACCACGGCGTCGCCGAAAGCGACGACGATATGACGGCGCTGCTGAAGGGCGCCGCACCCGCGGTGGAGGAGCCGCTCGCCCTCCTGGTCCCCTTGCGTGCGGGCTTGTTCCGCTGGTGCCTCGAGGAGGGCCTTCGTCTGGTGAAGCCGATGAACCTGATGGCGGTCGGCCGGTACCAGGAGCCTCAGGGGGCCTGGTTCCCCTCGGTGATCTACTGAGCCGTCTGCTCTTACTCCGACAGCCCCACGGCTTCGAGGGCTTCTTTCGGGTCGGAGAACCCCTGACGGCGCACGATCCTGCCGTCGCGGAGGGTGTAGAGCTCGCCGTGGCGCTCGTTCATTTCAAGCCCTGCTTTGCTGCGCCCGCGTTCGCGGATTAGCACCACGACCTGGTCGCTACCGGCGTCGATCACCTTCTCAACCTCGACGCGCCAGCTTTCCCCCCACGTTTCCGACCAGCGCGCGTTGTGGTCCAGGATCGCGTCGACACCGTGGCCCACCTTCCCGTCGGGGAGGTTCGTGCCGTCCCATTCGACATCCGGGTCAAAGGACGAGAGCGCGGTCTGAACGTCGTTGGCGAGGAACGCGTCCAACATTTTCCGCACGACTTCCACGTTCTCCTGCGACATCGCCTACTCCGACACCCCGAGGGCTTCGAGGGCTTCGGCGCGATCGACAAAGAACTCGACTCGGGTCACCGTCTTTCCGCGAAAGGTCCATACGTCGAAGCACCGCATCTCGGTCGCGGCCCCGCTCTCTTGTCCGACGCCTTTCCAATGCGCCGAGACGAGGACGTGATCTCCCACGGGTATGAAGTCGTCCGCTGCAATCGAGAGGTTCGTCCACGCAGACAAGAACGCGAGCATGAACTCTCTGACGCCGTCCGGGCCGACGTAATGATCGGCTGCCGGAAAGTCGCTGAACGGGATGAACATGACACGTTCGTCGTAGAGATCCGCGCCAGCCCGGAAGTTGCCCTCCCCCCACTCTTCATAGACCGCTCTCAGGGCACCGACGTTCTTACGCGACATCGCCCGCGCAGTATCGCGCTCGCGGGGCCGTAGTACTACCCGGGCCTGCCCGCTTAGTATGGGTATTGGTCCAACTGACGCGAGGTACGTGGTGAGACGTAAGCAGGGATGGGGACGGCTGTTGCTGGCAATCTGCGCGAGCGCGATCCTGTCGCTGGCGGTCGCGTCGCCGGCGAGCGCGTACCTGCGCGATTTCTACTCCTCCTTCGTCGACTCGCCGCTCGACAGCGACTCCCCCAAGACGCTGACGTTCAACAACTGCCCGCGACAGTTCTCGTCGTCGCAGGTGCAGTTGGGCAGGGGCGGATTTCTGGGGAGCGGGACGAATCTCGGCCTCACCCGCGTCACGAACGGGTTGGGCGACCGCGGCCTCACGGGCGCAGCCGAGCTCAAGCCCGACGACCGCAAGTGGCACCTGAACGCGCAGTTGTTGTGCGCGACGAATACCGGGGACCCGCCGGCGGGGTCGTCTGCCGCGGGCGCGTACCTGAAGGGCGTTTACATCCGCCGCTCCGAGTCCGCCCGCAACTCCGACTCGACGAAGGAGCACAGGGCCCGCTGTTTCGGTAGGGATGTCGCCATCGGCGGCGGCTACCGCATCGTCCGGCCCCCTCTGGGAAGGAGCCGCGCGCGATCGCCCGGGGCGTCCAGGTCTATAGGAGCGGGAGCGAGAACGGGGTCAGAGCGGCGGCGCACGAGTCCAGGTCAACCGACCTTTCCTGGTCGCTGTCGGCGCACGCGATCTGCGCCAACGTCACCGACGCCATCAACACCAGGACGTACGCCGACAAGCTCCGCGCGTCCTCCGACACCGCTGAGCGGAGCTCGTCGAGTGTCAAGGAGGAGGCGCCGGCCTGCCCACCGGGTCACGTCATCATCGGGGGCGGGGCCGAAACGTTCGGAGACGGCCCGCTGAACGCGCCGCCGCGGGGCGTAATGCTGACCGAGTCTCGTCCCACGGGCAACGAGTGGTATGCGCGGGCGGTCGAGATCAACTCGACCGACAAGAAGTGGGGGCTCGAGGTGCGTGCGCTGTGCGCTTCTCAGGCCGGGCCCACGCTTGGGGGCTGACGATCAGGGACCCTCCGACGCGATGGCAACTGACGAACCCGAGATCGGCAGCGAGCGTATCGACGAGTTCGTCGTCGAGGACCGGCTGCTGACCGACGTCGGCGGGACGATCGGCTCGAGCGTGCTCTCAACCCCCGGGATGGTCGGGATGATGGAGCGCACCGCCGCGGTCCTGTCGTTCGAGCAGCTCCCGGAGGGCCGCGCGACGGTCGGCTTCGAGGTCTGCATCAAGCATGTGGCGGCCGCGGCCGAGGGGGCCACCTGCACCGCGCGCGCGACCCTGCGCGAGTTCGTCGACGGGCGCAAGCTGCGCTTCGACGTCGAGGTCAAGGAGGGCGAGCGGACGATCGGCGTCGGCACTCACGAGCGGCGCGTGATCGAGGTCGGGCAGCTCGGCTGAGCCACGGCCGATGACTTTTGCCGCCGCCGGCGGTCTACCCTGACGAACCCAGTTTCGATTTGCCAACCGGCAGAGGAGGAACGACGTGAACACGCCGCCGACCGTGTCGTCAGAGGAGTGGGATCAGGCCCGCGAGCAGCTGCTCGTGAAGGAGAAGGAGCTCACGCGCGCGCGTGATGCGCTCGCGGCCGAGCGACGCCGGATGCCCTGGCTGAAGGTCGATAAGGACTACCGTTTCGACGGGCCCGACGGCGAGGCGAGCCTGCTCGATCTCTTCGACGGCCGCCGCCAGCTGGTGGTCTACCGCTTCTTCTACGACCCCGGCATGGAGGACTACCCCGAGCGAGGCTGCGGCGGCTGCTCTTTCCTCGCCGACCAGGTCGCCCACCTCGCCCATCTGAACGCGCGCGACACGACGCTCGCGTTCGCCTCACGCGCAACGCAGCCCGAGATCGCGACCTGGAAGGCGCGGATGGGGTGGGAGCAGATTCCGTGGTACACGGTCACCGACGACTTCGACACCGACTTCGGCGTCGAGGAGTGGCACGGCACGAACGCGTTCATCCGCGACGGCGACGACATCTACCGCACCTACTTCATCGACGGCCGCGGCGACGAGGCGATGGGGAGCACGTGGGCTTATCTCGACATCACCGCGCTGGGGCGCCAGGAGGAGTGGGAGGACTCGCCCGAGGGCTACCCGCAAACCAAGCCGTACCAGTGGTGGAACCTCCACGACGAGTACGACGGGTCGCAGGCATGAGCAAGGTCCGCGTCCACATCAGCGTCTCGGCCGACGGCTACGTCGCCGGGCCGAACCAGAGCGTGGAGAACCCGCTCGGCGAGGGCGGCGAGAGCCTCCACGACTGGGTGGTCCCCTTGAAGGCCTTCAACGAGATACAGGGCAGAGAGGGGGGCGAGGTCAACGCCAGCAACGAGATCGTGGAGGAGTCGGTCGCGAACGTCGGCGCCGAGATCATGGGGCGCGGCAAGTTCGGCGGCGGCCCGGGCCCGTGGCCGGACGACGAGTGGAACGGCTGGTGGGGCGACAACCCGCCCTTCCACATGCCCGTCTTCGTTCTCACGCACCACGAGCGCGAGCCGCTCACGCTGTCCGACACGACCTTCACGTTCGTCACCGACGGGATCGAAGCGGCGCTCGAGCAAGCCCGCGACGGCGCAGGCGGCAAGGACGTGATGATCGGCGGGGGCGCCGACGCCATCAATCAGTACCTCGCCGGCGGGGTCGTTGACGAGCTCGAACTGCACGTCGCTCCGCTCCTTCTGGGCGGAGGTGCGCGGCTGTTCGAGGGCGTCGGCCCCGATCTAGAGCTGGAACAGGTGCGCGCCATCGAGGCGCCGGGAGTGACCCATGTCAAGTACCGAGTCGGCTGAGAAAGGAGAACCACCGATGAGAAAGCTCGCGACCAACACGTTCGTCTCGCTCGACGGCGTGATGCAGGCGCCAGGCGGCCCCGAGGAGGACCCGATCGGCGGCTTCGAGCACGGCGGCTGGTCGGTCAACTACTGGGACGATCTGATGGGCGAGGAGATGGACGCGCACAACCTGCCCGAGGAGATGCTGCTCGGCCGCCGCACGTACGAGATCTTCGCCGCTCACTGGCCTCACGCCGAGGCGGACGTGATGGCGGACGCGCTCAACGGTGCCCGCAAGCACGTCGCTTCGACGACGCTCGACAGCGTGGACTGGAGCAATTCGACGCTGATCGAGGGCGACGTCGCCGAGTACGTCACCAAGCTGAAGCAGGAGGACGGCCCCGAGATCCAGATTCACGGCAGCGCGGGCCTGATCCAGACGCTGCTCGAGCACGACCTTATCGACGAGTTCCGGATCTTTACGTTCCCGCTCACGCTCGGAACCGGCAAGCGCCTGTTCGGGGATGGCGCGATCCCCGCCGGGCTCGAGCTCACCCACCACAAGGTCGCGACGACCGGCGTGACGATCGCGTTCTACGAGCGGGCGGGCGAGATCGACTACGGCTCGTTCGCGCTCGAGGAGCCGACGGAGGCAGAGGTCGAGCGCCGGCAGGACCTCGCCGCGGATTGAGGTTTGCTGCGAGAATCGGCCTCGTGCGGACTCTCGCCGGCAGGATCAGACCACTCGCCTGCGCGCTCGCCTTCGCGGCGCTCGCGTGCTGTGCTTCGCCGCTCTCAGCACAGGCTGCCGACCCGACGCACAACGTGCTCGTCGTCGGCAACAACTGGGACGGGACGGCCGACGTCGTCGACCCCTACACGTTCAAGCCGCTGACGCGGCTGAACATCGTGCCCGACCGGGCCCAGCGCGAGGCGGAGATCTTCTCCAACCCGGTCAACCTCGGCTACTACCTCGCGATCCGTGAACTGGTGGGCGAGGGCAACCACCAGTACGTGGACGACGCCTTCACCTCACACGACGGCCGCTACCTCTACGTGTCGCGGCCGAGCTTCGCCGACGTGGTCGGGATCGACCTGACCACGCGCAAGATCGTCTGGCGGACGAAGGTGGCCGGGAACCGGGCCGATCACATGGCGATCTCGCCCGACGGCGAGCGGCTGCTCGTCTCCGCCTCGACGGCCAACACGGTCCACGCGATCGACACCAAGACCGGCCGCATCCTCGGCGGCTTCGAGTCGGGCGACTCGCCGCACGAGAGCAACTACTCGGCCGATGGCTCGCGTGTCTTCCATGCCAGCATCGGCCTCGTCTACACGCCGGCCGACCAGCCCCTGGTCGACTCGACGAAGGGCGACCGCTACTTCCAGATCCATGAGGCGAAGAGCCTGCGGATGCTGCGGCGCGTTGACATTGGCCAGAAGCTCGCGCAGGCCGGCTATCCCGGCATGAGCTCCGCCGTCCGCCCGATGGCGATCTCGCCCGACGAGAAGCGCGCCTACCTCCAGATATCGTTCCTGCACGGCTTCGTCGAGTACGACATCGAGAACGACAAGGTCGTGCGCGTCGTCCATCTGCCGATCAGCGACGAGGCGAAGGGCCTGCTCCGCGAGCAGTACCTGCTCGACTCGGCGCACCACGGGATCGCGATCAACCCGGAGGGGAAGAAGCTCTGCGTCGCCGGCACGATGTCCGACTACGCGGCGATCGTCTCGACGGCGACCTTCAACAACCGCATCGCCCTGCACGGCAAGAAGCCCTACTGGGTGACCAACAACAGCGACGGGCGCTACTGCTTCGTCTCGCTCAGCGGCGACGATCGTGTCTCGGTGCTCTCCTACGCCGACGAGGAGGAGATCGCGAGCATCCCCGTCGGCGACCACCCGCAGCGGATGCGGATGGGGAAGATGCGCTGCGCCGACCTGCCCGCAGGGATCGACTGCGCCGCGCCACAGCTGACGAAGCTGAGCGTCGTGAACGGTAAGCGCGGCCGGATGCTGCGCGTGCGTGCTTCGGAGGCGGCGAACGTGACGATCGCGATCGCGAAGGCGCGCGCCGGCGGCGGGTGGAGCAAGCCGCAGAGCGTCCTGCGTAAGGCGCGCAAGGGCGTCAACCGCCTCCGCCTCGCCAAGCTCGCCGACGGCGGGAAGTACCGGATCACCGCGATCGCGACCGACTCTGCGGAGAACGCGTCTGTTAAGAAGCGGTTGCGGTTCCGAGTGCCCGCTCGCTGACGCCGATAGGCTCGGCCGACACCGAATCGACAAGGAGCGAGCATGGGCGAGCGCAGCCGAGTACACCCCCGGAACCTTCAGCTGGGCGGACCTCTCAACGACGGACCAGGACGCGGCCAAGGCGTTCTACGCGGAGGTCTTCGGCTGGCAGGCGAACGACCTCCCGGTCCCGGGACCCGACGGCGAGGAGAGCGGGACCGTCTACTCGATGCAGCTGCTCGACGGGAAACGGGTGGCCGCGATCTCCCCTCAGCCGGACATGCAGCGCGAGGCCGGCGTGCCGCCGCTGTGGAACTCCTACGTGACGGTGGAGAGCGCCGACGCGGCCGCCGACAAGGCGACCGAGCTCGGCGCGAACGTCCACGCACCGCCGTTCGACGTGATGGACGCCGGCCGCATGGCGGTGATCCAGGACCCCCAGGGTGCCTTCTTCATGGTTTGGGAGCCGAAGCAGAACAACGGCGCCGAGCTCGTCAACGGACCCGGCTTGCTGAGTTGGAACGAGCTCGCCTCGCCCGACGTAGACGGTTCGAAGGCGTTCTACAGCGGGCTCTTCGGGTGGACGATCGAGCCGTTCGAGGGCAGCGAGCAGCCCTACTGGATCATCCAGAACGGCGACAAGGGCAACGGCGGCGTTCGGGCGCCCCAGGAGGGCGAGCCGCCGAACTGGCTCGTCTACTTCGGCTGCGACGACGCCGAGGCCACGCTCGCGAAGGTCGAGGAGCTCGGCGGCGCGAGGGTGGCCGGGCCGATCGACATCGGCGTCGCCAAGATCGGCATCGCGCAGGATCCGCAGGGGGCCGTCTTCGCGGTGTACGCGGGCGAGTTCCAGCCCTAGTCGCCGGCGGCAAAGGGGTAGGTTCCGCGCCGTGATCGCGCTCGTTACGGGGGCCTCTTCGGGCATCGGCGCGGCGACCGCCCGGCGGTTCGCGCGCGAGCCTGACGCGCAGGTCGTGCTCGTCGCTCGGCGCGAGGAGCGGCTGCGCGAGCTCGCGGCCGAGCTCGGCGGCGCGACCGTGATCGCGGTCGACCTGACCAACGACGACGCTCCCGCGCGCATCGCCGCGGAAGTGGAGCGCGAGCACGGGCGGCTCGATCTGCTCGTCAACAACGCCGGCGCCGCCTGGCGCGGGCGCTTCGGCGAGACGGGCTGGGAGAACGTCCGCCGGCAGATGGACCTGAACTTCGATGCCGTGCTGCGATTGACCGAGGCACTGCTCCCGATCCTGCGGCGGTCGGCACCGAGCGCGATCGTCAACGTCGGCAGCACTGCGGGCCGCATCTCGCGCGCGAACTCGGGCGGCTACTCGGCGAGCAAATTCGCGCTCGCGGGCTGGTCTGACGCGCTCCACGGCGAGGAGGCGGCGAACGGGGTCCACGTCGGCCTCGTCCAGCCGGGCTTCGTCGCCACCGAGGGCTTTCCCCAGCGCGAGCTGGTCGAACGCCGGCGGACGCGTTGGGCCGTGACCACGCCCGAGAAGGTCGCCGAGGCGATCGTTGACGCGGGCCCCGGCGGCAAGGCAGAGCGGTACGTCCCGCGCGCCTACGGGCTGCTCGCTGCGGCGCGAATCCTCGCGCCGGCTCTGATCCGCCGAGCGACTGCCAGCGGAGGCGCGCTCACGCCAAAGACGGGGGACAAGCAGTGACGCTCGACCCTCATACACCGGTCGTGGTCGGCGTCGGCCAGTCCGTCGCGCGGGAGGAGAGCGACGAGCTGAGCCCGCTCGGGCTGATGCGCGAGGCGTCGGCCGCCGCCCTCGAGGACACGGCCTCCGGCGGGATCGCGAAGCACGTCCAGTCGGTGGCGGTGGTCGAGTGCTTCTCGTGGCCGGTGCCCGACCCGGCGCGGGCGCTCGCTGCCGAGCTCGGGATCGAGCCGTCTGAGACCGTGCGAACGACGATCGGCGGCAACAGCCCGCTCGCCCTGCTCGCCGATCTGTGCGAGCGGATCGCGGCCGGCGAGCTCGGCTGCGCGCTGCTGGCCGGGGGCGAGGCGATGACGCCGTTCATGCACGCGGCCCGCGGCGGTGATGAGCCGGACTGGCCGAGGCAGGACGAGAGGACCGAGCCTGACCGGATCGTCGGCACCGACCGCCCCGGCAACCACGCCGCGGAGATGGCGGCCGCCCTGATCGCCCCGCTGTCGTACTACCCGCTGTTCGAGAACGCGATCCGCGCGAGCGCCGGCCGCAGCGTGGAGGAGCAGACCGACCGCATCGGCCGCCTTTGGGCACGCCTCGCGGCCGTCGCGGCCGACAACCCGTACGCCTGGACCCGCGGCGCGCCCTCGGCGGAGGAGATCGCCACGCCGTCCGACGACAACCGCATGGCGGCCTTCCCCTACACGAAGCTCCTGACCGCCAACATCCAGGTGAACCAGGGGGCGGCCGCGGTCGTGTGCTCGGCTGAAGTCGCCGAGGCTGCCGGCATCCCGCGCGAGCGCTGGGTGTTCGTCCGCTCGAGCGCGGGCGCGCACGACCACTGGTTCGCGGGCGAGCGCGACCGGCTCGACCGCTCGCCGGCGATCGCGGCCTCCGGCCGGGCGGCGCTCGAGGGGGCCGGCCTCGGCGTCGACGACCTCGCCCACCTCGACCTCTACTCGTGTTTTCCGTCGGCGGTCGAGATCGCCGGCGCCGAGCTCGGGCTCGACTTCGAAAGCGACTCGCGTCCGCCGACCGTGACCGGCGGCCTCACGTTCGCCGGCGGCCCGGTCAACAACTACTGCAGCCACTCACTCGCGGCGATGACCGAGCGCCTGCGCGAGACCGGCGGCTCGGGGCTGCTCACGGGCCTCGGCTGGTACGTCACGAAACACACCCACACGGTGCTCTCCGCCGACCCGCCGGGCGCTCCGTTCGTCCACCACGACGTGCAGGCTGAAGTGGATGCGCTGCCGAAGCGCGAGTTCGCCGGCGCGGTGCGCGGACGCGCGGAGATCGAGAGCTACACCTCGCTCTACCAGCGCGACGGCACGCCCTCCGTCGGCATCGTCACCGCTCTGCTCGACGACGGCAGCCGTGCCTTCGCCAAGTCGAGCGATCAGTCGACGCTCGAGGCGCTCTTGGGCGAGGACCCGTTGGGGGAGACGGTCGAGCTCGACCCCGAGCCCGGCTTCGCGCTCGTTCCGTCGGCGACGGTCTCGTAGCGGTAGTCGTCGAGATCGAAGGTCTTGCTGCGCCACCAGCTCTCGATCGCGGTGGCGGGCCGCAGGAACGGCGCATCGCCGTGCTTGTCGAAGTAGTAGCTGTTCGACATCCCGCAGCGGTTGTTGAAGAAGACGGTGCTCTGCTGGCGCCGCAACGTGTCGGCGAAGAAGCGATCGTGCGGCTCGCGGCGTACCTCGGCGAGCGTCGCGCCACGGCGACGTGACTCGGTGATCACGCGCACGATGTGGTGCGCCTGGTACTCGATCATGAACATCCACGAGCTTCCGGTGAGCGCGTAGGGGGCGAAGACCGAGTAGGCGTTCGGGAAGCCGGGGACGGTCGTGCCCTCGTAGGTCTGGAAGCGGTTCTCCTGCCAGAAGTCACCGAGCGAGACGCCGCCGCGGCCGACGATCGGGATCGGCGGGACGTTGTCGGGATCGGTCACGAGGTAGCCCGTCGCGAGGATCAGCGTGTCCACCTCGCGTTCCTCGCCGTCGGCGGTGCGGATCCCGTTTGGGGTGACGCGCTCGATCGGCTCAGTCACGAGCTCGGTGTCGTCGCGCAGGAAGGTCCGGTGGTAGTGGTTCGACATGCTCGGCCGCTTGCAGCCGAAGCCGTACTTCGGCGTCAGCTTCTCGCGCAGGACCGGATCGGGTATCTGTCGGCGCAGGAACTCGCGGCCGAAGCGCTCGATCGTGCGCGTGATGAACGGCAGCTGCTTGTTGTGCGCAACGCCGACCGTCATCCCTACTTCGACCGCGGCCGAGGCGATCAGCCGGACGAGGTTCTGCAATCCGGGCACGTGGCGGTAGAGCCAGCGGACGAGGCTGGGGATCTCGAGGTTCAGCTTCGGGAAGACCCAGATCGGCGTGCGCTGGAAGACGTACAGCTGCTCCGTCCAGCTCGCGGCGCGCGGGACGAGCTGGACGGCCGTCGCGCCGGTGCCGATGATCGCCGCGCGGCGGCCGTGGAGGTCGTGGTCGTGGTCCCACTCGGCGGTATGCATCGTCTTGCCCTCGAAATCGCCGAGGCCGGGGATGTCGGGAGCCTTCGGCTGGGTGAGGACGCCGAGCGCCGACACCAGGTGGCGCGCGGTGAGGGTCTCGCCACCCTCAATGTGGACGCGCCAGAGGTGCTCGCCCTCGTCGAAGACCGCCTGCTCCACCCTGGTCGAGAGCCGCAGGCGGGGGCGCAGGCCGTACTTGTCGACGCAGTGGTCGGCGTAGGCCTTCACCTCGGCGCCGGGGGCGAACACGCGCGACCAGTCCGGGTTCATCTCGAACGAGAACTGGTACGTCAGCGAAGGGATGTCGACCGCGAGGCCCGGGTAGGTATTCGCGCGCCACGTGCCGCCGACGTCGTCGGCCTGCTCGAGGATCACGAAGTCGCCGATCCCCGCCTCGTCGAGCTTGATCGCGGTGCCGATCCCGGAGAACCCTGCACCGACGACGATCACCTCGTGGTCGGGTGCCACGCGTGGGAGGGTACTCCCCGATGGAGAACGTCAAGCGGCGCAGATGGCCGCGGCGACTCGCGTTCGTCGCGCTCGGCGTGCTCGTCCTGGCGTTGCTCGCAACGGTCGCCGGGGGTTGGTACTTCTCGAGCCTGCTGATCGACCCCGAGCACGCGCCGGGCCCGTTCGACGAGAAGGTGAACCGGGTCGGGGCGGGGACAGTGACGCTCGAGTCGAGCGCGGACGCCCGGCGGCCGGGGGTCTACGGCCTCGATGGCCGCGAGGGCCACGCGATCGTCGAGAACGTGGTTGCGAAGGAGAAGGGCGAGGTCACGCGGCGCTGGCGGAACCGGACCGGCAAGCTCGGCGCAGGCGCGGGCGCGCTGATCGACAACACGGTGTTCGACGGCGATCCGAAATCGGCGCTCGGCATTCCCTACGAGGAGATCCGCTTCCGCTCGCGCGTGGGTCCGATGCCCGCTTGGCGGATCGAGGGCGTGCGCGACACGTGGGCGGTCTTCGTCCACGGCTACCAGTCGAACCGCAAGGCGGGATTGCGCTATCTGCCGGTGTTTCGCAGGGCCGGACTGCCGACGCTCGTGATCAGCTATCGCAACGACGCCGGCGCGCCCCCGAGCCGCGACGGCAAGATCCACCTCGGCGCGACCGAGTGGGAGGACCTCGAGTCGGCCGTCGAGTACGCGCGTGAGAACGGCGCGCGGCGCGTCGTGCTGATGGGCGTCTCGATGGGAGGCGCGATCGTGTCGCAGTTCATGCGCGAGTCGAAGCTCGCGCGCTACGTGGACGGGCTCGTGCTCGATGCGCCTGCCCTCAGCTGGAAGCCGGTCCTCGAGCTCCAGGCCGACGAGCGCGGCGTCCCCTGGCCGATCCTCGATACCGCCGAGTGGCTGACCGAGCAGCGGATCGACATCGGCTGGGACGAGCTCGACCAGCTGAAGCACCTGGGCGAGTACGCGAAGCCGATCCTGCTCTTCCACGGCACCGACGACACGACCGTGCCGATCTCGACCAGCGACGAGCTCGCGCGCGAGCTACCGCGGCTGGTCTCCTATACGCGCGTGCGCGGGGCGAGCCACGTCGGCGCGTGGAACATCGGCCCGCGTGCGTACGACCGCAAGCTCGCGGCTTTCGTCGAGCGGGTCGCCCCGCAGAGGCAGCGCTAGCGGCGGCGCAGCCGCCGGCGCGCCGCGCGGCCCCAGGCGATCGCCAGTTCGACGAGCGTCGAGTAGAGGTGCCCGAGCGGCCCGGTGTAGATCCACGCGGCGGCGCGCTCGATCACGCAGCGAGGGTACCCACGCCGGGCGGCGGCTGGCGCCTCGCTATCGTGGCCGGCCGATGGCCCCTGCCCTGACGGCGAACAAGACGGAGCTCCCGAACTCGCGCGCGCGGATCGAGGTCGAGGTCGAGCCCGGCGAGGTCGAACACGCGATCGAGCACGCCGCGGGCCATCTCGGTCAGGAGATGACCGCGCCCGGGTTCCGCAAGGGCAAGGTGCCGGCCCAGGTCGTCATCCAGCGTGCCGGACGCCGCGCCGTCATGGAGGAGGCGATCCGCAGCGCGCTGCCCGCCTGGTACGAGGACGCGGTCGCGAAGGCGGGCATCGCGCCCGTCGGGGAGCCGAGCCTCGACCTCGAGGACATGCCCGAGAAGGGCGGGCCGCTGTCGTTCACGATCGAGGTCGGTGTCCGCCCGATGGCACAGCTCGGCGATCTGACCGAGCTCGAGGCGGGCAAGCGTGAGCCGGAGGTCGAGCCGGGCGAGGTGGACGAGCAGCTCGAGCGCGTGCGCGAGGCGATGGCCTCGCTGGAGACGGTGGACCGTGCCGCCGAGAACAGCGACTTCCTCGTGCTCGACTTCACCGGGACGGTGGACGGCGAGCCGTTCGAGGGCGGCGAGGCGCGCGGCTTCCTGCTCGAGCTCGGCTCGGGCCGTCTGCTCGAGGGGTTCGAACAGCAGCTCGTCGGCGCGAAGGCCGGCGAGGACCGCACGGTCGAGGTGGCGTTCCCGGCCGACCACGCCGCGGAGGGCGGCGAGGCGAGCGCGCTCGCGGGCAAGGATGCCGTCTTCGAGGTCAGCGTCAAGGAGGTCAAGGAGAAGCAGTTGCCCGAGCTCGACGATGACCTTGCCGCCGACGCCGGCGGCTTCGATTCGCTCGACGAGCTGCGCGCCGACATCGAGACGAAGGTGCGCGAGGCGAAGGAGGTCGCGATCGAGCGCGAGTTCCGCGAGGCGGCCGTTGACGCGGCTGCCGGGAAGGCGACGATGAAGCTTCCCGACGAGCTCATCGACGCGAAGGCGCAGGAGATGTGGAATTCGACGATGCGCGCGCTCGCTCAGCGCGGTGTCAGCCCGGCCCAGTACACGCAGATCGCCGGCAAGTCGGAGCAAGAGCTGATCGCCGAGGCCCGACCGGACGCCGAGCGCGCGCTGCGTCGCGAGGCGACGCTCGCCGCGGTGGTTGAACAGGAGGGCCTGACCGCCTCCGACGAAGAGGTGATCGAGGCTCTGCGTGAGGCGGCGGTGGCTCAGGGTGCCGGCGAAATACCGGACGAGCAGCTCTGGGCCTCGCTCGAGAGAGCGAAGGCCGAGGGCCGCGACGGCAGTCTGCGCGAGGACATCGCCCTGCGCAAGGCCGTCGAGTTCATCGCCGAGAAGGCGGCGCCGATCTCGGCCGAGCACGCCGAGGCGCGCGACAAGATGTGGACGCCCGAGAAGGAGGCCGGAGAGAAGGCCTCGAAGCTCTGGACCCCCGGAAGCTGACGCAGGCCCGTGCGGCGCCGTCTATAGACTGCGGCGCCCGCCGAACCGAGCACGAAAGGACGCAGCGATGAGCCCACTCGTACCGATGGTCGTCGAGCAGACCTCGCGCGGCGAGCGCGCGTTCGACATCTACTCCCGCCTGCTGAACGAGCGGATCATCTTCCTCGGCACGCCGGTGACCGACGAGATCGCGAACCTGATCGTCGCCCAGCTGCTCCACCTCGAGTCCGAGGATCCGGACAAGGACATCTCGCTCTACGTCAACTCGCCGGGCGGCTCCGTCTACGCGGGGCTCGCGATCTACGACACGATGCAGTTCATCAAGCCGCCGGTGCAGACGATCTGCGTCGGCATCGCGATGTCTATGGGCGCGCTGCTGCTGGCGGGCGGCGCCGAGGGCAAGCGCATGGCGCTGCCGAACGCAAAGATCCTCATCCACCAGGTTTCGTCCAGCTTCCAGGGCCAGGCGACCGACATCGAGATCCACGCCAAGGAGATCATCGATGTGCGCAAACGCCTCGATGAGATCCTCGCCAAGCACACCAAGCAGGACCTCGAAAAGGTTGCCAAGGACACCGAGCGCGACTACTTCATGAGCGCCGAGGAGGCGAAGGACTACAACCTCATCGACCGGGTGATCGCGCAGCACTAGCTGTTCGATCTCCGGGGTTGCCTCAAGCTGAAGGCCCTCAAGCCGAAGAAGGAGAACTAGCCGTTTCGGGCGCTTCGGAAGGGGAACGCCCTTCACGAGCGAACAAACCCGGAGACCGGACCACGGCGTGAAACAGGCACGCCCGGGACGGGCTCTCGGTACTGTTCGACGCAAGAGGGAGACAAGGGATGGCCAGGCCCACAGACTCGAACGAACAGCTTCTCTGCAGCTTCTGCGGCAAGTCCCAGCGGCAGGTCAAGAAGCTGATCGCCGGCCCCGGCGTCTACATCTGCGACGAGTGCATCGATCTCTGCAACGAGATCATCGACGAGGAGCTCACCGCGCCGGCCTCGTTCGATCTCGAGAACCTGCCGAAGCCGAAGGAGATCTACTCAGTCCTCCAGGAGTACGTCGTCGGCCAGGAGCCCGCCAAGCGCACGCTCTCGGTCGCCGTCTACAACCACTACAAGCGCGTCCAGATGATGCAGGCCGAGGAGCAGGAAGAGCTCGAGCTTCAGAAGTCGAACATCCTGCTGCTCGGACCGACCGGGTGCGGCAAGACGCTGCTCGCGCAGACGCTCGCCAAGATCCTCAACGTCCCGTTCGCGATCGCTGACGCGACGGCGCTGACGGAGGCCGGCTACGTCGGCGAGGACGTCGAGAACATCCTCCTCAAGCTGATCCAGGCCGCCGATTTCGACGTCAAGAAGGCGGAGACGGGGATCATCTACATCGACGAGGTCGACAAGATCGCCCGCAAGGCCGACAACCCGTCGATCACGCGCGACGTCTCCGGTGAGGGCGTCCAGCAGGCGCTCCTCAAGATCCTCGAGGGGACGGTTGCCTCGGTGCCTCCGCAGGGCGGCCGCAAGCACCCGCACCAGGAGTTCCTCACGATCGACACGACGAACATCCTGTTCATCTGCGGCGGCGCATTCGCGGAGCTCGACAAGGTGATCGAGCACCGCGTCGGCAACAAGGGCATCGGCTTCGGCGCTGAGGTCGAGTCGAACCACGGCAAGGACACGGGCGATGCTTTCGAGCAGGTGCTGCCCGAGGACCTCGTCGACTACGGGCTGATCCCCGAGTTCATCGGCCGCCTGCCGGTCGTGTCGGTGATCCACCAGCTCACCCGCGACGACCTCGTCACGATCCTCACCGAGCCGCGCAACGCGCTGACGAAGCAGTTCAACCGCTTCTTCGAGTTCGACGGGATCGACCTCGTCTTCGCCGAGGACTCGCTCACATCGATCGCCGACAAGGCGCTCGCGCGCGAGACCGGCGCCCGCGGGCTGCGCTCGATCCTCGAGGAGACACTGCTCGATGTGCAGTTCGAGCTGCCCTCGCGCCGCGACGTGAAGAAGTGCGTTGTCACCAAGGAGACGATCGATAAGGGTCTCAAGCCCACGCTCGTCACCGAGGCGGCGGACGACGACACCGACGAAGACGAGATCGCCGAGTCGGCTTAGCCCCCGCGCCCGCGTCGGTTAGGGTCGCTCCGTGATCAAGCAGCTCGCCGACGGCCTGTGGCAGCTATCCGGCTTCCCGAAGCACGGGATCAACGAGTACCTCGTCGGCGACGTGCTCGTGGACGCCGGCGCAAAGCTCGACCGCAAGCGGATCCTCAAGGACCTGAAGGGCAAAGAGGTCAACGCGCATGCGCTCACGCACGCGCACGCCGATCACCAGGGAGCGTCGAAGGCGGTCTGCGAGACGCTCGGCGTCCCGTTCTGGGTCGGCGTCGAACGACGCCGACGCCGCCGAGGACCCGCGGCTGATCAAGGAGCGCCAGCCCAAGGCGTTGATCAACACCATCTTCTACAAGGCGATGGCGGGCCCCGGCCACCCCGTCGATCGCAAGCTCGTCGAGGGCGACGAGGTCGGCGGGTTCAAGGTCGCTCGACGTCCCCGGCCACTCCGCGGGCCACGTCGCGTTCTGGCGCGAGTCGGACCGCGCGCTGGTCCTCGGCGACGTGCTCAACAGCATGAACGTCTTTACTGCCGTCCGCGGCTCTGCGCGAACCGCCGACGTTCTTCACGCCCGACCCGGCACGCAATCGCGAATCCGCCCGCCGTCTCGGCCAGCTCGAGCCGGCGCTCGTCTGCTTCGGGCACGGCCCGCCGGTGCGCGACGGGAAGAAGTTCGCCGAATTCTGCGCCGGACTGCCCACGTAGGCAATCGCCTCACCCCTTCGCAGGAAGCGCGAGTGTGGGTTACGGTGAAGGTGTCAACGACGGGAGGGGTAGGCATGGGGATCGGGACTCGAGGAGCGCGCATCGCCATTGGTACGACGGTGATTCTCGGAGTGGCAGCGAGCGCGGCGTTTGCGGGCGGTCTGACCGATCCGGGCTCGGGCAACCTCACGTTCGTCGCGGCATCCGGGGAGAAGAACAACCTGAACGTCGCCGAGAACAACGGCGAATTCCTGGTCTACGACGGCGTCACATCGGGCAAGATCCCGATCGCGCCGTTCCCGGCGTACTGCAAGTTGATCCCGGCCGGCAACAGCGTGAGCTGCCCCGCCACCGTAATCACGCAAGTCTTTGTAAAGCTCCGCAACAAGGACGACAAGTTCCTCGTCGGTGGAGCCACCAGCACGAAGAGCAAGATCACCATGAGGGTCGATGGGGGTAGCGGTAAGGACAGTCTCTCCGGTGGTAACGGGAAGGACGAGCTGAGCGGCGGCGACGGTGACGACAGGCTGGTGGGCCTCGGCGGAAGGGACAACCTCTCCGGCGGGTCCGGCGACGACTCGCTCAATGCGGCGACCTTCGGGAAGTCCGAGGGCCGGGACAGGGTGGATTGCGGTTCCGGCAACAACGACAAGGCGACCGTCGATCGCGACGACCGGGTCTATAACTGCGAGAAGGTCTCGAAGATCGACTAGCGGGCAAGTCCGGGGCTAGGGCCGGGCCGACCCGGTCCTAGACTCCCGGGCGTGGCCGACGCTCGACTGCAGCGGCTCGAGCAGCAAACGCGATACTCCGCCGGGGAGGTGGAGGCGCGCGTCTTCGCGCGCTGGGAAGAGGCGGGGATCTTCCACCCCGAGCCCGAGGGCACCGCGGCCGAGAGCTACTCGATCGCGATCCCGCCGCCGAACGTCACCGGCGAGCTCCACATGGGGCACGCGCTGAACGCCTCGATCCAGGACGCCCTGATCCGCCGCGCGCGGATGGAGGGCCGGCCGACGAAGTGGATCTTCGGCAGCGACCACGCGGGGATTGCCACGCAGGCCGTCGTCGAGAAGCAGCTCGAGGCGCAGGGGACGAGCCGGCGCGAGCTCGGGCGTGACGCGTTCGTCGAGCGCGTCTGGGAATGGCGCCGCGAGTACGGCTCGAAGATCGTCAGCCAGTTCAAGGCGCTCGGCGCCTCCGCGGACTACGACGACGAGCGCTTCACGATGGACGATGCCTATGCGCGCGCGGTCGCGCACGTGTTCGTGAAGCTCTACGAGAAGGGCCTGATCTACCGCGACAACTACATGGTCAACTGGGATCCCGGATTGCGCTCGGCGATCTCCGACCTCGAGGTCGAGCAGAAGACGCTCACCGACACGCTCTACGCGATCGACTACCCGCTCGAGTCGGGCTCGGGCTCGATCACGGTCGCGACGGTGCGGCCCGAGACGATGCTGGCCGACACCGCCGTGGCGGTCAATCCCGACGACGAGCGCTACTCGCGCCTCGTCGGCGAGCACGCGATCCTGCCGCTGGTCGGACGCCGCCTGCGGATCATCGCCGACGAGCACGTGGACCCCGAGTTCGGCACCGGCGCGCTCAAGGTCACCCCGGGGCACGACCCGAACGACTTCGAGATCGGGCGCAAACACGGCCTCGAGGAGGTCACGGTGATCGGCGAGGACGGGCTGATGACCGAAGCAGCGGGCGAGCCCTTCGCGGGGCTCACCGCCGACGACGCCTCGGTCGCCGTCGTTGCCGCTCTGCGCAAGGAGGGCCTCGTGTCGGGGACGAAACCGTACGAGCACGACGTCCCGCACTCGCACCGCTCGGGTCGCCGGATCGAGCCGCTGATCTCGTTGCAGTGGTTCTGCGACATGAAGCAGCTCGCGGCGCCGGCGATCGAGGTCGTCCACGACGGGCGGGTCCGCTTCCACCCGCAGAAGCCCTGGACCGACGTCTACCTGCGCTGGCTCGACGAGATCCGCCCCTGGTGCGTCTCGCGCCAGCTGTGGTGGGGGCACCAGCTGCCGGTCTGGTACTGCGACGCCTGCGAGGAGACTTTCGTGGCCGAGGACGCGCCCGAGCGTTGCGGCGCCTGCGACGGCGAGCTCCGTCGCGACGAGGACGTGCTCGACACGTGGTTCTCGTCGGCGCTGTGGCCGTTCGCGACGCTCGGCTGGCCCCAGCAGACTCCCGAGCTCCGCGCCTTCTACCCGACGGACGCGCTCTCGACCGCGCGCGACATCATCTTCCTCTGGGTCACGCGGATGGTCATGTTCGGGATCGAGTTCACGGGCGAGCCGCCGTTCTCGGACGTTCCGATCCACTCGGTCATCCAGGCGCGCGACGGACGGCGGATGTCGAAATCGCTCGGCACCGGGATAGACCCGCTGGAGCAGATCTCCGAGCACGGCGCCGACGCGCTCCGCTTCGGGCTGCTAGCGATGTCGTCGTCGCAGGACGTGCGCTACTCCGACGAGAAGGTCGAGCAGGGCAAGGCGCTGACGAACAAGCTCTGGAACGCGTCGCGGCTGATCCTGCTCGGCGTCGCCGACGGGGTCGAGCCGGCTCCGCGGCCGGAGACCGTCGAGGACCGCTGGATCGTGTCGCGACTCGAGCGGGCGACAGAGCGTGTCGCCGGGTTGTACGAGTCGTTCGAGTTCTCACGCGCGGCGCTCGACCTCTACGACGTCTTCTGGAGCGAGGTCTGCGACTGGTACCTCGAGCTCGTCAAGCCCCGCCTCTACGACGAGCAGGCCGACCGCGAGGCGCTCTCCGCGACCCTCCTCTGGGCGCTCGAACGCGTGCTCGCGCTGCTGCACCCGGTCATGCCGTTCGTGACCGAGGAGATCTGGTCGCACCTCCCGGGTGACCGCCGGCTGCTGGCCGTGTCGCCCTGGCCCTCTGCCGACGCGGCGCTCGTGGACGAAGGGGCCGAGGAGGTCCTCGAGCGCACGATCGCTGCGGTGAGCGCGTTGCGCCGCTACCGCAACGAGGTCGGCGTGCCCGCGGCCGAGCGCCTCCCAGCCCGTCTCGCGGCCGACGGATACGAGGGGATGTCGGACCACGTCGCCCGGCTCGCACGCGTGGACTTGAGCGCCGAGGTCGACGGCGACGGCACGGCGGTGGCGATCCCGGGAGGCGCGGTCCACGTCCTCGCCGCGGCGGTGGACCCGGAGGAAGCTGCGCGTGAGCGCACCGCGCGACGCGAGCTGCTCGAGAAGGAGATCGCGCGCGCGGAGGGCAAGCTCGCGAACGACGGGTTCGTCGCGAAGGCGCCCGCCGCGGTGGTGCAGGCCGAGCGCGACAAGCTCGCCGGGCTGCGGTCCGAGCTCGAGGAGCTCGAGACCGAAGCCGGCTGAGGCGTTCGGAAGCGGGGGAGAGATGGACCTGCGTGCGGCCGAGGACTACCTGCTCGGACTCGAGCTCTTCGGCATGCGCTTCGGGCTCGAGCGGATGCACCGGTTGACGACGGCGCTGGGAATGCCGCAGCGCCGTTTCGCCTCGATTCACGTGGTCGGCTCGAACGGCAAGACCTCGTCCACCCGGATGATCGCGGCGATCCTGGAGGCGCACGGCCTGCGCACCGGGAGCTACACGTCGCCCCACCTGCAGAGCTATCGCGAGCGGATCGAGGTCGGCGGCGCGGCGATCGGGGAGACCGACTTCGCCGCAGCCGTCGAGCGCGTGAAGAACACCGCCGAGCTGGTGAACCGCACGCTCGGCGACGACGAACAGGTGACGCAGTTCGAGGCGCTCACGGCGGCCGCCTACTACGAGCTGGCGCGCCAGGGAGTCGAGGTCGCCGTCGTCGAGGCCGGGCTCGGCGGCCGTTACGACGCCACGAACGTGATCCCCTCGAAGGTACAGGTGCTGACGGGTATCGAGCTGGAGCACACGCGCTGGCTCGGCCCGACGCGCGCCGCGATCGCTGAGGAGAAGCTCGCGGTCGTGCGTGACCATGGGTGCCTGGTCGCGCCGGAGCTCTCACCCGAGGTCGAGGCGGTCGCCGCCCGCGCCGCGGGCGAGCACCACGCGCGGCGCGTGACCGCGCCCGACGAGCTCCCCGCGGGGGAAGCGCGCGCCCTGGCCGTCCACGGCGCCTACCAGCGGCGGAACTTCGCCCTCGCGCGAGCCGCGGCGGAGGCGTTCCTCGAGCGGCCGCTCGACGCCGAAGCGGTCGAGCGCGCGGCGGGATCACTTGCGCTCGCCGGCCGAATGGAAGTGGTGGGGGAGACGCCGCTGACGATCCACGACGGCGCGCACAACCCGGCCGGCGCCGCTGCCCTGGCCCGGAGCCTCCCCGAGGTCATCGGCGAGCGCCCGCTGACGGCGGTCGTCGCGGTGCTCGAGGACAAGGACGCCGCCGGGATCCTCGCGGAGCTGCTGCCGCTCTGCGCGCGGGTGATCTTCACCTCTTGCGCGAATCCCCGCGCGCTACCGCCCGCGACCCTCGAGACCCTCGCGGCGAAGGTGCCGGCGGGTGACCGCGGTCGCGCGCCCGCGGTCGAGCTCGTTCCCGACCCGCGTGCGGCGGTCGAGCGCGCCCGCGCGCTCGCGGGGCCCGGCGGCGCCGTGCTCGTGACGGGCTCGATCTACCTGATCGCCGACCTCGTCGCCGAGCCCGGGGCGGCCCGCTCGATCGTCTAGCCGTGCCGTTTGGCTAGGCTGCTGCTGATGGGCGAGGACGGCCCCAACTTCTTCACCATGATCGGCTTCGTGGCGCTCGTCGTCGCGCTGGTCATCCTGCTCTTCTTCGCTATCGGGTACCTGCTCGGCCGCATATTTCTCTAACCGCCTGAGTAGACTCCCGCCGCTGATGAGCTCGCTGCCGGGCCCCCTCGCGATCTTCGGGATCACGAACGACACGCTGAACCTGCTGGTCAGCCTGCTGCTGCTGTTCTTCATCGCGGTCTATATCGCGCTGATCTACTGGACCTACTCGGACGCGCGCCGCCGGATGGAAGATCCGATGCTCGTCGGCTGCGCGACGGCGGCGTCGCTCTTCCCCTTCATCGGGACGGTCGTCTACATGATCGTGCGCCCGCCCGAGTTCCTCGAAGACGTGCGCGAGCGCGAGCTCGAGATCGCGGCCGCCGAGGCACGGCTCCACGACCAGGGCGTGCTCGCGTGCCCGTACTGCAACTTCGAGATCGAGAAGAACTTCCTCCGTTGCCCCAGCTGCCTGCGACGGCTGAAGGAGGCCTGCAATGTCTGCGGGAAGCCGCTCGACCCGACGTGGAAGCTGTGCCCGTACTGCGAGTCCGAGCTAGGCGCCGCGCCACCGCCGCGCCGTCGCCGGCCACCGCCCTCCGAGGCGGCGGCGTCGCCTCCCGCGGGCGAGCGAGCTTCACGTCGAACGAGTACGAGCTCAGCCGCCGCCACCGAGACGGAACGTCCCGCGCGCCCCTCGTCGAAGGAGGGCGCGTCGCGTCCGCCGCGCGCATCCTCGAGCCGTTCCACCGGCGCCGACGACGGCGCCGAGTCCACTCGCCCCGCGCGCAGCAGCAGCGCGGCCCGTTCGAAGGGTTCGGGCTCATCGTCCAGCTCGAGCGGATCGCGGTCGAAGAAGCCGCGCTCGCGGCCGCCCACGCGCCCGCCGACTCCCTAACCCCCGACCCGGGAGCCACTCTCAATGGACCGCACGCTGATCCTCGTGAAGCCGGACGCCTTCGCCAACGGGCTGACAGGCGAGATCCTCGCCCGCTTCGAGCGCAAGGGCCTCGTGATCGTGGCGATGAAGCGGATGGAGGTCGAGCGCCCCCTCGCCGAGGAGCACTATGCGGAGCACGCCGAGAAGCCGTTCTTCGGCGAGCTCGTGGACTTCATCACCGGCGGCCCGCTGGTCGCGCTAGTGCTCGAAGGCCATGAGGCCGTCGCGGCCGCGCGCCAGGTAATCGGGGCGACGAATCCGGTCGAGGCCGCGCCCGGCTCGATCCGCGGCGACTTCGGGCTCGAGGTCCAGACGAACCTCGTCCACGGCTCCGACTCGCCCGAATCCGCCGCCCGCGAGATCGGGCTCTTCTTCCCCGAGCTCTAGGGCGTCGGCTCGGCCGTGCTGGTTCTCGCTTCCCGCTCGCCTCAGCGGAAAGCGATCCTCGAGCAGCTCGGAATCGCGTTCCGCGTCGAGCCGTCCGACGTCGACGAGGTCGTCGCAGGTCCGCCCGATTTCCTCGTGGTCGAGAACGCAGGGCGAAAAAGCAGGGCGGTAGAGGCGGGCGGTTCGGAGACGGTGCTGGGGGCTGACACGGCAGTCGCCATCGGAGGGAGACCCCTCGGCAAGCCCGGCTCCGAGTCCGAGGCGGAGGAATTCCTCCGCCTCCTCTCGGGCAAGGAGCACGAAGTCCACGGGGGCGTCGTCGTGCGCCTGCCGGGCGGCGCCGAGCGGACGGGTCACGCCGTAACTCGCGTGCAGTTCCGCGACCTCGACGACGGCACGATCGCGGGCTATCTGGACACGGAGGAGTGGCGCGGGCGCGCCGGCGGCTACGCGATCCAGGGCCGCGGAGCGCGGTTGGTGGACTGGATCGAGGGCGACTACTTCAACGTCGTCGGCCTTCCCGTCCCGACGCTCGTGCAGCTCGCACCCGAGCTCTTCGCCCAGCCGGCGCCACCCTCGTAACAGTCCGCACCACTGAAACCCGCTTCGCCCCGCGGGGATAGGTCTTGCAGGCGGATCGGCCGCGCGCCCTCAGTCGCTACACTCCACGCGCGGGCGCGCACCCCGGCAGGAACCCCGAAAGCAGTCCGCCCAAGCGGGCTGCCCGAACACGTTTTCCCCGCATATGGGCATCTTTTCTTCCCTCACCGGCTTCGGCGGCCGCGACATGGCGGTCGATCTCGGCACCGCCAACACGCTCGTCTACGTACGGGGGCGCGGAATCGTGCTCTCGGAGCCCTCGGTCGTCGCGATCGACGCCCGCACCAGCGAGGTTCACGCGGTTGGGGTCGAGGCGAAGCGGATGCTCGGCCGCACGCCCGGCACGATCCAGGCGATCCGCCCGCTGAAGGACGGCGTGATCGCCGACTTCGACGTCACCGAGCAGATGCTCCGCCACTTCATCCAGAAGGTCCACCAGAACCGCTTTGCTCACCCGCGCGTGGTGGTCTGCGTGCCCTCGGGCGTCACCGGCGTCGAGAAGCGTGCGGTCGAGGAGGCCTGTCTCTCTGCCGGCGCCCGCCAGGCGTACCTGATCGAGGAGCCGATGGCGGCCGCGATCGGCGCCGGCCTCCCGGTGGGCGACCCGACGGGGAACATGGTCGTGGACATCGGCGGTGGCACGAGCGAAGTCGCCGTGATCTCCCTCGGCGGCATCGTCGTCTCGCAGTCGATCCGGATCGGCGGCGACGAGCTCGACGAGGCGATCGTCAACTACGTCAAGCGCGAGTACAAGCTGATGATCGGCCAGCAGACTGCCGAGGAGGTCAAGCTCGAGATCGGATCGGCCTTCCCGCTCGGCGAGGAGGTGCAGGCCGAGATCCGCGGCCGCGATCTCGTGTCCGGCCTCCCGAAGACGATCGTCCTCACCAGCGAGGAGGTCCGACTGGCGCTCGAAGAGCCGCTGACCTCCATCATCGACGCCGTGAAGGAGACGCTCGACCGCACTCCACCCGAGCTCGCCTCGGACATCATGGACCGGGGGATCATGCTCGCGGGTGGCGGTGCCCTGTTGCAGGGGATGGAGGACCGCCTCCGCGACGAGACGCAGATGCCGGCGCACCTGGCGGACTCCCCGCTCACGTGCGTTGCTGTGGGGTCGGGGCGATCGCTCGAGGAGTTCGAAGCGATGCATCGCGTCAGCAAGAATTCCCGCAACCGCCGGCGCTGAGGGCGAACCCTTGCGCTTGCCGCGATAATCGCCCGGAGGGGTTCTACTCGTGTACGACAAGACGGTCCGTAGACGTCGCATCGTCCTCGGCGTTTTCGTCGGCGTTTCACTGCTGCTGCTGACCGCCTATTTCGGCGAGGCCATCGGTGGCCCCCTGCACGCGGTGCAGCGCGGAGCGCAACAGGTCCTCTCGCCGGTCGAGGAGGGGGCGAGCACGGCGGTGAAGCCGTTCTCGGACCTCGTCGACTGGACGGGCGACGTCTTCGGCGCGAAGGGCGAGAACGAGAAGCTGAAGCGGGAGGTCGAGCGCCAGCGCAAGGAGCTCGCGCGCGCCCAGACCGACCGCAACGAGGCCGAGCAGCTGCGCGGCATCATCGGGCTGGAGCGAAAGGACGGCTACCCGTCGTCCGTCGACACGGTCAGCGCGCGCGTGATCGCGCGCTCCCCGACGGCCTGGTACTCGTCGGTCCAGATCAACAAGGGTTCCGACGACGGCGTCCGCGTCGACCAGCCGGTGATCGCGGCTGGGGGCCTCGCCGGCCGCGTCACCGCCGTCACCGGCGGCACGGCGCGCGTGACGCTGATCACCGACGCGACGAGCGCCGTCTCGGCCCAGGTCATGCCGGCGGGGACGACCGGTGTCGTCAAGCCCGAGGTCGGCAACCCGAACGACCTGCTGCTCGACTTCGTCGACAAGGACGGTGCGCTGCGACGCAACGCGATCGTCGTGACCTCCGGCTTCAAGTCGAGCCGCAACCTCGAGTCGCTGTTCCCGCGGGGCATCCCGATCGGCAAGGTGACGCGCGTCTCCGCCGGTGAGGTGGACCTCTACCAGCGCGTGCACGTCAAGCCGTTCGTCGACTTCCGCCGGATGGACATCGTCCAGGTGCTGCGTCCGCAGGAGAACGAAGAGCGCGCGGAGCGGCCGCGATGATCTCCACGGGCAACGCCTACTTTCGCGCCGGGGCGCTCGCGCTCGGCTTCGTGATCGTCCAGGTCTCCGGGGTCTCCCAGATCCACATCCTCGGCGGCACCGCCAACCTCGTGCCGCTCTACGTCGCCGCGGTCGCGCTCTATGCGGGCGCCGTGGCCGGTGCTGCCGCGGGCTTCGCCGCCGGGCTGCTGCTCGACCTCGCGGTCGGGGGTGACCTCGGCGCCTCGTCGCTCGTCCTCACCGCGGTCGGCTATTCGCTCGGCCGCTATCGCGAGGTGCGCGATCCCGCGCACAGCCTCGCGCCGATCCCGGTCGCGGCCATCGCCACGCTCGCCTACCTGCTCGGGTTCGCCGCCGTCAGCTTCATGCTCTCCTCCGATGCCGACGTCAGCGCCCTCGTCATCCGCGACATGGTCGTGACCACGATCCTCAACTCGCTGATCGCCCTGCCCGCGTTCGTGCTCGTGCGCCGCGTCCTGCGCCCGGTCCTGGTCGTTGATCCGCTCGAGCGCCGCCGCCGCCGCCGCGGGCCCCGCCCGACCGGCCCGATCGGCCTGCGCGGGATCGGCGACCCCGGCTCTACGCTCGGGAACCGCTGATGTACCGCGATACCGAGCGCCAGCAGCAATCGCCGCAGACGGCAATCCGCGTCGCGGTCATCGGCGGGATCGCGCTCGCGATGTTCGCGGTCATCTTCTTCCGCCTCTGGTACCTCCAGATCCTCTCTGGCGATCGCCACAAGTCCGAGGCGAACGACAACCGGGTGCGCGAGATCAAGGTGCAGGCGCCGCGCGGTGAGATCCTCGACCGCGAGGGGCGCGTGCTGGTGGACAACCGCCCCGGGCTCGCGCTCAAGATCTCCCCCGACAAGCTGCCCAAGGACACGGACGACCGCACGCAGCTGTACGAGCGCCTTGCCCATGTGCTCGGTACGCGACCGCGGATCATCGACTCGCGCGTCAAGGCGCAGCTGAAGGCGCTGCCGTTCTCAGGGGCCACCGTGAAGACCGACGTCGACACGCAGGTCGTGCAGTACGTGCTCGAGAACCAGGAGAAGCTGCCCGGCGTCACGATCGAGCGCGTCTTCCTGCGCTCGTACCCGCACAAGCAGGTCGGGGCCCACCTCTTCGGCACGGTCGGGGAGGTCACCAAGGAGCAGCTCGACGACAAGCGCTACCGCAGCGTGACCCAGGGCGACCGCGTCGGGCAGTCCGGGATCGAGTTCTCCTACGACCGCTTCCTGCGCGGGCGCAATGGCGCCAACCGCCTGCAAGTGGACGCGCTCGGCACGCTCGAGGGCGAGCTCGCGCGGCGCGAGCCGGTTCAGGGCCGCGACCTGCGCCTGACCGTGGACCTCGACGTCCAGGAGGCCGGCCAGAAGGCGCTTGGCGGGACGAAGGGCGCGTTCGTCGTGATGGACATCAAGAGCGGCGAGATCCGCGCGCTTGGCTCCTCGCCCGCGTTCGACCCGAACATCTTCGCGAAGGGGATCCGCGAGGCCGACTACAAGCGCCTGACCTCGAAGGACAACGGCGAGCCGCTCGCGAACCGCGCGATCCAGGGCCTCTACCCGACCGGCTCGACCTGGAAGCTCGTCACCGCGGTGGCCGCGCTCCAGGGCGGGATCATCACGCCCAGCACGATCCAGGTCGACGGGGGTTCGATCACCGTCGGCGGGATCACGTTCAAGAACGCGGGCGACGCCGTCCACGGCGCGATCGCGCTGCCGCGCGCGCTCGAGGTCTCGAGCGACGTCTTCTTCTACAAGCTCGGCCTCGAGGCGAACGGGCAGGGCGACGGCAAGGTGATCCAGCGCTGGGCGGGCCGGCTCGGCCTCGGCCACAAGACGGGGATCGACCTGCCGGGCGAGTCCGAGGGCCTCGTCCCGAGCCCGGAGTGGCGCAACGACCTCTTCAAGAAGAAGCTCACCGACCGTCCGTGGTCCGTCGGCGACAACATCAACCTCTCGGTGGGTCAGGGTGACCTCCAGGCGAACCCGCTGCAGCTCGCGGTCGCGTACGGGGCGGTCGCGAACGGCGGCTTCCTGATCCGTCCGCACCTCGGAAAGCGGCTCGAGGACGCCGAGGGCCGCGTGCTCCAGGAGTTCGACCAGCCGGCGCGCAAGCGGGTCGACATCAAGCCCGAGCACCGCCAAGCGATCCTCGAGGGCCTGCGGCTCGCGGCGAGCGGCGAGAACGGGACCTCCACCGACGTGTTCGAGGGCTTCCCCGTGCCGATCGCGGGCAAGACGGGTACCGCCGAGCGCGGTCTCGGACGCGCCGACCAGTCGTGGTACGTCGCTCTCGCCCCGTACCCGAACCCGCGCTACGTCGTCGCAGTGACCGACGAGGCCGGCGGCTTCGGCGCCGAGTCCGCAGCTCCCAAGGCCCGCCAGCTGCTCGCCGCGCTCTACGACATCAAGGGCGACTCGGCGCCCGCCGGGAAGAGCAGGACGTTCTAGTGGCCCAGAGCCCATTCGGAACCGCGGTCCGCGGCTTCGGCGATCCGCGCCAGCGGATGGTTCGCCTCGACCCGCTGCTGCTCGTGGCGACCATCGGCCTGATCGCGTGCTCGCTCTACACGCTCGACACAGCGACCCAGGACGACGTGGCCGGAAGCCCGTACTACTTCGTCCTGCGACAGGGGATCTACGCGGTGATCGGCCTCGTGCTGATGCTCGTCATCGCGCGCTTCGACTACTCACGCCTGCGCGAGCTCAAGCTCGGCCTCTACGGCGTCATGATCGGCACGATCCTGCTGGTGCTGGGGCTCGGCGCTGCGGTGCGCGGATCGCGCCGCTGGATCGAGCTGCCGTTCTTCCGCTTCCAGCCGTCGGAGCTCGGCAAGGTGCTCCTGATCGTCGCGCTGTCGGCGTTCCTCATCGATCGCATCCGGCGAAGTTCGGAGCGCGAGCTGACGAGTCGCGTGATGCTGCTGGCGCTGATCCCCGCGATCCTCGTCGTGATCCAGCCGGACCTCGGCACGTCGATGGTCTACATCGTGATCGCGGTGACGATCCTGTTCATGGCCGGGACCAAATGGACGCACTTCGCCGCCCTCGGCGGCATCGTCGCGCTATCGATCACGCTCGTCCTCGTGGCCGCTCCGGCCGCCGGCGTAGAGGTGCTGAAGCCGTACCAGGTGGACCGCCTGACGGCCTTCCTCAACCGCACGGACAACCCGCGTGAGCAGGGATATCAGCTCAATCAGTCCATCACCGCGATAGGCTCTGGCGAGAAGACAGGCCGCGGCCCCGAGCAAGCGACCCAGACGAAGCTCGACTTCCTGCCCGAGCACCACACGGACTTCGTGTTCTCGGTGGTCGGCGAGCAGTTCGGTTTCGTCGGCGCGGCGCTCGTGTTATCGCTCTTCGCGCTCTTGATCTGGCGCGGCCTGCGCATCATGACCATGTCGAAGAATCTCTACGGAACGTTGATAGCCGCCGGTATCACGGCGATGCTGATGTTCCAGGTCTTCATCAACGTAGGCATGACCATCGGGATCATGCCGATCACCGGCATTCCTTTGCCGCTTATGAGCTACGGAGGCTCGTCGGTGATAGTCACACTGATTGCCCTTGGCCTGCTCCAGTCGATCCACGTGCACGCGCGCGAGGTCGCTGCGACGAAAGGCGCTCTATGAGGGCTCACACACACCTCGGCCCCGAACGCACCCCGGTAGCGACGGGCCACCACACATGAGAGAAGGACATCTTGAAAAAGCAAGTGCTCGTCACGGCCGACCGTGGCGAAACCAGAGTCGCCATCCTCGAGGCGGAAGGATCACTTCCGGCTGAGGATGGCGAGAAGAAGAAGGGCTCCCGAAAAGGGGGCGGCGCCTCGGACGACGGGCGCGTAGGGGAGATCTACATCGAGCGGCGCGGATCGCGCTCGATCGTGGGAAACATCTACAAGGGGAAAGTGGACAACGTCCTGCCCGGGCTCGAGGCGGCGTTCGTCGACATCGGGCTCGAGCGCAACGGCTTCCTCCACGTCGACGACATCGTCCTCCCCGGCGTCGAGGTCCAGCGCCGCGGCCGCGGAGGGGGGAAGGGCAAGCGCATCGGCGAGGTGCTCAAGCCCGGCCAGGAGGTCGTCGTCCAGGTCGTCAAGGACCCACTCAAGACGAAGGGCGCGCGCCTCTCGATGCAGCTCTCGATCGCCGGGCGCTACCTCGTCTACGTCCCCGACGGCGAGGGGATCGGCGTCTCCCGGCGGCTCGAGGACAAGCAGCGCGACAAGCTGCGCAAGCAGGCGGGCAAGCTCGAGATCGACAAGGGCGGCGCGATCATCCGCACAGCCGCCGTCGGCGCCAAGAAGGCGGACTTCGAACGCGAGCTGAAGTACCTCTTCAAGCTCCACGAGGTGCTCCAGGAGCGGGTCGAGAAGACGACGGCTCCCGAGATGGTCTTCCAGGAGGCCGATCTGCCGGTGCGCGTCGTGCGCGACATCTTCTCCGACCAGTTCCAGCGCGCGGTGATCGACGACGAGCAGCAGTTCCACCGGCTCGAGTCGTTCCTCACCCGTACCGCGCCCGAGCTCGTCGGGCGCCTAGAGCGCTACGAGGACGAGAAGGTGCCGCTGTTCGAGCGCTTCGAGGTCGACCGCGCGATCCAGTCCACGCTCGACCGCCGCGTGGACCTTCCCTCGGGCGGCTACCTGATCATCGACTACGCCGAGGCATTGACGGTGATCGACGTCAACTCCGGGTCGTTCACCGGCCGTGGCCGCGGCGCGCGGCTGGAGGACACGATCACGCGGACGAATCTCGAGGCGGCCGACGAGGTCGTGCGCCAGCTGCGGTTGCGCGACATCGGCGGGATCATCGTCATCGACTTCATCGACATGGCTCGCGCGCGCAATCGCGAAGCCGTGCTGAAGACGCTCCGCAACGCGCTCGACGAGGACCGGACGAAGACCTACGTGATGGAGGTCTCGCCGCTCGGCCTCGTCGAGATGACACGCCAGAACGTGACCGACGGCGTTCGCGAGATCCTCACCAAGCCGTGCCCGACGTGCGATGGGGAGGGCGTCGTGCTCTCGGAGGAGACGGTTGCGCTCGACGTCGAGCGAAAGCTGCGCGACCTCGCGGCCGAGCGGCCGAAGCCGGATGCGTTCCTGATCCAGGTCCACCCGCGCGTCTCGTCAGAGTTGCTCGCGGGGCCGGGCGTGTCGGCGGTTGTCGAGCTCGAGCAAGAGGTCGGCAAGCACTTCCTCTTCGAGGGCTCGGAGGCCCTGCCGATCGACCATTTCGCCGTCGCGATGGACGGCACGCGCGACGAGGTCGAGGCGCGTGCGCTGCCGTTCCGCGTCGGCGAGGAGCTGCTCGTCACGATCGAGGAGCCGCACATGTACGACGAGGACGCGGCGGTCGGCAAGGTGGACGGCTACGTGATCTCGGTCGCCGCCGCCGCGAAGCTGATCGGCGAGCAGCGCCTCGTGAGGATCGAGGAGGTCGGTCGCCAGGCCGCCTCGGCGACGATCGTAGGCGCGGGCAACGGCGCGCCGGCCGACAGCGGTGAGTCGTCTGACGACGCTGACGACGCTGACGACGCCGATGACCCCGAGAAGCCGAAGCGACGCCGTCGCGGGCGGCGGGGCGGACGTGGCCGCGGTGGCGCCGCGAAGCCCGCGGCCGAGGCGCCGAAGGAGTAGCCGGAAAACGAGGCTACGGGATCCGCCCGCCGACGATCCCCGTTGCAAATTGATGCTGGCGATGGTTAGATCAAAGCGGACTCGGATGTTGCGGCGGGGACATAGCGCCGGGAGCGCCCTGCGCCGCGCGACGCTGGCGCGCAGGCGTTCGCTCGCGCTCGCGACCGCGCTCGCGGCCCTGACCGTCCTCGCGGGCCTCGCGACAAACGGGAGCGCGCGCCAGCTGAACGGCTCACGCCTCGACGACCGGCTTGCAGGCACGCGCGCCGGCGACGTCTTCTACGGCGACGCCGGCTCCGACCGCCTGCGCGGGCGCGCGGGCGATGATGTCTTCCTCTCAGACCCCAGCCCGATCGCCTACGACCCCGGGCGCGGGATCGGGACGTTCCCCGCGAGCGGCAGGGACACGGTGCACGGCGACGGCGGCGACGACGTCGCGACGACCGGCGACGGCGACGATCTCTTCAAGGGCGGCCGCGGCGACGACCTCGGGCTCCTCGGCGCGGGCGATGACACCTTCCGGGGCGGGTCCGGCGAGGACACCGCGCACGGCGGACCGGGAGCGGACATGCTCGACGGCGGACGCGGCGACGACGCGCTGCTCGGTGACGCCGACGACGTCGTTAGCGGCGGCCCGGGGAGCGACATCACGAGCGTCGGCCTCGGCGGGCGCGCGAGCGGCGGTCCGGGCGACGATCTGCTGACCTACTGCTGGGGCGAGGACTGCGTCGGGGAGGCGCCGGAGCAGGCGCGGCTAGAAACCGGCGATGGCGACGACGTCGTCCAGGTGCGCCCGCTCGGGCGCGTTCACGTCAATACCGGCGGGGGCGACGACCGCGTCGCGCTCGACTTCCAGGACTTCCCGGAGGGTATGAAGGCCTCGCAGCTCGGCCTCACGATCGAGGGCGGCGGCGGCGACGACACGCTCGTGCTGCCGGAGTCGGAGCGCGGCGAGGAGGTCCCGGACGATCTCGAGCAGGAGTTCGAGGACGTCAGCTACGCCGATCCGGACGAGGAGGCCACAGACTCGGGGGCCCTAGGCGCAGCGGCCGGATCGAATGGGAAGGCAGTCGCCGCGCAGGGACAGCCCGCTGGCGCAGAGCGAAGCGGCCTCTTCTACATCGACACAGCGCTCGCCCCCGGCAGCCACGGGGAGAAGGTGTGGGCGAACTCGCGCCCGGCAGATATCGCGCTCCTGCCGGTCGGAGCCTCCGGCTCGGATGGTCCGAAGGCCCTGCGCGCGACGCTCTTCCTCGGGAACGGGAGGATCGTGCGAGCGACGCTCGACCAGCACGAGAATCGCCGCAGTCTCTACAGCGGCAGCGGCTCGGTGGCGGGCGACGTCTGCGGCCCCGGCGTGGACGGACCGGTCGGAGCGATCGAGCTTGACTTCATCACCAATGCGCTCAAGCTCACCTGTTCCTCGCGCAGCGGTGCGGCGACCCTTAGCGGGAACTTCGTAGCGAGCAAGCCGAAGATCGCCGACACACACCTCGACGCGGCTCAGACCATCTTCCGCCGCGACCTCCAGGGCACCGCGCGCGACCTCACCGGCAAGACGATCACCGTCGATCTGAAGTATCCGGACAACTTCCCCGCGCTGTCCGAGAAGTCGAGCGCGTTCAGCGCGTTCAAGCCGATCTGGACGCTCGACGGGATCCGCGAGCTCGTTGCGACCATGGGCGAGGACCAGGCCGCACGTGTGGTCAAGGCGAGTGACCTGCCGGCGCTGCCGATCTCCGACTTCAGCACGCCAGCCGCCAACGGGATGTTCAAGTACACGCCCGTCAAGCGGTTGGGCGACAGGGCGTTCTCCTCGCGCAACCAGCTGGTCGATGCGCTCAAGAAGGAGGGGCTCAAGGCCGAAACGGCGGCCGCGGCGGCCAGGGCCCTGTCGGCGGTCGAGGTCTCGCGCTACGGCGTCACCACACCCAGCCTGCTCGCGGAGCTCGAGGCGGGCAAGAAGGAGATCGGGGAGAGCTTCGCGATCAGAGGGGTGGGCTTGCCGACGACGACCCTCAAGCGCTGCAACGATGTTCCGTGCGCGGTAGAGACCCCGTTCGTGTCGCCCCGCAGCATCCTTTCCACCGTCGCGACGAAGCTCGATCTCTGGACCCCTGAGCGTGGCGGGGGCCCGACCCAGCCGTTTGCCCGGATCGGCTCGCTCCCGGCTCGCAACGCCGGCCAGAGCTTGACGTTCAAGGACGTCTCGCTGCCCCCGCAGGTCCCGTGGCGGCGACCGATCTGGAGCATGGCCGCCTGGCGAACGTACTTCCTCGCGGCGAACACGCCGAACACCGCCTGCAGGCAGGAGTTCCCGTCCGACCCGAAGACGGCGGGAGAGTGCGAGAAGGCGCTCGACGGCGCCGATCCGTTCTGGGAGTTCCTCCAGGGGCTGTGGGTCAATGTGCACTCGCACGACCTCGTCCTCGGTGGCGGCAGCCGGGAGGAGACCGTGGTCGCCAGACGCGGGTCCCAGATCGACGCGGGACGGGCGAAGGTGACGAGCGGCGACCCGAAGGCCCGCTATCGCTTCCTGGAGCTGCCGATGCTCCAATTCACCCCGTTCGGCGCGAACCAGCGCAACGACAAGGGTCAGTACGTCGAAACGGGCTGGCCGTACCAGTCCTTCTGCGACCGCGACGGCCTCTGCACGCCGAGCCAGTGGCGGAAGGCAACCGACGACGACGTCAAGCGCGGCTACAACTCGACGGTCCTCAAGCTGGGCGTGAGGGGTGAGAACACCAGCCGCGCGGAGCTCACGCTCGCCTATCCCGGCCAGAAGCTGGGCGACGATCCGAACCCCTGCGACCGTGCAGCGACCGGGTTCGAGCAGGAGGACAGGGGCAAGGTCACGGTCGTGCCGAAGTACATGTGGTACCGGACCGACCGATCGGGGCGACGCTACGTGTGGGAATCGGTCGGCAGCCCCGCTGCGGGCGTCTTCCGCGACGTCGATTTCTCACCTTGGAATCGTCCGAGTTTCGTCAACTTCTGGAGCAAGGATCACGTGGAGCGGACAGAGCGTTCCGCCAAGACGAAGAAGCTCGAGCTCAAGACGATCAGGCTCGACGGTGAACGCGCCTTCGTCTGCGTCACCTTCGGCTTCTCGAGCGCGGTCGTCGGCCGGCAGCAGGGGACGAGCGATCCCTACACCAATGACCGAAGAAAATGGAAGGCCTTCGGAGGCGTCGAGTACGACGACGCCCGCGACCGGCGCTACGGCGGGGTGTCCAAGGGGTCCGAGCGCTGGGGCGTCTTCGTCGGCGCGTGGAAGGGGAGGCTCGAGTGCCCGCCCGAGTACCCGGTCAACCTCTCGGCCTGGAACCGCCGCTTCCCCGACAGCAAGCACACCCACGTCGATGACTTCGAGGACGCCGCGGGGGTCGCCGAGGGCGTCGTCAAGGCGTTCAGGACGGCGGGCGAGATCAAGGAGCTGCTCGAGGGCACGAAGAGCCTGATCGGCGACGTCGAGCACCTCGCGCACTCACTAGGGGTGCTCAACACGGTCGGGATCGGGCTTGGGTTCGCAGTCGAGATCGGCTTCGCGACCTACAAGTGGATCAAGGGACCGCCGCGGGAGAAGACGCAGCCGTACAGCATCGCCCGCCGCGACCGGGCGTCGGTGGACCAGAACACCAAGAACGCCGACGACCGCAAGGTCTCCGGTTGGTTCAACAACGACGAGACGCAGGAGCTCGAGACGCCACGCCGCGGCGCCTTTGACAATACGCAAGGTGACACGGTCACCGACAGCGCCCGCTGGGGCGACGCGCGGCTGGGCCTCGGCCACAAGATCGGCCAGCGCGACAAGCCCGGCCACCAGGAGGTAGGCCTGTTCTCGCAGAACGACAGCGAGATCTCCGCCTGGATCCAGTGCACGAATCGCGACACCGGCCAGCTCGCGGACCTGATTGGCGAGCAGAAGCCGAAGGAGTGAGACGAGTGAAGCGACCGAAACGATGGGGTGCGGCGTGCATCGCGCTCGGCGCCAGCGCACTGCTCGCGCTCTCGATCATGACCGCGCCCGCGTCGGCCGCGGAGCCGGACGCCTACACGCCGACCGGCCCGCTCGTCGCCGACTCGGGGTTCCGCCCCGCTCCGGACGGCTTCGCGTTCCAAAACTACGGCAAGGGCCAGCCCGGTCTGACCGCGGCCGAGATGCGCCAGCTCTTCGGCGACGAGGTCTGCGCGAACGCGCCGAGCGACACCTGTGAGCTGACCCCTCCGGCCAAGGCGTGGATGGACACCGAGAACAAGGGCATGGACGGCGGGCACTGCTACGGCTTCGCGGTCGCCGCGATGCGCTTTCACGCCAAGCAACTCAGTCCTAGCGCGTTCGGGGAGCTGAGCGTGCCCCGGTTCAAGCTGACGACGCCGGTGGCCCGCATGATCGCCTACCACTTCGTCCACCAGGCGCTCGCGTCCGTGAAGGCCAAGACCCTCACCGGCTCGCCGGAGGAGATCGTCGACGAGCTGGGTGAGGAGCTCCCGCGCGGTCGCGAGCAGTACACGATCGGGCTCTACAAGGCGATCCGCGACAAGGACGGCAAGCTGATCGACGTCGAGGACGGCCACGCGATCACGCCCTTCGCGATCGAGCGCAAGGGACCGGACAGGTTTGCGATCCTGGTCTACGACAACAACTTCCCGGGGAAGTTCCGCGACGTCCAGGTGGACACCGAGAAGAACACTTGGACCTTCGACGGAGCGCCCAACCCGAGCGTCGACTCCGATCTCTACGAGGGCGACGCGGAGACGGAGACGCTCCAGCTCCTCCCGGTCTCGCCGGGCCTCGGCAAGCAGCCGTGCCCGTTCTGCAACGGCACCCAGAACGCGGCGCTGACCCGACCCGGAGGGCGGGCGATCGAGGTCTCGCTCGAGGGCGATCTGCGCCGCCACGCCCACCTGTTGATCAGGGACAGGCGCTCGCGGTTGCTCGGCTACAAGGGCAAGAGGCTCGTCCGCACGATCCCCGGCGGGGAGGCAACCCGCCTCGTCGAAGCGGGGGCCGGCCGCAAGATGAGGCGCGAGCCCCGCTATCGCGTGCCGGCGGGACGCAGCTACACGATCACGCTCGACAACACGCGCACGAAGGCGCGCGACGTCGAGGGCATGCAGATCACAGGGCCGGGCTGGCTAGCGCACGTACGCAACATCCGCCTCAAGGGAGGCGAGCGGGTCTCGCTGTCGATCTCCCCGGACGGCCGCGAGATCAGCTTCCGCTCGAACCGCCGGATCGCGGCGCCCGAGGTGTCGGTCGGCCTCCAGGAGAAGGGCGCCGACCATGCGTTCACGCTTATCCGCTCGAGCGGGCTGGTGCCTGGCCGGCGGGTCAAGCTGAGCCTCGACCCGGATGACGGGAAGCTCGCGATCGACGGCCCCGACGGCGTCTACGACGTGCTGATGCGCTACGTCGACCTGAGCGGCGAGAAGGTCTTCGCCCGCCGCGACGTGGACACCGCCTCGGCCACCGACGGCGACGAAGGCGAGGTCCGGATCGGCTACGGCGCCTGGAACGGCGACGCGAGCGACGACCTCACGCTCGCCGGCGATCGGGGCGGTGCGCGGGAGCTGTCGTCGGAGGCCTCGCCCGGCTCCGACCCCGACGAGGTGCAGGACGACCTCTCAGCGGGGCGGGATCCGGAATAGTGGCCCGGGTAATCGCCTCGTTGGCGCTTGCGGCGATTGCGCTCGCCGCCTTCGCCGCGCCCGCGTCTGCCCAGGACACCGAGACCTACACGCCCACCGGCCCCCTGATCTCTGATTCCGGCTTCCGTCCTGCCAAGGACGGCTTCTCCTTCCAGAACTACGGCAAGGGGCACGAGGGTCTGACCGCCGCCGAGATGCGGCAGCTGTTCGGCGACGAGGTCTGCGCGAACGCGCCGAGCGACACGTGCGAGCTGACTCCCCCCGCCAAGGCGTGGATGGACACCATGAACAAGGAGGTGGAAGGTGGCCACTGCTTCGGTTTCTCTAATGCGTCCTTACGCTTTTTCAAGAAGTCCCTCAGCCCTACGGCGTTCGGTGCTCTGACCACTCCGCTGCTGAAACTGACCGGCAACGCGCCACTCGCCCGCTCGCTCGCCTACCACGCCGTCCAGCAGTATCTGAAGTCCGTGCGCGACGAGATCGTCGAGGGTGCGCCGGATGAGATCCTCGCGAAGCTGCGCCAGGAGCTGCCCCGGAACCGCGAGCAGTACACGATCGCGGTCTTCAAGGTCGTGCGCGACAAGGACGGAGAGGCCATCGAAACCGTGGGAGGTCACGCGGTCACACCCTTCGCGATCGAGCGCCGGGGCGACGAGCGCTTCGCGGTGCTCGCCTACGACAACAACTTCCCCGGCAAGTTCCGCGACATCCAGGTAAACACCGAGAAGAACACCTGGACGTTCGACGGGGCCCCGAACCCCGACTACGCGCCGAGCCTCTACGAGGGCGACGCCGACACCGAGACGTTCTCCCTCTTCCCGGTCTCGCCTGGCCTCGGCAAACAGCCCTGCCCGTTCTGTAACGGCAAGCAGAATGCGGCCAAGACGATTTCCGGCGCACGACCGATCGAGGTTGCGCTCGATGGCAACATCCGCCGACACGCGCACGTGCTGATCAGGGACAGACGCTCGCGCCTGCTCGGCTACCGGCGCGGCAAGCTGGTCCGCACATTGCCGGGCGGTGAGGTCATCCGTCCCATGGACGGCCGAAGGTCAAAGCGCGAGCCCGTCTACCGCGTGCCACCGGGCCGCACCTACACGATCACGCTCGACAACACCCTCACGAAGGCGCGCGATGTCGAGGGCCTGCGGATCACGGGGCCGGGCTGGCTCGCGGTGGTGCGCAACATCCGCCTCAAGGGCGGCGAGCGGGTGTCGATGACGATCTCGCCCGACGGACGCCAGATTAGCTTCCGCTCGAACCGCCGGATCGCCGCGCCCGAGGTCTCGGTCGGCCTCGAGGAGGCAGGCGCCGACCATGCGTTCACTCTGATTCGATCGAGCGGGCTCGTGCCGGGCCGGTCGGTCAAGTTGAGCCTCGATCCGGATGACGGGAAGCTGGCCCTCGACGGCCCCGACGGCGTCTACGACCTGCTGATGCGCTACGTGGACCTGAATGGCGAGAAGGTCTTCGCCCGCCGCGACGTCGATACCGCCTCGGCCACCGACGGCGACGACGGCGAGGTCCGGATCGGCTACGGCGCATGGAACGGCGACGCGAGCGACGACCTAACGCTCGAGGGCGAGCGAGGCGGCAAGCAGGACCTGTCCTCGGAGGCCTCGCCCGGCTCCGACCCCGACGAGGTACAGGACGACCTGGCGGCGGGGCGGGACCCCGAATAGTGGGCGCTCCACGCAGAGACCTGTTCTGCCGATCGCCGCCCTGGCGGCGCTCGTGGCTAGCTCGTTCCTCGTTAGCGACGGAACCGCCCGCCAGGTCAATGGCCCATACGGGACCGACCCCGCTCGGCTATCGCGACGTCTCGATGAACTTGGTCGGCCCGGACGGGATCAAGACCGAGCTCCAGGTGAACCTCACGCGCGTCTTCATGGTCGGCCACGCCGGGGGCCACGAGCTGTACGAGGAGATCCGCGCGCTAAAGGAGGAGATCAAGCGCGATCGGCGCGAGGCGACCTCCGACGAGAAGGCGAAGATCGACCGCGCCGAGGAGCAGTCGCGCAAGCTCTACGACGCCGCTCTCGACGAGTCCCGCTGAGAGGCTCAGCTTGCGCCAGGGGCGCTGCGCTACCGCGCCGGCTCGAGCTTGACCCGGCGCACCAGGTGCCCAGCCGATCCGCTCGTACTCTGCGCCGAGATCTCGAGCGTCGCCCGCACTCCGCTCTCGCTCTCGAGCAACCGCCTCGCCCGCCGGCGCAGCCGGATCCGCACGCGTGTGCTCTGCCCGGCGGCTGCCGAGAAGCGCCCGCGGCCTAGAAGGAGGCGGCGCGGTGATTCCGCTACCAGCCTGACGGACCCGCTGGCCGGCTTCTCGAAGGGGCCGACGAGGAATGACGCGTCCCCTGCGGATGTCACCCGCAACCGCCCGCGCAGCGGGCTGACGCGAATCGCGAGGTTCGCGCGCGCACCGACCGAAGTGCCCGCCGGAACGGGCGTAGGCGCGTTGAACGCGTTGCCGGGGAGATCGAGCGCGTAGACGCCGCGTCCGAACGTAGCGGCGTAGAGGCGGCGAGCACGGGCATCGAGCGTCAACCCGTAGGTCGCCACGAACGGCATCCCCTGCTCGACGTCGACCCACCCGTCCGCACCGCGGGCGCGCCGCGCGACTCCGAAATCGGTCGCGACGAAGAGGTCGCGCGTGACCGGGTCATAGGCGACGTTGCGCAACGGGACGTCGCCGAGGTTCGCCGACAGGTCCTTGATCGCGACTGCCCCCTCGCTGGGCTCGAAGCGCAGCTCGAAGACGTGCCCCGGCTCGAAGGGCGTGTTCGCGCCGTACCCAGAGAACGTCACGAAGGCGCGAAGCGGGTCGGCCGGGTCGGTGACGATCGCGCTCGGAAACCGCTCCGGAAGCGGCGCGCGGTCGACGCGCCGGAAGTTGACCAGCGCCGGGTCAGCGGCGTCTCCCTGGCGGGTGACGAAGACGCGGCCGGTCTCGGTCGCGGCCCAGACGGTCCCGGTGTCGGCGACATTACGCGCGACGACCGAGACGTTTTCTCCGGCAAGGTTCCCCCAGGCGTCGCTGGTCAGCTTTTTCCCGAGCGGCTGCCAGCCCACGCCGAGGTCGCGCGTGCGCCACACAGATTCCATTCCGATGAAGGCGGTCCTCGCGGCGCGCGGATCGACGACGAACGGCGGATAGAACTCCGACTCCTCGCCGGACTTGCTCAACGGCCCGGAAACGTCGCGCCACTTGCTGCTCGGATCGTCGGCGTCGAGGTTGACGCTCGGTGTGGCGTTGAAGTACGTGTGCCAGCGGATCCGCGGGTCGAGCGGGTCGAACCCCGAATCGCCTCCGTCCCCCTGCGCAAACCCCTGCCAGGCCTGGAAGCCCGACGATGCGAGCGTCCCGTTGTCCTGGGTACCGCCGATCAACTTCCCGGATCCGTCCGGCGCGACCGAGAGCGCGTTGAACTGAAGCGTCGAGAGGCCCGGGTTGAGGTTCTTGACCGTCTCAGGGACGGCGTCTAGCCAATCGCGGCAGCGGGCTCGGAAATCGGGGCTCAACTCATTCGTCTTACAGAAGTCGCTCACGTCAACAATTCGGCTCGCGGTCCTCACCACCCCGCCGTCGCTGGCGATGAACGCGACATCCGGGTCGTTCGGCGACAGCGCGATTGCCTGGACGTCGGGGTGGGTCCCGTTCAAGAGCGCCGTCTTACCTTTGATCGTGGTCGGCGGATCGTCGCCGCCCGACGTCATATCTGACCAGTGGACGCCGGCGTCGGTCGAGCGCACAACCGCGCGCCCGTTCGATGCGCCTGCCGCGCCCTTTATCGGCTCCTGCCCTTCCTCCTCCGCCTCCTCCTCGTCCTTGATCGCGAGCTCGCCGAACTGCGTGTTACCGCCGAGCCAGACCGTGTCGGGCGTGTCGGGCCGTGTCGCCACCGCAAGGTCGTAGTGGCACTGGCCGCCGCAGATGTTGAACGAGCCGTAGCCGGGGTCGCCTGGGTCGGGGCTCGAGAGGTTCTTCCAGCCGGAGTTCTCGGAGCGGTTCGATAGCCGGGCCGCGGGCACGCTGACGGTCGCGCGATAGAGGCGGGCCTTGTTCTTGGTGCCGAACAGGGCGTAGGCGCGAGTCTCGGACCCGTCGCGTACGAGGGCGAAGTCCGTCCGCGACCTCGCATCCACCTCCGGCGGCGCAAAGACCTGTTTCCAGTCGCTGGTCCCGTCCTCCTTCGGTGAACTGCGCCAGAGCCCGTTCCCGCGCGTGCCCGCGTAAACCGTCGTGTTATCGGCGGGGTCGAACGCGAGTGAGCGGACACCGCTGGTCTTGCGCGGCAGGGCGTTCAACCGGGTGAAGGTCTCGCCCCCGTCGGTCGATCGGTAGACGTCGAGCGGCGGCGCGCCGGGCGTGACCTCGGTGCCGCCGCCGCGGCTCCCACCCCGTCCCGCCTCAGCGGTGCCGATGTAGATCGTTCGCGGCTCGCCCGGCTTCACCGCGACCGCGCCGGTCGCCCTGTCGCGGGTGACCGCGCGCGAGCCGGGTACCAGCTCCCAGCTTTCCCCTCCGTTCGTGGACCGGAACAGGCCCACGCCCGACTCGCCCGTGCTCTCGCCGGTCCCCGCGTAGAGCGTGTCCGCACGCTTGTCGTTCGGGTCGACCACGAGCGCTCCTGTCACCTGCGCCGTGAGGCCGTCCGAGGTGGGCACCCAGTGCACCTCGTCGGACAGCGCGTCGGACGTCCGCCAGATCCCGCCGCCGGCGGCAGCGATCCACAGGCGGCAGTCGCCCCGGCGGCAATCGGGATCGAGCGCGAGGCTCGTCACGCGACCCGACACGGTTGCGGGTGAGGCGTAGCTCTGCTCCGGGGGCTTGGGGACCGATGCCGGTCCGAAGGAGCGCCAGCTCGCCGTCAGCGCCGAGACGGAACCCACGGCGCGCAGCTTGCGGGTCTCCGGCAGACGCTCGAAGTCCCGCTGCGCCTCGAGAACGCGGCGGGTCGAGACAGACTTCCGCGGGTAGGCCTCGTGCTCGAGGTCCTCCGCGCCGGGCGATTGCTCCTCCCCGCGGTCGGCCTCTCCGCTGCCCCCCTCGCCCGGTATCGGCAGCTGGGCCTCTTCTCCGCCTTCAGGCGCCGGTGGCGCCGCTTCCCGGGAGGAGTCGCTCGCGGTCAGGAGCGCGACCACGATCAACCCGGCGAGCACGCTCACGCCGATCAGGCCTGCGCGCAGCCGCACGCTCCTCGTCATGCGGGTCAGTCTATTCCGGCCGCGCGCGGCGCCACGCAGGTTGCGGGACCCGAAACCCTCCACTACCATCGCCATTAGTGACTCGCCGGGGGCTGCAGGACTCGCGTACCCGCACGACCGCGCTGAGCTTGCGCATCGTGGTGCTCGCGGCCGCGCTCCTCGGCGCACAGACCCTGCTCGCCGCCCCGGCCCCGGCCGCGAGCCGCGCGCAGGTGATCGAGCACTGGCCGGGCGCGCCGATCGGGGGCACCCCGCACGAGACCGACCTCGCGCCATTCCTCACGTCGTCGTCGAGACTGCGCGGGAACCTCGTCCACGCCTTCGCCGACCTCAACGACGACGGGAAGGCACAGCCGAACGAGGAGGTCCCGCCGAGCGGCGGCAGCGACTGGCTCTACCCGTTCTCGCCGTTCGGCCAGACCGCGCTCTGCCTGCGGCTGACCTGCTCGTGGGACGGAAAGAAGGCCTTCAGCTGGCAAACGAACATGCGTCAGCAGACGGTCCAGGCGTTCTACTTCGTCAACACCTACTACAGCAACCTGATCCGGCTCGGCTTCACCGAGGCCGCGGGCAACTTCCAGCAGGTGAACGCGACGGGCAAGGGCAAGCCGCGTGACCCGATCTTGGTCCGAGTGGACGCGGGCGCGAACAAGAGCAAGAACGGAGTACCCGATGCCGAGCACCTGAACAACGCGCACATGGCGACCGACCCGGATGGCAAGCCTGGCGACCTCGACCTGCTGCTCAACTCCAAGGAGGGCTACTACACCAGCAGCGGCGACGACGCGCCGACCCTCTACCACGAGGTGACGCACGGCCTCGTCAGCCGGCTGGTCGTCGACAAGGATGGCGGCGGGACCATGACCGCCGGCCAGGGCGGGGCGATGAACGAGGGCTTCGCCGACTGGTTCGCCTTCAGCTATCTGAACGGTCGCGGCTTCGTCCCAGACAGCGCTGGTCCGGGCGAAGTGCGGATGTTCGTCGCCGAGACGCCCGACCGAAAGGGGATCCGCACCCAGCCGCTCGACTGTCCCGTAGGCGCAGCCGCGGGCATCTGTCCCGGCGCCGCCAAGGCAGGTTCCGGCGGCTACACCTACGGCGACTATGGACGCGTCTATACCGGTGGGCCCGAGGTCCACGCCGACGGCGAGATCTGGGCGGAGACGCTGTGGGACTTGCGTAACCGCTTCGTCGTCACATATGGCCCGGCCGGGATCGAGCGGCTCGAGCGTCTCGTGATCTCAGCTCTGAAGGTCACCGTGCCGTTCCCGTCGTACCTCGACATGCGCAACGCCCTGCTGCGCGCCGACAAGGCTGCGGGCGGAGCCGACCAAGCCGCGATCTGGGAGGTGTTCGCCGCGCGCGGGATGGGCTTCTTCGCCTCGACTGGCGTCGACCCGAATGACCCGAATCCGGCGCAGAACTTCTCGACGCCGCCCCCGCCCGGCTCCCCTGAGGGCAAGCTGCGCGGCACGGTCCACGACAGCGTCACCGGCAAGCCGATCAAGCGCGTCGTCCTGCTGATCAACGGCCAGCTGTTCAGCGCGCGAACGGACGAGCAGGGCCGCTTCACGATCTCGGGCATGCCGGCCGGGACGTACGCGCTCGTCGAGGCAATCAAGGCGGGTTACGACGAGGCGGTCGCCCGCAAGCTGAAGATCAAGGGCGCCGGCACGGCGAACCTTGCGCTCAAGCTCGCGCGCGACTGGGCTGCCGAGCTGTCCGGCGGGCGGATCGCGCGCTTTACCGGGACGAACGAAGGCGCGAAGATCGGCTGCGGCACGGCCGCCGTGATCGCCCAGGACGACGAGTCCTGGCTGACCGAGCCGCCGAAGAAGGGCAAGAGCAGCCCGTCGGTGACGGTGAAGCTGCCGCGCTCGCTGGACATCTCGTCTTTCGGCGTCGATCCCGGCGCGACCTGCAGCCAGGCTTCGGAGCTCGACGCCTCGTCCTCGACCGGCGGCTTCAACATCGAGGTCTCGCGTAACGGGCGTGACTTCACCTCCGTCGTAGCCGGACGCTTCACGAACGCGAACAACGCGCGGATCAACACGGTCAAGCCGAGCGGCGGCAAGCCGCGGGGCGTGCGCTACGTCCGCTTCACGATCCGCGGCCCGCAGGGCCCGCTGAAGGGCGTCAAGGACGATCCGGGTGTCAGCTTCAAGGAGATCTGGGGCCTCGGCGAGCTTGAGGTCTACGGCCGACCGGCCCGCTAAGCCGTCGGGCAACCGCCGCAGTACGGTAGGGGGTGGCATGAGCAGCGAGGTCCGCGTCTACGTGATCCTCGGCTCCCACGCCTGCCGCGCCGGAACGCTGATGCTCGAGCACAAGGCCATTCCGTTCCGCACGGTGACGGTGCCGAGGGGCCTCCATCCGCTCGCGACCAAGCTGCTCGGCTTTCCGGGCCGCACCGTCCCGGCGATAAAGGTCGACGGGCGAAAGGTGCAGACGAACCCCGACATCGCGCGTTTCCTCGACGAGCTGAAGCCCGAGCCGCGGCTGCTGCCGGAGGATCCGGAGTGCCGCCGCGAGGTCGAGGAGGCGGTGGCGTGGGGGCAGGACACCTTCCAGATGGCGGCCCGGCGAGCGATCTTCGCGGCCGCGCTCCAGGGTCGCGCCGGACTCGTGAACGACGGCAACGACGGGGGGCTCGGGCCGCTCCTGTCTCGGAGTAGACGCTGGAGGCGCGTCGGGGCGCGGATCGCAGGCCGCGCCATGTTCAACGTCAACGAGCAGACAGAGGCCAGGATCCTGGCGTCCGTCCCGGGCTTGCTCGACCAGGCGGACGCCTGGATCGAGGCGGGCATCCTGAACGGCGAGCAGTTGAACGCGGCGGACTTCGCGATCGCGCCCAACATCGCGCTGCTGACTTACCGCAGCGACACGCGCGACGAGCTTGCGGGTAGGCCCTCGCTGACTCTGGCCGACCGGCTGCTGCCCGAGCCGGCGGTGGCGACGGGATGACGCAAGCGCCGGCGCACCGGCACCGCTAGAATCGCCAGCCCGGCGCCCACCTGGGCGCCCTCTCTTTGCCATGTACGCAATCGTGAAAGTCGGCGGGAAGCAGTACCGCGTCGAGAAGGGCGACTCGCTCGTCGTCGACCGCATGCCCGAGAGGGAGGGCGCGAAGGTCACGCTCGAGCCGCTGCTCTACCGCTCCGACAAGACCGTCTTCGAGGGGTCGGACCTCGGCAAGGTGAAGGTCGAGGCCGTCGTCGCCGGGCACGAGCGCGGTGACAAGATCCACGTGCTCAAGTTCAAGCCGAAGCGCGGCTACAAGGTCCGAACCGGCCACCGCTCCGAGTTGACGAGACTCGAGATCAAGGACATCAAGCTCGGCGCGGCACGCTCGTCCGGTGCGGCGAAGCCGAAGGCCGAGGCCGCGACCAAGGCGCCGGCGAAGAAGCCGGCTGCTGCGAAGAAGCCGGCCGCGAAGAAGCCGGCCGCGAAGAAGCCTGCCGCTACGAAGAAGCCCGCCGCGAGGAAGCCGGCGGCCAAGAAGGAAGACTGAGATGGCTCACAAGAAGGGGCTCGGATCGAGCCGCAACGGCCGCGACTCGAACGCCCAGCGCCTCGGCGTGAAGGTGTTCGCCGGCGAGAACGTCAGCGGTGGCGAGATCATCGTGCGCCAGCGCGGCACGCGCTTCAAGCCGGGCGACGGCACCGGCCGAGGCAAGGACGACTCGATCTTCGCCAAGCGCGCGGGGACGGTGGAGTTCAAGTCCGGCCGCAAGGGCCGGATCATCAGCGTCCTCTCGGACTAGCCCGCGCCGTTCATCACCAGGCACGTGCTCGTGCCGTGCGCGAGCAGCTTGCCGGTCTCTTCGGCCCGCAGGTGCCCCTCGACGGTTGCGACCTGGCCGCCGCGATGGATGACTTTGCCCTCCGCCGCAATCCGTCCGGTCTCGCGCGTGATCGGCCGCACGAGGTTGACCTTCAGTTCGAGCGTCGTGTACGCCTGACCCGCCTCGAGCGTCGTGTGTACGGCGCAGCCCATGCACGAGTCGAGCAGGGTCGCCCCGAGCCCGCCGTGGACCACGCCGATCGGGTTGTAGTGCTCCTCGCCGGGCTCGCCGAAGAACAGCGCGCGGCCGTGCTCGACCTCGTGCACACCGAACCCCATCAGCACGGCGATCGGCGGCGCGGGAACCTCGCCGGCGGCGATCTTCGCCATCGCCTCGAGTCCGGAGAGGCCGGCGATCTGTCCGACCGAGTCGAGCGGGTCCTCCCAGCGGACCGTCAGCTCGCGCTCTCCGGTGCGCTCGCGTGCCAAGGAAGGGAGCGTAGCCGTCACGCGGCCCTCCGCTCGTCTGCGGAACGCTCGGTCCTGGCCCGCTGCGCGGGGGCGGGGCGGAGGCGCCGCGGCTGCGCGATCGCCGCGAGCGGCACCTCCGCGACCTCGGTGAGCGCGCGCTGCAGGGAATGGATCTCGGTGGGCGGGACCTTGAAGCCGGCGATGCTCTCGGGCGACATCTGCGCCTCCTAGTAAGTTGCTTGACAAAACCCACCCTAGCAGAGTGGGTTGCGTCATAAAACCAAGCGAGCTAGAATCGGTGTGTGCTTCAGCGCACGTACGAGGGACAAATCTGCTCCGTGGCTCGCACGCTCGAGCTGATCGGTCAGCGCTGGACGATCCTGATCGTCCGCGAGGTCTTCCGCGGCCACCGGCGCTTCGACGAGATCCAGGGCGCGCTCGGCGTCGCGCGCAACGTGCTCGCGTCGAGGCTCGATGCCCTCTGCGAGCAGGAGATCCTCGAACGCCGTCGCTACCAGACGCAGCCCGACCGCTACGACTACTGGCTGACCGAGAAGGGGATCGACCTCTGGCCGGTTCTGATGCAGATGCTGCTGTGGGGTGACAAGTACCTCGCCGACGACGGTGAGCCGGTGTACGTCGAGCACCGTGACTGCGGCGGCCAGCCCGACGACCACCTGATCTGCGACCGCTGCGGCGAGCCGCTGCACGCGCGCAACGTGAAGTCGCGCCCTGGGCCGGGCCTCGAAGCCGCCGCATAGCGCGCCGGCAGCCCGCCCTACCATCCGCTCGTGCTCACCGACCGGGCGACGATCGAAGTGCGCGCGGGGGCGGGCGGCGACGGCGCCGTCTCGTTCCGCCGCGAGGCGCACGTGCCGAAAGGCGGGCCCGACGGTGGCGACGGAGGGCGCGGCGCCGACGTGGTGCTTGTCTGTGACCCGTCGCTGCGCGACCTCCAGGCCTTCCGTCGCAGCGCACACTTCAAGGGCGAGCGCGGCGGCCACGGCGAGGGCGGCGAGCGCCACGGAGCGTCGCCGGCTGCGCTGGAGATCAAGGTGCCGCCGGGCACTGTCGCCGAGGCGGCCGACGGCTCCTTCCACGCCGACCTGATCGCACCGGGCCAGCGCGAGGTGATCGCGCGCGGCGGCTCCGGGGGTCGCGGCAACCGCCGTTTCACGAGCTCGACGCGTCAGGCGCCCCGTCTTGCCGAGCGCGGCTTGCCGGGCGCGGAGCTGCGCGTCGAGCTGCGGCTGAAGCTGCTGGCCGACGTCGGCCTCGTCGGGCTACCCAACGCGGGCAAGTCCTCACTGCTCGCGCGGCTCACCCGCGCCCAGCCGAAGGTCGCCGACTACCCGTTCACGACGCTTGAGCCGGTCCTCGGAACGCTCGAGCTCGACGAGCGCCAGCTCGTCGTCGCCGACATCCCCGGCTTGATCGAGGGCGCCGGCACGGGCGCCGGCCTCGGGCACGAGTTCCTCGCCCACGTCGAGCGCACGCGGCTGCTCGTCCACGTGCTCGACCTCGCGCCGCTGGACGGCTCGGATCCGGCGGCGAGCCACGCCACCGTCGAGGCCGAGATCGATAGCTACGGCGCCCGGCTGGCGTCGCTGCCGCGGGTGCTCTGCCTGTCGAAGGCCGATCTGCTGCCGGATGCCGATGCGGAGCGAGCCGCGGCCACCTGGCGCGATCGCCTGGGCGACACCGTGCTCGACGTCATCGTGACCTCGGCCGCCACCGGGGCGGGACTCGACGAGCTACGCCGGGCTGTCGCCTTCACCCTCCCGGACGAGGACCCCGTCGCGCCCAGTACCGAACCCGGAGCCGACGCTCCCCTCGCCGCGCACCGCGTCTATCGCCCGGGAGCCGACAAGGGCTTCGAGGTCGAGCGAACGGGACCGGGCGCCTACCGCGTCACCGGACCGCCCGTCGAGCGCCTGATCGCCCGCCACGACCTCGGCAACGACGAGGCGCTGCGCCACGTCGAGGACCGCCTCCGCTCGATGGGCGTGATCCGTGCCCTCGAGGCTGCCGGCTTCGAGCCCGGTGACGACGTCGAGCTCGGCGGCGTCGTCTTCGAGCTCGATCCGGGCGGGCCCTAACCTTTCCGGGCGATGGCAACGATCGTGATCAAGCTGGGCTCGAGCATCGTCGCCGACGAGGCGGGCGAGCTGCGCCTCGACGTGCTCGAGGGTGTCTGCGGCCAGGTCAAGGCCTGCCACGAGGGCGGCGACGAGGTCGTGCTCGTCACCTCGGGCGCGATCGCGCGCGGGATGCGCACAATGGATCTCGGCGCTCGTCCCGCGGCGATGGATGAGCTGCAGGCGGCGTCGGCGGTCGGCCAAGGGAAGCTCTACGGCGTCTACGACGAGCTGCTCACCGCGCGCGGGCTGCGGACCGCGCAGGTCCTGCTCACGTTCTTCGACATGTCGTCGCGGATGCACTACCTCAACGCGCGCCGGACGCTCCGCCAGCTGCTCGCTTGGCATGTCGTGCCCGTGATCAACGAGAACGACACGACCGCCACGGATGAGATCACCTTCGGCGACAACGACTTCCTCGCCGCCCAGGTGTCGCTCCTGATCGGCGCCGACCTGCTCGTGCTGCTCACGGACATGGACGGTCTTCACACCGCCGACCCGCGCAGCCAGCCCGACGCCGAGCTCGTAACCGACGTGCGCGACTTCGACGAGCTCGACGGCTATGACATCGGCAGCGTCGGCTCGCGCCTTGGATCGGGCGGCATGACGTCGAAGGTCGTCGCGGCCGAGATGGCGACCGCCGCCGGGATCCCCGCGGTGATCGCGGACGGCAACGTGACAGATGCGGTCTCGCGGGCAGCCGCGGGCGAGCCCGTCGGCACGCGCTTCCACCCCCAGCAGGGCAAGGTGTCCAGCTTCAAGCTGTGGCTCCGCTACGCGAAGCCGAGCCGCGGCCGGATCGAGGTGGACTCCGGCGCCGAGCGCGCGCTGCGCGAGCAGGGAACCAGCCTGCTCCCCGTTGGGGTCGTGGGGGTCGAGGGGGACTTCGGCGCGGGCGACGCTGTCGACGTTGCGAGCGCGGGGTCGAACGGCGCGGCGATCGGCAAGGGGATCGCGAGCTACTCAGCCGACGAGCTCCGGAGCGTCATGGGGCGCAAGACCGAGGCCGTCCGCGAGTTGCTGCCGCGCGCGGCCGATGAGGCCGTTCACCGCGACTACTTCGTGCTCGATTAGCGGCTCGGGTGGGCCGATCGCGCCCCGGTACCCTTTCCCAATGGCCACCGAGGTCGCATCCGTAGCGGAGGTTTGCGCCGCCGCAAGGCGCGCCGAGCGCCTGCTAGCGGGGCTCGACGGCGCAACGCGGAGCGCCGCCGTCGTCGTGATGGCGACTGCGCTCGAGGCGCGCGCCGAGGACGTGCTCGAGGCCAACGAGCGCGACATGGAGGCCGGGCGTGAGGCCGGTCTCGACGCGGCGCTGCTCGACCGCCTGCTCCTCACCCCCGAGCGGATCTCCCAGGTCGCCGCCGAGGCGCACTCGATCGCCGCGCTGCCGGATCCCGACGGCGAGGTGCTCGAGGAGCGCACCCTCGACAGCGGCTTGCGGCTGCGCAAGATCAGCGTGCCGCTCGGCGTGATCGCGGTGATCTACGAGGCGCGCCCGAACGTGACGATCGACTGCTCGGCGCTCTGCATCAAGTCGGGCAACGCGATCGTGCTGCGCGGCTCCTCGATGGCGGCCCACTCGAACGCCATCCTCGCCGAGATCGCGCGCGAAGCGGTCGTCGAGGCGGGCGGGCCGGCTGACGCCATCTCACCGATCACCGGCGGCGACCGCGACGAGCTGCGCCAGCTCGCGACCCAGCGCGGCGTGGTCGACCTGATCATCCCGCGCGGGGGAGAGGGACTGAAGGCGACGCTGATGGAGCACGCGACGGTCCCGGTCATCTACGCCGCCTCGGGGAACTGCCACGTCTACGTTGACGACACGGCCGATCTCGACGACGCGGTGGCGATCACCGTCAACGCGAAGGTCCAGAAGCCGAGCGTCTGCAACGCGGCCGAAACGCTGCTCGTTCACGCCGACTGCGCGGCGGAGTTCCTGCTGCGCGCGCTCGGCGAGCTGCGCGAGGCGGGCGTCGAACTGCGCGCGGACGCGCGCACGCGCTCGCTCGCCGGCGAGCTCGGCGACTCGCTGATCGAGGCGACGGAGGACGACTGGAAGACCGAGTACCACGCGCTCGTGCTGGCGGTCGGCGTGGTCGACTCGCTCGATGAGGCGATCGACCATGTGAACCGCTACTCCAGCCACCACTCCGACGCGATCGTGACCGGCTCCGACGAGGCGGCGCGCGCGTTCACCCAGGGCGTCGACACGGCGTGCGTGTACGTGAACGCCTCGACCCGCTTCACCGACGGCGCCGTGTTCGGGTTGGGCGCCGAGATCGGCAACTCGACACAGAAGCTCCACGCGCGCGGCCCGATCGGCCTGCGCGAGCTCTGCACCTACAAGTACGTGGTCGAGGGCGACGGCGACGTCCGGGAGTAGCGACTCGGCTTGCGTCTAGGAGTGATGGGCGGGGTCTTCAACCCGCCGCACATCGGCCACCTGGTCTGCGCGCAGGAGGCGGCGATCGGGCTCGAGCTCGACGAGCTGCTGCTCGTCCCGGCGGGTGCGCCGCCGCATCGCGCGGTCACCGACGAGCCCGGCGCCGCGGTTCGTTTCGAGCTGTGCGAGCGCGCGGTCGCGGGCGACCCGGTGCTGCACGCGTCACGGATCGAGGTGGACCGCGATGGCCCGTCCTTCAGCGTGGATACGCTGCGCGCACTTCGTGACGAGCGTCCGGACGACGATCTCCTCCTCATTCTCGGCGGCGACGCCGCCGCGGGATTGCCGTCGTGGCACGAGCCCGAGGAGTTGCTGACGCTCGCGCAGCTTGCCATCGCCGAGCGCTCGGGCTTCGAGCGCGAGCGGGTGACGGCCGCGCTCGAGGCCCTGCCCGCGGCGGACTCGCCCGAGTTCTTCGGGATGCCGCGGATCGAGGTGTCCTCGACGCTCGTCCGCGAACGGGTCGCAGCCGGCAAGCCGATCCGCTACCTCGTCCCGGACGGGGTGGCCGAGTTGATCGCCGAGCGCTCGCTGTATCGCGCGGCGGCCGTCGTGGAGGAGGGCGCATGAGCGGCTCGGCCGACGTTGCGCCGCCGCGGTCGGCCTCCGAGCTCGCCGGCGAGGAGCTCGCCCAGCGGGTCGCCCGTATCGCCGCCGACAAGAAGGCGATCGACGTGCGTGTGCTCGACGTTCGTGAGGTGGTGTCGTACACCGACTACCTGGTCGTCTGCTCGGGCAACACCGACCGTCAGGCGCGTGCGATCCACAGCGCGATCTACAAGGAGCTGAAGGACGACGAGGCGCTGCTTCCGCGCCGAGTCGAGGGCGAGCGTGAGGCACGCTGGATCCTGCTCGACTACCTCGACTGCATCGTGCACGTCTTCACGCCCGACGCGCGCGACTTCTACCGCCTCGAGCAGCTCTGGGGCGAGGCGCCCTCGCGTACGGTCGAGTAGCGGGGGTCAGCCCGGGCGCACGGCCGTGAGGACCTCGGGCCAGTGGTCGTGGGCAAGGAAGTGCCCCTCGCCGGGCCTCTCCACGAGGGTCGCACGAGGGATGTCGGCAGCCAGGCGCGACACCCACGAGGCCGGAAGCAGCCGGTCGTCGTCTCCCTGCCAGAGCGTCACCGGCGCTTCGATCTCGCGCAGGTCGAATCCCCACGGCTCGGCCATGACGCGGTACTCCTCGACCACACCCTGCGGTTGCATGAGGCCTTCGGCGATCGCGGCGGAGAATGCCTTCGGGTCACGTGCGATCGCTCGCGCCGAGGCCGGGTCCTCTTCGATCGCCGCCCCCTTGGCGAACAACTTCGGTGCGCGTGCGGCGGCGGTGCCCATGACTCGGAAGGCCGTGCGCGCCACGATCGGCGCTCTCCCGCTCAGCCAGGTGAAGCGGCGGTCCATCGAGTTGATGTCGTCGAGCATCTCCGGCCAGTCGGCGGGGATCGCGCTGGCGATCAGGCCGACATGCGCCACGCGCGTGCCCAGCCGGGCGCCGCAGACGGCGGCGTATGGCCCGCCGAACGACCAGCCGAGGACCGAGAAGCGCCCGATACCGAGCGCGTCCGCGAGGTTCGCGGCGACGTCAGCCCAATCGAGCAGCGTACGGCCGGGCTGGGGTGTGGACAGCCCGATGCCGGGGCGATCGGGCGCGATCAGCCGCACGCCGCAGTCTCTCGCCGGTGAGTCGGCGGAGGCTGCGTCGAGACGGCTCGATAGGCCGCCGTGGCACCAAAGGACGGGACTGCCGGCGGGATCGCCGAACTCGGCGAGGCCGAGCGTGAGGCCGTCGGCAAGCGCGATCGTCGTGTCGCTCGGATGGTGGTGGCGCTTCATCGCGATCCGAGAGTAGTGCCGTGCCGCCACGGCGATAGGGTCACGTGTGCGTGACGCCGCCGACGCTTTGGCAGATCGAGGTATCGCACTACAACGAGAAGGCTCGCTGGGCGCTCGACTACAAGCAGGTGGCCCATGTGCGCAAGGCGCCGCTGCCGGGGTTGACAGGTCTCTACGCGCTTTGGCTGACGCGCGGCGGCCAGCGCCGTTTCCCGGTCCTGACCCTCGAGGGACGAAACATCGGTGACTCGACTGCGATCATCGCCGCGCTCGAGCAGTACAAGCCTGACCCGCCGCTCTACCCCGACGAGCCCACCGAGCGGGCCCGCGCGCTCGAGCTGGAGGAATTCTTCGACGAGCAGCTGGCGCCGTACATCCGGCGGTTCGTTTTCTTCCACACGCTCGACGACGACGACGCTCTGCGCGACGCGATCGCTCCGCACGCCTCGCCCGCCCGCCAACGCGCGCTCCGCATGGCGGGGCCGGTCGCGCGGCCGATGGTGAGGCGCGACTTCGGGATCAACCCCGACAGCGCGGCGCGAGCGCGCGAGCGCATCGTCGCGGCGATGGATCGGCTCGAGAGCGAGCTGGGGGAGAGCGACTACCTTGTCGGCGACCGTTTCAGCGTCGCCGACCTCACGGGCGCAACCCTGTTCACGCCGGTACTCGCCCCGCCCGAGCGCCAGTACGCGCCGATCAGCGTCACCCCGCCGGTGCAGAAGCTGCGTGACGAGCTGCAAGCGCGGCCCGGCGGGAGGTGGGTCGCCGAGATGTTCGCGCGCCACCGTGGGGTGTCGGCGGAGATCGGCGCCGGCGCGTCAGCCGCGGCGGCATAGGCGCGCGATGAGCGTGTTGACGACCGACGAGCCTGCTCCGCACGTCCGCCGCGTCGCGCTCGCCCGGCCCGAAAACTTGAACGCGATGACGTCGGAGCTGTGCAAGGCCCTCCACGACGAGCTGGCGGTGATCGCCGAGGACCGCTCGTGCCGCGCGGTGATCCTGACGGGGGAGGGGAGGGGCTTCTGCGCCGGCCTCGACCTCCAGGGCTACGGGGACGCGCCCGGGAACGACGGCTCCGACCAGGCGCGCGACCGCCACGCGAACCAGACCCACATGTCGAGCCTGATCCTTGCCGTCCGCGCCTTGCCGCAACCGGTGATCGCGGCTGTGAACGGCCCGGCGGCGGGCTTCGGGTTCGCGTTGTCGCTGGCGTGCGACATCCGCTATGCCGCCGAGGAGGCCGTGTTCCGCGCCGCCTTCATCAACATCGGCGTGTCGAACTGCGACATGGGGACGAGCTGGCTGCTGCCGCGGCTGATCGGCGCGTCGCGGGCGCACGAGCTGATGCTGACCGGCCGGCGGGTGAGTCCTGAGGAGGCGCTCGCGATGGGGCTGGTCGCCGATGTGGTTCCGGGCGACGCTTTGGCGGAGCGGGCGGTGGAGGGTGCCGAGCAGATCGCGGCGCTGGCGCCGTGGGCGGTGCGGCTGACGAAGCAGGGGATGTGGAGCGCGCTCGAGATGCCGTCGGAGCAGGCCGCGGTGGAGTACGAGGACCGCCAGCAGATCATGGCGACGTTCGGAGTCGCGATGCCGGAGGCGATCGGGGCGTTCCTCGAGAAGCGCCCGGCTGAGTTCGCGGACTAGCTCGCGGAAGTGGAGCTGGCCGGAATCGAACCGGCGACCTCTTGCGTGCCACGCAAGCGCTCTGGCCAACTGAGCTACAGCCCCTAGAACCGCAATTGTAGTTTCTCCTCGCCCGAAACCGGTCGAGCTTTACCGGCCGTCGCGTCCTATCCATGCCATACATGGATAGGGCGACATTGCCGGCAAGAAAAAACCAGGAGCGATGAGTTTTCGCCCCGCCCGCCGTCTCAACCACCGAGACGAATGCCCACCTCAACGACTCCGCCCAGCCATCCCCTTCACCCGCTCGAGATGCTCGGCGTGCAGTTCGCGCCCGCGCCGGAGGTAATCCAAAAGCAACTCGAGCTCCGCCACGCTGTAGCGGCTATGAAGCGCCCGGAACGTCTCGCCCAAGGGGCCCCAGATCTCCCCCGAGCGACGGTTGGCCTTCGCCGTCACGGAGACGAACACCCGCCGGCGATCCCCGGCGTCATGCGTGCGCCGGATATAGCCCGCCGCTTCCAGCCGATCGAGAATCGCGGTCACCGCGCCCGTAGTAAGACCCGTCGCCTCGGCCAGCGCGCCAGCCGTCATCGGCTCCTCCTCGACGAGCTCGTGCCGCCCCAGCACGTCCAAGCAGCGCAAAGCAGTTCGGTTTACTCCAAGAAGCTCACACGCGGCGTCGTCGAACTCGTCAACGTCGTTGTGCTCGGCGCGGGTCTCGAGCGCGATCTGAGCGATCAGCTCCGCCTTGCCGAGTCTGTGACCAGGATCACTCATCACGAAAGATTCTTGTCTGCTAAGTTACTCACGCTGTAAGCAAAAAGTGTACCCGATCGCCCAGGAGCCCCGATGAACGCCGCCCCTCCGTCGCCTAACCAGGAAGCAGGAGGACTCGCACGGCTCGCACGCTTCGTCACCCGCAACCGCGGCAAGACGGTCCTCGCCTGGATCGTCCTGCTCGTGGCAGTTTTCGCCATCTCCCCGAGCCTGAAGGGCGACTTCGACGCGGACTACAGCACCCCCGACTCGGACTCCAAACGAGCCCAGCAACTGATCCAGGACAAGTTCCCCGGCTCGTCGGACGAGACGATCGACATCGTCTGGAAGTCCGACCAGGGGGCGACGTCGCCGGTCGTCAAGCAACGCATCGACAAGCTGATCGCTGAGGCGGAGACCAAGACGGGCATCGGTGAGGCGGCCCCGCCACTGCTATCGCCGGACAAGAAGACCGCGATCGTCCGGCTGGATCTCGACCGGGAGGGGTGGGATGTCCCCAAGTCCACCGGTGAGGAGCTGATCGAGCTTCGCGACAAGGCCGACGGCAACGGCGTGCAGGTCGAGCTCGCTGGGCAGGTGATCCAGGAGGCGCAGGCTGGGAGCGACCCGGCGGGTGTCGGCTTCCTCGCCGCCGCCATCGTCCTGCTGATCGCGTTCGGCTCGCTTGTCGCGGCCGGCCTACCGCTCGTCACCGCCGCCTTCGGCGTCGGGATGGGCGGCGCGCTCGTCGGTGTCCTGGCCGCCGTGGTCGACGTCCCCGACTGGACGACCGCGGTGTCCAGCCTGATCGGAATCGGCGTGGGGATCGACTACTCGCTGCTGATCGTCACGCGCTTCCGCAGCGCGCTCAAAGACGGAAAGGGAGTCCCCGACGCGATCGTCGAGGCGGTCCGCACCGCGGGCCGCAGCGTCTTGATCGCCGGCGTGATCGTTCTGATCGCGGTCCTCGGCCTGTGCGTGATGGGCGTCTCTTACCTCTACGGCGTCGCGCTCGCGACGAGCCTCACCGTGCTGCTCGTGATGGCTGCGTCGCTGACGCTCACCCCGGCGCTGCTCGCGTTTGCCGGCCGGCGGATAAACAGGCTCCGCATCCCCGGCCTCGGCCGCGCACTGCGCGAGGACGCAGAGCCGACCGCGGCGATCCGTTGGAGCAAGATGGTCCAGCGGCGGCCGTGGACGGCCGCGTTGATCTCGGCAGCCATCCTGATCGCGCTCACCGCTCCGGTGCTGGGCATCAGGCTCGGCTTCCCCGACGCGGGCAACGACCGCGACGCGACGACGACCCACGCCGCGTTCCAGCTGACCAAGGACGCGTTCGGATCCGGGGCGAGCGGACCACTCGTGCTGGCAGCGGAGCTCCAGTCGCCGCAGGACGCGGCTGAGCTCGAGCGCTTCACGACGGCGGTGAAGCGCGATCCTGACGTCGCGTTCGTCGGCCAGCCGCGCCTCAACCAGGCCAAGGACGCCGCGATCGTCGTGGTCGCCCCGAAGAGCTCACCGCAGGCTCCCGAGACGAGCGACCTCGTCAACCGTGTGCGCGACGACATCGTCCCGACCACACTCGACGCCAGCGGTGTCGAGGTGTTCGTCGGCGGTCAGACCGCCGCGCTCGAGGACCAGTCCGAGCTGATGGCTGGGCGGCTGCCGCTGTTCATCGTCGGCGTCGTCGGGTTCTCGTTCGTGCTGCTGTTGTTCGCCTTCCGGGCGCCGCTGATCGCGCTCAAGGCTGCGCTGATGAACCTGCTGTCCATCGGGGCGGCGTACGGCGTCGTCGCGCTGTTCGCCGAGGGCGGCTTCTTCAGCGAGCTGATCGGGATCGAGGGCGAGGTGCCGATCGCGCCGTTCCTGCCCGTGATGATGTTCGCGATCCTGTTCGGCCTCTCGATGGACTACGAGGTCTTCCTCCTCTCGCGTATCCGCGAGGAGTACCTCAAGGTCGGCGAGACGCACGAGGCGGTGACGGCGGGCCTGGCGAAGACCGCGCGCGTCATCACCGCGGCCGCGGCCATCATGGTCGTCGTCTTCCTCGCCTTCATGCTCGGGGACGAGGTCTTCCTCAAGCTGATGGGCCTCGGCATGGCGACGGCGATCCTGGTCGATGCCACGATCGTCCGGATGGTGCTCGTGCCGGCCGTGATGCAGATCCTCGGCCGGATGAACTGGTGGCTGCCGAAGTGGCTCGACCGCTCGCTGCCGCACTTCGACGTCGAGCGGCCCGCCGCCGCGACAGGCGACGCCGGGCGCTAGTGGACGGACTAGGCGCCGGCGGCGAGGGCGGCGATCCGCTCGGCGACCGCCGGCGCCTGATCCTCCTGGAGGAAGTGCTTCGCCGGAAGGGTGTGGATCTTCTCGACGCTAGCGGCGCGGCGCGCCTGCTCGCCCTCGCGGTCGAGGCGTAACGCGGGGTCGAGCGCCCCCCACACGACCTGGACCGGGTAGGGAGCCTCGTGCAGCGTCCGCAGGTAGAGCTCCTGCTTCGCGGTGGTCCGCTCGAAGCCGCGCATGATCCGCAGGAAGGCGCGGCCGCCATCGGCGTGCGTTCCGTCTCCGCGCTTGAGCAGTTCGACCCAGGCGTCAAGCTCGCGCTTGGGGACGGCGTCCATGTCCTGGATTCCTTGCATCCCCATCAGCGTTCGGAATGCCGGCTTGGTAAGCGTCCGCAGGTACAGCTCCCCGATCCCGCGCCGCGCGAACGGCTCCATCGACCAGGGACGCTTGAAGTCGGCGACCTCGATCAGCGTGTTGAGGATCGTCAGCGAGCGGATGCGCCCGGGCATTGCCGCGGCGAGTTCGAGGCCGACCGGGCCGCCGATGTCGTGGATCACGAGGTGGAAGCGGTCGAGGTCGAGCGCGTCCACCGCGGCGGCGCAGAAGCGGCCGAGCCCGGTCCACGTGTAGTCGAACTGACGCGGGCGCTCCGCGAGGCCGACCCCCGGGAAGTCGAACGCGACCCCGCGAAGGCCGCGGCCTTCGAGCTCGGCCAGGACCTTGCGATAGAGGAAGGCGGTGGAGGGCACGCCGTGCAGGCAGAGCACCGCCGGGCCGCTTCCATGGTCGCGGACGAAGCTCCCGACGCCGCCGGCCTCGAAGGTCCGACCGGCCGCGCGGTGCCGCTCGACGACGTCGCGGCTCGTCACTGCCCGGCCTGCATCCGGAACGTGAACATCCGCTCGGGCTCGATCCGCGCGTAGGGCGCTCCCTTCGCCCAGCCGTCCCAGGAGTCCTCGCGCGCGCCGTAGACCTCGCGGCAGTAGTCCTTGAACGGATCCTGCTCGGGTGCGGTCATGTCCACCTCGACAGCGGCGCCGTGGAGCACGACCGCGAACTCCTCGCCGTGGGTGACCGTCGCGCTCACCCGCGACCGGCCCGCGCGGATGTTCCTGAAGCGGAGCGAGTCGGGCGCCGAGCCGAACCAGAAATGGCCGCGGAAGAAGAGCCCGTCCACCGGCGCGACGCGCGGCTCGCCGGCCGCGGTCACGGTCGCGAGGTGGAGCACCTGGACCTCGGGGAGCAGTTGCGGCAACTCGGCGGCCGGCACGCGGCGTTCCTCGCTGAAGATCCGCTTCAGATGCTCCCCGGCGCCCGCGTGGCTGCGGTCGAGGAGATCCTGCAGCTGCTCGAGGTCCGCCTCGGTCTCGTGCATCAGGCGTGTGCCGGCTGGCCCCCGACGGCCGTCAGGCGCCAGGGCTGCCGGTCATCGTCCGAGAGCGAGAGCGTCCACGACTCGGTCCATTCCGACGACGAGTCGCGACTGCCGGAGACGACCGTCGTCGTGTCGCGGTTCTCGACGTAACGAGCGCCGCTCAGCGTGGCCGTGACGGACAACGTCGGCGGCCTCGCCTGCGCATCCAGCCCGGTGATCTGGACGATCTTCGGCCGCGGTCCCCGGACGACGACGCGGTTGGTGTCCTGCGGCCAATCGGGGTAGAGCATCCGGCCCACGACGTCGGCGCTTGCGATCGCCTCGAGCGAATCGTCGCGCCCGTCCACCGCCTCCGCCCACCCGGCCAGCGCGCGGCGGACCGCGACCTCGATCACATCCGGGCCGAAGCGCGCGTCGGCCAGCGACAGGTCGAGGGCGGCGGCGCGCGCGTCTGAGTCGAACTCCAGCTCTGCGAGCTCGGCGATCTCGAAGCCTGGCAGCGCCTTGTCGGCGACCGCGCCCTCGACGAGCGCCTCGTCGCGCACCCGCTCGTCGGCCCAGGGCGAGGCGATGATCGCGGACTCGAGGTGGTGGGTGCCCTCCGCGTCCTGCTCGATCGAGGCGACGATCCAGCGGCCGTCGCGGCGGGCTAGCGTCCAATACTCGGCGAGCTTCGTCGTCTTGTCGTCCTCGCCCGACTTCTCGATCGTGTTGCCGTTGCGGTCGAGGCAGTAGTCCTCGAGCTTTGCGGTCAGGCGAACCGTCACGCGGTCCTCGTGGACCTCCTCGCGGTTCACGAGCCCGACGTACTCGACCTTGGGCCCGCTGAGCACCTTCACGCGGTTGTGCCAGCCCTTGCGGTCGAAGTCGTCGAGCCGGCGCGTCCACTCGACGAACAGCTCGTCACCGATGAGCTGCTTCAGCCGGTCGCGATCACGTGCGTCCCAGGCGGCCTGGGCAGCGTCGAACAGCTCGTCCGCCGCGGTGCGCACGGCGTCCGCTGCAAAGAGGGGGTCGTCCGTTGCCGCCTCGGCCGACGCGCGCACGACCTTTGCGACACGCGCCTTTCGCTTGCGCCAGGCGAGGACGGCAACCACCGCCACGAGCAGGGCGACCAGGACGACGCCGCCGATGATCAGGATCGTGATGATGAGGTCCACCGTGGCGTTGCCGGTCCCGCCCGAGCCGCCGGACGATCCGCCGCCGCTGAAGCCACCGCCACCTCCGCCCCCGCCTCCTCCTCCGCCGAAACCGCCGGAGCCGCCGCCCGCGGCGCCGAGGATCAGCGGCCAGACGAGAGCCACGTGGGCACTTCCATGTCGGCGAACGGGGAGAGCTCGCCGCCGCCGGCTGGTCCGCGCTCCTCGGGCCCGCGCCGGCGGGAACCGCGGTCCGCGTCGGCGCCGGTGTCCCGCTCCCGTCCGCCACCCCGCGAAGCGACGTGGAGCTCGGCGAGCAGCCGCCGATGGCCGGCCTCGACGTCGCGCAGGATCGTGGCGGCGTGCTCCTCGAGCAGCTTGCCGAGTCGCGTCAGCCCGTAGCTCAGCGCGCGGGCGTCGGCGAGGGTCTCTTCGCAGGCGGCCGTCGCATCGGCGACGATCTGCTCCGCCTCGCGCCGCGCGTCGCGCTCGATCTGCTCAGCCCGCCCGTGCGCGTCGGCGAGCTCGTCCTCGCCTCTTACGCGCGCCTGCTCGCCGATCGCCTTCGCGTTCCGCTCCGCCGCATCGCGCGCGCGGTCGAGCTCGGCGAGCGTCTCCTGCCGCAGCTGCTCGGCGGCCTGCTGGGCGGCGGCGAGGATCGTCTCGACCTCGCTCGCGGCGACGTCTGCGAGCGGCTTCGAGGGTTCGGGCTGCGGTCCGCTTGGCTCGGCCATCAGCGGTGCGATTGTCCCAAAAGGTCGAGGCAGAAGTACCGCAGCGCCTGATCGTGCAAGCGGGCTTGCTCCCACTGGAGGAAATGGCCTGCGCCCTCGACGACGAACGGGCCGACCCGCTCTGGGAACGCGACCTCCATCCGCTGCGGGAACGAGCGCGGGATCACGTGGTCGTCCGGCCCGTAAAGAATCAGCGTGGGGGTGGGATTGGTCTCGAAGAAGCGTGGCGGCTCGGACGCCGTGCGCGCTCCGAAGGAGTACTCGTAGACGGCGATCGACGCGCGGAAGTGCTCGGCCTCGCCGAACGGCTCGGTCATGAACTCCACGTCGTCGCGGGTGAACGCTCCCGGTGATGCCCAGAAGCGGTGGCCGTACATCCCGCCGACGTAGCGCCGCCGCTTCTCCGGCGTGTCGAGCTCGGCGGCGAGCCCGTCGGCGTCTCTTGCCTGGCGGACGTAGTAGTCCGCGGCCTGGCGCGTGTCGCGCGGGATGTCCGACGAGATCCCGGCGGCCTCGTACTCGTCCTTGATCAACGGGGGGACCGTGTTGAAGAGCAACATCCGCTCGACGAGCCCGTCGAAGCGCAGCGACAGGTCCTGCGCGACGACGCCGCCGAGGTCGCCCGCGCTGATGACGCAGCGCTGGTGGCCGAGCTGCTCCGTCATCAGCGCGTGGAGCGCGCGCGACTGGGCCGCCGAGTCGTAGTGGCCGTCCGGCTCGAGCCCGGAATCGCCGAAGCCGGGCAGATCGGGCGCGATCACCTCGAAGCCGGCCGCCGCCAGCGGCTCGACGTTCCGCCACCAGATCCGCTTCGTCTCCGGCCAGCCGTGGATCAGCAGCAGTGGGAAGCCGCCCTCGCCCTCGCGCACGTACGCGATCTCGGTGCCGCGCACCTCCGTGCGGTGAATCTCGAACGCGCTGGGGTCGAGCTCGGCGATCGCGCGAGCGTAGTCGGTCGCGGGCGCAGGCCGTCGCTAACCTCACGCCCGATGACGGAGCGCTACGACCCGAAGGCGATCGAGGCCAAATGGCAAGCCGTGTGGGCCGAGGAAGGCACTTGGGAGGTGCCCAACGACCCCGCGGCCGACGCGCCGACCGAGTACGTCCTCGAGATGCTGCCGTACCCCTCCGGCGAGCCCCACATCGGCCACCTCAAGACCTACTCCGTCGGCGACGCGATCGCCCACTTCCGCCGCCGGCACGGCGCGCGCGTCCTGCACCCGATGGGCTACGACGCGTTCGGCCTACCCGCGGAGAACCACGCGATCAAGACGGGCCGTCCCCCGCGCGAGTCCACCGAGGAGTCGATCGCGGAGTTTCGCAAGCAGTTTCGCGAGTGGGGGATTTCGATCGACTGGACGCGCGAGCTCGGCACGCACGAGCCGACGTACTACCGCTGGACGCAGTGGATCTTCCTGCGCCTGCTCGAGAAGGGGCTCGCCTACCGCAAGGACGCGGCGGTCAACTGGTGCCCGCAGGACCAGACCGTCCTCGCCAACGAGCAGGTGACCGACGGCCGCTGCGAGCGCTGCGGCGCGGAGGTCGAGGTCCGCCAGCTCGAGCAGTGGTTCTTCAAGATCACCGACTACGCGGAGTCGCTGCTCGACGACCTTTCAACCGTCGACTGGCCGGAGCACGTGGTGACGATGCAGCGCAACTGGATCGGCCGCTCGGAGGGCGCCGAGGTCGTGTTCCGCTGCGAGGAGATCGACGCCGACTACCCCGTCTTCACGACGCGGCCGGACACGCTCTTCGGCGCCACCTTCTTCGTCCTCGCGCCCGAGCATCCCGACGTGTTGCGGCTGAACGACTCCGACGAGGTGCGTGACTACGTCGACCCGGGCGCTCGTGTCCTCGTCCGAGGAGCGCGGGGCCGAGGACCGCGAGAAGACCGGCGTCCCGCTCGGCAAGACCGTGACGAACCCCGTAAACGGCGAGCAGATTCCCGTGTTCGTCGCGGACTACGTGCTGATGGAGTACGGCACCGGCGCGATCATGGCCGTGCCGGCGCACGACGAGCGCGACCACGAGTTCGCGCAGAAGTTCGGCCTCGAGGTGACGCGGGTGATCGCCGACCCGGAGGATCCGGAAGGAGACCTGCCCTACATCGGAGACGGCGTGATGGTGAACTCGGGCCGCTTCGACGGCAAGCCGAACCGCGAGGCGTTCGACGAGATCGTCGCCTGGCTCGGCGAGGAAGGTCGCGGCAAGCCGTCGGTGAATTACAAGCTGCGCGACTGGGGGATCTCGCGCCAGCGCTACTGGGGCTGCCCGATCCCGATCGTCCACTGCGAGAAATGCGGCGCCGTTCCCGTGCCCGACGACGAGCTGCCGGTCGAGCTGCCCGACGTCGAGGACTATGCGCCGAAGGGGCGCTCGCCGCTCGCCGCCGCCAAGGACTGGGTCAACGTGGACTGCCCGTCGTGCGGGGGCCCCGCGGAGCGCGAGACCGACACGATGGACACCTTCGTCGACTCCTCGTGGTACTTCCTGCGCTACTGCGACGCGCACAACGACACCGCCGCGTGGGACCGCGCGATCGCCGACTCCTGGATGCCGGTGGACCAGTACATCGGCGGCGTCGAGCACGCGATCCTCCACCTGATGTACGCGCGCTTCTTCACGAAGGCGTTTGCCGACCTCGGCCTGCTCGAGACGCGCGAGCCGTTCGCGCGGCTCTTCACGCAGGGGATGATCACGAAGGACGGCGACAAGATGTCCAAGTCGAAGGGCAACACGGTCTCGCCGACCGAGGTCGTCGGTCCGTTCGGCGCCGACACCGCCCGCTGCTACGTGCTCTACATGGGCCCGCCCGACCAGGGCGCCGACTGGTCCGACGAGGGCGTCGGCGGGATTCACCGCTTCCTAACGCGCTTGTGGCGGCTCGCGACGGAGGTCGCGGAGAGGACCAGGGCGTCGAGCTCGGGGGACGCCGCCGCGGGTGAGCCGACCGCGGTGCTGCGCAAGGCCCACTGGGCGATCGACAAGTCCACGCGCGACATCCGCGACCGCTTCGCCTTCAACACCGCGATCGCGGCGGTGATCGAGCTCGTCAACGACTGCTATCGCGACAAGGAGTCGCTCTGCGGATCACCCGGCGGCGAGTCCCAGCTGCGGTTCGCGGTCGCGACGGCGGGCTCGCTGCTGTTCCCGTTCGCGCCCCATCTCGGCGCTGAGGCATACGAGCTGATGACGGGCGACCGCGTCTGGGAGCAGCCGTGGCCGGAGGCCGACCCGGCGTTGCTCGAGCGCGACGAGTTCGAGCTGGTCGTGCAGGTGAACGGCAAGCTGCGCGACCGCATCTCCGCGCCCGCGGACGCCGGCGAGGACGAGCTCGAGGCTCTCGCGCGCGCGTCCGAGAAGGTGCAGGCGCATCTCGACGGCCAGTCCGTGCGGAAGACGATCGTCGTGCCCGGCAAGCTCGTCAACTTCGTGGTGGGCTGATGCGCGTCTTCGTTGCAGGCGCGACGGGAGCGGTCGGGCGCAGGCTGGTTCCGATGTTGCGCGATGCCGGGCACGAGGTGACGGGCCTCTCGCGCACCCAGGAGCGCGCTGCGGCGCTCCGCGAGCAGGGCGTGGACGCCGCGGTTGCCGACGTCTTCGACCGCGAGGCGATCGAACGCGTGGTGGTGGCTGCCCGGCCGGAGGTCGTCGTCCACCAGCTGACCGACATCCCGCAGGCGATCGACCCGAAGCGCTTCGCCGAGCAGTTCGCCGGCAACGACAGGCTGCGGAGTGAGGGCACGCCGAACCTGGTCGCGGCGGCGGTGGCCGCCGGCGCTCGCCGCGTTGTCGCACAGAGCATCTCGTTCGCCTATGCGCCCGGCGACTCGCCGGTCGCGAGCGAGGACGAGCCGCTCGCGCTCGACGCACCCGAGCCATGGCGCCGGAGCGTTCGCGCGCTGCGAGACCTCGAGCAGTCGGTCACCGCGACTAACGGGATCGAAGGCGTGGCGCTGCGCTATGGGTACTTCTACGGAGATGGCACCTCGTACGCGGCGGACGGCAGCACGGCCGCGGAGGTCCGCAAGCGGCGCTTCCCGATCGTCGGCGGCGGTACGGCTACGTGGTCGTTCATCCACGTGGACGATGCCGCGCGCGCCTGTGTCGTGGCGCTCGAGCGTGGCGCACCCGGTGTCTACAACGTCACCGATGACGAGCCCGCACCCGTCAGCCAGTGGCTTCCCGTCTACGCAGAGGCTCTTGGCGCGCCGAAGCCGATGCGCGTGCCGAAGCTGATCGCGCGCCTCGTGGCGGGACCGCAGGCGGTGTTCATGATGACCGCGGCGCGCGGAGCCTCCAACGCGCTTGCCAAGCGCGAGCTTGGGCTCGAGCTGCTCTACCCGAGCTGGCGCGAGGGATTCCACGCGGACCTCGCGGCCGGCGCGTGATCCACGTCGCCGTCGTCGGCGGCGCCGAAGCCAGCGCCGACGAGCGAGCTACCGCCGAGGCGGTCGGCGAGGAACTCGGGCGGCGTGGCGCACTCGTCCTCAGCGGGGGACTCGGCGGCGTCATGGAGGCGGCGTGCGCGGGCGCACGCCGCGCGGGCGGTACGACCGTCGGCCTGCTGCCGGGCGACGACCGCTCCGACGCGAACCCGCACGTGGAGATCGCGATCCCGACCGGGATGGGCGAGCTGCGGAACGCACTCGTCGTGCGAGCGGCCGACGTGCTGATCGCGATCGGCGGCGAGTACGGCACGCTGAGCGAGATCGCCCTCGCGCTGCGCGCGGGCAAGCCCGTGGTCGGACTCGGGACGTGGGAGCTCGGGCGCGCCGGGCGGGTGCAGGAGGAGCCGCTCGTGCTCGCGGAAACGCCGGCCGATGCGGTCGAGCGCGCGCTCGAGCTGGTTGCGTCCTGATGAGGAAGCGCGTCGTGGTGAGCGGCCGGGTGCAGGGCGTCTTCTTCCGCGACAGCACCCGCACGCGCGCGGAGCAGTTCGGTGTCGCCGGATGGGTGGGCAACCGGCTGGACGGCAAGGTCGAGGCGGTCTTCGAGGGTCCGGACGACGGCGTCGAGGCGATGGTCCGCTTCGTCCACGACGGGCCGCGCGGGGCGTCCGTGAACGACGTAGAGGTGACGGACGAGGAGCCGGAAGGCCTGACCGGCTTCTCTATCCGCTGAATCGTTCTCCGCCACGCAATCGTCGCCCGCGCGTCGGCGAGACCTTGCGCTCGTCGCGCCGCTGTCACACGCGCACTCGTAGCGTCGGAGTGTGGGCGAGGACAGGCTCAGGCTGGCGGCCTACGTGGCCGCCGCGGCATTCATCGCGTTCGCGCTTGCGCGCGCGCTCGGGGCTTGTGACACAGGCTCCGCGGCCCCGAAGATTGCCCTCGACGACGGTCCGGGCCGCGCAAGCGAACGCGCGCGCGGCTCAAAGGCGGCGACTGCGTACGTGCACGTGGCGGGCGCCGTCGGGCGTCCCGGTCTCTACCGCGTGCGCGCGGGCGCCCGCGCGGGAGCCGCCGTCGAACAGGCCGGCGGACTGACCGGGGCCGCTGACGCCAGGGCGGTGAACCTCGCGGCACGGGTCCGCGACGGACAGCAGATCGTCGTTCCGAAGCGCGGCGAGCGGCCGGCCACGCCGTCGCCGAACGCCCCCGCCGGAGGAGCTCCCGGCAGTGACGCCGACGGAGGTGCGGTGGGCAGTGCAGCGGCCGCCAAGATCAGTCTCGCCACGGCTACCCTCGCCCAGCTCGAGACCCTCGACGGGATCGGCCCGGCGCTGGCGAAGCGGATCGTCGACTACCGCACCCAGCACGGCGGGTTCCGCACGGTCGAGCAGTTGCAGGAGGTCGAGGGGATCGGGGAGAAGCGCTTCGAGGCGCTGCGGCGAGCCGTGGAGCCGTGACCGCTGCGGGCGCGCGCAGGGTGCGCGCCCGTGTCGGGCGGGGGCTTGCGGACCGCCCGTACCACGCCGCGCTGGCCGCCTTCGTCCTCGGTCTCGCGCTGTCACCCGCCGGCGCGTCGGCGTGGGCGGTGGCGGCGACGGTCGTCCTCGCCGCCGTGGCCGCCGTGTCGGACAGCCGCTGGACGGCGGCCCTCGCCGGCGTTCTCGTCGTTGGGGGCGGAGCGCTTGGCGATGCGCGCCTGGCGGCGATCGACGCACCCGGGCGAGCCCTCGGCGAGGAGCGCGGCTCGGACGGCGTTCGGATAGACGGACGAGTCGAGCTGCTCGAATCGCCTCGGCCGACCAGCTTCGGGTCGCAGGCCACGATACGCGTCACGGCCGGACCGCTGAAGGACGCACAACTCCTCGCGCGGTTGTCGGACGACAAGCGCTGGCCAAAAGGGGCAGGGCCAGGGGCGGAGCTCGCCGTGCACGGCCGCGCGCGGCGTCCGGGCCCCAAGCGCGACGAACGCTTCGACTTCGCCGCTCACCTGCGGCGGCGGGGTGTCGCAGGTGAGCTCGAGGTCGAGAACGTGGCCGCGACCGGCCGCACGCGCGGTGGGCTCGAGGGCGCACTCGACCGGGCGCGCACTCGTGCAGAGCAGGGCATGGGATCCGGGCTCCCGCCTCCGCTCGCCGCCCTCGCACGCGGGCTCGTCCTCGGGCGTGACGAGGCGCTCGACCCGCTGGTGCGCGACGACTTCCGCCGCGCCGGCCTCGCGCACCTGCTCGCCGCCAGCGGCCAGAACGTGGTGCTGTTGGCCGCCCTGGCGTTTCCGCTCTTCGCGGCGATCGGACTCGGACATCGTGCGCGCATCGCGGCGGTCCTCGCGCTGATCGCGATCTACGTCCCGCTCGCCGGCGCGAGCCCGTCGCTCCAGCGCGCCGGGGTGATGGGCGCCGCGGCGCTCGTGGCGCTGGCCGCCGGGCGGCCCGCCTCGCGCTGGTACGCCCTGCTGCTGGCGGCCACAGTGACGCTCGCGCTCAATCCGCGCGCCTCGGGAGATGCGGGCTGGCAGCTCTCGTTCGCGGCGGTGACTGGGATCGTCGCTCTCGCTCCCGGGATCGCGGGCCGCCTACGCGCTTTGCCGCGGCCGCTCGCCGAGGCGGTCGCGATGACGCTCGCGGCCACGCTCGCGACGGCGCCGCTGCTCGCTCACGCGTTCGGCTCGGTATCGCTCGTCGCGCTTCCCGCGAACCTGCTCGCCCTGCCGGCCGTTGCGCCGGTGATGTGGATCGGGACGATCCAGACGGCGGCTGCGCAGGTCCCCGGCGGACTCGCGTTCGACCGGATGCTTGCCGCCTTGAGCGAACCGCCGCTCGCTTACCTCGACTGGCTCGCCCGCCGCTTCGCCGAGCTTCCCGGCGCGGGTGCGGAGGTGGCGCTTCCGTCGCTGCCGGCGGTCCTCGCCACATACGCGGTCATCGCCGCGGTTGTGATCGCGGTGCGGAGGCTCATACGGCGCGGCGAGCCGTACGCGGCCGCGCTCGGCGGAGAATGGCGGCGGCTGCCGAAAGCGACGAGGAGAGCCCTGACGACGCTCGCCGCCGCTGGAGCTGCCACGGCCGGCGTCCTGGCGCTCCAACCTCCACCACGCCCCAAAGAGCTCACGATTTCCTTCCTCGACGTCGGCCAAGGCGATGCCACCCTGATCCAGGATCCGTCCGGCGCCGCCGTGCTGTTCGACGGAGGACCTCCCGAGGCGCGCGTCGTGCACCTCCTCCGCCGCGCCGGGGTGCGCACGCTGAGCGTCGTCGCGGCGACCCATGCCTCGCGCGATCATCACGGCGGCCTGCGCGAGGTGGTCGAGCGCTTCCCGGTGGACGTCCTCCTCGATGGCGGCGACGGCACCGCCGACCCGTCGTACCGGGCGATGCTCGCCGCCGCTGGGCGGCGCGGCATCCGCCGGGTGCCCGCGCGTGCGGGGCGTACCCTGCGCGTCGGCGCGATCGAGGTCAGGATCCTCTCGCCACCGCCGCGACCGCCAGGCCCTCCGCCGGAGGACCCGAACCCGCGCGCGACGATCGCTCTGGTCAGCGCCCGCGGCTTCGAATTGCTCCTCTCGGCCGACGCCGAGAGCCCATCGCTCGCGCCGCTCCCGCTGCCCGACGTGGATGCGATCAAGGTGCCTCACCACGGCAGCGGCGACCCGGGACTCCCGGGCGTCCTGCGCCGTATGCGTCCTCAGGTGGCGGCGATCGAGGTCGGTGAGGAGAACCGCTACGGCCACCCCCATCCCGCCACGCTCGCAGCCCTTCACGCGAGGGTCCCGCACGTCCTTCGCACCGATCGCGACGGCACCGTCAGGCTCAGGGTGGACCCGCACGGAATCGAGATCGACCGCGAGCGCGGCGACTGACCCGGGGCCTAGACTGGCCCGGTGGCAGGTCTCAAGCCCGTCTACCTCCTCCACGGCGACGACGTCGTGCGTCTGGATGCATGGCGCGCGCGGGTCCGGGCGCGGGCGGACTCCTCCGAGGACGCTTCGTTCGAAGTCTTCGACGCGCGCCGCAGCGGGCCGGGCGACATCGCCGCGTCCCTCACCGCGCTGACCTTCGCCGGGGGCGATCGCTTCCTGCTCGCCGACGGCGTCGAGGCCTGGAAGGCAGGCGCGCTCGAGCCGCTCGAGCAGGCACTCGAGGCTCCGGCGCCGGACACCTTCCTCGTCCTGATAGCGCGTCCCGCGGAACGTGGCTCGAAGCCGCCGTCGAAGCGCCTGATCACCGCCGTCGAGAATGCCGACGGGGAGGTGCGGGAGTTCGCGGCACCGAAGCCGTGGAAGCTGCCCGGATGGGTGGCGGAACGGGCTCGCGACGCCGGTCTCGCGATCGACGCCGACGCCGCCCGCGAGCTCGTCGAGATCGTCGGTCCCCAGCAGCGCCGGCTCGAGCGCGAGCTCGAGAAGCTGGCGCTTGCGATCCACCCCGAGCAGCGGATCGGAATAGAGGCGGTCGAAAGCCTCGCGGCCGGCGACTCGTCCGTGCGGGCCTACCACCTCGCCGACGCAGTCGTCGCGGGCGACCGCGCCGCGGCCTTCTCACTCGCGGAGGAGCTCAGGACCTCCGGTGAGCGCGCCGGCGGCCTGTTGTTCCCCGTCGTCCGCCGCCTGCGCGACGTCCACCGCGCCGCCGAGCTGCTCGAGGCAGGTGCCTCGCGCAGCGCTATCGGGAAGGAGCTCGGATCGCCTCAGTGGGCCGTCAAGCGGATCGTCGCCGCGGCCGAGGAGGCCGACCGCGACGCGCTGGCCCAGGCGCTCACCACGTTCGCCGAGCTCGAGGTCGAGCTGCGCGGCGAGGGCGATCCGCCCCAGCTGGACGAGCAGAACGCTCTCACACGCGCCCTTGCGCAGACCTGCTGACCCGCACGCGGGGACGCGAGGGTGTTGCCGGCGAAGGAGTTTGTGTTCATCTCTCCGGAGCCGGCAATACCGGAGCGTCCCCGCGCAGCCTGAGAAGCGGTTAAAGCGAGGCGCGGAGACGAGCCGCACGAGCCTTTTTATGGGCTCCGTTGTTGCGGTGCAGCGCTCCGTGACGCACGGCGCGGTCGATCTGCGAGTCGAGCTCGCGATGTGCCGCGTCGGCCGCCCCGGCATCCTTGGCGGCGACGGCGTCGCTCAGGCCGCGGAACTTCGTCTTGATCGCCGACACGAAGCGGCGGTTCTCGAGCCACTCGCGCTGAGTGCGCTGGATGCGCTTCTTCTGTGAGTGGATGTTCGCCATAACAAACGAGTGCCGCGAGCGGGGTAAGCCCGGCCGCGGCGCTGGTTAGTGTAGCTGAGGTGGTCATGGCCGATGACGACCGCACGTCCATGACGCCGGATTCCGAGCGCCCGGAACCCGCGCAGACCCCTTCCGGAGCGGGCCGGATGGCCCGCAGCACGGCCTTCTTCTCGTTCGCGATGGGCGTCTCGCGGGTCGCGGGTCTGGTGCGCGAGGTGGTCGTCGCGAGCTATTTCGGCGTCACCGCGGCGATGTCGGCCTTCACGATCGCATTCCAGATCCCCAACCTCGTGCGCGCGCTGTTCGGCGACATGGCCCTGCAGGGCGCGTTCGTCCCGGTCTTCACGGAGCTGCTGGAGAAGGGCGAGAAGAAGGAGGCGTTCCGCGTCGCGTCGGGCGTCTTCTTCCTGATCCTGCTCTTCCTCGGCGCGTTCAGCGCGCTCTTCATCCTGCTCGCGCCGTACATCGTGCCGCTCTTCACCCCGGGCTTCGACGACCAGCCCGCGCTGCGCGACCTGACGGTGGACCTGTCGCAGATCCTCTTCCCGATCGTCCTCATGCTCGCGCTGTCGGGCGTCGTGGTGGGCGTGCTCAACTCGTTCGAGCACTTCTCCGTGCCGGCGATCGCGCCGGCGGTCTGGAACATCGTGATCATCGCCGTGCTCGTCGGCCTCGTGCCGGTGTTCCCGTCCGACGACGAGATCTATGCCTACGCGATCGGGGTCTTCGTGGGGACGCTCGTGCAGCTGCTGCTGCCGATGCCGTGGCTGCGCGGCCGCGGCGGGCGGTTCGAGTTCACGCTGCAGTGGCGCAATCCGCACGTGCGTCGAATCCTCAAGCTGATCGTCCCGGTCGCCTTCGCGCTCGGGCTGATCAACTTCAGCCTGCTGATCAACTCGCTCTTCGGCACGCTCGTCTCCGACGAGGCGCCGGCCGCGATCGACAAGGCCTTCCGCATCTACATGCTGCCGCAGGGGCTGTTCTCGATCGCGATCGCGACGGTGTTGTTCCCCACGCTTGCCAAGCTCGCGGCCCGCGACGAGCGCGGCGAGCTGCGCGACCGGATGGCCAACGGCGTGCGCCAGATCTGCCTCACGCTGATCCCGTCCGCGGCGATCATGGCCGTGCTCGCCGAGCCGATCACGCGCGTCGTCTTCCAGCGTGGCGCCTTCGACGCTGAGGCGACCGAGCTCGTCTCGACGGCGATGCTCTGGTGGTCGATCTCGCTGCCGTTCCAGGGCGTCAGCCTGCTGCTGTCGCGAACGTTCTTTGCGATCCAGCGCCCGTGGCTGACCTCCGGGCTCTCCTTGCTGAACCTCGTCATCAACGCGATCGTCGCCGCGGCGCTGTATGAGCCTTTCGGGATCGCGGGGATCGTCATCGGCACCGTCGCCGGCACGATCGTGATGACGCTCGCGCAGGCGCTCTTCCTGCGCGGCGAGCTCGGCGGCGTGGACGGCGCGCGCACGCTCGTCGCCGGTCTACAGATGCTCGCCGCCTCCGCGGTGCTGGCCGCCGTCAGCTACGGCGCGTGGTACGGGCTGGACGAGCTGCTCGGCGAGTCGCTCGTGGCGCAGATCACCTCGGTCGGGGTCGCCGTGGCGCTCGGGTTGGGCGTCTACGCCGCGATCGTCTGGGCGATGCGGATCCCGGAGGTCGCGCAGATCCGGGCGCTCGTCGCCGGCCCCTTCCGGCGCTGAGCGCTCAGCAGGTCCCGCGCCTTGCGCCGACCTCGACCTTTCTTGAAGATCAACACGAGGACCGAGCGGCCCACCTCTCCATAATGCCCGCTCGTGGCCGCCCCCGCGCAGAACATCCGCAACTTCTCGATCATCGCCCACATCGACCACGGGAAGTCGACGCTGGCCGACCGCATCCTCGAGCGCACCGGCGCGGTGGACGCGCGCTCCCATCGTCCGCAGATGCTCGACTCGATGGAGCTCGAGCGCGAGCGCGGGATCACGATCAAGGCGCAGGCGGTGCGTGTCGAGTACACCGCCCAGGACGGCGAGACCTACCGCCTCCACCTGATCGACACCCCGGGCCACGTGGACTTCACCTACGAGGTCTCGCGCTCGCTCGCGGCGTGCGACGGCGCGCTCCTGCTCGTGGACGCCTCCCAGGGGGTCGAGGCCCAGACGGTCGCGAACACCTACCTCGCGGTCGAGAACGGGCTCGAGCTGATCCCGGCGCTGAACAAGATCGACCTCCCGGGCGCAGAGCCCGAGCGGGTCGCCGGCGAGATCACCGAGCTGCTCGGAGAGCCGGCCGACGGCGTGATCCGGCTCTCGGCGAAGAGCGGGGAGGGAGTCGAGGAGATCCTCGAGGCGATCGTCGCGCGCGTGCAACCGCCGGAGGGCGACCCGGATGCACCGGCGCGGGCGCTGATCTTCGACTCCGAGTTCGACCAGTACCGGGGCGTGATCGCCTACGTCCGCGTCGTCGACGGCGAGCTCTCGAAGGGTGAGGCGATCCTCGCGATGCAGGCCCGAACCGAGGCCGAGATCGACGACATCGGCTTCTTCGGCCCAGAGATGACCCCCGTCCCGTCGTTGCGCGCCGGCGAGGTCGGCTACGTCATCACTGGGGTCAAGGACGTCTCGAAGCTGCGCGTCGGCGACACGCTGACGCTCGGCGCGAACCCCGCCACGGATCCGCTGCCCGGCTACCGCGAGATCAAGCCGATGGTCTTCTGCGGACTGTTCCCTGTCGACACCGACGACTTCGCCGACCTGCGCGACGCGCTCGAGAAGCTCGCGCTCAACGACGCCGCCCTGTCGTACGAGCCGGAGACGAGCCAGGCGCTCGGGTTCGGCTTCCGCTGCGGGTTCCTCGGCCTGCTCCACATGGACATCGTGCGCGAGCGGCTCGAGCGCGAGTACGACCTCGAGTTGCTCGCCACCACCCCGAACGTCGAGTACGAGGTGTTGCTCACCGACGGTGCCACCTTGGCGGTGCACTCGCCGTCGGAGATGCCCGACCGCGCCCGGATCGAGGAGATCCGCGAGCCTTACATCCGCGCGACCGTGATCTGCCCGAAGGAGCACGTCGGGGCGGTGATGGAGCTCTGCCAGGAGCGCCGCGGCGCGCACGTGGACATGTCGTACCTGTCCGAAACACGCGTGCAGCTCCACTACGACCTGCCGCTCGCCGAGATCGTGCTCGACTTCTTCGACCAGCTGAAGTCGCGCACGCGCGGGTACGCCTCGCTCGACTACGAATTGACCGGCAACCGCCCTTCGGACCTCGTGAAGCTCGACATCCTCCTCGCCGGCGACCAGGTCGACGCGCTTTCGATGGTCGTCCACTCCGACAAGGCCTACAACGTCGGGCGCGACCTGACCGAGCGCCTCCAGAAGCAGATCCCGAGGCAGCAGTTCGAGGTCGCGATCCAGGCGGCGATCGGGTCGAAGATCGTCGCGCGCGAGTCGGTCAAGCCGATGCGCAAGGACGTGATCGCCAAATGCTACGGCGGCGACGTCACGCGCAAGCGCAAGCTGCTCGAGAAGCAGAAGAAGGGCAAGAAGCGGATGAAGCAAGTGGGCGCGATCGAGGTGCCGCAGGAGGCGTTCCTGTCGGTCTTGGAGCTCGGCGATGACGACTGAGAACTCGCACGAAACGCTCGCCTCGGAGGCCGCGACGGCGGTCAACGCCGGCGACATCGAGGCGCTCGTGAGGATGATGCATCCGGACTTCGTGGTCTTCTCGTCGCCGGAGCTTGCGAACCCCGGCACGTTCCACGGCGAGGAGGGGTTTCGCCGCTGGCTCGGCGACTGGCTCGATGCGTGGGAGACCTTCGCGATCGAGATCGAGCGCCTCGAGACGCTCGACGAGCGGTTCGCGATCGCACACGTTCGTCAGACCGGTCGCGGGAAGGGCAGCGGGCTCGAGATCGACATGAACGTCGCCCAGCTGTGGGAGATCGAAGACGGCAAGATCCGCCGCTTCGAGCTCCATCCGACGGTCGAGGCGGCGCACGAGGCGGCCGAGAGGCTGCGCTTGGGCGGATAGGGCTACTAGACTGCCGCGCCGATGCCAGTGGACACGAGCGCAGCCGGGATGACCTGGGACCCAGTCGAGTTCGAGGTCGAGGCCGACCGGATCACCGCGTACGCCGATGCCGTCGGCGAGGAGGACCCGGTCCACCGCGACGAGGACGCCGCCAAGGCTGCGGGCTACCGCGGGATCGTCGCGCCGCCGATGTTCGCCGTCGTCTACTCGGCGCCGGCGATGGGGCCGCCGATCCTCGAGGTGATCGCCGACAAGCTGCCGATGATGGTCCATGGCGGCCAGGAGTTCGTGTGGGGCGAACCCGTCTGCGCCGGCGACACGATTACGTCCACAGCGTCGGTGAAGGAGATCTTCGAGAAGGACGGGAAGGCGTTCTACGTCTTCGAGTCGACGTCGAACAACCAGGACGGCGACGAGGTCGTGAGTGCCCTCTGGACCAACATCGTGAGGGGAGTGTGAGCGGATGAACGTCGGGGATTCGATTCCGGAGCTGAAGGTCACGCCCGACGCCGGCCTGACCAAGCGCTACGCCGAGGCCTCGGGCGATCCGAACCCGATCCACACCGACGAGGATTTCGCCAAGAACGTCGGGCTTCCCGGCGTGATCCTCCACGGTCTCTACTCGATGGCGCAGGTCGCGCGTGCGAACACCGCCGCGGCCGGCGGCGGCCCGGCGAAGCTCAAGCGCCTCGCGGTCCAGTTCCGCGGGATGGGCTTTCCCGAACAGGAGATCACGGTCTCCGGCACCGTCAAGGAGGAGCGCGACGGCCGGCTCGTCGTCGACACGGTCGCCGAGCAGTCCGGCAACCAAATCATCCGCAACGCGGAAGCCGAGATCGAGGGCTAGCGACCGATGCCGCGCGGGCCCGCCCGCGCGGTTGGGACAATGAGCGCATGCAGTTGACGCCGAGACAGGCGCAGATCCTGCGCACCGTCGTTCAGGAATACGTCGATTCGGGCCACCCGGTGGGCTCGAAGGCGCTCGCGGAGTCGCCCGACCTGCCGTGGGGCTCCTCGACGATTCGCGCCGAGCTCGCGCAGCTCGAGGAGCTCGGCCTGCTCGGGCACCCGCACACCTCCGCGGGCCGCATGCCGACCGACGCCGGCTATCGGCACTACGCCGACGCCCTGCTCGCCGCCGACAAATTGCCCGTGCGGGCGAAGCGCTTCGAGCTCGAGCTCACACGCGCCGAGGTGGATCAGGCGATGCGCACCACCACCGCGCAGCTGTCGCAGATCACGAACCTGCTCGCGATCGTCTCCGCGCCGCCGATCGCGAGCACGACGATCCGCCGCGTCGAGGTGCTGCTGCTGCAGCCCCAGCTGGCGATGGTCGTCGTGATCACCTCGACCGGCGGCGTGACGAAGCGGATGGTCTCCTACGGCGAGCCGGTGGACCGCGGCCTCGTCGACTGGGCGGCGAGCTACCTCAACGAGACCCTCGGCGGGATGGCGGTCGGGGCGAGGATGCTCGCCTCGAAGCTCGCCGATCCGACGCTCGGGAGCGCAGAACGCTCGTTCCTCGACACGCTCGCGCCCGCCTTCGCCGAGCTCGAGGACACCGCGGAGGACACCCTCTACGTGGACGGCGCCGCGCGGCTGATGAGCGAGGACCGCTTCCAGGAGCTCTCCCAGCTCGGCGACCTGATGGCGATGCTCGAGCGCCGCGTCAGCTTCCTGTCGCTGCTGCGCGGGTCGCTCGCCGGGTCGAGCGTGTCGCTGCGGATCGGCGCGGAGAACGAGGCGCCCGAGCTGCGCGCGCTGAGCGTCGTCGCGGCCGGCTACGGCACCGCGGCGCGCACTCTCGGCGCGGTCAGTGTGGTCGGGCCGGTGCGGATGGACTACGCGAACGCGATCGGGACCGTGCGCGAGGCCGCCGCCGAGCTGTCGCGCTTCGTCGAGAAGGTCTGGGAGCAATGAGCGGGCCGCAGCTGAGACGCGACCCCTACGAGGTGCTGGGCGTCGGCCGCGACGCCGCCGACGACGAGATCAAGCGGACCTTCCGCAAGCTCGCGCGCGAGCTCCACCCCGACGTGAACCGGCACGACCCCGAGGCGGAGGAGAAGTTCAAGGAGGCGGCGGAGGCCTACGAGATCCTGTCCGACCCCGAGCGGCGCGCGATCTACGACCGCTACGGCCACGACGGCCTCTCCTCGCGCGGCTACGGCCCGACGGTGCAGGGGTTCGGCTCGTTCGCCGACATCTTCGACGCTTTCTTCGGCGGCGACCCGTTCGGCGGGGGCCGCGGCGCTCGCGGCGGTGCGGTCCAGGGCGGCGACATCGCCGTCTCGATCGGTGTCTCGCTCGAGGAGGCCGCCGCCGGCAAAAGCGTGGACGTCGAGTACGAAGCCGTCGAAGCCTGCGAGCACTGCCACGGCAACGGCGCCGAGCCCGGCACGCCGATCGAGACGTGCTCGCGCTGCGAGGGCACAGGCGAGATCCGCACGGTCGCGCGGACCGCCTTCGGGCAGCTGATGCGCTCGCAGGTCTGCGATGCGTGCGGCGGCGACGGCAAGCTTGCCTCGACGCCCTGCTCGACCTGCGCCGGGCGGGGCCGCCAGGCGTCGCGGCGAAAGCTGGCCGTCGACATTCCCGCAGGGATCGCCGACGAGCAGCGCATCCGGATCGCCGGGCGCGGCCATACCGGCGAGCGCGGCGGGCCCGCGGGGGACCTCTACGTCCTCGTCAGCGTGCGCGAGGACGAGCGCTTCGTCCGCGACGGCAACGACCTGATCACGGTCGTCGACCTGCCTGCCCCGAGCGCCGCCCTCGGCGCGACGGTCAGCGTCCCGACGCTCGACGGCGAGGAGGAGCTGACCGTCAAGCCGGGCACCCAGCCGGGAACGGTCGTGACCCTTCGCGGCAAGGGGATGCCGTCGCTCGGCCGCGGCCGCCGCGGCGACCAGCAGGTGATCGTCAACGTGGTCATCCCGCGCAACCTGACCCCGGAGCAGAGCGCCGCGCTCAGCCGCTTCGCGGCGACGCTCGACGAGGACAACCTGCGCGAGCCCGAGCCCGAGTCGCTGCTGTCGAAGGTCAAACGGGCCCTGCGCTGATCCGGCTCGCCGTCAGGGCGCCCTCCGAGTCGGCCGAACAGGTCCTGGCAGCGCTGCTCGAGCTGGCGCCTGGCGGTGTCGAGCAGGTGGATGGCGAGGGGTTCGTCGAGTACGCGGTCTACGGCGTTCCGGGCGAGCTGCCTTCCCTGCCGGAGGGGGAGGCCGAGGTCGGGGGCATCCGGGTCGTCGTCTCGGGGGAGGAGGTCCCCGACGACTGGGACGAGCGCTGGAAGCGCTTCCACGCGCCGGTCCTCGTCGGCGGGAAGCTGTACGTCCGCCCGCCGTGGGAGGACCCGGCTGTTCGCCCAGGCGTTGAGGAAGTGGTGATCGATCCCGGGGCGGCGTTCGGCACCGGATCGCACGCGACCACCCGCATGTGCCTCGAGCTGCTGCTGGAGCTCGAGCCGGCCGAGGGGTCGCTGTGCGACCTCGGCTGCGGCTCCGGCGTGCTCGCGATCGCCGCGGCAAAGCTTGGATTCGCGCCGGTTACGGCGCTCGACTCCGACCGCGAGGCCGTCAACGCAACCCGCGCCAACGCGCGCGCGAACGGTGTCGAGCTCGCCGCCGTCGAGCGCGCGAACCTACGCGAGCAGCCACCCCCGCCGGCCGAGGTGCTGATCGCGAACCTGATGCGGCCGCTGCTGCTGCGGGTGGCGGACCTGATCGAGAATCCCGTGCGCGCGATGATCATCTCCGGACTGCTGGACGAGGAGACCGGCGAGGTGGCGGAAGCGTTCGGCGCGCGGGGACTCGCACAGCGGCGCTGCCTTAGCGACGCCGGCTGGAGCGCCCTGCTGCTCGAAGCCGGCTAGCTGCCGAACGTCGCTGTCGGCGACCAGTCGGTCGCGCGAGTCTCGTCGCCGGTGGCACGCAGGCGGACGCGGACCTCCCAACGCGTCGTGCGGCCCTTGCGCTTCTTGCCGGCGCTGAAGCTGCCGGAGGGCTCGCGCGAGTCCTGGGTGAAAGTCACCCACGCGCCGCCGTTGCGGCGCCGCTGGGCGTCGAACGAGCGGCCGGCGCCGGGCGCGGCGCTCGCCCAGCGGACGGTGATCACGCGCTTTCGTGCCGCACCTGGACGAGCCGCCGGCAGGCGCCGCAGACCGAGTTGCGGCCGGACCGAGATCGTCGCCCTCATGCGTGGGTGGATCGTGCAGATGTAGCTGTGGGTGCCGGCTTCCATCGCCCGCCCGGCCGTTTCTCCGGGTGCGAACCCGGGCCCCACGAGTGGTGGGCCGAAGCGCGTGCCGAGGACCTCCCACAGCCCGTGGATCTCGGTTGCGTTGTGCGGCGCGATCACGTCCACGTTGCGCCAGCGCACTACCTGACCAACCTCGACTGCGAGCGCGTTCGGAGTGAACGCCTCCCTCGACGGGGCAGTGATGTCATTGCCGTCGGCGATGACCTGTGCGGCTGCGGGCGTCGCTCCGAACGCGGCGGACAGCGATACAGCGAGGGCGACTCGACACGCGGCGCTCACGACCTCATCCACCCTAGCTGCGCTTAGGGCGCCGCGCGCCGGCGACCACGCCGGCGACCTCCTGCCACCACGCACGCGACACGTCGTCGGGCTCGGCGGCGATGCGCTCGCGCGTGTAGCGCAGCATCTGGCGCGAGCCGCCGACGGCCGCGATGTCCGCGCTGGTCGCCGCGAAGCGGCCGTCGTCGAGCAGCACGAGCGCGCCCGGCTCGCCGCGGCGGGTGCGCAGCCTCCGGATCACGGGGGCCCCGCCGACGGTCTTCGGATCGCCCGGATCCCCGTCCTCGTCCGGACGCCAGCGCCTGACGGTGAAGATCGCCGCGCGGGCGGACAGCCGTACGGGCGGCGGCTCCGGCTCGCCGATCGGCCCCGCGCGCCAGCGGTCGAACAGCGCCTCGGTCTGCTCGCGCTTCGCCGCGCGCATCAGGATATGGAGGCGGTCACCCGCCTTTATCGCGGTGGAGCCGCGTGGAAGCAGCGCCTGGTCTTCGCGCACGATCACGTTCACGAGCGCCTGGCGCGATAGCCCGAGCTCGTTCACGAGCCGCCCCACGATCGCGTCGTCCTCGCCCACGGGGTACTCGAGCACCTCGGCGCCCAGGCGGCGCACCGTGCCGACCTCGATCAGCTGACGTCCCAGCGCCGGCACGTCGCCGGTCAGCCTCAACGCGCGGGCGAGCGGCTCGAACGTCGCGCCCTGCAGGAGGGTCGAGATCAGCACGACGAAGAAGACGATGTTGAAGAGGTACGCCGCCTCGGGGGCATCGTCGATGACCGCGAACGTCGCGAGCACGAACGGGACCGCGCCGCGTAACCCTGCCCAGCCGAGCAGCAGCGCCTCGCGCGTGTTGACCTTCGCGAACGCCGTCGCGACGAACGTCGCGGCGGGACGCGCGACGAACATCAGTACGGCCGCGATCAACAGGCCTTCGCCCGCGACGTCCGGCAGCTCGCTCGGGAAGATCAGCAGGCCGAACGTGAAGAAGATCGCGATCTGCCCGACCGACGCAAGGCCGTCGTGGAAGTCGTCCACCGTTCGGCGCGCCGGGATCGCCGCGCTCCCGAGCGAGAGCCCGGCGATGTACACGGCGAGGAAGCCCGATCCGTGGAGCTCGCTCGCGCCGCCGAACGCGATCGCCGCAGCGGCGATCGAGGCGACGGGGTAGAGGCCGGTCGTCGTGAAGCGGACCTTCTGGAACGCGACCGTCGCGGCGCGCCCGACGGCGAGCCCGACGAGCGCGCCGACGCCGAGCTCGACGACCACGAGCTCGAGCATGTCGGTGAGCCCGTAGCCCGGGTCCTGGATCCAGTCGATGAACCCGATCACGAGCACGATCGCGACCGGGTCGTTGAAGCCCGACTCGCCTTCGAGCACGCGGGCCAGGCGCCGGTTGAGCGAGGAGCCCCGCAGGACCGAGAAGATCGCCGCGCTGTCGGTCGCGGACACGATCGACCCGAGCAGCATCCCCTCGAGCAGCGTGAGGTCGAGCAGCCAGTGGGCTGCGAAGCCGACGACGATCGCCGTCAGCACCGTCCCGAGCGTCGCGAGCGAGATGCTCACCCCGATCACGGGGCGAATCTCTCCCCAGCCCGCTGCGAGGCCGCCCTCGAAGATGATCAACGCGAGCGCGATCACGCCGATCGTGCTCGCGACGTCGACGTCGTCGAAGTGGATCCAGCCGAGGCCGTCCGACCCGATCAGCATCCCGAGCGCCAGCGAGATGACGAGCCCGGGGACCTTCAGGCGGCGGGCGGCGAGCGCCGCGACGATACCGGCGCCGAGGAGCGCTCCGGCAACGAGGATCATCGTGGCGTCGGTCACGTGCCGGCCTCCGTCTCCTCCATCCACGGAGTCTAAGAGGCGTCCCGCCCTAAACTTGGACGCGATGTCGGTGCTCGAACAGGTGCAGGAGGACGTCAAGACGGCGCTGCGCGCCGGCGACCGCGCGCGCGCGTCGGCGCTGCGCCTGGTCGTGTCGGAGCTGCAAAAGGCGGTCAAGGACGCACAGGGCGGTGATGTCGACGAGGTCGCCGTGCTGCAGCGCGAGCGAAAGCGCCGCCTCGAGGCGGCCGAGGCCTACCGCGATGCCGACCGCTCCGACCTGGCCGACTCGGAGCAGTCCGAGGCGGACGCGATCGAGGCCTACCTGCCGGAGCAGCTCTCCGACGACGAGCTCGAGCAGATCGTCGACGAGGCGATCTCACAGACCGACGCCAGCTCCCCGAAGGAGATGGGCCAGGTGATGGGCGCCGCGATGGGCCGCGTCGCCGGCCGCGCCGACGGCAAGCGCGTCAGCGCGCTCGTCAAGGAGAAGCTGACGGGCTGAGGACGGCGCCTTGAAGAAGCAGATCGAGCTCACCAACGAACTCGCCGCCGAGCTGGCGGGCCCGGGCGACGTGATCATGCGGACGCTCGAGGGCCACGTCGCCTGCGACGTGTTCCTGCGCGGGAACGTCCTCACCCTCGACGGCGAGGCCGACGACGTGGCGATGGCCGAGACGGTCGTGCGCGAGTTCGCCGACCTCGTCCGCCAGGGGCACGAGATCGCGCCGGGGACGATCGAGGCGATCACCGGCGCGCTCGATCGCCACGAGAGCCCGAGCAGGATCCTCGACGACGTCGTCTGGTCGCACCGCGGGCTGAAGGTTGCACCGAAGACCGTCAACCAGAAGCGCTACGTGGACTCGATCCGCGAGAACACGATCACGGTCGGCATCGGACCGGCGGGTACGGGCAAATCGTTCCTAGCGGTCGCGATGGCGGTCGGCGCCTTGTCGCGGCGTGAGGTGAGCCGGATCGTCCTCACGCGCCCCGCCGTCGAGGCGGGCGAGCGGCTCGGCTTCCTGCCCGGCGACGTGATGGCGAAGGTGGACCCGTACCTGCGCCCGCTGTTCGACGCCCTCTACGCGATGCTGGACCCCGAGAAGGTCAACCAGCACCTCGACCGCGGCGTGATCGAGGTCGCTCCGCTCGCGTACATGCGCGGTCGGACCCTGTCGGACGCCTTCGTCATCCTCGACGAGGCGCAGAACACGAGCCCGGAGCAGATGAAGATGTTCCTCACGCGGCTCGGATTCGACTCGAGGATGGTCGTGACCGGCGACGTCACCCAGATCGACCTCGAGGCCGACGGCCGCTCGGGGCTCGTCGTGGTCGGGGACATCCTCGCCGGCGTGGACGACATCGAGTTCGTCCGCTTGGGCGGCGAGGACGTCGTCCGCCACAAGCTCGTGCAGCGGATCGTCGAGGCCTACGACGACCACGCGAAGCAGGGCACGCCCGAGATCGGGCGCGCGCGCAAGCAGGCCCGCTGAGCGTCATCGAGGGCCTCGACGTCGAGATCGTGGGCGCGGGTGATCTCGAGCCCGCCCTGGGCGAGGCCGTGGCGGCGGCGCTTGGGAAAGCGGGCATCGCCGAAGGGCATGTGGCGGTGGCGGTTTCGGACGAGGACGAGATCCGCCGGCTGAACTCCGTCTATCGCCAGCGCGACGAGGCGACCGACGTCCTCTCCTTCCCGGTGGACGCGGACAGCTCCGCGGCAGGCCCGCGCGAGCTCGGCGACGTCGTGCTCTGCCCCCCGCTGTGCGACGACGTCGTCGAGGCCGCCGTCCACGGCGTGCTCCACCTCTGCGGCTATGACCACGAGACCGACGACGGCGAGATGCTCGCGCTCCAGGCCGAGGTGATGGCCGCGCTTGGCTGAGTCGCCGACCCGCAGCGGCTTCATCGCGATCGCCGGAAGGCCGAACGCCGGCAAGTCGACGCTCGTCAACCGGATCGTCGGCGGCAAGGTCGCGATCGTGTCCGACAAGCCCCAGACGACACGGCGCGCGGTGCGTGGCATCGCCACGGGCGACGGCTGGCAGCTCGCCCTCGTGGACCTGCCGGGGGTCCAGCGCCCGCGCGACGAGTTGACGGCGCGGATGCAGCGGCGGGTCGAGCGCGAGCTCGCCGATTCCGACGCCGCGCTGCTCCTGCTGAACGGCGAACAGGCGATCGGCCCAGGCGACCGCTTCACGGCCGAGGCGATCGCGTCCGCAGATGTGCCCGCCGTGATCGCGCTCAACAAGGTGGACCTGCTTGACCGCGACCGCCAGCTCGAGGCCCTCGCGACCGCGGCTGAGCTTGGGGTCGAGGCCGAGATCTTCCCGATCTCGGCGCGCACGGGCGACGGCGTGCCGGAGCTCGTCGACGCGCTCGCGGCGCTCGCGCCCGAGGGACCGTTCGCCTACCCGGCTGAGCAGCGGACGGACCAGCCCGAACGGGTTCGGCTAGCCGAGCTTGTCCGCGAGCAGGCGCTTCTGCGGATGCGCGACGAGATCCCGCACGCGGTCGAGGTGGAGATCGTCGAGCTCGGGCGGCGCGACGACGGGCTGGTCGAGCTCGAGGCGCTGATCTGGGCCGAGACCGACTCGCAGAAGGCGATCCTGATCGGCGCCGGCGGGCGGATGGTGAAGGCGATCGGCTCGGCCGCCCGCCGCGAGCTGGAGGCCGAGCTCGGCGCCAAGGTGTACCTCGACCTCAAGGTCCAGGTCCGTCCGGGCTGGCGGCGGGATCACGGGCTGCTGGACCGCCTCGGCCTCGAGTAGAGACCGCAAAACGAGGGGCGAGACCGCCGGGTTGGAAAGATAGGTCCGTGGAAGAGATCAACTTCGACGACAACGGCCTCGTGCCGTGCGTCAGCCAGGACGCACGCACCGGCGAGGTTCTGACGCTCGCGTACATGAACGCCGAGGCGCTCGCGCGCACGCGTGAGACCGGCGAGCTGCACTTCTTCAGCCGCTCACGCAACGAGTTGTGGCGCAAGGGGGAGACCTCCGGCAACACGATGGCGGTGAAGGCGCTCCGCTACGACTGCGATGCGGATGCCCTGCTCGCGCTGGTCGAGCCGTCCGGCCCCGCCTGCCACACCGGCGAGCGGACGTGCTTCCATCGCGGCGAGCTGGTTCTCCAGTCCGCCGAGGCGCTGCCCGAGCTCGAGCGGACGATCGCCGCGCGCGCCGACGAGCGTCCCGACGGGAGCTACACGGCCGAGCTGCTCGCCGATCCGCCGGGGATCGGCGAGAAGGTGCGTGAGGAGGCGGGTGAGGTGGCCGACGCTGCCGCCGGCGAGTCCGACGAGCGACTGCGCGAGGAGGCTGCCGATGTGCTCTACCACCTCGCGGTGCTGATGCGCTCGCGCGGGCTGTCGCTCGCCGACGCCGCCGACGAGTTGAACGCGCGCCGGCGCCCCAGCTGATGGCATCCCAGCCGCAGACGGCCGACCACGAGGTCTCGCTGTCGCTCGACGAGGTACGCGAGCTCGCCCGCGAGCACACCGTTGTCCCGCTGCGCCACAGCTTCATCGACGACTGCGAGACCCCGGTGTCGGCGTACCTCAAGCTCCGCGGTGAGGGTCCCTCGTTCCTGCTCGAATCCGCCGAGCAGGGGCAGCGCTTCGGACGCTGGTCCTTTCTCGGGGTGCAGCCGCGCAGCGTCATCCGCCTCGACGGCGGTGCGCTCACCGTTGACGGCGAGCAGCGCGAGTTCGACAGCCCCTACGCGGCCGTCTCCGAGGAGCTCGGCCGCTACCGGGTTGCGGCGGTCGAGGGGCTGCCGCCGTTCGCCGGAGGAGCGGTCGGCCTCTTCGGCTACGACCTCGTGCGCGCCGCGGAGCCGTCGGTCGGCGAGCCCAACCCCGACGAGCTCGGCGTCCCCGATCTCGCGCTGATGGTCTCAGACGTGCTGCTGGCCTTCGACCACTTCACCCACGAGGTCACCGTGCTGGCGAACGTCTTCGCCGGCCCGGACGACGATCTCGAGGGTGCCTACGCCGCAGCGGTCGAGTCGATCGCCGACGTGCGCGAGCGACTCGCTGCGCCGGTGCCCCGCGCTCGCGCGGGCCGACGCGAGCCGCCCGCATGGGAGTCGAACATCGGCTCGGATGGCTACGCGGCTGCCGTCGAACGCTGCAAGGAGTACATCCGCGCCGGCGACGCTTACCAGATCGTTCCCAGCCAGCGCTGGAGCGCGGACTGCCCGGTCGAGGCGTTCTCGATCTACCGCGGCCTGCGAAACGTGAACCCGAGCCCGTACATGTACTTCCTCGACTTCGAGGACTTCGAGATCGCCGGCGCCTCGCCCGAGTCGCTCGTCAAGGTGACCGGTCGCCGCGCCGAGCAGCGCCCGATCGCCGGCACCCGCCCGCGCGCCGACACGCTCGAGGAGGACCAGCGCCGTGCGGAGGAGCTGCTCGCCGACGAGAAGGAGCGCGCCGAGCACGTGATGCTCGTCGACCTCGGGCGCAACGACCTCGGCCGGGTCTGCGAGCACGGCTCGGTCGCGGTCGACGAGCTGATGGCCGTCGAGACCTACTCGCACGTGCTCCACATCGTCTCGTCGGTGTCCGGCATCCTGCGCGACGGCGTCGGCTCGATGGACGCGCTCGAGGCTTCGCTGCCCGCGGGCACGCTTTCCGGGGCGCCGAAGATCCGGGCGATGCAGATCATCGACGAGCTCGAGCCCACCAGCCGCGGCCCGTACGGCGGCGCCGTCGGCTACCTCTCCTACACCGGCGACCTCGACACCTGCATCTACATCCGCTCGGCGCTCGTCAAGGACGGGCGCGTGCACGCGCAAGCCGGCGGCGGCATCGTCGCCGACTCGGAGCCGGGTTACGAGGTGCGCGAGACCGAGGCTAAGGCGGGGGCGGTGTTCGGGGCGCTCGAGCTCGCGTGCGAGCAGGGGGACTGGGCATGAAGGTCCTGATCGTCGACAACTACGACTCGTTCACCTACAACCTCGTCCAATACCTCGGCGAGCTCGGCGCCGAGCTCGACGTCGTCCGTAACGACAAGGCGACCGCGGACGAGCTGCTCGAACGCTCGCCCGAGCGCGTAGTGGTTTCGCCGGGGCCCTGCACGCCCGCGGAGGCCGGCGTCTCCAGCGCGGCGATCCGCGCCTTCGCTGAGGCGGGTACCCCCGTCCTCGGCGTCTGCCTCGGCCACCAGGCGCTCGTCGCGGAGTTCGGCGGGCAGGTCGTCCGCGGCGAGCCCGTCCACGGCAAGACCGCCGAGGTGGAGCACGATGGGAGGACCGTGTTCGCCGGCCTCGACAGCCCGTTCACCGCCGGTCGCTACCACTCGCTCATCGCCGACCCGGAGCTGCCCGACTGCCTCGAGGTCTCTGCGAGCGCGGACGGGACCGTGATGGGAGCCCGACACCGCGAGCTGCCCGCCGAGGGGGTGCAGTTCCACCCCGAATCGGTCTTGACGGCTGATGGCAAGGCGCTGCTTCAGAACTTCCTCGCGCGCCCACACGACGGCAGCGGATAGCTTCCGCGGCAAGGAGATGCCGAACGACGTCCTCACCGGGGCCATTGATGCCCTCGCCTCCGGCTCCGACCTCTCCGCCGATGCCGCCTCGGCGGTCCTCGACGAGATCATGGAGGGCCGCGCCTCGGAGGCGGAGACCGCCGCCTTCCTGATCGCCTTGCGAGCGAAGGGCGAGACCGTCGACGAGATCGTCGGCCTCGCGCGCACGATGCGCCGGCTCGCGACGAAGGTCGAGCCGACCCGCGACGACCTGCTCGACACCGCTGGCACCGGCGGCGGCCTGCCGACCTTCAATGTCTCGACCACGGCGGCCTTCATCGCTGCCGGGGCGGGCTGCGCGGTCGCCAAGCACGGCAACCGTTCCGCCACCGGCGTCTGCGGCTCGGCCGATCTGCTCGAGCAGCTGGGCGCGCGGATCGACCTCGAACCGCCCGCGGTTGCCGAGTGCATCGACGAGCTCGGCTTCGGATTCATGTTCGCCCCGGCGCATCACGCGGCGATGAAGCACGTCGTCCCGGTGCGCAAGGCGCTCGCCGTGCGCACGATCTTCAACTTCCTCGGCCCGCTGACGAACCCGGCCGACGCGCGCAGGCAGCTGATCGGCGTCGCCGATCCCGCTTTCCTCGAGCTGCTCGCCTCGGCGCTCGCCGAGCTTGGTGGCTCGACCGCCCTGGTAGTGTCGAGCGAGGACGGCCTCGACGAGATCAGCGTCGCCGGCCCGACCCGCTACGTGGAGCTGAGAGACGGGGAGATCTCGACCGGAACGCTCGACGCCGCTGACCTCGGCGTGGAGACCGCGTCCCTCGACGGGCTCGGCGGAGTGTCGCCCGAGGACAACGCCGCGATCACGCGCGCCGTCCTCTCCGGCGAGGCGAGCCCCCGCCGCTCGCTCGCGGTCGTGAACGCCGCCGCGGCGATCTACGTCGGGGGCGGGGCCGAGACGCTCGAGGCGGGCGCCCGACGCGCGGAAGAGGCGATTGACTCCGGCGCCGCCAATGAGGTGCTGGACCGCTTCATCGCCCGCACGAACGAGTTGGCACCGGCGTGAGCGTCCGACTGCACGAGTTCGTCCAGACGACGCGCGACCAGCTCGAGCGGCGCAAGCAGGAGCGCTCGCAGGCCGACGTCGAGAAGGCCGCCGCGAAGGTGGGCGAGGGGAAGCCCTTCTCTGAGGCCCTCTCCAGCCCGGGCACCTCGCTGATCGCCGAGCACAAGCGTCGCTCACCGTCGGCGGGCGAGATACGGAAGGGCTCGACGGTCGCCGACATCACGGCCGCCTACGAGCGTGGCGGCGCCGTCGCGCTGTCGATCCTCACCGAGGAGGAGCACTTCGGCGGCTCGCTCGACGACGTCGTCGACGCGCGCAAGGCGACCGGCCTGCCGATCCTGCGCAAGGACTTCCACATCGACCCCTACCAGTTGTACGAGGCGAAGGCGGCCGGCGCGGACGCGGTGCTGATCGTCGTCGGCGCACTGCCGCCGGACGAGCTGTCCGACCTCTACATGGCGGCGCGCAAGCTCGACCTCGACGCAGTCGTGGAGGTCCACGACGAGCACGAGCTCGACACCGCGCTCACGATCGACGCCGACGTGATCGGAATCAACAATCGCGACCTCGAGGACTTCTCGCTCGACATCTCGCGCACGTTCGAGCTGCTCGCCGACGTTCCCGCGGGAAAGACGGTTGTGTCCGAGTCGGGGATCGTCTACCGCGAGCAGATCGAGGAGCTCGAGCGCGTCGGCGTGGACGCCGTCCTGGTGGGGGAGACGCTGATGCGCGCCGACGACCCCGAGGCCGCGTGCCGCGAGCTGACCGCGAGCGAGGAGCCGACGCAGGCGTAGTGGCCTCATCGTGGCTTCATTGGTGACACGCGAGGGTTCGGTCATGGACCCCGTGCGGCGCGATCTCGGACTGCTGGCCCTTTACGCGGCTTGCGCGATCGCGATCGGCGTTGTGATCGTCGTGGCGCTGAGTGGGTGTGTCTCGACTGCCGCCGCGGCCGCCCCGTGCCGACCTGCCAAGACGATGACGATCGCGAAGACGAAAGACGCCCGGATGTTCAAGTCCAGTCGGAGCGGCAACATCTACGGCTGCCTCTTCAGCCGCAACAAGTCGGTCCTGCTCGACCGCTCCGAGGAACCGGCGGCCATCACCGAGGTGCTTCACGCCCGTATCGCCGGCCGGTTCGCCCTACTGGCGGTGGACGCCGTCGACGACGCGTTCGGCTTCGATCACTACCACCTCACCTACGCGAGCCTCAAGTCCGGCAAGGTCCGCGAGATCTCCGCGACCAAGAGGGCGGGCGGCGAGCGCTTCACCGATATCGAGCTCTCGTCGAAGGGCCCGTGCGCGTGGATCCAGGAGAAGACGATCGAGAACGACGCGCTCCAGCACGAGGTCTATAAGCGCGACGCAAACGGCATCAAGCGGCTCGACGTCGGCGTCGGGATCGTCCCGAACTCGCTCAAGCTCAAGGGCGAGGTGGTCTCCTGGCAGAACGCAGGAAAGACCCGCACCGCCCGGCTGCGCTGAGTTTTTAGGCACACTTAACGGGCACCGCCGACACTGCTCGCATGCCCGTGGACTCGCCCTTCAAGCAAAAGGATCCGCCGTCGCCCTCCGCCCCCCAGGGGCGGCCTGCTTTCGACCCGCGCGTCACCGGTGTGCTCGGTGGTGTTCTCGGCGGTCTCGTGGTGCTCGTCATCGGCGCGATCCTGATCGCGACCGATGTGATCGACACCGGCGAGCGCACCCGCCCGGTGGTCAGTCGCCAGGCGCCGATCTCCAAGCCGGGCAGCATCCAGCCCAACGACAAGGGCGGCGACCTCACCGTCAACCGCATCTACGAGAAGGATGGGCCGGGCGTTGTGTTCATCTCGGCTCAGGTCAGCCGCGGTTCGACCTCGCCCTTCGGCGCGCCTGAGCAGGGCGACGCCACCGGCTCGGGCTTCGTGCTCGACAAGGACGGCTACGTGCTGACGAACGCCCATGTCGTCGAGGGCGCCGGCAACGGCGATGTCGAGGTGCGCTTCGGCGAGGGCGACGCATACGAGGCGAGCGTTGTAGGCCGCGATCCTTCGAGTGACCTGGCGCTGCTGAAGGTCGACGCGCCGAAGGACAAGCTTCAACCGCTCGCGCTCGGCGATTCGAAGAACGTCGACGTGGGCGACCCGACGGTCGCGATTGGCAACCCGTTCGGCCTCGACCGCACGGTCACGACCGGGATCGTGTCGGCGCTCCAGCGCCAGATCGAGGCGCCCAACGGGTTCTCGATCAACAACGTCATCCAGACCGACGCCTCGATCAACCCCGGCAACTCCGGCGGCCCGCTGATCGACGCCGACGGCAAGGTGATCGGGATCAACTCGCAGATCGCCACCGGCGGCTCCCAGGGCTCGGTCGGGATCGGCTTCGCGGTTCCGATCAACACCGCCAAGCGCGCGATCCCGGAGATGAAGAAGGGTGGCGAGGTCGCGCGCGCCTACATCGGCGTAACGACCGCGCCCGTCAACCGGCAGGCCGCGCAAGACCTGAACCTGCCGGTGGACCGAGGCGCGCTCGTGCAGGACGTCTCGCCCGGCTCGCCCGCCGACAAGGCCGGGCTCGAGGCCGGCCGCACCGAGACGACCCAAGGCATCACGGCCGGCGGCGACTTGATCGTCAAGGTCGCAGGCAAGAACGTCACAGAGCCGGACGACGTCGCGGCCGCGATCGAGGACAAGAGCCCGGGAGACAGGGTCCCGATCGAGTTCTACCGCGGCGAGACGAAGCGCACCGCGACGCTCACGCTCGCAAAGCGCCCGGCGAACGCGCAGCCCGGCTCGCAGCAAGAGCAGCAGCCGAGCCCTGAAGAGCTCCTCCCGCTCCCGTAGCGCTGACGCCGCGGGCCGCGCTGGGCGACCTGCGACCATTTCCCGATGCCTTCCGCAACGGAGGTAAAAGTCTGCGGCATCACGCGGCTCGAGGACGCGCGCCTCGCGGTCGAGCTCGGCGCGTGGGCGGTCGGACTCAACTTCTTCGACGGTAGCCCGCGGGTGTGCGACATCGGCGTGGCGGAGGAGATCGGCGTCGAGCTGAAGCGCCAGACGGAGGTCGCAGGCGTGTTCGTCAATGCGACGCTCGACGACGTGGCGCGGACGGCCGACCGCTGCGAGCTGACGCTGCTCCAGCTCCACGGCGACGAGGGCCCGGCCTTCGCCCAGGAGGCCGCTCGCCGGACCGGCTGCAAGGTGATGAAGGCGACTCGGGTGCGCGGCGCGCAGTCGCTCGCGGCGTTACGGCCGTATGTCGTCGACTACCACCTGCTCGACGCCTACCGGCCGGGTGTTCCCGGAGGCACCGGGGAAACGTTCGACTGGGAGTTTGCGGCTCGCCACGACCGCAACGTGCCGCTCGTGCTCGCGGGCGGGCTCACTCCGGACAACGTCGCTGCGGCGATCCGCGCGACGGAGCCGTTTGCCGTCGACACCGCGAGCGGGACCGAGTCGGAGCCGGGCCGCAAGGACCCCGAGCTGATGCGCGGTTTCTTCGAGGCCGTCGAGCGAGCGCCCGCGAGCGCCGCGGCCGGGGGATAGGGCAGTGGACCCTTCGACGAGCGCCGCGCCAGAGCGGCGCTTCGGCCCCTACGGCGGGCGCTACGTGCCCGAGACGCTCGTGCCCGCGCTCGACGAGCTCGAGCAAGCTTGGGCCGACGCACGCGCCGACGAGGGCTTCCAGAGCCGGCTCGCTGCGCTGCTGCGTGACTACGCCGGCCGCCCGACGCCGCTCTACCGCGCCGAGCGCCTCTCGGACGAGATCGGCCATGGGGTTTACCTCAAGCGTGAGGATCTGCTCCACACTGGCGCTCACAAGTTGAACAACGCTCTCGGGCAGGCGCTGCTCGCGCAGCGGATGGGCAAGCAGCGCGTGATCGCTGAGACGGGCGCCGGCCAGCACGGCGTCGCGACCGCTACCGCGTGCGCCTTGCTCGGGATCGAATGCGTCGTCTACATGGGCACGGAGGACATGCGCCGGCAGAAGCCGAACGTCGAGCGGATGGGGCTTCTCGGCGCCGAAGTGGCGCCGGTCGAGGCCGGCGCGCGGACGCTCAAGGAGGCCGTCTCCGAGGCGATTCGCGACTGGGTGACGAACGTCGAGACGACGCACTACGTGATCGGGTCCGCCGTCGGCCCGGCGCCCTACCCGGCGCTCGTCCGCGACCTCCAGCGCGTGATCGGCGACGAGGCGCGCGCGCAGGTGCTCGAGGCCGAGGGGCGCTTGCCGCAGCGCGTGATCGCGTGCGTCGGCGGCGGCTCCAACTCGATCGGCACCTATGTCGCTTTCCTCGGCGACGCCGACGTCGAGCTGGTCGGGGTCGAGGCCGGCGGCGAGGGGCTCGACGGCCGCCACGGGGCCTCGCTCGCGGCGGGATCCACCGGTGTGCTCCACGGCTCGCTCTCGTCGGTGCTCGAGGACGACGACGGCCAGATCCTCGAAGCGCACTCGGTCTCGGCGGGGCTCGACTACCCGGGCTCCGGCCCGCAGCTCGCCGCGCTGCGCGACGAGGGCCGCGTCGCCTTCCACGCCGTCACCGACGTCGAGGCGCTCGCCGCCTTCCGCAGCTTCACCCGCCTCGAGGGGATCATCCCGGCGCTCGAGGCGGCGCACGCGCTCGCCTGGCTGCTCGCCAACCCGGGCGGGGGCGAGCTCGACCTGCTGACGCTCTCGGGCCGCGGCGACAAGGATCTCGCCGAGGTGATCGAGCGTGGCTGACGGCGCCGCGACCGCGGATGTCGCCGGCGCCGAACGGATCGCCGCTGCGTTCGCCGGCCACGGCCGCAGCGCGGCCCTGATGCCCTACCTCATGGGTGGCTTCCCCGACCTCGACGTCTCGCGCGCCGTCGGCGAGGCGTGCGCCGGGGCCGGCGCCGACCTGATCGAGCTCGGGTTCCCGTTCTCCGATCCGCTCGCCGACGGCCCCGTGATCCACGCCGCGGCCACCGACGCGCTCGCCGCGGGCGCGACCGTGAACGGCGTGCTCGGCGTCTGCGAGGCGATCGCCGGGCACGTCCCGGTGGTCGCGATGGTCTACGCGAACATCGTCCTGCGCCACGGCGGGGAGGCGTTCGTCGCCCGGCTCGCAGACGCCGGAGCCGCCGGGTTGATCGTTCCCGACCTGCCCTTCGACGAGGCCGCGGAGCTGCGCGCGTCATGCGACGCCGCCGGCATCGCCCTCGTCCCGCTCGCCGCCCCGACGACCGCGCCCGAGCGGCTCGCGGAGCTCGGCGCGAGCGCGCGCGGGTTCGTCTACGCGGTCTCGCTCGCGGGCACCACGGGCGAGCGCGACGAGCTTCCGCCGCTGCTGCGTGAGACGGTCGAGCGCACGCGCGCGGCCTCCCAGGTGCCCGTGGCTGCGGGGTTCGGGATCTCGACGCCCGCCCAGACGGCCCAGGCTGGCGAAGTGGCCGACGGGGTGATCGTCGGCAGCCGTGTGGTGCGGGCCGCCGGCGAGGGTGGGGCCGGCGCGGTTCGTCCGCTAATTGCGGAACTTGCCGCTGCGCTCGAACCCGCCTGACCACGCGGCGGCGGATCGCTCGCTACGCTGCCGGGCCATGCCGCCCAAGACGACCACGGCCAAGTCCGCCGCCACGAACGGCTCGGCGTCGAAGGCCACCAACGGGTCCGACAAGCCAGCGAGGAAGCGCCAGACGAAGGCAGCGGTCGAGAAGGTCGCGCGCAGTTATTTCGACGCTGTCGCCCGTCGCGATCCCGACGCGATGGCCGACCACTGGCACGCCGACGGGATCGAGGACATCGTCCCGCTTGGCGTGTTCCGCGGTCCGGAGGGCGTCCGCTCGCTGTTCCGCGAGATGTTCGCCGCCGTCCCCGACATGGAGTTCACCGTCGACGCGATCACCGCCGACTCGAAGGCCGCGGCCGTCCGCTGGCGGGCCGAGGGCACCTTCACTGGCGGTGTCTTCCAGGGTCTCGAGCCGACCGGTGGGCGCCTGGTGCTGCGCGGCTGCGACGTGATCGAGGTCGAGGACGGCAAGCTGACCCGTAACACCGCCTTCTACGACGGCGCCGACTTCGCGCGCGGGGTCGGAATGCTCCCCGCCCGCGACTCGGGTGGCGAGCGCGCGATGAAGGTCGCTTTCAACGCGACCACGAAGGCGCGTAAGAAGATCGAGTCGCTGCGCAGCCGCTAGGCGTACCCTGTGGGCCCGCTAGGCGGCGCCCATCGCCGGCGACTCACTAGACTGCGCGCCCATGGGACCGATGGGCGTGCTCGTGACGATCACAGCGGGCGTCTGTTTCTGGGTCTCGGGCTGGGCGCTCGGGATCAAGTCGTTCGATGCCTTCATGGTCACGATCCTGCTCGCCGTGATCGCGGCGGGCGCATACGTAGTGACGCCCTTCATCCGTCGTCTCACCGGCCGCGAGGCCTGAGCTCCTACCGAACCCACGTGCGCGCCCCGGCGATCTTCGTCATCGGTCTCCTAGCCGCCGCGCTGGTCCTCGTGGGCTGCCAGCCGAAGTCGGGCGACGACGACAAGCAGGTCGATGGCAAGACCCTCACCGTCTACTCGAGCCTGCCGCTCCACGGCCCCCAGGCCGAGCGGTCGAAGGCGATCGTCAACGGCGCGAAGCTCGCGCTCGAGCAGCACGGCGCGAAGGCCGGCAAGTTCAAGGTCCGCTACCGCTCGCTCGACGACTCCGACGCAGCGAAGGGGGCGAAGAGCTCAGGCGTCACGCCCGAGCAGACCTCCGAGAACGCGCGTGAGGCGATCGACGACGACAAGACGATCGCCTACATCGGTGAGCTCGACTCGATCGGGACCGCCATCTCGCTGCCGTTGCTGAACGACGAGGGGATCCCCCAGGTGAGCCCCGGGAACGGCGCGGTCGGGCTGACGACGAACCGCCGCGGCGCCGGCCGCGGCGAGCCGGAGAAGTTCTACCCGGAGGAGAACCGCACCTACGTCCGCCTCGTGCCGAGCGACACCGTGCAGGCCGCGGCGCTCGCCAAGCTGACCCGCGACCAGGGCTGCAAGGCGGTCGCGGTCCTATACGACGGCAGCGTCGACGGGCGCAGCGTCACCGATGCCTACGAAGAGGCGGCACAGGCCGATGGGCCGAAGGTCGTCCTCAACGACCGCTTCAACCCGCGGGCTGACGACTACGACGGCGAGGCCGAGGAAGTGACCAAGAGGCGCGCCGACTGCATCGTCGTCGGGGGAGACAGCGGCAAGCAGGCGGCCAAGGCGCTGACCCAGCTGGCTAAGGCCCTCCCGCAGGCGCGCCTGTTCGCGAGCGCCTCGCTTGCGAACGACCAGTTCCTCGACTCGGCCCGCGGCGGGCTCCAGCCGGACGTCGCGGCGCGGACCCGGCTGACGATGCCGCCGCTCGACTCGAAGGAGTACCCGAAGGCGGGGCGGGAGTTCGTTGCTGACTATGAGGACGAGTACGGCCAGGCGCCCGACGCCTACGCGATCTACGGCTACGAGGCGATGAACCTCGTCCTCGACTCGATCGCGGCCGCCGGTAACGAAGGCAACGACCGTGAGGCGGTCACGGCCGAGCTGCTCGGCACCAAGGACCGCAAGGGCGCGATCGGGACGTACTCGATCGACGCCCAGGGCGACACTTCGATCACGGACTACGGCGTCTACCGGATCGAAGACGGCAAGCTCGTCTTCGACGCCAAGCTGGACGCGGAGCCGGTGAAGCCGGCAGCCTCACCGAACGCGGGCGGCTAGCCGAGCAGGTCGCGCAGGGCGGGCTCGAGCTCGGGATGCCGGAAGGTGTAGCCGAGCGCCGTGAGCCGCTCGGGCACCATGCGCTGCCCGGTGACGACCACGAAGGCCATCTCGCCGAAGAGCAGCTTCATCGCCGCCGCCGGGACGGGGACGACCGCCGGACGGCGGAGCACCCGTCCGAGCGCCTTCGACAGTTCCCTGTTCGTCGCGGGTTCGGGCGCGCTGGCATTCACGGGTCCGGCGGCGTCGGAGTTGTCGAGGCAGAACCGCAGCGCGCCAGCGATGTCGTCGAGGTGTACCCAGGGGACGTACTGACGCCCACCGGCGACAGGTCCACCGACGCCGAGCTTGAACGGCGTCAGCATCTCGGCGAGCGCGCCCTCGGCCGCTGACAGAACGACGCCGGTACGTACCGTCACAACGCGCATCCCCAGATCGGTCGCTGCTTCCGCCTCGCGCTCCCAGGCTGCGCCCGTCACGGCCAGGAAGTCGTCGCCGAGCGGGGCGGACTCGTCCAGGCGCTCGTCGCCGCGAGCGCCGTATACGCCCGCGGCGGAGCCTGACACCAGCACCGAGGGCCGCGGCTCGGCGTCGCGCAGGCCCGCGACCAGATTGCGTGTGCCGAGCACCCGCGAGTCGCGAATCCTGCGCTTGGCCGCCTCGGACCAGCGCTGCGAGATGGACTCGCCGAGCAGGTTCACGACGGCGTCGCGGCCTGCTAGAGCCGCGGCGGGAGCTGGCTCGCCGGTCGGATCGCGCCACTCGACCGCCTCGACCGGGCCCAGCACGCTGCGCGCCTTCGAGGGGTCGCGGGTCAGCACCGTGACCTCATCGCCGCGCGCGGCCAGGGCATGCACCACGGCTTGCCCGATCGTGCCGGTGCCGCCGGTTACCGCGACCTTCATGCGCTCCCGCTACCCGGCGCGCTAGATGGCAATCGAGTGGACGCCCGTCGCGTCGTCGTCGCGGCTCGCGGCGCCGCTTTGCTCCGCCTCCTTCGAGACGGCATCGGCGACCGCACGGCCGACGTCGCGGTTGAAGACGCTCGGGACGATGTAGTCCTCGGAGAGCTCTTCGTCAGTGACCGTGCTGGCGATCCCCTCGGCCGCGGCGATCTTCATCTCCTCGGTGATCTTCGGCGAGCGCGAGTCGAGCGCGCCGCGGAAGACGCCGGGGAAGGCGAGCACGTTGTTGATCTGGTTCGGGTAGTCCGAGCGGCCGGTCGCCATCACGCTGACGTACGGCGCGGCGTCCTCGGGCTTCACCTCGGGGTTCGGATTCGCCATCGCGAACACGAACGGATCGGGGTTCATCCGCTGGAGGTCCTGGGCGCTGATGATCCCCGGCCCGGACAACCCGATGAACAGGTCGGCCCCCTCGAGCACCTGCCCCGGCGAGCCTTCGCGGTGGTTGCCGTTGGTGTTCTCGGCGAGCCAGCGCTTCGGCGCGTTCATCGAGCCGTCGTCGTAGTCGGGGCGGCCCTTGTGGATCGCGCCGTGGCGGTCGCACGCGATCACGCGGGTGATGCCGGCGTTCATCAGGATCTTGGCGCACGCCACGCCGGCGGCGCCGGCGCCCGCCATCACCATCGTCAGGTCCTCGAGCTTGCGCCCGGTGAGGCGGCACGCGTTGAGCAGCGCGGCGAGCACGACGATCGCGGTGCCGTGCTGGTCGTCGTGGAAGACGGGGATGTCGAGCTCGTCGACGAGCCGGTTCTCGATCTCGAAGCAGCGCGGCGAGGAGATGTCCTCGAGATTGATCCCGCCGAAGGTCGGGGCGAGCAGCTTGACCGTGTGGATGATCTCCTCGGCGTCGTTCGTGTCGAGGCAGATCGGGAAGGCATCGACGCCGCCGAACTCCTTGAACAGCACCGCCTTGCCCTCCATCACGGGCATGGCCGCCTCGGGGCCGATGTCGCCGAGGCCGAGCACGGCGGACCCGTCGGAGACGACGGCGACCGTGTTCGCCTTGATCGTGTACTTGAACGCCTTGCGCCGGTTCTCGGCGATCGCCATGCAGACGCGCGCGACGCCCGGGGTGTAGGCCATCGAGAGGTCGTCGCGGGTCTTGAGCGGGTTATTTAGCCCGGTGTGGATCTTGCCGTCGCGGTGGATCTCGAAGGTCCGGTCGGTCGTCTCGACCAGGCGCGCCGTCTTGACGCCACGGACCGCGGTGATGATGTCGCCGCGGTGCTCGGCCGAGTCGCAGTCGATCGTGATCTCGCGCACCTGCTTGTCGTGGCCGCTCTCGATCGCGTCCACCGCGACGATCGACCCGCCGGCATCCTTGATCGCGCTCGTGACCTTGCGCAGCGCGCCGCCGCCCTGGGGCAGCTCGACGCGGAGCGTCAGCGAGAACTGGGCCTGGCCGGTGGACGTCTCATCCGCCATTGCAGGGGGATTCAAGCAGGCGAGCGCGGGCAGCTTCACAGGCCGAGGGCGGAAATAACATGACGGGGTGTCCGCCAACGGCAAGCCGCGCCTGTTCCTGATCGACGGGAACTCGCTCGTGTACCGCGCGTTCTTCGCGCTGCCCGAGACGATCGCGACCTCACGCGGCGAGCCGACGAACGCGATCTTCGGGTTCGCCTCGATGCTGGTGAAGCTGCTGACCGAGTACGGCGTGCAGCCGACCGTCGTCGCGTGGGACGCCGGTATGTCGGGCCGCGAGAAGGACTACAGCGAGTACAAGGCCGGCCGGCGCAAGCGGCCGGACCTGCTGCGCGAGCAGTGGCCGCAGATGGAGCCGCTCGTGGACGCGTTCGGCTACACGAACGTCAAGCTCGAGGGCTACGAGGCCGACGACGTGATCGCGACGCTCGCCGGGCGCTGCGCCGCGGCCGGGCACGATGTGGTCGTAGTCACCGGCGACCGCGACCTGTTCCAGATCATCGAGCCAGGGGTCAGCGTGATGGCCACCGGGCGGGGAATCACCGACACGAAGCTCTACGACCGCGAGGCGGTAGAGGACCGCTACGGGATTCCGCCGGAGCTGATCCCTGACTTCGTCGGGCTCAAGGGCGACACCTCGGACAACATCCCCGGTGTCCCGGGCATCGGCGACAAGACCGCCGCCCAGTTGCTCCAGCGCTTCGGCGACCTCGAGACCGTGCTCGCGAGCGTGGACGAGATCTCCGGGGCGAAGCGCAAGGAGAACCTGACCGAGCATGCCGACGACGCGCGCGTGTCGAAGAAGCTCGCGACCGCGATCCGCGACCTGGAGGTGGACATCGACCTCGATGCGGTCGTCGCGCGCGGGCCCGACCGCTCGCGCCTGCGCGAGACCTTCCGCGAGTTCGAGCTGCGCGACCCGCTCCGCCGCCTCGAGGAGGCGCTCGGCGAGGGCGACGAGGCCGCTCCGCGGGCGACACCGGAGACGACGGTCGACCTCGCCGCCTCGGAGGTCCCTGCGAACGGGCTCGCCAAGCTCGACGGCCCGCTGGCAACCCTGGCGGCCGCGCGCGAGGAGCCGCCCGAGCAGCTCGAGATGGAGCTCGCCGACACGGCCGAGCGCCCGCTGCGCTTCGCCGCCTTCGCTGGCGGGAACGACGTACTCGTGGGCGAGGCGGCGGCGTTGACCGAAATCACGCAAGCGTGGGGCGAGCGACCGCTCGTGACCCACGACTGGAAGTCGCTCGCCGTCAGCGAGCCGGCCGCGGCGGCACCCCCGCTCGAGCACGACACGATGGTCGCCGCCTACCTGATCGACCCGGCGCGTCGCGGCTACGCGCTCGACGAGCTGATCGAGGACGAGGGGATCGGCGTGTCCGTGAAAGGCGCCGACGACGACGGAGTCGCGGCGCGCAGCGTCGCGACCCGCATCCTCGCGGAGCGCCAGCGCGAGCGGCTGTCCGAGGACGGGCTCGCCTCGCTGTTCGATGACATCGAGCTGCCGCTGGTCGAGGTGCTCGTCGAGATGGAGCGAGCCGGCGTGAAGCTCGACACGAAGGCGCTCGCGAAGATCGACAAGCGGGTCGAGAAGGATGTCCTGGCGCTCGAGGAGGGGATCTACCGCCTCGCCGACGGCGAGTTCACGATCGGCTCGCCGCAGCAGCTCGGCGAGGTGCTGTTCGAGAAGCTCGGGCTGTCGAAGCGCCGCCGCGGCAAGACCGGCTTCTCGACCGACGCGCGCGTTCTGGCCTCGATCCGCGACGAGCACGAGATCGTCGCCGAGGTCGAGCGCTGGCGCGAGCTGACGAAGCTGAAGAGCACCTACCTCGACGCCCTGCCGGTGCTGATCGACCCGCAGACGGGCCGCCTCCACACCACGTTCAGCCAGGTGACGGCGGCGACGGGCCGCCTGTCGTCGACCGATCCGAACCTTCAGAACGTGCCCGTGCGCACGGAGCTCGGCCGCGAGATCCGCGCCTGCTTCGTCGCCGAGCCCGGCAATCGCCTCGTCTCGGCCGACTACTCCCAGGTCGAGCTGCGCCTGCTCGCCCACATCGCCGGCGAGGACGCGCTGAAGGAGATCTTCCGGCGCGGCGAGGACGTGCACACCGCCACCTGCGTCCAGATCTTCGGCGTCGAGCCCGACGAGGTCGATCCGGGCATGCGGTCGAAGGCGAAGATGGTCAACTACGGGATCGTCTACGGGCTGTCCGCCTATGGCCTCGCCGACCGGCTCCAGATCCCGCGCGAGGAGGCCGCCGACTTCATCGAGCGCTACCTCGACGGCTTCCCCAAGGTGCGCGAGTTCATCGCCGCGACGATTGCGCAGGCCGAGGAGGAGGGCTACGTCAGCACGCTCTTCGGCCGGATCCGCCGGATCCCGGAACTGCGCTCGCGCCAGCGCCAGACGCGCCAGCTGGGCGAGCGCCTGGCCGTCAACATGGTCGTCCAGGGCACCGCCGCCGACATCATCAAGGTCGCGATGGTGCGCTGCCGCTCAGACCTCGCAGCGGCCGGCCTCGACACGCGGCTCGTCTTGCAGATCCACGACGAGCTCCTGTTCGAGGCGCCCGAGGACGAGGTGGACGAGGCGACCGGGATCGTCGTCCGCGAGATGGCCGGCGCGTTCGAGATGGATCCCCCGCTGGTCGTGGACGCGGCCTCGGGCGAGAACTGGCTGGAAGCGCATGGATAGAGGCGTCGCCGTCGTCCTGATGGTCGTCGCCGGCGGTCTGATCGCGCTACAGGCGCCGATCAACTCGACGCTCGGCAAGTCGGTAGGGACGTTCGCCGCCGCCTCGATCTCGTTCATCGTCGGGACGATCGCGCTCGTCGCGATCACCTTCCTCGTCGCCGACGGCTTCGGCGATGTGGGCAACGCGCGCGACCTTGCGCCGTACTACCTGATCGGCGGCCTGCTCGGAGCCGTGTACGTGACGACGGCGCTCGTGACCGTGCGCGAGCTGGGCGCGGGCGGCGTCACCGCCGCCACGATCACGGGCCAGCTCGCGCTGTCGGTCGTCGTCGACCGGCTGGGGATCCTCGGGCTCGATCAGCGGCCGCTGTCGCTGCAGCGGATCCTCGGCGTCGCGCTGCTCGCCGCGGGGACGTTCCTGATCGTGCGCGAGTAGGCGGCGTTCGGCTGGGCGCTACGCCCACTCCATCGCTTCGTAGCCGCTAGATCGCGGGGCCGAGACGATCAGGACGGTCGCGGGGTCGTCGCCGTCGTTTCGGACGGTGCGCGTCGGCTCGGGGTCGAGCCGGACGTAGGTTCCCTGCGGCGCGGGATGGTCCTCGCCCTCGATCACCATCGTCGGCGAGCCGTCGAGGACGATGAAGACCTCCTCCTGATCGCGGTCGGTCTCGTCGTGCTCGGGGATCGTCTCGCCGGGCGGGATCTCGACGACGTTCAACCCGAACGAGCCGACGCCCAGCGAGCGCCGCGCGAGCAGCCAGTTGCCCGTGCGCTCGAAATCGGACTGCTTGACGATGTCGAAAGCCGCGATGCGCGCACTCTAGACGGTTAGGATCCCCCGCCGATGAGACTTCTCGTCAGTGTCCTCGCCGGCCTCGCACTGGTCCTCGCGGCTTGCGGCGGGGAGGGCGAAGTGGACGCGGATACCGTCGAGAAGTGCCTCAAGGACGAGCAGAACCTCAGGTTCACGAGCTCCGATCAGTCCGAGGCAGGCTTCGGCACCGTCATCCAGATCGACTTCGACCCGGGCCAGACCGGCACGGTGTACGTCTTCAAGTCCGAGGACGACGCCAAGGACAAGGAGTCGGACATCAAGACCTTTGCGGCGACGGGCGGCGCCACCGAACGTAACGGCAATGTCGTGGTCGTCTACTCGCCCGAGGTGCCGAAGCAGCAGCAGTCGAAGGTCGACGACTGCATCTAGGCGGTTAGGCCGCCGCGGCCAGCTCGCGGGCGGGCGCGGGGGAGGGGGCTCCCGCCGCGGCGAACGACGGGTGGGCGATGTTGAGGTAGTGGGTGAACGACCAGTCGACGAACGACTGTGTCCCCATCGCCCGGATCGCGGGCCCGAGCAGGCGCGGCGGGACGCGCGGCACGAGCTTCTGCACGCGCAGCATCCAGCGGAACTGCCACTCGTGGCGGGCGCTGAAGGCGTGATAGCGGCGCAGCGCCGTTTCGCGCGTCGCTCGCCCCTCGACCACCCGCCGCAGCTCGCGCCCGGCGGCGATCGAGAAGTAGAACGCGGTGCGGATCCCCTCGGCCGTCAGCGGCAGGCAGTGGCCGGCAGAGTCGCCGCAGAAGAAGACGCCGTCCTCGGTGCCATCGCGCAGCTTGTGGGGGATCCAGTTGCCCTGGTAGCGGACGGCGTCGCGGCCGAGGTCCTCGGCCAGCTCGACCGTCGTGTCCTTGACGTGGAAGCGAGGGTCGAAGGAGCCGACGCCGATCCGTAGCTCGTCGTTCGCCGGGAAGCTCCAGCCGTAGCCGGCGGGCACGTAGCGGCGGTCGATCCAGATCTCGAGGTCGTCGGACTCGCCGTTCGGATGGACCTCGAGCCCGCGCGAGAGCGGCGCGTCCGGCGGTTGGTAGTTCTCGTTCGAGCCGAGCAGGCGGCGCCAGCCGAGCGCGTCGACGATCAGCGGCGCGGTGAGGTCGCCGCGGTCGGTGTGGATCGTGTCGCCGCTGCGCCCGTCGACCTTGGCGATCTCGAAGCGGGCGTCGTTCTGGTCGTCGAGCAGCTCGCACAGCGTGCGGTAGTCGAATGTCGAGAACGTCCACGGCAGCCGGTAGCGCGCGTCGCCGTGGGGGGTGTGGACGACGAGGTCCTCGAACGTCTGGCGCATCGAGTCCCCGAGGCCCAGATTCGTGAGCCAGTCCGTCGGCGCCGCGCACGCCGAGGTCTGGCGGTCGCCGACCTCGTAGCGGTCGAGGATCGTCACGCGCGCCCCGCTGCCGGCGAGCTCGCGCGCGACCGTGAGGCCGGCGAAGCTGGCGCCGCAGATGAGCACGTCGCTGTCAAGGGCGAGCGGGGTGCGCTCGGCCCCGCGAATCGTCTTGCGGCGCGGCATCGGGAACGGAGGGTAGCTAACCTGTCGCGCCTTGCCAGAAGTGGAAACCCTGACCCCTGCCCCGGGGACCGACGCCGTTGAGCCGAAGGTCGTTGAGGGCTCCGACGGGCTGCTGATCGAGGTCGATGGCCAGATCGTGCCCAACTACGACGCCACGATGGTGGCGTTCGAGGAGGGCGACGTCGTCAACGGCGAAGTCGTCCGGATCGACGCCGACGAGGTGCTCGTGGACATCGGCTACAAGTCCGAGGGCGTCATCCCGATCGCCGAACTGTCGATCCGCAAGTCGGTTGACCCGTCCGAGGAGGTCGCCCTCCACGAGGAGGTGGACGCCCTCGTCCTCACCAAGGAGGACCAGGACGGCCGGCTGATCCTCAGCCGCAAGCGCGCCCGCTTCGAGAAGGCCTGGCGCCGGATCGAGGCCGCCGCCGAGTCGGGCGAGCCGGTCGAGGGCTCCGTCATCGAGGTCGTCAAGGGCGGCCTGATCATCGACCTCGGCGTGCGCGGCTTCCTGCCCGCGTCGCTGGTCGACATCCGCCGCGTGCAGAACCTCGACGACTTCCTCGGCCAGAAGATCGACTGCAAGGTGATCGAGCTCAACCGCTCGCGCAACAACGTCGTCCTCTCGCGCCGTGCCGTTCTGGAGGAGGAGCGCAAGGAGGTCCGCCAGCAGATCCTCGACCGCCTCCAGCCGGGCGAGGTCGTGGAGGGCGCGATCTCGAACATCGTCGACTTCGGCGCCTTCGTGGACCTCGACGGGATCGACGGCCTGATCCACATCTCCGAGCTCTCGTGGAGCCACGTCAACCATCCCTCCGAGGTGCTCTCGATCGGCGACGTCGTCCCCGTCAAGGTGCTCGACATCGACCGCGAGCGCCAGCGGATCTCGCTCGGTCTCAAGCAGACCCAGGCGGACCCGTGGCAGCGCGTGCTCGATACCTACAACGTCGGCGACGTGCTCGAAGGCAAGGTGACGAAGGTCGTCACGTTCGGCGCCTTCGTCGAGATCCTCGACGGCGTCGAGGGCCTCGTGCACATCTCCGAGCTTGCCCATCACCACGTCGAGAACCCGCGCGAGGTCGTGGACCAGGACCAGGAGGTCCAGGTCCAGATCCTCGAGATGGACTCCGATCGCCGCCGCCTGTCGCTATCGATCAAGCGCGTCGAGGGTCAGGAGCTTCCGCTGCGGACGATCACGGAGCCCGCCGAGGGGGTCGAGCCGGCCGCCGAGGGCGAGATCGCGGACGTGCCGGATCTGCCGCTGTCGGACGATGTCTTCACCGGCGACGCCGCCACCGGCGAGGTCGAGGTGCCGCAGGCGGAGGCCGAAGCGCCGCCGGCCGAGCCCGAGGCTCCGGCTGAGCCAGAGCCCGAGCCCGCCGCCGAGCCGGAGCCCGAGCCCGCCGCCGAAGGCGAGGCCGAGGCAGCAGCGGAGCCCGAGCAGCCGCCCGAACCCGAGAACGAGTAGGCCGTGGCGGGCGAGCCCGCCGGCCGGATCCCGTTCCTCGGTCTGACCGGGGCGATAGCCGCAGGCAAGAGCGAGGCGTTGGCCGCACTCGAGCGCTCGGGCGCAGCGACGCTCTCGAGCGACGCGGTCGTCCACGAGCTGCTCGGCTCGGACGAGTTGCGCGATCTGCTGGTCGAGCGCTTCGGTGCGGAGGTCGCGCCGGACGGCGAAGTGGACCGCGCGGCGGTCGCCGCCGTCGTCTTCGACAATCCGGAGGAGCGCTCGTGGCTCGAGCAGACGCTGTGGCCGCGGGTGGGCGAGCGGATCGCGAGCTGGTACGCAGGCCTGGAGGACGTCCCGGCCGCGGTCGTCGAGGTGCCGCTGCTGTTCGAGTCCGGCATGGAGAAGGTGTTCGACGCAACGATCGCCGTCGTCGCCGACGATGACGTCCGTCGGCAGCGGGCCGGAGAGCGCGATCACGCCGGCCTGGCCGATCGCGAGGCCCGTCAGCTCGGCCAGGAGGAAAAGTCGCAGCGTGCGGACTACGTGCTCCGCAACGACGGCGATCTGGACGAGCTCGCCGCGAATGCATCGAACCTCCTTGCGACGATAGGAGCTTGACCGGTACCGCCAAGAAACGTGCCGTCCGCCGCCGCCGCTGGGTAGCTGTTCTGATCGCCGTCCCGGCGATCGTGGCGGGGCTGTACTTCTTCGGGCCGCTCGACGACGCGGTGCGCGAAATCACGCTTCCGCTGCGCCACGAGGACATCATCCGCCAGCAGGCCCAGGAGAAGGACCTCGACGCGGCGCTGATCGCGGCGGTGATCTACGAGGAGTCGAAGTTCCGCGATCAGACCTCGCACGCGGGCGCGCGCGGGTTGATGCAGATCACACCCGCCACCGCCGAGTTCATCGCGCGCGACTCGGGCGGCCACGCCTTCGAGCAGGGCGACCTCGGCGAGCCCCAGATCAACATCGCGTACGGGGCGTACTACCTGCGCTACCTCAAACGCCAGTACGACGGCGACGAGACGCTAGCTATCGCCGCTTACAACGCCGGCGAGACGAACGTGAACAAGTGGATCGAGGAAGCCGGCGGCCGCGACGAGTTCGATCCCGATAGCGACATCCCGTTCCCCGAGACGCGTGACTACGTCCGCGACGTCAAGGAGAAGCGCAAGGAGTACCGCGACAACTATGCCGACGAACTCGGGCTCTAGGACTATCCTGTAGGCGATGCTTCGGTCACGGAGCCGTCGGCTGCTCACCGCCATTGCGGGCGCGCTCGCCGTCGCTTGCTCGCTGGCGCCTGCCGTGCCCGCCAAGCCCGGCGATCTCGACAGGTCCTTCGGGAGCAACGGGACCTTCTCGTTCGCCGCGCCGGCCGACGTGGGCCGCCAGCCGGCGTTCCTGGCTGACGGCCGGATCGTTGCGGCGGTTACGCCGGGCACCAGCGCGGTTCGCCTCACGCCGGCGGGCTCGCTCGACCCGAGCTTCGGCCTCGGCGGCATCGCGACAGTGCCCTCCGGTCCGCCCTCGCTCGCCGCCGTGTCCCAGGCCGACGGCGCGGTCGTCGTGGCGGCCGTCTCCGGCCAGGACTACGTCGTCAGGCGCTTCGGCCCGACCGGCGTGGTCGACGGGACCTACGGGGGGAGCGGGGTCGCCACCGTGCGAGTCGGGCGAGATCCGCCCGACTCGGTGCAGATCTGGCGGGTCCTGCTACAGCCGGACGGCAAGCTGCTGATCGTTGGCGCGACACGCCACAAGGTGGATCGCGCATCGGATGACGACTGCGACACGAAGCTGCTGCTCGCGCGGCTCCTTCCGAGCGGAGCACCGGACGCGGGGTTCGGCGCGGGCGGATTGGTCCAGGAGCCCTACGCCAATATCAAGGCCATGGACGCGGCGCTCGGGCCGAATGGGCGCCTCAACCTGACCGCGGACTTGAGCCTGTGCGAGCAGAGCGACAGCTCGAAGGGGAAGGGCGAACTCGCTGTGCGTCGCTACCTGTCTGACGGATCGGTCGACCGCGGCTACGGCTCGCGCGGCTGGTCGCGTGCCGGACGCGGGTTCTTCCCGATCCGCGCCATCGCTCTACAGCGGGATGGCAAGGCGGTCGTCGCCGGCTTCACCGGCAAGGGAAAGCGCAACCGCATCACCCTCACCCGCTTCCGGACGAGCGGCAAACTCGACCGCGAGTTCGGCGAGGAGGGCCGGGCGTTCGTCCCCGTCACCAACGACAGCCAGGGGGAGACTGTCGCCGTCCAGCCGAATGGCCGCATCCTCGTCGCGGGCTCGGCCCAGACGAAGACGTGCGGCAACTGCGCCGGCGTGCTCGCGCGGCTGCGCTCGAACGGACGTGTCGACACCGGGTTCGGCGACGACGGGAGCGTCGTACTGCCGAAGACCTTCTTCCAGCTCAACGACCTGGCGGTCAGCCCGACCGGCAAGCGCGTCCTCGCGACCACCGTGGTGAGAGCTACCAACAGGCGCGCGCTGGCGCTGTTCAGGCTCGAGTAGGCCCGGGAGGGCGCCTGCTAGCTTGGGCTGTCGTGCCCGAGTTCCGAGTCAACCCCGCCTACACGCCCGTCGCGGACCAGCCGCGCGCGCGTGATCAGCTCGCCGACGGCCTCAGCTCGGGCGAGCGCTTTCAGACCTTGCTCGGCGTCACCGGCTCCGGCAAGACGGCGACGATGGCGTTCACGATCGCCGAGGTCCAGCGCCCGGCGCTTGTGATCGCCCACAACAAGACGCTCGCCGCCCAGCTCTGCAACGAGTTCCGCGAGTTCCTGCCCGACAGCGCGGTCGAGTACTTCGTCTCCTACTACGACTACTTCCAGCCCGAGGCCTACGTGCCCGCGCAGGACCTCTACATCGAGAAGGACTCGTCTATCAACGACGAGATCGACCGACTGCGCCACGCCGCAACTGCGGCGTTGTTCGCGCGCCGCGACGTGGTGATCGTCGCAAGCGTCTCGTGCATCTACGGCCTCGGCTCGCCCGAGCACTACGACGCCCAGATGCTGACGCTCAACCGCGGTGGCAGCGCCGATCGCGACGAGGTGCTGCGGAAGCTCGTCGACCTGATGTACACCCGCAACGACCAGGCGCTCGGTCGCGGCACCTTCCGCGTCCGCGGCGACACGCTCGAGGTCTATCCCGCCTACGCCGAGTCCGCCTACCGCGTGCTGTTCTTCGGTGACGAGGTCGAGCAGCTTCAGCACTTCGACCCGCTGACGGGGGAGGTGATGGCCGACCTCGAGCACATCGGCGTCTGGCCGGCGACCCACTACGCCACCGATCGCGAGACGGTCGAGCGCGCCGTCGGCGAGATCCGCGCGGAGCTCGAGGCGCGTTGCGCCGAGCTCGAGGCCGAGGGTAAGCCGCTGGAGTCGCACCGATTGCGGCAGCGCACCCAGTTCGACATCGAGATGCTGCGCGAGCTCGGCTTCTGCAACGGGATCGAGAACTACTCGCGCATCCTCGACGGCCGCAAGCCGGGCGAGCGCCCGTATTGCCTGCTCGACTACTTCCCCGAAGACTTTGTCTGCTTCATCGATGAGTCGCACCAGACCGTGCCGCAGATCGGCGGCATGTTCGAGGGTGACCGCTCACGCAAGCAGACGCTCGTCGAGTACGGCTTCCGCCTGCCCTCCGCGCTCGACAACCGCCCGCAGACATTCGAGGAGTTCCTCGACCGGACCGGGCAGCTGGTGTTCGTATCCGCGACGCCCGGCGACTTCGAGCACGGGCACTCATCACGTGTGGTCGAGCAGATCGTTCGTCCGACGGGGATCGTCGACCCCGAGGTCGAGGTGCGCGAGACGAAGAACCAGATCGACGACCTGATGAATGAGATCCGCGGGCGGACGGAGGTCGGCGAACGCACGCTGGTGACGACGCTGACCAAGAAGATGGCCGAGGACCTGACCGCGTACCTGCTGGAGAACGGCTTCCGCGTGCGCTACCTCCACTCGGAGGTGGACACGCTCGAGCGGATCCAGATCATCCGCGAGCTGCGCCTCGGCGAGTTCGACGTCCTGGTCGGGGTGAATCTCCTGCGAGAGGGCCTCGACCTGCCCGAGGTCTCCCTGGTCGCGATCATCGACGCCGACAAGGAGGGGTTCCTGCGCGGATCGACCTCGCTGATCCAGACGATCGGCCGCGCCGCCCGCAACGTGCGCGGCCAGGTGATCATGTACGCCGACAAGAAGAGCGCCGCGATGGAGACGGCGATCTCCGAGACCGATCGCCGCCGCGCGATCCAAGTTGCCTACAACGAAAAGCACGGCATTACGCCGGCGACCGTCCAGAAGGGCATCTCCGACATCGGCGATTTCCTCGCCACCGAGTCGAAGGTGCCGACCTCGCGCCGTCTCCGCCGTGACGAGGGCGAGGAGCGGATGACCGCCGAGGAGATCACGCGCACGATCGTCGAGCTCGAGGAGGAGATGATCTTGGCCGCCGACGAGCTCCGCTTTGAGTACGCGGCGAAGCTGCGCGATGAGATCAAGCAGTTGCGGCGCGAGCTCGAGGAGTTGGAAATAAGCTAGTTCATCGTGATGCGGCGGGTTCTGGGGTTGACGGTCGTGGTGGCGCTCTTTACGCCGGCCGTAGCGAGCGCCGAGGAGGCGCCGTATATCCCGATTCCGGAGCTGCTGCCGCCGCTTGCGCAGGGTTTCCAGCAGAGCCGCGGGGTCGAGTGCCCCGATGGCGCCAGCCACTGCATCGACGACACGATCGCCCGCATGACACGGCGTTTCCACCGCGTCGTCCCGCGCTGCGACCACCGCGCCGTCTTCTCGGTCACCTACCTGCGCGTGACCGAGGACCTGCGCGACGCGGCGCGCGAGAAGTTCTTCGACGACGTGCCCTGGCTCCAGCACGAGGTCGGCGTCTTTGCGGGCTACTACTTCCGCGCCTACGACAACTGGGCGTCCGGCCACCCCGAGCTGATCCCGCAGGTCTGGAGGACGGTCTTCCAGGCGAACAAGGACGGCAGTGTCTCCGCGCTCGGCGATCTGCTGCTGAACATGAACGCCCACATCAATCGCGACATGCCGATGGTGATCTCGGACATTGGGATCGTGCGAAAGGACGGGCGCACGACACAGAAGCCCGATCACGACCGCCAGAATCGCCGGCTGGCGAAGTTGTACGGCCCGGTGATCGACGAGATTGCGCGCCGCTTCGACCCGACGACGGACGACTTCAACGCCGGCTCCGCCGACGAGGAGCTCGCGATCCTGATCCTCCAGGCCTGGCGCGAGGGCGTCTGGCGAAACGCAGAGCGGCTGCACGCCGCGCGGACGGCGGAAGAGCGCCGCCAGGTGGCCGGTTCGATCGAGGACTACGCCAACGCCCAGGCAGCCATGATCAAGCTGCTGTTCCCGGCCTCGCCGGCGCAGAACGCCGCCCGCGACGCCCACTGCGCTCGCTTCGGCGGCCAGGACCCGGATCTGACCCGGAAGGGCGGGATCGCCGCGCTGAAGCTGCCGCAACGCAGCGCTTTGCGGGTCGCGCGCGACAAGACCGTCCCGGTCAAGGTCTCCTGCCCGATCGTTGTGGCGGATTGCGTGGGTTCCGTGACCCTGCGCTCCGCGGGTCGCAAGCTCGGCCGGCGCAAGTTCACGATCGAGCCGGAGAACACCGCGAAGGTGCGCGTGCCGGTCGGCAAGCCGCGCCGCCCGGTCCGCTTACGCGTCGAACTCCGCCGCGAGGGCGTGCCCACCGCACGCAAGCTCACTCGCCGGACCGCGCCGCTTCGCTGAGCCGGGCGAGCGCTTCGTCCGGGCTCGTGCCCGTGCGGCGCAGTACCCGCAGCAGCGTCATCTCCGCCTCTGTCACTTCGCGCTGGAACTCGTCAGGACCGAGGAGCCGTGCGGGTGACACCTCGAGCGCATCGGCGATCGCCAGGTAGACATAGAACGACGTGTTGCACCACCCGCGCTCGATCCGCGAGAGATAGCCGAGGCTGTAGTGCTCCCCGTCGGGCCTCGTCACCACCTCGCTCAAGTCGAGCAGCGTCATCCGTTTCTCGGTGCGAAGCCGTCGGATGCGATCCCCGACGACGATCGCCCACTCCTTGTGCCACGGATTTGATGGCCGGGGCGTCCCCATTGCGCCCTCCGGGAGGTCGGCCGAATACCGGTTGTAGAGCCGCTCGCGCCCCATGTGACGCCACCGTAGGGGCATCGGCCGACCCCTTCAAGCCTCGGTCGCAGGTTCGGAAAAGAATGTTCCTGGGAGGAAACAAATGTGTCTGAGACGAAACGTTGTTTCCGAACCTGCGAGTCACCTTTGAGCGGGGGCTGGACCTCTCGCCCCCGGTTTCGGGCCCTTTCGCTACGCTTGCCGCCCGCCGCAAATCGACCCGCAAGCTACCCCCAGAAGGAGCCCCTTTGGAGCTGGACCGGCATCTGATCGAGCGCAAGGACTTCGCGGCCGCCAAGCGCGGCTATGACCCCGACGAGGTCGACGCCCACCTGCGCGAGATCGCAAACGCGGTCGCGGAGCTGAAGCGCTCCTCGGCGTCCGCGTCGGCATCGCTCGGCGGTGCCGCTGCGCAGCAGGTGCGGACGATCGTCGAGGCCGCGGAGAAGAGCGCGGCCGAGATCGAGCGCCGGGCCCAGGAAGAGGCGCACCGGATCTCCGACGGCGCGAGCGAGGCGGCGCAGCGCACGCGCCAGCAGGCCGACGCCGAGGCAGCGGCCCAAGTCCAGCGCGCCGAGCAGGGCGCCGACCGCCTGATCGAGCGGAGTGCCAGCGCGGAGCAGACCATCGACGGCGCGCTCGCGGAGCTACGCAGCGCGACCGACGCCGCAATCGCGAACGTGCGCTCGAGCGGGGAATCGCTGACCGACGAGCTCGGCACCGGCGCCGCCTCGGTCAAGGCGGACCTCGAGGCGATGCGCGCCACGCTCGGCGAAATGCGGCCGGCCGACGTGGACGTGGACGTGGACGACGAGATCGACGAGCCCGAGCCGCAGGACGAGGTCGAGCCCGCCGCACCGGAGCCGGAGCCGGAGCCGGAGCCCGAGCCAGAACCCGAGCCCGAGCCAGCGCCGGCGACTCCGGCGGAGCCCGCGGGCGACTGGTCCGACGGCTCGGAAGGTGCCCGCCTGATCGCGCTCAACATGGCCCTCAACGGCACCCCGCGCGAGGAGACGGCTCAGTACCTGCGAGAGAACTTCGACGTCGCGGACGAGGACGCACTGCTCGACGACGTCTACGCCCGCGCGGGCCAGTAGCGAACACGCGTTCGATCAGGACCGCTCCCTAAACTCAAGGGCGTGAGCAAGAGCAGCGGCGAGATCGTCATCTCGGGTGCGCGCGAGCACAACCTGCGTGACCTCCACATCACGCTGCCCCGCAACGCCCTGATCGTCATCACCGGGCTTTCGGGGTCGGGCAAGTCCAGTCTCGCGTTCGACACGATCTACGCCGAGGGCCAGCGCCGCTATGTCGAGTCGCTGAGCGCCTACGCGCGCCAGTTCCTCGGCCAGATGGACAAGCCGGACGTCGACTCGATCGAGGGCCTCTCGCCGGCAATCTCGATCGATCAGAAGACGACATCGCGGAACCCCCGCTCGACGGTCGGCACCGTCACCGAGATATACGACTACCTGCGCCTCTTGTGGGCGCGGATCGGGCATCCCCACTGCCACAACTGCGGCGAGCCGATCCACGCCCAGTCAGCCGAACAGATCATCGACCAGGTGCTCACGCTCCCCGAAGGCGAGCGCTTCATGGTGCTCGCCCCCGTGGTCCGCGGGCGAAAGGGCGAGTACGGGAAGCTCTTCGACGAGCTCCGGAACGAGGGGTTCACGCGCGTGAAGGTGGACGGCGAGCTCCACCGCCTTGAGGAGGAGAGCACGCTCGACAAAAAGTTCAAGCACGACATCTCGGTCGTCGTCGACCGGCTCGTGATGCGCCCCGATGTGCGCAAGCGCCTCGCCGACTCGATCGAGACCGCAGTCGGCCTCGCCGAGGGGATGGTCGAGATCGAGACAGTCGATGACTCCAACGTCCGCACGTATTCGGAACGCTTCGCCTGCCTCAAGTGCGGCACCTCGATGCCCGAGCTCGAGCCGCGGATGTTCAGCTTCAACTCGCCCCACGGCGCCTGTGAGCGCTGCACTGGCCTCGGCTCGCAGATGGAGATCGACCCCGAACTCGTCGTCCCGGATCCCACACTCACCCTCGGCGAGGGGGCGATCCTGCCCTGGTCCACGAGCGCTTCCAACTACTACGAGCAGATGACGCAGGCGATCGCCGAGCGCTACGAGGTCGACATGGACACGCCGTGGAACGAGCTGCCCGAGGAGGCGCGCGACTGCTTCCTGTTCGGCACTAACGGCGACCGCATCTACATCTCGTACCGCAACCGCTACGGCCGCAAGCGCTCTTACACGACGCGGTTCGAGGGCATCGTCCCGAACCTCCAGCGGCGCTACCGTGAGACCGACTCCGACTGGTCGCGCGAACGGATCGAGGAGTACATGTCCGTCCGCGCGTGCCCGGTGTGCGACGGCGCCCGGCTACGCCCCGAGAGCTTGGCGGTGAAGGTCGGCGGGCTCGGCGTCAACGAGCTGACGAAGATGTCCGCCCGGCGCGCAATCGAGTGGTTCGACGAGCTCGAGCTGAGCGAGACCGAGGCGCAGATCGCGCGTCTGGTCCTGCGCGAGATCGAGGAGCGGCTGCACTTCCTCGACGCGGTCGGCGTCGGCTACCTCTCACTCGAGCGTGCCGCAGCCACGCTGTCCGGGGGAGAGGCCCAGCGGATCCGCCTCGCGACCCAGATCGGGTCGAGCCTAGTCGGCGTCCTCTACATCCTCGACGAACCGTCGATCGGCCTCCACCAGCGCGACAACGAGCGCCTGATCGCCACGCTCGAGCGGCTGCGCGACCTGGAGAACACCGTCATCGTGGTCGAGCACGACGAGGGCACGATGCGCGCTGCCGACCACCTCGTCGACCTCGGCCCCGGCGCCGGTGAGCACGGCGGCGAGCTCGTAGCAGAGGGCCCGCCGGCGGATGTGATCGAGAACCCCGACTCGCTCACCGGGCAGTTCCTCGCGGGTGCACGCGAGATCGCGGTCCCGCGCAAGCGTCGCCGCCCGAGCGGCTACGTCACGATCGAGGGCGCCGCGCAGCACAACCTCCGTGAAATCGACGTGAAGGTCCCGCTCGGCGTCTTCTGTTGCGTCACCGGGGTCAGCGGCTCCGGCAAGTCCACGCTCGTCAACGACATCCTCTACAAGGCGGTCGCGAACCAGCTCCATCGCGCGAAGCTCCGTCCCGGCGCCCACCGCCGGGTCGACGGCCTCGAGGAAGTGGACAAGATCATCTCGATCGACCAGTCGCCGATCGGCCGCACGCCGCGCTCGAACCCCGCCACCTACACCGGCGTCTTCGATGCGATCCGCGACCTCTTCTCGCGCACCCAGGAGTCCCGCGCGCGCGGGTACAAGCCGGGGCGCTTCTCGTTCAACGTCAAGGGCGGGCGCTGCGAGGTCTGCCGCGGCGACGGGCAGATCAAGATCGAGATGCACTTCCTCCCCGACGTCTACGTGCCGTGCGAGCAGTGCGACGGCAAGCGCTACAACAAGCAGACGCTCGAGGTGCGCTTCAAGGGCAAGACGATCGCCGACGTGCTCGCGATGCCCGTCGAGGAGGCGCTCGACTTCTTCCAGCACGTGCCGAAGATCAAGCGCCGGCTGCAGGCGCTGCACGACGTCGGGCTCGACTACATCCGGCTCGGCCAGCCGGCCACGACGCTATCGGGCGGCGAGGCGCAGCGGGTGAAGCTCGCGTCGGAGCTGCAGAAGGTCGCGACCGGCCGCACGCTCTACATCCTCGACGAGCCCACCACGGGGCTCCACTTCGCCGACGTCGAGCGGCTGCTCGAGATGCTCGGGCGGCTCGTCGACGCCGGCAACACCGTCGTCGTGATCGAACACAACCTCGACGTCATCAAGACCGCCGACCGGATCATCGACCTCGGCCCGGAGGGCGGCGAGGAGGGCGGTCAGGTGGTTGCGACCGGCACTCCCGAGCAGGTCGCTGCGAAGGAGGGCTCGCACACGGGTGAGTTCCTCGCCGGGGTGGTCAAGCCGGCGAAGCGGAAGCGGTCCCTGGCGGCAGCCGCGTAGATGGAGCGCAAGTGGTGGACCCTCGTCGCCGTCTGCGTGGCGACCTTCATGTTGCTGCTGGACATCACGGTGGTGAACACCGCGCTGCCGGCGATCCAGCGCGATCTCGGCTCGAGCTTCACCGACCTCCAGTGGGTCGTCGACGCCTACACGCTCACCCTCGCCGCGTTCGTCCTCACGGCGGGGTCGCTCGCCGACCGCCTCGGCCGCCGGCTCGTGTTCGTCATCGGGCTCGTGATCTTCACGATCGCTTCGGTCCTCTGCGCGCTCGCGCCAGATCCCACTTTCCTCAACCTCGCGCGGGCCCTCCAGGGCGTCGGCGGAGCGGTGATGTTCGCCGTCTCCCTCGCGCTGATCGCGCAGGAGTTCACCGGCCCTGAGCGCGGCGTCGCGATGGGCATCTACGGCGGGACGATCGGGGGCGCGGTGGCGATCGGGCCGCTCGTCGGCGGTGCGCTGACCGACGGCATCGGCTGGGAGTCGGTCTTCTACCTCAACGTCCCCGTCGGGATCGGGGCGATCGCCGCGACGCTGGCGAAGGTGCGCGAGTCGCGCGATCCGCAGGCGACGCGCGTGGATTACGCGGGGCTGGTCCTCTTCAGCGGCGCGCTGTTCATGCTCGTGCTGGCGTTGCTGCGCGGAAATGAGGAGGGCTGGGGGAGCGGATTGATCGTTGGCCTGTTCGCCGGCGCAGCCGTGCTCTTCGCCGCGTTCGTGGTCGTCGAGCTACGCGTGCGCGAGCCGATGCTGCCGCTCGGCCTGTTCAAGATTCCGTCGTTCACCGGGGTCCAGCTGGCCGCGTTCGCGATCTCGGGATCCCAGTTCGCGCTCTTCGTCTACATCACCTTCTACCTCCAGAACGTTCTCGGCCACTCTCCCTTCGAGGCGGGGCTGCGCTACCTGCCGATCACGATCTCATCGTTCATCGTCGCGCCGATCGCGGGTGCGCTGCTCGCGCGCGTCCAGGCGCGCTTCCTGATGAGCGCAGGGCTCGGCGTCGCCGGCCTCGGGCTGCTGCTGATGTCCGGAACGACGGTCGATTCGGAGTGGACGACGCTGCTGGCCGGGTTCCTCATCGGAGGCGCCGGGATCGGCCTGCTGAACCCTCCGATCGCGACGGTCGCGGTTAGCGTCGTGCCGGACCGGCAGACGGGGATGGCGTCAGGCGTGAATGACACCTTCCGCCAGGTCGGGATCTCGGTCGGCATCGCCGCCTACGGAGCGTTCTTCCTCAGCCGCGCCAGCGACAAGATCCAGGAGCTCGCGCCGCCCGGCGCCCTCGGGCCCGATCAGGCGCGCGGCCTGGCCGAGGCGGTTTCATCGGGCGCGCTGCCCGCGGGCCAGCCGTTCGCCGCGATCGCGCGCGAGGGCTTCGTCAGCGGGTTCAACGAGATCCTCGTGATCGGCGGGATCCTCTGCTTCGCGGGCGCGTTGGCAGCTCTGTTGCTCGTGCGCTCACGCGACATGGTGGACCAGACCCTGCAGCAGGGCTAGGCCTCGCCGACGTACGCGAGCGCCTCGTCCCGCGTCGTGAACGCGCGCATGTCGGTGATCGCGCGGTCGTGCACTTCCCAGACGTGGAAGAGCTCGCCTTCGACGGGCACGCCGCTGGCGCGTCCCCGGCCCGACTGGCGGATGTGGGCGACGAGGTAGTCGCCCTCGATCTCGATCGAGATCGGGTCGATCCGATAGTCCTCGAACTCGTTGCTGACGGCCTGGAACTGAGCGAGAACCTGCTCCCTGCCGCTGTAGGTCTGCGCGTCGGGCACCTCGGCGCGGTCCGACACCGAGGCGTCGGGCGCGATCCGCTCGGCGGCGAGCTCGAAGTCGCCGACGTTGAAAGCCTCGTAGCCCTCGCGCAGCGACTGAACGTCCTCTTCGGTCGGCACGCGCCGATTATCTAGGGTTCGCTGCACGGATGGCCGGCGAGCTCCGCCTCTACACGCAGAAGTGGCGCTGGTACCAGCGCAACTCGCTGCCGTGGAACCGGCTGCGAATCCATCGCGAGTTCATGCGCCGCAAGGCGTTCGTCCGCTGGCCGGTGCACGGCAACGTGCTCGAGGCGCTGCGCGAAGGCCGGCTCGAGATCGGCGAAGGCACGCTGTTCGAGCCCGACGTCTGGATCACGGCGCCCGGCGACGCCCGCATCCGCATCGGATCGGGCACGTTCCTCAACCTCGGGGTGATGGTGGCTGCCGCCGAGCTGGTCGAGATCGGCGACCACGTGATGTTCGCCAACAATTGCTTCGTCACCGATGCGAACCACCGCTTCGACGACCCCGACAAGCCGATCACCTGGCAGGGCTTCACGAGCAAGGGCCCGACGCGGATCGGCGACAACGTCTGGTGCGGGGCGAACGTCGTCGTGACGAGCGGCGTGACGATCGGCGAGCGCTGCGTGATCGGGGCGAACAGCGTCGTCACCGAGGACGTCCCGCCCTTCTCGATCGCGGCCGGTGCGCCGGCCCGGGTGCTACGAGAGGTCGAGCACTAAACGCCCCACTCGCCCGCGAACGGCTCACTCGCACGCACGTCGGCCAGGTCGAGCATGTCGCGCAGCCGCTCGAGCTCGTCGGGCGCCATCGTGTAGCCGTGCTCGGGCTCGGGGTAGCGCCGCTCGCGCACATCGGCGCAGTAGCGCTCGACGCCGGCGACCATCGCCTCCCGCACCTCGGCGTAGCGCTTGACGAAGCGCGCGGCGTGTCCGTCGTAGATGCCGAGCAGGTCGTGGAAGACGAGCACCTGGCCGTCGGTCGAGGGACCGGCGCCGATGCCGATCACCGGGATCTCGAGCCGCGGCATCAGCTCGTCCGTGAGGGGGGTCGGGATCGCCTCGAAGACGATCGAGAAGCACCCCGCCCGCTCGAGCGCGAGCGCATCCTTCGCGACCTCGAGCGCCCGCTCGGCCGTCCGGCCCTGCGAGCGGTAGCCGCCGAGCTGGGTCGCCGTCTGCGGCGTCAGGCCGACGTGGCCCATCACCGGAATGCCGGCCTCGATGATCGCGCGGGCGCGCTCGACGGAGCTGCCGCCGCGCTCGAGCTTGACCGCGTCGCAGCCGGCCTCCTTGATGAAACGCTGGGCGGTGGCGATCGCCTGCTCGTTGGAGACCTCATAGGAGCCGAACGGGAGGTCGCCGACCAGCAGTGGCGTCTTCAGCCCGCGCCGCACCGCGCTGGCGAGGATCAGCAGCTCGTCGAGCGAGACGGGAACGGTCGAGGGGTAGCCGAGCACGGTCATCGCGGCCGAGTCGCCGACGAGGACGACGTCTACTCCGGCGGCCTCCGCCACCTGCGCGCTCGGGTAGTCGTAGGCGGTGATCATCGCGATCGGCTCGCCGAGGGCCTTCTTCTCGGCCAGCGTCGAGAGCGTCACCGGCTTGCCTTTGGGAGGCGGGGCCGAGGCACCCTGGGGCCGCGCGCTCACGACAACAGCTCCGCGACCGCGTCATCGACGCGGACGATTCCGTTTTCGCCGTTGACGTGCACGACACGCGGCTCGTACTGCTCGAGCTCGTGGGCCTCGTAGTCGGCGTAGGAGACGACGATCACCTTGTCGCCGGTGTGCACGAGGCGTGCGGCGGCGCCGTTGATCTGGATCGTCCCCGATCCGCGTTCGCCCGCGATCGTGTAGGTCTCGAAGCGCTGGCCGTTGTCGATGTCGAGCACGTGGACGAGCTCGTGCTCGAGGATGTCGGCGGCTTCCAGCAGATCGCGGTCGACGGTGATGGACCCGACGTAATGGAGGTCCGAGCCGGTCACAGTCGCACGGTGGATCTTCGACTTCAGCATCTTGCGTCTCATTGGGTTGGCTCCTTGCTTGTGAGGATGGTGTTGTCGATCAGGCGTGCCCGCCCCACCTGGGCGGCGACGGCGAGGAGGGTCGAGCCGTTGACGCGCTCGACCGGTGAAAGATCTTCGGCGGAGCGGAGCTCCAGGTACTCGGGCTCGATCCCGGCCTCGTCGAGCTCCGCGTGGGCGGCCGCGAGCACGGCGGCGGCGTCCACGTCGCCGCTGGAGACCGCGCGTTCGGCCGCCTCGAGAGCGCGGCTCAGGGCGAGCGCGCGCTCGCGGTCATCGGAATCGAGATATGCGTTTCGCGAGCTCAGCGCGAGGCCGTCAGGTTCGCGGACGGTCGGGCAGACCTCGATCCGTACGGGGAAATCGAGGTCGCGCGCGAGCTTGCGGATGACGATCGCCTGCTGGGCGTCCTTCTGGCCGAAGTAGGCGACGTCCGGCGCAGCCATGTTGAACAGCTTCGTGACGACGGTCGTCACGCCGCGGAAGTGCTCGGACCCGCGATGGTCGGGGTCTCCGCAGAGGACGCCGGTCACGCCGCCTACCTCGACCGTCGCGTCGAAGCCGTCGGGATAGACCTCCTCGATGGGCGGGGCGAACAGCAGGTCGGCGCCGGCATGGTCGGCGGCCGCGGCGTCGCCGGCCTCGTCGCGCGGGTAGGCGTCGAGGTCCTCGCCGGGGGCGAACTGGGCCGGATTGACGAACAGCGACACGACGACGACGTCACAGTCGGCGCGCGCCTGGCGGATAAGGGAAACGTGCCCCTCGTGGAGAGCGCCCATCGTCGGCACCAGGCCGATCGTGCGCTCCTCGCGGCGCGCGGAGGCGAGCGCGGCCCGCAGCTCGCGGACGCTGCGCACGGTCCTCACGCGATCACCTCCGGGCGGGCGAGCGAGCGGGTCTGCTCGCAGAGCTCGTCGAAGAGGGCGAGCAGCTCGGGCGCCGTCGCCTCGACGGCCTCGCGCTGGCGGCTGACGGTTGCCTCGTCGCCGCGGGCAACGGGTCCGGTGAGCGCGTGCTCCGGCCCGCTGCGCGCCCAGTTGGACACGGTCGCCCGCACGAGCGGGGCGAGCAGGGCCCGCGCCTCGGCGGCCTCGAGCCCCGCGCCGGCGGCGACGCGCTCGGCCGCGGCCTCAAGCGTGACGAGGAAGTTGGAGGCGATCGAGGCGGCCGCATGGTAGGCGGCACGGCTGGAGTCGTCGATCTCGAATGCGGTCATCCCGAGCCGGCGCGCCAGTCCCGCCGCGACCTCGACCGCGCCCGGGGCGCTGCCGGCGATCGCAGCGCCGGCGCCCTCGAACAGCGCGAGTGCGGGCCCGTCGGCGGCACCGCTGAAGGTCTGGAGGGGGTGGAACCCGAAGCGCTCGGCAGCCGGGTCGAGCGCGGCGAGCGGCGTCGCGCCGCTGGTGTGGCCAACCGGGACGCCGCCCTCCGCTACAACGGCCGCGGCGGCCGGGATCTCGGCGTCGGGGACGCACAGCACGATCGCCTCGCCCGCGGGGACGCCTCCGCGACCGACAGGGCCGTCCACCTCGCAGCCCGCTTCGCGCAGAGCCTCGGCGAGGGCGCTGCCGAGCCGGCCCGCGCCGACCACGCCCACGCGCGCGGGACCCGCGCAGGCGGGCTCGTCGAAGGGTGTATCGGCGGCTATCCGTTCCATCGTCGGTCCACGCCTTTGCGGTCGCGGCCTGTGGAGAGAAAAATGATACCCCGCGGCGCGGCGTCCGTCACGTGTCCACCGTCACATTCCATCGCTGGCGCGGCGTAGCATCACGTTCGTGAGTGAACGAACGGCCGCCGATCGCCGCGCGGACCTCGTAGCCCTCTACAAGCAGCTGCGCGACTGCACCAAGTGCCCGCTGTCGGAGGGCCGCACGCAGGTTGTCTTCGGCTCGGGCAATGCAGACGCGGGGCTGATGTTCGTCGGCGAGGCACCTGGCTTCCACGAGGACCAGCAGGGCAAGCCGTTCGTCGGCCGCGCCGGCAAGCTGCTCGACGAGCTGCTGGGCGGGATCGAGATGACCCGCGACGACGTCTTCGTCGCGAACGTCCTCAAATGCCGGCCTCCCGGCAATCGCGACCCGCAACCGTCCGAGATCGAGTCGTGCGAGCCGTTCCTCGCGCAGCAGGTCGGGCTGATCGAGCCGGCGGTCATCTGCACGCTGGGGAACTTCGCGACCAAGCTGCTCACCGGCAGGCGCGACGGGATCATGAAGGTCCACGGGCAGCCCCAAACTCATGAGCTGGGCGGTCGTGTGGTGACGATCTTCCCCGTCTACCACCCGGCCGCGGCGCTCCGGACCCCCTCGATGGTGGACACGCTGCGCGAGGACTTCGCGCGCCTCCCGGCGCTGCTCGCCGCGAGCGAGGACGACGCGGTCGAGGTGCTCGGCGGAGGGTCGCTCGAGGCGCCGGAGGGGAAGTCGGCGGCGCAGGCACAGGACACGGACGGTCAAGGCGAGCCAAGCGCCGATCAACTGGGTCTGTTCGCCTGAGTCGCTCCGTCTAGGGTTTCCCCATGGACGCGACCGAGCTGGCGTTTGCCGGCATCGCCCGCCAGGCGGAGCTGATCCGCGACGGCGAGGTCTCCTCGACGGAGCTCGTCGAGACCTGCCTCGACCGGATCGCGAGGCTCGACCCGGAGCTCAACTCCTTCCGCACGGTGTACGACGGGCGCGCCCGCGCTGACGCGGAAGCGGCGGACGCCGCGCGCGGAAAAGGGGAGGAGAAGCCGCTGCTGGGCGTCCCCGTCGCGATCAAGGACGAGCTCGACGTGGAGGGCGACTACACCTCGAACGGCACCGAGGCCTACGGCGAGCCGGCGGCCGCGGACTGCGAGATCGTCCGGCGGCTGCGCGGGGCGGGGGCTATCCCGATCGGCAAGACGCGCCTGTCGGAGCTCGCGATGTTCCCGTTCACGATCTCCAACGCGTGGGGCGCGTCGCGCAACCCATGGGACACGAATCGTACCCCCGGCGGATCGAGCGGCGGATCGGCCGCGGCCGTCGCGGCCGGCCTCGTCGGCGCTGGGACCGCCTCCGACGGTGGCGGGTCGATCCGCGTTCCCGCCGCCTGCTGCGGGCTGTTCGGGATCAAGCCGCAGCGCGGGCGGATCTCGCTCGCGCCTGCGCGCGAGTTCTGGTTCGGGTTGGCGCACGGGGGGACGGTCACGCGCAGCGTGCTCGACACTGCGCTCTACCTCGATGTCACATCCGGGCCGGCGCCGGGCGATGCCGACACCCCGCCGCCGCCCAAGCGGCCGTTCGTTGAGGCTGCTGGCAGCAAGCCGGAGAAGCTCCGGATCGCGCTCTCGCTGCGCCCGGGACTGATGGCCATTGTCCGCGGCGAGATGAAGAAGGCAGTGCACGAGACGGCGGACCTGTTGCGAACGCTCGGTCACGAGGTGGTCGAGCGGGACCCCGACTACGGACAGCAACTCCTGCCGCGCTTCCTCCCGCGCTACCTGCGGGGGCTGCAGGAGGAAGCCGCGAAGCTGCCACGGCCCGAGCGCTTCGAGCGGCGCACGCGCCACATGGCCGGCCTGGGGCGCTTCTTCTCGGACGACGCGCTCGCGAAGGCGCGAGCGGCCGAGGGCAAGCAGGCGGCGCGCCAGACCGCGATCTTCGACGAGGTGGACGTCGTCCTCTCACCGACCCTGAGCGAACCGGCGCTGCGGCTCGAGCGCGTCCAGGGCCGGGGCACCGCGCGCACGTTCCTCGAGGCCGCCAACTTCGTCGCCTACTGTCCGGCTTGGAACGTGACCGGGCAGCCAGCGGCTTCAGTGCCGGCCGGCTTCACCGCCGACGGGCTGCCGCTGTCGGTGCAGTTCGTCGGACGCCCCAACGACGAGGACACGCTGCTGTCGCTCGCGGCCCAGATCGAGGCCGAGCGCCCCTGGGCCGACCGGCGGCCGCCCGTCTCCTGACGTGGAGTCCACAGCGCCGGAGGAGACCGAGGCCGCGGGCGCCGCGCTCGCAGCGACGCTCGGCGCCGGCGACGTCGTGCTGGTGAGCGGCGAGCTCGGCAGCGGCAAGACCACCTTCATCCGCGGTGCCTGCCGCGAGCTCGGCGTCGAAGAGCCGGTGACGAGCCCGACCTTCACGATCGGCCAGCTCTACGTGGCACGCGCGGGCCTCGAGATTGCGCACCTCGACCTCTACCGGCTCGACTCGCTCGCGGGGGAGGACCCCGCTTTGCTTGACGACTACCTGACGCCGCGGCGGGTCGGTTTCGTCGAATGGCCCGCAGCAGGCGAATCGGCGATCGAGCACGTTGCCGCAAGGGTGACGATTGCGCACGCCGGCGCTGACCGGCGCGAGATCGCGGTCGAGCGGGCGTGAACCTGCTCGCGCTCGACACCGCGACGGCGATCAGCACGGTCTGCGTCGCGCGCTCCGACGGGGAACGCTTCGAGCGCACGTCGGCTCCGGCCGCCGGAGACTCACCGGCGCATCAGCGGGACCTGATGGCGGCGATCGCCGCTGTGATGGACGCAGCCGGTCTCGAGTTCGGCGCGCTCGATGCGATCGCCGTCGGTGTCGGCCCCGGGGGGTTCACCGGGCTGCGCATCGGGATCGCGACCGCCCGCGGCCTCGCGCAGGCACACGGCACGCCGATGCGCCCCGTCTCATCTCTGGCCGGGCTCGCCGCCCGGATCGACGCGCCCCTCGCGCTCCCGCTCATCGACGCGCGCCGCGGCGAGGTCTTCGCGGCGCTGTACGAGGGCGGCGCGGAGCGCTGGGCGCCTCACGCCGCGCCCGCCGCCGAGGTGGCCGCCCGCGCGCGGGCGGACGGTCTCTCGCCGCTCGCGGCCGGCGACGGCGCCCTGCGCTATCGCGACGAACTCGAGGCCGCCGGGATCGAAGTCGTCGCGGATCGCTCTCCCGCGCACGCGATCAGTGCCAGAGCGATCTGCGAGATCGCGGCAAGCGTCCCGGACACCCAGGCGGACGCAGTCGCGCCGGAATACGTGCGCGCGGCCGACGTGCGCGACAATCCCTAGTCCGGATGGCTACCACCGACTCCACCCGGCGCCCCGGCCACGGCGGGGCCGACGAGCCGCTCCATCTGCGCAGGCTGACCTACTCGGACCTGCCGCAGGTCCTCGCGATCGAGCGGCGCGCGTTCCCGACCCCCTGGTCGCTCGCGATGTTCGTGCTCGAGCTGTCGAAGCCCTCGGGGATCTGCCTGGCGGCGGAGCGCGACGAGCGCATCGTCGGCTACCTGGTCTGTTCGCGCTACGACACGGTCTGGCACCTGATGAACGTCGCGGTTGACCCCGCCGAGCGCCGGCAGGGGATCGCGACCGCGCTGGTGGAGCGCCTCTTCGCCACCGCCGACAAGCCCGGCGAGCAATACACGCTCGAAGTCCGCCGGTCGAATGCGGAAGCGGTCGAGATGTACGAGCACTTCGGCTTCCACTCGGCTGGGTACCGTCGCGGCTACTACCACGACAACCGCGAGGACGCCCTGATCATGTGGCGGACGGTCGGCGGCGACGCCGGCGAGCAGTGATCCTCGCGCTCGAGACGAGCTGCGACGACACGTGCGCCGCGGTCGTGACCGCGGACGGCGAGATCCGCTCGAACGTCATCGCCTCGCAGGGGCTCCTGCACTCGCGCTACGGCGGTGTCGTCCCGGAGGTCGCGGCGCGGAACCATCTCGAGGTCGTCAACGCCGTCGTCGGCGACGCGCTCGAGCGCGCGGAGGTGACGCTCGACGACGTCGAGCAGATCGCCGTCACCCGCGGCCCTGGCCTGATCGCCGCGCTGCTCGTGGGCGTCTCGACCGCCAAAGCGCTGGCGGCCGCGCGCAAGCTCCCGCTCGTCCCCGTGAACCACCTCCACGGCCACGTCGTTGCTTCGACGCTCGAGGTGGAGCCGATCGAGCCGCCCTACCTCTGCCTCGTCGCCAGCGGCGGCCACACCTTCCTCGCTCGCGTGGAGCGCCTCGACAGCTACGCGCTGCTCGGCCAGACGCTCGACGACGCCGCCGGGGAGGCGTTCGACAAGGGCGCGCGGATGCTGGGGCTGCCCTATCCCGGCGGGCCGGAGATCGACCGTCTCGCGCGCGAGGGCAACCCGGCCGCGTTCGGCTTCCCCGCGTCCTCGCCCGGCAGCGACGCGTCGCTCGACTTCAGCTTCAGCGGCGTCAAGACGGCGCTCCTCTATGCCATCCGCGACTTGGGCGACGAGGCCGCCGCCGAGCGCCGCGCCGACCTCGCCGCCTCCTACCAGCGCGCGATCGTGAACGCCCTCGTCGCGCGGCTGCACGAGGCCGTCGAGCGGGAGGGGGCCGACCGCGTCGCCCTCGGCGGCGGCGTCGCGGCGAACTCCGAGCTACGCGAGCGCGCGGCCGCCGTCTGCGACGAGGCGGGAGCTCGGCTGTGGGCACCGCCGCTCGAGCTCTGCACCGACAACGCCGCGATGATCGCCGCCGCCGCGCTCCACGCTGAGCGGCTCGCCTACCCGGACTATCTGACACTCGACGCCGCCGCCCGTCCGTGAGCACACCGCGCGTGACGCTCTACGGCAAGGCGGGCTGCCACCTCTGCGACGACGCACGCGCCGCCGTTGCGGCTGCGCGCGAGCAGGTCGAGTTCGAGCTCGAGGAGGTGGACGTCTCGCTCGATCCTGGGCTCGCGCGCGAGTACGGCGAGCGGATCCCGGTGGTCGCAGTGAATGGCGAAGAGGTCTCGGAGCTCGGCGTCGACGTCGACGAGCTGACCGCGCTTTTGCGACCCCGAGTACAGTGAAAGCGTGAGCTTCGACGACCCCTCTGCCGGCGGAGTCGGGCTGGCCGAGCGCGGGTCCGAGCGCCTGTCGCTCGGGGTCGCCGCCCGTCTGTCGCGCTATCTGCAGGTCCTGACGCAGGCCAAGAAGATGGGCAAGGACACGATCTCCTCACAGGAGCTCGCCGACTACACCCACGTCAACTCGACCCAGATCCGCCGCGATCTCTCGGGCTTCGGCAAGTTCGGCAAGCGCGGAGTCGGCTACAACGTCGACTCGCTCGTCGGCCAGATCCGCAAGATCCTGCGGACGAGCGGGCAGCACAACATCGCCCTCTTCGGTGCCGGCCACCTCGGCCAGGCGATCGCTAGCTCGGACATCTTCGCCGACCACGGCTTCCGGGTCGTCGCGGTCTTCGACGCCGACAAGGGCAAGGTCGGCGACCGGATCACCGACGCCCTTACGGTCCGCGCGCTCGATGACCTCGAGAGCGTCGTGGACGAGGACGAGATCGTCGTCGGAGTGCTCGCGGTCCCGTCCGAGGCGGCCCAGGAGGTCGCCGACGATCTCGTCGAGGCGGGCGTGAAGATCATCTTCAACTACTCGGAGGCGCTGCTCCAGGTGCCTCCGGAGGTGACGGTCCACACGTCGAGCCCCGCCGTGGACCTGCTCTACGCGCTCTACTTCTACCTCACCTGACAGGGAACAACCGATGCTCGACATGGCTCGCGCACGGGAGGTGTTCGAGGCCTCCGATGACTTCACCGTCGGAATCGAGGAGGAGTTCCAGATCCTCGATCCCGAGACGCGCTCGCTGACGCAGCGCTTCGACGAGCTCAAGCGGGCCGCCGAGGACGACGAGGTATTGCGCGACTCGGTCGCCGGCGAGCTGATCTCGTCCGAGATCGAGATCCGCTCCGGTAAGGGGCAGACGTTCGCCGACGCGATCGCGCTCCAGCGTGAGGCGCGTGTGCGGCTGTTCCGCCTCGCCGCCGACCGCGGCGTCCTGCTCGCGGCCACCGGGACCCACCCGTGGAGCCCGTGGCAGGAGCAGGAGATCATCGACACCGACCACTACCGGCTCGTCGCCGACGGGCTCAAGTACGTCGCCTGGCGCAACAACACCTTCAGCCTCCACGTCCACGTGGGCATCCGCGGCGCCGACCGTGCGATCGCCGTCTGCGACCGGTTGCGCGCGGTCCTGCCGGAGCTGCTCGCGGTGTCGGCCAACTCGCCCTACCTCGACGGACGCAACTCCGGCCTGCACAGCGCGCGCACGCAGATCTTCACCAAGAGCTTCCCGCGCTGCGGCGTGCCGGAGCCCTTTGGCGACTTCGCCGGCTACGCCGACTTCGTCGAGTTCCTCATCCGCACCAACTCGATCGTCGAGCACACGCAGCTGTGGTGGAGCGTCCGCCCGCACCACGCATTCGGGACGGTCGAGGTGCGGATCTGTGACGCCCAGTCGCGGGCGGAGGAGTCGAACTCGCTCGCGGGGCTGATCGTCGCGTGCGCTGCCCAGTCCGCGCTCGACCACGATGCCGGCGCGCTCGGCGAGCCGCTCGCGGGCCGCTTCATCGAGGAGAACCTCTGGCGCGCGATCCGCCACGGGCTCGACGGTCGGATGATTGACTGCGCGGCGGGGGAGGAGTACCCGTCGGCCGAGCTCTGGGAGCGGTTGCTCGAGTGGACGGCGCCCGGGCGCGAGGCCGCCGGGATCGAGCTGAGCGCGCCGACCGAGAACGGGGCCCAGCGCCAGCGCCGCGCGATCGACGCCGGCGCCTCCGCCGAGGAGGTCTTTGCGGCGGAGGTCGAGGCGACGGGTGAGACCTACGCTGCGGAGGAGGTGGCGAATTGAGCGACGAGGAACAGCAGCCAACGCAGGAGCAGGGTCAGCAGGGGCCGCCGTCGGAGGAGGAGTTGCACGCGGCGCTCGAGGAGCAGATGCGCAAGATCAAGGTCTCCGACGTACTGCTTCAGACGTCGGTGACGCTCGTCAACATCGGCGCCCGGCGGCTCGGCATCGCCGGCGATGGCGGCGCGGAGCCGCGCGACCTCGACCAGGCGAAGCTCGCGATCGACGGCGTGCGGGCGCTGCTGCCGTTGTTGCCGGACGAGCAGGCCGCGCCGGTGAAGGACGCGCTGTCGCAGCTGCAGATGGCGTACGCGAAGGAGGCCGGCTCGCCGGGCTCGCCGGACACGGGCCAGGACGTCTCCCCCCGAAACCGGAGGAGGCAGGCGACCAGCCTGCGCCGGCGCCTGCACCGGACGACGCCGAGCGCGAGAAGGCCCGCTCTAAGATCTGGACGCCGCCGGGCACGTGACCACTGCGCCCGTCGGCATCTTCGGCGGCTCCGGCTTCTACAGCCTGCTCGACGAGCGCGAGGAGGTCACGCTCGACACGCCCTACGGGGTGCCGTCGGCGTCGGTCCATCTCGGCGAGATCGAGGGAGTGCCGGTGGCCTTCCTCGCCCGCCACGGCGAGAACCACGACCACCCGCCGCACCGCGTCAACTACCGCGCGAACGTCTGGGCGATGCGCGAGGTGGGGGTGCGGCGGATCATCGGCCCGTCCGCCTGCGGCTCGCTGCGGGCGGACCTCCCGCCGGGCACGTTCGTCCTCTGCGACCAGTTCGTCGACCGCACGAGCGGCCGCGCGGACACCTTCTACGACGGACCCGAGGTCACTCATGTCTCGGCGGCCGATCCTTACTGCTCCGACCTGCGCAAGACGCTTCGCGAAGCGGCCGACGAGCTCGACATCCCGGTGGTCGAGCGCGGGACCGTCGTCGTCATCCAGGGCCCGCGTTTCTCGACCCGCGCCGAGTCGCGCTGGTTCAGCGCGGCCGGCTGGGACGTCGTGAACATGACCCAATACCCCGAGGCATGGCTAGCCCGCGAGCTCCAGCTCTGCTACCAAAACGTCATGCTCGTGACCGACTACGACGTCGGCCTCGAGGGCTTGCCCGACGTCGAGCCCGTGTCTGCCGAGGGAGCGTTCAGGGTGTTCGCCGAGAACCTCGATAGACTGCGCGCGCTTTTGCTCCGGGCGGTGCCGAAAATCGGCCCTCAGCCCGGTGACGAGTGCGCCACGGCGCTGGCCAGCGCGATCGTGCACTAGCGCTAGATCGCCACCAAGCCAAGGGCGCAACCCACCAAGACCGACACAAAGGATCTTCCTTGACTGACTTCCTGACCGACTACGGGATCATCGTCGCGCTCGGATGCGCCGGCGCAGCGGTGGTCTACGGCCTCCTCACCTCCCGCTGGCTGCTGAAGAAGTCGCCTGGCAACGAGGAGATGCAGAGCATCTCCGCCGCGGTGCAGGAGGGCGCGCAGGCCTACCTCACGCGCCAGTACACGATCATCGGCGGCGTCGCCGTGGTCCTCGCGATCGTGCTCGCGCTCGTAATCGACGTCGAGACCGCGATCGGCTTCGTCATCGGCGGCGCGTTCTCCGGTGCGGCCGGCTTCATCGGCATGAACGTCTCCGTCCGGGCCAATACGCGCGTGGCGGAGTCGGCGCGCGGGGGAGTCTCCGAGGCACTGCAGGTCGCGTTCCGCGGCGGCGCCGTGACCGGCCTGCTCGTGGCGGGCCTGGCGCTGCTCGGCGTGGCCGGCTACTACGGCGTCCTGCTGCTCGCCGACGTGAGCGAGAAAGACGCCATCGATGCCCTCGTGGGCCTCGGCTTCGGCGGCTCGCTGATCTCGGTCTTCGCACGACTCGGCGGCGGCATCTTCACCAAGGCCGCCGACGTCGGCGCCGACCTCGTCGGCAAGATCGAAGCCGGCATCCCCGAGGACGACCCGCGCAACCCCGCGGTGATCGCCGACAACGTCGGCGACAACGTCGGCGACTGCGCCGGCATGGCCGCCGACCTCTTCGAGACCTATGCCGTCACCGCAGTGGCGGTGATGCTGCTCGGCGTCCTGACCTTCAACCAGGTGGGCGAGGTCGCCGTCTACCCGCTCGTGATCGGCGGCGTCTCGCTGCTCGCCTCGATCGTCGGCACCTTCGCCGTTCGCAGCCGCGCGGGCAACGTCGAGCGGGCGCTTTACCAGGGCCTGATCGTCTCGGGCGTCCTCGCCGCGGCCGCGTTCCTGCCGATCACCCTCTGGCTGATGGACGACGTCACGCTCAAGGCCGACGTCTCGAACCTCCTCTTCGGCGGCGGCGAGGTCGCCAGCGGCATCGACTTCTGGCTCTGCACGCTGATCGGTATCGGCGTCACGGCAGGCCTGTTCGTGATCACCGATTACTACACCTCGACCCGCTTCCGCCCGGTGAGGACCACCGCGAAGGCGTCGGAGACCGGTCACGCGACGAACATCATCCAGGGTCTCGCGCAGGGCTTCCAGGCCACGGCCGGCCCGGCGATCCTGATCGCGCTCGGCATCCTCGGCGCGAACGAGCTCGCCGGCATCTACGGCATCGGCGTGGCGGTGATGGCGCAGTTGTCGCTGACCGGACTGATCGTCGCCCTTGACGCCTTCGGTCCGATCACCGACAACGCGGGCGGCATCGCCGAGATGGCGCACCTGCCCGAGGACGTGCGCAACGTCACCGATCCCCTCGACGCCGTCGGCAACACGACGAAGGCCGTCACGAAGGGGTACGCGATCGGTTCCGCCGTGCTCGCCGCCCTGGTGCTGTTCGCGGCCTTCATCGAGGAGTTGCGAGAAGAGGCGGCCAAGGAAGGGGAGGTGCTGCTCGGATTCGACATTTCGCAGCCCGAGGTGCTGATCGGGCTGCTGATCGGCGGAATGATGGTCTACCTCTTCTCCGCCCTCTCGATCGAGTCCGTCGGCCGCGCCGGGGGACAGGTCGTGGAGGAGGTGCGCCGCCAGTTCCGCGAGCACCCGGGAATCATGGAGGGCACCGAGAAGCCCGACTACAAGCGGTCGGTGAGCCTCGTCACCGCCGCCGCCCAGAAGGAGATGATCGCCCCGGCGCTCATCCCGATCGTGATCCCGGTGATCGTCGGGGTGCTGTCGTATCAGGCGCTGGGCGGACTGTTGATCGGGGTGATCGTGGTCGGCTTCTTCATGGCGATCGCGATGACCGCCGGCGGCGGCGCGTGGGACAACGCCAAGAAGCTGATCGAGGACGGCGAGTTCGGCGGCAAGGGCTCCGAGGCCCACGCCGCGGCGGTCACCGGCGACACCGTCGGCGACCCCTACAAGGACACCGCCGGCCCGGCGATCAACCCGATGATCAAGGTCGCGAATATCGTGGCGCTCCTGATAATCCCGTTCCTCGTCTAGACGGGTCAGACCACGGCGAGCCGAAGGGACGGTCTCTCCCAGGGAGACCGTGGTCGTAGGTCGGCCAGGGCGGTACCAGCACGTTCCCATTGATAGGTCGAGTCGGGAGAGACCGGCCCGACGGCGGGGGCCACGGGCGCACACCACCGCTGTAGCGTTGCGCGCCGATGGCTGAGTACAGGCCCAAGACGGGCGGGCTGCAGCGCGTGCTGGGCACGGGCGCGCTGTTCAGCACCGCCTACGGCAACGTAGGCAGCTCGATCTACTACGCGCTCGGGCTGGTCGCGGTCTTCGCGCTCGGAATGACGCCGGTGGTGTTCGTGATCGCCGGCGCGATCTTCGTCTGCACGGCGCTCACCTACACCGAGGCGACGACGATGTACCCCGAGGCCGGCGGCTCGTCGTCGTTCGCGCGGCGGGCGTTCAACGAGTTCTGGTCCTTCTTCGCCGCGTGGGGCCAGATGCTCAACTACATCATCACGGTCTCGATCTCGGCGTTCTTCGTGCCGCACTACCTCGGGGTCTTCTGGGAGCCGCTGCGCGAATCGCCCGGCGACATCATCTTCGGGATCGGCGTCGTCATCGCGCTCGGGATCGTCAACGTCGTCGGCGTGAAGGAGTCCGCGGGCCTGAACGTCTTCCTCGCGCTCGCCGACTTCTTTACCCAGGTCGCGCTCGTCGTCATCGGCGCGGTGCTCGTCCTTTCGCCGGAGACGCTCGTCAACAACGTCGACTTCGGCACCTACCCAACGCTGAGCGACTTCCTGATCGCGATCCCGGTCGGCATGGTCGCCTACACGGGGATCGAGACGATCTCGAACATGGCCGAGGAGGCGCGCGACTACGGCCGCACGATCCCGCGCGGGATGGCGGCGGTGGTCGGGGCCGTGATCGCGATCTACGCGCTGCTGCCCTCGATCGCGCTGTCGGCGATGCCGGTCGAGAACGGCAAGACCGAACTCGCGGGCGAGTACGCCGGCGACCCGGTGCTCGGCGTGATCAAGAACATGGACCTCGGAGCGCTCCAGCAACCGGCGGAGATCTACGTCGGCATCCTCGCCGCGACGATCCTCTTCATCGCCACGAACGCGGGGTTGATCGGGGTCTCGCGTCTCACCTACTCGATGGGGCAGCACCGTCAGCTGCCCGAGGCCTTGCGGAGGCTCCATCCGCACTACCGAACGCCCTACATCGCGATCGTCGCCTTCGGCTTCGTCGCGTGCTTGACGATCGTCCCTGGCCAGGCCGATTTCCTCGGGACGATCTACGCCTTCGGGGCGATGCTGTCGTTCACGATCGCCCACGTCGCGCTGGTCGCGTTGCGGATCAAGGAGCCCGACCACGAACGTCCCTACAAGGCACCCGGGTCGATCCGGATCCGCGGCCGCGACCTGCCGGTGTTTGCACTGCTCGGAGGGCTCGGGACGGGGATCGCCTGGATCGTCGTGACGGTCCTCAACGTCGAGACGCTGATCGCCGGAACGATCTGGCTGGTGATCGGGCTGACGACGTACGTCCTCTACCGCCGCAACCAGGGTCTGAACCTGACCCAGACGGTCAAGGTCGACGTCGAGAAGGCGGCCGTCGAGCACGAGGTCGAGTACGAGTCGGTGCTCGTCGCGTTCGAGGACAACCAGTACTCCCGCGACGCCGTGCTCACCGCGGCCAAGCTCGCAGCGCGGCGCAGCCGCGGAATCCACGTCGTCGTCACGATCACGGTGCCGGCGAACATCCCGATCGACGCTCCGATGCCGGAGCACGAGGCGAAGGCGGATGAGGTGATCGACCAGGCACGCGTGCTCGGGGGGCGCCGTGTGACCGGGCACTGGGACAAGGTCCGCGCGGGCCAGGCCGGACCGCGGATCGTTGATGAGGCGCGCGAGATTCGTGCGCGCGCGATCGTGATGACCATGCCGCGGCGGCGCGCCGGCGGCTCGCTCTTCGGACGCACGCTCGAGCACGTGCTCGCAAAGCGCCCATGCCGCGTGATCATCGACTCGCCGCCCGGCGGGACGCAGCGCGCCGCCGCCTGAGCGGCACCTCCCGAGCGGTCTCTGCCGCGGGGCCGCACGGGACTAAGATCCCGCTCGTGGAGCGCGCCTACCGGCATTCCATCCGCGCGATGAGCGCGATCCTCTGCGCGCTCGGTATCGCGATGATCGCCGTCGCGCTCGCGCGCGGGGGCGGGGCGCTGGCGCTTGGCGTCGTCCTGGGCGCCGCGTTCGTGATCATCGGAGTGGGCCGCCTCGTGCTCGCGGGGCGCGGGTCAGCGGAACCGCCGCGGTGAGCGAGTCCGAGGGTCGCCCGCGTTCCCGCCTGCGCCAAGCGGCGAGCGCACGAGGGGAGCGGCTCCGGGCGTCGTCGTCCGGGGCCGAGATGCGGCTCGTGCGCGGGCTCGGGGAGCCGGCGCTGTTCGCGATCACGGCGAGCGCGGTCGGGTCGGCCGTCTACTTCGCGCTCGGCGTCGTCGCTGGGGACGCGCTTGGACTCACGCCATTCGCGTTCCTTGCCGCCGCGATCCTCTTCGTGTTGACGATGATGACCTACGCGGAGGCGAGCTCGCTGCACGCCGAGCGCGGGGGCGCATCCACCTTCGCCCGCTACGCCTTCAACGAGCTGTGGAGCTTCATCGCGGGCTGGGCGATCATGCTCGATTACCTGATCGTGATGGCGATTGCCGCCTTCTCGATCTCCCACTACCTCACGCCTTTCTGGGGCGAGACGGGGGCGGTCGTACCGGAGCTCGCGATCGCCGCGGCCGCGATCGCCTTCGTCGCGGTGTCGAACGTGCGCGGGCTTACGGCAGACCGCCTACGGATCGTGCTGCGCGTGGGGCTCGTGAACATCGTCGTGCTCGGGGTCGCGATGGCAGTCGTCGCGGCCACGGTCTGGGACCCGGCCGCGATCACTGACTCGATCGATCTCGGCGTGACGCCGGAGTGGGACGAGTTCATCTTCGCCGCGGTGGTCGCGACCGTGATGCTGACGGGGATCGAAGCCGCTTCGGGTCTCGCCGGCGAGATCCGTGTCGGACGCCGCCGCCTGCGCAGGACGATCTCGGTCGGCGCCGTGATCGTGTTCGTCGCGCTGCTGACCGTCTCGGTCGTCGCGTTGATGGCCGTCCCGGTCGAGGGGGGCGCGACAGCCCTCGGCAGCACCTACGTCGAGGCGCCCGTGCTCGGCGTGGTGGACTCGCTCGATACGGGGACCGTGCGCGACGCGTTGCGCGTGGCAGTTGGTTTCACCGCTGCGTTCGTTCTGCTGATGGCCGTGCAGGGGAACATGCTCGGCCTCTCGCGGCTGGGGTACTCGCTCGCGACCAACCGCCAGATCCCGAGCGCCGTCGGCAAGCTCGGCTCGCGCCGCGGGACGCCTTACGTGACGATCGCGATCGCCGCTGCGCTGACGTTCGCGCTCGTTCTTCCGCGCGACATCGAATTCCTCGCTGGCATCTTCGCCTTCGGCGCGATGATCGCGTTCACCCTCGCGCACATCTCCGTGATCGTGCTGCGCTTCCGCGAGCCGGAGGGGACGCGCGCCTTTCGCATACCGCTCTCGATCCCGATCGGCAAGGGCTCGATCCCGCTGCCGGCGCTGCTCGGAGCGGCCGTCGGCCTCGGAGCATTCGTCAGCGTCGTCGTGTTCCACGAGGGTGCGCGGATCGTCGGCGGAGGGTGGATGCTCGGCGGCCTGCTGCTCTACGTCATCTACCGCAAGGCGCAGGGACGCTCGCTCACCAAGCGCTACACGGTTCCCGCTGCGGCGCTGCAGAAGGACCTGCCCGGGGCCGAGTACGGGAACATCCTCGTCCCGATCTTTGGGTCGTCACTCGATGACGACATCGTCGGTACCGCCGGCAGGCTGGCGGCCTCGGAGGCCGACGAAGGCGAGGGGGCTGTGACCATCGAGGCGCTCTACGTCCTCGAGATTCCGATGTCGCTGCCGCTGACCGCGCGCGTCCGCGACGATCGGTTCGATGCCGCCAAGCAAGCGCTCAATCGCGCGAAGGTGGTCGGCGAGGAGTACGAAGGAGTCCACGTCGCCCAAGCGACCGTCAGGGCGCGCACGGTCGGCGCCGGGATCGTCGAGGAGGCCAAGCGCCGCGGGGTCGAGGCGATCGTCCTCGCCGCCGAGCCCATGACGCGCACGCGCGGGGGCGCGCTGCTCGGGGGTCACGGCGGCCCGAAGGACAAGTTCGTCGGCGATATCACGAAGTACGTCGTCGACAAGGCGCCCTGCCGCGTTGTGCTCACCGCACCCCCTGCCGAGGGCGAAGAGGGCACGCGCGAGGGAGTCGCGCCGTAGCTGATCGAGCGCGGAGATCGGCGCGTTGACGGGCCCGCAGACGCCCGCGCGCGAGTAGAGTGCGAACCATGTTCGTCCTGATCGTGGGATGTGGCCGCGTCGGCTCGGCGATCGCCAAGACGATGCTGGCCGAGGGGCACGAGGTTTCGGTGATCGACGAGGACCCGGGCGCGGTCGCCCTGCTCGAGATAGGCCAAGACCAGAACTGGGAGGACCGCGGCGGTTCGTTCACCGTCGGCACGGCGCTCGAGATAGACGCGCTCACCGAGGCGGGGATCGAGCGCGCCGACGCCTTCGTCGCCTCGACCGACGGCGACAACACGAACCTCGTCATCGCCCAGATCGCCAAGCGCAAGTTCAACATCGAGCGGGTCGTCGTGCGCGTGCTCGATCCCGCGCGCGCGGAGTGGTATTGGGAGCAGGGTCTGATGACCGTCTGCCCGACCAAGACCGCGATCGAGTTGCTCGAAGCCGCCGTGCGCGAGGAGGTGGCCTAGAGATGCCACCTCCCCGACCCACGCACCCACGGATGACGCTGCAAACCGTCGCTGGATCTGCGTCCTCGGACTCGCCAATGGCTAACGACATTGGCTTCGCCCTGCGTCCTTGCCCAGCTCGGTTTTCGCGTCCCCGTCGGCACGTGGATCAGGAAGGGGGCATCTAGCCGTGTACATCGTCGTCGTAGGCGCCGGCAAGGTGGGCTGGAACCTCTCGCGCGAGCTGATCGACAAGGGCAACGAGGTGACCCTCGTCGAGAACGATCCGAACCGCTACCTAGTCGTCGAGGAGGAGCTCGAGCACGCGGTCCAGCAGGGCGACGGCTCGGAGATCTGGGTGCTCGAGCGCGCGGGCATCGAGCGCGCCGACATGGTGATCGCGGTGACGGGCGACGACGAGGACAACATCCTGATCTGCCAGGTCGCGCGCGAGAAGTACGGGATCGAGCGCGTGATCTCGCGTTGCAACAACCCGCGCAACATCGAGCACTTCGACCTGCTGGGCGTGAAGCCGGTCGTCTCGGCGACCGACCTGATCCTGCGCCTGATCGAGCACGAGGTGCCGAAGTACGGCACGCTCCATCTACTCGACCTGCCGCAGGAGAGGCTCGAGATCATCGAGCTCGAGGTCGCCGAGGAATCGCCCGCCGCAGGCAAGGAGGTCAAGGACCTCGGCCTGCCCGACGGCTCGCTTGTTATCTCGATCCTGCGCGACGGGATGGGCTTCGTGCCGTTGAGCGACTCGGTCGTGGAGGCCGGCGACGAGGTGCTGCTCGTGCTCGACACCGGGCTCGAGGAGAAGGTGGCGGCGCGCTTCACGGCTCCGGGCGTGGACGAGGCGGCGTAGCCCGGGGTCCGTGGCGGCTTGCCGGATCGCTCGGTCGATTATCTGCTGATCGGCGGCGGCCTCGCCGCCGCGAACTGCGCGCGCTGGTTGCGCGAAGAGGGCGCCGACGGCGCGATCACCCTCGTCGGCCGCGAGCCCGATCCGCCCTACAACCGCCCGCCGCTGTCGAAGAGCTACCTGCGTGGCGAGGAGACCCGAGGCGACGCGCTCTTCCGCCCGCAGGAGTGGTGGAAAGAACAGGAGATCGAACTCCTGACGCGGACGAGCGTGATGAAGCTCGACGCCGATTCGCGGGTGGCGAAGCTGTCGTCGAAGGAGGAGATCGGCTTCGATAAGGCGTTGATCGCGACCGGCGCGAACGTGCGGAGGTTGCGCGTGGACGGCTCGGACCTGGAGGGGATCCACTACCTGCGCGCGTTCGGCAACTCCGACGCGATCCGCGAGGACGCCGACGAGGGCGAGCGGGTGGTCCTGATCGGGGGGAGCTACATCGGCTGCGAGGTGGCGGCTTCGTTGACCGCGCTCGGCAAGCAGTGCACGATCGTGATGCTCGAGCCCGTGGCGCTGTCACGTCAGTTCGGTGACGAGGTCGGCGGGTTCTTCCAGGGCGTGTTGGAATCGCACGGCGTGGTGGTCCACGGCGGCGACGAGCTCGAGCGCTTCGAGGGCTCGGACGGGCGCGTCTCACGCGTGGTGACGAAGGGCGGCCTGGAGCTCGACTGCGACCTCGTGGTGATCGGTGCGGGCGTCGCGCCCGACGTGATGCTCGCGCGCTCGGCGGGGTTGGAGCTGGGGGAGGCCGGCGGTGTTCTGTGCTCGTCGGAGCTGGAGTCTTCCGTGCCAGGGATCTACTGCGCCGGCGACGTCTGCGAGTGGGACTACCCGGTGCTCGGGCGGCCGCTGCGGATCGAGCACTGGGACGTCGCGTTCAACCACGGCAAGACGGCGGCGCTGAACATGCTCGGCCGTGGGGTGGAGCACGACGCGGTGCCGTACTTCTTCTCGGACTTGGCCGACTGGGCGTCGCTCGAGTACGTCGGCCCGGGCTCGGGTCAGCTGGTGGTCCGCGGCTCGATGGACGAGGGCGAGTTCAGCGCGTGGTGGTTGGAGGAAGGCCGCGTGACGGCGGCCTTGTCAGTTGAACGTTCTGAGGATTTGGACCGGGCGAGGGAGTGGATCGCGGATCGGAGCGGCCCGAAGGATCCGGCCGCGCTGGCGGATCTGGACAGCGCGCTCGATTCGCTCTAGCGCATCGTCCGCGTGTGCTGCGCGGCTCGTCGCTTCCGCCCGTAGTTTTCGGTGAGGCTATGGCAGTTGGGACAGAGCATTTGGAGGTTCTCCAGGCGGTTGTCCGTCCCATCGCCATTGATGTGGTGTAGCGCCACGTTCAGGGGCGCGTGGCGCCAGCTGTCGATGCCGCACCGCTCACACCGATTTTGCTTTACGCCCGCGTTGATCAGACGCCGCTTGAGATGGTTTCGATTCCGTCTGGGCCCCTTGACCAGGAGCTGATCCAGTGGAAGGGCCTGCGGGCGTGGAACGATCGTTCCGCGGATTACCGCCTTGTTCCACGAACGTCGCGAGAATCCGAACTTGGCTTGGCATTCACGAACCGAGTGTCCGGCGTCGTAGTAGACCTGGATTTCATCCCAGTCGTCTCTAGGCGCATACTTGTTGGGGCGGGCCTCTCGCTCTTCGCTGGGATCCGGCGCTATCCTCAAGGGTGTCATTCGGGGGTGGTCTAGATGGTAGGACGCGGGCTTCTGGTGCCCGAGGCTGGGGTTCGAGTCCCTGCCCCCGAGCAAGCAGTAACGCTCAAAGTTAGTCAGCGCGTCGGACGGAACATACGTTCGGTCCGGCGCGCTTTCTACTCTCGCGGGCATGACGCGAAGAAGGGTTCGCGAGCTGCTTCTTGCCGGCCGGACGATTACTGAAATCGCTCGCGAACTCGCGCTGGCAAAGTCGACCGTTTGCTACCACGCGCGGCAGTTGGGGATCGCCGCGGACGCGCGGTTCGCACGGCGATATGACTGGGCGCAGGTACAGCAGTACAACGACGAGGGGCACACCTTCGAGCAATGCCAAGCCAAGTTCGGCTTCGACGCCCAATCTTGGTATGAGGCAGTCAAGCGAGGCGCACTCGTTCCGCGTCCTCGAGTGGCGCCGATCGAGACCTATCTCGTGAGGGGGCGGCGGGTGAATCGCCTCCATCTCAAGGGGCGTCTACTGCGGGAGGGCCTAAAGCAGTACGTGTGCGACGAGTGTGCGCTCAGCGACTGGGAGGGTGAGCGACTGGCGCTCCAGCTCCATCACGTGAACGGCGAGCGCGATGACAACCGGATCGAGAATCTTCAGCTGCTTTGCCCCAACTGCCACAGCCAGACAGACAGTTACGGCGGACGCAACTCTTCCGCCGCCGCGCGAGCGAAGCGAGTGGGTTGACCCAGCGAGCCCGATGCGAGGGCTCGCGGAGGGGTGTCGGGAACCTCAGGGACGGGCGCCAAGATGCGCCCGCGCGTCCTCCGCATCCCGCACGAACCCATCTAGGCCGGCGGTAGTCAACTTGGCCACGTCCGGCTCGAGCCGGAGCACCGTTAGGTCGTCGCCGGCCAGGCTGAGCCCGAAGATCCCGCGTTCGCCGGCGAGCAGCCAGTCAGCGAACGCGCCGTCAAAAAGCCCCGTGACGGCAGACGCAGGGGCATCGTCGTCAGCGGTTATCCGGAAGCGCTCCAGCAGGCGGCGGTCGACCGCAGCGGCCGGATCGCGCGGTGCGTTGGGGGGCGGGACCACGCCCGTCGCCCCCTTTACCGGGAAGCCGCCGATGACCACCACATCCCCGTCGTCTTCCTCCGCGACTCGGGGCATCAGCGACGCGTACGGCACGCCCTCGACCGGCGCGACCCGGAGCGCCGCGACGAGCCAGTAGGCCGCGCCAACCTTTCCACCCGCGATGCAAGTGGCCAGGGCGCCCTCGACAGACCCGGGCAACGGTCCGACAAGCGCCGTCTGGACCGTTCCCGGAAGCTCGAGCCTTGGGTTGAGCGCGAGGAACTGGGCAGGATCGATGCTTCGCATCCCGCGCCGCTCGGCGTATCCACGCAGGAACGCTTCGAGGCCGAGCTGGACCGCGCGGACCTTCGTGCTCCCGCGGTAGAAGTAGATGAAGAATCCGACCGTCACCGCCGCGAACACGACGGCCACGCCCGCGGCATAGAGCTCAAGCGGGATCACCGCGTCGGCAACCACGGCGAGGAAGAAGGCGGGGATGCCGACGATGATTCCGGTGAAGATCAACGCGAACACGGCGTTGAAGACGACGGTGAGCGGCGACCCGGCCTCTCGGCGGTACGCGCGCGCCGCGGTCGCGACGTCCTCGGGGGGAGAGCTCCACTCGACGCTCGCCACGGGCTCGTCGACGTACTTACGCCGCTGCTCGTCGGTGTACTGCGACGTCACGGAGCCACCGGCACCGAGCTGCCCTCCTCTTCGAGCGCCTCCGCGCGCACGCGCTCCGCCACGCGCGCCGAGAACTCGCACAGCCGCTCGACGGCGCCTTCGGCATCGGCCGGCTCCTTCGAGGTGACCCAGAGCACGCCGCCCAGCAGCTGGAAGTAGCACCCCTCGGGCGCATCCGACGGCGAGGTAGTCGACGAACGCGGGCTCAAACAGCTGGCGTAGCCAGTTCTCGTCCTGGGCCCTGGACACGACGATCTCGTAGCGCTCGCCGAGCCGGATGCTCTCGAACTCGACGGTCCTGCCCAGCAGGCATCTTCGCGACCGACTCGGCGAGCGAACGCTCGCGCGCGTTGAAGCAGAACAGCAGCGGTATGAAGGCGGTGCTCTCCGGGACGCGAGAGACGAGCGTGATCCCGTGCTCGTCGCGCGCCGGCTCGTGCCCGTCCGACGCCGCGACATGGCGGTGCCGACTCCGACGACGAGTCCCGTGATGCGGCCCGGGAGCTCGCCGCCGACGAGGCTGCTGCGTCGCCGACTCGCTCTGCGCTCGGAGCGCGAGCGCGTCTCCGGGCGGTTCGCCGCTACGGGCGTAGGTGAGCCCGTTCGCCGCCGGCGAACTCGCCTGCATGCGCTGCGGCCGCCAGCTGCTCGCTGTAGGCCATCGGGTGCTCCGACCTCAGCGCGGGCCCGGTGGCCTACGTCGAACGACACGTCCACGGGCTCGCGCTCCGCGGCCGAGTCGAGCTCGAAGAACTCGCGCGCCGAGAACCCGCTCGTGCCCGCGACGATCGAGTTCGGGAAGATCTGGATCTTCGTGTTGTAGGACTGGACATTCGAGTTGTAGATGCGGCGCGAGGCCTGGATCTGGTCCTCGATCTCGCCGAGGTCGCGCTCGAACTGCTGGAAGTTCTCGGTCGCGCGCAGCTGCGGGTAGTTCTCAGCGACCGCGCGCAGCTCGGTGAAGGCGCCGGTCAGCTGCGCCCTCGGCCGTCGCGGCCTGCGCGGGACCCGCTCGCGCGAGATCGCCTCCGCCCGCGCCGAGGTGAGCGACTCGAGCACGTTGCTTCTCGTGGGCGGCGTACCCCTTGACGGTCTCGATCAGGCGTGGCACCGAGATCGTGGCGGCGCTTGAGCTGGACGTCGATCCCGCTCCAGCTCTCGTCGACCTTGTTACGGGCGCCGATCATGGAGTTGCGGATGACGATGAACGCGATCAGGAGCGAGGACCACGACCGCTGCGACGGCTATCAGGATTGTTGTCATGCCGCGATCCTAGTGGCGCGAAGATGAAGCAGGGGTGAGTAAACCTCCGTCATCTCGATTTCATGTGGCGAACGTCACTTTTCAGCGGGGTATCGTCTGGAATCGGACTCGACAGGGAGGCTCACGATGACCCGCACGACTCGTCGCCGTACGGCCACGATCGCTCTGCGCATCAGGCGCCGCGATCGCAGCGCTGGCACTGACGCCATCCGATTCCGCCTCCCTGACGGTCTACCCGGAGCTCAGCGCCCGGCTCGTCGGGAAGCCCGCCAACCTCGAGCGCGACCAAGGAGCTGACCCAGATCGCGCCGGGTGCGAGAGTTCGAGGAAAGCGCCACGTTGACATCAACAACGGCACGCCGGGGCACTCGCCGGCGCATCAAGCCGGGCTTCTACTCTCGAAGGACGGCAAGAGGCGTCTGCAGGCGCGATCGCGCCGTTACAAGCTCCCCGGGTTCAAGACGCAGCGGCACCGCTGGGGCGCTTGCAAGCTTCGGGTCCGCGACGGTCCCGAAGGCCATGAAGCCGCGCAAGTACACGATCATCATCTGTGCGGACGCCGACAAGGAGATCAAGGAGACCGACGAGAAGAACAACTGCAGCCGGTCGCACAACCCGAGCATCACGGTCGTCGGAACGGGCGGGGGCACCGGCCCCACGACCCCCCCGGTCACACCGCCGGCGGCCGGACAGCTCGCAATCAATTGTCCGCCGGACGCGGTCTACCCGGAGGGGACGGTCATCACGGTCAACGGCGCGGTCGGGGGAGCCCCCGCGGGAACACCGGTCACGGTGAAGTACTTCGACGGGCTCTCGGGGGCGGACCCCACGTTCAACCCCACGACCGACGCGAACGGTTTCTTCTCGGCGAGCCACGCCCCGGTCAACGAGTTCGGCCCAGGCAGCACGCAGCAGTGGTACGCAGCTGTCGAATACACCCCACCTGGGGCCGTTGGGGCCCAGCGGGCGAACTGCTCCTTCCGAATCAAGAAGCCCTAGCGGCCTACGCCGCCTGCTCGGCCCAGTCGCGGTACAGCCGCGCGTAGGCGCCGCCGGCCTCGATCAGCTCGTCGTGGGTGCCCTCCTCGGCGATGCGGCCGTGGTCGAGCACGACTATCCGCCCGGCGCCGCGGATCGTTGACAGCCGGTGGGCGATGACGATCGCGGTGCGCCCCGCCAGCAGCCGGCGCAGCCCCGCTTCGATCCGCGCCTCGGTGTGGACGTCAACGTTCGAGGTCGCCTCGTCGAGGATCAGGATCCGCGGGTCGGCGGCGGCCGCGCGCGCGAACGCGACCAGCTGGCGCTGCCCGGCGGATAGGTGGCCGCCCCGCTCGCCGACCTCCGTCTCGTAGCCCTCGGGCAGCCGCTCGATGAACTCGTGCGCGCCGACGGCGCGCGCCGCCTGCTCGACGTCGCTCCTCCGCCGCGTCGTGGGCGCCGAAGGCGATGTTGTCGCGGATCGTGCCTGAGAAGAGGAAGCCCTCCTGGGGGACGATCCCGAGCTGCGCGCGCAGCGACTGCTCGGTCACGGCGCGCAGGTCGTGGCCGTCCACGAGCACGGCGCCGCGGGTCGGGTCGTAGAAGCGCCCGACGAGCTTCGCCAGCGTCGATTTGCCGGCACCGGTCGCACCGACGAGCGCGACGGTCTGTCCCGGCGGGACGTGGAGCGACACTCCGTCCAACGCGAGCGCAGCCTCCGCGTCCTCGGGTGCGTAGGAGAACGACACGTCGTCGAACTCGATCTCGCCACGCAGCTTCGACAGCTCGATCGCGTCGTCGCGGTCGCGCACGTCGGGCTCCTCGTCGAGCAACTCGAAGACCTTGTCGAGCGCCGCCATCCCCGCCTGGTAGGTCGTGTAGAACTGCGACAGCGACTGGATCGGGTCGAAGAAGGACTGTACGTAGAAGACGAACGACGCGAGCACGCCGATCGTCACCCCGTCGCCCGCGATCACCTGGTTGCCGCCGTAGAGCAGGATCGCCGCCGTCGCGACCACCGACAGCAGTTCGACCGAGGGGAAGTAGGCCGCGTTCAGGTGGACCGTGCGCATGTTCGCCTCGCGGTTCTCGTCATTGAGCTCCGTGTAGCGGCCCTTGTGGCGCTCCTCCTGTCCGAACGCCCGCACGACGCGGATCCCCGAGAGCGTCTCCTGGAGGTAGGCGGTAATCCCCGCGATCTTCTCGCGCGTGAGCCGGTAGGCGCCCGCCGAAGCAAGCCGGAACGCGATGCTCCCGAGTGCGAGCAGCGGGAAGACGAGGAAGGTGATCAGCGCGAGCTCGACGTCGAGCACGAGCAGGATCACCGCGGTTCCGATCAGCGTGAGCGATGACGAGAACAGCGTCACCACCCCGTCGGTGACGAGCTGGTCGAGCGCCTGGACGTCGTTCGTCAGCCGCGAGATCAGCACGCCCGGCCGGTTGCGCGAGTAGAAGCCGACCGACAGGCGTTGGAGCTGGGCGAAGATCCGCAGCCGCAGGTCCTGCAGCGCGCGCTGGCCGACCCAGTTGACGAGGTAGGTCTGCGCCGAGCTCGCGCCCCAGTTGACGAGCGCACTGAGGAGGAAGAGCGCGGCGATCACGTACAGCGCGGTCAGCGAACCCCCCTTGACGCCGTCGTCCACCGCTCGGCCGGCGAGGTACGGCGGCGCGAGCGAAGCGGCCGTCGCAAGCACGAGCGCGACGAACATCAGGATCACGCGGGTGCGGTAGGGGCGGAGCAGCACGAGCACGCCGCGCAGCTTTCGCCCGCGCTCGTCCTCGCCGCGGAAAAGGCGCCACAGCGTGCCGGCGCGCGCCTTGATCGCCGCCGCGCGGGCGCTCACAGGCCCACCTCCTCGCGTTCCGCGTCCTTGCGCGTGAGGAAGACTTGGTCCGGCAGCCCCTGTTCCACGATGCGCCGGTAGAGCTCGGACGACTCGAGCAGCTCGTCGTGCGTGCCGACGGCCGCCATCCGGCCCTCCTCGAGCACCGCGACCCGATCGGCCAGGGAGATCGTCGAGAGCCGGTGGGCGATCACGATCGTCGTGCGGTTGCGCATGACCTCGCCGAGCGCCTCCTTGATACGGGACTCGGTCGTGGCGTCCACGCTCGAGGTTGCGTCGTCGAGGATCAGGATCCGCGGCTGGGCGAGCAGGGCGCGCGCGATCGCGACGCGCTGCCGTTGGCCGCCCGAGAGCGTCAGGCCGCGCTCACCGACGCGAGTCTCATAGCCGTCCGGCAGCGATTCGACGAACTCGTCGAGGCCCGCGCGCCGCGCCGCGTCCTCGACTTCGGCGTCGGTCGCCTCCTCCCGCGCGTAAGCGATGTTCTCGCGCAGGCTGGCGGAGAAGAGGAACGCGTCATCGGCGACGAGCGCCGTCTGCTGCCGCAGCGACCCAAGCTCGACCGATCGCACGTCGGCGCCGTCGATCGAGACGCTCCCGCCGGTGACGTCGTAGAGGCGCGGGACGAGCGCCGACAGCGTGGTCTTGCCGCTCGCGGTCGCGCCGACGAGGGCCATCGTCTCGCCCGCCTCGATCGTGAGGTCGACGTCCTCGAGCACCGGGCCGCCCTCCTCATAGGCGAACGAGACGCCGCGGAATTCGATCCGCCCGCGACCATCGGGAAGTGGCGGAGCGTCCGGTTCGGTGACGAGTTGGGGGTCGCGATCGAGGATCTCGAAAACGCGCGCCCCTGACGCGACCGCGCGCTGGGACATGCCGAGCGCCATGCCGAGCCAGCGGGAGGGGCCGGTCAGCATCACGACGTAGCCGTAGAAGGCGACGAACTCGCCCACGGTGATCGTCCCGTTGATGGCCTGGCTGCCGCCGATCAAGAGCACGGCGGCGAGGCCGACCTGGGGCAGAAAGCCGATCAGCGGCGTGTAGAAGGCGTTCAGACGCGTGGTCACAATCGCCTGCGAGAAGACGCGCCCGACCGTGTCGCGGAAGCGCGCGAACTGGCGCGCCTCCTGGGCGAACGCCTTCACCACCCGCACCCCGGTCACGTTCTCCTCAGCGTCGGCGGTCAGCTCGGCGATTCGCTGTTGGACTTCCTGCTGCGCCGGCCGGTTGCGGATGCCGTAGCGGAACGCGACCCAGATCAGAAACGGCGTCGGGGCGAGCGCGACCAGCGCAAGCAACGGGTTTACGGCCAGCATCACGACCGCGACGATCAGGATCGTCAGCGCCGATTGCATGATGAAGATCAGGCCGTAGCCGAGGAAGAAGCGGACGGCCTGCAGGTCCACGGTCGAGCGCGACATCAACTGGCCGGTCTGCTGTCCGTCGAAGAACCCGAGCTCGAGCCGCTGCAGGTGCGCGTACATCAGGTTGCGCAGGTCGAACTCGACGCCGAGCGAGACGCGGCCGGCGATCAGCCGGCGGGAGACGCTGAACACGAGCCGGAGGAGTCCCGCGCCGAGGATCGCCGCGGCGAGCGGCCACAGGTTCGGATCCTCGGCGACGACCTCGTCGACGGTCTCGCCGACGAGCAGCGGGATCAGCACGCCGGCGCCCATCGCCGCCGCCGCGAGCAGGAGCGACGCGATCACGCCCCTGCGGTAGGGGCGGAGGAAGCCGAGCAGCCGCCAGAAGACCTTCACGCGCTAATACTTTACTTTATGAAGGAGGTGGCCGGTTGTCCGAGCGGTGCTCGGCTTAGGCCGGCGACAGCCGGGTAGTCGAACAAGGCACCCGAGCAGGAGGAGAGATCGAAAATGGATGCTGGAACGATCGTCCTGATCGCTGTTGGCGCAGTCGTGTTGCTCTGTCTCGCCGTGCTCATCGGGCGGTTTGCCCGCAGGCGGCGCGAGGTTCGTAAGCTCGAGCGCCGCCGCGGCGAGGCCGTCGACCACCACCGCCAGGAAGCGGAGGTTCGTCACGCGCGGGCCGACATCGCCAGCCAGCGCGCAGAGCTCGAGCGGGCCGAGGCGGAGCTGCAGGAGCAGCGCGCCCAGCTACACGAGCGCGGTCTCGCGGATGAGCAGCTCACAGACGACGAGTTGGAAGACGGCCGGCAGCCGGAGGAAGCGCTCGAACGCGATCGCCGCCTGACGGCAGAGCGTTGACGCTGCCGCGGTCGGCAGAACTGAGCGATAGCTCCGCCTGGATTCGAACCAGGGACCTCACGATTATGAGTCGTGCGCTCTAACCGCTGAGCTACGGAGCCGCAGCCTCAGCATACGCAGTCGTGTAGTGCCGGTTCGGGATACTGCGCGTGCGATGTCGCAGGAGAACGTGGAGACCGTGCGGCGAATGCTCGAAGCCATGAACGCTCGCAACGTGGAGGGCATGGAACAGCTGATAACACCCGACATGGAGTGGCGGCCGGTCCTCACGGCCGGGGGTGATCTGGAACGTCCTGTCTACCGCGGCACGGCCGGAATCGGGGAGTACTTCGCGGATCTCGACGAGACCTTCGAGGGCACGGAAGCGCGAGTAGTCGAGTTGGAGCCCATCGGACCGACCCACGTTCTCTTCGGCGGGGTGGTCACGGCCCGGGGACGCCAGAGCGGCGTCCCGATCGAACAGGAGATCTGGGCGCTCTTCGAGCTGCGCGACGGCAAGATCCGGCGCGGCGCCGCCCATCGCACGAAGGCCGAGGCCCTCGCGGCCACGGGGTCATCGGAATAGCGCGCGAGGTTTAGCCTTGCCGGATGCCGCCGATGCTGCTCGCCGTCCCGAACGCCAGTGAGGGGCGCAACACAGAGACGGTCGAGGCGATCGCGGGATCGTTCGGACACGCGCGGCTGCTCGACATCCACTCGGACCCCGACCACAACCGCAGCGTGTTCACGCTCGCGGCGCCGCAGGGCGAGCTGGCCGCCGGGCTGCTCGAAGGGGCGCGCGCGGCGGTCGAGCGGATCGACCTGCGCGAGCACGACGGCGTACACCCGCACGTGGGCGCGCTCGACGTCGCGCCCGTCGTCTATGTCGACGACGCCCAGCGGGGCGCCGCCTGCGCCGAGGCGCTGACCGCCGCCGCGCTGATCGGCGACGAGCTCGCGCTGCCCGTCTTCCTCTATGGCCAGCTCGCCACCGACCCCGGCAACCGCGAGCGCGCCGCTGTCCGCGACGGGGGTCCCGACCGCCTCGCCGAACGTCTCGCGGCGGGCGAGATCGAACCCGACGCGGGCCCGTCCGAGCTCCATCCGAGCGCCGGTGCCCTGCTCGTCACCGCGCGACCGCCGCTCGTCGCGTTCAACGTGGACCTCGCGGACGAAGACCTCGAGCTCGCGCGCGCGATCGCCGCCGAGATCCGGGAGTCCGCGGACGGCGGCCTCTCCGGCGTGCGCGCGATCGGGCTTCCCCTGCGAGAGCGCGGCTGCGCGCAGGTGTCCTGCAACGTCCATGACCACCGCGCCACACCGCTCGCAGAGATCGTCGAGCGCGTCCGCGCGCGCGCTGAGGTGGCCGGTGCCGAGCTCGTCGGCCTTGCTCCGCGCGCGGCGTTCGACGGCTTCCCCGAGGACGTCGAGCTGCGCGGCTTCGACCCCGAGCTGCACCTGATCGAGAACGCGCTCGCGCGCCTCACCGCGTAGGCTGAAATCCGATGGCTCAGAGCAAGCAGAAGCGCAAGCGGAAGCACCGCGGCACGCCCGCCGGCACGATCGAGCGCCCGGCGCACAACGCCGGCGCCCGGACGAAGGAGAAGGCGAAGCAGAAGTCGAAGCCGTCGGCCGACCAGCGCCGCGAGGAACGGCTGAACCGTGAGCCCACCTGGCGCGGCGCGATCAACCGCGCCGCGATCGCGGCGGGCGTGTTTGCCGTGATAACGGTCTTGCTGCTGAAGCAGAGTGTCGCGCAGGCGCTCGCGCTCGGCGCGTTCGCGTTCGTGCTCTACGTACCGAGCGGCTACTACATCGACCGCGCGCTCTACAACCGGCGCCAGCGCCAGCAGGGCAAGAGCGGCAAGTAGGCTCTCGGGCTCATGACGGAGCCGATCGAAGTCCGGATGTTCACGGTCGGGCCGGTGCAGGAGAACTGCTTCCTGTTCCGCCGCGAGGGCGCCGACGAGGCGCTGATCGTGGACCCCGGCGAGGAGCCCGAGCGACTGCTCGGCGCGATCGACGAGCTCGGCGTAAAGCTCGCGGGCATCCTGCTCACGCACACCCACTTCGACCACATCGGCGCCGTTGCGCCGGTCGCGAAGGCCACTGGCGCCGAGGTGTGGGTGCCCGAGCTCGAGAAGATGGTCCTCGCCGACATCAACAGCTACGTGCCGCATCCGAGCCTCGGCACCTTCGAGAGCTACAACGCCGAGCACACGCTCAACGGGGGCGAGAAGCTCGAGCTCGCCGGCCTCGAGGTCGACGTCCTGCACACGCCGGGGCACAGCCCCGGACACGTGACGTTCTCGCTCCCGGACCAGCTCGCGATCTTCTCGGGCGACGTCCTCTTCCAGGGGTCGGTCGGACGAGTGGACCTGCCGTTCGGCGATGGGCCGACGCTGATGGAGTCGCTGCGAATGCTCGTCGAGACCTTCCCCGAGGACACGATCGTCTACCCGGGACACATGGGTGTGACCACGCTCGGCGCCGAGCGCGCGACCAACCCCTTCCTCGCCGAGCTCGACGCCTAGCTAGGGAAGCAGGTGGCGGAGAAGAAGCTCCAGGCGCCGAAGGGCACGTTCGACGTGCTGCCCGAGGCGGGGCGGCGACGCCACGAGCTGCTGCGCGACAGCGCCGAGCTGCTCGAGCGCGCTGGCTACGGGCCGTTCGAGACGCCGGTGTTCGAGAGCACCGACCTGTTCGCGCGCGGCGTCGGGGAGACGACGGACATCGTCCAGAAGGAGATGTTCACCTTCTACGACCAGGGTGGCCGCTCGCTGACGCTCCGTCCCGAGGGCACCGCCGGCATCTGCCGCGCGTACATCGAGCACGGCATGCACAAGCTCCCGCAGCCGGTGAAGCTCTGGTACTGGGGCTCGTTCTTCCGTCACGAGACCCCGCAGGCGGGCCGCTTCCGCCAGTTCACGCAGGTGGGCGCCGAGGCGATCGGCTCCGACGACCCATCGCTCGACGCAGAGGCGATCCTGCTGCTCGCCGAGCTGCTCGAGCGCGCCGGAGCGAAGGGTCTGCGGCTGCGGCTGTCGAGCCTCGGCTCGCCCGCCGGCCGGGAGGCGTACGTCGATGAATTGCGCCAGCACCTGCGCTCGCACGAGGACGAGCTCTCCGACGAGGTGCGTCGCCGCCTCGATGCGAACCCGCTGCGAGCCTTCGACGCCGATCACGCCGGCACGCAGGCGGTGCTCGCGAGCGCGCCGCGCCTGCTCGACCGGCTCGAGGACGAGGACGCCGAGCACTTCGCCGCCGTGCGCGCGCTGCTCGACGACGCGGAATGCTCCTACGAGCTCGACCCGACGCTCGTCCGCGGTCTCGACTACTACACGCGCACGGTGTTCGAGTTCGAGAGCGACGCGCTCGGCGCGCAGAGCGGCGTCGGCGGTGGCGGGCGTTACGACGGGCTAGTCGAGCAGCTCGGCGGCCCCGCGACACCGGGCGTCGGCTGGGCCGCGGGAATCGAGCGGATCCTGCTCGCCTCCGATGCGGCATCGCCCGAGGCGCACCCGGCGGCGTTCGTCGCCTACGACGCCGGCGCGGAGCCGAGCGAGGCGTTCCGCGTCGTGCGCGAGTTGCGCGCGGAGGGACTCGCCGCCGAGCTCGAGCAGGCCGGCCGCTCGCTCAAGGGCCAGCTCAAGCAGGCCGATCGCCTCGGCGCGCGTTGGGTGGTCATCGTCGGCGCCGACGGGGCCGACGAGGCGTACGTCGTGCGCGATATGGAGTCGGGCGAGCAGCGCCCGTTCGCCACGCGCGCGGATGCCGTCCGCGCGATCGCGGGGGACGGCGGAGCTTGAAGCCCCCACGCGAGAACGCCTATCGCTCCGCGTGGTGCGGCGACGTGCGCGCGGAGCAGGTCGGCGAGCGGTTGCGCGTCGCCGGCTGGGTCCACCGGCGCCGCGACCACGGCGGCCTGATCTTCATCGACCTGCGCGACCGCAGCGGCCTGTTGCAACTCGTCTTCCGCCCGGAGGAGGCGCCCGACGCCCACCAGGCCGCGCACTCGCTGCGCGCGGAGGACGTGATCAGCGCGTCCGGCGAGGTCCTGCGGCGCGAGCCCGAGACCGTCAACCCGGAGATGCCGACCGGCGAGGTCGAGCTAGGGGTGGAGGAGTTCGACCTGCTCGCCGACGCCGACACGCCCCCGTTCGAGATCGACGACGACGGGCCCGTGGACGAGGGCCTGCGGCTCAAGCACCGCTACCTCGACCTGCGCAAGCCGGCGATGGCGCGAGGTGCTCGAGCTCCGCCACCGCGTGATGCGGACCATGCGCGAGCACCTCTCCGAGCGCGACTTCATCGAAATCGAGACGCCGATCCTGACCCGCTCGACGCCCGAAGGCGCACGCGACTTCATCGTCCCGAGCCGGCTCCAGCAGGGGTCGTGGTACGCGCTGCCCCAGTCGCCCCAGCTGTTCAAGCAGCTGCTGATGGTCGCGGGCGCCGAGCGCTACTTCCAGATCGCGCGCTGCTTCCGCGACGAGGACCAGCGCGCCGACCGCCAGCTCGACTTCACCCAGCTCGACATCGAGCTCTCGTTCGTCGAGGAGGACGACGTGATCGGTCTCTGCGAGGGCTTGCTCGAGGAGGTCCTCGCGCTCGGCGGGATCGAGGCCAAGGCTCCTTTCGAGCGGTTGAGCTACGACGACGCGCTGCTCCGCTACGGCTCGGACCGGCCCGACCGCCGCATCGGGATGGAGATCGCCGACCTCGGCGAGCTGTTCGGCGGGACCGAGTTCAAGGTGTTCTCCGGGGCGCTCGGCTCCGGCGGGGTCGTGCGCGGCTTCAGCGCGAGCGGCGAGGTCCCGCGGCGCCGCTTCGACGAGCTGACCGAGGAGGCGCAGGCGCTCGGCGCCAAGGGGCTCGTCTGGGGTGTCGTCGAGGAGGGCGGTGAATGGCGCTCGCCGGTGGCGAAGTTCCTCACAAAGGAAGAGATGGCCGGCGCGGCGGAGCGGCTCGGCGCGGCGGTCGGAGACAACTTCTTCATCGTCGCCGACGAAGCTGCGGTCGCCGCGCGGGTGCTCGGCGAGCTGCGCCTGTCGGTCGCCGATGGGCTGGGCGTCGAGCCCGACGGCCACGACCTCTTCTGGGTCGTGGACTTTCCGATGTTCGGGCCGGGGGAGGGCGGGCGGCTGGATCCCCTGCACCACCCGTTCACGGCTCCCTCCGGCGACCTCGACGGCGACCCGGCCGGCTGGGGGAGCCGCGCCTACGACATGGTGCTCGACGGCAACGAGATCGGCGGGGGCTCGATCCGCATCTCGGACCTGGCTGTCCAGCGCAAGGTCTTCGAGGCGATCGGCCTCGACAAGGCGGAAGCCGAAGCACGCTTCGGCTTCCTGCTCGAGGCGCTTCGCTACGGCGCGCCCCCGCACGGCGGGATCGCGTTCGGGCTCGACCGGATCGTCGCGCTGCTGGCAGGCCGCGACTCGATCCGCGAGGTGATCGCGTTCCCGAAGACCCAGAGTGGCGCCGACCCGCTAACCGGCGCGCCCGCCCCTGTGGACGAAGCGCAGCTGCGCGAGCTCGGTCTGCGGGCAGCCAAGCCGGCCCCCAAGGGCTGACACGGCGCCTCGGTGCTGTTAGCGTTGGCAGCGGCCCGAGCTTTCGCGCCAGCTGTCCCTTAGTTGAGCCAACACGACTGGGACGGGAGCCCGACTCGGGGCGGATCGAGGTTCGTCCCGGAGGGCACCCACTTGCCAAGGCAGGTTCAATCCCAGGTCAGCAGCGCCAAGCTGGAGCCGCCTAAATCGAGACCACCAAGGGGGGCCGGTGTGTCACGCTAGGGCCGTGCCGGACTCCCGCACCTCTGACCCCTCCCTGTCCGCGTTCGCGGACCACTTGAACGCCCCGCGTGGACGGGGTGCGCTCACTGGTGCTCCTCACACCGGTGCGGCGGGCGGCGCCGCGTGTGGCGACCTCGTCCGGATCGCCGTGCGGGTCGAAGGCGACCGCGTGGCAGAAGCCGGTTTCGACGCCAGCGGCTGCGGCGCGGCGACCGCGGCCGCGAGCGCCACCGTCGAGCTCGTCGAGGGCGCACCGCTGCTCGATGCGGCGCGCGTCTCGGCCGACACGATCTCCGAGCGGCTCGGCTCGCTGCCGCCGCCGAAGCTCCACGCCGCCGCGCTGGCGGCCGACGCGCTCCACCGGGCGCTCGGATCCGCAGCGGCCGGCGGCGCGGCAAGCCTGCCCGCCACCGCCAACCGCACGCTCGTGGCGATGAGCGGCGGCGTGGACTCCACCGTCGCGGCGTTGCTCGCGGCCGAGCGCGGCGACGAGGTGGTCGGCGTGACGCTCGAGCTGTGGGCGGACGCCGACAACGACGGTGGGCGGAGCTGCTGCTCCGCCCAGGCGGTCACGGGCGCACGGGCGCTCGCGCACTCGCTCGGTCTGCCACACCTGACGCTCGACCTGCGTGAGCAGTTCCGCGCCGAGGTCGTGCGCCACTTCGTCAGCGAGCACGAGGCGGGCAGGACGCCGAACCCGTGCGTCCGCTGCAACGGCCTCGTGCGCTTCGACGAGATGCTCGCGCTCGCGCGCTCGCTCGGCGCCGCGCGACTCGCGACCGGGCACTACGCGCGCGTCGAGGCGGACGCGGACGGCCCGCTGCTCGCGGCGGCGGCCGATTCGGCCAAGGATCAGACCTACATGCTCGCCCGACTCGGTGCCGAGCAGCTCGGGCGGCTGTGGTTCCCGCTCGCGGAGCTGACGAAGACCGAGGTGCGCGCGATCGCCGCGCGCCACGGGCTCGACGTCGCGAAGAAGCCCGACAGCCAGGACCTCTGCTTCCTCGCCGGCACACGGCAGGAGGATTTCCTGCGCAAGCACGGCTCGGGGGCGGCGGACGACGACGGTGGCGAGATCGTCGATCGCAGCGGCCGCGTCCTCGGCCGGCACGCCGGCCAGTCGCGCTTCACCGTCGGCCAGCGGCGCGGGATCGGGATCGGCAACGGAGAGCCGCTGTACGTGCTGCAGAAGGACGCGGCGACGGGGCGCGTCACGGTCGGGCCGCGCCCGCAGCTCGCGACGCGGTTCGTCGAGCTGCGCGACACCCGCCTTTCGCGTGCGGGCGCGCGCGTGGACGCGGTGAAGCTTCGCTACCGCTCGCCGGCGATCGCCTGCGAGCTGGAGGGGGAGCCTGCCGCGGGCGAGCACGCAGACCTGCGCGTCCGGCTCGCCGCACCGGTCGAGGGGGTCGCGCCGGGGCAGGCCGCCGTGCTTCTCGGGTGCGGGCGCGTCATCGGGTGCGGCACGATCGCCGGGGGTAGTGCATGAACGGCGACGTGATCGAGCTGGTCACGCCGGTCGGGCGCGAGTGGCAGCCGGTGTTCAGGCTCGTGCTGGGGGGCGTCGCCGACCGCGTCGGGCTCGGCTTCGAACAGCTCGACGATGTCCAGCTGGCCGTCGAGCGGCTGCTCGCCGAGGGGGCTCGGGGCGAAGACGAGCGCGTGCGGCTCGTCATCGAGCTGGCGGATGGGGCATTGCGGCTGCGCCTTGGACCGCTCCGCAGCAAGCCGATCAAGGCTGCGCTCGAGGGAGCGCCGCCGAATCCGGGCGAGCTGACCCTGCGCCGCATCTTGGAGACGGTCGTCGACTCGTTCTCCGTCGAGGAGGGCGCCGATGGCGAGGTCTCCGTCGCTCTCGAACAGAGGGTACGGGGATGAGCGTGGCCGAGGCCAGGCACGACGCCACCGACCAGGAGCTGCTGCGGCGTCTGCGCGAGGACGGCGACCCGGCCGCCCGGGAGGCCCTCGTCGAGCGCCACCTGCCGCTCGTGCGAGCACTCGCGCGGCGCTTCGCCAATCGCGGCGAGGCGCTCGACGATCTCGAACAGGTCGGCGCGATCGGCCTCTTGAAGGCGATCGACCGCTTCGAGCCGGCCCGCGGCGTCGCGCTGTCGAGCTACGCGACCCCGAACGTCATCGGCGAGATCAAGCGCCATTTCCGCGACCGCAGCTCCGCGATTCGCATCCCGCGCGGGCTGGCGGAGCTCAGCGCCCGGGCGGCGCGAACGATCGAGCAGCTCACCGGCGAGCTCGGGCGCTCGCCGAGCCTCGCCGAGATCGCGGAGGCGCTCGAGACGTCGCCCGAAGACGTGCTCGAGGCGCTCGAGGCCGCGTCGGCGCGGAGCGTCAGCTCTCTGTCGCAGCTTCCCATGGCCGGCGACGGTGACGATGGCACCGTGGACCCGCTCGAGCGCGTCGGCGCCGAGGACGAGGAGCTCGAGCGCAGCGAGGAGCGCGCCGTGCTCGAGCCGGCGCTGCGCGACCTGGCCCCGCGCGAGCGCGAGATCCTGCGGATGCGTTTCGAGGAGGGCCTCACCCAGACGGAGATCGCCGAGCGCGTCGGCATCTCCCAGATGCACGTGTCGCGCCTCGTCCGGCGCTCGCTCGAGCAGATGCGCCAGTCGCTCGCCGACTAGCGGGCTGCGTCCGGTCAGGCCGGCGTAGCGGGGCGACTACCTAGACTGCGCGCGATGAAGGCCGACGCGATCCGCGAGACCTATCTCTCCTTCTTCGAGGGGCGCGATCACCGGCGCGTGCCCTCGGCGTCGCTCGTGCCGTCGTCGTTCGATCCCTCCGTGTTGCTGACGACGGCTGGCATGCAGCCGTTCAAGCCGTACTTCCGTGGCGAGGAGCAACCGCCGCATCAGCGCCTCACCTCGTGCCAGAAGTGCTTCCGCACGACCGACATCGAGAACGTCGGCTCGACGGCGCGACACCTCACCTTCTTCGAGATGCTCGGGAACTTCTCGTTCGGCGACTACTTCAAGCACGGTGCCGTCGATTTCGCCTACGAGCTCGTCACCGACGGGTTCGGCCTCGACCCGGCCGACTTCTGGATCTCCGTCTTCGGCGGTGACGACGAGCTCGGGATCGGGCCCGACGAGGAGGCGATCGAGTGTTGGCGATCCCTCGGCATACCCGACGAGCGGATCGTGCCGTTGACTCGCGAGGACAACTTCTGGCAGGCCGGGCCGACCGGACCCTCGGGCCCCAGCTCGGAGCTCTATCTCGACCGCGGCCCTGCCTTCGGATCCGACGATGAGCGCCCCGGCGACGACAGCGACCGCATGCTCGAGGTCTGGAACCTCGTCTTCATGCAGTACGAGCTCGGCGCCGACGGATCGGTAACTCCGCTGCCGGCGAACAACATCGACACAGGCATGGGCCTCGAGCGGCTCGAGGCGATCCTCGAGGACGTCCCCTCGGTGTTCGAGACGAGCTTTTTCCGCCCGCTGGTGGAGCTCGGCGAGGAGCGGTCCGGCCGCTCCTATGGGGACGACGAGGGGACCACGCGCGCGCTGCGCATCCTCGCCGACCACGGCCGTGCGACGGCGTTCCTGATCGCCGACGGGGTCGTCCCCTCGAACGAGGATCGCGGCTACATCCTGCGGCGCGTGATGCGACGCGCGATCCAGCAGGCGCGCGCGCTGGAGGTCGAGGGCCCGCTCCTGCCGGCACTCGCCGAGCGCGTGATCGAGACGATCGGCGACGCCTACCCCGGGCTCACCGCCGCGGCGGACGACATCGCGCGCTGGACCGCGTCCGAGGAAGAGAGCTTCGGCCGAACCCTCGAGCAGGGCGAGCGGATGCTGTCCGACCTTGTCGCGCGCGCGCGCGACGCCGGCGAGTCCTCGGTCCCCGCCGACGACGTCTTCCGTCTCCACGACACGTACGGGTTCCCTTACGAGATGACGCTCGAGCTCCTCGGTGAGGAGGGTCTATCGGTCGACCGCGATGCGGTGTCCGCGCTGATGGACGAGGCGCGCGAGCGGGCGCGCGCGGGCGCGCGGCAGGACAGCGACGGCGGCGAGCGCGACCACCTCTTCCGCTTCGCCGGCGACGCGGGCTTCGAGAGCCGTTTCGTCGGCTACGAGAAGCTCGAGGCCGACACCACGATCGGCGCGCTCGAGCAGCAGAACGGCCGCTTCCTCGTAAAGCTCCCGGAGAGCCCGTTCTATCCGGAGGGCGGCGGTCAGGTGTCGGACTCCGGCACTGTCGAGACCTCAGCGGGCACGGCGACGGTCGCCGACGTCTACCGCCTCGGCGACGATCAGGCCGTCGCGATCGAGCTCGCCGGCGGGGGCCTCGCGGAGGGCGAGCCGGCGCGCGCGATCGTCGACCGCCGCACGCGGCTCGCGACGATGCGCAACCACACCGCCACCCATCTGCTCCACGCGGCCCTGCGCGCCCGCCTCGGCGATCACGTCCGCCAGGCCGGCTCGTACGTCGGCCCCGACAAGCTCCGCTTCGACTTCGCACACGGCGAGCGGCTCGCGGCCGATGAGCTGGGCGACATCGAGAGTCAGGTGAACGAGTGGATCGCCGCGGCGCGCCCGGTGCGCGCGGTTCAGACCACGCGTGAGGAGGCCGAGCGCATGGGGGCGATGGCGCTCTTCGGAGAGAAGTACGGTGACGTGGTGCGGATGGTCGAGGTCGAGGGGGTCTCGCGCGAGCTGTGCGGCGGCACGCACGTCGCGACGACGGCCGAGATCGGCCTGTTTCACATGACGACCGAGACCTCGAGCGCCTCGAACGTACGCCGGATCGAGGCCGTGACCGGCCCCGCGGCGACGGAGCTGTTCGAGCAGCGGACGGCCGAGCTGCGCGAGCTCGCCGAGCTGCTGCGCGTGCCGGAGCAGAACGTCCGCGGCGCGGTGGAGAAGTTGTCCGAGCAGGCGCGCTCGAGTGCCAAGCAGAGCGCCGCGCCCGACGCAGGACTCGCCGACGAGCTCGTCGGCGCGGCCGAGAAGATCGGCGGGATCGCCGTCGTCGTCACCGAGGTCGAGGTCGGCGACCCCAAGGTCCTGCTCGCGCTGTCGGACAAGGTCCGCCAGACGCTCGGCGACGCCGCGGTGGTGCTCGCCTCCGCCGGGGAGGGCCGCGTAGACCTCGTCGCGAACTTCGCGCCGGCGGCGGTCGAGCGCGGCCTGCATGCGGGCGATGTGGTCGGCGCGGCGGCCGAGATCGTCGGCGGCGGAGGCGGCGGGCGGGACACGATGGCGCGCGCGGGCGGGCGCGACCCCGAGAAGTTGCCCGAGGCAATCGCAGCGGCGCGCGCGCGGATCGAGGCGGAGCTCGCGGATTAGCGTGCGCGTTCTCGCTCTCGACCACGGCGAGGCCCGTTGCGGCTGCGCCCTCTCCGACCCGACGGGGACGATCGCCACGCCGCTGGGGGCGGTCGAGCGGCCCGACACCCGGCGCGGCATCGGCCGCATCGCCGCCCTCGTCGAGGAGCACGGTGTCGAGCTCGTGGTCGTCGGGTTGCCATTGACGCTGCGCGGCGAGGAGGGCGGTCAGGCGGCTGTTGCCCGCTCGTTCGCCGAGCGTCTGCGGGAGCGGCTGGCCGTCCCGGTCGAGTTGCGCGACGAGCGATTGACGACGAAGCAGGCCGAGCGGAGCGGGGGCGAGGCCGACGAGGACTCGCGCGCGGCCGCCCACCTGCTAGAGGGTTACCTGCTCGCCGCGGGTGCCGAGGAGCACCGGCGATGACGCCGCGTGGAGAGCCGCCGCGGGAGCGCTCCGCGGAGGAGCGCGAGGCCGCGCGCCGGGAGCGGGAGGCGAGGCGGGCCGCGAAGGCGAAGCGCGAGGGCCACGAGGCGCCGCCCCCCGTGCCGCCGATCGAACAGCCTCCTGCGCCGGTCGAGCAACTGCCTGCGCCGGTCGAGCAACCGCCTGCGCCGGTCGAGCCCGTGGAGCCCGAGCCCCCGCCCGTTCCGCCGCCTGCCCCGGAACCCGAACCCGTGCCTGAACCACCCGCGCCCGACCCGGTACCCGAGCCCGACCCGCCGACTCCGGCGCCCGAGCCCGAGGTTGCGCAGCCGGAACCGGAGCCGCCGACGCCCGCCCCCCCCGCGCCCGCGACCCCCATTCCCGAGCACGACGACGAGCCGCTGCTGCCCCTGAAGCGCCGCCCCGCCGTGCGCATCCCTGGCCGCGGTGGTCGACCGCCCGGCGCACCCCCGCCGATCGACGGCGATCCGGACGAGCCGCTGCATCGCCGGCGAGCCCCGCGGATCATGATCGGCGTGGCGCTCGCGCTCGCCGTGGTCGTCGCGTGGTTCCTGATCTCGCTCTATCAGCCGTTCCATGGCGGCAGCGGCGAGGGTAAGCCCGTGCGGGTGACGATTCCGAAGGACGCCGGCGTCGGCGAGATCGCCGACATCCTGGAGGAGAAGGAGATCGTCTCGAGTGGGTTCTTCTTCGAGGCGCGCGCAACGGCCAGCGGTCGGCGCGACGAGCTCAAACCCGGTACCTACCAGCTCAAGCGCGACCTCAGCTACGCCGACGCGCTCGACGTCCTGGCGAAGGGGCCGCCCCGCAACGTCGTGCAGGTGGTCGTGCCCGAGGGCCAGTCGCGGCGCGAGATCGCCGACATCGCGGATGCCGACGGTCTGAGCGGCAACTACGAGCGGGCGAGCAAGCGCTCCAAGCTGCTCGATCCGGCGGACTACGGCGGGAAGCGCGCAAAGAACCTCGAGGGCTTCCTGTTCCCGTCGAGCTACGAGCTCAAGCGCAAGGCGCCGTCGCGGGCGCTCGTCGCGAAGCAGCTGCAGGCGTTCAAGCGCGAGTTTCGCAAGGTGGACATGAAGAATGCGCGCAAGCGCAATCTCACGCCCTACGACGTCATCACGATCGCCTCGATGGTCGAGCGGGAGACCTCGCTCGACAAGGAGCGCCCGCTCGTTGCCTCGGTGATCTACAACCGCCTCAAGCGCAGCGAGCCGCTCGGGATCGACGCGACGATCCGCTTCGCGACCAACAACTGGGAGCGGCCGCTGACGCAGTCGGACCTGGCGATCGACTCGCCGTACAACACGCGCCGCCGCGCTGGTCTTCCGCCCGGTCCGATCGGTAGCCCCGGCATCGAGTCGATCCAAGCGGCCGCGAACCCGAAGAAGTCAGACTTCCTCTTCTACGTCGTCAAGCCGTGCGGCAACGGCGAGCACGCTTTCTCGAAGACCCTCGAGGAGTTCAACAAGGACGTCGAGCGCTACAGCGCCGAGCGCACGCGCCGCGGGCGCGATCCGAGCGAGTGTTGAACCGGCTCGCGGGCGTTCTCGGCTTCCCCGTCGGACACAGCCGCTCGCCGGCGATCCACAACGCCGCGTACGAGGTCGCCGGGCTCGACTGGCGCTATCTGAAGCTGCCCGTTCCGCCGGAGCTGTTCGGCGAGACCGTCGCGGCGTTGGGGGAGGCTGGCTTTCGCGGCGCGAACGTGACGATTCCCCACAAGGTCACCGCGCTCGAAGCCGCCGATCGCGCGAGCCCTGCGGCGGAGGCGATCGGCGCCGCGAACACGCTCACGTTCGCGGACGGCCGGATAGAGGCCGAGAACACGGACGCGGCGGGGCTGGTCGCCTGCCTACCCGAGCCTGTGGTGGGCAAGCGCGCGCTCGTGCTCGGAGCGGGCGGCGCAGCGCGGGCTGCCGTTTGGGCGCTGGACGGAGAAGGGGCGGAGGTGAGCGTCTGGAACCGGACGGGGGAACGGGCGGCTGCGCTGGCGAGCGAGCTCGGGGTCGCGGCGGTGGACGAGCCGTTTGCGGCTGACCTGCTTGTCAATGCCACATCGGTAGGGCTGGGGGGTGGGGGCCAGGACGAAACAGCAGCAATGAAGGAGTTGGGATTGGATCGCCTCGCAGTCCCGGCGGTCGTTGTTGACCTGCCATACGGCGAAGGTGAGACCCCTGTGGTCGCGTGGGCCCGCGCGGGCGGCGCCGAGGTGGTGGACGGCCTCGAAGTCCTCGTCCGCCAAGGCGCGCTCAGCTTCGAGCTTTGGACAGGTGTCGAAGCCCCGCTCGACGCGATGCGCGCCGCCGCTCGCCCGTCCTGAGCGGCGCGCCGTTCGATGGCAAGTTTTTCTTGCTATAGGCCATAAAACGCTCCAACGAATGTTCGACCCGCGGCTCAACCCCTGCGGAGGCGCTGCCGATAGGGGACTTGATGGCGGTCCCCCGTGCAGCCATGCTCGCGATCGTCGGCGTGTTGCTGATCGCCGGCGCGTTCGCAGCAACCCAGCTGATGAAGAAGAAGGACGACGGGTCCGGCGGGGGCTCCACACCTCCCGCCGAAGCAGCCCCGACGCCCTCGAAGGCGAAGGCCAACAAGGCGACGCCCGCGGCCCCGAAGCCCGAGCCGAAGCCCGAGGTCCAGACGGGCGTCACCGAGCCCGTCGCGCGCGCGCTCGACGCAAAGCGCGTTGTCGTCCTCGTCCTCACGCAGGACGGCGCTGACGACGACGCGACCATCGAGGCGGCTCGCGCGGTGCGGGGCGTCAACGGCGTCGAGGTCGTCAACGATTCGATCGACAACGTCTCGAAGTACCGCCGCATCACGGCCGGACTCGGCGTGTCGCAGGCGCCTGCGGTAGTGGTCGTCAACCGCAAGGGGCAAGGCCTCCTGCTCGAGGGCTACACGGACCCAGGCTCGCTGCGCCAGCTCGTCGAGGACGCGCGCCGATGAGCGACGATCGCTCGCTGCACCTGCGCCCGGTCCCTGACGGCGCAGCGGAGGCGGCCCCCGAGGAGCAGGGCAGCGGAATCACCCCGCCGCGGCGGCGAGACTCCGCCGGCCGTTTCCTCTCCGACGTAATCGTCGAACTGGGTTTCCTGCCGCGCGAGCGTGTGGACGCCGCGGTCGAAGAGGGCCGCGGCTCGGGCCGTCGCCCGGAGCAGGTCCTGCTCGAGGCCGGCGCGATCAGCGCCGACCAGCTCGCGCGGGCGACCGCCGAGCGCTTCGGTCTCGACCACGCGGACCTGGCGATCTTCAAGCCCGACCTCGCGGCTACGAACCTGATCTCCTCGCGTGCCGCGCGGCGCTACAACGCTGTCCCGATCGCCTTCGACAGCGAGGGCGACAGCGCGAAGCTGCTGGTCGCGATCGCCGACCCCTCGAACGTCCTCGCACTCGACGACCTCAAGTTGCTCACGGGCCACGAGCTGCGGCCCGTCGTTGCCTCCTCCGAGGACATCACCGGGCTGATCGGAAGGATGAACCGCCTCGACGACGCCGTCGCGGAGGCGGTCGAGGAGGAGGACGAGGAGGCCGATGAGGCGGTCGTCTCCGACATCCGCGAGTCGGCCGAGGACGCGCCCGTCATCAAGCTCGTCAACTCGGTCATCGCGGAGGCGATCGAGAGCGGCGCCTCGGACATCCACTTCGAGCCCGAGGGCGGCGAGATGCGCGTGCGCTTCCGCGTGGACGGCGTGCTCAACGAGACGACCTCGATCCCGCGCCGGATGATCGCCGGAACGGTCTCGCGCGTGAAGATCATGGCCGACCTCAACATCGCCGAGCGCCGGCTACCGCAGGACGGGCGCATGACGCTCCATGTCGAGGGGCATGCCGTGGACGTCCGCGTCGTCAGCGTCCCGACCGTCAAGGGCGAGGGGATCTCGATGCGCATCCTCGACAAGGAGCAAGTACTCCTGTCGATGGAGGACCTCGGCATGGGCGATGACGACGAAGTCCGCTTCCGCAAGGCCATCACGCTCAACCACGGCGCCGTGCTGACGACCGGGCCGACCGGATCGGGCAAGTCCACGACCCTCTACGCGGCGCTGAACGCGATCAACTCGCCCGAGAAGAACATCATCACGATCGAGGACCCGGTCGAGTACCAGCTGCCGGGGATCAACCAGCTTCAGGTGAACCTCCGGGCCGGCCTGACCTTCGCCGGCGGGCTGCGCTCGATGCTGCGCGCCGACCCCGACGTGATCATGGTCGGCGAGATCCGCGACTCGGAGACCGCCCGGATCGCCGTCGAGTCGGCGCTCACGGGCCACCTCGTTCTCACAACGCTGCACACGAACGACGCGGCCTCGGCGATCAGCCGGCTGACCGAGATGGGGATCGAGCCGTTCCTCACCGCTTCGGCGCTCGAATGCGTTGTCGCCCAGCGCCTCGCCCGCAAGCTCTGCACGCACTGCAAGCGGCGCACGTTGCTGTCGGCCGACTCGCTGCGAGGGGCCGGCTTCGAGGCCGCGTACGACGTCGAGGCGTACGAGCCCGTCGGCTGCCAACGCTGCAACTCGACGGGCTACCGCGGCCGCATCGGCCTGTACGAGGTCATGCGCATCACCGACGAGATGCGCGCGCTGACGATCGAGCGCGGCTCAGCCGAGCAGATGAAGGAGATCGCGCTCGACCAGGGGATGCGCAGCCTGCGCGAGGACGGCCTCGAGAAGGTGCACGGGGGGATCACGTCGATCGCGGAGGTCGCGCGGGTCACGTGATCCGCGACGGCTGCCGATAGGAGGAAACGATGGAGTTCGACTTTTCCGACGTCCTGATCGAGGTCATCCGGCGCAACGCGTCCGACCTCCACCTGACCGTGGGCTCGCCGCCGATGGTCCGCGAGCACGGGCAGCTCAAGGCGCTCGACTATCCCGAGCTGACCTCACAGGACACGCGCGAGATCGTCTACTCGATCCTCACCAACGACCAGCGCCAGCGCCTCGAGACCGACTGGCAGATCGACTTCGCCTACTCGATCCCCGGCCAGGCGCGCTTCCGCGTCAACGCCTACTACCAGCGCGCGTCGGTCGGCGCGGCCTTCCGCCTCGTGCCGCAGGACGTGCCCGAGCTCGAGGACCTCGGCCTGCCGCCGGTGCTGACCGAGTTCACCAAGAAGCCGCGCGGCTTCGTGCTCGTGACGGGCCCGACCGGCTCAGGTAAGTCCACGACGCTCGCCGCGATGGTCAACCGGATCAACCGCGAGCGCCACGAGCACATCATGACCATCGAGGACCCGATCGAGTTCCTGCACCGCCACCGCAACTGCATCGTCAACCAGCGCGAGCTCGGCGCCGACGCGACCAGCTTCGCGCTCGGTCTGAAGGCCGCGCTGCGTCAGGACCCCGACGTGATCCTCGTCGGCGAGATGCGCGACCTCGAGACCATCTCGACGGCGCTGACCGCGGCCGAGACCGGCCACCTCGTCTTCGCGACCCTGCACACCCAGGACACCGCCCAGACGATCGACCGCGTCGTCGACGTGTTCCCGCCGCAGCAGCAGCATCAGGTTCGCGTCCAGCTGTCGGTCGCGCTCCAGGGGATCGTCACGCAGCAGCTGCTGCCGAAGGCCAACGGCGATGGCCGCACTGTCGCGTGCGAGGTGCTCGTGCCTACGCCGGGCGTCCGCAACCTGATTCGCGAAGGAAAGACCCATCAGATCTACTCGGCCCTCCAGACGGGCGGCGCGCACGGGATGCAGACGATGGACGCCGCGCTCGCCGACCTCGTGCGCAGGCACGAGATCACGCGCGAGCTCGCCGAGGCGCGCGCGACCAGCCCCGAGGAGCTACGACGGCTGCTCGGTACGGTGAGAGCCGCCTAGCGAGCGATGGCCACCTACGCATTCAAGGCGCTCGACTTCTCGGGCGTGGCCCAGGCAGGGGAGCTGGAGGCCGAGAACAAGCAGGCAGTCGCCTCTCAGCTGCGCTCCAAGGGCCTCGTCGTCGTCGACATCGAGGAGCACAAGCCGACCGAGGTCAGCGACCTGTTCGAGCGCTTCAAGCGCGTCAAGGCGACCGAGCTGACGGTCGCCACACGCCAGCTCTCGACGATGATCTCGTCGGGGATGTCGCTGCTGCGGGCGCTGTACGTGCTCGAGGACCAGGCTGAGAACCCGAAGCTCAAGGACACGCTCGTCGCGGTCCGCAAGGACGTCGAGGCCGGGCTCGCGCTGTCCGACGCGCTCGCGAAGCACCCCAAGGTCTTCAACGAGTTGTTCGTCTCGATGGTGCGCGCCGGCGAGATCGGCGGTGTGCTCGAGGAGACGCTGATCCGCGTCGCCGACCAGCTCGAGAAGGACGACGCGCTGCGCCGCCAGGTGCGCTCGGCGATGGTCTATCCGGTCCTGATCAGCACCTTCGCGCTGCTCGTGCTGCTCGCGCTCGTTGCCTTCCTCGTCCCGGTGTTCGAGAAGGTCTTCAAGGACTTCGGCGGCGACCTGCCCACGATCACGAAGTTCACCGTCAGCCTGTCGCACCTGGTAACTGATCAGTGGTACCTGCTGATCGGGGGCATCGTCCTCGTCATCTTCGTCTTCCGTAAGTGGAAGCGCTCCGAGCGTGGACAGATGCAGTGGGACAGCTTCAAGCTGCGCATGCCGCTGAAGCTCGGCGGGCTGATCCAGAAGATCGCGCTGGCGCGTTTCTCGCGCACGTTCTCGGCGCTGGTGGCTGCTGGCGTCCCGATGCTCGAGGCGATTCAGATCACCGGCCGCACCTCGGGCAACAAGGTCATCGAGGCGTCGATGGACTCCGTGCTCGCGTCGGTCAAGAAGGGCGGCACGATCGCCCAGCCGATGCGCGAGGAGCCGCGGGCGTTCCCGGCGATGGTCGTCCACATGGTCGCCGTCGGCGAGGAGTCGGGCGCGCTCGAGACGATGCTCTCGAAGATCGCCGACTTCTACGAGGACCAGGTCGCCGCCGCGATCAAGGGCCTGATGAGCCTGCTCGAGCCGCTGATGATCATCCTCGTCGGCGCGATCGTCGGCTTCATCGTGATCGCGATGTACCTGCCGATGTTCCAGGTCTACGACCAGATCAAGTAGCCCGTGGGCATCCTCGTCTGGCTCGACGAGTTCATGCGCAGCGTCCCGCTCTGGGAGATCGCACTCCTGGTCGTGGTCGTGTCGCCGATCGCGACCGTGCTTCACGGGCTCGGTCACGGCCTGGTGGCGGCCTACCTGAGCGAAGACGAGGTCGGGATCGAGGTCGGCGATCCGAAGCTGACCCGCCTCGGACCCCGCCTGGGGCGCCTGACGTTCGCCATCCGTCCGTTCCGCGCGCTGATCGGCGGCGGCTCCGCCCACTTCAACCCAGAGCGCTGCTCGACCGTCTCCCTGCTCCTGATCTCGCTGGCCGGGCCTGCCGTGACGGTTGGCTGCGCGATCGCCGCGTTCGCGCTGGCGCAGGCCGAGGACCCGGGGACCTTCCTCTTCGCTCTGTTCAGCTCCGCGGCGCTCTTGAACGGGCTCGGAGCGATCCTGTGCCTGGTGCCCATGACCCTCGACGGGGAGGGGCCCAACGACGGGCGGCAGCTGCTCGAGATCATCAAGCTGCTGCGCCGCGGACGGCTCACCCCTGAGGAGCTCTCTCAGGCGGAACCGGAGGTCGAGGAGGTGTTCGAGGCCGCACACGATGCCGGCCTCCACCTGGGTCACACCGAGCTCAGCACGGCCCATCAGCTCCTCGGGCTTATCCACACGGTGCCGCACGTCGTCGAGGAGGCGCTCGGCGCCCCCTGCCCCTCGCTCGAGACAGGATTCTCGGCCACCGCGCGGCTCCTCGGCACCGGGACGGCCAAGGTTGGCGATCGCTGGACGCCCACGCCGGCGGGACAGCGCGCGCTCGTCGAGGCGCGGGCGGAGCAGCTACGCCGGGGACACGCGCTGATGCAGGCCGGTGATCTCTTCCGGGGCGGGTTGCGCCAGGGTGGCGACGCCCTCGGGGTCCTACTCCTTGCCGGCGTCGAGGAGGAGGCAATCGTTCGGGCGGCCAACCGGCACGAGCTCGATTCGAGCTTCTCCGTTGCCGCAGCCCGGGGCCCTGAACCCGTCTAGTCGTCCACCACGATCGTCGCCACCTTCTGTGTCTCGCCGTTGGTTGGCGTGAACAGCACGTCGAAGCGCTGAGGCTGCTCGAGCAGCAGGTCGAAGACGGCGGGGGTGCCGGGCTCGGCGGGTCTCACCACGCCCGATACGCCGCGCTCGCGCAGCGCCACTTCGCCGGTGCTCTCCGTCGCGCGCACGCGCAGGATCACGTGCGTGCCGGCCTTCACCCGCTCCTCGGTCGGCTTGTCGCCGGTGTCCAGCTCGATCACCTGCTCGCCGGCGTCGCTCTGCCCGGGTGTCGCGGGGACGGGGCTGTCATCGACCTCTTCGCCCGAGTCGAACGCGGCGAAAAGCGCCGCGAGTGCAAGTACGACGACGGCGAAGATCAGGAGTCGGCGGCGGGTCACAGGCGCGGCGATATTAGGCGCCCAGACCCTGTCTGGACGATCGTCCGAACGCTTTGCAGGGGTTTTGCGGTCAAGAGTTCATCCTGAAGGGCCGATAAGGGGGGCAAGGCCAGAGTCACGGTGCAAAAAGCAAACTCGTCGTGAGGCGAGGACGCAAAGTCACGGGACTCGAGGATGGGGGCTCATTCCTCCCCGAGTCAGCCGGACTGCCACGTGCAAAGAACCTACGAGGGGCGTCGCGGCCCGGCCTAACGGACAACTAATACCCACCAAGGAGGGTGACATGCTGCGGAAGCTCCGCATGCGGATCCAGGACGAGGAGAAGGGTTTTACCCTGATCGAGCTCCTCGTCGTGATGCTGATCATCGGCATCCTCGCCGCGATTGCTCTGCCGATTTTCCTGGGCCAGCAGGAGAAGGGCCAGGACGCCTCGGCGAAGTCGAACGCGCGTAACCTCGTCTCGCACGTCGAGTCGTGTTTCGCCGAGACCGAGACGTACGAGGACTGCGACACCTCGGCCGCGCTGCAGCCGAGCGGTCTGCCGGTCGTCAACGGCGCGCCGGTGCAACGGTGAGGTCGGAGTCGTGGCTGCCAACGACGCCGCGGGGACGTACGACGTCACGCGCCCAGGCGAACAACGGCAACACGTACACGATCACGCACTCGTCCGGCCGGTAACGCACCGGACCTGCACGTCAGGCAACGGCAACAACGACGGCGGCTGCAACGGCGGTAACTGGTAGTACCGGTTACCCCGAGCAAACGCTCGAAGCATCTGGGGCGGGCCGAAAGGCCCGCCCCGTTTGCGCTCCGCTCACTTTCCGACCGGTCGTTGCCGATACCTCTCGCATGAGCCGAAGGCTCCGCTCAGTGCTGGACCGCCTGCGTCGCGAGGAGGCGGGGATGTCGCTCGCCGAGGTCATGGTGACGATGGTCCTCTTCCTGCTCGTCCTGTTCGCCGTCGTGCAGTTGCTCGACACGACCTCCGCGATCGCACCCAAGGACCGCGAGCGCAACGACGCCCTGCACGAGGTCCAGGTCGGCCTTCACAGGATGACCCGCGAGCTGCGGCAGTCCTTCGCGCTCAACTCCTCGCCGCAGACGGCGAGCCGCATGAGCGCGCAGGTCACCGTCGCCGGTGTGGACAAGCACGTGCTCTACGACTGCAACCTCCCCAGCCCGACGAAGACCGGTCTCTACGCCTGCCGCCGCGTCGCGGTCAACGCGAGCGGCGCGGTCCCGACCAACGCCGCGAGCGGCGAGGTCGTGATCGATCGGCTCACCACCCCGAACGTCTTCAACTACACACCGAGTGCGACCTCGCCGAAGTACGTCAAGGCGAAGATCCAGGTCCCCGCCGCCGGTGAGCGGAAGAAGGGCTACGCGCACACGGTCACGCTCGACGACGGCTTTTTCATGCGCAACCTCAGCCTGCTCTAGGCGAGCGGCTAACCGGTCTTAGACCAGGCGTCCAGGGCGGACGTCGAACAAGCGTCCAGACCCTGCGCCGTGCCGCACGGACGCCCCGTAGTACCCCGATCAAATAAGCATGGTTTCCCGGACCTTGCGGAACCGGCTGCAGCAGCAGGCCGGCTTCACGCTGATCGAGATGTCGATCGCGATGTTCGTGCTGTTCATCGGCGTGTTCGCGATGATCGCCACGCTCGACGCCTCGCGCGCGCTGACGAGCGTCTCCGATCGTAAAGAGGCCGTCTCGCACCTCGCCCAGCAAGAGGTCGAGCGGCTGCTCGAGCTCGACTACGCCCAGCTGGCGCTGCAGAGCGCGCCGTCGAACGCGACCGACCCGAACGACCCTGCGTACTGGGTTACGAACGGCGGCACGCCGACGTATCGCTGGAACCAGAAGACCGACGCACCTTCGCCGCACACCGAGCCGCTCGTCGTGGACAGCGCGGGATCCGTCGCCTCGGAGCCGACGAGCTGGAACAACGGGCGCCTCAGCGGCAAGATGCAGCGTTTCGTCACCTGGGTGGACGACGCCCAGTGCGGGTCGCTGCCGCTGACGCTCTGCCCGGGCACCCACGACTACAAGCGGATCACCGTCGCGATAACGGTGGACGGGCCAGGCCCGAAGAAGCCGACCGTAATCTCGTCGATCGCCCACGACCCCAACGAGGGCCCGCTGGGCGCGGTCATCAACGGCGTGCAGAACCCGCTCGAGAGTCCGGACACGAAGTGCCTCAACGACCTCGGTCAGCTCGTCCAATGCGCCGCGAGCCTCGGGAGCTCGAATGCGCTGACGTGGTTCCTCCATGACACGGCCGCGTCGGCGGGCGTGCGCCAGGACATCGTCGGCAACCACGCCGTTCACCCGACCGTCGCTCCGATCGGAACGTGCATCGTGCTGATCGTGACCATCGGCTGCCCGCAACCCGACCTGCTCTCCGAGGTGCTCCCGCCGCTGCCGCAGGTCGTGCCGCAGCTGTTCAACTACGCGACCGACCTCGTCGGCACGATCACCGGCGGGCGCATCCTCAAGCGCGACACAACCTGTGCCGGCACGCCGAGCACCTCGGACAACGGCAAGGTCCAGTTCTGGGCGACGGCGCCCTTGACGAGCGCGACGAAGCTCACCGGCGATGGGGCGATGTCGCTCTACAGCCAGACCGTCAACGGCGCGAGCGGCTCGCGCAAGCTCTGCGTGCGGGTGCTCGACGTGCCGCAGTCGCTGCTCAACCTGATCGCATTCCCGCCGACGGTGATCGGCACGACGTCGTACACGGACTCGACCTGGCCGACCAGCCCTGAGCAGACGAACTTTGCCTTCGACGTAGCGGCTTCCGACTACACGGTCCCTGCGGGTCATCGCATCGGGATCAAGGTCTGGACCGACTCCACGTCTGCGGGTGACGTCGCCGCGATCTACGACCACCCCTCCTACCCGTCGTCGGTCCAGCTGACGAAGGCGCCATGAGCCTGCGGACCCGCATACGGGCGGCGCGGCGCGCACAGGGCGGCTCGGCGATGGTCGTGACGATCGGCGCGCTCGCGGTGATCTCGACCCTCTCGGCCGGGATCGCGACCGGCGCGGTCAACCTCAACCAGACCTCGAGCAAGGACCGCAATTCAAAGCGCGCTCTTGCGGCGGCCGAGGCGGGCCTGCGAACCGCGACCTATCGCGCCAACAAGCTCGCCCCGCTCAACTCACTCTGCCTCACCGACATCCCCGTCCTCCCGATCCTCGGCGAGTGCCCCGCGTTCACGCAGGACCTCGGCAACGGCGCGTCGTTCAGCTACCGCGTCACCCCGATCCTCAACCTTCAGGACCAATGCGCCGGCCTCCCCGTCCAGTACGACGGCGCGAACCTGACGCTCGGCCAGCGCTGCGTGACCTCGATCGGCACGGTCAACGGTAAGAAGCGGCGCGTCCAGGCACGGCTCGCCGCTTTCCAGGGCGTGCCGCTGTTCCCGGTCGGGGGCCTGGTCGGGCTGGACAGCGTGTCGCTCGGCGAACTCGAACATCGTCAGCGGCGGAGTCGGCTCGAACGGGCAGATCACGCTGGGGAACTCGAGCAGCGTCAGCGGGAGCGTCGAGCTTGGGCCTTCTGCCCCGGATCCCTCGATCGGCAACGGGTCGACCACCGGCGCGGTGGTCCACCGCTCTGCCGCCCAGGGCCCGTTCCTGGCCGCACCGGTGGACGTCGGCAACTCCGCGACCGTCAACGACAACGTGCGGATCTCGAACGGCCTTGCGACCCCCAAGGTCAACCCCTACGACGCGTCGTCGAACGCCAGCTTCAACGCCGCGACGCGGGTGCTGACGCTGAACAACAACGGCTCGCTCACGCTCAGCGGCGGGACCTACAACTTCTGCGACATCAACATCACGAACTCGGGCCAGATCACGATCGCCACCGGGGCGAAGGTCCGCATCTTCATCGACTCGCCCGACCGCACTGGCTCGGGCTGCGCCGCCGGGACGGGCAGGATCACCGCGAACAACTCGATGACCTTCTCCAACCCCGGGCCGCCGGAGAACCTTCAGATATACGTCTACGGCTGGAGCAACGGAGAGAACGTCGTCGACTTCAAGAACGCTGTGTCGTTCAACGGCATGATCTACGCGCCCCAGTCGAAGTTCAAGGCGAAGAACGCCCCGGTCTTCAGCGGCGGCCTGACCGCGAGGCAGATCGAGGTGGAGAACACGATCAACTTCACCTGGGCGAGCTCGCTCGCCAACCTCACGACCCGCAACCTGACCCTCTATTACCGCACCTCCTGGCACGAGTGCCGGCCAGCGCCGACAGTTGCAAACGATCCTGAATCGGGCTGCGATTAATTCAACTTTTCGTCCGTAACGGCCGATCCAACCTCCGTGGGCCGGTCGCTCCAATCATGTGCCCGTGCGCTCAGGTGCGAGCGCGGCTTCACGATGCCCGAGCTGATGGCGGCGATGCTGATCTTCGCCGTCGGCGGAATCGCGCTCATCTCGACGCTCGACACCTCGCAGCGGGTGGGGTCGAACTCCGAGCGCCGCGAAGAGGCAGTCGCCCTGGCTGAGCAGGAGCTCGCCTCGATCCAGTCGCTCAGCTACGCGAACGTTGCCCTCACGGGCGTGCCGGCGGAATCGGCGAACGCGGTCGACCCGGCGTACTACGTGACGCGCGTCGGCGCTTCGCCCTACACGGGCTCGTGGTACCGCTGGGACCAGCCCGGGGTCGGCTCGAACAACCCGCCGGCGCGCTGTTCGGCCTCGGGGGCGCCCAGCTCGAGCTGCTCGAACTTCGTCATCTCCGCGTCCGGAGTGGATCCGACGCCGACGACGAAGAGCGTCACGCTGAAGCAGGGGACGCGAGCGCGCTACCAGGTCCACCGGTTCGTCACCTGGGTCGACGACCCCTCGACGACCGGCTGCGCCCAGGACTACAAGCGCGTGACGGTCGCCGCCAACGCGATCAACGCCAAGGGCAACCGGATGGAGGTCGGCCCATCGAAGCCCGCGATCGTCTCGACCTTCGTCGCAAACGCCGACGCCGGGCTACTCACATGCGGCTGATCGCTCGACGAGTCCTGGGGGAGCAGCGCGGCGCGGCCGTCGCGATCTCGATGGCCGTCCTGACGGCGCTGCTGGCGATCACGGGGATCCTGTTCGCGAGCGCGCTGAACAGCAACACGACGTCGAAGTACGACAGCGACCAGAAGCGCGCCTACGGCGCGGCCGAGGCGGGCGCTCAGCAGGCGTTGTACAAGCTCAACAAGTTGCAGCTGCTCAACCCGACGACGCCGATCACCCAGCTCAACCTCCTCTGCGTCGTCGACCTGGGAGTGAGTCCGACGGGCGGCGAGTGCCCGGCGTACCCTGATGCGAACCAGGCGGCCCAGTCGCTCGGCAACGGCACGAGCTACCGCTACACCGTCACGCCGGTGCTGGCCGGGACGAGCTCGTGCACCGACCCCTTCACCGTCGCTGGAACCCTCAGCGCGCTGCTCGCGCTGCAGCTCAACAACGTGCTCGACCTCGAGCGCTGCATCACGTCGACCGGCTATGCGGGCGACGCCACGCGCCGCGTCCAGATGAGGGTCGTCTCGACGCTGAAGCTCTTCGGCGGGATGGTCGCCGACGACCGGGGCGACTCGGGCAACGACATCACTATCAACGGCGGCATCATCGCCGGCGGGCTGGGTACGAACGGGAAGATCCGCTTCAACGGCGGCGCGTTCACGGGCGGGATCGAGGTGCCGGAGGCGCTCAAGGACGACCCGCCGTACGACAACTTCGTCGACAACGCCGGTGGCCTGAACCTGAATCTCACGGTCACCTACCGCAAGCGACCGTGGACGCTCGCCTCGGTCGACGCGAGCGCGAGTAGGACGGCGAACAACAACCCGGGCGGCAGCGCGGCGACGAACAACGCCAGCAACTTCACCTGCAAGCAGGGGATCATCATCCAGGTCGACTGCAGCCCGTGGCCGTACAACTCGACCACGCGTGCGTTCAGCCTCCAGTCCGGCCAGACGGCCAACTTCAGGGGTTCGACCTACAACTTCTGCAACTTCAACATGACCGGCGGGACGATCACTGTCGGCTACTCCGGGAACACGTCGGTCTTCATCGACTCGCCTGACCAAAGCGGCTCGGGCTGCGCTTCCGGGTCGGGCGGCTTCACGCAGTCCGGCGGGACGACGAACAACCTCTCCGGCCTGCTCGACGCGAAGAAGCTCACGTACTACGTCGTCGGTGCGTCCGGCAAGGAACCGACGGTCTCGGCAACAGGCCTGCTCAACATCACGATCTTCACCGCCTCGATCTACGCGCCGAACTCGACCATCCGCCTCAGCGGCGACGCAGTGACCGACATCTACAAGGGCGGCTTCTCGGGGAAGAAGATCGTCGTCGACGGCAACCTGATCGGCCCGCTCATCACCAACCTGGTCGATCTCCCGCTGACGCTCGACGGCGGCCTGCTGAAGCTGTACCGCCCCGCTTCGCTGAAGGAGTGCGAGCCGGCTCCGGCCGTCGCCAGCGATCCCGAGTCCGGCTGCCCGCCGGCCTGAGCAGAGGTTGGAGCCCGTGCTGATCGCACTACCGATCGGGGTCCTGGGGGCCGTCATCGGCAGCTTTCTGAACGTCGTCGTCGCGCGCGTGCCGCGTGGCGAGTCGATCGTTAAGCCTGCATCGCGCTGCCCGGGCTGCGAGAAGCCGATCGCCGGCTACGACAACATCCCGCTCGTCTCGTGGCTGCTGCTGCGGGGCCGCTGCCGCCACTGCGACGAGCGGATCTCCGCCCGCTACCCGCTCGTCGAGTTGCTGACCGCTGTCGTCTTCGCCGCGGTCGCGGCGGTCAACGGCTTGGACGCGGACCTGCTCTGGGAGCTTCCGCTCGCCGGCACGCTGATCGCCGTCGCGTTCATCGACCTCGACCACCGCATCGTCCCGAACAAGATCCTCCTGCCCGCCGCGGTCTGGGGGATCGCCGTGGCGGTCGCGCTGCGGCTGGACGATCTCCCCGAGCTCGCGATCGCCGGCGCCGGGGCGTTCGGGCTGCTGCTGCTCGCCGCGCTCGTCTACCCGTCCGGGATGGGGATGGGCGACGTCAAGCTCGCCGGTGTGATGGGGATCTACCTCGGGGCGTCGGTCGCGCCGGCGCTGCTGATCGCCTTCATCGCGGGGACACTTGTGGGGGTCTGGATGATCGCGCGCCACGGTTCGGCGGCGCGCAAGCACGGCGTTCCGTTCGCGCCCTTCCTCGCGCTCGGCGGGGTCGTCGCGCTGCTGGCCGGCCCGGAGCTCGTCGACCTCTACGTAGAGGGCGTCCTCGGACGCTGAGCGGGCTAAACCTCGCGCGCAGAATCGCCGATAGGGACATCAGGTAGGCACGGACGCTCGATGGCGCTCTCTTTTCGCAACAGCTCTCCTCGTGGAACGGTCGGACTCGACCTCGACGGCGGCTACCTCGCCGCAGTCTCCGCTTCGCACGGCCGGGTGGATCGGGCCGTCAGCGCCGAGCTGCCGGCCGGCGTGATGAGCGAGGGCGAGGTCGTGGACTCCGCCGGGCTCGCCCAGGCGGTCAAGACCTTCTTCCGCGACAACGGCCTGCCGCGCAACGTCCGCCTCGGCGTCGCGAACCAGCAGATCGCCGTCCGCCACCTCGAGCTGCCGAAGATCGAGAGCGAGGACGAGCTCGCCGCCGCCGTCCGTTTCCAGGCCGGCGACGCGATCGCGATGCCCCTCGACGAGGCGTCGCTCGACTTCCAGGTCGTCGGCGAGACCCAGAGCCCCGAGGGGACGCCGCGCATGCGTCTCGTCGTGGTCGCCGCTCGCCAGGAGATGATCGCCCGGCTCGTCGAGGCCGTCCGCGAGGCGGGGCTCAAGCCGGAGGGGATCGACCTCGACGCATTCGCCCTCGTGCGCGCGCTCGCGCCGCAGTCGGATTCGTCCGGCGAGGCGTGCGTCTACTGCCACCTCGGCAACCTCACGAACCTCGCGATCGCCATCGGACCGACCTGTCTCTTCACCCGCACGCTGACCGCGGTCGTGGCGCCCGAGGAGAACGGGTCCGCGATGCCGCCGGTGCCCGACACTCCCATCGCCGCTCCGGTCAGAGCCCGCCCCGCCGGCCGCCATCCCGGCAGTCGAGGCACCGAACCCGTTCGCTGCTTTCGAGGCGGACCCCGAGCCGGACCACGACGAGCCCTCGAGCGTCGAGGCGGCCGCGCTGGCGGCGCTCGGTACCCCGTCTGAAGATGGGCCCGCCTCGGACGAGCGTGACGAGCCCGCCGCGGATGAGCCCGTCGAGCCCGTCGCCTTCGAGCCGGAGCCCGAGCCCGAGCCGGCCGTCGCGCCGGACATCTCCGCGCTGAGCGAGGAGATCCGGCTTTCGATGGACTTCTACATGGCCCAGGCCGACGCCCGCGCAGCCACCGAGGTCGTGCTCTCGGGCCCCGGCGCGCACCGCGCCGGAATCACCGAGCAGCTCTCGCGCTCGCTCGGCCTGCCGGTCTCGGCCGCGCAGCCGCTCGGCCGCCTCGATGCGAGCGGCGTCCCCGCGGGCGAGGATCCGTACCGCTTCACGATCGCCGCCGGCCTCGCGGTGGGGGACCGCTCATGAGGGCCGTCAACCTCCTGCCCGAGGGCTCTCGTCCCACGCGGGCGTCCGGCACGCGCGTCGGCAGCGCCTACTTCGTCATCGGCGCGCTCGCGCTCGTCGTCGTCGGCGTGCTCGCCTACGTCGTGACGACGAACCAGGTGAGCTCGAGCCAAGCCGACGCGCAGAAGGCCGAGAAGCAGGCCGCCGAGGCCACCGCCCGCGCGCAGAAGCTCGCCGCCTTCGGAGACTTCGCGCAGGTCAAGGCGACCCGCGAGCAGTCCGTCGCGGCTCTCGCGCGCAGCCGCTACGACTGGGAGCGGACGCTGCGCGAGCTCGCCCGGGTACTGCCGAAGGGCGTCTTCGTCACCAGCCTCGACGCGACCTCGGGTGGCGTCGCGAGCAGCGCGTCCCAGGGTGCGTCCGCCAGCACCGGTGGCGACGCCGCCGCAGCCGGGCCGAACATGAAGATCGCCGGCTGCGCGCCGGACCATCGCGACGTTGCGACCACGCTCGTCCGGCTCAAGAGCCTCCACGGCGTCACCGATGTGAAGCTCTCAGACTCCACCAAGGGCGATGCGGCGGGCGGCGGCAGCGACCAGGGCGGCGCAGGCGGCTCGGGCGGCACAGGCGGCTGCCCCGGGAGCGCGGCGACGTTCAACGCCACCGTCGTCCTGACACCGACCGCGGTGACCCCCTCGGCTGACGATCCGAAGGTGCCGGTGTCGCTCGGGGGTGGGTCATGAGCATCACCTCACGCGACAAGAAGATCATCGCTGCGATCGCCGCGCTTGCCGTCGTCGCCGGCTTCTGGTTCCTGGTCCTCGGGCCCAAGCGCGACGAGGCATCGAAGGCCGACGCCAACCTGAAGAAGCAGGAGCAGGCGCGCGATGCGGCCGAGCAGCGCGAGAGCACCCTGAAGGCTGCCCGCAGCCGTTACGGCGCCGACTACGCCGCCGTCGTCAAGCTCGGCAAGGCCGTTCCGGCGAGCGTTGACATGCCGAGCCTGCTCGTTCAGCTCGACCGTGCCTCGAAGGGAACGGGAATCGACTTCGAGTCCGTCAAGGCAGGTGAGCGGGCGGCCGCGCAGCCGACGGCTGCACCGCCCGCGGGGGGCGAGTCCGGCGGCCAGTCGCCCGGCGGCCAACAGGGCACCCCGGCTGCGAGCGGCGGCGAGCCCGCCCAGAGCACGCCCGGCAAGGCGAACGAGACTGCCGGCAACAAGGTCGACGAGGCGAACGCCGCCTCGGCCAACGCCGAGCAGCAGAGCGGTCTCAACTCGGGCGACACCAAGACCTCCGAGGCAGCGCGTGATGGCGCGGTGCCCGTGGGCGGTGGCGGGCCCGGCGGTACGGCCCCGGCCGGCCAGCCGCAAGGAAGCGGCGTGCCGGGCCTCGACGCCGTCCCGCTCGAGTTCAGCTTCCAGGGCGACTTCTTCGAGCTCGCCGACTTCATGCACCGCCTTAAGCGCTTCGTCTACGTGGCCAACGACGGCATCCAGGTCAAGGGGCGACTGATGGTGATCGACAGCTTCTCGTTCAAGACCGGGGATGAGGCCGGCAAGTCGTCCAAGGGCGGCAGCGTCCAGGCCGAGGTCAAGGCAACCGTCTACCTCTCGCCGAAGCAGCAGGGCGCGTCCGCCGGCGCGACGCCGCAGGGGCCGGCGCAAGGCCAGCCTCAGGAGGCTTCCGGCGCTCCCAGCGGCGCCGCGCCCGCGACCCCGACCCCCGCGGCCCCGACCGCGACGGTGGCGCCATGAACGACATCAAGGTCTTCTTCCTCGACCTCTGGCACGACCTGCGCGAGAAGCGGCTGTGGCCCGTCGCCGCGGGCCTGCTGCTGGCCGTCATCGCCGTCCCCGTGCTGCTGCTCGACGACGCGCCGAAGAAGGGCTCCTCTTCGACTCCGGCCGCTGGCGTCGCGCCTGCCGGGACCCCCGGGTCACCGCAGCCCGCCGACCTCGCTGCCGCCGAGGACGTCACCTCCGATCTCGGCCAGTTCGATTCGAAGGACCCGTTCGAGGGCGGCGGCGGTGGGGAGTCCGGCGCCGAATCGTCGGGTTCGAGCGCGAGCGGCGGCACCGTCGAGAACATCCCGGGCGGACCCAGCTCGAGCAGCAGCAGCGGTGGCGGTGGAAGCACCTCGGTCGGGACCGGCGGGACCGAAGGCGACACGCTCGCGCCCGGCGGCGACACCAAGAACGTTCCGGAGGGCGAGGAGAAGCAGACCGACGAGAAGAAGACCGAGACCGAGGAGAAGTCCACCGCGGTCACGCCCTTCAGCTACACCGTCGACATCGATTTCGGCCGCGCGGGCAACACCCACCTGCGCCGCGACGTGACGCCGCTGACCCTTCTACCCGACAAGAAGCGCCCGCTGCTCGTCTTCATGGGCATCACCTCGTCGCGCAAGACCGCGATGTTCAAGGTCGAAGGGGCCGTCGCCTCCCTCAAGGGCGAAGGAATCTGCCTGCCGAGCCGCAAGGAATGCAATTTCCTCTATCTGCGTTCGGATGAGGATCACAACGTCCAGTTCCTGACCGACACCTCGGGACGCAGGTACACGCTCAAGCTGCACGACATCAACCGCGTGACGAGCTCCGACCTCGCGGCCAAGAAGAGCGCCAAGCGCACGCGCGACCGCGCACGGGGAGCCACTGGCGTCTTCGTCGGCGAGCGCTAGCGCGACGCGGGCGCTGCGCGCGCAGGGAGCGCGCAGCGCGGTCAGTAGGTTTAGAGGGGATGGAACTTCGCTTCACGACGGCGGGGGAATCCCACGGGCCGGGCCTCACGGCGATCCTCGAAGGCCTGCCCGCGGGGCTCGACCTGACCCCCGAGGACATGGACCGCGATCTCGCGCGGCGCCAGCTCGGCCATGGCCGCGGCGGGCGGATGAAGATCGAGTCCGACCGCGCCGAGGTGACGTCCGGCGTGCGCCACGGCCGCACGCTCGGGAGCCCGGTCGCGCTTCGGATCCCCAACCGCGACTACGAGAACTGGGAAGAGCGCATGAACCCTTGGCCCGTCGACGCCGATATCGACGAGGTCCACCTCCCGCGGCCGGGGCACGCCGATCTCTCCGGTGTGCAGAAGTTCGGCTTCACCGACGTCCGCAACGTGCTCGAGCGCGCGAGCGCGCGTGAGACGACGGCGCGCGTGGCGGTCGGCGGACTCGCCAAGGCGCTCCTACGGCGCTTCGGCGTCGAGGTCCGCAGCCATGTGCTCCGAATCGGGTCGGCCGCCGCGCCGGCGCCCGATGATCTCGAGGTGGCCGACTTCGAGGGCGTCGACGACTCGCCGGTCCGCTGCCTCGACGCGGGTGCGAGCGACGAGATGGTCACGGCGATCGACGCCGCGCGCAAGGCGAACGAGTCGCTCGGCGGGATCTTCGAGGTGCGCGCGTTCGGATGCGTGCCCGGGCTCGGCTCACACCTGTCGTGGTCGGAGCGGCTCGACGGCCGCCTCGGGCAGGCGATCATGTCGATCCAGGCGATGAAGGGCGTCGGAATCGGCGACGCCTTCGACGTCGCCACCCGCGTGGGCTCCGAGGCCCACGACGAGATCTTCCATTCGGAGGACCGCGGGATCTTCCGCGAGACCAACCGCGCCGGCGGGCTCGAAGGCGGGATGACGAACGGGGAGACGCTCATCGTCCGCGGGGCGATGAAGCCGTTGCCGACGCTGACGCAACCACTGCGCTCGATCGACCTCGAGACGAAGGACCCCGCGCAGGCGCTGCGCGAGCGGACCGACTCGTGCACGGTGCCCGCGGCAGGCGTCGTCGGAGAGGCGATGGTCGCGCTCGTGCTCGGGTCCGCGTACCGCGAGAAGTTCGGCGGCGACGCGCTCGACGACGCGCTCGCGGCGCTCGAGGCATACCGGGGGCGGATCGGGTGGAGGAGGTAGCGCAGGCCGGCACGCCGGCGGACGCCCCCGCGGGCGGCGACCGCCGCGCGCTCGTCTTCATCGGGTTCATGGGGGCGGGCAAGTCCACCGCCGCCCGTGTGGCGGGGGCCGAGCTCGGCGCCCAGGCGCTCGATTCCGATCGCGAGCTCGAGGCCGAGCTCGGCGAGCCGATCGAGGCGTTCTTCGACCGCGAGGGCGAGGAGGCCTTCCGTGCGCGCGAGGAGGAGGTCGTCCTGCGCACGCTCGCGCGCCCCGACGCCGACGTGGTCGCGCTCGGCGGGGGTTCGGTCGGCTCGGAGCGCGTCCGCGCCGCACTCGAGGGCCACACCCTCGTCCACCTCGAGGTCGAGCCCGAGCGCGCGTGGCAGCGCGCGTCGGGGAAGGGCCGCCCGCTGGCGCGCGACCGCGGGCGGTTCGACGAGCTGCTCGCCGAGCGGCAGGGCCTCTACGACTCGCTCGCCGACGCCCACGTCGCCCCGCTCGAGCGCGACGCCGTGCGGTTCGCCGTGCCGTCGCTCGCCGCGCTGCGCGACGCACAGTTGCGCGGCTTGCCGGCGCAGCTCGTGTGGGCGCGGTCGGCGTCGGGCGACTATCCGGTCTTCTTCGGCCGCGGGCTCGTGGAGGGCGGTTTCATCCACCCGCGCGACGGACGGCGGTTCGTCGTCACCGACGCGAACGTCGCGCGCGCCGTGCCGGCGCCGGCCGGCTGGGACGCGGGCGCCGCCACGATCGCGATCCCCCCGGGGGAGACCGCGAAGCGGCTGGCGACCGCCGAGCACGTCCTGTCGGCGCTCGCTGCCGCGGGCGCGGGGCGCGAAGACCTCGTCGTCGCGCTCGGCGGCGGCGTCGTCGGCGACCTCGGGGGCTTCTGCGCGGCCACCTACCAGCGCGGCGTGCGCTGGGTGGGCGTGCCGACGACCGTGGTCGCTCAGGTGGACTCCGCATACGGCGGCAAGACCGGCGTCGACCTGCCGGAGGCGAAGAACTACGCCGGCGCCTACCACCAGCCCTCGGCCGTGATCACCGATCCCGCCACGCTCGCGAGCCTTCCGCCCGAGGAGGATGCCGCCGGCTACGCCGAGGTGGTGAAGACGGCGCTGATCGCCGGTGGGCCCCTGTGGGCGCGCGTCCGCCGCGGTGGTCCGCTCGACGACGCGACGATCCTCGACTGCCTGCGTACCAAGCTCGGCGTCGTCGCCGAGGACGAGCGCGACGCGGGCCGGCGGCAGGTGCTCAACCTCGGGCACACGATCGGACACGCGATCGAGGCCGCGACCGGCTACGAGCGCTACCGGCACGGCGAAGCGATAGCAATCGGCCTCGTTGCCGCGCTGAGACTGTCCGGCCGCGACGCATTGCGCGAGGAGGTCGCCGGGCTGCTGCGCGAGCGCGGCCTGCCCGTGACGTTCGAAGGCGCGGCGGTGGACGACGTGCTCACCGCGCTCGCGCGCGACAAGAAGCGCATCGGCGAGCGCGTTCCGTTCGTGCTGGTCGAGGCTCCCGGCGAGGTAACCCATGGCCATGAGCTGTCCGACGACTCGCTGCGCGCCGCGGTCGAGGAAGCTGCGGCGTGAACGCGTCCCGAAATCGCGTCGTGATCCTCCACGGGGTGAATCTCGACGCGCTCGGCCGGCGCGACCCGGACATCTACGGCACCTTCACCCTCAACGAGCTCGAACACCAGGTGCGCCATTTCGCGCTCGACCTCGACCTCGAGCCGTCGTTCTTCCAGACGAACCACGAGGGGGAGCTGTGCGAACAGCTCAACCGCTCGCCCGAGTTCGCCGACGGGATCGTGCTGAACGCCGGCGCCTGGACGCACTACTCGTACGCGATCCGCGACGCGCTCGAGGTTGCCGGGCTGCCGGCCGTCGAGGTCCACATCTCGGCGATCTCGAACCGCGAGGACTGGCGCAAGGTGTCCGTGTTCTCCGACCTCTGCATCGGCCAGATCGAGGGGAAGGGCATCGACGGCTACCGCGAGGCGCTCGAGCTGCTGGCCGACACTTTCGCGTGAGCGACACGGCAGCCCGAGTCGAGCGGCTGCAAGCCCTGATCGCCGAGCACGAGCTCGACGCGCTGATCGTCTCGAACCTCTTCAACGTCCGCTGGCTCGCCGGCTTCAGCGGCACCAACGGGGCATGCCTCGTGACCACGAGCGGCGACCCCGTGCTCGTGACGGACTTTCGCTACACGGAGCTCGCCGCCGAGCAGGCGCCGGAGTTCGAGCTGGTGAAGGCCGAACGCGAGCTGCTGGGCGCCGTGGTGGAGAGGCTGAGCGGGCGGGTCGGCTTCGATGACCGCCATCTGACCGTCAAGGCGCACGCCCGCCTGACCGAGCTGCTCGAGGAGTCCGGCGGCGAGGGCGTCGAGCTAGTCGCCGCGGGCGGCCTCGTGGAAAAGCCACGGGCGGTGAAGGAGCCAGAGGAGGTCGCTGCGATCCGGGCCGCCGCAGCCGTCGGGGAGGAGCTCTACGCGGGCATCCGCGACCAGGGCCTCGCCGGCCGAACGGAGATCGAGGTCGCGCGCTGGATCGAGGCCGAGGCACGCGCCCGCGGTGCCGAGCCGTCCTTCCCACCGATCGTCGCGACGCGCGAGAACGGCGCGCGCCCGCACGCCGAGCCGCGCGACGCCGGGATCGGGACCGGCGAGCTGGTCGTGATCGACCTCGGCTGCAAGCTCGACGACTACTGCTCCGACTGCACCCGCACGTTCGCCAGCGGTCCGGTCGAGGGCGACGCGCTCGAGGTCTACGAGCTCGTCCGCTCGGCCCAGGCCGCGGCGCTCGAGGCCGCCGTCGACGGAGCGGTTCTGCGCGACGTCGACGCTGTCGCGCGCACGCTGATCGAAGAGGCGGGCCATGGCGACGAGTTCGGCCACAGCCTCGGGCACGGGGTCGGGCTCGAGGTCCACGAGGAGCCGCGTCTCGCCGCGACCGCCGAGGAGGGCGAGGCGCTCGCCGCCGGGATGGTCGTGACGGTCGAGCCCGGCGTCTACGTCGCGGGCGAGTTCGGCGTGCGGATCGAGGATCTCGTCGTCGTCGGCGACGAGGGCAACGAGGTGCTGACGCCCTTCCCCAAGGACCTGACGGTCGCGGGCACGTAGAGCATCGCCGCGATCCACGCGGCCATCGGCACGGTCCAGGCGAGGAAGACGGCGTTTGCCGCGGCCGGCTCGTGGACGCGGTTCCCGAGCCAAAGTCCGGTCACGGCCACGATCGTCGCGAGCGGCGGCCCATCGCGGCGCAGCCCGTCCCAGGCGGCGAGCGAGAGCAGGAACGGCACCGCGTAGTAGGGGAACGTCAGCGGGTCGAGCATGCAGCGCAGCAGGAACAGGAGCGCGAGCAGGCCGAGCGCGTCGGTGCGCTGCAGCTCGCGCCGGCGCAGCCAGAAGAGCCCCGCCAGCGGCACCGCGATCAGCACGATCAGCGGGTGGGTGAGCGACGCGATCCCGGCCGGCAGCGTGTAGTTCGAGACCTCGACGCTCCCGACGCCGTCGGAGACGGTTCGCGCGGTCTCGGTTGCGAACGGCCACCAGACGTTGAGCGCGGTGACGCGGAATCCTGCCGCACCGTCGGTGTGGGCCGCCTGCCCCGTGCGCGCGTCGAACGCCTCGGGCGCGCCGAGCGCGAACGGCAGCGTGAACGCGGCGACGATCCCTCCCGCGACGAGCGCGATCGCGATGCGTCGGTTGGAAGCCGCGAGCAGGACGGGGAGTGCGGCGAGCACCGCCCACTGTTTCGTCGCGCCGGCGAAGCCCAGCAGGATGGCGGCGACGAGCCAGCGGTCGCGCGTGGCGGCGATCACCGCTCCGACGCAGAGCGCGGCCCCGAGGTACTCCTCGGGGTGGCCCCAGCGGAGCGCGTCGATGGTCAGCGGGTTGACGAGGAAGACCCCGGCGACCACGAGCCGCCAGCCGAGCGGCTTGCCGCGCGCCGCCATCAGGCGCTCGACCCAGACGGCGAGCAGGCCGGCGACCAGCAGGCACGGCAGCGCGCCGAGGCGGTAGACGAGTAGCTGCGAGCCGCTTCCGAGGTCGGCAAGCAGGGCGAACGGCCCGCGCAGGAAGATCGAGAAACTGCCCATCAGCGGCTGCTGCGCGACGAGGGCTGAGAGGTCGCCGCGGGCGAGCGCCCCGATGGCCGGCCCGGCGTCGATCGAGTAGTCGTTCCCCGCGCCCGGGGAGTTGAGGACGTACAGCGTGCTGATGACGGCCGCTGCGAGTACGCCGGCAGCCGCGGGGAGACGCGCGCGCATGGCTCTTACATCGGCATCCCCGCTACTTCGATTGAGCCCAGATGGGATGCTCCCGGCCTTGACGGCGACCACTCCGGAACGGCTGCTGATGGGCTCGGGGCCGAGCCCGGTTCCGCCACGCGTGCTCGAGGCGCTCGCGCGCCCGACCATCGGTCACCTCGACCCGGCGTTCGTCGAGGTGATGGAGGAGACGTGCGCCGCGCTGCGTGAGGTCTTCGTCACCTCGAACACGGCGACCTTCCCGCTGTCGGCGACGGGTGGGGGCGGCATGGACGCACTCGTGACGAACTTCGTCGCCCCGGGCGATCGCGTCGTGCTCGCGGTCTGCGGGCTCTTCGGCGAGCGTCTCTCCGACGCGCTCGGCCGCGCGGGGGCCGACGTCGTCCGCGTCGAAGGAGAGTGGGGGAGGGCGATCCCGGCCGAGCGGTTGATCGAGGCCGCCGAACCCGGCCTCGACGCGCTCGTACTCGTCCACGGCGAGACCTCGACGGGCGTCTGCCAGCCGCTCGACGGCCTCGCCGAGACGGTCCGCGAGCGCGACGCGCTGCTGTTGATGGACTGCGTCACATCGCTGTCAGGTCAGCCGCTGCGGATCGACGATGCCGGGGTGGACGCCGCCTTCAGCGGTAGCCAGAAGTGCCTCAACTGCCCGCCGGGCCTCGCACCGTTCACCGCCGGCGAGCGGGCGCTCGAGAAGCTCGAGCGCTCGGGCAAGCCGCCGCGCTCGTGGTACTTCGACCTCTCGATGCTGCGTGCGTTCTGGGTACCGGAAGGCGCACGCGCCTACCACCACACCGTCCCGATCAACATGGTCTATGCGCTCGAGCAGGCACTCGAGCTCGTGACCGACGAGGGCCTCGAGGGACGCTGGGAGCGCCACGCCCGCGCCCACGAGGCGCTGCGCTCCGCGTTGGCCTTGTTCGGGCTGGAGCGGCTTGCGCCCGACGGCGAGCAGCTCCATCCGCTGCTCGCGGTGCGCGTGCCGGAATCGGTCTCCGACGAGGCGGCCGTCCGTTCGCAGCTGCTCACCGAGCACGGGATCGAGATCGCCGGCGGCCTCGGGCCGTTCGCCGGCAGCGTCTGGCGGATCGGGGTGATGGGAGTGGGGGCGACGCAGCCGCTGCAGGAGCGGCTCGTCGAGGGCCTCGCCGCTGTGCTCGGCCACGACCCAGCCGACGCCCTGTCCGCTCTCCAAACAGGCTGGACGACCTAACCCCTCGCGGATCGCTCGTCCTGAGCCGCTCGCCACGGCGCTCCTCGCGCGGGTGGCGCGGGGAAGTCTCTCGACGCGAAGCTCCCGCGAGCGGCGAGAGACTTACCGGCGACAGGACCCGCGCGCCACGGCGCTAGACAGGGCACCCTTGACCCTTGTGCGAACATACGTTCGCCTATGGTCGTATCCGTCCTCTTCCACCGTTTCGCACTGCTGGCGGCGGTGGGAGGGCGCGAGGAGATCCTGCGCGAGCCCGTCGCGCTGGCGCCCGAGTCGGGCCGTGAGCAGCTCGTCGGCGAGGTCTCACCGCGCGCCGAAGCCTTCGGCGTCGTGCGCGGGATGCGCGTGGGGGAGGCGCTCGGGCGCAGCCCCGAGCTGAGGCTCGTCGCGCCAGATCCGGAGCGCGTCGAGGCGCTCTGGAGCGGGGTGCTCGACCGTCTCGAGGGGGTCGGGGCCGGGGTCGAGTCCGAAGAGCCGGGGACGGCCTGCTTCGAGGAGGCGGGCCTGCGCGGCATCCACGGCGGTTCGCTTGACGGCGTCCTCACCGCCGCGCGGGATGCCGCCGGCACCGGTGCGCGCCTGGGAGCCGGGTCGAGCCGCTTCGTCGCCTGGGTCGCCGCCGGCGAGACGCCGGCCCGGCGACCGGGTCGCTCGGCCCGCGGACCACGCGGACTGGCCGTGCGAGCGGGCGCCGGTGCACTCGTCGTTCCCGCCGGCGCCGAGCGCGGCTTCCTCGCCCCGCGGCCGGTCGGGCTGTTGCGCTCGCGGATCGAGCTCGCGGGGCTGTGTGAGACGCTCGAACGGCTCGGGATCCGGACGCTCGGCGAGCTGTCCGAGCTGCCCTCGGCCGCCGTTGCCGAGCGCTTCGGCCATCCGGGACTGCGCGCGCTCGACCTCGCCCGCGGGCGCGACAGCGCGATCGAGCCGCGCCGGCCGCCGGAGGCCGTCCGCGAGCGCCTCGAGCTGCCCGAGGCCGCGTCCGGGCTCCAGCTCGAGCGCGCGCTGGAGCTGCTCGTCGCCCGACTGCTCGGGCGCCCCGAGCGCCGCGGCCGCTCGCTGCGCGCGCTGGTGCTCTCGGCGCGCCTCGCAGCCGGTGGCGGCTGGCGCACGAGGACGGCGCTGCGCTCCCCGACCGCGCTCCCCGAGCGCCTCGCGCTGGCGCTCGGGCGAAAGCTGTGCGAGCTGCCCGGGCCGGCCGCCTCGCTCGCGCTCGAGGTCGAGGCGTTCGGGCCGCCGGCGCACCGCCAGGAGGAACTGGCGGGCACCGCGGAGCGCGCCGCGGCCAGGCGCGCCCGGCTCGCCGAGGCGATCAGGCAGGTGCGCCAGGCCGCGGGCGAGGGGGCTGCGCTGCGCGTGCTCGAGGTGGACCCCGGCTCGCGGGTGCCCGAGCGGCGCGCAGCGCTGACTCCGTTCCCGCCGCCGGGCGAGCGGCGATGACGGCGCCGCGCCGTCTCGGCGAGCCGCGCCCCGCCGAGGTCCGCGTGGGCCGGGACGGGGCGCCTGCGCAAGTCGCCGGCGCTGCCGTCGAGGCCGTGCGCGAGCAGTGGCTCGTCGAGGACCGCTGGTGGACCGAGCGCCCGCTGCGGCGGCGCTACTTCGAGCTGATCGACTCCGCCGGCCGCGATCTCGTCGTCTTCCGCGACCTCGAGCGCGGGCGCTGGTACGAGCAGCGCGCCTGATCTGCACTGCGCCGGGTAGAACTGGTCTGTGCCCGAACTCGTAATCGGACCGCTCCTGCGTCACGTCGGCGAGACCGGCGCGAACATCTGGGTCGAGACGGACTCACCCTGCGAGGTCGAGGTCCTCGGGCATCGCGCGCGTACGTTCGGCGTGGCGGGCCACCATTACGCGCTCGTTCGGGTCGAGGGCCTCGAGCCAGGCTCGAACTATGTGTACGAGGTGGCGCTCGACGGTGAGCGGCGCTGGCCGAAAGACGACTCGGACCTACCTCCGAGCGCGATTCGCACCAAACACCCCGACCAGCGCCTGCGGCTCGCGTTTGGCTCGTGCCGGGTCAGCACCCCCTTCGAGCCGCCGTACACGCTCACCAAGGACGAGGACGATCGTGGCCGCGAGCTCGACGCGCTAGCCGCGCTCGCGCTGCGAATGCAGACACAGCCGGTCGAGGAGTGGCCGCACAGCCTCGTCCTGCTGGGCGACCAGGTCTACGCCGACGAGTGCTCGCCCGAGGCGCGGGAGTTCTTCCGCGCGCGGCGAGACACGACCGAGCCGCCCTACGAGGAGGTCGCAGACTTCGAGGAATACACCCGGCTCTACCGCGAGTCGTGGAACAACCCGACGATCCGCTGGCTGCTCTCGACGGTCCCGAGCGCGATGATCTTCGACGACCACGACGTCCACGACGACTGGAACACGTCCGACGCGTGGGTCGCGGGAGATGCGCGAGCAGCCCTGGTGGAGGGAGCGCATCGTCGGGGCCTACATGTCGTATTGGCTCTACCAGCATCTGGGCAACCTCTCCCCGTCCGAGCTCGACGAGGATGAGATCTACGCGAAGGTCAAGGACGCCGAGGACGCCGAGCCGATCCTGCGCGCCTTCGCCGAGCAGGCCGAGAACGAGACGGCGGGCACGCGCTGGAGCTACTGCCGCGACGTGGGGCACGAGGTCCGGCTGGTGATGATCGACTCACGCGCCGGCCGCGTGCTCGACGACGGCAACCGCTCGATGGTCGACGAGGAGGAGTGGCGCTGGATCGAGGAGCACGCGACGGGGGGCTTCAGGCACCTGCTGATCGGCACCTCGCTGCCATGGCTGCTCGGACAGGGGCTGCACCACCTCGAGGCGTGGAACGAGGCTGTGTGCGCCGGCGCGTGGGGCGGTCCCGCGGCCGTGGCGGGGGAGAAGATCCGGCAGGCCCTCGACCTCGAGCACTGGGCCGCGTTCGAGGATTCGTTCCGCAGGGTGTGCGGGCTCGTCGAAGAGATCGGCTCGGGCAGGCGTGGGGAGGCCCCGGACTCGATCTTGTTCCTCTCGGGCGACGTCCACCACGCTTATCTCGCCGAGGTCGGCTTCCGGCGCGGAGCGGGGGTCGAGAGCTCCGTCTATCAGGCTGTCTGCTCGCCGCTCCGCAATCCGCTCGACTCACACGAACGACACGCAGTCAAAGTAGCCCTCGGCCGCTCCGGCGAGCTGGTCGGCCGCACGCTCGCCCGCGCGGCGGGCGTGCCCGACCCGCCGATCGGCTGGCGCATCGCCGATGGCCCGTGGTTCGACAATCAGGTCGCAACCCTCGAGCTCGAGGGAGGCGAGGCGCTACTGCGAATCGAAAAGGCCGTTCCGGGTGACGATCCGGCGCACCCGCGTCTGGACTGCGTCTTCGAGCAGCGACTCGCCTGAGGCCTGGACAAGCGCAGGAACTAATGCGAACATATGTTCGCCTTGTCCTACGTCGAGCTGCATTCCCACTCCGCCTTTTCGTTCCTCGACGGCGCCTCCGATCCGAGCGAGCTGGCGGCCACGGCGGCCGAGCAGGGACACGCGGCGCTGGCGCTCACCGATCACGACGGCCTCTCCGGCGCGATGGAGTTCGCTCAGGCGGCCAAGCCGCTCGACCTGAGGCCGATCACCGGCGCCGAACTCACCCTCGACGACGGCCACCACCTCACTCTCCTGTGCGAGGACCGCACCGGTTACAAGAACCTCTGCCGCCTGCTGACGCTCGCGCACTCCCAGACGCGGGCGTGGGTGGCCGCGGGTCCTGTCGCCGGTAAGCTTCCCCCCTCGCACAGCTTCGGGGGAAAAGCACTTCCCCGCGCCACCCGCGGAAGAAGCGCCTCGGATCTCGCTCGATCAACTCGAGCGCCATGCGCTCGGGTTGGTGTGTCTGTCCGGGTGCGCTGACCGCGGCGCGCTGGCGGCGCGGGTGGAGCGCGGCGAGCACGCACATGCGGCGGTCGTCGGACGGAGACTGGTGGAGCTGTTCGGGACGGAGCGCTTTCGCGTCGAGCTCCAGCGTCCTTTCGCCCGTCATGACCGCCGGCGCAACCGCCTGCTCGCGCAGCTGGCCGAGCGCCTCGGGGTCGACGCGGTTGCGACCGGGAACGTGCATATGCACGACCGCTCGCGCGGGCCGCTGCAGGACGCGTTCGTGGCGGTTCGCCTCGGCCGCTCGCTCGACGAGTGCGAGGCGGAGCGGCGAGGCAACCGCGCGCACGCGCTCGCGCCGCCGGAGGAGATGGCGGAGCGCTTCGCCGATCATCCCGAAGCGGTCCACGAGAGCGGCAGGCTCGCGGAGCGGTTGCGCTTCGACCTGACCGAGGACCTCGGCTACACCTATCCGGGGGCCGAGGACGGCGCCGCCGACCGCAAGCTCGCCGAGCTCTGCCGGACGCTGCTCGACGGGCGCTACGCGGGTCGCGCGTCGCACGCCGAGGCCGAGGCGCGGCTCGATGAGGAGTTGCGCGTGATCCGCACGCTCGGCCTGTCGGGCTTCTTCCTCCTCCACCGCGACATGCTCGAGCTCGCGCGCGAGGTGGCGCACGAGGTTCGCGGGCGGGACTCGGTCCGTGCGCTGCTGCCGCCGGGCCGGGGGAGGGGCTCGAGCGTCGCCTCGATCGTCTGCTACCTGACCGGCCTCTCGCACGTGGACCCGGTCGAGAAGGCGCTCTCGCTCGGCCGCTTCCTGAACGACGAGCTCGACTCGCTCCCCGACATCGACATAGACCTCCCGCGCGACGTCCGCGAGCGCCTGATCCCGCGCGTCCACGAGCGCTATGGCCAGGAGCGCTCGGCGCTCGTCGCGTCGTTCGCCTCCTACCGCACGCGTGGCGCGGTGCGCGACATCGGCAAGGCGCTCGGGCTCCCGCCGGCCGAGATCGAGCGCCTCGCGCGCGCGGCGGATCCCTGGTCGGCCGACGGCCTCGACGAGCAGGTGGCGGACGCTCTTGGCCGGCGCCCCGGCGAGCGCTGGCGCTGGCTCGCGCGGCTCGTGCGCGAGGCGGCCGGGCTGCCTCGCCACATCAGCCAGCACCCCGGCGGGATGGTGATCTCGACCCAGCGGCTCGACGAGCTCTGCCCGATCCAGCCGGCGGCGATGGAGGGCCGGCAGATCCTCCAGTGGGACAAGGACTCGTGCGCCGACGCCGGCTTCCTCAAGATCGACCTGCTCGGGCTAGGGATGCTGTCGGCGGTCGAGCGCTGTGTCGAGGAGATCGCGCGCGTGCGCGGGGAGCGCGTCGATCTCTCGCGGATCTCCTACGACGACCAGGAGGTCTATGACCAGATCCAGCAGGCGGAGACGATGGGCGTCTTCCAGATCGAGAGCCGCGCTCAGATGCAGATGCTGCGCCGCTCGCGGCCCGAGAACCTCGACGACCTCACCGTCCAGGTGGCGATCGTCCGCCCGGGGCCGATCCAGGGTGGCGCCGTCCATCCTTACCTCGACCGCCGCAAGCGCTTGCGCGAGGACCCGGCCTACGAAGTCCCCTACGAACATCCCTCGCTCGAGCCGGTGCTGCGCGACACGCTCGGCGCGATCGTCTTCCAGGACCAGGTGATCGAGGTGGCGATCGCCTTCGCGGGCTTCTCCGTCGGCGAGGCGGAGGGGCTGCGGCGGGCGATGAGCCGCAAGCGCTCCGAGGCGGCGATGCGCGCCTACGAGCGCAAGTTCGTCGAGGGCGCCGTCACCCGCGGGGCGCCGGTGGAGGTCGCCGAGCACGTCTACGAGCAGATCGCCGGCTTCTCGGGCTTCGGCTTCCCGAAGTCGCACTCGGCGGCGTTCGCCGTGCTGGCCTACCAGTCCACCTGGCTGCGGGTCCACTACGGCCCCGAGTTCCTCTGCGGATTGCTCAACGAACAACCGATGGGCTTTTACCCGCCGGACACGCTGGTCCACGAGGCTCAACGGCGCGGGATACAAGTCCTCCCACCATGCGTGGTGCAAAGCGATGTCGATTGCAAGATCGAGACGCCTCGGCCGCGGGTCCTGTCGCCGGTAAGTCTTTCCCCGCTCGCACAGCTTCGCGGGGAAAGCACTTCCCCGCGCCACCCGCGGAAGAAGCGCTCGGATCTTGCCGTTCGGGTGGGTCTGGGATATGTCGGCGGCGTGCGCGAGGACGATGTCCGGCGGATAGTGGAGGAGAGAGAGCGAGGGGGGTTTATCTCGGTCGCCGATCTAATCGCGCGTTGCGGCGCCTCGCAGGCCTCACTTGAGCTGCTTGCGTGGGCAGGAGCGCTCGACGGGCTCGTCGACGCCGGCGCGATGGGGAGTCGCCGCCGCGTGCTGTGGGAGCTGGGCGTGACCGCGCCGGGCGTTTGGCACGACGAGCAGGGCACGCAGCTCGCGCTGCCGCTCGAGCCTTCCGCGCAGCCGCGCCTGCGCGAGCTGACCGCGTGGGAGCGGATGCTCGCCGACTACGGCTCGACGGGGATGACGCTCGCCGAGCACCCGCTCGAGTTGATGCGCCCCGACCTCGGCGAGGGTGTCAGCTCGAGCCTCGACCTCGCCCGCGGCCGCCAGGGAACCCAGGTGAAGGTGGCGGGCCTCGTCGTCGCCCGCCAGCGGCCCGCGACCGCGAACGGGATCACCTTCATGCTGCTGGAGGACGAGCACGGCACGATCAACCTGATCGTCCCGCCGCCGGTTCACGACCGCTGCCGCGCGGCCGTTCGCGGCGAGCCGATCGTCATCGCCGAAGGCCGCCTCGAGCACCGCGAGGGCAACGTCAACGTCATCACATCAAGGGTCGAGCGCCTTGACGCTGACGTCACTTCCGCGGGTGGCGCGGGGAAGCGCTTTTCCGGCGTCGCCGCTCTGCGGCGGCCCGGGAAAGGCGAACCCGCGACAGGACCCGCGGCCGATACCGCCGACCTCAAGGCGGTCGCGCCCGCCGGGCACAGCTTCGGCAGGCGGGGCCGGTAGCTTCGAGCGCAACCGATGGCCGGCGAGATCAAGATCGGGACGTCGAGCTGGGCGGACCCAGGCTTCGTCGCCGACTGGTACCCGCAGGGGATGGCCGCGCGCGACCGGCTCGGCTTCTACGCCGAGCGCTTCGAGACGGTCGAGCTCAACTCCAGCTTCTACGCCGTCCCCGAGCCGACGACCGTCGCACGTTGGGTGGCGGTCACCCCCGACTCCTTCACCTTCCACGTCAAGCTCCACCGGCTGCTCTCGCGTCACGCGGCGCCGCTCGACTCGCTGCCGCCGGACCTTCGCGACGGAGTCGAGGTCACCAACCGCGGCCGGGTCGTGCTCGAGCCGAGCCTCGAGGCGGAGGTGGCGGACCGGATCCTGACAGCGACGACCCCGCTGGCCGATGCGGGCAAGCTGGGCGCATTCCTGCTCCAGCTGACGCCGGCCTTCGCGCCGAAGCGCAACGACCTTTCCGAGCTCGACCCGCTGATCGAGCGGTTCGCTCCCCACCCGGTGGCGGTTGAGTTCCGCCACCGGGGCTGGGTCTCCGACGAGCGGGTCGCCGAGACGCTCGACCACCTCGCCGACCGCGGCACCGCGTTCGTCTGCGTCGACGCCCCACCCGGCGACGAGGTCCCGATCATGCCCGCGATCGACGCCGTCACCCGCGACGACCTCGCCTACATGCGACTCCACGGCCGCGACACCGAGGGCTACCTGCACGGCAAGTCGGTCGCCGAGCGCTTCGGCTGGCGTTACACGGACGACGAGCTCGAGGAGATTGCCGGCCGCGTCCGCGGCCTTGCCGAGCAAGCCGAGCACACGCAGATCATGTTCAACAACAACCGCTCGGACGACGCGCCGACCGCGGCGTCGCGGCTGCGCGTGCTGATGGGGCAGGACCCGGGGCCGCCGGCGCAGGAGGCCCAGCTGCGGCTCGAATAGCGCCGTCGCTACTACTCGTTCGGCGGGCTTTGCTCGGCAACTCGCTCGAGGCGCTCGTGGCGGTCCACGCCGAGCGCCGAGCGCGGGGATGGGCCCAGCCGCGCGAGCGAGTAGCGCCGGACAGGCTGCCCCTGTCGCCGCACGGGCTGTTCACGTACCTCCTCCCGGGCGCGCTTGACGAGCACGTAACGCGACCGTTCGCTGGAGTTCGCGGATTCGCTCTCCCTGTACATGGCGAGGATGTTCCCGCTGCATATCGCGGGTTTCTACCGACGCTTGTACAAACTTCGCGCCGAACCGCTGGACACGCTGTCGAATCGCCGCTCGGGCCGCGGATCTTTCAGCCGACCGGGCCGGCGAGCCTGCGCCCCGGTCCACTCGTCGCGGAGCGGAACCTGCGCGTGCGCGCCCGGAGGGCGATCACGGCGATGTCGTCGCGCGGCTCCTGCGTCCCGCGCGCCACGGCCTCCGCCTCGACGAGGCCGACGATCTCGTCCGCGTTCATGCCCGACCAGGAGTCGAGCGAGGCATGGAATTCAGCCGTGCTCAGCGGGTTCGCGGGCGCGTGCGCATCGGTGACGCCGTCCGTGTAGAGGACAAGGGTCTCGCCCGAGGCGAGCTCGACCTGGGTGTCGGTGAAGGAACAGTCCTCGAACGCACCGAGCAGCATCCCCGGCGCGCCGACTTCCGTCACCGACTCGCCGAGCCGCACCGGGAGCGGGTGACCGGCGCTTGCGAGCTCCACCTGCGTGGACTCGGCGCCGACATCCACGAACGCGACGACGGCCGTGCAGGTCGCGGTCTCGGTGTCGTCGCGGAGGAGCGCGGAGTTGAGGACGTCGAGCACCTCGCTCGGCTTGGACTCTGGCAGCGCGGCCGCGCGCATGGTGTAGCGGGCGAGTGCCGTCGTGGCCGCTGCACGGGCACCCTTGCCGCCGACGTCGCCCATCACGATCGCCCAGCCGCCCGGGCGAAACGCGAAGACGTCGTAGAAGTCGCCGCCGACCTCGTGTCCCGGCCCCTGTGCGCGGAAGCGCGCGGCTAGGTCGAGACCCGGGATGTCCGGGAGCGCCGGCGGCAGCAGGCTCTCCTGCAGCGTCGACGCGATCCGGCTGCGCTCGCGATAGAGCCGCGAGTGGAGGATCGCCATCCCCGCCCGTCGTGCGACCTCCTCGGCGAGCGCGAGATCGTCGTCGTCGAAACGGCGCCCTCGCGGCCCGGAGGCGAACGCGATCGTCCCGAGCGCCTCGCCGTCCGCGATCATCGGCGCGATCATCAACGACCGGAGCCCGATCGCCTCGAACGCGGCGCGCTCCTCGTCGTCGAGGCCTCGCCAGCCGATCGCCTCGGGTCCCGGATCGTGCGCGAGCTGCGAACTCGCGGAGCGGATGACGGCAGGAATGCCCTCGGAGGAGTCCGCGTCGAGTGGGTTCTCGGCGCGCAACCGAACCATCGCCTCGACGAGCGTTTCGTCGTCATGGGCGACCGCCACGGGGGTGAGCGCTCCGTTGCGGTCGAGCACGTCGACCGAGCACCAGTCGGCCACCTCGGCCGCGCCGAGCCGGGCGAGCTCGACGAGCGTCTTCGAGTAATCGAGCGAGCCGCCCAGCACGCGGCTGCTCTCTGCCAGGAACGCCTGCGCACGCTCCGCGCGCTTCTGGGCGGTGATCTCCTCGAGGATGATGATCGCAAGCTCGACCTCGCCGTCGTCGCCGCGCCGCGGACGCGCCTTGGCGAGGATCCAGCGCTCTTCGCCGGGTACGGGGTGGCGCAGCCGGAGGATCCGCTCGGGGCTCTCCTTGCCGTTGAGCGCGAGCGCACCCGGGAGCTCGCCGGCGCCCAACCGCCGGCCCTGCTCGTCCATCACCTCCGCGCGCGCGACGACGCCGCTGACCGGCCCCGCAAGCAGCGACTCGACCGAGTCGTAGCCGAGGATCTCAGCCGCGGCCGCGTTCCCGTAGACGAGCTCGCCGGAGCGGTCACGCACGATCACGCCATCCGCGACCCCGTGGAGGATCGTCTCGAGCAGGGCGGCGCGGCGCTCGCTCACGTGCTGGTCCCGCGAATCCAAGTCTCTCCTCGGTCGTAGACGTTCGTTGCGCCCCGGCCCCCGGCGACCATGGTACCCCCTCCGCGGCACTGGAATGATGCGTTGCGTGAGCGATTCGGAGAAGACGCCGGAGGGGGTCGTCCGGGTGCGCGCCGACAACCCCTCGGCGATGACGCTCGACGGCACGAACACCTATGTGCTGGGGGGTTGGGTCGTGGATCCGGGGCCCGACGATCCGTCCCATGTGGACGCTGTCCTCCAAGCAGCCGGCGGCCCGATCGAAGGCATCGTGCTGACCCACGGGCACGCCGACCACTCCGGCGCTGCGCTCGCGCTGTCCGAGCGAACCGACGGGATCGAGGTCCAGCGCCCGCCCGGCGGCGAGCGCGTCGGGCCGTTCGAGGCGCTCGCGACGCCCGGCCACTCGGCGGACTCCGTCTGCCTGATCGCGGACGGCAAGTGCTTCACCGGCGACACCGTCCTCGGGCAGGGAAGCGTCTTCATCTCACCCGGCGAGGGTTCGCTGGCCGCCTACCTCGAGTCGCTCGAGCGGCTGCGCGAGCGCGACCTCGACGTCCTCTGCCCGGGCCACGGCCCGTTCGTGTGGGACCCGCGCGCGAAGCTGACCGAGTACATCGAGCACCGGCTCGACCGCGAGCGCAAACTGATCGCCGCCCTCGACTCCGGCGCACGCTCCGAGGACGAGCTGCTCGACGCGGCCTGGGACGACGTCCCGTCCGAGCTGCGCCCGGCGGCTGCGGTAACGCTCGCCGCCCACCTCGAGAAGCTCGCCGGCGAGGGGCGCGTGCCGGAGGGAGTCGAGCGCGCCTAGTCCTGGTCGGGGGCGAGGCCGATCGCGGCCCGCGCCACGGCGTCGTCGATGAAGAACTCGGCGAGGACGAGGCGGCCGTTACGCCAGGTCGTGATCCACGACCACGCCCACCCGCTTTCGACGCCGGTGGGTGAGTGGACCGCCTGGTGGATGCGCTGGTAGGCGCGGTCTCCGAGCCCCTGATCCGTCTCGATGATCAACTTGCCGCCTCCCATCATTTCGCGGAAAGACTCCCAAAACTCCCGCGCCGCCTCCGATCCGAACAGGGGACCTTCCGGGTAGTTCGGATCGGGACGAACGACGATCGCCGGGTCGAAGCACCCAAAGATGCGCTCGTATTCGCCGTCGTTCCAGTGCTCCACCATCAACCGAGTGAGAGTTCGCGCGTCGTCCGCCATCCGGCTCCATCATCCCACTAGCCTGTGACCCAGTGATCTCCACCAACCAGTTCAAGAACGGCACCCACATCGAGGTCGAGGGGACCGTCTTCAAGGTCGTCGAGTTCCAGCACGTGAAGCCCGGCAAGGGCGGCGCGTTCGTGCGCACGAAGCTGAAGCGGACGGCCGACGGGGCCGTGATCGACAAGACCTTCCGCGCCGGCGAGAAGTTCCGCCCCATCCGCACGGAGACGCGCAAGATGCAGTTCCTCTACGCCGACGGCGGCGACGCGCACTTCATGGACCTCGAGACCTACGACCAGTTCACGATGCCCGAGGACCAGGTGTCCGCGTCGCTCCGCTGGGTGCTGCCGAACGACGAGGTGGAACTCCTCTACGTGGACGAGAGCCCCACCGACGTCCAGGTGCCGAGCGCCGTGGAGATGGCCGTCACCGCGACCGAGCCCGGCGTCCGCGGGGACACCGCCTCGGGCGGCGGCGACAAGCCCGCGACGCTCGAGTCGGGCGTCGTCGTGCGCGTGCCGCTGTTCGTCAACGAGGGCGACCGCGTGCGGGTGGACACCCGTTCGGGCGAGTACGTCTCGCGAGCGTAGGGCGCGGTGCGCCGCTCCGAACAGCGCCGGGCCGCCGTCGTCGCGCTCTACCAGCAGGACGTCACCGAGCGGCCGCTGGAGGAGCTCGTCGCGACCGACGCGACGGCGTTCACGCATGCCCTGATCGACGGCGTCACGCGCGAGCGCGCCGAGCTCGACGTGCTGATCGCGCGTCACGCCGAAGGGTGGGCGCTCGACCGAATCGCGCCGCTCGAGCGGAACATCATGCGCGTCGCCCTCTACGAGGCGCTGTTCGACGATGAGGTGCCGCCCGAGGTCGCGATCGACGAGGCCGTCGAGGCCGCCAAGGAGCTCTGCGGCACCGACGCTCCCGCGTTCGTCAACGGGGTCGTCGGCGCTGCCTACCAGGAGGGGGTGCCATCGGGATGAGCGAGATAGACCGGCTGATCCGCGAGCTCGAGGAGAGCGCCGCGAAGCTGCGCGCCGGGGGGCTCGACGACGCGCAGGCCGCCGCCACCGTCGAGCGCTGCGCTGAGCTCGCGGCGCGAGTGTCGGAGGAGCTCGAGCGGCACGCGCGCGAAGCTCGCGCCGATGCCGACCCCGGCCAGGAGTCGCTGCTGTGAGCTCGACGCCGAGCGCCCCGGAAGCCGCTGAGGCCGCGTATCCGGCCGAGCTCCAGGAACGCGTGGAGGGTTTCCTGGCCGAGCTCCGCTTCGCGCGCGAGCCGGCGACCGCCGGCCTCGACGAGGCGATGCGGTACTCGCTGCTTGCGCCGGCAAAGCGGATCCGGCCGGTGCTCGCGCTCGCTACGGCGCGCTCGCTCGGGATGGACGAGGACTCGGTGCTTCCACTCGCGGCCGCGATCGAGCTGATCCACACCTACTCCCTGATCCACGACGACCTCCCGGCGATGGACGACGACGAGCTCCGTCGCGGCCGGCCGACGTGCCACGTCGCCCACGGCGAGGACGTCGCGATCCTCGCCGGGGACGGCCTCTTCGCGGAGGCCGTCTCGCTCGTGCTCGAGCGCCAAGCGGGCGAGCCGCCCGCGGTTCTCGCCGCGGTGCGCGAGCTCGCGCGCGCCGCGGGTGTGGGGGGGATGGTCGGCGGGCAGTACCTCGACGTGACCGAGTCGGGCGAGCTCGACGCCGCCGGCCTGCGCCGGCTGCACGAGCTGAAGACCGGCCGGTTGATCGCCGCGTCGGTCGAATGCGTAGTCCTACTGGGAGCAATCCCGGAACGTGCGAGAATCCCCTACCACGACTTCGCCGCTGAGCTTGGCGTCTTGTTCCAGATCGTCGACGACATACTCGACGTGGTCGGCGACGAGCAGTCGCTCGGCAAGCCCCAGGGGTCCGACGCGCGCCACGGGAAGCGCACCTACGTGAGCGTCTTCGGTCTCGAGCGGGCACGCGAGCTGGCGGTTGAGTCGCACGCGAAGGCGAAGTCGGCACTCGCCGAGGCCGACGGCGACACCGACGCACTCGAACGTATCGGCGACTACATCCTCACCCGCCAGAACTGATGAGCCCGAAGAAAAAGCAGGAACAACCGCCGCCCATCCTTCCGGGGGTGAACGGTCCCGACGATCTCGATGGGCTCTCCGACGCGGAGCTCCAGCGCCTCGCCCAGGAGGTTCGTGAGCAGATCATCGACACGATCGGCGAGATCGGCGGCCACTTCGGGGCGAACCTCGGCACGTGCGAGCTCGCCGTCGCCCTTCACAGCCTGCTCGACTCCCCGCGCGACAAGATTCTCTGGGACGTCGGCCACCAGGCCTACCCGCACAAGGTGCTCACCGGCCGCCGCGACCGGCTCGAGACGATTCGCAAGTACGACGGCCTCGCCCCGTTTTGCTCGATCGAGGAGTCCGAGCACGACATCATGGGCGCCGGCCACGCTTCGACCTCGGTTTCCTACGCGGTTGGCCTGAAAGAGGCGATGCGCCGCGGCACGGGGCAAGACGGAAAGGTCGTCGCAGTCATCGGCGACGGCGCGCTCACCGGCGGGGTCGCGTTCGAGGCGCTCCACAACGCCGGCGGCCTCGACGCGCCGATCGTGATCGTGCTCAACGACAACGGCATGTCGATCGCCCCCAACGTCGGTGCGCTGTCGCGCTACTTCAACCGCATCCGGCTCAACCCCAAGCTCTACCACGCGCGCGAGGGCGCGGAGGAGCGGCTGACGAAGCTCCCCGCCGGGCTCGGCAACCGCTTCGAGCGGCTCGGGCCGATCTTCAAGGAGTCGCTCAAGGCCTACTGGGCGCCCGGGCTCTTCTTCGAGGAGCTCGACCTCGCCTACGTCGGCGTCGTGGACGGCCACGATGTCGCTGCGCTGCGCGAGGCGATCGGCGAGGCGCTCGAGGCCGACCGGCCGGTGGTGGTGCACATCGCGACCGTCAAGGGCAAGGGCTTCGCGCCCGCCGAGGAGGGCGGGCTCGAGGGGATGGAGAAGTGGCACGCGGCGAAGCCGGCGTCGATCGCGAACGGCGCCGAGGCGCCCGAAGGCGCCCGCGAAGCCCGAGCTCAGACCCGCCGGCGCCGCCGCAGTACACGAAGGTCTTCGGCGAGGCGCTCGTCGAGGAGGCGCGCCGCGACGAGCGCGTCGTCGGCATCACGGCGGCGATGAACAGCGGCACCGGTCTCAACATCCTCCAGAAGGAGATGCCCGAGCGCTACTACGACGTCGGCATCGCCGAGCAGCACGCCGTCCTGTTCGCGGCCGGCCTCGCCCTCCAGGGCGTCAAGCCGGTCGCGGCGATCTACTCGACCTTCCTCCAGCGCGCGTTCGACCAGATCGTCCACGACGTCTGCCTGCAGAAGCTGAACGTCGTCTTCGCGATGGACCGCGCCGGGCTGGTCGGCGACGACGGCCCGACGCATCACGGCGCGTTCGACATCTCCTACCAGCGCTGCCTACCCAACATCGTTCTGATGGCCCCCCGCGACGAGGCGGCGCTCGTCCACATGCTCCATACCGCGCTCGTCTACGACGACGGGCCGGTCGCGCTGCGCTACCCGCGCGGCGAGGGCGAGGGCGTGCCGCTGCCCGAAGTGCCCGAGGCGATCGAGATCGGCCGCGGCGAGCTGCTGCGCGAGGGTGCCGGGCGGGTCGCGTTCCTCGGCTACGGCTACGGGGTCCAGGTCGCGCTCGGGGCGGCGGAGCTGCTGGAGTCGGAGCACTCGCTCGAGGCGACCGTCGCCGACGCCCGCTTCGCGAAGCCGCTCGACACTGCGCTGATCGAATCGCTCGTGCGCGAGCACGAGGTCGTGGTGACGGTCGAGGAGAACGTGCTCGCCGGCGGCTTCGGCGCGGCCGTGGTCGAGCACGTGAGCGACTGCCGATCTCGCCGGCGAGGCGCGCGTCCTGCGCTTCGGCCTGCCCGACCGCTACGTCACGCACGGCAAGCCCGCGCTGCTGCGCGAGGAGGTCGGCCTGACGCCCGAGGCGGTCGCGGCGCGCGTGGCCGAGGCCGTGCTCGACCCCAGCTCGGCGCTCGCAGCCGGTCTAGAGCTCGTCCTCGGGCAGACCGGCGGCGGCGAGCGCCTCCTCGCGGGTGCCGTAAGATGTCGGCGCGGCAGACGGGCCGTCACGGAACTCCCAGATGCCGCTCAGCTCGGGATATCGACTCGATGCCGCTCCCCTTGCCCGCGGCCCGCAACCGAGAAAAGCTCAGCACCCGGCCGTCGGCGAGCTCGCGGCAGCCACAGCCGTCCTGGCACCAGTCCTCCCACGCCGTCGAGCATGTCGTCGCGATACGCCACGCATGCCCGTCGAAGCCCCGGTACGCGCCGCCGCCCTCGACGGAGGCCAGCCGCGACGCGAACTCCACCTCCGGGTGGAAGTGAGGCGAGAAGAATGCTCTCTCCTCGTCTGGCGAGGCTGCGAGTCGCGGAAATTCAGCGGAGGTGTTGGTGCGGAACGCCTCAGCGACCAACTGCTCGCGATCGGTCATCAGAGAGCGTCCTCGGGAAGACCGGCGGCCGCCACGGCCTCGGCGGCCGTCGCGTAGCTCTCGAGCTTGGAGATCCGGCCTTCGCGGAACTCCGCCACGCCGCCGATGCGCATGTCGATCAGGATGCCGCTTTCCCGGCCGCGCGCGCGGAAGCGCCAGGTCCCCGCGACCGCTCCCGAATCGAGCTCGCGCAAACGCGGGTCGAGGACCTCCCACTCCTCGAGCGCGCTCAGCACGTCTTCGCGGTAGGCGAGCATGCCCTCGACCCCGCGGTAGGTGCCCGCACCCTCGACCTGAGCCGCGCGCGAGCCGAACTCGAAGTCGGGAGTACAGAGGGAGAGCAGGAACGCTTCGTACTCCTCGGGCGGCAGCTTCGCCCAGCGGCGATGGTCCGCCGAGTTGTTGGCCAGCAGCGCCCGCTCGAAGGTCCGTTCCGCTTCCGTGATCAGCCGAGTATTGCTGATGCCCGACGCCTCACAAAGCGAACGGCCCGCCGAAATGGCGGGCCGTTCGAGGGAGGAGTGATGCGTATGTGTATGTGTGCTGCGTTTACTTCGTACTTGGGAGAAGTTTTGTCGCTAGCGCGCCTGCGGCGGGCGAATAGCGGGTGCTCGTCGCGAGCGCGAGCGCGCGAGGCCGGCGCCGAGGAAGAACAGGACCGCACCGCGATCGCCCGCAATGCCGAGCACGAGCGCGGCGAGGATGAGCCCGAGCGCGATGCCACGGTCGTAGAGCGCGTGCGCGCCGAGCGGGATCGTGCCGCGTGAGCCGGTGGCGTGGTCCTGGCCGGCGCCCGCGAACGCGAGCCCGATCAGGAGCGCCCCGACGAGGATGCCGGTGATGGCGGCGGCCGCGCCGAGGCCGAGAACGACGGGGAGCGCCATCAGCGCGAAGCCGCCGAGCGATCTCGATCGCCGCATGAGCATGGGAACGAGATGAGTCGGAACATGATGTTCTCAGGCTAGGTTGGGCGGCGGATAACTTGTGTGACCCGGGTCACTGATTACCGGCTGGTAATGGCGGCCAGAACAGGCGGCGAAGGCGGTGATCTACGCTCTGCGGCGATGTCGCGCAAGCGCCTTGACACGCTGCTCGCCGAGCGCGGGCTGTTCGAGTCGCGCACCCGCGCGGCTGCCGCCGTGCTCGCCGGGGACGTCCGGCTCGCGGGCTCGGGCGCGGCGCGTGCCGAAGCCGGGCAGCATGGTCGAGGAGCATCGAGATAGAGCTCGCCGAGGCGCCCGCCTTCGTCTCGCGCGGTGGGATCAAGCTCGAGAACGCGCTCGACGGTCCCGCGGGCATGGAGTGCCGCGATTGCCTCGACCTGGGGGCTTCGACGGGGGGTTCACCGATTGCCTGCTCCAGCAGGGCGCCGCGCGGGTGTGGCGCTCGACGTCGCCTACGGCGAACTGCACTGGCGGATTCGCAACGACGAGCGCGTAGCGGTGCTCGAGCGCACCAACGCGCGCGCGCTGACGCCGGGGACACTGCCCTTCGCTCCCGACCTATCGTAGCCGACCTCGCGTTCATCTCTCTGACGCGCGTTTCGGCCCGGCTCTCGCCTGCGCGGCGCCCGCTTCGATTGCCTGGCGCTCGTCAAGCCCCAGTTCGAGGTCGGGCGCGAGCGTGTCGGCAAGGGCGGCGTCGTCCGCTCGCCCGAGGACCGCCGGGGCGCTGCTCGAGCGTCGGGGATCACGTGCGCGGGCTCGGCTACTCGTGCTCGGCTATGCTTCGTCGCACTGCCCGGCCCGAAGGGCAACCGTGAGACGTTCACTGGATCGGCGAGGCGGGGCGCGCCGAGCGCGCTTGACGACGTCGAGGCTGCCGCGCGGGAGGTCGAGCCGTGAGCGCCGCCGCGGTCGATCGTCGATCGTGACGCACACGATCCCCGAGGAGACGACCGCGACGCCGTGCACAAGCTGGTGGCTGCGGCGACCGCGACGCCGGGCATCGAGGTTCTCCTCCCACAGGTGGAGCTCGACAAGCACTCGATCGAGACCCGACGAGGGAGTCGTGCCGCCGACACGGCGAGCGCTCGAGGCCGATGCGACGGTCGTGCTCGGCGGCGACGGGACGATCCTCGGGGCGCTGCGCGAGTTCGGCGGGCGCATGGCGCGCCCGTCTTCGCCTTCAACTTCGGTGCGATCGGGTTCCTCTCGACCGTGGATCACGGCGCAGCTCGACGCCGGGATCGAGCGGCTGGTCTCGGGCGACTTCGAGGTCATCGAGATGCCGGCGCTGTCGGTGGATGTCGGCGGTACGAAGCAGATCGGCGTGAACGACATCTCGTTCCACCGCCGCGTCGGACGGGCGGGTCGCGGAGCTGGGTTACTCGATCACGGGTGACAGCCTCGGGGAGGTGCGTTGCGACGGCCTCGTCGCCGTCACGCCCGCCGGCTCGACGGGCTACAACCTCGCCAACGGCGGGCCGGTGCTCGCCTGGGGGGTGGAGGGCTTCGTCGTCTCGTTCATCGCGCCACACACCCTCACGGCGCGCTCGCTGGTCGTCGCGCCGGACGACGTGCTCCACGTCCTGAACCGCTCCCGCCGCGACGAGGTGGACGTCACCACCGATGGCCGCAGCGTCGGGACGCTCGCGCCGGGCGAGGAGCTCGAGATCCGGTTCGAGAACGCCCAGGTGCGGCTGGCACAGGTGCCCGGCGCGACCTTCTACCACCGCTTCGCGGACAAGTTCGGGCGGCTCGCGTACTGAGCGGCCGCGCCCGGTAGGTCCGGGGCCGTTGCTAGACCTCGCGGCCGATGCTGGTCGAGCTACGCGTAGAGAATCTGCTGCTGATCGAGCGGGCCGAACTCCGCTTCGGGCCCGGCCTGAACGCGATCACGGGCGAGACGGGTGCCGGCAAGACGATGCTGGCACACGCGCTCGACCTGCTGCTGGGCGGCAAGCCGCGTTCAGGGATCGTTCGCCCTGGCGCTGAGGAGGCTTGGGTCGAGGGAGTCTTCGAGTTGCCGTCCGGCACCCTGGGTGCTCCGGAGCTCGCCGAACTGCGTGAGCGGCTCCCCGACGCAGATGACGACGAGATCGTCGTCGCCCGCCGCGTCTCTGCAGCCGGGCGCAGCCGCGCATACGTCGGGGGCCGCAGCGCGACGGCGGCCGACCTGCGTGCGCTGGGCGGCCGGCTGCTGTCGTTCTATGGCCAGCACGAGCACCGCCGCCTGACGCTCGCCGCGGCGCAGCTCGAGATCCTCGACGCGTTCTGCGGGGCCAAGCACCTCGAGGCGCGTGAGCGGTTCGCGGCCCTCCACGCGCGTGTGCGTGAGCTGCGCCGCGAGCGTGACGAGCTGCGCGAGCTGGACGCGGCGCGCGAGCGCGACCTCGACCTGCTCGTATTCGAGCTCGGAGAGGTCGAGGAGCTCGACCCGAGCGCCGATGACGAGCGCTCGCTGCGCGAGGAGCGCGAGCGGGTACGCCACGTCGAGGCCCTCCGCAGCGCGTCGGCCGGCGCCGCGGAGGCGCTTGCGCCCGACGATGCCGAGGCGCGCGGCGCAGCCTCGCTGGCCGCCGATGCGTCGGTCCTGCTCGACGGTGTCGAGGGCGTGGACTCCGAGCTCGACGGCCTGCGTGAGCGGCTCGCCTCGCTGCGGATCGAGGCCGACGATCTCGGAGCCGAGCTACGCAGCTACGCCGAAGGCCTCGGTGCCGAGCCGGGGCGCCTGGAGGCGATCGAGCAGCGCCTCGACGGCTACGACCACCTCGAGCGAAAGCACGGCGGCGACGTCGCGTCCGTGCTCGCCCACGCCGAGCGGTGCCGCGCCGAGCGCGAGCGGCTGGAGAATGCCGGCGACGAGCTCGAGCGGATCAGCGCCGAGCTCGACGCCGCCGAGCGCGAGCGTGCGAAGGCGGCCAAGGTGCTGTCGGCCACGCGCGCGAAGGCCACGCCGCGGCTGGTGAAGAGCGTCGGCGACGAGCTGGGCGCGCTCGCACTCGGGGACGCGACGTTCGAGGTCGCGATCTCCCCGCTCGAGGACCCGGCTCCGACGGGGGCCGACCGGGTGGAGTTCATGATCGCGCCGAACCCCGGTGTCCCAGCGACCGAACTGCGCGAGAGCGCTTCCGGCGGCGAGCTCTCGCGCGTGATGCTCGCGCTGATGAGCGTCGCGAGCGCCGAAGGGCCGCCGACGCTCGTCTTCGACGAGGTGGACGCCGGCGTCGGCGGCCAGACGGCACGCGCGGTCGGCGAGCGGCTGCGCGGCCTCGCCGCCGAGCGCCAGGTGCTCTGCATCACCCACCTGCCGCAGATCGCTTCGCTCGCGGCCCACCATTTCCGGATCGAGAAGGAGACCGGGTCGGACCTCGCCAGCGCGGCCGTCGAGCCGCTCGCGGGCGACGGCGTCGTCGAGGAGCTCTGCAGGATGCTCGGAGCGGACGGCTCCGACGCCGGCGCACGCCGCCATGCAGAGGAATTGCTGGCGGCTGCCTAGCGACTGCGCGGCTCTAGACTGAGGGCGGGCCGTGTGCCCGCACCATGGCGATGCTTCGAATCAGACGGCGCTCGGCGCGTGGCGGCGAGCCGGCCGCCGTGAACGGCCGGTCCGCGGAGCGACAGTTCTCCGGGCCCGCGCGGCTCGGCAAGCGCACGAAGCGGCTGACCAAGCACCTCAAGCCGGACGACATCGCGGTCATCGATCACCGCGACATCGACCGCGTCTCCGCCGAGGATCTCGTCGCCGCCGGGACGCGCTGCGTCGTCAACGTCGCGCAGTCGTCGTCGTCGAGCTATCCGAACGCCGGCCCGCTGATCCTGACCCAGGCGGGCATCCACCTCGTCGACATGCCGAGCGCGCCACTCTTCGATCAGCTCCACGACGGCGAGCGGATCAGCGTCCGCGGCGGCACGCTCCTGCGCGACGGCGAAGTTGTCGCCGAGGGCGAGGTCCAGGACCCCGAAACAGTGCGCCGCGAGCACGAGGCCTCGCGCAAGCAGATCGGCGAGGCGCTCGAGAGCTTCGCCGAGAACACGATGACCCACATCCGCGAGGAGCGCGACCTGCTCGCGGGCCGGATCGAGCTGCCCGAGCTGCGGACCGACATCCGCGACCGGCCGGTCCTGATCGTCGTGCGAGGTGTGGACCACAAGAAGGACCTGCGCACGCTGCGCTCGTACATCCGCGATCGCCGCCCGGTCCTGATCGCGGTGGACGGTGGGGCGGAGGCGATCCTCGCCGAGGGTCTCGACGTGGACATCATCGTCGGCGACATGGACTCCGCCGGCGACACGGCGCTGCGCTCGGGCGCCGAGCTGGTCGTACACGCTTACCCCGACGGGCGGGCGCCGGGGCGCGAACGCCTCGACGAGCTCGGCCTCGACTACCACGTCGTGCCCGCGCCCGCGACGAGCGAAGACGTCGCGATGCTGCTCGCGGCCGAGAAGGGTGCCGAGCTGATCGTCACCGTCGGCTCGCATTTCAACCTCGTCGAGTTCCTCGACAAGAACCGCCGCGGGATGAGCTCCACCTTCCTCACCCGCCTGCGGGTGGGGGAGATTCTGGTCGACGCGAAGGGGGTCTCGCGGCTCTATCGGCCAACCGCCGGCCGTGGCCCGATCCTGACGGTCTTGTTCGCGGCGATCGCGACCTTCGTGATCGTGATCGTCGCCTCGCCGAACCTCGGCGATCTGATCGACCTGCTGTGGCTGAAGCTCGAAGTCCTGCTCGGGCTCGAGTGACCCTGTGACTCTCCCCCGATGATCGACTTTCGCTACCACGCGCTTTCCCTGGTCGCCGTCTTCCTCGCGCTCGGGATCGGCATCGTGCTCGGGGTGACGCTCGGGGACTCGCTCGTGTCCGAGGCGGACCAGGGCGTGCGCAACTCGCTCCGGGGCGACGTCGAGGACGCTCGCGACCAGGCTCGCGACGCGCGCGCCGAGGTGCGCAGGCGTGACCGGCTGATCGAGGCGGCCGTGCCGATCCTGCTCGACCGCCGGCTGGAGGGTAAGCGCGTCCAGCTCGTCGGGACCGACGATCTGCCCGGCGGGGTCACCGACGGCGTGCGCGATTCCGTCGAGGGCGCCGCGGGATCGCTCGACTCGACCGCGGCGCTCGGACTGCCGGGCGAGCTCGAGAAGGTGCTTGCCGTCGCCGGTGACGAGGGCCGCCGCGCGGCGGCCTCACCCGAGCGGGCGCGCGCGCTCGGCGCCGAGTTCGGCCGCTCGCTCGCCGTCGGCGGCAAGCTGGCGCGGCGCCTGAAGGAAGAGTTGCCCGATCGGTTCGAGGGCGACTTCGACGGCTCGGACGCCGTGGTGATCTACCGCCGGCCGCCGCAGAAGCCGAAGGACGGGGAGACGCCGCAGGAGAAGCGCGTTCGCGAGGCGACCGAGGCGTTCGAGCGCGGCTTGATCTCGGGGCTCCGCGAGGATGGGGTCACCGTCGTCGGCGTCGAGCAGACGGGCACCGACCCCTCGCAGGTCGGCTTCTACAAGGACGCCGGCCTCTCGAGCGTCGACAACGTCGACCAGAGCGCCGGCGAGGCCGCGCTGGCGATCGCGCTCGCCGGGACGCGCCAAGGGAGCTTTGGACAGAAGGACGGCGCCGACCGGCCGCTGCCAGAGCTGCGCGAGTAGCTCACCCGCGCGAGGCTTGTCTGCGATTGACGCTAGGTTCGCGTGCGTGGATTGGCTGCCGCTCGTCGTGTCGCTTCTCGTGGGAGCGGTCGTCGTGCCTGCGGTCGTCGCCGGATTGCGTGAGCGCGGGCTGACGCGCGAGAACTACCGTGGCGCGCGGGTGGCCTTTCCCGCGGGTGTCGCCGTGCTCGCGGCGGTCGCGGTCGCGCTCGTCCCGCTCGGACTCCTCCAGGGGCTGAGCGACGAGATGGTCTTCACGGGACCTGCGGCGGCGATTGCGACGTACGTCTTCGGCGTCGCGCTGCTGGGGCTGCTCGACGACGTCGCGGGGGGCGGCGGCGAGGCGCCGCGTGGCTGGCGCGGGCACGCGGGCGCGGCGGCCGAGCGGGCGCTTTTCAACCGGGGCGATCAAGGCCGTCGGCTCGCTCGGGCTCGCCGCCTTCGTGCTCTCCGGCCTCGGGCTCGAGTCGGGTGAGTACCTGCTCGCCGTGGCGCTGCTGACGCTGACGACGAACCTCTTCAACCTGCTCGATCTGCGCCCCGGCCGCTCGCTGAAGGTTCTCGCCCTGCTTGGCTTCGGGCTGACGGTCGGCGCGTGGGACACAGGCCCGCTGAAGGCGCTCGGGCCCTACCTCGGACCGCTGCTCGTGATCCTCCCGCTCGACCTGCGTGAGCGCGGCATGCTCGGCGACACCGGATCGAACGCGATCGGCGCGATCGCCGGCCTGTGGCTCGTCCTCACACTCGACACGACCGGACAGGCGATCGCCCTCGGCGTGGTCGCGGCGATCACGATCTACGGCGAGTTCCGCTCAATTTCCGGGTTCGTCGAAAAAACTACGCCGCTGCGACAGCTAGACTCGTTGGGCAGGGAATGAGGAACCTGCTTGCCTGACACCAGCCGCTCGACCCGCTTCATCTTCGTCACGGGGGGTGTCGTCTCCGCTCTCGGGAAGGGGATCGCCTCCGCAGCGATCGGCCGGCTGCTCGTCGCGCGTGGTTTCGGCGTGACGATCCAGAAGTTCGATCCCTACATCAACGTGGACCCGGGGACGATGAGCCCGTTCCAGCACGGCGAGGTGTTCGTCACCGAGGACGGTGCGGAGACAGACCTCGATCTCGGGCACTACGAGCGCTTCACCGACGCGAACACGACGCGCGGCTCGAACGTCACGACCGGCGCGATCTACAACTCGGTCATCCGTCGCGAGCGGCGCGGCGACTATCTCGGGGGCACCGTCCAGGTGATCCCGCACATCACGGATGAGATCAAGAAGCGCATCCTGCTCGTCGCCGAGGCAGAGGACGTGGACTTCGTCATCACCGAGATCGGCGGAACGGTTGGCGACATCGAGTCGCTCCCGTTCCTCGAGGCTCTGCGCCAGTTCCAGGTCGACCAGGGCAGCGCGTCCTGCATGTTCGTCCACCTCACGCTGGTGCCGTTCCTCGGCAACGCGGGCGAGCTGAAGACGAAGCCCACCCAGCACTCGGTGCAGGAGCTGCGCCGGATCGGCATTCAGCCGAACATGGTCGTCTGCCGTTCCGAGGAGGCGATCGACCAGGAGATTCGCCAGAAGATCGCGCTGTTCGCGAACCTGCCGGTCGAAGCGGTCGTCTCCGCGCGCGATGTGGACTCGATCTACAAGGTGCCGCTCTACTTCCGCGCCGAGGGCGTCGACGACGCGATCCTCGACCACTTCGGCCTTGACGCAGACGCGCCCGACCTCTCCGACTGGGAGGACCTCGTGAAGCGGCACGACGCTGCGGCGACGCCGGTGCGGATCGGGCTCGTCGGCAAGTACACGCAGCTAGCCGACGCCTACCTGTCGGTGATCGAGGCGCTCAACCACGGCGGCATCCACCACGGGGGCCGGATCGAGGTGAGCTTCGTCGACGCCGAGCGGCTCGACAGCGACGAGGTCGAGCCGCGAGCTCGAGCGCTGCGACGGGATCCTGATCCCCGGCGGATTCGGCATCCGCGGCGTCGAGGGCAAGATCCGCGCGGCGCGCTATCGCGCGCGAGAACGACGTTCCGTTCCTCGGCATCTGCCTCGGCATGCAGGTAGCCGTGTGCGAGTTCGCGCGCACGATGGTCGGCCTCGACGGCGCGAACTCGACCGAGTTCGATCCGGAGACGCCGTTCCCGGTGATCGACCTCCTGCCCGAGCAGAAGGAGGTCCGCGACATGGGCGGAACGATGCGCCTCGGCGCGGACCCGGTGAAGTTGCACGAGGACACGCGCGCGCGGGAGATCTACGGTGAGGCGGTGATCTACGAGCGCCACCGGCACCGCTACGAGGTGAACAACCATTTCCGCAAGCGGCTCGAGCAGGAGGGGCTCGTCTTCTCCGGCACCTCGCCCGACGACCGCCTCGTGGAGGTCGTCGAGCTTCCCGACCATCCGTACTTCGTCGCGTCGCAGTTCCACCCCGAGTTCAAGTCTCGCCCGCTCCGTCCGCAGCCGCTGTTCCGCGACTTCGTCGGCGCAGCGTGTGAGCGGGCGCGCCTGCGGGCGCCCGAGGGCGAGCCCTCCGTGAGCGCACCGGACGCGGCCGACGCGGAAGCCGGCGAGCGCACGCCCGCCGGTTGATGGCGGCCGAGACGGCCACGGCACAAGCTCCACGCGCCTCGCCTCCCGAGCGCGAGCGGATGCTCGACCTGTTCGAGCGCCTGTGCGCGATCGAGAGCCCGTCGCGCCAGGAGCGCGCGATCGCCGACGCTGTCACCGCGGAGCTGCGCGACCTCGGGCTCGAGGTGACCGAGGACGAGAGCGCCGCCGAGACGGGCTCCGACGCGGGCAACTTGCGCGCCCTGGCCGAGGGACCGGAGGGCGCGCCGACGATCCTGCTTTGTGCCCACCTCGACACCGTCCCCCTCGATGCGCCTGTCGAGGTGGCGCGCGAGGAGGGGTTCTTCGCGAACCGCAACGACGCGATCCTCGGCGCCGACAACAAGGCCGCGATCGCGACGATCCTCGCCGCGACGCGGAGCGTCCTTGCGAGCGGTCCGCCGCCCGTCGGGCTCGAGCTCGTCTTCACGACTTGCGAGGAGATGGCGCTCCGGGGCGCGAAGGCGCTCGACCGCGAGCGGCTTGCGTCGCAGTTCGGCTTCGTCTTCGACCATGCCTCGCCGATCAGCGAGCTGATCGTCGCGGCGCCGACGTACTTCCGTATCGAGGCGGACTTCCATGGGCAGGCCGCACACGCCGGTGTGCGGCCCGAGGAGGGCCGCAACGCGATCGCAGCCGCAGCTGCCGCGATCTCCCGGCTCGAGCTCGGACGCCTCGACGAGGAGACGACCGCGAACGTAGGCCGGATCGAGGGCGGTACCGCGGCGAACGTCGTCGCCGAGCGCTGCCGGGTCGAGCTCGAGGCGCGCAGCCTCGACGCCGCGCGAGCGGCGGCCGTGGCCGGCGAGATCGTGGACACGCTGACGGCCGCCGCGAGTGAGCACGACTGCGACCTCCAGACGGGCGTGGACGAGCTCTTCCGCGGCTACCGCCTGGCTCGCGGGGCGCCGCCCGTGGCGGCTGCGGCGACCGCGCTCGAGCGACTTGGCATCGAACCGACATATATCTCGACGCAGGGTGGAAGCGACGCGAATGCGCTGATGGCCGCGGGCCTGCCGTGCGTCAACGTTGCCAACGGCACCGAGCGCAACCACCAGCCGGACGAGCGTGTGTCGATCGGCGCGCTCGAGACGATGCTGGACGTGACCCTCGGCATCATCGCGGCGAGCGCGGCGCAGCGCGCGTGAGTCCCGGGGGGCCGGACGCGGGGGCGCAGCGGCTCGTTCTCCGCCGTGGCACGGTCGCGTCCATCGAGCGCGAGGGCCCGGTTACCGAGTTGATCGTGAAGATCGCGGGCGAACGCCAGCGCGCGCTCTCCTACACCGCACTGACCGGGCCGGTCCGGGCCGGGGACGAAGTCGTCGTCAATGCCGCGGCTCGCAGGCTCGAGCTCGGTAGCGGGGGCTTCGACATCGTCCACGCGAACCTCACCCGCGGGACTCGCGGGCAAGGGCGAGAAGGGCGCGCACGTGATGAAGCTCAACTACACGTCGCTCCAGCACGCCGTCCACCCGATCGAAGAGCGCGCGTCCGAGGTCGCGCCGCCACTGGGACGTCCGGTCGCCGTGATCGCCCTCCATGGCCAGCTGCCATGCGTGGCGTGGGCGGCCGCCGAGGCCGCTCCGGGCCTGAAGCTCGGCTTCGTCCAGACCGCGGGCGGCGCGCTGCCGGGCGAGCTGTCGCGCGTCGTCGGCGAATTGCGCGAGCGGGGGCTCCTGGCGGGGCAGATCACTGCCGGAGCGGCCTACGGCGGCGAGTACGACGCGATCACGACGCCGGGCGCGTTTCATGCAGCGCTCACCGAGCTCGGCTGGGACGCGGTCGTCGCCGGTCCGGGCCCGGGCATTCTCGGGTCCGGCACCGAGCTCGGTCACGGCGGGTTGTTCGCGCTCGACTCGGCACACGCGGCGCTCGCGCTCGGCTGCGAGACGATCATCGTGCCGCGCATGTCGTCGGGCGATTTGAGAAAGCGCCACAGAGGTCTCTCGCACCACACTCGCAGCGTGCTCGACCTGCTCCTGCGTCCCGCGATCGTGGCGCTACCGGGCGACGAGTCCCCGGAGGGTCTCTCCGAGCACGAGTTGCGGAACGCTCGGACGGACCTCGACGGCTACCGCGCCTCCGGCCTCCCCGATACGACGATGGGGCGCTCGAGCCACGAGGACGATCTCTTCTTCCGCGCCGCGCTCGCCGGCGGGACGGTGTTGGGAGAGGCGGCGGCGTGAAGTTTCGCCGGACCGGGAGCGAGGAGGTCTTCAGCGGCCGCATCGTGACCGTCGAGATCGGTGAGTTCCGCTTCGACGACGGCGAGGTGGTCAGCCGCGAGATCGTCCACCACCGCGGCGCGGTCGCGATCGTCGCGCACGACGGCGAACGGCTTTGGCTCGTGCGCCAGCCGCGCGAGGCGCTGGGCGTCGACGATCTCCTCGAGCTTCCTGCCGGCAAGCTCGACGAGGAGGGAGAGGATCCGCTCGCGACCGCGCAGCGAGAGCTCGCCGAGGAGATCGGCAAGGCGGCGGGCAGCTGGGAGCACCTCGTCACGTACCTCTCGTCGCCCGGGTTCTCCGACGAGCGGGTCTACGTCTACCTGGCGACCGACCTGCGCGACGAGCAAGCCGAGCCCGACGAAGACGAGCGGCTGACGATCGAGACCGTGCCGTTGGCGGAGCTCGACCGCGTGATCGCCGAGGTCGAGGACGCGAAGACGCTCATCGGGCTGCTCTGGTTCCGCGCTTTCGCCGCGGCCGGCTGATCGCCCGGTTGCAGCGCAAGGAATGCAGGGGCGGCGCACGAACCCCGAGGCGTGGAAACGGTCGCGACCCTCAAGCAGGCGGACTTCTCGCGGCTGGTGTTGGACTTCCTCTCCTACCTCGAGTTCGAGCGCGGGCTCGCGCGCAACACGCTCGACGCCTACCGGACCGACCTGCTCCAGTTCGGCGCCTTCCTCGAGACCCGCGACCGCAGCGCGCAGACCGCCGACGGTCCGCTGATTGCCGAGTTCCTCACGGGGCTCGCCGAGGGCGCCGACGGCCGTCCGCCGGCCTCGACGGCGACGATTCACCGCAAGACCGCCTGCCTGCGTTCCTTCTACCGCCACCTCCGCAGGGAGGAGATCGTCGCCGACGATCCGACGGCCTCGCTCAGCTCGCCGCGACGCGGGCGAAAGCTGCCGCGCGTGCTCAGCCGCGGGGAGGTCGCGACGCTGCTCGCCGCTCCCACGGGCGACGAGCCGGCCGCTATGCGCGACCGCGCCCTGCTCGAGGTGATGTACGCCTGCGGCCTGCGCGCGTCGGAGGCGATCGGGCTGCAAGTCGCGGACCTCGACCTCGAGGCGCAGGTGCTGCGCGCACGAGGGAAGGGGTCGAAGGAGCGCCTCGTGCCCGTCGGTCGGACCGCGATCGAGGCGGTGCGGTTGTACCTGGACCGCGGGCGGCCCGCGCTCGTCGGCGATGGGGCCGAGACGGCGCTGTTCGTCAACTACCGTGGCGGCGCGCTGACGAGGCAGGGCCTCTACAAGATCGTCCGCCGGCACGCGACCGCGGTCGGGCTCGCCGACCGGATGAGCCCGCACACGCTGCGGCACACCTTCGCCACGCACCTGCTCGCGGGCGGCTGCGACCTGCGCGCAGTCCAGGAGATGCTCGGTCACGCCGACGTCGCGACCACTCAGCTCTACACACAGCTTTCGAGTGAGCGGCTGAAGGACGTCTACTTCAAGGCGCATCCCAGGGCCACCGGCTGATACAAGGGGCGGATGCTCCCCCGACGTTTGCTCGCGCTGAGCGCGCTCGCCGCCGTGCCGCTTGTGGCTGCCTGCGGCTCGAAGCCGCAGACGCTGCCCGAGGCTGGCGCAGCCGCCAAGCCGGGCAAGCTCCTCGTCGTCAAGTACCCGAACGCGGGCGTGACCCTCAAGGCACCCCGCGGCTGGCGCCGCACGCGTGGCAAGTACCCGCGTGTGGCCGCGCTCTCATCGGGGAAGTCGGTGCTCGCGATCTGGGCCTACAAGCGCAAGGAACCCGGCCCGCAGAGCAAGGAGGAGCTCGAGACCGCAAAGACCCGGCTCGTGAAGCAGATCAAGCGCCGCAACAAGCGCTACGACGTGAAGGTCTCCCGTATCCGCGCGCTCGCCGGCCGCCCGGCGATCGAGGTCTCGGGCGTCCAGAGGATCGCCGGCCTGCCGTTCAAGACGCGCAGCATCCACATCTTCAAACGCAACGCTGAGTACGTCTTCGAGGCACTCGCTCCGGCGAACCAGTTCGCGCAGCTCGAGAAGGGCGTGCTGAAGCCGGCGCTGACCTCGATGAAGCTGACGGGCAAGGTCAAGGAGCCGAAGAAGCCCAAGAGGAAGAAGTCGTCCGAGGACGAGAAGAAGGACGAGAAGAAGGACGACGAGAACAAGGACTCGAACGACTCGAAGGAGACGGACGAGCAGAATTCCGGCTGATGCCGGAGCTGCCCGAGGTCGAGACGATCCGCCGCCAGCTCGCCCCGGTGGTGGAGGGGGAGCGACTGACGACGCTCGAGGTGCTGGACGCGCGCTGGTGTGAGCCCGCCGATCCGCGCTTCGTCGCTGACACGGTCGAGGGGCGGCACGTCGAGCGCCTTTCGCGGCGCGGGAAGTACTTGTCGTGGGAGTTGGAGGACGACGTCTTCCTCGTCATGCACTTGCGTATGACCGGAAACCTGCTGTTCGTCGAAGGCGGCGAGGAGCGGCCGTACACGCGCGTGCGGATCAGTCTTGGCTCGGGAAGCGACGTCCTCTTCTGCGATCCGCGTCGCTTCGGCACAGGCGTCGTCCTCACGGGCTCGACCGACGGGTACTTCGCGGAGCGGCTGGGCGTCGAGCCGCTGAGCCCTGAGTTCACGCCCGACTTGTTGCGCGAGCTCGCGCGTGGCCGCCGCGCGCCGGTGAAGGCGTTCCTATTGACGCAGGCGCGGATCGCCGGCGTCGGGAACATCTACGCCGACGAGGCCCTCTTCCGCGCGCGCATCCATCCGCAGCGCCCGGTCGGGACGCTCAAGCGCCCTCAGATCGAGGCGCTGCGCAAGGGGATCGTCGAGTCGCTCGCGGCTGGGATAGACGCCCGCGGCGCCACGATCGACGACTTCCGCAACGCCGACGGCGCCCGCGGCACCTTTCAGGACCGCTTCCTCGTCCACCGTCGCGCGGGCCAGCCGTGCCCGCGCTGCGGGCGCGAGATCGTCAAGTTCGTCGCCGCCGGTCGGGGCACCTATGCCTGCGAGCGTTGCCAGCCTCGACCGCGGAAGCGGCGTCCGACCTCGGCGTCCGACTGAGACCGCTCGCAGATTCGGAAAGCCAACTTGCCTCTGGGGCAAATTTCTTGCCTGTCAGGCAAATCCGTTTCCGAACCTGCGAGGACCCGGAAAGCGGTGTGCGCGCTGCTGCTCTGTCCGTCTCTAGGGTCAGAGTGGGAAGCTGGAGAAATGCCCGGATCGTTCGAGACAGAGGCCATCGTCCTGCGCTCGATCCGCCTCGGTGAGGCGGATCGCGTGCTGCATCTCTACAGCGAGCGCAGGGGGCGGATCGGCGCGGTCGCGAAGGGCGTGCGCAAGGTGCGCTCGCGCTTCGGGGGAAGGCTCGAGCCACTGTCGCGCGTCGCGCTCGTGCTGCACGAGGGGCGCAGCGATCTGATGACGGTCACAGCCGCCGACACGATCGCGGCCCACGCGACGCTGCGCGAGCGGACGGAGTCGCTGAAGCGCGGGATCGAGGCGTGCGAGGCCGTCCTGCGGCTGTTCGACTCCGCCGAGCCGAACCCCGCCGCCTACAACCTCCTCGCGCGCGAGCTCGCGCTCCTCGATGCTGATCCACGGGCAGCCACGCGCGCGCACGCGCTGGCGTTCCGCGCCAAGTTGCTGGTCGCCGCCGGGTTCGCGCCCGAGCTCGCCGGCTGCGCAGCCTGCGGGGAGCGCGACGAGCTGGTCGGATTCTCGGCTAGCGCCGGGGGCGTCGTCTGTGCGAGCTGCGAAGCCGGTGCCTTCGCGCTCTCGGCCGCCGGGCACGAGTTCCTCGTGGACGCGCTCGGACGCCCGTTGGCCGACGCTCCCGAGGCCGAGGCCCAGGCGCTCGCGCAGGCCGACCGCGCGCTCGCCGAGACGCTCGAGCATCACGCCCACGTCCGTCTGCGGCGAGTTGCCTGAGTTCAGCGTCAGCTCCGTGGTTGCTGCCAAGCCCGCCGACGTGTGGGCCCGCATCTCCACCCCCGATGGTGTCAATGACGAGTTCAAGCCACTGTTCCGAATGACGTTTCCGTCGGAGCTCGCGTCGCTCGACCCCGAGAGCGTGCCGCTCGGTGAACGGATTTGCCGATCCTGGATCCTCCTCTTCGGCCTCGTGCCGATCGACTACGACGACCTCACGCTCGTGCGCGTCGAGGCCGGTCGCGGGTTCCTGGAGCGTTCGAAGATGCTTTCCCAGCACGTCTGGGAGCACGAGCGCACGCTGACCGACGAAGCAGGCAGCTGCCGGGTCACGGACCGAGTCCGCTTCGAGCCGAAGGTCGGCTTCACGGCCGGCCCGTCGCGCTTCGTCTATCGGCTCGTGTTCCGCTACCGCCACCGGCGGTTGTTGCGTCGCTTCGGCGCGCCGTAGACTCATCGCGTGGCCGTCGCCGCCGGCACGCAGTGGGTCCAGGACTTCTCGAAGGGGTCCGCGGCGGAGCGCAACCGCCTCGGCGGTAAGGGCGCCAATCTGGCCGAGATGGCGACCGTCCTCGGCGAGGACCGGGTCCCGGCCGGCTTCACGATCACGACGGAGGCGTGCGTCGCCTACATGGAGGGGGGAGGCGTCGAGCCGGCCGATCTGGAGGAGCAGGTCTCGGCTGCGCTCGCGACGCTCGAGGAAAAGGCGGGGATGCGGTTGGGCGATGCCGAGCGCCCGCTGCTCGTCGCGGTCCGCTCGGGTGCGCGCGAGTCGATGCCCGGGATGCTCGACACGGTCCTCAACCTCGGACTGAACGACGAATCCGTGGGCGGACTCTCAGAGTGGACCGCGGACCGCTTCGCCTGGGACTCATACCGCCGGTTTTGCCAGATGTTCGCGAACGTCGTCCGCGGCGTCCCGTCGGAAGCGATCGAGGAGCGGATCAGCCACGAGAAGGCCGCCGCCGGGGTGGAGCTCGACACCGAGCTCGACCCCGAGCGGCTACGAAAGCTCGTATCGGACTTCAAAGGGCTCGCGGCGGAGCAGGGGGACCCGATCCCCGATGACCCACGCGAGCAGCTGCGCCAGTCGATCCGCGCGGTGTTCGACTCGTGGATGGGGGAACGGGCGATCGAGTACCGCCGCCTCAACCGGATCCCCGACCGCTGGGGGACTGCGGTCAACGTCCAGCAGATGGTCTTCGGCAACAAGGGCGAGAGCTCGTGCTCGGGCGTGGCGTTCTCGCGCGACGAGATCACCGGCGCGCCCGAGCCCTCGGGCGACTTCCTCACGAACGCCCAGGGCGAGGACGTCGTCTCCGGCGTGCGAACTCCCAGCCCGCTCGCGGACCTCGCGACCCAGATGCCCGAGGCCCACGACCAGCTGATCGACATCCTCCGGACTCTCGAGCGCCACTACGGCGACATGCAGGACACCGAGTTCACGGTCGAGGAAGGGCGCCTCTACATGCTCCAGACGCGCGACGCCAAGCGCCCCGCCCAGGCGGCCGTGCGCTTCGCGGTGGACGCGGTCGAAGAGGGCCTTCTCACGCGCGAGCAGGCGCTCCTGACGGTCGATGCGGCGTCGCTCGAGGCCCTGCTGCACGACACCTTTCCGCCCGATGCCGACTACGAGGTGATCGCTCGCGGTGTCAACGCATCCCCGGGTGCCGCCAAGGGCGCGATCGTGTTCAGCGCCCCGGACGCTGTGGCTGCTGCCGCGGAGGGACGGGCCGTCGTCCTCGTGCGTCCGTTCACGGAGGCCGAGGACGTCGCCGGCTTCAACGCCGCCGAGGGAATCCTCACCGCCGAGGGTGGCAAGGCCAGCCACGCGGCGCTCGTCGCGCGCGGGATGGGCAAGCCGTGCGTATGCGGCGCGCAGGCGCTCGACATCGACCTCGATGCGCGCAAGCTGAGCGTGAACGGAACGACGCTTGCCGAGGGCGACCTGATCGCGATCAACGGGACCGACGGCATCGTCACAGCGGACGACGTCGAGCTGGTGGACCCTCCGGCGGACCCGAACTTCGACCGCGTGCTGGAGTGGGCGGACGAGCTGCGCACGCTCGGCGTGCGGGCGAACGCCGACACCCCCGAGGACGCTGCCAAGGCGCGCGAGTTCGGCGCAGAGGGGATCGGCCTCTGCCGTACCGAGCACATGTTCATGGCCGCCGACCGCCAGCCGAAGATGCGGGCGATGATCATGGCCGAGGGCGAGGAGGACCGGCGCGCCGCGCTCGAGGAGCTCCTGCCGCTCCAGCAACGCGACTTCGAAGGGCTGTTCGAGGAGATGGCGGGACTGCCAGTGACCATCCGCCTGCTCGACCCGCCGCTGCACGAGTTCCTCCCTGCGCTCGAGGAGATCGCCGTGGAGGTGCACCGCGCCGAGAGCGAGCAGAGCGCGGACCTCGCCGAGCACAAGGAGACGCTCGAGCGCGTCAGGCAGCTCGCCGAGGCGAACCCGATGCTCGGGACGCGCGGGGTGCGGCTCGGGATCCTCCACCCCGAGATCTCGGAGATGCAGGTGATGGCGATCGTTCGCGCTGCGCTCGCCGTCGAAGAGCGCACGGGCACGCCGCCCCAGGTCGAGATCATGATCCCGCTGGTCGCCTACGAGCAGGAGCTCAGGTTCATGCGCGACCACGCGCGCCACTGGATCGCCGCGGCGCGCGGGGAGAGGCTTGCCGATCAAGATCGGCACGATGATCGAGCTGCCGCGCGCCGCGTTCGTCGCCGACCGGATCGCCGCCGTCGCGGACTTCTTCAGCTTCGGCACCAACGACCTCACCCAGACCGCGCTCGGCTTTTCACGTGACGACGTCGAGGGCAAGTTCCTCGCGCGCTACATCGACCAGGGAATTCTCGACCGCAGCCCGTTCGAGACGCTCGACTCGGACGGGGTCGGATACCTCGTGAAGCTCGCCGCGTGGAACGGCCGCTCGATGAAGCCAGACCTCAAGCTCGGCGTCTGCGGCGAGCACGGTGGAGACCCCGATTCGGTCGCGTTCTTCCACGAGGCGGGCATCGACTACGTGAGCTGCTCGCCATACCGTGTACCGATCGCGCGCGTGGCAGCGGCGCAAGCAACGCTGCTCTCCTAGTACCCTCCCAGCGATGCGTAGGTTGCTGTTGGTCCTGGCCGGGCTCGCGCTGGCCGCACTTTTGACGCCGAGCTTCTCCGGCGCCCATCCCGAGCGCAACGCGTTCTACCCGAACGGCATCCAGCCGTTCCCCGTCGTCGGCAAGGTGCCCGAGCACCGTTCGATCTGGAAGCCGTCGAGCAAGAAGCTGGGCCAGCGCCTCGTCGTCTGCAAGGGCAAGAAGTCGAAGACGCTGATCAAGGCGTTCAAGAACCGGACGCTGCGCAAGCGCAACCTCGAGCTGCTCAGGAAGTGCAAGTTCCAGGACGTCCAGACTGCCGTCAACAAGGCGAAGAACAACGCCCGCATCCTCGTTCTCCCCGGCGTCTACGAAGAGTTGCCGACGCGCGGGACGCCGAACCCCGACCCGAAATGCAGGGGCAAGTACACGCAGCAGGGGGAGAACGTGATCGGCTCCTACGAGTACCACCGCGAGTGCCCGAACTCGCAGAACCTGATCGGGATCGCAGGCGACGGCCCGGACGCAGATCGCCGCTGCGACGACAAGTGCAACATCCAGATCGAGGGCACGGGCAAGAACCCGTCCGACGTCCTGATCAAGGGTCAGCGCGCGAAGCTCAACGTGATCAAGATGGACCGCGCCGACGGCATCTACCTACGCAACTTCAAGGTCACGCTGTCCGACTTCAACAACATCTACGCGCTCGAGACGAACGGCTTCGTCTTCGACAAGATCGAGTCGAGCTACAGCCGCGAGTACGGCTTCCTCACCTTCGCCTCCGACAACGGCCTCTACACCGATCTGAAGTCGTGGGGCGCCGGCGACTCGGGCATTTACCCCGGCTCCGGGCCCGAGGGCCATTGCCGCCGCTACGGCATCGAGATCCGCAACTCCGAGTCGTTCCACAACACGATCGGCTACTCCGGCACCGCCGGCAACGGTGTCTGGGCGCACGACAACAAGTTCCACCACAACGCGACCGGTATGACGACCGACTCGTTCGCGGCCAACCACCCGGGCATGCCCCAGGACTGCGCCAAGTTCGAGAACAACGAGATCTACTCGAACAACGAGGACTACTTCAACGAGGAGCGCGACGAGTACTGCACGATCTCCAAGCGCCCGCTGCTCCAGCGCAACCCCGAGATCGTCTGTCCGACCTTCCAGGTGCCGGTCGGAACGGGGATCGGCATCTTCGGCGGCAACGGCAACATCGTCCGCGACAACTACATCTACGACAACTGGCGCGACGGCGCGAAGCTGCTCGCGGTACCGGCGGCTCTGCGCGGCGACGATCCGACGAACCAGTCGGTCAACACCGGCGATCAGTTCGACAACCCGATCGGCAACTCGTACTCGGCGAACTACATGGGCATCAAGCCCGACGGGACCAAGGCGCCGAACGGCAACGACTTCTGGTGGGACGACAGCGGCCGCGGCAACTGCTGGGACAACAACAAGAGCTCGGCGGGGTCGCGCCCCACGAGCAACGCGCTCGGCGGTCTCCCGTCATGCGGCGCTGCGCCTCCGACCTACGCCGTGCCGAACCCCCTCAAGTCGGCTTCCCAGGTGACCTGCGCAACGTGGGATCCCCAGGACGAGCTGCTGCGCGATCCGCCCGGCTGCGACTGGTTCGTGCGGCCGCCGAAGCCACGCAACTGAACGCTCGCGCGACACTCGCGGGGGCGCTCGTTCTGTTCGCACTCCTCCTCGCCGGCTGCGGCGACGAGGAGGACTCCGGGTCGCTGCGCTGGGTTGAGGAGCCGAAGCTCTTCACGCCGGCCGACCTCCCGCGCGACCGCACGCTCACCGGCCGGATCCAAAACGACTCGCTCAAGAAGATCGAGCTGCGGTCCGCGCGCGAGGTGAAGATCCTCACCCGCGACGGCGACCAGGTTCCCGGCGCGGTCGTCTTCAACAACGTCTTCCTGCGCGGCATCTATCCGCCGACCCGACCACCCTCGGAGGCGACCCGGGCGGACGAGGAGAAGCGGATCGGTCTGCGCGCGACGCTCGCGCCGGGAAAGTCGGCGCCGCTGACGGTGTCGTGGAGGGTCAAGCAGGGGGAAGAGCAACCGGTTCGGGTCGAGATCGCTGGAAGCTCGCTCGACATCCCTGACGAGTGACAAAATCGGCCGGGTGACGAGCGACACGGCCAAGCCGACGACCGCAACCGAGTTCCGCGCCCGGATCGAGGCGCTCGAGGATGCCCATCTCTCACCTCTAGCCGCGCGCTCGTACCCCGCCGTACGCGTGGAACAGGAGGGCGACTCACCGGTGCGCACGCCATTCCAGCGCGACCGCGACAGGATCGTCCACTCGAAGGCCTTCCGCCGGCTGAAGCACAAGACGCAGGTGTTCATCGCGCCCGAGGGAGACCATTACCGCACGCGCTTGACCCACACGCTCGAGACATGCGGGATCGCGCGCACCGTTGCTCGCGGGCTCGCGCTCAACGAGGACCTGACGGAGGCGATTGGGCTCGGGCACGACCTCGGGCACCCGCCGTTCGGCCACATCGGCGAGGAGGTCCTCGACAATTGCCTCCAGGAGCGCTTCGGCGAGCGCTTCCGCCACAACCGCCACTCGCTGCGCGTCGTCGAGCACCTCGAGCGCGACGGTCGCGGCCTGAACCTCACAGCGCCCGTGCGCGACGGGATCCTCAAGCACTCGAGCGGGGAGGACGAGCCGCTGACGCTCGAGGGCAAGATCGTCCGGCTGGTCGACCGCATCGCCTACATCAACCACGACATCGACGACGCGGTCCGCGCGGCAGTGCTCGCCTTCGAGGATCTCCCCTCCGGGCCGATCGGCGTGCTCGGCGAGACCGGCTCGGCCCGGATCGACACGCTCGTCCGCGACCTCGTCGAGCGCTCGGCCGCGGCGGGCGACATCGTCCAGGGAGAGGAGGTCGGGGGCGCGATGACCGAGCTGCGCGCGTTCATGTTCGAACGCGTCTACCTCGGCCCGGTCGCTCAGAGCGAGCACGCGCGCATCGAGCGCTTGCTGCGAGCGCTGTTCGAGCACTACGCGGAGAATCTGCCCGCCCCCGCGACGCCCGGCGTGTCGGACGCGCAGCGCGTGACCGACTATCTCGCCGGCATGACCGACCGTTTCGCGATCCGCGCGTTCTCCGAGCTGTCCTTGCCGCGCGGGTTCTGAGTGGCGCTGTTCACCGCTGAATCGATCGAGCGCGTCAAGGACGCGGTCGACATGCTCGAGCTCGTCGGCGCGCGCACCGAGCTGCGCCGGGCCGGCACGCAGTGGATGGGGCGGTGCCCGTTTCACGATGAGCGCACCCCGTCGTTCTCGGTCAACGCCCAGGACAAGCTCTATTACTGCTTCGGCTGCCAGGAGTCCGGCGACGCGATCAAGTTCGTCGAGCAGACCGAGGCGCTCGATTTCCCGCAGGCCGTCGAGTTCCTTGGCGACCGCTACGGCGTCGAGCTCGAGCGGGAGAAGGAGGACCCGCGCGCGGAGGAGCGCCGCCGCCGCCGCGATCGGCTGCTGGCTCTGCTCGAGCGCGTCACCACCTTCTACGAGCGTTTCCTGTGGGAGGCGGACGAATCGGAGAAGGCGCGTAATTACCTCGCGTCGCGTGGCTTGTCGGAAGCAGTGCTTCGCGATTTCCGCATCGGCTACGCCCCAAGCGCCTGGGACCGGGTCCTCACGGCGGCGCAGCGCGACGGCTTCAAGCCCGATGAGCTCGCTGCGGCCGGCTTGGTCAAGCAGGGCCGCCGCGGTGGCATCTACGACGCCTTCCGCGAGCGGATCACCTTCCCGCTCGCCGACGGCCGGGGCAGGGTGCTCGGCTTCGGCGCGCGCGCGATGCGCGACGACCAGATGCCCAAGTACGTCAATACCGCCGAGACCGAGCTCTACCGCAAGGGCCGCCAGCTGTTCGGCCTCGACCGTGCCCGGGCGCCCGCGGCGAAGGCCGGCCGCGTCGTTGTGGTGGAGGGCTACACCGACGTGCTCGCGCTGCACCAGTCCGGTGTCACCGAGTCCGTGGCGGTGATGGGCACCGCGCTCACCTCGGAGCAGTTCGCCCAGCTCGCGCGCACCGCGCCGAGCGTGCTTCTCGCGCTCGACCCCGACCGCTCGGGTCAGGAGGCGATGCGCTCGGTCGCGCGCGGCGCAGACGAACGCGGCGTCGAGTTGCGCGTCGTCGAGCTACCGGAGGGACGGGATCCGGCCGAGCTCGTCGCGGAGAGTGGAGGAGAGGCGTTCGGCTCGCTGCTCGGCTCGACGCTGTCCGTGCCCGAGTTCGAGGCACGTCGCGTGATCGCGGAGGCAGACCTCTCGACGCCGCACGGAAAGGACAAAGCGCTCAATGCCCTCCGACCGGTGATCGCATCTGTCCCCGAAAAGAGCGCAACTCGGGACGAGTTGGTGCGTTTCGCCAGTGACAGGTTGGATGTTCCTTCCGAGTTCTTGGTGACAACGCTAGCTTCGCCCCCTGGCTCCGCCACTCGCCGCCCCTCCGGCGAGCCGCTTCACCTCGCCACGGCGGACGCCGTCGTCCGGGCGGAGCGGACGTTCCTCGCGATGTGTGTCGGCCTCGGAGCCGACGGCAAGGGCTACCTCGAGCGGATCGGCGACGACCATCTCTCGACCGGCTCCTTGCGCCGCGCGCGCGAGTGGCTGCTCGCCCACTTCGACTCGCCCCTCTCCGACCTGCCTTCCGACGACCCGACGCTCGTCGCGTCGGTATCGGAGATCGTCATGCGCGCCGACGAGGAGTCGGCCGAGAGGGCAGTACTCGAGCTCGGCGTGCTGCAGCTCGACCTGCGCCGCGTCGACCGTCATCTGCGCGACGCCGATCGCGCCGGCGACCACGCCCGCCAGGCCGAGCTCCGCGCTGAGCGCGAGCGCCTGCGGGAGCAGATCGACACCGCGATGGGGGAGGCGACGTGAGCGCCACGACGCTCGCCCCAGCCGCCTTCGACGAACCCTCGCTCGGGCTCAGCTCGGTCACGGACGATTCGTCGGCGGCGGTCGACGACGCGGTCAAGGCCTACCTTCGCCGCATCGGCCGCTACCGCCTGCTCACCCGCGAGGACGAGGTGCGGCTCGCCAAGCGCGTCGGCCAAAACGACATGGCCGCGAAGAACGCCCTCATCGAGGCGAACCTGCGCCTCGTCGTCTCGATCGCCAAGCGCTACAGCGGCAACGGGCTGTCGCTGCTCGACCTGATCCAGGAGGGCAACATGGGCCTGATCCGCGCCGTCGAGAAGTTCGACTGGGAGCGCGGGTTCAAGTTCTCGACGTATGCGACCTGGTGGATCCGCCAAGCGGTGACGCGCGCGATCGCCGACCAGTCGCGCACGATTCGGATTCCGGTGCACATGGTCGAGCGGATGAACCGCGCGACACGCGCGCGGCGCAAGCTCTTCCAGGACCTCGGCCGCGAGCCGACGGCGACCGAGGTCGCCGCGACGATCGAGGACACGACGGCGGAGGAGGTCGAGGATCTTTGGAAGATCGGCCAGACCCCGGTCTCGCTCGAGACCCCGGTGGGCGCCGACGACGGTGACGCCCGCCTCGCCGACTTCGTTCCCGACGCCGACAACAAGCGTCCCCTGGAACAGGTTGCGGCCGCCGCCCGGCTAAGCGACCTCGCCCAGATCCTGGAGACGCTGCCGTGGCGTGAGCGGCGCGTGCTCGAACTGCGCTACGGGCTTTCCGGCGACCGTCCGATGACGCTCGAGAGCATCGGCAACGAGGTCGGCGTCACGCGCGAGCGAGTCCGCCAGATCGAGACCCGCACGCTCGCCCGCCTGAAGCGCTCGGCCGACGTGGGCCGCCTCGAGCCGGTGCCTGACTAGCGAACGTCTGTTCGCTTTTCCGTCCGGTCTGGGCGGGAGAATCGGTGAATGGAAAAGGACTTCCTGGAGCGGTGTTTGGCGGAGGGGATGTCTCTTGCTGCGATTGGGGACCAGGAGGGGCTCGACGCGACCACGGTTGGCTACTGGCTCGCGAAGCACGGCCTCACAGCCGCCGGCCACGCGCGACACCGGGCCAGAGGGGCGATTCCGCGCACTCAGCTGGAGACACTGGTCAACGAAGGACTGACGACCCGGGAGATTGCCGAGCGGGTCGACCGGAGCCAGGGCACGATTCGCCATTGGTTACGCGAGTACGGCTTGAAGACGACCCGCGCAGCTCGACGTGGCCTCACCAGCTCCGCTGCGGCCGAGAAATACGAGCTGCGAGAGTGCGGGACCCATGGCGAAGTGCTTTTCGTGCGCGAAGGTCGTGGGTATTACCGTTGCACTCGATGCCGCATGGATCGGGTTGCCGCCCGACGAAGAAGGCTCAAGGAGACGTTGGTGCCCGAGGCCGGCGGCGTCTGCGTTTTGTGTGGGTACGACCGCTACATCGGAGCGCTCGAGTTCCATCACGTCGACCCGAGAACGAAGTCATTTGGGCTGGGTAGCCGAGGCCTGACCCGCTCGATCGCTCGACTCCGCGTCGAGGCGATGAAATGCGTTCTACTGGTGCGCCAATTGCCACTCCGAGGTTGAGGCGGGTATCGTGAGTGTCGACAATTCGAAACGGGCCGTCTGAGTTCCCGGCCCCGCGAAACACAAGCCCAGCACACGCGATCCGGGGTGGCCGATAGGTAAGGCATCGCCCTGTTAAGGCGCTCAATGTGGGTTCGAATCCCACCCCCGGAGCTTCAGCCAGAGAACGCTTCCAGCGCGTCTGCGGCTGCTACGCCGCCAGGCCTTCGCGCTGCCCACGTTGCGAGCTCGCTCGCTCGCCGAGAAAGACCCGTATCGCTTAGCACGCGTCGTGTGGCGAGCCGGACCCCTCGCGCTGACGCGAGCCGCTTCGGCAGTGAAACCCCCGCTCCCGCCCACGCAACCCGCGCCGCGTTCTCCGCCATGTCGCCCGCCGCCGGCGAGCAAACCACCGGCACCCCGCAGGCGAGCGCACGTGCGACCGTGCCGTGGCCGCCATGGCACACGACCGCGGAGCAGTGCGGCATCGTGCGCGCGTAGGAGAGCCAGTCCACGACGCGCGCGTTCGCGGGCACCTCGAAGGAGCCCGACGGCGGCCGGCGGTTCGTGGTCGCGATCACCCGAACCCGCTCCTCCGCCAGCCCCTCCAAGGTCGCCAGCAAGAGCCGCTGCTCCGGATCCTGCGACGTGCTCGGCGCGACGAGCACCAGCGGGTCCTCGCCCGGTGGCAGCTCCACCTCGTCGAAGGGCTGCTCCCACAGCAACGGACCGGTCACGCGCACCGATGGGGACGGGTCATGGCGGGGGTACTCGAGCTGAGGGAAGGTGGCGACGAGTACGAGCTCGCGCGACATCCCCGCGTGAAAACGGTCGAGCGGTGCGAGCCCGACCCGTTCGCGGGCGGCGTTCAGCTCGTCGCGACCCCGCCGCAGCCCGATGCCGACGAGCGGATCAGCGGCCTGCCACAGCCAACGTCCCACGGGTGTTCGCGGGAGCCGGGCGCCGATCGAATAGACCGGGAACCCGGGCTCCGCCGTCTGGAGCACGTGCGGCACGAGCGTCGCGAGCGGGACGCCCTCGCGCTCGGCGGCGAGCGCGGGCGCGATCGTCAGCACATCGGCGACGATCGCGTCGGGGGTGAACTCGCGCACCAGCGGACGCGTCTCAGCAGTAGCCCGCACGGCCGCCTCGTAGGCGTCCGCCGTGCGCGACTCGCCCTCGCGCGGGAAGACTTCGTATTCGGGCGCGGCCGCGAACGTCATCCCCTCCCGCTCGACGTGTTCGCGCCAGTCCGCCCACGTCTGCAGGCAGACCTCGTGGCCGCGCGCGACGAGCTCTCGCCCGAGCGCGATCGCCGGGAACGCGTGACCCGGATCGCCGAACGCCGCAAGCAGGAAGCGGCGCCGCTCGCTTGAGGCCGGCGCGCTCAGGCCGCGAGCTCGGCCATCGTCCGCATGATCGACCGGCGGCCGTCGGCGTCGAACGCCATCGGCGCGACGTTCAGGGTGCCGACCCCCGCCTCGCGCCACGCCTCGAGCCGCTCGCCGATCCGCTCCTTCGGCCCACAAAGGGTCACGGTGTCGATCAGCTCCGGCGGAAGCGCCGCGGCCGCCTCGTCCTTCTTGCCGTCGAGGTAGAGCGTCTGGACCTCCTCGGCGGCGTCGTCGAAGCCGAGCCGGCGGACGAGCGCGTTGTAGAAGTTCTTCTCGCGCGAACCCATCCCGCCGATGTAGAGCGCAAGGATCGGGCGCATCGAGTTGTGCGCGACCTCGAGGTCATCGCCGACGAAGACGTTGACGCTCGGGGCGATGTCGAAGTTCGACGCGTAGTCGAGCGTCCGCCCGGCGCGCTCGGCGCCCTCCTCGAGCAGCTTCTTCGAATCGTCCACGCGCTCGGGGGCGAAGAAGATCGGCATCCAGCCATCGGCGATCTCGCCGGTCAGCTGGGTGTTCTTCGGGCCGATCGCCGCGATGTAGACCGGCACCTGCTCCTGCACCGGGCCGATCATCAGCTTCAGCGCCTTGCCCGGACCGTCGGGCAGCGGGAGCGTGTACGCCTCGCCGTCGTAGGTCAGGCGTTCGCGCGCGAGCGCCTTGCGCACGATCTCGACGTACTCGCGCGTGCGCTGCAACTGCTTGGCGAAGCGCTGGCCGTGCCAGCCCTCGGCCACCTGCGGACCCGAAGAGCCGATGCCGAGGATGAAGCGTCCGCCAGAGAGCTGATCGAGGGTCGCGGCCGTCATCGCCGTCATCGCGGGGGAGCGCGCCGGCATCTGGAAGATCCCCGAGCCGAGCCTGATCTTCGAGGTCTGTCCGGCGAGCCAAGCGAGCACGGTCGCCGTGTCGGAGCCGTAGGCCTCGGCGGCCCAGACTGAGTCGTAGCCGAGCGATTCGGCCTCCTGGACCAGCTCCAGCTGCTGCTCGGAAGTGAGGCCGAGACCCCAGTAGCCGACGCTCAAACCCAGTCGCATGCAAGTTCCCTTTCAGCCGGAGGAAGTCGTTGGAGACAGCAGACGAGGGCCCTTATCCTTTGCCGCCCCAAGTCCGAGCGCGAATCCTATGTAAGTCGGGCTGGGAGGCCCCTAAATGCGCGAGCGAGACACCAGAAAGCCGGCCGAGCGCCTCAGGTACGCGATCGAGTGCATGCCGCTCGAGACCAAGCGCGCCATGCTCGAGGGCGTCCGTGCGAACCCGATCATCGTCGGCGCCTACGTCGACGGCGACGGGGGCATCTGCCCGATGCTGGCCGCGCACCGAAACGGCGGCCGGACGAACTTCGCCACCTTCGCCCGCGCCTGGGACCGCTACACGGATGCAGACGCCCGTGCGCGCCGAGCGACCGAGCGCGAGCTGCGGACCTTGACCACCATGCTCGAGGCTTCCGCCAACGACGACTCCGGGATCCGCGGCCCGCTGGGCGATGCCGTCGCGGAGCACAACGCGCTCGTCGACCGGCGTACCGCCGAGGAGGCCGACTCACCGCGGACTTGGCTGGACGAGGCCGAAGAGGATCTCGGCGCGGCGTCGCAGCGCGAGCGCAAGCGCTTCCGCAGGGCCACTCGTCGCCGCGCCCGCCCGCACGACACCGGCGAGCGCCACCGCGGCGCCGAACTGCGCGGCCGCCACGGCTGGGCCTGGCTGCGCGTCTTCCGCCGCTACGACGACTACGAGGCCGCGCTCGAGCGCCTCGACGAGCTCCAGCGCGAGATGTCCCCGGCGGCACCCGCCGAGGACCCGCACGCAGAGCACTCGCTCGCGTAGCGACGTTCACCCGGCCGTGGCGCCTCGTCCGTACCCCGGGCAACGCAGCATGCGCCTCCCTGACAGCGCCCACAGCTCGCGACCGTGGCGAATCCACGAGATCGCGCCGGACTTCCGCCTCGAGGACGCCTGGGCGCTGCCCGCATCGGGCGAGCGTGACGACTTCCCAAGGCTCGTGCGGCATTTCGCCGAGGGCGATCCGTCGCAGAGCCCCTCGCGAGCCGTTCGAGGGCTCTTCGCGCTGCGCTGGAAGCTCGGCGAGCTCTTCGGCTGGGACGGCGACGACTCCCAGGCGCCCACACTGCGCGGCCGCCTGCCTGAGGAACTCCGAGCCAATCCGGGTCCCGAATTCGACGCGCTGCCGTTCACCTCGCTCTACCTGCTCGACGATGAATGGGCAGCGGAGGTCTCCAACAGCACGATGCAAGGCGTTCTCCACCTCGGTTGGGTCCCCGATGGCAGCGGCGAGTACCGTGGCCAGATGGCCGTGCTCGTCAAGCCGAACGGTCTTTTCGGCAGGGCCTACATGGAGGCGATCAAGCCTTTCCGGCACCTGATCGTCTACCCGGCGCTGATCCGCCAGGCCGGGCGGGATTGGGCCGCGGGCGCGAGCTAGAGCGCGTCGCCCGGCCGGATGAACTGAAGCTCCGGGACGATGCAGGCCTTCGTCGTCGAGAGCAGGAAGCGGATGCCCTCGGCGATGTCCTCCGGCTGGATCATGTCGTCCTTCTCGACGCCGTCGACCCAGTCGGTCATCGGGGTGGCCACGAAGCCGGGGCAGATCGCCGTCACCTGGATGCCAGACTCCGACAGCTCCTTGTGCGCCGCCTGGCTGAGCCCGACGACGCCGAACTTCGTCGCCGAGTAGGCGGCGAGCCAGCCCTGGCCGAACTTGCCCGCGATCGATGCGGTGTTGGCGATCAGCGCCTTGCCGTGCTCGGCGCCCGCCTCCTTCAGCATCGGGATGCTCTCGCGCATCACGAGATAGACGGCGCGCAGGTTCACGTCGAGCTGCATGTCGAGCTTCTTCGTCTCGTGGTCCGCGATCGCTCCGCCGATCCCGACGCCGGCATTGTTGATCAGGACGTCCATGCGGCCGAAGCGGTCCTTGTGGGCGGCGATGACGCCCTTCAGCTCGTCCTCGTCGGCCATGTTGCCCGGCGCCGCTTGGGCGTCGAGACCCGCCTCGGTGAGCTCGTTGACCGCGGCCTCGAGCTTGTCCGGACGGCGCGCTGAGACGGTCAGGCCGTAGCCCAGCTCGCCCAGCATGCGCGCTGTCGCGAGCCCGATCCCGCTGGAGCCTCCGGTGACGAGTGCGGCGCGGTCGGCCATCGGCGCGCACCCTATACGCCGGGTGGCAATCGGGGTCGCCGCGGTCGCGGATTGCTTACGCTTCGCCCATGGCGGCCTCAGGTCTTCGGGGGAAGCTCCCGCGCGTAATCGCGGCGCTGCTGGCTGCGGCCGGCGTCCTTGCGCTCGCCTCGTGCGGTTCGGACGACGACAATGCCAACACGCCGCCGCCGGTCGCCCGTCCGCAGGACTTCCCGCAGCCCGCCGGTCGCCGTCTCGAGGAGTTGATCAAGCAGTTCGGCCCGGAGGGCCCAGTCCTTTCGCCTGCGGTGTCCGAGCTGGAGCCTGGGACCAATCGCTTCGGCTTCGGTCTCTTCGATCGCTCGCGCCGCCAGATCGCGGATGCGCCCGTCGCGCTCTATCTCGCACCGGCGGTCAACGGCCGCGTCACGACCGGCAAGGTCGAGGGCCCGTTCACCGCCGACTACGAGTCGCTCGCGGTCAAGGGCCCCTACCAGAGCGAGACCGTCGCCAAGGACGCGGACACCGCCAAGTCCGTCTACGTCGCGAACCTCAAGTTCCCCAAGGAGGGCCAGTACGCGGTCATCGGCGTCGCCCGGCTCGACGACAGGCTCGTCAACACCGGTCCGATCTCGGTGGTCGTGAAGAAGGACTCGAAGGTGCCGCGGGTCGGTGAGGCGGCGCCGAAGATCGACACCCCGACCGCCGACGACGTCGGGGGCGACGTTAAGCAGATCGACACGCGCGCGCCGGCCACCTCGATGCACGAGCAGTCGTTCCGCGACGTGGTGGGGAAGAAGCCGACCGTGCTGCTGTTCGCGACCCCGTCGTTGTGCCAGAGCCGGGTCTGCGGGCCCGTCGCCGACATCACCGAGCAGGTCAAGCAGGAGCGCGGCAACGACGACATCGCCTTCGTCCACATGGAGATCTTCCAGGGCAACGAGATCAAGCAGGGCTGTCTGGAGAGGGAGCGCTCGCTCAAGGAGTGCTTCCGCGAGCAGGTGATCGCCTACAACCTGCCGACCGAGCCGTGGCTCTTCACGGTGGACCGCAACGGCCGCGTCGCCGCCCGCATCGAGGGCGCATTCTCGGAGCGCGAGCTCAAGCAGGCGATCGCGAAGGCCGGCGGCTGAGCCACAGCCTGCTCGCCGCCGGGCTAGGCTAGGCCCATGTCCAGAGGGAGGCTCGTGATGCTCCGCAGGCTTCGTCCGCGCTCCATCTACGACGTTTGCGCCGCGCTGGCGCTCTTCATCGCGCTCGGTGGCACCGCCTATGCGGTCAACACCATCGGAAGCGACGACGTGATCGACGACTCCCTGCTCTCGCAGGACATCAGGAACCAGACGGTCGGGACCGCTGACCTCGCCCTCGGCTCGGTCTGGGGCAGCCGGATCAGAGACGACGGAATTACCAGCAGCCACGTCATCAACAACAGCCTCAAGGGCCAAGACATCGACGAGCAGACGTTTACCGCGCCGCTCGTGCGCGCGTTCGTGCGGGTCGTGCCCAGCACGTGTGCAGGCCCGATCGGCAACGAGTCCTGCGCGATCGAGCGTTCCAAGGGCGTTACCAGCGTCAGGCGAACAGGTACCGGCGTTTACTGCATCACCGCTCCCGCCCTCGACCGCGAGAAGGTCTCACCCGCTGTTTCGGTCGACTATCTCGCCACGCTGGAGCCCGGCGGCGACGCCAGCGCGATGATTCACCCTGGATTCGGCGGGTGCCCGACTTCGAAGGACTTCATCGTGCTGACGCAGCGCCAGCCAACGACCACCGTGAATGCCGGCGGGGGTGTCAACAACGCTTCGGCCGTCGGGCCATCACAGTTCAGCGATCAAGTTGGCTTCACGCTCGTTATGCCCTGAGCGTGGGTCGGCTCTAGGATCCCCGCGGGCCGGTAGCTCAGGTGGTCAGAGCAGCGGACTCATAATCCGTAGGTCGCTGGTTCGAGTCCAGCCCGGCCCAAGTGCCGAAGGCCCCGCTACGGCGGGGTTTTCGCGTTAGGGCGCCATAGGATTGCGCCGTGCCGTTCACGCTCAGGAACCTCAAGGAGGATCTGGCAGACGTCGGGTCCAACTTCGACGGCGCGCCGGACCTGGAGTTCCGCCTCGCAACCGAGGCGCTCGAGCTCGAGGAATCCGGCCTGAGCTACCAGCGCGTCCCGCCCGGCTATCGCTTCCCGTACGGCCACACGCACAAGAAGCAGGAGGAGGTGTACGTGGTCCTGCGGGGGAGCGGGCGGATCAAGCTCGACGACGAGATCGTCGAGCTCAAGGAATGGGACGCGGTGCGCGTCCCGCCCGGTACGTGGCGAGGCTACGAGGCCGGGCCGGAGGGCCTCGAGATCCTCGTCGTCGGCGCGCCCAATCTCGGCGAGGCTCCGCGCGAAGACGTCGATGGCCAGCGCGACTGGTGGGCTGACTCTTAGAGCGGTCCGGTCCTACGGAATCACGATCTGGAACGGAACGCTGGTGCTGTTGTTGGCAATAGACGCGACCGTCACCGAGCCGTCGTTTGTCGTGTTGCCCACGTCGACGGTGCCGCGCTTCTCGGTGACCACCAGGTAGTCGGTGTCGTCATTCGGGCAAAGGGTGCCGGCCTGGGAGGCCGGCCCGACCGACACCTGCGCGTCGGTCGGAACGGTTGACCCGAGCCATTCGACGCTGACTGCCGCCGGGATCTTGTCGGCATCGATGCCCGGAGCGGTTACGCAGTAGAAGCTGCCGTCCTGGGTCACCTTGGTGATCCCCTTGGCCGTGGGCATCGGGCACTCGTTATTGCCTGGACCGGCAATGCATGGGTTCGTAAGTGGGTTGATGCGGGCGTAGCCGCGCACGAGCGACGCAGCCTGCTCGTTGATGTCGGACGCGGTCAGGCTGTCGTTGACGACATTGTTCTTGTTGACGGAGTCGTCGGCGAGCTTGCCGGCGAAGATCCCGCCGTCCTTGAGCCGGCTGCCCCAGACCGAGTCGATCGCCAGGTCGTTGACCTTGACCTGCTGGTTCTGGATGTCCTGCGACAGGATCGACTCGTCCACGATGTCGGCGCTCCCGACCGTGTTGACCGCGTAGGCGGTGCCTCCGAGGGCGATGAAGAGCGCCAGCGCGGCGCAAACGTCATAGATGGAGCGCGGACGAAACCTGCGGAACATAACGAGCCTCCCTCGGGGCCTGGGAGTAGCCTAGCCTGCGAGCGAGCAGGCTGCGTCAGCCGCTCCGGACCACTCGCGAACGAGGAGAACAGATGGCCAAGAAATTCGAGCCGCGCACCTACGACGTGCCGGCCGACCAGTTGTACGACGCCCTCAAGCGGGCGATGGCGAGCCTCAAGTACAAGATCAACGGTGAGGACCCGGCGACGAAGACGATCACGTTCAACACCGGGATCTCGATCTGGAGCTGGGGAGGCCAGGACATGGCCGTCCAGGTCACAGCGGTCGGCGAGTCGCAAAGCACGCTCGACGTCGGCGGCGAGCTCGCGGTGAAGATCCAGGCGACCTCGTGGGGCGAGAAGAACCGGATCGCGAAGAAGCTCTTCGCGCAGGTCGAGGAGATCGTCGGAGCACCGGTAGGCGAGTAGTCCGCCCGCCCTTGTCCGGGCGCCGCGCAACCTCATACGCTCTCGCCCGTGCTGCTCGAGCTACTCCCGTACGCCCTCTGCTCGGCCGCCTATCCGACCCTGCTCGCGATGGTCATGGTGATGCTCGGCCGCCCCAGCCCAAAGCGGCTGATCGGGGGCTTCCTGTTCGGGGCGATGACGATGAGCCTCACCGTAGGCTTCGTCGTGATCGCGCTGTTGCGCTCGGGTCACACGCTGTCGGGCAGCTCCGGCAGGACCATCAGCCCGGTCGTGGACCTCGCCGTCGGCGCGCTGCTGTTGGGCTTGCTCGCGATGCTGCTGACCGGCGGACGGCTCGATCGCATCGCCGACCGCCGTGCCGCGCGCAAGGCGGAGAAGGAAGCGAAGGCGAAGGAGAAGGCAAGGGAAAAAGGGAAGGACCCGTGGTCGAAGCGCGTCCTCTCCGGCGGCTCGGTCAAGCTCGCCATCCTCGCCGGCTTCGTTCTCAACCTGCCGGGCGCGCTCTACCTCGTCTCGCTCAAGGACATCGCCGAATCCAATGCGACGAACACCGAGGTGGTCGTCGCCGTCGTCTTCTACAACCTGATCATGTTCCAGTGGGCTGAGCTGCCGCTGATCGGCTACGCGATCGCCCCCGATAGGACCCAGGCCGCGGTCACGCGCTTCTACGACTGGCTCGGCGCGCACACGCGCACGATCGCGATCACGCTGCTCGCCGCCGTCGGGCTCTACCTCGCGGCGAAGGGCATCGTCGGGCTCGTATAGGGCGGGGCGGGCGCCGCCGCGATCGAATAGCCTGCCGCGCGCAGATGGCCGGCTTCACCCTCGTCCGCGACATCACAGCGCCGCCCGAGACGGTTTTCGACGTCCTTAGCGACCACCGCGGCTACGCCGACATCTCGCCGCTCCGGCGTGTGGAGCTCGAGCGCGAGGGCACCCCGGCTCCGAACGGCGTCGGCGCAATCCGCAAGCTGATCGCAGCGGGCCCGCCGATCCGCGAGGAGGTGACCGTCTACGAGTCGCCGTCGCGTTTCGCCTACAAGATGCTCTCGGGCGCCCCGGTGAAGGACCACGTCGGCACGGTCACGCTTACACCGAAGAACGGCGGCACGCACATGCGCTACCAGATCGAGACAACGCCGACGATTCCCGTCGTCGGCGGCGTGACCGTAGTCCCCGTGATGCGCGTGATGATCAACCGGCTGATGGTCGGCGTCGCCAAGGAATCCGAGCGGCGCGCGGCCGCGTAGCCGGACCAGCCACCTGCGGAACCGCAACTTCGCCGGCCCGCTTCGTTCACCATTCGGAGCACTCGCGTGGAGCACCCGAACCTCGACCCCGATCGCCAACGCCGCCGTGAAGAGGTGCGCTCGCGCACGCGCCGGCGGCGCCGCCTCGCCGGTCTTGCGCTCGCCGTATGCGTCCTGGCGGCGGGTGTCGTCGTCGCGATCAGCCTGATCGGCGGCGACGACTCCTCCGGCAACGGCCATGCGCGCACCGCCGAATCGGCGAACGCGACGATCGACGAGCTCGAGTCCGTCCTCGGCAAGATCGTCACGCCGTGGCCATCGCAGCAGGTGCGCAACGGCCTCTTCCGCGACCCGACCACCAATCGCGCCCGCCCGGGCTTCGGGCCGGTGATGCTCGGCGAGGCGCTGATGCGGGAAGGCAAGCGGACCGGCGACGACAAGCTGACCGAGTCGGGCCTGCGCGTCGTCACCACGACCGCGCGCCGCAAGCGCGGCCTGGTCGAGAACCCGCTCACCATGCTCGCGATCGCGTCCGCCTACAACTGGGCGAAGAAGAACCTTGCGGGCGACAAGCGCTTCACCGGCTCCCGCCGCGCGTGGGAGGCATACCTCGCCGACTGGAAGGCGGCCGAAGTCGGCGCGGAGGCGCAGGCTTGCTTCGCCGACCCCGACTGCTTCAACAACTACAAGCTGATCGAGGCCGTCGCCGTGCTCGAGTTGCTGCGCACGGGGGTGAAGCCGTCCGGGCCGGACTCGCGGCTTGCGGACAGGAACGCGAAGCGACGCGCCGCCACCGCATTCGCCGACGCGGCGCCCAAGGCGGCCGGCAAGCGCGCGAAGACCGTTGGCGCGAAGCCCAACCTGTCGCGGCTAGGCATCCTCGCCGACGAGCCGACCTACCCGCTCGCCTACCACCCGCTCAGCGTGATGATGCTCGGCCGCGGGATCGAGCTGCTCGGCGATGATGCGCCGCGGTCGGCGATCGATACGTTCAGGCGGACCGCGGAGGCGCTCAACGCCTACGCTGGTCCCGACGGCGACGTCGCCTTCATCGGCCGCGCGCAGCAGGAGATCTGGGCCCTCGGGGCAGCGGTGTACGCCGGCGAGCTCTGCGGGCGCCTCTACGCCAAGTCTCACCCCGCGACGGCCGGCCGCTGCCGCACGATGGCGGCGCGCGTGCTCGCGCGGATCTCCGCGGTGCACGGCTTCGGCGCGGTGGGGGTCAACGTCGTCCCGCGCTTCAACGGCCAGAAGAAGATCGACCGCCGCGGGCTCGACCGCTACGCGCGCTTCCTCTCCTACAACGGGATGACCGCGCTCTTCCTCGACTACGCCGAGGACCAGCTCGAGGCCTCGCGTTCCGTCGAGGGGGCGGCGCTTCCGCTCGACTCGGGCGGCGCGTTCGTGGATCCCGAGCGGACGAAGTTCGCCACGCTGCGCCAGGGCAACATCTGGTTCGCGGTGCACGGCGTCGGCCCCGTCCGCGTGAAGGACCTCCGCTACGACTTCGGGCTCGCGGCGCTGAAGCAACGCCAGGCCGACGGCAGCTGGCGCGACGTCCTGCGCCCGCGCCCGAACGCTTCCGAGCTGGCGGAGGAGGGGATGGGCCCCGCGCTCGTGCAGGGGGCGCAGACCGGCGTCCCGTGGGGTGAGTCGATCTCGGCCGACCCCGCCCGCGGCGAGATCGTCGTCCGCGGCGGCTGGCGGCTGCCGCGGCAAGGGGCGTGGCTCCGCCGCGGTGTGACCTTCCGCTACAAGGCGCTCGACGACGGCGTCGCGATCAGCTTCCCGGCACGCAAGGGCGACCGCTTCCGCTACACCGATTTCGTCGTTCCGAAGGGTGCGTCGCTATCCGACGGGGGGCGCGTCCTCACCTCGCGCGACTCGGTCTCGACGATCCCGGATCGCCCCGACCGGGAGCGGCGCCAGAGCGGCATTTCGTCGGCTGTGGACACCGCGCTGGTCGCAATCACGCGCTTCGCGGACAGCGGCGACGGCGGCACACAGAGTTGGACGATCCGCGCCCCGTAAGGCGCTTTTTGGGAGGAACTGCCGGGCGGTGGGCGAATCCCCCTAGCCGTGGCACACACAGGGACCGCACTCACCCTTTCGGAGGAGATCACCGAACGATTCGACGAGTTCTCGCGCTCCCAGCGGGATGTCGGCCAGTACATCGTTGATCATCTCGACGAGGCCGCCTTCCACACGGCCGAGGAGCTCGCCCGGAGGGCGAACACCTCGAGCTCGACCGTCGTCCGCTTCGCGCAGGCGCTGGGGTTCGAGGGCTTCCCGGAGCTTCAGGACTCGGCGCGCGAGGAGTACAAGCGCGCTCGCGAGGCGGGCAACGGCGCCGCCCCCGCAGCCGCGCCGCCGCTGTTCCCGATCGACCAGACCGACTTCGAGGCGGCGCTCGCGGCCGACTACACGAACGTCGAGGACACGGCGCGCAAGATCGACCGCGAGCAGGTTGCAGGGATCGTCGAGCTGATCTCGCGCTCCGAGCGGATCCTGCTCTGCGGCAGCGACCAGATGGCCTTCTTCGCCAGCTACCTGCGCCACCTGCTGATGCTGCTCGACTTCCGCTGCGAGGTCGTCACGAGCCCGAGCCAGGAAGGGCTTGCGAAGCTCAGCCGGCTCGACTCGCGCACGCTGCTGATCGGGTTCTCGGCCGGCCGCCCGCACCCGCTCGTCGTCCGCGCGATGAAGCTCGCCCACCATCGCGAGGCGCGCTCGGTCGCGATCTGCGACGCGACGCTCTCCGACGTCAGCCAGCACGCCGACCACAGCCTCTACTACTCGTCGTCGAGCCCGACCTTCGTGCGCTCGCACGCGGCGCTGATGTCGGTCATCCAGGCGCTCGCCTACGGCGTGTACTCGCTCGACGAGTCCGCCTACGCCGACCGCATCAAGGCCTTCAAGCTGAAGTAGCCCGTATCGCCTGGCCGCGGGCTAGGATGGGCCTCGAAAGGGGGAGCCGTGGCAAGAGGGGATCGGAAGGTCAGAGTGCGCGCACTGCTCGTCGCGCTCGCCGTTCTCGCGGTCGCGGTCGTGCTCGCGGCGTGCGGCTCGGACGACAAGAAGGCCGACGATCAGACGGTCACATTCGAGACCGCGTCCTCGACCCCCGACGACCCGTTCACCGAGCCGGTGGACGTCAGCGGTCCTGAGACGGTCGGCGGCGGCGGTTCCTCGGGCGGCTCGAGCACGACCACGACCGAGGGCCAGGGTCCTTTCGGGGGCTCGGGCTCGGACAAGGTCTGCGACCGTGACCTGCTGATCCGCTCGCTGACGAGCAACCCCGACAAGATGCGCGCCTGGGCGGGCGTCCTCGGGATCGAGCCGACGAAGGAGGCCGTGACCAAGTACATCGCCAAGCTGCACCCGGTCACGCTCACCCGCGACACACGCGTTACGAACCACACCTTCGAGAACGGCAAGGCGATCCCGCTGCAGTCGATTCTCGAGGCCGGCACGACCGTGCTCGTCGACGAGCACGGAAAGCCCGTCGTCCGCTGCCGCTGCGGCAACCCGCTGACCGAGCCTGAGCCGATCAAGCAGGCGAAGTGCCACAACTGCCCGCCGAACTACAAGCCGCCGCCGCCGTGCAAGTACTACGACGACGACTACGACTTCGGCCGCTTCTATCCGCGCGACGACTACTCGAACAGCGAGTACGACAAGATTTTCATCCAGTCTGGCGGTGGTCCATACAAGGACTGCTACATCGTCTACCCGAAACCCCCTGAGGTGACGATCGTCGACGTCTTCCAATCGAAGGCGGAGCCGGACGTGTCCGAGGAGGAAGAGCAGGAGGGTGAGACGGTCGCGCCTGAGGTCCAGACGCAGACCCAGACGACGCCCACGCCCGAGACGCAGACGACTCCTCAGGACCAGGGCGGCAACACCTACTGCTACGAGGCCGACTCGCCCGACCGCTTCGAGCCGGGCTGCCAGGGCACGTACGGACCGCCGCCCAATAGGTAGGTCGCCCCCGTAAGGCCGGCGGCAGCCCGCCGGTAACATCGCCCGCATGAAGGAAGTCGCGACCACCCGCGTCAAGACGGGCCTTGCCGAGATGCTCAAGGGCGGGGTGATCATGGATGTCGTCAACGCCGAGCAGGCGCGGATCGCCGAGTCCGCGGGCGCCTGCGCCGTGATGGCGCTCGAGCGCGTCCCGGCCGACATCCGCGCCGCCGGCGGTGTCGCCCGCATGGCCGACCCGACCAAGATCGAGGAGATCCAGGAGGTCGTCACTATCCCGGTGATGGCGAAGGCGCGGATCGGGCACTTCGCCGAGGCGGAGGTGCTGCAGGCGCTCGAGGTCGACTACATCGACGAGTCCGAGGTCCTGACCCCGGCCGACGAGGCGAACCACATCGACAAGTGGCGCTTCACCGTGCCGTTCGTCTGCGGCGCGACCGACCTCGGCGAGGCGCTGCGCCGGATCGGCGAGGGCGCGGCGATGATCCGCACGAAGGGCGAGGCCGGCACCGGCAACGTCGTCGAGGCGGTCCGCCACATGCGCGAGATCCGCACGCAGCTGAAGCAGCTCACGACTCTCGACGACGTCGAGCTCGATGCCGCGACCGAGGAGCTGCGCGCTCCGGCCGAGCTCGTGCGCGACGTCGCGCGGCGTGGATCGCTGCCCGTCGTCAACTTCTCCGCCGGCGGCATCGCGACTCCGGCGGACGCCGCGCTGATGATGCAACTCGGCGCCGAGGGCAACTTCGTCGGGTCTGGGATCTTCAAGTCCGAGGAGCCCGAGCGCACTGCGGCGGCGATCGTCGAGGCGACGACGCACTTCGAGGATGCCGAGCGCGTCGCGAGCGCTTCGCGCGGCCTCGGCGCGGCGATGCCGGGCCTCGAGATCGAGGCGCTCGGCGACAACGGCAAGCTGCAGCAGCGCGGTTGGTGAGTCCACAGCCGGCGATCGGCGTGCTCGCCCTCCAGGGCGACTTCGAGACCCACGGCTCGATGCTCGCCGAGCTCGGCGCGCATCCACGCGCGGTCCGCACGCCGGACCAGCTCGACGGGCTCGACGGCCTCGTCATCCCGGGCGGGGAGTCGACGACGATGACCCGCGGGGTGGAGCGCGAGGGGCTCGCCGAGCCACTGCGCGACTTCGCCGCCGCCGGGCATCCCGTGCTCGGAACGTGTGCCGGCCTGATCATGCTCGACAGCGCCCACCTCGGCGTGCTCGACGTGGACTTGCGAGCGCAACGCCTTCGGGCGCCAGGTGGCGAGCTTCGAGTCCGACCTCGAGCTGCGCGGCTTCGAGGGCGGCCCACTGCGCGCCGTGTTCATCCGCGCGCCGTGGGTCGAGCGCGTGGGTGACGGGGTGGAGGTGCTCGCCGAAGTGGACGGGCACCCGGTCGCGGTGCGTCAGGACAACGTGCTGGCGGTGGCGTTCCATCCCGAGATCGCCGGCGAGCCGCGGCTCCACGCGTGGCTGCTGCACGCCGTGCAGGCACGGGAGCCGGTCGCGTGAGGGACCCCCGCGTCGAGGCGCTGGCCCAGATCCTCGTCCGCTATTCGACGGGCGTAAAGGAGGGCGACGTCTGCGTGCTTCAGAGCCAGACCACGGGCGAGCCGCTGGTCCAAGCCGTCTACGAGGAGATTCTGCGCGCGGGTGGTCTGCCGATCATTCAGCTGACACCCGAGGGCGCCGCGGCGTCCTTCTTCGACCTCGCCTCGGACGCGCAGCTCGACTGGATCCCGCCGACCGCCACCTGGGCGGCGGAGAACGCCGACGTGCGGATCGCGATCATGGCCGACGCCAACTCGCGCGAGCTCTCCGGCGCCGACCCGAAGAAGCAGGCCCGCGCCTCGAAGGCGCGCAAGCCGCTGATGGAGACCTCGATGAAGCGTGCGGCCAGCGGCGAGTACCGCTGGGCGCTGACGCTGTTCCCCACCAACGCGTACGCGAGCGAGGCGGGCATGTCGCTGGCGGCGTACGAGGACTTCTACTACGAGGCCTGCCTGGCGACCGACGACGAGCCCGTGACTGCGTGGCAGCGTCAGTCCGACGAGGTCAAGCGGCTGGCCGCGTGGATGGAAGGCAAGGAGGAAGTCCACATCACTGCGCCCGGCACCGACCTCAAGCTGAACGTCGCCGAGCGCACCTTCATCGCCTGCACCGGCGAGCACAACATGCCCGACGGTGAGTTCTTCACCGGCCCGGTCGAGGACTCGGTCGAAGGCGAGGTCGCATTCTCATTCCCCGCGACGTATTCCGGCCGCGAGGTCTCGGGCGTCAAGTTCCGCTTCGAGGGCGGGAAGGTCGTCGATGCGTCGGCGGAGCAGGGGGAGGAGTTCCTGCTCGAGATGCTCGACACCGACGACGGCGCCCGGCGTCTCGGCGAGCTCGGCATCGGCACCAACTATGGGATCGCCACGGGGACCAAGGAGATCCTGCTCGACGAGAAGATCGGCGGGACGATCCACCTCGCGGTGGGGATGAGCTACCCGGAGACCGGCGGGGTGAACGACTCGGCGATCCATTGGGACATGGTCTGCGACCTGCGCGAGGGCGGCGCGATCGTGGTCGACGGCGACGAGCTCCAGCGCGACGGCAAGTTCGTCGTCTGAGCGCTCAGCGCTCGGCGAGGTAGGCGGCCAGACCCTCCTGCCACGGCGGCAGCGTCGGCGCGTGCGGCACCTCGCTGCCGAGCACAGACCACGCGGGGCGCGGTGCCGGTCGGGGGAACTCGTCGGTCGTGCAGGGAACGGCTTCGCAGTCGGCTTCCGCCTGCTTGAAGATCTCCGTCGCGAACTCGTGCCACGAGCAGCGGCCGCCGCCTGCGAGGTGGACGACACCCGTGAGATCGCTCTCAGCAAGCGCGAGCAGGCCGGCTGCGAGATGGCCCGTGTAGGTGGGGCAGCCCAGCTGGTCGGCGACCACCTTCACCTCGTCGCGCTCTGCCGCCAAGCCGAGCATCGTCTCGACGAAGTTCCTGCCGGCCGGCCCGAAGACCCAGGCAGTGCGAACGATCATGTGGCGCGGGTTCGCCTCGGCGACCGCCCGCTCGCCGGCGAGCTTCGACTCGCCATACACCGACCGCGGGCCAGTCGGGTCGGACTCAACGTAGGCCTCGGTCTTGGTGCCGTCGAAGACGTAGTCGGTGGAGAGATGGACCGCGAGCGCGCCGACCGCCGCAGCGCCGGCCGCGACGTGTCCGGCGCCGTCGGCGTTGACCGCGAAAGCGGCGTCGCGGTTGTCCTCCGCGCCGTCCACATCAGTCCACGCAGCGCAGTTGACGACCACATCCGGCCCACCCTGCTTCATTGCCCGATCAATCGCCGCGGCGTCGGTGATGTCCAGATCGCCACGCGCGAGCGCGTCCACCTCGTGCCCCGCCGCGCGCGCCGTATCCACGACGTCCACGCCGAGCATCCCGCCTGCGCCGGTGACCATGACCCGCATTCGCAGCAGCCTAGACTTCGGCGCCCGTGGCCGGTCATTCCAAATGGGCGCAGATCAAGCGCAAGAAGGGCGCAACCGACGCCAAGCGCGGCGCCCTCTTCACCAAGCTCGGGCGTGCGATCCAGGTCGCAGCCCGTGACGGTGGGGGAGACCCGGCGGGCAACGCGACGCTCGCCAACGCGATCCAGAAGGCCAAGGACGCCGCGATGCCGAAGGCGAACATCGAGCGCGCGATCGCGAAGGGGACCGGCGCCGACGGCGGCGCGCAAGCGATCGAGGACGTCCTCTACGAGGGCTACGGGCCCGGCGGCGTCGCGATCCTCGTCGAGACGCTGACCGACAACCGCAACCGCACCGGCGCCGAGGTGCGCAACATCTTCACCAGCCGCGGAGGCTCGCTCGGCGAGCCCGGGTCGGTCGCGTGGGTGTTCGAGAAGCGCGGGATCCTCGTCGCGGACGCCAGCCGTTATTCCGAGGACGACCTGATCCCTGCGATCGACGCGGGCGCGGAGGACCTCTCGGAGGAGGACGACGTGTACGAGATCGTCACCGACCCCGGAACGCTGGCCGACGTACGCGCTGCGCTCGAGCAGGCGGGCGTTGAGCTCGACTCGGCCGAGCTTGCGATGCAGCCGAAGAGCCGTGTCGAGGTGGACGAGGAGCAGGTTGGAACGCTCGTCCGCCTGATCGAGGAGCTCGAAGACCACGACGACGTGAACGCCGTCCACGCGAACTTCGAGGTGGACGCGACGGTGCTGGAACGCGCGGCGGGTTAGCGGGGCGGCTCAAAACAGGGGAGGCGTCCGCGGCGCGGCGCAGAATCCCTCCGATGGTGGTCGTCCTCGGCATCGATCCCGGCACCGCAAACACCGGTTACGGCGTGATCCTCTCGCGGCCGCAGGGCATCGGCGCCCTCGACGGCGGGGTCATCTCGACCGAGGCCGGCGAGCCGCTCGAGCGCCGCCTCGCGCGCATCCACGCGCGCGTCTGCGACCTGATCGCCGAGCACTCCCCGGCGGCGGTCGCCGTCGAGGACCTCTTCTTCGGGCACAACGCCCGTTCTGCGTTCGCCGTCGGGCAGGCGCGCGGGGCCGTCCTGCTGTCCGCCGGGCTCGCCGGCGTGCCGTGCTACTCGTACACGCCCCAGGCCGTCAAGCAGTCGGTCTGTGGGAATGGCGGTGCCGAGAAGGACCAGGTTCAGCGGATGGTCGGTGCGCTGCTCTCGCTGCCGGAGCCGCCCGAGCCCGACCACGCGGCCGACGCGCTTGCGGTGGCGATCTGCCACGCGAACGGCCAAGGGATGCGGGAGGCGCTCGCGTGATCGCTTCCGTCAGCGGCCGCCTGCTGGTGCGGAAGCCGGGCCACGTGGTGATCGACTGCGCGGGCGTCGGCTACGCGCTCGCCGTGTCTGCCGAGACGCTCTCGTCGCTCCCACGCCAAGGCGCCGAGGCGACGCTCCACACCCACCTCGTGATGCGCGACGACGCGCTGAACCTCTACGGCTTCGCGTCCGAGAGCGAGCGCGAGCTGTTCCTGATGCTGGTCTCCGTTCAGGGGGTGGGGCCGAAGGTGGCGCTCGGCGTCCTCTCGGGCGGCACCGCCGCGGAGCTGCTGCGCGCGATCGCCGCCGGCGACGGAGCCCGCTTCCAGGCCGTGCCCGGGATCGGCAAGCGGACGGCTGACCGGATCATCGTCGAGCTGCGCGAACGGGTCGCGGCGGGCGCCGTCGCGGACGAGATCTCCGTGACGCGCTCGGAGGACCCGCGCACGCTCGCACGCGAAGGGCTGCTCGGGCTCGGTTTCACGCCCGCCCGAGGCCGACGAGATGCTCGACGGCGCCGACGGGGACAGCGCCGAGCAGCTGATCGCCGAGGCGCTGAGAGGGGTCGCGTGAGCACGCCGCCGGCCGAGGGCGGGATCCGCACGCCGGGCGTCGAGCGCCTCCAGGGCGCGACCGTCGTCGGCGCCGCCGAGGACGACTTCGACCGCTCGCTGCGGCCGCGCAAGCTCGGCGACTTCGTCGGCCAGCATGCCGTCAAGGAGCAGCTCGGGGTGTCGATCGAGGCCGCCCGCGCACGCGGAGAGGCGCTCGACCACGTCCTGCTCTCCGGCCCTCCGGGGCTCGGCAAGACCTCGCTCGCGCAGATCGTCGCGAACGAGCTCGACGTTCCGTTCGTACAGACCGCGGGCCCGGCGCTGGAGCGAAAGGGCGACCTCGCGGCGCTGCTGACGGCGCTCGAGCCGCGCTCGGTCTTCTTCGTCGACGAGATCCACCGCCTCCAGAGCGCGCTCGAGGAGACCTTCTACCCGGCGATGGAGGACCGCTCCCTGCCGGTCACGGTCGGCCAGGGGCCGGGGGCGAAGGTCGTCAACCTGCCGCTGAAGGCGTTCACCCTCATCGGCGCCACCACCCGTGAGGGTCTGCTGACGGCGCCGCTGCGCGACCGCTTCGAGGTCCTCCACCGCCTCAACCACTACGACGAGGACGACCTGGTCACGATCGTCACCCGCTCGGCCGGGATCCTCGAGATCGAGATCGACGAGCCGGGGGCCGCCGCGATCGCCGCGCGGTCGCGCGGGACGCCGCGGGTGGCGAACAGGCTGCTCAAGCGGGTGCGCGATTTCGCCCAGGTGCGCGGCGCCGGGCGCATCGACGCCGACGCCGCCGGCGAGGCTCTGGGCCTGCTGGAGATCGACTCGGCGGGCCTCGACCGGCTCGACCGCGCGATCCTCCAGACGATCTGCGAGAAGTTCGCCGGCGGACCGGTCGGGCTCTCGACCCTGGCGGCCGCGGTTCACGAGGAGCAGGACACCCTCGAGGGTGTCTACGAGCCCTATCTGCTGCAGCTCGGGCTGATGAAGCGCACGCCGAAAGGTCGCGTCGCGACGCCCGCCGCCTTCGCGCACCTCGGACTCGAGTTGCCGAAGCAGCAGGGCGCCGCCAGTCTCTTCTAGGCGCCCCTGCGTACGACCTTGCTGTCGCGCACCTCGAGGGCGTCGACGAACTTGATCCGACGCGGCCTCCCCGGCCGGGGGAGCGCCGCCTCGCAGGCGTCGCGAATCGCGTCCTCGAGCGCCTCGGTGTCGATGCCCTCCTGCGGCACCACGTCGATCGCGACGATCTGGCCGGTCACAGGGTTGGGATGCCCGTAGGCAGTTACCAGCGCCACGCCGTCGACACCCGAGACGATCTCTTCGATCGGGAGTGGATGGACCTTCGCGCCCCCGACGTTGATGATCTCGTTCGTGCGACCGACGAAATGAAGCCGCCCGTCACGCTCCTCGACGAGGTCGCCGGTGGCGACCCATTCCCCGGCTGTCTCGGAGGACTCGTGATAGCCGAGCATCCCGACGTTCGAGCGGATCTGGAGCTCGCCGTCGACGACCCGCAGCTCGATCTCGGCGTCGTCCCCGCGCTCGAGAACCGAGCGGGGGAGACCCGGCTTTCCGTCGCGCACCGAAACGATCGAGCCGACCTCGGTGCCCGCGTAGACGTGCGAGATGCGAGCGTCGGGGAACAGCTCGCGCAGCCTCTCGAGCAGCGGGCCGGGCGCGGCCTCGCCGCCGAGCGTCACCTGCCGGAGCGCGAGCTCGGCCGCCGTCGCCTCATCGAGCGTTCCGGCGAGGATTCGCCAGAAGGTGGGTGTGGCGCTGAGATGGGTGACATGGTTCGCGCGCAGCGTCTCGATCACCTCGTGCGCCTGGCCCGAGGGCGCCGCGACGATGGTCGTCCCGCTCACGAGCGCTTGGAGCATCACCTGGACTCCGCCAAACTGGTTGAGGTTGTAGGCGAGCAGCCAGCGCGTCTTGCCCGGCTCGTCGCGCGGACGCATCGCGTCGGCGAGCCGTGCCCAGTCGTGGCGCGCGCCTTTCGGGTCGCCGGTGGTCCCGGTGGTCAGGATCATCACCGGGTTCGACTCCGGCTCCGCGGGAGCCTCGCCCTGCTCGATCGCGAGGCCGTCGATCGCCACTACCTCCGCCTGCTGGAGCGAGACATCGCGGGTGGTGACGACCACCGCATGCCCGAAGCGTTCCGCGTGAGCGTTTATCTGCCCCTCGTCGGCGAAGCGGGGGTAGGTGCAGGCTTCGGCTCCGACCATCGCAGACGCGACGAGCAGCATGATCACGTCGGCGGCGTCGTCGGCCGCGATCCCGAAGCGCTCGACCCCACGCTCCTGCAGGCCGCGGGCGAGTGCCTCCGAGCGGGTCAGCACCTCGCCGTAGGTAAAGGTTCCCTTCGGCGAGATGACCAACGGGCGGTCGGGTGCGTCCGCGGCCACGCGCCTGACGAGCTCGTGGAGCACTGCGAGCGATGATAGTGGCGGTCGCTCAGCCGAACGTGAACGCGTAGCCGGCGACCCCGGCCTCTGGGCGCAGGGTCAGCACGCCGCGCGCGGGGTGGGGGAGGTTCACGAGGTCGTAGAGGCGCTGCCGGGTGACGGTCACCCGCCCGTCGCGGACGTCCGCGCCCGCGAGCTTGTCCGGCAGCGGCTCACCGTTGAGGAGTACCCGAACGGTGCGGCTCCGTCCGGGCGACGACAGCACGAGGAACACCCGCTCGGCGCCGAAGGCGAGGTCGAGCTGCGCGTTCCGCCCCGCTGTGGCTGATTCGTCGTCGATACGCCAGGAGCCTGCGAGGGCGATCGCGTCGGGCGGCAGTGCCGCCGCCGGCCCCGGTGTGCCGTAGTCGCGCACCCCCGGCGCCAGCGGTCCGTTGAGGGTGCCCCTGTTGCGCAGCGAGCCCAGGTAGATCTCGGGCGTCGTGACATCCGGAGACCCGTGCCTGGCCGTGACGGCTCCGCGCGGGCCGATCCGATCCCGACCGGCCTCGGCCAGCAGCGAGCGGATCGCGTCCTCGGTCTCACGCTCGCCGCCCTCGCCGAAGTGCGTGTAGCGGATCCGGCCCTTGGCGTCGATCAGGTACTTGGCGGGCCAGTACTGGTTCGCGAACGCGTTCCACGTCGCCATCTCGTTGTCCTGGCCGACCGGGTAGCGGATCCCGTTCTGGTCGATCGCGTCGCCGACGTTTTCCGCGTCCTTCTCGAACGCGAACTCGGGCGTGTGGATACCAATGATGCTGAGGCCGCGGTCGCGGTAGCGCTCGTCCCACGACTTCAGCTGCGGAAGCGTGCGGATGCAGTTGATGCAGGTATAGGTCCAGAAGTCGATCAGCGTGACGCGCCCGCGCAGGTCGTCGAGCCTCAGCTTGCGGCCGCCGGGCGTGTTGAACCATTTCTGGGTGCCGACGATGTCGGGTGCCTCGCCGAGAACCGGCAGACGACCGTCGGCACCCCGAGAGCGGCTGCCGAGGTCATGCGGAGAGCCACCGCCGCGTAGCCTGGCGAGGCGTTCGCGGGCGCTCGCCGATGTCTCGAGCCCCTCCGTCGGGTTGACGAGGAAGCTCGGCAGGTCGCTCGCTATCGCGGTTTGGAAGCGGGTGTCCAGGTTGAAGAGCATCAGCACGGCCACGAGCGCCATCGTCGCGCCGAGCGCTTGCTGGATGTAGCCGCTGCGGGCGCTGAGCTTGCCGATCACGCGCCGGCCGCCGAGTATCAGCACGTATAGCGCGATCGCGGAACCGATCCCGTAGGCGAGCGCGACGGCCAGCCGCCCCGCGGTGAAGTCCTGCGAGGCCGAGACCGTGATTATCCCGGCGAGGATCGGCCCCGCGCACGGTGCGTAGACGAGCCCGAGGCTCAGTCCGAGCACGAACCCCCCAGCGAAGCCCTTCCCGCCGGCGCGCGCGCCGGCAAGGCGGCTGAAGCGCGCGCTGAGGAAGGCTTCGATCCGGTCCCCGATCGGCGGGACCATGAAGGCGATCCCGAACCCGAGCAGGACGACGATCGCGACCACGCGCAGGAGGTCGTCGGGCAGCCCGAGCGCGTCGATCACGTAGACGAGCGCGACTGTGGCGAACGTGAACGAGATCGCCAAGCCCGTGACGATCCCGAGGGGGCGTCGCCGCCCGCCGGTCGCCCCAGCGGAGAGCGCGATCGGCAGCACCGGCAGAATGCACGGGGAGAGCGCGGTTCCAGCGCCCGCGAGCAGCGCGAAGATAAGCAGCAGGGCCATACCTACCCTGACTCCTTTAGGTCGGCTTTCGTTACTCGCCCCGGTGAGTCGGGGAGCGCCAGTCTCCCACTAACCTACTCTCCGATGCCGAACTTCATCTGCCCCAGCTGCGGAAACCGCACCGAGTCGCAGGAGCGCACCGCCGGCTTCTCGACGCGCCCCAAGGGCTGCGAGAAGTGCGGCTTCGGCTTCCTCTTCGAGCTGCTCGACGATTACTACCCCGCCCCTAACGCCGCCTTCTTCACCTGCGACGCGCAGGCGCGCGTGATCGACGCCGGACGCGGCTCGCGCGAGCTCACCGGCCTCGGCGACAACGACGTGATCGGGCAGCCGGTGCGCGAGATCCTCGGCCTCGACTTCGAGTCCGGCGACGACCACATCGGTACCGCGCTCGAATGGGGCGTCCGCGTGCTCGACAAGCAGGTCGTCGTCCACGCCGAGGGCGACCGCCCGGAACCCGCCAAGGCCGACATCTTCCCCGCCTACGACGACGACGGCGGGCTGCTGCTCGTCCTCACCCCCAAGTGACGCGCGTCCTGGCGCGATGACGGACCGTCGCCGCAACCTCACGATCATCGCGCTCGTCGTCGGGCTGCTCGTGCTCGCCCTCGCGGTGATCGTCCCGGGCTCTCCGTTGTCGAAGCCGACGAAGCGCGGCCTCGACCTCAAGGGCGGCGTCGAGCTGATCTACGAGGGCCGGCCGACGCCGCAGGTTCCGAAGGTCACCCCCGAGGCAATCGACAAGGCGATCGAGACGATCCGCAAGCGGACCGACGCCCTCGGTGTGGGCGAACCTGAAATTCAACGCGCGGGAGCCGACCAGATCAGCGTCGGCCTGCCCGACGTCACGAACGCTGAAGACGCGGAGCAGCAAGTCGGCAACGACCGCGCAGCTCCAGTTCTACGACTGGGAGGCGAATCTCCTCGGCCAGGGACGCTCCGATCGAAGGGCTCTTCGAGGCCGTGAAGCAGGCGTCCGAGCAGCGAGCCGCGCCCCGAGCAGGACGACATACCGGGCAAGAAGAACGACAACGAGCTGCGCAAGGCGAAGGTCAATCCGGAGAACGCGGCCGCCGTCCGCGCGTACTACGACAAGAAGAACGATTCGAAGAGCGGCGGGCGCTACTACCTCTTCGGCCCGAAGCAGACGCCGGTCAAGCTGCCGAACGGGCGTGACGTCGCGCCAGCTCCAAACTGCGCCGAACTGCTGACCGAGTTCAGCGACAAGCTCAAGCGCCAGCCCGGGCTCGCCAAGCGGGGCCCGCAGCCGAAGGTGCCGGCGAAGAGCGCGTGCCGCGAGGAGCTCGAGAAGCTCGGCGCCGCCGGGCCGCCCAGCGGAAGCCAGGTGCTCGCCGTCCCCCGCGGCATCGTGGTGGTGAAGGCACTCGAAGAGGAGCAGTCGAAGGGCAAGAGCGCCCAGCCGCGTTACTACGTGCTCGAGGACGACACCGAGCTCTCCGGCTCGGACATCGAGGACCCGAAGGCCGGAACCGATCCGCGCTCACAGGAGCCGATCGTGACGATGGAGTTCACCGACAAGGGGCGCGGTGCGTTCCAGCGGGTGACCAAGCGTCTCGCGCAGCGCGGTTCAGAGCAGATCGTGCCGGCCGGCGCACCGAGGGACTCGAACCTCCAGAGCTTTGCGATCGCGCTCGACGACGAGCTCGTCTCGCGCGCGACGATCGATTACCGCGAGAACCCGGAGGGCATCTCTGGTGACACCGGAGCCCAGATCAACGGCATCGGCTCCCTCGAGGAGACGAACGACCTCGCCGAGCAGCTGAGGATCGGCGCGCTCCAGATCGAGCTCAAGGCGATCTCGAAGACCCAGGTGTCGGCGAGCCTCGGCCAGAAGGCGCTCAACCAGGGCCTCACCGCCGGCCTCGCGGGCTTCGCGCTCGTGCTGATCTTCCTGATCCTCTTCTACCGCGGCCTCGGCGTGATCGCCGGCATCACCCTCGCAATCTACGCGGTGTTCCTGTTCGCGATCGTGAAGCTGATCCCGATCACGCTCACGCTGCCGGGCATCGCGGGATTGATCCTCACGTTAGGCGTCGCGGCTGACGCGAACATCGTCATCTTCGAGCGGATCAAGGAAGAGGTGCGCGCGGGGAGGTCGATCCCTGCCTCGATCTCCGCCGGGTATCAGAAGGCGCTGCGCACGATCATGGATGCGAACGTCGTCACGATCGGCGTCGCGTTCATCCTCTTCATGCTCGCGACGGCTGGCGTGAAGGGGTTCGCGTTCATGCTCGGCGTCGGCACGATCGTCTCCCTGTTCACGGCGGTGCTGGCGACGTCGGCGATCCTCGGCTCGCTGGCCCGCACGCGGTTCTTCGGCTCGCGCATGATGCTCGGCGCGAGTGGCGAGGGCCGGCCGTGGAAGGTCGACTTCTCGGGTCGGGCCAAGTGGTTCTTCTCGATGTCGGGTGCGATCCTCGTGGTCTGCGCGTTCGCGCTCGCCGCCAAGGGGATCAACTTCGGGATCGAGTTCGAATCGGGCACGCGGATCGTCACGCCGCTCGAGCGTGCGGCCAGCGTCGAGCAGGTCCGCGACGCGTTACCGCCGAAGTTCAGCAACGCGAAGGTCCAGGAGGTCGACGACCCCGACCTCGGCGAGAACGTCGTCCAGATTTCGGCCGAGATCGAGCCGGAGGAGGTTTCGCGTGTGCAGCGCGCACTCGACCAGCGCTTCGGCGTCGTGGGTGCGAGGTTCTCGAGCACCACGGTCGGACCGACGTTTGGGGAGCAGATCGCACGCACCGCGGTGATCGCGATCATCGCGTCGCTGCTCTTGATCTCGATCTACATCGGGCTGCGGTTCGAGTTCAAGTTCGCGGTGCCGGTCCTGATCGCGCTCGCGCACGACCTCCTCATCACAGCGGGCGTCTACGCGCTGACCGGACTCGAGGTCACGACCTCGACCGTCGCTGCCTTGTTGACCATTCTCGGCTTCTCGCTCTACGACACAATCATCGTCTTCGACCGCGTGCGCGAGAACGTCCCGCGAATGCCACGCGCGGCGTTCTCCCAGATCGTCAACCGTTCGATGTCGGAGGTGCTGACGCGTTCGCTCGTGACGAGCTTCTCGACGCTATTGCCGGTCACCGCGCTGCTGATCGGTGGCGGCGAGACGCTGCAGGACTTCGCCTTCGCGCTACTCGTCGGCGTCGCGTCGGGTACGTACTCGTCGATCTTCATCGCCGCGCCCGTCCTGGTGCTGTGGAAGGAGCGCGAGCCCGTCTACCGCCGCCGCCGTTCCGTCGTAATGGCGGAGAACGACGGCGTCGTGCCCGCCTATGCGGCGATCTCCCTGGGCGAGGACGGTGACGGCGCTGCCCCCTCGGAGAAGGCCGATCGCCCGCGCCGGGCACGCACCCGCCGTGACCGGCGCCGCGCCACAGGTGGCGCCGCGCCGCGCCCGGCCCCACCGCCGGCCCCTGCGCCCGAAGAGCCGTCAGTTGCGACCGGCGTGGTTGATCCGTCTGGTGAGCCCGAGCCGGATGAGGCCGAGGTCGCGCCGGAGCCTGGACTGCGGGGAAGTGAAGAGGATGGATCAGATGGGGTCGGCGACTCTGAGGCCGCAAAGGCCCCAGAGTCCCCGCCCACTCCGGCGGAGCCTAGGTCGAAGAAGCAGAAGAAGCAGACGCGTCGACAGAGAAAGAGGCACGGTCGCTGATGAGCATGCTCGTGTGGGTCATGATGGGGATCGCCATCTGGCACTTCGCCATCTGGGTGCCCGACCGCTTCCGCGGCGGGATCGTCGGCGCGTTCCTCGCCGCGACCATGGGCTCTGTGGTGTTCGGGTTCCTTGTCGCGGGACTGTCGATTCCCGGCCGGGACGACACCGAGCTCGTCCAGGCGTTGGTCGCCGTCCCAGGCGCGCTGATCGGCCTGGGGTTGTCTTACCTCTGGGGCTCCCGCACCGAGCCGCAGTACGACTGAGCGCCCGCCCGCCGCCGGCTCGCGCCCGGCCCCGTGGGGGTGAAACGTGGCGAGTGGCGCGTCATGGTCGGTATGCGACCACAGCGCGCCACGCGCGACCCGATCATCGGTGGGCTCGCCGATCGTCAGCACGGGGTTGTCAGTTACTGGCAGTTGCTTGGCGTCGATCTAAGTCCTGAAGCCATCATGCGGGCGGCTGCCGCAAGGCGCCTCCGGCGCGTCTTCCGTGGCGTGTATGCCGTGGGCCACACTCAGCTCAAGCGCGAGGGCTGGTGGATGGCGGCGCTGCTCGCCTGCGGAGACGATTCCGTGATCAGCCACGACAGCGCGGCCCAGGCGGCCGGGATCGCGGGTGGCCCGCCCTTCCCGATCCACGTGAGCACCGAGACCGCTCGCGGACGAAGGCAGGCGCGGCTGACCACCCATCGTCAAGGCCTTGTCCCATCCGAGACCTTCGCCATGGAGGGGTTGCGGGTCACGACCACGCCGCGGACGATCCTCGACCAGGCCTCCGTCGTTACGCCGCGCGACCTCCGATTGCTCGTGGAGCGCAGTCAGGACCGCCACCTCTTCGATGCCCAGAACCTAGGCGCCGTCGTTGACCGCCATCCAGGGCGTGCTGGCACCCGCCCACTAAAGGATCTCGTCCGTCTCATGCAGCCCGACGACGACAAGGCCCGTAGCTACCTCGAAAGACTCTTCCTCGCTGCTATCCGTTCGTACCGCCTGCCACTCCCCGAAGTTAACTTCGCGATCAAAGGCAAGCAGCGCGACTTCGTCTGGCCCGAGCAGCGCCTCGTGGTGGAGGTCGATGGCTACGCCTACCACTCCTCCCGCGCCGCGATGCGCCTTGACAGAAGACGCGATCGAGAGCTCACGGCCCTCGGCTGGCGTCCGGCTCGTTTCAGCTACGAGGACGTCGCGTTCGAGCCGGATGCGGCGATGCGCGAGCTCGCGGGTTTGCTCGAGCTCGCGGTTCCGTCGCCCCGCTGACCCACAATGGGCGGGATGCCACTTACGCGCGCGCGGATCGAGCACGAGCCCTACTCGACCGCGGCCGCGTACGAGCTGCAGCGGGAGTTGGACGTGTCGCCCGCTGTCGCCGCGATCCTCGTGCGGCGGGGACACCGCACCCCCGGCCTGGCGCGTGCGTTCTTCGCCGCGGATGACCGACACGATCCCTTCGAGTTCGAGGGGATGCGCGACACCTGTGAGGGGATCCTGCGCCACGTCGAGAGCCGCTCGCCGATCGTCGTCCACGGCGACTACGACGTTGACGGGGTCTCGTCCACCGCGATCCTCGTCCGCGCGCTGCGGGCGCTTGGCGCCGACCCCGCATGGCATCTGCCGAGCCGCGGTGACGACGGCTACGGGCTGTCCGTCGCCACGGTCGAGCAATTGGCAGGCGCGGGCGCGGGCCTCCTGATCACGGCGGACTGCGGGATAACGAGCGCGGTCGAGGTGGAACGCGCGCTCGAGCTCGGGCTCGACGTGGTCGTGACCGATCACCATCGTCCCGGTGACCGTCTGCCGCCGTGTCCGATCGTCCATCCGGCCGTCTCTGGCTACCCCTTCGAGGAGCTCTGCGCCGCAGGGGTTGCCCACAAGCTCGCGGAGGCGCTCCACGCCGCCGCCGGGGAGGAGCCGCGGCATGCCGACGAGGACCTCGACCTCGTGGCGCTCGCGACCGTCGCCGACCTGGTCCCGCTGCGCGGCGAGAACCGTCGCCTCGTCCGCGAGGGGCTCGCGAGCCTCGCGCGCACGGCGAAGCCCGGGCTGCGCGCGCTGATGAAGGTCGCCTCGGTCGAGCCGGGGACCCTCAGCGCGCGCTCGCTCGGTTTCGCCCTCGGCCCGCGGATCAACGCAGCCGGCCGGATGGAGCGCGCCGACGCCGCGCTCGAGCTACTCCTGACCAGCGACGACGAGCGCGCGGACGAGATCGCGGCCGAGCTCGACCAGCTCAACCGCGAGCGGCGCGACGCCGAGACACGCATCCTGTTCGCGGCGGAGGCCGCGGCCGCCGCGCAGGCGCACGAGGCCGCGCTCGTGCTCGCCGGGGAGGACTGGCACGGCGGCGTCATCGGGATCGTTGCCTCGCGCATGGTCGAGCGCTACCACCGCCCGTGCGTGGTCATCGCCGTAGACGGCGAGGGGCAAGGTAAGGGATCCGGCCGCAGTATCGACGCGTTCGACCTCCACGCCGGCCTCGGCGCCTGCTCCGAGCACCTGACGCGCTTCGGCGGGCACACGATGGCGGCCGGCTGCGAGCTCGACGAAGAGGCGATCGGCCCCTTCCGGCGAGCGTTCGCAGACCACGCGGCGGCACACCTCACTCCGCGTGACCTGCTTCCGTCGAGGAGGGTGGACGCAATCGTCCCCGCCGGCGCGGCCGGGATGGCGCTCGCCCAGGAACTGCGCACGCTCGAGCCGTTCGGCGCCGGAAACCCGGAGCCGTTGCTGCTCGTGCCCGCGATCACGACGGAAGACGTCCGAGGAATGGGGGACGAGTCGCAACACGCTCGCTTCAGCGTCGCCGGCGGCAATGCGCGGGCGAGCGCCGTCGCGTTCCGCACGCCGCCCTCGGCGCTGAAGAAGCTGTCGGTGCGGCCGCACGACGCTGCGGTCCGCCTCGAGCTCAACGAGTGGGGCGGGGCCGTCGAGCCACGACTGGTGCTTGAGGCGGTGCGCGAGCAGGAGGGCGGGGCCGTCGAGGTGCTCGACGGGATCAACGGCGAATGCGGCAAGACCGACCGGCCGGATGAGACCCCTGCCGTCCCCGGGCTGGTCACCCGCGCGGTCTCGGACCGGCGCGGCGAGGGCCTCGCCGGGATCGCCGCCGGACTGATCTCGAGCGGTGAGCCCGTGCTGCTCGTATGCGCCCACTGCGGCCGCCGGCGCGAGGGCGTCGAGGCGACGCTCGCCGGCTTTGCCGACGACGACTCGCTTGCGTTGACCTCGTGGAGCGCGCTCGAGCGGGAGCCGTCGCTCGCGGCCCCGTATGCGCACGTGATCGCGATCGACCCGCCGCGCGGCGAGGAGGGGGAGCGCCTGCTCGCCCGGCTGCCCGCCCGGCACGAGCCCGCGTTCGCTCACCTCGTCTGGGGTGCGCCCGAGGTCGAGTTCGCGCTTGCCGTTGCGCGCTCGGAGCTGGCCCTTCGGCCGACGCTGGAAGCTGCCTACCGCGCTCTCCGCAGGAGTGACGGGGCGAGCGTCGAGATCGCCGACCGCGATGCAGCCGCCGTGCTCGTCGAGCTCGGCCTCGCGCGCCCCGAGCGTGAGGGCGACCTTTCGTCGCTCCTGCTCGCCAGCGATCCGGATCGCACCGAGCTCGAGCGCTCGCCGACCTACCGCGCCCGTGCGGCGGAGCTCGCGGCGGCCGAGGCCTATCTCGCCGGCGGCGCCCGGCAGCTGAGCGCCGCCTAGCCCCTCAGCGGCGTGTGCCCTCGACGGTGACGTCGCCGAGCCGTACGACGAACGGCGACTTCGGCCGCAGGCGCCGCGCTTCTCGCAGCTCGGCACGCGCCTGCTCGAGTCGGCCGGCGCGCGCCTCGACGCGGGCCAGCAGCACGTGCGGGCGCCAGTTGTCCGGCTCCTTCTCGGCGGCCGTCTGGAGGTCCTCGCGGGCGGCGTCGTACGCCCGCTCCCGCTCGGCGATCAGTCCCCGCTGGATGTAGCCGCTCGCGGCCCAGGGGGCCGCGTCAACGGCCTCAGTGGCTCGGTCCGTGGCCGCGTCGAGCGAGCCCGCCAGAGCGAGCTCCTGACTCTCCCTGACGGCAGAGTTCGACACGACCCCCGGGATCTGGATCGCGGCCACCGCCAACGCGCCCACCGCGACGGCCGCCCGCGGCACCTTGCGGAGCCGCAGCCGGCGGGTGCGGGCGGAGCTGCACGCCACCGCGGCCGATGCGAGCGCGAGGGCCGTCACCGCCGGCACCTCCCAGATCCAATCGACGGCGGCGTAGACGAGAAAGACGACGAACGCTGCCAGCAGCCCGGCAGCCGCGCCGGCGGAGTGGAGCCTTCGCAACTTCTGCCTGTTCACGAACCCGAGATAGAGGAGGCCTACGAGCAGCACCACCAAGAAGAAGACACCCGGGAAGCCGAGCTCGGCCGCGGTCTCGAAGTAGAGCGAGTGGGCGTCACGGAGAAACTCGCCGCCGCCGCGCTTGTTCCATGCGAACTCGAACGTGCCGGGCCCTGTGCCCAGCGCGGTTTCGTCGGAAAAGATCTCGGTTGCCGCTTCCCAGACGTCGTAGCGGCTCCCGCCGAGGGTCGAGAGGCGCTCCGTCGGGTCGCCCGTCGCCGCGGCGACGGGCTGGTTGCGGAACTCGTCCCAGCCGCGCCTGACCTGGGACTGCCCGGCGACGAGGGCCATCAGGGTGAGCGCCACTATCGCGCCGACGCCGACACGTGCCGTCGGCTTGCTCACCCGCCAGCGCAGATCGCCCCGCAACAGCTTCGTCGCGGCCGCGACCACGGCACACAGCGCCATTGCTGCCGCGAGCGCTCCAACGATCTTGCCCGCGCCTGCGGTCCCGGTGCCCTCCGCGATCTGCGGCTGGTCGCGGACGGTCAGGATCACGAGCGCCGAGCCGGCGGTCGCGGCGACGGTGTGAACCGCCGCCACCCAGCGATTCGGGGTCAAGGCGATCACGGCGACGACGGCGAGCGCGCTCGTCGCAACGCCGGCGCGGGCATAGGTGAGGTAGACGGCGAGCGCGCAGACCGGGAGCGCGGCGGCGAACACCACCCGGACGATCACGCTGCGTGCGCTCGCGCTCCAGCTGAGCGCGAGCGCGATCGAGATCGCGCCCCAGGCAGCGACCGCGTTCCAGTAGTAGAAGGGGTAGCTGAGGCGGTCCTGGACCGATATGGCGTTCGGGTCGCCGAGCTCGCCGGTCAGCCGGCTCAGCACCGCGAGCCCGCAAACGAGCACCGCCGCGGCGGCGATGCCCGCCGCCGCGGAGCGCCACGTCGTGCGACCAAGCGCGCAGAACGCCAGCAGGATCATGCCGGCGTAGGTCAACGTGCGGGCGAGCTCCGCCAACGTCGCCTCCGCGCTGCTCGTCCAGAGCAGGCTGAGCGCGGTCCAGACGACCAGCGCCGCCAGCGCGATCAGCGGGATCGCCGCCTCGCGAGCGGGAATGCGGCGGGGGAGGACACCGAGTGCAACGGCCAGCGCGATGCCGACCCAGAGCACGATGCCCTCCTCCTGCCGGATTACGATGTCGTAAGATCCTCCTTGGAGCGCCAAGTAGGTCAGCGCCGCAAAGGGGAGCAAGAAAGCGGCGACGCGCTGCAGCGACCGCAAGGACGAGGGATAGGGAGATCTGCGTTGCGACAAGAAGCGAGCCACTCTAGACGCAGGCTGGTGATGTTCGCCACCCTGGTCGCTTCGATCTCGGTCCTGCTCTTCGCCGCTGCCGCCGGCGCGCAGCGCCCGACGGACTGCGAGAGCCTCCCCGGCCGCTCCGGCTTCGACCAGTACTGCGAGTCGATCCCGGGCGAGACCGGCCCCGAGCGCCCGCCGGGCGCCGAGGACATCGACCCGGGCAGCGCGGGCGGGTCGCCCGACGACGCGACGCTCGCGGCCCTCGTCGCGGCGGACGAAAGGGCGAACAGGGAGCGAAAGTCGGATGAGAACCCCCCGTCGGTCTCCTCCGGCGACCTCGGCGCCACCAGCGGAAGCCCCTTGATTTGGCTGATCGCGGCGCTCGTCCTGGCGGCCATCGCCTATGCGCTCTGGCGGCGGCATCGGAACGCCGCGGCAGCACTGGTCGAAGAGATCGCGGAAGAGGCGTAGGCGCCCCGCCGCAGGGGCGGCGCGCAAGCCGGCGCTCATCCCTGGCCGACCCGCCTTGGAGGGCTCTAAAATCAGATAGATGGCGAAGGCCGAGAAAACCGCGCCGGAGCAGGCTACGGTGCCCGTGGAGTCGGCAGACGCGGCCGCCGAGGCCCCGAAGGAGCCCGCCGTCTACGACCACGTCCCGGTCGACCACGCCGCCCCGCACGCTCCCGCGGGGCCCGCGGCGAAGCTCTCGGACGACGAGCGGACGCTGCTCGGCGACCTGCTCGCCGTCATCGAGGAGCATTCCGCCGAGGCTGCGGAGACGGTCGATCGCGATGCCGTCGAGCGTGCCTTCGTGTTCGCGTGCGAGCACCACGCGGACCAGCGCCGCCGGTCCGGTGAGGATTTCATCACCCACCCGGTCGGGGTCGCGAAGATCTGCGCGGGGCTGAGGCTCGATACCGCGACGCTCTGCGCGGCGCTGCTGCACGATACGGTCGAGGACACGAGCGCCTCGCTCGAGGAGGTGCGCGCGGAGTTCGACGAGGAGATCGCGACCCTCGTCGACGGCGTCACGAAGCTGACCGGGATCACCTTCCAGAGCCGCGACGATCGGCAGGCCGAGAACTACCGCAAGATGATGGTCGCGATGGCCGCGGACATTCGCGTCATCCTGATCAAGCTCGCCGACCGCCTCCACAACATGCGCACGCTGAAGGCGATGTCGAAGCAGAAGCAGCAGGAGAAGGCGAAGGAGACGCTCGAGATCTTCGCGCCGCTCGCGCATCGGCTCGGCATCCACGCGATCAAGTGGGAGCTCGAGGACCTCGCTTTCGCCGCGCTGCACCCACGCAAGTACAAGGAGATCAAGGGGCTCGTCTCACAGCAGCGCGAGGAGCGCGAGGGCTACGTCGCGCGCGCCGGCACCTATCTGGAGAAGGAGCTCGAGGCCGTCGGCATCGAGGCGGACATCTCCGGCCGCGCGAAGCACTTCTACTCGATCTACTCGAAGATGACGAAGAAGGGGCGCGAGTTCAACGAGATCTACGACCTCACCGCGATGCGCGTCCTCGTCGGCTCGGTCAAGGACTGCTACGGCGCGATCGGCGTGATCCACTCACTCTGGAAGCCGCTGCCGGGCCGGTTCAAGGACCTCGTCGCGATGCCGAAGTTCAACGGCTACCAGGCGCTCCACACGACGGTGATCGGGCCCGAGGGCCGCCCGCTCGAGATCCAGATCCGCACGCGCGAGATGCACGACATGGCGGAGTACGGCGTCGCCGCCCACTGGATCTACAAGGACGGGCACTACGACAGCCGCTCCGCGCCGCTGAAGGACGTCGAGGACAAGGTCCAGTGGCTCGGGCAGATGCTCGACTGGCAGAAGGAGCTCCAGGACCCGCAGGAGTTCGCCGAGACGCTCAAGGCCGACCTGTTCGAGGACGACGTCTTCGTCTTCACGCCGAAGGGCGAGGTCAAGTCGCTGCCTGCGCGCTCGACTCCGCTCGATTTCGCGTACTCGATCCACACGGACGTCGGGCACCGCTGTGTCGGCGCCAAGGTGAACGGCAAGATCGTCCCGCTCCATTACGAGCTGAAGTCGGGCGACATCGTCGAGGTGATGACCTCGAAGCAGGAGCGCGGGCCCTCGCGCGACTGGCTCGCGCTGGTGAAGACCACCCGCGCGCAGTCGAAGATCCGCGCCTGGTTCAAGCGCGAGCGCCGCGAGGACTCGGAGCGCGCGGGCCGCGAGCAGCTTGCCGAGCACTTCAAGCGGCAAGGCCTGCCGCCGCAGAAGATGGCCGGATCGCCCCTGCTCGCGGACGTGATCCGCGAGATGGGCTTCCGCAAGGCGGACGACTTCTACATCGCGCTCGGCCAGTCGAAGATCTCGGCGCGCGTCGTCACCAACAAGCTGCTCCAGCGGCTGAAGCAGGGCGAGGCGGCGGTCGAGCCGCCGGGCGCCGTGACCGGCGTCGTCACCCACCGCGAGGCGGCCAAGCCGACGGGCTCAGCGACGAGCCACGGCATCCTCGTGGACGGAGCCGGCGACGTGATGCTGCGCTTGGCCAAGTGCTGCCGCCCGGTCCCGGGCGACGACATCGTCGGCTACATCTCGCTCGGCAAGGGGATCACGATCCACCAGGAGAGCTGCCCCAACGCGAAGGCGCTGATGCGTAGTCCCGAGCGCTTCACGAAGGTCGCATGGGAGGAGGAGGCCTCGAGCGCCTTCCGCGTCGAGATCCAGGTGGACGGCTGGGATCGCACCCGCCTGCTCGAGGACCTCTCGCGCACGTTCGCCGAGACGGGCGTGAACATCCTCGAAGCGCGTTGCACGGTCGTCGACCCGATGGTCAAGAACCGCTTCGTCGTCGAGGTGGGCGATGTGCAGGCGCTGAAGCACTGCATCCAGCGCCTGCGGAACGTCGAGTCGGTCTTCGACGCCTACCGCGTCACGCCGGCAGGCTGACGCCACAGCGTCGACCTGCTATCGAACCGCCGGGTCCTACTGGCGGTTCGGCGCCCTCTTGGTGCGGAACTTCGCCGGCGTGGGACGCTGGATGAGCGTCAATTTGGCGTTCCGCGTCTGGGTCGCGCCGCCCGCGCGCGGGACGAACGAGAGCTTGAAGAGCGCCCTGACCGTCTTGCCTCTCCGCAGCTTCTTCCTTGCGGAGTTGGACGGCTTGATGACGAGGGTGAGCCTGTCGGCAGCCGAGTTGGTTGTGCGCTTGTAGACCTTGGTGTTGGCCGCGCTGCCGGAGGACGTACGCGCCCTCAGCGTCGTGGTGCCGCCCGCTGAGGTGCAGACCTGGACCATCCCGGTGCCGCTCTTCCAGGCACGGACCCGGATGTATCGCAGCGACGGGCAGCCGACCTGCCCCCTGACGCCGATCCCGACGTCGACGGTAGGCGTGGTCGTGCCTCCTCCGCCTCCGGGCGGAGTCTGACAGTACGGCGGCGAGCCGGTCTGCCCCGGCGGGCAGGTTCCCTGCGCGCTCGCGGACGAAGCACCGATCAGTGCTGCTACTACCGCCGCACCGGCGGCCAGAACGATTATGCGAAGCCTCTTCAAGACGGACCCTCCTTGGGCGCCCCCACCTGGTGTTGCTTACTGTAGCGAGCCTGGCCGACGTTTGCCACCCCTGTGCGCACCAATTGCGCGCTGAAGCACGATCACCCGTGTTTGCGTAACGTGGACCCCTTGCTCGCGACCAGGACCAGACTCGTGTCGGCCGCCCTGCTCACGGCAGTGATCGCCGCCTTCGCTGCGATGCCGGCGTCGGCGGCGAAGCGGCCGCTGACCACGGGATTCTTCGACGGTGGTTTCAGTCTGCCGGCGAGCGACGCGCGCGTCCCGCGTTTTGATCTCGCAAAGCAGTCCGGGGCACGGCTCGTGCGGATCGTCGTGCCCTGGTCGGAGGTGGCTCCGGTCGCGCCGCAGGCGGGCTTCAACGCGCGCAACCCGGCGGACCCCGGCTACCGCTGGCAGACGACCGACGACGCCGTGCGCGAGGCTCGCTCGCGCGGGCTCGACGTGCTGCTCACCTTCCTCTCCGCCCCGAGCTGGGCGGAAGCGCCCGGCCGCCCCGGCAGCGCCCCGGCCGGCACCTGGCGGCCGAGCCCGGCGGCCGTAGGCGATTTCGCCTCCGCGCTCGCGCGGCGTTATTCGGGCCGCTTTGCCGACCCCGCCGGGGGAATCCTGCCGCCTGTGCGCCGGTACCAGGTCTGGAACGAGCCCAACCTCGACAACTATCTCAGCCCTCAGTATTCGGGCAGCCGCCTGCGTTCGCCGGCCCTCTACCGCGCGATGCTCAACCGCGCCTATCACCGGATCAAGGCCGTCAGCCGCAAGAACACGGTCGTCGAGGCTGGCACCGCGCCGTTCGGCGACCACCGCGTCGGCGGCCGCCGCACGGATCCCGCGCTGTTCCTGCGCGAGATGCTGTGTGTGCGACTCCTCAACAAGAAGCTGCGGAAGCTGAGCTGCAAGGACCCGGCCCACCTCGACGCGATCGCCCACCATCCGTACGGTGTGCGTGCACCCGATGTGCCTGCGCTCAGCCGCGACGACGTGACCGTCGCCGACGCGTCGAAGCTCGTCAAGGTGCTGCGCTTCGCCGAGCGCAACCGGCTCGTCCGCCCGCGCAAGGTCAAGCAGTTCTGGGTGACCGAGCTCGCTTGGGACTCGAAACCCCCGGACCCCGACGGCGTGCCCGCCGCGCGCCAGGCGCGCTGGCTCGCGCAGAGCTTCTACCTGCTGTGGAAGCAGGGCGTCAACACGATCACGTGGTTCCAGGTAATGGACGACGCGGAGGGGCGCGGCTACCCGTTCACGGGCCAGGGCGGCGTGTTCACCGTCGACGGCACCCCGAAGCCGTCGGCGGACGCGTTCCGGTTCCCGTTCGCGGCGCAGCGTCTCGACCGCAGGCGGGTGAGGGTGTGGACCAAGGCGCCACGTTCGGGGCGCGTGTCGTTCCAGCGCCGGGCGGGAAGCAGCTGGAAGACGATCGGGACGGCCCGCAGCGGCACTTCGAACATCGCGTTCAAGACGGTGCGCGTGCGCGGGCGAGCCGAGCTCCGCGCGCTCACACGCGGCGTCGCGAGCCGCAGCTACCCGGTCCGCTGAGGCCGCCACAGCGGGTCGGCTGGCATGATCTCGCGCCATGCTTCGCAAGCTGGCACAGGGTCTTCGTGACGCGCTCGTCGAGCGCGTCACGCCCGGGGTGGAGCGCGGCGTCGTCGAGCGGCTGGAGCGCGAGCTCGCGCTGTACGACGACCCGAAGGCACTGGGCCAGCTGATCGCAGCCGCACGCGGGCGCGAGCCGACGATCGCCGGCGATCCGACCTGGGTGACGATCGATCCGACGGCCGGTGTGTTCAACGCCCATCTCAACGCCAACTCCGGCCGGATCACGATCAAGGAGCACGTCGGGTTCGGCTACGACGTGCGTGTGATCGCCGGCGGGCACGACGTGGAAAAGAGCGGAGTCGATCGTGTCCAGGCGGCCGACACACGGGGTCTCGACGTGACGCTCGAGCCGGGGGTGTGGGTTGCGAGTGGGGCGACGATCATCGGGCCCTGCGTGATCGGCAGGGACGCGGTGATCGCCGCCGGCGCGGTCGTGAGGGGCGACGTCCCTCCGCGGACCGTGATGGCCGGCATCCCGGCGAGGCCCGTTCGGGTCATCGACGGGGACGGCGGCTGAGGCCACACGCGATGGGACGCGGCCCCGTCGACCGGATTGCCAAGCCGGTCTACCGGATTGCGATGGAGCGCGTACGGGCCCGCTACGAGACTCATCCCGGCGCGCAGCGCGTGCGCCGCATGGTCACCGAGGCGCGCATGGCGGGGCCGGTCGTCCTCGGCGACCCCGAGCGGCTGACGCTCGCCGACGGCGCAGAGTTGGGTGGTGCCCAGCTCGACCTCCACGGAGGTTCGATCGAGATCCAGGAGGGGGTGCGGTGCGGCTACCAGGTCCTGCTGGTGACCTCCGCGATCAACCGCCAGGCATGGCGAGCGGAGCGCTTCCAGAGCCTCGACGTGCAGGGCGGTGACATCGTCGTGGAGGCGGGGGCGACGATCGGTACCGGGGCCATCATCGTCGGGCCGTGCCGGATCGGACGCGACGCCGTGGTCCAGACGGCGGCGGTAGTCGCGGACGACGTCCCCGCCGGCACCACCGTGGGGGGCAACCCGGCGCGACCTGTCGCGGACGCGGACGCCACTACGCGCGCGCCCTGACGCACCCGCTCAGTACGGCCGGGTGGTCTCGGACTCGGCGATCGCCTCCGCCTCGACCAAGTCTTCCTCGGCCGTCGGCTTGTGACGACGCGTCGGGAACCGCAGCGCGACGAGCAGCGTGAGGAAGGAGGCGACCGCGCCGATCGTCAGCGCGAGCGCGACGCCCTTCGCGCCCTCGTCGCCGAGCACGATCGAGAGGCTGATCAGGATCACGAGCCCGACAATCTCGGCGACGCTGCCGATGCCGGGCCGCCCGAGTCCGCGGGCGCACTCGGTCAACACCCGCCGCAGGCAGAAGAAGATCGTGCTGATCAGCAATATGCGGCCGACCCCGACCGCGGCGTCGAACTCCTCCCCGAAGAGGGTTGGGACCAGCCACGGCAGGGCGAGCTGCTCGGCGGCGATGACGGTGCCGCAGACCACGACTGTCGTGAGCATGAAGGTGGCGGTCACGCGCCGTGCCTTCGAGGGGTCGCTGGTGGCCGCCACGCGCGGATAGGCGACGAGTCCGATGCTCGTCGCGATGAAGAGCGGCACATTTGTGAACGCGATGGCGACGACATACGTGCCGAGCGCGGTCTGAGAGATGAAGAAGCCGACGATCGCCTGGTCGAGCAGCAGCACGTCGAGCGGGGATGCCGCGCCGAAGATCGACTTCGCTCCGAAGATGCTCATCTGGCGCGGCGACGGGTCGGGCGGGAGCATCTCCTCGCGGTCGGAGTCGTCCACCGCCGCCGCGGCCGGCTTCGGCTCGGCGTCGTGCTCCGCATCGAGTGCCCGGTAGGCGACGACAACAGTCACGAGCCCCGTCACCCAGTAGAGGCCCACCCAGACGAAGGTGACGGTCAGGAGGCCGCCGATGTCACTCACGAGCAGCCCGACGAGGATCGCTGCGCTGAGCGGTGGGTAGAGCAGACGGCAGAGGTTGAGCGCGCGGAAGCGCTCCGTTCCTTGGAGCACCGCGAGCGCGTACATGAACAGCGCCATCGCGGGGGTCCCGGTCCAGCTGACGAGCGCTGCCCATTTCACTTCCGAATCCGACCCGCCGAAGACCGCCAGGAGGATCACCCCGAACAGCAGCTGGATCACGACGATCTGCCCGAGGACCAGTGGTCGGATCTTCGTCAGGACCTCGCGCCCGCGACTCTTGCTCCGCGCCAGCTCGTACGTCACCGCGAGAGGGACCCCGATCGTCCCGACCACCGGCAGCACGGCGGCCATGTAGAGCATCAGCGCGAGCGTCCCGCGGTCCTCTACCCCGAGAATGCGGGCGCTGGCGACGCTGCTGATCAACAGTGTCCCCTGGGTCAGGAACGTTGTCGCGACCGTTCCGGCCATGTTGCGCCGGACCGCGGACAAGCGCCCGTAGCGGCTCTTCAGGGAGCGATCTTGCGCAGCGGGCCGCTCCGGTGGCTGCTCGGTCACGGGCGCCCAGTATTCAGCAGACGAGCGACCGACCCGCTACCGGGCGTCGCGCGGGCGGGAACGGGGGCTCAGTGGCCTTGGCGGCGAACGATGACCGGCAGGGTGCGCAGCACGAGCTTGAAGTCGTTCCACAGCGACCAGTCGGCGAGGTACTGGTAGTCGAGCTTGACCATCTCCTCGAAGGGGATGTCGTTGCGTCCCAGCACTTGCCATGGCCCCGTCATCCCCGGCGGCTGATCGAGCCGCACGCGGCGCCAGTCGCCGCTGACCGCGTCCGCCTCGATCGGCACGAGCGGGCGTGGCCCGACGAGGCTCATGTCGCCCTTCAGCACGTTGAGCAGCTGCGGCAGCTCGTCGAGGCTCGACCGCCGCAGGAACCGCCCGACGCGCGTCACACGCGGGTCGTCGGCGATCTTGAACATCGGGTAGGCGACCTCGTTCTGCTCGAGCAGCTCTTCCTTGAGCGCGTCGGCGTCCTCGACCATAGTGCGGAATTTGAGCAAGTCGAACGGCTCGTCGTCGCGGCCGATGCGGCGCTGGCGGAAGAAGACCGCTCCGCGCGAGTCGAGCTTGACCGCGATCGCGACCGCGAGCAGGACGGGGGAGAGGAAGAGCAGCCCGATGCCCGCGCCGGCGACGTCCATCGCCCGCTTGAGCATCAGCGAGGAGTGGGTGCGCGACATGCCGCCGAGCCCGAGCAGCGTCATCCCCTCGACCTTGTCCACCTCGAGGCTGTCGCCCATCAGCTCGAAGAAGCGCGGGACGATCGAGACCTTGAGCTTCAACCGCTTGCAGGTTTGCACGACGTCCATCAGCTGCACATGGGAATGCTGCGGCGAGAACGCGACGACGACGCGCTCGATGTCGTGCTGGCGGCGGATCTCCTCGAGGTGCTCGACGTCGCCGAGCAGCGGGATGCCGCGCCGGCCGACGATCTCCTCGTGCTCGATGTCGGCGTAGCCGACGAGCTCGACGTCGTACTCCGGATGTGCGGTGAACTTCCGCGCGAGGACCCCGGCGACGTTGCCGGAGCCGATCATCAGACAGCGCTCGGGCTCGAAGCGCGAATGGACGATCGCACGCGCTGCGGTCCGCATGCCGACCGTGAAGACGAGCGCAGCGACGATGAAGACCACGGTCTGCGATCGTCCGGCGACGATCCCGATCAGGGGCTCGGCCAGCAGGAAGATGGCCAGCGAGCCGAGCACGATCGACTGGACGATCCGCGGCACCTCGTCGAGCGTGGACTTGTGCATCACGTTCGCATCGCGGTCGTACAGGCGGAGGATCTTGTTCAGCACGATCCAGAGCGGCAGCGCAGCGATGAGCGGAAGCCGCTCCTCGAGCGACCCGCTCGGAGGTATGACGAGCCAGACGACGCCGTAGGCGGCCGACAGGCCGACGACGTCTGCGATCGCCAGCAGACGCCGGCGCAGCGAGTCGCGCCGAGAATCGGCGAGCTGGCCGAGATCTATGGCACGCTCGGCCGGCGCCTCGAGGCGCCGCGCGGTGGTTACACCGCCGTCTGTTGCGATCGCTCCCTTGCTCATTCGCTCGGACAGCTCGAGATCCGGGTGTACGACTGAGTGGCTCTCAAGTCCCCTGGATCCATCCGGTTCCGCCCCCCAGTACCTTTTCGTCCCCCCGGACGCGAACACAGTTTGCGTCTGGTTAGAGGCAATCTTAGCCGTCTTTGGCCAGTTGGCAAGCCATCTGGACAGCAATCTTGCGCCGGCGCCCGCGTCCGTCGCGTGGCGCCTATATTCCCGCCCCCGCATGATGGCCGACAAAACCTCCGAACTCGTCGTCGGACTGAGCCTGCTTCCCACCGTCCACGGCGAGTGGACCGGCACTGCGACCTACGTGCGGGAGCTGCTCCGCCACCTTGGCGTGGTGTCGGAATCGGCACGCTTCGACGTGCTCTGCAACGAGCACACGATCGGTCCCGCGCGCGAGTGGTCCCGCGGGGCCGTGCGTCTACACCAGGCCGAGGGTTTCCGCGCCGGGAAGACTGCGGCCGCTCGACTCACGGCGCTTGCCAAGGCCGCGCTGCGCCCGTCGCCGCTAAGCCGGCAGTTCGACCCGGAGATGCAGGTGGTGCACTACCCCCTGACGCTGCGGCTGCCGCGCGTGTCCCAGCCGACCGTGATGACGATCTACGACCTCATCCATCACGACCACCCGGAGTTCTTCACCCGTCCGGAGCGCGTCTGGCGCGCGCTGTCCTACGATCGCCCGGCGAAGCACGCGACCCTGGTCATCACCCTGAGCCGCCACGCACGCGGACGGATCATCGACCAGCTCGGGGTCGACGAGTCGCGCGTGGTCTCGATCCCGTGGGCCGCCGACGACGAGCGCTTCAGCCCGCAGGCCGCAGGCGACGACGACGAGATTGCCGCGCCGCTGGACCTCCCGGAGCGGTTCCTGTTCTACCCCGCGAGCCTGTGGGTGCACAAGAACCACGCGAAGCTGCTCGCCGCGCTCGGCGGGATAGACGACGAGGATCTCCATCTCGTGCTGACGGGCGCGACGTACGACCGCGAGGACGAGCTGCTGTGGGCACCCGCGCGCGAGCACGGGGTCGAGGAGCGCGTCCACCACCTGGGATTCGTCGAGGAGCGCGCGCTACCGGTCCTCTACCGTCGCGCCACCGCGATGGTCTTCCCGAGCCTGTACGAGGGTTTCGGCACGCCGCCGCTCGAGGCGATGGCGAGCGGGTGTCCGGTCGCAAGCACGACCGAGGCCTCGCTGGCCGACGTTTGCGGCGACGCGGTCGTCCGGCTCGACCCCGAGGACCCGGATCAGATGGCGACTGCGATCGCCGAGCTCGCCGGCGACGAGGCTCTCCAGCAGCGGTACCGCGCCGAGGGGCTCGAGCAAGCGAAGAAGTTCTCGTGGGCACGCTGCGCCGAGGGGCATATCGACGCCTACCGACACGCGCTGGAGCTCGGACCGCGATGAGCGTCGGTAGCGCCTGGTCGAGACTGCGACGGGGCCACCCCGACCGGATCACGCGCTTCCACAGCGGTCGTGACGAGCTGATGCCGCCTTCGGCCTGGGTGCGGTTGCCCGTCAGCGTCTTGCGCCGCGCGACCGGCCGCGCCGACGACCGCCCGTGGCTCGTCCCGACCGCGGTCGAGCGACTCGACGAGCTGATCGGGCCCGACTGGGACGTGCTCGAACTCGGGTCGGGCAGCTCGACCGCGTGGTACGCGCGGCGGGCGCGGAGCGTGCTCAGCCTCGAGGACGACGCGGAGTGGTTCGCGGTCGTGACCGAACGGATAGCGAACAGCGGGCTGACCAACATCGAGCTGCGCCAGGCCCCGGTGGACGATTTCCCGGGCGTCGTCGTCGACGCCGTCGCCGACAAGAGCTTCGACCTCTTGGTCGTGGACTCCAATGACGGCGAGCAGCTCAACAGGATCGGGCTCCTGAAGGCGCTGCTGCCGCGCGTGGAGGCCGGCGGCTATGTCCTGCTCGATGACTCCGACCGCGCCGACGTGCGCGAGGTCGACGAGATCCTCGCCGGCTGGCCCTTCGAGCGCTTCGTCGGGATCAAGCCCTACCCGTTCACGGCGATGGAGACGACCGTCTACCGCCGCCCTGGCGCGGGCTAGGAAGCCGGGCCCGGGATACCCTTGGCGAGGATCAGGTCGGTCCCGATCTCCTGGTCGCCGTTGCTCGCCCAGCCGTAGTCGGCCTCGAGCGAGCGGAGCTCTGCGGCCGGCAGCGTTCGCGGCGGGGCGTCGCCCGCCGGCGAGACGTCGATGACGTACTCGTAGTGCTCCGCCACGAGTTCGTGCAGCGTGTCGAGGCCCCCGGCGCGGCGAAGTCCGTTGGGCCAGTACTCCATCAGGACCGGTATGTCTGAGGCGAGCAGCCGGCCGGCGCCGCTGAGGACGTGTCCCTCGTGGCCTTGCGTATCGACCCAGACCAGGCCGACGGCGTCGAGGTCCACCTCTCCGCTCTCGACGAGCGCGTCGAAGGTGGTCGCGCGCACCTCGATCGTAGGGCGCGTGCCGGGCGAGTCGCCGCCTCCGCTGAGCCGGACGCGGTGGTCGCCGCTGTTCACGGCGGAGAGCTCGAGCTCCACCACCCCCTCGCGGTCGCTCACCGCGACGGGGAGCACCGCGGCTCGGTCGGCGAGCCCGTTGGCGACGAGGTTCTGACGCAGTAGCTGGCAGTTCGAAGGGTCCGGCTCAACGGCCACGACTGAGCCTGCGCCGTAGTCCTCGAGCATCGCGACCGTATGGCTGCCGATGTTCGCGCCGAGCTCGACGACGGTGCGGCCGTCGAGCGCCGCCATCCGGGCAGCGCCGTGGAGCGCAGCGAACGCCTCCTTGATGTCCCGCTCGGCGACCGTGTGGTAGACGAACAGACGCCGGCCGATGTGCAGATCGTCGGTGCTGACAAGGAAGCGTCCGTCCTCGCGGTCCACCGCCAGCATCGGTGTGAAGCGAGCGGCGAGGCGCCAGAAAGCCCGCCGTTTGAGCGCGTCGTACTCGGTCGGGAAGTCGCTCGTCAGGCGCTTCAGCTGGCGCACGAGCTTGCGGACCGTCATCACCGTCTGCGCTCCTCCGGTACGGCCGCCTCGGCTGCGGCGATCACGCCGGCGGCCGATTCCTCCGGTCCCCATTTCGAGATCCGCTCGAGCGACGCCGCGCCCATCCGCTCGCGCAGCTCGGCGTCACCCACGAGCCGCGTGAGCGCCGCGGCGGTTTCGGTGGGGTCGTGCGGAGAGACGACGAATCCGTTGTAGTCCGTGCTGACGAGGTCGCGCGTGCAGCCCACGCGATCGGAGGCGACGACCGGCAGCGAGAAGTTCATCGCCTCGTTGATCACGAGGCCAAACGTCTCCATCTCACTCGAGAGCAGCGTGAAGACGTCGGCGGCGGCGTAGGCGTCGTTGATCTCCGAGCGGTCGAGGAAGCCCGTGAAGACGACGTCGGGAATGCCCTCGCGCTCGACCTTCTGCCGAAGCTCCTCCTCCATCGGCCCCGTGCCGACGACGAGCAGCGTGCAACGACTCTGAGCGCGCACCTCGCGGAAGACGTCGAGCGCGAAGACGGGGTTCTTCTTCGGGATCAGCCGCGACACACTCACGATCACCGGGCCGGCGTCGTCGGTGATGCCCAACTTTCGCCGCAGCTCCTCGCGTCGGGGCCGCAGCTCGGCCGCGGCGGCCTGGAAGGCTTCGTTGTCGACGCTGTATGGACACGCGAAGAGGCGCTCGTCCGGCACCCCGTAGGACTCCAGCCAGCGACGGTTCTCCGAGCTGATGTAGAGACCCCAGCCGCTGCCGAAGTAGCGCCTCAGGACGAGCTGCTTGGCGATCGTGTTCGCGCGTGAGCGGCGGTCGATCACGGTCTGCTCGTCGCGGAAGAAGACCTCGCCGCCGAGAGCGCGCTGGGTGAGCGCCGCCATCACGAAGGTGAGCGAGTAGTAGCCGCCCATCCAGAGCACGTCGAAGCGCTCGCGGATCAGCTCGGGGACGATGTCCCAGTTGCGCGCCTCGGCGAAGTGCTCACCGAGGCCCGGCGTGCGGTCGGCGGCCTTGAGGAACCGATGGTCGTAGCCCGACGTCAGGTCGGCGCCCCAGGCGACCTTCTTGCCGTAACCCATGTCGAACGGCTCGACGCCGTCCTTGGAGCCGAAGATCACCGTCAGCTCGACGCGCGGATCTTTTGCGAGGAGGCGGTATAGCGGGGCCTGGTTCGTCGTCGCGAGCCCCATCAGCGCTCCTATCCGAACCGGCCGCATCAGTGACGCCAGCGCACCCCGGTGCGAACCACCCGCGCGGGGTTCCCCGCCAGCAGCGCGTTCGCGGTCTCCTCTGGGCCGGTAACCATCGCACCGGCGGCTACGACGACTCCGCCGGCGAGCTCGACGCCCGCGAGCACGGTCGCGCGGGCACCGACCCAGACGCGGTCGCCGAACGTGACCGGCTGGCACACGGGTGTCTCTTCGCCGTCGCCGCCGATCTGGTGGAAGTTGCTGTCCATGATCAGCACGTCGAACGAGATCAGGCAACCGCGGCCGAAGCGCATTCGCTCGAAGCACAGGATCTGGCTCTCGGCCGATAGGACGAAGTCGGCGCCGAAGGTGACATCGCCCTGCGTCGAGAGCTTGAAGCCGTGTCCGAGGCGCGCCGGCCCCTCGAAGACGACATCGCCCGCCACCTGCCAGACGCTGCGCGAGCGGCGGAAGTCGAACGCGCCGTTGCTGCCGAAGCCGAGCAGGACGGTGCCCGGCCGTAGCGGCCCCTCCACCGTGACGCTGCCACCGAGGTTGACGAGGGCGACACGGTGGCTGACGAGCACCGGCAGCCTGAGCGCCTGGCGCAGCGGGAGGTAGCGCAGGTTGAAGACCAGCGTCTTCGGCAGTCCGAGGAAGGCCTGCCACACTCGCGCGACCAGCTGGAAGCGGGTCCTCACCTCGGTCCCGGGCGGTGCGCCGATCAGCGACTGGGGCATGCGCTCCTCGACGCGGCTCATGACGTTGTCCCGGTCCCTGCGAGCGAGCTCGCGACGTGGCGGCCGACCGCCGGCTCGGAAAGCGTGTCGTCCCACCACTCGCGCATACGCGCGGCGCGCTGCTGGAGCGCCTCGCCCTCGTCGAGCAGCGTGTCGAGCACGTCCGGCAGCGCACGCCACGAGCGAAGCTCCACCACCGGCGGGTCGCGGTAGTACCAGCGTGGGGGCAAGGTCTCGGAGACCGCGACGCAGCCGCTTCGCGCTGCCTCGCACAGGCGGAACGTCTCGTCGAAGTTCCCGCGTGGGCACAGCACGATCTTGGCGTCCGCGAGGCGTTGCGAGTAGGTCTCGGCGTCGAGGGCCTCCGGGGCGTTGCCGAACGGTCCGGCCGTCGAGAATTGCACGCGGAGGTCCGGCCGCCGGCGCTGGGCGACCTCGAGCGCACGCGCCATCTGTCGCCGCGCGGCGATGCGCGGGCGCATCGTGAACCCGCGCGAGCTCTCGAGAAAGCCCGCAAACGAGACGTCGACCCCGCGGTCGACGAAGGGGACGGAAGGAACGTCGATCAAGCGAAAGTATCCGAGCGGCAGCTCGAACGTCGGCGCCGGCGAGCGCGGTCGCCCCGCGAGCCGCCTGTGGCCGGTGAGCAGCCTGTTTCGCGCCGCCCGCGCGAGCAGCCGCCAGGAAACGGCCGGCGAGAGCGCGAGGGTCGAACCGAGGGGGTTCGGCCTCGTGCCGCCAGTCCTGAAGATGGCCCTCACGCGGTCGGCGTACGAGGGCACCTGGTACTTCTCGTCGCCGATGAGGAAGACAACCGCGCCGTCAAATCGCTCGTCGAACGCATCGACGTCCCAGGTGACGAGAAAGGTCGCGCCCTCGTCGGGCAGGAGGGCGTCGGCCTCGGCCAACACGCCGAAGATGTAGCGGTGGTCGCTGGTCTCCGCCATCGCCAGCGCCTCCCGCGGGGTGAACTCGCGCGCGGCATCCGCATCCTGCTCCCAGATGAAGAACGAGTTGCGCACGGGGAAGTGGCGGCACTCAGGCGGCGCTGCCGGCCGGAATCCGCGGCGTGGGAGGCGGCTCGGTCACGTCCGGCGGCTCCGGCTCGTGCTCGGGCGACGCCTGACGGCTGCGCGTAGCGGCAATCGACAGCGCAAGGAGGATCCCGGGCAGGACGTAGAGGTAGCGGTCGGCGAGCTGGTTGTTGAAGATGCCGTTCGCGAGCCACACGACGATCCCGAGCGCGCATACGGCCACCTCCGGCCTGCAGACGCTGTCCCACGCGCGGCGCGCGCAGCTCGCCAGGCCGCCGATGAAGACGAGGAACGCCACCATGGCGATGATCCCCCCGGTCGCCAGCAGTTCGAAGTAGATGTCGTGGGCTCGGCCGAGGAACGCGAACCCGGCCCCGTGGATCGGCTCCTCGGCGATCTGGTCCTCGGCCAGTTGCTGGGCATTCGCCCGTCCCTGGTCGCTCCCCGCGGTGTCGAAGACGTCGTTCTCGCCGAGGCGGACCTGATCGACGAACTGATTCCCCAAGGCGGTGAAGAGCAAGAGCGCGATCAGCGCGGTACCGACGACGGGCACCACGATCGGCAGCGACCGTCGCAGCTTCGGCAGGGCGACCACCGTCAGGGCGACGGCGAGGAGCGCGGCGATCGTCCCGGCGCGGGAGCCCGAAGCGAAGACGCCTCCGAGCAGCACGAGGACGGCCCCCGCGCCGGCGATCGCCCACTTCCCCGGGCGCGTGAGCCAGAGCATCGCCGGGGGGAGTGCGAGGGCTGCATTGAGGGCGAGGTAGTTGGGGTGGATCGTCAGGCCGGCGGAGCGCTCGCCGATGAAGTCGACCGGCGCGATCGAGATGCCCGCCACGTCGACGATCCCGACGAACGCACTGATGGCCGCCGACGCGACGAAGCAATCGAGCAGGGTGGCGCAGCGCTGACGCGAGGTCGCCACGGTCGCGATCAGGACCGGGATCAGGATGAGGCCGAGCTCGAACCCGAGAAACGCGATCAGGTCGTTGTGCGGTTCGTACAACGGGCTTCCCGGCGCGACATATCCGGCTGCGAGCTGGATGTCCAAGATGTACGAGCGGTTGATCAGCTCGCGGCTCGGAGGGTCGACCCAGACGAGCAGCGCCGACACCGCCAGCCCCGCGGCTGCGATCGCGAGCCACAGCGGAACGGGGACCTGGCGCCGCTCGACGATCACCAGGAAGATCACGATCGCGACGGCGACGATCAGGAAGCCGAGCGCCACTCCGGCTCCGATCCGCAGCCCGTTCCAGCTGATCGTGAAGACGAACAGGGCGACGACCACGAACGCCAGCCGGTCGAGCGACAGCGAATGGGCGACGAAGACAGCGACGAGCACGAGCGCGCCGACGCCTGCGGCGAGGACCGGCAATCCGGCCACGAGGATCCCCACCACGACGGCCCCCGCCAGGATGAGGACGATGGGTTGACTGGCTCTGCCCACTCGCCGGCAGGCTAGCGCGTGGCATCATCGACCCGTGCAGATCAGCAAGCGGGGCAGCGACCGTTGAAGATCCTCCCGGCGCGCCTCAACGACAAGCCGCACTACGTCTTTCATCCTGCGAGCGCCGCGCGGCGCGTCCTGCATCGTGTGCTCGCGGAGTCGCGCGACGGCCGGACCCGCGTCGTGCAGCTGCCGTGGGGGCTTCCGCTCGAGATCAGGACCAGCGACGCGATCGGCTACAGCATCTACGCCGCGCGCGTCTTCGACCCCTGCGTCACGGAGACTCTCCACCGCCTGATCGGGCCCGGCGACGTGGTCGTCGACGCCGGAGCGAACATCGGCTACATGACAAGTCTCGCGGCGGTGCGCTCCGGACCGTCCGGCACGGTCGTCGCCTACGAGCCGCATCCGGTCGTCTTCGCGCTCCTTGCTGCGAACGCGGCCGCGTGGCGCCGTCGCGGTAGCGTCGCGGAGGTGGACCTCCGGGAGGAGGCGCTGTCGGACCGCGAGGGCCAGGGCGAGCTCGATGCGGGCCCCGCGTTCGAGGCCAACATGGGCCTCTCGAGCGTCCAGGCCGGCAGCGGGGCATCCGGCGACTCGACGATCCCGATCGGTCTCGTTCGCCTCGACGAGGCGTTCCGCGACCGTCGCGTCGACGTCCTCAAGATCGACGTCGAGGGGCACGAGTCGTCCGTCCTCGAAGGCGCCAAGGCGATGCTCCACGAGGGGAAGGTGCGCGACATCGTGTTCGAGGACCACGCGCAGTACCCGAGCCCGGCGACGCAGCTCGTCGAGGCCGCCGGGTACCACCTCGTCACGCTTGACAACGACCTCTTCGGATTGACGCTCGGCGTGCCCGCCGAGCGCGGTGCGATGCGCGCGTGGCCCGGTCCGAGCTATCTCGCAACGCGCGACCCCGACCGAGCGATCCCCTTGCTCAGCGCTCCCGGGTGGGAGGTGCGCGGCATCGGGCCGCCAGCGGGGTGGGTGAGGAAGTTTCGGGGTACCTAGCCTATGATTGTGAACAGAAGCGACGTACGTGCCGTGCAACCTGGGCCGAACCTGCGAACGGATTCCGCCGCTCCGGTAGTCCGAACCACGACAGTGCTGGACCTGAGCCCTCCCGAACGGGACTCCAGATGACGACGACGAACGAGCCACAGCAAGACACTCTGGCGAGCTACCTGGGCGTCGTCAGACGCCGTTTCCTGCTCGTTCTTGCGAGTGTCCTGGTCTGTGGTGGCGCCGCACTCGGCGTGTCCCTGCTGATGGAGAAGGAGTACGAGGCGACGGCGAGCGCCACCGTCAAGGATCCGTCGGCCGATGTCGCCTTGCTCGGGGTTCCCTCCGCGACGGCCCAGACCCCGCTTCAAGTCGCCACCTCCCACGCTCCCCAGGTGACCCGCCCGGCCGTGGCGAGAGCGGTGCAGACGCGGTTGCGCAGCAACAAGCCGCCGCGCGACCTGGCGAGGGAGGTGGAGGTTGAGGTCGATCCGAACTCCTACGCGGTGCAGGTCACGGCGACGGCCCCCACCGGCGAAGGGGCGGCGCGGCTTGCGAACGCCTTCGTCGAGGAGGACGCGGCGATCACCTCGAAGGAGGCTCGCAAGGAGTACGCTCGCGCCGCGGCCAGGCTCGAACGGCAGCAGAGGGAAGAGCTCGGAGACAACAAGAGCGAGGGTGCGGCCGCCGTCTACCTGACCCGGCTCGCCCAGCTGCAGGCATTGAGCACGGTCGCCGCCCCGGTTCAGGTCAGCACGCTCGCGCGCGTGCCCAACAGCCCCTCGTCGCCCAATCTTTTGCTGAACACGGCGGCCGGCCTCATCTTCGGGCTGCTGCTCGGTATCGCGATCGCCTACAGCCGCGAGGCGCTCGACCATCGCCTGCGGCGCTCGACCGACGTGCACAAGTACGTCGACCGTCCGATCCTAGGGCAGCTGCGCTCGTCGGTGCTGAAGCACACGGGCGACAAGAAGGGCAAGCCGGCGAAGGGCATGGCGCCGCTGCCCGACGTGGACCAGGAGGCGTTCCGGTTCATCAGGCAGAACGTCCGCTTCCTCGGCAACGGCGACGGCGATTTCAAGACGCTGCTCGTCACAAGCGCGCTGGCCGAAGAAGGGAAGTCCACGGTCGCCGCCCGGCTCGCGATGGAGACCGCGGCGGCCGGCAAGCGAACGATGCTGCTCGAATGCGACATGCGGCGTCCGGTGCTCGCTCAGCGCCTCGGCCTCGCCGCGAGCCCCGGTCTGAGCGACTACCTGATCGGGGACGCCGAGCCGGGCGACATCCTCCAGTCGGTGCCCGCGGTCCACGCGAGCGCCAACGGCGATCAGCCGACCGCGGCCGGTTCCGACGACGAACCGATGCTGGTCTGCATCACGTCAGGAAGCCAGACCCCGCGGCCGGCAGATCTGCTCGGATCCGAGCGCTTCTCGGCCTTCCTCAACGAGGTCAGCTCCGTCTACGACTGCGTGATCCTCGACAGCGCGCCGCTGCTGTCGGTGGCCGACACGTTCGAGCTCGTGCAACGAGTGTCGGGGATCATCGTTTGCGTCAGGCTCGAGCAGACGACGCGCGACCAGGTCCGCGGGGCCGATGCCGCCCTCTCGCGCCTGCCCGAGCGCCCGACGGGTCTCGTCATCACGGATGTCGACGAGAGTGACGAGGGCTACTACGGGTACTACGGGTACTACGGCGCTCGCGCCGACTAGCCGCTCGCGTTTAGATCGCTCTTAGAGCCGGCGGCCGCGCGGCTCGACTGCGCTTCAATGTCCCAATGCGCGTTGCCGCCCGATCCACTCGCCGTCTAGCGCTCGGCGCTGCCCTCGCCGCAATCGCCGCGACAGCGATCGCGGGCTGTGGCGACGACCCGCCGGAGCGGTCGACGAAGCCCGCCGAGGACGTCGGTCCGCTGACGCGATCGGGGGCCGGCAACCGCTTCTACGAGATCTATCAGCCGAGCGGGCCGGTGCGGGGCACGATGCTGCTGCTCCACGGTGGCGGCTGGACCGACAAGCGGGGCGATGCGCGCCGGGCGATGATCGTCAGCTCGCTCGCTTACCTCGAGCAGGGATGGCGCGTCGTGAACGTCTCCTATACGCCACCCGACGATGATGGGGGCAAGCGTCCCAAGCCGAAGGCGATGCTGCGCGACGTGGTCGCGTTTTACGACCAGGTCCACAAGGCGTTCCCGGGGCCCGTTTGCGCAGCCGGCGACTCGGCGGGCGGGCACCTCGCGGTCATGCTCGCGCTCGCGCGTCCGCAGCTCAGCTGCGCGGTAGCCAATGGCGCGCCGCTCGACCTCATCGCGTTGAGCAGAGAGAGCAAGGAGAACAGCGAGCTCGGCCGGGAGCAGCTCGAGAAGATGTTCGGCACGGATCGCAAGGACCTGCGCTACTTCTCGCCGAACCGGCGCTGGGACAGCAGCCGCGACAAGACCCCCGTCTTCCTGATGGTCGCGTCCGACGACCCGTACGTGCCCAAGAGCCAAGCGGCGGGCTTCCTGAAGGCCGACCCGGGGGCGAAGGTCGAGATCCTGAAGAGCGCCGAGCAGGGCGACCCCGGCTCGGTGGAGTTCGTCCACGGGCCGGTGGAGACGGACTCGCTCCAACTCGCCAATATCGAGTTGACGCAGTTCCTCGATGGGATCGCCCCGATCCCGAGCGAGCAAGAGCCGGACGACCGGGTCGAGGCGACGGCATGCGACGCCGCCGTTCCCCGGGCCGATTGGGCGCGCGACAAGCGCGACGACCGCTGGAAGCTGCTGAAGGCTTCGACGGCGTGGAAGGCTTCCGCCCCCGAGAAGGGCACCGCGGCGAGCGGGGGTTGCGCGGGATCGGGCCGCTGGCAGGACGACGGACTCTCCGTGTGGGCGTTCCCGCATCCGACGCTCACCTACGAGCGCGACACGCAGGCCTCGCTGACGTACTCGGCACCTTCGAGTACACCGCTGCGAACCGTCGAGGCGAGCCTGCGGGGCTTCCTTGCGCGGCCGGCTGACTGGGACGTCGGGCTCTATGCGTCGACGAGCGACGAGGGCGACATCGACACGCCCGTCGCCACCTGCGAGGCGGGCACCTGCCGCAACCTTCGTCTCGCTCCCACTCAGGGCGGCTCGGCAATCGCCTCGCCCGACGGCGAGAGCGACCCCGAGTCGGTCGACGAGCCGCCTGTGCAGCGGATCAAGCTGCCGGCCGGGACTCGCCGCGTCGCGTGGAGGCTCATCTGCGCCGCGGAATCGGGCTGCCCGGCGCCAACGCCAGGGCCGCGCGAGCGCGACCCGTTCGGACATCCGGCGATTCTCTCGATCTACCGCGTGACGGTTCGCTGACGACGCATATCCTGCCGGCGTGCGCGTCCAGCTCTGGAGTTACAACTACTCGCCTGAGCTGACCGGGATCGCCCCGGTCAGCACGACACTCGCCGAGGGCCTGCTCGAGCTCGGACACGACGTCACAGTCGTCGCTGCACACCCCCATTACCCCGAGCCGGTCTGGGGGACGCGCAAGTGGCCCTACCGCGAACGGCGGAACGGCGTTTCCGTGATCCGCCTTCCGCTGTGGGCCGGGCGTGAGAGCGCCGGTGCGCGGATGCGCCAGGAGGCGTCGTTCCTCGCAACCCAGTCACTCGCGACGCCGTTCCTCGGCCGACCGGACATCTTCATCTCGGCCTCGCCGTCGTTTCCTGCGCTCTTGCCCGCCGCGGTCCGCGCCCGCGTCGGCCGGATCCCGTGGATCGCTTGGCTGCACGACGTGCTGCCAGACGGCGCCGTCGCCACCGGCCTGCTCGAGGAGGGGCTCGTCCTCGACGCCTCGCGCTGGCTCGAGGGTTTCGCCTACCGCTCGGCCGACCGCATCGTCGTGTTGTCGAAGCCGTTCGTCGGCAACCTGATCGAGAAGGGCGTCCCGCAGGACAAACTCGATCTCATCTACGACCCGGCGACTCGTCCCCCGCGCGAGGCGCCGGCGATCGAACGCGGCGGCGACGCCGTGCGGCTGCTGTGCATGGGCAACATCGGCGAGACCCAAGGCCTCGCGCCGCTCGTGCGCGCGTTCGAGGCGTCCGACTGGAATGCGCACGGCGACGGGGTCCGGCTCGTGTTCACCGGCACCGGCGTCGCCGCCGGCGAGGTCAAGGAGGAGATCCGCAGCGACCGCGTCGAGATGATGGGCGTGGTGAGCGACGACGTCCTCGAGGAGCAGTTAGCGTGTGCAGACATCGGCGTCGTGACCCAGCAGTACGACGGCACGGAGTTCAACCTGCCCTCGAAGATCATGAACTACATGGCGTGGGGGTTGCCCGTGCTCGTCGCCGCGAACCCCGGGTCGGAGGTTGCGCGCCTCGTCGGCGAGTCCGACGGCGGCTGGATCGTGGACAGCAGCCACCCGGAGGAATTCCCGGCGGCGGTAAAGCGCCTGCTGGAAGATCCCGACGACCGCTTCGAGAAGGCGCGCGCCGCCCGGGCATACGCGGAGCGGCACTTCACCCCCGGGGGCTTCAGCATGCGCTTCGACGAGTTGATGACCGCGATCGCGGCCCGGCCTGCCTAGCGCCTTAGCGCTGGAGCGCGACCTTCCAGTAGACCTTCTCGGAGCAGCTGTCGATCTGGACGCCCGCCGTGTTGAAGACCGCGACGTTCGCGACGAGCGAGCCCTTGCCCTTGCCGGTGGGGTAGAGCGCGCCGCGGAAGTCGAGCGTCGCCCGGCCGGTGCGCCCCTTCGTCATGTCGATCCGCTTGACGATCCCCCGCTCTTCCCACTTGACGCCCTTGTTCTTCCCGAGCGAGGTGACGAAGATGCGGTCCGCCCGCAGCCGATCGCGCACGAGCGTGCCCGACTTGCAGTCGGCCTTGTACTGGATCTCGATATTGGTGAGGTGGCTGAAGTCGCCGGCGAGCTTGATCACGGCCCTGCCACAGAGCCCGTTGCGAACGGGGCACTGGTTGGTCTTGCCGACGTAGCGATAGGACTTCACGGTCGCGGATTCGGCGACGGGCGCGGTCGAGATGGCGAACGCCGAGACGGCGCCGATCGGGAGCGCCACCAGCAGCAGGCGGCGCAGGGAAGTCATTCGGTGGCTGCGGCTCATGTGCTTCACTTCTCCAAATGGTAGGCGCAACGGTCGTAACGGGTGCCGGTGGCTTCATCGGCGGCCACCTCGCAGCGGACCTGGCCCGCTCGGGCGTCGAAGTCCGCGGTGTAGACGTTAGACCGCTCGATGATTGGTATCAACACCCGGACGGCGTCGAGTTGCGCCAACTCGACCTCCGCGAGGCCGATGCCTGCCGCGAGGCGGTCGAGGGTGCGGAGCGCGTCTACAACCTCAGCGCCGACATGGGCGGGATGGGATTCATCGAGCAGAACAAGGCGCTCTGCATGCTCTCCGTCCTGATCAACACCCATCTGTTGCAGGCCTCACTCGACGCCGGCGTCGAGCGCTTCTTCTTCTCGTCCTCGGCGTGCGTGTACGCCGAGGGCAAGCAGGACCGCCCCGACATCGCCCCACTGCGCGAGGAGGACGCCTACCCCGCGATGCCCGAGGACGGCTACGGCTGGGAGAAGCTCTTCAGCGAGCGGATGTGCCGGCATTACCGCGAGGACTTCGGTCTCGAGACCCGCGTCGCCCGCTACCACAACGTCTACGGACCCGAAGGCACCTTCGAGGGCGGGCGCGAGAAGGCTCCCGCCGCAATCAGCCGCAAGGTCGCCGAGGCCAAGCTAAGCGGCGAGCACCGGATCGAGGTCTGGGGCGACGGCGAGCAGACGCGAAGCTTCATGTACATCGACGATTGTGTCCACGGAACCAAGATGTTGATGGACTCCGATGTTGTCGAGCCGATCAATCTCGGCTCGGCCGAGATGGTCACGATCAACCAACTGATCGACATGGTCGAGAAGATCGCGGGGATCGAGGTCGAGCGCAACTACGACACGTCGGCCCCGCAGGGCGTACGCGGCCGAAGCAGCGACAACACGCTGATCCTCGAGCGCCTCGGATGGGAGCCCTCGATCCCGCTCGAGGATGGCATGGCGAAGACCTACGAGTGGATCTTCGACCAGCTCGCCGCGCGCGTCGCGACCTGACGAAGTGCCGACCGGCGCGGGCGCTCCCGCGGAGGTCTCAGTCCTCGCGGGCCGGCTCGCCCGAAGGGCTGCATTCCGGGTGCTGCGGCTGTGGTGGATCGTGCGCCGGCCCGACACCTACGGCGTCAAGCTCGTGCTCCGCCACGGTGAGCAGGCGCTGTTCGTGCGCCACACCTACGGCGACAGGCGCGCGTGGGATTTGCCAGGCGGAGGGCGGAGGCGGGGTGAGACGCCCGCGGAGACGGCGCGGCGCGAGGGCGCGGAGGAGCTCGGACTGGACATCGCCGACTGGGAGGAGGTCGGCGAGATCGTCGTCGAGTTCGGCGCCACGGCGCACATGGCTTGCCTCGTGGCCGAGCATGACGGCCGCGAGTTGACGATCGCACGTGGCGAGATCGGGGAGGCCCGGTGGTGTGTGGAGGACGACCCTCCACAGCCGCTGGCGCCACACGCGGCGAAGGTCCTCGCGAGGGTCGCCGAGCAGGTCAGCTGACGACGGCCAGCGAGCGCGGCGCGACGCCGTAGGTCACGTCGTCGAAGTCACCGATGTAGTCCCCATCCACCTGGACGGGGAACTTGCGGTCGTCGAGCGCGGTCACGCGCGCGCCCTCGACACCGGCGAACGGCTCGATCTGGCGGTGGCGCCCGACGGTTTCGGCGCTCGCCGAGAAAACGCGCGGGATCACCGTGGCGAGCTCGAACGGCGTGGCCCGCTTCAGGACGGCCATCGATAGCGTCGACGAGTTGAGCGCGGCGCCCTCGCAGATGCGGATCGGCCGGCGGCCGAAGTACGTGAACGGGTCGCAGTTCTGGACGATCACCGTGACGCCCTCGAGCGTCTCGTCGCCGACCTCGACCCGCACGCGCGGCGGCTTGACGAGATAGCGGCGGTTGAACGTCCCGATCGCGGCGTACGTGAAGTAATACTCGCCGAGGCGCGCCTTCAGTCGCGGATGGCGGTCCACGCGCTCGACGACGCTCGCGTCGAGTCCGATCCCGGAGGAGAAGGTGAAGTGGCGCCCGTCCACCAGCCCGGTGTCCACCCAGCGGGGTTCGAACGAGTCGGCCATTCGAAGCAGGTGCTCGGTGGCATCCACGACGTCGTTCGGGATGCCGAGGATGCGGGCGAAGACGTTGGTCGCACCGCCCGGCAGGCAGGTCAGCGGGGTCGAGGTGCCGACGAGCCCGTTGGCGGCCTCGTTGACGGTGCCGTCGCCGCCGAAGGCGACGACGACGTCATAACCCTCCTCGGCTGCTTCGCGGCAAAGCTGGGTCGCGTGCTGCTGCGCCTCGGTCTCGACGGTGTCGACGTCGTAGCGGCCGCGGAGCGCGTAGACGACGAGGTTCTTGAGTCGGTCGGAGACCGTCGTCGCGTACGGGTTGACGATCACGAGCATCCGCAGCTTCGGCCCGCGCTCCGGGAGGATCCCGTCGGCGAGCACCTCTGCGCGCTCCAGGGTCGCCTCGGGGACGTCGAGCGTCGTCGGTGCGGTCGGCACGATAAATCGAACCCCGGCGCGGGCGGCGCGTTACGCCGTCGCCTCGAAGCGCACGACGCCGTTCTCGACGGCCTCGCGCACGCGTCCGTCGTTCAGCAGCAGGTCGGTGTGGCCGAGGATCTCGGAGAGCGTCAGGAACGCCTGCGTCACGGCGATGTTTCCCCACAGCGCCTGGGCGAGCTCGTACGCGGTCCGCGGCCGCTGTTCGATCAGGCGGAAGATCTTCTCGGCGCGACGGGCGTGCAGGCGCACGCGCTCGTCGATCAGCGGGCGATGGTCGGTAATCGCCTCGCCGTGTCCGGGGAGGACGAGTTCGAGCTCCATCGCCCGCGTCGCCTGCAGCGACTCGAGATAGACGGCGAGCGACTGCTGGCGCTCGTCGTCGGCGGTGGCGTAACGGTCGGCGCGCGCGGGTCGCGAGATCAGCGGGTTCGAGGAGATGTGCGCGAGCAGGTGGTCTGCTGCGAGCAGCATCTTCCGCTCACGGTCGAGGAAGACGGTGTCGGTCGGGCTGTGACCCGGGCGGAAGAGCGCCTCGAGTGTGCGATCGCGCAACTCGAGCGTCTCGCTGTCGCGCAGCGGCCTGCTCACCTCGGCGCGGGCGCCCCAGGCGCGGAACGCGTTCGAGACAGAGCGGAGCGCCGTGACGACATCCTCGGAGATGCCGTGGCGAAGCATCAGCCCGCCGGCGAACTCGTCGTCGGAGGCCGCGTTCTCCGAGTAGCCCTCGATGAACGGCACCGCGACGTCGATCGCCGCCACCTCCGCGCCGGAATGGCTCGCGATGATGTCCACCAGGCCGATGTGGTCGATGTGCTGATGCGTGACGATGATCAGCCCGATGTCCTCGAGACGGTGGCCGAGCTCGGCGATCCCGCGCTGTAGCTCGTCGAGCGCGCGGCCGGAGTTGGGGCCCGCGTCCACCAGCGTCAGCGGCTCGTCCTCGATCAGGTAGCAGTTGACGCGTCCGACGGCGAACGGGGTGGGGATAGCGAGCCGGTGGATGCCCGCCGCGCGGGCGACTTCGTAGCCGTCGGCGGCGCTCTCGGCCGTGGCGCTCGGCATCGGAGCAAGATACTCGCGACCGGAGGTGGACGCCCGGCCCGGGATGCCGCTACCTTCTCGGCCCGATGAGCTCTGAGATGGAGGGGGCCTCGGATCCGCGCGACCTGCTCGCACACAACCCGATCCACGTCCGGATGGGCATCCGCGCGGTCCAGGTCGTCACCCGCGCTCTGAAGGCGCTTGGTCTACGCGACCGCGTACTCCAAACCATGCTGGACGCCAAGCGAAGGCGGCGCCTGCGCGCCGAGGCGCGCGGCTCGGACAAGCTGTCGCACCCTGCCCTCAACGACCTCGACTCAAAGCTCGACGCGATCATCGACGAGGACCGTGGCGTGTTCGTCGAGGCGGGTGCCAACGACGGCTTCCGGCAGTCGAACACCTATTGGCTCGAGCGCTTCCGTGGTTGGACCGGCCTTCTGATCGAGCCGATGCCGACGTCCGCCGCCGAGGCGCGTCGCTCCCGCCCAGGGACGCCGGTCCTGGAATACGCGCTCGTCCCGCCCGACTACGAGGGCGACCACGTGCCGATGAAGTTCGGCGACCTGATGTCGACGGCCCCGGCCGCGGGCGCGTTCAACATCGACCGCGACGTCTACTCGGGCTACGGCGTCCTCTCCGGCTGGCGCGACCCCTACGACAAGGACGTTCCGGCGCGCACGCTGTCCGCGGCGGTGGAGGACGCGGGGCTCGGCGAGATCGATCTCCTCTCCCTCGACGTCGAGGGCTACGAGGTCGAGGCACTGAGCGGACTGGACATCGCACGTCACGCGCCGCGGTACATCCTGGTCGAGGTCACCGACCGTGACGAGCCGCTCAGCCGGATCCGCGCGATGCTCGGAGGCCGCTACCGCGAGCATTCGTGGCTGTCGTCGAACGACATCCTGTTCGTGAGGGACGACGTCCGGCCCAACGCCGGGCCACCGGCGGCTACGAGCGAATAAGCGCCAGCACCTCGTCGCGGCGGCGCTCCATGTCCTCCGCGGACACGAGCGACTCGAGGTTCAGCCGCAGGAGGGGCTCGGTGTTCGACGGGCGCACGTTGAAGTGCCACTCGGGGTAGTCGATCGAGACGCCGTCGAGCTCTGTGATCTCCGCATCCGCGTGCCGCTCGGCGAGCTCGGTCATCTTCGCCTCCTGGTCGGCGACCTCCGAGTTGATCTCGCCCGAGATGAAGTAGCCCTCGCGCAGCGGCGCGAGCAGCTCGCTCAGCTTCTTGCCGGTCGTCGAGAGCAGCTCGAGCACCAGCAGCGCGGGCAACGTGCCGGAGTCGGCGCAGTAGAAGTCGCGGAAGTAGTAGTGGCCTGAGACCTCGCCGCCGAACGCCGCGCCCTCCTTGCGCATCCTCGCCTTGAAGAACGCGTGACCAACGCGGTTGACCTTCGCCGTCCCGCCGGCGCGGGTGACCGTGTCCGGCACGGCGCGGCTGGCGCGGACGTCGTAAAGGATGTCGGCGCCCGGGTCCTTGCCGAGGACGGACTCCGCGAGCAGGGCGGTGAGGAAGTCGCCGTCGACGAAGCGGCCGGCGTCGTCGATTAAGAAGCAGCGGTCGGCGTCGCCGTCCCACGCGATCCCGAGGTCCGCGCCCTCGGCGCGGACGCGCTCGATGATGAACTCGCGGTTCTCCGGCAGCAGCGGGTTCGGCTCATGGTCGGGGAACTCGCCGTCCGGGACCCAGTACGCCGGCAGCTGCTCGATCGGGAGCTGGTCGAGGATCGGGCCGATCATCGGGCCCGCCATGCCGTTGCCACCGTCGAGGACCACCTTCATCGGCTCGATCGCGCCGGCGTCGATGAACTCGAGTGCCTTCGCACGGAACCCTTCGGCGACGTCGATCCGTTCCCGGAGGCCGGACGCGCTCGCCTTCTCGACCCCCGACTCGACCCGCTCGCGGACCTGCGCGATTCCCTCGTCTCCCGACAGCGCGAGCGCTCCGCGGCCGAGCAGCTTCGCGCCCGTCCACTCCTTCGGGTTGTGCGAGGCCGTGCACATCAGCCCGCCGTCGAGGTCCTGCGAGCCGATCGCGAAGTAGAGCATCTCGGTCGCGACCTCGCCCGCGTCGAGCACGGTGGCGCCGTAGTCGCACATCCCATCGGCGTAGCGCACCGCCAGCGCGGGCGCTTGGAGGCGCATGTCATGGCCGAGCGCGAGCCGCAGCTCCTCGCCGCGCTTTGCCTCCTTCGCGGCGATCACGCCTGCGAACGCGTTGCCCAGCTTGTAGGCGATGTCCTCGTCGATCTGCTTGCCGTGAAGGCCACGGACGTCGTAGGCCTTGAAGATCGATGGATCTACCTCGCTCATCGGGTCGCGAACGCCTCTCTGAGCGCCTCCCAAGAGTCCTCGAGGCTCTGCGGCAGGACGCGCGTCGAGCCGATCACCGGCATGAAGTTCGTGTCGGCGTCCCAACGCGGGACGACGTGCTGGTGGACGTGGCCCTCGACACCGGCGCCGGCGATCTTGCCGACGTTGATGCCGATGTTGAACCCCTCCGGCCCGTAGACAGCTCCCAGCGCTTCGACCGCGCGCCGGGTCAGCTGCATCAGCTCGAGCAGGGTGTCGTCGTCGAGCCCATCGAGCGCGGGGGAGTGCTCGTACGGGGTGACCATCACGTGGCCGTTGTTGTACGGGAACTTGTTCAGGACGACGAAGCAGTGGTCGCCGCGGTGCACGATGTAGGCGGCGCGGTCGTCGCCGTCCGCGGGCAGGTCGCAGAAGATGCAGCCCTCCGGCTTCTCGGACTTGATGTAGTCGAGGCGCCAGGGCGCCCAGAGCCGCTGTTCGGTCACGCGGACAACCCTATTCCGGTGGCACCGCGGTATCCTCGCTGCCTTGGCACGGTTGCCGTTCTTACGGTCCTCCCCGCAGAATTCCCAACCCACTCCGTACACCCCGGCGAAGTACGCCGAGATCACCTACGGGAGCCCGTACTGGGTCGTTCGCTACCCGCACCGCCGGCGCTACGAGACGGCGATCGATCTGCAGCGGCGCTCGGGCGCGAGACGTGCGATCCCGAGCGCTACGACCTCGCGAAGGAGGGCTACATCGCCTCGCACAAGGGCTCGACCACCGGCTCTTCCTCGATGAGGTGCGCGAGCGGGGCTGGGAGCTCGGGCGGATCAGGCCGACGCCGTTCGCCCACCTGCCCTCGATGCTCGCCAACCAGGAGATCGTGCTGGCCGCGACTCCGAAGCCGCGCCGCTCACCCGGTGGAGGTCAGGCGCCCGGCTTGACAGCGGCGATCAGCCCGTAGCCGAACGTGCCCTCGCCCCAGAGCTCCTCGAGCAGGTCGCACGACTTCACGAAGCTGTCATGCCCGTCCTCGCCAATCAGCGCGACGACCTGTTCGCGGTTCTCATGCGCGTTGTCGCGCCAGCGCTCGACGGTCGGCAGGGCGAGCTTGGTGAGGTCCTCGGTGGTGTCCACCTCGAGTCCGGCCGCGCTCGCGTAGCCGGTGTAGTCCTCGACCAGGTCCATGCGCGTGGCGCCGAAGGCCTCGCGCAGCGTCGCGTAGGCCTCGCGGCGCTCGCGCAGCTCGGCGAAGGGGATCTCGCGTAGCCGCACGATGTCGCACAACACGAACCGGCCGCCGGGGCGGAGAACCCGCCCCGCCTCGGCGATCATCTGGTCGCGTTCCGGCATCAAATGCGAGGACTCGAGCGCCCAGACGCGGTCGAAGGATTCGTCCGGCAGACCGTTGTCCGTCCCGTCGCGGACCTCGAAGCGAGCGAGCTCCGCGACGCCCGCCTCGGCGGCGCGGCGGTTCGCGGCCTCGACACCGACGGGGCTCGTCGAGATCCCGAGCACCTCGACGCCGTCCTCGGCGGCGACGGCGCAAGCGGGGGCGCCGGTACCGCAGCCGACATCGAGCAGTCGCTGGCCGCGCTCGAGCCGAGCGGCCTTCCGCATACGCCCGGTGAGCGCGGCGGTCGCGGCATCGAGCGGCTCGTCGCCGCTCTCGAAGAGGCCGTAATGGAGCTCCTCGCCGAGCAGGTAACCCCACGCCTCGGTGATGCGGTCGTAGTGCTCGGGCGCCTCGTAGCCGATTGTGCTCACGGCTTGCCTCTGCCCAGATGGGGCCGGATCGACTCGGCGAGCTGGTGCGCGAACCGCAGCCGCCCCGCCGAGGTCAGGTGCAGCGGGTCGATGTAATCCTTTGCCGGACTCGTGAACGTCCCGTTGACGACCGAGCCGTTCGGCCCACAGGTGGAGCGGAATGCCTGCTCTGTTACCTCCACGTTGTGCTTGAGCCGCTCGATTCCCTTGTCGCCGAGCGTCGCCTTCAGCACGTCGTAGTTGACCGGGGCCATGTACGCGACCGACGGTAGCCCGAGCTCTGCGAGCATCGCGCCCATCTCGCTGATCAGCCGCGGTCCCTCGCCGTCCGGTTCGAGCTGATCGGCGTTGTAGAAGTCCATCAGGTGGCGGATTCGAATGACCTTCTGCCATTTCGACTCGGGCACGCAGTTCGTGATCATCCGCAGCTCCCCCAGCGTACGCCGCGCACCGAAGAGGCTCGGCGCGGGTTTGCGGTCCCACGCGTCGAGCGCTTCCTCGGTGCCGGGGTCCGTGAGCGCTTGCGGGCGCTCCATCTCGCCCGCGATGATCGCGCGCAGCTCTTTCGAGACCGTCTCGTAGCTGAACACGGGGTGGCTGAGCCAGACATCCTCGGCGGTGAGGTAGGTGATCGGCACCACGATCACCTTCGGTTTCGCCTCGAGCCGCGGCAACGCCGACAGGTAGGCCATCACGATGCGGGCGTGGTACAGCGGCCCGACGAGAGCCTCGTAGCGGGTGCCCTTGCCGAGCTCGTCGCGCGTCATCTCGAACAGGTGGCGATGGTCTGGGTCGGTGGGCGCCGTCCACCACATCACGGAGTCCCCGAACACGAGCATGTCCGGGCCCTGCTTGCCGGAGCAGGCGCGCTCGAGCGAGCGCAGCTGGCGCAGTTGGGCGTCGCCATGGCGCTTCTCGCGTCTCCGCTGGACGCGGAAGCGGAGGTCCTTGACGATCGCGCGAAGCTGCCTCGGATCCCGTAGCGCCGCGGCGGCAGCCGTCATCCACTCGCGCGGGCTGGTCTTCACTGCCCTGACGCTACTAAACGAACTGCGAATGTATCCTTGCCGTGACCGGCACGCAGTCGGCCCACGAGCACCCAGCGGAGGGGAACTAATCAATGGCCGAAAAGCGACAGGACGTCGAAAAAACGATCAAGGGCTTTCTGAAGCGTGCGAAGAAGGGCGAGAAGGGCATAGAGCTCGACACTGGGCTCTACTCCGAGGGCATCGGGCTCGACTCGCTCGAGACCGCCGAGCTGTCGGCCGTTCTCGAGGACGAGCTCGGCAGCGACCCGTTCTCCGCCGACGGCGAGATGCCCGAGACGATCGGTGACATCGTCGACTTCTACGACTCGTCGGCGGAGACCGACGCTTGATCGAATTCCTCCGGGCGGCCGCCGAGGCGAACGAGCCGCGGCCGGCCCTCGTCCTCAACGACCGTGAGGTAACGCACGCCGAGCTGGTCCGCTCGGCCGAGGAGTACGCGGCGGGGCTGACTGAGCGCGGGATCGAGCGCTTCGCGATCGTGACCGAGGACGCTTCGGTCGCCCTCGGGCTCGTCGCCGGCGCCTCGCTCGCAGGCGTCGAAGCGTGCATCTACCCCTCGCTCGAGACGCCCGCGCACGCGCAGGACCTGGCCGAGCGCTTCGACCACACCGTGCTGGTGCACGACGGCGCGGCGCCCGCGGGCGACTTCGAGCTGATCGCGGTGGACGAGCTCGCCGTGCCGGGCGGCAAGGGCCCCGAGGAGCTGCCGGAGCGCCGCCCCCACATGATGCTGACCACCGGCACGACGGGCGTGCCGCGCGGGGTGCGTCACGACTGGTGGCGGCTGACGCGCGCCTACCGGTTCACGAAGTTCGCACCGCAGCAGCGCTGGATCCTCGCCTACGACCTGCACCAGTACTCCTGCATGCACCTGCTGCTCTACCACGCCGCCTCCGGGTCGACGCTCGTGGCGCCCGAGCCGCGGACCCCCCGCGACGCGCTCGCCGCGATGCGCGAGCACGACGTCGAGTTCGCCAGCGGAACGCCCACCTTCTGGCGCTTCGTGCTCGCGGAGATGTCCTCCGACGGCGGCCCGAAACCGGCGCTAGTGCAGATCACGCTGGCGGGCGAGGTGGTGCCCGACCGCGTGCTCAACGACATCAAGGCCACGTTCCCCGAGGCGCGGACCGCGCAGATCTACGGCGCGAACGAGTCGGGCAGCCTACGCGGCGTCGCCGACAACAAACCCGGCCTGCCGGCCTCGGTGCTCGACGCGGACGACGACGCCGATCTGCAGATGAAGATCGTCGACGGTGAGCTGTGGGTGCGCAGCAGGATCGGGATGCTCGGCTACTACGGCGATCCTCCGATCGACCCCGACGACTGGCGCGCGACCGGCGATCTAGTCGAGGTCGTCGGCGACCGCATCCTCTTCAGGGGACGCGATTCCGAGGTCTTCAAGGTCGGCGGGGAGAAGGTCCACCCGCAGCCGGTCGAGGAGCGGATCGGCGCGCTCGAAGGCGTGTCGGCCGTGCGCGTCTTCGGGCGCCCCAACAAGCTCACCGGGAACATCGTCGCCGCCGAGGTGATCGCGGCGGACGGGGTGGACACCGACGAGCTCGACGGCGCGATCAGGGAGGCATGCGAGGACCTGCCCGCAGCGTCGCGCCCGCGCTCGATCAAGTTCGTCGAGACGATCGACACCACCGGGACGAAGATCAAGCGCAGGGCGGAGGTGTCTTGAGTCCCGAGCGCGAACCGCGCGTGGTGATCGTCACCGGCGGCAGCCGCGGCCTCGGGGCCGGGCTCGTCCAGTCCTACCTCGACTCGGGCGACCACGTCGCCACCTGCGCGCGCAGCCGGACGACCAACATCGACGAGTGGGAGGCGGATTCCTCGACCGCCGAGCGGCTGATGTTCGAGGAGGTGGATCTCTCCGACGTCAAGGCTTCCGAGCGTTTCGTGACGGCGGTCGCCGACCGTTGGGGCACCGTTGATGTCCTCGTCAACAACGCCGGCGTCGCCAAGGACGGCGTGCTCGGGCTCTTCTCCGACGAGGACATCGACACCACGCTCGATCTGAACCTCAAGTCCACGCTCGTCGTCACGCGCCAGGTCGTCCGCAGGATGCTCGCAAAGGGCGAGGACCGCGGGTCCGGGCACATCGTCAACATCTCCTCGATCGTCGGCCTCAGCGGCTACCGCGGGCTGGCCGTCTACAGCGCGACGAAGGCGGCGCTCGACGCCATCACGCGGTCGCTCTCGCGCGAGCTGGGCGGGCGCGGCATCGTCGTGAACTCGGTCGCCCCGGGCTACCTGCGCACCGAGATGACCCACGGCATGAACGAAGCGCAGCTCGGGCAGATCGTTCGCCGCACTCCCGCCGGTCGCCTCGGCGAGCCGGAGGACGTCGCGCGCGCGGTGCAGTTCCTGACCGACCCCGCGAACGACTACATCACCGGCACCACGCTCGTGGTGGACGGTGGCCTGACCGGCTGAGGCCGCGCTCGCGCGCTACAGCCAGCCGCGATAGCGGAAGAAGCCGAGCATCGAGACGAGCAGCCCGACCATCGCGGCGATGATGACCCAGAACGTCGTCTCGTCGCCCTCGCCCGGGATCCCGACGTTCATCCCCCAGATGCTTGCGACGAGCGTCAGCGGCAGGATCACGAGACTGAACGCCGTCAGCACGCGCAGGATCTCGTTGACGCGGTGGGAGAGGACCGACTCGTTCGTCTCCTCGAGCGCCTCGACGACCTCCTTGTAGTTCTCGAGCATGTCCCAGATGCGCTCGGAGGCGTCGACGATGTCGTCGAAGTAGACGTCCATGTCGGCGGCGAGGTAGCGCTGCTTGGTGCGCTCGAGGTCGCGTAGGACCGCGCGCTGCGGGCGGATGATCTTGCGGAAGCCGACGATCTCCTGCTTCGCGTTCGAGAGGTCGCGAACGATCTCCTCGGAGCGCGCCTCCTCGAAGATCTCCTCCTCGATCTGGTCGAGCTTGTTGCCCATCTTGCGCAGCATCGGGAAGCAGTAGTCGAACGCGTCGTCGACGATCTTGTAGAGCAGGTAGCCCGATCCCTTCGAGAACAGCTGCTCGCGCGTCTCCCCTGACGAGCGGCAGCGCTCGAAGAGGTACTCGACCGGCTGCAGCGGGGTGTTCGGCAGCGTGATCAGGTAGTCCGGTCCGATGAAGATGTCGAGCTCGCCCGCGTTCAGGCGTCCGACCGTCTTGTCGAAGACCGGGAAGTTGAGGACGATGAAGAGGTAGTCGGGGTACTCGTCGATCTTCGGCCGCTGGTTGCGCGAGCGCACGTCCTCGTAGTCGAGCGGGTGGAACTCGAAGTGCTCCTCGAGCCACGCCTGGTCCACCGGCGCGGGGCGCTCGATGTTGATCCAGCGGATCCCGCCGTGCGAGATCTCCTCGACGCGCGGCTCGTCGCTAGGCGCGGGAGCGGGAGGCTCGACCCGGGCACGGGCGGCTCGCCGGAGCTTGGGCTTCGGCAGGTTCGCCATGGCTACTTCGGGGGTCGTCCTTCATCGCTCGGGAGTCAGTCTACCGGCCTCGTCCGGCCCGGCTCCCGGCTGCAACCGGCCATTCATCCGCGCGCGCAGCCCGGCAGCAGAAGCGCTAAAACCTGCCTATCTCCGAGGCCGGGCAGACAAGCGCGGCGCCGCCCGCCGAGAGCGGGCGGACCGTCTGGTACCACACGCTCGAGCTTCCGGGCGAGGTGACGCCTGGCTGGTTCGACCTGCGGCCGGTGACGGACCGGCTGCCGTGGCCGGACCTGACCGGCAAGCGCTGCCTCGACGTGGGCACCTACGACGGATTCTGGGCTTTCGAGATGGAGCGCCGGGGCGCGCGCGAGGTGATCGCGACCGACCTCGACGACCACTCCCGCTGGGACTGGCCCGACGACTGGCGGCTGCGCGGCGTGGACTGGATGGACGACTACGTCGGCGAGGAGAAGGGACGCGGCTTCCGGCTCGCGAAGGAGGCGCTGGGCTCCTCCGTGGAGCGGGTGCCGCTTAGCGTCTACGACCTCTCGCCCGAGGAGCTCGGCGAGTTCGACTTCGTCTTCTGCGGCAGCCTGCTGCTTCATCTGCGCGACCCGGTCGGGGCGCTCGAGGCGGTGCGCAGGGTCTGCACCGGTCAGCTGCTTTCCGCAGAGGCGATCAACCTCCGCCTTAGCCTGCTCCACCCGCGGCTGCCGGCCGCTCGCTTCAGCGAGCCGTTCCAGCTGCTCCAGTGGTGGGAGCCGAACCGCGCCGCGCACCGCAGTTGGATCGAGGCCTCGCGCTTCACGATCGAGCGTGCGACGCGCGCCTATTGCGTCCCGCTCGGCGCGTCCCACCCGCCGCCCGGGCGCTCGCCGCGCGCGCTGGCGACGTCGCTCGTGAAGCGAGTCTTCACCGGCGGCGACGGCGTGCCGCACGCGGCGGTACTCGCGCGGCCGCGATGAGCGGCTCTCTCGAGGCCGGAGGCCGAGAGTCCGACTCGGAACGCGGGGCCGGACGCCCCGCGGAGCTATTACGACGCGCGCGGGGGCTCGGCTGGTACCACACGCTCGAGCTCGCGCCCGGCCACACCACCGAGGGGATGTTCGACCTGCGTCCCTACGTCGAGCGCTACGCCCTGCCCGAGCGGCTCGACGGCCTTCGCTGCCTCGACGTCGGCACCTGGGACGGCTTCTGGGCGTTCGAGATGGAGCGCCGCGGGGGAGAGGTCGTCGCGCTCGACCTCGACGACGAGCGCGAGCTCGACTACCCGCCGCGGCGCCGCCCGAAGCAGTTCCCCGACGGCCGCCGCGGGGAGGGCTTCGAGATCGCGCGGGAGCTGCTCGGCTCGTCGGTCGAGCGCCGGGTCGGCAGCATCTACGACGCGCGCCCCGAGGATCTCGGCGAGTTCGACCTCGTCTTCTGCGGCTCGGTGTTGATCCACCTACGCGACCAGCTACTCGCGCTCGAGCGGATCGCCGGCCTCTGCCGCGGGACGTTCATCTCCGCAGAGGAGTACGACCCGTGGGTCGGGCTCGCCCCGTTTCCCGCGTCGCGCTACCTCGCCGACCGCGACGCGGCCGTCGTCTTTTGGCTTCCGAGCAGGCGGACATGGCGCAGGATGATGTGGACCGCCGGGTTCGACTCGGTCGAGGAGCGGACGCGGTTCAAGCTGCGCGCCCGCGCCGGCTTCTCGGTGCGGCACGTCGTCCACCACGCCGCGGTCGCGAGTGCGACCTAGTACTCGAACGGCAGCTCGTCGGCGATATCCGCCAGCAGTGGCGCGGCGGCGTCCTTGGGCGAGGGCACCAGCTCGCTCGCGGGCAGCGGCCACTCGATCCCGATTGCCGGGTCGTCGAAGCGGATCCCGGCTTCGGATCCCGGTTCGTAGTACCCGCTCTGCTTGTAGGTGACGTCCGCGACCTCGCTCACGACGCAGAACCCATGCGCGAAGCCGACCGGACAGTAGAGCGCGCGCTTGTTCGCGTCGCTCAGCTCGAAGCCCTCCCAGCCGCCGAACGTCGGCGACCCGCGGCGGAGGTCCACGACGACGTCGAAGATCGTCCCGCGCGCGCAGCGCACGAGCTTGGCGATCGGGGGTTCGAGCTGGAAGTGCATGCCCCGCACCACGCCGCGGGTAGAGCGTGAGTGGTTGTCCTGCACCATCTCCTCGGGGATGCCGAGCTCGCCGAACGTGCTGCGCCGGTAGGCCTCGTAGAAGAAGCCACGTTCGTCCTCGTGAACCTGTGGGACGATCAGGCTCGGGCCGTCGAGTTCGGTTTCCTGTCGCTCCATCGGGCGCGCGCACACTAGCGCTGCCACCAGTTTCGTCCGCGTCCGCCCTGGGAACCTGTATCCTGCATCGCCACATAGCAGTACGCATCGAGAGGGGTGGAGGGAAATGGCCCTGTGAAGCCCCGGCAACCATCTCGGTCAGGACGACGGGAACGGTGCCAAGTCCATCAGGTCTGAAGTGCGGAGACCTGAGAGATGTGACGAAGCGCTTCTCGAGGCCCTCGTCACAACAAGACGAGGGTTTTCTAGTTCAGGAGGCAAACTTGATCGAAGCGCTGAAATGTAAGGAATGCGGGGAGCGGTATCCGCTCGAGGCCCGCTTCGTATGTGAGAACTGCTTCGGGCCACTCGAAGCGGCATACGACTTTTCCCGGCTGGACGCGGGGACCGCGCGGCGCCGTATCCAGGCGGGTCCGCTGTCCATCTGGCGCTACGCCGACTTCCTCCCGTTCGAGAACCGGCCGCAGACCGCGCTCGACGCCGGCATGACGCCGCTGCTGCGCGCCGACGCGCTCGCCGAGCGGCTCGGCGTGGGGGAGGTGTGGGTCAAGAACGACGCCGCCAACCCGACGCACTCGTTCAAGGACCGCGTCGTCACGGTCGCGCTGGCGAAGGCGCGCGAGTTCGGCTACGAGGTCGTGGCCTGCGCCTCGACCGGGAACCTCGCCAACGCGGTCGCCGCGCATGCGGCGGCGGCGGGCCTCGAGTCCTACGTCTTCATCCCGGCCGACCTCGAGGAGCAGAAGGTGCTCGCGACAGGCGTCTACGGGACGAACCTCGTCAAGGTGCGCGGCAACTACGACGACGTCAACCGTCTCTGCACACAGCTCGCCGCCGAGCGCGACTGGGGCTTCGTCAACGTGAACGTCCGGCCGTACTACGCCGAGGGTTCGAAGACGCTCGCGTACGAGATCGCCGAGCAGCTCGGGTTCGAGCTGCCCGACCGCATCGTCGCGCCGGTGGCGTCGGGCTCGCTGTTCACGAAGATCGCCCGCGGGCTCGAGGAGTGGCGCGAGGTCGGCCTCGTCGAGGGCGACCTGCCGGTCTTCAACGGCGCGCAGGCAGAGGGTTGCGCCCCGGTCGCGAATGCCTTCGCCGAGGGCGCCGACGTCTGCCGGCCGGTGAAGCCGGACACGATCGCGAAGTCGCTCGCGATCGGCGACCCGGCCGACGGGCCGTACGCGGTTGAGCTCGCGCGCAAGACCGACGGAGCGGTGGACGCCGTCTCGGACGACGAGATCCGCGCCGGCATCCGGCTGCTCGCCGAGACGACGGGCATCTTCACCGAGACCGCCGGCGGTGTGACGACGGCGGTGCTCAAAAAGCTCGCCGAGCGCGGCGACATCGGAGCCGACGAGCGCGTCGTGCTCGTCATCACCGGCGAGGGCCTGAAGACGCTCGACGCGGTCCGCGGCACGTTCGAGGCACACGAGATCGACGCCTCACTCGACTCGTTCGCCGAGCACGTCGAGGCGGGGGCGCTCGCTGTCGGCGGTCGTTGAGCACCGCGCGGGCGGCCTCGCGGAGGCCATCGCCGACACGCCCTGGTACCACACCATCGAGCTCCCGGGCGGAATCGCGACACCCGGCTACTACGACTTGCGCCGGCTCGCCCCACGGCTGCCGCTGCCCGATTCGCTCGCCGGCAAGCGCTGTCTCGACGTGGGAACGGCGTCCGGCTTCTGGGCCTTCGAGATGGAGCGCCGAGGGGCAGCTGAAGTCGTCGCGATCGACGTGGACGACGCGACCCGCTGGGACTGGCAGCGGCCGTCCGCCCTAGCCGACGCGGATGCCGACGCCGGCCGGGGGTATGTCCGCCGCGGATTCGAGCTCGCGCGCGAGGCGCTGGGTTCGAACGTGAGCTGGCGCGAGCTGTCCGTCTACGACGTGACCGAGGACGAGCCGGGCGGGCGGTTCGACTTCATCTTCTGCGGCAACCTGCTGCTGCACCTGCGCGATCCCGTCGGCGCGCTACGCCGCCTGCGCGGCATCACGAGCGGGTCGCTGCTGTCGTTGGAGCCGGTCGCGCTGCTCTCGACGCTCGTCCGCCCGCGGCGGCCCGTCGCGCAGCTGTGGCACGGGGACGACGCGCGCTGGTGGACCCCCAATGCCGCCGCACACCGCCGCTGGACGGAGGCCGCCGGCTTTGAGGTCGAGCATGCGAGCCAGCTCCATCGCCAGCGCTTCGGGGAGTTCTGGCGACAGCGCCCTGCGGAGGACTCGACCCTCGCGGGCAAGCTGCGCTTCGCGCTCGTCCGGCGCCCGCTCGGCGTTCCCTCGACCGTCGTGCTCGCGCGCACCGGGTAGCGCGTGGACGGCCTCCCGACTGTCTAGACTGCGCGCCCACGATGCCTGTCAACGTGAAGATCCCGACCCAGCTAAGGGCCGTGACCGGCGGCGAGGCCGAGGCCAGCGTGGACGAGGCGACGACGGTCGGTGAGGTTCTCGACGGCCTCTACCAGCGCTTCGACGGGCTGCGCGACCGGATCGCCGAGGACGGCGATCTGCGCCGCTTCGTAAACGTCTACGTCCAGGGTGAGGACATCCGCTTCCTCGACGGCCTCGAGACGCCCGTCGAGGACGGCGACGAGGTCACGATCCTGCCTGCCGTAGCCGGCGGGTAGGCCACGGAGGAGCCGTGCGCGAGGCCCTTGCGCGCAAGCGCTTCCTCTGGCGCATGCGGCGCGAGGTCAAGCCGCACTTGTTCAAGCGCTTTGGAGAGGGCAGCATCATCTGCCCGCCGGCGGTCATCCGCAGCCACCACCGGATCAGCCTCGGCGACAACGTCTTCATCCACGACCGGGTCTGGCTGTCGGTGGTCGAGGAGCACCTCGGTCAGCGCTTTGAGCCCGAGCTGACGATCGGCGACCGTACGAACCTCGGACGCGACAACTACATCGCGTGCGTCGGGAAGGTCGAGATCGGCAACGACGTGCTTGGCGGAGTCCGTGTGCTGATCGCCGACACCTACCACGAGTACTCAGACCCCCATACGGCGATCGCCTACCAGCCGATGGCCGACCCGGAGCCGGTGAAGATCTGCGATGGGGTGCTGCTCAACGTGAACGTGGCGATCCTGCCCGGCGTGACCGTCGGCGAGCGCTCCTACATCGGCGCCGGCGCGGTCGTGACGAAGGACGTTCCCCCGAACTCCGTCGTCGTCGGCAACCCCGCGCGCGTGATCCGGCGCTACGACCACGACCGCGAGCAGTGGGTCGGGGCCGACGAGCTGGTCGGACACTGAATGCACCCGCTGGTCCGCGACTTCGTGGCGGACGTGGTCGAGGCGATCGAGTTGCCCGACCCGCTCGTCGAGTTCGGCTCGCTCCAGGTGGAGGCCGGGCAGCCAGCCGATCTGCGGCCGCTGTTCTCCGGGCGTGAGTTCCTTGGCACCGACATGCGCCCGGGGGCGGGTGTCGATCGCGTCGAGGACCTGCGCGCGCTCGGGTTCGGGGATGGCGAGGTCGGCACGGCGATCTGCGTCGAGACGCTCGAGCATTGTGCCGACCCGCCCGCCGCCTGCCGCGAGCTGACGAGGGTCGTGGCCGACGGCGGTGCGTGCATCGTCAGCGCGCCGATGCTGCTCGGTATCCACGCGCACCCGAACGACTACTTCCGCTTCACGCCGTCGGCCCTCGCGGCGATGCTTGACGGCTTCGACGACGTCTGGACTGCGGGCTTCGGCGATCCGCAGATCCCGCAGTGGGCGTTCGCGGTCGCGGTCAAGGGCCGTGCGACGGGCCTCTCGCTGGAGCGGCTGCCGCGCCTGCGGGCGGCGCAGGCCGAGTTCGAGGCCGCGCGCGGCCGGTTCAGGTTCGGGCCGTTCCAGATCGGCCTGCGCGACCTTGCCCGGGGGACGCTGCGCCAGCTTCCGCGGGTGATTACACGCAGGCCCGCGAGGCGCGAGACCTCGGGCGGCGGATGAACGGGCGCGGCGTCGGCCCCGCGCCGGCGCTAGGTCTCGAGCCAGAGAGAGCCGCCCCAGCGCTGCACTCCGGCGAGGCGCGGGTCGTCCCAGAGGGGCGCGAGGACTTCCGCGAGCTCGGGGTGCTCGCTGACGTAGGCGGCGGGCAGCTTGATCTCCTCCGGTTTGCTGCGCCCGAGCAGCCACGCTGCGAGCAGGTACTGCTCGGAGTAGTAGCGGTTGGCGAACGCCTCCGGGTAGTCGTAGGGCAGCCAGACATCGTGGACGCCCACGAGCACTCCCTGCGGGAGCCGCGGGAGCACCTCGAGCACGAAGACCGTCGCGTCCGAGTCGGTGAACACGCGGTGGGTGCCATCGAAGAAGACAACGTCGCCGCGCTCGAGCTCGCCGAAGAGCGACAGGTCTGCGTCCTCGAGTCGGTTGCGGACGACGCGGTCACAGAGCGCGTCGATCTCGAGCCGCGGTTGGGGGTCGATCGAGATCAGCTCGGTGGTCAGGCCGCAGTCGTCCTTGGCGCGGCGCGCGAACGCGGTCGAGACCCCCGAGCCGATCTCGACGTAGCGCGCCGGGCCGGCGGCGATGAAGGAATAGAGCGCGACGCAGTCGAGCCCCGGTTGCCATTCGCTGAGCCAGTGGGGTTCCGCCGGCGACGAGGGCTCGAGCGGGATCGCGAGCAGCCGGTCCCGGTATGCGAGGAAGCTCTCGAGCGTCGCACGGTAGCGCTCCGCTCCGGCAGCGAACAGCGCGTCGAGCTCGGGATGGGGCTGCGCCTCCGTGTAACGACGGCGGCCGCTGACGCGATAGTCGAGCACCGCGACCTGACCCTTGTCGAGCAGTTGGACGGCCACATCCAGCGCCCGGAACCGACGCCGCTCGCCGACCCACCAGAGCAGCCTGAGGGCCCGGGCGCGCAGCCACCCCTTCACGGACGGCACCCTACCAACGCCTTTCGGCGCTCCATCCCGTGAGCGCGGATGCCCGCCGGTCCCGCCTGCGCGTCGCGGTGCCGGCGCACGTGGCGCGGCTCGATGGCACGAGCGGCCACGGGCGGATGTGGAGCGAGGTGCTGCCGCGCTTGCGCGAGCGCGTGAAGGTCGACATCCGCGACCCGGCCGGGCGCGCCCCGCGGATGCGGCGCCCCGACGTGTGGCTGCTCGACGGTCACGCCGGCCCGCCATTCGATGCGATCGGTTCAACGCCCGTGGTGGCACACGTCCACGAGGCGAGCTGGGCCGAGCCCGAGCTCGCCGGCTTCCTCGATCCGGATTTCGCGCGCGAGATGGCGTCGCGCACCGAGGCGACACTCGCGCTCGCTGCGCACGTGATCACGCTGTCGGAGTTCACCGGCGATCAGGTCGCCGCCGCGTCAGACCTGCCACGCGAGCGCGTGCACGCGGTGCTGCTCGGGGTCGACGGCGAGGCGTTCCGCCCTGGGCTCGATGGCGGCGCGGCGGCCGTGACGGCGGCGCTGGGGGAGGAGAGGCCGTACGTCCTGTTCGTGGGCGTGATTCATCCGCGCAAGAACGTCGACGCCGTGCGCGCCGCGGTCGCTGCCCTCGCAGGACGCGGCTTCGAGCACGCGCTCGCGATCGTCGGCGCCGACCCGGCCGACCGCCGGGACGGCAGCGACCTGGTCCGCGCGGCGCGCGAGGAACTCCCAGGGGCCGCGGGCCGGCTCGCGTGGATCGAGCGGCCGGGGGAGGGGGATCTGGCCCGCCTGTTCGCCGGGGCCGCCGCGTTCTGCCTGCCGAGCTTCTCCGAGGGTTTCGGGCTGCCGGCACTCGAGGCGATGTCGGCCGGCGCCCCGGTCGTCGCCGCACGCCGGGGCGCGCTGCCGGAGGTGGTCGGCGACGCGGGCGTGCTCGTCGAGCCGACGGCGGACGAGGTCGAGCAGGCGCTCGCCCGCGTCCTCACGGACCCGGCGCTCGCCACCCGTCTCGCGGCCGCGGGGCGCGAACGGGCCGAGGAGCTCACCTGGGAGCGGACGGCCGACGGCTGGCTCGCGGTGCTGAAGCTCGCCGCCGAGTAGCGCTCCGGCTGAGCGCTACTCGACCTGCGCGCGGGTGGTCGCCCAGCCGCGCCGGTGAGCGCGCAACCACGACCGCCGGTCCGCACGGGCGTCGCGGTAGCGGCGCAGGATGGTCGCAGCCGGCTCGAGCGCTACGAGCCTGACGAGTGAGCCGGCGGTGTTGATCGCCGCGACGGCGCGCGCATACATCGTGCCGTGCTCGCGCACCAACCAGGCGTAGGTCTCCGCCATGAAGCGCTCGCGCCGCTCGTCGCCGAAGGCCTGGGCGGTCGCCGCGCCGCTCGCGTGGAGGACGATCGCGCCGGGTTCGTAGAGCGTCGAGAACCCGGCGCGGGCGATCCGGCGGCCGAGCGCGATGTCCTCGGCGTAGATCCAGTGGCGTTCGTCGAAGCCGCCCGCGGCATCGAATGCCTCCCGGCGAAGCAGCAGCAGCGCACCGATCGCCCAGTCCACGACGCGCGCCCGCGCCGGGTCCGCGTAGCCTTCGAAGCCCAGCCGCTCGCCGAGCGCGGGGGCGAAGCGGGCGATGCCCGAGTTGAGCGCGAGCGCCGGGCCGATGCCGGGGAAGGGGAACGTCGAGTGCTGGGTGGTCCCGTCGTCGAGCACGAGCCGGGGGGCGACGGCGCCGGCCTTGGGGTCGGCTTCGGCGGCCGCGACGAGAGCAGCCAGGGTGCCCGGTGGCAGCGCGACGTCCGCGTTGGCCGCCACGAGCCAGGGCGACTCGGTGCGAACCGCGACGAGGTTGACCGCCGCGCCGAAGCCGAGGTTGTCGTCGCTTTCGACGAGTGTCGCCCAGGGGAACTCCCTGCCCACGAGCTCGCGCGAGCCGTCGGTCGAGCCGTTGTCCACGACCCACACCTCGGCACTACCGGCGCCATGCTCCGGAGCGAGCGAGCGCAGGCACGCGGCGAGGAGCTCGCGCGTGTTCCACGACACGACCGCGACGGTTACCGGGGCGGTCATGCTGCCGGCTCCGGTCCTCCGGCCGCGGCGCCGGCATAGGTGGTCAGGACGGCGTCGTTGAAACGCCGCTCGGGGTGGTCCGCGGCCGTCGCGAGGCCGCCCTCGCGCAGCCGGGTTCGCAGTTCCGAGTCGTCAGCGAGGCGCTCGATCGCGGCGGCGAGAGCGGTGCCGTCGTCGTCGAGCGGGACGAGCAAACAGTTGAGTCCGTCGGTGAGGTACTCGCCGGCGCCGCCGACGCCCGTCGCGATGACGGGCCGCCCGACCGCCATCGCTTCGAGCGGGACGAGGCCGAACGGCTCGGCCCACATGACCGGCTGGAGGACGGCGTCCGCGCCGGCATAGACCCCGGGAAGGTCCTCACGTCGGGACTGCTGGAAAGTGACTCGCTCCGCGACGCCCGTCGCCTGCGCCAGCGCGCGCAGCTCCGCGAGGTGCCCATCGTCGCCGCGGCCGTCCACGACGAGCTTGGCCTCGGGAAGCCGCGCGAGCGCCCGCACGGCGTTAGCGATCCCCTTGCGCGGGTCGATTCGCCCGGCATAGAGAAGCCGACAACGCCACTCGGCCGGCTCCGCGGCGGAGAAGAGGCCGAGGTCCACGCCCGGGTGCTCGACCGAGGTCCGCGCCAGCGGACCGCTCGCGTCCTGCGCGGCGGTCCGCAGGCTCTCGCTGATGAAGAGCCAGTCGGCGGCTGCGTCGAGGTCCACGCCTGCGGAGAGGCCGCTGAGGCGCTCCAGCAGGGTGCCGACGAGCGGCCGCGAACCGAGGCGGGCGAAGGCGTCGACGCGGCGGCCGTACACCAGCCAGTCGTCGCCGACCACGCCGACCGCGGGAAGCTTCATCCGGCGCACCTGCTCGATCAACCCGAGCGAGAGCCCGCCCATCGCCCACCAGCCGATCACGTCGGGGCGGAACTCGCTCACGTGCCGTTCGAGGGTGTCGCGGTTGTGGCGCTCGAGCGCGATCCGGGCGCGGACCCCGATGCGCGGGAACTCGTGGTTGCGCCAGTACCAGCGCAACTGGCGGTGGACGTCCTCGTCGGCCTCCACCTCGCCGGGATCGAGGCCGGGGCGCCGGTAGTCCGTCGTCAACACCCGCGCGTGATGGCCTTCGCGGCGCAGGTGTTCGGTCGCCGAGCGCCACAGGAGCTCGTACCCGCCGAGATGGTGCGGCGGGTACATGTTCCCAACGCAGAGCGCCCGCACCGGCGCCATCCTAGATACCCGGCACCCCTTTTATAGCCTTGCCCCGTGGCCCCCGAAGTCTCCATCGTGGTGCCGACGCGCAACCGCGCTCCCCATCTCGCCCGCCTGCTCGAGAGCCTCGAGCGCCAGCGCGACGTCGATGTCGAGGTGATCGTCGTCGACGATGCCTCGGAGGACGAAACGGAATCGGTCCTCGCCGCCGCCGACGATCGAACGGGGCTCCGCACCCTCCGGCGCGACCGCGGAGGGGAGGGTGCCGCCGCGGTGCGGAACGCGGGCTGGCAGGTCGCGAGCGCGCCGCTGGTCGCTTTCATCGACGACGACTGCGTCGCGTCCGAGGGCTGGGCAGCAGCGTTGCTCGCCGCGCACGAGCGGCATCCCGGCGCGCTCGTCCAGGGCCGCACACAGGCCGCGCCCGAGGGACCGGCGATGCACAGCGCCTTCTCGCGCTCCATCATCGTCGAACAGCTCGGACCGTGGTACGAGACGTGCAACATCGCCTACCCGAAGGCGCTGCTCGACGAGCTCGGCGGCTTCGATGACTCGCTCACCGCGACCGAGGACACGGACCTGGCGCTGCGGGCGCGCAAGGCCGGCGCAGGTGCGGTCTTCGCACCCGACGCGCTCGTCCACCACGCGATTCACGTTCCCGGCGCAGTCGGCCTTATGCGAGACGCGCCGCGCTGGCGCGGGTTCGGCCGCACGGTGAAGCGCCACCCGGAACTCCGCGAGGCATTGGTCCATCGCTACTTCTGGAAGCCCGGCCACGAGCGTCTGCTGCTCGCGCTGCTCGGAGCGGCGCTCGCCCCGCGGACGCGCGGCGTGTCGCTAGCGCTCGCGATCCCGTATGTGCGCGGATACCGGCCCGTCCACGATTCGCTGCCGGGGACGATCGCGTCGCTTCCGGCCCATGCGCTCGTGGATGCTGCCGAGATCGCCGCGCTGCTGCGCGGCAGCATCGACGCGCGCACGCTGATCGTCTGATGGCATCGCCCGACATCTCTCTGGTCGTCCCCTCGCACGACCGCCCCGTGCGGCTGCGCTGGCTGCTGAACGCGCTCGAGGACCAGACGCTTCCTCGCGAGCGCTTCGAGGTGATCGTCGTGCACGACTCCTCCGGTGCGGAGACGGAGGACCTCCTGCGTACCCATCCGCTCGCGGCCGACGGCACATTGCGGCACATCCGCTTCGCCCCGGGGCCGGCGGCCGCGCCGAAGCGGAACGCGGGCTGGCGCGCCGCGTGCGCACCCGTCGTGGCTTTCACCGACGACGACTGCCGGCCGCCGCGCGAATGGCTCGCAAGGCTGCTCGAGGCGGCCGAGCGAAACCCCGGGTCGATCGTCCAGGGGAAGACGGTTCCGGACCCGGACGAGGAGTTGCTGCTGCGGACGCCCGACGCGCACACGCAGACCGTGGACCCGCCGTCGGCCGCGGCCGAGACGTGCAACATCGCCTACCCGCGCGAGTTGCTCGAGCGGCTCGGCGGACAGCTCGAGGACTTCGCGGTCGGCGAGGACACCGATCTCGCCCTGCGCGCGAGCGCGCTCGGCACCCCGATCGTCGCCGCCGCGGAGGCCGTCACGTACCACGCAGTCGAGACGGCCTGGCTGCCGGCACAGGTGCGCGCGACCTGGCGCTGGCGCGACATGCCACTGCTCGTGCGGCGCCATCCCGAGCACCGCCGCGAGTTCGCGGCGCGGATCTTCTGGCGGCCGAGCCATGCGTGGCTCGCGCTGGCGATCCTCGCGACTCCACTCGCCCGGCGCCCCCGCTTGCTCGCCGCCCTCCTGCTGCCGTGGGCGATCGCCACGTGGCCCCGCTACGGCGCCACGCCGCGCGGGGTGGCGCGCAGCGTTTCCGAGCTCCCGCGGCGCGCGGTGCTCGACGGCAGCGAGATGGCCGTGCTCGCCTACGGCAGCGCCCGCCACCGGAGCCTCTTGCTGTGAGCGGTACTCCGGCGGCCGGGGACGATCCGATCCGGGTCGCCCTCCTGAGCCCGTGCTTCTGGCCCGAGGTTCGCCGCGGGACCGAGCGGATCGTGCGCGAGCTCGCCGACGGGCTGGTCGCCCGCGGCCACTCGCCCCGCCTGATCACGAGCCATGCGGGACCTGCGACGAAGGACACCGAGGACGGCCTCGAAGTGGTGCGCAACCGCCGCCCGCCCGGCTCCGCTCGCCTCCAGCGAAGGCTGTTCGAGGACCACCTGACCCACGTCCCGGCCAGCTATCGCAGCCTCGCGGCCGGCGACGACGACATCGCCCACGCGACCTATCCGACCGACGGCCTCGCCGCGGTCGCGTGGGCTCGGCAGCGCGACCGCCCGGCGATCCTCAGCTACATGGGGATACCGGAGCGTCCGTGGCTGTCCGAGCGGCGGGGGCGCATCGCGATTACGCGCAGGGCGATGCGCGGCAGCGCGGCTGTCGTGATGGTCAGCCGCGTCGCGGCGGAAGCGTGCCGGCGCTGGCTCGGCATCGATGCGCGCGTGATCCCACCGGGCGTGGACCTGGAGACCTTCCGTCCCGATCCCGGAGGGCGCACCGAGGTGCCGACCCTCTTCTGCGCAACCTCGGCGGTGGACGAGCCACGCAAGCGGATCGGGTTTCTGATCGAGGCCTTCAGGATCGTGCGGCGCGAGCGGCCGGACGCCCGGCTGGTGATCGTCGAACCCGGGCAGCGCGACAGCGCCGTCGGACAGGCCGCCCGCCGCGCGGAGGGGGTCGAGCTGCTCGGGTCGAACGACCTCGCTCCCGTCTACGCGGGCGCATGGGCCTCGATCCTCCCGTCGATCGGGGACTCGTTCGGCATCGTGCTCGCGGAGTCGCTCGCATGCGGCACCCCCGTTGTCGGAGCGCAGAGCGGAGCGATCCCGGAGATCGCCGGCGACGAGGCGACGGGCCGCCTGTTCGAGCCCGACGACGAGCGCGGCCTGGCCGCCGCGGTGCTCGAGGCATTCGAGCTCTCACAGGACTCGGCGACGACCGAGGCGTGCCTGCGGCGCGCCCAGGAGTTCTCAACGGACCGGCAGGCCGAGCGCTATATCGCGCTGTATCGTGAGCTGCTCGCTGGCTGACGAGCGGCTCGCGACCGAAACATGCTGCCTGCGAACGTCGAGCTGATAGTCGAGCGACTGGACGAGGACTCGCTCGTGCTGGACGTCGGGGGATGGGCTGGTCCGTTTCGGCCCGCGACCCACGTGCTCGACATCAACCCGTACGAGACGCGCGGGATGATCGACACCTACGGGCCCGAGCCGCAGCGCTTCTCGAAGGAGACGTGGATCCAGCACGACATCTGCGCTCGCGAGCCGTGGCCGTACGAGGACGACCAGTTCGACTTCTCCCTCTGCGTGATGACGCTCGAGGACATCCGCGACCCGATCTGGGTCTGCTCGGAGCTCTCGCGCGTGTCGAAGGCCGGCTATGTCGAGGTGCCGAGCATCCTCGGCGAGCTGGTCTACGCGATCGAGGGCCAGGGGCCCGTGCTCGGGTACGCCCATCACCGCTGGCTGTGTGAGGTCGAGGACGGCGGGCTCGTGTTCATGCACAAGCCCCACCTGATCCACTTCAACTGGCGCCTGCGGGTGCTGCCGCGCCAGGCCGCGCAGATGAGCCTCGAAGAGCACGTCACCGCGCTGTTCTGGGAGGGGGAGCTGACGGCGCGAGAGGAGCACGTCATCGGCCCGCCCGGCTATCCCCTCGAACGGTGGGAGGGGATCGTTCGCGAACGGTTCAAGCCGTCGCCGTTCGAGCTGTGGTTCAAGGCGACACGCGAGCGGGTCGCGGTCGCGGCGCACCGGGCGCTGCAGCCGCTCCGCACCGCCGTCGGGCGCCTGATCTCGAGGCTGCGCTAGCGCGGCGCGGCAGCTTCCGGGCGCTCAGAGCACGGCTCTGCGGCTGCGGATACTGCCTGCCACCAGCGATCCGAACCCGATCGCGTCGGCCGCGACGTCGGCCGCCGCGACGACCGGCAGGCGCGTTCCCCACACGCGCGCCTTGCGGATGACCGCGAGGCCGTACGGGAGCGCGAGTGCGGCCGGCGCCGGCGATCCCACTGCGAGCGCTGCACCGATGCCGCCGACCGCAAGGTCGAAAGCCGCGCTCCGCCGCGTGAGGAAGTAGCGCGCGAACAGCCACTGCCGACGGAGCTCCGGGACCTCGCGGACGAGCGTCGCAAAGTGGCCGTCGCGCGAGCGCTCTGCCACGTAGCCGAGCGGGCCGCGCGGCGTGACGTCGTGTTCGACCACCGCGTCGGCGCAGAACGCTACGCGCGCCCCCGCTCGCCGGGCGCGCCAACCGAAGACGGCGTCCTCTCCGAAGGGCTGCTCGACGGCGACGACGTCCTCGAAGCCACCGGTGCTGTCGAAGGTATCGCGCCGGACGAAGAGATTCGCGGTTTCGAACAGCCCGCTCTCGCCGCCGACGGCGACGACGCGATCGAACGGGCCGGGATCGGCCCCCGCCGGCGGCCGTACGACGCCCTGGACGAGGTCGGCCCCCTCGAGCGCGGCCACGCCCGCGGCGAGCCAGCCCGGTTGCGGCGCGCAGTCGGCGTCCGTGAACGCGATCACCTCACCCGCCGCCTCGGCGACACCGCGGTTGCGTGCGCTGCCGGGGCCGGCGTGCTCCTTTCGCACCACACGCGCGCCGTCAGGGGCGGCGTTCACAACCGCGGAGGTGTCGTCGGTGGACCCGTTGTCGACGACGATCGTCTCGAACGGTTCGCCGAGCTCCTGGGCGGCGATCGCTGCGAGCGCGCGCGGCAGGGTCCGCGCGCTGTTGTAGGCCGGGACGACGACGCTGACCCGCACGACTGTCACCCTAATGGCGCCCGATGAGACCGGACCCGCCACCGCCGGACCTGGTTCCCACCGTGCCGGAGCCGATCGAGCACGCGACCGACTCCGATCGGCTAAGCGAGCTCGACACCGGCCTGCGGGAAACGACGGCGCGCGGGACGATCATCAATGCGGTCTTCCTCGTCGGCGTCCAGACGCTGAACCTGCTGAAGGGCTTTGTCGTCGTCGTCTTCGTGACGACCCAGGAGTACGGCGTCTGGGGCCTGCTCGCGGTGTCGCTCGGAACGCTCGGCTGGCTGAAGAACGTCGGGATCGGGGACAAGTACGTCCAGCAGGACGAGGAGGACCAGGAGCGCGCGTTCCAGAAGGCGTTCACGCTCGAGCTGATCGTGGACCTCGTGATGTTCGGCCTGATCATCGCGGCGCTTCCGCTTTTCGCGCTGCTGTACGGGCAGTCGGAGATCATCGGGCCGGGCATGGTGATGGCAGCCGCCGTGCCCGCGGTGGCGCTTCAGGCCCCGCTCTGGATCCACTACCGGCGGATGCGCTTCGCCCGCCAGCGCGCGCTTCAGTCGGTCGACCCGATCATCGCCTTCGTCGTGACGATCGCGCTCGCGGCGGCAGGCGCTGGCTACTGGAGCCTCGTTATTGGACTCGTGGTGGGTGCCTGGGCGGCGGCGATCGCGGCCGTCCTCGCCTCGCCGTACAGGCTGGCGCTGCGCTACGACAGGGGCACCCTGCGCGAGTACGCCGGCTTCTCGTGGCCGCTGTTCGTGGCCGGCCTGAGTGGGATCCTCGCGTCCCAGCTGACGATGATCGTCGGTTCGGCGGAGGTCGGCCTCGCGGGTATCGGTGCGATCACGCTCGCCGGCTCGATCGCACTCTACGCCGAGAAGACCGACGGCCTGATCACCGAGACGCTCTACCCGGCGATCTGTGCCGTCCGTGACCGGACGGAGCTCTTACTCGAGTCGTTCGTCAAGTCGAACCGCCTGGCGATGATGGGTGGGGTACCGCTCGGCATCGGTGTTGCGCTGTTCGCGAGCGACCTCGTCCACTTCGTGATTGGCGAGCGCTGGGTGATCGCGATCGGGCTTATCCAGGCATACGGCCTGATCGCCGCGATCAACCAGATCGGCTTCAACTGGAGCGCCTTCTTCCGCGCTCAGGGAGACACGCGCCCGATCGGCGTGATGAGCGTCGTCGGCTTCGGCGTATTCGCCGCCGTCGCGCTCCCGCTACTTGTCACGGAGGGACTCGACGGCCTGGCGATCGGCATGGCCGCCGCTGCGGCCGTCGTGCTGATCGGCCGGACGCTCTACCTCCGCAGCATGTTCGGGCGCGGCTTCAGCATCATCACCCAGACGGTGCGCGGGCTGGGCCCCTCTGTCCCCGCGGTCGCGATCGTGGTCGCGGCGCGCGCGGTCGAAGGCGGCGAGCGGACCGGTGCCATGGCGGCGGTGGAGCTCGCGCTCTACCTGCTCGTCACGCTGGCAGCGACCTGGGTCCTCGAGCGCGCGCTGCTGCGCGAAGCCTTCGGCTACCTGCGCAAGGCCCGCGCCTAGGAGACGCGGGCGATTCCGAACACGACGGCGCCGACGCCGCGGCGGTCGTAGGCGGCCTCCGCGGCCTTCAGGATCTTCCACGCGGGCGCTGTGGGATAGAGCGCCTCGTTTCCCTCCTCGTCTGCGCGCTTGCGCGAGAGGGGGACGAACCAGCGCCGCAACGCCGGCTTCGAGAGGTCGGCGATCGCCTCGTCGAGGGTCTGCGGGGGGCCCAGCCACGAGGGTGAGGTGACCGATACGGGTTCGAGGCCGGCGACACGGAACGCGTGGGCGAGCGTCTCCGGCGTGAAGTGGACGATGTGTTCGAGCGGTCGGAGCCCACGCCAGGTGCTCCGCTCGACCTTCCGCTGGACGCTGTCGAAGTTCGGCACCTCGATCGCGACGACGCCGCCGGGGCGCACCCAGCGCGCGACCGACTCGAGAAAGCCCGCCGAGTCGGGCACGTGCTCGAGCACGTGCTGGGCGGTGAGGACGTCGAACGAGCCCTCGGGCAGCCCCGAGTCCTCGAGCAGGGCGGCGCGGACGTCGAGGCCTCGCTCGCGGCGCGCGAACTCCGCCTGGTCCTCGAGCGGATCGGTTCCGATCACGTCCCAGCCGACGTCGCGCGCGGCGACGAGGAACTCGCCGAGCCCGCAGCCGATGTCCACGAGTTTCCCGGGTGGGCTCGTCACCTGGTGGATCAGGCGGAGCCGCGCGCGCTGCACGTGGGCGAGGAACTCCTGAAAGCGGGGATGCAGCACGTCCCAGTGGCAGCCGAAGGGCGATTCGGAGTCGAGCATGTACCCGTCGCGATAGATCTCGTCGGGTGTGGCGTACTCCGGCGCGTAGACCGTGTCGCACTCGGCGCAGCGGCGCAGCAGCGCGCCTTCGCCGACGTCCACGGTCTCCGAGACCTCCGCGCCGCAGGCCGGGCACGAGGTGAGCGGCATCGTCTTCACGGGGCGTCGAAGGGTAGCTTCCGGCCGCGCGTCGCTACCCTGCCCGCCGATGGTTCCGGTGGCGATCCTCTGCGGTGGCAAGGGTACGCGCATGAGCGAGTCCGTCGAAACCGTTCCGAAGCCGCTCGTGGAGATCGGCGGTCAACCGATCCTGTGGCATGTCATGTCGCTCTATGCGGCCGCCGGGATGACCCGCTTCGTCCTGCTGACCGGCCACGGTGCGGATCGGATCGAGCGCTTCGCGGCCGAGCTGCCGGGCGGGTGGGACATCACGTGCATCAACACAGGCCCCGAGACGCCGACGGGCGGGCGCGTGGCACGCGCGCGGGGAGCGCTGGAGGCGGGCACGTTCTGCCTCACCTACGCGGACGGCGTCGCCGACCTCGATCTCGGCCAGCTGCTCGAGTTCCACCGCGGGCATGGCGGCGCGGCCACGATCACGGTCGCGAAACCGGTCAACCCGTGGGGCGTTGCCCAGATCGGCGACGACGACCGGATCGCCGCGTTCGAGGAGAAGCCCCGCCTCGACGCGTGGGTCAACGGCGGTTTCATGGTGCTCGAGCCACGCGCGCTCGAGTACATCGGCACCGACGACATCTTCGAGCGCGCACCGCTCGAGGGGCTCGCGGCCGACGGCGAGCTCTACGCCTTTCGCCACGACGGCTTCTGGGACTGCATGGACACCTACAAGGACACCCAGCTCCTCAACGAGCTCTGGGAAGCGGACAAGGCCCCGTGGCGTCCGCTCGTCGAGGCGTGAGCGCGGACAGCCGCTACGACGGCGTCGCGGTCCTCGTGACCGGGGCGCAGGGGTTCGTCGGCTCGTGGCTCACGCAGCGGCTCCTCGACTCGGGCGCGCGCGTCGTTGCCCTTGATCGCGACCAACCGGCGCAGACGCGCTTCGACATCGAGGGGCTCGGCGCGCGCTGCGATCTCGTCAAGGCAGACCTCGCCGACTACGACTCGCTCGTCCGCGTCGTCAACGAGTTCGGCGTGCGGGTCGTGTTTCACCTCGCCGCGCAGACGATCGTCGGCACCGCCAACCGCTCACCGCTCGGGACGTTCGAGGCGAACGTCCGCGGGACCTACAACCTGCTCGAGGCGTGCCGCGCGCTCGCGACCGACGGGCAGGGCGTCGACGCGATCGTCGTCGCCTCCTCGGACAAGGCGTACGGCGAGCACGAGCAGCTCCCCTACCGCGAGGACTTCCCGCTCCAGCCGAGCTATCCGTACGACGTCTCGAAGGCGTGCACGGACCTGATCGCCCGCTCCTACGCCACCACCTACGAGCTCCCCGTCGCTGTGACGCGCCTGGCGAACGTCTATGGCGGCGGCGATTTCAACTTCTCGCGGCTCGTCCCGGACACGGCGCGGTCGCTGATCGAAGGGCGCAGCCCCGTGATCCGCTCGGACGGGAGCCCCGAGCGCGACTACATCTACGCCGAGGACGCCGTCGACGCCTATCTGACGATCGCGTCCTCGCTCGAGCGCGAGGAGCTTCGCGGCCGCGCCTGGAACGCCGGTGCGGGAACGCCCTTTCCGGTGCTCGACGTCGTCGAGCGCATGGTCCGCGTCTCTGGCAGCGACCTCTCTCCGGACATCCAGGGCGAGGGCACCCCACACGGGGAGATCGACCGGCAGTACCTCGACTCGACCGCGATCCGTGAGGAGCTCGGCTGGACGCCGGCGTGGGGCCTCGACAAGGGTCTTGCGGAGACCTACGCCTGGTACGAGCGGCACCTCGGGGCCGCAGGGTGACGGAAACCGAAGCGAGCGTCCCGGCGGCGCTGCGCGAGCGGATCGCCGAGCTCGACTGGTACCACACGCTCGAGCTCGGGCCGGGACTCGTGACGCCCGGCTACTTCGACCTGCGGCGCACCGTGAACGACCTGCCGTGGCCGGAAGTGCGCGGCAAGCGCTGTCTCGACGTCGGCACCTGCAACGGGTTCTTCGCGTTCGAGCTCGAGCGCCGCGGCGCGGCCGAGGTGATCGCAGCCGACGTGAGCGACTACGAAGGCTGGGACTGGCCGCCGGACGTACAGTCCGTCGGCGAGCAGTACCTCGACAACTGGAAGGACGTCGAGTTCGAGGCGCCGTTCCGGGCCGCGAAGGAGGCGCTCGGCTCGAAGGTCGAGCGGGTCGAGGTCAGCGCCTACGACCTGAGCCCGGAGAAGGTCGGCGAGTTCGACGTCGTCGTCGCGGGCAGCATCTTGCTCCACCTGCGCGACCCCGTCCGCGCGCTGGCGGCGATGCGCAGCGTGTGCCGAGGGCACCTCCTCTCGGCGGATCAGGTGAATCTGCGTCTCAGCGTCACCGCGCGCAAACGCGAGATCGCGCGGCTGATCGGATGGGGGCCAGGCATCCAGTGGTGGGAGCCCAACTGCACCGGCCACAAGCAGATGCTCTGGTCGGCCGGGTTCGAGATCGATCAGGAGTACGGGCCGTACGCGATCGATTTCGGCGAGATCCACCCGCCGCGCGGCAAGACCTGGCGCGCGGCGGCGACGCGCGCGTTCAGGCGCGCCTTCGCCGGCGGCGACGGCGTCCCTCACCAGGCGCTGCTGGCGCACCCTCGTTTCTGAGGACGACCTCCTCGCCGCTGTCGAGGTCGAGCCACGGCCGTCCGTGCGGGTCGGGCTCGTGCGTCAACCCGCGAGCAGGTAGTTCGCGGCTCGCAACGGGACGGTCGCCGGGTCGGGCAGGTCTGCGCCGAGGTCGTCGCGGACAAAGAACGCGTTCGTGCCGGTTAGGTCGGTGTGGGCGAGGCGATAGCCCTTGCTCTCGCCGAGGGAGCGGAGCGCCTCGATCGAGGCGCCGAAGTAGTTGGTCGCGTCCCACGGCTCGGCGGCGACCTCGCGCGGTTTGACGAGCCTCCGGCCGGGCGGGAGGGTGGCGTTGTACTCGATCACCACGATGCGCGGCCGGTAGGACGAGAGTGCCTCCCAGATCCAGTAGTCGGGCCCATCCACGTCGATCGAAAGCACGCCGGGCTCCGAAGGCACAGACGCCGCCGCGAAGGCCTGCTCGACGTTGTCGGCCCCGATCCGCTGCTGCACGGTGGTGACCCGGGGGTTGCCGGTGTATTTGCGCTCGAGGCCGGCGTAGGCCTCGGGGTCGGCCTCCGCGAAGAAGCCGGACCAGCCGAGCACATCAGCGAGGAAGACACAGTTCCCCTCGAGGCCCGGGCCGGAGCCGAACTCGCAGAACCAGCGCGTGCCCTCACCGCAGCGGCGCAGGAGCTCGGCGATCACCCCGTCCTCGCCGTTCTGGCTGAAGAGCTTCAGCTCGTAGGGGGTGAGATCGGAGGCGGAGCCGTCGAGTGCGCCGTGGCGGGCCGCCAGCTCCGAGAGCGCGCGGTAGCGCTCGCTGAAGCGCGCGTCGGCATCGTTCATGGGCGCGAGTCTAGGTCGGCTCTACGCAGCGCGGCGAATCCGGCGGCGGCGCGCCTTGACCGGGGCGAAGTCGTCGGCAGCGATCAGGTCGCGCTCGAGCGCGCCGCAGAGGGTGTCGAGCGCCGAGCGCATGTTGCGCGCGGAAGCCTGCTCGTAGGCAGCCCGCAGCGCCGAGCGCGCGCCGACCTGCTCGCGGTCGAGCTCGCGTACACGCTCGGCGGAGAACGTGCCGCTCATCCACGAGTCGCACTCCGGACAGCGGAGCGTCAGCGATACCCGACCGCCGTCGAGGGCCTTCCACTGCTCGGGATGGACGAGCCGCGAGCGGCAGTGGGGACACTCGGACAGGTCGAGCAGCCGCGGGAGCACGCTGCGCGGCAGCGGGACCAGCCGTGCGATCTGCCTCGCGGCGGAGCGCATCACGGGGGAAGCTAGGGGTAGGTGAGGACGGAACCGCCCTGCGGCGCTAGAGTCGCCGCCGGGTTTGGACAACCGCGGACGCACCCGATATGTGCTGCAACTGGTTGGGGTCACGGCCGCGTATGTCGGCTGCGGCAAGCTCGGCCTCGACCTCGCCTTCGCGACCGACAGCGTCACGGCGATCTGGCCGCCAACGGGCATCGCGCTCGCCGCGCTGGTCCTCGGCGGGTACCGGATGTGGCCCGCGGTCACGGTCGGGGCGCTGCTGACGAACATCGACACGGGCGTCGGCGCCGGCGTCGTGCTCGGGATCACCCTCGGCAACACGCTTGAGGCGCTCGCCGGGGCATATCTCCTGCGCCGGGTCGGCTTCCGGCCCTCGCTCGAGCGCGTGCGTGACGTGGTGGCGCTGGTCGCGCTCGGCGCGGTCGTGAGCACCGCCGTCAGCGCGACTATCGGTACCGCCGCGCTGTACGCGGCGGACGAGGTCGCGCGCGGCGACCTCGGAGTGGTGTGGAGGACGTGGTGGCTCGGCGACATGGGCGGCGATCTGATCGTCGCCCCGGCGCTGCTGGTCGCGTTCACGCACTGGCCATATCGGCGTCTGCGGGAACACGCGCTTGAGGCGATTGCCTTGGTGGTGCTGGTTGTCGGCATCAGCCTGATCGGGTTCTCGCAGCAGGCGCCGCTGACGTTCGTCGTGTTCCCGCTGATGGCCTGGGCTGCGCTGCGGTTTTGGCAGCCGGGTGCCGCGCTCGGCAGCCTCATCATCGCCCCGATCGCCGTCGCGTACGCCAACAGCGGCGAGGGCCCATGGTCGATGGAAGGGCCTGACGAGCGCCTGTTGCTCGCCCAGCTGTTCGTCGCTGTTGGCTCGGTGACTGCGTTCGTCCTTGCGTCCCTCGCGGCGCAGAACGCGGCGGCGGAGCAGCGGACGCGGGCGATCGCCTCGACGCTCCAGCACAGCCTGCTGCCGCGCGCGCTGCCGAACGTCCCCGGCCTCGAGAGCGCGACGTACTTCCGCGCGGCCGGAGAGGGCCACCTCGTCGGTGGCGACTTCTACGACATGTTCGACGCGGGCGAGGGCGTCTGGGGGCTCGCTCTCGGCGACGTCGCCGGCAAAGGCGCGCGGGCCGCGTCGCTGACCGGGCTCGCGCGCTACACGCTGCGAACCGCCGCCGTGCTGCGGGAGCGGCCGAGCGAGGTGCTGGCCGAGCTGAACGACGCGATCCTGCGCGAGCACGAGAGCGAGGAGTTCTGCGCGGCCGTTTACGCCCGCTTCGACCTCGGCGGCCCGAGCCCGGTCTTGACGGTCGCCAGCGCTGGCCATCCGCTGCCGCTGCTCGTGCGGGCAAGGGGCGGCGTCGAGGAGCTCGGCGAGTCGGGGGTCCTGCTCGGAGTCGGTGGGGAGGTAAACCTGTCCGACACCCGCGTCGAGCTCGGCGCCGGCGACGTCGTCGTGCTGTTCACCGACGGTCTGACGGACGCCTACGCGCCGCGGCAGACCGTCCATCCCGCCGAGATCGCCGCGATCGTGCGCGGGGCGGCGGGGCACGGCGCCGAGGGCGCGGTGAGCGCGATCCGCGACGCACTCCTGGACGCGCCGGACGGCGAGCCGCGCGACGACATCGCGATCGTCGCCATCGGCGTCTCGCCCTGACGACTAGCCTGTGACGAGGCGCCCGTAGCTCAGAGGATAGAGCGCTGGTTTCCGGAACCAGAAGTCGCAGGTTCGAATCCTGCCGGGCGCGCTTACTCTCCAAAACAGAAACGCGAGATACGCCCATGGACCTCGATGTCATGTTCATCGGAACGGCAGGCTCGGCCCCGACCGCGCGCCGCGGACTGCCCGCGACGCTCGTCCGCCGCGGCGGCGACCGCCTGCTGTTCGACTGCGGCGAGGGGACGCAGCGGCAGCTGCTGCGCTCGGTCGGGCTGCTCGACCTGCCTGAGGTCTTCATCACCCACTTCCATGCCGACCACTTCCTCGGCCTGCCCGGGATGTTGAAGACGTTCAGCCTGCGCGGCCGCGAGGCGCCGTTGACCGTCCACGGCCCGCCCGGGCTCGAGGCGCTCTTCAACGGACTGAGGCCAGTGATCGGCAAGACCACCTATCCGGTCGAGCTGAGCGAGCTCGAGCCGAAGCACCCGCTCGAGCGCGACGGCTACTCGGTCGTCGCGTTCGAGGTGGACCACGGCGTGCCGGCGTTCGGCTACGCGTTGCTCGAGGACGACCGCCCGGGCCGCTTCGACGAGCAGCGCGCGCGCGAGCTCGGGGTCGAGTTCGGCCCCGACTTCGGGCGCCTCCAGCACGGCGAGGCGATCACGACCGAGGCCGGGCAGGAGGTCACTCCCGACCAGGTCGTCGGCGAGAGCCGCCGCGGTCGCCGCGTCGTCCTCAGCGGCGACACCGCGCCTTGCGAGATGCTGCAAGCGGTTGCCAACGGCGCCGACCTCCTCATCCACGAGGCTACGTTCGCCGACGAGGACGCCGAACGCGCCGGCGAGACCCGCCACTCGACGGCGCTCGCAGCGGCTCGGCTCGCAGCGGCGGCCGAGGTCGAGCTGCTCGCGCTGACGCACGTCTCGCCGCGCTACGGCGGCGCCGAACTGCGCGACGAGGCGCGCGCGGCGTTCGAGAACACGATCGTCCCGCGCGACTTCGACAGCGTCGAGATTCCGTTCCCGGAACGCGGCGGCCCGATCCACCACCACGCCCAGGACCGCAAGCCCGCGGAGGCTCCCGAGGCGGTCCAGCCCGGCTGATACTCTCGCCGGGCACGTTCCTTTAACCCGGTCCGGAGAGGCCAGGAAGGACGGAAGAGGTGGAAGACAAGGTCGTCCTCGACGGCGAGGACATCCGGCGCACACTCGTGCGCATCGCCCATGAGATCGTCGAGCGGACGGAGGGCGAGGGCCTTGCGATCGTCGGCATCCACCGCCGCGGCGCCGTGCTCGCAGAGCGGCTGCGCGAGTTGATCTCCGATCTGGTCGGCGAGCCGGTTCCCCTCGGCGACATCGACATCTCCTTCTACCGCGACGACGTCGCCCTGCGCTCGCCCGACCGCCAGCCGGTCGTCCACGCCTCGCACGTCGAGTTCGGCCTCGAGCACGCGACCGTCGTCCTCGTCGACGACGTCCTCTACACCGGCCGCACCGTCCGCGCCGCGATCGAGGCTCTGTTCGACTACGGGCGTCCGCACCGCGTCCAGCTCGCCGTGCTCGCTGACCGCGGCCACCGCGAGCTCCCGATCCGGCCGGACTACGTCGGCAAGAACCTCCCGACCGCCGCCGACGAGCGCGTCAACGTCCGTGTGACGGAGGTCGACGGCCGCGACGAGGTCACGATCTCGAGTGCCGCGGAGGTGGTCGCGTGAAGCGCAACCTGCTCTCGGTCGACGACCTCACGCGCGCGGACATCGAGCGGATCCTCGACCGCGCGGCCAGCTTCGCCGAGGTTTCGGGCCGGGAGATCAAGAAGGTCCCGACGCTGCGCGGGCGGACCGTGATCAACCTCTTCTACGAGTCCTCGACGCGCACGAGCTCGTCGTTCGAGCTCGCGGCGAAGCGCCTCTCCGCCGACCTCGTGACCGTCAAGTCCCAGGGCTCGGCGGTGGACAAGGGCGAGTCGCTCAAGGACACGGTCATGACCCTCACCGCCTATGACCCCGCACTGATCGTGATCCGCTCGCCGCACGTCGGCGCGGCCGACCTCGTCGCGCGCTGGACGACCGCGTCGGTCGTCAACGCGGGCGACGGCAAGCACGAGCACCCATCGCAGGCGCTGCTCGACGTTTACACGCTGCGCGAGCGCGCCGGCGCGCTCGACGGCCTCAAGGTGTGGATCGTCGGCGACGTGCTCCACAGTCGCGTCGCGCGCTCGAACATCATGGTGCTCGAGCGGATGGGCTGCGAGGTCACCGTCTGCGGCCCACCGACCCTTATCCCGCGCGAGGTCGAGACGCTCGGCGCGAAGGTGTCGTACTCGCTCGACAGGCTCGAAGAGGCCGACGTCGTCTACGCGCTGCGGATGCAGCGCGAGCGGATGGAGGGCTCGTTCGTCCCGTCGCTGCGCGAGTACGCGGCGCAGTACCAGATCGACGGCCGCCGGCTGGCGCCGAACCAGCTGCTGATGCACCCCGGTCCGGTCAACCGCGGCGTCGAGCTCGCAGCCGAGGTGATCGACTCGCCGCAAGCGCTGATCACCGAGCAGGTCGAGGCTGGCGTCGTCGTACGGATGGCGATCCTGTACGAGCTGCTCGCCGGCGAAGGTCCGTCTGCCGAGGTCACCGCGCTGCCGGGCGAGCGCGGCGAGCGCGGGGTGCCGACGATCGAGAGTCCGGATCCGGCGGGCTCGGCGGCATGAGCGAGAAGCTCGACGGCCACCTCGAGCAGGCTCCGGCGCCGGTCGCGGACGTGGTCATCCGCGGCGTCCATGCGCTCGACCCGCGCGCGGGCCTCGACGGTCCGGCCGACATCCTCGTCCGAGATGGCGCGATCGCCGAGATCGCGGCGCCCGGCTCGCTCGAGTCGGGCGACGACACCGAGACGGTCGAGGGCGAGGGGCTTCATGCCTTCCCGGCCTTCGTCGACCCACACGTCCACCTGCGCACGCCGGGGCGCGAGGACGAGGAGGACGTCGACTCCGGCTCGCGCGCGGCTGCAGCCGGCGGCTACTGCGCGATCGTCGCGATGCCGAACACGGACCCGGTCGTGGACTCGGCGTCGATCCTGCGCTCGCTGCGCGAGCGCGCCCGCGCCGAGGCGCGCGTCCCGACGGGGTTCATGGCCGCGATCACGCGCGACCTCGCCGGCGAGCGGCTGACGGAGATGGCCGAGCTCGCCGAGGCCGGCGCGATCGGTTTCACCGACGACGGCGGCCCGGTCGAGAGCGGCGGGGTCATGCGGCAGGCGCTGCAGTACCAGCGGCTCGCGGGCCGGGTGCTCGCGCTCCACTCGGAGGATCCGACGCTTTCCGGCCCCGGGGTGATGCACGAAGGCGCCGTGTCGGCGGCGCTCGGGATGGCGGGGATCCCGTCGGTGTCAGAGTCCACGCTCGTTGCCCGCGACGCGGCGCTCGCCGAGTACGAGGCGGGCCGCATCCACGTGATGCACGTCTCGGCGCGCGAGACGGTGGAGGTGATCGCGCACGCCAAGGAGCGCGGCATCTCGATCACCGGCGAGGTCAGCCCGCACCACCTGTGCCTCACCGACGAACTCGTCCGCACGCTCGACCCGCAGTTCAAGATGAACCCGCCGCTGCGATCGGCCGAGCACCGCGAGGCGCTGATCGAGGGTCTGCGCTCGGGCGTGCTCGACTGCGTCGCGACCGACCACGCGCCGCACTCGCGCGAGGAGAAGGAGCACCCGTTCGAGCTCGCGCCGATGGGCGTGACCGGCCTCGAGACCGCCTTCGCATCGCTCTACACCGAGCTCGTGCTGCCCGGGCCGGCTCGACCTCGGGCTGCTGGTCGAGCGGATGAGCGCCGGCGCCGGACCGCTCGACCTCACGCTTCCGACGATCGCCACGGGCGCGCCGGCGAACATCTGCCTCGCCGACCTCGCCGCCGAGTGGGAGGTGGGGGAGGCCGGCTACGAGAGCCGCTCGGCCAACTGCGCCTTCGCCGGCCGCACCCGGGACGATGACGACCGCGGCGCGGTGCACGGAATCGACGATCGCCGGCCGGCGCCGCGTGGTCATACTCGCGCCAGAGACGCTCCGCTTCGGCACTATCGGGATGCTGGCGTGACCGCTCGTCTGCTGGACAGAGACCGGGCCGCGCTGGTCGTCGTCGACGTGCAGGAGGCGTTCCGTCCCGCCGTGCTCGACTTCGAACGGGTGGCCGGCGAGGTCGCGACGCTCGTGCAGGGCGCGCACGTGCTCGGGATGCCGGTGGTCGTGACCGAGCAGTATCCGAAGGGTCTCGGCGAGACCGTGCCCGAGGTGGCCGAGCACCTCGACGGCGAGACTCCGCTCGAGAAGACGGTCTTCTCCGCCGCAGCGGCCGACGGCTTCGACCTCGGCGGCCGCGACCAGGCGCTCGTCTGCGGGATCGAGACCCACGTCTGCGTGTCGCAGACGGCGCACGACCTGCTCGACAAGGGGATCGAGGTCCACGTCGCCGGCGATGCCGTCTCGTCGCGCACGGCGGACAACCGCGCGCTCGGCCTCGAGAAGATGGAGGCCTCCGGCGCGGTGCTGACGAGCGTCGAGACCGCGCTGTTCGAGCTGCTCGGCGCCGCCGGCTCGGACGAGTTCAAGCAGGTGCAGGGGCTCGTCAAGTGAGCGCCGGCTACCTGCTGCTCGAGGACGGCGCGCGCTTCGAAGGCGAGCTGTGCGGCGCGGAGCCGGTCGTCGGGGCGGAGCCGGGGCGCGGCGAGGTCGTCTTCAACACCGCGATGTCGGGCTACCAGGAGTCGGTCTCCGATCCCAGCTACCGCGGCCAGATCATCGTCTTCACCTACCCGCTGATCGGCAACTACGGCGTCTCGGCCGAGGCGATGGAGTCGGACTCCGTCCACGCGCGTGCCGTCGTGATGCGCGAGGGCGTGGACCGCGAGGACGCGCCCGGCGCCGAGGGCGGCTGGCTCAGCTGGCTGCGCGACTGCGGCATCCCGGCTCTGACCGGCGTCGACACGCGCGCGCTCGTGCGCCACATCCGCGACAAGGGCGCCATGCGCGGGGGCGTCTTCTCGGCGGAGACCTCGGAGTCCGAGGCGCGCGAGGCCGTGCTCGCCGAGCCGCCGATGGACGGCCGCGACCTCGCGCGCGAGGTGACCCCCCAGCAGGCCGAGATCCTCGACCCCGATGCGCCCGGACCGCGGATCGTCGCGCTCGACACCGGCATCAAGGGCTCGATCGTGCGCAACCTGCGCGAGCGCGGCGCGAGCGTCGAGCTCCACCCGTGCGACACGCCGGCCGCGGCGCTGCTCGAGCGCGAACCGGACGCCGTCTTCCTCGCCAACGGCCCGGGGGACCCGGCCGCGCTCGGTTACGTGGTGGAGACCGTGCGCGACGTGGTCGGCAAGACGCCGGTGTTCGGCATCTGCCTCGGCCACCAGCTCCTCTGCCGTGCCGTCGGCCTCGACACGTTCAAGCTCAAGTTCGGCCACCGCGGCGCGAACCACCCGGTCAAGGACCTCGCGAGCGGCAAGATCGACATCACCTCGCAGAACCACGGCTTCGCCGTCCTCGGGCCGGGTGGCGAGGAGCGCCTCGAGGGCGACGAGCCCGTCCGCTGGGAGACCGACTTCGGCGCCGCCGAGCTGTCGCACCTGAACCTCTACGACCGCACGGTCGAGGGCCTCGTCCTGCGCGACGTCCCCGGCGCGACCGTCCAGTACCACCCTGAGGCCGGCCCCGGCCCGCACGACGCCGAGTACGTCTTCGACCGCTTCCTGGAGATGATGGGGTGACGTCCACCGTCGCGCAACGGAACGTGGAGGTGGTGCGGCGCACCCTGGACCTCGCGGAGGAGGAGGATGCCGCGCGGATCCGCGCGATGTGCCTGGAGACGGTGCATCCGGAGTGTGAGCTGATCCCGCTGATCGGCGCTGTCGAGGGCCGCAGCTACCACGGTCCGGAGGGCGTCATCGCGTTCTATGAGGATCTCCGCGGCACGTTCGAAGCGCGGTGGGACGATCGCGACCTGCAATCGATCGGCGACAACGCGGTCCTTCTTCTCTCCCAGGTCGAGCTCCGGGGTCGCGAAAGCGAGATAGCGGTGCGCCAGGAGCTGGGTTGCCTGTACGAGTTCGAGGAAGGACTGGTGCGGCGCTGTGAGGTGTTTGCCTCCCACACCGACGCGCGCCAGACCGCGGAGGCGCTCGATGTCTAGGCACCGCCTCGGCGAAACGGGCATCGCGGACGTGGACGCGGTGCGCCGCGTGTACACGGCCCTGATGCACGGCGGTCCCTCCGAGTTGCTCGACCGCTACGACGAGCTCTTGACCGCGGACTTCGAGTGGCACCCCGCCCTTCTCGGCGCGTTCCGTAAGCGGGCCTTTCGCGGGCGCGAGGAGTTCGCCGAGTACTGGCGCGAGTTCAACGAAGGCTTCGAAGGGCCCGCGCTCGGGGACGCCGAGTTCGAGGCGCTGGGCTCCGGCCGGGTGCTGGGTACCGGCCGGCTCGCGGTCAAGGGCGTGGGCAGCGGTGTCCCGATCGACCAGGAGGTCGCCTACCTGTTCGAGGTGCGGGACGGCCGGGTCAGCTACGGGCGGACCTTCTTCTCCCGCCGTGAAGCCGAGGAGTTCCTGACCCATGCCTAGGCGCGACGACATCGAGAAGATCCTCGTGATCGGCTCCGGTCCGATCGTGATCGGGCAGGCCGCGGAGTTCGACTACTCCGGCGCGCAGGCCTGCAAGGTGCTGCTCGAGGAGGGCTACGAGGTCGTTCTCGTCAACTCGAACCCGGCGACGATCATGACCGACCCGGAGTTCGCCACCGCCACCTACATCGAGCCGCTGACGCCCGAGTCGGTCACGCGCGTGATCGAGAAGGAGCGCCCGCAGGCTCTGCTTCCGACCCTCGGTGGCGGCACGGCGCTCAACCTCGCCCGCGCATTGAGCGAGGACGGGACGCTCGACCGCCTCGGGATCGAGCTGATCGGCGCCGACTACGAGGCGATCAGGCGCGCCGAGGATCGCGAGCTCTTCCGCGACACGATGAAGAAGGCCGGCCTGCGCGTACCGCGCTCGCAGATCGTTCGCTCGATCGCCGAGGCCGACCGCGCCCTCGGCGATATCGGGCTGCCCGCGATCGTCCGGCCCGGCATTCACGATGGGCGGCGAGGGCGGAGGCTCAGCTCGCACCGAGGCCGGCTTCCGCGAGCGGGTCGGCGAGGGCCTCGCCGCCAGCCCGATCGGCCAGGTGCTGGTCGAGGAGTCGGTGATCGGCTGGGGCGAGTTCGAGCTCGAGGTGATGCGCGACCGCAACGACAACGTCGTGATCGTCTGCTCGATCGAGAACATCGACCCGATGGGCGTTCACACCGGCGACTCGGTGACGGTCGCGCCGCAGCAGACGCTCACCGACCGCCAGTACCAGAAGCTGCGCGACCAGGCGATCACGGTCATCCGCGCGGTCGGGGTCGAGACGGGCGGATCGAACATCCAGTTCGCCGTCAACCCCGAGACCGACGAGATCGTCGTGATCGAGATGAACCCGCGGGTGTCGCGCTCATCGGCGCTCGCTTCGAAGGCGACCGGCTTCCCGATCGCCAAGATCGCCGCTCGTCTCGCCGTCGGCTACGCACTCGAGGAGATCGACAACGACATCACGAAGGTCACGCCGGCGAGCTTCGAGCCGACGATCGACTACGTGGTCGTCAAGTGGCCGCGCTTCGCCTTCGAGAAGTTCCCCGGGGCCGACGACGCGCTCTCGACCTACATGCAGTCGGTCGGCGAGGCGATGGCGATCGGACGCACCTTCAAGCAGGCGTTCACGAAGGCGATGCGCTCGCGCGAGCTCGACGTGGACCCCGACGAGGCCTGCCCCGACGACGTAACGGAGCTGCTCGAGCGCCTCGCCGGCGAGCCGACGCCCGACCGCTATGCGCTGATCTTCAAGGCGACTCGGCTCGGCGTGCCCGAGGCCGAGATCCAGAAGCGGACGCTCGATCGACCCGTGGTTCATCGCCGAGATCGCGGCGCTCGCCCGCGGGGAGGACCCCGAGGCGGGACTCGCGCGCACGTACAAGTCGGTCGATACCTGTGCGGCCGAGTTCGAGGCCCACACGCCCTACTTCTATTCCGGCTTCGAGCGCCCTGGCCCCGACGGCCCCACGCACGAGGCGTCGCCCGGCGACAAGCCCGCGGTCGTGATCCTCGGCGCCGGGCCGAACCGGATCGGCCAGGGGATCGAGTTCGACTACTGCTGCGTGCACGCCGCGATGACCGTGCGCGAGTCGGGCCGCGAGGCGGTGATGATCAACTGCAACCCCGAGACGGTCTCGACCGACTACGACACCTCCGACCGCCTCTATTTCGAGCCGCTGACGCTCGAGGACGTCCTCGGTGTGATCGAGCTCGAGCGCCCCGAAGGCGTGATCGTCCAGTTCGGCGGTCAGACCCCGCTGAAGCTGGCCCAAGGCCTCGTCGACGCCGGCGTCCCGCTGCTCGGCACCCCGGTCGAGTCGATCCACCGCGCCGAGGACCGCCCGAGCTTCGGCAAGCTGCTCGAGGAGCTCGGCCTCGCGAGCCCGCCGTACACCGTCGCGTCGTCGCCCGCCCAGGCGCTCGAGGCGGCCGCCGGCGTCGGATACCCGCTGCTGGTGCGGCCGTCGTATGTCCTCGGCGGCCGCGCGATGGAGCTGTGCTACTCCCACGCCCAGCTCGCCGACTACCTCGACCGCACCCAGGGCGGTCGCGACGCCCCCGGCGGCAGCGACATCTTCCTCGACCGCTTCCTCGAGAACGCGATCGAGATCGACGTCGACGCGCTCTGCGACGGCGAGGCCGTCCAGATCGGCGCGGTGATGCAGCACGTCGAGGAGGCCGGCGTCCACTCGGGCGACTCCGCCTGCGTGATCCCGGCGATGTCGCTCGGTCCCGAGATGCTCGACCGCGTGCGAGAGGCGACGGAGAAGATCGCCCTCAGCCTCGGCGTCATCGGGCTGCTCAACATCCAATTCGCCGTCCACGGCGACGACGAGCTCTACGTGATCGAGGCGAATCCGCGCGCCTCGCGCACCGTCCCGTTCGTCTCGAAGGCCGTCGGCGTGCCGCTGGCGAAGATCGCCTGCCGGTTGATGCTCGGCGAGCGCCTCGCCGACATGGACCTGCCGCTCTCGACGCTCGGCGCTGGCAGGCTCCAGCACGTCTCCGTCAAGGAGGCGGTGCTTCCGTTCGACCGCTTCGCGCGCGCGGACGCCCTCCTCGGGCCGGAGATGCGCTCGACCGGCGAGGTGATGGGCGTGGCGAACGACTACCCGGCCGCGTTCGGCAAGGCCCAGGCCGCCGCCGGCGCTGAGCTCCCGGCGTCCGGGACGGTCTTCATCAGCGTCACCGACGGCGACAAGCCGTCTGCGACGCAGCTAGCCACCGCGATGCACGACCTCGGCTTCAGGATCGTCGCCACCGGCGGTACGGCGCAGGCGATCAGGCGGATGGGCGTGCCGGCGGAGCGGATCGAGAAGATCGGCGAGGGAACGCCGAACGTCGTCGACCTGATCCGCTCGGGCGAGGTGGACATGGTGATCAACACGCCGACCGGCTCCGGCGCGCGCGCCGACGGCTACGAGATCCGCCGCGCCGCTGTCAGCCGCGGCATCCCCTGCATCACGACGATGACGGGCGCGAGCGCAGCGCAGCGGGCCATCCGCGCGCTCCGCGGAGGAGCGCCCGAGGTGCGCTCGCTGCAAGAGCTCCACGGCGCGCCCCGCAGCGGGCGCAAGGCCGCGGGCGTATGAGCGCCCTCGCCCAGGCCGAGCGCGTCCAGGCGCCCTTCGGCCGGCGCGCGGCCGAGGTGATCGCGGTCGAGCGGGTCGGCGCGTACACGCTCGTGCGCGCGTTCGATCGCGCCGGCCCCGATCCGCGCCCGGGCCAGTTCTACATGCTCGCCGCGGCAGCGCGCTGGGGCGGTGAGGAGGGCGGACGCCCGTATCTCCCGCGGGCCTTCTCGTACGCACGCTCGCGGGCGCGCGATGGCGGTGTCGAGCTCGAGTTCCTCGCCGAGGCGGTCGGACCCGGGACGCGGCGGCTGTGCGAGCTCGAGACCGGTGAGGAACTGCTCCTCACCGGCCCGCTCGGCAACGGCTTCTCCCTGCCACGCGATCGCCGCCGTCCGGTCCTGTGCGGGGGCGGGATCGGCGTCGCGCCGCTGGTCTGTCTTGCCGAAGCGCTCGGCCAGCGCACGGTGCTCGTCGGCTTCCGCTCGGGCGAGCACGCCGTCGCCGCGCGCCTCTTTGAGGAGGAGCCGCGAGTCGCCACCGACGACGGATCGGTCGGCCATGCGGGCCTCGTCACCGAGCTGCTCCGCGACGAGCTCGACGGCGGCGGGCCGGCGGAGGTCTTCGCCTGCGGCCCGCCGGCGATGCTCGAAGGGGTGCGCGCCCTCTGCGAGGAGCTCGCCACGCCCGCACAGCTCGCGCTCGAGACGGGCATGGCGTGCGGCTACGGAGCCTGCTTCGGCTGCGTCGTGCCGACCGAGGACGGCTACGTGCGCCTCTGCATCGACGGGCCCATCCTCGACGCCGGGGCGCTGGAAACGGCGCTGATCCCGGGATCGGGGCACTGACGATGGCCGTCGACTTCTGCGGCGTCGAGCTCGGCGGGCGGGTCGTGAACGGCTCCGGCACCTTCGACGCGATCGCCGCGCGCACCGCGTTCGGCGACGCGCTCGACGAGAGCTTTCCGTTCGACGCGTTCGTCTCGAAGACGATCACGCTCGAGCCCCGCGCCGGCAATCCGCCGCCGCGGCTGTGGGAGACGCCGGCGGGAATGCTGAACTCGATCGGGCTCCCCAACAAGGGGCTCGCCGGTTTCCTCGAGCATGATCTCCCGCGCCTCGCCGAGCTGCCTGTGCCGCTGATCGTGTCGGTGATGGGTCACAGCCCCGACGAGCTGACCGCCGTCGCGGCCGGCGTCTCCGCGCGCGAGGAGGCGGCCGTGATCGAGCTGAACGTCTCCTGCCCGAACGTCGAAACCGGCCTCGTGATGGGCGCGGATCCGGTCGAGTGCGCGGTCGCGGTCACGCGCGTTCGCGAGCAGGTGGACAAGCCGCTGGTCGTCAAGCTCAGCCCGAATGCCGCCGACCCCGTGGCGGTCGCGCAGGCGGCGGAGCGCGCCGGCGCCGACGCGATATCGCTCGTCAACACCCTCAAGGGCGCGGCGTTCGACCCGCGCTCGGGGGAGCCGTGGCTCGGGGCGGGAAGCGGCGGTCTGTCCGGCCCGGCGATCCGCGCCGTGGCGCTGGAGCAGGTGCGCGCGGTGGCGTCTGCAGTCGGCGTGCCGGTGGTCGGAATGGGCGGAATCCAGTCGGGAAGGGACGCCGCGGACTTCGTCCGCGCCGGCGCGACCCTGGTCGCGGTCGGCACCGAGAACTTCCGCGACCCGGCGGCCGGCACGCGGATCGCCGCCGAGCTGCGCGAGCTGACGGGCGACGACCGGGTCGCCGCGAGTACCCCAACCGGTTGAGGCTTCACCCTCAGCAGGGACACCTTTCGGCCGAGCGGCTCCGCCCAGCAGAAAAATCCCTGCAAAGAATGTCAAACCGTCGAGTCCGGTGAAGCGCCATCGAGCTTAGGTCGAGGCTGAGGTGAATTTCGGCGAAAATTGTGTCCAAGCAGTTATCGGCCCGGCAATCCGTGTATAGAATCGCCGGCCATGCCGCCGCACCTCCCAGACGTCGCCGAAAACGCCCACCGGCGCGCCTGAGAGGTCACTCACCCAGCGGATGGACGCGCTCCAGCGCGCCAACCAGATCCGCTCCGCACGCGCCAAGCTCAAGCGCGATCTGAAGGCCGGCCGGGCTCAGATCCACGGCCTGCTGCTCGATCCGCCGGAATATCTCCTGACTGCGAAGGTCTTCGATCTGCTGCTCGCCGTGCCGAAGTACGGGCGCGTGAAGGCGAACCGGATCCTCACCCAGTGCCGCATCTCGCCGTCGAAGACGATCGGCGGCCTCAGCGAGCGCCAGCGCAACGAGCTGGTCTCCTACCTCCGCCGCTAGCGGCGCGGCGCGCGGGTCCTGTCGCCGGTAAGCCTCTCCCCGCTCGCACAGCTTCGCGGCGAGAGCCTTCCCGGCGCCACCCGCGCGAGATTCGTCGCGGCGGGCCACTAGGTTCTCGGCCGTGAACGCGATGGTGATCACGGGTCCTTCCGGAGTCGGCAAGGGGACGCTGATCCGTGCGCTGCGAGAGCGCGTGCCCGGGCTCGAGCTGTCGGTCTCGGCGACCACGCGGCGCCCACGTCCAGGCGAGGTAGCAGGGGTCGACTACCACTTCCTCTCCGACGCGGAGTTCAACGAACGCCTCGGGGCGGGCGACTTCATCGAGCACGCCACCTACGCGGGCAACCGCTATGGAACGCTGCGCTCCGAGCTCGAGCGACCGGCCGAGCGCGGCCTGCTGCTGGAGATCGAGCTCCAGGGGGCGCGCCAGATCCGCCAGGCGGTGCCGGAGGCCGTCCAGGTCTTCGTCGAGCCCCCCTCGCTCGACGCTTTGCGCGCGCGGTTGATCGGGCGCGGGTCGGATTCGCCGGAGCAGATCGAGGACCGGCTCGCGGTCGCCAGGGAGGAGATCGAGGCCCGCTCGGAGTTCGAGCACGTGATCGTGAACGACCGCCTCGAGCGGGCCGTGGAGGAACTCGTTGAGCTCGTCGGTACCATGGGGGGCGGAGCAGGCGCGTCCTGAGGCCCTTCCGGGACCCCCGCGCCGCCCGCGACCGAAGGAGCTTTCCCCTTGATCAAGCCACGTCTGGACAATCTGCTCGAGCAAGTCGACTCCCATTACGCGTGCGTGCTCGTGGCCGCCAAGCGCGCTCGGCAGATCAACTCGTACTACCACTCGCTCGGCGAGGGCACGTTCGATGAGCACCCGCCGCCGATGGTCGAGACCGAGTCCAAGAACTACCTCAAGATCTCGCTCGAGGAAATCGCCGCCAACAAGCTCCAGTACCGCTACCGCAGCGACTAGGTAGCTGAAGCGATGGCGCAGGATCCTGATCGGGGTCTCGGGCGGGATCGCCGCATACAAGGCGGTGGAGCTCGTCAGGCTGGCGACGAAGGGGGGCCACGCCGTCCGCGTCGTCCAGACGCCCGCGAGCCTGCAGTTCGTCGGGAAAGCGACCTTCGAGGGGATCACCGGGGCACCCGTTCTCGTCGACGAGTTCGAGCCGGACCCCGCGCGCGGCGCGTTCCCTGGCGACGCCGCGCCTGACCACGACCCGATCTCCCACCTCGAGCTGGTCCGCCGCTGCGACGTGTACGTGATCGCGCCGGCGTCGGCGAACACGATCGCGAAGCTCGCCGCCGGGCTGGCGGACAACCTGCTCACTTCGGCCGCGCTCGCCCTCGGTGACCGCACCCCGCTGGTGATCGCGCCGGCGATGAACAACCGCGATGTACGCCCATCCCGCGACGCGCGCGAGCCTCGACACCCTCACCGCCCGCGGCGTCCGGGTCGTCCCGCCGGAGACCGGCGCGCTCGCTTCGAAGGGGGAGTGGGGGACGGGGCGGCTGGCCGAGCCCGCGACGATCCTCTCCGCCGTCGAAGCCTCGCTGGCCGACGCGGCCGAGCCGGCCGACTTCACGCCGCACTCGCTCGACGGCCTGCGCGTGCTCGTGACCGCCGGCGGCACGCGCGAGCCGATCGACGCCGTGCGCTACGTCGGCAACCGCTCGTCGGGACGGATGGGGTTCGCGCTTGCCGACGAGGCAGCCCGCCGCGGCGCCGACGTGACCGTCGTCGCGGCCAACGTGTCGATTCCGCGCAGCGCGGGGATCGACTACGTGGACGTCGAGACGGCCGCCGAGCTCGAGCGCGAGACGGCTGCAGCCTTCGAGCGCTGCGACGTCCTGCTGATGGCGGCCGCGGTCGCCGACTTCCGACCGGCCGACCCCGAGGGCGCAAAGATCTCGAAGTCGGGCCGTGACGGGCTCGATCTCCACTTGAAGCCCACCAATGACGTGCTCGCCGGGCTCGCAGCCCGCCGTTCCGAGGGGCAGACCGTGATCGGCTTCGCCGCCGAGCACGGGGAGGGGGCGCTCGAGCGGGCGCGTGGCAAGCTCGAGCGAAAGGGCCTCGACGCAGTAGTCCTCAACGACGTGTCCGACCCGGCGATCGGCTTCGACGCCGCCGACAACGAAGTGACGATCGTCACCGCGGGCGGCGACGCCGACGTGCCGCGTGGGCCGAAGCCGGAGGTCGCTCGCGCGATCCTCGACCACGTCGAGCAGCTGCGCGGGGCGTCGCCGCGCGTGAAGGACAGCAGCGAGCGATGAGCGCCGGGCGAGATCCGCTCGAGGAGCGCGCGGAGCGCGTCTACGACTGCTACCGGCGCGGCACCGACCTGCTCGAGTCGGGCGATTACAGCGCGGCCGTGATCCCGCTCGAGAGTGCGCGCCGCCTCGAGCCTGACAAGAGCTCGATCCGCGAGGCGCTCGGGCGGGCGTACTTCCGCGCCGGTCGCTATGCCGAGGCGCGCGTCGAGTTCGCGGCTGTCGTCGAGCGCTACCCGGTCAACGACTTCGCCCACTTCTGCCTCGGACGGGCGCTCGAGAAGACCGGCCGGCGCGCCGAGGCCCGCCGGCACCTCGCGCTCGCGGCCTGCCTGCGGCCGGATCGCGCGGACTACCGCCTCTACCGCGACCGGGCTCGCTCCGCGGCGTAGGCGGCTAAGTGCCGGTCACCTCCTCCGCGTAGCGCCGCGCCGCCAGCGCACCCTCGACGACGAGGCCGAGCAGCCGGTCCACCGCTTGCTCGTCGAGGCCGGCCACCGCAACGTCGGCGTGCACCCAGATGTCGCCGGAGCGCGTGCAGGCGAAGCGGATCAAGCGCGTCTGGCGGTTCCAGTGGAGCAAGAGCGACGGATCGAGCCGCTCGTCCGCAGGTGTGACGAAGGCCTGCGCGCGCAGGAGCTCGTCGGCGATCCTCAACCCGACATCGAGCGGCCAGCCACCCGCGGCCTCCGCCGCGACGGAGACTCCCCACTCGGCGTGGGCCAGCCGGCGCGTCTCGCCCTCCAGCCCGGTCACGTAGGCGTTGACGACGTCGACGGCGGCCATCGCCCGCAGAACTCTAGGTACGTTTGCCCGATGAGGGCGCTTGTGCAGCGCGTCGGGTCCGCCAGCGTCACCGTCGAAGGCGAGCGCATCGCCGCGATCGGGCCCGGCATGCTCGTCCTGCTCGGGGTCAAGGAGGGGGATGGCGAGGAGGAGGCCGACCGCATTGCGCGCAAGATCGCCGCGCTGCGGATCTTCGACGACGAGGACGGGCGGATGAACCTCTCGGTCGAGCAGACCGGCGGCGAGATCCTCTGCGTCAGCCAGTTCACGCTGTACGGCGACGTCCGCCGCGGGAACCGCCCGAGCTGGGTCGACGCCGCGCCTCCTGAGCACGCCGAGCCGCTCTACGAGCGGGTGCGGGCGGAGCTCGGTGCGCAGGGCGGCCGCTTCGGCGCGCGGATGTCGGTCGAGCTGACGAACGAGGGCCCGGTCACGCTGTTGGTCGAGGCCTGACACCCCGCTGAGCGTCCGTGTGTAGGCGTTGAAGGCGCCACCCAGGTGGGTCTATACTCGACACCGGAACTTTCATCTGCGGCCCGGGCCGCACCTGAAGGTGGGCGCAAGCCCGCCTTTTTTTCGGCCCGGGGGAGACATAGAGACAAAACGTGCAAGCCCTTCAGACCGACATCGAGCAGCGCCTCGCGGCCACCGAGCCGGAGATCGAAGTGCTGCTCGTCGAGCAGGCGTCGGCGAATGGTCTGCGGCTCGTGATCGACCACCCGGACGGGGTCAGCCTCGCTCTCTGCGAGCGCGTGACGCGCGCGCTCGACGACCTTCTTGGCAGCTACGCCCTCGAGGTCTCCTCGCCGGGGCCGCACCGCCCGCTGACGAAGCCCGACCACTACCGCCGCTTCCTCGGACGCCGCGCGCGTGTGCGCACGCGCGAGCCGCGCGAGGGGCACCGCAGCTTCACCGGAGAGCTCGTATCCGCTTCGGAGGCCGAGGTGACCGTCGCCGCGGGCGACGGCACGGTCTCGATCCCGTACGCGGAGATCAAGCGCGGCAACCTCATCGAAGAGGAGGCCTAGCGGTGTCGAAGGAGATCGTTGAGGCCGTCCAGGTCCTGGAGCAGGAGAAGGGGATCTCCTCCGAGCGTCTGATGGAGGCGCTCGAGGACGCGCTTCTGTCCGCGTACAAGAAGCAGCCCGGCGCCGCCCGCTACGCCCGCGTCGACATGGAGCGCGCAAGCGGCGACTTCAAGGTCTTCGAGCTTCTGATCCCCGCCGAGCTGGAGGAGAAGCTGCTGCTCGAGCCCGACGAGGAGGAGGAGCCGGCGATCGATCCCGAGACCGGCGAGCCGCGCGAGCCCGACGAGCCCGAGCTCGACCCCGAGAAGGTCGCTCAGTACAAGGACCAGATCGGCGAGCGCGACGTGACGCCCGAGAACTTCGGCCGGATCGCCGCCCAGACCGCGAAGCAGGTGATCCTCCAGCGGATCCGCGAGGCCGAGCGCGACATGATGTTCGACGAGTACCAGGACCGCGTCGGCGAGCTGATCACCGGGCTAGTCCAACAGACCGATTCGCGCTACACGCTCGTCCAGCTGCGCGAGCGCGTCGAGGCGCTGCTGCCGAAATCAGAGCAGGTGCAGGGCGAGCGCTACGACCACGGCGCGCGTCTGAAGGCGATCATCACCGAGGTCTCGGCCCAGGCGAAGGGCCCGAGCATCATCGTCTCGCGCCGCTCGCCCGAGTTGATCCGCAAGCTGTTCGAGCTCGAGGTCCCGGAGATCGCAAGCGGAATGGTCGAGATCGAGGGGGTCGCGCGCGAGCCGGGCTACCGCTCGAAGATCGCGGTCGTCTCGCACGCCCAGGGAGTGGACCCGGTCGGCGCCTGTGTCGGCCCGCGCGGCTCGCGCGTGCGAATGGTCGTCTCCGAGCTGCGCGGCGAGAAGATCGACATCATCCCCTTCAACGACGAGCCGGCCCGTTTCGTCGCCAAGGCGCTCTCGCCCGCCCGCGTGCGCGAGGTGCTCGTGGACGACGAGAGCAAGCAGGCGACGGTGATCGTCCCGGACGACCAGCTCTCACTGGCGATCGGCAAGGAGGGCCAGAACGCTCGCCTGGCGGCGCGCCTGACCGGCTGGCGGGTGGACATCCGCTCCGAGACGGATTTCGCCGAGGAGGAGTCCGAGATGGGCTTCGAGGACGAGGACGTCGCGGGCCGCTGCGCGGCGATCATGTCGAACGGGCGCCGCTGCCCGAACGCCCCGCTGCCCAGCTCGCGCTACTGCGGTCTGCCGGCGCACCAGGAGCTCGAGGGCCAGGAGGGCGACGAGCTCGCGCCCGAGGACGACGCCGAGGCTGCCCCGGAGGAACCGGCTGAGGAGATCGCCGCCGAGGTCGAGGAGGAGTTGCCCGCGGAGGAGGCGGCGGAAGCGGACGCCGAGGAGCCGCTCGAGGATGAGCCGACGCAGGAGCCCGAGCCAGTCCAGGTGCCCGAGCCAGCCCAGGAGCCCGCCGAGGATGATCGGGCCGAGGAGCCGGAGCCCGTCGCCGCGACCGAGGAGCCCGTCGAGGAGCCCGAACCCGCGGAGGAGCCGGCGGAGGCTGAAGCACCCGCGGTCGAGCTCGAGCCAGAACCCGACGCCAAGCCTGAGGTAGAGGCGAGCGCACAGCCGGACGCCGAGCCTGAGGCCGAGGCTCAGGCGTAGCGCGCCCGTGGCCAAGAAGCGCGTTCACGAGATCGCGAAGGAGCGCGGCATCTCCAGCAAGGAGGCGCTGGCGCAGCTTCAGGCTGCGGGCCTCGAGGTCACCGCCGCCGCCTCGAGCGTCGAGGAGGCCGATGCCGAGCGCGCCTTCGCCGCCGACGGCGCCCCCGCGAAGGCCGACAAGCCGAAGGCAAAGAAGGCTTCGGCCAAACCCAAGGCCAAGGCCGACGCAAAGGCAGAGCCGAAGGCGAAGCCTGAAGCCGCCAAGGCCGAGGAGGCCCAGGCGAAACCCGACTCCGCGGCCAAGCGCCCGGTCCGCCGCGAGAGCAGCCCCTCGACCGCCGGCGGGCGTCGCCGGCGCGTCGTGATCGACTCCCAGGCGGCACGTCGCCCACAGGGCCCCCCGCCGCCCCAGCAGGCACCGCGCCGGCGCGGGCGCAGGCGCCGCACGCCGTGGGTCGAGCCCGACCTCGACGCTCCAAAGCCCGAGCCGAAGGAGCCCGAAGCAACCCAGTTGAACTCCGGCGCCACGGTCAAGGAGGTCGCCGAGTCGCTCGACCTCGCGACATCCGAGGTGATCAAGAAGCTGATGGAGCTCGGCGAGATGGCGACGCTGACGCAGACCCTGCCCGACGAGGCGATCCAGGTGCTCGCCGACGAGTTCGACAAGAAGGTCGAGATCGTCCATGCGGCCGACGAGGTCGAGGCCGAGGAGCCGGACTTCGATGACGCCGAGGCTGACCTGGCCAACCGTCCGCCGGTCGTGACGGTCATGGGCCACGTCGACCACGGCAAGACGTCGCTGCTCGATGCGATCCGCGAGGAGGAGGTCGTCGCGGGCGAGGCCGGTGGGATCACCCAGCACATCGGCGCGTACCAGGTCCGCCACGACGGGCACCCGATCACCTTCCTCGACACCCCGGGCCACCAGGCGTTCACGGCGATGCGCGCTCGCGGCGCGAAGGTCACCGACATCGCGGTGATCGTCGTCGCGGCCGACGACGGCGTCATGCCCCAGACCGTCGAGGCGATCGATCACGCGAAGGCCGCGGAGGTGCCGATCATGATCGCCGTCAACAAGATCGACAAGGAGGGCGCCGACCCGAACCGCGTCCGCGGCGAGCTCGCCGAGCAGCAGCTGACGCCGGCGGATTGGGGTGGCGACACGGAGTTCGTCGACGTCTCCGCGAAGGCGAAGCAGAACCTCGGCGACCTGCTCGACACGATTGTCACGCTCGCCGAGATCGAGGAGCTGAAGGCCAACCCGAGCGCCGAGGCGTCGGGCACGGTGATCGAGTCCAAGCTGGACCCCGGCCGCGGCCCGGTCGTCTCGATCCTGATCCAGCGGGGGACGCTCAGAGTCGGCGACGCGCTCGTCGCCGGCGCTCACTGGGGCAAGGTGCGCGCGATGCACGACTATCGCGGCGGGCAGGTCAAGGAGGCGCTCCCCGGAGAACCCGTTGAAGTGCTCGGCTTCGACGGCGTACCCGAAGCCGGCGAGCGGGTCCAAGTGGTCAAGAATGAGCGCAAGGCACGCGAGCTCGCCGGCGACCGCGCCAACCGCTTGAAGACCGAGGCGATCGCGCGCCGGGGGAGCCGCAAGGTCTCACTCGACGAGGTCTTCGCACGCGCGGAGGAGGGCAAGCTCAAGGAGCTCAACCTGGTCGTCAAGGCCGACGTCGCCGGCTCCCTCGAGGCGATTGAAGACGAGACCGCAAAACTCCCGCAGGAGCGCGTACGGGTGCAAGTGATCCACGACGGCGTCGGCGGGATCAACGAGTCGGACGTGATGCTCGCGGCCGCGTCGAACGCGGTGATAATCGGCTTCAACGTCCGCCCGGTGCAGGACGCCCGCCAGGTCGCCGAGCGTGAAGGCGTCGAGATCCGGACCTACTCGGTCATCTACAAGGCGATCGACGAGCTCCGATCGGCGATGGAGGGCCTGCTCGAAGCCATCGATGTCGAGACTACCGTCGGCCAGGCCGAGGTCAAGCAGACATTCAAGGCGTCGAAGGTCGGCCGGATCGCCGGTTGCCTCGTCACAGAGGGCAAGATCACCCGGGGCGGTACGACGCGCCTGATCCGCAACGGCACCGTCGTCTGGGACGGCCGCATCGGCTCGCTGCGGCGCTTCCAGGACGACGCGAAGGAGGTCGAGGCGGGGCTCGAATGCGGCATCGTCCTCGAGGGCTTCGCGGACGTGAAGGAGGACGACGTCATCGAGGCGTACGAGACCAAACAGGTGGAGCAAGAGCTCGAGGGCTAATGGCCTTCGTCTGCTTGATCCAGATTCACCTCACCTTTCCCGAGAACGGCAGCCTCAAGGGCAAGCGCAAAGACGTCTCCTCGCTGAAGGAGCAGCTGCGCGGCCGCTTTGGCGCCAGCGTTGCCGAGACCGACCACCACGACCTCTGGCAACGGGCAACGCTCTCGGCGGCACTCGTCGGCGGCGAGGCTCGCACGGTCGACGATGCCGCCGGAAAGCTCGTCCGCTTCGTCGAGTCGCGTTTCCCGGACGAGGTCTGGGTCGAGCGGGCCATCCGTTCGACCGAGGAGATTCTCTAGGATGCCTACGGAGAGGATGCGCCGGGTCAACGAGGCGGTCCGCGAGGTCCTCTCGGCTCGCCTCGGGGCAGGATTGAAGGACCCTCGCATCGGTTTCGTGACCGTCACTTCCGTCGACACCAGCCCGGATCTGCGCCACGCGCGCGTCTTCGTCAGCGTGCTGGGCGACGAGTCCGAGCGCGAGCGCACGCTCGCCGGCCTGCAGGCGGCGCACGGCCACCTCCAGTCGAGCATCGGCTCGGAGCTCCGTCTCAAGCGCACTCCCGTGCTCGAGTTCGTCTACGACGACACGATCGATCGGGCGGCGCGGATCTCGGAGCTACTCGACGAGGGTCCCGGCGGCGGGGAGGAGCGATGAGCGTCGCGACCGAGGTCGACCAGATCGTTGCCGAGCTGCGCGAGGCCGACAAGCTGCTGCTCACCACGCACGAGAACCCCGACGGCGACGCGCTCGGATCGCTGCTCGCGATGCAAGAGATCCTCACCCAGCTGGGCAAGGACTCGCTGATGTTCATGGCCGCGGACGAGTTCCCGCTGCCGCACGAGTACCGCCACCTCCACTTCGAGGGGCTGCTGTCCGGCCCGCCCGACGACGTCGCCGAGCGTCTGGTCGTTTTCCTCGACTGCGGCAACATCGACCGCATGCCCGTGGACTTCCTCAAGGACGGCGGCACGCACATCCTCAACATCGACCACCACCACGACAACACGCGCTTCGGGACGGTCAACCTCGTTGATCCGGGGGCGTCCTCGACCGCCGAGATCGTCCACGACCTGCTGCGCGAGCTGGGCGCCGAGCTCACACCCAAGATCGCCGACGCGCTCTACCTCGCGCTAGTCACCGACACCGGCCGCTTCATGTATGAGAACACGACCGCGCGCTCGCACCGCATGGCGGCAGAGCTCTTCGAGGCCGGCGTCGAGCCCCACAGCGTCTACCGCCGCGTCTACGAGGACCTTCCCTTCGGCAGGCTGAAGCTCCTGTCGCGCGCACTCGCCAGCGCCCAGCGCTACGAGGACGGCCTGCTGACGGTCGGCATGCTGACCCGTGCGGACTTCGAAGAGACGGACTCGGCCGAGACCGACTCCGAGGGCATCGTCGACCACTTCCGTGCGGTCGAGGGCACGGCGGTCGCGGTGCTCATCCGCGAGCAGCTCGCCGACGACCGCGATGGGCTGCGCAAGGTCAGCCTGCGAGCGACCGACGGCCGCGTGGACGTCTCGCGGATAGCGCGCAAGCTCGGCGGCGGCGGCCATCCGCAGGCCGCGGGCCTCTCGACCGAGCTCGAGCCCGCCGCCCTGATCGCTGAGCTGCGGCGCGAGGTACGGGAGCAACTTCCCTGAGCCCGGCGGCCGGCACGGCCGCGGGCGTGATCCTGTACGCGAAGCCTGCGGGGGTCACCTCCCACGACGTGGTCGCGCGCGTCCGCAGCGCGCACGGGCGCGGTGTGAAGGTGGGCCACGCGGGGACGCTCGACCCGTTCGCGAGCGGCCTGCTGCTGATCCTGATCGGCCGCGCGACGCGCGCGCAGCGCTTCTTCATGGCGTTGCCGAAGACCTACCGCGCGGTCGCACACCTCGGCTGGACCTCCGACACCGGCGACCCGGACGGGCGGCTCGAGCAAACGGGGCGGATGCCCGAGCGGCTGGAGATACCGGCCGGCGAGCGGCTCCAGCGCCCGCCGGCCTACTCCGCCGTCAAGGTCGGTGGCGAGCGCCTCTACGAGAAGGCTCGCCGCGGAGAGCCGCAAGAGGGTGAGGCGCGCCCGGTAACCGTCCACCGCGCCGAGCTGCTCGACAGCTCGGGCGAGTCCGCGACGTTCGAGATCGAGTGCTCCTCCGGCACCTACGTCCGTCAGTTGATCGCGGACCTCGGCGACGCCTACTGCGAAGCGCTCGAGCGGACGGCGATCGGACCGTTCGCCCTCGCCGATGCGGATCCAGAGCGGGCGATCCCGCTCGAGCAGGCGCTCGGGTTCCTCCCCGAGCACCCGCTCGAGGCGGCCGAAGCCGAGCAGGCGAGCCATGGCCGCAAGGTAGACGCCACAGCCGCGGGGGAGGGGCCGCATCGCCTGACGCACGACGGGCGGCTCGTCTCGATCGCCGAGCGCGACGGCGACCTGCTCAAGCCCCTCGTAGTCTTCCCGTCATGAAGGTCACTCCGCTCCCGGAGGCCGCCCAGCGGCCGCGACGGATCGCCGTCGGCACGTTCGACGGAGTCCATCTCGGTCACCGCGAGGTGATCCGCGGGGCGGACACCGTGCTGACGTTCGATCCGCACCCACAGGAGGTGGTCAGCCCGGACCACATCCCGCCGCGGCTGCTCGCCTCACTCCCGATCAAGCGCGACCTGATCGGCGGCCTCGGCGTCGAGGAGCTCGTGGTGATCCCGTTCGACCGCGAGTTCGCCGCCAAGGGCGCCGAGGAGTTCATCGACGAGGTCCTCGTGAAGCAGCTCGGCGCCACCCACGTCTCGATCGGGGAGAACTTCCGCTTCGGGCACAAGGCGAAGGGCGACGCCCAGATGCTCCAGTCGCGCAGCGAGTTCGAGACGCGCGTCGTGCCGCTCGTAGAGGTGGCGGGGGAGACCGTGTCGTCGAGCCACATACGCGGCCTGATCGCAGCCGGCGCGGTCGGCAAGGCGGGCGACTTCCTCGGTGGCCCGTTCCTGATGGAGGGCGAGGTCGTCGAGGGCGACAAGCGCGGGCGCGAGCTCGGCTTCCCGACGGCCAACCTGGTGCCCGACGACAAGCTCGTCTGCCCAGGCCACGGCGTCTATGCCGCATGGGCGCACGGGCGGCCGGCGGCGGTGAACGTCGGCGTGCGGCCGATGTTCGAGACCGGCCGCGGCGTGCTCGTCGAGGCCTATCTGATCGATTTCGAAGGTGACCTCTATGGCGAGACGCTGCGGGTCGCATTCGCCGAGCGCATGCGCGGCGAGAAGCGCTTCGAGTCGGTCGAGGCGCTCAAGGCCCAGATGCAGCGCGATGTCGAGCAGGCGGCCGAGATCTGCGCGGCGGCGGGCTAGGGCCCGCCCCTTGCTACCGTTTCCCGCTCGATGAGCCTCAACGTTGAAGCCAAGCGCGAGATCGTCGGCAAGTTCGGAAAGTCTGAGAACGACACCGGCTCGCCCGAGGTCCAGATCGCGCTTCTGACCGCTCGTATCAACGAGCTGACCGAGCACCTGCGCGACCACGTGAAGGACCACCACTCGCGCCGCGGGCTGCTCATGATGGTCGGCCAGCGCCGCCGGCTGCTCAACTACCTCCAGCGCAAGGATCTCGACCGCTACCGCGGCCTGATCGCGGAACTCGGCCTGCGCCGCTAGCGCGGCATCCTGCGGGGGCGCGATGATCGAGGCGGGGACCGAGGCGCCCGACTTCACCCTTCGCAACCAGGACGGCGAGAAGGTCACCCTGTCGGACCTGCGCGGTGAGGCCATCGTGCTCGTCTTCTATCCGCTCGATTTCTCGCCCGTCTGCACCGATCAGCTCAACGTCTACCAGGAGGTGCTGCCCGAGCTGGAAGAGAAGGGCGCCAAGCTCTACGGCATCTCGGTCGACTCCGCCTTCACGCACAAGGCGTTCCAGGACCACCTCGGTGTCGACATCCCGCTGCTGGCCGACTTCCACCCGAAGGGCGCTGTCGCGCAGGCGTACGGCGTCTTCAACGAGAAGTACGGCAGCAACGAGCGAGCGCTCGTCATGGTCGGGCCGGACGGGGTCGTCAAGTGGGCGCACAAGTCGCCGACGCCGCTGGAGATCCCGGGCGCGAACCTGATCTTTGACGCGCTCGAAGCCTGAACCCGGCGCATCGCTCGGGAGCGCGGCCCCCGCGGGCCCCGGCCCCGGCGATCACGTGCGGGGCGAGGGCGTGCTGGTGATCGAGTACGGCGACTACGAGTGCCCGCACTGCGCTCACGCCGAGTCGCTGCTCGCCGGGCTCGAGGTGAGCCGGGTCTTCCGCCACTTTCCGGTCCGCTCGAAGCGGCCGCGCTCCGAGGTGCTCGCCTGCGCGGCGGAGGCGGCGGCGCTCCAGGGGCGCTTCTGGGAGATGCACGACGCCCTCTTCGCCGACCCCGGCCGGCTCGACGACCCGCACATTTGGGCGCGCGCAGATCTGCTGGACCTCGACCTCGACCGCTTCGAGGCCGACCGGCGCTCGGAAACGGTGGGGGAGCGGGTGCGGAGCGACTTCCGCTCGGGAGTCAGGGCCGGCGTGACGACCACGCCGACCTTCTTCGTCGGGGGGGACACCTATCCCGGACTGCCCGGGGAAGAGTTGCTCAGCCGCCTGCGGTGATGCGCCGCACCGCCGCTGCCGTCTCGTCGGGGCGGTTGATCGGTCCGTCGGTGATCGGCTCGTAGCGCGCGTCGGGCAAGGCTTCCCTGAGCTGCCCGATGATGTCCTCCGAGAACCAGGGGTTGCGGTCGTGGTGGAGGATCACGAGGCGGTCGCCGAGCGGCCGCGGCAATCGAAGCTGTCCTCGTCGTACCAAGAGCGCTGGCGCGCCGTAGCGACATCCTGCGGGGCGTGCTCGACGTTCGCGTCCACGCGCGCCCTGACCGTGTCCGGGTCGATCCCGGGCTCTCCGGTGGTGGCCATCGAGTGGACCGCCGCCCGATAGTCGCTCTCGAACAGCTGCAGCAGCGCCTTCAGTACCTCGCCCGAGCCGGCCAGCGCCTCGCTGCCGCTCGTCCCGCGCCTGCCGAGCGGGGCGACACCGGCGCAGACGACCTGCTCCACCAGCTCCGGTCGTTCGGCCACGAGCCGGATCGCGCGGTTGCAGCCGTCGCCGGTCGCGATCGCCACTGTGGCCGGACCCGACGCTTGCAGCAGCGCGCCGAGGTCGGCCGCATCGGTCGCGATGTCGTATGGCGGCTGCGCGGTGGAGTCGCCGGTGCCGCGCACGTCGTAGGTGACGACCCGATGGTCGGCGGCGAGGTCCTCGACGAGCGGCTCGAGCAGCTCAGGGGCCCAGTAGTGCATGTTGACCATCACGATCGTCGGGCCCTCGCCGCGCTCCTCCCACGGGAGCTCGCACCCATCCGGTAGCTCGAGCATCGGCATCGGTGCCGCCAGTATGGCGGCGGCAGCGTCCGAGAAACCGGCTGCTACCCTGCCCCGCAACTCTTTCCGAAGAGAACTTAGATATTTGCCGCCAACCGGAGGCGGCGCTGAAAGGAACAGATGACTGAAGGTATGAGCCGCGTCGCGGTCGAGATCGGTGGAACCGAGATCGGCTTTGAGACCGGCAAGCTCGCCAAGCAGGCGAGCGGATCCGTTGTAGTAACGGCCGGCGACACGATGGTGCTCGGCACCGCGACCGCCGGCAACGAGCGCGACGTCGACTTCCTCCCGCTGACGGTGGACGTCGAGGAGCGCATGTACGCCGCGGGCAAGATCCCCGGCAGCTTCTTCAAGCGCGAGGGCAGGGCAGGGGAGAAGGGCACCCTGACCGCGCGCATGATCGACCGCCCGCTGCGGCCGCTCTTCCCCAAGGGCTGGCGGCGCGAGACCCAGCTGGTCTCGATCCCGATGTCGGTCGATCACGTCAACCCGTACGACATCCTCGCGATGAACGGCGCCAGCGCCGCGCTGATGGTGTCCGACATCCCGCTCCCCTTCCCGGTCGGCGCCGTGCGCATCGGCCAGGACGAGGACGGCAGCTTCATCGTCAACCCCGACGAGGAGTGGCTGCTCGAGAGCCCGCTCGACCTCGTGGTCGCTGGCTCCGAGGAAGCGATCCTGATGGTCGAGGCCGGCGCGAGCGAGATCTCGGAGGCCGAGATCCTCGACGCGCTCGACATCGCCCACTCGGAGATCAAGAAGCTGTGCGCCGCGCAGCGCGAGCTCGCCGAGAAGGCGGGCAAGGAGAAGATCGCGATCGATCCTCCGCAGGTGGACGAGAAGCTCCTCGCCGACATCGAGGGCAAGTTCGGCTTGAAGCTCGACGAGGCCACCCAGGTCGAGGACAAGCTCGAGCGCCAGGACGCCACGAAGGCCGTCGAGGAAGAGATCCTCGAGGCGTTCGCCGGCGACGAGGACGCCGACGACTACTCCGACAAGCGCTCGGAGGCGCAGCGCGCCTTCGACAAGCTCGAGAAGGACATCGTCCGCAAGCGGATCGCCGTCGACAAGAAGCGCCCCGACGGGCGCGGCGCCGACGAGATCCGCGACATCTGGGTCGAGGTCGGAGTCGGCCCCCGAACGCACGGGTCGGCTGTGTTCACCCGTGGCCAGACGCAGGCGTACTCGGTCGCGGCGCTCGGCACGACGCGAGAGGAGATGCGTCTCGACACGCTCGGTCTGGAGACGACCAAGCGCTACTTCCACCACTACAACTTCCCGCCGTTCTCGGTCGGGGAGGCGGGCTTCATGCGAGGCCCGAAGCGGCGTGACATCGGCCACGGCGCGCTCGCAGAGCGCGCGCTCGTGCCGATGATCCCATCGCAGGACGACTTCCCCTACACGATCCGCGTCGTTTCGGACATCTTCGAGTCGAACGGTTCGTCGTCGATGGCCTCCGTCTGCGGATCGAGCCTGTCGCTGATGGACGCCGGCGTGCCGATCAAGCGTCCCGTCGCGGGCATCGCGATGGGCCTGATCAAGGAGGGCGACGACTACATCGTGCTGTCCGACATCGCCGGCGTGGAGGACCACCTCGGCGACATGGACTTCAAGGTCGCCGGCACCTCCGAGGGCATCACGGCGCTCCAGATGGACATCAAGATCACGGGCGTCGGCTTCGACATCCTCGGCGATGCGCTCGCCCAGGCCAAGGAGGGGCGCGACCTCATCCTCGGCAAGATGACCGAGGCGATCGACGGTCCGCGCGAGGAGCTCTCCGAGTACGCGCCGCGGATCACCTCGATCCAGATCGACACCGAGAAGATCGGCATGATCATCGGCAAGGGCGGCGAGACGATCCGCGCGCTGTCGGAGGAGTTCGAGGCGCAGATCGACGTCGACGACGAGGGCCAGGTCCTCGTCTACGCCGCGACCGGCGCCCAGGGCGACGGGCTGATCGAGCGCATCCGCCAGATGACGAAGGAGGTCGAGGTCGGTGACGAGTACACCGGCAAGGTCGTCAAGACGACCACGTTCGGCGCGTTCGTCGAGCTCTCGAAGGGCACCGACGGCCTGCTCCATATCTCGAACCTCAAGCCGGGCGGCGAGCGCGTCGACACGGTCGAGGACGTCGTCGATCGCGGCGACGAGATCGAGGTGCGCGTGGTCGAGGTCGACCGTGAGCGCGGCCGCATCGGACTCCGGCTCGCCGACGACCCCGATGTCGCCGGCAAGTCCGTCGAGGAGCTGGCTGCGGTCGGCACCGGCGGAGGCGGAGGCGGTGGAGACCGCGGCGGACGACGCGAAGGACGCGGCGGCGACCGCGGCGGACGACGTGACGGACGCGGCCGCGATGGCGGCGGACGCGATCGCAATCGTGACCGGCGCTGACGGCCACGAGATAACCACGCTCGAATCGGGCGTGCGGGTGGTGACCGAGGCGGTCCCATCCGTGCGCTCGGTCGCGCTCGGCTTCTGGATGCGCGCCGGCTCGCGCAACGAGACTCCCGAGCAGGCGGGGATCTCGCACTTCCTCGAGCACCTGCTGTTCAAGGGCACAGAGCGCTTCGGCTCGACGGAGATCGACGAGATCTTCGACGGGATGGGAGCCGAGATAAACGCCGGTACCGGCAAGGAGACCACCTCGGTCTACTCGCGCTTCCTCGACCGCCACCTCGAGCGCGCGTTCGACGTGATGGGCGAGATGGTGCTGCGCCCGACCTACCCCGAGATCGATTCCGAGCGCCAAGTCGTGATCGAGGAGATCGCGATGTACGACGACGAGCCGTCGGACAAGATCCACGACGTCTTCGCCGAGGCGCTCTACGGCGATCACCCGCTCGGCAGGCGGGTGATCGGCACGGCCGACGTCGTCGGGTCGGTCCCGGTGCCGACGATCTCCGCCTACCACGACAGCGCCTACGTCCCCGAGAACCTCGTCGTCGCAGCCGCCGGGAGCATCACCCACGACGAGGTCGTCGAGCTCGCCCGTCGCGCGGGCGAGCCGCCGGCCGGCAAGGCGCCGCTGATCGTGGCCGCCCCTGAGCCCGAGGCGCGGCGTTGCTTCCTCACCAAGGAGACCGAGCAGTACTACCTCTGCGTCGGTGCGCCGGGCATTTCGCGCGGCGACGAGCGCCGCTTCGCGCTACGGGTTCTCGACGCCGTCCTCGGCGGGACGACGTCGTCGCGCCTGTGGCAGGAAGTGCGCGAGAAGCGGGGCCTCGCCTACTCGGTGACGAGCTTCACGTCCGCGTTCGCCGACACGGGCAGCGTCGGCGTTTACCTCGGCACGCGCCCCGACAACGTCCCGGAGGCGATGGACGTGATCGGCGCCGAGCTCGCCCGCATCCGCGACGAGCGCATCACAGACGAAGAGCTCGAGCGCGCGAAGGAGAACCTCAAGGGCCGCACCGTCCTGGCGATGGAGTCGACGATGGCGCGGATGAACCGCCTCGGCAGCTCCATCCTGATGGACGTGCCGCTGCTGACGATCGACGAGATCCTCGCCCGGCTCGACGCCGTGACGGCCGACGAGGTTGCTGAGCTCGCGGTAGGCCTCTACGCCCCCGAGCGCCTGTGCGCTGCGGGGGTCGGCGGCGACGAGGAGATCTTTTCGCGCGCGCTCGAGTCCGTCTCGTCGGAGCTCGCGACAGCGGCATGATCCGGGTCGCCGTCTCCGGCGCGGCAGGCAAGATGGGCCAGACGGTCTGCGCCGCCGTCGAGGGCGCCGACGACATGGAGCTGACCGGGCGGGCGGACCCCGCGCTCGACGTGGCGCTGGCGGACGTCCTCGCCAGCGCCGACGTGGTCGTCGACTTCTCGCAGCCCGACACGGCCCTGGACAACGCCCGCGCCTGCCTCCAAGCCGGCGTCCACTGCGTGATGGGGACGACCGGCGCCGACTTCTCCGAGCTCGCCGGCGTCGGCTCGGCGAACCTGTTCGTCGCGCCCAACTTCGCGATCGGCGCGGTGCTGCTGATGGAGGCCTCGAAGCTCGCCGCGGCGCACATGCCGGAGTGCGAGATCGTCGAGCTGCACCACGATCAGAAGCTCGACGCCCCGTCGGGAACGGCCAAGCGGACGGCCGAGCTGATCGAGGAGGCGGGCGGCAACGTCCACCAGCCGATCCACTCGGTGCGGCTGCCCGGCTTCGTCGCCCACCAGGAGGTCATCTTCGGCGGCGAGGGCCAGACGCTCACGATCCGCCACGACTCGATCGCCCGCGAGTCGTTCATGCCCGGCGTGCTGCTGGCGGTCCGCATGGTCGCGGATCTGCCCGAATCGCCGACCGTGGGCCTGGAAAAGCTGCTCTGAAGGGAGAGCTGGAGGGGGGTTTGCACGTTAGGGGGTCTATACGACCCTTAAGACGCACAACCCCTACGCGCGGCGGCGGAGCGAGCGCGGGACTACGAAGCGGATCCCGCTGCGCACGTCGTCGATCGAGCACGTCTTGTTGTCGATCAGGAGCGCTTTCTTCGCGGCAGGCACGAGGTCCATCTGGTTGATGTAGCCGTCGTGGCCGCGCTTGCGCGTGATCAGCCAGAGGTAGCCGGTGTCCTTCAGACCGGGCGCGGTAGGCCTTGAAGATCTCCTCGCCCTCCTCGACGGAGTTGGCGGACACGATCGCGCCGTCGATCTCGCCCGACTTCACGAGCCCGCGGCCCAGCCGCTCTTTTACTGCGCGGCGCAGCTCGGGACCGACGTCGCCGGTTATCTCGACGCGCTCGTCGGGCTCGATCCCCAGCTTGTCTACCACGCTGCGGTGGCTGTAGTCCTTTTCCTTCGTGGCCATGCGAAACGCGTCCAAAGTATGACCAGTCGGCTTGACGGGGATGAAAGGGGGCATAGACTCGGCTCTGAGCCCGATTTCGAGGAGGACAGATGGGATTCATGGACAAGGCCAAGCAGCTCGCCGACCAGGCGCAGCAGAAGCTCGACGAGGCCCAGCAGCAGTTCAACCAGGGCCAGCAGAGCGGTGGCGCCCAGCAGCAGCAGGGCGGGGGACAGCGGTTCGACGAGCACGGTCGGCCGATCCCCGACGAAGGTGCAGACGCAGCCGCCCCAGGGCGACCCCGTCGCCCAAGACCCCGCAGCCGACGCCCCTGAGGCGGAGGAGCCGAAGAGCCGCGCCGACCCCGCCGCCGGCCCCCGAGGGCACGAACACCAACCCGGACCCCTTCAAGCCGATCGAGTAGCCGGGCCGCCCCCGCGCCCTGCGATAATCGCCGCCGATGACGCCCGGCGGAATCCTGACGGCGATGGTCACGCCGTTCGACGCGGACGGCCGCGTCGACGAGGCCGCGTTCGTGCGGCTGCTTCACCACCTGCTCGAGCACGGCTCCGACGGCGTCGTCGTGGCCGGTACGACGGGTGAGGGCCCGACGCTCGACGACGAGGAGAAGGTCCGCCTGTTCGAGCTCGCCGTCGCCGAGGCGGGCGGCGCCACGGTGATCGCGGGCACGGGCTCGAACGACACCGCCCATTCGGTCCATCTGACGAAGCGCGCGAGCGACGTCGGCGTAGACGCGGTCCTGGTCGTCACGCCGTACTACAACAAGCCGAACCGCGGCGGTCTCATTGCGCCACTTCGAGGAGGTCGCGGGCGCCACCGACAAGGACGATCGTCCTCTACAACATCCCGCGCGCTGCGTGATCGACATGCCGAACGAGCTGCTCGCAGGAGCTCGGCCGGATCGACAACATCGCGGCCGTCAAGCAGGCCCGCACCGAGGACGTCGCGCTGATCGACGGGCTCGAGCTGCTTGCGGGCAACGACGACATGCTCGCCGACGTCTGGACCTCGGCGGGAGCGGCGGGATCACGGTGGCATCGCACCTCTTCGGCGACCGAGATGCGGCGCATGGTGGACGAGCCGGACGCGCGACGCGAGATCCACGACTCGCTGCTCGACGCGTTCGAGGCGCTCGCGATCACGGCGAACCCGATCCCGGTCAAGGCCGCCGCTCAACATGCTCGGGCTGGGGGTCGGCGGCCTGCGCCTGCCGCTCGTCGAGGCGACCGACGGACGAGCGCAAGGTGCTGCGCTCGATGCTCGACAAGCCACGGCTAGCTGAGCCCGGTCGTCTGAGTTGACGCTCTAGTGCCCGCGAAGCTGAAGGTCCTTCCGCTCGGCGGGCTGGGGGAGATCGGCAAGAACATGACGGTCGTCGAGTACGGCGGCCGCATCGTGGTCGTCGACACCGGCCTGATGTTCCCGACGCCCGACCAGCACGGGATCGACCTCGTCCTGCCGGACTTCTCCTACCTGCGCGACCGCGCCGACGACATCGAGGCGATCGTCCTCACCCACGGGCACGAGGACCACGTCGGCGCGCTGCCGTTCGTCCTGCGCGACATCGGCGAGGACGCCGTGCCCGCGATCTACGGCGGCCCGCTGACGATCGAGCTCGTCCGCTCGAAGCTCGAGGAGCACAAGCTGAAGGACGTGCCGCTGGAGAAGATCGCGCCCGGGCGAGCACGTTCGACGCCGGCCCGTTCTCGATCGAGGCGATCAAGATGGCGCACTCGATCCCGGACATGTTCGCGTACGCGCTCACGTGCGAGCTCGGAACGACGCTCTTCACCGGCGACTACAAGTTCGACCAGACCCCGGTCGACGGCGAGCCGGCGGACGTCGCTCGCCTCGCCGAGCTCGGCCGCGACGGGCTGCTGCTGCTGTGCGGCGACTCGACGAATGCCGACCGCGCCGGGAATGGCGCCGTCGGAGTCGAGCGTCGGACCGCACCTCGCCGAGGTCTTCGCCCGCTGCGAGGGGCGCATCGTCGTCACCTCGTTCGCGTCGAACATCCACCGCATCCAACAGGTCGTCGATGCTGCCGCGGGCCTCGGGCGCAAGGTCTCGCTCGTCGGGCGCTCGATGCGCAAGAACATGAACATCGGCCAAAAGCCTCGGCCACGTCGAGATCCCCGACGGGATGCTCGTCCAGCCGAAGGAGGCGAGCGACTTCCCAGACCACAAGCTCGTCGTAGTCTCGACCGGGAGCCAGGGCGAGCCGCTCTCGGCCCTGCGGCGGATGGCGCACCGCGACCACCCGCAGATCGAGCTCCACGAGCACGACACCGTGATCTTCTCGGCGACGCCCGTCCCCGGCAACGAGCGCGCCGTGAACGAGACGATCGATCGCATCTACGAGCTCGGCGCCGACGTGCATCACCACCGCCGATGCGCCGATCCACGCCTCGGGCCACGGCTACGCCGACGAGCTCAAGCTGATGCTGAACCTGACGCAGCCGCGCTACGTGTTCCCGTTCCACGGCGACTACAAGCGCCTGCGTCTCCACGCCCAGCTCGCGGAGGACGTCGGGGTCGACCCCGAGGCGATCTTCCAGGGCCGAAACGGCCGCCCACTCGAGGTCTCGGCCGACGGCGCCCGCTTCGGCAAGGACCAGCAGGCAGGAATGATCTTCGTCGACGGGATGGAGGTGGGCGATATCGAGGACGTCGCCCTGCGCGATCGCCGGATGCTCTCGGCCGACGGGATCTTCATCGTCGTCGCCACCGTCTCCGAGCAGGACGGCCGCTCGGTCGCGCCGCCGGAGATCATCCTCCGCGGCGTGCCGTTCGGCGCCGAGACCGACAACCTCGTGGACGATCTACGGGAGGCCGTCGAGCGCTCGCTGGCGCGCTCCGCGAAGGAGGACGTCAAGGAGATCTCGCTGCTCGAGGACCACCTCCACGACGACGTCGCGGAGTTCGTCTACGACCGGCTCAGGCGCCGACCGATGGTGCTGCCGGTCGTAGTGGAGGTGTAGCGCCCCCACCAGCGCTGCGCTTCGGCAGGCGCACGACGAAGTGCGCGCCGCGCTCCGACGGCGCGAGCGCGACGGAGCCCCCGTGCGTCTTGGCGACCGCCTGGACGATCGCCAGCCCGAGCCCGCTCCCGGCCGCGTCGGCGCGTACGAAGCGCTCGAACAGGCGCGCCTCTAGCACGGGCGCGATGCCGGGCCCGTCATCGCTCACCTCGAGCACGACGTCGTCCCCGTCCGGGCGCAGGCGGACCTGTACGCGGGTCCCCGCGGGCGTGTGGCGGATCGCGTTCTCGACGAGGTTGCGAACGAGGCGGTGGAGGTCGTCCGGCGCGCCCTCGACCGTCAGCGACTCGGGGCCGTCGTCGTCGGTGTCGAGCTCGATCTCGTGGTCGCCCGCGAGCGGGGCTAGCTCCCCGAGCGCCTCGCCGGCGACGGCGGTCAGATCGCACGGTCGCCGCGGAGCGTGGCGGCCGGCGTCGGCGCGGGCGAGCAGCAGCAGGTCGCCGACCAGACCGTCGCATCCGCTTCGAGGAGCGCAGCGCAGACTCAGCGATCTCGGACTGCTCGCCCTGGAGCTCGGTCTCGAGCAGTTCGAGGTTGGCGAGCACGCTCGTCAACGGGGTTCGCAGCTCGTGCGAGGCGTCGGCGACGAACTCGCGCTGGCGCGCCAGCGCCGACTCCGTCTCGGCTCGCGACGCATCGAGCGAGGCGAGCATCTCCTCGAGCGTCCGCGCGAGGTCGGACACCTCGTCGTCGGCCTCGGTGCGGGGGAGGGCGGTGGCGGGGTCGCGCGTGCGCGTGATCCGCTGCGCGGCGCTCGTCAGGCCGGCGATCGGTGCCATCGCGCGCCGCGCCACGGCGAGTCCGGCAAGCAGCGCGAGCGCCGTGCCGGCGAGCACGCCGAGCCCGAGGAAGAGTTGGACGCGCGCGATCGTGCGGTCGAGGCTCGACTCCGGCTTCGCGTACTGGACGAAGCCGAGCGGCTCCGAGGGCGCCTGCTGCGTCGGGGAACGTTCGGTGAGCGGCCGCGAAACGACCCGGTAGGCACCCACGTCCTGCGGCTCCTCCGACGGTGGGCCGAGCGGTCGGGGCGTTGCGCGTCGCGGCGAGCGGGCGCCCGTCGGCGCTCAACACGCGGACCACCGCGCGGCCGGTCGCGGCGGCCTGCAGCGTCTCGGCTATCGGCGCTGACCTGCAACCCGCCCGCGCCGGCCTGGAGCGTGACGCTGTCCTGCAGCTCGGTCGCCGCCAGCCGCAGGTCGTCGTCGAAGTTCGCCTGGACGCGGTTGATCGTGATCGTCCCGACCACGACCGCGAACAGCAGCAGGATGATCAGCGTCAGGCCGGCAGAGGTGAGCGCGAGTCGCCAACGGATCGGGATCCGGTCGAGCCGGCCGAGCAGCGCGTCCTTCATGCCGCGCGCATCACGTAGCCCGCTCCCCGGACCGTGTGGAGCACGCGCGGCTCGCCCTCGGCCTCGAGCTTGCGGCGCAGCGTCGAGATGAAGACGTCCACGGTGTTCGTCTCGGAGAGGGGGTCGTAGCCCCAGACCTCCTCGAGCAGGCGGTCGCGCGAGACGACGAGGCGCTCGTTGTCGAGCAGGAACTCGAGCAGCTCGAACTCGCGCGCCGTCAGGTCCAGCGTCCGCTCGCCTCGGAAGGCCTCATGCGTCGCGGCGTTGAGCTTGACGTCGCCGCAGATCAAAAAGCCCGTACCGCGCGGCGGCCGCCGGCGCAGCAGCGCGCGCAGCCGCGCGAGGAGCTCCTGGCGCTCGAACGGCTTGACGAGGTAGTCGTCGGCGCCGGAGTCGAGCCCCTCGACGCGGTCCTCCACGCCGTCTCGCGCGGTCAGCATCAGGATCGGCACGTCGAGGTCGCGCCGGATCCTCCGGCAGACGTCAATGCCGTCGACGCGGGGCAGGCCGAGGTCGAGCACGATCGCATCCGGCTCGAACTCGATCGCCTGCTCGAGCGCGACGGCGCCGTCGGCCGCGAGCCCGACCTCGTAGCCCTCGAGGCGGAGCGAGCGCCGCAGCACGTCGGCGATCTCCTTGTCGTCCTCCACTACCAGCACGCGAGCGTTGTCGGGCATGCTCAAATGGTAGGCGCAGAGCGGCTGAATCCTTAGGACTTGTTCAAGGGGCAGGGTCGGGCCGCTTGGCGTCGAAGGGCTGAATCTGACAATGGCACGTCGTCGCCCAAGCCGCACGAGCAGTCGTCCACGGCTCGATCTCGGTCGCTACGCGCGCTGGCCGCCGTTCGACCTGCCGCGGCTCAGCCAGCGCCAGCTCGACCTGGTGGGCCTCGGGCTGATCGCCGCGGGCATCTATCTCGCGTTCGTCTTCTATTTCGGCTGGGATGGCGGCAAGCTCGGAGAGGCCCTGCGCGAGGGGCTCGTGGTCGCCTTCGGCCAGGTCGCATACGCGAGCCCGGTCGCGTTCGCGCTCGCCGGGGCGCTGTGCCTCTTCGGGGAGCTGCTGCCGTCGGTGCGGCCTGTGCGGGCCGGGCTCGTCTGCCTGATCGCCGCGGCGCTTCTCGGCCTCGCCGCCGGGACGTTCGGGATCGGCCCGGGCCGGCCCCCCGCCGCGCCGGAATTCATGGGCGTGGACCTGCTGCGCGATCGCGGCGGCTTCGTCGGCGAGTCGTTGTGGTGGACCTCGAGCACTTTGCTGCAGGCGATTGGGGCCCACATCATCTTCTGCTTCCTGCTCGTCATCGGCGTGCTGCTGGTCACCGGCGCAACCGTGGCGGGGGTGCTCGAGCGTACCCGCACCGGCGTGTCCTCCGCCCGGCAGCGGGTACGGAGCTCGAGCGAGGAGCTCGCCTCGCTCTTCCGCCGTCCGGGCGAGACGATTCGCGCGCAGGGCCCACTGCCCGGCTACTACACCGACGACGAGCCGGTCACCGAGGATGTCGCCCCGCCCGAGGTCGAGCCCGTGGTGCGTGGGACGGTGGTGGAGGCCAGCGGCCTCGACGGCGCCGAGCGCTACCCGGATCTGTACGGGGTCGAACCCGACGAGCCGGCGGAGGAGCCTGCGGGGCCTGAGCCGCTGCCCGAGCAGGCCAAGCCCGACCTCGAGCCGGAGCCGGAGCCGGAGCCCGGGGACGACCTCGCACCTGAGACCGGCGAGCTCGAGCCGGTGCCCGGCTTCGCGGACGAGCCGGAGCCCGAGATCGCCGAGGACGAGGAACTGACCCCCCAGGGGAACTCGCGCTCCGACGTGACCGAAGCCGACGGCCGGCGCTACAAGCTCCCCTCGCCCAAGCTGCTCGAGCGGGGCGATTCGAGCACGAAGGTGGACGCGAGCGAGAAGAAGCGCGTCGGCGCCCAGCTCGTCGAGGCGCTAGGCCACTTCGGCGTCGCCGCCCAGGTGGTCGGCACCGTCTCAGGCCCGCACGTCACCCGCTACGAGCTCCGCCTCGCGCCGGGAATCAAGATGACCAAGGTCTCGGCGCTGAAGGACGACCTCGCCTACGCGCTCGCGGCCGAGGACGTCCGCATCCTCGCCCCGATCCCGGGGAAGCAGGCAGTCGGCGTCGAGGTCCCGAACGCTGACCGCCGCAACGTCCTCCTCGGGGACGTCTTCCGCCGTCCGCCCGCGGACGCCTCCCCGCTGACGGTCTGGCTCGGCAAGGACATCGGCGGGATGCAGATCGGGACCGACATCGCTCGGCAGCCGCACCTGCTCGTCGCCGGCACCACCGGGTCGGGCAAGTCCGGCTCGCTCAACGCGATGCTGTCGTCGATCCTGCTGCGGGCGACGCCGAACGAGGTCCGCCTCGTGCTCGTCGACCCGAAGCGCGTCGAGCTCACGCACTATGAGGACATCCCGCATCTGCTGACGCCCGTCGTCACGAGCCCCCGGATGGCGGCGAACGTGCTCAACAACCTGCTCGGCGAGATGGAAGCGCGGTACGACCTGATGCAGGCCGCGAAGACGCGCGACCTGATCCAGCTGAACTCCTACCGCGAGCAGCGGGGTGACCCGAAGCTGCCCTACATCCTCTGCGTGATCGAGGAGCTGGGCGATCTGATGATGGTCGCGCCGACCGAGGTCGAGGACGCGATCATCCGCCTCGCTCAGAAGTCGCGCGCGGTCGGCATCCATCTCATCCTCGCGACCCAGCGGCCGAGCGTGGACGTCATCACCGGTCTGATCAAGGCGAACGTTCCGGCGCGGATCGCCTTCGTCGTCTCCTCGCAGACGGACTCCCGCGTGATCCTCGACCAGAACGGCGCCGAGTCGCTGCTCGGCAAGGGCGACATGCTCTTCAAGCCGGCCGACAAGCCGCGCCCGAAGCGACTTCAGGGGGCCCTGATCACCGAGGACGAGATCCTCGAGCTGACCGACCACTGGCGCCGCCAGGGCGAGCCAGAGCTGCGCGAGGAGCTGCTCGAGGCGACCGAGTCCGAGGAGGAGGGCTCGGACACACCTGACGACTTCGACCCCGACTCCGACGAGCTCCTCCCCGAGGCGATCTCGACCGTCGTCCAGATGGGGAGCGCATCGACCTCGATGCTCCAGCGCCGCCTACGCGTCGGCTACACCCGTGCGGGCCGCCTGATCGACATGATGGAGCGCCGGGGAGTGATCTCCGGCTACCAGGGCTCGAAGGCGCGCGAGGTGCTCGTCGACGAGGTCGACCTGTCGCGTGTTCTGGCCGCGCTCGACGAGCCGGCGGGCGCCGCCCCGGTGGGCGCCGGCACGGGCGAAGCCGAGTAGTAATCGGCGGACGGGCGGCGTTCGCCAGAATGTCGGGCTGATGGGCACGATCGGCGACACGCTCCGGGAGGCGCGCATGCGCCAGCAGATCGACATCGCCGAGGTCGAGGAGGCGACGAAGATCCGCGCGAAGTACCTGCGCGCGCTCGAGAACGAGGAGTTCTCGCTGCTGCCCGACGCTCCGCGCGTGCGCTCGTTCCTCCGCACCTATGCGGAATGGCTCGGGCTCGACGCGCGCATGCTCGTCGAGGAGTACCGCGCGAACTACGAGCCCGGGGGAGAGGTGGGCGAGGTTCATCCGGTGAGCCGGCCCACCCGCCGGCGCCGAGAGGGCCGTCCCGAGCGGCGCCCACCCGGCCGCGGTGCCCTGATCATCGTGGCGGTTGTCGCACTGGTGGCGTTCCTGGCGATCCTCGGCCTCGCAAACGACGACGACGGGGGTGGAGGCGGGTCGGAGAAGAAGGGCGATGACGCGGCCCAGCGCGAGCGCGCGCAGGAGCGCCGGCGGGAGCGACAGCGCGAGCGCGAGCGCGCCGAGGCGCGGGAGCGGGCTGAAGAGGCTGCCCGGCGGCGCGCAAAAGTGGGCATCGCGCCTCCGGACGACGGGGGTGGCACATACGTGTGCGTCGACAACGGCGCCGGCGAGATCCTCTTCGAAGGCACGTTGAGCGAGCCCCAGACCTTCCGCGGCAAGCGGATCCGCATCAACCTCGGCCGGCGCGCGAGCGAGGTGCGCCTGAACGACGAGAAGGTCGAGATCGAGCAGTCGGCCGACCCGATCGCGCTCGACTTCAAGGCGGGCGAGAAGCGGCCGAACGAGATCGACGACGAACCATCCCCCTGCGCGTGAGCGCCCGCGCCGGCATCGTCGTGACCGGCACCGAGGTGCTCGCGGGCCGGGTGCGCGATCGCAACGGGCCGTGGCTGGCGGACCGGCTCGTCGAGCTAGGCGTCGAGCTCGCCCACGTGACCATCTGCGGCGACCGCCCAGAGGACATGCACGCACAGTTGGCGTTCATGGTCGACCAGGGCGTCGATCTGATCGTGACGAGCGGCGGCCTCGGCCCGACGGCAGACGACCTCACCATCGAGGTGGTCGGCGAGTTCATGGGCCGCCCCCTGGGGCTCGACGAGGAGCTCGAGCAGCGGATCTGGGAGATCTTGCAACCGCTGATGAAGCGCTGGCGGAACCTCGACCCTGACGCCATTCGCGCTGCCAACCGCAAGCAGGCGATGGTCCCGCAGGGGGCGTTCGTGATCAACCCGGCGGGAACCGCGCCCGGGCTGGTGGTGCCACCGGTCGAGGGCGAGCGTCCGACGGTCGTGGTGCTGCCCGGGCCGCCGCGCGAGCTCCACGCGATGTGGCCTTTCGCCGTCGAGTCGGAGGAGTTCCAACGCGCCGTCGGCGCTCGCTCCGACTACTCGCTCGAGATGCTGCGCCTGTTCGGCATCCCGGAATCGGAGATCGCCGAGACCCTGCGCGTGGCGGAGGGGGAGATCTCCGGGTTCGAGGCACTCGAGATAACGACCTGCCTGCGGCGAGCGGAGGTTGAGGTCGTCGTGCGCTACGAACCGTCGTCGTCGGACGCCTGGGACGCGCTGTACGCGCTGATCGTCGAACGGCACGGGAACATGCTCTTCTCGACCGACGGAACCACGGTGGACGAGCAGGTTGCCGCGTTGCTCGACGGACGCCGGATCGGAGTGGGGGAGTCGTGCACGGGCGGATTGATGGCCGGGCGCTTGTCGGAGCGCCCCGGCGCTTCTTCGTATTTCGGCGGGGGCGTCGTGGCCTACTCGAACGAGGCGAAGACCGAGTTGCTCGGGGTGGATGCGGGCGCGATCGAGGCGCATGGTGCCGTCTCACCCGAGGTGGCCGACGCGTTGGCTGCTGGCGCGATGGAGCGGTTCTCTGCGGATGTTGGCGTCGGGATTACGGGCATCGCAGGCCCTGATGGGGGAACGGAGGAGAAGCCGGTCGGGTATGTGTGCTGGTGCGTGAAGACCGCCGACGGCGGCGAGCTCGCACGAGACATCCGCCTGCCCGGGGACCGCGCCGAGATCCGCGACCGCTCGACCACGGTCGCGATGCACCTGTTGCGGCGGCTGCTGCGTGGCGAGGACTTCCCCGTCTGAGGCGCGGCTGCGCCTGTTCGTGGCGCTCGAGTTGCCGGAGGGATTCCGGGGTGAGCTCGGGGCGTGGTGCGACGGGGTGCTGTCCGGCTTCGACTCAGTACGCCTGGTGCCGGCGGAGCAGCTCCACGTCACGCTCGCCTTTCTCGGCTCGCGGGGTGAGGGCGAGGTCGATGCGATCGCGGCCTGTGTCCGAGGTTCGTGTGCCTCATTCAGTGCTGCAGTTGAGATGAACAGCGGGGCAATGAAGGGGGTGCCTCCGAAGCGGCCGCGGCTGATCGCCTTGGACCTGGAGGATTCTTCCGGTGATTGCGCTCGGCTTCAGCGCGCTGTTTCGGACGACCTCGCCGCGGGAGGCTTCTACGAGCCCGAGGAACGCCCCTTCTGGCCCCACGTCACGCTCGCGCGCGTGCGTAAGGGCCAGCGGCCGCCCTCGTTCGATTCGGTCCCGGATCCGCCCCGTGGCCCGTTCTCGGCCCCGGCAGTCACCCTCTACCGCTCGCTGACCCGCCCCTCGGGGGCGGTCTACGAGCCGCTCGAGCGGGTGGAACTGGTTCGTTGAACCGTTTTCCCCGCTATAGGGAGAAAATCTTCCCATCGAACCCGCCCGCCTCCCGCCTTCGCGGATCCGTCACTTGGGCGTGTCGGAGTCGTCACACAAGCGTGCTGAAGGCGTCCGGTTCCGCCTCTAGCTTGTCCGTTCCAAGAGAACAGGAGCGAGGCATGGCTGAGACGGACAAGGACCAGGAAAAGGCTGCAAAGGCGCGTGAGTCGGCGCTGAACGGCGCGCTGACCCAGATCGAGCGCGAGTTCGGCAAGGGCGCGATCATGCGCATGGGCGACGAGGCGGCGGCCGTCAACGTGCAGGCCGTCCCGACGGGTGCGCTCTCGCTCGACCTGGCGCTCGGCGTGGGGGGTGTCCCTCGCGGGCGGATCGTCGAGGTCTTCGGCCCCGAGGCGTCGGGCAAGACAACGCTCATCTACCACATCCTCGCCGAGGCCCAGAAGCTCGGCGGCATCTGTGCGTTCATCGACGCCGAGCACGCGATGGACCCCGCCTACGCGAAGCGGATCGGCCTCGACGTCGACGAGCTGCTCGTCTCGCAGCCGGACCATGGCGAGCAAGCGCTTGAGATCGCGGACCTGCTGATCCGCTCGGGCGCGGTCGACATCGTCGCGGTCGACTCCGTCGCGGCACTCACGCCGAAGGCCGAGCTCGAGGGACAGATGGGCGACCAGACGGTCGGCCTCCAGGCGCGGATGATGAGCCAGGCGATGCGCAAGCTCGCCGGCAACCTGAACCGCGCGAACACGCTCTGCATCTTCACCAACCAGATTCGCGAGAAGGTCGGCGTGATGTTCGGCTCACCGGAGACCCAGCCCGGCGGGCGGGCGCTGAAGTTCTATTCCTCGCAGCGGCTCGACATCCGCCGGATCGAGACCCTCAAGGAGGGGACCGAGGCCGTCGGCAACCGCGTGCGGGTGAAGGTGGTGAAGAACAAGGTCGCGGCACCGTTCCGCCAGGCCGAGTTCGACATCCAGTACGGCGAGGGGATCTCCTCCGAGGGCTGCATCCTCGACCTCGGGCTCGAGCACGGGATCGTCGCCAAGTCGGGCTCGTTCTTCTCCTACGGCGACGAGCGGCTCGGCCAGGGTCGCGGTAACGCCAAGACCTACCTGGCCGAGAACCCGAAGGTCGCGAAGGAGATCGAGAAGAAGGTCTACGCGGCCGTCGGGCTCGACGAGGGAGGCGCTCCGACCGTCGTCCCGATCGACTCGAAGGACGGCGAGAAGCCCGCCGCCAAGCCTGCCGAGGCGAAGAAGACGGCCAAGCCGAGCGACGAGGCAGAGAAGCCGGGCAAGCAGGATGCCGCGGCGGAGAAGCCTGCCGAGAAGGCCGCTTAAGCCGACCGGCGGGGGCCGCGGATGACCGAAGACGACCGCCGGCGCGCGCTCGACTACGCGGCTCGCGCACTGACCGCGCGCGACCGGACAGTGGCCGAGATGCGCGCCTTCCTCGAGCGCAAGCGGGTCGAGCCCGCCACGATCGACGCGACGATTACCGAGCTCGCGGCGTCCGGGATGCTCGACGATGTCGCCTACGCGACGCGCTTCGTCGCCGACAGACGGGAGGCGCGCCAGTGGGGCCGGGAGCGGATCGAGCGCGATCTGTTGAAGCGCGGTATCGCCCCCGAGCTGATCGAGCGGGCACTCGGTGGCGTCGAGTGGTCCGACGAGCTGAGCGCGGCGCAGGCGCTCCTGCGCGAGCGCTTCCGCGTGCCCCTCGGCGGCGACCGCGAGCGCGACCGAGCGTGGAAGCTGCTGGTCCGGCGCGGGTACAGCTCAGAGCTCGCCTACGACGCGGTTCGGGCCCACGACCGCGGCGCTGAGGCAGCCTGATCCTCCGCTGTCGGATGGCTTGCGTCGGAAGCACCGCAGGGCTACGCTTGACGTGAGCGGCCACGGCCGCGCAAAGACGACACCGAGCCCGCTTCGGCGGGATCACACACCCGGACACAAACCAGACCTTGAACACCAATCCAGACGAGCAGCGGACGGACAACCCGGAGAGGGGGAGCAAACCGCGTCCGTAGCCGTTCCCGCCTGACAGGCTCCCGGCCTCTCGGCCCGTCTTGCAAAGCCGCCGCCGTGCGTTCGACGGCAAGCGAACCTGCCCGCCACGGGCAGCAAGGAGGGCGAGATGGAGATCGTTCTGGCGGCGGTGGTGTCGGCCACGGTGGCCGCGTTCGTGGCACTCGCAATCGGCCGGCGCCGGGAGTCGAGCGTCGCAGCGAGCACTGGCGCGCTCGGCGGCCGTGGCCCAGCTCGACTGGTCGACGCCGACGGGAGCACGAAGCCCGAGGTCGTGGCCGCTGCCGCCGAACCTGGCGCCGCCACCACGGCGCCCGCTCCGGTAGCTGCATCTGAGCCGCCGCCCGCGCCGCTCGCCGACGGGGACGAATTGCGCGAGCGCCGCGCCGAGCTCGCCCGCCTCGAGGAGCGCGCGCTCGCGAACGAGCAGGCAACTGCCGCCCGTCTCGAGGAGATCGACCGTCGCGAGCGCTCACTCGACGACCGCGCCCGCAACCTCGACCATGAGATCGAGCAGCTGAAGCACGCCAAGCGCGACCATCTGCGTGAGCTCGAGCGGATCTCGGGCCTGAGCGCCAGCCAGGCCAAGCAGGTGCTCCTGTCGGAGCTCGAGGACGAGCTCCGTCACGATCGCGCGCGGCTCGTGCGCCAGATCGAAGACGAGTCGAAGCGCGACGCAGACCGGCGGGCGCGCAGCATCCTCTCCGCCTGCATGCAGCGGGTCGCAGGGGGGCACGCGGCCGAGACCACGGTCACGGTCGTCGAGCTCGCCTCGGACGAGCTGAAGGGACGGATCATCGGCCGCGAGGGGCGCAACATCCGCGCCTTGGAGTCGCTCACCGGCGTCGACATCATCGTCGACGACACACCTTCCGCCGTCGTCCTTTCCGCCTTCGATGGGGTCCGCCGCGAGGTTGCGCGGCTGACGCTCGAGAAGCTGCTGGCCGACGGCCGTGTCCACCCGGCCAAGATCGAGGAGAGCTACCACCAGGCGAAGTCCGAGATCGACAACCGGATCATCGAGGTGGGGGAGCAGGCGGCGCTCGAGGCGGGCGTCGGCGCGCTCCACGCCGAGCTGGTCAAGCTGCTCGGCCGCCTCCACTACCGCACCAGCTACGGCCAGAACGTGCTCGCGCATTCGATCGAGTGCGCGAACCTCGCCGCCCTGCTCGCGGCCGAGCTCGGGGCGAGCGCCAAGACCGCCCGTCGCGCCGCTCTCCTGCACGACATCGGCAAGGCCGTCACACACGAGATCGAGGGCCCTCATGCGCTCGTCGGCGGCGAGCTCGCACGACGCTACGGCGAGACGGAAGCCGTCGCCCACGCGATGGAGGCCCACCATTCCGAGGTCGAGCTGCAGACGGTCGAAGCGGTCATCGTCCAGATCGTGGACTCCCTCTCGGGTGCCCGCCCGGGGGCACGGGGCGAGTCGCTCGAGCACTACGTCAAGCGGCTGCGCGAGCTCGAGGACATCGCCCTGCGGCGCGCCGGCGTCGAGAAGGTCTACGCGATGCAGGCCGGTCGCGAGGTCCGCGTGCTCGTCAGCCCGGAGGCCATCGACGATGACGGGGCCGCACTGCTCTCGCACCAGATCGCCCGCGACGTGGAGTCGGAGCTCGAGTACCCGGGCCAGATCAAGGTCACGGTCATCCGCGAGAGCCGCTCCGTGGACCACGCCAAGTAGCCCGTCTCCTATCGTTCGAGACGCCGATGCGGACCTATCACCTCACCACCTTTGGCTGCCAGATGAACGAGCACGACTCGGAGCGAATGAAGGGCATGCTCGAGTCGCTCGGCTACAGCGAGGCGCCCGACCGCGACGACGCGGACCTGATCCTCTTCAACACGTGCTCGATCCGCGAAACGGCCGACAGCCGGTTGACCGGGCACCTGGGAGAGGCGAAGCGACTCAAGACGGAGAGCCCTGCGAAGGTGGTCGGCGTCGGGGGCTGCTGGTCGCAGTCGCTCAAGCACGAGGTGTTCGAGCGCTTCCCCTTCGTGGACGTGGCATTCGGCCCAGGGCAGTACCCGAAGCTGGCCGAGTTCCTCACGAGCGACTCGATCGGGGCGCAGGGCTACTTCGAGTTCGAGGGGTTCACCGGCCACCTGCCCGCCCGCCGCGAACGCGAGCACCAGGCGTGGATCCAGATCTCGGTCGGCTGCAACTGCGCCTGCGCGTACTGCATCGTGCCAACCACGCGGGGTCGCGAGGTCAGCCGGCCCGCTGCGGAGCTCGTCGGCGAGGCCGAGCGGCTCGCCGCCGACGGCGTGTGCGAGATCACCCTGCTCGGCCAGAACGTCAACTCGTATGGCCGCGACCTGCCGAAGGGCACGAAGGCCTCCTTCGCCGAGCTGCTCGCCATGCTCGACGCCGTCGAGGGGATCGAGCGCATCCGCTACACGAGCCCGCACCCGAAGGACATGCGCGAGGACGTGCTGCAGGCGCACGCTGAGCTCGCGTCGGTCTGCGAGCACATCCACCTGCCGCTGCAGTCCGGCTCGAGCCGAATACTCAAGGCGATGAAGCGCACCTACGACCGTGAGCGCTACCTCGACCGTGTCGCGCAAGTGCGCGAGCACGTCCCCGACTGCTCGCTGACCACCGACATCATCGTCGGCTTCCCGGGTGAGACCGAGGAGGACTTCGCGCAGACGCTCGACGTGGTGGACGCAGTCGCCTACGACTCGGCGTTCACATTCATCTTCTCCCCGCGGCGGGGCACGGAAGCCGCCGATCTTGGCGGCCAGGTCCCGCATGCGGTGAAGCGCGAGCGGATGGAGCGGCTCGTCGCTCTGTGCCAGCAGCGCGCGCGTGAGCGCTCCGAGCGCTTCGTCGGTCGCACGATGGAGGTACTGGTCGAGGGCCCCTCGCGGACCGACCCATCTCGCTTGCGCGGGCGGATCCGCCACAACAAGACCGTCAACTTCGATGGTGTCGCCGCGCCGGGCGAGCTCTCCGAGGTCGAGATCACGGCCGCGACGAGCACGACGTTGTCGGGCAGCGAGCGCCTGCTCGCGCGCGCGGGCTGACCGTGACCTCCGACGGCGCGGGCGCCGAGGCGCCGCGCGTCATCGCGATCTTCGGCCCTACGGGGGTCGGGAAGACCGCCGTGGCGATCGCGCTGGCTGACGAGCTTCGGGCGCGGGGTGAGGATCCGCTCGCCGTCTCGGCCGACGCGCTGCAGGTCTACCAAGGCCTCGGAACCCTCACGGGCGCCGCCACCGACGACGAGCAGGCGCGCCTCGAGCACCGGCTCGTCGGCGTCGTCCCGGTGAGTGAGACGTTCTCGGCGGGCGAGTTCGCCCGGCGCGCTCACGCCGAGATAGACGCGGCGCTAGCGGCCCGCAGGGCGCCGCTCGTGGTCGGCGGGACCGGCCTCTATCTGCAGGCGGCGCTGTGCGAGCTCGACCTGCGCCCGCCGCCCCCGCCCGCGCTGCGTGCAAGGCTGAGCGGACGGGTCGAGCGAGAGGGAGCCGCCGCGCTCCACGCCGAGCTGGTCGAGCGCGACCCCGCCGCAGCTGAGGCGATCGTCCCGACCGACCGCACGCGCGTGATCCGCGCCCTGGAGCTGCTCGACCAAGGCGAGGCCCCTCCCGCGACGGGCGACGACTCGCGCCTGTGGACGGCCGCGATGCGCCACCCGACCCTGCTGGTCGGCCTCACGCTCGATCGCGAGCGCCTCTATGAGCAGATCAACGCGCGCTGCGAGCAGATCGTCGCCGCGGGGGCCCCGGAGGAGGTCAGGGTGGCCGACGCCGCCGGCGCGTCGCATACGGCGCGCAAGGCGCTCGGCTTCGAGGAGCTGCTCGCCGGCGACGTCGAGGCGATGAAGCGCCGGACGCGCAACTACGCCAAGCGCCAGCTGGCGTGGATGCGGAAGCTCGACACGGCCAGGCTGATCGCGACCGACGGCCGAACCCCAGCGGATGTGGCGGGGGAGATCGCCCGCGCCGCCCGCGGTGAGTAGGTTTCCCGCCGATGAAGTTCGAGAAGTGGCAGGCGCTCGGCAACGACTACGTGATCGTCGAGGCCGCTGATCTTCCGTTCGAGCTCACGCCCGAGCGCGCACGCGCGATCTGCGCACCGCACACCGGCATCGGCTCGGACGGCGTGCTGCTGCTCGAGGAGCCGTCGAGCCCGGACTTCGTCGCCAAGCTGCGGATCTTCAATCCCGACGGTTCGGAGGCCGAGCTGTCGGGGAACGGCGCCCGCGAGGCGATCCTCTACCTCCGCGCCCGTGGCTGGACCGACAACGACACGTTCTCGATCGAGACGGCCGCCGGCGAGATTCGCCCGACGATCACCGGTCCGACGACCTGCCGGGTGGACATGGGCCGGGCGAAGCTCAACTCGGACGATTTCCCCTCCGGCGGTGAGGATGGCGAAGGCGTACTCGAGGCTGCGGGCCGAGATTTCCGCTTCCAGCACGTCTCGATCGGCAATCCGCAGTGCGCGATCGAGATCAGCGAGGGGCTGGCGGAGCTCGTGCTCGCGGAGGTCGGCCCCCCGATCGAGGCGCACGAGCTGTTCCCGAACCGCACCAACGTGTCGTTCTGGCGCCGCGACGGCGCGGGCGAGATCACCGCCCGGATATTCGAGCGCGGAGTGGGGGAGACTTTGGCCTCCGGGACCGGCGCGACGGGGGCCGCCGTGGCGTCGGTCCTGCGCGGCGGCGACAGCCCGGTCACCGTCCACCTCGACGGCGGTGACCTCGAGGTGGAGGTAGGAGAGGATCTCCACGTGGACCTGAGCGGATGGGCCGTCCCGGTCTACGCAGGAGAGTTCAGCAAGGCCTTCGTCGAGACGCTCGCGAGAGTCCCCGCGTGAAGCCGAGCAGCCGCCTCGAGCGCATCCCCCCGTACCTGTTCGCCGAGCTCGAGCGGAAGATCGCCGCCAAGCGCGAGCAGGGGATAGACGTGATCAGCCTCGGGATCGGCGACCCGGACATGCCGACGCCCGAGGTCGTGATCGAGGCCCTCCAGCAGGCGGCGGCCGATCCCGGAACGCACCAGTACCCCTCCAACCGTGGCCGCGTGGAATTCCGCGAGGCGGTGGCGGCGTTCTACGCCCGCCGCTTCGGCGTCGCGCTCGACCCCGAGACCGAGATCATCCCCGCGCTCGGCGCGAAGGAGTGCATCTTCAACCTCAACCTCGCGTTCCTCGACCCGGGCGACGCCGCACTTGCCGCCGACCCGGGATACCCCGTCTACACGGGTGGGCCGCTGCTCGTGGGCGCGGACGCCGTCGTGATGCCGCTGCTGCCCGAGCGCGGCTTCGCGCCCGACCTCGACGCGATCTCGCAAGCCGACCGCGAGCGCGCACGCCTGCTGTACCTCAACTACCCGAACAACCCGACCGGGGCGGTCGTGCCCGACGGCCTGTTCGAGCGGGCGGTCGAGTTCGCGCGCGAGCACGACATCCTGGTCGTGCACGACGCCTCATACACCGAGACGACGTACGACGGCTACGTAGCGCCGAGCTTCCTCGAGACCCCCGGGGCGAAGGAGGTCGGCGTCGAAGTCTTCTCGCTCTCGAAGGGCTACAACATGACCGGCTGGCGGACGGCCGCGATCGTCGGCAACCCCAACGCGATCGAGCTCTACTGGCGGCTGAAGACGAACGTCGACAGCGGGATGTTCGAGGCGGTCCAGCTCGCGGCTGCCGTGGCGCTCGAGAAGGGTGACGACGCCGTGCGAGAGATGTGCTCGATCTACGAGCGCAGGCGCGACCTCGTCTGCGGCGCGCTGCGGGAGATCGGCGTCTCGGTCGAGCCCCCGAAAGGCACGATCTACGTCTGGGCGCCCGTCCCGGATGCATACGAATCCGCAGCCGCGTACTGTGAGCACGTGCTCGAGGAATCGGCAGTCGTGATCTCGCCCGGTGGGGCGTACGGACCAAGCGGGGAAGGCTTCTTCCGCATCTCCCTGACGGTGCCCGACGACCGGCTCGGCGAGGCCGTGGAGCGCCTGCGTTCGAGCCTGGCAGGGGGGTCGTGAGCGTGGAGTACTGCGGGATCGTCCCGGTCGGTGACAGCTTCCAGCTCTGCGTGCTGCAGGAGGGACGCACCGTCGAGCCGCCGGAGCGGCTGCAGGCCACGTTCTACGAGCCCGGGCCCGCGCACGCCGTGGCGGCTGCGATCGAGGCGCTGGGCGACACCGTCGTGGCGGTGGGGATCCCGCGTAGCGCGGCTCCCCGCGGCAAGGGTGAGCGTGCGGCCGACGCGCTGCTCGAGCGCGCCGGCGTCGCGGCTCAGCAGTTCGATCCCGATGCGGCCGCGATCTACGACGAGCTTCCCGATTCCGGCGCGTTCCACCTCGAGGGCGGAGCCGACCAGGGGGCGGCGACCGAGAAGGCCGAGCCGGGCACCGTCGTCGAGACCAATGTCGAGGGTGTCTTCTGTTCGCTGCAGGAACGTCGTCTGCCGGCGCGCCGCCACCCGCTCGGAACACGGCGCCGCGTCACGCAGCTGATCGACCGCCGGGTCGTGGACGCGGGAGGCGACCTCTGGCACCGTCGCATCGAGGAGATCGATGCGGCTGCGGCGGCCCTGTGCGCGCACCGCCTCGCGGTCGGTCGCGCCCGCTGGATCGGTGATCCGGACGAGGGCGTGATCGTGCTTCCAGGGGTTGACCCGCTGCGCCAGTTCGCCACCGACGGCGTGTTGCCGCCCGTCGCGCGCGTGCCGCTCCCCGACGCTGAACCGGGCCAGCCTCGAGAGGCGCCGCAACAGCCACCCGCCGACGAGACCGCAGAGCACGCGCCCGAGCCCGCCGACGAGCCGGTGGCCGAAGCCGCTGAGGAGGGCGAGCGCGAGCGCCCGACCGGCTACTACGTCGTCGAGGATCAGGCCGAGGAAGAGCACGCCGAGGAGCGCGGCGGTGTCTTCTCGCGCCTGCGCCGCAAGCGCTAGCCCGGTCCGGGCCCGCCCTACACTTGGGAGGAATGCAGCGCTCCCGCCACGGACGCCTCGCCGAGAGCCAATACGGCGAGGGAATCCGCAACCCGCGTGCCCGGCAGCGGGCGCTCTGCATCGCAGCCGGACCGGACGAGACGGACCTCGCGGAGCTGCGCGAGCTGCTGCGGACCGCAGGCGTCGCGGTCGCCGGCGAGCTCATACAGCGTCGTGAGCGGCCCGACCCTGACCGCTACTTCGGCCGGGGCAAGCTCGCCGAGCTGAAGCACGCGATGGAGGAGGCGGACGCGAACCTGATCGCCGTCGACGACGAGCTGCTCCCGCGCCAAGAGCGAAACCTCGAGCAGGAGGTAGGTGCGCCGGTGATCGACCGCACGGCGATCATCCTCGACATCTTCGCCGGCCACGCGCATTCGGCCGAGGGCAAGCTCCAGGTCGAGCTCGCGCAGCTCGAGTACAACCTCGCGCGGATGCGGGGGCTCTGGACGCACCTCGAACGGCTCGGCGCGGGCGTCGGCGTCGGCGGCATCGGCACGCGCGGACCGGGTGAGTCGCAGATCGAGACCGACCGCCGCCTCGCCCGTGATCGCATCACCGCCTTGCGCCGCCGTCTGGAGCGCGCCGAGGGGCGCCGCGAGGTGATGCGCGCGGAGCGCGATCGCGCGCGACTGCCCACGGTCGCGCTCGCGGGCTACACGAACGCTGGGAAGTCGACGCTCCTGAACGCGCTCACGGGGGCCGACGCCGAAGTTGCAGAGCGCTTGTTCCACACGCTCGATCCGACGACGCGCTCGTTTCGCATCTCGGGCCGGGAGTACCTGCTGACGGACACGGTCGGCTTCATCCGCAAGCTTCCCCATCAACTCGTCGATGCCTTCGCCGCGACGCTCGACGAGGCGCTCGGCGCAGACCTGCTGGTGCACGTGGTCGATGCGTCCGTCCCCGAGGAGGACCTCGGCGAGATGCTCGCCGCCGTCGATGAGGTTCTTGGCGAGATCGGAGCAGGCGATCGCCCGCGGGTGCTCGCGCTCAACAAGGTCGACCAGCTCGACGACGACCGCCGCCGCGAGCTCTCGTTCCGGCACCGCGATGCCATCCAGGTCTCGGCCGCGAGCGGGGAGGGGCTTGACGAGCTGCGCGACGCGATCGAGGCGCGATTCCTCAAGACGCTGCGGCCGATGGAGCTGCTCGTTCCATACGGCGAGGGCGGCACGCTGTCGGAGCTGCATGACGTTGCCGGCGAGCTCGAGCGCGAGGACACCCCGGAGGGCGTCCGCGTTCGGGCCCGGGTGCCCGAGACCGCGGCGCGGCGATTCGAGCGCTTCGCCCGCAACGGGGCCTCGGCGGACGAGACTCGGTGAGCCTTCGCTTCCAGCTGCTGGTCGAGAGCGCTGTCGCTCCCGAACGCGCGCACGCGGGGGACGCCGGCTTCGACCTTCGCGCGGCCGAGGCCACGACCCTCGGGCCGGGAGAGCGCGCGAGTGTCGGGACCGGGGTCGCGGTCGAGATCCCGGATGGGCACGCCGGGCTCGTCCTGCCGCGCTCAGGGCTCGCCGCGCGGCACGGGATCGCGCTTGTCAACGCGCCCGGACTGATCGATGCCGGCTATCGCGGCGAGGTCCGCGTGCTCCTGCTGAACACCGACCGGGCGGAGACATTCGAGATCGGTGTCGGCGACCGCATCGCACAGCTCGTGCTCGTAAGCGTCGAGACGCCCGCGCTGGAGCAGGTCGAGGAGTTGTCGGAGACCGCCCGTGGCGCGGGCGGGTTCGGATCCACCGGCCGCTAGGCCGAGTCGCCGCTGCGGAGTGCGGTCATCCCTTCGGGGATGCTCGTCACCGGCTCGTATCCGAGCTCGCCGCGCGCCTTCGAGATGTCGATCGTCGCTTCGAGCGCGGACAGCCAGTAGGCGAGCCGGGTGACGGGCGGAGCGCCCCTGATCCGCAGCAGCCGCCAGACGCCCTCGCCGCCCGCGGCTACGGCGTGGGCGAGCGGCTTCGGGATGCTGCGCGAGGGCGCCTCGACGCCCTGGGTCGCAAGCAGCTCTGTGACGAACTCACGGAAGACAACCGGCTCTCCGTCGGTGACGAAGTAGGCCTCGCCTGGCCGCCCGCGTTCTGCGGCCAGGATCATCCCCTCGACCGTGTTGTCGACGTGCGTCGTCGAGGTGAGGTGGCGCCCGCCGCCGATCCAGGCGAACTTGCCGGCTTCGACCGCCTTCACCACCTCCGGGAGGAGCGTCGTGTCGCCGCGCCCCCACACGAGCCGTGGGCGGAGCACGACGGTCTCGAACCCGTCGCGATTCGCGTCTCGGACGAGGCGCTCGGCCTCGGCTTTCGTGGCGCTGTAGTACGCCTTCGAGTCTGGGCGCAGGGGCGCGGTCTCGTCGGCGTTGACGAGTGGCTGTCCCGCGAGCAACGCCGCCTCGGTGCCGACGTGGAGCAGCCTTCGCACTCCCGCGCGCCGCGCCGCCGCGAGCACGTTCTCGGTACCGGTCACGTTGCCGCGCACGAACTCCTCGCGCGGGCCCCATTCGAGCACCGCCGCCGCGGCGTGGAACGCAAGCTCGCAGCCCGCCGCGCCGGCCGCAAGCGAGGCGATGTCGTCGAGATCGCCGCTGACGGGCTGCGCGCCGGCGGCCTCGACGGTCGCAGCCGAGCTCTCGGAGCGGGCGAGCGCAAGCACCTCGCGCCCGTCTGACACGAGCCGGCGGATCAGCACTTGGCCGATGAACCCCGAGCCGCCGGTGACGAACGCTGGCGCTGCCACGCGCGCAGCTTAGATGCTCTTGGTCAGACCGCCTCGAGCACGACGACCGCGCTGCCGAGGTGGAGGTCCGTCGCTCCGATCTCCCTCCGGGACGCCTCTCGAAAGCCGTGAGCAGCCGCCTCCGCGGCGAGCCCGTCCGAGTCGAGCGCGTCGAGCGAGATCGTGACGTGCTTGCGCTCGAGCGCCCCGTCAGGCGAGACAAGCTCACGCATCCGCTCGACGACGATCCCGCCGTCGTCCTGCAAGGACACCGACAGCGGCGTGCTCGAGTAGACCCAACCGTCGACCTCGCGGACGTCGGGAAGCTGCGCGACGCTCGAGGCAGCGGGTGGTGGCTCGACGATCGCTGCCGCGAACGTCGCGCCGGGGGAGAGGTGGGTCCGAACGCCGGCGAGCGCCCGCGCCCGTCCGATGCCGCCGCCGAGCAGCTGGACGAGCTGCATCGGGGCGACGCAGGCGCCGGCCCGAAGGTCGAGCTCGGCGAGCTCGCGGACGTCGGCGCAGATGGTCCCGACCTCCACGTGCCGCTCGGCCGCACGCGATTCGAGTGCGTCGAGCAGGGCCCGGTCGTTGTCGATGGCGAGAACCTCGTGGCCATTCTCGGCGAGCGCAAGCGCGACGCGGCCGGTACCCGCCCCGAGCTCGACAACAGGCCCGGCGCCGGCGCCCGCGAGCTCGTCCCAGAGATCGAGGTCGGCCGTGTAGCCGGAGCACTCGACGTCATGCCAGACGGCCGCGTGAGAGGGGGTCATCCGGCGTCCGCGGGAACGATGACCCGCAGCGCCTGGCGCTCGACCTCGATCTCGACCGGCAAGGTGGCGATCGGGTCCCCGTCCGCGTAGACGTCGAACGGGCGGTCCGCCGACACGGTCACCCGCCGGCCGCGGTCGATCGTGACCGCAGGGTTGTCGAGGTGCGTGCCCTTGAAGACCTTCGGGAGCCCCGTCAGGAACGACAGCTTCGATGCCTCGCCGGAGGTGAACACGTCGAGCTCCCCGTCGTCGAGCTCGGCGTGGGGGAGGAGGTACATCCCGCCGCCGTAGGCCTTCGAGTTTCCCACCGCAACCGAATAGCCCCTGATGGAGCGCTGTGCCCCGTCCACGGTGAGCTCGAACGTCGCCGGCTTCCAGGCTGCGAGCGCGCGCAGCGCGGCGTAGAGGTAGACGAGTTTGCCGCGGACGAGGCGGGCGTCGTTCGCGATCCGGTTCGCGTCGGAGTCGAACCCGAGGCTCGCGATTCCGACGAACGGCTCCCCGTTCGCGCTCGCCACGTCAATGCGTCGCTCGTGGCCTTCGAACGCGGTTCGTGCAGCCGCGTCGGAGTCGCTCGGTATCCCGAGCACGCGCGCCAGGTCGTTGCCGCGGCCGCCGGGCACGATCGCGAGCGCTCCCCCGCCCGCGCGAACCCCGATCGCGGCCAGGCGGACCAGCCCGTCGCCGCCGACCGCCACGACAACCTCGCCCGCCGTGGACGACTGCTGCGCCTGCTCGCGCGCCGCCTGCGGCGAGGAGGGGGAGAGCGCGCGGCATTCGCCGCCGAGGCGCTCCAGCTCGGCGCGCGCGGTGGCGAGCGCCTCATGAACCTTGCCACCCGCCTTGGGGTTCGCGATCAGGGCGAAGCGCGTCATGACGCCCCCGATGCGATCCGTGCGGCGCGCTCTGCAGCGAACGCCCCGCGCTCCTCGCCGCGCAGCTCCTCGCCCTCTTCGAACTTCCGGATGTCGGCGCGCGCGACGGCATCGTCGCCGACGAGCCGCTCCATCCGCGGCGCGGACGGATCGCCGGGATCGAGGATCAGGAGCACGTCGTTGTCGACTGCCTGCCAGGACTCGTCCGTGATCCGCTCGGATGCGACGAGCAGCTCACCGGGGCGAGCGAGCCAGTTGAGATCGAAGATCCCAAGCTTGTACGCGTAGAGAAGCTTCCCGTCACTGAGGAGGCAGTTGAGCCCCGAGAACCCCGACCGGTCGATCACCTCCGTGAACGTCCGGCGCAGCGACCCGACGACGTCGCCGGGGTCGAGCCGGGCGAGGAGGAAGTTGAATACCTGCTCGGAGTCGGTGTCGCCGACCGCGGGCTCGACGCCCGGCTCGCGCAGGGCGGGGTAGTCGATCACCGTGCCGTTGTGGGAGTACGACCACGCTCCGTGGACAAACGGGTGCGTGTTCGCGAGCGTAAGGCCGCCGAGCGTCGCGCGGCGGACGTGGACGTTGAAGATGCGGCCCTCCTGCGCCGTCGCCGCGATGAAGTGCTCGTCCTCGAAGGCGGCCTGGGCAAAGCGGGCAAGAGCGGGCTCCTCGCCTTCGGCCCGTGGGTAGACGGCCGCGCCCCAGCCCGAGTCGTGCTCCTCCGACTGGCGGATCATCGGGTTCTCCGCGTCGAGCAGCTCGTGGCGCAGCGAGATGGGCTCGGCGCCTACGGCGCCGAGGACGCGGCACATCCGGGGCGGTCCCGCTCGCTCACGCACCGGAGTCTATTTGGGCGGCTTGCTCCAGCCCCGCTCGGCGATCGCGGCAGCGACGTCGTCCGGCCGGTCGGTGATGACGTATGCATCAACGATCGCACCATCGGTGTTGATCGTGATCGACAGCCCCGAGTCCGTGCGGCGAACCTTCGAGATCGGCGCGACGGGGCGCCCCGAGCCCATTCGTGGCTTCACGCGGCCGGTGGCGACCCGGTGGACGCCGTCGAGCGCCGCGAGCCCGTCGAGCAGGCGCCGGTACCCCTTGCTCGAGGAGTGCTTGTGGTGCGTTTTGCGCGCCACGCCGGCCTATCCCCCGATGAGCGCGGCGAGATCGTCCGCGACCGCCACCGGGCGTGGCTCCTCCGCACCGTCCGCCTCCGCAGCGCTCGTGCCGCCGCTGAGCACGAGCGCGGCCTCGAGGCCGGCCGCCGCGGCTGCGGCGACATCGGCGTCGAGGCGGTCGCCGACGGCGAGCGTCGTGCCCTCGCCGAGGCGGTCGAGCGCGGTCAGGAAGAGCTGCGGCTCCGGCTTGCCGACGATCGCGGCCTCGCGGCCGGACGCCGTCTCGAGCGCCGCGAGCAGGGCGCCCGTACCCGGCCAGAGACCGTCGGGCATCGGGTAGGTGGGATCGCGGCTCGTGGCGACAAAGTCGGCGCCGTTGCGCAGCGCGAGCGTCGCGATGCGCAGGCGGTCGTAGTCGAAGCGGTCGGTGCCTCCGAGCACGACGACCTGTGCGCGCGTGGCGAGGTCGGTCCCGTTCATGACCTTCAGGCCGGCGTCCGCGACGTGGCGCTCGAGCGCGTCCGAGCCGATCACGTACGCGGCGCTGCCCTGCCGAGTCTCCGCGAGCAGGTGCTGAACGGCTCCACCGACGGTGACGACGTCGGCGAGCGATGCCTTGATCCCAAGCGCCCACAGCTTCTCGACGTAATGCTCGCCGGCGTGCCGCGGGTCGTTGGTGACGAACGCGACCCGCTTCCCGGCCTCGCGCAGCGAGGCGACCGCGTCCACGGATCCCGGCACCTCCTCGTCGCCGATCCAGACGCAGCCGTCCAGATCGAGTACGAACTGGTCGTAGCGAGCTGCGAGCCGGCTGAGGGCCATGGGCACATCGTAGGCGCCGGCCCATTAGGCTCCCGCGCCGATGAACCGATGGATGACAGCCGCGCTCGCGCTCACCTGTGCGCTCGCGCTCGCGGCGTGCGGCGACGACGACAAAAAGGACGAGGACACCGGTACCTCCGAGGCGCCGGCGCAGACGGCGCCCGAGCCTCCGCAGACCTCCAACGCGGAGTGCAAGGCGGTCGATGCGCCCAAGCCCAAGGAGGACGGCGGCGCGAAGGAGCCGAGCGGCGACCTCGAGGGTGCGACGCGCGTGAAGATCGCGACCAACTGCGGCGATTTCACGATCGAGGTGGATCCGAAGCAGGCGCCGAAGGCCGGCGCGTCGTTCGTCTCACTCGCCGAGCAGGGCTTCTACGACGGCACGATCTTCCATCGCATCGTCCCGGGGTTCGTGATCCAGGGCGGCGACCCGACGGGCCAAGGGACCGGGGGACCGGGCTACACGACGGAGGACGACGTAGCGGCGGACACGAAGTACACCCGCGGCGTCGTCGCGATGGCAAAGTCTGCGAACGACCCGCCGGGCGGCGCCGGCAGCCAGTTCTACGTCGTCACCGGCGAGGACGCCGGGCTGCCACCGGAGTACGCGGTCATCGGCAAGGTCGTCGAGGGCGAGGACGTCGTCGAAAAGCTCGGCGAGCTCGGCGACCCGGCGACCGAGCAGCCGACCGAGACCGTCGTGCTCGAGCGCGCGACCGCCGAGAAGTAGCTCAGCCGCCGCCGCGGGCGGCCTTCGCCCGCGCCTGGCGTCTGCGTCCGAGCACGGCGAAGATCGCCAGCGCCGCGATCACTACGAGCGCGCCCAGCAATAGCGCCTCGCCGACCGCCAGCCCGCCGAACGGGAGCGCGACGAGCATCACGAGCCCGAAGCCGGCCGCGAGCAGGGCCACGACGATCGCGATCAGGATCACGATGCCTCGCAGCCGTAGGAGGATCCCCGACCCGGGCGGGGGCGCGACGAGGCCCATGATCCGCAGCAGCAGGAGCTGGCGCGACGAGGGCGCCTCCTGGCCGAGCTTCTCGACCGCCTGCTTGAGCTCGTCGGGCCGGCGCTCCGCAAGCGCGAGCGACGCCTTCATCATCTGCCGTAGTGCGGGCCGTTCCTGCGGCGTGCACGACGCGAGCGCCTGGTTGAAGTACTTGCGCGCGGTCTTCGAGTCGTAGCGCTCGGCGGCGCGGGCGCCGAGGATCGCGGCCGCCGCGGCGCGGTGCTTGGACTCGCTTTCCAGCTGCTCGTCGGTGCGCTGCTCGAGTTGCTGGATCGCCGCCAGCGATCCCTGGCGGTACTCGAGCTTCACCTGCCGCTGCTTGGCCACGCGCGCAGTCTGCCAGAGACGGCCGCTAGATCTCGAGCAGCTTCAGCAGGCGGCGGGCCAGCAACGGGCTCCCCTCGATCTTGACCCGCCCACCGGCGAAGCGCGCGAGCGCCGCGCGCCCGCGTGCGGCGGTCGGGCGCGGGATGCCGCCGATCAGTGGCGCGGTTGCGAGGTGGACGATGTCGGGTAGCGAGCCGCTGACCGTGAGGTCCGGACGCGGCTTGCGCGCGTTGGCGCTCTCGACGTCGTCGATCGTGATCCCCTCGTCCTCGAAGCTGATCCGGACCGGCGCGAAGTCCTCTTTGAAGCGCAGCAGCACGATCCCGCGGGTTGACTTCGCGAGCCGTGGCTGGCGCCCGATCCCGCGCTCGACGAGGCCGTAGAGGCTGCCGCCGATGCCGTTCGACTCCTGGTTGCCGAGCCTGATGCGGGGCTCCGCCGGCTTCTTTGCCGGTTTCTTCGTCCGCTTGGCGGCCGGTCTGCGTTTCGCAGCCGGCTTCTTGCCGCCCTTCGCGGTCGCGGCACGCTTGGCAGCCACGACCGCATCGTATGGAGCGCAGGCGCTACGCGGCGTGCGGTTCGACGCCCTGGCAGAGCGGCCCGAGCCGGGCGACGCCGAGGCGGACGCGGCTCTTGGCCGTCCCGAGCGGCACCGACACGCGGCGCGCGACCTCGGAAGCGGTCATGTCGCCGAAGAACGCGAGCGCCACCGCTTCGCGCTGCTTGGGCGGGACCTGGCGCAAGGCGTCCAGCAGGAGCGCGCGCTCGGACCGACGCTCGGCGGCGGCATCGGGAGCCTCGAGCGCAGCCGGCCGGCCACCCCCGGATTGCTCGAGCCTGTCGCGGGCGCGGGTGGCCGCGTGGAGGGAGCGCCAGCGGTCGAGCGCGCGGCTGCGGGCGAGCAGGCGGAGGTAGCGGTCGAGCGTCCCCCGGGTGGAATCGAAGCGCTGCGGTTCGCGCCACAGGCGGATGAAAACCTCCTGCGCCACGTCCTCCGCCTCGGCGGGGTCGTGGAGGACGCTGTTCGCAGCGGCGTGGACTTGCTTCCAATGCCGCTCATACAGCGTATGGAACGAAACGCTGTCGAGCCTTGCTGCCATATCGGCAGCCTACGCCCGTGTCGCCGGTCGGACTAGACCCCGATCGGGCCTTATGCTCATAACCAGGAGTTATGCCTAAGGCGGATCGGCCAAACTGGCCTTGAGGTGCTCGAGCAGCGCCCGTGCCGTGGGGGCGAGCGTCTCCTCGGCGCCGAGCAGGACCGCGAACCGCCGTGTCAGCGCTGCGTCGGCGACCTGGCGGGCCACCATCTCGGAGTCGTCGTCGCCGATCGCAAAGCTCGACAGCAGCACCGGGGTGCCCTCGGCGATCGCCGTGTCGCGCGCCGCGCTCGTGGACCCGACCTCCGCAAGCGGGGGGTGCGAGCGCCAGCCCCGCCCGCTCGAGCTCCGCCTCGACCACCCGGCGAGTGTTGGCGCCGGGATCGCGGACGACGAGGGGGGTCTCGGCGAGGTCGCCGAGCAGGATGCGCTCGCGTTTCGCCCACGGGTGCTTGCGCGGGATGGCGACGATCACCTCGTCGTTGCAGAGTGGGACCTCGGTGAGCCCGTCGGTCGCGGAGTCCCCGTCGTGGTCGCTCACAGCCGCGATCCCGAACTCGGCGCGCCCGTCGCGGACGAGGTCGCGCACGAGCACGGAGTTGGCGATGATCAGCTCGACCGAGAGGTGGCGCTCATGGCGCTGCTCGAACTCGACGAGCGGACGGGGGAGGACGAACTCGGCGATCGTGTGGCTCGCAGCCAGCCGCGTGGCGGGCTCGTCGCCGGAAAGCCCCGCCATCAGCTCGTCGATCGCCTCGGCCTGCACGAGCAGCTTGCGCGCCTCGACGTAGAGCCGCGTGCCCGCGGGCGTGGGGGAGACCCCCCGGGGCGAGCGGTCGAGCAGCCGTGCGCCGGCGACCGCTTCGAGCGTCCGCAGCCGCTTTGAAAGCGCCGGCTGGCTGACGCGCAGCAGGCGGGCGGCACGCCCGAGGCTGCCGAGATCGACGGCCGCGCAGAAGGCCCGCAGTTCGCCAAGTTCCGCCGAGCGGACGGGTTTGGCCATAACTCGAGCTTAGAACACCGGGGCCTCGGGCCGAGTGTGCTTCCAGCCCGTATGCTGCCGCGGTGAGAGCAGCTTCCCCAGGCGACCCTTGAGCGGGATCTTCGCGCGCGCTCCGCTGAGGGTGTCGCTCGGCGGCGGTGGCACCGACCTGCCCTCGTACTTCACTCGCCACGGAGGCGTCGTCGTGTCGGCGGCGATCGACAAGTACGTGCTGATGCTGCTCAGCACGTCGCTCAAGTCGGGCCTGCGGCTGAAGCACCTCGAGTGGGAGGAAGTGGGCGAGGTCGACGACGTCGGGCACCCGCTGCTGCGGGAGGCGCTGCGCCTCCATTGGAACGGCGGGCCGCTCGAGCTCGCGTCGGTCTCCGACGTGCCGGCCGGAACCGGGCTCGGCTCGTCGGGGGCGTACACGGTGTGCGCCCTGAAAGCGCTAGCGGCGGCCCGCGGGGCCGGCTGGGACTCGCCCGCCGAGCTCGCGGAGGCCGCGTGCACCGTCGAGATCGACCGAGCGGGACGCCACGTCGGCAAGCAGGACCAGTACGCGGCCGCGTACGGCGGCATCAACGCGTTCACGTTCAACCCGGACGGCAGCGTGATCGTGGAGCCGCTCGCGCTCGCGGACGACACGCTCACCGCTCTGGCCGAGCGCTTCCTCGCCTTCTACTCGGGCGGCGAGCGCTCCGCGTCGCGCGTCCTTGCCGACCAGGTGTCGCGCACCGTCGCCGGCGACGAGTCGGTCGAGCGGAACCTGCACGAGACCAAGGAGCACGCCCTGGCGAGCCGCAGCGCGCTCGAGCAAGGAGATCTCGACGGGTTCGCCGACTTGATGAACCGCCAGTACGCGACAAAGCGCGAACGCCTTCCTGCCGCGGTCACGCCGGCGATTGCGCGCCTACGCGACGAGGCCCTCGGGGCGGGGGCGACGGGCGCGATGCTGATGGGCGCGGGGGGAGGGGGCTTCGTGCTGGCCTACGCTCCCGACCCGGAGGCGGTTCGTGGCGCGCTGGCGGCGAGCGGGGCCGTCGAGCTTCGTTTCGGGCTCGACATGGACGGTGCGGCAGTGGAGGCGTTCGGGCGATGACGCGCGCCCTGGCGGAGCGCGCGGTCGCAGCCGGCCGGCTCGCGATCGACACGGAGTTCGTCTCCGAGGGGCGCTACCAGGCGCTCCTATGCCTCGTACAGGTCGCCGCTCGCGCGGGCGAGGGCGACGAAGTCGTCACCGACGTGCTCGATCCGATCGAAGGCGTGGAGCCAGCGCCGCTCGCGGCGGCGCTCGCCGACGACGCGGTCGAGGTGATCGTCCACGCGGGCCGCCAGGACGTCGCGCTGATGCGGCGCGAGTGGAAGACCGAGGTCACCGACATCTTCGACACCCAGGTCGCGGCCGCATTCCTCGGCTACGGCGCCCAGGAGGGCTACGAGTCGCTCTGCCAGCGGGTGCTCGGCCTGCAGCTGCGCGGGACCGAGGGATTCACCCACTGGGACAGGAGGCCGCTGACCGAGTCCCAGCTCAAGTACGCGCGCGAGGACGCCGCTCACCTGCTCGAGCTCGGCGAGGAGCTCCGGCGGCGCCTTGTCGACGCCGGCCGCCTCGAGTGGGCACGCGAAGAGTGCGTGGCGCTCGAGCGTTCAAGCGACGTCCGCGACCCGGACGAGGTCTATCTGCGGCTGCCGAAGCTCGGACGTCTGAACGCCGAGCAGCGCGGCGTCGCGCGCGAGCTCGTGGACTGGCGTGAGCACCGGGCGAAGGAGCTCGGGCGCCCGATCGGCTGGCTGGCGCCCGACCAGGCGCTCGTCGAGATCGCTCGGCGGAGGCCTAGCTCGAAGCGCGAGCTAGAGGACATCCGCGGCGTCCCAAAGCGCACGCTGCACAAGCGCTGCGACGACGTGCTCGCGGCGGTCGAGCGCGGCCGCGACCGCGATGCGCCCGCATCGGCCTCGGCGCGCGCGCGACCGGATCCCTCGGCCGCTCCGAAGCTCGCGCTCGCCGGCGCGCTCGTGCGCCATCGAGCGGCGTCGAACGACCTGGCGCCCGAATTGCTCGCGACTCAGGCCGACCTCAAGCGATTGATCGCCGATCAGGCTTCGAACGACGCCGAGCCCGACAGCCGCGTCCTCGACGGCTGGCGCCGCGACGTCGTCGGCGCCGAGCTGCTGGAGCTGCTGTCGGGGAAGCTAGCGCTGCGGGTAGGAAGCGACGGGGCGCTTATCGTCGAGCGCTGAAAGGCGGCGCAATACCGCGCATTTGCGCGCGTGTCTTCCTCTGTGGTTCACATAACCGATCTTATGAGGCATTGGGCAGAAATCAGCGCCGGCTACGGCGCATCCGCCCCTTTTTCTTCTTGCTCTTGCCGAGATGCGGCAGGGAAATGCCGGATTTCTTCTTGCCGCCGCCTCGCCGGCTGAGGGCGAAGGCGCCGAGTCCGACCGCGGCGGCGCCGGCGGCGATCAGGCCGGGATTCGAACGCAGGCGGCCGTAGGAGGACTCGACCTCTGGCCAGAGGTCCTCGTCGAGCAGTTGTTGGGCCGTCTCGGGGGTCGGATCGAGCTGATCGACAGGGATCGGCGCCGAGAAGGCCAGTTGGACGCGCTTCGGCTTCGGAATCGGGCCGATCCACATGTGATCCGTCCCGGTGATCGCCGTCGGTACGAGCACGGCGCCGGTTTCCAGCGCCATCCGCGTTGCCCCGCGCCGTGGCTCGCCGAGCGCCTCGGGGTCGCGCACACGGGTCCCCTCCGGGAATAACGCGAGTAGACCGCCCTGCCGGAGGATCTCGCGGGCGGTCTCGAGGGCGTCCTCATCGGCCTTCCCGCGCCTCACCGGGAAGGCGCCGAGGCGCACCAGCAGCTTGCCCCACGGGCCTTCGAAGAGCTCGCTCTTGCCCATGAAGCGCAGGTGGCGCTTAGTCGCGAGGGCGATGAAGAAGGAGTCCCAGAAGCTCTTGTGGTTCGGCGTCACGATCGCGGCGCCCTCGGGCGGGATGTGCTCGGCGCCTGAGATCCGGAGGCGGAACCAGAGCCGCAGGACCGGCGTCAGGAGCGCCTTCACGAGCCGGTAGCGCCAGCGCGAGACGCCCTCGCGGGCGAGGGCGTGCGCCTCCTCATTGGTCATCGCCATCGGCGCTCAGCCGTCGGCGAAGGGCTGGATCTTCATCCCGTGGTCACGCTCGCGCATCCCGAGCTCGTACGCCGCGCCGCCGGAGAGCGTCAGCTGCAGCGGCTCACGATCGGGGCGCTGGACGTCGAGCGTCATGTCGGCGATCGAGCAGTTGACCGTGTTGTGTTCCGAGCCGTCGGGATCGGCGTAGATCCAGCCGACGAAGTTCTTGCGCTCCGACCCGACCCTCCCCCGGATCGTGATGTCCTTGCCGGGCAGCGTGAAGTCGCAACCGTCGGGTCGCTCGCGGACGTCGGTCGCGCGCGTTCGCTCTATCCCCCCCACGCGGTGGCGGATGCCGTCGAGGCACAGCACGCCGTTCCCGATCCAGGGCGTCGTCGCCGGGCCGATCTTGATCCGCCCGAGTCCCGCGTCGAACCAGGTGGAGCCGAAGCGGCCCTCGAAGCTCGTGCCGTGCATCCAGATCCAGCGCTCGGCGTGCTCGGCGCCCCAGTTGTGCCCCACCATTCCCGGCCAGCCCTCGAGCTGGACGGTGCGGTCCCCCGCCTTGACGGTGCCGCTGAAGAGGGCACCCGGGTACGGGCTGAGGAGCTTGGTGCGCGGGATCGGCTTCTCGTACATCCAGCTCCGAGGTAGGTGGTAGAGCGGCGGCTCGGACGACTCGAAGCGCAGGTCCCACGAGGCATCCAGCTGGTCCGAGGGGGCGCTGCCGACCGCGTGGCCGGGCTCGAAGCGGCTCTCGCCGATGTGGATGTAGTGGGCGGGGCCGACCCCGGTCTCGCCCGGTCCGTAGGTCGCCTTCGAGGCGACCGGTCCGTCGGCGCTGCCATCGAAGAGCGTGAACCAGAGCGATCCGTGCGGACTCCCCCCGGGCGCCTTGTGGATCGTGTGGCGGATCCACACGGCGAGCGGCGCGCTTGGATGGCACGCCTTGATGTAGAAGCTCTCGTAGTGCCCCTTCTTCGCCTCCACCCCGGGAAACCGCGCGCGCGTGACGAGCTCACCAGCCATGCGGCGGAGCCTATTCCAGCGGGGCCCGCGGACGATGAGTTTGCCCGCCGCGACCGGTCTATTGGCTATACAACGAAGGAGGATGAAGGTGGACAAGCGATTCGACGCAACGCTGGTGAAGAGCCCCGATCCGGGCGGCTGGACCTACGTCGTGATGCCTGGCTCGGCCGATTACTTCGGCACGCGCGGCCTCGTGAAGGTGCGCGGGACGATCGACGGACGCCCCTTCCGTAGCTCGTTCATGGCGCTGGGCGACGGCACGCACAAGCTGCCTGTCAAGGCCGAGTTGCGCAAAGCGATCGGCAAGCAGGAGGGCGACGAGGTGAGCGTTCGGCTGGAGGAGCGGCTCGAGCACTGATGGCGGGCGCGCGCCGCGCGATAGCTCACGTGGACATGGATGCGTTCTACGTGTCCGTCGAGCTCGCGCGGCGGCCCGAGCTGCGCGGCAAGCCGGTCGTCGTCGCCGGAAGCGGCCCCCGCTCGGTGGTTACGACGGCGAGCTACGAGGCGCGCAAGTTCGGCATCTTCTCGGCGACGCCCGCGGCCCGCGCGCGCCGCGCGTGCCCGGACGCGGTCTTCCTCACGCCCGACTTCGACGCGTACCGCGAGCGCTCGCGCGAGGTGATGGCCGTCTTACGTGAGCAGGTCGAGCGGGTCGAGGTCGCCGGACTCGACGAGGCCTATCTCGACCTGTCCGGGCTCGAGGCGCCGAAGGCGGCGGCGCGGAGGGCGAAGCAGGCGGTCACGGCTGCGACCGGGCTCGGCTGCTCGGTTGGTCTGGGGCCGAACAAGCTCGTTGCGAAGGTCGCGTCGGACGCCGAGAAGCCCGACGGCTTCGTAGTGCTCACGCGCGCGCAGGCGTGCGAGCGCTTCGCCGACGCCTCCCCCGGGTTGATCCCCGGCATCGGCCCTAAGACGCTCGACCGGTTGCGACGCGGAGGTGTCGAGACGCTGGCCGCGCTCGCCGAGGCCGATCAGGCCGCGCTCGAGCGGGTGTTCGGGCCCGATCGGGGTGGCTGGCTGAAGCGCGTGGCCCGCTTCGAGGACGCACGCGAACTCGAGTTGAAACGGGTGCGCAAGTCCGAATCGTGCGAGACGACCTTCGACCGCGACCTACGGGATCTGGATGAGATGGTGCCGCCACTCGACGCCCTCAGCGCGCGGTTGTGCGAGCGGGTGGGGTCGAAGGGCCTCACCGGGCGGACGATCGGGATCAAGGTGCGCCTCAACGACTTCTCGATCCACACCCGCGTCCGCACGATCGAGGAGCCGACAAACGATCCCGGCGTCGTCAGCGGCGTTGCGCGCGAACTCCTCCGCACGTACGACCCGCCGCGGCCAGTGCGCCTCCTCGGAGTGAGGATCGCCGGCCTCGACACCGGAAGCCCCGTGCCGGAGAGGATCGGCCAGCTCGAGCTAGGCCCCTAGCCGGGCACGAAAAAGGGCGCGAGCCTCTTGGCCCGCGCCCTTTTCGCGTTGATGGTGTGGCGTTCGCCTAGTAGGCGGCCCAGACCGTTCCGACGTCGCCGAAGCCGAGCTTGCGCTTCAGCGCCGGGGTGAGGTCCCAGGCGCGGCCACCGACGAAGGGGCCGCGGTCGACCACGGTCGCCGTGGCGGTGCGGCCGTTGTACATCATCCGGACCTTGGTGCCGCACGGCAGCGACTTGTGCGCGACGCCGTACTTGGCGTGCGTGCCGCAGGCGGTACCTCCGCCGCCGCCGTACCACGAGGCCCCGCCCGGCGTGTACACGTTCACACGACCCGGGAAGGTCTTCGTCGAGCCGGCGTTCGCGGCGTCGCCGCCGAAGCGGACGCGCACGCGGTAGCTGCCGCCGCGCGAGAGCTTCCAGCTGGCGCTGTAGCGGCCACCCTTACCGGTGATCGCCTTCGCAGCGGTCTTCCAGCTGCCACCGCGCGCGGTCTGAACCACGATCGAGCGGCCCTTGAGGCCAGGCTTGACCTCGCCGCTGACGGTCGCGGTCTCGCCGCGCTTGAGGTGCTCGCTCGCCTTGACCGACAGGCGCGCGAGAACCGTCACACGCTGTGCCGCGCTCGGGTTGCGACCCTCGACGACGGCGCGGTAGGCGCCGCTGTGCTTGGCACGCGCGTGGTAGACGTAGATCCCGTCGGCGCCGGTCTTGGCGGTGCCGATCGAGGTGAAGCCCTCGCCACGTGGCGCGAACTGGATCGCCACCGGCTTGTTGGGGGCGTCTGCGCCGGCCTTGCCGCGCAGCTTGACGCTGCGACCGTAGTCGAGCTTCGACGCGTTGCCGCTAACGGCGATCGTGACGGGCTCGGCGGCGCCGGCAGGCGCAACGGCGCCGGCGGTTGTGGTTGCTATTGCGATTGTGCTCACGCCCAGCGCGATCTTGCGCAGGCGCATGCGGACATGCGAATTCAAGGGTTCTTCCCTTTCCCGGCCCTTGCCTGCGGGGTTAGCTGACGGGCTCGCGCCTGGCCCTCATGGCCAAGTGGCGCTACAGCTGGATCACCAGCTGATTCGCCCCGTGTCGCCGTCGTGACGGCGACTAACTGGGTCCCCCGCCCGCCCCGCCTTGTGGCGGAGCAGCTCGGCGAGCCGATCGAACAACTAGGCGAAAGTACCCCGGCCCCCTGGCCACTGTGTGATGGGGGTCACGCTGGACGCTTTCTTTCAGCTACCGTGCGGGTCCAGGCATGTCAGAAGATCGCCTCAGCGCGCTCGACGCGTCCTTCCTCCACCTCGAGGACGACTCGGCCCACATGCACGTCGGCTCAGTGCTGATCTTCGATGGCGACCCACCAGGCTACGACGAGCTCTGCGACGCGATCGAGAGCCGGCTCCACCTGGTCCCCCGCTATCGCCAGCGGCTCGCGTTCGTTCCCTACAACCAAGGCCGCCCGCGCTGGGTCGACGACCCCCACTTCAACATCTGCTACCACGTTCGCACGAGTGCCCTGCCGGCGCCTGGCAGCGAGGACCAGCTGCGCTCGATGGCCGGCCGCGTCCTCTCGCAACAGCTCGACCGCGACAAGCCGCTATGGGAAATCTGGCTCGTCGAAGGGCTCGAGAGGAACCGGTTCGCGCTGATCGCCAAGACACACCACGCGCTCGTGGACGGAATCTCCGGCGTGGATATCGTCAGCGTCCTGTTCGACACCCAGCGGGAGCCCGAGGCGCCGCCGGATCCCGGCGAGAAGCGCTGGCTGCCCGCGCCGACGCCGGGCAAGCCGCAGCTCCTCGGCGAGGCGCTGCTGGAACGCGCGACGGCGCCCGGCGAGCTCGTCCGCTCCGTCCGCTCGCTGTTCCGCGCGCCGCGGCAGATCGCCAGCAGCGCGCGCGACGCGCTGATCGGCGTCGGCGCGATGGCGTGGGCGGGCGTCAAGTCCGCGCCGCCGAGCCTCTACAACGACTCGATCGGCCCTCACCGGCGGTTCACGTGGATCCGCGTACGCCTCGACGATGTCAAGGCGATCAAGAACGAGCTCGGCGGGACGGTCAACGATGTCGTGCTCGCGACTGTGGCCGGCGGGCTCGGCCGCCATCTGCGCGCCCGCGGCGTCCCGACCGAGGGGCTCGAGCTCAAGGCGATGGTCCCTGTGAGCGTGCGCTCGGACGCGCAGCGCGGCGAGCTCGGCAACCGCGTAGCGGCGATGATGGCGCCGCTACCCGTGGGCGTGGACGATCCGATCCGCCGCCTTCACGCGGTGACGGCCTCGATGCGCGGCCTGAAGGACTCGGGGCAGGCCGTCGGCGCGCAGGTCCTGACCGAGCTGACGGGCTTCGCCCCGACCACGATCGCCAGCCAGGCGGCCCGCCTGTCGGCGCGCCAGCGCTTCTTCAACCTCGTCGTGACCAACGTCCCCGGCCCCCAGTTCCAGCTCTACCTCCTCGGCCGCGAGCTGCGCGATGTCTTCCCGATGGTCCCGCTCGCGCAGAATCAGGGCCTCGGGGTCGCGCTGATGAGCTATAACGGCGCGATCAACTTCGGCCTCGTCGGCGACTACGACATTCTCTTCGACCTCGGCGAGGTCGCGCAGGAGTTCGCAGACTCGCTGGCGGAGCTGGCCGACGCGGCGGAAATCAAGCTCACCGCTCCGGCCGAAGTCGGCGCGCCGGAGCCGGTCCCGGCGCCCTCCTGAGATCGGCTGTCTCGTCCTGTGCATCCATAGCGTGCATAGGACGCGACAGCCGGACAACTACGGCGGGGTCAGGCGCGCTTCGTAAGGCCCGCGGCCGGTGACGCAGACCGCCGCCGCGCCGGCCGCGAAAGAGATCGCGTGGTCGGTCTCGTCGCCGCGCGCGAGCGCGAATGTCAACGCAGCGGCAAACGTGTCGCCGGCGCCGTAGGAATCCGCGAGCGGACCGGGCGGCTGAACAGCTGCATAACGCCGGGGCTCTCCCCCACGCTCCCAGTACTCGCCCCCTTCACTGCCCGCTGTTTGAACCAGCAGCCCCGGTTCAGGATCGAAATCTGGAGGAGAGCACCGCTCGGCCGGATCCTGCCCCGAGCCCACGACCACGTCGAGCGGAACCGCAGCCGGCGCGAGCGTCGCGCGCTCACGCGGCGTCGCCGACAGCAACCGAGCCGCGCGCGCGAGCCGCAGCGCCTCCTCGTCCCCGGCGGCGAAGAACACCGCGTCCATGTCCTCCAGCTCGCCCCACGGCAGAGGATCGGACCCCCGCGCCACGAGCTTGTCCCCGATCACCGTGATCGTTCGTTCGCCTGCTGCGTCGGTGAACGTGAACGCCTCCCGCTGGGGCTCGTCACGCCACGCCGCCTCGACCCGCACGCCGAGCTCTCCCAGGCGCTCGAACGCCCGATGGCCGAGCTCGTCGTCGCCGAGGGCGGTGAACAGCCTGCAGTCGCCCGCGAGGCGCGCGAGCTGGACGGCTGCCCCTCCCCGCCCCCCGCGGGCTCGGCGAAGGCGTCGCTGCCGGCGACGATCTCGCCCGCCCGCGGCACCCGCTCGACGCGGACGAACTCGACCCACTCGACGTGGCCGACGACGGCCAGTCGCATCGCCTACGGACGCCCCTCGCCCAGCCCGGCCGCCTCGCGGGCCTCGCGCTCGTCGAGGTACGCCTCGACGCGCGCGATCTGTCCGTCGCGCAGCTCGTTGACAAACCAGTAGTTCAGCTCGACTTCCACCCCGCTGAGTCGTCCGGTGCCCGTCTGATGAACCGCGGCGAGCACCCGGCTCCCCGAGCGTTCCAGGTCGGTCAGCTCGAGCGAGAAGTCGTCGAAGTTGTCCTGCATTTCGCGCGCGAGCGTCCTCAAGCCATCGTGGCCGTGGACTTGCTCGATCCCAGGAAGGTCGGCGGTGGTCCAGGCGACGTCCTCGGCGAAGAACTCGATCGAGTCCTCGACCCCGCCCTCCGAGAAGGCGGCGAACGCCCGCGCGACCAGCTCCAGACTCTTCTGAGACATCGGTTGCAGTATCGCGCGCCCATTCCGGCCCGCGACGCGCACTCTTCATAATCGCGGTATGGAGAACGGCCCGCAGCCGCTCCGCGTCGCCTTGGCGCAGATGAACGCGACCGTCGGCGACCTCGACGGCAATGCCGCGCGGATCGGCGATCTCGCAGCTCGCGCGCGAGAGCAAGGTGCGCAGCTGGTGGTGTTCCCCGAGCTCGCCCTGACCGGCTACCCGCCGGAGGACCTCCTGCTGAAGCGCGACTTCCTCGCAGCCGCGGCCGACACGCTCGCCGAGCTCGCGGCGTCCATCCAGGGCATCGTCGCGCTCGTCGGGTTCCCCGAGTACGCGGACGACACCTACAACTCGGCCGCCGTGCTCGCGGATGGAGGGGTCGCAGCGGTTTACCGCAAGATCCACCTGCCGAACTACGGCGTCTTCGACGAGGCGCGCTACTTCCGCCCCGGCGACGCGCCGGCCATCATCGACATCGACGGGACGACCGTCGGCCTGACGATCTGCGAGGACATCTGGGAGCCGAGCGGGCCGGCCGTAACCGAGGCGCTCGGCGGCGCATACGCGATCGTGAATCTCTCCGCGTCGCCCTACCATGCAGGCAAGGGGCTCGAGCGCGAGCGGATGCTCGTCCAGCGCGCGCGCGACAACCTCGCCGGCGTGCTCTTCTGCAACCTCGTCGGGGGGCAGGACGAGCTCGTATTCGACGGCCACAGCCTCGCGATCGACCAGGACGGCGAGGTCCTCGCGCGCGCGCCGCAGTTCGACGAAGCGCTTACGATCGTGGACTTCGACCCGGGGCCGGTCGAGGCCGCCCGGCTGCGTGACACGCGCCACCGCAGCGTGCTCCCGCCGGCTACTGACGTACAGGACTTGGTCGCCCGGCTGGACACCCCTGGCACGAGCGGCGACGGCGCTGAGATCCAGCCCGAGCGGACGGAGCCGCTGGGAACGGAGGCGGAGGTCTACGCGGCGCTCACCCTCGGCGTGCGCGACTACGTTCGCAAGAACGGCTTCGAGCGGGTCGTTCTCGGGCTCTCCGGCGGAATCGACTCGGCGCTCGTAGCGCTCGTCGCAGCCGACGCGCTCGGGGCTGATCGCGTGAGCTGCGTGATCATGCCCTCCCGCTACTCGTCCGAGGGGACGCAGGCCGACGCGCGCGCGATCGCCGCGAACCTCGGCACCGACGTGCGCGAGATCCCGATCGCGACCGCGATGGAGGCCTACGAGGCGCTGCTTGCCGACTCGTTTGCAGGCCGGGAGCCCGACATCGCCGAGGAGAACCTCCAGGCGCGCATCCGCGGGAACCTCGTCATGGCGCTGTCGAACAAGTTCGGCTGGCTCGTTCTGACGACCGGCAACAAGTCCGAGCTGTCGGTCGGCTACGCCACGCTCTACGGCGACATGGCGGGCGGCTTCGCCGTGCTGAAGGACTGCTTCAAGGGGCTCGTCTACCGGCTCGTGCGCTGGCGCAACGATCAGGCAGACAGTCCGCTGATTCCCGACTCGGTGCTCGAGCGGCCGCCGTCGGCCGAGTTGCGCCCCGATCAGCGCGACGAGGACTCGCTGCCGGCCTACGACGTCCTCGACGCGATCCTCGTCGGCTACGTCGAGCAGGACCTCTCCGCCGACGAGCTCGTCCGCGACGGGTTGCCGCGCGACGACGTCGAGCGCGTGATCCGGCTCGTGGACCTGGCCGAGTACAAGCGGCGCCAGGCTCCGCCCGGCATCCGCATCTCGACGAAGGCGTTCGGCCGCGACCGGCGCCTGCCGATCACCAACGCCTACACGGGCCGGCGGCGCGACCAGCAGTCCGGCGGCGGCCGGCTGAAGGCGCTCTAGCTAGGGCGCGACGCCGCCGTCGGCGGTCGGCGTGCCGGGCGGCAGCGGCCGCACGGCGACGGTCACACGCGAGAGCACGCAGAGGCGGTCGTCCTCGTCCGTGAACTCGACCTCCCACACCCATGTGGTTCTCCCGCCGTGCTTGCGGGTCGCGACCGCGGTCACCGTGCCCGCGAGGATCGGCCGCATGAAGCTCGTGTCGTTGGACATCCCGAGAGCGGCCATCCCCTCCGGGTAGACCGCGTGGAAGGTCGCCTCGGACGTCAATCCCTCGGCGACTGCGGCGTACACGCCGCCGTGCACGATCCCGAGCGGCTGGCGGTGGCGGTTCTCGATCTCGAAGCGCGCGACCGCCCGCTCGGCGCCCACCTCGACGTGCTCGATTCCGAGCAAGCCGCCGAGGGTCTCCTCGTGCGGCAGCAGCTGCGTGAACGCGCCCGCCTTGGATCCTGGTGCGTCATCGGCCACGTCCGGCAGGTTACCCTTCGCCGAATGGCCACCCTCGAGCACCTCAGCGCGGACCAGCGCGCGATCATCGAGCTAGTCCTCCGCCAGGGACGCTCCTACGACGAGATCTCAGAGCTGATGGGCTCGCCCCCGGGGCGCGTCCGCGAGCTCGCCCGCTCCGCCCTCAGTGAGCTCGCGCCCGCTTCCGCCCAGCGCGTGGACTCGGACTGGCGCGGCCAGGTTGCCGACTACGTCCTCGGTCAGCAGTCCGGGCCCGAGGCCAGGGCCACGGTCGGCCATCTGAAGCGCTCCGAGGCCGCGCGTACGTGGGCGATCTCGCTGCTGGACTCGCTCGACCCGCTCTACGCGAACGGGACGCGACCGACCATCCCCGAGGGCGAGGCTGCCGTGGCCGTGCCTTCCCGCCCACGGCGGCGCCGGACGGCAGAGCCCCGGCGCGAACGCGACGAGGCGGACGAGCAGCCGAAGGCCGCGCGGCGCCCGCGCAAGCCGCTGTCCGCCGATGCCCAGCGGGTCGTCTGGATCCGCCGCGGCGTTCTCGCCGCAGGCGTGGTCGTCCTCGCGCTCGCCTTCGTCCCGTTGATCCTCGGCGAAGGCGCGTTCTTCCTGATCGGCGGCGACGACGACGAAAAGAAGGCCTCGACCCCCACCACCGCGCAGGGCGAGCAGGCCGCTGTGCTCGCGCAACTCGCGCTCGCTCCGCTCGATGAGAGCAAGAAGGACCGGGCAGGGATCGCGGCGATCGTGGACACCGGCAAGGACCAGCGGCTGCGCGTTGTCGCCCAGGGGCTCGACCCGACGCCGTCGGGCACACAACAGAACCCAGGCGACGCGTACGAGGTCTGGCTCTACAACAGCGCGTCGGACGCCAAGTCCCTCGGCGCGGGCAAGACCGACGCCCAGGGCAACTATCAGGGCGAGTCGGCCGCGCCGATCACCGAGGCTGACCTGCGCAAGTACAAGTTCATCGACGTCTCACGCGAGAAGATCGACCGCGATACCAAGCACTCCGGCAACTCCGTGATCCGTGGCCGGATCGCGGACGCGCAAGCGGCGCAGCAGACCGGAACGGGTGCCGAAGGCACCGCGCCCCAGGGTGCGGCCCCGCAAGGCCAGCCGGGCACGGCTCCGACGCAGCCCTAGCGGCCGCCTAGCGCGCGGGGGCGTTGCCCTGCGGCGGCGGGACGACCGCCGGCCGTCCCGCGTGCAGGCGGGGGAAGCGCTTGCCGTCGAACAGCGACGGCGGCTCGACTTGGCACGGCGGTAGGTCGGCCCGCGCTTCGGCAGTCTGGCCACCCGTCTTCGAGCAGTCCGCGGACTCCTGGATCCCGAACAGGCGGCGGCGGTTGTAGGCGTTGGCCGCGGGGTACGCGGTCCCGCGCTCGAAGTTCTGGCGGGCGGTCGCGATCATCAGCCCGCGCGTGTTCGTGGCGCTGTACTGGCGCAGGTAGTGGCGCGGGCCCTCCCCCGGGGCGGGACGGAGCGTGCCCGCGAGCGTGCCGCCGCCGATCGTGATGAAGTCGGCCACCTGCGGCGCCTGGTAGTTGAGGTAGGCGAGCACCGGGTTCAGCTCGGGCAGGTAGCGGTGGAGCGCATCGAGGACGCCCGGGATCCCGCTGTCGCCGTAGCGGTCGCACGGACTCGAGCCCGCCGCGCAGCGGAGGAACTTCGCCGCCTCCGGCAGATTGCGACGCGACTCGGTGATCAGCGGGTCGAGGTTGCGGAACAGGCGCTTGAGGTCCGGAGCAAGGCGGGCGACGTCGTGGACGGTCGGCTGGAGCTTGAGCGCGACGGGCTGGAGGTCGCGCACGAGCGGGCGGGTGTCGCGCGCAAACGTTTCGAGCCGCTGGAACGTGGCCTTCGACTCGTCGAGGAATGTCGGGAAGATCGTGATCGCCTCGGCGAGCTCGTCGTTGCGAGATGCGATCGCCTCGAAGGTGTCGTTCGCGTTCCCTACGAGTTCGCGCAACTGCCCCTCGCGCTCGTTCACGGCTCCGAGCGCGATGCCCGAGTTCTTGATCAGCGCGCGGATCGCGGGCTTCTCCTCATCGAGGCGCTCGAGCAGGTTCGACCCGTCGGAAGCGAACTCGGCGAAGTTGCCGTAGGCGTCGGAGAGGTCCTCGCCGCGCCCGCCGCGGATCGCCTTTGCGAGCTCGCGGATCCAGCCCTGGAACGCCTCGCGCGTCGGCTCGTCGAAGACACGGACGAGCTCGTCGATCTCGGTCGGCTGAGTCACGTTCGAGGCGCTCAGGGTCGCGCCGTCGCCGAGCTTCGGCCCCGCGCGCGTCCCGGGGGTCAACTCGATGTAGGTCTCCCCCAGCAGGCCCTTCTGGCGCAACATCACACGGCTGTCGCGCGGGACCGGCGCGAACTCCTCGTCGATCTCGAGCTCGACCAGCGTGCCGCCCTCGCGCTGAAGCGTCTTCTTACGAACCTTGCCGATGTTCAGCCCAGACATGCGCACGTCGGCATTGACAGCCAGCAGCGAGGACTCGGGCATCCTCGCCTTGAAGCGGAAACCCTCCGCCTGCAGCGGCGAGGAGCCGCCGAACGCGAGCCACAGATAGAGCAGGATGCCGAAGCACGACAGCGTGAACAGCACCATCGCGGCGAGCTTTCCGGGTGTCGGTGCTTGCTTGGGCATCAGTTCACGAGGGCGGGCAGAGCGACGAGTTGAGGAGGTTGGTCACGCCGAGAACCTGCTCGGCCGCCGGCTCGCCCTGGACGATTGCCCGCAGCGTCGAGCAGCTGAGGTGGACGGTGCCGCGGCGGTACGGGCCGGAGGCGTCCGCGGTCGAGAAGACCGAGGTCGTGTTCTGGCCGAGCCAGCCGAGCCAGAAGAGATAGCCCTCTTCGCGGTCCGGGTCGTTGCCGGCGAGGCGCTCGCGCCCACCCGGGTTGTAGGAGAGCATGTTGAAGAGGCGGTTGAGCTCGAAGAAGGACTCGCGCAGGTCGGGGCTCGCCTTCGCGAGGTCGCGCGCCGCCGGGCTCAGGTCGCGCACGACCGGGCGCGCGGCGCGCACGAACGGGCGCACGTCGCGGCGCAGAATCGGCTCGGCCTCGCGCGCGAACGGGCGCACCTGCGCATTGGCCGGCGCGAGCCGCCTGATCGCGGGCCGCAGCGCCGTGAACGCGGGCCCGGCGATGCGGCCGAGCTGGTCCACCCGCGCAAGCGTGCGGCGCGCCTGCGAGAGCGTCGACGGCAGGCGTGAGACCGCGAGCGAGATCTGGCGGTCCTCCTGCGCGAGCTCGCCGAAGACCTCGTTGGAGGCTGAGACCAGCTGTGCGAGCTCCTTGTCCTTGGCGCCGAGCGTCGTGACCGTCTTCGAGTAGTTGTGAACCAGCCGGCGCAGGTTCCGCCGCCGCTCGGCGAGCGCGCCGTTGACCCGCGCCAGGTCGCGCTGGAGCGGGCTGAGTCGCTTGAAGACCTCGCGCAGGTCCCCCCCGCGCCCGGCGAGCCCCTTGCCGGCGCCGTTGATCAGCAGCTTGAGGTAGGCGCGCGTATCGCGGTCGAGAGCGCGCAGGATCTCGTCGGCGTCGATGTCGGGCGAGGTCGCTGAGGACGGGATCACCTCGCCCTCGTCCATGACCCGGCGCGCCTTCGTCCCCGGGTCGAGCGCGATGAACATGTCCTTCAGGCCGGTGCGGGGGCGCAGCAGCGCGGTCGCGTCGGCGTGCACGAGGTTCGAGTACTTGCGGTCGAGCGCCATCGTCACGATCGCCCGCCCTTCCTTCAGCTCTACCTTCGAGATGTCGCCGACCTTCATCCCCGCGACGCGGACGGTCTGGCCCTGTCCGGGGATCACGGCCTGGGCGTCCGAGAACTCGGCCTTCAGCTCGAACGGCTTCTCTTCGATGAAGGGGAAGCGCAACCGCTGGTTCGAGAGGATGTAGCCCCCGACGCCGATTCCGATCGCGGCGAGCACCACGATCGCCACGACGTCCTTCATGTGCTTGCGGATGGCGTCGGTCACCGCTCCGCCCCCTCACGCTTGCGCAGCGGCGCGCCCGGTTCGGCGCGCTCGAGCCCGAGCCGCTTCAGCGCACGTAGCTCGCCACGCTCGTCGTATACGAGCGGGTCCACCGACGGCAGCCTGCGCAGCGTCCGCTGGAGATGGTCGGCGACCTCCTGCAGCGCCGTCATGCTGCGCTCCGTCCGCTCGCGCTCCTCCGCGCTTGCGCCGGCGGAAGAGAGCCGCACCGATTCGTCACCCTGACCGGCGGGCGCGTTGAGGTCAGGCGGCTGTTGGGTCTCGCACGGGGTCCCGGGCCGGAAGACGGGTTGCTTCGCCGGGCGCGCCGGGCGGACGGCGTCGATCCGGAAGGGCGCCTGGGCAAAGACCTGCTCCCCCGTGCTCCCGGTGTTGATGATCGTCTCCGGCCCGCCGCCGAGCTGGACGCGGAAGTAGGGCGAGTTCGCGTCGGCAAGGCGGCTCTCGCCCGAGAGGCCGACGAACGCGCGCGCCGTCTGCTCGTACCACGGCTCGCCGGAGTTCTTCGGGAAGTCGGGGTCGGGGATCGGTTCCTTGGCGAACGGCAGCAGGACGTTGTTCTGGCACGAGCTGAGCGCGCGCGTCTGGGCAAACGTCAGCGTCGAGCGCTTGTTGAGGCGGGTAACGCGCGGGACGGCCGTGAGGAGCTCCTCGCTGAGGCCGAGGAGCTCGCGCGGCGAGACGAGCGCGCGCGCCTGACGTAGGAATGGCAGCTGCGCGTCGAGCGTTGCCGGGGTCGAGCGCGCGCCCGGGAGCGCGTCGCGCGCGAACCCGCGCAAAGGCGGCAGCGCCGAGTTGAGGGAGCGCAGTGCGGGCTGGCCCTCGCGCAGGACGTCGCGCAACAGCGGAATCGCGGCGCGCAGGTTGTTCTCCTGCGACGCGAACGCCGCGAGTGTGCGGTTGAGGTTCGTAACGAGGCCCTTCAACGCTTCCTCGTCGCTCGAGAGGGCGCCGAAGACCCTCGCCTGCCCCTTCAGCAGGCGGTTCAGGTCGTGGCGGCGCTCGCCGAGCGTCGCGTCGCTAGTCAGCGCCGTGTCGCGGAAGCTGCGCTCCCAGTAGCGGATCGAGTCGTTGAAGCCCTCGGCCCCGCCCTCGTCGAGCGCCTTCGAGTACTCGTCGAGGAAGCTACGGAGGTCGTCGCGCGTGTCGGTCTGAAGTGCCTGGAGGACCTGGCTGAACTGCACCGGGAACGACGTCTGCTGCTGCGGCAAGGTGGCGCCGGAGTCCAGCTTCTTCCCGCCCGGCGTGCCGGGGTGGATGTCGACGAAGTAGTTGCCCTCGAGGAACAGCCGCGACCGGATCACGAGCCGTGCGTCGTCGCGGAGCGGCAGGCCGGAGTCCTTGATCTCCATCTTTACCTCGGCGAGGGGCTTGTTGCCGCCGAGCGTCTTGACGTCGGTCACCTTGCCGACGTTCACGCCGGCGATCCGCACCGGCGAGTTCGGCTTCAGCGCGTTCGCCGACTCGACGATCGCGCGCAGCTCGTAGGGGTCGGCGAACGGGTTCGCCTTCGTGAAAGCGAAGTAGCACGCGATCGCGACCAGGATCAATCCGATCACGCCGACCCGCACAGCCCCGGGCGTGATCTCCGAGAACTGGAGGCTGGGCGAGATCCGGCGCCCTTGCTTGTCGCGGGGGACGCGGCTCATGGGACGTCCTTCAGGCTCTTGACGCCCTTGTAGGTCGTGCCGGAGAGGCCGGGCGTGTTGCCGTCCATGACGATGTGGTTGCCGCCGAGGTTGTTCGGGTCGTCGGTGAGCGGCCAGCGGCTGCCGCTGATCAGGCGGTTGAGGTAGCCACGCTGGCCGTTCTCGCAGTCGGCGTTGCCCTGCGCGTCGATCGCTGCGCCGTAGTACTGGCTGTGGAGCGTCTGCAACTGACCGGTCGCCCCGCGCGCCGTGAGCGGGTTCTGAGAGCGCGGGATATCGACGGGACGCTCGGCGTTCGTGTCGCCGAGCCGGTTGTCCTGGGTGCGATCGTCGAGCTTCAGCTGGACGCGCTGGATCGTGCCGCCTCTGATCGGCTCGGAGACGTGCTCGGCCAGCCCGCCCCAGTAGTAGTTCCAGAAGTTGCAGACGGTCTGGTACGGGGCGACGAATTCGACCAGCGGCCCCAAGGTGGCGATCGTCGTCGTGAGGTCCTTGAGCGCGAGCAGCGTGCTCGGCTTGGCGGTCAGGCTCCGCAGCGCCGCGAGCACCTCGCGCGTGCGGTCGTAGAGCTCGGGCGAGCGGCGCAGCACCGGTTGGCCCGTGCGCAGCGCGCCCGTGATCGTCGGCAGCGACCGTCGCAACTCCTGCGCGACCGGCTCGAGCCGCTCGAAGAGGATCTCAGCGTCGGCGAGGAACGGCCGCTGGACCGGGAAGCTCTTGATGCCGGCGTCGAAGGTCGGGGCGGCGCGCTCGATCGTTCCCTGGAGGGCCTGCGGGTCTCGCCCGAGCGCCTCGAACGTGTCGGCCATGTTCGTGAACAGGCGCGCGTAGGTCGCCGCGACGGGCGCGATCTGGCCGACGAAGCGGCGCGACTGGGTCACGAAGCGCCCGAGCGCGGTGTCGCGATCCGAAAGGACGCGGAAGACCGGCTCGGCGTGACGCAGGAAGGGGACGAGATCCCTGATCGCGCGGTTGATCGACTCGCCGCGGCCGGCGAACGCGGTGCCGTAGCCCTGGAGCGCCTCGCGCTGGTCGTTGCGGAAATCCTCGTCCCAGATCGAGAAGAACTGGTCGAGCTCGACGATGTCGCTGGCCTGCTCGAGCGCAAGCGTTCCGCCGGGCTTGATCTCGTCCTCGCTGTCGCCGGGCGTCAGCTCGACGTACTTGAGCCCGAGCGCCGAGCGCGGGCGCACGATCGCGCGGGTATCCGCGGGGAGCGGCTCGATCGCCTTGTCGAGCTTGAGCGAGACGACCGCGATCGCCTTGCCCGTCTTCGGGTCGACAGTCGAGTTGATCTCCTCGACGAGTCCGACGCGGAAGCCGCCGACGCGAACGTCGTTGCCCTCGACGAGGTTGGCTCCGCCGGGCAGCTGCGCCTTGATCTCGTAGGTCGGGATGAACGGCAGGCCCTGGTTCGCGTTGTAGGCGAGGAAGACCGCCACGATCGCGATCAACAGCGTTACCGCGCCAACCAACACCGGGCTTGCGACGATCGAGGCTGCTGCGCGGCGGCGAGTCATCGGCGCAGGAGGAAGTCGAGCAGCCGCTCGGCATCCTCCGGGTTGGAGTCGGGTGGGGACAACAGGTCCTTCGGGAGCTGCTTGGTGACGCCGTCGAGCAACTCCTCGACCGCGGGCGGCAGCGCTGATGGTGGCTTCGAGGGCGCAGGGCCCTCCTGCGCGGCCGGCGGCGACCCTCCGCCGGGCGCGGGCGCGCGCTGCGGGGTCGCGGGCGCCTCGCCCTCGGGCTCGCCGTCAGCGCCTCGCTTGCGCACCGTCGTCGCCTGTTGGGAGCAGTAGTCGACGCCGTCCACCACCCAGGTCTTCTGCAGGATGCATGGCTGCGTGTTGCCGAGCCACGACTTGCAGGCCTCGATCTGGGCCGGCGTCGGGTTCGCGGCGTAGTTGGAGCAGGTGGGGCTCGCCGAGACCAGCAGCCGCAGCACGTGGCCGACCTGGTCGAAGCCGTTGATGGCGAGCGTCTGGTTGTAGACGTAGTTGAGCAGGGACTCCATGCCCGTGTAGCCCTGGCCGGACTTGTAGGCGGTCTTGTCCGGTGCTGGCGGGGCGACCGGGCGCGCCGCCGGGTCGTCCTCGATCGAGCGGCCGCGGTCGTCGAGCGTCTGGAGCAACTGGCGCAACGGCTTGGCGAGCCGTGGGGCGCCCTTGGCGAGGGTGCGCAGCTGGCGGATCTCGCCGCGCGCGCCGGTCAGTGCCGCCCGGCCCTCGCGCGCTGCCGGGCCGAGCCCGCGGACCGCGCGCCTCGACGCCTCGCTGAAGGGTCCGAGCTCCTCGAGGAACGTCTTCAGGCTCGGAGCCGCCACACGGGCCGCCTCGAGGAACGGGATCTGGCGCGCAGCGGTGCGGTCGAGCTGGGCGAGCGTCGGCTCGAGCTCGCCGAGAAAGACCGGCAGGCGGTTGTACTGGCGCCCCAGCTCCGCCGCGCGCGAAGCCTGGATGCTGGCCGTCTCGGAAGCCTCCTGCGCCCAGCGGGCGACATCGAAGCGGTTCGGCGAGACGGCCTCGCTGACGCGGTCGGCGTCCGTGATGAAGGCGGCCAGCTCGCGGTTCTGGTCGGCGAGGATCTTCAGCGTCTCCTGCACCTCGCGCAGCGCCGGATGCGCGCGGCGGATGACCTCGTTGAGGTCCTGCGGTCGCCCGGCGAGACCGACGCCGAGCTCGGTCAGGATCAGGCGGAAGCGCTCGCGGTAGGGCCGGCGCATGACGTTGTTGATCAGGTCCGGCGGGATCGTCGAGGCGGTACGTGAGACGGGGATCGTGGCGTGGTCCTCGAGGTGCTTCGACGCCTGGCCGGGCTGACAGTCGACGAAGTACTCCCCGATCAGCGACTGCTGGCGGACCGTGCAGGAGGCGTCGGAGCGGAAGGAGGCGAAGCCGGGCTTGGTGATCTCGATTTCGACGGCGACCTTGTGCGGCTCGCTGTCGGTGAGCTCGAACCCCTTCAGGACGCCCGCCTTGACGCCACCGACCTTGACGTCGCCGCCCTCGACGAGGCCGAAGACGTTGTCGAAGACGACCTTGTAGCGGGTACCGCTCGCGGTGTCGTTCGACGCTCCTGTCAGCACGAGGGCGCCCACGACGATGACGCCGACGGCAAGCGCTGTCACGAGACGACGCATCAGCGCGCCCCCGTCGCGCGCGCCGACTCTTCGCAGTCGAGCTCGCGACGCTCCTCGGGGCTCAAGACGTTCGATCCGTCCGGTAGCACGTCTTCGGACGCGCCTGGGCAACGCTTGTACTGCTCCGTCTTCGCGAGCCGCTTGAAGACCTCGCCACGCTGGGCGAGCAGCGGCCCGACGAGCGTGCACAGGGGCCCCACCTGGAGCGCGCCGGGGCACGCGCTCGTGAGCGAGCTCGACGGGCTGAAGACGTTGAAGTACTGCTGCGAGCGCGAGAAGCTTCCGAGCGCGTCGTAAGCGCCGGTGTGCGAGAAGTCGTCCATCCAGCCGACGAAGTCGACCGTGTACGGGCGACCGTGCGCGACGATCGGCGCGCTTTCGGTCAGCGCCCGCGCCGCCTCGGGGAACGAGCCGCGGCGCGTGCCGACATCCTGGGCCCCGCCGCCGGCATCGACTCGGCGCGGCTTCGTGTCGACCGCGATGTCCGCCAGCGCCGGATAGGTGCGGTTGAGCTCGATCAGGTCGTTGTCAGCGCCCGCGCGACGCGTCAGCCGCGCGAGGTTCGCGACCGTCGGGCGGGCGTCGTTCGCGAACGGCTGCAGCTCGTCGAGCACCGGCCCGAGACGCTTGGCCGCGGGCTTCGACGCCTCGACGAGCGGGTCGAGGTCGTTCAGTGCCGCGCGCAGGTTGACATAGGTCGTGTTGGCCGTCCGCATGAACGGGGGCAGCTCGGAGATCAACTCGCTCAATGCCACCCGCTCCGTTCCGAGGGCACGGGTCGTCGAGTTCGCGTTGGCGATCAGGGCAGCGAGATCGTCGCGGCGCTCCGCGAGCGAGGTGACGAGGCGCGAGCTCTCGACGAGGAAGCGCTCGAGGGCGGGCCGGTCGAAGGTGAGCTCGCGGAAGAGGCGGCTCGACGACGACAGCGAGGGGCTCAGGTAGGTGAGACCGCGGTTGGCCTGCTCGCCGCGGCCTGCGTACTGGCGGTTGGACCCCTTGAAGAAGCCGCGCAGCGAGCGCCGCGTGCGCCGGTCGAAGATGTTGAAGAATTGGTCGAGCTCGACCGCCGCGGTCGTGTGGTCCGTTCCGATCGTGCCGCCGGCGGGCACCTCTCCCCCGCGCGCGCGAGCGTCCGGCAGCATCAGCTCGATGTAGCGGCCGGCGGTGGACGACTGACCCGTCTGCCTCACCAGCGCTCGCGTTCCGCGGTGCAGCGGGGCGTACTCGTCGTCCATCTCGACTTCGACCTCGGCCTCGCCGTCGTCGGTGATGGCGAAGTCCGTGACCTTGCCGGCGGGCGCGCCGGCGACCTGGACGAGGTTGCCCTTGACCAGCTGCCCGGCGTTCAGGAAGCGGAACTTGACCTTGTAGCCGTCGTCGCCGCCGAACAGCAGGACCCCGACGACGATCGCGGCAATCGCTACGGCCGCGGCCGCCGCGATACGCGCGGGTGTCAGCCGTCCCGCGGAGCCCTTGCGACCGCCCGTAACCGACGCCCCTGTCACCGCATGGCGCAGGCTATTACCCCACCCGGCTGGGCGCTAGGCCCAACCCGTTACACGTTAGGAGGGCAGCAGCTTGCCGGGGTTCATGACGCCGTCGGGGTCGAGCTCCCGCTTCAGCGCGCGCAGCGCAGCGAGTCCGCGCTCGCCGATCTCGTCCGTCATCCAGCGCGCATGGTCGTGGCCGACCGCGTGATGGTGGGTGATCGTCCCGCCGGCAGCGATGATCGCGTCGGATGCGGCCGTCTTGGCCGCCGCCCATTGGTCGAGCTCGGCGCCGGTGTCCGCGCGCGCGAGAAAGGTGAAGTAGAGCGACGCGCCGCTGCGGTACAGGTGGGAGACGTGGCACATCACGAGCGGAGGCGTCCCGCGGGCACTCAGCGCCTCCCGCAGCGCGTCTCCGACCCCCCGGTAGAGCTTGTCGAGCCCGGTCCAGGTCGTCGCGGTCTCGAGCGTCTCGACGAAGACCCCGCGGTCGAGCAGTTCGTCGCGGAAGTACGGCCCGCCGTAGCGCCCGCGGCTCCACGCCTTGCCTGCGCCGGTGCCGAGCGGGACGCCGCCCGCATCGCGCAGCGGGCCCGACGCGCGCGCTCGGCGCTCGGCGACCGTGGCCGGCTCGCCCTCGAAGCCGCAGATGACGAGACAGCCGTCGGCCCGCCGGCGGGCTCGAAGGTAGGCGCGGCCGATGCGGTCCTTGAGCGAGCCCTTGTATGCGACGGCCAGGTTGAGCCGGGTCTCCTCCTCGTCGGAGAGGCGGGTGACGTCGGGGGCGCGGCCAGACTGCTCGAGCGCTCGGAACGCCTCGACCCCGTCGCTGAACGACGGAAGCATCCACGTCTCGTACACCTTCGCCTCCGGGACGGGGGCAACCGCGAGCGTGGCCTCGGTGATCACGCCGAGCGTGCCTTCCGAGCCGACGACGAGCTCGCGCAGGGCGGGGCCGGCGGCCGAGCCCGGATGCGGGGTGACGACCAGCTCCCCAGTCGGCGTCGCGCACCGCAGACCGAGGACGAGCTTGTCGATCCGCCCGTAGCCCGTCGACGCCTGTCCGGCCGAACGAGTCGCGACGAACCCGCCGACGGTCGCATACTCGAACGATTGCGGGAAGTGGCCTAGCGTGACCCCGTGTTCAGCCAGCTGCGTTTCCGCGTGCGGGCCACGGGCGCCGGGCTCGATCGTGGCAGTGAGCGAGCGCCGGTCGACGTCGAGCACCCGGCTCATCCGCGCCAGGTCGACGCAGACCGTCGCGGCGCGGGCCCCGGCGAGCGGCTCCACCCCACCGACGACGCTCGTCCCACCGCCGAACGGCACGACTGCGCCACCGTGGGCCGCGCACGCCTCGATCACGGCGGCGACCTCGTCGCGGCTGCCGGGATAGGCGACGACGTCCGGCCCGGTAAGACCCTTGCCCGTCCGCAGGCGGTGGAGGTCGGGGAAGCTGCGGCCCGCCGCGTGGCTGACGCGCGTCGCATGGTCGTCGCTGACGAGCCCGGCGCCGACGGCTTCCTCCAACGCCGCGGTGAGCTCCGGCGAAGCGGCAGGGGCAGGCAGCTCGACCTGCTCGAGCGCGACCGGCGGCGTTCGCTCGTCGCCGATCCCGAGCTCGGAACGAAGCAGTTCGTCGGCAGCAGGGCCGAGCGGAGCGCCATGGCCCTCCTCGCCCCAGGCCCACCAGCGCATCGCAGGCGGTGGCGGGCTCGCGACCGTGCCGTTCATCCGGCCACCGCCTCCTCCAGGCCGTCGAGCGCGGCGTCGAGCTGGCGGCCCGTGGCCCGGCGGATCATGAATGCCCCGAGGCGCGAGAGCCCGCGCAGGCGCTGGTTGGACATCAGGCGCACGCGGGTCCCCCCGTTTTCGGGGTCGAGCGCGATCTCGGTCTCCGATGACGACATGATCCGCTCGAATGGTGACGCGTCAAGCTCCTGGCGCCAGACCAGGCGCCGCGGCTCGTCGGCGCTCACACGCGTGTAGTCGGCGCGCACCGCCTTGCCGGCGCTCGTGCCGAACACCTTCGTCCAGCGGATCGCGTCGGCCTCCTCGACGCGGTCGACGGCCGGCCACCAGCGCGGCAGGTGGTGCGGGTCGGACACGACCCGCCAGATGTCCGCTGGCGTGGCCTCGATCGTGCGCGAGCGTTTCACCTTCGGCACCAGCTCACTCGCCCTCGTACTGGATCACGCTGAACACATCGCGCGGAGCGAGCCGCTCGCGGCCGCCGAGGAACGAGAGCTCGACGAGGAACGAGCAGCCGACAACCTCTCCCCCAGCCTGCTCGACGAGCCGGCACTTCGCCTCGGCGGTACCGCCGGTCGCCAGCAGGTCGTCGTGGACGAGCACGCGCGTGTCCGCCGCGACGGCACCCGCGTGCATCTCGAGCTCGTCCACGCCGTACTCGAGCTCGTACGAGACGGAATCCGTCGTCGCCGGCAGCTTTCCCGGCTTGCGCGCGGGGATGAACCCGGCGCCGGCCCGTGCGGCCAGCGCCCCGCCGAGGATGAAGCCCCGCGCCTCGGCCGCGACGACGACCTCGACCCCACGCGCGCGGGCGTCCTCGGCGAGCACCTCGATCGCATGATCGAGCGCCGCCGGGTCGAGCAGAACCGGGGTGATGTCCTTGAAGACGATGCCCGGCCGCGGGAAGTCAGGTACGTCGCGGATAAGAGCGCGCAGGTCGGCCGGTGCCAGCCGCTCCGGCATCGTCTAGGGGACGATCTTGCGCAGGTCGCGCACCAGCAGCAGGTGCTTCAGGTGCGTTGCCAGCGACGCGAGGCTCTCGAGCTGCTCGACGGCCTCCCGCCTGCGCTGCGGGTTGCGCGAGCGAAGCGAGGGCGCCAGCAGCTGCTCGAGCAGCGCCGCTTCGCGATCGGCGGACGTGCGGAAGACCCTCAGGTTGCGGCCCGCGACGCCGAAGCGGGCCAGCTCCGCGACCGCGCGCACGATCTCGCGCTCGGTGTCGTCGTAGAGCACCTCGCCGTCGCGCTGGGTCCCCTTGATCACGCCGAAGTCCACCAGCTCGCCGACGAGTGTGCGGTCGGCGCCGGTGTCCTCGAGCACCTCTTCGAGCCCGTACAGCGCGCCCTCCTCGCGTGGGCTCACCGCGGGCGGCCGTACCTTTCGCCCGCTCGCACGCCCACGCTTCTCGGCCGCCGGCTCCGTCTGCCCCCCGGCGAGCTCCTGGCGGATCACCCGCAGCGGGAGGAACTGGTCGCGCTGGAGGCGGAGGATGGTGCGCAGGCGCTGGACGTCGTCCGGCGAGTAGAGGCGGTAGCCGCCCGGCGTGCGGCGCGGCGAGATCAGCTCCTGGTCTTCGAGGTAGCGGAGCTTCGAGATCGAGATCTCCGGGAACTCGCGCTCGAGCTGCTTGCACACGGCGCCGATCGTGAGCGACTTCTTCCGCGGCCGCACCGGCGCGGAGCCGGCCCCGGAGCCCGCGGCCTCGGCCGAAGACTTGGCGCTTTCTGCGATCTCGGCGTTCATCGGTCGAGGTAGGTGAGCTTGTACTTGCCGATCTGGAGCTCGTCGCCGTCGACCAGCTGGTGGGACTCGATCCGGCGGCGGTTGACGTAGGTGCCGTTGAGCGAGCCGAGGTCGTCGATGTAGAGCCCGTCCCGACGGCGGACCAGCAAGGCGTGGTTGCGCGAGACGGTGACGTCGTCGAGGAAGACCTCCGCATCGGGCGAGCGCCCGATCGACAGCCGGTCGCCCTCGATCGCGAACGTCTCGCCCGAGCGGCCGCCGCCCGAGCGGATCACGAGCGTCGCGCCGTCGCCGGCGACCTGCTCGAGGTCCACCGGCTGCAGCTCACCGGTCTCGCCGACCTTGTAAGCCGCGGTCTCTTCCTCGTCGCCCGGGCTCACGTCACCGAGGAACGCGCCGCACTTCTGGCAGTAGTTCGCGCCCTCGCTGTTGACGAACCCGCATTCGGGGCAATGCATCGCTCGGCCCGGGCCCGTCTCAGCCCTCGTCCTCCGGAACGGCCTTCCCCGCGAGGATGTCGCTGAGTTGCTGGACGTCCGCCCCCGTGATGACCGGCTCGCCGTCGGCGTGCTTCTGCCGCAGCCGGTTGACGAGCTCCGCGCGCAGGATGTCGATCTTGCCGTGCAGGATCCGGCGCTGATAGGAGACCTGCAGTTCCTGCTCGGTCAGGTCTTCGATCAGAGCCTTGAGTTCCTCGTCGGTAAGCGCACCGAGGTCCGGAAAAGTCTCGTCCATGGATTTCCTTCGTCCGCGGGCCGGGGCGAGCCGAGTATAGCCCCAGCTTCAAGCCGAGCTTGAGGGTCGCCTTGCAGGGGGACGCGAAGGGCGGTGAGCCCCGGTCCCCCAAGGGGAGAATTTCCCGCGCTGGGGCGTCCTGCTGTTGCTATGCAACACCTGGGTGGTACAGCGGACGAGCGGATCGCCCGACTGGCGGGCGGGAGCCACGGCGTGGTCACCCGGACCGCACTGCTCGGCGGAGGCGTAACGGCGGAGCAGATCCGGGTTCGCGTCGCGCGTGGCACCTTGATCAAGGTCTACCGAGGCGTTTACCGCGTCGGACACGCGGGAACGCTCGAATCGCGCTACCTGGCTGCGGTCCGGGCCTGCGGCGATCGCGCGTTCCTCGCTGGTCCGCCTGCGGCTCGGCTCCACCGGTTGGTGCGCGGCGCGCCGCCGCCGCCGGAAGTCGTCGCGCCCGTGAGGAGGAGGGTTCCGGGAGTGCGGGTAACGCGGTCGAGGAGCCTCGACGCGCGTGACTTCACCGTCGTTCGGGCGATCCCGGTGACGACGGTTCCCCGGACGATCGTCGACCTCGCGGCGGTACTCGCCCTCGACGAACTGGCGCGGGTCTGTCACGAGGCCGGGGTGCTCTACCGGACCACGCCGAGGCAGGTCGAAGCGGTACTCGCTCACCGCTCGAACGCCCGCGGGGCGACCAGCCTCCGCCGCGTTATCCGCGGCGAGGTGCACGTTACCCTCAGCAAGCTCGAGCGGGCGTTCCTCGACCTGGTGCGTGCGCATTCGCTTCCGCTGCCCGTTACGAACAAGCCCGCCGGCGGTCGCCGCATCGACTGCCGCTGGCCCGACTACCGCCTGACGGTCGAGATCGACAGCTACACGTTCCATCACTCCCGTCACGCCTGGGAACGGGACCGCTTGCGCGAGCGCGAGGCCTACGCACGCGGCGATCAGTTTCGGCGCTACACGTGGGGCGACGTCTTCGAGCACCCGGCGATGATGCTCGCCGAGCTCCGCGAGCTACTGGGCGGTTCCCCCTCGCAGCTGCCGTAGCGCGGTGCGGATGTAGGCCGCCGTTGCGGCGAGGGTCATCGCCAGGCCGAGATAGAGGAACGCCTCGGCGACCCAGGTGACGGAGACCATCGACAGCCAGAGCGCGAACATCACCGGCCAGACCGCCCAGCGGCCGAGCATGTTGACCTCGAGCTCCGCCCCACGCCTCAGCGCGAGCTCGCCGAAGACGAGCATGAACAGCTCGCGCGCGACGAGCACGGCGAGCGCCCAGCGCGGCAGCAGCTCGAAGTGCCAGCAGACGGCGACGCCCGAGATCACCAGCAGGCGGTCGGTGACGGGGTCGAGCAGCGCCCCGAGGCGGCTGTACTGCCCCGTGATGCGCGCGACCATGCCGTCGAGGTAGTCGGTTCCCGCGATCACCGCGTAGAGGGCCGCGGCCGCCCCGGTCCGCCCGTCACCGGAGTTGAACGCCAGGATCAGGAACACGGGAATCCCGGCAAGGCGCAGAAAGCCGATCGCGTTGGGGATCGTCCACGGGTTGAGCGGCGCGCCGCTGAGCGTCTGCTCGGGCAGCGGGCCGGACCGGTCGAGGCCCAGCAGGCGGCGCTTGGTCAGCCCGCCGCGCTCCGGCACGTCAGTACGCCTTCGCGAGAACGACGACGTGCTGCGCCTCCTCCCCCGTGAGCGCGCAGCGCCGCCCGGCGGGGTCCTCTGCGGTGATGCAGCGCACCGAGACCGCGAGCTCGTCGAGCGGGGCGAGGGCGGTTTCGTCGCCGTTCCAACCGCAGCGGACGAAACCCGCATCGTCCTCGGAGAAGTAGGCCTGCAGCCCGTCGAGGTCGTCGATGTCCTCGCGCGTACGTTCCGCGAGCATCGAGCGCGCGTCGTCGAGATAGGCCGCCTGAACCTCGTCGAGCAGCTGCGGGACGCGCTCGTCGAGGGCGTCGGCGGGGACCGCCTCGCGCTCGGAGAGGTCGCCGTCGCGGCGCGTGACCGTGACGACTCCCTCGTCGAGGTCGCGCGGGCCGAGCTCGAGCACGAGCGGCACTCCGCGCTTGATCCACTCCCAGCGCCGCGCGCCCGGCGAGGAGTCGCGCTCGTCCACCCGCGCGCGCACGGGCTCGCCCGCCTGCGTGAGGCCCCCGAGGCGGTCACCGAGCTCGCGCGCCGCGGCGAGCACCCGCTCGGAGTCGTCCCCGCGCAGGATCGGCACGACGACGACCTGGCTCGGCGCGAGCGTCGGCGGCAGCCGCAGCCCGTCGTCGTCGCCGTGGACCATCACCACGCCCCCGATCAGGCGCGTCGTCACGCCCCACGAGGTCGTGTACGCGTGCTGCCGCGAGCCGTCCTCGTCGGTGAACTCGATCCCGGCGGCCTTGGCGAAGTTCTGACCGAGGAAGTGCGAGGTCCCGGCCTGGAGCGCCTTGCCGTCCTGCATCATCGCCTCGATCGTGAGCGTCCGCACGGCGCCCGGGAAGCGCTCGTGTGGCGCCTTATCGCCGCGGATCACGGCGACCGCGAGGAATTTCTCGGCGAAGTCGGCGTACAGGTCGAGCATCTGTTCCGCCTCCTCGGTCGCCTCCTCCGCCGTCGCGTGCGCGGTATGGCCCTCCTGCCAGAGGAACTCCGTCGTGCGCAGGAACACGCGCGGGCGAAGCTCCCAGCGGACGACGTTCGCCCACTGGTTGATCTTCAGTGGCAGGTCGCGATAGGACTGGACCCACTGCGAGAACGACTCGCCGATGATCGTCTCCGAAGTCGGGCGCACGATCAGCGGCTCGTCGAGCGGGGCTGCGGGCACGAGCCCGTCCTCCCCCTGCTCGAGCCGGTGATGGGTGACGACGGCCATCTCCTTGGCAAAACCCTCGACGTGCTCGGCCTCGCGCTCGATCAGGCGCTTGGGGATGAAGAGCGGGAAGTAGGCGTTCTCGTGGCCGGTCGCCTTGAAGCGGTCGTCGAGCTCGCGCTGGATCCGCTCCCAGATCCCGTAGCCCCACGGCTTGATGACCATGCAGCCGCGGACCGAGGAGTTGTCCGCCAGGTCTCCGGCCTTGACAGCCGCCTGGTACCAGTCGGGGAAGTTCTCCGCGCGAGTCGGCGAGATGCCGGTCTTGTCGGCCATCGGCCGAAGCCTACGGCGCGGCGGCCGCGTAAAGCGCCTCGCGGCCGACCTCGGCCGGGCGCGTATGGCCTGTGAGCGCGAGCGTGAGGTCGAGCTCGGCCAGCAGCATGCGGATCACGGCCTCGACGCCCTCCTCGCCGCCGAGCGCGAGGCCCCAGAGGTAAGGCCGCCCCATCAGGACCGCGTCCGCCCCGAGCGCCAGTGCCTTCACCACGTCGGCACCGCCGCGCACGCCGCTGTCGAGCAGCAGCGCCATGTCGTCGCCGACCGCGTCGGCGATCGGCACGAGCGCGTCGAGCGAGGGGATCGCGCCGTCCACCTGGCGCCCGCCGTGGTTGGACACGACGATGCCGTCGACGCCGCGTTCGCGTGCCTCGCGCGCATCGTCGGGATGGAGGATGCCCTTGAGCACGACCGGCAGCTCCGTCATTGCGCGCAGGCGCTCGACCTGCTCCCAGGTCAGGCCCGGATGCGGGAAGAGCTCGAGGAAGCGGCCGATCGAAACGCCGGGATCGTCGTCGGGAGTCTTGTCCAGGCCGGCGAGGAAAACGGGGTCTTCGCTGTAGTTCGCGACGCCGATGTTGTCGAGCGCGGGCAGATAGCCCTGCTCGAGGTCGCGCGGCTTCCAGCCCGGGATCGCATTGTCGACCGTGAGGACGATCGCCCGGTAGCCCGCGCGCTCGGCGCGGGAGACCATGCTTGCCGCGAGCTCCTCGTCGTCGGGCCAGTAGAGCTGGAACCAGCGCGGCGCGTCGCTCGCTGCCTCGGCGATCTGCTCCAGCGAGTGCGACGTGACGGTGCTCGCCACCATCCCGATCCCCAGCGAGCCCGCGGCGCGTGCGGTCGCGAGCTCGCCGTCGGGATGGACGAGCGTCTGGACCCCGATCGGGGCGAGCAACACGGGCGCCGGCAGGTCGGTCCCGAGCAGGCTGGTCGATAGGTCGCGGCGCGAGACGTCGCGCAACAGGCGCGGCACGATCCGCCAGCGCCGGAAGGCCTCGAGGTTCGCGCGCATCGTGTCCTCGCTGCCCGCGCCGCCGTAGACGTACGCCGCCGCGGAGGGCTCGAGTTCCTCCTCCGCACGGCGCTCCAGCTCACCCCAGGAGATCGGGTACGGGTGCTTCTCGCCCGCGAGCATCCCGCGGGCGTAGATCGAGCGGTAGAGGTCGCCGTAGTGCTCGGAGGCGCTGATCGCCCGACCCTAACGGCGCGGCTCGGTAACAATGCGTAGCCCCAACCGAGAAACCGGCGATCAAGGAGCTGAAATGGCCTACGAAGTCCCGGACCTGCCATACGACTACAACGCGCTCGAGCCTCATATCGACGAGGAAACGATGCGTATCCACCACGACAAGCACCACCAGGCCTACGTAGACAAGGCGAACGCGGCGCTCGAGGGCACCGAGTGGGCCGACAAGGACGTCGACGAGGTGCTGCAGAACCTCGACTCGCTTCCCGCCGACAAGCAGGGCCCCGTGCGCAACAACGCCGGCGGCCACTCGAACCACAGCTTCTTCTGGCAGATCCTCGGCCCGGATGGCGGCGGCGAGCCCGGCGGGGCGCTCGGGGAGGCCATCTCCTCGACCTTCGGCGGCTTCGGCGAGTTCCAGGAGCAGTTCAAGAACGCAGGCATCGGCCAGTTCGGCTCGGGCTGGGCCTGGCTCGTCCACGACGGCTCCGGCCTGGCGATCACGAGCACTGCGAACCAGGACTCGCCGATCTCGGACGGCCAGACTCCGCTGCTCGGCGTCGACGTCTGGGAGCACGCCTACTACCTCAAGTACCAGAACAAGCGGCCCGACTATCTCGACGCGATCTGGAACGTCGTCAACTGGGACGAGGTCTCCCGGCGGTACGACGAAGCGTCCGGCTAGTCGTCACAATTGATCGCTCGCGTCGGCGCGCTCGTCCGCGCCGGCGCAACCGATCGGCCTCCTTGCTGTTCTAGCTGGAGGGGCGGTTAGGCCGCCCTCTGTCCCGATGCTCGCACGACTGCGCAAACGACGCATAGGCCTCGCATGCTGCCTCGCCGCCGCCGCGGCGAGCGCCGCCGCGTGGGCGACCCCGCAGCGGGCCGAGGCCTCACCGCTGCAGTTCTCGATGATGCAGGACGACAACCAGCTGATCTACGGCACCGACGGCCAGCGCGAGCGGGCCTTGACGCTGATGAAGCTCCTGGGCGTGGACGCGCTGAGGGTGACGGTGCTGTGGAACTTCCTCGCTCCGAAGACGCCGCTGTCCGACACCGCGGCCGCCGACCCGAACTCCTACCGCGGCGCTCGTTGGGACCGCTTCGACGAGCTCGTCCGGTCGGCCCACGCACGCGGCATGGAGGTCCACCTCAACCTCACAGGGCCGGGGCACAGGTGGACCCAGCAGGCCGGGAAGGAGAAGCCGATCAATCCCGCTTTCCGCCCGAACGCGCGCGCGTACGGCAAGTTCGTCGAAGCAGTGACGAAGCGCTACTCCGGGAGGTTCGAGGACAGCGACGGCTCGACGCTCCCGCGCGTCAGCTCGTGGTCGCTCTGGAACGAGCCGAACTTCCCCAGCTGGCTTACGCCGCAGTCGGCTCCGTCGCGGCGCGTCGGCGGCAAGCAGGTCCCCGTAGCCCCCGCTCTCTACCGCGAGCTGGTCGTCTCCGGCGCGAAGGCGCTCTTGCGCACCGGCCACTCCGACGACATCGTCTCGATCGGTGAGACGGCGCCGCTCGGCTCAGCCAAGCTCCGGCCTGGCAATGCGCTGCGCCCCGCGCTGTTCATCCGCGAGTTCTTCTGCGTCGACGGTGCGATACGCCCGTACACGGGCGAGAACGCGAAGGCACGGCGCTGCGACCGCGTCCGGAAGCTCGACGTCCTCGAGGCGTTCCCGCGGCTGACCTGGGGCCATCACCCGTACACGAAGAAGGCCTCGCCGGCCCGCCCAAGCGGGATCCGCGATGCGATCACGATGGCGAACATCGGCGCGCTGCCTAAGCTGCTCGACCGGGTCGCCGAGAGGCGCCCGTCGGCGTTCCCGACCGGCGCGCTCGTGCTGCTGACCGAGAACGGTTACGAGACCACTCCCCCGGACCCCTACGCCGGTGTGTCGCCCGGGCAGCAGGCGTCGTACAACAACGAGAGCGACTACCTCGCCTACCGCAATCCCCGCATCGGGTCGGTCACCCAGTTCCAACTCGACGACGTGCCGCCGCTGGCGCAGTTCTCCCAGGGCTCACGCCAGTTCTGGCGGACCTACCAGTCGGGGCTATTCGACCTCGGCGGTCAGCCCAAGCCGTCGGCATCGGCCTATGCTCTCCAGTTCGGGGTCCGCAAGGCTGGCGCAGTCACGGAGTTCTGGGGCCAGGTCCGCTTCACGCCGAACGGCACGACACAGACCGTCCGGCTCCAGGCCAAGCAGGGGAACGGCTTCGCCAACGTCGGCGAGCCGGTCGCGGTCACGAACGCGAACGGCTTCTTCACCGTCCGTTTCCCGAACGTCCCGGCCGGGTCGGTTTGGCGCGTCGCGTGGACCTCGCCCGACGGCGCGGACGTTCGGTTCTCGAGGCAGACGACCGCGCCGTAGCCGTCTCGCGCTAGGTGCGCGTGAAGCGGCGGCCGGCCGTCGGCGAGACCGCCTCGTCGAGCTCGACCTTCGCTGGCGCCAGCGGCAGCTCGGTGGCGCCCTCGCGCGCGGCCTCGGCCTCCATCAGCGCGATCCGTTCCGGCGTCAGCTCGTCGGCGTTCTCCTCCTCGATCTTCTGCAGCCATTCGGCCCCCTCGGCGGCCTTGTCCTCGTCCACCAGCGTGCGCCCCGCCTCGATCGAGCGGTCGATCTCGTTGAAGAGCTCATCCACGAGTCGGTCCTGCGGCACCTTCCGCAGCGGCTCACCGTGGGAGAAGATCAAGCCCTCGTTTTTCGCGCCGGTGATGCCGAAGTCGGCGTGCGAGGCCTCGCCGATCCCGTTGACCGCGCAGCCGAGCACCGCGACCTCGATCGGCTCCTCGTAGGACTCGAGCCGCTGCTCGATCTCTGCGACGACCGTGTCCATGTCGAACTGGAGCCGCCCGCACGTCGGGCAGGCGATCAGGACGGGGCCGCGCTCGCGCAGCTTGAGCGCCTTGAGGATCTCCCAGGCGACCTTGACCTCCTCCTCGGCGTGGAAGGTGGAGAGTGAGATGCGGATCGTGTCGCCGATGCCGTCGGCGAGCAGGGTGCCGAGTCCGACGGAGGACTTGAGCGAGCCGGACCACTTCGTGCCGGCCTCGGTGATGCCAAGGTGGAGCGGGTAGTCGATCTTCTCCGACAGGAGGCGGTTCGAGGCGATCGTGTTAGGCACGTTCGTCGACTTGATCGAGACCTTGAAGTCGTCGAAGTCGAGCCCCTCCATCAGCTCGACGAACTCGAGGGCGGCGGCCACGAGCGCCTCGACGGAGTTCTCGCGCTCGAGCTCGTGGAGATGCTTCGGCAGCGAGCCGGAGTTGACGCCGATCCGCATCGGAGTTCGCGCCGCCTTCGCCCGCTCGGCCACCTCGGCGACCTTGTCGCGGCCGCCGATGTTGCCCGGGTTGAGGCGGATGCAATGCGCGCCGGCGTCGATCGCCTTCAGCGCGAGCGTGTGGTTGAAGTGGATGTCGGCGATCACCGGGATCGGCGACTCGACGACGAGCTTCTTGAGCGCGACGATGTCGTCGTCGCGCGGGACGGCGACGCGGACGAGGTCGGCGCCGGCGTCCGCGATCGCCTTGATCTGGGTCAGTGTCGCGTCGTAATCGGCAGTCTCGGTCTTCGTCATCGACTGGACCGCGACGGGGGCTCCGCCGCCGATCTTCACGCCGCCGACGTCTATCTGGCGCTTCGATGCCATGTGCCATGAAGGGTAGCCTGCGCGCGGTTTGCCGACCCTCTCCGAAGCGCAGCGCCTGGCCGTGCGCGACTCGCTCACGGCCGTCGCGGCGTCGCGCCTGCTCGTGCTGCTCGCCGGCGTGGGCGCCGTCCTGATCCGTGGCTCGTTCCCGGCCCAGGACCCCTCCGGGCTGACTGCTCCCTTCGGAGCCCAGTGGGCGAACGACCTCGCCGCGCCGTTCGCCCGCTTCGACTCGGTCTGGTTCCTGACGATCGCCGAGGACGGCTACTTCACCGATTCGCTGCCCGCTTTCTTCCCTTTGTACCCGCTGCTGGTGAAGGTCGTCGGCTACGTGACGGTCGAGCCGCTGATCGCGGGCGTGCTCGTTTCGCTGGTGGCGATGTTCGCGGCGCTGGTCGTCGTCCACCGCCTGGTTGCGCTCGAGCTCGGTGAGGAGCTCGCGCGGCCGACGGTGCTGTTGGTCGCGTTCGCGCCGATGGCCTTCTACCTGTCGGCGGTCTACAGCGAGTCGCTGTTTCTCGCGCTGTCGGTGGGGTCGTTCTACATGGGTCGCCGCCGCCGTTGGGTCTGGGCGGGCGCGCTCGGCGCGCTCGCGGCGCTGACGCGCTCCGCTGGCGTGGTGATGGTCGTGCCGCTGCTGCTGCTCTACCTCTTCGGGCCAGATCGCGACGAGGACGGCCCCCGCGTGCGCCCGGACATCCTCTGGATTGCCCTCGTGCCGCTCGGGCTCGTCGCGTTCGGTGCCTATCTCGGGCTCGAGCGCGACGACGTCTTCGCGATGTTCGGCGCCCAGGACGCCTGGGGGCGCGAGTTCGTCGCGCCGTTCGCGGGGATCTGGGAAGGAATCGCGGCGCCCTTCACGGGCGACCGCAACAACTTCTGGGAGCTCGGCTGGCTCGTCTTCGCGGCCATCGCGGTCGTCGGCTGCTTCCGAAGGCTCCCGGCGGCCTACGGCGCCTACGCGCTCGTCGCGCTCGCGATCCCCCTCTCCTACCCCGTCGACGACTACCCGCTCACGTCGCTCTCGCGCTTCATCGCGGTGTTGTTCCCGCTGTGGATGTGGGTGGCGCTGTGGACGACCGAGCGGCGGCTGTTCCGACCCGTCCTGGCGCTCTCCGCGCTCGGCCTGGCGCTCTACGCCGGGCAGTTCGCGACTTGGCGCTTCGTGTCCTAGGTCAGCGGTCGTCCGGCGACCCGGGGAAGGGCGACGCCTCACACCCCGAGATCAGATCGGTCGGGTGCGCGGAGACGAAATCTCCGGTCCCCTCGCCGCAGTCGGCGGTGTCCCCAGTGTCACCCTTGCCGGCGAACAGCCTGTCGTTGCCGCCGTACCCCTGCATCAGGTCGACGCCGGCTCCACCCTCGAGCGTGGTCACTCGAAGACCCCTACGGGAAGGGCCGGCACGACGTTGAACGACCAGGTCCGGGCGAAGTCCACGCGCTTGCCCTTGTCGGGCCCGAAGACTTCGCGCGCGTTGCCGGCCACCGACGCGGTGTACACGCCTTCGGGCAGCGGCTTCCGCGGGATCAGCACTCCTCCGGTCGGCAGGAAGGTCTCGAGCCCCCGGACCTTGTTGTCGGCGACCTTCAGTTCGACCGGGCCGTTAGGGCCGGTGAGAGCGGCCTTGGTGATGTCGCCGGCCGCGGAGGTGCTGAGCGGGCCGTCGAAGAAGACGAACAGGTACGGCCCGGTCTCGGTTCCGTCCTTGATGCCGACCCGCTGGCCGGGCGTGTAGGGCCCCTCGGAGGCAGTTTCGCTGCCGGGGTAGGACTTGCCCTCGCCAGGATAGACGTAGACGGTCGGCGTCTTCGGCGCCTTTCGGCCAAGGCCGTTCGTCACGACGCAGTTGTAATCGCCGGTCTCGTCGGCTCCCGCCTTGTTCAGCCGCGGGGCCAGCAGCGCGGCGAGGTGGATCGGCGCGGCCTCCCACGGGTTCCCCTGCGACCACAGAATGCCTCGCGAAAGAACGCTGGCTCGGGCCGCTGCGGCGCCTTCCTTGCTGTAGCCGGGCTTGCCCTTCTGCTCGAAGTGCGTCAGCTGCCCGCCGTTCAGGCGCTGGTAGCGGTTGTGCTTCTTGCAGCCGTCGGCGCGCGCCGAGCTGTTGGCGACCTTGCCCGGGAGGCCGTGGAAGACCCGCTGCTCGTTGATCTTGGCGATGATCCCCTTGCTCGAGAGCGCCCCGGCGCTCGGCGCGAGCGCGCCGCTCGCGAACAGGGCAGCCGCGGCCAACAGCCAGAGGCGCGACATGCGAGTCACCCGTTCAGGCTAGGCGACAACGCTCGATATCGCAACCCGCGTCCCGTCCGGCACGGACTACTCCTTCTTCTCGTACAGCGCCTCGATCTCGCCGGCGTACTTCTCCGCGATCGGCTTGCGCTTGAGCTTCGCCGTCGGGGTCAGCTCGTCGCCGCCGGGCTCCCACGGGGTCGAGATGATCTTGAACTTCTTGATCTGCTCTACGCGCGCGAGGCCCTCGTTGGCCTTCTCCATCTCGGCGTCGACCGCGGCGATCATCTTCTCGTCGGAGGCGAGTGCCTCGATGTCGCCCTCGATCCCCTGCTGCTTCGCCACCAGGGGGGCGCTGTCGGGGTCGAGCGTCACGAGCGCGACGTTGAAAGGCCGGCTGTCGCCGATCGCAACGGCCTGCCCGATCAGCGGGCCGGCGGCCTTGACCTTGGCCTCGATGTTCGCCGGCGACATGTTCTTGCCGGCCGCGTTGATGATGATCTCCTTCTTACGGTCGACGATCTTGAGGTAGCCGTCCTCGTCGAACTCGCCGATGTCGCCGGTGTGCATCCAGCCGTCGGAGTCGATCGTCTCGGCGGTCTTGTCCGGCTGGTTGCGGTAGCCGGCCATGATCACCCGGCCGCGCACGAGCACCTCGCCGTCCTCCGCGAGCTTCACCTCGGTACCGGGGGTCGGCGGGCCGACCGTGCCGATCTTGACCTTCTCGGGTGGGTTGCAGGTGCCGTTGCCGCAGGTCTCGGACATCCCCCACAGCTCCGCCAGCGGGATCCCGATCGCGTGGAAGAACTCGATCACCTCGGGCGGCGTCGGCGCGGCGCCGACGTTGACCGACTCGGCCTGGTCGAGTCCGAGCTTCTCGCGGATCTTCGACAGCACGGCGGCGTCGGCCTTTGCATACTCGGCGGCGAGCTCCTCCGGGATCTCCTCGCCGGCCTGCTCGGCCTTGACCTTCTTCATGCCGACGCCGATCGCCCACTCGGTCGCCTGCTTCTTCTCCTCGTCCTCCTCGGCCTCGATCCCGGCCTCGAGCGCGGCCTTCAGCTTCTCCCAGATCCGCGGCACGGCGAAGAACCACGTCGGGTGCACCTCCGGCATATAGGCGACCACCTGTCGCGGGTCGGGGCAGCACGTTGCCGTGAAGCCGAGCATGATCGGTAGGTAGTGGCTGCACGCGCGCTCGGCGATGTGTGCCATCGGCAGCCACGAGATCACGCTGCCCTCGCTCGGGAAGTCGATCATCTGATTGAAGCCCTGGACGGAGGCGATCAGGTTGTCGTGTGTCAGCTGGACGCCCTTGGGAGGCCCGGTCGTGCCCGACGTGTAGATCAGCGTGAGGATGTCGTCCGGCTGGACGGCCTTCCACGTGGCCTCGAAGTCGAAGTCGGAGTTGTCCTCGCCGCGCTGTTCGAGCTCGGCGAGCGTGATCGCGCCTTCGGGCGCCTCGCCGTCGACGACGACGACGTGCTCGAGGGTGTCGACGTTCTCCTTCGCCTTCATCACGTGCTCGAGGAAGGCCTGCTCGGTGACGATCACCGCGTTCGCGGCGTCCCCGAGCAGGTACTCGATCTGCTCGGCCGTGTAGGTGTTGTAGATCGAGAACGGCGTCGCGCCGAGGTGCATCGCGGCGCTGTCGACCCAGTGGAACTCCGGGCGGTTGGTCAGCATGATCCCGAGCGTCTCGCCGCGGCTGACACCGAGCGACGCGAGCCCTACCGCGGCCGTCCGCACCTTGCCGGCGTACTCCGCCCAAGTGATCGAGAACTCGTCTCCCTTGGTGCGGATGGCGGGCTCGTTCGCGTTCGCCTCCGCCGTCAGCTGGAATGCCTCCGCGACGGTCCTCGCGCTGATGCCCACCGGCTCGTCGGCCCGCTTCTCGGTCGCTGCTTCCATCCCGTTCCTCCCTCGAAGTTGGGTGTTAGCGGGACTATCTCACGTTCGGGCGAGGCGTCGCTAGCGGACGTTGAAACCCTCGCCCGACAATCGCCCGATGTCGTTGGTTAACCCGATCGCGAACAGCCCGATGACGAGCATGAAGCCGACGACCGATGCCTGCTCCATCGTCTTGTAGGAGACGGGTCGCCCGCCTCGCAATTTTTCGACGACCGCCCAGAAGATGTGCCCTCCGTCCAGCGGCAGGAACGGAAACAGGTTCACGATCGCCAGTGAAAGCGAGATGATCGCGAGGATGCCGACGACCTCGGCAATGTCGGAGAGGATCGTCTGGCGGGTGACCTCGTAGGAGCCGACGACACCCGAGATCTCCTTGCGTTTCTCCGCGTCGAACAGCCGCGCGGGCAGGCTCGCGGTCTGCTTCGTGATGAACCAGAACTGCTCGAGCGAGACGTCGACCGCCTTGCCGAAACCGAACGGCCGCCGGGGGCCATTCGGGTCGTAGGCGAAGCCGAGCCGCATCCGCCCCGGCTTGACCGCCGTGTCGTAGACAGGGGTCAGCGTGAGCGTGCGCGTCTTGCCGTCGCGCGAGACGACGATCTTCGCGGGCGTTGCCGCCTTGCAGCCGTCGAACGGCTTGCCCTCGCAGCGGTGCGAGCGGATCTGCTCGTTCAGCTCGGTCGGACCGCCGCGCGTTCCGTCGACCGAGACGATCCGGTCGCCGGGCTCGAGCTGCCCGGAGGCAGGGAAGCCCTTCTCGACCGCCTGGACCTTGTCGGTGCCGTCCTGCGGCCCGATCAGCCAGAAGAAGACGAGCAGCAGGATGAACGCGACGATCAGGTTCATCGCCGGGCCGGCCGCGATCACGACGACCCGCTTCCAGACCGGCATTGCGTAATACGCGCGCGGCTTGACGTCGTCCGGAAGCTCTTCCTCCGGATTCATCCCGCTGATCTTCACGTAGCCCCCGAGCGGGATCGCGCCGATCGCGTACTCGGTCTCCCCCTTCTTCTTGCGCGCCAGCAGGGGCGGGAAGAAGAGCGAGAAGCGCTCGACGCGCATGCCGACCCACTTCGCGACCGCGAAGTGGCCGAGCTCGTGGAGGATCACGAGCAGCGCGAAACCGACGAACGCCAGGACCCAGCTCAAGGGCTCGCCACCGCGCCTGCGCGCTCGACCAACTCGGCCGCGAGCTCACGCGCCGCCGTGTCGGCGGCGTAGAGGTCGGAGAAGTGGCGGACCTCGCCGGCGGGGGCCTGCTCGAGCGCGCCGCCGATCACGCGCGCGATCGCGGCGAAGCGCAGGCGTCCCTCGAGGAATGCGTGGACGGCGACCTCGTTCGCGGCGTTGAGCACGCACGGGGCCGTGCCGCCGGCCTCCCCCGCCTCGCGCGCGAGCCGCAGGCAGGGGAAGGCGTCGAGGTCGGGTGCTTCGAAGGTCAGCTCCCCGAGGGCCGCGAGGTCGAGCGTCGCGACGGGCACGTCTGCGCGGTCGGGGTAGTTGAGCGCGTAGGAGATCGGCACGCGCATGTCCGGATTGCCGAGGTGTGCGAGCGAGGCGCCGTCGTTCAGGTGGACGAGCGCGTGGATGATCGACTGCGGGTGGACGACTACGTCGATCTGCTCGTAGGCGACGCCGAAGAGGTGATGCGCCTCGATCAGCTCGAGCCCCTTGTTCATCAACGTCGCCGAATCGATCGTGATCTTGCCGCCCATGTCCCAGGTGGGGTGCGCGAGCGCCTGCTCGACCGTCACGTCCTCGAGCTCGCCGGCGGCCCGCCCGCGGAAGGGGCCGCCCGACGCGGTCAGGACGAGCCGGTCGATCGCCCCGGGCCGCTCCGAGTCCACCAGCTGCTGAAGCGCGGAGTGCTCGGAGTCGACCGGCAGGATCCGGGCGCCGGTCGCCTCGGCCAGCGCGGTTACGAGCTCGCCGCCGACGACGAGGCTCTCCTTGTTCGCGAGCGCGAGGTCCAGTCCCTCGCCGAGTGCCGTGATCGTCGGGCCGAGCCCCGCCGATCCCACGAGCCCGTTCAGCACGAGGTCGCAGTCGGTCTCGGTGATCAGCTCGACGAGGCCCTCGTTGCCGGCGAGGACTTCGGTCCCTTCCCGCGTGAGCGCCGCGGCCCTTTCGGCCGCGTCGGGATCGGCGAGCGCGATCCGCGCGACGCCGAGGTCGTGCGCCTGGGCAACGATGTCCTCCGCGCTCGTGTGCGCGGCCAGTCCGACGATCTCGAGCTCGTCGGAGCCGCGGACGACGTCGATCGCCTGCACGCCGATCGAGCCGGTCGAGCCCAGTAACAGGATCCTGCGCATCCGAATGAGTGTAGGCAGCCGCCTTTCGGCGCCCTTAAGCGGTGCGTTCGACCGCGACGACCGTGTCCACCTCGCCTGCGATCCGCCAGCCGGAGATCGCGTCCGGCCCGCGGAAGAGCTGGTCACAGACGATCGTCGGACCCGGGTCGCCCCAGCCGCCGGGCTTGTCGCGCCGGGCGTCGTGGAAGAGCACCACGCCGCCCTCGACCACGAACGGGCTCCACAGCTCCCAGTCGAGGCGGCAGGCGAGCTCGCGGTGGTCGCCGTCGATGAAGACGAGGTCCACCGGCTCGCCCCACGAGCCGACGGCGGCATCGCTGAAGAGCAGATGCCATTCGACGTGCGGACCGCCACGCTTCGCCGTGATGCGTTCGACGACGCGGGCCGCGGCTTGCTGGGTGCCGCGCCAGTCCTCCGCGCGCGGGAGGCGGCGCGGGGCGTCGGCGATCGTCTGGTCGGAGGGCTGGTAGGGGTCGATCAAGTGGAGAGAGGCATCGGTGGGGAGTGCCTCGGCGAGCACCTTCGCCGACGAGCCCTCGAAGACGCCGATCTCGACCGCGCGTGAGCGGCCCGCGGCCGACTTCGCGAGCAGGGCAGCCTCGGCTTCGGTGTGCATCGTCATCGGCGGGATCAGCCCGCGGCCGACGGCAGCCGCACGCAGGCGCGCGTTGCGGCGCACCCGGTCGGGCACCAGCTTCCGCAGGCGAGCGGGCAGCGGCATCAGAGCAGCGCGACGCTGGCGTAGTAGCCGACGACGGCGGTGAACAGGACCGCATCTAAGCGGTCGAGCGCACCCCCGTGAGCGCCGAAGAAGCGGCCGGTGTCCTTGACGTCGAGGTCGCGCTTGATCAGCGACTCGAACAGGTCGCCGACGGGCGCGGCAAGCGCGACGCAGAACCCGATCAGGAGCGCGTCGGCGCCCGGGAACCAATCCTGGTAGGAGAACGCGAAGAGCCAGAATGCGAGCGTGCCGCCGACGATCCCCGCGATCAGCCCCTCGACCGTCTTGTTCGGTGAGATCCGCGGGGCGAGCTTGTGCCGGCCGTAGGCGCGCCCGCCGAGGTAGGCCGCCGTGTCGCCGAGGAATGTCCCGACGAGCACGTCGAGGACGAGCGCGCCGCCGTGCGGCAGCTCGCGCAGCATCACCGCGTGCGCGAGCGGGAGCCCGATCCAGACGATCCCCAGCATCGTCGCCGCGATCCCCCACGAGACGTCGTCGCGGCGCGGGCGCGCGATCGCGATGAAGAAGACGAGCGGGACCGACGCGAGGAGCACGATCATCACCTGGAACTGGTCGCCGAGGAGCGCGGCGACCAGCAGGGCCGCGAGTGCGATGAAGCCGGCGAGCGCAACCGGCCGCGCGCGGCCCATCAGCGTGTACAGCTCGTGCATGCAGACGACTCCGAGGAGGAACAGCCCGGCGACGAAGAACCATCCGCCGCCCGCGACGATCACGGTGGCGAACAGGATGGCGGGGATCGCGGCGAGCACGCGCGCGCGGAGGTCCGAGCTCGGCCCACGGCGCTCGCGCCGTGGGCGGGCGTCCGGCGGCGGGCCTCGCCGGCGGCGGCGCCCCGCGGACGGCGGACCGGCCCGCCGCGCCCGCGGCGGCTCGTCGGCGGGCATGCCGGCCTGCTGATCGAAGAAGGCTTCGCCGTCTCCCCCCTCGGTGCCCTTTCCACCCCTGCCGCGCCGACCGGGCAGACGAAAGCGAGCCACCGCCCGTCAGCGCTCCCCGAAGCGGCGCGCCCGCTCGTCGAACTCGTCCAGTGCCGCGACGAGATGCTCCTCGTCGAAGTCGGGCCAGAGGGCGTCGCAGAAGACGAGTTCCGAGTACGCGCTCTGCCACAGCAGGAAGTTCGACAGGCGCCGCTCGCCGCTCGTGCGGATCAGGAGTTCGGGGTCGTGCATCTCGGGTCCGTAGAGGAGCTGGGCGAACTCATTCTCCCCTCCCCCCGCATACCTTTCCGCTGCATCGAGAATCTCGGCCCGCCCGCCGTAGTTGAACGCGACGAACAACGTCATGCGGGAGTTCTCGGCCGTCTGTCGCTCGGCCCACGTCATCCGCTCACGCAACTCGTCGGAGACGCCGTCGAGGCGGCCGATGAAACGCATCCGCACGCCCTCCTCGTCGAGCTCAGGGGTCTCGGACTCGATCAGCTCGGCGAACATCGCCATCAACCCCTCGACCTCCTCGCTCGGGCGGCCCCAGTTCTCGGTCGAGAAGGCGTAGACGGTCAGCTCGAGCAAGCCGTGCTTGACCGCGTGGCGAACCGTGCGCTTGAGCGCTCGCGCGCCCTCGCGATGACCCTCGAGGACGTCAACGTCGTGCTGGGCGGCCCAGCGCGCGTTGCCGTCCATGATGATCGCTGCGTAGCGCGCCGCCATCGGTCGGCGCTCGAGGCGGCCCGGCGGGCCTAGACCTCGAGGATCTCCTCTTCCTTGCCGGCGAGCAGCTTGTCGATCTCGCCGACGCGCTCGTCCGTGACCTTCTGCAGCTCGGTCTCGGCGCGGTGCTCCTCGTCTGAGCCGACCTCGCCCTCCTTCTTCAGCTCGCGCAGGTCGTGCATCACGTCGCGGCGGATGTTGCGCACCGCGACACGTCCTTCCTCGGCGATGCCGTGGACGACCTTGACGAGCTCCTGGCGGCGCTCGGCGGTCAGCTCGGGGATCGTCAGCCGGATGACGTTGCCGTCGTTCGAGGGCGTGAGGCCGATGTCGGACTCCATGATCGACTTCTCGATCGCCTTGATCGAAGACTTGTCGTAAGGGGTGATCGAGAGCAGCCGGGCCTCGGGCGCGGAGATCGAGGCGAGCTGCTTCAGCGGCGTGACCGCGCCGTAGTAGTCGACGTCGATCCGGTCGAGCAGGTGCGGCGACGCGCGGCCGGTGCGGACCGTGGCGAACTCGTTGCGGGTGGACTCGACCGACTTCGTCATCCGCGCGCCCGCGTCGTCGATGAACTCGTCGATCAGTTCGATGTCGAAACCACCGTTCCCACTCGCTCGCCGCACACTATCCGGTCGATGTTGGCCTCGTCGGACATGTTGAAGACGTGGATCGGCAGCGAGTTATCCATGCAGAGGGAGAGCGCCGTGGAGTCCATCACGGCGAGCTGGCGCTCGATCGCCTCGCGGTGCGTCAGCGTCTCGATCAGCTTCGCGTCGGGGTGCTCGCGCGGGTCGGCGTCGAGCACGCCCTCGACGCCGTTCTTCGCCATCAGGAGCGCCTCGGCACGGATCTCGAGCGCCCGCAGCGCGGCGGCGGTGTCCGTCGTGAAGAACGGGTTGCCCGTGCCGGCGGCGAAGATCACGATCCGGCCGCGTTCGAGGTGGCGGATCGCACGACGGCGGATGTAGGGCTCGGCGACCTCCGAGATCGTGATCGCCGACTGCACGCGTGTGCGGGCGCCCTGTTTCTCGAGCGCGTCCTGTAGCGCAAGCGCGTTGAGCACCGTTGCGAGCATCCCCATGTAGTCGCCCGTCGCGCGGTCCATTCCCTCTGCCGCGCCCGCCAGTCCGCGATAGATGTTGCCTCCGCCGACGACGATCGCGAACTCGACGCCGCGGTCGGCCGTCGCCTTGACCTGCGCCGCGATCGCGGCGATGCGCCCCGGGTCGGCGCCGTAGTCGAGCTCGCCGAGCAGCGCTTCGCCCGAAAGCTTGAGCAGGACGCGACGGAAGTGGGGCTCGGTGCCACCCCTTCCGTCCTGCGAGTTGTCCCCGCTCACGACTCCTCGCCGACGGCGAAGCGGCTGAAGCGTCGGATGACGACGTTCTCGCCCGTCGAGGACGCCGCAGCGGCGCGTAGCTCCTCGATCGTCTTGCCGTCGTGCTTGTCGGCGTTGACGTGCTGCTGGTTCAGCAGCACGACCTCCTCGAGCCACTTCTTCAAGCGGCCCTCGGCGATCTTGCGCTGGACTTCCTCCGGCTTGTCGGAGGCCTCCTCGGCGGCCTGGCGGGTCAGCACCTCGAGCTCCGCGGAGCGCGAGTCCTCGGGGACGTCGTCCTCCGACACGTACGCGGGCGAGGCAGCCGCGATGTGCGCGGCGATCTCGCGGGCGAACTCCTGGAACTCGTCGTTGCGGGCGACGAAGTCGGTCTCGCAGTCGATCTCGACGAGCGCGCCGATCTTGCCGTTGTGGTGGATGTAGCTCTGCACGATCCCCTCGCCGGCCGCCCGCCCGCCGCGCTTGGCGGCATCAGCCTGGCCCTTCACGCGCAACAGCTCGACCGCGCGCTCGAGGTCGCCGTCGGCTTCCTCGAGCGCCGCCTTGCAGTCCAGCATTCCGGCGCCGGTGCGCTCGCGTAGCTCCTTGACGTCGCTCGCGGTGACCGCCATCAGCTCTTCTTCTCCTTCGACGCGGCGGGCTCGGCCTCGGCCGCGGCTTCGGCCGCTTCCGCGTCAGCCTCGGCGGGCTCGGCGGCTTCTGCCTCGGTCCCCTCCGCGCTCTGCGCCTCCTCGGCCTCGGCGGCCTCGACCCGTTCGGCCTCCGCCTTGGCCTCGGCCTCGGCCTCGCGCGCCTGGGCGGCGGCCGCCTCGACCTGCGCCTCGCGCTGCTGCGCCATCCGGGCGCTGTCCTCCTCGGCTTGGAGGCGGCGCTGCTCCTCAGCCTCCTGGCGCTCGCGCTGCTCGTCGGCCTGGTCGCGGGCCTTTTGCTCGGCTTCGGCGCGCGCCTTCGCCTCTTCGGCGCGGAAGATGCTCGCCCGCTCGGCGACGGGCGCCGCGATCGCGTCGATGATCAGCTTGCAGGAGCGGATCGCGTCGTCGTTGCCGGGGATGACGAAGTCCACCGGGTCGGGGTCGCAGTTGGTGTCCACGAGCCCGATGATGGGGATTCGCAGGCGCTGGGCCTCGCGGACGCCGATCGACCTCGGTCTTGAGGTCGACGATCACGACCGCGTCCGGAACGCGCTGCATGTCGGCGACGCCGCCGAGGTTCGTCTCGAGCTTGTCGTGCTCGTTCATCGCCCCGATGCGCTCGCGCGTCGGGAGCAGCTCGAGCGTGCCGCTCTCGGTCCACTCGCGCAGCTCGTGGAGGCGCTCGATCCGCTTCGAGATCGTCTCGAAGTTGGTCAGCAGGCCACCGAGCCAGCGCTCGTTGACGTAGGGCATGCCGGCGGCGGTCGCCGCGTCACGGATCCCGTCGCTCGCCTGCTTCTTCGTGCCGACGAACAGGACGGTGCCGCCGCGTCCGGCGAGGTCGGCCGCGAACTGCTGCGCGGTCGCGAGCAGCTGGACCGTCTGTTCGAGATCGATGATGTGGATCCCGGCGCGCTCGCCGTGGATGAAGCGGCGCATCTTCGGGTTCCAGCGTCGCGTCTGGTGGCCGAAATGCACGCCGGCCTCCAGCAGCTCCTTGATTCCAACCTGGGCCACTTGTACTCCCTTGATCTGAGTTGTTTCCCCACCGGCCGCCACGCGGACCCGGAGTCTCCGGGCAGGGCCACGCCGTAATCAGCGGGGTTCGGTTACTGAACGCCTCGAAGGATAGGCGGCTCGGGGCTTTTTCGCACCGCCGGTCGGGAGCGCCTACGCCGACAGCCCCGCGGCCTCGAGGGCCTCGCGGTGGCTCGCGTAGGGGCGCGCGTACACAATTGCACCCTCGCGAACCTCGAAGAACAACACGAGCTGGTTCACGGACGTCGGCATTTCTGCCTTCCCGACCGCGGTCGCTTGGATCAGGACCACGACGAAATCCCCCGCCGTTCTGGTCTGCTCGATCTCAAAGCGGAGGTCTTCCCACGTCTCGAACGAGTCTGCGATCGCCTGCCTGACGCCTTCGTATCCGCGGTAGCTGCCGCCCTCCAGGAGGTTGCGGGCCAAGAGGAGCTCGGCACCCTCATCGAAGCAGGCGACCGCGCCTTCCACATCCCTTGTCATGAAGGCCTCGACCACTCTGTGGACGATCTCGACGTTCTCCTCGGGCATCGCCCCGCAGTATCGCGCTCGCCCCGGCCCCAAACGCAAACCGGGGCGATCAAAAGATCGCCCCGGTTCACATTGTTCAGTCTCCGTCTGGCCCTCCGGAGACTGGCTCCCGCCGGGCCACGTCGAGGGAACGACGCAGATCAGCGGGTGGTTTGGACTCGCAGACCAGCTTTTCCCCGCTCAGCGGATGCCTAAACATCAATTTGCAGCTGTGCAGGAATTGGCGCCTCAGCCCGAGTCGGCGGCCGCATGATCCGCCGCCGTAGCGGGGGTCACCGCAGACCGGGTGGTCGATCGCGGCGAAGTGGACGCGGATCTGGTGGGTTCGCCCCGTTTCGAGGCGAACCCGCAAGAGCGCCGTGCGCGGCAGCTGCTCGACGAGCTCGAAATGGGTCCGCGCGTCGCGCGCTCCTCCGCCCGCGACGGCCTGGCGCGTCCGCGGGTCGGGTCGCGCCCGATCGGGGCGTCGATCGTGCCCGCGGCGGCGTCCAGCCGTCCCGATACGAGCGCGAGGTACTCGCGCGTGAGCTCGCGCCGCTTGATCAGCTCCTGGAGCTCACGCATCACCGGCTCGGACTTGGCGACCACCATCAGCCCCGACGTGTCCTTGTCGAGCCGGTGCACGATGCCCGGTCGCCAGCCGGGGCCGCCGCCGGCCCGCCCGCCGAGCGCCTGGGCCAGGGTGCCCGTTTGATGCCCGGCCGCCGGATGGACGACCAGGCCGGCCGGCTTGTCGACGACGACGAGCGCGTCGTCTTCGTACGCGATCTCGAACGCGACGGCCGGCTCCCCCGCATCTCCGCCCGCGGCTGCGGACGGAGGCGAGACGGCTACGACCTCTCCCGCGGAGACGCGGTGGCTCTTCGGACGCGCCTCGTCGTCGACTGTGACCGAGCCGTCCTCGAGCAGGCGCTGCGCGGCACTACGCGAGCCGACCTCCTCGACAGCGGCGAGAAAGCTGTCGAGGCGGGTCCCTTCCGCTTCCCCCGGCACGACGATTCGCTTCATGCCAGCGCGGCTCATTCGTCGCTGTCCAGCGACCGCTCGGCTACGTACAGCAAGGCGAGGATGCCGACCACGATCGCGATGTCGGCGAAGTTGAATGCCGGCCAGAAGACAGGGTCGATGAAGTCCGTGACGGCGCCGTCGCGCGCGCGGTCCGCGAGGTTGCCCACCGAGCCGCCGAGGACGAGCCCCACCGGCAGCCACAGCAGGGGCATCGTGGCGTGGCGGGCGAAATAGACGACGAGCAGTCCGAGCGCGACGGCGATCGCGATCACGAGCAGCGCTCCCCCGCCGGACAGCGCGCCGAACGCGACGCCGGTATTGCGCACGTTCGAGACGTCTATCCCGAGGAAGATGTTCTCGCTCTCGCCGCGGTCGACCCTCGCCGTGGCGGCGGCCTTCGTCACCTGGTCGATCACGACGACGACGCCGGTCGTCGCGATCGCGAGCGCCCAACCGCGGAGGTAGCCCGAGCTCACCCGCGGATCAGGTCTGCGACGAGCCCGCCGACCAGGATCAGGGCGATCGTCCCCACGATCGGGCTCAGGTCGAGCCCGCCCGCGCCGCCCAGCTTGACCATCGGGATGAAGCGCCGGAAGAGGTTCAGGTATGGGTCGGTGACATCCTTGACGAAGCCGATCGCGGCACTGAGGAAGCGGTTGTAGGGGATCCGCGGGATCCAGCTGAGCAGGATGTTGATGAAGATCAGGACGATGTAGACGAGGACGAGCGTGTCGACGTAGTCGGCGATGTCGCCGCGTGTCACCGCAGCCAGCGGCCCGCTCGTCACGAAGACTCCACGACGGCCGCGACCGCCTGGTCGAAGGCTCCGCGCAGGTCGTCGGCCTCGAGCGCGTCGAGCCCCTTCGCGGTCACGCCGCCCGGGGTGGCCACACGCGCGCGCAGGGCGGCGGTGTCCCCATCGGATAGTTGAAGCAGGCGTCCGGCGCCGGCGAGCGTCTGGGCGGACAGGCGAGCCGCGTCCTGCGGCGAGAGACCCCGGCGGGCCCCCGCCTCCGCCAACGCCTCCGCGGCGAGGGCGAAGAAGGCGGGTCCGCACGCGCTAAGGGCGCCGGCGGTGTCGATCAGAGCTTCGGAGAGCGGAACGACCTCGCCGGCACGGCCGAAGAGCTCGAGAACCTCGTCCTCCGGGCCATCCGCGGCAGTCGTGCCGGGGGAGTAAGCAGAGGACGCCCTCCCCCACCTCGGCCGCGACGTTCGGCATGAAGCGGTAGACGGGCGCCTCGGGGTAGGCGAGCTCGAGCTCGCGCGGTCGTCACGCCCCACAGGATCGACGCGAGCGCGGCAACACGCCCGTCGAGCTCGGCTGCGACCTCGTCGAGCTGCGCCGGCTTGTGGCAGAGGACGACGAGGTCGGCGCCGTCGCGCACGGCGGCGTTCGATTCCAGGGCCGACCCGCCGGTCTCGTCCGCAAGCGTCCGGGCCTTGTCGCCGGCGACGTCCGCGATCAACAGCTCGGGACCGTCACCGCCGCGGGCGAGCCCGCGCGCAAGCGCGCCCGCCATGTTCCCCGCACCGATCAGACCGACCTTCATCGCGCCGCAAGGATAAGCGCGCGCGACCGTTACGACTGGTTGAAGAAGCCCTTCTCCACCAACCGCGCGCGCTCCTCGGCGGAGACGTCCACGTTGCGCGGGGTGAGCAGGAAGGTCTTGTCGGCGATCCGCTGCATCCCGCCGTCGAGTGCGTAGGTGAGGCCGGACGCGAAGTCGATCAGCCGCTTGGAGAGGTCGGTGTCGGTCGTCTGGAGGTTGAGGATCACCGGGATGTCGTCCTTGAAGTGGTCGGCGACCTGCTGGGCGTCGTTGAAGTTCTTCGGCACGACGAGGTGGACCTGGACGCCGGCGCCGCCGTTGCCGCCGACCGCCTTGAGCACGCGCGTGTCGGGAGCGGGCGAGTCGTCGGCGAAGATGTCGTCGAAGTCGCTCGAGCGGCGGCGGCGATCGAGGCGGCGCACGTTCGGCCGGTCGTCATAGCGGTCCTTGAGCTGCTCCTCCGGCTCGCGGTCCCGCTCGCGCGCTTCGCGGCGGCTGGGCCGGCGCTCGCGCGGCTCTTCTTCGTCGGCGTAGTAGTCGTCCTCCTCGGCGAGGCCGAAATAGACGAGAGCGCGATGCCAGGTGTCCTTGACAGCCATTTCAAGCGGTGTTTTCGCGGGTAGGCGCGAAAACCCTTTCGTTTACAGATTATCCGTAGAGGACGTTTCCGAGTCGCACAATGGTCGCGCCCTCGGCCACGGCCGCCTCGAAATCCTGTGTGGTGCCCATCGAGAGGCGCCGAAGGCCGTGCTCGCCGGCGAGCTCGGCAAGGCGCGCGAAGTGCGGTTTCGAGTCCTCGGGCCGCTCGGCGAGCGGCGGCATGGTCATCAGCCCGCTCACCGGGCAGGGGCAGCGCTCGACGTAATCAGCTAGCTCGCCGGGGGCGATTCCGGCCTTGCCCTCCTCCCCCGCGATGTTCACCTGGATCAGCACCTCGCGCGCGGGGTGCTGCGCGAGTCGCTCCAGCGCGGACTCGGAGGCGACCGTGTGGATCAGGCGGACGGCCGGCGCGACGTCGCGGACCTTGCGGCTCTGCAGTGCCCCGATGAAGTCCCACTCGAACAGCCCCCCGTGGCGCTCCTGCTTGGCGAGCAGGTCCTGGGCGCGGTTCTCGCCGACGAGGCGGATGCCTGCCTCGGCGAGCGCGGGCAGCCCGGGCTCGGCGACGTACTTCGTCGCGGCGCAGATCTCGACGGCATCCGGATCGCCGCCCGCGGCCGCGATCCGCTCGCGCACCCGCTCGAGGTTCGCCGCGCGGACGACGTCCGGATCGAGCTCCGTCAGCTGGTCAACCACGCAAGGCCCCCCTGGCGGCCGGTCACGCCCTCGTCGCGACGGTGCGAGAAGAACAGGTCTGCGCGGCAGCTGGTGCAGTGGTCCACGTGCTCGATCCGCTCGACACCGGCCTCGCGCAGGCGGGCGTCGGCGACGGCGCGGAGGTCGAGCATCCGCTCGTTGGCGACGCCGCCCAGGTCGGAGAACGCTTGGAGCACCTCCTCCCCCACCTCGTAGCAGCATGCGCCGATCCCCGGTCCGACAGCCGCGGCCGGCGGATCCTCGAAGCGCTCGACAGCCTCGGCGACGATTCCACCCGCGAGGCCGCGCCAGCCGCAGTGGACCATCGCGACACGGCCCCCTCCGGCGAGCGCGACGGGCAGGCAGTCCGCGACGAGCACGAGCAGGCCCAAGTCGGTGGCGGTCGTCGTGTGGCCGTCGGCGTCTTCGGGCGGGCCCTGCGGCGAGCCCTCCCATTCGATCAGGCGTGTTCCATGAATTTGGCGCGCCGCCGCGATCCGCTCGCGGGCGAGCCCCGCCTCTTCCGCGAGCAGCGCGCGGTTGCGCTCGACGGCGTCGAGGTGGTCGCCGGTCGCAACGCCGAGGTTGAGCGAGCTGTACGGCCCCTCGCTGACGCCGCCTACGCGGGTCGAGAACAGCACTCGCGCGCCCGGGAGATCCACCGGGAGGACGCGGTCGCTCACGCGGCGTCCCCTTCAGGCGCGCGCGCGAGCTCGAGCGCGGCGCGCAGCTCGGCCTCGCGGCCGCTGACCTCACCGTCGAGCTTCATCCGCAGCACCTCGCGCAACGCGCGCCCGATCGCGGGCGACTCGGGCACGCCGGCGGCGAGCAGGTCGCCGCCGTCGATCTCGAGCGCCACCTCGGTGATCTCACCGACGAAGCGGAGGACCGGGTCGGCCGGAGCGCCGAGCGCCAGTGCGAGCGCGAGCGCCTCCGGCGGCAGCGGCCCCAGCAGCGAGCGGATCTCCGACGCCGCCATCTCAGGGTCGAGCGTCGTCGCAGCCGAAGGCGCTGCGCGCGCCGCCGTCGCGACTGCTTCCCGCGCGCCGGCGTCGAGCCCGAGTGATGCGATCCACGGCTCGACGGCTTCCGCGTCGCCCGTGCAGAGCGCGGCGAGCGCGGCGAGCGCGGGGTCAGCGCCGGTCTCGAGCGAGCCGAGCTTGGCGCTCGCGACGAGCTCGGGGTCCACGGTCAGGCCCGGGTGCAACGCCTTGACGACGCCGAGATCGTCGAGCAGGCGGACGGCATCGGGGGCTTTCTCCTCCCCCAGCATGACGAGCAGCGCGTCGCGGATGCGGTCCCCGCTGACCGTGCCGAGCGCGCCCGCGGCGACAGCGGCGCGCGCCTGTTCACCGGTTTCCGGCGCAAGCTCGTACCCGAAGCGGGCCGCATAACGGGCGGCGCGCAGGAGGCGCGTCGGATCGTCGGTGAAGCTCGCCGGATGGAGCGTGCGAACGACGCCCGCATCGATGTCGGCTCGGCCTGCCGTGGGGATCGATCAACTCCCCTGCCCCGTCGTTGCCGAGGGGCGCGGCCAGTGCGTTGATTGTGAAGTCGCGCCGCGCGAGGTCGTCTTCCAGCGGCGCGGGTTCCACCTCGGGGAGGGCCCCCGGCGCCGGATAGCGCTCGCGGCGGGTGGCGGCGAGGTCGAGCCTCACTCCCTCGCCCTCGACGGTCGCCGTGCCGAAGCGCCCGTGGACGTCACGCGGCCGTCGCCGAGCTCGTCCGCGAGCGTGAGCGGCGAGCGCAGTCGCATCGCCCTCGACGGCGACGTCGAGGTCGGCGCTGGGTTCGCCACGGATCAGGTCGCGCAGCGCACCGCCGACCAGGTAGGCCGGAACCTGGCCACCGAACGCGGGCCCGACCCGGTCCATGCCGGGGAGAGCGCTGATCGCCTCGCGCAGGGACATGCGCGAAGCGTAGAGAGCGAGGTCGGGCGGCTAGAACGCGTAGACGCGGTCGTAGCGCTCGAAGCCGCGCTGGTGGACGACGACGCCCTTTGCGTCGACGAGGCGCAGCACGTCGCCCTTGTCGGCCAGGAGCGCGCTCTTGGAACACGCGTAGGCGCGGCCCTCGGGTGTGGTCGCCTGGCTCTTCGGCCTGCAACTGATGTAGACGGTCACGCTCGACTTGCCGGGGATCTTGATTCCCTTGAGCGCGACGCGGCTTCCGCTGCGGTTTCGCAATGTCGGCCTTGCCGAACGAGACCTCCTTCGAAGACTTGTTCCGCATCCTCACGCGCTCCGCCTTCGTGCCGCCCCTTGCGACGACGCTCTTCACATTCACCTTGAGCGAGGACTTCTTGCGCTGGCTTTCGGCGACCGCGCCCCGGCAGAACTTGGCGCGAAGCCGTGCGATCTCGCCGTCGAGCACGCCGGCGAAGTTGCTGTAGGCCTCGTCCGGATTGCCGGCCACCTGGACGCGGGCGCTCTCGAGCTCGCCGAGCGTGAACCGGCACCGCGTGATGCTGCTGTCCAGGCGGTAGTCGGCTCGGATCGATGCGAGATCGCCCACCGCGCCCGAAGCGGCCGCGGCAGCGACGAGCGAGCAGGCGAGCACGCCTCCTCCCGTGGCCAGAATGCGCTTGCAGCCCATCGGCCTTGAATTTAGCGCCCGCGCGTGAGGGATGCGTCGTTCAGCCGCGAACCGGGATGCCGGCCAGGCGCATGCGCTCCTTGGCCTCGCCGACGCGATAGGTGCCGTAGTGGAAGATGGATGCGCACAGGACCGCGTCCGCGCCCGCCCTGCTCGATCGCTTCGACGAGGTGCTCGAGCCTTCCCGCCCCGCCCGAAGCGATCACGGGCACGGCGACGGCGTCCGCGACCGCGCGCGTGAGCGTCGAGCTCGTATCCGTCCTCGGTGCCGTCGCGGTCCATGCTCGTCAGCAGGATCTCGCCCGCGCCGAGCTCGACCCCGCGCCGGGCCCACTCGACCGCGTCGAGCCCGGTGGGCTTGCGGCCGCCGCTGACGTAGACCTCGTAGCCATCGCCGTCGTCGCGCCGCCGGGCATCGATCGCGAGAACGACGCACTGGGCGCCGAAGACCGCGGCGAGCTCCGAGAGCAGCTCGGGGCGGGCGACGGCGGCCGAGTTGACGGACACCTTGTCGGCGCCCGCGCCGAGCACGGCTTGGGCATCGTCGACGGAGCGGATCCCGCCGCCGATCGTGAACGGGATGAAGAGGTCGTCGGCGGTCCGGCGTGCGAGGTCGACGATCGTGTCGCGCCCCTCGTGAGACGCCGTGATGTCGAGGAAGACGAGCTCGTCGGCCCCCTCGGCCTCGTAGAAGGTGGCGAGCTCGACCGGATCGCCCGCGTCGCGGATGTTCACGAACTCGGTCCCCTTGACCACGCGCCCCTTGTCCACGTCGAGGCATGGGATCACCCGCCGCAGCAGCGTCATCCGGTCTCCGCGAGCGCTTCCTGCGCCTCGGCGATCGTGAAGTGCTGCTCGTAGAGCGCCTTGCCCGAGATCACGCCTGAGAGGTTCACGAGCCTGAGGTCACGCAGGGCGCGCAGGTCGTCGAGCGACCCGATGCCGCCGGAGTAGATGAAGCGCCCGCGAACCGTCTCCGCCACGCGCCTGACCTCGTCGAGGTCCGGGCCGCCGAGCATCCCGTCGCGGTCGACGCTCGTATAGACGAAGCGGCGCACCCCGCGCCGCTGCATCCGCTCGATCACCTCCGTGGCGGGCATCTGGGTCGCCTTCGTCCACCCCGCGACCGAGACGTTGTCCTCGCGGACGTCGATCGCGACGAGCACGCGCGCGTTCCACGCGTCGACTACCGAATCGAGGAACTCGCTGTCGGTGTAGGCGGCCGTGCCGAGCACGACGCGGTCCGCCCCCGCGGCGAGCGCGTCGCGAACCGCCACCTGCGTACGGAGGCCGCCGCCGTACTGAACGGGCACGTCGAGCTCGGATGTGATGCGACGGAGGTGTTCGAGGTTGACGGGCTCGCCTTCGCGCGCGCCGTCGAGGTCGACGACGTGCAGGAAGCGCGCGCCGGCCTCGCGCCACGCGCGCGCGGCTTCGAGCGGGTCGTCCACGTAGATCTGCTCGCGGTCGAAGCGGCCTTGCTCGAGGCGAACCGCCTTGCCGTCGCGGATGTCGATCGCCGGCAGGAGGATCATGCCGCGCGCGCTGCGCCCGTTCGCGCACGCGGCGACGAAGCTGGACAGCAGGCGCGAGCCCCTCGGGCCCGGACTTCTCGGGGTGGAACTGCACGCCCCAGAGCGCATCGCGCTCGACGGCGGTTGTGAAGGCCGTGCCGTAGGTCGCCTCCCCGCGATGACGTCGGCTCGCTCGGGACCGCCGCGAACGAGTGCACGTGGTAGAGGGCGCAGGGGTCGGGAAGCCCGGTCGTTGAGCGCCGCGGGCCGCGACCAGCGGACCTCGTTCCAGCCGATCTGCGGCAGCTTCAGGCCGTCCGGCCTCGAGCGGCTCGACCGCGCCGGGAGCAGGCCGAGGCCCTCGGCGCCGCCGAGCTCCGACGAGCCCTCGAACAGCAGCTGCATCCCGAGGCAGATGCCGAGCAGGGGCCGGTCCGCGGCGACGCGCTGCTCGAGCGCGTCGTCCATGCCGAGGCGGCGGATCTCCTCCATCGCCCTGCGGGAACGCGCCGACTCCGGGCAGGACGGCGCCGTCCGGCGCCCAGGAGCGCCGCCGGGTCGCGCGTGATCGTCGCTCGGGCGCCGACGTGCTCGAACGCCTTCTCGACGGAGCGCAGGTTTCCCATGCCGTAGTCGGCGATCGCGATCGACGACACTCACAGCAGCCCCTTGGTCGAGGGCACGCCGGTCTCGCCGGGGTCGATCTCGGCGGCCGCACGCAGAGCGCGCGCGAACGCCTTGAACGCCGCCTCGACCATGTGGTGGGCGTTCTCGCCCGCCTCGATCTCGAGGTGGAGCGTCACCTTGGCGCTGCTCGCGAGCGCCTGGAAGAACTCGGGCACCGCCTCGGTCTCCATCCCGCCGATCTCCCCCGCCGGCAGGTCGCCCTCGAACGAGCAGTACGGACGGCCCGAGATGTCGAGCGCGCAGCGCGCGCGCGCCTCGTCCATCGGGACCGTGGCCGCGCCGAAGCGGACGATGCCCGCACGGTCGCCGAGCGCCTCGTCGAGCGCCTCGCCGATCACGATTCCGGTGTCCTCGACCGTGTGGTGGGCGCCCGTCTCGAGGTCGCCGCTGACGCGAGACGTCGAGGTCGAGCGCGCCGTGGCGCGCGAGCGCCGTGAGCATGTGGTCGAACAGGCCGACGCCGGTCGCGCGCTCGCCGGCGCCGCTGCCGTCGAGCGTCAGCGCGACACGGATGTCGGTCTCGCCCGTCTTGCGGGAGATATCGGCGCTGCGGGGATCGGTCATCGTCAAGCCTCCATTCTCGCTCGCGCGCTCCATCGACTCTGCGTGCACGGGGAACCCCTCGGCCCGCGCGAGCGCGGCGCCGGGAGGCGCAAGGCGCGACGCGGCGACCTCGTCGATCCGCACGCGGCTCATCCGGCGGCGGAACGTGGCGGGCGAGAGTGCGCCGGCGAAGCGCGCTGCCCCGTCGGTCGGAAGGACGTGGTTCGAGCCGGCGACGTAGTCGCCGAACGCAGTGGCGGCCGCGGGCCCGATGAAGACGCAGCCCGCGCAGCGCACGTGTGCGGCGAGCGCATCGGCCCCGGCGACGATCAGCTCGAGGTGCTCGGGCGCAAGCTCCTCCGCCAGCGCCAGCGCTGCGTCGGGGTCGGCCGCCTCGACGAGCGCGACGGTGGCGTCGGTCACGCTCGGGCGCTCGCCCGCGAGCTCCGAAAGCGCGGTCTCCACTGCGTCGAGCAGCGGCGCGTCCGGGGAGATCAGCGCGAGCAGCCCGTCCGGGCCGTGCTCGGCCTGGGCCGCGAGGTCGAGCGCGACGAGCTCGGGATCGGCGCTCGCGTCGGCCACGACGACGAGCTCGCTCGGCCCCGCGATGCCGTCGATGCCGACGCGGCCGTAGACCTGCCGCTTCGCCTCCTGGACGTAGCGGTTGCCGGGGCCGACGATCACGTCCACCGGCGGGACCGTCTCGGTGCCGAAGGCGAGCGCCGCGATCGCCTGGGCGCCGCCGACGCGGTAGACCTCGTCGACGCCGCAGAGGACGCAGGCGGCGAGGATCGTCGGGTGCGCGCGGCCCTCGGGGCCGGGTGGCGCGCAGACCGCGAGCTCCTCTACTCCGGCCGCCTTCGCGGTCACCGCGCACATCACGAGAGTCGAGGGGTACGCGGCGCGGCCGCCGGGCACGTACGCCGCGGCACGGCGGACGGGCACCTCCGCCAGCTCGACCGTCTGGCCGTCGTCGAGCGCGACCTCCTGTGGCTCGCGTAGTGACGCCTCGGCCACGGTGCGCACGTTCGTGATCGTCTTGCGGAGCGCGTCGAGCACCGCCGGTTCGAGGGTCGCGACCGCCGCGTCGAGCTCCACCGGATCCACGCGCAGCTCGGCCGGCGCCACCCCTGCGCGGTCGAAGCGCTCGCTCAGCCGGCGCACGGCGGCGTCGCCGCCCTCGGCGACCTCGGCGAGGATCGCGCGCACGTCGGCGGCCACGTCGGCCGGGGGTGGCGCGAGGCGCGCGGATGTCGTCCGCGGACGCCGAACCGCCCGTGAAGCGTTCGGTTCTCACGGCAGCGCCTTTCGCATCCGCTCGAGCAACTCGTCGATCGCCTTCGCCTTCAGCCTGTGCGAGGCGGGGTTCGCGATCAGCCGCGCGCTCGACTCGAACAGCTCCTCGTCGACCTCGAGGCCGTTCTCCTCGAGCGTCTTGCCGGTCGCCGTGAGGTCCACGATCGCGTCCACGAGCCCGGTCAGCGGCGCGAGCTCGACCGACCCCTTGACCTCGACGATCTCGGCCTGCCGGCCCGTGCCGGCGAACCAGTCGGAGGCCACGCGCGGGTACTTGGTCGCGACGCGCACGGTGCCGAGGCGCCGGAGCGACTCCGCCATCGCGTCGCTGCCCGCGGGCGCGGCGACGACCATGCGGCAGCCGCCGTAGCCGAGGTCGAGCAGCTCGTACAGCGCTCGCCCCTCCTGCTCGGCGAGGACGTCCTTGCCGGTGATGCCGAGGTCGGCTGCGCCGTGCTCGACGTAGGTGGGCACGTCGCTCGGGCGCATCGTGACGATGCCCGCGTCCTCGAACAGCAGCTTGCGGTCGTTCGAGCGCAGCTCGGCAGTGTCGATCTCGAGTGCGTCGAGCAGGTCGAGCGTCGGCCCGAACAGCGCCCCGCGCGGCACGGCGATCGTCAGCTTTCCAGTGTTGGCCAGCGCCGTCGTGATCACGACACTTCCTCCTCAGCCGTCTGGGCGATGTGGACGCGCTGGACGTCGAGCGCGACGCCGCAGGCCGGAAGATCGCGCCCGAAGCGCCCGACCAGCTCGTCGTAGCGCCCGCCTCCGCCGAGGGCCCGCCCGACGGCCGGGTCGTAGACCTCGAAGACAGCGCCCGTGTAATAGCCGAGCTCCCGCACGAGGCCGAGGTCGAGGATCACGCGATCTGAAACACCGCGCTCCTCGAGCAGCTCGTACGTGGCACGCAGGCCACTGAGCGCCGCGGCCACGAGCGGGCCGTGACCGTCGAGGACCTCGCCGGCGCCGCGCAGCGTGCAGAGCGTCTCGAGCACCTTCTCGGCGTCCGCCGGGAGACCGAGCCGCGAGAGCCGTGCGCCGAGGCCGACGAGATCGCGGCGCGCGAGCGCTTCGAGCAGCGGCAGCCGCTCCTCCTCCGGGACTTCATAGCTTGCGAGCAGCGTGCGGTAGAGCGCCCCGTCGCCGATCGTGATGCGACAGCGGCGCAGGCCGACGTGCTCGAGCGCCTCGAGCACGATCGCGACGACCTCTGCGTCGCCGTCGGGCGCTGACGCGCCGACGAGCTCGATCCCCGCCTGGAGGAACTCGCGCGTGTTCGCCTCGCCGCGCTCGACAGGGCGATAGGCGTGCGCGAAGTAGCTCAGGCGGATCGGCAGCTCGGCGTCCTGGAAGCGCGTCGCGACGACGCGCGCGATCGGGATCGTCATGTCGCTGCGCAGCGCGAGCAGCTCGCCGTGGTCGTCGAACAGCCGATAGCCGATGCCGGCCGCGCCGTCGTCGCCGCGGCGCAGGACCTCCTCGTACTCCATCGTCGGCGTCCAGACCTCGCCGTAACCGCGCTGCTCGAAGGTCGCGCGCAGGCCGTCGGAGATCGCGCGCAGCTCGCGCATCTCGTCGGGCAGCACGTCGCGCGTGCCTGGTGGGGTCGGGTGGATCACGGAGCCTCCTGTCTACAGACGGCGCGCGCGTCAGGCGTGCACGCGCTCTGAGGCGACCCGCTCGATGTGGGCGCCCAGCGACCGGAGCCGCTCGTCGATGCGCTCGTAGCCGCGGTCGATCTGGCGGATGTTGCCGATCTCCGAGGTCCCCTCCGCGCACAGGGCAGCGATGAGCATCGCCATGCCTGCCCGGATGTCCGGGCTCTCCATGCGCTCGCCGTGAAGCCGGCTCGGACCTGAGACGACCGCACGGTGCGGATCGCACAGCAGGACCCGAGCGCCCATGGAAACGAGCTTGTCGACGAAGAACAGGCGGTTCTCGAACATCTTCTCGAAGATCAGCACCATGCCGTCAGCCTGCGTGGCGAGCGCGAGCGCGATGCTCGTCAGGTCGGCCGGGAACGCGGGCCACGGTCCGTCCTCGATCTTGGACACGGCGTCGCCGTGGTCGTCCTGGATCTGGAGACGCTGGTCGGCCGGGACGACCAGGTCCTCGCCGTCGAACTCGAGCTGGCAGCCGAGACGGGCGAAGACGAGTTTCGTCATGCGCAGGTCGTCCTTGCCCGCGTCCTTCACGCGCAGCTCGCCGCCGGTCACCGCAGCGAGTGCGGCGAACGAGGCGACCTCGATGTAGTCCGGGCCGATCGTGTAATCGGCACCGCCGAGCTCCTCGCTGCCGTGGACGACCATCACGTTCGAGCCGATCCCCTCGATCCGGGCGCCCATCTGCAGCAAGAGGCGGGCGAGGTCCTGGACGTGGGGCTCGGAGGCGGCGTTGTGGATCACCGTCGAGCCTGGGGTCAGCGCAGCCGCCATCAGCGCGTTCTCGGTCGCCATCACCGACGGCTCGTCCATGAAGAAGTCGCACGCGCGCAGGCCGGCGGGCGCCGTGAGGCGATAGAAGCGGTCGGCCTCGATCGTCGCGCCGAGCGCGCGGAAGGCGTCGAGGTGGGGATCGAGGCGGCGGCGGCCGATGACGTCGCCGCCCGGCGGAGGCATGTCGGCCCGCCGGAAGCGGGCCAAGAGCGGTCCGGCGAGCAGGAACGACGCGCGAATGCGGTCGGCGATCCCCTCGTCCACCTCGCCGCCGGCCACGTCCGCGGCGCAGACGAGCACGGCGTTTTCCTCGAGCCACTCGACGCGCGCCCCGAGGGCGCTCAGCAGCTCGACCATCGCGTCCACGTCGCGGATGCGCGGGATGTTGCGCAGCACCACCTCGTCGGAAGTGAGCAGGCAGGCGGCGAGCGCGGGCAGGGCCGCGTTCTTGTTGCCGGCCGGAACGATCGTCCCGGACAGCGGGTATCCGCCTTCGATTACGAACTTCTCCATGACGTTCTGCTCCCGCGCTTCGTCCGGGCTGTTCACCCGCTCGGCAAGGGTACCGGAGGGCATGGAATCCCCTTTCGGTGCGCTGTTGGGGATACCTGCGGGCGTCAGCCCTTATCGCGCTCGGCGAGACGCTTTGCCGCCTCGATCTCACTCGTCCCGAGCGTGAGCGTCCCCCGGGCGCTGCGGCCAAGCGGGAGCCCCGCCGCCTCGCGCGCGGGATCCATCAAGTGCCGCTTGCGGCGGCGCACGTAGAGCACGCGCTGGAGGTACAGCGTTCCCATCCCGGCGAGCGCGATCGCCGCGAGGTTTACGCCGAGCTGCGCGAGCGCACCGGTGAACTCATTCCAGTCGGCGTACGCCGCGGCGACGCCGATGTTGGCCGCCGCCGGGATCGTCGTGACCGAGATGAGGACTCCGACGAGGGCGCCGGACTTCGTCGAGCTGAGCGACAGCACGCCGGCGGTCCCGGCGAGCAGCGCGACGATGAACGACCACTCGTCGGGATGCGAGATGAACTCCGTGAAGCGCCGGTCACCGCTCTCGAAGGCGTCCGGGGCCATGCCCGTCCACTTGACGATCAGGGTCGCGAGGAGCGTCGCGGCGATCCCGACGGGAAAGCCGACCGCGAGCGCGAGCAGCGAGCGCTTCGCCAGGTCGCCCCGCCGCTCCACCGCCGCGACGCAGAAGCCGGCGATCGGGCCGAACTCCGGGCCGACGACCATCGCGCCGATGATCAGGATCGTCGAGTCGAGCATGATCCCGGCCATCGCGATCAGCATCGCGAGCACCATGAAGATGACGAAGCTGACCGAGAGCTCGGTGCTTTCCGAGGTGCGCGCCTCGACCTCCTCCCAGATCACCGCGTCGGCGGGGGCGCCGCGGGCGCTCTTCTCGGCACGGTCCGAAGCGTCAGAGATCGTCGAGTCGATCAGCTCCATCGCGATCGACCCTTCTTCGGGGATTTTGAGCTCGCGCAGGTCGCTGAGGATCACGCTCGCGTCCTCGCGCGCGACATCGCAGAGGATCACGTCGCCGCTCGGTTTCGACGCTGCGTTCGGGAGATGGATCACGTTGCAGACCGAGTCGGCCTGGCTCAGCAGCTCGAGCGCGTCCTTCGCGCTGTGATGGGGGGCAACGATCCGCAGGTGGACCATCGCGCCCAGCGTAGCGGCGGGCGGCGGACGGGCTGCGCCGCTGTCGTGCAAGGATGCGGCCGCATGCCGCCGCACGTGCCGCCCCTACACCGTCCGCGCGACTTTTCCCCCGCTCCACGGTTCTCCTAGGAGTCGTGCGAATCGGGCGCCGCCAACTCACCGCGTTCGCCGCTGCCTGCGCAGCGGTCGCGCTTCCGTGCGCGTTCGCGGCGCCGGCCTCTGCGGCAGCCGACGCCGAAGTTTCGATCATGGACGACCAGCTGCTCCTCGACGCGTCGGACGCCAAGCTCGAGGAAGTGATGAACCGCTTTCAGCGACTGGGTGTGGACCGGATCCGCGTGTCGGCGTTCTGGGCGGGACACGCGCCGTCGGCTCGTTCACGGACGAAGCCGAAGAACTTCAACGCCGGGAGTGGGACCGATCCGCGCTACAACTGGGCCGCTCTCGACCGGGTGGTCGGCGGCGCCACTGCGCGGGGCATCCGCCTGTTGATCTCGATCACGACGCCCGCGCCGTTCTGGGGGACGCAGAACCCGGGCAGGAAAAATGGGCTCTACAAGCCGGATCCGAAGCAGTTCGCAAGCTTCGCTCAAGCCGTCGCGCAGCGCTATTCCCGCTTCCCGGTCCAGTACGCGATCCTGAACGAGCCGAACCAGCCCGGCTGGCTGCTGCCGCAGTCGGAGGGTAAGAAGCTCGTCGCGCCGGTGATCTACCGCAACCTCGTTCGCGCGGCGTATCCGAAGATCAAGCGCCAGGCGCCGAACGCTCTCGTGCTGGTTGGCGAGCTCGCCCCGAGCGGCCGCACCCAGCGCGGGGCGAACGAGCCGATCCGCCCACTCACCTTCCTGCGCGCTTTCGGCTCGACCAGCAAGCCGCCCCCGGCTGACGCGATCGGACACCATCCGTACTCGTTCTTCGATCCGCCGGACAAGAAGTCGGCGGATCCCGACGACGCGGCGATCGGCGACTCCGCGCGCCTGTTCAGCGCCCTCGACAAGCTCACTTCGAAGGGTGCGATCGACGCCAAGCGCGGCCGCAAGCTGGACGTCTACTACACCGAGTTCGGCTACCAGACCGATCCTCCCGACCCGTTTGCGGGCGTCTCGCTCTCGCGCCAGAGCCGTTACCTCCAGCAGGCGGCCCACCAGGTCTGGCGCACGCCGCGCCTCCGCGCGTACAACCAGTTCCGGTTGACCGACGGCAAGATCGGCAAAGCGAAGGGTCTGCGTGCTTTCAACGAGTTTCAGAGCGGGCTGCTGTTCGCGAACGGGCGGAAGAAGCCGTCCTACGACGCGTTCGCGGCGCCGCTGTGGATCGATCCGGCAAAGCCGCGATCGGGCGCGAGCGCGCGTTTGTGGGGCCAGGTGCGGCCGGGAGGCGCGTCGCAGGTGGTCGTGGAGTTCCGCTCGGGATCCGGCTCCTTTGCCGAGGTCGCGCGCGCCACGACCGATGCCCGCGGGTACTTCACGGCGTCCGTGACGGCGCGTTCCGGCGAGTACCGCTACAGCTACAGCGGTGGCGGCGCGACGGGAACAACCCCCTCGCTGAAGCTCTCGACGCGCTGATCTCCCTTTCCAGAGGCGTTTCCCGCAGGGTTGTTCTTCCGTCCGCGGGGGTACTTACTCTGTACGAACACGTGTTCCCGACGGTCACAGATCGCATCTCGCGCGCCACGCTGGGCGGCATCGGCCTCGCGGTCGAGTTCGCCACCCTCGGCGAGTACGCGCCGTTCAGCGGCCCGCCTTCCCCGGACGGGCCGCGCGAGGCCTCGGATGAGGGCGGCCTCGGGATGGAGTGGGAGTGGCCGGCCCCGGCGTGCGAAGGGCGCCAGCCTGCGCGTCGCCGCTCGCGGGGTGGTTCCGTCGAGGGCTTCGCGGCGAGCCAGCCCTGTCTCACAGCCTCCTAGCTGCGGTTTGCAGTTCAGCTAGGCGATCTTCTCGAGCTGCCAGTCGCCACCTTCGCTGCGGCCGATGGTGAGGTGCAGCTCCTCCCCCGCCGCCTGCGCGACGAACCGGGCCCTGTCCTCGGTCACACCGGGACGGTCGTCGACGAGGATCAGGTGGAGCTCCTCGACGAGGAAGTCGGGCCGCTCCCGCTGCAGAGCGGCCTTCGCCGCCGCCTCGAGTGCGTCGCGATGCCAGCCCCTGTCCTCCGCCCGCGCCGCCTCGAGCGCGCGATCGGCCTCGGCGACGTGCTGGGCGTAGGCGCCGGCCTGCCTGCTGTCGCGGCGCTTGGCGGCGATGAAGCCACCCGCAAGGAACAGCAGCGCCAGCAGCAGTAGAGCGCCGATGACGATCAGGATGATGTCGATCGCAGACACGGCGGCGGAGTCTACGACGAGCACGCCGGCGCGGCTGCGCAGGCCCCCAGAACGCACGGAGGGCCGCCCCCTGCGGGACGGCCCTCCGGTGAAGCTAATCGGCGGCGACCTACTCTCCCGGGCCCTTTCGGGCCAAGTACCATCGGCGCTGAGGGGCTTAACTGCTCTGTTCGGAATGGGAAGAGGTGTTTCCCCCTCGCTATGACCACCGAAATCAAGCGAGACCGGGCTCCCACCGAACCCTCAGAACCGCACAGTTGACCGCCCTAGGAAGCGGGGCATCAAAAAATCCGTCAAGCCCTCGGAACATTAGTACCGGTTTGCTGAGCACATCGCTGTGCTTACACAACCGGCCTATCACCTGGTGATCTTCCAGGGTCCTTACTCCCTCAAGGGGATGGGAGAACTAATCTCGAGGTGGGCTTCCCGCTTAGATGCTTTCAGCGGTTATCCCATCCGGACGTAGCTAACCTGCGGTGCCCTTGGCAGGACAACAGGTACACCAGAGGTCCGTTCGTCCCGGTCCTCTCGTACTAGGGACGACTCCCCTCAATTCTCCAACGCCCACGGCAGATAGGGACCGAACTGTCTCACGACGTTCTGAACCCAGCTCGCGTACCGCTTTAATGGGCGAACAGCCCAACCCTTGGGACCGACTTCAGCCCCAGGATGCGACGAGCCGACATCGAGGTGCCAAACCGGGCCGTCGATGTGGACTCTTGGGCCCGATAAGCCTGTTATCCCCGGAGTACCTTTTATCCGTTGAGCGACGGCGCTTCCACTTGCTACCGCCGGATCACTAAGGCCTGCTTTCGCACCTGCTCGACGTGTATGTCTCGCAGTCAAGCTCCCTTGTTGCCTTTGCACTCTGCGCACGATTTCCGACCGTGCTGAGGGAACCTTTGCGCGCCTCCGTTACATTTTGGGAGGCGACCGCCCCAGTCAAACTACCCGCCTGACACTGTCTGCTCGCCGGATTCACGGACGAGCGTTAGAAGCCCAGAACACCAAGGGTGGTATCTCAAGGGCGGCTCCACGCCAGCCGCAGCCGGCGCTTCATAGCCTTCCACCTATCCTGAACGAGATAACCCAGACTCCAATATCAGGGTGTAGTAAAGGTTCACGGGGTCTTTCCGTCTGGCCGTGGGTACTCGGCATCTTCACCGAGACTGCAATTTCACCGAGCCCCTCGTTGAGACAGCGTCCAAGTCGTTACGCCATTCGTGCAGGTCGGAACTTACCCGACAAGGAATTTCGCTACCTTAGGACCGTTATAGTTACGGCCGCCGTTTACCGGGGCTTGGCTTCGGTGCTTTGCCACCCGAAGGTGGCTAACACGTCCACGTAACCTTCCGGCACCGGGCAGGCGTCAGCCCCTATACGTCGTCTTGCGACTTAGCAGAGGCCTGTGTTTTTGGTAAACAGTCGCTTGGACCGGTTAACTGCGGCCCCCTCGAGCTTCCCCCGTACGGGGTTCACTCTACCGGGGCGCCCCTTCTCCCGAAGTTACGGGGCAATTTTGCCGAGTTCCTTAACGAGGGTTATCTCGATCACCTTAGTATTCTCTACTTGTCCACCTGTGTCGGTTGTGGGTACGGGCACGCGGATCCTGTCTAGAGGATTTTCTAGGAGGCATGGGGTCAGAGGCTCGCCGGCCGTCAGGCCAGCTGGCATCGCACCTCGCGTAATAACGCCCTCCCGGGTTTGCCTGGGAGGACTGGCTACATGCTTACCCCTGGTCAACCATCGCCAGGGTCCTCTTACCCTTCCTCGTCTCCCCATCGGTCATAACGGATCCGACGTGGTACGGGAATATCAACCCGTTCGCCATCGACTACGCCTTTCGGCCTCGCCTTAGGTCCCGACTAACCCTGGGCAGACGAACTTTACCCAGGAAACCTCGGACAATCGGTGGAGAGGATTCTCACCTCTCTCTCGTTACTCATGCCGGCATTCTCACTTCCCAGGCCTCCACGGCTGGCTTACGCCGCCGCTTCGCGGGCCAAGGAACGCTCTCCTACCGCGCGTAGATCCCGCAGGACCTACGCACCCGCAGCTTCGGTCATCAGCTTGAGCCCCGGTACATTTTCCGCGCACGGACACTTGACCAGTGAGCTGTTACGCACTCTTTCAAGGGTGGCTGCCTCTAAGCCAACCTCCTGGTTGTCTCGGCATCCGAACATCGTTTTCCACTTAGCTGATAGTTAGGGACCTTAGCTGGCGGTCTGGGTTGTTCCCCTCTTGCCTACGAAGTTTATCCCCCGCAAGCTGACTCCCAGGGTAAACGTAACGGTCTTCGGAGTTTGCCTGAAGTCGGTAACCTGGTAGGGCCCCTAGTCCAAGCAGTGCTCTACGGCCGTAACGCAATTTACCTGAGGCTATACCTAAATATATTTCGGAGAGAACCAGATATTTCCGAGCTTGATTAGCCTTTCACTCCGACCCACAGGTCATCCGCCCAGTTTTCAACCTAGGTCGGTTCGGTCCTCCACGGGGTCTTACCCCCGCTTCAACCTGCCCATGGGTAGCTCGCTCGGTTTCGGGTCTACCGCCACTGACTGAGTCGCCCTATTCGGACTCGCTTTCGCTACGGCTCCGCTCATCGCTTAGCCTTGCCAATGACGAGTAACTCGCCGGCTCGTTATGCAAAAAGCACGCCGTCACACCGAAGTGCTCCGACCGCTTGTAGGCACGCGGTTTCAGGTACTATTTCACTCCCCTTCCGGGGTACTTTTCACCTTTCCCTCACGGTACTAGTCCGCTATCGGTCATCAGGGAGTACTTAGCCTTGGAGGGTGGTCCCCCCGGGTTCAGACCGCGTTTCACGGGTGCGGTCCTACTCAGGAACGAACTTCGCGAGGCCATGGGGTTTCGCCTACGGGACTGTTACCCTCTGTGGTGTCTGAATTCCACTGCTCTTCGGCTACCTCATGGCTTGATGACTCGCGCCGGACCGGACACGGTCCGGGCAGATCGCCCTACAACCCCCGGCAGGCAACGCGTGTCCGCTTGCACCTGCCAGGTTTGGGCTCGTCCCCGTTCGCTCGCCACTACTAGGGGAGTCTCGGTTGATTTCCTTTCCTCGGGCTACTGAGATGTTTCAGTTCGCCCACTTGCCTTCCCGAGCGTATGTGTTCGGCTCGAGATAGCGCCGCACTACCAGCGCTAGGTTTTCCCATTCGGGGATCCACGGGTCATAGGCCGTTCAACGCCTAACCGTGGCTTATCGCAGTCGTCCACGCCCTTCTTCGACTCCTGATGCCAAGGCATCCACCGTGTGCCCTTCGTATCTTGACGGTGATCAGCCCCGAGCTCGCCCGAAGGCGATCTGGGGGCCGGTGATACCCAATACTTCTTAGTTTGGCCAACTGTGCAGTTCTCAAGGTTCGGCGAGGGCCGTGACCGTGGCGACTGCCCCGGGACTCCAGGGCGAGCCGGCCGCGGGCCGGTCTCTCAAAACTCAACAGCATGCTCATCGCGCTCACGCGCGGTGTCTTCCAGGTCCGGTCGACGTTCTAGGCCGCACGGGACGCTCGAGGCGCCCGCGCGGGCTCCCACTCGGGGTGACCACAGGGGCCACCCCTCGCGATTGGAAGCTCCCTAGAAAGGAGGTGATCCAGCCGCACCTTCCGGTACGGCTACCTTGTTACGACTTCACCCCAATCACGAGCCCCACCTTCGACGGCTCCCTCCCGTGAGGGTTGGGCCACCGGCTTCGGGTGTTGCCTGCTTTCGTGGTGTGACGGGCGGTGTGTACAAGGCCCGGGAACGTATTCACCGTGGCATTGCTGATCCACGATTACTAGCAACTCCGCCTTCATGGAGGCGAGTTTCAGCCTCCAATCCGAACCAAGGCGCACTTTATGGGATTCGCTCCACCTCGCGGTATCGCAGCCCTTTGTATGCGCCAATGTAGCACGTGTGTAGCCCTGGACATAAGGGGCATGATGACTTGACGTCATCCCCACCTTCCTCCGGTTTGTCACCGGCAGTCTCGCATGAGTCCCCAACTTAATGCTGGCAACATGCGACGAGGGTTGCGCTCGTTGCGGGACTTAACCCAACATCTCACGACACGAGCTGACGACAGCCATGCACCACCTGTGATCGTGCCCCGAAGGGAAAGTGTGTTTCCACACCGGTCACGAACATGTCAAGCCCAGGTAAGGTTCTTCGCGTTGCGTCGAATTAAACCACATGCTCCGCTGCTTGTGCGGGCCCCCGTCAATTCCTTTGAGTTTTAGCCTTGCGGCCGTACTCCCCAGGCGGGGCACTTAATGCGTTAGCTGCGGCGCGGGAGGAGTCGACACCTCCCACACCTAGTGCCCATCGTTTACGGCGTGGACTACCAGGGTATCTAATCCTGTTTGCTCCCCACGCTTTCGCGCCTCAGCGTCAGTACCGTCCCAGCGAGCTGCCTTCGCCGTTGGTGTTCCTCCTGATATCTGCGCATTTCACCGCTACACCAGGAATTCCACTCGCCTCTTCCGGACTCTAGCCCGGCAGTATCCACCGGCTTTCAAGGGTTGAGCCCTTGACTTTCACAGCGGACTTACCGGACCGCCTACGCGCCCTTTACGCCCAATGATTCCGGACAACGCTTGCCCCCTACGTATTACCGCGGCTGCTGGCACGTAGTTAGCCGGGGCTTCTTCTGGAGGTACCGTCACCTCGCACCGCTGTTAACGGACAAGGCTTCGTCCCTCCTGAAAGGGGTTTACAACCCGAAGGCCGTCTTCCCCCACGCGGCGTTGCTGCGTCACGCTGTCGCGCATTGCGCAAGATTCCCCACTGCTGCCTCCCGTAGGAGTCTGGGCCGTGTCTCAGTCCCAGTGTGGCTGATCGTCCTCTCAGACCAGCTACCCATCGCAGCCTTGGTGAGCCATTACCTCACCAACAAGCTAATGGGCCGCGGGCCCATCCCAATGCGGAGGCCGAAGCTTCCTTTACACACTCCACTGGTGTGGAGTGGGCACATCCGGTATTAGCCCGGGTTTCCCCGGGTTGTCCCAGTCATCGGGGCAGGTTGCCCACGTGTTACTCACCCGTTCGCGGCTCTGCCCCAGGGCAAGCCCTGGTTCGTCGCTCCACTTGCATGTGTTAAGCACGCCGCCAGCGTTCGTCCTGAGCCAGGATCAAACTCTCCGTGAAAAACAACATGTCGCCGGTTCAGGCAAGCCCGAACCGGGTCCATCTCTATTTCAGGAAAGCTGTCAAGTCCTGCCCTCCGCCTGCTTAAAGAGCGGAGAGCCGGCCCGCCGCGTACACCTGCGGCTAAGGCCAGACATGACGGGTCTCAGTTAATACGTCGCTCCACGAGCGGGCTGCCCGTGAGCGACGGTCGAACCTGGACGCGACCGAAGGCCATAAGGCCTCGGATCGCGCATGCTGTTGAGTTTTCAAAGACCGCGACGCCTCGCTGGCGGGGTTGCCGCCTCGCTAAACGCTCCCCCTGGCGCGAAAGACCGCCGTCACGACCTTTCGGATGGCCATTTGGGGGACAGGCAGTATAGCGCTGCTGGGCCTCTGGGGCAACGCCCCATAGGTTCTCAGCCGCCGGCGCGGAAGCGTTTGTAGCGCCGCTTGCCGGCGCGAACGACGGCTCCGTCGAGCTCGGCCGCCGGCAGGTCGAGCTCTTCTGGCGACAGCGTCCGCTCCCCAACCTTCACCGCTCCCTGCCCGATCAGCCGGCGAGCCTCGGAGTTCGAGATGCCGAACGCGTCGCCGAGCAGGGCCGGCAGGTGGATCGGGTCCTGCTCGGGCAGCGGCGCCTCCTCGACCTCATCGGGCGCGGCGCGCTCCACGTGCAGCCGGTCGAAGTGGGCCTCGGCCGCCGCGGCGGCATCCTCGCCGTGGAAGCGGGCGCAGATCGCGCGCGCGAGCGCGCGCTTCGACTCGACGGCAGGGCGCGAAGGATCCAACGGCTCGTCGAGCAGCAGGTCGTGGTAGGTCGCCATCGCCTCGTCGGGGATCCGCATCAGCTTGCCGAAGACGTCCTCGGGCGAGTCGGTCACACCGACGTAGTTCCCGGCGGACTTCGACATCCGCTCCACTCCGTCGGTGCCGGGAAGGATCGGCATCGTCACGACGACCTGCGGCTCAACGCCGTAGGCCTGCTGGATGTCGCGCCCGAGCAACAGGTTGAACTTCTGGTCGGTGCCGCCGAGCTCGACGTCGGCGCTCACGGCGACCGAGTCGTAGCCCTGCAGCAACGGGTAGATCAGCTCGAGGATCGAGATCGGCTTGCCGGCCGAGTAGCGCTTCGCGAAGTCGTCGCGTTCGAGCAGCTGCGCGACCGTCGAGGTCCGGGCGAGGCGGAAGAGCTCCTCCATCGGCATGTCGAGCCACTCGCCGTTGCGTCGCACCTCGGTCCGCTCCGGATCGAGGACCGTGAATGCCTGCCGCTTGAAGGTCTCGGCGTTCGCGTCTATCTCGCCAGGCTCCAACACCGGGCGCGCCGTGCTGCGGCCGCTGGGGTCTCCCACGCGCGCGGTGTAGTCCCCAATGATCAGTACGACGCGGTGGCCGAGGTCCTGGAACTCGCGCAACTTGCGCAGGACGACCGTGTGGCCGAGGTGGATGTCGGACGCCGTCGGGTCAATCCCGAGCTTCACGCGCAGCTCGCCGTTTCGCTTGAGTCGCTCCTCCAGAGCGCCCTCCGGCAGGGCCTCGACCGCGTTGCGCAGCAGAAACCCGGCGTCTGAAGCGGCGGATTGGCTCATTTGCCAATGCTAGACTGGCCCCCCGGCGGACGGAGCGCCGCCCGGCCGCAGGGCCCGCTCCTACTTGATCCATCAACGTCGCGCGCGAGGCGACGTCCGAACACGCTCGCCATCACCTGATGAACGATCCGACGCAGATAGCCGTGGAAAGCGCCCCGATCGTCGAGCCGATGCCCGGCATCGGCCGGCCGAAGCTGAAGAAGCTGCGGCTGGCGCTCGTCCTCCTCGGCCTCTCGATCCTCGCCGTGATCTCGACCGTCTTCGGGATGATGATGGCTGTCGCCGGCGAGCTGCCCGCGCTCGAGAACTTGGCCCAGTTCAAGGCGGCGAAGAACTCGGTGCTGCTCGCCGACGACAAGGACGGCACCCAGATCGCGAAGCTGACCGACAACCAGAACCGGATCCTGCTGAGCGACTCCGAGATCTCGGTCAACATGAAGAACGCCGTCATCGCGATCGAGGACAAGCGCTTCTACGACCACAGCGGCGTCGACTACCAGGGCATCGGGCGCGCCCTGTGGCAGGACATCCGCCAGCAGAGCACCGCTCAGGGCGGCTCGACGATCACCCAGCAGTTCGTCAAGAACGCGCTCGCGGCGCAGGGCGACCGCTCGGTCTTCCAGAAGCTGAAGGAGTCCGCCCTCGCCTATCACCTCGAGCGCAAGTGGTCGAAGAGCAAGATCCTCACCCAGTATCTGAACACGATCTACTTCGGCAACGGCGCTTACGGGATCGAGGCTGCGGCACGGACGTACTTCGGCGGGGGTGGGAAGTTCGCGCAATCGGACCGCCTTGCGCGCGACCTGACGCCGGAGCAAGGCGCGCTGATCGCCGGGATCATCTCCTCGCCGACGGCTAACAATCCCGTCCAGTTTCCCCAGCAGGCCCGCGAGCGCCGCGACGCGGTGCTGAAGGCGATGCTCGAGCAGGAGATGATCACCAAGCAGCAGTACGACGTCGGCGTGCGAACCGCGATCCCGGCGGCGAGCGAAATCAACTCGCCGAGCCCGGACTCCGCTAACCCCTACTACTCGACCTGGGTCACCGAGCAACTCGTCAAGCGTTATAACGAGAACCGAGTCTTCGGCGGTGGGCTGAAGGTCCAGACGACCCTCGACCCCGAGCTACAGCAGGCCGCCGAGCAGGCGGTCACCCGGATCGACGACGTTGGGCCGAGCGCGGCGCTGGTCGCGATCGAGAACAAGACCGGCGAGGTCAAGGCGCTGGTGGGCGGTGAGAACTACGACCGCAAGCCGTTCAACCTCGCGATCAGCGGACACCGGCAGCCCGGCTCGGCCTTCAAGCCGTTCACGCTGATCGCCGCGCTCGAGAACGGCATCGGCCCGTACTCGACGTGGGAGTCGCGGCAGAAGATCTTCCCGGTGCCGAACAGCGCCGACAAGAACGAGAAGTTCGTCGTCAACAACTACCAGAACCAGTACTCAGGGGTGACGAGTCTCGCGTCCGCGACGGCGCAGTCGGACAACTCCGTCTACGCCGAGGTCGGGCTCAAGGTCGGGCCCGAGAAGATCGCGAAGCTGGCCAACAGGATGGGCATCCAGACGCCGATCTCGACCAACCCCGCGATGACGCTCGGCGGCCTCAAGCAGGGCCTCACCCCGATCGAGCTCGCCTACGCCTATTCGACGATCGCAAACGGCGGCAAGCGGACCTACAACTCGCTGGCGCCGAACAAGCGGAGCCCCGTCGCGATCGAAAAGGTCCAGACGGCGGGCGGCGACACGATCGACGAGAACAAGACCCGCACGACAGAGGTCTTCTCGAAGCAAAGCGCCGACGCTGCGACCAACATGCTCACGGGCGTGATCCAGAGCGGCACCGGCCGCGACGCCCAGATCGGCGAGTTCGCCGCCGGCAAGACCGGCACGACCGAGAACTACGGCGACGCCTGGTTCGTCGGCTTCAACAAGGAGCTGACGGTCGCGGTCTGGATCGGCTATCCGGACTCGCTCAAGCCGATGGAGACCGAGTACGGCGGCAGCCCGGTGGCGGGCGGTACCTACCCGGCCGCGATCTGGAGCACCTTCATGGCGCAGTGGATCGCGCTTCGCGACGAGCGCCAGGCCGCGGAGGACGCGAAGAAGATCGAGAGCGGCGAGGAAGTGCCCGGAACCGAGGTCCCCGCCGAGCCCACCGGTCCGGCGACGACCGACGAGTCCGGAACCGAGGGCGAGGGGACGGGCGGCGAGAGCGACGGCGGCAGTCAGCCGGCAGAGCCCGCCCCGCAGACCCCAGAGCAGCCGTCGGCGCCGCAGCAGCCCGCGACCCCCGCCCCTTCGCCTCCTAGCGGCGGAGGCGGCGAGACGGGCGGCGGCAGCACTCCGGGCGCGGGCCAGTAGGGCCAACAGCGGGCGCACGGCGCCGGGCGCGTAGCGCTAGCACCTACACGGTGGTCAGCGCGCCGCGCGCAGAGCGCATCGCCGGCGGCCACGGCCGCGAGACGTGGCGGCTCGCGACGTCGCAGAAGCGCCACTCGAGGTCGGCGGCCTTCGTGATGCCGATCCGCCGGCCGACGGCGAGAGCGGGCTCGGTCCCCGTGCGGGGACCGATGCGGATCGGTCCGTCGCAGAGGCTCGTGCCGTTGAGATCGAGGCCGATCGCGAGCGCCTGGGCGAGCTTGCCCGGGCCGGAGCAGAGCTCCTCGTCGCGCTCGCGGCCGCGGCGGCGGCGCATCAGCTCGTGCCCTTCCAGCGGCTCGAGGGCGCGGATCAAGACGGCGGCTCCCACCCCCTCCGGCTCGCAAACGGCGTTCAGCAGCGCGTGGACGCCGTACGAGCGGTACACGTAAGCCGTCCCCGGCGGGCCGAAGAGGTGCTCAGTACGCGGCGTACGGCCGCCGAACGCGTGGCAGGCTGGCTCCTCTTCGTGGTAGCTCTCGGTCTCGACGATGCGGCCGACTGTGCCGGCGTGCGCAACGGTGCAGCCGATCAGACCGCGCGCGACCTCGTGTACCGAGCGCGCATAGAAGGCCCGCTCGGCCGGGTTCAGCCCGAGGCCTCCTCGAGCACGTGGCGGGCCTGCGCGAGCTGGTCGCGGACGCGGTCGAGTGAGGTCCCGCCCTCGGACACCTTCGACTCGAGCCAAGCCCCGTCGGTCAGCACCGCGTAGTACTCGCCGTCGAGCGCGGGCGCGAGCTCGGAGAGCTCCGCCTCGGTGATCTCGGACAGTCGCTTGCCCGAGTCGATCGCGTGGCGGACGAGCCCGGCGACGACTGAGTGCGACTCGCGGAAAGGGACCCCGCGCCTCACGAGCAGGTCGGCGAGGTCGGTCGCGGCCAGCATCTCGTCGGCGGCGGCCAAGCGCATCGCCTCGCGGTGGAAGGTCATGCCGCCGACCATCTCGGTCGCGGCGTCGAGTGACAGCTCGAGTGTGTCGACGCTGTCGAAGAGGTGCTCCTTGTCCTCCTGCATGTCCTTGTTGTAGGTGAGCGGGAGCGAGGTGAGGACGCCGTGGAGGCCCACCAGGTGTGCCGCGATCCGCGGCGCCTTTGCGCGTAGGAGCTCGGCGGCGTCGGGGTTCTTCTTCTGGGGCATGATGCTCGAGCCCGAGGTGAAATCATCGGCGACGTTGCAGAAGCCGAACTCCTCGCTCGACCAGAGGACGATCTCGGCGCCGAGCTGCGAGAGGTGCGTCGCGCATGTGGCGGCGGCGGAGAGGTAGTCGAGCACGAAGTCGCGGTTCGAAACGGCGTCCATCGAGTTCTCCGAGATCGCGGCAAAGCCGAGGTCCTGGGCGACCGACATGCGACTGGTGTCGAAGTTGACGCCCGCGAGCGCGCCGGCGCCCAGCGGCAGATCGTCGGTCGCGTTGAGGCAGAAGTTGAACCGCTGCAGGTCGCGGCGGAACTTCCAGAAGTAGGCGAGCAGGTGGTGTGAGAGGTACACCGGCTGGGCGCGCTGGAGGTGGGTGTAGCCGGGGAGCGACCAGTCGAGGTGCTCCTCCGCCCGCGCGGCAAGCGCGCCCATCAGGGCCAGCAGCCGCTCCTTCGCGCTGAGGCTGTGCGCGCGGACGAACATCGCGACATCGGTGGCGACCTGGTCGTTGCGCGAGCGGGCGGTGTGGAGCTTGCCGCCCGCGTCGCCGATCAGCTCGGTCAGGCGGCGCTCGATCGCCATGTGGATGTCCTCGTCGTCCTCGTGGACCTGGAAGCTGTCCTCGTCTATCTCGGCCCTCACCGCCTCCAGGCCTTGCTCGATCTGCGCGAGGTCCTCGGCGGTGATGATGTCGCAGCGGGCGAGCATGCGCGCGTGCGCGAGCGACTGCGCGAGGTCGTAGGGCGCCAGTCGGAAATCGAACTCGATCGACGAGTTCAGACGGCGGAAGATCGGGTCCTGTGGCTTGCCGAAGCGGGGCATCGCGATTTCGCAGTCTACGGAGCGCTCAGCCGCCGAGGACATCGCCGAGCGCGGCGACCACACGCTCGATCTGGGCCTCCTCGAGCCCGGGGAAGAACGGCAGCGCGAGCGAGCGGGCGGCGGCGTCCTCGGCCACTGGGAACTGGCCCTCGCGGTAGCCGTAGCGCTCGCGGTACCAGCTCATCAGGTGGATCGCGGGCATATAGGGCTTCGAGTCGATTCCCCGTGCGCGGAGCTGCTGGATGGTGGCGTCGCGATCAACGTCCTCCGGCACGTGGACGACGTAGACGAACCAGCTGCGAACGTCGCCCGCGGCATCCGCGCACAGCGGCTCGACACCCTCGATCGGTGCGAGCGCCTTCGCGTACAGCGCGGCCACGCGCCTGCGGTCGGCGAGCATCTCGTCCAGCCGTTCGAGCTGGGCGATCCCGAGCGCGCAGGCGACGTCCGAGAGGCGGTAGTTGAACCCGAGCCGATCGTGGTCGAGCCAGGCCATGTTGGACGCGCGGCCCTGGTTGCGCTCCGAGTCGATGCGCTCCTTCTCGGCGGCGTCGCGGGCGACCACCGCTCCCCCCTCCCCCGTCGTCAGCTGCTTGTTCGGGTAGAAGCCGAAAACCGCGAGATTGCCGCGCGCACCGACGGCGGGGCCGTCGGCGTGGACGGAGCCGAGCGCCTCGCAGGCGTCCTCCACGAGCGCGAGCCCGTGATCGGAAGCTAGTCGCTCGAAGGCCGGCATGTCGGCGGGATAGCCGAACATGTGGACCGGCAGGATCGCCGCCGCCGGTGCTTCTCCGAGAGCATGCTCGACCGCGGCCGGGTCGAGGTTCAGCGTGCGCGGGTCGACATCGCAGAACACGGGCTCGGCACCCTCATAGATGACCGCGTTCGCCGAGGCGACGAAGCTGAGCGGCGTCGTGAGGACACGGTCGCCCGCGCCGACTCCCGCTGCGCGCAGCGCGAGGTGGAGACCGGTGGTCCCGCTCGAGACGGCCGAGACGTGCTCGACCCCGAGGTGCTCCGCGAGGCCGCGCTCGAACTCGGCCAAGCGCGGCCCGAGCGACAGCCGCCCCGAGCGCAGCGTCTCGATCACGAGTTCCTCCTCGCGCGCGCCGATGACGGGGCGCGCGAGCGGGATCGGGTCCTCGGCCGCCCCGCTCACCTGTGCGTGCGGTCGTGGATTGCGCGGGCCGGCAGCATCCCGGCCTCGAGCGAGTCGACGAGCGCGTCCCAGCTCGCCTCGATGACGTTCTCGGACACACCGATCGTCCCCCACGTCTCCGTGCCGTCGCTTGCGTCGAGCAGCACGCGGGTCACGGCGCCCGTGCCCTTCGTCTCGTCGAGGATCCTGACCTTGAAGTTGACGAGCTCGATGTCGCGCAGGTGCGGGTAGGTCTCGCCGATGGCGTCACGGAGCGCGCGATCGAGCGCGTGGACCGGGCCGTTGCCCTCGGCGGTGCGGACGAAACGCTCGTCGCCGACCCAGATCTTGATCGTCGCCTCGGTTCTGACCCTGCCGTCCTCGAGCTTCTCGACGATCGCGCGCCACGACTCGAGCCGGAAGAGGGGCTCGACCTCGCCCGTCTCGCGCCGGATCAGGAGGTCGAACGAGCCGTCCGCCGCCTCGAACTGGAACCCGCGGTGCTCGAGCTCCTTTACGCGCTCGACGACGCGGGCGGCGTCGCTCTCGGAGATCGCGAACCCGGATTGCTCCGCACGTGCCTGGACGGTGCTCTTGCCCGCCAGCTCGGAGATCAGGAGCGACCGGTCGTTCCCAACCGTCGCCGGTTCCAGGTGCTCGAAGGTGCTGGCGTCGGCCACGACCCCCGCAGCGTGCATCCCACCCTTGTGGGCGAACGCGTTGCGGCCCACGTAGGGGGCGTTCGGCTCGGGGGCGATGTTGCAGATCTCGTCCACGAGGTGCGCGGTCTCCGTCAGCCGCCCGAGCTGATCGCCCGAGACGCAGTCGAAGCCGAGCTTGAGTTGGAGTGAGGGCAGGATCGAGACGAGGTTCGCGTTCCCGCAGCGCTCGCCGTACCCGTTCATCGTTCCCTGCACTAGCCGTGCGCCGGCCTCGACGGCGACCACCGAGTTCGCCACGCCGCAGCCCGCGTCGTCGTGGGTGTGGATGCCGATCCGCTCGCCGTCGCCGCCGACCGACTCGACGACCTGCGCCGTCGCGGCCTGGATCTCCCCGGGCAGCGACGATCCGTTGGTGTCGCAGAGCGTGACGTTCTCGGCACCGGCCTCGAGCGCGACCGCGACGCACGCGAGCGCGTACGCGAAGTCGTCGCGGAAGCCGTCGAAGAAATGCTCGGCGTCGTAGATCACCCGCTTGCCCGCACCGACGAGGAACGCGACCGACTCGCCGATCATGGCGAGGTTCTCATCGGGGGCCACCTTCGTCACCTTCTCGAGGTGGAGCTTCCACGTCTTGCCGACGAGCGTGCACACCGGCGCGAACGACTCGGCGAGCAGGGCGAGCGCGGGGTCTGCGGCTGCCTCCACGTCGCGCCTTCGCGTCATTCCGAAGGCGACCACCGCGGCGCCGACGAGGGTCTCGTCCGCGAGCCGCACGAACAGCTCCTCCTCCTTCGGATTCGAGCTCGGAAAGCCCGCCTCGATGAAGTGGACGCCGAGCGAGTCCAGCGCGTGGACGACCCGTAGCTTCTCGTCCACGGAGAGCGACATCCCCTCGCCCTGCATGCCGTCGCGGAGGGTGGTGTCGTAGAGGTGGACCTGCTGTGCCATGGGGAACCTTTCGTCGTTGCGGTTACGGAGAGCGCCTTCTTGCGGGGCGCGTGCGAGTGGGCGGCGCGCTAGCGCAGCGCGTCCGCGTCCGTAATTCGCTGCAAACGACGAATGTTCACGCCTCGGATGGTACAGGCACGATGTCGAGCCATTCGAGGTAGCGCTCGTCGCGGCCATGGAGCGCATCGTCGAAGACGCGATAGATCTCGCGCGTCACCGGCCCGGGCTCGCCGAGGTCGTGGTCGTCGATCGACCGCACCGGGCACAGCTCGGTGGCGGTGCCCGTGAGGAAGAGCTCGTCGGCGAGCGTCAGCTCGGCGCGCGCGACGTCGCGCTCGACCACGTCGTAGCCGAGGTCGCGGGCGATCTGGATGATCGAGCGGCGGTTGATGCCGTCGAGGATGCTCGCCGTCGGCGGCGGCGTGACGAGCTCGCCGTCCTTGACGACGAAGACGTTCTCCCCCGTCCCCTCGCAGACGTTGCCGTCATCGTCGAGCAGGATCGCCTCCTCATAGCCCGCGTGGTGGGCGGCGAGCTTTGCGAGGACCGAGTTGAGGTACTGGCCGCTCGCCTTCGCCTGCGGGATCAGCGAGTCGGGAGAGATCCGCCGCCAGGACGAAACGTGCGCGCGGATACCGTGCTGCTTACCTTCGTCGCCGAGGTATGCGCCCCACTCCCACACGGCGATCGCCGTCTCGACCGGGTTCTCGAGCGGGAACAGCCCCATCGGGCCGGCGCCGCGGAAGACGATCGGGCGGATGTAGCAGCCCTTGAAGCCGTTGCGGTTGATCAGCTCGTGGGTGGCGTCGCGCAAGTCGTCGAGCGAGTGCGGCAGCTCCATGTAGTAGAGGTTCGCCGAGCGCTCGAGGCGCTCGAGGTGCTCGCGGTGGCGGAACACGGCGGTGCCTCGCTCCGTGTCGTAGGCGCGGATCCCTTCGAAGACACCGGTCCCGTAGTGGAGCCCGTGCGTGAGCACGTGCACCTTCGCGTCGTCCCAGGCGACGAACTCGCCGTTCATCCAGATGAGGTCCGCTTGCGGCACGCTGTTCGTCGCTCCTAAACGTTGGCGAGGACTGCCCTTGTGGCGTCCTCGGTGGTGGCCTCGCCCCCGAGGTCGGCGGTGCGAAGGCCGTCCTCGAGCGCGCTGTCGATGGCCGATTCTACCCGTGCCGCTTCGTCTTCCATGCCGAGTCCGTGTCGCAGCATCAGCGCGACCGAGCCGAACATCGCCAGCGGATTTGCCTTACCGGTGCCGGCGATGTCCGGCGCGGAGCCGTGGACCGGCTCGAACAGGCCGGGCTTCGCGGCGCCCAGAGATGCGCTGGGGAGCATGCCGAGCGAGCCGGTGAGCATCGCCGCCTCGTCGGAGAGGATGTCGCCGAAGAGGTTCTCGGTGAGGATGACGTCGAAGTCTGCCGGTTGCGATACGAGCTGCATCGCGGCGTTGTCCACGAGCAGGTGGCCGAACTCGATCGCGGGATGCTTCGCCGCCACGCGCTCGACCGTCTCCCGCCACAGGCGCGAGGTCTCGAGCACGTTCGCCTTGTCGACACTCGTGACCTTGCGGGTGGCCGAGTTGAAGCCCACCTCGGCGATCCGCTCGATCTCCGCGACCGAGTAGCTGCAGGTGTCGAAGGCCGTGTCGCCGGAGCGGCCGCTGTCGCCGAAGTAGATCCCGCCTGTCAGCTCGCGGACGACGAGCAGGTTGGTGCCCTCGATGCGCTCCCGCCGCAGCGGGCTCGCATCGAGCAGCGCGGCGCTCGGGCGCACCGGCCGCAGGTTGGCGAACAGCTCGAGGCCCTTGCGCAGGCCGAGGAGTCCTTGCTCGGGGCGGGGCGCGTCGGGGTCGGTCGTGTCCCACTTCGGGCCGCCGACGGCGGCGAGCAGGACGGCATCGGCGCCGCGGCAGGTCTCGAGCACCTCGTCGGTGAGGGCGACCCCGTGCGCGTCTATCGAGGCGCCGCCGATCAGCCGCTCGTCGAACTCGAACTCGCCGAGCGCAGCGAGCAGCTCACGCGCGGCCGCGTCGATCTCCGGACCGATCCCGTCGCCCGGGAGCGTGACGATCCTCGGCGCGCTCACGCGGGGCGAAGGGCGTCGATGTTCAGGCGGACGTAGTCGAGCACGAGCGGATCACCCATCTCGTTCGCCACGGTATCCACGAACGACTCGTGAAGCTCTGGCGGCAGGCGGTCGAGGTACGGACCGAGCGGACCCATGCGCAGGAACTCGAGCGGCTCGCCGGGCTCGGTGGGGCGCTTCTCGAGCAGGCAACGGATGTCACCGAACCCGGCCGCCTCGAGGTGCGCGCTGGTCGAGGCAACGTCTGGAAACTCCCAGGCACGATTCCAGCCGGCGAGATGCTCGGCGAAGGGCGTGCGGGCCGCAACGCTGGGGACAAGCGCGGCAAGGGAGGCAAGGTTGCCGTCGCCGCCGCACTGCGCGACGAGCACCCCGCTGGGGCGTAGTGCAGCGTAGAGGCGCTCGAACAGCTTCTCGTGCTCGGGGATCCAATGGAAGACGGCGTTGGAGAAGATCGCGTCGACGGGCTCGGCGAGCTCGAGCGACGCCAGATCCTGCTCGAGGACCTGCGCACGCCCGTCGAGCGCCTTCCGGGCTCTCGCCACCATCGCGGGCGACCCGTCCACGGCGATGACCTCCCCTCGCGGGAGGCGGTCAACCAGCGCAAGCGTCACGCGGCCGGGGCCGCAGCCGGCATCGAGAACGGTTTCGTCGCCGTCCAGCGGTAGGCGCGCCATCACTTCGTGCGCCCATGCGAGCTGAGGCTCGGCGACGCGGTCGTAGGTCTCTGCGTCCCAGCTTCGTCCGGCAGACCCGTAGCTCACTCGGCGGGCCGCCGCGCGTTGACGTTCAGCCGGATGTAGTCCCTCAGCACGAGTGGATCGGGAAGCCGCGCGGCGATGGCCTCGACGAACGGCTCGCGCAGCTCGTGCGGCAGGCGCTCCGTGTGGGCGCCGAGGGCGGTGGAGCGCAGCCAGGCAGTGCCGTCGGGCGGGTCCAGCGTGCGCGTGACGAGCTCGCAGTGGATGTCGCCGAAGCCGGCGGCGGCGAGCGCGGCGGCCTCGTCCTCAGGCATCGGGTAGTTCCACGGGCCGCCCCAGCCGGCGAAATGCTCCGCGAAGGGCTCGGCTCCCATGACCTCGTCGAGCACGGCGTCGAAACGGACCAGGTTGCCCGCGCCGCCCGCCTGTGTGAGCAGCCGGCCGCCGGGCTTCAGCGCCCCGTAGAAGCGCCGGAACAGCGCGGTGTGGTCGGGGATCCAGTGGATGACGGCGTTCGAGAAGATCGCGTCGACGGGCTCGTCAAGCTCGAGTTCCGCGAGGTCGGCGAGGAACACCTCGGCCTCGGGGACCGCCGCCCGCGTGCTCTCGACCATCGCCGGGGAGCCATCGCACGCGATCACGCGCCCCTCCGGCAGGCGAGCAGCGATCTCGGCCGTCAAGCGACCCGAGCCGCAGCCGGCGTCAAGGACGGTTTCGTTGCCTTTCAGCGACAGCCGGTCGAGGACTTCCAGTCCGTTGCGGAGCTGGACGTCGGAGACGCGGTCGTAGGTGGCGGCGTCCCAGTCGCGCGTGGCGGCGCGCGTGCTCACAGCGCGTTCGTGACGGGCCCACTTCGCTCCCGTTCCCGCTCGTAGGCCTCGATATCGTGCTCCTGCTCGAGCGTGATGCCGATGTCGTCGAGGCCGAGCAGCAAGCGCCGTTTCACCTCGGGGTCGATCTCGAACCTGGCCTCGTGGCCCCCGTAGGCGACGACCTGGTTCTCGAGGTCGATCGCGGCCTCGCCGGCGTCCATCAACTGCTTGACCTCGTGCTCGGGGAGAACCACCGGGAGCAGCCCGATCTTGGTGCAGTTGGAATAGAAGATGTCGGCGAACGAGGGTGCGACGATCGCCTTGAAGCCGTAGTCCTCGAGCGCCCAAGGGGCGTGCTCGCGCGAGGAACCAGAGCCGAAGTTGGCACCGGTCGCGAGGATCGGGTTGGGCGGCAGCACCCAGCCCGGCTCCTTCGCCCAGTCGAAGAAGAGGAACTCGCCGAAGCCGGTTCGCTCGACACGCTTGAGGAACTGCTTCGGAATGATCTGGTCCGTGTCGACGTCGGCGCGGTCGAGCACGCTGACCCCGCCCTCGACGAATTCGACCTTCTCCACGCCTCAGTCCCCCCACTCGCGGATGTCGACGAAGCGGCCCTCGACCGCGGCGGCGGCAGCCATCCGCGGCGAGACCAGGTGCGTGCGCCCGCCGCGTCCCTGGCGGCCCTCGAAGTTGCGGTTCGAGGTCGAGGCACAGCGCTCGCCTGGCTGGAGGATGTCGGGGTTCATCCCGAGGCACATCGAGCAGCCGGCCGATCGCCAGTCGAAGCCCGCCGCGCGGAAGACCTCGTCGAGGCCCTCGCGCTCGGCCTGCGCCTTCACCCGCTGTGAGCCGGGGACGACCATCGCATCGACGCCTGCTGCGACCTTGCGTCCGGCGACGGTCTCGGCGGCGAGGCGGAGATCGCCGATGCGCGAGTTGGTGCACGAGCCGACGAACACGCGGTCGAGTGCAATCTCCTGGATCGGCGTACCCGGTGTGAGGTCCATGTAGGTCAGCGCGCGCTCCTCGGACTCGTTACGCGGCTCGGGAACCTCGCCGGTGACGGGCGCGACCATGCCGGGCGTGGTCCCCCAGGTCACTTGCGGCGACAGCGCGGCGGCGTCGACCGTGACCTCGGTGTCGAAGCTCGCACCGCCGTCGGTGTGCAGCTCGCGCCATTCGGCGGGAGGCGACTCGGGCGCGCCCGGGCGCTGCTCCGACTCGAACCATTCGAGGGTCGTGTCGTCCGGGGCGATCATCCCGGCGCGGCCGCCGGCCTCGATCGTCATGTTGCAGACAGTCATTCGCCCCTCCATCGAGAGCCCCTCGATCGCGGGGCCGGCGTACTCGATCACGTGGCCTACACCGCCGCTCGTCCCGATCTGGCCGATAGTGCCGAGGATCAGGTCCTTCGCCGTGACCCCGTGGCCGAGGTCGCCCTCGTAGCCGATCCGCATCGACTTCGGCTTCGGCTGCTGGAGCGCCTGTGTGGCCAGGACGTGCTCGACCTCGCTGGTGCCGATGCCGAACGCGAGCGCGCCGAACGCCCCGTGTGTCGAGGTGTGGGAGTCGCCGCAAACGATCGTCATCCCGGGCTGTGTGACGCCGAGCTCCGGTCCGATCACGTGGACGATTCCCTGGCGGTCCGAGCCGATCGAATAGATCGGCACACCGAACTCCTCGCAGTTGCGCTCGAGTGCCTCGACCTGGACGCGCGAGAGCTCGTCCTGGATCTGCTTCAGCGTTTGGGAGCCGTCGGTGGGGACGTTGTGGTCGGCCGTTGCCAGCGTGCGGTCGGGCCGACGCACCGCGCGCTCGGCAAGGCGGAGCGCCTCGAACGCCTGTGGAGAGGTGACCTCGTGGACGAGGTGGAGGTCGATGTAGATCAGGTTGGGCGCAACCTCGTGGGCGTTCCAGATCTTTTCGAAGAGCGTCTTGGCCATCGTGGTTCAGCTCCTGCGCAAGCCCGCGGCGACGACAGCGAGGAACTCCACTTGATTCGTGCCGGAATTCTCGAAGTGATGCGGAAGGTCGGCGTCGAACGTCACCGCGTCGCCGGTGCCGAGGTCGTGCGGGACACCGTCGCAGACGAGGCGCAGCTCGCCCTTGGTGACGATCGCGGTCTCGCGACCGCCCGGTTCGTGGATCGGGACGTCGCCGGCGCCGCCGGTCGCCGCGCCGGCCACGAGCGTGTGCAGGGATACCTCGGCGCGCTGGCCCGGCAGCGGCGGGGTCAGCACCTCGTAGGAGTGGCCGCGGCGCTGGGCCCCTCCCCTGCGGCGTTGCCCGCGGCGGACCACCGTCACCCCTTCGGTCTCGTCGAGGCGCAGCAACTGCGACAGCGACAGCTCCAGTCCGGCCGCGATGCGACCCGCGACTGCAAGCGTCGGGCTCGTCTCACCGCGCTCGACCTGGGACAGCATCGGCGCCGAGACGCCGCTGCGCTCGGCGAGGTCCCTCAGGGACAGACCCATGGCCTCGCGCAGGGCGCGCACGCGTGGGCCGATGGCTGTGTCGGGCTGCTCGAGAGCCGGGTTGATGGTTGGGGCGGGCATCCGTCTGTACGCTATCACGTACGAACGTATTTCAGTGAAGGAGCTGCCCAAGGGGGGTTGGCGAGTTTGGGGTCGTATAGACCCATAAGACGCACAACCCCTACCCGGCAAACCGAACCCATCCCCCTCATAGCCTGTTGTTGATCCTTACGATGCGCGCCCGAATCGCAACCGGACTGGTGGTGGCCCTGGCCCTCACCGCCGCCCTCCCCCAGGCCGCCCAGGCCGCCTGCCCGAACATCCCCGACGCGCCCGGCACCTACATCGATTTCGCCGACGGCTCGGTCAAGTTCCGCAGCGTGTTCGCGAAGCCCGGGCTCGTGGTGGCCAGCAACGGCAAGGCGATCCCCCGCACGTTCCGCGCCGCCGGGGCCGGCACCGCGTACTTCGAACTCCACATGGAGAATATCGTCGGTCTGCCGGGGAGCCCGAAGGCGGCATCGGGGATCATCGCCGCGGCCGACGCGGAGTACACGAAAGCCGTGGACTCGACCGGCTGCTCTACCCCGCTGATCGCCCTCGACGAGTTCGAGAGCGGCTCGAGCACCGGCCCGTTCACCGGGCGGGCAGCTACCTACCGCCAGAACGTGATCATGCTGATGACTCGGCTGCGCGACCGCGGTGCACGCGTCTTTCTGCTGATCCCGAGCGGCTTCTCCGTCAGCGGCCGCGGCGCGGCGCAGTTCTGGCGCAATGCGGCGAGCGTCGGCGAGCTGCTCCCCGAGGTGTACCCGAACGGCCGCCTGATCCATGCGCGCGGGCCTGTCGTCGGCAGCCGCAGCGTCCGGATCGCGTACCGGACCGCGCTCGCGAAGCTGATCGCCCTCGGGATCCCGCCACAGAAGCTCGGCCTCTTCATCGGCTTCCAGTCGCAGTCGGGAAACGGCGGACGTGAGGGACTCAAGCCGCTGAGCGCCTGGCTGCGCGTCGTGAAGTGGAAGACGCTCTCCGCCGAGACGATCTCGCGCGAGCTTGGGATCGGGACGATCTGGTCCTGGGGCTGGGGTACGTTCAGCTCGGCGGGCGCCGACGCCGACAAGCCGACCGTCGCGTGCGTGTACCTATGGACGCGCAACCCGTCGCTCTGCCCGCAGGCGGTCGGACCCTCCGGACCGGGCTTCGACACCTCGCTGCGCGAGGGCAGGTTGAAGGTCCCGGGCGATCATCACTGCGTCTGGAAGGACGGCGGCCGGATCGCGGCGTCCGAGGTCACGCGGCTCGAGGTCCCGATCGGAGGTCGCCAACGGGCGCTCAACGCCCTCCTCCAGGCCGGGCTCGCGAAGCGCGCGCCGGGTCTGAAGAGCAGGCTCGTGTCCGCGGCGGAGGCCGCGATCATCCGCAAGCGCTTCGGCGGCGACCGCGCGGCCTACAAGGCGGCGCTAGCGCAGCGCGCCCTCTCGCAGAGGATCGCCCGTAGGCTGATCACGATCCAGGTCGCGAAGCGCGAGGTGGACCGCCGCGAGCGCAAGCGCGGCGAGTCGTTCGCTGAGTGGCTCTCCAAGTGGCAGGCGCGCGCCGACAAGACGATGACCTGCCGCCGCGACGAGGTCCCCGTCGGCGGGGCGACCAACCCGATCAAGCGCTTCTCGTTCCTGAAGGTCCCGAAGGCGACCTAGAGCTCGCCGAGGATCCGCTTCTTCTGGGCCTCGAACTCGTCCTGGGTGACGAGGCCCTTCTCACGCATCTCGGCGAGCTTCTCGAGGCTCTCGACGGGGTCGCCCTCGGGGGTGGCGGGCGGCGCCGGGGCTGGTGCGGACGCCGCGGTCGCGCTCGCGGGAGCTGCCGCTGTGGCCGGTGCCACCGGATCCACCGGGTAACCGTGGCGGCGTAGGACGTCGAGGACCTGCTGGCGCACGGCGGGGTTCTGGCGCAGGTCGCTGGCGCCGTCGGTCGCGTAGCCGTTTGCCTGGAGGATCTGGAGCACCTCCTGCCGCGCGGCGGCGTTGTCCACCGAGATGGTCCGCCCATCCTCGAGTGAGAACGTGAAAGGCGCGGCGACGCTGCCCCAGTCGAGTTCGACCTCCTCCGGGTTCTTCGGGTCGAGGTAGACCGGAATCTGCTTGCCGACGCCGAGCTGACCCAGCGCGATGAACGGCACCGTCGCCGCCTTGTCGATCTCGAACGCCTCGCCGTTCTGCGGCTGGACACGCAGCTGGAAGTTGACCCGCGGCATCTCGTTGACGTACATCCCAGTCTGCTCCATCGACAGGATCGTGGCAGTGGCCGGAATGCCCTCCGTGCGGAGCCGCTCGACCTTGTCGGCGCGACGGTTCATCACGAAGTAGAGCAGCGCGAGGAACAGCGCCACGGCGATCCAGATCTGGCCGATCCAGATCTCCGGGATCGCGATCGTGAAGGCGATCCCCCCGATCAGGAAGAAGAGGATCAACCCCCAGCCGGTGGCGTTCGGTCTCATCGGCCGGCGAGCCTACATGGCAGCCTGGAGGATCCCGACCAGCTCTACGTCATCCGGCGCGCTGGGAGTGTTGGCGTAGGCGGGGTGGCTCATGACGGCTGCGGCCACGGCCGGAAGGTCATCGACCGCGACACCGAGCTCGGACAGACGGGTCGGGCCGGCGAGGGCGGCGAGCTCGGTAATCGCGGCCACCGGCTCCTCGCCCAGCGCCTCGTCCAGACCGGCGAGCGCATCGGGCGCGCGTTCGGCCATCGTCCGCACTGCGTGCGGCAGGAATACAGCGTTCGTCTCCGCGTGTGGCGTGCCCAGCTCGCGCACGATCGTCTGGCAGACGGCGTGATGGATCGCGAAGCCGGCGGAGTCCACCGCGTACGCGCCGAGCAGGGCGCCGAGGCTGAGTTCGGGCGGACGCTCTCGGTCGAGCCCGTCCGCAATGAGAGAGACGCCGCGCAGGGCTGCGAGGGTCGCCACCGGGTTCGCGAGCGGCCCGTAGAGCGCCTCGATCGCGTGCGCGAGCGCGTTCATCGCCGTCGCGGCGAGTCCGGGCATCGGGGACGACGCCATCACCCCGGCGTCGGCCACGACCACCGTCGGGCGTGTCAGCCCGTAGCCCTCCACCCCTGCCGGCATGCGGTGGAAGCGCGTCATCTCGGCGCCGGAGAGCGTCGTGGGGATCGCCGCGCACGGCAGGCCCTCGGCAGCGGCGATCGCCTTCGTCGAGTCGATCACGCGGCCGCCGCCCAACGCGACGACGGGTCTCTCCCCCACCTCGCCGCGGACAGCCGCGGCGGCCTCCGGCACCGGGCTGGCCGGGACCTCGAGCACGACGCCGGCGGCGGCGCGCAGCGATTCGGGCGCCTCCTTCAGCGCCCTTTCCGTGCTGAGCAGCGCAAACGACTCGAACGCGCGTTGCGCAAGCAGCCCCGCCGCTTCGCCGAGCGCGCCCTCGCCGAAGCGGACGAGCCGGTCACCGTCGAGCCAGGTGAAGTCCTCGGCCAAGCGCCTACGGCGTCGGAGTCTCGGAGACCTCGGCCTGTTCGAGGTGGTGTTCGGCCTCGGCGACCGCCGAGTTCCGCAGCGCGTTCGTGATTGCCCGCAGGTAGGCCTTCCCGGACGCCTCGAGCACGTCGGTGGAGACGCCCTGGCCCGTGGCGAGCTTGCCGTCGAGCTCGAGCAGCACCGTCACCTCTCCGAGTGCGTCGCGACCGCCCGTGACGGCGGACACGTGGTACTCCTTCAGCCGCGCCTCGCGCCCCGTGGCGGCATTGATCGCGCTGAAGAAGGCGTCAACCGGGCCATCGCCGGTGAAGTTGCCCTCGGCGAGCTCGCCTTCGGGCAGGCGAACCGCGACGCGTGCGTGCGGCGCCCGCTTCGAGGCGGCCTCGACCTCGAACCACTCGAGGTCGTACGCCGCCTCCACCTGGCGCATCTCGTCGGTGACTAGCGCTTCGAGGTCAAGCGCGGTGACGGTCTTCTTCTTGTCGGCGATCTCCTTGAAACGGTGGAACGCCGTGTTGAGGGCGGCGCCGTCGACCGCGAACCCGAGCTCCTCGAGCGCGTTCCGCAGCGCGTGGCGGCCGGAGTGCTTGCCGAGCACGATCGAGTTCGTCTCGAGCCCGATCGTCGTCGCGTCCATGATCTCGTACGTCTCTCGCTCCTTGAGCACACCGTCCTGGTGGATGCCCGACTCGTGTGCGAACGCGTTTCGCCCGACGATCGCCTTGTTCGGCTGCACCGGGTAGCCGGTCAGGCGCGAGACGAGGCGGCTCGTGCGCGCGATCTCGCGCGTGTTGACGTTCGTCCACAGCTTGTGGCTCGCGCGGCGGGTGTGGATCAGCATCACGATCTCCTCGAGCGAGGCGTTCCCGGCCCGCTCGCCGATCCCGTTGATCGCGCACTCCACCTGCCGGCATCCCGCCTGCAGGCCGGAGAACGAGTTCGCGACCGCGAGCCCGAGGTCGTCGTGGCAGTGGACCGAGGTGACGACGTCGGCCAGCCCGGGGACCAGGCGGTAGAGCTCGGCCCACATCTCGCCATGCTCGACCGGCATCGAGTAGCCGACGGTGTCCGGCACGTTGATCGTCGTCGCGCCCTCGTCGAGCGCGATCTGGATCACCTCGGCGGTGAACTCGGTGTCGGCGCGCGTGGCGTCCATCGGCGAGAACTCGACGTCGTCGCAGTATTCGCGGGCGTGCGCAACAGCTGCGCGCGCCTGACCCTTGACGTCCTCGCGCGTGGTCTGGAGCTGGTGCTCGATGTGGATGTCGCTCGTCGAGATGAAAGTGTGGATGCGCGGGCGCTCGGAGTCCTTGATCGCGTTCCAGGCGGCGTCGATGTCCTGGAAAGCGGTGCGTGCGAGACCGCAGATGACCGGCCCCTGGACCTCGCGCGAGATCGTCTGGACCGCCTCGAAGTCGCCCGGCGAAGTGATCGGGAAGCCGGCCTCGATGATGTCCACGCCGAGGCGGGAGAGCTGGTGCGCGATCTCCACCTTCTCCTGCGTGTTGAGCGAGATGCCGGGCGACTGCTCGCCGTCGCGCAGGGTCGTGTCGAAAATTCGGACCCGGTCCTGCGCTTCTCCTGTGGGTTTGTCCGTCGGTGTCATGCCGTTCCTTTCAAGTTCTCGACTGCGTTCTCCTGGGCTGGTTTGCGGCTACGCGGCCGCCACGCGCTATTCCCCCCGAGGGGGGAGAAGGAGAAGTCGCAGGTCGAGCTGGAACGTCATTCGCTTCACAGAGGGTACACCCTGTCCGTCAGGCACCGGCGCGCTTCGGGGAGCCGATCAGATCCCTGACCGCGCGGACCGTGTGCTCGGGCTCGGAGATCGCGCCATCCGGAACGTCGATCACCTCCGCCTTCGGCAACAGCTCCCGCGTGACGGTGGCCACATCTTCCGGGAACCACGGGTTGCCCGGGCTGAAGAGCAGGACCAGGCGGTCGCCGAGCTCCAGCGCCTCCTCGCGGGCGTCTGCCGCGATCCAGTTCTCAAAGCGTGGGATCGCCTGGTCCTGGGGCGCGTGGTCGAGCGTGCGGTCGATCCGGTCGCGGATCTCTTCCCGCGTCATCTGCGGGTTGATGCTCTCGATGATCGTCCTCAGTGTCGCCTTGTAGTCGGTCCGGGCCATCTGTACCAAGGCCTCGACGACGCCTTCGGAGCCGGCGAGGCCATCGCGGCCGGCGATGTCGCTGCGCGCTAGCGGGCTGCCGGCGGGGCTAATGACGCTTGCGACGAGCTCGGGGCACCGAGCGGCGGCGAGCACCGCTCGATGGCAGCCGTCGCTGACCGCGACGACGACGTCGGCGCCCCCGACCTCCTCGAGGACCGCGACGAAATCCTCGACGTCGGTCTCCAGCTCGTACGGGCCCTCCCGAGTCGAGTGCCCGATGCCGCGAGGATCGTAGGTGACGAGCCTGTGCTCGGCCGCGAGCAACTGGTTGAGGCCTTCGTACAGATCCGGGGGCGCGAAGAACTGGTTGGCGAACACGACCGTCGCGCCCTCGCCGCGCTCCTCCCAGTGGATCTCGACACCATCGGGCCGCACGACGCAGGGCATCAGAGGCTCACGGCGCGGCCGTCCCGGAAGCCGTCGCGCGCCGTGATTCCCGCGACGACATCGGCGGCGATCGGCGAATCCGCCGTCACCACCATCGTCGCCTCCTCGGCGTCCTCGGGCCCGCGGCCGACGGCCGCCGAGACGATGTTCACGCCGGCCTCCCCGAATGCCGTTCCGACGTGTCCGAGCATTCCGGGGCGGTCCTCGTAGCGGAAGACGGCGAGGTGGTCCTCGAGCTGGACGTTGAAGCGTGATCCCCATGCCTCGAGCAGGTGCGGGCGGTCGAGGCGCCCAAGCGTCGTGCCGACGACGCGCGAAGCGGTGCCGTTGCTCGTCACCGTCACGCGGACGAGATCGGTGAAGTCGCGCGCCTGCGGCCGGTCGGTCTCGCCGATCGCGATCCCGCGCTCGGCGGCGATCGAGGGAGCGTTGACGTCGTTGATCTCCTCCTCGGTGTGGCCGGCCAGGAGGCCCTTCAGCACCTGGACGGTGAGCAGCCGCGTGTCCCGTTCGGCAATCCTGCCGAGGTACTCGACGTCGACGCCGTCGATCGAGGTTCCCGGGGCGAGCGCGGCCGCGATCCGCCCGAGCTGCGAGCTCAGCGGCACGAACGGGCCGAGCGCCTCGTAGTCCTCGGGCGCCACCGCGGGCACGTTGACGGCGCTGGTCACCACGCCGCCGGTGAGCGCGGCGACGACCTGCTCGGCCGCCTGATAGCCGGCGCGGTCGGTTGCCTCGGTCGTGGATGCGCCGAGGTGGGGCGTGACGATCACGTTCGCCATTCCAAACAGCGGATGGTCGGTGACCGGCTCCTCGCGGAAGACGTCGAGCGCTGCGCCGCCGACCTTCCCCGACTCGAGCGCCGCGCGCAGGTCGTCGTCCACGAGCAGCGGCCCGCGCGCGACGTTGAGCACCCGAACGCCGTCCTTCATCTTCGAGAACGCCTCGGCGTCGAGCCAGTTCTCGGTCTCGGGGGTCTTCGGCAGGTGGATCGTGATGAAGTCGGCGCTCGCGTAGAGCTCGTCGGAGGTCTTCGTGCGCTCGACGCCGAGGTCGCGGAAGCGCTCCTCGGCGACGTAGGCGTCGAAGGCAACGACGCGCATGCCGAAGGCGAGCGCGCGCTGGGCGACGAGCTGGCCGATGCGGCCGAACCCGAGCACGCCGAGCGTCTTCTCGTACAGCTCGATGCCCGAGAACTCCGACCGCTCCCACTTCCCCGCGGCGAGCGAGGCGTGCGCCTGCGGCACATTGCGCGCGAGCGCGAGCAGCAGCGCCATCGTGTGCTCGGCCGCGGTGATCACGTTCGACTGCGGCGCGTTCGCGACGACGATGCCGCGCTTGGTGGCAGCCTCGACGTCGACGTTGTCGACTCCGACCCCGGCGCGTCCGACGACCTTCAGGTTCTCGGCCTTGTCGAACAGCTCGGCCGTCAGCTTCGTGCCCGACCTGATCAGGATGCCGTCGAACTCGCCGATCCGTCGCTCGAGCTCGCCCTCGTCCCAGTCGATGCCGAGCTCGACCTCGAGGCCCGCCTCGCGCAGCAGTTCGGCGCCCGAGTCCCCGACCTTCTCCTTGATGAGGACCTTCACCGCGTGACCTCCGGGACGTTCTCGATCGTCCAGTCGATGCAGGCCGTCAGCGCCTCGACGTCGGCGGGCTCGACCGCGGGGAACATGCCGATCCGCAGCTGGTTGCGCCCCAGCTTGCGGTAGGGCTCGGTGTCGACGATGCCGTTCGCGCGCAGCGCGGCGGCGATCGCAGCGGCGTCGATGCCGTCGTCGAAGTCGATCGTGCCGACCACCAGCGAGCGCTTGGCCGTGTCGGCGACGAAAGGCGTCGCCTGCTCGGACGCTTCCGCCCAGCTGTAGAGGTGGCCCGACGACGCGGTCGTGCGCCCGACGCACCAGTCAAGCCCGCCGTTGCCGTTCATCCACTCGATCTGGTCCGCGAGCAGGAGGAGGGTCGCGAGCGCGGGCGTGTTGTAGGTCTGGTCCTTGCGCGAGTTTTCGAGCGCCGTCGAGAGCGACAGGAACTCCGGCTGCCAGCGGTCGGTCGCCGCGTCGAGCTCCTCGATCCGCGCGATCGCCGCCGGGCTGAGCAGGGCGAGCCACAGGCCGCCGTCCGAGGCGAACCCCTTCTGCGGTGCGAAGTAGTACGCGTCGGCCTGGTCGACGTCCACGGGCAGTCCTGCGGCCCCGGAGGTCGCATCCACGAGCACGAGCGCCTCACCGGCGTCGGCGGGGCGCTCGACCGGGACCATCACCCCGGTCGAGGTCTCGTTGTGTGCCCACGTGATCGCGTCGGCCTGCGGGTCGGCAGCCGGGGCGGGTGCATCGCCCGGATCGGCGCTGAGATCGATCGGATCCGCGAGGAAGGGGGCCGCGGCGAGCGACGAGGCGAACTTGCGCGAGAACTCCCCGTAGGTAAGGCACACCGCCCGCTCGCGGACGAGCCAGCACGCGGCGGCCTCCCAGAACGCGGTGGTCCCGCCGTTTCCGAGCAGCACCTCGTATCCGTCCGGCAGCGAGAACAGCTCTCCCAACCCCTCGCGCACGCGCCCGACGACGTCCTTCACCGGGCGCTGGCGGTGAGAGGTGCCGATGACGCCGGCTCCGACCTCGACGAGGCGTTGCAGCTGCTCGTCGCGGACCTTCGACGGCCCGCAGCCGAAGCGCCCGTCTGCGGGCAGCAGCTCCTTCGGGATGCGCGTGGCGACGCTCGTGGTCATGGCCCCCGAGTCTAGGGGGCGACCATCGCGGCAACGCGTGCCGCGAGGAGGACGATGGTGCTGAACGGGTCGTCCGAGTCGGTCTCGTCGAGTTCGTCGAGGATGTCGGGATCGCTGACGAACGCGGCGATCCAGCCTCCGCCGGCGAGCACCGAAAGCACGACAGTGACGATGCCGAGGATGAAGCCGGCTTGCGCGAGGCCGCGGTGCTTTCGCGTCTGGCCGGAGTCGACCGCGTTGCGGCCCCGCCGCCCGATGACGATCGCGACGATCCCGACGGCCAGCGAAAGGGGCGCGCCGAGGCCAATGGACGAGAGCAGGATGCCGAGGCCGACGATTCCGAGCACTAGCGCCGCCACGGCGTTGCCGTTGCCGGGCTCCGCGTAGGCAGGGTACTGCTGGTAGTAGGCCGGCTGCTGGTACTGCGAGGTCTGCTGTTGTGGCGGCTGCTGCGGCTGTGGCGCCTGTGGCTGGACGGGCGGCGGTGGGGGTTGCGTGCGGTCGGGCTCCGGCCCGGGCGGCTCCGGCGGGAGCCAGCCGCCCTGCTCCTCGCCGTCGCTGGTCATCGGCGAATCAGAACTCCTGGTCGATCCAAGCCATCATCGAGCGCAGCTCCTTGCCCTCGCGCTCGACCTGGTGGTCCTTGCCCTCTTCGCGCATGCGCTGGAAGTTCTCCTGGCCGGCGCGGTTCTCGGCGATCCACTCGCGCGCGAAGTCGCCCGACTGGATCTCGCCGAGGATCTCCTTCATCGCGGCGCGGGTCTCGTCGGTGATCACGCGCTTGCCGCGGGTGAGGTCGCCGTACTCGGCGGTGTTGGAGATCGAATAGCGCATCCCGGTGATGCCTTTCTCGTACATCAGGTCCACGATCAGCTTGAGCTCGTGGAGGCACTCGAAGTAGGCGAGGCGCGGGTCGTAGCCGGCGTCCACGAGCGTCTCGTAGCCGGCGCGGACGAGCTCGGTGACGCCGCCGCAGAGGACAGCCTGCTCGCCGAAGAGGTCGGTCTCGGTCTCCTCCTTGAAGCTCGTCTCGATCACCCCTGCGCGCGTGCAGCCGATCCCCTTGGCGTAGGCGAGGACCAGGTCGCGAGCGTTGCCGGTGGCGTCCTGGTGGACTGCGATCAGGCCGGGAACGCCCTCGCCCGCGACGTACTGGCGGCGGACGAGGTGGCCCGGGCCCTTGGGGGCGACGAGGCCGACATCCACTTCGGCGGACGGCGCGATTTCGTCGAAGTGGATCGTGAACCCGTGTGCGAACAGGAGCAGGTTGCCGGGCGCGATGCCGTCGGCGATGTCGGATTCCCAGACCCCGCCCTGTTTCTCGTCGGGCAGTAGGACCATCACGATGTCGCCCTTGCTCGCGGCGTCGGCGATCGGGAGGACCTCGAGACCATCCGATTTCGCCTTCTCGACCGACTGCGAGTCCTCCCGCAGGCCGACGACCACGTTCACCCCGGATTCCTTCAGGTTGAGCGCGTGGGCGTGCCCCTGGGAGCCGTAGCCCAGGATCGCGACGGTCTTGCCGTCGAGCTTTCCGAGGTCCGCATCGTCGTCGTAGATCATCGGCGGCGGACTCTAGCGGGCGTCGCTCGCGAGCTTGCGGCGGAGGACCTTGCCTGCGGGGGTCCGGGGGAGCTCGTCGACGCGGACGATGCGCTTGGGGACCTCGTGGGGTGACAGCGACTCGCGCGCGTGTGCGATCAGGTCGTCGTCGTCGGTCTCGGCGGCGGGCTTGACGAATGCGGTCACGGCCTCGCCCCACTCCTCGTCGGGAACGCCGACGACGGCGACCTCCTCCACGCCGGGGTGCGATTCGAGCGCCCTCTCGACACGGACCGGCACGACGTTCTCGCCGCCGGTGACGATCACGTCGTCCATACGGCCATCGATCGCGAGGCAGCCGCCCTCGTCGAGGGCGCCGCGGTCGCCCGTATGAAGCCAGCCGTCGGCGGCGAGGGCGTCCTCGGCCACCATCGGGCCCTTGGCGAGGATCTCGCCCGAGGGCTCGATCCGCAGCTCTGCGCCCTTCAGCGCCCGAGCACAGCGCTCACCGGGCCTGGCGGCGGCGATCTGCGAAGCGGTCTCCGTCATCCCGTAGCTCGGCACGGCGGGGAGTCCCATCTCATCCGCCCAGTCGAGGATCGCGGGCGGGATGGGCCCGCCGCCGAGGAGGACGACCCGCAGGTTCGGAGCCTCGGTCAGGCCGGCCGCCTGAACGCGCTGCAGCATCGTCGCGACGAGCGAGACGTGCGTGACCTCTCCCCCGTGGATCGCCGCGCGCACCCGCTCCGGCGTGAAGCCATCGTGGAGAACAGCCGTGGTGGCGTAGATCGCAGCGCGGATCAGGACCGAGAGCCCGCCGACATGGAAGAGCGGCAACGGCGCGAGCCAGCGGTCGCCGGGCTCGACGCCGAGGTTGTCGGCGGACGCGAGCGCAGAGGCGTGGTGGTTTCCGAAGCTGAGCTCGATCCCGTTCGGCTCGCCGGTCGTGCCAGACGTGTAAATCAGCGTGTGCGCCGTCTCCGGGTCGTGCTCGGTCCGAAGCTCCACGCCACCGGCCTCCTCTCCCTCGAGCGGCTCCGAGACGACGACCTTGGGCTGCGCGTCCGCGATGAACGGCGCCCGCTCTGCGTCGCCGACGCGGGGGTCGAGCGGGACGAAGGCCGCGCCGAGGCGTGGCGTGGCGTGCAACAGCGTCGCAAACGCGAGGCTCGCGGGGAGTGAGGTCGCGACCCGATCGCCCTCCCCCACGCCGAGCGCCGCGAGACGTCGCGCGGCGTCGTCGGCCGCGTGCTCCAGCTCGGCGTAGGTCAGCTCGCCGTCGTCGGCGACTACCGCGGGGTGTTCGGGGCGCTTCGACGCCGCGGTCGCGAGCCAGTCCTCCATCGGCCGCGAGGCTAGCGCGTCGCCGCGGCGGCCTGGGAACGGTGGCACCGAAAGTGTCCCCCCGACAACATCGTTGTCGCCGATGCGAGCGCCCGATCGAGGACAACTATCGTTCGCCGCATGGCGACACAGCAGAGCGCGCGCGAATGGGCAGAGGAGCAGGGCAAACGCTCGATCGAGCCGGGTGCGGACTGGCAGTCCGCCGGCGAGTACGACGACATCCGCTACGAGACCGCGGACGGGATCGCCAAGATCACCATCGACCGCCCGGACGTCCGCAACGCGTTCCGGCCGGAGACGCTGATCGAGGTCGCCGACGCGCTGACGAAGGCGCGCGAGGACCTCGACGTCGGCGTGATCATCCTCGCCGGTGAGGGACCCCTGGCCTTCTGTTCCGGCGGCGACCAGAACGTGCGTGGCGACGCCGGCTACGTCGCCGGGGACGCAGAGCGCGGGGTCGGGCGCTTCCACGTCACCGATCTCCAGGTCCAGATGCGGCGCACGCCGAAGCCGATCGTCGCGATGATCGCGGGCTACGCGATCGGCGGCGGGCACGTGCTGCACGTCGTCTGCGACCTCTCGATCGCGGCCGACAACGCGCGCTTCGGGCAGACAGGGCCGAAGGTCGGCAGCTTCGACGGCGGCTTTGGCGCGGCTTCGCTGGCCGCGCTCGTCGGGCCGAAGAAGGCGAAGGAGATCTGGTTCCTCTGCCGTCAGTACGACGCGACCGAGGCCCTCGAGATGGGACTGGTCAACACGGTCGTCCCGCTCGAACAGCTCGAGGTCGAGACGGTCCAGTGGTGCCGCGAGATGCTCGAGCTCTCCCCCTTCTCGCTGCGGCTGCTGAAGGCGAGCTTCAACGCCGCCGAGGACGGGCTGAGCGGGCTCCAACAGCTCGCTCACGACACGAACCTCCTCTTCTACATGTCCGAGGAGGCCCAGGAGGGCCGTAACGCCTACCGCGAGAAGCGCCGGCCCGACTTCGGCAAGTTCCCCAAGCGCCCGTGAGCACGATCCGGCTGTGGCTCGTCGCGGCCCGGCCGCGGACGCTTCCCGCAGCGATCGCGCCGGTGCTTGTGGGAACCGCGCTCGCCGGCAGCGAGGACGTCTTTCGCCCGCTCGCGTTCGTCGCGGCGCTGGTCGGCAGCATCTTCATCCAGGTCGGCACCAACCTCGCCAACGACTACTCCGACGCCCGTCGGGGGGCGGACACCGAGGACCGGCTCGGGCCGGTCCGCGTCACGGCCGGCGGGCTGATGCCCCCGCGCACGGTGCTGATCGGCACCTACGTCGCATTCGGGATCGCCGTCGCCGCAGGCACCTACCTGACGGTCGTCGCCGGCTGGCAGCTGCTGGTCGTCGGCGTCGTCTCGATCGCGGCGGGCGTGCTCTACACCGGCGGCCCGCGCCCGTACGGCTACGCGGGCCTCGGCGAGCTGTTCGTCTTCCTCTTCTTCGGCGTCGTGGCCGTCGTCGGGTCCTACTTCGTCCAGACCGAAGAGCTCCGCTGGGAGGCGTTCGCCCTCTCAGTCCCGATCGGGCTGCTCGCCGCGGCGATCTTGGTCGTGAACAACGTGCGGGACATCGAGACCGATGCGCGCGCAGGGAAGCGCACTCTGGCGGTAAAGCTCGGGCGCGAGGGTGCGCGCAAGCTCTTCGCGACGATGATCGTGGTGGCCTACCTCGCGCCTGCGGCGATCGTTGGCGCGGGCGGCCTCGACGAATGGATCCTGCTGCCGCTGGCGAGTGCGGTGCTCGCGCCGGCGCTCATCCGCACGGTCATGACGCGGACCGACGGGCCGTCGCTCAACGGCGCGCTCGCGGGTTGCGGGCGGCTCGAGGCGGTCTACGCACTGCTGCTGGCAGGAGGCGTGCTGCTGTCTTGAAGCGGACCCTGCTGCGCCTGTCGATCCCGTTCCGCGAGCCCTTCGTGACCGCCGCGGGCGTGGTCCTCACGCGTGAGATCGTGGTGATCAGGATCGAGGATGAGGCGGGCAACGTCGGTTACGGCGAAGCTGCGCCGTTCGAGCCCTACGACGGGGTGACGATCGAGCAGGTGATCGAGGCGCTGCGCGCGGGCCTGCCGGCCAACTCGCCCGCCCAGGCGCGCGCGGGCGAGGAACTCGCTCGCCTCGACCTCGCAGCCCGGCGCGAGGGGCGGGCGGTTGGCGCTCCCGGGGCCGACGAGATCGCCGTCAACCGCACGCTCGGCGCGGGACCCCCGGAGGAGGTCGCCGAGCGGGCGGCCGAGGGGGTCCGCGAGGGCTTCTCGTGCTTCAAGGTGAAGGTAGGCCTCCCCGACGACGCCGCCCGGGTCGCGGCCGTGCGGGCAGCGATCGGCCCCTGGCCCGCGCTCCGTCTGGATGCAAACGCCGCTTGGACCGTGGACGAGGCGGTCTCGATGCTGAAGCGCCTGCGCCGCTACGACATCGAGCTGGTCGAGCAGCCGTGCGAGCGCCTCGACCAGCTCGCCGAAGTGCGCGCCCAGGTGGAGGTCCCGATCTGCGCGGACGAGTCCATCCAGACCGCCGGCGACGTGCAGACCGCGGCGCTGGCGGAGGCGTGCGACGTCGTCAACATCAAGCTCGCGCCGAGCGGCGGAGTTAGTGGAGCGCGCGCGGCTCTACGGGCGGCCCGCGAGCACGGGCTCGGCGCATTCGTCTCGAGCTCGCTCGATGGTCCGTGGGGCATCGCGGCGGCGCTGCAGCTGGTCGCGTCGGAGCAGCTCCGGCTCGCGTGCGGGCTCGCGACGCTCGAGTTGTTCGACGCGGAGATCGCCCGCACCCTGCCAAAGGCGCGTGCCGGCCTCCTGCGGGTGCCGGAGGGGCCCGGGCTAGGAGTCAACGTCGGTGCGGCCGCCCTCGGCGAAGTGCTCGTCGAGGAAGTCGAGCACTAGCTCCGCGACGGCCTGCGGTCGCTCCAGGTGGGCGGCGTGGCCTGCGTCGGGAACGACCGCGGCCTGGGCGCGGGGCGCGAGCGAGGCAATCCGCTGCGCGGCCTCGGCGTAACGGTCGTCGCGATCGCCGGCGATCGCGAGTAGCGGCGTCGCTAGCTCGCCGAGGCGGTGCCAGACCGGCGGCATGGCGCCCTGGCCGTAGTGGCGCAGGGTCGCCGCGAGCTCGGCGGGTTCGTGGCTGAGGCGCCCGGCGCGCTGGCCCTCGACGACTTCGGGCGGCTGGCCCGCGAGTGCGGGGTTCCGCTCCCACCGCTCGACGACCGTCTCGATCGGCTGGTGTTCGATCCAGGAGGCGAGCTCCTCGTCGCTGCGCCTGCGTGCGTCGCGCTCCGTGTCGTCCTCGATCCCGGCGCTCACCCCCACGAGCACCAGCACGGGCGGGGCGGCCTGGAAAGCGGCGTGAAGCGCACGCCGTCCGCCCATCGAGTAACCGACGACGGCTGCCCCAGGCGGCGACTCGGCGCCCAGCTCGACGCAGACGCTCGGATAGCGTTCGCCGACCACGTTCGCGACCGGCGCCCACGTTTCCGCGCGCTGCATGAAGCCGGGAACGAACGCCACCTCCGCCACGCACAGATGATCCCCATCAACCGGACGTACGCGCCGATCCAGGCCTTCGTGGAGGAGCTCCGCCGCTGCGGGCTCACGCACGCCGTGACCTCCCCCGGGTCGCGCAACGCGCCGATCGCGCTGACGCTCGCGGCCCAGGACGGCGTCGAATGCCTCTCCGTGGTGGACGAGCGCTCGGCAGGCTTCGCTGCGCTCGGCGCTGCCAAGGCGACCGGCCGGCCGGTGGCCGTCTGCTGCACGTCCGGCACCGCGGCCGCCAATCTGCTTCCCGCCGTCGCCGAGGCGCACGCGGCGCGCGTGCCCTTGCTCGTCCTCACCGCCGACCGCCCGCCCGAGCTCCGCGACGTCGGCGCGCGCCAGTGGATCGACCAGATCGGCCTCTACGGGAGTGCGGCGAAGTGGTCGGTCGAGGTCGGCAGCTTCGAGCCGTCGCGCGAGACCGCGGTGCACTTCCGCGCGCTCGCGTGCCGCGCGTATGCAACGGCCGACGGGGCCTGCCCGGGCCCGGTGCACCTGAACTTTCCGCTGCGCGACCCGCTCGCGCCGATCGAGCAGGAGGGGCTCGACCCCGAGGAGTGGCGCGGCCGGGCCGATGGCTCGCCCTGGGTAGATGTGGACTCGCGCGTGCCGGTCGCCGAGGACGAGGTGATCGAGGAGCTCGCGAGCGAACTCGCGGCCGAGCCACGCGGCGTTATCGTGGCGGGGCCGACGCGGGCGGACTTCGCCCCCGTCGTTACGGACCTCGCCCGCGCGCTCGGCTGGCCGATCCTCGGCGAGCCTGCTTCGGGGCTTCGCTGCGGACCGCACGACCGCGCCTCGATCGTCGCCCACTACGACCTCCTCCTGCGCGTGCCGGAGCTCGCCGACGAGCTCTCGCCGGCCCTGGCGCTGCGAGTCGGCGACATGCCCGTCTGTCAGCCGCTGCATACCTGGCTCAGCCGCGTGCGCCAGATCGTGTTCGACCCCGACTCGATCTGGAACGAGCCGACGCGCGTCGCCGAGCGGCTCGTCCAGGCCTGCCCGGTGAACGCCTGCGAGCGACTCGCGGTCGCGGTTGAAGGGCGCGCCGCGAGTGAGGGCGACTGGCTCGCGCGCTGGCGCGACGCGGATGAGCAGGCCGCGGCCGCCATCGAGGAGATGCCGGACGAGTTCGAGGGCCGCGCCTATGGACAGATCGCGGCGAGCGCCCCGTCCGGGGCGCTCGTGTGGTCGAGCTCCTCCATGCCCATCCGCGACGTCGAGGCCTGTCTACCGCAGCGCGACGAGCCGCTGCGTGTGGTCGCGAACAGCGGGGCCAACGGGATCGACGGCGTCGTTTCCTCGGGGCTCGGGGCCGCGTGGGCCGGCGGGCAGCGCACCCTGGTGCTGATTGGAGACGTGGCGCTCGCCCACGACGCGGGCGGATTGCTCGCCGCAGGGCGAGCGGGAATCGAGTTGACGATCCTCTGCATAGACAACGGCGGCGGCAGCATCTTCGACTACTTGCCCGTCGCCGACCACGCCGATGCCGATCGCTACGAGCAGCACATCGCGACGCCAGCGGCGGCGGACATCGCCGGACTCGCCCAGGCGGCCGGGATGCCGCACACGCTCGCGAGCTCGCTCGCCGACGCACGCACGGCTGCCGAGCGCGCGGGGATCGTCGAGTACCGCACCGATCGCACGCGCAACGTCGAGCTCCACCGCGAGCTCGTCGAACGGGTAGCGCAGAAGCTCAGCTGAGCAACGGCAGCAGCGCGCCGAGCTTCGCCTCGGTCTCGGCGAGCTCGTCGGCCGGATCGGAGTCGCGCACGATCCCGTTGCCCGCGTACAGGTGCGCGGTTCGATCCCGCAGGAGGGCGCAGCGGATCGCAACGCAGAACTCGCCGTCCTCGGTGAGGTCGGTCCACCCCACGGTGCCCGCGTACCAGCCCCGGTCGAGGCCCTCGAGCGCGGGGATGAGCGGCTCGGCCAGCTCGGCCGGTTCTCCCCCGACGGCGGGCGTCGGGTGCAGGCGCCCGGCGAGTTCCAGCGTCGAGACGGCGTCAGCGAGCTGCGCGCGGATCGGCGTGCCGAGGTGCTGCACGTTCTGGACCTTGACGAGCACCGGCTCCTCGGCCGGCGCCACCCAGACGCTCACGGGTGCGAGCGCGCGCTCGATCCGCCGTGCCACGATCGCCTGCTCCTCGCGGTTCTTCGGGCTCGAGAGCAACTGCTCGCCGAGGTGCGCGTCGACCGCCGGGTCGGCGCTGCGGCGGGTCGTGCCCGCGAGCGCGACCGTCTGCGTGCGGGCGCCGTCGCGGCGCACGAGCAGCTCCGGGCTCGCGCCGACGAACGCGAGCTCAGGCGTGGCGACGCAGTAGCAATAGCACTCGGGAAACGCCGCACGCAGGGCGCCGAAGATCGCCCCGGTGTCGAACCCGCCCTCGGCGTGCACCCGCACCTCGCGCGCGAGAACGATCTTCTCGACATCACCCGCCTCGATCCGCTCAACGGCGCGGGCCACTGCCTCCTCGAAATGCGACGGTGGCGTCGCCGCATCCACGCGCGGCGGATGCGCGGGGTCGGGGTCGAGCAGCGGCAGCCCGTCGCCATGAAGGCCGCTGGTGAGCGCCTCGCGCTGCATCCGGATCGCAGCCGCGGGGGCCGAATCCTCGACGACCGCGTTGACGGTCATCCACGCCTCGTCGCCGTGGCGCGCGATCGAGACCATCGGCAGCGTGAGCCGGCCCGGGGCGAGCGATCGCCAGTGATGCGCGCCCCCTCCCTGCGGCGCGAACGAGAAGCCGCCGACCCAGACCGGGCCGGCCGCCGGAACGGCGGGGATCCCGCCTTCGCTCGTGCCGCAGATCGCGCCCGAGGCGTGGGTGCGCGTTTGCGCGGCGAGCTCGGTGAAGCGGGCCGCGCCGCGCGCGTCGAGCTGCGCCGCCTCGCCGATCGCCGCGAGGACAAAGCCGTCGCGCTCGGGCTCCTCGAGGCAGAACGCGCTCAGACCGCCTGTCTGGGCCCCGAGAACGGCGGCCGAAGGATCCACCCCCGGATCGAGGGGAACAGTGAGGCTCGCGAGGACCGGGCGGCCCTCGCGTCTCGCAGCCTGCGCCGCCCGCTCCACGCGCGCCTCGAGCTCGCCCAGCTGGACGGGGTCGAGCGCGTAGGGGCCCGGGCCGCGCTGGAGGACTGTCAGGTGGCGCCCCTGCCTCGGGCCACTGCGATTTCGCCCGTGCGGACCATCTCGATCAGGCCGAACGGACGGACCATCTCTTCGAAGGCCTCGATCTTGTCGTCGGTGCCGGTCACCTCAACGGTTACGGCGCGCTTCGACACATCGATCACCTTGCCGCGGAAGATCTCGGTGAACTGCATGATCTCCGAGCGCGAGTCGCTGTCGGCGGAGATCTTGAACAGCGCGAGCTCGCGCGCGACGGTCTCGTCGGGCTCGAGGTCGCGGATCTTGATCACGTTGACGAGCTTGTGCAGCTGCTTCATCACCTGGTCGATCGGATGCTCGGCGCCGTCCACGGTCAGCGTGACGCGCGAGATCGACATGTCGTCCGTGGGACCGACCGCGAGCGTCTGGATGTTGAATCCGCGACGCGCGAAGAGGCCGGCGATCCGCGCCAGCACACCCGGCTTGTTCTCGACGAGGATCGAGAGGATGTGCTTTCGACCGGTGCGCAGGCCGCCGGAAGCCTCGAGCTCCTCCAGCTTGAGCACATCTTGAGTGCCAGGCTCACCCATCGCTCAGCCCACCATGTCCCGCGCGGCCTGGCCGGCGGGGATCATCGGGTAGCAGTTCTCGTCCTTCGTGACCTGGACGTCGAGCAGGACGGGGCCGTCGTCGTCGAGCGCAGAGCGCATGGCGTCGAGGAGATCGCCCTTGTCGCTGATGCGCTCACCGCGCATCCCGAACGCCTCGGCGAGCTTGACCCAGTCCGGGCTGGGTCCCATCTCGACGGCCTTGTAGCGCTTGTCCCAGAAGAGCTCCTGCCACTGGCGGACCATGCCGTAGTGACCGTTGTTCATCAGGAACACCTTCACCGGGATGTTCTCGTTGACGCACGTCGCGAGCTCCTGACAGGTCATGATCAGCGAGCCGTCGCCGGCGAGGCAGACGACCTCGTCGTCGGGGCAGGCGACCTTCGCGCCCATCGCCGAGGGAAGGCCGAACCCCATCGTCCCGAGACCGCCGGAGTTGATCCAGCGGCGGGGCTTGTTGAAGTGGAAGTACTGCGCCGCCCACATCTGGTGCTGGCCGACATCGGAGGTGATGATCGCGTCGCCGCCCGTCGCCTCGTACATGGCCTCGATCATGCGCTGCGGCTTGATCTCGCCATCGGCCGAGTCCTCGTAGCCGAGCGGGTACTTCTCCTGCCAGCCGGTGATCCGCTGCCACCACTCGTCGAGGCGCGAGGAGTCGGTGTCGAGCGCACGGTACTCGGTCGTCAGCTTCGGCAGGATCGCCTTCGCGTCGCCGACGATCGGGATGTGCACCGCGACGTTCTTCGAGATCTCCGCCGGGTCCACGTCGATGTGGATGAACTTCGCGTGCGGCGCGAACTCGGACAGCTTGCCGGTGATGCGGTCGTCGAAACGCGCCCCGATGCAGCAGATCAGGTCGGCCTCGTCCATCGCGTAGTTCGCCGCGCGCGTGCCGTGCATCCCCAGCATCCCGAGCCACTGGTCGTGCGGTGCCGGGAACGCGCCGAGGCCCATCAGCGTGCAGGTGGCGGGGAAGTGATCCGACGTGACGAGCTCGGTGAGCTCCTTGGCGGCGTTCGCATTGACGACGCCGCCACCGGCGTAGATCACCGGCCGGCGCGCGTTCGCGAGCGCCTTCGCAGCAAGGCGGATCTGCTTCTGGTTGCCCTCGGTCGTCGGCTGATAGCCGGGGAGAGACACGGAGTCCACCGGCTCGTAGTCGATCTCGGCGCGCGAGAGGTCCTGCGGGATGTCGACCACCACCGGGCCGGGCCGCCCGGTCCCCGCGACGTGGAACGCCTCGTGGATCACGCGCGGGATGTCGCGCGGGTCGAAGATCTGGAAGGAGTGCTTGACGATCGGGAGGGTGATGCCGGCCGTATCGGCCTCCTGAAAGCCGTCGGTGCCGACGAGGTCGGTGCGGACCTGGCCCGTGATGAAGACCGTCGGGACCGAGTCCATCATCGCGTCGGCGATCGGGGTGACGAGGTTGGTCGCGCCCGGGCCGGAGGTCGCGAAGCAGACGCCGACGCGGCCTGACGCCTTGGCGTAGCCCTCGGCCGCGTGGCCGGCCCCCTGCTCGTGGCGGCAATGGACGTGGCGCAGGTCCGCGTCGTAGAGCGCGTCGTAAGTGGGCAGGTTGGCGCCCCCGGGAATGCCGAAGATGGCATCCACGCCCTCCGCTTTCAGACATTCGACTATCGCGTCAACGGCACGCACGATTTCGAGTCTAGCAACGGGTTTGTGCCGGATTGCAGGGGTTGCTGCGGCCTTGGCGGTCAGTCCGAGCTCGGAGGCGAGCGGCCGGCGAGCCGCTCGAAGCGCTCGCGTCTCGGGTCGTTGGAGCCGACTGCGCGATCGAGCCAACGCCCGATCTCCGCGTGATCGAGGTGTTCGTCTGCGACGAGCACCTGCTCGATGTCGAGCCAGTCCTTCGCGCGGTCGAAGGCGGCTTTGCAGACGATCAGATGCTCCGGCGACAGGATCGGGATGTGCGCGTCGCCGAACGCGACGGTGCGAACGGCCTCGCGCATGGCGTCGTGGATCGGGTCGTTGGCGAAGAAGACGTCGATCGGCGTATCCCCCCACCACCAACGCGCCTGGCCGTCACGCTCGAGCTCTTCTGCCGTCGAGCCTCCGCGGCCGACGCCGAGCGGCGCGAGGGCCGCGAGGACATCCGCTTGGCGGGCGGGTGGAACGAAGACGTTGAGATCGACGTCGATCGTCGCCCGCGGCTCGGCGTAGTAGGCGAGCGCGAGCGCGCCGCCGAAGGCGTGGGGGATGCGCGCCTGGTCGAGGCGCTCGTGGATCGCGACCAGCTTCTCGGGAAGCGGAGCCTCGGTCATTCCTCAGAGGACCGCAGCGGGGGAAACGACAGCTGGGCGGGACGCCGCCGTTTCGGAAGTGCGTCGCCCAGCAGCAGCAGCTCGCGCAAGGCGTCGCCCCGCTCTCGATCGGTCGCTCCGATCCAGTCCGCCATCGCCCGCTCGCTGTCCGTCGGCGGCTCGGCTCCGTCGCCGAGAGCGGCGCCCAGCAGGCGGGTCACACCGGCTGCCGGGCGTCGTCCGCGACTGAGCTCGCGAAGCAGGTCCGCAGCGGCGGCGTTCGGACGGCTGCGGGCGATCGGCGCGCCCGCCCGGCGCGCGGCCCCATAGATCTCGTCGGCGCTTGTCTTTCCGCCGGCGCGGGACACCGCTTGCTCGACCGTTTCAGTGTCGAGCACGCGGAACGTGGCGAGGGTGCGGCTGCGCGGACCCCGATCGGTCCGCTCGGAGGCGCGGATCTCCCAGTTCCCGGCGGGCCGATGGACGACGTAAGCCATAGTGGGCAGTATACCCACTACAGCGCCCGAGCCGCTAGGCGCGCGGCGGGACGAGCACTTCGTCCGGGAAGTCCAGGTCGCGCCCGCACCCCATGCAGACCTGATCGTGCAGAGCGAGCACGCGACCGCAGTCCTCGCAGCGGCGCTTGGGCTCGTTGCGGTCCCAGCGCCAGAGCAGCGCGAGGATGGTGCCGAGGATCGGCAGGCAGAAGCCGACCAGGAACCAGATGAAGAACGAGCTGCCCTTGATCTTGCCGATCGTCCCGGCCGAGAGGCCGAAGAAGAACATTATGACGAGCAGCTCCCCGCCGAAGCCGAACATGGCTAACGCAAGAGCGTTACGAACGCCCAGCCGACCGCGACGACCGCAAGGATCACGACGACGGTCCAGAACAGGAAGCCGACGATGCCGACGAGGACCTTGAAGAGGATCCACGCGCCGAGCAGCAGCACGCCGAGCGCGACGACTTTGAGGCCGAGGCCGGAAGCCTTCTCTTTCATGACGTGAATTCTCTCAGAGAAGGTGGCGCGGCCGGGTTGGGCAGTAGCGGTCGAGCCCCGGTAGCGGGATCGACGACATGATCCAGCTCGGCCAGACGATGTGGAAGCCGAGCCCGCGGAGGCGCTGAAGCAGCCACCAGCTCGTCGTCGTACAGAAGACCGACAGCCACAGCGGATCGTGGGCGTTCGCGACCCGGTCGAGCGCAGCTAGCACCACCGGGACGAGGTCCTCGGGCTCGGCGCCGACCGCCGGCCCGATCTCACCGTCGGCCGACGCCCAGCAGAGACCGAGCACATGCCCCTCTTCGTGGAAGCGCGCCAGGCACGTGCGGTCGCGTCCGAAGAACTCGTGCAGCAGCGGGCGCTCGTGACCGATCGCCGCGGGCTCGAGGCGCTTCCACTCGCGCACGGCCACCTCCGGCTTGAGCACGTGGACGCGGGCGTCCGGCGCGTCCGTCTCGAGCGAGCGGCGCTTGGTGTAGTCCTCCGACCACTGGCGCATGTGCCAATGACCGTTGACCGGCATCACGCCGAAGTCGGAGTACAACGTGAGGTCGTGCGGGGCGGCGGCGGACACGAGGACTCGTCCGAGGGACGGGCTCGGATCGTGCGGCCAGCAGTGGCTGAGCAGCTCGCGCCCGATCCCGTGGTCGCGCTCGCTGCGCGCGACGACGATGTCGGTCATTTCCTCCATCTCGCCGAAGCGGATGGCCCGCGCGTATCCGACCGGTGCGCCTTCTGCCTCGGCCACCCAGAAGCTGGCCTCGGTCTGGGCGGCCATGAACTCGATCAGCCCGCGGCGCTGCTTCCAGAGTGCCGCGATCTGCTCGTCGGAGATCTCGTTCGAGGGGCCGTCCCCGACCGAGTCGACCGCGATCGCGAAGTCGGCCCGCACCGAGAGGGCGAAGCAGGGCTCGACATCGGCTGCCGAGCCCTCGCGATAGGAGATTTCCGACGACGGCACCTCGCGCACCCTATGGAGCCGCGTCTCCGGCCGGGTCGCGCGGAGGGTCGACGTAGTCGGCGAGCGAGGGTGGATGGCCGAGCTGCCCGAGCTCCGGGGTCGAGCGGCCGAACAGCAGGCCGACCGTCCAGTCGGCCATCAGCCGGAACCGGCGGGCGGTTCCCGGCATCATCGCCAGGTGGTAGGTGCGGGCCGCGAACCAGGCGATGAAGCCCCGCAGGCGGACTCCCAGCGGCCCGGTCGCGACCGCCTTGTGCTGGCCCATGTCCACGAAGGCCCCGCGCGTGCGGTAGCGGAACGGCTGGACCTTCCCCGTGCCGAGCGAAGCTGCGACGTTGCCGGCCGCGACGCGCGCCTGGCGGATCGCGTGCTGGGCGGTTGGCGGGCAGGGAGCCGATCCGTCCTTCGCCGGGTCGGGAACGGCCGCCGCGTCGCCGATCGCCCAGACGTTCTCGCGCCCGGCCGCCCGCAGCGTCTCATCGACCGCGATGCGTCCGTGCTCGGTCAGCTCGAGCCCGAGCTCGCGGACGACGCGCGGCGGCTTCACCCCGGTCGTCCAGACCACCGTGCGCGCGGGCACGCGCTCACCGGTCGACAGCTGGGCGGAATCGGCGCCGACCGACTCGAGCAGCGTCCCGGTGCGGATCTCGATTCCGCGCGCCCGCAGCTCCCGCGTCGCGAACTCGGCGAGGCTCGCAGGGATCTCGGGCATCACGCGGTCCGTCGCCTCGACGAGGATCCAGCGCGTTCCCTCGAGCCGGCAGCGCGGATAGCGCTCGATCACGTCCGCGACGTAGTCCTGGAGCTCGGCGATCCCCTCGAGCCCGGCGTACCCCGCCCCGACGAAGATGAAGGTGAGGTACTCCCGCCGCCGCTCGGGATCGTCGGTCGCCTCGGCGATCTCGAGGTTGAGCAGCGCGCGGTTGCGCAGCGCGATCGCCTCGGCGAGCGTCTTGAAGCCGAGCGCGTGCTCAGCGAGCCCGGGAACCGGCAGGACGCGCGACACCGAGCCGAGCGCGACGATCAGCTGGTCGTAGCGCAGCGTGTGCCCGGCGCCCTCCACGTCGTCGTAGGTCAGCTCGGAGATGCCCGGGTCGGCCCCGGTCACCGTGCCGAGGCGGACCTGCGTGTGGCGCAGCTCCTTGCGCAGCGAGACGACGACGTGGCGCGGCTCGAGCGTGCCGGCGGCGGCGCCCGGCAGCAGCGGCGTGTAGAGCATGAAGTTGACGTTCGAGACGAGCGTGATCTGGGCGCTCGCGGGCGGCATCAGGCGCTCGAGCCGCCGGGCGGCGTAGAGCCCGCCGAACCCCCCGCCGGCGATGACGACGTGCCAGGCCACTGTCAGCCCCTGCGGGCGGCGGCGCGCGCGGCGTCGAGGGCGGGCCGCATGGGCTTGCGCAGCCGGCGGCGGATGCGCCAGGTCGCGCCCGAGTAGGCGTGGTTCGCGACGGTTGCGAAGCCGATCTCGTCGGAGCGCAGGGCGAGCAGCAGGTGCGCGACCCGGTCTGAAGGGGGCAGGCCCGTGTCGGAGACGCGCACGCAGAAGGCATGCACACGCCGTCCGCCCGGGTTCACGAGCAGCACGCCGCCCTCGCCGATCAGCCAGACGCCGAGCTTGCCCGGTTCGCGCGCAAGCCCGGTCTCGCGCTGCAGCTCGCGCTCGTCGTGCCCGAGGAGATCGCCCAGCAGCCCCTGGGCGACGGGCTCGGACGCGTCCTCGGTGCGGGGCCCCTTCGGGTGCACGACACTCGCGCCGCGGAAGGCGTACAGCTCCGGGATCACCACCGCGTGAGCGAGGCACGCGAGCGACACCGGCAGCGCGAGCGGTTCGAGCATGAATAGGACGCCGCCGGCGGCCACGAACGGCACGCACCAGACGATCGTCCAAGCGGTCCACAGCCGACCCCACAGTCGGAGCTGGCGCGCGCTCGTCGGCTCGCGCCAAGCGACCTGCGCGAGCTCCGGGAGCGCTGCGCCGTGTGCCTCCCCCGCTTCGATCGGACTAGCCCCCGGAGATCGGTCGGCGGAGGATCACGAGCTCGGCCTCGCGTGGGAGCTCGCGGACGTGGGTCGCCTTGCCCGGGCCCTCGTCGAGCATCGCGATCCAGCCCTCGTCGAGCTGGCGGCGGAACGCCTCGACGGCGTCCTCATAGCCCTCCGCCTCCGTCCACTCGGCGAGCGTCGAGTGACCGCTCGCATCCATCCGGATCAGTCGCGACATCAGAACCTCCGATCGGGGCGTGTGGGGAGTCGAATGATAGGCGCTGCTACGCGCCGATCCGCTCGCGGATCAGCCGCTGCACCTCGCCGCCGTCGGCGCGGCCCTTCGTCTCGCGCATGACGGCACCGACGAGTGCGCCGATCGCCTTCTGGTTGCCGGCGCGGACCTGCTCGACGGCGTCGGGATCGGCCTCGATCGCGGCATCCACGATCGACCCGAGCTCGTCGCCGCCCGCCTTCGCGAGGCCCCGCTGCTCAACAATCGCCTTCGGCTCGCCGCCCTCCTCCGCGAGCACGTCGAGCACCTCCTTGGCCGCGCTGCTCGACACCTCACCCGATCCGACCAGCCCGACGAGATCCGCCAGCGCCGCGGGCGTGACCTTCGAGTCGGCAGGGTCGGCGTCGCCGAGCCGCGCGACGAGCTCGACCGTGACCCAGTTGGCGATCGCTGTCGGCTCACCCCCAGCCGCCAGTGCCTGTTCGAAGTAGTCGCCGAGCTCGCTGCGGAAGGCGAACAGGCGAGCGGTCTCCGCCGACAGGCCGAGCTCGCTCTCGAAGCGGGCGGCGCGCTGGGCGGGGAGCTCGGGGAGCGCATCGCCGGCGCGGGCAAGCATCTCCTCGGTCGGCGCGAGCGGGACGAGGTCGGGCTCCGGGAAGTAGCGGTAGTCGTGCGCCTCCTCCTTCGAGCGCAGCGAGCTGATGCCGCCGCTGCGCGGATCGAAGTGGAGCGTCTCCTGCACGACGGGCTCGCCCTCCTGCAGAAGCGCCTGCTGGCGCTCGATCTCGGCCTCCACCCCGCGCTCGAGGAAGCGGAACGAGTTCATGTTCTTGAGCTCGGTCTTGACGCCGAGCTCCTCGCTGCCGGCGGGCCGCAGCGAGACGTTCGCGTCGCAGCGCAGCGAGCCCTCCTCCATATTCACATCGGAGACGCCGAGCCGCTTGAGCGTCGCGCGCAGCAAGCGCAGCCACTCGCCCGCCTGCGCGGCGGAGCGAACGTCGGGCTCGGTGACGATCTCCACCAGTGGGGTGCCGCCGCGATTGAAGTCCACGACGCTCTCGGTCGCCGAGTGGATCCGGCCCGAGGCCCCGGCGTGGACGAGCTTTGCCGCGTCCTCCTCGAGGTGGACCCGGTGGATGCGCACCTCCCCCAGCCTGCCCGCGCCGCAGAGCGGAATGTCGTACTGGGAGATCTGGTAGCCCTTCGGCAGATCGGGATAGAAGTAGTTCTTGCGGTGGAAGATCGACCGCGGCGCGATCTCGCAGTCGAGGGCGAGTCCGATCATCAGCCCGAAGTGGACCGCCTCGGCGTTGGTGACGGGCAGCGTCCCGGGATGACCGAGGCAGATGGGGCAGGTGTGGGTGTTCGGGGCGTCGCCGAACGACAGCTCGCAGCCGCAGAACATCTTCGTCCGCGTGCGCAGTTGGACGTGGATCTCGAGCCCGATCACCGGCTCGTAGGCGGTGGCGGTGTCAGCCAACGACGGGCACCCCCTCGAAGCCGATCGCGCGCTCGAGCGCCAGCGCCGCGTCGAGGATGGAGTTCTCGCTGAACGCAGGGCCTGCGATCTGGATGCCGACCGGCAACCCGTCGGAGAGACCGCCTGGGATCGAGATCGCCGGGATCCCGGCAAGTGGCATCGGCACCGTGCACGCGTCCGACAGGTACATCTCGAGCGGGTCCTCGGTGCGCTCCCCGAGCTTGAACGCCACCGTCGGAGAGGTGGGGCTGAAGACGAAGTCGAAACGCTCGAACGCCGCTTCGAAATCGCCGGCGATCTTGGTCCGCACACGTTGCGCGCGTCCGTAGTAGGCCTCGTAGTAGCCCGACGAGAGCGCGTAGGTGCCGAGCATGATCCGGCGCTTCACCTCGTCACCGAAGCCCGCGGCGCGCGTGTCCTCATACAGCGACAGCAGATCGGACGTACCCTCGGCTCGCCGGCCGTAGCGGACACCGTCGAACCGGGCGAGGTTTGCGCTCGCCTCGGCCGGCGCGAGCACGTAGTAGGCCGAGATGCCGTGGGGCGCGTGCGGCAGCGAGACCTCCTCGCACGAGCCGCCGAGGTCCTCGACGAGCGCGCAGGCCCGCTCGAACACCTCACGCACGCCGGAGCTCACCCCCTCCCCGGTGAGCTCCGGGGGGATGCCGAAGCGCAGGCCGTCGAGGCGTTCCGCGCTCGGTAGGACGATCTCGTCCGGATGGCCGAGCGAAGTCGAGTCGCGCGGGTCCTCACCGACCATGTGCCGCAGCAGCAGCGCAGCGTCGGTGACGTCGCGTGTCAGCGGCCCTGCCTGGTCGAGCGACGACGCGAACGCGATCATCCCGCGGCGGGACACCGAGCCATAGGTGGGCTTGAGCCCGACGATCCCGCAGAGCGCGGCCGGCTGGCGGATCGAGCCGCCCGTGTCGGTGCCGATCGCCCACGGCGCGAGACCCGCCGCGACAGCCGCCGCCGATCCGCCCGACGAGCCGCCGGGCACGCGGTCACGGTCCCAGGGGTTGAGCACGGGCCCGTAGGCCGAGTTCTCGTTCGACGACCCCATCGCGAACTCGTCCATGTTCGTCTTGCCCAGCACCTGCGCGCCCGCCGCGACGAGCTGCGCGAGCGTCGTCGCCGTGTAAAGCGGGCGATGACCCTCGAGGATGCGCGAGCCGGCCGTGCTCGGGACGCCCTCGGTGCAGAAGACGTCCTTGACAGCGAGCGGGACGCCGGCGAGCGGCCCGTCGGTGACCGGGTCGGGCGCGTCCTCGGCGAGCCACAGGAAGGCGCCGGAGTCGTCGTCGCCCGCGCGGGAGCGGTAGGCCTCGAACAGCTCGGTCGGATCGAGCTCGCCGGCGCGTACGCGCTCCGCCGCCTGCGCGCCGGTCAGGGTGAGGATGTCGTTCACGCCCCGGGGCTCGGGACCCCGAAGCCCCCATCGACTGGCTCCGGCGCCTGTTCGAGCGCCTGCTCGGGCGTCAGGCTGGGATCTGGCTCGTCCGGGCGTAGGACGTTCTCGACGGCAACGACGTGTGATGTCGGCTCGACGCCGTCGAGGTCGAGCTCGGAGATGTGCTCGATGTGGTCGAGGATCCGCGAGAGCTCGCCCGGCATCCGCTCGAGCTCTTCGTCGGTCAGCTTCAGCCGGGCTAGCCGCGCGACGTGGAGTACCTGGTCCCGGTCGATCACAGCGCGCGATTCTACGGTCGCGCGCGCTCGACGCCCTCGGCCCGCTCGGCCGCGGGTGTGTCCGACTCCGTTTCGGGCCAGGCCCTGCCGCTCTCCTCCGCGCGCCACGCCCACAGCGCGCCGAGCGCAAGGCCTGCGAGGCACAGCAGGGCGAGCGGGGGCCCCGCCTTGAGCGAGGCCGCGTCGTCGATCCCCGGCGGCTGGAGGACCCGGTACGCGACGAGCACGGCGGCGATAGCCGCGGCTCCCGCCGCGACGAGGCTCGGCGTCCACGGCGGGTCGTAGCGCCGCCCGGACGCCCGGGCCAGCGCGGCGAGCACGGCCGCCCCGATGGCCACGATCAGCGCGATCAAGATCACCCGGTCCACGAACGCGTCGGCCTGCCACGCGTTGTCCTCGGCCTCCTCGGCCTCCTCGGCCGCGCGCTCGCGAAGCTCGCGCACGACCTCGCCGCCTTGGACGCCGCGCGGCTCCGAGAGGCCCTCGACCCGCCGGGCCTCGTCGCCCTGGGTCGTGCTGTACCAGTCGAGCGCCATCGTAAGCAGCAGGCCTAGCGCCGCGACGAGCGCGACGATGTCGGCGACCAACAGCCGGCCGCGTTCGCGTTTCACGCGTCGTCCCCGGCCGGTCCGGCGGCGCCGGGCGGAGCCGGGAGTACGCGCGGGGAGCCCGCAGCCCGCAGGGCCGGGTCGGTCGTCGACCCGCGGGCGAAGCTGTTGTCTCCGAGACCGCGCCAGGCGCCCACGAGCAGTGCGATCGAGCACGCGAACGCGCCCCACAGCCATGGCTCGCGCTCGGTGTCGCCGGCGGCAACGCCTGCCGGGGGATCGAGCTCCGGCAGCCAGACGACCCGGACGACCACGAAGATCAGCGCGATGCCGACCACAGTCGTGGCGAGACCCCCCAGCGCGACCGCCACCGCCGCGGTGCGCTGCGCTGCGGCGAACACGAACAGGGCGACGCCGAAGAGGCCGGCGATCGTGGCGACGACGGGCATGACCGTCAGGGCCTCCCAGCCGGACCGCGTGAACCGCTCGCCCGCCGCGCCGCCCCCGTACAGAGGAGCGAACATGAGCGCGACGACGCCCGCGCCGCCGATGCCGGCGAGCCATTCGCTGCTTCGCAGACGGCCCAGCTTCACGGCGCTCAGGGTACCTGGGAGCGTGCTGCCTCGAGCGTGTTGCGCAGCAACATCGCGATCGTCATCGGGCCGACTCCACCAGGGACCGGCGTGATCGCGCCGGCGCGCGCGGCGACCGCGTCGTAGTCGACGTCGCCCACGACCTTCCCATCCACGCGGTTGATCCCGACGTCGATCACGGTCGCACCCTCGGCGACCATCTCCGGCCCGATCATCCGCGGCGAGCCGACGGCGGCCACCAGCACGTCTGCGCCGCGGCATACCGCCGCGAGGTCCCGCGTGCGCGAATGGCAGATGGTGACGGTCGCGTTCGCGGCGAGCAGCAGCGAGGCCAGCGGGCGCCCGACGAGCCGCGAGCGGCCGACGATCACCGCGTTCGCGCCCTCCAGCTCGGTGCCGGCGTCCCGCAGCAGCTCCATCACGCCCGCCGGCGTACAGGGCACTAGCGCCGCGCGTCCTTGGGCCAGCAGCCCGCCGTTCACGGCCGTCAGGCCGTCGACGTCCTTCGCCGGCGGAATCAGCGCGATCACCTCGTCCTCGTCGCAACCGGCCGGCAGAGGGAGCTGGACGAGGATGCCGTGGACGTCGGGATCGCCGGCGAGCCGCGTGATCGTCTTGCGAAGCTCGTGCTCGCTCTCGGCTGCGGGCAGTCCGTGGTGGAACGAGCGCATCCCGGCCTCCTCACACGCCTCGCGCTTTCGCGCGACGTACAACTTCGACGCCTCGTCCTCCCCCACGAGCACGGTCGCCAGTCCGGGGGCGACGCCGTGCTGCTCCCGCAGCTCGCCGACCTCATCGGCGACCTGCGCCCGGACCCGCTCGGCGACGGCCTTGCCGTCGATCACGCGCGCGGTCAGTGCCGTCACCCCTGGTTCGCCCGCCGCAGCGGCGCGTAGTCGGCCATCAGCTTGCGCTCGGCGTCCTCGCCCGCGAAGTGGACCACGACCACACCCCCGCGCTCGACGCCGGTCACCACTCCTTCGCCGAAGCGGGCGTGGACAACGTCGTCGCCGAGCGAGAAGGTGGCGCCGGTCCCGGCCGGCGCAGCGGGCGCCTGCGGCTCCGGCTCGGCGGTGTCCACCTCGGCGTCGGTGAGCTCGGCCGGGATCTCGGCGACGAAGCGGCTCGGCATGTTGTAGCCGCGCGCGCCAAAGAGGACGCGCTGCCGTGCGTGGGTGATGTAGAGCTCGCGCTTGGCGCGCGTGATGCCCACGTAGCAGAGGCGCCGCTCCTCCTCGAGGTCGCCCGCCTCGACCGCGCGCGAGTGCGGGAAGACTCCCTCCTCGCAGCCGATCATGAAGACGATCGGGTACTCGAGGCCCTTCGCGTTGTGGAGCGTCATCAGGGTCACGATTCCGTCGTCGTCGTCCTCGAGCGCGTCCTGGTCGGCGAACAGCGCGATCTGCTGGAGGAACTCCTCGACGGAGGGGTCCTCGTCGCCCTCCTCGCGGACCTCGGCATCGAACTCGTGCCCGACGCCGATCAGCTCCTCGAGGTTCTCGAGCCGGCCGTCGGCCTCGATCGTCCGCTCGGCGCGCAGCGCATCGAGGTAGCCGACCTCCTCGAGCGTCTCGCGCAGCAGGTCGCCGACCGACACTCCACCTTCGTGGCGTTCGCGCAGCCGCTGCATCGAGGACATGAAGCGCCCGACCGACTTCACCGCCGCAGCGCCGAGCCCGTTGACCTCCGCGGGCGAGGCGGCCACGTCCCAGACCGGCTCGCCGAGGGAGTCGGCGCGCGAGAGGACGCGCGCCTGCGTCGTGTTGCCGATGCCGCGCCGCGGTGAGTTGACGATCCGCTGGAACGAGATCGTGTCGCTCGGGTTGACGATGAACGCCAGGTAGGCGAGCGCGTCCTTGATCTCGGCGCGCTCGTAGAACTTCGTACCGCCGATCACCTGGTAGCCGACCCCGTACCGCACGAGCGTGTCCTCGAGCACGCGGCTCTGGGCGTTCGTGCGGTAGAAGACGGCGACCTCGCTGCGTGAGGCGCCCTCGTCCACCAGCCGCTCGATCTCGCCCGCCACGTAACGCGCCTCCTCGTGCTCGTCGGCGACCTCGCGCACGTGGACGGGATCGCCGCCGTCGCCCTCGCTCCACAGCTCCTTCGCCTTGCGCGAGCGGTTGTTGCGCACGACCGCGTTGGCGGCCGACAGGATCGTCTGGGTGGAGCGGTAGTTCTGCTCGAGCTTGATCACGCGGGCGTCCGGAAAGTCATCCTCGAAGTCGAGGATGTTGCGGATGTCGGCGCCGCGGAAGCGGTAGATGCTCTGGTCGTCGTCGCCGACCACCGACAGGTTGCGGTGCTCGCCGGCCAGCAGCTGGAGCCAGCGGTACTGGGCGCGGTTGGTGTCCTGGTACTCGTCGACGAGCACGTGCACGAACTGGCGCCGGTAGCGCTCGAGCACCTCCGGAAAGAGCTCGAAGAGGTTGACGCAGCGGACGAGCAGGTCGTCGAAGTCCATCGCGTTGAGCGCATGCGCGCGCTGCTCGTAGAGCTCATAGACGTCGGCCGCCGTCTGCTCGAAGAACGACGACACCTGCTCGCGGTACGCGGCAGCGTCGAGCAGGGTGTTCTTCGCGTCGGAGATCTGGCGCTTGATCGAGCGTGGCGGGAAGCGCTTCGGATCCACATCGAGCGCGTCGATGCACTGCTTGACGAGGCGGACCGAGTCGGCCTCGTCGTAGATCGTGAAGCCGCGCGTGTACCCGAGCCGGGTCGCCTCGGCGCGCAGCATCCGCACGCAGGCGGAGTGGAAAGTCATCAGCCACATCGCGCGCGCCCGACCGCCGACGAGCTGCCCGACGCGCTCGCGCATCTCCTCGGCGGCCTTGTTCGTGAACGTGATCGAGAGGATCTCGCCGGGGCGCGCACGATCGGTCTCGACCAGCCAGGCGATCCGATGAGTCAGCGCACGCGTCTTGCCCGATCCCGCGCCGGCGAGGATCAGCAGCGGTCCGCCCTCGTGGACGACCGCTTCGCGCTGCGGCCCGTTGAGGGGCTCGAGCAGGTGCCGGACGTCCTCGTCCAAGCGGTTTCCTTGCTCCGCTGCCGCGCTCGTGCTCACCATTCGAGGATAGAGAGCCTGGCGGGCGCGATGATTGGGCGGTGGGGCTGTGCGATGACGTCCGCGCGGCGTGTGCCGAGATCGCCGCCTCGACCGACTTGGTCGAGATCGACCGCGGCGCGCTTGCGGCGCTCGAGCTGCCGTCTGGCGGTGTCGGTGATGGCGACCTCGATCCCGAGATCCACTACGTGGAGGGATCGCGCGAGGACGTCGCGCTGTTCGTGGTCATGCTCGACGCGATCAACTTCGGCTCGGGTTGGTTTCCGACGCTCGTGAAGGCGCCGGGGCGGTCGGGGTACGAGACGGTCGCGGCCGGCCTCGCAGGCCGTTTTCGGGACGAGGGTCCTTGGGCAGTGAAGGAGTTGGAGTCGATCAGTGCCGGCGAGCTCGCGGAGGTCTTCGGTCAGCCGGCGGATCATCCCCTCATTGCCCTTTTTTCCCGAGCCCTCAGCGAGCTCGGGGTCTTGCTCGAACGACTGCCGCCGCTCGAGTTGATCGAGGGCGCTGACGCCTCCGCCGAACGCTTCGCCGAGATCCTTGCCGCCGAGTTACCCCTGTTCGACGACCCCGGCTTCTACAAACGCGCCCAGATCACCCCGAGCGACCTCGCGCGCGCCGGCGTGGCCGAGTTCCACGACCTCGACCGCTTGACGATCTTTGCCGACAACGTCGTGCCGCATGTGCTGCGCGTGGACGGTGTGCTGCGTTACGACCCGGCGCTCGCGGCGCGCGTGGACGCCGAGGACCTCATCCCGCCGCGGTCGCCGGAGGAGCAAGCCATTCGCGCGTGCGCGGTGCACGCCTGCGAGCTGATCTCGGCCGAGCGTGGGATCGCGCCGCGGGATCTCGACGCGATTCTCTGGAACCGCGGCCGCGGCGAGTTGTACAAATCGCGCCCGCGACATCGGACGCGCACGACCGACTACTGAGCGTTAGCCACCCGCGGGGTCGGAACCCGTGCGGCGGGGCCGGATCGGGCGGACCTCGGCCTCATCGTCAGGGCTCTTGCGGCCCGTCAGCTCGGCGAGCGCAGACTCCAGCTCTCCGAGCCGCTCGGCCAGGCCCTTAATCGCGTCGGCCACGGGGTCGGGCAGGTGTGCCCAGTCGGCGTCCGGCCCCTCGGGGCGACGGCCGTCCACGCGAACCGGATGGCCCGGGTTGCCGACGACGGTCGAGTTCGCCGGGACGTCGTGGATCACGACGGAGTTGGCGCCGATCTTCGACTGCTCGCCGACGGTGATCGGTCCGAGCAGCTTCGCGCCCGAGCCGACGACGACGTCGCTCTCGACCGTCGGGTGGCGCTTGCCGCGCGCGAACCCGGTGCCGCCCAGCGTCACGCCCTGGTAGAGCGTTACGTTGTCGCCGACCTCCGCGGTCTCGCCGATCACGACCCCGGCGCCGTGGTCGATGAAGAGCGAATCGCCGATCTCTGCCGCCGGGTGGATCTCGACGCCCGTGAGGACGCGGCTGGTGTTCGCGAGCGCGTGCGGCGCGAGCGGCACGCCGGCCTCGTGGAGCGCGTGCGCCACGCGATGCGACAGCAGCGCCTGAACGCCGCCGTAGGTCAGGAGGATCTCGACGCGGCCGATTCCGCGCGCGGCTGGATCACGCTCCTGGGCTGCGGAGAGGTCGTGACGGAGCTCGCGGGCGACGCGAGCGAGGGTTCCGAGGCCGAACATCAGTTCTGCTCCTGCGGGAATTGTGACGATCCGCTCATTGCGGCGCGAAGAACGGCGTCGAGACGTAGCGCTCGCCCGAGTCCGGCAGCACAACGACGACGCGCTTGCCGGAGTACTTCTCGCGCGCGGCGACGCTGATCGCGGCGTGAAGCGCGGCCCCGGCCGAGATACCGGCGAGGACCCCTTCCCGCAGCGCACACACACGTGCGGTCTCGATCGCGTCCTCGTCGTCGACGGGGATCACCTCGTCGATCACCTCGCGGTTGAGCACCGCCGGGACGAAGCCGGCGCCGATCCCCTGGATCTTGTGCGCGCCCGGGGAACAGCCGGAGAGGACCGCCGACGAGCATGGCTCGACCGCGACGACGTGCAAGTCGGGATTGCGCTCCTTGAGCACCTCCCCCACTCCGGTGATCGTCCCGCCCGTTCCGACTCCCGCGACGAACACGTCCACGGCGCCGCCGGTATCGGCCCAGATCTCCTCCGCGGTCGTTCGTCTGTGGGCCTCAGGGTTGGCGGGGTTGGAGAACTGGTCGGGGATGAAGCAGTCGCCGCGGTCGGCAGCGATCCGCTGCGCGGCGTCCACCGCCTCGTTCATGCCGCCCATCGACTCGGTGATCTCGAACGAGGCGCCGTAGAGGCGCAGCAGGTCCTCGCGCTCGCGGCTCATGCCCTGCGGCATCGTGAGGACGAGGTCGTAACCGCGCGCGGCGCAGACGAACGCGAGCGCGATGCCGGTGTTGCCCGAGGTCGGCTCGACGATCGTGCTCTTCCCCGGCTCGATCTTCCGCTCGGCCTCGGCCGCGTCGATCATCGCGACGCCGATCCGGTCCTTGACCGAGCCCGCCGGGTTGTACATCTCGAGCTTTGCGACCACCTCGGCGCCGCCCTCGGGTGAGAGGCGGGCGAGACTCACCATCGGCGTCCCGCCGACGAGGTCGGCGAGGTTGGCGGTCAGGTCCTTCGGGGAGCGAACGGGGCCCACGGGAGCAGGGTAGCCGCCGGGCAAGCGCGCGCGGCTAGATGTAGTACATCTGCGCGCCGCCGGCTCGGTCCTCGCGCTCAGCCACGTCGGCGATCGTCACGCCCGCGAGCACGTCGCGCGCGGCCGCGGCGGCGTCCGCCCACACCGAACCAACCGCCGCGTCGGCGCCGAGCTTGCCGTCGAGCAGCTCGACGACCTCGAGAACCGTCACCTCGGCCGCCGGGCGGGCGAAGCTGTAGCCGCCCTTCGCGCCGCGTTGGCTCTGGAGGACGCCGGCTCGTCGCAGCGTGGCGAAGAGGCCCTCGAGGAATTGGGCGGGGATCTCGCGGCGCTTTGCGATCTCGGCGATCGACACCGGCCCCGCGCCGCCGGCACGCGCGAGCTCGGCGAGCGCGCTCACCGCGTAGGGGGACTTCGCCGTAATCGCCAACATGCGGCGCGGAGTGTATGGCGGCCGCGGCGGGCGAACATCTACCGTTAGCTGCGATGCAAGCGCGCGCGCTGGCAGCACGGCTGGACCCCTGGGCGCCCCCGCTGGCGGTGATGGCACTGATCTTCGTCTTCTCGAGCCTGCCTGACCTCTCCTCGGGCCTCGGGACCGTCGACCTGGTGGGCCGCAAGCTGATCCATGCGGCCGAGTACGGCCTCTTGGCCTGGCTCTGGCTCCGCGCGCTGCGCACGGTCGCGACCGAGCGGGCGGCGGTCCTCGCGGCCGCCGCGATAACAATCGCCTACGCAGCCAGCGACGAGTTCCATCAGACGTTCGTGAGCGGGCGCAACGGCTCGCCGGTCGACGTGCTGATCGACGCGATCGGCGTGGCGGTCGCGCTCGTGCTCGCCACCCGGATAGGCAGGCGCGAGCCGGCGCGGAGCGGGGCATGAGGCAGCAGCGTGTTGCGCTCGTATCCCCTGCGCCGCTGGTCGGCCTCGGCGTCATCCGCCTTGTTCTCGCAGCTTCGGCGATCGGATTCGGGCTCGCCGGTGGCAGCTTCGCGGACGACGACCTCGTAATCGTCGGCGCGGCGATCGCCCTGCCCTGGGGTGTGGCGACGCTCGTCCTCGCGCTCACCCGACCTCGCCTCGCGGCGAACCCACTGTGGGCGATCGGCGACATCCTTCTGCTGACGATCGCCGAAGCCGTCAGCCCGCCCGACTACGGCGCGGTGAGGTTCGTCGCGATCCTGCTGATCTGCGGGCATGCGATCGTCCAGGGAGAGCGGCGTGGCGTGGCGATCGCTGCCGGCTTCATCGTCGCGCTGGTCTCGGTCGCCGCGATCTCCAGCGACCCGATCTCCGGCTGGAGGCTGGCGTTCTATGAACTCCTCTTCGCGCTCGTCGCCCTCGCCGGGGCGGCGGTCGTCGGGCGCGCGCTCAGCTCGGAGTCGGCAGGCCGCTTGCGCGCCCGCAAGCTGACGCGCGACGTCGCGGAGGGCGAGAAGATCGGCCGGCGGCGGATCGCGCAGGCGCTCCATGACGGCCCGGTACAGGAGCTCGCCGCGCTCGAGCTCGTCCTCCACGCCTCGCGCGATGCCGTCGCCCGCGGCGACGCGGAGCGCGCTGCGGACCTACTCACCGAGGCGGAGGACCTCGCCGGTTCCAACCTGCAGGCGCTGCGCGACGAGATCGTCGAGCTCAGCCCGACGACGTTTCGCGAGCCGACGTTCGCGGCGGCTGTCGAGGACCGCGTCCCGTTCTGGCACCGCCGCTTCGACTTCGACGTCCATCTCGCGCTGGAGCCGCTCCCGCTACGCCCGGAGGTGGCAAGCGACCTGTTCCAGATCGCGAGCGAGGCGGTGGCGAACGCCGGCCGCCACGCGAACGCGAGCAAGGTCGACATCACCCTGTCGGAGTCGGATGGAGCGGTCGAGCTGGTCGTCGAGGACGACGGGGACGGCTTCCCGTTCGCGTTGGTGGAGCGCAACGGGGCCCCGGGCCACATCGGTCTCGACGGCATGCGCGAGCGGGCGGAGCTGCTCGAGGCCGAGCTCGAGATCGCGACCGGCTCCGACGGAACGCGCGTCTGCGTGCGCGTCCCTGCCTAGCGGACCGCGTTCACACCTCGGCCCGCTCGAGCGTGACGAGGGCGTTGTAGTCGGGGATGCCCGCCTCGGGTGAGCGGCGCGCCGGGTCGAGCAGTGCGTTCCCCTCGGGCCAGTGGACCTGGAGGTTGCCCGGCTGGATCGGCGCGAGCAGGGCAAACCCGCGCAGCTCACCGCCGGCGCTGCGAACGACCACTGCGTCGCCGTCGGCGATCGCGAGCCGCTCGGCATCGGCCGCGCTCACGAGCACCGCCTCGCGCGTGGCGCCGGTGAGAGCGTCGCGCCGTTCCTGGACCATGCTGTTGAACTGCTTGCCGCGTCGCGTCGCGCACAACAGGCGGCCGTCGGGAGGGCGGGGGGACGCTGGTCGTACCGCGGAGAACTTCGCCTTGCCGTCTGCGGTCGGGAATTCGTCACCGTCGCAAAGGAGCCGGCCGCCGTACTGGAACGAGTCGCCGCCGGCCGCGAGCGCTCCGATGCCCCCGTACCCCGGAACGACGCGCGCGATCTCTTCGCGCACCTGCTGGGTACCGGCGTACACCAGCGCGCGTGCCCGGTCGGGCCGCGTACGCCGCGCGAGCTCGAGGAACACCTCCCACTCGGGCCGCGCCTCACCGGCGCGCGGGCCCGGGATCTCGGGGCTGAGGACGACGCGCCGCTCGGTCGTCGTCTGCGTGACGCCTCCGGGGGTCTCGTAGCGCGTCGCGGCGGGCAGCACGAGGACCTGCTCGCCGGGCTCGACGAGCATCTGCGAGGAGGGGACGATGTCCATGTGGACACGCAGGGGAACGGCGGCGAGCGCCTGCTCGACCCTCTTGGGATCCGGCAGGACGTCGAGGAAGTTGCCGCCTGCGGCCATCAGCGCGTCGAGCCGCCCCTTCCCCGCGGCGTCGATCATCTCCGGCGCCGTCAGCCCTGGCTCGACCGGGACGTCGAATCCCCACTCGGAAGAGAGAGCGGCCGCGGACTCGGGCGTCAGCGCTCCGCCGCCCGGCAGGGCGGTCGCGTAGCAGCCCATCTCGGCGCCTCCCTGTACGCCCGAATGACCGCGGATCGGCATCAGGCCGCAGCCCTCGCGTCCGACGAAGCCGCGCGCGAGCCCGAGATTGACGATCGCTCGCACCCCATCCTCGCCGCGCTCGTGCTGGGTTATCCCCATGCTCCAGACGAGCACGCCGCGCTCGGCCTCCGCGAGCATCCGCGCAAGCTCGAGCATCTCGTCGCGCGACGCCCCGGCCGCGGACTCGAGGTCCTCCCAACTCGCCTCCCGCACCGCCGCGAGGGCGTCATCCAGCCCAGAGGTCCGGTCCGCCACGAACCGCTCGTCCAGCCAGCCGTGTTCGGCGAGGTGGCGCAGCACGCCGCCGAGGAAGGCCGTGTCGCCCCCGGTCGCGACGCCGAAGAAGCGATCGGAGATCCGCGTGCCGAAGAGCGCGCTCTCGACGCTCGACGGCACCCAGTAGCGCTCCATCCCGGGCTCGCGCAACGGGTTGACCACCGCGACCTTCGTTCCCGCCTTCTTCGCGAGGTGAAGGTACTTCGTCATCACCGGCTGGTTGTTGGCGACGTTCGAGCCGATGAAGACGACCAGATCGGTGCCGATCAGGTCCTTGTAGGAGCACGTCGTCGCGGCGACGCCGAGCGCTTCCTTGAGCCCGAACGTGCTCGGCGAGTGGCAGACGCGCGCGGCGTTGTCGATTGAGTTCGTCCCGATCGCCCGTGCGGCCTTCTGCGCGGCGTAGTAGGTCTCGTTCGCGGTTCCGCGCGAGGTGAGGTAGAAGCCGAGCCGCTCCGGGGCGGAGGAACCGATCCGCGCGGCCGCGAGGTCGAGCGCGTCGTCCCACGAGATCCGGCGGAAGCCGCGGTCGACAGCTTCACGCAAGAGCGGGAACGGCAGCCGTCCGAGCGCGCGCAGCTCGGTTCCGCTCAGCTCGCGCAACGGCTCTACATCGGCGAGCGCGTCGTCGGCCATCGGCGGCATCGTGCTCAGCCGCAGCAGGCGCAGGCGGACGTTGCAGAGGTGGACCCCGTCGAGCGTCCAGTCGCGCAGTCCCTTCGTCCCGAGCGCGCAGCCGTCGCAGACACCTTGGCTGAGGATCCGCCACGCGTACCCGGCCTGGTCGCGGTTCTCCCACGCCGCCCGCGCGACCTCGCGGTAGTTGTTCGGGCGCTGCTCGCCGATGCCGAACGGCTTCCAACTCGCCCACAGACGCGGCGTCGGCCGCCGCAGGGGCTTGCGCAGCGCACCCACGCGGCTATGTTGCCACGCGGTGCGCGAGCGGATGTACAAGCGGGTCGAGCGCGAGGGCGAGTCCGACGAGGTCGCGGTCGAGGAGCCGCTCGAGATCCGCGTCGACGGCCGGCCGCTGGCCGTCACGATGCGCACTCCGGGGCATGACGAGGAGCTTGCGCTCGGTTTTCTCTATGGCGAGGGGCTGATCGAGCGAGTCCACGCGGTTGGCGCGACGGAGGACCTTGCCGCCAACGTCGTAGAGGTCGAGGGCCCGCTGACGCGCGACCCGGGCGAGCGCAGCTTCTACACCTCCTCTTCGTGCGGGGTCTGCGGCAAGGGGGCGATCGAGGAGGTCGCCGTGCACAGCGAGCTCGTGGCCCCGGGCCCGGCTGTTGCGCGCGCGCTGCTCGCGGCGCTGCCGGAGCGCCTCAACCAACCCGTGTTCGAGCGCACCGGCGGCCTGCACGCCACCGGGCTCTTCGATCCTGACGGCGAGCTCCTGCTCGCCCGCGAGGACGTCGGGCGCCACAACGCGCTCGACAAGGTGATCGGGCGTGCGTTGCTCGACGGACTCCTGCCGGTGCACCCGCGCCTGTTGTGCGTGAGCGGGCGGCTGTCGTTCGAACTGGTCCAGAAGGCTGCCGTCGCGGGGGCGCCGCTGCTGATCGGCGTCGGCGCGCCCAGCTCGCTGGCGATCGAGCTGGCGGCGGACCGCGGGGTGACGTTGTGCGGGTTCGCCCGCGGCGGCGGGCTCAACGTCTACACGTGCCCTGAGCGGGTGGGGTAGCGAAGCCGGCGACTCGGGTTTAGAGTCGCAAGCGTAGGGCTGCCACGCACTCAACAGGGGAGGTTGAAATGTTGAACCGCATCTTCGCCCAGATCAGGCAGCAGTATCTGGGCTTCATAGCGCTGTGTCTCGTCGTCTCAGGCGGGACGGCGTACGCGGCGAACGAGTTCACCGGCGAGAACATCGTCGACGGGACGTTGACGGGCGCCGACGTCGGGGACCAGACCCTGAACACCGCCGACTACGGCATCGGTTCAGTGTGGGGAAGCCGGATCAAGGACGAGGGCGTGATCAGCTCGCACCTCGTCGACGGCAGCGTGACGCGCGACGACGTGGCCGACAACTCGCTCACGGGCGGGGACATCCTCACTCAATCGATTACGGCGGGGGACATATTCCCCAACACCCTGACGAGGGATGAGATCGCCAGCGGGGGTGTCGACTCCGCGGAGCTCGACGACGACCTCGACGACACGATCACCACGAACGACATCGCGTACATCCACGATCACCGCCGACGAGCTCAACGCCGTTTCGGTTGGCTCATCTGAGCTCATTAGCGACGCGGTCGGAGCATCCGAGATCGCCAGCGGGGCGGTTGGCTCATCGGAGATCGCCTCCAGCGCGGTCGGCTCGGCGGAGATCGCGCCAGACGCGGTCGGGACGAGCGAGGTGGCATCGAAGTCGCTCGGCCTGAGCGACCTGTCGATCACGGTCCAGCAGGACAAGTCGATCAATCTCGACCAGTCGATCGCGAACAACGCCTGCTCGGGCACGATCGACGAGGCTGCCACCGGCGCCGCGCCGGGCAGTATCACGGTCGTCTACCACGTGCGCGGGGCCGACGGCTGGTCGTTCGACGGCGAGGCGAACCCGGCTGCGGACGAGGGCCGCTACCGGATCTGCAACAACACCGGTGCGAGCGCGAACCCGCCGAACCTGTCGTTCAGCTTCCTGACGATCGCGCCGTAGGCGCGGGCTGAGGGCAAGCTAGGCCGGGGCGGGCTCGGCGGCGCGATCAGGCGCCGCCGGGTCCGCGGCCGGCTTGACCGGCTCGACGCGGACCGGGATCCCGTTCAGGAACGCCATCCCGGCAAGGCGTTCGAGGTCCTCGGGCTCGGAGCTGGCGAGCAGGTTGATGTTGGCGCCGCCGGCCTTGTTGGCGAGCTGCCAGCCGCCCCCGCGATGGCCCCAGCCGTGCGGCAGCGCGACCGCTCCCCGGCGTCATCTCGTCGGTGAGCTTGACCGGGACCTCGATCGCGCCCGGCCTTCGAGCTGAGCCGCGCGCTCGCGCCGTCGTCGAGGCCGACCTCGGCCGCGTCGTCGGGGTGGATCCGCAGCGCGTGCTCGCGCTCGCCGCGCATCAGCAGCGGCGCGTTGTGCATCCAGGAGTTGTGCGAGCGCAGCTCGCGCAGGCCGATCAGCCGCAGCGGGAACTCGGAGCTGTGGCCGTTGGACGACGACATCCGCTCGAGCTCCCCCTGGATCTGGATCGGGGCGAGCTCGAGGCGCTTCGACTTGTGGCGGATCTTCTGGAGCAGGATCCCGGTCTCGAGCTGGTCGCGGAGCACGATCCCGTGCGGCTCCTCGCGCAGGCGCTGGCGGTTGAGGCCGCCCCTGCGCAAGCCGAAGCGATCGCCGCCCTTTCCGCAGGCGGAGGAGGTTGTCCACCATCCGCTGGGGAGTCATGCGCACGCCGATCTTCGCCAGCCGCCGTAGCGCCGACATGCTGTAGGGCGCGACGCCGATCCGCCGCGCGATCTGGTCGATGATCTCCCACTCCTCGCGCGCCTCGCCCGCGGGCTCGACCACCGCGTCGGTCTGGTTGATGTACGGCGTCGCGTAGAAGGTGAGGAAGGCGAGCGGCATGTCGTCGCGCTCGAGCCAGGTCGTGCTCGGCAGGACGTAGTCGGCGTGCCGGTTCGTCTCGTTGACGTAGAAGTCGAGCGAGACGAACAGGTCGAGCTGCTCGATCGCGCGCTCGAGCGCATCGCCGTTCGGCACCGAGAGGACCGGGTTGCCTGCCGAGACGAACAGCGCGCGGATCTGGGTGTCGCCCGGCGTCTCGATCTCCTGCGGCAGGAGCGACGCGGGCAGGTTGCCGAGCACGTCGGGGAAGTCGCCGATGCGCGAGCGCGTGGCGTCGTAGGTGGCGAGGCCGATCTGCTCGGCGATCTCGTCGAGCGCGATCGGCGGGTTGCCGAACACCGCGCCCCCGGGGCGGTCGAGCTTGCCGGCGACGGCGTTGACGGCGTCGAGCAGGAAAGAGACGAGGGTGCCGAAGCGCCCGAGGCACGAACCCGTGCGCCCGTAGGCGGCCGCGCCGGGCGCCGCGGCGAAGTCGCGCGTCAGCTGGCGGAGCTCGTCGGCGGGGATGCCGGTGCGGCTCTCGGTCGCCTCCGGCGTGTGGTCGGCGACGAGCCGCTCGAGCTCGTCGGCGCCGGTCGCGTGGCGCCCGAGGAAGCCGCGGTCGGCGAGCCCCTCTTCGAACAGGACCTGGAGCATCGAGAGCAGCATCCAGGCGTCGGCGTCCGGGTTGATCGGCAGGTGCTCGTACGCGCGGGCGGTCTCCGAGCGGCGCGGATCCACGACGACGACGCGCCCGCCGCGGTCGACGATCGCGTTCAGCTGCTCGCGGATGCGCGGGGCGCTCAGCACGGAGCCGTGCGAGACGAGCGGGTTCGCGCCGACCATGAAGAGGAAGTCGGTTCGGTTGAGGTCGGGGATCGGGATCGTCAGCGGGCTGCCGTAGAGCAGCGCGCTGGCGGCGAAGCGGTTGTTGACGTCCTGTGAGCCGGCCGAGTAGTAGTGGCGCGAGCCGAGCCCGTCGAGGAAGCCCTTCGCCCACAAGCGTGTGGGAGTAGGAAAACGCGCCCGGGTTGCCCATGTACCAGGCGATCGAGTCGCCGCCGCGCTCCTTGTAGAGCCTGCCGAGGCGCTTGCCGATGTCGTCGAGCGCCTCCTCCCACGAGACGCGCTCGAAATCCCCGGCGGCGTTCCTTTTCAGCGGGTGGAGGACGCGGTCCGGGTCGTTCTGGACCTCCGTCATCGCGATGCCCTTGGGGCAGGCGTACCCCTTCGAGAGCGGGTGGTCGTCGTCGGGACGAAGCTGGGTGACCTTGCCATCCTCGACGGTGGCGACCATCCCGCAGAGCGACTCGCAGATACGGCAGTACGTGACCTTCTGCTCAGGCACCGCGGACGATCATAACGCGGTTTGGCCGGGTGGCCAACCGCGGCGAACGGACTAGATCCAGCCGCGCTCGGTGGCCATCAAGACCGCCTGTGCGCGGTCCACAGCGCCGAGCTTCGCGTAAGTGTTGTGGAGGTGCGTGCGGATCGTGCTCGGCGAAAGGCCGATCTCGAGCGCGATCTGCTTGTAAACCTTGCCCTCGGCGAGCAGGCGGAGCACCTCGACCTCGCGCGCCGACAGCGGGCACGGCCCGACGCGGCGGCGCGTCGTCGTGGGGTAGGGCAGCTCGTACATCACGGTGCGCAGCTGCTCGGGTGAGAGGCCGATGGTCCGGCTCACCTCGAGCATCGAGCCCGGATCCACCGGACGGCTCTGGCCGTAGTGGGCGAGCATGTCGGCCAGGCGGATCAGCGCCGCCTCGCCGCCTTCCTCGTCGGCGTGGTGGCGCTCGATCGCGCGGGCGAGCCGCTTCGGCAGGTTCCAGCGACGGGCGAGCACGCCGCCGACGACCGCGTGGTCAACACCGAGCTCGAGGCGCTCGCGGTGGACGCGCTCCTCGGGGGTCTGCGCGCCCGCGTGGATCTCGTCCGGGTAGCCCGGGTAGGCGTGCAGCAGGGCGAGCTTGCCGACGTCGTGGAGGAGCGCGGTGACGAGCAGCTCGTCGCGGTCCGGGTAGTCGGTCTCCTTGGCGAGCCGGTCGGCCGCGCGCTGGGTGGCGACCGCATGAAGGCGGAAGCGCTCGGGCACCGCCTGCCAGGTGGGCGTGTGCTCGAAGAAGTCGAACGTCCGCGTGCGGTTGGCGAGCGCCGCGACGCCGCTCGGGGTGAGGCGCTCGACGGCCTCGGGGATCGAGGCGACGCCCTGGCCGGTCGCGCCGTTCGCGATCCGCAGGACGGAGATGGCGAGGGCGACGTCGGACTCGATCGCGCCGACGAGGTCCTCGATCGACACGTTCTCCTCGCTGGTGAGATGCACGAGGCGGTCGCGGGATGCGGCGAGCGCCGGGAACCCCTCGAGCGCCTCGAACGCCGACGTCAGCCGGCGGCCGTGACCGAAGTCACGCTGCCGTCCGGGTGAGGCCGCTGCGGACCGCCTGCGCGGTGGCGCAGAGCTTGTCCTGTTTCTTGCTTGGGCACGCACGGTCAAAAGGTGTTCCCCGCTATCCACTATCGGCAACCGCTTGATAACGCTTTACTAGGACGGCTTCGCGGAGCGTACGCGCTCGAGCGCCTCGTCGATGCGTGCAAGCGACTCATCGCGCCCCAGCACAGCGAGCGACTCGAAGATACCGGGCGAGATGGTCGTGCCGCTGAGCGCCACCCGGATGGGCTGGAAGACCTCTTTGGGCTTGACGCCGAGGGTCTCGACGGTCGAGCGCAGCGCTGCCTCGATGCCGGCCTGGTCGAATGGCTCGACCCCGGCGAGCGCGTCACGCGCCTGTTCGAGACGTTCCGCGGCCCCGTTCCCCATGACCTTCTTCCACGCCTTCTCGTCGGTGTCCTGGCGCTCGACGAGAAAGCCGGCGAGCGGCCAGAAGTCGGACAGCGTCTGCAGCTTCTCCTGGGCGATCTCGACGGCCGGACCGAGCCCGCTGCGGTCGAGCCGCTGCTCGAGGCGGCGCGTCAGTTCCTCCGGCTCCAGCTCGCGCATGTAGCGCCCGTTCATCCAGCGAAGCTTCTGCTCGTCGAAGACCGCCGGCGCCTTGTTGACCCGGTCGAGCGAGAACTGCTCGACCAGCGCGTCCGTCGTGAAGAACGTCGTCTCGGCGTCGGCGCCCCAACCGAGCAGCGCGAGGTAGTTGCGGACGGCCTCGGGGAGGTAGCCGGCGTCCCGGAGCTCTTCGACCGAAGCGGCCCCGTGACGCTTCGACAGCTTCTTGCCGTCCGGCCCGTGGAGCAGCGGGAGATGCGCATAGCGCGGCACGGGCGCCTCGAGCGCCTCGAGCACCAGTAGCTGCTTGGGGGTGTTCGAGAGGTGGTCCTCGCCGCGCACGACGGTCGTGATGCCGGCGTCGAGGTCGTCGATCGCGACGGCGAAGTTGTAAAGGACAGAGCCGTCCGCGCGGGCGATCACGGGATCGTCGAGGTGCTCGTGCTCGAACACGGTCTCGCCGCGGATCACGTCGTCGACCGCGGTCGCTCCCTCGTCAGGGACGTGCAGCCGCACGGCCCCGGAGTCGCCCGCCTCGCCGCGATAGCCGCGCCCGCCGTGCTCGGCCTTCCACGCCTTCACGTCGTCCCCCGTCGCCTCCGAGCGGTATGCGTGACCGGACTCGAGCAACTGCTCGAGCGCCTCCCGATGGCGCTCCGCGCGCTCGGACTGGAAGACAGGCCCCTCGTCCCAGTCGAGCTCGAGCCAGCGCAGCGCTTCGAGGATCGCCTCGACGTTCTCGGGCGTCGAGCGCTCGCGGTCGGTGTCCTCGATCCGCAGGACGAGCATCCCTCCCTCGTGCCGGGCGAGAAGCCAGTTGTACAGTGCCGTCCGCGCGCCGCCGACGTGCAGGACGCCCGTCGGGGACGGCGCGAACCTCACACGCATGTCCGACGCCATGATCCGATGCTAGTCGGCGCCCACGTTTCTATCGGGGGCGGGCTGCCGAACGCCGTCGCGCGGGGGGTCGAACGCCGCGCCGACGCGATCCAGATCATGCACCAGTCGCCGCGCGCCTGGCGGCCGCAGAACCACACGCCGGAGCAGATCGCCGAGTTCCGCGAGTTGATGGAGAAGAGCCGGCTCGAGTCGGTCGTCATCCATGCCGTCTACCTGATCAACTGCGCCTCCAAGGACCGCACGATCAGGCGCAAGTCGATCGACGCCCTGATCCACGCGCTCCGCCTCGGCGATACGATCAGCGCTGATGGCGTCGTCCTCCATCCGGGCTCGACGGTCGGCGAACCGCACGGGCAGGCGCTCCGCCGGGTCGCGAAGGCGCTCGTCCACGCGCTCGGGGAAAGCGAGCGCTGCCCGCTGCTACTCGAGGACACGGCGGGTGCCGGCAACACCCTCGGACGCACATTCGCCGAGCTCAGCGAGCTGATCTCGCTCGCCGGGGACGATCAGCGCCTCGGGCTCTGCCTCGACTGCTGCCACCTGCTTGCGAGCGGCTACGACATCCGTGACGACGCGCGCCTCGCCGGAGTGATCGACGAGTGCGCCGAGGTGCTGGGCACCGAACGTGTGCGCTGTCTGCACGTGAACGACTCGAAGGTCCCGCTCGGGTCGAACGTGGACCGCCACGCGCTGCTGCCCGTGGGCGAGCTCGGCAAGCCCGGCCTGAGCGCGTTCCTCTCGGAGCCGCGCTTCGAGGGCCTGCCCGCGCTGCTCGAGGGCGGCGACGGCAGCGGCCCGGACGAGGCCCAGGTCAAGCTGGCGAAGGAGCTGCGGCGCCAGGGCCTGCGGCGGCGCAAGGCGCGGGCCAAACGCGCAGCGGTTGCCTAGAGGCGGTCGCGCAGGTCGAAGGCTTCAGGGCGGTGCTCGCGCGGCTCCGGCCCGTCGAGGAAGCGCGGGTTGACGCATTCGAACGGTTGCCCCTTGCCGTCGTACGCGCGCTCGACCGACACCGCGCACTGCGGGAGCGGCGTCCCACTCAGCTTCACCCCGCCGAAGCCCTGGCGGGTGCGCTCCGCGGCGCGGAAGAGCTCGACGTCGATCTCGGCCTTGAAGACCTTGTTCAGGCAGCCCATGTAGCGGCGGCCGCTGGGCTCGTCGTCGTATGTGTAGAGGTACGGGCAGTCGGCGGCGATACACCCGGCCGGCGAGACGACCCGGTCGCAGAACGAGCAGCATTCGCGGCACTCGCACGCAACGGGGGTCTCGGCAACTCTGCCCATGAGGGCAGTCTAGAGCGGTTCCCGCGGGTCAGGGCCAAGCCTGGCAAGGAACTCGGCGAGCGACGTGTGTGAATAACACATGAGCTCGGCGATGACAGCCGCCAGGCGACGGCCATCACCCGCGGGGCTACGCGGCCAGCTTGGCGCCCGGCAGCGCGGCCAGGTCGGCGCGGCACGCGGTCGACGCCGAGACGCGGTAATCCGCGCCGAGGACGAGCGTCCGCTTACTGACGCGTAGCGCGAGCTCGTAGTCGCCGCGGTTGGCGACGACGACGTCCTTGAGGTCATCGAAGAACGAGTCGCTCACTTCCGGGAGGACCTCGAGGATGACGCGGCGCGGCTTCGCGTGCTCGAGGGGCGCCTCGCGCGCCCGCGCGAGTTCCTCCGGCGTGGGCTCGAAGCGCTCCATCTCCTGAACGATCAACTTGACCTTGCCGCCCTCCTGCTGGTCCACGCGCGCGCGCACGGTCACGACAGCGCCGGCCTCGACCCACTCCTCGGTGGACGCGAAGGCCTTCCCCATCACGAGCAGCTCGACCTGGCCCTCGAGGTCATCGAGCGTCACGAACATCATGCGGTCGCCCTTGCGCGTCTTGATCGTCTTGAACTCGGCGATCATCCCGCCGACGGTCACCCAGTCGTTGTCGGCCCGCCGGTCGAGGTCGGCAAGCGAACACTCGACCTTCGCGCGCAGCGCTCCGCGCACCTCCTTCAGCGGGTGGCTCGAGAGGAACAGCCCGAGGGTGTCGCGCTCCATCGCCATCAGCTCCTCGCGCTCGTCCTGGAGCGGCGGCACGGGCGGGTGCCGCTTGGCCGCCCCGTTGGCGCCGGCGCCGGCATCGGCCGGCGACTCGTCGAGGTCGAAGATCGAGCCCTGGCCGAGCTGGGCGTCCTCCTGCGCCTTCTGTCCCGCGCCCTGCGCAGACTCGAGCACCGACAGCATCCCGCTGCGTGTGGCGTCGGTCGAGTCGAGCGCGCCGCAGCGGACGAGCGACTCGATCGCACGCTTGTTCACGGCGCGCGCGTCCACGCGCTCACAGAAGTCCCAGAGCGACTCGAACGGCCCGCCGTCCTCGCGCGCGACGATGATCGCGTCGACCGCGGCCTTGCCGACGTTCTTAACCGCGTCGAGCCCGAAGCGGATGCTCTTCCCGCTGGCGACGAAGCCGTGGTCCGAGGCGTTCACATCCGGCGGCAGAACCTCGAGACCCATCTCCTCGCAGCGCGACACGAAGAACGGGACCTTGTCCTTCGTGGACATCACCGACGAGATCAGCGCGGCCATGTACTCGGCCGGGAAGTTGGCCCGCAGCCAGGCGGTTCGATAGGCGATCAGCGCGTAGGCGACGGCGTGTGAGCGGTTGAACGAGTAGTCGGCGGCAGCCTCGTTCGCGGCCCAGAGATCGCGGATCACGTGGTCGGAGGTGCCCGTTTCCTTCGCGCCCTCGAAGAAGCGCGGCTTGAGGGCGGCCATCTCCTTGCGCTTCTTCTTGCCGATCGCTCTGCGGAGGTCGTCCGCCTCGGCGCCCGAGAAGCCCGCGATCTCCTTCGCGATCTTCATCGACTGCTCCTGGTAGAGGATCACCGAGTAGGTGTCCTTGGTGATCGGTCGCAGCCGCTCGTCGGGGTATGCCACGGCTCCCGGGTTGCGCTTGTTCTTCGCGTAGGTGTCGATGTGCTTCATCGCGCCCGGGCGATAGAGGGCGACGAGCGCGACGAGGTCCTCGAACTCGGTCGGCTTGACCTTCTTGAGCGCCTCGCGCATACCTTCCGACTCGAACTGGAAGACGCCGACCGAATCCCCGCGCGCCAGCATCTCGAAGGTCTTGCGATCGTCCAGAGGAAGCAGCGTCATGTCCGGCCGCTCGCCGGTCGATTGCTCGATGATCGTCAGCGCATCCTCGATCACGTCGAGATTGCGCAGGCCGAGGAAGTCCATCTTCAGGAGGCCGATCTCTTCGATCGGACCCATCGCGTACTGGGTGACGACGCTGTGGGTGCGCTCGGCGCCTGCGGCGAGCCCCTTCTTCTCCGCCAGCTGGAGCGGGACTATCTCCGTCAGCGGCCGATCGGCGATCACGACGCCGGCGGCGTGGACCGAGTGGTTGCGGACGATGTCCTCGAAGCCGACCGCCGTCTCGACGATCTTCTTCGACTCGGCGTTCTGGGAGACCTCGCGCGCGAGCTCCTGCCCAGGCTCGAGGCATTCCTTGAACTTGGGCGAGCGCCCCATGATCGGCTCGGGGATCAGCTTCGCCAGTCGATCGCCCTCCTGGTACGCGTGGCCGAGCACACGCGCGGCGTCGCGAGTCGCCGCGCGGGGCTTCATCTGGCCGAAGGTGATGATCTGGGCGACGCAGTCGGCGCCGTACTTCTCGGTGACGTACTGGATCACCTTGTCGCGCCCCTTGACCGAGAAGTCGATGTCGATATCCGGCATCGACACGCGCTCGGGATTGAGGAAGCGCTCGAACAGGAGGTCGTAGCCGAGCGGGTCCACATCGGTGATCGACAGCGAGTAGGAGACGATCGATCCTGCCGCCGAACCGCGCCCAGGGCCGACCGCGATCCCGTTCTCCTTCGCGTAGCGGACGAAGTCGGAGACGATCAGGAAGTAGGAGTCGAAGCCCATCCGGGCGATCACCTCCAGCTCCATCTCCAGCCGCTCGACGGCCTCGGCCGGCGGCGGGTCGCCATAGCGCAGCCGCAGGCCGGCCTCGGCGACCTCGCGCAGGTGGGCCGTCTCCGTTTGTCCCGCGGGTGTCGGGAAGCTGGGCAGCCGCAGCTTGCCGAGCTCGATCTCCACCTCGGAGCGCTCGGCGATCTCGACCGTCGACGCGATCGCCTCGGGCCACTCGGCGAACGCCTCGGTCATCTCACCGTTGTCCTTCAAGTAGAACTCGTTCGTGTCGAAGGTCAGCTTCGGCTCGGCGAGCGTCGATCGCGTCCCGACGCAGAGCAGGGCGGCGTGGTTGGCGTAGTCGTCGCGGCGCAGGTAGTGGACGTCGGCGGTCGCGACGAGCGGACGGCCGAGCTCGCGAGCGATCTTGACGATGCCCTCGTTCGCCTTGTCCTGGTCGCCGATGCCGTTCTTCTGCACCTCGAAGTAGACGTTGTCGGCGCCGAAGATCTGGATCAGCTCGTCGGCGTGGGCGCGCGCCTCGGCCGGGTTGTCGTCCACGAGTCGTGTGCAGAAGCGTGACTGCAGGCAGCCGGTGAGGGCGATCACTCCCTTCGAGTGCTCTGCGAGCAGGGCTGAGTCCACGTGGCCCTTGCCGCGCAGATAGCCCTCGAGGAAGCTGGCCGAGCTCAGCTTGACGAGATTCTGGAACCCCTCGTTGGAGCTCGCCAGCAGCGTCAGGTGGTTGCGCTCGAAGCGGACGGCCTCCGTCTGGAGATCGTCGGTGTAGTACGCCTCGAGCCCGAGCAGCGGCTTGACGCCGTGCTTGTTGCACGCCTTGTAGAGGTCCACCGCGCCGTTCATCACGCCGTGGTCGGTGAGACCCAGCGCGGGCTGACCGAGCTCGGCGGCGCGCTCGGCGAGAGCCTCGATCTTGCACGCGCCATCGAGCAGCGAGTACTCGGAATGGACGTGCAGATGAGCGCAGGGAGGGGCGGCCATGGACGAGCCATCGTAGGCACCGGACCGGATGCCGCCGCCCGGGCCGGCGGCCGGTTTTCCGCTCGCTGCGGCTTAGTCGTCGCGTTCGGCGTGGGCGACCGCGGCCCCTGCGATCAGCACCAGCACCACGACCGCCGCAGCCACCACCCGCGACCGCTTCGGCGACCGCTTGGGCGGGACCTTTGTTCGCACCAGCCGCCGGACGACCTGCCAGACGATCCAGCCGAAGACGGTGTAGCCGCGCGTGCCCATCAGCTCCCCTCTTCCCGATTGCGAAGTTTGTAAGCCATCCGCGTCTGCAAGCTCCAGAGCTCGATGAAGCCGGGGCTCGCCTGCTGGGAGAAGAGGCCGCCCGACTCGCCGAAGCCCGCCAGCGCGGCGTCGTAGAGGGCGTTCGGAGACTCACGAGCCACCACTCGTGCGCTGCCCTTGAAGAGCTCGAGCGTGATCGTCCCGGTGACCTGCTCGTTGACCGAGTCCATGTAGGCGTTCAGGTCGGTCAGCAGCGGCTCGTACCAGAGGCCCGCATAGACGAGGAACGCCCAGTGCGAATCGAGCTGCGGCTTGAAGTTGTTCTGATGGATCGTCCCGACGAGCTGCTCGAGCTCCTTGTGCGCGGTGAGGATCAGCGTCGCGGCCGGGACCTCGTAGAGGTCGCGGACCTTGAGCCCGACGATGCGGTCCTCGATGTGATCGACGATGCCCACCCCGTGCTGGGCCCCGAGCTCGCCCGCGCGCTCCAGCAGCGGGACGAGCTCCATCGGCTCGCCGTCGAGCGCGACGGGGCAGCCGCGCTTGAACTCGATCGCGACCCGCTGCGCCTCATCGGGGGCGTCGGCGGGCGCCGTCACGAGCTCGAAGACATCGTCGCGCGGCGGCTCCGAGAGATCCTCGATCGGACCTCCCTCGGACGAGCGGCCCCAGAGGTTGTCGTCGATCGAGTACGGCGGCGCCTCCGTGCCGCCCTTCACCGGGATGCCGTGCTCGCGGGCATAGGCGATCTCCTCCTCGCGCCCCATCTGCCAGCCGCGAACGGGGGCGATGATCCGCATCTCCGGGTCGAGCGTGGCGACGGTCGCCTCGATCCGCACCTGGTCGTTCCCCTTGCCCGTGCAGCCGTGGGCGATCGTGTCGCAGCCGGACTCGCGCGCCTTCTCGACCGCGAGCCTTGCGATCAGCGGGCGCCCGAGGGCGGTGAACAGCGGGTAACCGCCGCCGTAGAGGGCGTTCGCCTTGATCGACGGCAGTACGTAGTCACGCGCGAACTCCTCGCGCGCGTCGACCACATGGCACTCGAGCGCGCCGAGGTCGAGGGCCTTGCCCTTGACGACGTCGAAGTCCTCTCCGGGCTGGCCGAGGTCCACCGTCAGCCCGACGACCTCCGCCTCGTACTCGTCCTGAATCCACTTCAGCATCACGCTCGTGTCGAGGCCGCCCGAGTAGAGCAGCAGCACGCGCCCGACCTCGCCCGGCTCGGCCTCGTAGGAGGCCGTCTTCAGCAGCGTGCGGCGCTCGTCGCTCACGCGCTCGACCCTACGCGATCGAGTGCGAGAGCCATCCGGCCGACTGCCTCGTCGATCTGGGACGCATCGACGACGAGCGGCGGCAGGAGCCGGATCGTCTCGGGACCGGTCGCGTTCACGACGAGCCGCTGCTCGAGCAGGAGCTCGCGGGCGAGCGCGGGCGCATCGTCGCAGTCGAAGGCGAGCATCAGACCACGGCCGCGCACGCGTCGCACCGGGAGCGACTGCAGCGCCTCGGCCATGCTCTCGCCGAGGTCGGCAACCCGGACGAGGAACTCGGCGTCATCGACGACGTCGAGGACGGCGTTCGCGGCCGCACAGATCACCGGCCCGCCGGCGAACGTCGAGCCGTGATCGCCCGGCTGGAGCGTGTCGGCGAACTCGGGCGCTGTCACGCAGGCGCCGATCGGCAGGCCACCCCCGAGCCCCTTGGCGGTCAGGAGCACGTCCGGGGTGACGGCCGCGTGCTCGAACGCCCACAGGTGCCCGGTCCTCCCCATGCCGCACTGGATCTCGTCGAACACCAGCAGCGCGCCATGCTCGTCGCACGCGGCGCGCGCAGCCTCGAGCATCCCGAACGAGATCGGGTGGATGCCCGACTCGCCCTGGATCGGCTCGATCATCACCGCGGCGGTCCGTTCGCCGACGGCGTTGGACAGGGCCGCGGGATCGTCGCGCGGAACGGTCACGAAGCCGGGCACGAGTGGTTCGAACGGCTCCTGCTTCTCACGCTGCGGCGTAGCCGACAGCGCTCCGAAGGTCCGCCCGTGGAAGCCGTGCTCGAGCGAGACGATCTCTCCTCCCCGCCGGTGGCGGCGGGCGAGCTTGATCGCGCACTCGGCCGCCTCGGCGCCCGAGTTAGTGAAGAACGCCTTACCCCCGAGCGAGCGCGAGGTGAGACGCTCGGCGAGCCGCATTCCCGGCTCGGTGTAGAAGAGGTTGGTGGTGTGGATCAGGCGCCCGGCCTGGTCGTGGACGGCCTCGACCATCGCGGGATGGCAGTGCCCGATCTGGACGACCGAGATGCCCGCGAGGAAGTCGAGGTACTCGTTGCCGTCGGCGTCCCAGAGCACGCAGCCCTCGCCGCGGACGAACTCGACCGGTGCGCGCGCGTAGGTGGGCATCACGTGCCGCCGCTCGAGCGCTTGGAGGCGATCGAGCGTCACAACGTGATCTTGGTGCCGATGCCCTCGTCGGTGAAGAGCTCGAGCAGCAGGGAGTGCGGGACCCGGCCATCGACGATGTGGGCGTTGAGGACGTTGCCGGAGCCGACGGCGCGCACGCAGGCTTCGAGCTTGGGCCGCATCCCGCCGGCGATCGCGTCGAGCTGCTCGCGCACGTCTTCGGCGCGCGCCTGCGAGATCAGGCTCTTGGGGTCGTCGGGGTCGGCCATCCAACCCTCGACGTCGGTCAGGAAGAGAAGCTTGTGGGCGCGGAGTGCCTGGGCGACGGCCCCCGCCGCCGTGTCGGCGTTGACGTTGTAGGAGTTGCCCTCGCCGTCGGAGCCGACCGAGGCGATCACCGGCACGTAGTCCTCGGCGACGTGGTTCAGCACCGAGACGTCCACGTGCTCGATGTCGCCGACAAACCCGATGTCACGGCCGCCCGGCATGATCTTCGCGACGCGGAAGAGCTCGCCGTCGTCGCCGCAGAGTCCGACCGCCGGCTGGCCGTGGCGCGAGATCCGCAGCACGATGTCCTTGTTCTGCTTGCCGACGAGGACCATCTTCGCCAGCTCGACCGTGGCGGGATTGGACACGCGCTGCCCGTCGACGAACTCGACCGTCATGCCGAGGCGCTCCATGTAGCGCGTGATGTCCGGTCCGCCACCGTGTACGACGACCGGGTTGACGCCGACGTACTTGAGCAGCACGACGTCGCGGGCGAAGTCCTCGGTCAGCGCCGGGTCGGTCATCGCCGCGCCGCCGTACTTGATCACGACCGTCTTGCCGTGGAAGCTGCGGATATACGGCAGCGCCTCGAGCAGGGTCGCGACGTCGCGCCCGCCCCCGGCACCGCCGCCTGCCTCGGGCGGCCTCACGTCGTGTACTCCGCGTTGAGGGTCACGTAGCCGTGCGAGAGATCGGAGAAGAAGACCTCTGTCTCGCCGCCCTCACCCGGGACCGTGAGCTCGTACTCGACCTCGGGCGCCTGCACGGCCTGCTCGAGCTCCGCCCATTCGGCGTCATCGAGATCGATCCCCACGCCGCCGGAGACGAGCTGCTTCCCTTGGACGGACAGGTCCACGTAGAAGGGAAGGCCGGCGAGCGCCATCCCGGCGGCCTGCAGGATCCGACCGTAGTTCGGGTCGGCACCGTTGAGCGCCGTCTTCACGAGCGCCGAGTCGGCGACGGCGCGTGCGACGGGCTCGACGAGCTCTCCCGCTCCGCGGACGATCACCCGCCCCACCCGCTCGGCGCCCTCGCCGTCGGCCACCATCTCGATCGCGAGTTGGCGCAGCAGCGCGTCGAGCGCGTTGCCGAAGCGCAGCTCGTCGTCGGTCTGCTGCTCGATGCGGACGCCGGAGCTGCCGCTCGCGAGCGCGAAGACGGTGTCCGATGTCGAGAGCTGGGCGTCCACCGACGCGCGTTCGAACGAACGCTTGACGGTCACGCCCGTGAGTAGATCGAGCGTGGCGGCGTCGATCGCAGCATCGGTCTCGACGAAGCAGAACATCGTCGCGAACTTCGGCGCCAACATCCCGGCGCCCTTCGCCTGGGCGGCAAGTGTCACCTTTCCCGAGGCCAGCTCGAGCTCGAGACAGGCCCGTTTCGGCGAGCGGTCGGTCGTCATGATCGCGTCGCTGAAGGCGCCGGCATCGGGCCCGAGCGCGGCGCACGCCGCCTCGATTCCGTCGAGCAGCTTCTGGCGCGGCAGCTCGCGCGCGGTCGGGCCGGTCGCCGCGAGTCCGATCCGCTCGGCCTCGATGCCGGTCTGCTCGGCAGCGGCGAGCTGCGACAGGCGCGCGGTCTCGAGGCCCCGCTCGCCGTCGGCGACGTTCGCGTTGCCCGAGCTCGCGACCACGACGCGCAGGCGGTCGAGCGCGGCCTGCCTCGAGATGGCCACGGGGGCGCCCACCAGCGCTGAGGCCGTGAAGCGGGCGGCGCTCGTGGCCTCCGGCTCGTCTGCGACGAGCACCCCGACGTCGAGTCCCTCGTCCTTGAGGCCGGCCGCGACCCCGGCCGCGCGGAAGCCCTGCGGCAGCCCGGCGCTGTCGAGCTCGGTGACGTGTTCGGGCCGGTCAACCCAGCGCGAGCGGAAGAAGCCGTCGGGGCCGGTCATTCGAGGCCCTCCGTCTCGGGCAAACCGAGCATCACGTTGAGGTCCTGAACGGCCTGGCCCGCGGCGCCCTTCCAGAGGTTGTCGATCGCGGCGAACACCAGCACGCGCCCGGTCGCGGGCTCGACCGTCGCGTGGATGCGGCAGCGGTTCGTCTCGCGCACGTCGCCGACGCCCGGAGGTGCGTCCACGAGGTCGATGAACGGCTCGTCGGCGTAGGCCGCCTCGAAGGTCGCCCGAATCTCCTCCGCGGAGGTGTCCTCGGCCACCGTCACGTAACAGCTCGCGAGCAGGCCCTGGTCGAGCGGGACGAGGTGCGGGGTGAACGTGATCGGGCAGCCGCTGCCGAGCTCCTGCTCGAGCTCCGCGCGATGGCGATGCCCCTCGACGCCGTACGGGCTGACGTTCTCGTCGACAGAGACGAAGTGGGTCGTCTGCGTCGCCTCCCGCCCGGCGCCCGACACGCCCGACTTCGCGTCCACGACCGCGTCCTTCATCCGGTCGCGCAGCGGTGCGAGCGCGAGCAGGGCGGCCGTCGGGTAGCAACCCGGGACCGCGACCAGGTCGGCCCCGGCGATCTCGTCGCGGTGCAGCTCGGTCAGGCCGTAGACGGCGTCGCCCAGCCGCTCCGGCCGCTCGTGAGCGCCGTAGTAGATCTCGTAGCGCTCGGCCGTCAGCCGGAAGTCGGCCGACAGGTCGGCGACGCGCAGCCCGAGACCGCGCAGCTCATCGACCACGGCCGCGGCGGCGCCGTGCGGATACCCGACGATCGCGGTGCCCGCCCGCTCGGCGATCCGGGCGGCGTCGAATGCCTCCAGCTCGCGGCTCACCCGGTGGCGCGGGTAGAGCTCGTCGAGGGTGCGCCCGACCTCCGAGCGCGCCGTGACGGCGGTCAGCTCGAGCGAGGGGTGCCGCTCGACCAGGGCCGCGGCGAGTGCGCCCGCGAATCCGGACGCGCCGACGACTGCGACGTCGGTCTGCTCAGGCACGGAGGGTCCCCCCGATCTTGGCGAGCGCCGTCTCGATCTGCTCGCGCAGCTTCACGACCTCGTCCTCGGTGAGCGTCCGGTCCGGCGCGCTGAAGGTGAGCCGCACAGCGAGCGAATGGTTGCCCTCCCCCACCTGCTCGCCGCGGTAGAGGTCGAACGGCTTCGCCGCGACGAGCATCTCGCCGCCGCCCTCGCGGACCGCCGCCATGACCGCCGCTGCCTCGACGTCGTCGGGCACCACGATCGCGATGTCCTGGAGGACGGGCGGGAAGGCGGTCACGGGCGCGTAGGTCGCCGGCGGCGGGAGCTCTTCGAACAGCGCGTCCGCGTCGAGCTCGAACGCGGCGGCGGAGTCGAGCCCCCAAGCGCGCGTGATCGCCGGGTGGACCTCGCCGAGCCAGCCGAGCTCGCCGCCCGCCGGCGGACACGACGGCGGCGGAGCGGCCCGGATGCAGGAACGGCCGACTCGCGGCGGGGGTCGAGAAGCTTACGCGCGCGGCCGCGAGCACCTGTTCGAGCACGCCCTTGGCGGCGAAGTAGTCGGCCGGCCGCGGCTCGCTGCGCCAGCCGCCACCCCCAGCCCCCGTCAGGACGGCGCCGATGTGATGTCGCTCGTCGGCGGGCTGCGCGCCGCCCGGGCTCCCTTCGGGCACGCTCAACGCGCCCGCCGAGGCGTACACGTGCGCCGACTCGAACAGCGCCACCGCCGGCCTGTCGCGCGCTGCATTGTGGGCCGCGGCGTCGAGCAACCCGGGCAGCAGCAGCGGGCGCAGGACGCTCTGCTCCTCGCTGAGCGGGTTCTCGATCCGCAGTGTCGGTTCCTCGTCGAGTCGCAGCCGCGCCAGCGTGCCCGGCGCCGTGAAGCTGTACGCGACGCACTCCGCCAGCCCGCTGTCGCGCAGGACGTCCTCGAGCCGGCGGCGCAGCCGCTGTTTCGGGCTCAGTCCGCCGACGGCGTTGCGGCGCGCGGGCAGGGTGGTCGGCAGCTTGTCGAGGCCGTGGATGCGCGCCACCTCCTCGATCAGGTCGGCTTCGCGCTGGACGTCGGAGTCGCGCCACGGAGGAACCGTCGTGACGATCTGGCCATCGTCGACGCGCGGCTCGAAGCCGAGCCGGTCGAGGATCGCTGTCACCTCGTCGGACGGGATCTCCTCGCCGAGCAGCCGCTCGAGCCGCTCCGGCCGCATGCTCACGACGCGCGGCTCGACGGGTTCGGGATACGCGTCGATCGTGCCGTCGAGCATCCGCGCGCCGCACAGCTCGACCATCAGCTTCGAGGCGAGCCGCTGGGCGGCCATCGCCGTCTCCGGGTGGAGTTGCTTCTCGAAGCGGGCCGAGGCCTCGGTCCGCAGGCCGAGCTCGCGCGAGCTGCGCAGGATGTTCGGGCCGACCCAGGTCGCGACCTCCATCAACACACGGGTGGTCGAGTCCGAGACCTCGGAGACCTGGCCGCCCATGATCCCCGCGATCCCCGTCGGGCCCTCGCCGTCGCAGACGAGCGCGACGTCGGCGCCGAAGCGCCGCTCGACGCCGTCGAGGGTCGTCATCGTCTCGCCGTCCTTCGCCTTGCGCACGACGATCCGCCCGCCGCGGACCTCGTCGAGGTCGAACGCGTGCAGAGGCTGGCCGAGCGTCAACATCACGTAGTTGGTGATGTCGACGACGTTCGAGATCGGCCGCTGCCCGGCCGCGGTGAGACGCTGCTTGAGCCAGGCCGGCGAGGGGCCGATCGCCACGTCCTCGAAGACGCGCGCGGTGAAGCGCATGCAGACGTCGGGGTCTTCGATCTCGACGCTCGCGTGGTCGGCGGCGGAGCCGCCCACGGCCTCGGCGTCGGTCGCGCCCGGGTCCTCGGCGAGCGGCGCGGCGGTGACGGCGTGCAGCTCGCGCGCGTCGCCGTAGACACCCATCGTGTCGGGCCGGTTGGGCGTGATCTCGATCTCGATCACCTCGTCGCCGATCGGCAGCGCCTCGGCGAGCGGGGACCCGGGCACGGCGCCGTCGTCGAGGACGAGGATGCCGCTGTGGTCCTCGCCGATTCCCAGCTCGTCCTCGGCGAGGATCATGCCGCTGGAGCTGACGCCGCGCAGCTCGACCTCGGCCAACTCTGTGCCGTCCGGGAGCACCGCGCCAGGACGCGCGACGGCAACGGACTGACCCGCCTCGACGTTCGGCGCTCCACAGACGATCGTGCGCGGATCGCCCGAGCCGTCGTCCACCGAGCAGACGCTGAGGCGGTCGGCGTTCGGATGCGCCTCGACGGCGAGCACCTTGCCGACGACGAACGCGTCCGGGTCGGCGATGCCGACGCGGTGCAGCCGCTCGAGCTTGACGCCGGCCATCGTCAGGACGTCGGCGAGCTCGGCCGCCGGCAGGCCGGGGTCGCAGTAGCTGCGCAGCCAGCTGACCGGGATCCTCATGCGCCGAACTGCTCCAGCAGCCGTACGTCGTTCTCGAACAGCATCCGCAGGTCCGGCACCTCGTGCTTCAGCATCGCGATCCGCTCGATCCCCATCCCGAACGCGAAGCCCTGGACCCTCTCCGGGTCATAGCCGCTGTCGGCGACGTAGCCGAGCACGTTCGGGTCCACCATTCCGGCGCCGAGGATCTCGATCCACGCCTCGCCCTTGCACGTGCCGCAGCGCTCGCCGTTGACGCTGCCGCGACCGGCGCAGCGGAAGCAGGAGACGTCAACCTCGACGCTGGGCTCGGTGAAGGGGAAGTATCCGGGCCGCAGCCGCACTTCGCTCCCCGGGCCGAAGACGGCTCCCGCGAACTCGCGTAGAACCCCCTGGAGGTCGGCGAGCGTGATGTTCTCGTCGATCGCGAGCCCCTCGAGCTGGTGGAACATCGGCACGTGGGTGGCGTCGGGTGTGTCCGGCCGGTACGTGCGGCCGGGGACGACGAAGTAGACCGGCGGCTCGTGCGCCTCCATCGCGCGGATCTGCATCGGCGAGGTGTGCGTGCGCATCAGGACCTCGTCGGCGAGGTAGAAGGTGTCGCCAGGCAGCCGCGCCGGGTGCGCGGGCGGGTGGTTGAGCGCGGTGAAGTTGTAGTAGGCGTACTCCACCTCCGGTCCTTCGAGGACCGCGAAGCCGAGGCCGACAAAGATGTCCTCGAGCTCGCGCCTGATCTGCGTGACGAGGTGCAGGTGGCCCGCCGCCCGCGGCGGATCGCCAGGAAGGGTGACGTCGACGCGGTCGGCGACGAGCTGGTCGTCGAGCGCGGTCGCCTCTAGCGCCGCGGTCCGGTCGGCGAGCTGTGCCTCGAGCTTCTGCCGGGTCGCGTTGGCGGCCTGCCCCACCTCCGCCCGCTGCTCAGGGTCGAGCTCGCCGATCGAGCGCAGGGTGGTCGTCAACTCGGCCTTGCGGCCGAGGAAGCGGACGCGCAGCTCCTCGAGCTCGGCGACGCTGCGGGCGGCCGCGATGGCGTCGCTCGCCTCGCGGGTGAGTGCTTCGAGATCGGGAGGCGGAGCGGGCATCAGGGCATCCTAGTTGCGGTTTCGTGGAGCGCGATCGCGGCCGCCGCCGCGACCCCGAGCGAGTCGGGGCCGTCAGCGCGTAGCGGGATGTGGGCCGTCACGGTGGCCCCGTTCGTCACCGCTGGCGGGAGTCCCTCCCGCTCGGCGCCGAGGCAGAGCACGACCGGCGCCTCGGCGACAACCGCCCCGAGGGGCGTCCCACCGTCGCGGTCGAGCGCGACGGTCGTCCCCACGACTGCCCGGAACTCGGCGCGGGCGGGCGGCCGCGCGAAGACGGACCCCATGCTCGCGCGGACTGCCTTCGGCGAGAACGGATCCGCGCAGCCCGGCCCGAGGATCACCGGACCGTCGGCGAGCGCGTGGGCGCTGCGGATGATCGCCCCGACGTTGCCCGGGTCGCCGACGCCGTCCAGGTAGACACACAGATCGCCGGCAGGCTCGGCCCACCGTTGCGGATAGATGCCGATCGCGCGGGTGCCCGAGCCGAGGGTGCTCGCGGCGGCGAGCAACTCGGGCTCGACATCCCGCCCGGCCACGAGCACGACCTCCGCCCGCCAGCCCGCCACCTCGGCCGCAGCGACGAGGTCCTCGCCCTCGGCGATGAATAGGCCGGTCCGCTCGCGGTGCTTGCGATCGTGCAGCTTGCGGATGGTCTTGAGCTGTTGGTTGTCGGCTGAAGTGATCAAGTAATCGGCTCCTGAAACGAAAAAGGGGCGCCGATCTGGCGCCCCGGGATGGTTCACAAGCGGTCCGCGTTCAGGCAGCGGCCGCCTCCCGGGCGCGTTCGGCAAAACGTCGGAAGGTCTCGGGGTCGCGCACGGCGATGTCGGCGAGCGACTTGCGGTCGAGCTCGATCTCGGCCAGGCGCAGGCCGTGCATGAACTGGCTGTAGCTCATGCCCTCCTGCCGCGCGGCGGCATTGATGCGAGTGATCCACAGGCGGCGGAAGTCGCGCTTGCGGTTTCGCCGGTCGCGGTAGGCGTAAGTGTCGGACTTGAGCAGCTGCTCCTTCGCACGCCTGTACGAGGAGTGCTTCTCACCCCGGTAGCCCTTGGCGCGCGCGAGCGTCGCGCGGCGCTTCTTGCGGGCATGAACTCCGCGCTTGACCCGGCTCATTTGTGCAACAGCTCCCGGACCCGCTTCTCATCCGGCTTGGCGACGACCATCGGCCGGTCCATCTGCCGCTTGCGCTTGGAGCTCTTCTTCTCGAGGATGTGCGTCTTCATCGCGTGACGGCCGCGGAGCTTGCCGTTCGCGGTCTTGCGAAAGCGCTTCTTCGCGCCGGAATGGGTCTTCATCTTCGGCATGGGGACGAAGTATTGAAGCAGGTCGCTGCCCCCGGGCCGCGGGCTCAGCGCTCTAGTAGCCGGGCTCAGGAGCCCTTGGCGGGCGCGGCTTTGGCAGCGCTCTCGGGCGCGGCCGGGGCCTCTCCGCCCGCGGAAGAGGCCGCACCGTCCGAGGCTGCCTCGCCCTTCGCCGCCACCGGGCCGAGCAGCATGTGCATGTTGCGGCCCTCCTGGAGCGGCTGCTGCTCGACTGTCCCGAGCTCGGCGACGTCGTCGGCGAGGCGCTTGAGCAAGTCGCGGCCGCGCTCGGGATGAGACTGCTCACGGCCGCGGAACATGATCGTCACCTTGACCTTGTCGCGCCCGCGCAGGAACCGCTCGACGTGGCCCTTCTTCGTCTCGTAGTCGTGGACCGCGATCTTCGGCCGGAGCTTGATCTCGCGCACGTTGGTCTGCTGCTGGTGCTTGCGCGCGGCCTTCGCCTTCTGCTCCTGCTCGTACTTGTACTTCGAGTAGTCGAGCACGCGGCAGACGGGCGGCTTTGCGTCGCCGGCGACTTCGACGAGGTCGAGGTCGCGCTCCTGCGCGTAGGCGAGCGCCTCGTCGCGCTTGAGGACGCCGATCTGCTCACCGTCATCGCCGATCAGGCGTACCTCGGCCACCCGGATGCGCTCGTTGACGCGCGTCGAGTCCCGCTCGGGCGGGGTCCGATCGAACCTGCGCGGGATCGGCACTACGAGGACCGCGGGCGGCTAGCTGTCAAAGGCGAGATGGGGACTGTCCGGGAAGCAAGGAGGGCACGGCGCGTCAGCGGTGGCGCGGTGTGTGAGTGACCCTCATCCAGAACCGAGTATAGCGCTGCCCCGGTAGGGCGCTAGGAGCGCGCCGCGACCTCTGCCAGCGCCTTCGCGGAGAACTCATCGAGCGCGACAGCGCCTGTGTCTCCCTCGCCGTGCTTGCGCACCGAGACCTGTTCCGCCTCGATGTCGCGATCGCCGACGACGAGCATGTAAGGCAGCTTGCGCAGCTCGGCCGCGCGGATCTTCTTTCCAACCGACTCCCCCCGCTCGTCGATCTCGACGCGCAGGCCCGCCTCGCGCAGCGCCGCCGCGACTTTGCGCGCGTAGTCGAAGTGGCGGTCCGCGATCGGCAGGACGATCGCCTGCACCGGCGCGAGCCAGAGTGGGAACTCGCCGCCGTAGTGCTCCACGAGGATCCCGATGAACCGTTCGATCGAGCCGAGCAGGGCCCGGTGGATCATCACCGGGCGGTGCTCCGCGTTGTCGGCGCCGGCGTAGGAGAGGTCGAACCGCTCGGGCATGAAGAAGTCGAGCTGGCACGTCCCGCACTGCCATGAACGGCCGAGCGCGTCGGTGATGTGGAAGTCGATCTTCGGGCCGTAGAAGGCGCCGTCGCCGGGGTTCAGCTGGTACTCGCGGCCGAACCCGTCTAGCGCGGCGGTCAGCGCGGTCTCGGCCTGCTCCCAGTCATCGTCACTGCCGATCGACTTCTCGGGCCGGGTCGAGAGCTCGAGCCGGACGTCGTCGAAGCCGAACAGCGCATAGAGCTCCTCGATCGCGCGGCAGATGTCCTGAACCTCGCCCTCGATCTGGTCCGGGGTGCAATAGACGTGGGCGTCGTCCTGGGTGAAAGCGCGCACCCGCAGCAGCCCGTGCAGGACGCCCTCGCGCTCGTCGCGCGTGCAGAGCCCGAACTCCGCCAGCCGGAGCGGCAGGTCGCGGTAGGAGTGACGGCCCGCGCCGAAGACGAGGCAGGCCCCCGGACAGTTCATCGGCTTGACGGCGAAGCGCCGATCCTCCGCCTCGACGAAGAACATGTTGTCGCGGTAGTTCTCCCAGTGCCCGGAGCGATGCCAGAGCTCCTCGTCGAGGATGTGCGGCGTCTTGATCTCCTCGTAGCCGCGCGCGTCGAGCTGCTCCTGGACCGCGCCCTCGACCTCGCGCCGCAGGGTCATCCCCGCGGGAAGCCAGAACGGCATCCCCGGGGCCTCCTCGGAGAGCATGAACAGGCCGAGCTCCTTGCCGAGCTTGCGGTGGTCGCGCTTGCGCGCCTGCTCGAGCCGCTCGAGGTGCTGCTCGAGCTCCTCCTCCGTCGGGAACGCCGTGCCGTAGATCCGCGTCAGCATCTGGCGGGTCTCGTCGCCGCGCCAGTAGGCGCCGGCGACCGAGGTCAGCTTGAACGCGCCGACCGACCCGGTCGAGGCCGCGTGCGGGCCCTTGCAGAGGTCGGTGAACGGACCGTTGGTGTAGAGCGAGACGGTCTCGACGCCTTCGTTGGCGACGAGGTCTTCGATCAGCTCGACCTTGTAGCCCTGGCCCTCCTCGCGGAAGCGCTCGATCGCCGCGGCGGCGCTGATCTCGGTGCGCTCGAACGGCTCGTCGGCCGCGATGTGCTTGCGCATCCGCTTCTCGATCTTGCCGAAGTTGTCGGCGTTGACCGTGACCCCCTCCGGGAACTCGAAGTCGTAATAGAAGCCATCGTCGATCGGAGGGCCGATCGAGATCTTCGTCCCCGGGTAGAGCTCGAGGATCGACTCAGCGAGGACGTGCGCCGCGTCGTGGCGCAGCAGCCAGAGGTCGTCGTGTTCGCTCACGCGTCAGACGGTAGCCGGATCGTTCCCGCCGCCCGCGTCAGGGCCGGAGAGGGTCGCGGCGAGCAGCGCGAGCTCGTCCTCGAGCAGCCGCGGGACGAGGAAGCGCTCGCGCACACGCTCCTGGCCTGCCTGCCCCAGCTCGATCGCGTGAGCCGGGTCGGACACCAGTTGCACGATCCGCGCCGCGGTCTCGGAGGTCGGGCCGGTGAGAAAACCCGCCTCGCCGTCGGCGAGCTGCTCGGGGACTCCACCGGTCGCGCCGGCGATCACGGGCGTGCCCATCCACAGCGCCTCCGACACGGCCAGCCCGAACCCCTCTCGCAGCGTGCGATGCACGCACACGCGCGCGATCCGGCGTAGGGCGTTCAGCTCGACGTTTCCGACCTGGGCGTGATTCGTGAGCACGTGGATGTCGTCGCGGCCGGCGGCGTAGTCGGTGAGCTCCGCGACGAGTGCCCAGTCGTCGGGCGTGTCGCCGGACAAGACACCCGCGAGCGCGAGCTGGAGGTCGTCGAGCTGGGCCTTCGCGAGCTCGAACGCGTCGATCACCTCGTGCGGGTCCTTCCAGCGGTCGAGGCCCACCATCGCGCACAGCGGCCGCGAGAGATCGAGCCCGAGCGAGCGCAGGACGTCGCCCGAGAGGCCGAGCGGCAGGCCGCGGTGCCGCGGCGAGAGCGGGTCGAGCGCCGGCGCGATCGCCCGCACGCGCTCCGACTCTCGCTCCGGCGGCGCGAAGCGCTCGAGCGGATAGACCTCGACGCCGTACTCCCCCAGCAGCTCGTCGGCGCGCGCCCAGGCTGCCGGGTCGGGCCGCGAGGCGTCCACGTGCGCGCGGAACACCCAGCGCCCTCCGACCGCGTCGGCGGCGCGGGCGGCGCCGAGCGAGTCGGGACCGTGGACCACGACGGCGTCGAACGCGCCCTCGTGACGACGCGCCGCGTCTTCGGCGGCCGCCAGGTAGGCCTCGAAGGCGCCGTCCCCGATCGCGGTCTCCGCTCCCTGGAGGCCGTTGCGGAGCGCCTCGCCGACCGTGGTGAACTCGCGGTCGCCGGACAGAATCTGCCACGAGACCGCCAGCCCGCAGTCGCGGACGAGCGGCAGCAGGGCGTGAAGCTGATCGGGAACGCGCCCACCGGGTGCGGCGGCGGAGATGTGCAGCACGCGGGCGCCGGCGAGCGGAGCGGCCGCGGCGCGGATTCGCGCGAGCGAGTCGCCGTCGGCGTAGGGCGCGTAGGAGTCCAGCGGCCGCGAGGCCGTCTCGACCGGTTGCAACCTCGCTCTCATCGCCGTGCGCGTGCCTTCCACGCCGCGCAGCGTAGCCAGGGCCCGTCCGTTGTGTGATGCCCGTCACTCCCGGGTAGGCGCTGCGGGTTAGTTTCGAGAGAGCAGGCCGCTCCGTTCGGATCGCAAGGTCCTCGAGCGGCCTCTCTTTCGCGCACTAGGCGCGGCGCGCCACGAAGGCGCGGATTTGGACCCGACCCACACGGAGGAACCCGATGCGGAAGCTCTTTCCGCTTGCCGTTGGCGCGGCGCTGGTGTTCGCGCCGCTGACAATCGCAATTGCAGACACGACCCAGGGCCTCACGAGTCCCACGACCCGTCAGACCCTCGACGCGCCGTTGACGAGCGACGAGCGCACCGACCTCCACCGCGAGGCGCGGCGCGCGCTGCGGACCGCGCGGAAGCGGGCGAACCCGGAGCCCGAGGTCAAGATCCCCCCGATCCTCGACAAGATCGCGCAGTGCGAGTCGCACGGCGACCCGCGCGCGATCGGCGGCGGCGGCATGTACCGCGGCAAGTACCAGTTCAATGCCGGCACCTGGGAGTCGGTCGGCGGCAAGGGCGACCCCGCCAAGGCCTCCGAGGGCGAGCAGGACAAGCGCGCCGCGATCCTGCTCGAGCGCTCCGGTCCGGGCCAGTGGCCCGTCTGCTCGCAGTAGCGGTTAGACCTCGTCGCGGGTGACGGTGCTGCCCGCGACGATGTCGTCTTCCCCGGATTCGTCCCAGCGCACCCACGCCTTGTGGCCGCCGTCGTAGTCCGGCGCCCATAGGACGAGGGTCGCGTCCTCCTCTCCCACCTTGCAGCGGTCGCTCGACTCCTCGTCGAGGCCGCGCCAGACGCGCACGAAGGCGTTCTGCTCCCACTCCTCCCCGATGGTCGTCGGATCGGTGTGGCCTGGGCGCACCACGGTCTCGGGCGGGAGCTTCATCAGCACGTCCATGATCGACCGCTTGAGGTCGGCGAAGCCCGTCGACCCGGGCGCCTTGACGCCCCCGACCGAGCCCTTGAAGAGCGTGTCGCCGGTGAAGATCTCCTCGTCGTTCACCACGAAGCTGAGCATGCCCGCCGTATGGCCCGGGGTGTGCAAGCCGACGATCCGCAGTCCCCCGGCCTCGACCGGCTCACCGGCCTCGATCGTACGGTCCACGTCCATCAGCTCGGCCGCCTCGAGCGGGTGGGCGAGGATCTCGGCGCCGTAGCGCTCCTTGTAGGCGGAGTTCTCGTAGACGTGGTCGTAGTGGTGGTGGGTCAGCAGCAGGTGGGTGGGGTTCAGCTCGTGACGCTCGATTGCTTCGATCAGCGGCTCGGTCGGCGCGCCGGAGTCGATGATGACCGCGTCGCCGCCCTCCTCCGCCGCGACGACGTAGGCGTTCGAGAGGAAGTCGGGGTGCAGCGAGCGTTCGACGATCATGACCGTCCTTCCGGGTCGGGTGCCTTCAGGCCTTCGAGGTCATCACGATGATGCCGAACACGATCGCCGCGATGCAGCCCGTACCGGCGAGCATGCCCAGCAATCCATAGATCGCCGCCATCCCGACGTGGTCGCGGCGGAGGTCCGCGAAACGGGTCGCGCCAAGGATCGTGAGCGAAAAGCTCACGCTCACGCCGATGCCCGCGGCGAGAGCCCAGCCGATCACCTCGAGCAGAGCCTGGACATCCACCACGTCGGCGAGCAGCGTCATCAAGCCCCCGCCTCGGCGGCGGTCAATGCAGAGCCGCGGCGCAGCCGGCGGACGTAGGCGGTCACGATGGCGACGATCAGAAGGCTCGCGACGACGATCGGACCCACGGGGCTGTCAGTTCCGAAGAGCGACGTGAAGCCGTAAACCGCCGCGCCGATACAGGCGGCGGCGGGCAACGTCAGGACCCACGCGAGCACGATGTTGCCGGCTACGCCCCAGCGGACCGCCGACACGCGCTTGGCCGCACCCGCACCCATGACGCCCCCGGAGATCGTCTGGGTCGTCGAGAGCGGGTAGCCGAAGTGCGAGGCAGCGAGGATCGCGGCAGCACCTCCGCCCTGCGCAGCGAAGCCCTGTGCGCTGTCCATCTTGATGATCCGGCTACCCATCGTCTTGATAATCCGCCAGCCGCCCATGTAGGTGCCGAGCGCGATCGCAGTCGCGGCCGAGACGACGACCCAGGTCGGCACTTCGGCGTTCTCGCTCAGCGTGCCGTTCGCGATCAGGGCGAGCATGATCACGCCCATCGTCTTCTGCGCGTCGTTCGTCCCGTGCGCGAGAGCCAGCATCCCGCCCGAGGCCACCTGACCGATCTTGAATCCGCGCGTGACCGGCCCGGGTCGCAGCCGTCCCACAATCCGGTAGATGAACAGGATCGCGAGCCCCGCGATGGCGAAGGCCAGGATCGGTGCGATCACCGCCGGCACCATCACCTTGCCGAGCAGGCCGTCCCCGTTGATGGCGGCGGCGCCTTCGGCCACGAAAGCCGCGCCGACGACGCCGCCGATCAACGCGTGCGACGAACTCGACGGCAACCCCAGGTACCAGGTGATGAGGTTCCAGACGATCGCACCGATCAGTCCGCCGAAGACGATCGTCTCGGTGATGAGATTCGCGTCGACGATCCCCTTCGCCACGGTGGCGGCGACCTCCAACGAAAGGAAGGCGCCGACGAAGTTGAGCACCGCCGCGAAGCCGACCGCAAGCCGCGGAGACATGGCACGCGTGGAGATCGACGTCGCGACCACGTTTGCGGTGTCGTGAAAACCGTTCGTGAAGTCGAACGCGAGCGCCGTCCCAACGACGATCACGAGGATGAGGTCTGAGTCCATCGGCTAGTGGGTGCTCGGAAACGCCGCCACTAGGAGTTCTTGATCGTGATCCCCTCGATGATGTTCGCGACCTGCTCGGTGGCGTCGATTGCCGACTCGAGGCGCTCGAAGAGGTCCTTCCAGCGGATGACGACCATCGGGTCGATGCCGTTGTCGAACAGCGATGCGATCGCGTCGCGCGAGACGCGGTCGCCGTCGTTCTCGAGCCGGTTGATCTCGACGGTGTAATGCGAGATGTCCTTGAACCCACGCAGCCGAGGCATCGCCTCGGCGATCTGGCGAGACGCCTCGAGCAGAATGTGAGCCAGGCGCTGCGCCTGCTCCATTGGCGCCTCGATCTTGTAGAGGCCGAGGTAGTCGGCGACTTCTTCGGTGTAGTCGACGATGTCGTCGAGGCCCGAGGCGAGCGCGTAGATGTCCTCGCGGTCGATCGGAGTCACGAACGTCTGGTTGAGGCGCTGGATGATGTCGTGGGTGATCCGGTCACCCTCCTGCTCGCAGATCAGGATGTCGCGCGCGAGCGTCGCTTGCTCGGGGTAGTTGCGCAACATCGTGTCGAGCAGGTCCGCGGCGCGCAGGATGTTGCCCCCCGCCTCCTCGAAGAGGTCGAAGAACTCCCGGTCCCGCGGAACGAAGGCCTGAGACAACCGAGCCAAAGCGCGGCGAGTGTACCCACCGGGCCGGGCGGCTGACCGCCCGTCAGCCCTCGAAGCGGGCGGCCTCGATACGGCGGGCGACGACTTCGCCCCAGTCGGGGAAGCGTTCGCGCACCGCCCTCGAGGCGGCAGCGTGGTCGTACCGCACGCGGCGATGCTCGATCGCCCCCTCCTCGTCCATCAGCGCGTACGCGGCACGTGGGTTGCCGTCAAACGGCATCCCGACGCTGCCGGGGTTGCAGAGCTCGATCCCGCTCGGGCCGGTGCGGATGAACGGCAGGTGGGTGTGGCCGAAGACGATGCGATCGGCAGCGGAGCCGCCGAGCAGCTCGTCCTCCCCCGGAGCCGGGTCCGGCAGGAAGCTCTGGACGTCGGATACCGGCGACCCGTGGCAAAAGAGCGCGTGCTCGTGCTGCTCCTGCTCGGGCAGGGCCGCAAGCGAGGCGACCGTCTCGTCGCCGAGCAGCTCGCGCGAGCTGGCGATCGCGCCCTGCACGACCTTGTTGTCCGGTGCGTCGGACGGCTCCGCGGTCCACCGCTCGCCGTTGCCTCTGATCCAGGCCGCGTCGAGCTCGCCGCAGGCGCTCGACCGTCTCGTGCGGCCAGCCGCCGAAGAGCGCGTAGTCGCCGCCGAGCAGGTAGCGCTCAGCCCCGTGGGTGCCGGCGTCCTCGATCACCGCCTCGAGCGCGGGCAGGTTCCCGTGGATGTCGTAGAGGAGGGCGAGCACCGCGGCGATGGTATTCCGCGGGGCTGGCGAAGTGGGCCGTGCTGGGCTCGAACCAGCGACCCCCAGCTTGTCGAGCTGGTGCTCTCCCAACTGAGCTAACGGCCCCGGGGCGGCGAGGATAGCAGCGGCCTGGCCGCCTTCCCCGGCACTGCGCACCTTCCACGGGGAGGCCGTGTTTCGGGCGGTGAAGTACCTGGTACTCGCGGTTTGGACCCGCCTCGAGGGATTGGTCTCGCGCACATGAACCCGACAGACAGGAGTCCACGATGCGGAAGTACCTTCTACCGGTAATCGTCCCGATGCTCGTCGTGTCCGGCGGGCTCGCCGTGGCAGAGGCGACGTCGACCAACGCCGCGACGTTCAACGGCACGGCCGGCAACGACATCATCAGCGGCGGCGACGCGGCCAACACGATCAACGGCCTCGCCGGGAATGACACCCTCGACGGCGGCGCGCGCAACGACACGCTCAACGGCGCTGCCGGCGTGGACGACATGAACGGTGGCACCGGCATCGACCGGCTCGACGGCGGGACCGAGCAGGACTTCCTCTCGCCCGGCAGCGGCGGCGACACGGTCATCGACCCGGACAAGAGCATCCAGTCCGGCGACCAGGGCAACGACAACCTCACCGGCGGCCCGCTGAATGACTCGATCGATGGTGGGTTCGATGCCGACACGGTCGTCGGCAACGCCGGCAACGACGCGCTCACCGGTGGGTCGGGCAACGACTCGATCAACGGCGGCGAGGGCATCGACGCGATCGACGGCGGCCTCGGCCAGGACAACATCGACGCCGGCGGTGGCGACGACAACATCGCCGCGTTCGACGGTCGGCGTGACAACGTGACCTGCGGCGCGGGAGTGGATGTCGTTCGTGCGGACGAGGAGGACGTCGTCGCGGGCGACTGCGAGCGCGTCTTCCGCTCGATCGAGCAGCGCTAGCGACGCCTGCAGCAACGAGCTCCCCGTAGCATGGTCTCCGTGCGCGGGGGGCTCGTCATGCTGTTGCTGCTTTCGATCGCGCTCGCTTTGCCTGCGGGAGCGAGCGCTCAGTACGCGCCAGTCGATCGCGCCGGGCCCGAGTTGAGCGTCCCGACGAGGCAGCTCGCCGCGGCCCTCTCGTGCGGCCGCGGCGTCGACAACGCCGCGCGGGCGCCAGTCCTGCTGGTCCACGGAACCGGGGCGACGGTGCGCGAGAACTGGTCGTGGAACTACCAGCCGGCGTTCGACTCGCTGGGCATCCCGTGGTGCGCGGTCCAGATGCCCGAGCGCGGCGACGGCGACATCCAGGTCAACGCCGAGTACGTCCTCTACGCGATCCGCGAGATGCATCGCCGCGCGGGGCGCAAGATCTCGATCGTCGGGCACAGCCAGGGCGGGATGGTGCCCCGCTGGCCGCTGCGCTTCTGGCCCGATACCCGCGCGATGGTGGACGACCAGATCGGTTTCGCGCCGTCCAACCACGGCACGACCCAGTCGCGCCCTTCGGCGTCGGCGCCTGCGTCTCCCGCAGGTTGGCAGCAGTCCGACAGATCGAACTTCCTCCGCGCGCTCAACAGCGTCAAGGAGACCTTTGCCGGGATCTCCTACACCGCGGTCTATACGCGCATGGACGAGATCGTGACGCCTCCCGAGGCGGGCGCGCTCCGCACGGGTGACGGCCGGATCACGAACGTCGCGATCCAGGACATCTGCCCAGTTCAGGTCGCGGACCACTTCTTGATCGGGCTGACCGACACGGTCGCCTTCGCGCTCGCGCTCGATGCGCTCAACCACGACGGCCCGGCGAGCGTCGAGCGTGTGGCGCGAAAGGGCTGCTCCCAGGACCCGATCCCCGGTCTGCAGCCGACGGGTCTCGCCGAGGCCGCTGGGTCGTACGTCCGCGGCGAAGGCGGCGCAGCGGACGTTCCCGCCGAGCCCGCGCTGCGCTGCTACGTGACCGACACCTGCGCCCGCGCGCAGCAGCGGTCGAAGCTGCGCGTATCGCTGAGCGTGCGGCGCCCGGTCGCCGGACGGAGGGCGCGGCTCCAGCTCAGCGTGCGCGCGAAAGTCAATGGCAAGCTCGGCCCCGTTGCGGGGGCGAAGCTCCGCGTCGGCAACAAGCGCGTCAAGGCGAACGCCGCCGGCAAGACGAGCTTCTCGTACCGCTTCCGCACCACCGGCCGCAAGCGCGTCAGCGCGACTGCGCTTGGCTACGGGAAGGGCGCCGTCACCGTCCGCGTCGCCCGCGCTCGGTAAAGGAGGGAGCTAGCTCGCGGCCGGGCTGTCCCACGCCCGGCAGATCTCGCCTACGTGCCGGTGGTCGGTGCCGCAGCAACCCCCGAGCACGTTGAGCTTGGGGAGCGCGGCTCGCAAGCCCGCGTAGCGCGCGCCGAGGTCAGCTGGATCGCCCTCGTCGAGCTCGGTCGCCTCATCGAGCTCGGCGTGGCTCTTGGTTGACGCGTTCGCACGGAACGCGTGGATACGCCTGCACCACGGGCCGCCATCGAGCACCGCCTCGAAATGACTCGGATGGGCGCAGTTGATCGCGTAGTAGGCGGGCGCGGAATCGGTCTGCTCGTCGACTTGCTCGATCGCCTCGTCGAGCGCCTGGCCGCTCGGAAGCCGTCCGTCGGTCTCGACCGTGAAGGAGATCGCCGACGGGACGCCGGCAGCGCCCGCCGCCCGGGCGATCCCGATCGCCTCTTCGGCATAGGTCATGGTTATCGCGGTCACCATGTCCGCTCCCGCCGCGCGCAGGCTGGTGATCTGCGTCGAGTGGTAGTCCTCGGCGGCGGCCGCCGTCAGTTTTTCGGCCGGGTCGTAGCCATCGTCGTGAGGTCCGATGCAGCCGCTGATCACTATTGGCGCGGTGAGCGGCTCCTGCTCCTCCCGGAGCTCCTGCATCAGCCCGATCGCCTTCCGGTTGAGCTCGTCGAGCTCAACCTCCGAGTAGCCGATCGCAGCCGCCCAGCGAGGATTGGCGCGCCAGGTCGGTGACTCCAACACGAAGCCAACGCCATGCTCGCGCGCGAGGGCAAGGTAGGGGCCGTAGTAGCGGCGCAGCGCGTCGGTCCCCTGCTCGTCCTTGAGCAGGTCGAATGCCGCGAACTCGGGTAGGTCGAGCCCCTCGTGGAAGATCAAGGTGGTCTCGATCCCGCCGTCGGTCAGGAAGAGACCGCCGTTGAGTTGTGGGAGTCCGGCGATACGCTGAAAATAGCCGATGGACCGAAGGCGACGACCGGAATCGAACCGGTGTAAACGGCTTTGCAGGCCGCTGCGTAACCACTCCGCCACGTCGCCGGGTTGCAGTCGAAGCGTAGTGAACGGCTAGGCTCCCCCGGCCCATGCCGCCGCCTGCCTTCCCACCGCCCGGAACCTGGAAGATGAAGCTCCTGAAGGCCGCCACGGGCGCCCATGTGCGCCTCTACCGCGCCACCGGTGGCCGCATCGGCGGAAAGCAGGGCGGCGTCCCGATCCTCCTACTCGAGACCGTCGGGCGCAAGAGCGGCAAGCGCCGCACGACGCCGCTGATGTGGCTGGAGCACGACGGCACCCCGGTGATCGTCGGCTCCCGAGCGGGCTCGGACGTCACGCCGCTTTGGTGGCTCAACCTGCGCGACGCCGGCGAGGGTGAGATCCAGTTGCGCGGAGAGCGTCGCCGCGTTCGCCCCCGCCTGGTCCAAGGCGAGGAGCGCGCAGCGGTCTGGCCAAAGCTGGTCGAGGTCTATCCCGACTTCGGGGTGTACGAGCAGCGCACGGACCGCGACATCCCGGTGATCGCGCTCGAGTCCGCCTAACGGTAGGCGGACCTATAATCAGTCGCCCGCGCGGATGTAGCTCAGTTGGCTAGAGCGTCTGCTTGCCATGCAGAAGGTCGTGGGTTCGAATCCCATCATCCGCTTCCGCCGTGGGCGGCCGGTCAATCCAGGCCGGCTGCCGTATGCCGCTTCATCCGGACGTTCGTCCCGCCCGGGCTGCAGCCAAACGCGTTCCAGGTGACCGTCGCGAGCTTGTGGTCGTCCGACAGCGTCAGCTTGACGCTCCCCGGGTCGTACTTCGGCGTGTTGTCGAGAACGTACTTCCACGTGCCGGTCACGCTGAACGTGCGGTCCTTGCCCTCCTGCGGGTCTTGAGAGGAGTCGAGGCCGATCTGCCTTTGCTTTGCCTCGCACCCCTTCACGGGCACGAAGAACTCGACGAAGGTGTACGGGCCGGTCGCCTTGCCATTCGTCTTGAAGGTGGCGGTCGCGCCGGAGCCATCGAAGGTGGCGTGCGCGGCAACCCGTCCCGGACTCAGGGTGCCTTCCGGCGAGGTCGTCTCCTGGGCGAATCCGCGTTCCGGGCCAGTGCGCTTTTTCGCTTCGTCCTCGTCGTCCGAGCCGCAGCCGCCCAGAGCGACGACCGCGATCACCGCGGCGATGGAAAGTCCCGTCCTGCCCGTGCGCCGCAAGTGGCCTCCCGGTCGACTCCCGAACAGCGTAGCTATGCCCGAAAGCGAACGAGCCGCCCGGGGGAAGGCGGCTCGCTCTTATTGGGGGGCGCCGGTCTGTCGCGCCGGCAGGCGGGGTCAGCTAGTGGCCGTGCTCGTCGAAGCTGTAGGTCGGCAGGCTGTAGCCGACGTCGGAGTGCTCGCTCGCGGCGGCCATCGCGGCGCGCGAGCGCGCGGCCTTGTTCCCGCCCTCGGGCAAGTACTCGATCGGATTCACGGGCTTCGCATTCGGCCCGCTGCCCTGCCGCACCTCGAAGTGGAGGTGCGGCCCGGTGCAGTTGCCCGTGCAGCCGGTGTAGCCGATGATGCCGCCCTGCTCGACCGGCGAATCGACGTCGAGCCCCGGCGCGTAGCGCGAGAGGTGGGCGTAGCACGTCGAGAGGGTCCCGTGCGAGATGCAGACGAAGTTTCCGTATCCGCCGGCACCGCCGACGAAGGTGGTCTTGCCGGAAGCGGCGGCCTTGATCGGCGTGCCCGACGGTCCGGCGATGTCGATGCCCGCGTGCATGTGGTCGCCGCGGTTCTCGCCGAAGGCGCCGGTGATCATGCCCGTGACCGGCCAGATGAAGCCCTGGCCGTTCGGGTTCCCGGCAATGCCGCGCGGCAGGATCTTGATCCGCACCTTGCTGGCCTTGGATTTCCGCCCGGCCTCGTCGATCAGCTTGATCTGGCCGCTCTTCGTGCCCGACGAGATGGGGACGTCGAGGCTCGTCGTGCCGACGCGGGAGGGCTTCACGATGAACTCGTCGCCGGGGCTCTTGCCGCCGGTGAAGAGGACCTTGTGGACGGCAGCGAGGTTCCGGCCGCGCACCTTGAGCTTGCCGGCGCGGCGGACCTTGACACTGCCGCTCGTCTGGGCGGTCTGGGTGTTGGCGACGCAGCCCTTCGTGCACTTGACGTCGACGATCGCCGGCGGGGCGAGGTAGCCCGTACCGCCGCCGGCCGAAGGCGCAGCGGTGGCTGCGGGAGCGAACACGGCGAGGCCGAGCGCTGCTCCCAGCGCGGTGGTCGCGGCTATGCAGTTTGTGCGGCCGTGAGACCGCTCGAATCGGCGCTTCATGCGCAGGTCAATCCCCTTTTGTGGGCCTGCGGGGTTAGCTGACGGGCTCGCGCTTAAAGGGCAGCGCTACCAGACGGCAATGTCTGGATTCGCCCCAGTCATCGGACCGATGACCTTTGGTTCCCCCGCTCCGTCCGAACCCCTGCGAGAGAGTCGGACGGACTCGGCGTATGTACGTCCCGAAGGACGCGGAGCATTCAAGCACATAACGCGCACGGAATCTTGCGGTTACACCCCACTAGGCGCGATTCCGCTTGCTAGAGCGGTTTCAGCGCCCTAATTCTTCGTCGAGGGCCTCGTTGTAGAGCTCGTCGGCGCGCTCGTTCTGCTCACGGGGAACCGACTCGATGGACCACTTCTCAAACCCCTGCAACGCGTCTATCACCTCGGCGCGCAGCGGCTTGAGGTGCGCCTGCTTGACCTTGTACTCGCCGGTGATCTGGCGGGCAACCACCTCGGAGTCGTTGACGAGCGCGAGCGAGGAGGCCTCGAGCTGGCGAGCGAGCTCGATCCCGAGCAACACTGCGCGGTACTCCGCCACGTTGTTGGTCGCCTCACCGATGTAGGCGGCCCGCTCGGCGAGCTCCTCGCCATCGTCGGTCATCGCCACCGCTCCTACGCCCGCCGGCCCGGGGTTGCCGCGGGAACCGCCGTCGACGTGGACGACGACCTTCTCAATCGCCACGCGGACAGCTCAAATCTTCGGGAAGCTGCCGGAGGCCCGCGCGCGGCGACGGTCGCGTTTCTCGCGCCGCTGCGCCCCCGCTTGCTCGGCGGTCTCACCGCTGCGCCGGTCGGGGCCCCCGCGGCGATCCACGATCACCTCGACGTTCGGGTCGTCGGCGTAATGCGCCACGAGCTTGTCGTAGAGCTCGTCGGCCAACGCCTGGGGTACGACGCAGTAGATCACCTCGTCACCTCCTCGTCGACAGCCGCGACGCCGAGCCGCCCCTCGTCGTCGGAGACGGCGTTCCAGGCGCGCAGGTCCTCGGCGAGCTCTCCCAGCTCCTCCCCCGTGTCCACGAGCGTGACAGGACGGTCGGAATCGGCGAGGTCCACGCGATAGCGATACCACGACAGCTCCCAGGCAACGACGATCGCCACCGCGCTCGGTGTGTCGGCGAGGGGGTTGGCGCTCACCCACGGGCCGCCGAGCGTGCGGGTGATCCCGGCGACGGTGCGCGGATGCTCGGACTGGTTGAAGAGGTCCAACGCCCGCTCGACCTTCAGCTGTGCGTTCGAGGGCACCGCGCGGACGTGTCGCGGGTCGCGAGGGCCGGAGCGCTCGGTGGAGACGGTCGACGACGACGACGCCTGCTCGGGCGTAGGAGCCGCCGGCTCGAGCTCCTCGGCAGCCGCATCGGGTTGCTGCTCCACCGGATCCAGCCCGAGGGACTCACCGCCGCCGGGCGGAAGGTCGAGCTCCTGCTCGTCGTCGCGGCGGCGCAGCCGCCCGAGCAGCGAGCGGCGGCCGGAGGCGCGCCGAGGCTGGCCGGCAACGGCAGCCCCGTGGGCCTCGGGAATCCATCCTTCGGCCACGGCGCGCTCGCGGCAGAGCTCACACACGAGGCGCCGCTCGCCGCCGGCGAGGTAGGGCTCGGCCGCCTCGCCCTTGAGGATCGTGCGTCCGCAGACGTCGCACGCAACGGCGTCGTGCTTTGGCAGGACTTCCTTCTTCACGCGGGTGATCGTAGCGAGCGGGGTCGCCCCCGCAGAGACGATCAAACGTCCACGGGCCGCCCACCGCCGCCGCGCTACGCCTTGACGGGCTCGCCCTCGCTCGCGGCGTCGATGACCTTCTGCGCGAGGTGGCCCGGGATCTCCTCGTAGCGCGCGAGCTCCATCGAGTAGTCGCCCTGTCCACCGGTGATCGAGCGCAGGTCGGGCGCATAGCTGAGCAGCTCGGCCATCGGAATCTCGGCCTTGATCTCGGTCATCGACCCCTTCGGCTCCATCCCGAGCGGCCGGCCGCGACGCCCGTTCAGGTCTCCGATGACGTCGCCGACCGAGTCCTCGGGCGCCGAAACCATCACGGTCATGATCGGCTCGAGCAGCGCCGGGTCGGCGTCGGCGGCCGCCTTCTTGAACGCCATCGATCCGGCGACCTTGAACGCCATCTCGGACGAGTCCACCGAGTGGTGCGAGCCGTCGTAGAGCGTGACCCGCAGATCGTTCATCGGGTAGCCGGCGACGACCCCATCACGCATCGCCTCGACGATCCCCTTCTCGACCGCGGGGATGAACCCGCCGGGGATGACGCCGCCCTTGATCGCGTTGACGAACTCGAACCCGGCGCCCTGCTCGAGCGGCTCGATCTCGATATGGCAGTCGCCGAACTGCCCGCGCCCGCCCGTCTGCTTCTTGTAACGGCCGTGGGCCTTGGCCGAGCCCTTGATCGTCTCGTGGTATGGGACCCGCGGCGGCTTGAGCGTGACCTCCGCGCCGAAGCGCTCCTTCATGCGATCGACGATCACCTCGACGTGGACCTGGGTGAGTCCGGCGACGATCTGCTCGCCGGTCTGCGGATCGCGGTGGAGGTCGAGCGTCGGGTCCTCCTCCTGCAGACGCCGCAGCGCCGAGAAGACCTTCTCCTCGTCGCCCTTCGCCTTCGGCTCGATCGCGAAGGCCATCACCGGGCGCGGCAGTGCGGGCATCGCGAGCTCGACCTCGGCGTCCTTCGAGCCGATCAAGTCGCCCGCGCGCGTCTCCTTCAGCTTCGCGACCGCGCCGATGTCGCCCGGCCCGAAGGCGTCGGTCTGCTCCATGTCCTTCCCTTGAGGGACGAGCAGGTGCCCGACCCGCTCCTTGGAATGCGCGCGCAGGTTGACGACGTGGGAATCCGACCTGAGCGTCCCCTGATAGACGCGGAACAGATTGATCCGGCCCGCGTACGGGTCGGCGAGCGTCTTGAACGTGAGCGCGACGAGGTCGGCGTCGGGGTCCGGCTCGAGCTGTGCCTCGCCTGCCTCGATGGCGCCGCGCATGGCCGGCGAGGGGAGATCCTCGATCAGCGCGTCGAGCAGACGGTTCGTGCCGAGGTTCTTGGTCGCGACTCCGCAGGTGACGGCGAAGATGCGGCCCTCGGTGACGCCTGACTTGAGCGCGCTGACCGTCTCGTCGTGTGAGATCTCCTCGCCCTCGAGGTAGCGCTCCATCAGCTCGTCGGAGACCTCGGCGACCTCGTCCATCAGCTTCTCCCGGTACTCGTCGGCCTGCGCGCTTCAGCTCCTCGGGGATGTCGATCTCGGAGCAGTTGTCGCGACCGTTGCCGTCGTACGAGTAGGCCTTCATGTCGATCAGGTCGATCAGGCCCGTGACCTCGTGCTCGGAGCCGATCGGGATCTCGGTCGCGACCACGTGCTGGCCGAACGCGCCCTTGAGCGAATCGAGCGTGCGGAAGAAGTCGGCGCGCTCGCGGTCGAGCATGTTCACGAACAGGAGCCGCGCGAGGCCGAGGTCCGCGGCGCGGCGCCAGAGACGGTCGGTGCCCACCTCGACGCCCATCACGGCGTTGACGACGAACACCGCTCCATCGCAGACCCGCAGCGCTGCGAGCGCGTCGGCAACGAAGCTCGCCTCACCCGGGGTGTCGATCAGGTTGACCTTGCGACCGTCCCAGTTGAACGACGCGAGACTCGAGGAGATCGACATCTCCCGCGCCTTCTCGTCAGGGGCGGAGTCGGAGATGGTCGTACCGTCGGCGACCGATCCGAGACGGTTGATCGCGCCCGCCTGATAGAGCAGCGCCTCGAAGGTCGAGGTCTTGCCACCGCCGCGATGGCCGACGAGCGCGACGTTGCGGATCCGCTTGGGGTCTTCGGGCATCTTCTCCTCCTCTCTCCGTGAAGAGCGGAGCCTACCCGCCGCCGCTCAGCTACGCAGAGGGCTCGGTGAGCTTCGACTTCAGCCGCAGGACGGCTTTGGTGTGGAGCTGCGAGACACGCGACTCGGTCACACCGAGGACCTCGCCGATCTCCCGCAGGGTCAGGTTCTCGTAGTAGTAGAGAGCGATCACGAGGCGCTCGCGCTCGGGCAACAGCGTGACCGCATCGGCGAGGCGGTCACGCGTCTCGGCCTGAACGAGGGCGCGCGAGGGGCTCGGTGCGGTCGGATCCTCGATCGTGTCGATCAGCGATACCTGGTCGCCGGAGGCGTCGGACACGGTCCACAGCTCGTCGAGTGCGACGACAGACGAGTTCGAGATCTGCAGGAGCGCTTCCTGGAAGTCGTCGAGCTCCCAGCCGAGCCCCTCGGCCATCTCCTCATCGGACGGGGCGCGACGCAGCTCGTGCTCGAGCTTTGCGTTGCAGCGCTCGATCTGGCGCGCCTTCGTCCGCACCGAGCGCGGAACCCAGTCGAGCGAGCGCAGCTCGTCGATGATCGCGCCCTTGATCCGCGCGACCGCGAAGGTCTCGAACTTGATCTCACGCTCGAGGTCGAAGCGCTCGATCGCGGTGATCAGCCCGCCGAGCCCGTACGAGATCAGGTCGGCATCCTCGACGTGCGCCGGCAGACCGCTACCCATGCGGCCCGCCACATACTTGACCAGCGGCGAGTAGGCGACGACGAGACGCTCGCGCGCGCGATCGTCGCCATCGTCTTTGTAGCGGCGCCAGAGGTCCTTTAGCTCGATCGCCTTGACGTTCGTGTCCAGTCCGTACACCCCTCTGATTCACACGCGCTAGGCGCGCGGATGCGCCAGCCGGTACGCCTTGCGGAGCCTGCCCGACTCTACCCGAGTGTAGATCTGGGTCGTCGAGAGGGACGCATGCCCGAGTAACTCCTGGATCGCGCGCAGATCTGCTCCGCCCTCCAAGAGGTGGGTCGCGAACGAATGCCGGAGCGTGTGCGGCGACACTCCCGCGCGCAGTCCTGCCCGCCTCAACCACAGCTCGAGCCGGCGGCGCACGTCCGAGGTCGACAGGCGCCGGCCCGTCTTCGAGAGGAAGAGGGCCGTCTCCTCGGGCGCTCCGCGAGCGAGCGCCCCGCGGGCCCGGTCGACGTAGCGCGCCAGAGCCCGCCAGGCGGGCTCGCCCGCGGGCACGACGCGCGTCTTTCCTCCCTTGCCCTCGACGCGAAGCTCCTCGGCGTCGGCGTCGAGGCTCTGGACGTCGAGATCGACGATCTCCTGCGCTCGCAGCCCGGCACCGTAGGCAAGCTCGAACAGGGCGCGGTCGCGGAGCTCGAGTGGCGTGGTGCCGGGGATCGACTCCAGCAGGTCGCGTGCCTCGTCCGGGCGCAGCACCCCCGGGAGCTTCGAGTCGCGCTTCGGGCTCGCGACGAGATCACCCGGCGAGGTGTCGATCCGCCCCGTCTCGACGAGATAGCGGTAGAAGGCGCGCGTGGAGGCCAGCTTGCGCGCGACCGTGGCGTGACTCACGCCACTTTCGGAGAGGGCCGCAGCGAAACCGCGCAGCTCGCGGTGGCCGATCACCTCGGCGGCGAGGCCGCGATCGGCCGCCCAGCGTGCGAGCCGCTCGACGTCTGCGCCGTAGGCGCCGCGCGTGCGCTCAGCCGTCCCGCGCGCGGCGAGATGGCGGTCGAACCCCGCCAGGAGGTCCGCCCACTCGGGCGGTAACGCGACTTGCGCCTGAGACATCCCCCGTACTTCGACGCCGCGCCTGCGGCGCCTTTCGAATCGCTCAGCCGATATAGACCGGCGTTGCCACGTCAACCTTGTCGTAGAGCTCCTTGACGTCGTCGACGAGCATGCGGATGCAGCCGTGGGAGGCCTTCGTGCCGATCGACTGCGGCTGGTTCGTCCCGTGGATGCCCCTGCCGCCACCGATCCCCAGCCAGCGGGCGACGAGCGGGTTGTTCGGCGCGCCGCCCGGTATGACCTGGCCCGCGAGGTCGCCTGCCCAGGCGCTGTTCGGCACGTGCCAGGCTGGATCTACGGCCTTGTTCTCGACGGGGTAGACGCCCGGCGGGGTCTCGAAGCCCACTTGTCCGACCGCGATCGGGTAGGTCTTCTCCTCCTTCAGGTTGCGGTAGTAGCGCAGCTTGAAGTTCGAGCGGTCGATTGTGATGTAGGTCGGGTACTTCTCGGCCAGCTGGTCCTCGGTCACCTTCGGCTTCGTCGTCTTCATCCCCACTTCGACAGTGCGGTTGCCCTCCGGGTGTTCGATGCGCTTCACGATCGCGTCCTCGAGCTCCTCGGGGATCACCTCAATCCCGTCCTTGCCGGGGCTGGTCGAGAGGCCCGCCGGGCTCGGCACGACGCTTGCGTCCTCGGCGGGCCGGTCGAGCTCGCGCTTCACGCGCCGGACGTGTCGCCGGATCGCGTCCTCGTTGTAGCTGACCCGCGCGGGAAGGTTCACGTCGAGGTCGGAGCCCGTGATGTTGCGCGCCGTGCGGGTGAAGATGTTGCCCTCGCGGCTGCGCTTGATTGCCGAGTTGACCATCCCCTCGACGTCGGCGTCGAGCTCGGCCGTCTGGGAGGAGAGGCGGAACTGCTTCTTCTCGTGCTCGACGACGATCGGGCGGCGGTAGGGGTCGGCGATCTGCTCCTCGATCGCCGCGCGCGCCTCGTTCGCGTTCATCCCGCCGACGTCGACCCCGCCGATCTTCACTCCGTCGGCGATCGTGTCGTCCTGGGACGCGTCGTAGGCGTAGACGGCGATCGAGCCGACGATTAGCAGCGCCAGCGCTGTCGCTAGCGCGATGAAGGTCCTGTGTCGCATTAAATGGGTCCCCGAGTGCTGTAGGTCAGTGTAAGGCGAGTCACGGCGGTCGCAAGGGCGAGCCTGTGGCCTGCAATCAGTATTGCGAGTTACACCGCGAAATGGTTCACGTGACGCCCTGGCCGCTGCGGGCGCGGCGGCGCTCGAGCACGCCCTCCAGCGCAGCGATCAGCACCGGACGGGCGTCGCCGGACCGCTCGTAACCGAGGAGCGCTTCGAGGTCCTCGTCCTCGAGCGACCCGAGCAGCGAGATGACCTCTTCGACCTCGAGCTCGCCGTACTGCGCGACCCGCGGCGACCCGGCGGCCTCGGACTCAGCATCCCCCTCGAGCTCGATCGGCTCCGGCTCGGGCGCCGCTGGGCGCTCCTCCGCAGGGCGGGTGGCCGGGGCGTCGGTGCGCCGGGGAATCCCTGCCGTCTCCGCGTAGGCCTCGAGCAGGGAGCGCAGCTCGTGGACGTCGCGCGGGGAGAGGCGCGACTCGCGCCGGTCGCCGTCGCGCTTCACGTGCGGGCTCCAGCGCAGGAATTCCTCGACCTCCCGCTCGTAGCGGTACGGCTCGCGCGCGCCCTTGAGGATCGCGTTCAGGCGCATGTGCTCACCCAGCTTCAGCACGCGCCTCCCGCGTCGTGTAGTTGTAGTCGAACCCCGTCGCCTTCAGCTTGCGGTTGTCGATCCCGCGCCCGAAGCGGAGCTGGTTGATCATTTCGGGCGGTATCTGGACGCCGAAGCGGCGCATCGCGGTAGCGGCCGTCCCCGTTCCCCACGGCGGCAGCACGGGCAACCAGTACTTGCCGAGCAGCGAGACGACCTCGGTGAACGCGAGCACGCCGTCGGCGCCGACGTTGAAGATCCCCGGCAGGTCGTGATCGGTGACGTGCTGGAGCGCCGCGACGACATCGTCCACCTGGGCGAACTGGTAGCGCGGGTCGAAGCCGAGGATCGTCGGGACGGCGGGAAGCTCGAACAGTCCGATATGTGACGTGCGGACGTCGGGTCCGACCACGTTCGCGCAGCGCAGCACGGTGACCGTGACGTCGCGGTTCTTGTCGGCGAAGTCGGCGACCGAAGCCTCGGCTTCGACGATGTCGCGCTCGATCGGCGTCGACGGAGCGTGCGGCCGGCGCATGCTCTCGGTGAAGAACGCCGGGTCGTCCTGCTCGGAGCCGTAGTAGTGCGCGCGACGACTTGAAGACGTACTTGCGCACCGTCGAGTCGGGCCCGCCGCAGGCGGCGAGGATGTTCATCGTCCCGATGACGTTGTTCTCGTGCGCCTTGCCGGGTGTCGTCGTCGTCGAGTCCACGACGAGGCGCGTGTCCACGACCGTGTCGATCTCCGCCGACTCCACGAGCCGGCGGATCAGAGCGTGCTGCGCGCTGACGCGGACGAACTCGGTGCGCTCGAGCTCGCGCGTCGGGTCCTTGTCGTCCACGCCGATGATGGCCTCGATCGTCGGATCGCGCTCGAGGGTCTGGGCGAGGCGGCCGCCCCAGTAGGTCGAGAGGCCCGTGACGAGCACGCGCCGCGACTGCACCTCAGCGCTCATCCGAACCAGACCGAGCTGCGCTGCTCGAGCATGTCGAAGACGTTCTCCTGGATCCGCGCCCGGACCTCGTGGGCGACCGTCTGGACGAGCGCCTTGTCGCGGTGGAGGCCCTCCTGGTCGAACTCGATCGGTTCGAGGAAGCGGAGCTTGAACTTCGCCGGCAGGTAGCCGAGCATCCCGAGCGGCCCGAAGTGCGGGAAAGTCGGCGTGATCGGGAAATACAGCAGCCCGGTCACCCGCTGGAGGACGCTGACCTGCGCGAAGATCGGTGCCGCCTCCTCCGCCCCGACGACGCAGACCGGGACGATCGGGGTGCGCGCCCGCATCGCGGCCTCGACGAAGCCTCCGCGGCCGAAACGGCGCAGCTTGTAGCGGTTGCGGTAGAGCTTCTCGGTCCCCTTGCGGCCCTCGGGGAACACGAGCACCAGCTGCTGCTCGTCGTGGAGCAGACGGTGCACGTTGGCCGGGTGGGCCGCGACACAGCCGATCTTCGGGATCAGCATCGAGAAGCCCGGGTAGCCCTTGAAGAAGTGCTCGACCGTGATGTTCAGCGGGCGCGGGTGCGGATGCTCCTCGCGGATGCCCTTGGCGATCATCGCCGCGTCGGGAGGCAGCGCGCCGGAATGGTTCGACACGAGCAGCGCGCCGCCACTCGCCGGGACGTTCTCGATCCCCTCGACCTCGCAGCGGAACCAGTAGCGGTAGAAGAAGTCGAGCAGCGTGCGGTCGAAGACCCCCTCGACGCGCTCCGAGCGGCCCCAGTCGGTCAGCCCGCGCTCGGGCTCGACTCCGGGTAGGTAGCGGCGCAGGTCGTCGTCGCGGCGCGCGAGCGAGCTATCGCCCTCGCTCGGCTGGACCTCGTGCTCGTCGGTGTCGAGCCGCAGGCTCGTGCGCTCCGGTGCCATCACGGCGATTCTCCCACGCGGGCGCTTGCGGAGGTAACCGCGCGGTAAAGCCGCTCCGTTGCGCTGGATACGATGCGCGGCCGATGCGGTCCAAGGAGCAGATTCGAAGGGACATCTGGCGTGCGATGGATCGCGAGGGGGTGTCGCGGTTTCCCGGCGCGGAGGGGCGGATCCCGAACTTCGCCGGAGCGAAGGCCGCGGCCGAGCGGCTCGCCAAGCACTCCGCCTGGCTGAGCGCCGAGACGATCAAGGCGAACCCCGACTCTCCGCAGACACACGCGCGCCGGTTGGCGCTGGCGCAGGGGAAGACGCTCGTGATGGCGGTGCCGAAGCTGCGCGCCGAGCATCCCTTCCGGCTGCTCGATCCGAAGCGGCTCGACGAGGACGCGCTGCGCGAGGCGGCGACGATCAAGGGTGCGCTGCGCCATGGGAGGGTGATCGACCTCGACGAGGTGCCGGAGCTCGACTTCATCCTCACCGGCTCGGTCGCCGTCAACCTCAAGGGCGCCCGGATCGGCAAGGGCGGCGGTTTCCTCGACCTCGAGTACGGGCTGCTGGCGGAGGCCGGCAAGGTGGATCGCGCGACGGTGGTCGCGACGACGATCCACCCGATCCAGGTCGTGCGCGAGAACATGCTCGTGACCGCCCACGACATCCCGATCGACGTGATCGCCACCCCGAACGCCGTGATCGACGTCGAGCGCGCCTACGATCGCCCGTCCGGAATCCTCTGGGACCACCTCCAGCCGCCCCAGATCCACGAGATCCCCTTGTTGGAGCGTTGGGGGTACGCGGCTTAGCCGACGGGCTCGAGCAGCGGCCGTAGCGCCTCGCGCAGGCCGGCCCAGTCGTCGGCGCCGATCACGCTGTCGTCGGTTGCGAGCTCGCGATTCCAGGGGTGGACGATCGTGGCGCAGGCGATCCCCTCGTCGCGCGCGCGGGCGAGGTTTACCGGGCTGTCGTCCACGAGCAGGTCGATCTCCAAGCTCGACGCAGCGGGTGATCTTGTCGAACGAGCAGTGGAGGTCGTCGTAGGGCATCTCGATCCGCTCCAGCCATTGCTCGGTCGCCGCGCGGGTCTGGTCGCGGCGATGGCTGGTGATGTGGATCCAGTGCCCGGCCGCGTGCCACGCCCGCACCGTCTCGACGGCATCGGGATAGGGCTCGGCGCCGAGGATGTTCTCGTCGGAATGGGTCTCCTCGACACAGGCGATCAGCTGCTCACGCTCGAGCGTGGTGATGCCCCACGTGACCTGCTCGGCGTACGGCAGCTCCACGCCGTAGCGGTCGAGCGCGATCTGCTCGAGCAGGCCCCAGTAGTGGTGCAGCGTCGAGTCGATGTCGAGGGCGATCCGGGCCATGGCTCGATACGGTACGCGAGCGATGGCTACCGCCGAGCGGAAGCAACTGCCGCTGCCGAAGAAGCACGCGGTCCCGGCCCGCCCCTCGCAGGCGCGCCGCGCCGGCGACGACTACGGCTGCACCGCCCAACCCGATTGGCGCGAGGTCGACTGGCCGGCCCAGCTCAACTGGATCGAGATCGAAGGGCGAAAGGTCAACTATGTCGACATGGGCTCGGGCGCCGGCCCGCCCGTGGTCTTCATCCACGGCCTCTCCGGGCAGTGGCAGAACTGGCTCGAGAACATCCCGCGCGCGGCCCAGGAGCGGCGCGTGATCGCGATGGACCTGCCCGGATTCGGCTACTCAGAGGACCCCGTCGAGCAGATCACGATTCCCGGCTATGCGCGCTGTGTCGAGGAGCTTTGCGAGCGCCTCGATCTTGGCAGCGTGGCGGTGGTCGGGAACTCGATGGGCGGCTTCATCGCAGCCGAGATGGCGATCCGATTCCCGGGACGAGTCGAGCGCCTGATGCTGTGCTCGCCCGCCGGCGTCTCGAGCGCCCAGGTCCGTGAGCGACCAGTCATGACGATGGCGAGGATCGCGGGAATCAGCGCGAGCACGCAGGTGGCGCCGACGAAGCTGATCTCGAAGCGCCCTGGCCTCCGCCATCTCATCCTCGCGCTGGTCGCGCGGCACCCGAGCCGACTGAAGTCCGACCTCACCTGGCACGGACTCGTCAGCGGCGCAGGCAAGCCGGCCTTCGTCCCCGCGCTCGGAGCCTGCCTCAACTACGACTTCCGCGAGCGCCTCGGCGAGATCGGCTGCCCGACGCTGCTGATCTGGGGGCGCAACGACGCGATCATCCCCGTCGAGGACGCCGAGCTGTTCGAGCGCCTAGTGCCCGGGCTGAGGACCGTCATCCTCAAAGACACGGGGCATGTCGCGATGGTCGAGCGTCCCGAGGTGTTCAACGGGTTGCTGATGGACTTCGTCGCCGAGAAGGCCGGCGAGTCGACGACGCCGGACGAGAAGCCGGAGCCAGAGGTCGAAGCCGCCTAGCGCTCGAGTAGTGAGCAGCGATACGACGTTCGAGACGATTCTCTACGCGACCGACGGCGCGGTCGCGACTGTCACGCTGAACCGTCCCGAGCAGCTCAACACGATCGTTCCTCCGATGCCCGACGAGGTCGAGGCTGCGGTGGGGCTCGCCATCCGCGACGCGGAGGTCAAGGTGATTGTCGTTCGCGGCGCGGGGCGGTCGTTCTGCGCGGGCTACGACTTCGGCGGCGGCTTCCAACATTGGGCTGAGCACGTCAACACGGACGGTCGCTGGGACCCGGGCAAGGACTTCGCGGGCGCGACGGCACCCGAGGTGGCGCCGACGCAGAAGTTCATGAGCGTCTGGCGGTCTCCGAAGCCGGTCATCGCCCAGGTGCACGGCTGGTGCGTCGGCGGGGGGAGCGACTTCGCGCTGTGCGCCGACCTGGTCGTCGCCTCTGAGGACGCCCAGATCGGCACACCGTATTCGCGTATGTGGGGCGCGTATCTCTCTGGCATGTGGATCTACCGGCTCGGGCTCGCGCGAACGAAATTCCATGCGCTGACGGGCCGACCGCTCTCGGGACGCGAGGCCGCCGACGTCGAGCTGGTCAATAGCGCCGTACCGTTCGCGGAGCTCGAGCAGACGGTCGCAGCGCTCGCGTTGGAGCTCGCCGCGATTCCCGCATCGCAGCTGGCGGCGATGAAGCTCGTCGTCAACCAGGCATACGAGAACATGGGCCTCGGTGCGATCCAAGCGCTCGGACCGGTCCTCGACGGGCTGATGCGCAATACGCCTGACGCGTTGCGCTTCATCGAGCTCGCGGAACGCGAAGGGGTGCGAGCCGCCGTTGCCGAGCGGGACGGACCGTTCGCCGACTACAGCCAGGCGCCGCCCGAGGGTAGGCCGGACCCGACCAACGTGATCGAGCCTTAGCTCGTCAGCGCGCCCTCGGCGGCCGACCCGACATGGCGCGCGTACTTCGCGAGCACGCCGTTCGGGACGTTCGGCGCAGGCGCCTCGTAGGCCGCGACGCGCGCGGCGATCTCGTCGTCGTCGAGAGCGACGTTGAGTTCACGCGCGGCGACGTCGAAGTGGATCTCGTCGCCCTCCTGGACCGCCGCTATCGGGCCGCCCTTGGCCGCCTCCGGGGCGACGTGGCCGGCCATGAAGCCGTGGGTAGCGCCGGAGAAGCGGCCGTCGGTGAGCAGCGCGACGGAGTCGTCGAGACCCTCGCCCACCAGCGCCGCGGTCACCGCGAGCATCTCGCGCATCCCGGGCCCGCCCGCTGGACCCTCGTTGCGGATGACAATCACCTCGCCCGGGTTGATCGAGCTTTCCTTGACAGCGGCGAACGCATCCTCCTCGGACTCGAACACGCGCGCGGGCCCGCGGTGGTCGGTGCGGTCGTGGCCCGCGAGCTTCACCACGCAGCCGTCGGGTGCGAGGTTCCCGCGCAGGATGGCGAACCCGCCGTTGGGCTTCAGCGGGTCGCCGGTAGGGCGCACTACGACCTGGCCGTCGGCCTCCTCGGCCCGTGCGGCGATCTCAGCGAGGGTCTCGCCGGTGACCGTGGGGGCGTCACCGTGGAGCGTGCCGAGCTCGCCGAGCCGCTTGGCGACGAGCGGGACTCCGCCCGCGCGGAAGAGGTCCACCGCGACGAAGCGCCCGCCGGGCTTGAGGTCGCCGAGTAGCGGCGTCTCCCACGCGATGCGGTCGAAGTCGTCGATCGTCAGTCCGACGCCCGCCTCGTTGGCGACCGCGAGCAGGTGGAGGACGACGTTCGTCGAGCCGCCGGTCATCGCGGCTCCGGCGATCGCGTTCTCGAGCGCGGCCTTCGTGATGATCTCGGCGGGCAGCGGCCCGCCGCGCTCGACGAGCTCCACGACGAGGCGGCCGCAGTCCTCCGCAACCTGCCCCTTCTTGCCGTCCTCGGCCGGCACCATCGCGCTCCCACTCGGTGAGATGCCGAGCAGCTCGAACGCCATCGCCATCGTGTTGGCCGTGAACTGCGCGCCGCACGCGCCGGCGCCGGGCGACGCAACGCCCTCGAGCTCGTTCAGGTCGTCGTCGGACATCTCCCCCGCGGCATGCGCGCCGACTGCCTCGAAGACGTCCTGAATCGTCACGTCCTCGCCCCTGAAGCTTCCCGGCAGGATCGAGCCGCCGTAGAGCATCACGCTCGGGACGTTCAGGCGGGCGAGCGCCATCACGCAGCCCGGGATCGTCTTGTCGCAGCCCGAGAGCGCGATGACGCCGTCGAAGAGGTGACCGCGTGCGACGAGCTCGACCGAGTCGGCGATCACCTCGCGGCTGACGAGCGAGGTCTTCATTCCCTCCGTGCCCATCGTGATCCCGTCCGAGATCGCGACCGTGTTGAACTCCATCGGGGTGCCGCCGGCCGCGCGGACGCCCTCCTTCACGCGCTCCGCCAGCCGGCGGAGGTGGAAGTTGCACGGCATCGTCTCCGTCCACGTGTTTGCGACGCCGATGATCGGCCGCTCGAGCGCATCGTCGTCGAAGCCGATGCCCTTCAAGTACGCGCGCGCCGGCGCCCGGTCCGGGCCTTCGAGGATCGCCCGGCTGCGCCCGCGGGGGTCGGGCGTCACGGCTGCGAGCGCGCGGCCGACTCGGTGCCGTTGCGGCGCTCCCACTCCGAAAGGCGCCACAGGTCGCGCCGGATGCGGGCCGGGTCCACCTGGCGGCCCGGGAGGTGCATGTTGGAGCTGCGCAGGAGGCGCTCCTCGTCGCCGGTGAGGGCCATCCACTTGGCGAGCACATCGTCGGAGGCGGGTAGCCGCGGCCCGGCGACCGAGTCTGAGAGGTCCGGGAACTCGACGCAGTACTCGTTCAGGAGACGGCCGGTCTCCGGGACGTAGGCGACGATCGGCTTGTGCGGATAGATGATGTAGGCGTAGCTCGACTCTCGTCCCGTGAGGCTCGCGGACCCGCGCCGCCCTACGACGTGGATGAAGCCGAGGTCGCGGTACATCTCCCACTCGTGCGGCTCGACGCACGAGCGCAGCAGCTGGCGGGCGCGCTGCTCCGCGCGGCGCTCGCGACCAGGGTCGAACGGCTCCCGGCTCGGCCGCGCAACGCTGCGCCGCGCGCGCCTTTCGGCGCGCCAGCGTCCAAACGCGGCGGCGGCTGTCGGCGCAGCTAGGACGACCAGGACCAGCGAGAGGACCAGCAGCGTTAGCAGCATCGCGAGCTGCTCCGGCTATCCGCCGGAGGCGCGCGGAAAGAAGATCACGCGTTCGGCGCCGGACGGGATGTCGCCGTAGTCGCGCACCATCTCGGCCTCCCTGCGGCCGGAGGTGCGGGTGGTGGGCACAGCCGCCCACATCCCCTCGTCCAGCTGACGGCGGAAGGCCTCGACCAGCCGCTCCTCGTCCTCGCGCACGGTGGGGTCTCCCTCCGTGAGAAGGACCTCTCCAAAGCCCGGCTTCATGCGAAAGAACTTGATTTTCAGGGCTCCTTGGCGCTCGCGAACTGCCTGGCGATTATGTCAGAGCGCCGGCAGTGCCCGACCTCGCGGCAACTCCGAGCGCATCGACCGGGCCCGCGCCACCACCGATCCCGCGCAGCCCGTCCCTGACGGACTCCGCGGCGATCGCGCGCGCCTGACGGGCGGCCTCGAGCGGGGTCAGTCCGGCGCCGAGTCCCGCCGCAAGCGCGGACGAGTGGGTACAGCCCGAGCCGTGCGCGGCGCCGTCGGGGTGACGCTCTCCCGCGATGTCGACGAGCTCGTCGCCGTCGAAGAAGACGTCGGATCCACGTTCGCTGTGTCCGCCGGTGACGACGGCGGCACCGGGGCCAAGCGCCTTGACCGCGCGGGCGAGCGCCTGCTGATCATCCTCGCCGGCGGATTCCCCCGAAGCGCTTGCCGCGAGTATGGATGCCTCTGAGATGTTGGGCGTCACCACGGCAACGCGCGGCAACAGCAACTCGACAAGCGCTCCGACCGCGGCGTCGTCGAGCAGTCGCGCCCCACTCTCGGCGACCATCACGGGGTCGAGCACGACGGGCGCGTCGCCGACGAGGTCGAGCGCGCGCGACACCGCTTCGATCGTCTCGGTGGTCCCGAGCATCCCGACCTTGACCGCGTCGACGCCGATGTCGTCGACAACGGCTCGGACCTGCGCCACGATCGCCTCCGGCGACAGCGGGTAGACCGCTTCGACTGCGGTCGTGTTCTGCGCGGTGATCGCCGTGATCGCGGTCATGCCGTGGGCGCCGCAGCGCGCGAAGGCCTTCAGATCGGCCTGGATGCCTGCTCCACCGCCGGAATCGGACCCGGCGATCGAGAGCAGGCGCGGTGGGCTGTCGTGCGCCGTCGACATCTCCTGGAAGCCAAGCACTTCAGGAGGCCGCGCGCTCATAGGCACCGAGGAGGTTCCGTTTCAGGATGCCCGCGAGCTCCAGTTCGGCGAGCGCCGCACGCACCGCAGGCGGCGGACGCCCAGTGCGAACGCAGATCGCGTCCGCGTCGAGCCCAGCCTCGACCGCCTCGAGCACGGCGCGGGCGCAAGGGTCGAGCCGGTCGGCCTCGTTGCGGGCGACGTCGGCCCGGCGGACGCCCGCAGGGCCCATCCCGGGGCCATAGACCTCGTCCAGGACGTCGTCAGCGCCGCGAACCAGCGACGCGCCTTCGCGCAGGAGCTGGTTGGCGCCTGCGGCGACGCGCGCCGTCACGCGACCGGGGACCGCTCCCACCTCGCGTCCAAGCCCGAGCGCGCGCTCCGCAGTGATGAGCGTGCCCGACGGCTTTGCCGCCTCGACGACGACCGTCATCCGGGCGAGCCCGGCCATGATCCTGTTGCGCGCCGGAAAGGCCCACCGTCGCGCGGTGACGCCCGGTGGCAGCTCGGACAGGACCACTCCTCGTGCGCGCAGCTGCTGGTGCAGGCGCGCGTGAGTGCGCGGGTACGTTACGTCCGGCCCGCCGGCGAGCACGGCCAACGCCGGCCCGGATCCCTCGAGCGCGCCGCGATGGACGGCGGCGTCGATCCCGAGCGCCATCCCGCTGACCACGGGGACCCCTGCGGCACCGAGATCGCGGCCGAGGGTGTGTGCGACCTCGAGGCCGTACGGGGAAGCGCGGCGTGATCCGACGAGAGCCACTGCCGGCGCGCCCGCCGCGAGATGCGCAATGAGATCGGAGCGGCCCACGAAGTAGAGCGCCGCGGGCTTGTCGCGCAGCTCGCGCAGCCCCGGCGGGTAGAGCCGGCCGTGCGGGCACACCGAGCCCACCCCCGCCGCGGTCAGCCCGGCTCGGATCGAAGCTGGATCGAAAGCCGCGGCGGCGGGGCCGTTCAGCCCTGCGACCGCCACCAGCTCGTCGTTGCGCAACGCCGGGATCTCCCCGCCGGCGCGCGAGTCGACCTTGCGCGAGAGGGGCTCGGCCGCCCGACCGAGCAGCTGACCGCGCCGCAGGCATTCATCGCACGCCGTCTGTATCGGGTCGCCGAGTCGGGTCTGTCCCTCGCCGGTCACGCCGCCCCCGCGATCGCCGGGGCGCCGCGGTACGAAAGCGCCTCTCCCACGTCCTGCGCTCGGAGCCGCTCCCTGCCGGCGAGGTCCGCGATCGTCCGGGCGACGCGAAGCACACGATCCTGACCTCGCCCGGAGAGGGCGCCGGTGCGGCGGCCGTCCAGCCATGCGCTGCCGGATCCGGGCGTTGAGCGGCACGACACGCTCGAGTGAGGTCGGCGTCCATCGCGGCGTTCGAGCCGGCGTTGGTGCCCGCGAGGCGCGCGATTTGCCGCTCGCGCGCCGCAGCAACGCGTTCCCGCACCGCGCTCGACGTCTCACCGCCGCGGTGCTCGAACACAGGCGGCGGCTCGCCGACAGCGCAGACGAGATCGATCCGATCGAGCAGCGGGCCACTCAGGCGTCGCGCGTAGCGCAGCAGGTCGAGCTCGTTGCAGCGGCACGCGTCGCCGGCGAGCGGCCGCAGGGACACGGGTTGCACGCTGCCGACGAGCATCGCGCGCGCGGGGAACACGAGCGCCGCTGTCCGCGTGTGATCTCGACGAGGCCGTCCTCGAGCGGCTGGCGCAGAGCGTCGAGGCTCGCGCGCGAGAACTCGCCGAGCTCGTCGAGGAAGAGGACGCCGCGGTGGGCGAGCGTCACCTCGCCCGGGCCGCGGCGTGGCCCCCCGCCGACGAGCCCCTGCGGGGAGATCGTGTGGTGCGGGCGCGCGGAAGGGCCGCTCGGCGCATGAGACGCCGTCGCCGAGGCCGACAACACTGCGGATGCGCGGTGATCTCGAGCGCTTCGTCGGGGTCCGGCGGGGTGAGGATTCCCGGAAGGCAGCGCGCCAGCATCGTCTTGCCCATCCCCGGCGGGCCGACCATCAGCAGGTTGTGCCCGCCCGCTGCGGCGATCTCGAGCGCGCGGCGAGCGTCTGCCTGTCCGCGGACGTGCGCGAGATCGGGCGCACGCGGACCGCCGCGCAGCGCGGGACTGCGCCGGGCTGCCGGCTCCACGGCGGCTCCGCCCGCTGATCAGGTCCGACAAGGCTCGCGAGGTCTTCGACGCCGAGAACCTCGATGCCGCCGTTGCGAGCGCGGCCTCCCCGGCGTTCGCGACCGGAACGATCAGACGCTCGTAGCCCGCCGCCCTGCGCCCCGACTGCGACCGCGAGCGCCCCGCGAACCGGGCGCAGGGCCCCGCCAGCGAGACCTCGCCGCAGACGGCGCAGCGCTCGAGGCTCGGCCGCACGCCAGCTGGCCGCTCGCGGCCAACAGGGCGAGCGCGAGCGCGAGGTCGAAGCTCGGACCCGCCTTGCGGACGTCGGCGGGGGCGAGATTCGCGGTCAGGCGCTTGAGCGGGAACTCGAACCCTGAGTTGAGCAGCGCCGCGCGGACGCGCTCGCGCGCTTCGCGGACGGCGGCGTCGGGCAGGCCGACGATCGCGAACGCCGGCAGGCCCGGGCGGACGTCTACCTCTACCGTGATCTCCCGCGCGGTGATCCCCTCGAGGGCGAATGTGGCGACGCTTGCAAGCACGGGTGGCGACGCTAGGTAGCGTGGCCGCCACGGGGACGCCGTGCGTGACGAAAGCGCGACGCAAACGTGACGAGTCCGTGTGTCCGCCAGCGGGCGCCTGCATCAGCACAAGATGCGAACAGACCAGCAGCCGAACCGTTACGCAGGCGTACCCACGCGTCATGCACCTCCACCTAGCGTGCCTGGCATGGCGGAAGACCGCAGGAGAAGCGTCGGGGCGCTCGGCGAGGAGCTGCGCCGCCGAGCAGCTCGAGCGTGCCGGCTATCGCATCGTCGAGCGCAACTTCCGCACCCGCGCGGGCGAGCTTGATCTGGTCGCGCACGGACGCGAGCTGCATCGTCTTCTGCGAGGTCAAGACGCGGGTGCGCGGGAGCGGGCGGCCCGCCCGGACTGCTGGACGCGATCGGCTCAACGCAAGCGAAGGAGGCTGAGAACGATGGCCGCGCGCTGGTTGATGACGCGCGCGGCGGGCGTCGACCGCTCGGGGAGCGCCGATCTGCGCTTCGACGCCATCGGTGTCGAAGTAGACCGCCGGGCCGCGTCTTCGAACGCGATCGAGGCCTTCTAGGAGCTAGCTTGTGACCGCGCGAGAGCCAAGCCTGGCCAGGAGTCGAGGCCGACGTGTGCTGCGACACGCGTCCGCAGAGCACCGCCAGGCACCGGCAATCGCGTTCAGGACAGCGCCAGCTGGGTGTAGGCGATCGAGTCGAACGACAGGCGGTGCAGCGGGGACACCCCGTTGCGCGGCGATCGCGGCGCGGTGCTCGGGGGTCGAATAGCCGACGTTGCCCTCGAAGTCCCAATGCGGGTAGAGCTCGGCCGCGCGGCGCATGTAGCGATCGCGGGTGACCTTGGCCAGTACCGACGCCGCGGCGATCGCCGCGCTCGTGCGGTCGCCGCCGACGACCGCCCGCTGCTCGTGGCCGAAGTCCGGCACGGCAGAAGCCATCGACGAGGCATACCCCGCCCGGCTCGGCGATGCCGCGCGAGCGCCGCGCGCAACGCGGCGAGGTTCGTCACATGGAGGCCGCGGGAATCGATGCCCGCGCACGCAGCGGGAGACGATCGTCGTACGCGCGGCAGCGCGCATGACCAGCGGGTAGAGCTCTTCGCGCGCCTCCTCGGTGTGCGCCTTGGAATCGTCGAGGCGGGCGAGCGAGCGGCGGTCGGCGAGGGTCAGGCGCTCGAGGTCGAAGAGGACCGCAGCGGCGACCAGCGGGCCGGCCAGGCAGCCGCGCCCGGCTTCGTCGGCGCCCGCGACGAAGCGGTAGCCGAGATCGCGGTCGAACGCGAACAGGCGTCGCCCGCTGGTGGTGCGGCTACGTCGGCGGCGGCGGCGCGTGCGACGGTCCTCGTGCTGGTGAGGCGGATCTGGAGCGCTCTCGCTAGAGCGGTCCGACGTACTTGGGGGGCCAATAGGTGAAGAAGGCGCCGCCGATGAGCCAATCCTTCGGGACGGGTCCCCACTCGCGGCTGTCTGCGCTCTCCCCACGATTGTCGCCCATCATGAAGTAGTGACCGGGCGGAATCTTGGTCTCCTTCGGCAGGTTGCACGTCGCCGCGCAGGGGGTGCCCTTGTTGATGTAGGGCTCCTTGAGCTTCTTGCCGTTGATGTAGGCCTTGTTGTCGATCACCTTGAGGCGGTCGCCGGGAAGCCCGATCAGGCGCTTGATGAAGTTCTGGTCCGACTGGTTCTTCGTCGGCTCCGGGCAGGGCTGGTCCTCCGGGTGGTCGACGCCGCAGCGGTCCTCGTCGGCGCCCTTCGGCGGCTTGAAGACGATCACGTCGCCGCGTGAGGGATTCGAGAAGTCGTAGCTGACGCGGTCGACGAGGACGCGCTGATTGATCTGCAGCGTCGGCACCATCGACTCACTCGGAATCCGGAACGGCTTGACGAGGAACGCCTGGATGCCGAGCGCCAGCCCGAGCGCCACGGCGACGATCAGCACGAGCTCGATCACGGAGCCGCTCGTCGACCGCTTCTTCTTCCCTTCGGCTGCTCCTCGGCCACGGACATCGGGCCTTGCTAGGAAGTGCTCGTCGTCAGCCTCGGGCGGGGCTGATCCTCGGCTTCGGAGGCTCGCGCCGTCGCTCTCTTCGGCCGGCGCAGCCTCGGCGCGGCGTCGGCCTCGGGGCCGCTTCAGCCGGTTGCTCTTCAGCCGGTGGCGTCTCGGCCTCAGCCGGGCCTCGCCCTCGGCGGTCGCGGCGTCGCCCTCGGCAGCCTCCTCCTCCTCGAGCGGCTCGACGTCGTCGGGCACGGCCTCGTCCTGCGTTCCCTCGGCGTCGGCCATCTTCGCGTCCTCTGCGGCGAGCGCCAGCAGGTCGGCCTCCTCGCCTGTGAAGCGGCGCTCGCGCACGCGCGCGCCGCGACCGACGCGGTCGCGGAGGTAGTAGAGCTTCGCGCGCCGGACCTCGCCGCGGCTCGCGACCTCGATCCGCTCGACCTTCGGCGAATGGACCGGGAACGTCCGCTCGACGCCGACGCCGAAGGAGACCTTGCGCACGGTGAACGTCTCGCGCGCGCCGGAGCCCTGGCGCTTCAGCACGATGCCCTCGAAGACCTGTGTGCGGCGGCGCGTGCCCTCGACCACCTGGAAGTGCACGCGCACGCGGTCGCCGGGTCGAAGGGGGGTATCCCCTTGCGCAGCTGCTCGCGCTCGAGGCTGTCGATGACGGTGCTCATGGCAAGAAAAGCGCGCGCGCCGGCGCGAGCACGGCTGCGCGCGAGGACGCGGGATGGTAGCGAAGGAGCGCGGGGCCTGACCGCCCGCCTGCGTCGAGCTCAGGCGCGGCGCGCTCGCGGCTGCGCTCGAGGCGCCAGTCGCGCACGCGCGCCGTGATCGCCCGAAAGCAGAACGTCGGGCACCGAATGGCCGCGCCATTCGGCCGGGCGGGTGTAGTGCGGGTACTCCGGCGCGCCGTCGAGCGCCGGGCTGAACGACTCCTCGACGGCGCTGTCGGCATGGCCGAGCGCGCCCTCGAGCTTGCGGATCACGGCGTCGCAGACGACCATCGCGGCGAGCTCGCCGCCGGCGAGCACGTAAGGGCCGATCGAGACGACGTCCGAGGCGAGCTGCTCGTGGACGCGCTCGTCGAAGCCCTCGTAGCGGCCGCAGAGGAGCGTCAGCGCCGGCTCGCCGGCGAGCTCGGAGGCAAGCGCGTCGTCGAACTGGCGCCCGCCCGCGGCGAGCGCGATCACCCGGCGCTCGACCGCGAAGCTCGAGCGGGTCGACGTCGTAGCGCGCGCGCAGGGCCGCTTCGACGACGTCCACCCGGATGACCATCCCCGCCCCGCCCCCGTAGGGGGTGTCGTCGACCTGGCCCGCGCCGAGCGGCGTGCGTGGCGCGCATGTCGACCGCCTCGAGCGTGTGCCGCGCGGCGACGCGCGTTCGCGACGTGGCGCTGCTCCGCGAAGCGCTCGAGCCAGTCTGGGAAGAGCGTGAAGACGTCTATGTTCCACCGCGAGAGCCGCCGGGGCTAGTCGATCACGTCGACGAGCACGCGGCAGTCCTCCTGCACCGCGCTGGCGCGGATCACGGCCCGCAGGGCGTTGATCGTCCGCCCGCCGCGGCCGATCACCTGGCCGGTGTCGCGCTCGTCGACGCGTCAACTCGAGCACGACGGTGTTGTCCTCCTCGTCGAAGCGCCTCGACCTGGACGGCGTCGGGGTGGTCCACCAGCGAACGGGCGAGGTAGCGAAGCAGCTCCTCCACGGCAGACGCGCCTACTCGGAGCGCGGTCTCTGCGGCGCTGGCTCCGCGGCAGCGGCTTCGCTCGGCGGGCTCGCCTCAGCGGCCGCGGCGACCCGGCTAAGCCGGGTGCCCACCGGGCTTGCTGATGCCCTGTGCGCGCATCAGCTGCTTGACGGTCTGGGTCGGCTGCGCGCCGCTGGTCGAGCCAGTGCGGAGGCGTTCCTCGTCGAGGACGATCTCCGACGGCTCGGTTTGGGCGTTGTAGCGGCCGATCGTCTCGATCACGCGCCCGTCGCGCGGCGAGCGCTGATCGGCGACGACGACCCGCCAGATCGGGTTCTTCTTCCCGCCGACGCGGGTGAGCCTGACTCGTACCATCGCGTCGGAAGGCTACCGACCGGGGGCCAGGTCCTGCAGTGAGGGCATCTTGCCCTGGCCGAGCTTCTTCATCAGCTTCTGCATCTGGCCGAACTGCTTCGACCAGCTGGTTGACGGCCTGCACCGTCGTCCCCGAGCCGCGTGCGATCCGGCGGCGGCGCGATCCGTCGATCATCTTCGGGTCGGCGCGCTCGGCTGGCGTCATCGAGGTGATGATCGCCTGCAAGCGATCGAGGTCGCGCTCGTCGACGTTCATGTCGCCCAGCTGGGAGCCGACGCCCGGCATCATCTTGAGCAGGTTGCCGACCGGGCCCATCTTGCGGACCTGCTGCATCTGGTCGAGGAAGTCGTCGAGCGTGAACTCGTTCTGCTTGATCTTGCTGCTCGAGCTCGGCGCCTTGCGCTCGTCCATCTGAGTGCTCGGCCTTCTCGACGAGCGTCATCACGTCGCCCATGCCGAGGATCCGCTGCGCCATGCGGTCGGGGTGGAAGACGCTCGAAGGCGTCGAGCTTCTCGCCGGTCGAGGCGAAGAGGATCGGCTTCCCCGCATGCCGACTTGACCGAAAGCGCCGCGCCGCCGCGAGCGTCGCCGTCGAGCTTCGTACACGATCGAGCCCGTCGAAGTTCGCCCGCTCGGCAGAAGGCCTCGGCGACCGAGACCGCCTCCTGGCCCGGTCATCGCGTCGAGCACGAGCAGCACGTCGTGGGGCTTCGTCCGCTTGCGGATGCCGGGCGAGCTCGTCCATCAGCGTCCTCGTCGACGTGCAGGCGCCCGGCGGTGTCGATGATCAGGACGTCGCGACCTTCCTCCTGCGCGCGCTCGACCGCCTCCGCCGGCGACCTCGACCGGGTCCGGACCCACCCGTGTAGACCTCGGCGCCGGCCTGTCCGCCGACGCTTGACGAGCTGCTCGACCGCGGCCGGGCGCTGGAGGTCGCAGGCCGCAAGCGGCGACGTCGAGGCCGTCGTGTTCGCGCAGGTGGCGTGCCAGCTTCGCGCAGTCGCGGTCGTCTTGCCCGAGCCCTGCAGGCCCGCCATCAGGATCACCGTCGGCGGCTTCGGCGCAAAGGCCAGCTCGCGTCCGCTCCCGCCGAGGAGCTCGGTTAGCTCGTCGCCGACGATCTTCACCACCTGCTGGCCGGGGTTGATCGAGTCGGCGACCTCTGCTCCGGTCGGCGCGCTCCTTCACGGCCGCGGTGAACTCGCGCACCAGCGGCAGCGCGACATCGGCCTCGAGCAGCGCGAGACGGACCTGGCGCATCGCCTTGGCGATGTCGTCGTCGCTCAGCTTGCCGCGCGAGCGAACGCCCGACAGCGCGTCCTGCAGCCTCTCTGAGAGCGTTTCGAGCATCTAGGCGCCCGAGGCTACCGGGCGCCCACCGGCTCGCCTAGCCGCCCGCGCGGGGCGGCTTCGCCCTGCCGTCGCCGGCCGATCGCGCCCGAGAGCTGGCCGAGCGCGGCGGTGAACTCGCTCGGGATCACCCAGATCTTGTTCGCGTCGCCCTGGGCGATCTGCGGCAGCACCTGGAGGTACTGGTAGGCGAGCAGCTTCGGATCGGCGTCGCCGCGCGTGGATCGCCTCGAAGACGGTCTCGATCGCCTGCGACTGTCCCTGCGCTTGGAGGATCTGGGACTCGCGCTGGCCCTCAGCCCGCAGGATCGAGCTCTGCTTCTCGCCTTCGGCGGTGAGGATCTGCGACTGCTTGACGCCCTCGGCGGTGAGGATCGCGGCGCGGCGGTCGCGCTCGGCGCGCATCTGCTTCTCCATCGCCTCTTGGATCGACGGCGGCGGGTCGACCGACTTCAGCTCGACGCGGTTCGACGCGGATCCCCCACTTGCCGCTCGCCTCGTCGAGCACCTGCCGCAGCTGGACGTTGATGTGGTCGCGCGAGGTCAGCGCATCCTCGAGCGTCAGGCCGCCGATCACGTTTCGCAGCGTCGTCACGGTCAGCTGCTCGATTGCGGCGATGAAGTTCGACGATCTCGTAGCGTGGCGGCCTTCGCGTCGGTGACCTGGAAGTAGATGACGGTGTCGATGCTGACCGTCAGGTTGTCCTCGGTGATGACCGGCTGCGGAGGGAACGAGACGACCTGCTCGCGCAGGTCGACAGCGGCAGCGAGCCGGTCGATGAACGGGACGAGCAGGCTGAGCCCGGGGTCGAGCGTTCGCTGATAGCGCCCGAGCCGCTCGACGATCCCGGCACGCGCCTGCGGGATGATCCGGATCGCCCGGCTGAGGACGAACAGGACGAACAGGGCGAGGACGATGAGGACGATCACTGCGGCCATCTGCGATTCCTTCCGTTGCGGTTATTCGGAGACGAGCGCATTCGCGCCCTCGATCTGCAGAACCTGTACGCGCTTGCCCGCTTCGATCACGTCGTCGGCGTCGTAAGGGCGCGCGGACCAGACTTCGCCGCCGATCTTGACCTGACCGCCGTCGACGGTCGACGCGCTCGAGCACGAGTGCGCGCTCGCCGACGAGCTTCGCCGTGCCGGTCCGCGTGTGGGCCGGCTGGCGCAGGTGCCTGCGGGCGATCGGCCGGATCACGAGCAGCGATGCGATCGCAGCCGACGATGAAGACCGCGATCTGGACCCCGAGCCCCGCTCCCAGGGCCGCGACGACCGCCGCGAGCGCCGCTGCCAGTGCGATCGGCCCGAGGAAGAACGTCAGCGAGACCACCTCGCCGATGCCGAAGAGCGCGGCGGCGATCAGCCAAAGTGACCAGTCGGGCATTGGCGCGATCCTAGTGCGAGCGCGCTAGTCGACGATCGCCCGAGCGAAGTCGTCGGGGTCGAACGGGCGCAGGTCCTCGATCCCCTCGCCGATGCCGATCAGCTTCACGGGCACGCCGAGCTCGGAGGCGATCGCCAGCGCGACCCCTCCCTTCGAGCTGCCGTCGAGCTTCGTCAGCGCGACGCCGGTGACATCGACCGCGTCCTCGAACAGGAGCGCCTGGCGCAGCCCGTTCTGCCCGGTCGTGCCGTCGACGACGAGGAGCGTTTCGTGTGGCGCCTCGGGTATCTGCTTGACGATCACCTTGCGGATCTTGCGCAGCTCGTCCATCAGGTGCTGCTGGGTGTGGAGGCGCCCCGCGGTGTCGCAGAGGACGACGTCGATACCGCGGGCGCGCGCGGCCTCGATCGCGTCGAAGACGACGGCCCCGGGATCACCGCCCTCGGCGCCACGGATGATGTCCACCTCTGCCCGCTCGGCCCACTGCTCGAGCTGCTCGCCGGCGGCGGCGCGGAACGTGTCGGCGGCGGCGACGAGCACCGACAGGCCGTGCTCGCGCAGGTGCCACGCCAGCTTGCCGATCGTGGTCGTCTTGCCGGTTCCGTTGACGCCGACCACCAGTACGATCGCCGGCCGCTCGCCGAGGGCGATCGTGTCCGCGCGCTCGGTCCGGGCGGCATCGGCGAGCAGCTCGCGCAGGCGCTCGATGACAGGCTCCCCGGGCGCCAGCTCGCCGTTCGCGGCTTCGTCCTCGAGCTTGGCGACGACTTCGGCGGTCGTCTGCCGCGCCTACGTCGGCCCCGATCAGGATCTCCTCGATCCGCTCGAACGCCGCGTCGTCGAGCGTGTCGAAGACGGTCGCGCGCAGCTCGGCACCGACCGCGGCGCGCGTTTTGCCCATGTTCTCCCGCAGGCGCTTGAAGAAGCCGGCCTGTTCCTCGGTCGGCTCGGCGCTTGCCTCCTCGGCGTCACCGGCCGCTGTGACGCCGGTGGAAAGCAACTCGTGCCAGGTGCGTGCCATTGCGCGGGCAGGATAAGGCGGCCTGGAAAGGCAAACGCCCCGCCGGGCGGCGGGGCGTTTGGATTCCGATGCGCAGGCGACGACCTAATCGTCTCGGCCCTTGCCTCGCCCGCCCTTGTCGTCGGGAGCGTCCTCGCGGGCGTTCCCGTGCTGCTTGTTTTTGTCCTTCCCTTTGGCCTTACCCTTGCCTGACCCGCGGCGCTCGACCTGTTCGCACGAGCCGTTCGGGGTCGCCTCGGTCGCGTCGGCGATGACGTCCTGTGCGTCGAGTCGGGCGACGTCGTTGCCTTCGCCGCACGTGATCCGGTCAGCGGTACGGCCGTCACCCTTCGCCTTGACGAGGTCGTCGCCGGCCCCGGCGTCGAGGGTGTCGGCACCCTTGCCACCCTTCAACCGGTCGTTTCCCTCGCCGCCCGAGAGACTGTCGGCGCCCTTGTCGCCGTCGAGACGGTCGTTGCCGCCATCGCCGGCGATGGCGTCGATGCCCTTGCCTCCGTGCAACCGGTCGTCGCCGTCCCCGCCGGAGAGAGTGTCGTCGCCCTTTCCACCGTGAACGCGGTCATTCGCGGCAGCGCCGGAGAGGTTGTCGTTTCCGCCCTTGCCGTGGACGAGGTCCGCGTCGGGCGTGCCGGCGAATGTGTCGTTGCCGGACGTGCCCTTGAAAGTCGCTGCGCTGGCGACGCTCACCGCGCACAGCGCGGTGGTGGCGGCGGCCGCGAACGTGAGTCGGATCTTGCTGGTCATTGCCTGGGTCCTCCTCGAGGTTGGGATGGTTCCGGTCCCCTTCCTCGCTAACGACCAGCGGACGCCGAAGCTTGAGCCCGCGCCTCTGTGGGGCGCTCTGACTGGACGATCGTTCGGGCGGCGCTCGTGCGGGGCTAGGCGGCGGACTCGAGCGCAGCCTCACCGGCGAGCCGGCGGGAAATCACCTTCGAGACGCCGTCGGCGCCCATGCTGACGCCGTAGAGCGTGTCGGCGGCGTCCATCGTCCGCTTCTGATGGGTGACGACGATGAACTGCGCCTTGTCGGAGAAGCGGTCGAGCAGCTGGAGGAAGCGGTCGATGTTGAGGTCGTCGAGGGCCGCCTCGACCTCGTCGAGGATGTAGAAGGGGCACGGGCGCGCGAGGAACACCGCGAACATGAAGGCGAGCGCGACGAGCGACTTCTCGCCGCCGGAGAGCAGCGAAAGGCGGCGCATGGACTTGCCGCCGGGCGTGACCTCGACCTCGACACCGAGCTCGCGGTCGAGCCCCTCGTGCTCCTCCGCCTCGGCGGCCTCCTCGGCGCTGTCGGCCTCGCCCCCGTCCTCGACCTGCCCGCCGCCGATCACGGGACGCGGCCCGTCCGGCTTGACGAGGCGCAGGCGGCCCCGGCCGCCCGGGAAGAGGTGCTGGACGACGTCCTCGAAGTTCTTCGCCGCGATCTCGAAGGTCTCCTCGAAGCGCTCCTTGATGCGCTTGTCGATGTCGCGGATGATCTGCTCGAGCTCGGAGAGGGCGCTCTCGAGGTCCTTCCTCGAGGCCTCGAGCTCGTCCACGCGCGCCACCGCCTCTTCGTACTCGCCCTTGGCGAGCGGGTTGACCGGGCCGAGCTGCTCGCGGCGGCGGGCGAGACGCTCGATCTTGCGCTCGAGCTCGTCGCGCTCGTCGTCGCCGAGCGCCGCCGCCGGCTCCTCGGGCTTCTCGAAGCCGAGCCGGATCGCGACCTCACCTGCCTCGTGGGCCAGCTCGGCCTCGCTGTCGCGCAGCTTCTGGGCAGCGACCTCGGTCTCTGTGACGGACTCGCTCGCGGCCCGTAGGCGTCCCTGGAGCTCGGCCTCGGCGCGGGCGCACTCGCGCAGCTCGGCGGTCGTCTCGTCGCCCGCGCGCTCCGAGTCGCCGAGCTCCCCTTCGAGCTCGCTGCGACGCGCACCGACAGTGGCGGCGGCTGCTTCCAGCGCTGCGGCGGCGGAGCTCGCCTGCGTCTCGAGAGCGCGCTGGCGCTCCGCTCGGTCCTCGAGCACGGCACGGCGACGCGCGCGCTCGCGGCGCTCGCGCTCGGCCATCTCCTTCAGCAGGCGCTCCGCGCGGCTACGCTCCTCCGGATCGTGACCCAGCGCTCCGGCGCCCGACAGGGCGAGGCCGTCGCGCGTGACGCACAATCCGTTGAAGTCGGGGCGCACGTCGTCGAGGGAGTTGACCACCCAGACGTCGGCGAGCAGCCGCTCGATCGCCGGCGCGTACTCGGGCTCGGCCGAGACGTGGTCGAGAAGTCGCACGGCCCCTGGCGCGGGCGGGGCATCGGGCCCGCCACCCTCTTGTGACGCACCGTCGGGCGCGTCACCGGCGAGCGCGGCGAGCTGCGCATCGCAGCGCGTCACTTCCTCGGCGGCAGCGCTCGCGACGTCGCGAGCGCGCTCGAGCCGCAGTCCGATCGCCTCGGCCGTCGAGCGCGCGGAGAAGAGCGCATTGGCCCGCTGCTCGCGCGCCTGACTGCGGCTCGCGAGCGCCTGCTCGGCGGCCTCACGGCGCGCGGCGACGCCCTCGAGCTCGCCCTCGGCGGCTTCGCGCGCGGAGCGCGCGACGGTCGCGGCAGCCTCCGCGTCGGCGAGCTCGCCGCGCAGTCCGCGAAGGGAGTCGGACGCCAGCGCCAGCCGCGCCTCGTTCGACTGGCGCTCGAGGCGCTCGTGCAACTCGGCAGCCTCGGCCTGGCGCTTCAGCGGGCGCAGGTGCGAGCGCGCCTCGCGTTCGACGTCGAGTGCGCGGGCGAGGTTGTCGTGTGTTCGCTCGAGCTTGAGGTGGGTGCGGCGGCGGCGCTTGCGGTGCTTCGAGAGGCCGGCCGCCTCCTCGATCAACAGCCGCCGGTCGCGCGGCTTCGAGTGGATGATCGCCTCGACGCGGCCCTGAGAGACGACGGAGTGCATCTCCTTGCCGAGGCCGGTGTCCGAAAGCGCCTCGATCACGTCCACGAGGCGGCAACGGGCGCCGTTGATGCGGTACTCGCCCTCGCCCGCGCGGTCGAGCCGACGCATGATCGAGAGCTCGGAGAAGTCGCTCGCCGCCTCACCCTCGCCGCTATCGCGGCTCGTACCGGTCGCTTCGCTCCCTCCGTTGTCGATCACGACCTCGACCTCGGCAGCCTTGCGCGAACCGACGCCCGGGCCACCGGCGAAGATCACGTCCTGCATCTTCTGGCCGCGCACCGCGAGCGGGCTCTGCTCGCCGAGCGCCCAAAGGACCGCGTCGGTGATGTTCGACTTGCCCGACCCGTTCGGGCCGACGATCACGGACACGCCAGGGCTGAAGTCGAGGCGGACCCGGTTCGGGAACGACTTGAAGCCCTTCAGGCGGATCGAGCGCAGGTGCATGGCGGCTAGGCCCCGGCCTCGCGTTCGAGAGCAGCCTCGGCGGCTTCCTGCTCGGCGGCCTTCTTCGTCTTTCCACGACCGCGCCCGACCTCCTCGTCGCCGACGCGGGCGACCACGACGAAGCTGCGGTCGTGCGGGGGGCCCTCCTCCGTCGCGACCTCGTAGCTGACCGTCTCGGCGCGCCGTGCGAGGCGCTCCTGGAGCAGCGACTTGTGGTCGGCCGGACCGGATTGCGCGAGCTCGATCTCACCCGCGAAGGCATCCGCGACGGCCGGCGCGACGCGGTCGAACCCGAACTCCAGGTAGGCCGCGCCGATGACCGCCTCGCAGATCTCGGCGAGGACGTTGTCGTTCGCGGCGAGCGCCGCCGCACCGCGGCCGGCGCCGCCCTCGGGCGCGACCGTCGCGAGCCGCTCGGGCAGTCCAAGGGAGCGGGCGACGCGCGCGCACGACGGACGGCTCACGACCTGTGCGCGCAGCTTCGTCAGGCGACCCGCGTCGTGGCGCTCGAAGCGGGGCAGCAGATGGGTGGCGACGGCGAGGCTCAAGACGGAGTCCCCGATGAACGCGAGCCGGCCGTAGGACGCCTGCTCGGACTCCGCCCACGACGCGTGCGTGAACGCCTGCCGCGCGAGCTCCGCGGGCAGCTGGTCGAGCAGGGAGTGCAGTTCGTCCAGGAGATCGCGATCAGGAGGCCTCTTGCGGCGCATGGGCGGCGACGTAGTCGGCGGCTTGGCCGACCGTCTGGATGCGCGCGGCCTCCTCGTCGGGGATGCGGATGCCGGAGCGGTCCTCGAGCTCGACGACGAGCTCGACCAGGTCGAGCGAGTCGGCGTCGAGGTCCTCCTTGAAGCGCGTTCCATCCTCGATCCGGGACGGGTCGATCTCGAGCTCCTCCGCGAGGTGGGCGCGGATGAGTTCCATCACCTCTGCACGCGTCATCAGGGTCGAGCGACGCTAGCAGCGGAGGCGGATTGCTCCGCCTGCCCGGGCTCGGGACCGCGCCGGAGCGCTCCGCCGGCCTCCAGGGCCGCGTGGAGGCGCTCGATCATGCGCTCATCGACCGCCCGCCGCGCCAGCTTGACCGCGGCGGCGATCCCGTCGGGGCCGAAGCTGCCGTGGGCGACGACGACCGGCTTGCGGAGCCCGAGCAGGATCGCGCCGCCGACGCCCTCTGGGTCTATCTGCGCCTTCAGTCGCTCGACCTTGCGGCGGATCAGGAGCCCCCCGACCGTCGAGATCGGACCCGAGCGGATCGCCTCGCGGATGGCCCCGGTGATCGTCTTGGCGGTGCCCTCGAGCACCTTCAGCGCGACGTTCCCGGTGAAGCCGTCGCTGACGAGCACGTCCACGGTGGCGGCGGGAAGGTCGAACCCCTCCACCATCCCCGCGAAGTCGAGCGGGCCTTCGGCGAGCTTCTCGTGGGCGGCGACGACGTCGGGAGTCCCCTTGCCTGCCTCCTCTCCCACGGACAGCAGCCCGACCCGCGCGCGGTCGAGGCCGTACACGGCCTCCATGAACGCCGCGCCCATGTAGCCGAACTGGACGAGATGCTCCGGGCGCACCTCGACGTTGGCGCCGCAGTCGACGAGCAGCGTCGGCCCCTTCGGAATCGGCAGCAGGACCGCGAGCGCCGGGCGGTGCACGCCCTTCGCACGCTTGATGTTCAGCAGCGACGCGGCAAGTGTGCCCCCCGTCGTCCCGGCTGACACCAGCGCGTCGGCCCGGCCATCCGCGACGGCGCGCGCAGCCTGCACGATCGACGCGTCATCGCGCGCACGGGCGGCGGCGGCCGGATCCTCGTCGGAGCCGATCGTCGTCGGCGCGTCCACGAGCTCGGCGAGCTCGCCGGCGGCGGTCAGCTCGCTCGCGGGACCGAACACGAGCGCGCGCTCGCCCGAGCGGCGGACGCCCTCGGCAACGGTCGCCGGGCCGCCGTCGGCCCCGTTTGCGTCAACGGCGATCATCAGAGACGGCTAGTCGTCCGAGTCGGTGCCCTCGTCCACGTCGGGCGCGTAGATCTCGCGGCCGGCGTAGGTACCGCAGTTCGGGCAGACCCGGTGCGGCAGGCGGGGCGTGTGGCACTGCGGGCACTCGCGCAGGCGCGGCGGCGTGAGCTTGTGCTGGGAGCGGCGCTTGTTCGTGCGCGAGTGGGACTGTTTCTGCTTCGGGACGGCCATCGGGCGCCGCAGTGTAGAGACCTGTGTTATTCGTGCGCACCCTCATCCCCCGAAATCAGGAGGAAGCATGCGTTTGAGGATCGGACTTGCCGCGCTTGTGGCCGTGATCGGTACGGCGCTCGTGTTCGCGGTTGCGAGTAGCGGCCAGGACCCCGACGACGCCGTCGCGTTCGCCGCCAAGCTCACCGGCGCGAAGGAGAAGCCGTCGGCGGGCGACAAGGACGGCATCGGCTCGTTCACCGCCGTCACGACGACGAAGGGCCTCTGTTACGCGATCGTCGTCGACGGCATCAAGAAGCCGACGATGGCGCATATCCACAAGGGCTCGAAGAGCGTCGCGGGCCCCATCTCGATCACCCTGAAGACGCCGAAGACCGGCAGCAACGGCACGGTGTCGGGTTGCATCAGCGGCAGCGCCAACGAGGACGCGATCACCGCACTCCTCGGGAACCCGAAGGGCTACTACGTGAACGTCCACACGTCGGACTTCCCGAACGGGGCGATCCGTGGTCAGCTCGTGACCGTCAAGTAGCGGAGTCCCGCCACTGGTCGAGCGCGGCCCAGCGCGGGTCGCGCTCGACCTCGTGGCGGTGATCCGGCCCGGCCTCGTTGAGGTTCTCGCCGCAGGTGGCACACAGACCGGCGCAGTCGGCACGGCAGAGGATCTGCACGGGCAGCGCTAGGACGAGCGCGTCGCGGGCCCAGGCGCCGAGGTCCAGCTCCCCTTCGCTGAGGTAGGGCGAGCGGAGCTCCTCGCCGCCGCCGGGCTGATCGACCTCGCGCCCGTCGACGGCGACGTCGAGCGCGGCGTCCTCGAGACAGCGCTGGCACGCGCCGTGGAGCGCGACTTCGAAGCGCAGGCGGAAGGAGTACCCGGACGTCATCCGCGCGACGTCGAGCAAGGCGGGTGCGCGGTCGGGCTCGACCGAGTAGCGCTCGCCGCCGAACTCGAGGTCGTCGAGCCCGACCTCGGGTTCCAGGCGGCGCCCCTCCCCGGAGGAGAGCGTCAGCGTTGCTACATCGAGCAGGTCGGTGCGCGCGGGCATCGCTCCGAGGGTAGTACCCCGGAACCGCCGGCTCAGGCCTTAGCCGACTTCGGCTTCTTCGCGGCCCTGAAGGCGGTCGCGGCCGCGCTGGACGGCCGCGATGAACTTGGTCAGGTTGACCTCGAGCGTGTTGAGGATGTCGTCGGCGTAGTCCTCGGCGCCGAGACGGATCTCGCGCTCGCGGGCACGGGCGTCGTCGACGATCTCCTCGGCCTGGCGCTCGGCGTTCTTGACGACCTCCTCGTCGGAGATCAGGCTCGCCTGCTGGTCCTTCGCCTCCTTGAGGATCCGCTCGGCCTCGCGCTTGGCCTCGGCGAGCATCTCCTGACGCTCCTTGACGATCCAGCGCGCCTGCTTGATCTCCTCAGGGATCGTGGCGCGCATCTGATCGAGGATGTCGTAGATCTCCTCCTTGTCCACGCGCACCTGGTCGGTCAACGGCACCGGCTTGGCGTTGTGGATCTGATCGTCCAGCTTGTCGATTAGAACGAGAACGTCCATAGCTTGGGCCTCAGTTCGTCACTTTTGCAGCGCTTCCTGCAACTTTTCCGCAACCGCAGGCGGAACCAGATCGTTGAGATCGCCTCCAAACGTCGCGACCTCCTTGACTCCACTTGAGCGCAGGAAACTGTACTGCGGCGAGGACATCATGTAGACGCTCTCGATATCCGGCGCCATTTTGCGGTTCAACTGGTTCATCTCGAACTCGTATTCGAAGTCGGAAATCGCGCGCAGTCCCTTGACGATCGTCTTCGCGCCATGCTCGCGCGCGAAGTCAACGAGCAGGTTCGCGAACTTCTCGACCGACACGTTGTCGAGCCCGCTCAGCTCGGCCTCGAGGAACGCGACCCGCTCATCGGCGGTGAAGAGCGTCTTCTGCTTGCGCACGGGCAGGTTCACGACGCCGACGACCACGTGGTCGAAGACCTCGGCCGTCCGCCGGATGATGTCGAGGTGGCCGTTGGTGACCGGGTCGTAGGAGCCCGGGCAGACGGCCGCACGCTTACCCTCAGGCGGCACGGTGGATCGCGATCCGCACGCGGCCGTAGACGCGTTCGCGCTCTAGCGGCAGGTCGAGTGCCAGGGGAGTTCGCTTGTCTGATTCCACGACGATCAGGCCGTCCGGGCGGAGCACCGCCGGGAGCAACTCGGCGAGCTGGCCGGCCAGGCCATCGGCCGCACTATATGGCGGATCGACAAAAACGCGGTCGAAAGGGTCGGGCCGCGCCCGAAGGAACTCGACCGCGCCGGAGGCGACCACCTCGCCCTCCGCTCCCAGGTTCACGAGGTTGTGCCGCACCGCTCCGACGGCGGCGTGGTCGGCGTCGACGAACGTCGCACTGGCCGCACCACGCGAGAGGGCCTCGATTCCGAGCGCCCCGGAGCCGGCGAAGAGGTCGAGCACACGCAGGCCCTCGATCGGGCCGATGATCGAGAAGATCGCTTCGCGCACACGGTCGGCGGTCGGGCGCGTCTGACGGCCCTGCGGCGCCTCGATCCGGCGGCTGCGGTACTCGCCGGCGACGATGCGGAGGTGGCGCTTCGCCATCGGCTACGCGGGGATCGGCTCGTGCGCGAGCTCGCCGAAGCGGCGCTCGAGCTCGAGCCGCAACAGCGCGTTCTCGCGCGCCTCGAGCGCAGGATCGTCCGCGAGCAGGTCGGCGGCCACCGCACGGGCCCGGGCCAGCACGTCGGCATCCTCCGGCAGACGCGCGGCGCGCAGCTCGGCCAGACCGGACTGCCGCGTGCCGAGTAGCTCGCCCTCACCGCGCAGCGAGAGGTCGATCTCGGCGAGCTCGAAGCCGTCGTCGTTGTCGGCGAGGGCGCGCAGCCGCGGCGAGTCCTTCGAGCCGAACAGCAGGCAGACGGACGCGTGCCCGCCGCGGCCCACCCTCCCGCGCAGCTGGTGGAGCTGCGAGATGCCGTAGCGCTCCGCGTCTTCGACCAGCATCACGGTCGCGTTCGGCACGTCTATCCCTACCTCGATCACCGAGGTGGCGACGAGCACGTCGGCCTCGCCGGCCGCGAACGCAGCCATCGCCTCCTGCTTCGCGCGCGGGCGCAGCTGACCGTGCAGCAGCGCGACCCTCAGGTCGGTGAACTCGGTCGTCCGCAAGCGCTCGAACTCCTCAGTCGCGGCCTTCGCCTGCAGCGCCTCGGACTCCTCGACCAGCGGGCAGACGACGAATGCTTGGCGCCCCGCGCGCACCTCCTCGCGGATCCGCTCGTAGGCGCGCTCGCGCTCGCGCTCGGTGCTCGCGAGGTGGGTGGTGATCGGCTTGCGGCCGGCCGGCAGCTCGCGCAATGTCGTCACGTCGAGGTCGCCGTAGGCGGTCAGAGAGAGCGTTCGGGGGATCGGCGTGGCCGTCAGGTGGAGCGTGTGCGGTGCGCGCCCGTCCCGCCCCTTTCGGTCGAGCGCGACACGCTGGCGGACGCCGAAGCGGTGTTGCTCGTCGACGACCGTGACGGCGAGGCGGTCGAAGACGACGTCGTCCTCGACGAGCGCGTGCGTGCCAACGACGATCGGCAGCTCACCGCTCGCGAGCTTCGCGAGGATGTCGTTTCGCCGCGCGGCCGCCGTCGAGCCGGTGAGGAGCGCCATCGGCACGAGCTCACCGCCCGACAGCGACTGCAGGGTGGCGAAGTGCTGCTCCGCGAGCGTCTCGGTCGGAGCCATCAGCGCCGCCTGCGCGCCGTGCTCGACGGCACGCAACATCCCGTGGAGGGCGACCATCGTCTTTCCACTGCCGACCTCTCCCATCAGCAGCCGCTGGGCCGGGTGCGCCCCGGCGAGGTCCTCGTCGAGCGTGTCGATCGCGGCACGCTGGTCGCCGGTCGGCTCGAACGGGAGCGCGTCGGCGAGCCAGCGCGCCGTGAGCTCGCGCGGGCCCTCGAGCGGCTCCGCACCCGCCACGCGGCGCTCCTCGCGGCGGCCGAGCAGCGTCAGTTGGAGCGCGAGGAACTCGTCGAAGGCAAGACGGCGCCTGCCCCCGTCCTGGTCCTCTTCGGCGTCGGGGAAGTGCACGGCAGCGAGTGCGGCGGCGCGGTCGGGCAGCTGCTCCCGCGCGCGCATCCGCGACGGCAGCGGCTCGATCACTTCCCGCTCAAGCCCGCGCTGTTCGAAGACCAGTTCGCGCATCCGCGGCGCGGGGATCCCCTCCGACGCCGGATAGACGGGGACGAGGCCGGTCGAGTGCAGATCGTCGGCGCTCGCACCCTTGGCCTGCTCGTGCTCCGAGACGTTGAAGCGGTTCGACCCGGTGTAGCGGCCGTGGAGCACGAGCAGGGTGCCGGGCGGATAGCGGTCTTTTAGCCACGGCTGGTTGAAGAAGGTCGCCTTCATCGGGCCGGACTCGTCGGCGACGGTCGCCTCGACGATCACGAGGCGCCGGCGGCGATACGCGCGGCGGGCGGCGATCTTCCGCACCTCGACGACGACCGTCGCGTCCTCACCGGCCCCGAGCGTGGCGACCGAGCGGACCTCGCGACGGTCCTCGAGCCGGAACGGCAAGTGCTCGAGCAGGTCGCCGCGGGTCTCGATGCCCAGCGTGGTGAGCGCCTTGGCAGCCCTTGCAGGCTTGACGTCCAGCGGCTCGGCCAGTCGGGATGAACGCGGGATCGAGCGCAGCTCGGCGCCCTCGATCTCGTCGGGGCTGAGCCGCTCGCGGCCGCCGAAGCGTGTGGGGACCTCCACCGGCATCCCCACGAGACTATGACCTCAGCCGCGGTCGCCCGGCGCGTTCTACTCGGCGCTCAACAACCACCACCACGACGCCTGGCCGCCATCGTGGTAGTCGAGTTCGATCCCGTCGGGCATAGCGGCGGCGACCGCGTCCTCGCCGAGCGGCGCACCCTCCCCCGCCACGCAGGTGACGAGCTCCGAGCCCTCGGCGATCGCGGCGAGCGTCGCTGTGAGGGTGGCGGCCGGCTCGCCCCAGGCGACGAGCTCGTCGCCCGCGTACCCGACGGCCTCGCCGGTCGCAAAGCGTCCCTGCGCATCGTCGCGAGCGGCAACCGCGACGCCGCCGGTGCTCATCTCCGCAAGGGCCTGCGCGAGGGCCCCCGCGTTCTCTTCCGCCGGACGGGTCGGGTCGAACGCGACCAACGCGGCCAGACCCGCCTGCTGCGCGGTCGAGGCTACGACGCGCGCGGGCTTCTCCGACAGCTCGGCCGCGCGCTCGGCGGCGAGGATGACGTTCGGGCTGTTCGGGAGGACGACGACCTCGCGCGCCACGGCCGCGTGGATTCCGGCGAGCAGGTCGTAAGTCGAGGGGTTCAGGGTCGCGCCGCCGTCGACGACCCGCGCGCCGAGGCCGGTATACATCTGGACGAGGCCGTCGCCATTCGCGACCGCGACGACGCCACACGCCGTTTCGACCTCGGGCTGGGGCCCGTCGCCGCCGAGCCGAGCGGCACGCTCGGCGATCTGCTCGTACATATCCGCGACGTCCAGGCGCGAGACCTCAGCGGCCGGCTCGAAGAGCGCAACCGCGCGCTCGGGCTCGTCCGTGTGCACGTGGACGCGCAGCGTGCGCGGATCGCCGACGACCAGGACCGAGTCGCCGATCTCCTCGAGCGCCTCGACGAACGTGCGGCGCTCGAGCCCTTCGCCCGTCACGGCGAAGTTCGTGCAGTAGCGATACTCGCTCGACTCGTGCTCGGGCAGGTGAAGGGCCCGGGCCGGGGCGGTCTCGTGCGGAACCTCGGGCGGCTCGGTGCCACGCAGGGCGGCGATCGTTCCAGCGATGATGACCGTGATGCCGTAGGCGCCGGCGTCGACGACCCCGGCCTTGCGCAGCACAGCCAGCTGTTCGGGACCGCGTTGAACGGCCTCCTGCGCCGCCTCCAACGCGCTGTCGAGCACCTCCGCGATCAGCTCGTCCTGCTCCGCCGTTGTCGAGCCCTCGGTCAAGCGCGTGCGCTCCATGTGGGCGAGGTCGTGCGCAACGCGGTGCGCCATCGCGCGCACGGCCGACAGCATCGTTCCCTCGGCCGGATCCCGGACCGAGTCGTACGCCGCGTCCGCGCCGCGGGCGAGCGCGGCCGAGACGAGCACGGGATCGACCAGCTCACCCGGCCGGGAGGCCAACTCCTCCGCGGCTCCGCGGACGAACTGCGACAGGATCACGCCGCTGTTACCGCGCGCGCCGAGCAGGGCCGCGCGGGCCACGGCCTGGACGACTTCGTCGCGTCCGAGCGTGTCGAGCGGCTGGCCGTCGATGCGGTCGAGCTCGTCGAGCACCGCGCGCAGCGTCAGCGTCATGTTGTCGCCTGTGTCGCCGTCGGCGACGGGGAAGACGTTTAGGTCGTTGACCTCCTGGCGGCGGCTCTCGAGCTCTGCGAGCGCCGTCGCCACGGTACGGCGGAAGCGCCCGAGGCTGTCCTCGGTGTTCACGACGCGTTTCTACACCCTCGGCGGGCGAGCGTTAAGGCTCAGGCGGCCTTCGTGACTTTTTCGCTCTTCAGGCAGCGAGCACACACATACTCGCGGCGCGGAGCGCCGTTCACCGAGATCCTGACCTTCTGCAGGTTCGGGTTGAAGCGCCGCTTCGTAGCGACCATCGAGTGGCTGCGGCTGTGGCCGAACGCCGGCCCCTTCCCGCACGCGTAACAGACCTTTGCCATCGGGCGGGGAAGGTTAGCGATCGGCCGGCACGAGCAGCACCGCGTTGCGTTCAGCCCCGATCCGGCGGGCGCGCAGCTGTCCTGGGCGCAGCTTCCGTGGCTCGTCGGCCTTGAAGCGCAACAGAGTGAAGCGCTCGACCCGGCGTTGCTCGACGAGCCGGAACCCAGGTGCGGGGGGCTCGCGCGATGGGCGCGAGTAGGCGATCACGTCCACCTCCCCCACGCTCGCGCCGCCGCGCGGGAATCGCCGAGTCCCGGGGCGATAGACCTCGAGCGGATCGTCGCCGAGGAAGGCGGTGACGACGGCGCGCGGCCCGGTTGCCGGTCCGAGAGCTTCGGCGGCGGTGCGCCAGTCGGCGCGCTGGAGCTCCTCGTCGCGCGCGACTGTGACCAGGAGAGCGATCGATACCGCGCACCCGGCAGCGGTCGCCGCGAGCCCGAACCACCCGGCACGCCGCGCGCCGAGGCCAGCCGCGGTGACCGCGAACAGCGGGACCATGGCGATGATGACGTTGCGGTAGACGAAGAAGTCGGCGCCACCCAGCGCGAGCACGAGCGGCACCGCGAGCGCGGCGCCGCCGACCGCCGCGCCGATCAGCGCGGCCTTGCGTTCGCGCGCGTCGGAGCGCAACACGAGCAGCACGAGCGCGACCGCGACGACGACGATCACCGCTGCGAGCGCGCGACTCACCTGCGCCTGCGGCTCGCCGATCAGGAACGCCTTGGCCGTGTCAGTCACACGGGTGGACAGCGCGATGTCGGCGAACCAATCGTTGTTGGCGCTGCCCGATTGGTGCACCGCGAGCGGCAGCAGAGCAAGCCCCGCGGCAGCGACGCCTCCGACCGCGGCGATCGCCTGCCGGCGGCGCTCAGCGCCGACCACCGCGAGCAGCAGCACCGCCTCGGGGACGACGACGAAGATCGCGAAGTAGTGGGTCGCCAGCGCCGCCGCCGACGCGATCGCCCACCACGCGAGGTCGCGCCCTCCCCCGCCCTCGCGCGCCCGCGCGAAGAACAGGAACGACAGCGCGACGAGCAGCACGAGCAGCGCATAGGCGCGCGCTTCCTGCGAGTACCAGACGAACAACGGGTCGACGGCCGCGAGCGCGGCCGCCACGAGGCCCACCCGCGGAGTCGCGAGGCGCGCGCAGCCGGCGTAGATGACCGGCACCGTGAGCGTCCCGAGAAGCGCCGACAGCGACCGCAGCCCCACCTCTCCCTCGCCGAAGGGCTGCACCCAGAACCACGCGAGCAGGTAGTACAGCGGCGGCGTCGACTCGTTGCCCGGGATCGAATCGAGCGTGTCCCACAGCCCGGCCTGCAGGATGCGGTTGACCGTCACCGCCTCGTCGTGCCAGAAACTCTGCACGTCTAGCGTCGCGAAGCGCGCGACCGCTGCGAGCAGCGTGATCGCCGCGAGCGCCTGGTAGCGCCGCTCCCGGAGGAGGCCCACGCGTTACTCGGCGGTCTCGGCTTCGGCTGCGGGCGCTGCGGCGAGCGAGTGGCGCAGCTCCGCCATCCGCAGGACCGCCCGCGCCGCGTCCTCGCCCTGATGGCGCTTGCCGCCGCCGGCACGCGCCAGCGCCTGCTCCATCGTGTCCACCGTCAGCACGCCGAACGAGCACGGCACGCCGGTGTCGAGACCGACCAGCGAGATCCCGCGGGCGGCTTCGTCGCAGACGTAGAGGTAGTGGTCGGTCTCGCCTTTGATCACCGCGCCGAGGCAGGCAACGCCGGCGTAGCGGCCCGACTCGGCGCACATCAGCGCCGCGTGCGGCAGCTCGAAGGCGCCGGGGACGTCGTGGACATCAACCTCGACGCCGGCTTCGGCGAAGACCCGCTGAGCCCCCTCGACGAGCTTCTCCGCGAGCTCCTCGTAGAAGCGCCCGATCACGATCGCGTAGCGCGTCAACCCGCCTCCTCGTTCCGCTCGACGGCGTCCTTCGCCTTCTGGCGATCGCGCGTGCGCTCTTCGTGGATCATCTGCTCGTCGAGCGCGAGGCCCTGGTGGTGGAGCAGATGGCCGAGCTTCTGCGCCTTCGTGCGCAGGTACTCGGCGTTGTGCTCGCCCGCCGGGTGCTCGATCGGGAGCTGATCGGTGACGCGCAGCCCGTAACCCTCGAGACCGACGATCTTCTTCGGGTTGTTCGTCAGCAGGCGGATCGAGCTGAGGCCGAGATCGACCAGGATCTGCGCGCCGATGCCGTAGTCGCGCAGATCGGGCGGCAGCCCGAGCTCGATGTTCGCGTCGACGGTGTCGAGGCCCTCCTCCTGCAGCTTGTAGGCCTTGAGCTTGTTCAGCAGGCCGATGCCACGGCCCTCCTGCGAGAGGTAAAGAAGCACCCCGCGGCCCTCCTGCTCGATCCTCAGCATCGCGTCCTCGAGCTGCTGGCCGCAGTCGCAGCGCAGCGAGTGGAAGACGTCGCCGGTGAGGCATTCGGAGTGGACGCGAACGAGTACGTCCTCCTCACCTTCGATCTCGCCCTTGACCATCGCGACGTGGTGCTTGCCGTCCACGAGCGAGCGGAAGCCGGCGACGTCGAACTCACCGAACGCCGTCGGCAGGCGGGCCTCGACAACGCGCTCGACGAGCCTCTCAGTGCGGGTGCGGTAGGCGATCAGGTCGGCGACCGTGATCATCTTCAGGCCGTGCTCGGCGCAGTAGCGCGCGAGGTCCGGAACGCGAGCCATCGTGCCGTCCGGGTTCATCACCTCGCAGATCACGCCCGACGGGTTGAGCCCAGCGAGCCGCGCGAGGTCCACCGCGGCCTCGGTCTGCCCGGTACGCTCGAGCACCCCGCCCGGCTTCGCCTTCAACGGGAAGATGTGGCCCGGCTGGACGACGGCGTCTGGCCCGCTCGACGGGTCGATCGCGACCTGGATCGTCCGCGCGCGGTCGTTCGCCGAGATCCCCGTGCTCACGCCCTCGCGCGCCTCGATCGCGACGGTGAAGTTCGTCTCGAACGCCGACTCGTTCTTCGCCGCCATCAGCTCGAGCCCGAGCTCGTCGCAGCGCTCGGGCGTCAGCGCGAGACACACGAGACCGCGGCCGTGAGTGGCCATGAAGTTGATCGCGTCGGGCGTAACGAACTGCGCTGCCATCGTGAGGTCGCCCTCGTTCTCGCGGTCCTCCGCGTCGCAGACGACGACCATCCGCCCCTCGCGGATGTCCTCGATCGCCTCCTCGATCGGGCTGAACGGGCCCTCCGCGCTCACGCGCCCACCGGCCTCTCTCCGACCAGCTTCTGGACGTGCTTGGCGAGCACGTCCACCTCGACGTTGACGCGGTCGCCAGGCGCGAGCGCGCCGAGCGTCGTGCGCTCACGCGTCTCGGGGATCAGGGCGACCGACAACGTCTCGCCGTCCACGTCCGACACGGTCAGCGAGACCCCGGCGAGAGCGACCGACCCCCTGTCGACGACGTAGCGCAGTACCTCCGGCGGGGCGGCGACCCGGACGACGCGCGCGAAGCCCTCCTCGGTGACTGCCTCGACCTCGCCGACGCCATCGACATGACCCTGGACGATGTGCCCGCCGAGCCGGTCCGAGGCCCGCAACGGCAGCTCGAGGTTGACGCGAGCGCCCGGCTCGAGCGCGCCGAGGGCGCTATGGCGGAGCGTCTCCTCCATCACCTCGGCCGCGAAGCCCGCGCCGTCGGCATCGACCGCCGTCAAGCAGACGCCGTCGACCGCGACCGAGTCGCCCGCCGACAGCTCGGCGGCGATCTCCGCCTCGATCCGCAGGCGTACCCCGTCGTCGGTGCGCTCGACGGCGCTCACCCCTCCGGTCGCAGCGACGAGGCCCGTGAACATCACCATTCCTCCAGCCGCGCGCTCAGCAGGACATCCGCGTCGATCCGCTCGACGTCGAGCGTCAGCGCGCGCTGTGCCGCCGCGATCGTCTCCGCGCCCTCACCCTCGACCGGCGCCTTCGCGGCGCGGCCGCCGGCGACGAGCGGTGCAATGAAGATCCGCAGCTCGTCGATCGCGCCCGCGTCCTGGAACGCGCCCGCCAGATGTGGCCCGCCCTCGAGCAGGAGCGACTGCATCTGGCGCTCGCCGAGCTGGTCGAGCGCCGACTCGACCCGCGCCGCATCGGTGCCGCCGCGCGCGACGACGATCTCGACGCCCGCCGCCTCGAGCGCGCGGCGACCGCGGCGCGAGGCCGCGCGCGAGCAGACGACGATCACGGGCGTCTCGCGCGCGCTGCGCGCAAGCCGGCTGTCGGCCGGCAAGCGGCATTCGGAGTCGAACACGACGCGTTGCGGCTGGCGGAAGACGCCCTCGACGCGGGCGGTCAGCTGCGGGTCGTCGGCGAGCGCGGTACCGAGCCCGACCGCGACGGCGTCCGACTCAGCACGCCAGCGGTGCGCGCGGGCCCGGCTCGCCTCGCCGGAGATCCACCGCGAGTGGCCCGTGCGGGTCGCGACGTGGCCGTCGAGCGTCATCGCAGACTTGAAGACGACCAGCGGGCGGCCTGTCTTGGCGTGCTTGCGGAACGGCTGGTTCTGGAGCCTCGCCGCCGCGGCGACGTCGCCATCGGCAAAGGCGACCTCGATCCCCTCGTCGCGGAGCGCCGCGGGCCCGCGGCCAGCGGCCTTCGTCGTCGGGTCGTCGGAGCCGATCACGACGCGCGCGATGCCCGCCTGGGCGATCGCGGGCGCGCAGGCGGGAGTGCGTCCTTCGTGTGCGCACGGTTCGAGCGTTACGTAGAGAGTCGCCCCAGCCGGGTCCTCGGAGCAGTCCTCGAGCGCGACGCGCTCGGCGTGGTGCTCACCGGCGGCGGCGTGGAAACCCTCGCCGATCACCCGCGCGCCCTTGACCACCACGGCGCCGACGAGCGGGTTCGGACTCGTCATCCCGCGCGCTTGGGAGGCAAGTTCGATCGCCCGGGTGAGATGGTGAGCGTCGCGCTCGGTGGCGGTTGCGGTGCCCATGTGAAAGCCTCTTGCGGTCCCTCCGGGGCCCTGCGGACTCGCGATTGACTCGCGAGTCAACTTTACCAGCGCGATGACCTCCAACCGCATCGGAAAGGCCGAGCTGATCCTGTTCGCGATCCTCGCGGGCGCGCTCGTGCTGCGCCTGTGGGCGATCGATCACGGCCTCCCGTTCGTCTTCAACCCGGACGAGGAGCTCCACTTCGTCCCCCACGCCGTCGACATGTTCGGCGGGTCGTTCAACCCCGGCTACTTCGAGAACCCGCCGGCGCTGACGTACCTGTTCTACGCCGTCTTCAAGCTGCGCTTCACGGTCGGGTTCCCATTCGGCGACGACGGGCTCGGCGGCCTCTTCCGCGACGACCCGGAATCGGTCTTCCTGACCGCCCGGATCGTCGTCGCCTTCCTCGGGACCGGAGCCGTCGCGCTCACCTACTGGGCCGGGATGCGCTTCTTCGACAAGCGCGCCGGCCTGATCGCGGCCGCGCTGATCGCGTTCACCTTCCTGCCGGTCTTCTACTCCAAGCAGGCGCTCAACGACACGGTCACGATGGCGCCAGTCGCAGCCGCGCTCGTGGCGTGCGTCGCACTGCTGGCCCGCGGCCGGCGGCGCGACTGGCTGATCGCGGGCGCCCTCGTCGGCGTGGCGTGCGCGGTCAAGTACACGGCCGGCGCGATGCTCGCCGTGGTGGCGCTGGCGGCCTTCTACCGCTGGCGCGACGAGAACGACACCCCGCGCGATGCCGTCGTCGGGCTCGCCCTCGCCGGCGTCGCGTTCGCCGCGGCGTTCCTCGTGCTGAACCCGTTCGCGCTGATCGACATGTCCGAGTTCCGCTCGCAGCTGGGCGGGCAGTCGGCCCAGGGGGCAACTGCGAAGCTCGGCCAGGACGACGTCCCGGCGCCGATCTACTACCTCTGGACGTTGACGTGGGGCTTCGGCTGGCTACCCGCGATCGCGGCGGCTGCGGGCGCGGTGCTGGCGCTGCGCGACGAGCGCCGCAAGGCGGTGCTGCTGATCATCTTCCCGCTGGTCCTGTTCGTCGTCCTCTCGACCCAGGGGCGCTACTTCGGGCGCTGGCTGATGCCCGCGTACCCGGCGCTGTCGATCCTCGCCGCCTACGCCGCCACCCGCGCCGTGGATGCTCTGCCGCTGCGCGATCGCGCGCGCTCCTCGCTGAAGCCGTGGCTGATCGCGATCGCCGGCCTCGCGCTGGTGGCGCAGGGTCTGATCTACAGCGTCCACTCGGATCGCGTCCTCGCCCGCACCGACACGCGCGAGCAGGCGCGCGATTACCTCCTGGCGACGCTGCCCCCAGGTCAGAAGATCGTCGTCGAGCCCTTCATCCCCAACAACGACTACCTCTCCGACGCCCCCGGCAAGCGGCAGCGCTACGTCCGCTTCCCGGTCAAGCGGCCATTCCAGGCGTACGAGAAGCGCCTCAAGCCGGGCTTGATCGACACCTACCGCCGCCAGGGCTACTGCTACGTCGTCGTCGGCTCGACGCAGAAGGAGCGCGGGGTGAAGGAGGGCCTGCCGGGGGCGAAGGCCTACTACCGGCGGCTCGACCGCGAGTCGGCCTCCACGCGCGTCTTCTCCCCCTTCGCGGCGGACGCCGACCCGGTCGAGTTCGACTTCGACCTCTCGTTCAACTACGAGCCGCTCGGCTACTCACGCCCGGGCCCGGTGGTCGAGGTCCACGAGCTAAAGGACTGCGTGAACCGCTAACAGTCCGCCAGCGCGCGCCAGCGGTAGTTGCCCGCGACCGGTGCGAAGGTGGGCAGCGCGAAGTTCGACCAGTAGCGCCGCTGCGAGGTCAGCCGGCCCGGCGTGACGACCGACCGCGCTGCCGCGGGCTCGAAGTTGAACGTCCTCGAGACGAGCAGGATGCCGTGCTTCGGCGGACGCGACTGCTCGAACGAGGCGCGGATGCGCGACTTCGCGACCCCCGTCTCGTAGCGCAGGACGGGGATCGAGGAGTGGGTCGGCATCGTGATCGGGTTGCAGGTGGGCTTGTCGAGGAGGCGTTCGACCCGGGCGTCGTGGACAACCGCCTGGAACGTCTCGTGCTGCTCCATCACGAAGTGCGTCTGGTCGCCGAGCTTTTTCAGGTCCACCTTGTAGTCGCCCAGCCGGTACGCGATCAGCCCGAGCGAGACGACCGCCACCCCGATCGCGATCCGTCGCGGCCACGGATCGGGGATCAGCGTCCAACCGGTGAGCGCGACTCCGACGCAGAGGTTGAGGATCAGCGACGGAATCAGCATGTAGCGCGGGATCACCGACAATCCGAGCGCGGAGATCGCCAGGAAGACGAAAGTCCCGATCAGCGCGATCGCGAGCGGGAGCGCGGCGCGGCGGCGCAGCAGGTAGAGCCCGACCAGCGCGCCGAGCCCGCCGGCCGCGACGTTCACGACCTTCTCGGACCCGCCGATGAAGTCGGGGATCAGCGTGATCGCATCGCCGAGGCCGTGGTTGCGGGCGACCTGGCCGGCGACCTCGCGCGTCTTCGTCAGCGAGTAGAACGGCTCGCCAGTGACGATCAGGTCCCAGGCGACCCAGATCACGGGCGCCGCCGCCGTCAGCAGCGCGTACTTGAGGAGCCGGCTGCGGTCCTCGCTCCCGTACGCGAGCCAGAGGAAGTAGGCGCCCGCGAACACCCACGCCTCCGGTCGCAGCAGTCCGGCGAGCCCGAGCAGCACGATCACCGGCGTGCCGCGCTTCGGTTGCTTGAGCTCGAGCAACGCGGCGCCGAACACGAGCGCGAGGAAGGGGACGTCCACGGTGCCGCGCAGCGCGAGGAACATCAGATCGGTGCGCGTCAGCACGACGAGCGTCGCCGCGCCCGCGACGAGCGTCCCGAGCAGGATCTGGGTGAAGCGGAAGAGGATTGCGACGAGGCCGATGTAGGACGCGACCGATACCGCGACGAGCACACGGTCGGAGATTCCGTCGAACACCGTCAGGATCGCCGCGAGCCACGTCTGCAGGACGTGCGGCGTCGGCGGCCGGAAGACGTCGTAGTCGGGGAGATCGCCGTGCGCGAGCTCGTCCCCCCACAAGAGCGTGTAGTAGCTGTCGTAGTTGGGGTAGGTCGGCCGGAAGAGGAACGCGGCGATCGCGACCGCGGTCAGCAGGCCGAGCAGGATCAGCCCGTTGCGGCGGGTCCCGAGCCGCTCCGCCGTCCGTTGCAAGGCACCGCCCAGCCGCCCGGTGTCGGGTATCGCGATCGCGCCGCCGCTCGCGGCGCCGCTGATCAGGGGATCGGTGACGGACAAGGCGCTATGCGGCCGGTAGGGCGTGCGAGGGGCCCGCAAGCGCCGGTCGGCGAGAGTCGGCAGAATAGCGGCTGGCGCGGCGACCGGCGGCGGCCCCGTGCGCGCCCGCAACGATGAAGCTGATCATCCAGATCCCATGCTTCGACGAGGAGCAGCAGCTGCCCGCGACGCTGGCCGACCTCCCGCGGGAGGTCCCCGGCATCGATGAGGTCGAGTGGCTCGTGATCGACGACGGCTCGAGCGACCGCACGATCGAGGTCGCGCGCGAGAACGGCGTCGACCACATCGTCAAGCTGACGAACAACAAGGGACTCGCGGCGGCGTTCCAGGCCGGGCTCGACGCCTCGCTCAAGCTCGGCGCCGACGTGATCGTCAACACCGACGCCGACAACCAGTACTACGGCGGCGACATTCCGAAGCTCGTCGAGCCGATCGTTGCCGGCGAGGCTGACATGGTGGTCGGAGACCGCGAGACCGACCAGATCGAGCACTTCTCCCCGCTGAAGAAGCGGCTCCAGGCGTTCGGCTCGGCCGTCGTGCGACGCGCCTCCGACACCGAGGTCGCGGACACGACGTCGGGGTTCCGCGCCTACAACCGCGAGGCGGCGATCAAGATGGAGGTCGTCTCGCGCTTCACGTACACGCTCGAGACGATCATCCTCGCCGGGAAGACGCTCGTCGCGACCGACCACGTCGCGATCCGGACCAACCCGAAGACGCGCGAGTCGCGGCTGTTCCCCTCGATGTGGGCCTACGTGCGGCGCAACGCGGTCTCGATCTTCCGCGTCTACTCGACGTACGAGCCGCTGCGCGTCTTCATGGCCGCTGCCGCGATCGTGGGCTTCGCCTCGCTGTTCCTCTTCGGCCGCTGGTTCTACTTCTACATCTTCCACGAGGGCGGCAACACCGGGCACGTCCAGTCGCTCATTCTCGCCGCGGTCCTTTTGATCGCGGCCGTCCAGCTCGCGGCGCTCGGCGTCGTCGGCGACATCCTTGCGTCGAACCGGGTGCTCCAGCAGCGCGCCCTCGAGCGAATCCGGCGCGTCGAGCTGAACCTCGGCGTGGCCCCCTCGCACTACGAGCCGGGGGCCGAAGACTCGCCGCGGGGGCCGACGACCGGCGCCCGCTCCGGCGCAGCGACCGGCTCGACCGAGGAGCGCGAGGCGCTGAAGCTGTGACCGACGCGCCAACCCAGGCCGCGGCCGCCGACCCAGAGGCGGTCCCGACCGGCAACACATTCGACAAGTACGGCTCGAGCAATCCGGTCGTCAAGCGCTTGATGTCCGGCTTCCACGCCACGCTCGACGAGCTGTGGGCGAAAGCGGACCCGGAGTCGGTGCTGGATGTGGGCTGCGGCGAGGGCGTGCTCACCTCCGAGTGGGCCGAGCGCCTCGGCGAGCGGCGGATCGTTGGCATCGACCTCGACGACCCGAAGCTGAAGGCCGAGTGGGAGAAGCGCTCCCGCCCGAACCTGACGTACCGCCCCGAGGAGGCCACCTCGCTGTCGTTCTCCGACGACGAGTTCGACCTTGCGAGCGCGATCGAGGTTCTCGAGCACGTCCCGGAGCCCGAGGCGACCGTCGCGGAGATGGCGCGCGTCGCGAAGCGCTGGCTGCTCGTGTCCGTCCCGCGCGAGCCGCTCTGGCGCGGGCTCAACATGGCTCGTGGCGCGTACTGGCGCGACCTCGGGAACACGCCGGGCCACGTGAACCACTGGTCGAAGCGCTCGTTCAGGGAGATGCTGGCGCGCCACGGCGAGGTCGCCGAGGCGCGCACGCCGTTCCCGTGGACGATGCTGCTCGTCAAGCTGCCGTAGGCATCGATGGCTGACGCCCCTGGCCGCTCCTACGGCCGCGGCGCGGCGATCCTGTCCGTGGGGATCGGCGTCACGGGCCTGGTCACCTACGCGTACTTCTCGCTCGCGAGCCACTCGCTGTCGGAGGACGCCTACGGCGGGATAACGCTGCTGTGGTCGGCCGTCTTCATCGTCGTCTCGATCCTCTACCGGCCCGTCGAGCAGCTGCTATCGCGCACGATCGCCGACCGCGACGCGCGTGGCCAGACCGGCCACGAGCACCTACGCGTGGCGGCGACGATCCAACTCGGCCTCGGCGTCCTGTTCGCAATCGTCGCGCTCGCGCTCCGCGGGCCGCTCGAGGACGACCTCTTCGGCGGCTCGGAGACGCTCTACTGGGTGATGATCGTGGCGGTGCTCGCCTACGCGGTGAGCTACTTCGCGCGCGGATTCCTCGCCGGCGGCCACCGCTTCGGCTACTACGGGTTGCTCGTCCTGATGGAGGCGACCTCGCGGCTGATGTTCGCCCTAGCCGTCGCTGTCGGGATCGCGTCGGGGCAGTCGGTCGTCGCGCTCGGGATCGCGGCCGCGCCGATCGTGTCGCTCGCCGTCGTGCCGCCGGCGTTGGCGCGCGGTCTTCGATCGAGGGGTGAGGACCCGGTCCTTGAGGACGAGATCGAGGAGCAACTCCCCCTCGACGAAGTCGAGGCGTCGTCGGCGCTCGACGCCGCCTCGGCCGGCGAGCCGGGGGGCTCGGCCGACCCGGAGTTCACGCTCGCGAACGGGGCGGGCTTCGCGACCGCCGTCCTCCTGATCATGCTCTGCGAGCAGACCTTCCTCAACGCCGGGCCCCTGCTCGTCAAGGCGACCGAGGGCGCCGCGGGCGTGGCCCTGGCCGGCTTCGTCTTCAACGTGCTCCTGATCGCGCGCGCTCCGCTCCAGCTCTTCCAGGCGATCCAGACCTCGATCCTTCCGCACCTGACGAAGCTGCGCGCGGGGGGCGAATCGGATCCGTTCCGGCGCTCGATCAACGTCACGCTGCTCGCGATAGCTGCGTTCGCAGGCGCGGTGGCGGTCGTGATGCTCGCGATCGGGCCGTGGCTGATGGAGCTCGTGTTCGGCGGTGACTTCGACTACGACCGCGGCGGGCTCGTGATGATCTCGCTCGGGATGGGGCTCTACCTCGCGGCGGCGACGCTCAACCAGGCCGCCCTGGCCCGTACCCAGTTGAAGCCTGCGGCCGCGTGCTGGGCCGTGTCGGCAGCCGCATTCGTCGTCTTCCTGCTCGCGGTCCGGTTCGACGACAGGGTGCTGCAGGTCGAGGTGGGCTACCTCGGCTCGGCGTTCGTGCTGGCGGGGTTGCTGTATGCGCTCTACGCGCGCGGCGAGCGGCCTGCAAGGTGACGTAAATCACACAGTCCGTGACGGTGCGGGAGAATGCTCAAGTAAGGCGAGGAGAAACTTGAGCACGATTCCCAGAAGCGCGCTCCCGCCGGGGCCATCGCTGCCGCCGGCGATCCAGGGAGTCGCCTTCTGGACCCGCCCGCTGTCGTTCTTCGAGCGCAACCGCGCCCGCTACGGCAAGCGCTTCACGATGCGGTTGCCGATGTTCCCGCCGCTCGTGCTCGTCTCGACCCCCGAGGAGGCGAAGCAGATCTTCACCGCGCCGCCCGACGTCCTGCACCCGGGGCAGGGTGCACGCGTGCTCGAGCCGGTCGTCGGGACCAACTCCGTGATCTTGCTCGACGAGGACGCGCATATGGAGCAGCGCAAGCTGATGCTCCCCTCGTTCCACGGCGAGAAGATGGCGCGCCTGTCGGGCCTGATGGCCGAGGTCGCCGAGCGCGAGGTCGCATCGTGGCCGCGCGAAACCACGATCGAGCTCCATCCGCGGATGCAGGACCTGACGCTCGAGATCATCCTGCGCGCCGTCTTCGGTCTCGACCCGGGCCCGCGGCTCGACGCTCTGCGCGAGACGCTCAGCGAGATGCTCGAGTTCGGCGACAAGCCGATCAGCCTGCTGGCGCCACGGAACCCGGAAGGCATGCCGGCGAAGGTCCTCCAGCGGATCGGCCCGTTCGCCGAGTTCCTGCGCGTTCAGGAGCGAGCCGACGCGCTGATGTTCGAGCTGATCGAGGAGCGCCGCGCCACCGCCGATGGAGGCGACGACATCCTCGCGCTGCTGCTCGAGGCACGCCACGAGGACGACTCGCCGATGTCCGACGAGGAGCTTCGTGACGAGTTGATGACCCTGCTCGTCGCCGGCCACGAGACCACCGCCTCGATGCTGGCGTGGGCGTTCACGCTCCTCCCCCGCCACCCCGCCGTCCTCGCCCGGCTGACCGACGAGATCCGAGCGGACGAGGGCGACGCCTACCTCACGGCGACGATCCAGGAAACGATGCGCCACCGGCCCGTCCTGCCGAACACCGCCCCGCGTGCGGTCGTGAAGCCGATCGAGATCGGCGGCTGGACGTACCCGCCCGGCTGCGCGATCACCGCGAGCTCCTACCTGCTCCATCACGACGCGGACATCTATCCGGAGCCCTACGCTTTCAAGCCCGAGCGCTTCGTCGACGATCCGCCCGGCACCTACACCTGGATCCCCTTCGGCGGCGGCCGGCGGCGCTGCCTCGGCGCGAGCTTCGCGCTGCTGGAGATGAAGATCGTCCTGCGCGCAGTGCTCGAGCAATGCGAGCTTAGGCCCGCGCAGGGCTACGAGGTCGCCCGCCGGCGCAACATCACCGTCCGCCCGATTCGTGGCGCCGTCGCGGTCCTCGGCGACTCGGGGACGGCGGTCACCCCGCGCGCGCCGGAAGAGGTCGCCGCGGCGTGAGCCAGACCGTCCCCTCGCCCGATGCCGCCCTCGTAAGGACGATCCAGAAACGCCTGTCGCGCCTCGCCTGGCTTGCGAACGGCGTCGGAGCACTCGTCGTGTTCATCGCGATCGGCTTCCTCATCCCGGTGTTCATCGACCCCGACAAGAGCACCGACCTCGCTCTCTTCAACGTCCCGGTCGTCGTCGCCTGCTACCTCGGCTTCGGCGCGGCGATCAGTCGGATCTCGAGCCGCCACATCGAGCGAGCGCTTGCCTGGGTCGTCGAGGGCCGCGCGCCGAGCCGGGCCGAGACCAGCCACACGCTCGCGCTCGCGTTTCACGCAGCCAAGTCGACAGCTATCGGCTGGGCGACCGTTGGCATCGTCGGGGTCACGCTCAACGGCTTCACGCAGTCGTGGGAGTTCGCCGCGATCGTCGGCGCCGCGATCTGGCTTGGTGCCGAAACCACGTGCGCGCTGATCTACCTAGCCGCCGAGCGGATCGTGCGGCCGGCGACGGCCCTCGCCCTCGCGGCGGCACCACGCGCGGAGGCGATGGTCCCGGGCGTGCGTATCCGGCTCGCGTTCGCGTGGCTGCTCGGAACGGGCGTGCCGCTGCTCGGTTTGCTCGTCGTAGCCGCGGTCGGCCTCCTGAAGCCCGGCGTGAACGGGGACTACGTCGCCGCGGCGGTGCTCTTCCTCGGCGTCGTGGCTTCCGCCGTCGGCTTCCTGGCCACCGTCTTCGCGGCGCGCGCGATCGCCGATCCGCTCACCTCCGTGCGCGCTGGACTCGACCAGATCGAAGGCGGCGAGCTGGACGTCCAGGTGCCCGTCGACGACGCCAGCGAGGTCGGCCAGTTGCAGGCCGGCTTCAACCGTATGGCGGAGGGACTGCGCGAGCGTGAGCGAATCCGCGACATGTTCGGCAGGCAGGTCGGCGAGGACGTCGCAAAGGCGGCCCTGCGCGAGGGAACACGCCTCGGGGGCGAGGAGCGCACCGTCGGGGCGCTGTTCGTCGACATCGTCGGCTTCACCTCGATGGCACTGGCGATGCCCCCGACGGAAGTCGTGCGAGTGCTCAACCGCTTCTTCCGCGTTGTCGTCGAGGTCGTCGAAGCCGAGGGCGGCTTCGTCAACAAGTTCGCCGGTGACGCCGCGATGTGTGTGTTCGGCGCCCCGATCCCTCGGGACGATCCGGCGGGCGACGCGCTGCGCGCCGCGCGCTCGATGGCGCACCGGCTCGGGCGCGAGGTCCGCGAGATCGATTTCGGGATCGGGGTGTCCGCCGGGGTGGCCGTCGCCGGCAACGTCGGCGCCGAGCGCCGCTTCGAGTACACGGTCGTCGGCGACCCGGTCAACGAGGCGGCGCGGCTCGCCGAGCTGGCAAAAGAGCGCCCTGAGCGAGTCCTCGCCGCGGCCCCCGCGCTCGGCGACGCCGACGGCGACGAGGGCGAGCGCTGGAGCGTCACGGAGTCGGCCTTGCTCCGCGGGCGCAGCGCGCCGACGGGCGTCGCCCACCCCGGCCCGCCGGGCGGGCACTAAGCTCTTCAGCGGAGGATTCGTGGCGGCGACCAAGACCCATTACCGGACGTGCCCGTTCTGCGAGGCGACGTGCGGCCTCGAGATCGAGACCTCCAACGGCGACGTCGTCTCCGTCCGCGGCGACGAGCAGGACGTCTTCAGCAAGGGCTTCATCTGCCCGAAGGCGACCGGCATCAAGTCGCTGCACGAGGACCCGGACCGGCTGCGCACGCCGCTGATCAAGCGCGACGATGGCAGCTACGAGGAGGTCTCCTTCGACGAGGCCTTCGCCGAGATCGACCGTCGCCTCTCCCCCATCCTCGCCGAGCACGGACGCGACGCGGTTGCCGCCTACATCGGCAACCCGAACGCGCACAACCTGGCGGCGATGGTGTACGGCCCGGTCTGGCTGCGCGCGCTCGGCTCGAAGAACATCTTCTCGGCGAGCACGGTCGATCAGATGCCGAAGCAGATCTCGGCCGGGCTGATGTTCGGCACGATCCTGACGGTGCCCGTCCCGGACGTGGACCGTTGCGAGCACCTGCTGATCCTCGGGGCGAACCCGCTCGTGTCGAACGGCAGCCTGATGACGGCGCCCGACATGCGCGGGCGCCTGCGCGGCATCCGCGAGCGTGGCGGCAAGGTCGTCGTCGTGGACCCGCGCCGCTCGCGCACGGCCGAGGCCGCCAGCGAGCACCACTTCATCCGCCCCGGCGCCGACGCCCATCTGCTGCTCGGCATCCTCCACACGATCTTCGACGAGGGGCTTGCCGCGCCCGGCGACAAGCTCGCGGGACTCGCCAACGACCTCGACCAGATCGAGCAGCTCGCGCGCGAGTTCCCACCGGAGGCGATGGGTGCAGCGTGCGGGATCGATGTGGAAGAGATCCGTCGCATGGCGCGCGAGCTCGCCGCAGCGGAGCGCGCCGCCGTGTATGGACGCATCGGCACGACGACACAGGAGTTCGGCACGATCGTCAGCTGGTTGGTCGACGTGCTCAACGTCGTGACCGGAAACCTCGATCGCGAGGGCGGCGCGATGTTCCCGCTTGCCGCTGCGGCGCAGAAGAATGCTTCGGGCGTCGGTGGACGCGGCAAGGGCGTCCGCTTCGGCCGCTGGCAGAGCCGCGTGAGTGGCCACCCGGAGACCTACGGCGAGCTGCCCGTGTCGTGCCTCGCGGAGGAAATCGAGACCGAGGGCGAGGGCCAGGTCCGCGCGCTGATCACGGCCGCCGGCAATCCGCTGCGCTCGACGCCCAACAGCGAACGCCTCGAGCGCGCCGTCGAATCGCTCGAGTTCGTCGTCTCGATAGACATCTACCTCAACGAGACGACGCGCCACGCCGACGTCATCCTGCCCGCGCCGGAGCCACTCGAGAAGTCGCACTACGACCTCGCGCTGCGCCAGCTGGCGGTGCGGAACGCGGCGACGTACTCGCCGCCTGTCTTCGACAGCAACGGCGCCGGGGTACCCGACGAGTCGCGGACGCTGCTTCGCCTCGCCGGCGTCCTCAGCGGACAGGGCCCGGACGCCGACATCGCCCAGTTCGACGAGCTCGTCATCCGCACGCTGATAGGGCGGGAGATCGGCACCGAGGGCTCCTCGATCGCGGGCCGCGACGCCGACGAGATCTTCGTCGAGCTCGAAGGCCGGTCCGGGCCCGAGCGCGTGCTCGACTTCATGCTCCGCACGGGCCCCTATGGCGACGGCTTCGGCGCCGACCCCGACGGCCTCACGCTCGATGTGCTCGAGCGAAACCCGCACGGCGTGGACTTCGGCGCGCTGAAGCCGCGTTTGCCAGAGGTGCTTCGCACGTCGTCGGGCAAGATCGAGCTTGCGCCTGCGGAGATCGTCGCCGACCTCGAGCGGCTGCGCGCTTCACTCGAGCGCGCGAACGGCGACATGCTGCTGATCGGCCGCCGCCAGCTGCGCTCGAACAACTCGTGGATGCACAATCTCGAGCCGCTCGTGAAGGGCAAGGAGCGCTGCACGATGCACATCCACCCCGACGACGCCTCTCGCCTCGGCTTGGCCGACGGCGCGAGCGCGCGCCTCGCCTCGCGCGCCGGCGCGATCGAGGCGCCCGTCGAGGTGACGGACGCGATCATGCCCGGGGTCGTCTCGATCCCGCACGGCTGGGGTCACGACGCGGCCGGGATGCGAATGGCCGTGGCCTCCGAGCACGCCGGCGTGAACTCGAACGTCCTCGCCGACGAGGCGCTGATGGACCCGCTCAGCGGGAACGCCGTCTTGAACGGCATCCCAGTCGAAGTCTCCGCGGCCCAGTAGGGCTTAAATCGGCCGCAACATCGACGACTGGCAGGCCGGGCACGTGAGGTTCGCCGTGTCGGACATGCGGGCGATCGTCGAATGTGCGCCGCAATTGGGGCAGTCCGAGCGCAGCTCCCAGCGCCGCAGGCAAAAGACGCAGCGGTAGCGGCCGGCGAGGTTCGTTCCGCGCAGCCAGGGCTCGCCGCAGCCCGGACACTCCGGACCGAGGTCGAGGTCCGTCGCACCGCCTTCGCTCACCTGGTCAGGTCCTTCCATCTCCTATGCCTACCCCGTTTGCCAGGATCGTGACATCCGGGGGGGACGACCGCCTCAGGCGACCGCGCCGGCGTGGCCGCGTGCCCAGGCTGCGGCGTCCATCGCCCGTCCTCCGGCCGGCTTCACCTCGAGCAGCTCGAGTGCGCCGCCCCGCGCCCCGAGCAGAACGCTTCCCTCGACGACGGCTACCTGCCCGGGGGGCGGGGCCGCCGTGGCGGCGCCGCCGAACACCGCCGCACGCAGCACGCCCAGGCGCTCGGCGCAGGCAAGCTCGGCGTAGGCCCCGACGTGGGGGCTCAGGGCGCGCACGCGCCGCGCGAGCGCGTCCGGCGGCTCGTCGGGGCGCAGCAGACGGTCATGCGGTTCGATCTTGTCGGCGTAGGTCACGCCCTCGTCCGGCTGCTCGCGCAGGGCGGGGCGCTCGTCGAGCGCCTCGACGAGAAGCTCGCCGCCGAGGCGCGCGAGCCGCTCCGAGAGTGAGCCGTAGTCGTCGTCCGAGCGCAGCGGCTCCTCGGCCTGGAGACAGATCGGCCCGGCGTCGAGCTCTGCCGTCGGGCGCATGATCGTCACCCCGGTCACCTCGTCGCCGGCCTCGATCGCGCGCTCGACCGGCGCCGCGCCGCGCCAGCGCGGAAGCAGCGACGGATGGACGTTGAACATGTCGCAGCTCGACAGCAGCGGCTCCTTGATCAGACCGCCGAACGCACAGATACAGACGACCTCCGGATCCGCCTCCGCGATCCGCGCGCATGCTTCGTCGGAATTGACGCTCGCAGGCTGGTCGAGCTCGAGGCCGAGCTGCCGTGCCGCCTCGGCAACCGGCGGGGGCGAGAGCTTGCGGCCGCGCCCCTTCGGCCGGTCCGGGCGGGTGACCACGAGCGCGGGCGAGTGCGGGCTGGCCGCGAGCCGCTCGAGGACGGTGACGGCGAACGGCGAGGTGCCGAGGTAGACGGTCCGCACGCGGGCGGGGTGGGACTAGGCCGCCTCGGGCGCGCTCTCGGCCTCGCGCAGCTCCCGCATCGCCCGCTTGCGCTCGTCGCGGCTGGTGCGGTCGAGCATCAGCACTCCGTCGAGGTGGTCGAGCTCGTGCTGGATCACGCGGGCCTCGAGCCCGCTCGCCTCGATCGTGCGCTCGTCGCCGTGCTCGTCGAGCGCGCGTACCCGCACGTGGATCGGGCGCTCTACATCAACGAGCACCCCGGGGATGGAGAGGCAGCCCTCCTCGAAGGTGTCCTGCTCCTCACCCGACCACTCGATCACCGGGTTCACGACCGCGTGCAGCGGCGCGTCGCGGCCGAGGCGATAGACGAACACGCGTTGCGAGATCCCGAGCTGTGGCGCTGCGAGGCCGACGCCGATCGCGTCCACCATCAGCCCGCCCATGCGGGCGACCTGCTTGTGCAGCGCGTCGTCGAAGCGGTCCACCTCGGTCGCGCGGCTCTTGAGGACGGGATCGCCAAGCCGGCGGACGAACGACAGCGCCGCGGCGCGGCGGGCCTCGACCTCGGGATCGATCTGCGGTTGGTCCGGCCCCCCGGCGGATTCATCGTCGCCGGCCTCACCGGCGACGCGCTCCAACCCCGCCGTCGCGCGCGCGTGTTCCTTGTTCTCTGGATCCTCCGGCACGTCCCCGAGTTTAGCCTGCGTTACTGCGGATCCACATCGACCGCGAATGCCACGCCCTTCGCCTGCGGACCTGCCGCAACGTCCTCGACGGCCTGCCGGACGGCGGCGACCGCTGCCTCCCGATCGGTGCCCTTCACCACGAGCTGCGCGCGTTCGCGGCCCTTGAGGCGGAACAGCGCCGCGGGGCCGAGCACCGCCGTGTCGCGACCGAGCCGCGACGCCATCCGCTCACGGAGCGCCTCCGCCGCTTCGAGCTCGGGCCCTGCGGTGTCGGCGGCGCAGACGACGCGGATCAGATGAGCGAACGGCGGATAACGCAGCGCCCGGCGGCGCTCGAGCTCGTCAGCGACGAAGCCGTCGGCGTCGTGCCCGGCGGCGTAGCGGAGCGCTCTCGCCTCGGGCTCGAGGGCCTGGACGATCACCTTGCCGCCGCTCGAGCCGCGCCCGCTGCGGCCCGCGAGCTGGGCCACGAGCGCGAAGGTCCGCTCCTCCGCGCGGAAGTCCGGAAAGCGGAGCGTGGCGTCCGCATCGATCACCGCCGCGAGCGTGACGTCGGCGAAGTCGTGCCCCTTGGCGACCATCTGCGTGCCGAGCAGCACCCCGGCGCCGGCTTGGTCGAAGCGCTCCAGCACGGCAGCCACACCGCCCGGGGCCGCAGCCGAGTCGGTGTCGAGCCGGATCACCTCGAGCGGCGCGACGACGGCGCGCAGTTCTTCCTCGAGGCGCTCCGTACCGGCGCCGTGGCGGGCAACCGAGACCGAGCCACATTCACCGCAGCTCTCGGGCACCGCCTCGCGATGGCCGCAGTGATGGCAGGAGAGGACGTCGGCCGAGCGGTGGAGCACGAGCGAGACGTCGCACTCGGGGCAGCCCCAGACGTTGCCACAGCCGCGGCAGGAGAGAAACGCCGACCAACCGCGGCGGTTGAGCAGGACGACCGCCTTCTCCCCGCGCGCTGCAACGCCCTCGAGCGCCGTGCGCGTGGCCGGGTGGAGCGGGCCGTTCTGATCGGCCGTCCCGACGACCTCGACGGCCGGCAGCCGCCGCCCGTCCACCCGCGTAGGCAACCGGAGACGCTCGAGCGCCTCGACGCTCTCCGGCCGCGGCGTCGCCGAGCCGGCGACCAGCACCGCATTTGCATCGGCCGCGCGACGCTCCGCGACGGCGCGGGCGTCGTAGCGCGGGTCGGACTCCTGCTTGTAGGAGGCGTCGTGCTCCTCATCGACGACGATCAGCCCGAGGTCCGGTAACGGCGCGAAGACCGCCGAGCGGGGCCCGACGCAGACGCGCGCCTCGCCGGAGCGCATCCGCAGCCACTCGTCATAGCGCTCGCCGGCGGCGAGGCGCGAGTGCAGCACCGCGACGACGTCGCCAAAGCGCTCCTCGAACCGCCCCGCGATCTGCGGCGTGAGCGCGATCTCGGGCACCAGCACGATCGCCGAGCGCCCGCGCTCGAGCGCGGCGGCCACCGCCCGCAGGTAGACCTCGGTCTTGCCGCTGCCGGTGACGCCGTGGAGCAGCTGGTCCGGCAGGCGATCGCCTGCCGGCGCGTCGAAGCGCGGGACGATCCGGTCGAGCGCCGCCTGCTGGTGCACGGTGAGCGGCGGGCCGTCGGCACCGGCGGCGATCCCCACGCGCGCGATCCGCGGGCGGCGCTCGATGCGCGCACGCTCGAGCTGGACGAGCCCGCGCCGCTCGAGCCCGCGCAGCGCCGCGTGCCCGACGCCGGTCTCATTGCTCACGGTCGCGGCGGGGCTCGCGCCCGCCGCGAGCAGCGCAAGCGCGTCCCGCTGGCGGGGGCCGAGGCCCTCTCCCCCCGCACCGGCAGCGACGGCATCCCCCGCCCCGGTGAGCGACGCGATCAGCGCCTCCCGTGGCCGCGTCCGCCGGCCGCGTCCGAGGCCGGTTCCCGGCGGCAACACGAGTGCGAGGCCGCGCGCCGGCGTGGAGCAGTACGCGCGCGCGACCCACAAGCCGAGGCGCACGAGCTCTTCGGGCACCCCGTCGTCCAGCGCCTCGGCAGGCTCAACGAGACGTTCTGGAGGGACCTCGGAGGTCGCGGCCAGATCGGTGACAACCCCCAGCACGCGGCGGCGGCCAAAGGGGACGACGAGCATGCTGCCGACGTCGACCTCGTCCATCTCGGCCGGCACGCGGTAGTCGAACGGCCCCCGCAGCGAGCGGGCGGTGGTCAGCGGCTCGACCTTGGCGATCACCGCCTGAGGGTAGGCGCCGTCACGGACAGCGGCCCCTGTAGGCTCCCGCGATGGACCTCCGCCCGGGCGAGCACGAGATCTACGAAGGCCACCCGTCGTGGCGCTCGACGCTGCTGTTCTATTTCCTCGGGCTGATCGTCGCCGTGATCCTCGGGGCGATCGCCTACGCGGCCGAGAGCACGGGCGCTGGTGTGCTCGTGGCCGGCGCGGTCTTCGCCATTCTGCTCGTGGTCGGCTACGTGAGGCGGGTCTTCACCCGCTACACGATCACCAACCAGCGTCTCGTCATCCGCAAGGGGATCGTCGCGCGCCACATCGACCAGACGCGGATCGAGCGCCTCCAGGACATCCAGACCACCCAGTCGGTGTTCGAGCGAATCCTCGGCATCGGCAGCGTCGACTTCGACACCGCCGGCGGCGAGCGCCACGACGACGCCTTCCGCTTCGCCGGCGTCGCCGACCCCACCGGGATCGTCCATAAGGTCGACGAGGCGATGCATCAGCTGCAGCAGCCGCAGGCGCAACCTCAGCAGCCGCAGGGGCGCTACGCGCAACCGGCGCAGGCCGCGCCGCCTCCGCCTCCTCCCCCGCCGCCGCCTCCGGGCGACGGCCTCTAGCGCGGGTCCTTAGCTAAGCCGGGGAGCCGACGCCGGCTGCTTCGCGCAGGGCATCGGCGCGGTCCGCCTGCTCCCACGAGAACTCGCCGCGGCCGAAGTGGCCGTAGGCCGCCGTCGGCTTGTAGATCGGCTGGTGGAGGTTGAGGTAGCCGCGGAAGGCGCCGGGACGGAGGTCGAACTCGGCGTTGACGAGCTCGGCGATCCGCGCGGTCGGGATCTTCTCCGTGCCGAAGGTCTCGACCATCACCGACACCGGGTGCGCGACGCCGATCGCGTAGGCGACCTGCACCTCACAGCGGTCGGCGAGCCCGGCGGTGACGACGTTCTTCGCCACGTGGCGCGCGGCGTAGGCGGCCGAGCGGTCCACCTTCGACGGGTCCTTGCCGGAGAAGGCACCGCCGCCGTGGCGGGCCATGCCGCCATAGGTGTCGACGATGATCTTGCGGCCGGTGAGGCCGCAGTCGCCGACCGGCCCGCCGATGACGAAGCGGCCGGTCGGGTTGACGAGCACCGACTCGGCGATCTTGTCCTTGTCGAACATCCCCTCGGGCAGCGTTGGGAAGATGACGTGCTCGAGCAGATCAGGCTTGATGTGCTCGTCGCGATCCACGTCGTCGGCGTGCTGCGTCGAGATCAGGATGCGCTCGATCTCGACCGGGCGCTCGTCCTCGTAGCGGACGGTGACCTGTGTCTTGCCGTCGGGGCGCAGGTAGGGAAGCGTGCCGTCCTTGCGGACCGCGGTCAGCTTCTCGGCGAGGCGGTGGGCCGTCTGGATCGGCAGCGGCATGAGCGAGTCCGTCTCGTTCGTCGCGTAGCCGAACATCATTCCCTGGTCGCCTGCTCCGGCGACGTCCTCGCCCTCGCCGGAGCCCTGCTCGCGGTGCTCCTGCGCGTCGTCCACGCCCTGGGCGATGTCGGGCGACTGCTGGTCCATCCGCTCGATCACCTCGACCTTGTCGGCGTCGAACTGATCGTCGAAGCCGACGTAGCCGATCTCGCGGATCGCCTCGCGGGCGATCCCCTCGAAGTCGATGTCGGCGTCGGTGCGGATCTCGCCCGCGATCACGACGAGGTTGGTGTTGACGAGCGTCTCGCAGGCGGAACGGCCCGCCTCGCCGTCGGACTCCATGACCGCGTCGACGACGCCGTCGGAGATCCGGTCGGCGACCTTGTCGGGATGGCCCTCGGTCACCGATTCGGATGTGAACAGGAACTCGTTGTCGGAAAGCTTTTCGTAGCTCATGGGATGTTGAAACGGATCTCCGCGTTCGTCTGTCGCCCGTCGCGCGTGAACGAGGCCCCGACGACAGCCAGTCTCTGGAGGTCGTCGCGGATCGCCAGCAGGCCTGCGTCGTCCGAAAGGCCCACCTGGTCGCCCAGCGCTAGGAGCCGGTCAAGGTCGAGGAAGACTACCGAGGACGGCTTTCCCGGGATGTCCCCCAGTACCCGCCGGTATCCCTCGGTGCTCGTCAAGCCGCCATCGGCGGCTGCCGCCCGGATGCCGTCCGGCTGGGTCGAGACCGCGAAGCGACTGCCGATCTGGGCATAACTGAGCTCGAGACCCGGCGAAAGCTCGCTCGTGATCGCCGTGATCGCGCCGAGCTCGCGCGCACCGAACGAGGGCACGCGCCCCAGGCCCTCCGAGCCGACGAGCTTGATCAGGGCGGGCTGGAGCCGGTCCATCCGCTGCAGTCCGGTGCGCCCCTCGACGTCGTCGAGGATGAGCGTCAGCACGGGAGCGTCCGCACCAGTGACGAGCAGCTCTCCCGGGCCATCGGCGAGTGGCGCGAGGTCGCGGTTGAACGACAGGCGGGACTCCGTCCGAGCGGCCCGCGCGAAGCGCTCGAGCGTGCGGGCAGGCCCGGAGTCGCGCCGGCTGCGAAGCCGCTGAGCCGCGCAGCCCGCGTCGGCGAACTCGACGAGCGCCGCGGTCGAGGCGGGCGCGTCCTTGATCAGCTGGGGCTCGGCTCCGCTGCCCTCGGCGCACCGGCCGGTGCCCGCTTCAGCGCCGTCCGCGCGCGCGGCGAGCCTCCCGGTGCTCCCCTCCGTGCCGATCGCGAGGGCGATCGCGTCGAGCCGGCCACCGCCGAGGAATCGGAGCGCGTCGGCCGCCGTTGCGCCGGACCCGGACAGCAGCGCACCAGTACGGGCGAACGCGTTCGCGAAGCGCTCGGCCGGGAGCTGTGAGGTCAGACCGGCGTACGTGGGGTCCTCGTCGAGTGAGGGCAGCCGTCCCCGCCTCGCCTCGAGCGCTCGCAGCACGACCTCGCGCCTTCCCGCGAGAACGAAGCCGTCGTTCAAGACGAAGCCCTTGCCCGAGATCGCGCGGGCGGCAGCGCGCTCGTCGCGGACCGCGAGCACGAGGAGGCGGTCGCTTCGGCGGGCGACCAGCGCCCGTTTCACCCCGACCGACGCCCCGGCGAGCGAGCCCCGTGCGATCGCCGGCAGCCGCTGCGCGCGGCCGCCCGGGACCTCGGCGTAGGCGGCCTCGGCGCCGAGCCAGTCGCGCGCCGCGGCCGCGAGGTCGAGTCTTCCGCCCGCGGAGGCCTCGGCGAGCAGCTGCCCGCGCAGCAGCGAGAAGCTGGGCAGCTTCGAGACGGCCTTGCGCGCACGGTCGTACTGGTCGTCGTCGGCGTCGGTCGTCAGATGGACGTAGGCGGTGGCGTTGGCGGGGACGAAGCGGATCGCGTGATCCGGCGGCGGGCGCGCGTCCGACAAGCCCGCCACGTAGATGACGGCGCCCGCCAGCGCGGCGATCGCGAGCAGCGCACACGCGAGCCGCACGGGCGTCAAGGCTCCCTCCCGCGCGGGGGACGGCCCTTGATGTCGATCACGACCGGGACCCCCTCGAGCCCGAAGCGCGCCCGCAGCCGGTTCTCGAGGAAGAAGGCCCAGTCGCGCGTCACGAGCGAGCGGCTCGAGACCTGCAGCGCGAAGCGCGGCGGCGAGGTGTCGAACTGCGCGAGGTAATACACGCGCAGGCGCTTGCCTCGCCTGGCCGGCGGGGGCTTCTCCACCTGCGCGTCGGCCAGGAAGCGGTTCAGCGCCGGAGTGGGGATGCGCTCCGCCGCACGGTCGGCAAGGACGAGCGCATCGTCGAGCAGGCGGCTGACGTTGCGTCCGCTCTTCGCAGACGCGGTGATGACAGGCGGGCGCAGGCGCAACTTCTGCGCCGCCCGGGCGCGCGCGTCGTCGATCTCGGTCGCCGAGATATCCCACTTGTTCAGCACGACGACCGTCGCGCAGCCGGCGCGCATCGCCAGCTCGCCGACGCGCAGGTCTGCGGTCGTCAACCCCTCGGAGGCGTCGGCGATGACGAGCGCAACGTCGGCACGCTCGACGGCCTGCTCGGAGCGGAGCTGCGCGTAGTACTCGACCGAGCCCCCGAGTTTGCCGGGCTTCCGCAATCCGGCGGTGTCGACCAGCACGATCTCGCGGCCTTCGAGCTCGATGCGGGTGTCAATCGCGTCGCGCGTGGTGCCGGCCTCGTCCGAGACGATCACGCGGTCCTCGCCGAGGAGGGCGTTGACGAGCGACGACTTGCCGACGTTCGGGCGGCCCACGACCGCCACGCGCACGGGCGTCTCGACTGCGTCGGCGGGGTCCGGCGCGTGATCGAGAGCGTCGGTGACGCGGTCGAGCAGGTCGCCTGTACCGAGGCCCTGGGCCGCCGAGACCGCGATCGGCTCGCCGAGACCGAGCTGATGGAACTCGGCCGCATCGCCGAGCCGAGAGGCGTCGTCGATCTTGTTCGCGGCGACGATGACCGGCTTGTCGGCGCGCCGCAGCCGGTCGGCGAGCTCGTCGTCGCCCGGGCGAGCGCCGGCGCTCGCATCCACCACGAGGACGACCGCGTCGGCCTCGTCGAGGGCCGCCTGCGCCTGCGCCTGGACCGCGCGCGCGAGGTCGCCCCCCTCGGAGCGGTCGACGCCGCCCGTGTCGACGAGCAGGAACGCGCGGCCGTTCCACTCGGTCTCGATCTCCTTGCGGTCGCGCGTCACGCCGGCGTCGGCGTGTACGACCGCGTCGCGCGTCCGGGTCAGGCGGTTGACGAGCGTGGACTTGCCGACGTTCGGGTAGCCGACGACGGCGACCTTGGGGAGCGCCATGCGCGACTCACCCCCGCGCGGTCGCGACGAGCTCGACGATCGCCGCGACCGCCTCCTCGATGCTCAGTCCTGTCGTGTCGAGCTCGACGGCGCCCTCCGCCATCCGCAGCGGCGAGGTCTCGCGCGTGCGGTCCTGCTCGTCGCGGAGCGTCTGGTCGGCGAGGACGGTCGCCTCGTCGGAACCGAGCTCCTCGGCGCGGCGACGCGCGCGCTCGTGCGGGCTCGCGGTCAGGAAGACCTTGACCGCGGCGTCGGGCGCGACGACGGTCGCGATGTCCCGCCCCTCCGCGACCCAGTCGCCGTCGCCGAGCAGCGCGCGCTGCTTCTCGACGAGTGCGGCGCGCACCCCCGGGTCGGTCGCGACGCGCGACGCGGCCTCGGCCACCTCCGGCGTCCGGATCGCGCCCGTCACATCGCGGCCGTCGGCCAGCACGCGCTCGCCGAGCGAGATATCGAGCGCCGCCGCTCGCGTCGCGGGCTCTCCCCCGTGCTCGGCGACGGCCAGCGCAACGGCGCGGTACATCGCCCCGGAATCGAGGTAGGTGAAGCCGAGCGCGGCGGCCGCCGCGCGCGCAACCGTGCTCTTGCCCGCACCAGCGGGCCCATCGATGGCAACCACCATGGCGGGCGTGAAGCTAGCGGCTCAGGCGGCTAGGAGCGACTGGACGTCGGTCTCGAACTCGGGGTAGGAGACGGCCGCGGCTTGCATCCCGACCACCTCGACGCCTTCGTCGGAGGCCAGCCCGGCGACCGCGCCGAGCATCGCCAGGCGGTGGTCGCCGCGTGCGTCGATCGTCCCCCCGCGGATACCGCCGGTGCCGCGGACGACGAAGCCGTCATCGGTCTCCTCGATGTCGGCCCCGAGGCCGCCGAGGCCCTCGACGACGCCCTCGATCCGGTTCGACTCCTTGATCCGAAGCTCCTCGGCGCCCTTGACCACCGTCTCGCCCTCGGCGAAGGCGCCCATCAGCGCGAGCAGCGGAATCTCATCGACGGCGAGCGGGACCTCCTCCGGCTCGACCGTCGTCCCCTCGAGCGGGGCTGCGGCGACGTCGAGCTCGCCGACGGGCTCGTGGTCGGCGACGGTGCCCGGCTCCTCGAGGTCGCCGAGGATCACGGCACCCATCCGCTCGGCGATGCGGAAGAAGCCGGTGCGGGTCCAGTTGAGGCACGCGTCCTTGACCGTGACGCGCGACTTCGGCACGAGCGTCGCGGCGGCGACGACGAAGGCTGCGGCGGACGGGTCGCCCGGGATGCTGAACTGGTCGAGCTCGAGCTCGTCCATCTGCCGCACGGTGAGCTTCAGGCCGTCGCGCTCGAACGGCGCGCGCGCACGGCGGAGCAGGCGCTCGGTGTGATCGCGGCTCGCGTACGGCTCGATCACGGTCGTCTCACCCAGGGCGAGCAGCCCCGCGATCAGACAGCACGACTTCACCTGCGCGCTCGGCACGGGCATCGTGTACTCGATCCCCTCGAGCTCCGAGCCGTGGACGGTCATCGGCGGCAGGCTCCCGCCGGTGACCTCGATCTCGGCGCCCAGCAGGCGTAGCGGCTCGGCCACACGGTCCACGGGCCGGCGACGGATCGAATCGTCGCCGTCGAGCGTCCAGCGGCCGCTTCCCTGACCGGCGAGCCAGCCCGGCAAGAGGCGCATCAGCGTCCCCGAGTTGCCGACGTCGAGGCGGCCGCCGGTGACGTCGAGCGCGCCCCGCAGGCCGACGCCGCGGATGACGAGCTCGCCCGGGCGCTCGTCGATCCCGGCGCCCAGCGCCTGCAGCGCCCCGAGCGTGGACTGCGTGTCCTCCGCCTCGAGGTAGTTGTGGATCGTCAGGGGCTCGTCGCACATCGCCCCGAAAAGCGCGGTGCGGTGGGAGAGCGACTTGTCGGCCGGCGGGGTCACCTCGCCGCGCAGCGGGCCGGCCGGCTCGAAGCGGACGCTGCCCGCCATCTCTAGTCGGCCGCCACGGCGAAGCCGAGGTCCTCGATCAACTTGCGCGCGCGGGCGGCGGCGTCGTCACCGGCGATCCAGAGCGTCATCGAGCCGGAGCGCATGTCGGCGGCCGGGGCGAGCGCCAGGTCGGTGATGTTGACGTCGGCCTTGCCGAGCTCGAGGGCCACCTGCGCGACGATACCGGGGCGGTTGGGGACCGATAGGCGCAGCTCGTGAACGGCGCCGCCCTCGTCGTCCACCTCGAGCAGCCGCGCACGGTCGCTGCGAGCTTGCTCCGCGAACCGCCGCACCGCCTCCTCATCACCCGCGCGGAGGGCAGAGCTGGTGTCGGACAGCCGCGCCACCGTCGCGTCGATCTCGTCCGCGATCGCCTCACGGTTCGCCAGGTAGATGTCGGTCCAGATGCCCGGATTCGCCCCGGCCACGCGCGTCGCGTCTCGAAAGCTCGGGCCGACCCGCGGCAGTGCCTCGCCCTCGTCCTGACGCGCGCGGGCGGCCTGCGCGACGAGGACGTTCGCGAAGACGTGCGGCAGATGGCTTACGGTCGCGAGCAGGTGGTCGTGGGCCTCGGGATCGATCGCGACCGGGCGCGCGCCGAGCGAGACGAGGATCCCGTGGAGGCGCTCGTAGAGCACACCCGACGAGCGCGAGGATGGCGTCAGGTACCAGGTCGCCCCCTGGAAGAGGTCCGCCCGCGCATGCTCGACCCCGGCGGTCTCGGCGCCTGCGATCGGATGGCCGCCGACGAAGCGCTCGTCGTCGATCGCGGCGCAGAGAGCGCGCTTGGTCGACCCGGCGTCGGTCACGATGCAGCTGGCGGGTGCAGCGGCGAGCGCACGCCCGACGAGCTCCGGCAACGCGCCGACGGGCGCACAGACGAAGCAGGCGTCCGCGCCGTCGACGGCCTCCTCGACCGAGTCGGCGGCCCGGTCGAGCGCCCCGAGCTCGACCGCCTGCGCAAGGCGTTCGGGGTTGCGGCCGGCGCCCACGACCTCGACCCCCTCGATCAGCTCGCGCGCGGCGAGCCCGATCGAGCCGCCGATCAGCCCGACGCCGAGGACGGTGAGCTTCATCCGCCTCCGCGACGCGCGCGCACCGCGCCCGCGAGCTGATCGAGCACCTCGACCGTCGAGTCCCAGTCCATACACGCGTCGGTTATCGATTGACCGTAGGTGAGCGGCTGCCCCGGAACGAGGTCCTGGCGGCCCGCGACGAGGAACGACTCGAGCATCACGCCCACAATCGCGGTGCTGCCGGCAGCGACCTGCGCCCCGATCTCTGCGGCGGCCACGGGCTGGCGCTCGGGGTCCTTGCCGCTGTTGTCGTGTGAGGCGTCGATCACGAGCCGCTCCGGCAGGTCGGCCGCGCGCAGCTTCTCGAGCGCATCCGCCACCGCGGGCGAGGCGTAGTTCGGCGCCCCGCGCCCGCCGCGCAGGATCACGTGGCAGTCGGGGTTACCGCGCGTGTGGAGGATCGCCGGCGCTCCGGTGACGTCGATGCCCGCGAACGCGTGCTGGACGAGCGCGGCGCGGACCGCGTCGACGGCGACCTGGACGTTGCCGTCGGTGCGGTTCTTGAACCCGACCGGCATCGATAGCCCCGAGCCGAGCTGGCGATGGATCTGGCTCTCGGTCGTGCGGGCACCGATCGCTCCCCACGAGACCGTGTCCGAGATGTACTGCGGCGTGATCGGGTCGAGGAACTCGCAGCCGATCGGGAGGCCGAGCCCGAGCACCTCGAGCAGCAGGCTGCGCGCCTGCCGCAGGCCGGTGTTGACGTCGCCCGTGCCGTCGAGGTGCGGGTCGTTGATCAGGCCCTTCCAGCCGATCGTCGTGCGCGGCTTCTCGAAGTAGACGCGCATCGCGACGCAGAGGTCCTGCTCGAGCTCGGCGGCCTTCTCGCTCAGCAGCCGGGCGTACTCGAGCGCGGCCTTCGCGTCGTGGACGCTGCACGGCCCCACTATCACCAGCAGCCGGTCGTCCTCGCGGTTGAGGACTGCCGCCACCTCGGACCGGCCGCGCAGCACGACCTCGACGTTCTCGTCGGCGAGCGGCAGCTCGTGGAATACGAGCGCCGGCGTCAGCAACGGAACCGCCTGTTCGATCCGCTGGTCGCGGACGTGCTCGAGGTTTCTTGGCAAATTCATCTATCTCAGCTCCAGACTCTCTACGAAATTGGGCTCGGCGGTGGGCGCAAGCTGCGCCCGCTGGGGTCGGCGCCCGACGGGGACGGTGGTCGGTCGGCGGCAGGGGTTGCCGCAGGCCGGGCGCCTAGCTAAATCGCCAGGTGCGGAGATAGGCACGTCCGTAGACGCCCGCGGGGGCGCCTGCGTCAACCGGCGAGGACGTGCGAATGCGCTGCATCACGTTGGTTTGTAGCAGGTCTAAGCGCTGTTCTGAAGCACTTCGTCGAGTGCTGCGAGGAAGCGTGCGTTCTCCTCGGGGGTCCCGTAGGTGACGCGCAGGTGCCCCGCCTCGCCGAGATCGGCGCCGCCGCGCACGATCACGCCCCGCCTGCCGAGACCTTCGAGGACCGCCGCCTCGTCGCGCTCGCCGAGCGCGATCCAGGAGAAGTTGGCCTGCGACTCGGTCGTCTCGAGTCCCCGTTCGGCGAGCTCCGACTCGACGCTCACGCGTTCGGCGATCGTCCGCTCTATCCGGCTCTCGATCTCATCCCCGTGGGCAAGCGCCTCGGTCGCAGCCGCCTGCGCCAGCATGTTGACCGAGAACGGCTGGCGAACCCGGTCGACGGCCTGCTTGAACTCGGTCGCCGAGAAGGAGTAACCGACGCGCAGTCCGCAGAGCCCGTAGAGCTTCGAGAACGTGCGCAGGACGACCAGGTTCGGGTGGCGGCGCACGAGGTCGAGCGAGTCCGCCGGGTCCTGCAGGAGCGAGAACTCGACGTAGGCCTCGTCGAGGATCACGCAGACGCTGCGCGGCAGGCCGGCGACGAACGCGTCTATCTCGGCGAGGGACACGGCGGCGGCGGTCGGGTTGTTCGGGTTGCAGACGATCACGAGGCGTGTGGCGGCCGTTACCTCCGCCGCCATGGCGTCGAGGTCGTGACGCCCGGCCGCATCGAGCGGGACCCGGATCGCGCTCGCGCCAGTCATCCCGTCGAGGTGGGGGTACATCGAGAACGACGGCCACGCGTAGACGGCCTCGGCACCCGGCTCGAGCATCGCCTCCGCGGCGGCGAGCAGGATCTCGCACGAGCCGTTGCCCACCGCGATCCGCTCGGGCGCGACGTCGTGGCGCTCGGCGAGCGCCGTGCGGAGCCTCGTCGCCGTCGGATCCGGGTACCGGTTGAGGCTGCCCGTGGTGTCGCGGATGGCCTCGATGACGGCCGCGTTGGGCGGCCACGGCGTCTCGTTCGACGCGAGCTTCGTCAGCTCGCCGTCGAACTCGTAGGTGGACGCGGCGGGGTACGCCGGGATCTGCTCCAGGCGCGCGTTGAACTCGATGCCGGTCACTGGGCGTGCTCGAGGTCCGTGCGCAGGCGCTGAGCGTCGCGCAGATAGACGTGCCGCGGCTCGACCTCCGCCGGGAGGTAGCAGTGCACCAGCACGCGGATGACGCGCTCGAGCGAGCCGGGGACGGGGATCTCCCGCGCGCAGAGCAGTGGTACGGCGTCGAGCCCCAGTCGCCGCGCCGCGACGGCTGGGAACTCGGCGTCGAGGTCGTCGGTGACGGTGAAGATGCACGAGACGAGCCGGTCTGCTTCGAGCCCGTTCTGCTCGAGCAGCGCGCGCACGAGCTCCTCCGTCGCGGCGAGGATCGCGTCGGCGGAGTTCTCTTCGGCGGTGATCGCGCCCCGGAGCGCGCGCAACTGCATGCGGGCGATTGTTCCAGAGGGCCGTCGTCAGCCGAGCGCGTCGACCTCGTTCGCCGACAGGCGGCGCGCGCGGCCGGACCCGAGGTCTCCGAGCCGCAGCGGTCCGAGCGCGATCCGTTCGAGTGCGGTCACCCGGTGCCCGACGGCCTCGCACATCCGCCGCACCTGGCGCTGGCGGCCCTCGCGGATCGTGATCAGCAGCAGCCCCGGCTTCGGGCTGCGGACCTCCGCCGGGGCGGTCGGGCCGTCGTCGAGCCGGACGCCCCCGCGCAGGGCATCGAGCGCCGCATCGCCGATTCGCCGCGGCTCGACGCTCACGCGGTACGTCTTCGCGACCTCGTAGCGAGGATGGGTGAGGCGGTTGGCGAGCTCGCCGTCGTTGGTCAAGAGGATCAGGCCGGTGCTGTCCGCGTCCAGCCGCCCGACCGGGTACAGGCGCCGCTCGGAGCGGATCAGCTCGACGACCGTCGGCCGGCCCTGGGGATCACTGGCGGTCGAGACGACGCCGCGCGGCTTGTTGAGCATCCAGATCTCGCGCGGCTCGGTGGCGACGGCGGCGCCGTCCACCGAGACACCGCTGCGTTCGTCGACGTCGCGCGCGGGATCGGTCACGACCTCCCCGCCGACCGTCACGCGGCCCTCGGCGATCAACCGCTCGGCCGCGCGCCGCGAGGCGACACCGGCGTGGGCGAGGAACTTGGCGAGGCGCATCGGCGCAGATTAGGGTTGTGCCGTGCGCGCTCGCCTGGTCGTCACTGCTGCCGTGTCGGCGCTCGCTCTCGCCGGCTGTGGCGAGAGCGACGAGGGCAAGACGCGCAAACAGGTCGAGCAGGCGCTCGAGGGAGCCACGAATGAGATCGCCGACCCGACCAGCAGGCAGGCACGCTCGAGCCCCGAGTACATCCGCTTCCGGGCGGCGACGGCCAAGATCTGCGGCGAGGCGAGTGAGGCGAGCGCGAAGCTCGGAAAGCGTGAGCCGTCTACAACCAAGGAGCGCGTCGAACTGTTCGAGGACCTGGCCAGGGTCCACCAGCAGGCGTACGAGGAGCTCAGTGGCCTCAAACCGGCGCCCGCCGCTTTCAGTGATTTTCAGACCGTCACCAATGGCTACGGCAGCCTCGGCGGAACCGGCAGCGGGGGCGCGGGCAAGGGCACCTATGAGCGCATGGCAGAGGCGGCGCGCGAAGAGAACCAGCCGGCGCTGCAGAACCTGCTCGGCCAGGCGAAACTCGCCGCCGGCCAGGTGGACCGCGCCTCGGACCGCCTCGGCATCCCCTGCTAGAAGGACCGGCGCTGCCACACTGCGGGAGTGGACCTGACGCTGCTCGAGCAGACGCTCGCCGACCGCGGCGAGCCCTCCTACCGCGCTGCCCAGGTGTGGGAATGGCTCGCCCGCGGGGCACGCTCCTACACCGATATGACGAACCTGCCCGGCGAGCTGCGCGAGGCTCTCGCCGACGCGGTCCCGCTCTCGTCGCTCGCGCTCGAGCGCGAGGCGAAGGCCTCCGACGGCACCGAGAAAGCGCTGTTCGCTACCGCCGATGGCCACCCGGTCGAGGCCGTTCTGATGCGCTACCGCGACGGACGCCGCTCGCTCTGCATCTCGAGCCAGTCCGGCTGCCCGCTGACCTGCACGTTCTGCGCGACGGGCTCGATGGCCTTCGGGCGCAACCTGACCGAGTCGGAGATCCTCGACCAGGCGCTCCACTTCCGCCGCGTCGAGGCCGTGACGAACGCGATCTTCATGGGGATGGGCGAGCCGCTGATGAACCTCGACGCCGTCTTCGCGGCTTGTGAGCGGCTACCCGACGTCGGGATCGCCAACTCGAACACGGCGATCTCGACCGTCGGCTGGGTGCCGGGAATCGAGCGGATGGCGGCCGAAGGGCCGAATGTCCGCCTCGCGCTTTCGTTGCACGCCGCCGACGAGGCGCTTCGCAGCGAGCTGATGCCCGTCAACGAGCGCTACCCGCTCGCGGAGGTCCTCGACGCCTGCCGCGACTGGCACGAACGCCGGCGGCGCGACGTCTTCGTCGAGTACCTGATGCTCGCCGGCGTCAACGACCGCTACGAGCAGGCGAACGCGCTCGCCGACGTGCTCGAGCCACGCCGCGCCTTCAAGGTCAACCTGATCCCGTACAACCCGACCGACGCCCCGTACAAAGGCTCGAGCCGGGAGGCGATCGAGACCTTCCGCGCAGCGCTCGAGCGCCGTGGGATACGGGCCACCGTGAGACTCACGCGCGGCCGCGAGATCGACGCCGCGTGCGGACAGCTCGCAGCGGTTAGGGTTGGCGCAAGCGACGAGGAGGAACGCGGATGAGGCGGCTTGGACTCGCTCTAGCGATCGCGGCGTTGGCAGGGTTCGCCGCCGGCTGCGGCGACGACGACGACAAGGACTCGCAGCCCGCGCCCGGCCCGTCCGGGGAGACCGTCAGCGCAGACGAGTTCGCGCAGAAGACGAAGCCGATCTGCGAGCGGGCGCGCGATGCAGAGGAAACCTTCGGCGAGTCCCTCCGGGAGGCGAAGACACCCGAGGAGGCGCTCGCGGTCTATAACCGCTACGGAGACAGCCTCACCGAGGCGCGCGACGAGTTGAGCGCGGTCGGCGCTCCCGAGGACAAGCGCGCGAGCTACGAGTCGATGGTCGAGGTGCTCGGCGAGGAGGCGGAGGCGACGCAGGAGACGTCGAAGGCGATCGAGGCGGAGGACGAAGCGGCTTTCGACGAGCTCGTAAAGAAGCTCGAGGGTCTCGGGCGCCGCGCGGCGACAGCCGCGGAAGACCTCGGCTTCACCTGCTAAAGCACGGTAACGGCGTCACCGACGCGCAGCGTCCCGTCGCCGAGGATCTCGGCACGGATCCCACCGCCGTCGACCAACCCCTTGAGCACGCCGGACTTCGTCCGCCGCTCGAGGTGCAGGCAAGGCGGATTCAGCTCGACCGCGAGGCATTCGACCTCGCCCATGCGGAACCGTTTGCCGACCAGGTCGGTGAGGCCGATCCCGCGGGTGACGACGTTGCGGCCCGGCTCATGCGCCTCGAGCGCGATCCCGTGCTCGGTCGCGAGCGCCTCGATCGCCTCGGCCTCGATCAGCGTCAGCTCGCGCGGCACATCGCCGCGTCCCCCGGCGCGCTGCTCGTCACGCGCGCCGCCGAGCGCGAAGGCGTCGCCTTCCAGGCCGACCCCGACGGTGGCGGCCGCCTCGTCCACCGCCGTGCGCTCGCCGGAGGCCGCGCCAGCAAGGAAGATCGCCTCGATTCGCCCGGAGTCCATTCGGATTACCGTAGCGAGCCGTCGTGCCGCGACCTCACGAATCCGCCGCCCCGGGCGTTGTATCGCTGTGAGCCTGCCGCCATTCCAGGCGCTGCTCGACGAACACCGCGAGGACGTGTTCCGCTTCCTCGTGGCGTCCGTCGGCCGCGACGACGCCGACGACTGCTTCCAGGAGACGCTGATCTCCGCGTTGCGCGCCTATCCGCGCCTGCGCCGGGCGTCGAACCTGCGCGCGTGGCTGCTGACGATCGCGCACCGCAAGGCGCTCGACGCGCACCGCGCGCGCCGACGGCGGCCGGTCGCGGTCGAGGTGGTGCCGGATCGCGCGGCACCCGCGGATCCGACGCCGCACGATGGCCAGTCCGAGCTGTGGCGCGCCGTCCGCGAGCTGCCGGACAAGCAGCGTGCGGCGGTGTTGTGCCGCTTCGCGGGAGACCTGAGCTACGCCGAGATCGGGCTCGCGATGGACACCTCGGAGGCGGCGGCGCGCCGGAACGTTTTCGAAGGCCTGGAAAAGCTGAGAGGAGCGTGGGCGACATGAACAAGGAAGTCGAACAGGCGCTGCGCGGAGCCCCGGCGGTCTCGCCGGAGGATCTCGACGCCGCGACGGAGCGGGCGATCGCCGCCGCGCGGGACGCCGGCGTGGTGGACGTGTCGTACACGACCACCGACTCGCCGCTGGGCGAGCTGCTGGTCGCGAAGACCGACAAGGGACTGGTCCGCCTCGTGTGGCTCGAGTGGGGCCTCGACGAGCTGCTCGATGAGCTCGCTGACAAGGTCTCCCCCCGGGTGGTCGAAGCGCCCGCGCCACTCGACGACGTGCGGCGCCAGCTCGACGAGTACTTCGCCGGCGACCGGCACGACTTCGACCTCCCGCTCGACCTCGCGATGGTGCGCGGCTTCCGCCGCCGGGCGCTGCGCTCGCTCGCGAAGGTCCCCTACGGCGAGCTCACGACCTACCGCGCCGTGGCGACCAAGGCGGGCAACGAGCGGGCCGTTCGCGCGGCCGGGAGTGCCGTCGGCGCGAACCCGGTGCCGATCGTCCTCCCGTGCCACCGCGTCGTGCGCACAGGCGGCGCGCTCGGCGGCTACGGCGGCGGCCTCGACCGCAAGCGCTTCCTGCTGCGGCTCGAGGGGTCGCTGGAAGAGTAGGCCTAGCCGGCCCGCTGCTCGCCGGCCTTGAGGAGGCGGGTGCGCAACTCGCCTTCCTCCTCCGGGCTGGGGTCGAACGCGCTGATGTCGGGCAGCGCATCGAGCGACTCGAGCCCGAAGAGCTTCTCGAACAGCTCCGTCGTCCGGTACAGCACGGCGCCGAACTGGGACCGTCCCGCTTCGTGGATCAGGCCGCGCTCGAGCAGCGTGCCGACGGCGGACTCGGACGACACGCCGCGGATGCGGGCCATCTCCGGGCGGGACACCGGCTGCAGATAGGCGACTATCGCGAGGCACTCCGCCTGCGCCTGCGTCAGCGGCGGGGTGCGCGGACGCGCGAGTAGGCGGCGCGCAGCGTGCTCGGCGACGGGGTCGGTGGCGAGCGTGAACCCGCCCGCCACCTCGCGCAGCACGACGCCGCGGAATCCCTCGGCGTAGTGCTCGCGCAGGCGGGCGAGCGCCTCGACGACCTCGCCGTCGGACGACTCGCAGGCCTCGGCGAGCTCGTCGGTGCGCAGCGGGTCCGGCGAGAGGAAGAGCAGTGCCTCGACGATGCGGGCGAGCTCGTTCACGCCGTCTCCTCCGCGCCGGCAGCGCCGGCCACGCCACCGCTCACCGTGATCTCGCCGAACGGCTCGCGCTGCTCCCAGTCCGCCTCGCCCGCCTTGTACAGCTCGAGCAGGGCGAACACCGTGAGCGCCTCGGTCAAGCGGTCCGCGCCCGCGACCGCATCGTCGAACTGGAACGTCGCTGCGCGCGTGAGCAGCGCTCGCAGGTGGTCGAGGCGCTGCTCGATCGTCACGTTCGTGCGCGACATGTGCTGCAGCTGGACGGGAGGCGGGGCGCGCAGCAGGTCGCCGAGCGCGACGCCGAGCTGGGTCGGCGAGTAGGACTGCTCGGCGAGCTCGACCGACACGCGGCGGAGCTCCGGCGGCAGCGGGGCCGACCGGAAGCGGAAGCCGGACTCCTCGGCGAGGCGTTCGTGAAGGAAGGAAGCGCCTGAGCGATAGCGGCGGTACTCGAGCATCCGCGCGAGCAGCTCCTCGGCGGCCTCGGCCGGCTCGAAGTCGGTCTCCCCGTCGTCGCGCGCGAGCATCAGCCGCGACTTGAGCTCGAGCAGCGCGGCGATCAGCACGAGGAACTCGGTCGCCGCCTCGAGATCGAGCTCGCCGCTCTGCTCGAGGTGGTCGAGGTAGGCGACGACCACCTGCGCGAGCTCGACCTCGAGCAGGTCGATCTCCTCGCGCAGGACGAGTGTCAGCAGGAGGTCGAACGGACCCTGGAAGACCTCGAGGTCGAGGTCCAGCTGGGCAAGGCTCATTCACCGACGAGCGTAGCGGGCGCCACGGTCAGCCCGGCCCGACGCCCATCGCGCTGCGGGCGTCCGCGAGAACTTTGCCGGCGATCGCCTGCGCGCGCTCGGCGCCCCCTTCGAGCGTGCGCTGCAGCGAGGCCTCGTCGCCGCGCAACTCTTCGTAGCGCTCGCGTACGGGCGCCAGGTAGTCCGCCACCTCCGCGCCGACCGCTTCCTTGAACGTCCCGTATCCCTCACCTTCGAACTGCTTCTCGACTACCTCCGGCGAGACCCCGCGGACGACGGCGAGGACCTCGATCAGGCTGGAGATCCCCGGCTTGTCATCCGCCCGCACGACCTCCTTGCCGGAATCGGTCACCGCGCTCTTGAACTTCTTCAGGATCGCGGCCTCGTCGTCGAGCACGTAGACGGTGCCCTGCTCGCTCGCCGCGGTAGTCGACATCTTCTGGTCCGGCGACTGGAGATCCATCACGCGCGCGCCGACCTCCGGGATGCGGTGGCGCGGGATGACGAAGGTCTCGCCGAAGCGCTCGTTGAAGCGCTCGGCGATGTCGCGCGTGAGCTCGATGTGCTGGCGCTGGTCGTCACCGACGGGGACCTCGTCGGTTCGGTAGGCGAGGATGTCCGCCGCCTGTAGGACCGGGTAGAAGAACAGCCCGGCAGAGATCAGCTCGCGCTGCTTGGCCGACTTCTCCTTGAACTGGTGCATCCGGTTGAGGTCGCCGTGAGCGGTCACCGAGCCCAGCAGCCAGCAGAGCTCGGTGTGCTCGTGGACGTCGCCCTGGCGGAAGAGGATGCAGCGCTCGGGATCGAGCCCGGCGGCCACCAGCATCGCGGTCGTGTCGAGAACGTTGCGGCGCAGGTCCGCGGGGTCGTAGGAGACGGTCGTGGCGTGGAGGTCCACGATGCAGTAGATCGCCTCGCCGCGTTCCTGGCCCTCGACGTACTGGCGGATCGCTCCGATGTAGTTGCCGAGGTGCTTGCGGCCCGTCGGCTGGATGCCGCTGAAGATTCGCACGACGCGGCATCATAGGTCGACCATGCGCCCTGTCCCTGCCCTCGTTGCGCTCGTCTGCGCTGCCGCCGTCGCGCTCACCGCGGGTTGTGGCAGCAACGATCCGCCCACCGGTGGCGGTTCGGCCGGGGGCTCAGCCGAGGCGCCCGTGCCCGCCCGCGCGATCGAGCTGCCCGCCGGAGGGGATGTCTTAATCGCCGCGCTCGGCGACTCGATCACCGGCGGCTACCCGCTTTGGGACCCGAACGAGGCGGTCCGCGGCCAGATCGGGGACGCGGCAGACGAACGCAGCCAGTACGAGTACTGGGCGAAGCGCAAGCTCGGCTCGGGGATCGAGTTCCGCAACTGCGGCGTACCACAAGAGCGCACCGACCAGATCGCCGCCCGCCTCGACCAGTGCGCCGAGGACGCCGACGTACTGATCGTCCAGGGCGGGATCAACGACCTCCTCCAAGGGCGCTCACCCGAGCAGGCGGCTTCGAATCTCGACGGCATGGTCGAACGCGGCAAGCAGGCCGGTCTCCGCGTTGCGATCGCCGAGGTCCTCCCCTTGAATGCCGGCAACCCGCAGGCGTCCGAGCAGATCCGGGACCTTAACCGCCGCATCGCGGAGATCGGCCGCGAAGAGGACGTCCCTGTGCTGCCGTGGTTCAAGGCGCTCGAGGCGCCCGACGCGGCCGACCGCATGCGGCCCGAGTGGACGATCGACGGCGCGCACCCTTCGGTCGAGGGCTACCGCCGTCTCGGCCGGACGATCGAGGCCAAGCGGTAGCCTGGCGCACGTGATGGACCTGCCGACCACCTTCCCGCTCGCCGACATCATCACCGGGCCGGACATCAAGAACGCGCTGCTGGTCTTGCTCGTGATCGTGCTGGTGTTCTTCCGCCTGATGCGGAAGCACCAGATCTCGGTCGCGTTCCTGATCGTCGTGCCCGCCGTCCTCATCTACTTCGGGATCGACAACCTCAAGGGCACCTTCGAGGTAGGCGAGATCGTGATCCTGTCGGTGTCGATCGTCGTCGAGATCTTCATCGGGCTCTGGCTCGGCACCACCTACCGGATGTGGCGCCAGCCGCCGAAGGACACCTCCGAAGCCGCCGAGGAGGAGGTCTGGCTCGTCGGCACCCGCGTGACGTTGTTCGCCTGGCTGGTCGCCTTCGGCCTACGGTTCGTCGCCTCGGCGCTCGGCTACACGTTCGTCGACCACTACGACGACTCGTCCGAACTCCTGCTCTCGCTCGCGGCAACCTTCATCGGCCAGAACATCGTGCTCGCGCAGCGCGGTGGCCTGATCCGCTTCGGCGACTTCTTCAGCGGCCAGGGCCCGCCGCCGGGCGTAAAAGAGCTCTAGCTGAGGGAGGAACCGCGGTTCCTCCCGAGGGCCCTAGACCTGGCCGCCGCGCCGCGAGCCACGGGGGCGGAACGCGGACTCGAGCTCCTGGGGGGTAAATCCACCAATGGCGTGGTCGCGCGTGGCGAAGACGAAGACCGCCACGCGGAAGACCTGCGAGAGGGCGCTCCCGATGAGCCCCGCGATCGCGATCACGACGACACCGGCAACGATCAACCCGACGGCGGCCGGCTCGCTCGAGTTGACGAGCGCCGCCCCGCCGCCGATCAGCGCGATCCCGGGCAGCACGCCGGCGAGCAGTACCGCGAAGCTGACCGCCGCCGTCCCGACGACACTCTCCCCCCAGTGCTCGCGGATCACGGCGAGCGAGCGTTTGAACGCGTCGACCGGACCGAGCCCCTCGAGCGCGATCACGGGGATCACGAAGAACGTGACCGCGCCCCACGCGAACGAGACCAACCCGACGAGGATCTGCCCGAGGATGTTGTTCTCGGCCGCGCTCTGGAGCGCCTGGATGATCAAGCCCACCGTCGTCTGGACGAGCGCCCAGCCGGCGATTGGACCGATCCGCTTCATCGCCACGGCGAACCCTTCGGCGAGCTTGGTGTCCTCCCCCTCGAGCGAGCGGGCGGCGCATGCGGCCAGCGCCGTGCCGCAGAAGATCGCGACGAAGGTCAGCGCGTAGAGCCCGAGGATCCCGAACACCACCAGGTAGACCTCCTGGCGATCCGCGTAGTAGAGGCCGATCCCCGGCGACATCACGGCCGCGAGCGCAAGCACACCGGCGACGCCCGAGATGATCGGGAACCACAGCAGCGAGCGGTCGGCGAGGATGATCGCGAGGCTCTTCTTCGCCAGCTCCCAGCCGGTGCGGATGCGGCCCATAGCTACGAGTCTCCGCTGCGCGACTGGCGAACGACCGGCTTGCGCGCCGCAGCAGCCTCGTCAAGGCGGCGTACGGGCGTCGTGTAAGGCGCGTTGCGAGCGATCTCCGGGTCGTCGGCGGCCTCCTCGAGGATCGCTCGCAGGGCGCCGGCGAAGTGATCGATCCGCTCCTTCGTCTCGGTTTCGGTCGGTTCGATCATCAGCGCCTCGTCGACGAGCAGCGGGAAGTACACCGTCGGCGGGTGGACCTTGTGGTCGAGCAGGCGCTTGGCGATATCGAGCGTCGCGATCCCGAGGTCCTTCTTAGCACCGCGGCCCGATACGACGAACTCGTGCATGCAGATCCGGTCGTACGCGATCGGCAGGTACTCGGCGATGCCCGGCGCCGCGAGCAGCGCGCGCAGGTAGTTGGCGTTCAGCACGGCCGTCTCGGAGGCTTCCTTGAGCCCGTCGCGCCCGAGGGAGCGGATGTAGGCGTACGAGCGCACGAAGACACCGAAGTTCCCCTGGAAGCCGCGCAGCTTGCCGATCGACTTCGGACGGTCGTCATCGAGGTCGAAGCCTTCCTCGCGCTTGACGACCTGAGGCCGCGGCAGGAACGGCTCGATCCGTTCGGACACGGCGATCGGCCCCGCCCCGGGTCCGCCGCCGCCGTGCGGTTGGGTGAAGGACTTGTGGAGGTTGAAGTGGACGATGTCGAACCCCATGTCGCCCGGGCGGGAGATCCCCATCACCGCGTTGAGGTTCGCGCCGTCGTAGTAGAGCGTCGCGCCGGCCTCGTGGACGATCGCGGCGATCTCCTCGATGTTGTTGTCGAACACCCCGAGCGTGTTCGGGTTCGTCAGCATCAGGCAGGCGACGTCGTCGGCGAGCGCTGCGCGCAGGTCGTCGAGGTCCACGCCGCCGTCGGCGTTCGTCCCGAGCTTGACCGCCTCGTAGCCCGCCATCGTCACCGTCGCGGGGTTCGTCCCGTGCGCGGTGTCGGGCGTCAGCACCTTCGTGCGTGTCTCGCCTCGATCCTCGTGGTAGGCGCGCGTGAGCAGCAGGCCCGCGAGCTCGCCGTGCGAACCCGCGCTCGGCTGGAGCGACACGTAAGGAAGGCCGGCGACCTCCGACAGCGCGGCTTGGAGATTCCACATCAGCTCCAACGCCCCCTGGGCGAGCTCGGCGTCCTGCAGCGGGTGCAGCCGCGCGTGGCCGGGCAGGGCGGCGACGCGCTCGTGCAGCTTCGGGTTGTGCTTCATCGTGCACGAGCCGAGCGGGTAGAAGCCGGTATCGAGGTCGAAGTTCTTCTTCGACAGCCCGTTGTAGTGGCGCACGATCTCCGGCTCGGAGACCTCCGGGAGCGCCGGGCCCTCGGCTCGCAGCTGCGACGCGGGCAGCAGATCCGCGATCGGCGTCTCCGGCACGTCGGTCTCCGGCGGAGCGAACGCCCGGCGGCCCTCCACCGAGCGCTCGTAGATCGTCACGACCGGCTCGTCGGCGGAGGGGTCGAGCTTCGCGTCGGTCACGACCGGCGTCATGCCGGCACCCCCTCGCGCACGCCCGCGACGACAGCGGCGAGCGCGTCTATCTGCTCGCGCGTGCGACGCTCGGTTATCGCGACCAGCAGGCCGCCCTCGTACTCGGCGTAATCCCGCGCCAAGCGATAGCCGGGGTTGATGCCGGCGGCGCGGGCGCGCTCGAAGACGGCATCGAGATCGCCGCCCGGGACGCGCACCGCGAACTCGCGCGCCACGGCGCCGGGGTTGATCGGCTCGGCGCCCGCGTCGCGCAGCGCCTCGCGCGCGTAGTGGGTGCGCCGCAGCATCAGCTCGGCGAGCTCGACGATCCCGCGGCGGCCGAGCCAGGAGAGGTAGATCACCCCGGCGAGCGCGTTCAGCGCCTGCGCGGTGCAGATGTTGTGGGTCGCCTTCTCGCGGCGGATGTGTTGCTCGCGCGTCTGCAGCGTCAGGACGAAGCCGCGGCGACCATCGACGTCCTTCGTCTCCCCGGCGATGCGTCCCGGCATCCGGCGGATGAAGCGATCATCGGCCGCGAAGAAGCCGAACGACGGGCCACCGAAGTCGAGCCTGTTGCCGAGGGTCTGACCCTCGCCCACGCAGATGTCCACACCCTGGTCGCCCGGCGGCTTGAGGATCGCGAGCGGCAGCGGGTCGGCCTGACAGACGAACAGCGCGCCGGTCGCCTTCGCGGCGTCGCCGAGCGCGCCCAGCTCCTCGACCGTGCCGAGGAAGTTCGGCTGCGCGACGAAGACGGCGGCGGTGTCGTCGTCGACGGCGTCCGCGAGCGCCGCCGCGTCGGTCGCCCCGCCCTCGTCGAGCCCGACCTCGACGACCTCCATCCCGTACCCGCGCGCGTGGGTGACGAGCGCCTCGCGCGAGTGCGGGTGCAGCCCGCGTGACGCGACGAGGCGGTGCTTGCCGGTCTCGAGCTTCGCCATGTAGCCCGCGGCCGCAACGGCGCTCGGGCCCTCGTACACCGACGCATTCGACACCGGCAGCCCGGTCAGCTCCGAAATCGCGGTCTGGTACTCGAACATCACCTGCAGCCCGCCCTGGGAGATCTCGGGCTGGTACGGCGTGTACGGCGTCAGGAACTCGGAGCGCTGGAGGATCGAGTCGATCAGCGACGGGACGTAGTGGTCGTACATCCCCGCGCCGAGGAACGACGCCTCGGCGTCGGCATGGGTGTTGCGCGCCGCGAGGCCGGAGAGCTCGTCGAAGACCTCCTGCTCCGGCTTGCCGGCGGGGAGGTCGAGCTCGCGGTCGAGGCGCACGCCCTGGGGGATCTCCGCGAACAGCTCCTCGACGCTCCCGACGCCGATCGCGTCGAGCATCGCCGCGCGGTCGGCGTCGGTGGCTGAGGTGTAGCGGCTCATCCCTCGGCGAGCAGGTCCTTGTAGGCGGAGGCATCGAGCAGGCCGTCGGCCTCTCCGGAGTCGGAGAGCTTGACCTTGACGAGCCAGCCGTCGCCGTAGGGATCGGCGTTGATCGTGTCGGGCGCGTCCGCGAGCGACTCGTTCACCTCGACGATCTCGCCCGAAAGGGGGGCGATGACGTCGGAGACCGCCTTGACGGATTCGACCTCGGCGTAGGACTCGTTCGCCTTGATCTCCTTGCCGGCCTCGGGCGGGTCGAAGAAGACCACCTCGCCAAGCTGGTCCTGTGCGAACCAGGTGATGCCGAGGGTCGCGGTCTCGCCCTCGATCCTCGCCCAGTCGTGCTCGGGGTGGTAGCGCAGTTCCTCGGGGTAGCTCTCGTCGGCCAACTCAACTCTCCTTCTCGTAGAGGGGCTTCGTGCGCACTTCGGCGGGGCGCCGCTTGCCGCGCACGTCGATCTCGATCGGCGTGCCCGGCTCGGCGCTGCCGACGGGAACGTACGCCATTCCGATCCCTTGCTCGAGACACGGCGACAGCGAGCCGCTCGTGACCACGCCCGCTTCAGCGCCGTCCACGATCACCGCGTTGCCCTGGCGGGGGATGCCCGGGCCGGTGAGGACGAAGGGCTTGATCGTCTGCGCGGGCTCGAAGCCGCGTAGCGCCTCGGCTCCGATGAAGCCCGTGTCGAGCTTGCACGCCCAGCCGAGCCCAGCCTCGATCGGGTTGCGATCCTCGGAGAGATCGTTGCCGTAGAGGTGGAAGCAGACCTCGAGGCGGAGCGTGTCGCGCGCGCCGAGTCCGGCCGGTTGCGCGCCCGCGTCGAGCAGCGCGTCCCAAACGGCGCCGGCGTCGTCCGGCGAGAGCAGCAGCTCGACGCCGTCCTCGCCCGTGTAGCCGGTGCCGCAGACGAGGCAGCTCGGCGCCGGCGATCTTGGCTTCGACCGCGTGCATCCGCTCCGGTTGCTCGCCCTCGATCAGGTCCTCGAGCATTACCCGCGCCTGCGGGCCCTGGAAGGCGATCATCGCGTAGTCGGCGGCAGCGTCCTCGACCTCGACGTCGAAGCCGGGCGCGTGCTCGGTCATCCAGGCGTAGTCCTTCTCGTGGTTCGAGGCGTTCGTGACGGTCAGGTAGGTGTCGGGACCGGTGCGATAGGTGAAGAGGTCGTCGAGCACGCCCCCGTTCTCGCGGCAGAGCGCGGAGTACTGCGCGCCGCCGACCTCGATCTGCGACACGTCGTTCGACAGGACGCGCTGGAGGAAGGCCTCCGCCTCCGGGCCATGGGTGAGCACCTCACCCATGTGGGAGACGTCGAAGATTCCCGCGTTCGCGCGGACGTTCAGGTGCTCCTCCTTGATCCCCTCGTACTGCACCGGCATCTCCCAGCCTGCGAACGGCACGAGCTTCGCCCCGGCCGCCTCGTGGCGGTCGTAGAGCGGCGTTCTACGCAGGGTCTCGGTCGCCGGCGGCAAGGCCGGAAGAGGCTAGCAACGGGGCGGAGCGCGCCGCGCGGTTCGCTAGGTCAGTCGCGCAGGAACGGCGGGATGTCGATCTCGTCGTCGGAGATCTCGAGCGACGAGCGCTGGCCTTCGTCCATCACGACGTCGCGGCGGCGTCCGCCGGTGTTCTCGGCGCGCGGGCGGCGGCGGCCCTCGGACGACCCGGCGTCGAGCGTCGAGCCCCCGCGGCGACCGTCGAAGCCGGTTGCGATGACGGTCACCTGCACCTCGTCGTCGCGGCCCTCGTCGATCACGGCGCCGAAGATGATGTTCGCGTCCGCCGCGGCAGCCGATTCGACGATCTCGGCGGCCTCGTTGACCTCGAACAGGCCAAGGTCGCCGCCGCCGGTCATGTTCAGCAGCAGTCCCGTCGCACCCTCGACCGACTGCTCGAGCAGCGGGCTGGAGATCGCGTTGCGGGCGGCCTCGGTCGCGCGGTTCTCGCCGGCGGCGGTGCCGATCCCCATCAGCGCCGTGCCGGCGTCCTGCATGATCGTGCGGACGTCGGCGAAGTCGAGGTTGATCAGACCGGGAATCGTGATCAGGTCGGTGATCCCCTGCACGCCCTGGCGCAGGACGTCGTCGGCCTCGCGGAACGCCTCGAGGATCGAGGTGCGGCGCTCGACGATCGACAGCAGCTTCTCGTTCGGGATGACGATCTGTGTGTCGACCTGCTCGGAGAGGCGGTCGATGCCCTCCGTCGCCTGGCGCGCGCGCTGGGCGCCTTCGAACTCGAATGGGCGGGTGACGACGCCGACGGTCAGCGCGCCGATCTCCTCGCGCGCCACCTCGGCGATCACGGGCGCAGCGCCGGTGCCGGTGCCGCCGCCCTCGCCAGCGGTGACGAAGACCATGTCCGCGCCCTTGAGCGCCTCCTTGATCTCGTCGCGGCTCTCGTTGGCGGCGCCGTAGCCGACCTGCGGGTCCGCGCCCGCGCCCAGCCCGCGGGTCAGCTGGCCGCCGAGCTGCAGCTTGACGTCGGCGTCGCACATCTGGAGCGCCTGGGCGTCCGTGTTGACCGCGATGAACTCGACGTTCTTGAGGCCCGCGTCGACCATGCGGGTGACCGCATTGGTCCCGCCGCCGCCGACGCCGACGACCTTGATTACCGCTAGGTAGCTCCCGGTGTTCATGGTTGGGTTCCGTCCGGAGCTCAAGCGATGCTTGAGGGTTCCGCCCCGGTTGGAGTCAAGAACTTCCCGCACTGTAAGCGCATTCGGAGCGAACTGTCAAGAATCGGCACGAATTCCTGCAACGCGCTGAACCTCGACCCAGGGTCGAGGGTACCCTCGATCTGCGCTTGAGGGTTAGTTCGGCGCCGCGGCGCCGGTTGCGGGCTCCACGGGGGCCGCCTGCGGCGCTTCCGGCGCGGCCGGTGCCGCTTCGGGAGCGCCGGGCGCCGTCTGCGGCGTGGCCGGGTCCGCTCCCGGCGCGGCAGTCCCGCCCTGCGGCCGCGGCCCCGCCGGCGGGGCCGGCTCGATCGTCTCCGCCCCGAGGCCACCTGCCGCCGGACGCGCGGGGATGCGCACGTCAACGTACGACGCCCCGTGTGCCCCGGGGCTCGCAAGCACGCTCGCGGCCGCGGCCCACTTGGCGCGCAGGCGCGTCGGATCGCCAAAGATCAGCTCGGGCCCGTTGCGCACCTTCACGACCACGCCCCGGCGCTTCTCCCTTCGGACGCCCTCGATGCGGTCGAGCAGGGGCACCGGGGCCGCTCCCAGCAGGCGGACGAAGCTGAGCGTGCGCTCGCTGTTCACGTGGCGGCCGCTCGCCTCGTCGTCCACGCGCAGCACGGGCAGCTTCCGCTCGGGCGACAGCCCGGAGAGGATCGTGCCGTCGGCGGCCACCGGCACGCGCTCGCCCCCGCTCGCGAGGATCGCGGTCGCGCGGTGCTCGATCACCCTGATGCGCAGCTTGTGCGGGAAGTCCGCCTCGACGTCAAGTGCCCTGATCGCGGGGAAGTTGCCGATCGAGCGCATCAGGTCGTCCTCGCGCACGTGGAGCGTCGTCATGTCGCGCGCTGCGGCTGTGAGCGCGGTCCGGACCTGAGCAGCCTCCTTCGTCGTCAGGCCGCTGACCTCGACCTTGTCGACGCTGACGAAGGTCGAGTCGCGGAACCAGAAGAGGTATAGCCCCGTGAGCACCACGATCACGGTGAGGGCAAGCGCGAGCCGGCGTCGCAGCCGAGGCGGCAGCGACATCGCGATCCGCGGCACTGCCGCCACGGAGCGGCCACCGATCCGCAGGGCGTGAGCGCCCGCATCCCTCATCCGCGAGCCTCCTCGGCCCCGGGCGCGTCGCCGAGGAGCTGGACCTCGGCCTCGAGCTCGATTCCGAAGCGCTCGCGCACGAGCCTGCGCCCCGCGGCCATCAGCTCGAGCACGTTCGCGGTCGTCGCGTCGCCCCCGTTCTCGACGAAGTTCGCATGCTTCTCCGAGAAGCGCGCGCCGCCGACCCGCAGCTCGCCCGCACCCGCGGCCTCGAGCAGCTGTCCGGCGGTGCGGCCCTCCGCACGCTCGTCATCGGGGTTCTTGAAGGTCGAACCGAACGTCTTGATCCCCGAGGGTTGCGCCTCGCGGCGCTGTTCGCGCATCTGCTCGAGCGTGCGCTTGACGTCTGCGGTCTCGGCCGGCGCGAGGGCGAACGAGGCGCGGGCGACGATCTCCCCCTGTCGCAGGTTCGAGCGGCGGTACGCGAACCCGAACCCGTCCGGCTCGCGCCGCTCGACTCCGAGCGCGCTCACGACGTCGGCCCACTCGAGCACCCGCGAGAGGTCGCCCCCGTAGGCGTTCGCGTTCATCCTGACCGCCCCGCCGACGGTCCCGGGGATGTTGACGCCGAACTCGAGCCCGGTGAGACCCTCGCGCGCGGCATGGGCGGACGCCGCCGGGAGGCGGGCGCCACCGCCACAGAGGAGACGGTCGCCTTCGCGTGCGATCGCGGCGAGATCGCCATCGAGCTTCAGGACAAGTCCGGGGAAACCATCATCGGCTATCAGAAGGTTCGATCCCGAGCCGACCACTCCTACCTCGATCTCGGCCTCTTGGGCCCAAGCGAGTAGCTCCCCCAGCCGCTCGATCGAGTCCGCGCGCGCGAAATAGTCCGCCGGGCCGCCGGTGCGGATCGTCGTGAGCCGGGCGAGCGGGTAGTCACGCTCGACGCCTTCAGGTGGCGATGCTCCTGCGGAGCTCATCCTCACGCCCCTCCCGCGGCCCCGTTGCCGGTGAGATCGTGCGCGAGGTCGTCGACGTTTCCGGCTCCGAGGGTGAGCAGCACGTCGCCCGGGCCGAGCTCGCCACCGAGGTAGGAGGCGGCCTCATCGAGCCGCGGGAGCCACCACACGGGGCGGCCGTGCGCAGCGTCCGCCGTCGCCGCGGCGACGAGCCAGCCCGTCACACCCGGGAAGTCCTCGGCGCGCTCCCGTGCGGGGTAGATGTCCACCACCACGGTGAGGTCGGCGAGCGCAAGTGCTGCGCCGAATTCGCGCGCGAGCGCGTCCGTGCGCGAGTACAGGTGGGGTTGGAAGCAGGCGACGATCCGCTCGGCCCCGAGCGATCGCGCCGCCTCGAGCGTCGCCCTCACCTCAGTCGGGTGGTGGGCGTAGTCGTCGAAGACGCGCGCCCCGGCCGCGGTCTCACCCACTTCCTCGAAGCGCCTGCCCGCGCCTTCGAACGAGGCGAGCGCCGCGGCTGCGTCGGCGAGCTCGGTCCCCGCGGCACAGCACGCGCCGAGCGCGGCGCAGGCATTCGCGACGTTGTGCTCACCCGGCACCCGAAGCTCGACCGCCACGCCATCGAGCGTGAAGCGCGAGCCAAGGCCGAGCAACTCGATGTCCTCGGCGTGCGGGAGGTCCTCGCCGTCGATCCGGACCTCGGCGCGCGCGGTGAACTCCTCGAACGCCTGCTCGAGCTCTCTCACCGAGGCGAAGGTCGAGTGGTGGTCGAGCTCGATGTTGGTGACGACGGCGATCTCGGGCTCGAGCTCGAGGAACGAGCGGTCGGACTCGTCCGCCTCGACGACGATCCACTCTCCCTCCCCCCAGGCTCCGTTGGTGCCCGCCGAGCGCAGCTCGCCCCCGACGAGGAAGGCCGGATCGGCCCCGGACCCGGCGAGCGCGTGGGCGATCATCCCGGCGGTCGTCGTCTTCCCGTGGGTGCCGGCGACCGCGATGCAGCGCTTCAGCCGCGCGACCTCCGCGAGCAGCTCACCGCGATGGAGCACACGCGCGCCTGCGGCACGAGCGGCGGAGAGCTCGGGGTTGTCGAGCGGGATCGCCGTCGACACGACGACCTCCGCCCCAGCGGGCAGATTCGCCTCGTCGTGGCCGATCACCGGCTCGATGCCGGCCTCCCGCAGCCGCGCGCAGTAAGGCGAGTCGGCGCGGTCGGAGCCGCTCACGGCGGCCCCGAGCTCGCCGGCCACGAGCGCGAGCGCGCTCATGCCCGCGCCCCCTACGCCGACGAAGTGCAGCGCCCGGCCGCTCCACGGAGCCTCGCTCATCGCGCGAACGAAGCTAGCAACTGAAGAGGCCGCCCCCGCGAGCGGGGACGGCCTCTCGAACTGCCTGCTGCGCTGTGTGTGGCTAGCTGCCCGAACCGCAGGCCGGGAGCTTCAGCTCGGTCGAGAGCGTGACGCCCTTGGCCGACGCGGTGACGCCTGCCTGCGTCAACTCGCGAGCCTTGGCGGTGTCGCCGGCCTTGAAGGCATCGGCGGCGTCGCCGTACTTCGTCTGCACGTCGTTGAATGCAGCCACGAGCTCGTCGTACTTGGCCTGCTTGGCGGCCGGCGCTTGGATCGCCTTCAGCTTGGTGTCAAGCTCGCCCAGCAGGTCGGACGTGTTCCCGAGGACCTCGGCACGCTGATCGTTGGTGCTGACGTCCTGCGCGTCCTTCTGGAGGTCGTTGAGCCGGCTCTGGAACGAGGAGCAGGCCTCGTTGGCCTCCTTCTCGAAGTCACCGGCGGGGGCCGTCGAGCCGGTGCCGGTGTTGGCGCCGGTGCCGGTGTTGGCGCCGGTCGTCGCGCCGGTGTCGCTCGTCTTGTCCTTGTCCTTGTCATCGTCGCCACAGGCGGCGAGGCCTAGAACGAGGCCGGAGGCCACGATCGGGGCCAGGTAGCGCAGCTTTCGCATGCAGTCTTCCCTTCTGGGTTGGGGGGTCTTGCGGGAAAGCCTACGCATATTCGGCCCATCCGTCAGCCAGGTACCAGCGCAAGCGTCTCGCGGGCGATCACGGCCGCAGCATCGGGGCGCGCCAGCGCGCGAGCGGCCGCAGCCATCTGCTCCAGCCTTCCCGGCGCCGCGAGCAGGTCCCCCACCTCGTGGGCGAGCTTCACCCCTGAGAGCTCGGCGTCGGGGACCACGACGGCCGCTCCCGCGTCGGCCATCCAGCGCGCGTTGGCGGCCTGGTGGTCGGCCGTGGCGTGCGGGTAGGGGACGAGGATCGCCGGCAGCCCGGCCGCGGCGAGCTCGAAGACGGATCCTCCCGCGCGCGCGACGACCAGGTCGGCGGCGGCGAGCGCGTCGGCGAAGGGCTCGATATAGGCGCGCAGTACGTAGTGGGTTGGGTTCCCGCGCTCGGCGAGCAGCGCGGCGAGCTCGGCGTGGTCGCGCTTCCCGCTCGCGTGCAGGACGGTGCAGGGAGCCGAGGCGGCGAAGGCCTCGATCGCCGCGAGATTCACCGAGCGCGCCCCGAGCGAACCTCCGAAGACCAGCACGCAGGCGCCGTCGGATGGCACCCCCACCCGTTTGCGCGCTTCGGCACGGTCCACTGTTCCAGTGCCGGCGGGCACTGGGCGGCCGGTCACGAGGTAGCGATCTCCCTCGCGCCCGGGCAACGCGAACGCGAGGAAAACCCGCTCCGCGAACGGAGCCAGGAGCCGGTTCGCGATCCCGAGGTGGCTGTCGGCCTCGGTCAGAGCAAGTGGCAGCCGCAGCGTTCGCGCGGCCAGGCCGACCGGGCCGGCGACGTAGCCTCCGCCGCCGATGACGGCGTCGACCGCCTGCGCGCGCAGCAGCCGGCGCGCCCGACCGACCGCCAGCGCCGCGAGCCCCGCCGCGCGTGCCGCGCGCAGGGGGTTTCGCCGGTCGAGACCGGCCACCGGCAGGCGATGGAAGGGATAGCCGGCCGCGGGCACGAGCTCGGTTTCGGCCCGCTCCCCACCGACGAAGAAGACGTCCGCGCCGCTAGCCCGTAGCGCGTCGGCCACGGCGAGCGCCGGTACGACGTGCCCGGCCGTCCCGCCCGCGGCGATCGCGATCCTCGGCACCGCCTCCCTCCCTCCCTCGATCGCTCTGAGCCCGTCGCGCTCCGGCCGCTCGCGCCGCCGGCCGCTCGTGCCGCCCGTCGCGGCGACGTTCAGCAGCAGGCCCATTGCTCGGCGAGCACGACGATCAAACTCGAGTTGCCGTAGGAGATCAGCGGCAGCGGGACGCCGGTGAGCGGCGCGAGTCCGAGCGCGGCGAAGAGATTGATGGTCGCCTGGCAGAGGATCAGCGAGGTCAGTCCGGCGGCGAGCAGCTTGGAGTAGGTGTCGCCGGCTAGCTTCGCGGCGCGCAGCCCCGCGTAGGCGACCATCGCGAACAGCGCAGCGAGCACCGAGATCCCGAGGACGCCCGTCTCCTCGCCGATGATCGCGACGATCATGTCGGTGTGGGCCTCCGGCAGGTAGAAGATCTTCTGCACCGACTCGCCGAGCCCGACCCCGAACGGACCCGCCGGAGCCGATCCCGATCATCGCCTGCACGGTCTGGTAGCCACTGTCGGCCGCGTCGCCCCACGGGTCGAGGAAAGCGGTCAGACGAGCCTGGCGGTACGGCGCCGCGAGCGAGGCGACGAGCGCCACCACGGCGAGCACGCCGACGATGATCGCCAGGTTGCGGAGCGGCACACCGGCGGCCACGAGGAGCGCGCCGATCGTGAGGCAGATCACGAGCGCCGTTCCCATGTCCGGCTGCGCGAGCAGCAGCACGCAGGCGGCGCCGACGATCAGCAGCAGGGGGTTGACCAGGCGCCACAGCGAGCGCGTCGCCGACGGGCGCGCGGTGAGCAGCTGCGCCGCGTAGAGGACGAGCGCGACCTTCAGCAGCTCGGCAGGTTGGAACTGGATCGGCCCGGCGCCGAGCCAGCGCTTTGCTCCGTTGGCCTCGATGCCGATCCCGGGCAGCATCACGGCCGCCGTCAGCCCGAAGCCGACCACGAGGATCAGCGGGGTCGCGGCGCGCATGGCGCTCAGGCCCCGTCGCGAGAGGAAATGCAGCAGCGACCAGGCCGATGGCTGCGAAGACGACGTAGCGCTTCAGGTAGTAGGACGGATCCCCCGACCCGCCGAGCAGCGACTCGGCCGAGCTCGCCGAGTAGACCATCACCGCGCCGCCCGCGAGCAGGCAGAGGGTCGCGGTGTAGAGGATCGTGTACTCGATCGGCGCGGCCTTCGTGCGCGACCGCGGCCTGCGCCCACGCGCCTGCGCGCGCGCGCGAATCCCGGGCAGGACGGATGAGCGGGCGGCGGCCATCCGGGCCTCCTTCGACGCCGCCGGGCTAAATCATTCCCGCTCGCGCACGGCCATCTCCAGCCCCCCGCGAGGGCCCAGCGTGGGCATCTGGCGGACCGTCATCACCCGTCCGGGCAGCAGCTCGCAGCGGCAGCGCTGCAGCAGCACCGTTGCGATCGTCTTGATCTCCATCTGGCCGAACCGCTTCCCGATGCATGTCCGCGAACCCCCGCCGAACGGCACGTACGCCCCCTTCGGCAACGCCTTGAACGCGTCCGGCTCGAAGCGCTCGGGAACGAACGCTTCCGGATCGGGGAACACCTCCGGGATGCGGTGGCTCGCCCACGAGCAGTAGTTCACATAGGCCCCCGCCGGGACGTGGCAGCCGGCGAACTCGAAGCCCTCGACCGCCCGCCGGGGCCCGACCCACGCCGGCGGATAGAGCCGCAGGGTCTCGTCGATCGCCATCTCGAGCTGCGGAAGCCCGCCGAAGAGTTGCTCCGCACTCGGGGGATTGCCCGCGAGCACCTCGTCCTGCTCCGCGACGATCCGCCGGAGGGCGTCCGGGTGGCGGGCCAGCTCGTAAAGCAGGAAGGTGACGGTCGACGTGGTCGTGTCGTGGCCGGCGAACATCAGCGTCATCACCTGGTCGCGCACCTCCTGGTCGGACAGGCGCGAGCCGTCTTCGTCGCTGGCCGCGAGCAGCATCCCGAGGATGTCGGCGCCTTCGCCGGGGTCGCGCCGGCGGCGCGCGATCTCGGCGAAGACGATCCGATCGAGGCGCTCGCGCGCGAGGTGCATCCGCCGCCACGGCGTGCCGGGCCCGCGCATCAACCGCACGACGGCATCGGTGCCGTAGAACGACAGCGCGCGTTCGAACTGGATCGCAGCGTCGCGCCCGGTGCCGGCGTCGTCGGGGTCGAGCCCGAGCAGAGCGCGCATCGCGATCCGCATCGCGAGCTCGCGCATGCGGTGATAGACGTCCACTACCTCGCCCACCCGCCACGAGTCGAGCTCGCGCTCGGCCTCGGCGCGCATCACGTCCACGGCCGCGGCGATCCGGTCGTGGTGGAACGCCGGCAGCATGATCTGGCGCGCGCGGCGGTGGTAGTCGCCGTCGATCGTGAGCATCCCGTCGCCCAGCAGCGGGATCAGGTCGCCGAAGCTGCCGTCGCGCCAGCGGAAGTTGTCCGCGTGGGAGACCGTGACGTAGTGGTTCGCCTCTGGGCCGAGCATGAAGATGCTGAGCAGGTGAAGGCCCCGCAGGGTGAACACCGGGCCGTGGCGCTCGTAGGCATCCAACAGCAGCGGCAACGGGTCGCGCACGATCTGGATGGTGCGTCGCACGCTGAAGTCCGTGTCGCCCGGCGGCAGGGGCGCCGTGTTGCGCCGCTCCCAGCGCACGTCCGCCGCGAGGCGCGCGAGCGAGTTCGAATGGAGCGGCTCGGGCGCGCCGTGTGACCGCGGGACTTCGAGCAGCTCGGTCATTTGGCAAGCCTTGTTACCAGATCCCGGAAGTGCTCGCCGCGGGCCTCGTAGTCGTCGTACTGGTCGAAGCTCGCGCAGGCGGGTGAGAGCAGGACGACCTCGCCGCCGGTTGCGGCCCGGCTCGCGGCAGAAATGGCGCGCTCGAGATCGCCCGCGCGCTCGACCCGCGGGGCGGCCCCGCCAAGGTCGGCCTCGATCCGCTCCGCCGCCTCGCCGATCAGATAGACGGCCGCGCAGCGGGAGGCGACCGCGTCGCGCAGCCCCTCGAAGCCGCCGCCCTTGAGGCTGCCGCCGAGGATCGCGTGGACGCCGCCCTCGAAGGCTTCGATCCCGACCCGCGCGGAGGCGACGTTCGTCGCCTTGGAGTCGTTGACGTAGAGGACTCCATCGACCTCCCCGACCTCTTCGAGCCGATGTGGCACGCCGGGGAACGCGGCCAGCGCCTCCTCTGCTGCGTCGGTTGGTATGCCACAGGCGTCGGCAACCGCCGCCGCTGCCATCGGCGTTCTCCAAGTTGTGCGCACCCCGCATCCGGATCCCGTCCGCGGGCAGCGGGAGCTCGGTGGCGCCCGTCCCGAACGCCACCACACGCGCGTCCCCGGGCAGCTCACCCTCGGGCGCGAACCCGGCCGGCACGACGGCCACGTCGCCCTCGCGCTGGTTCGCGAACACGCGCAGCTTCGCCTCGCGATAGGCCTCGAGCGTTCCGTGGCGGTCGAGGTGGTCCTCCGCGACGTTCAAGAGCACGGCGCACTCCGGCGCGAACGCCGAGCTGTCTTCGAGCTGGAAGCTCGACGCCTCGCAGATCACCGTTGCTCCCCCAGGCGCCTCGCCAACCAGCGCCGCGAGCGGCGTGCCCACGTTGCCGGCGACGCGCACATCCTCTCCAGCCGCGCGCCAGATCGCTCCCAGGAGCTCGGTCGTCGTCGTCTTGCCGTTCGTTCCCGTGACCGCGACAAAGCGGTTGTCGAGCAACCGCCAGGCGAGCTCGAGCTCGCCCACGACCTCGAGGCCGCGCTCGCGCGCCGCCACCACCACCGCGGCCTCCTGTGGGACCCCCGGGCTCTTGACGACCGTGCGCACACGATCGAGCAGATCGACCCCGTCACTCCCCAGGTGGACCTCCACGCCGGCGAGCCCGCGCGCCTCCTCAGGCTCGCCGGAGTCGACGCCGATCACCTCGCCGTGCTCCTGCAGCATGAGCGCGGCGGCGGCGCCCGAGCGCGCCAGCCCAACGACCAGGTAGGGCCCATCGGGCAGCGGCGGGCGGCGGGCTCTCAAGAGCCCCGCCCGACAGGGGGTGTGTGCCCGGGGTGTTCCAAGGCCGAGCTGGGCGTCGCATGACGACGAGCCGATAGCAGGTGCGCTATCGGTGAGTCGGCATGTGGTGCTCCAGCGAAGTGCCTTGGGACGCATCCGGGTGCGCAGCCTCTGGCGGGCTGGGCTCTCAAGGCAGCGACTGCTGGTACAGCGTGAAGCCGATCGCCGAGCAGATCGCCGCCGCGATCCAGAAGCGGAGGATGATCTTCGTCTCCGACCACGCGAGCAGCTCGAAATGATGGTGGACGGGCGCCATCAGGAACACCCGCCGCCGGAAGCGCTGGAAGGCGACGACCTGGATCGCGACCGACAGCGCCTCGATCACGAAGATCCCGCCGATGATCAGTAGCAGCACCTCGGTCTGGGTCATCACGGCGAGCGCGGCGATCGCGCCGCCGAGGCCGAGCGAGCCCGTGTCGCCCATGAAGATCGCCGCTGGGAACGAGTTGAACCAGAGAAAGCCGACCGAAGCGCCGACGAGGCAGGCACACAGGAGTGCCAGATCCTCCTCGCCCGTCGTGGTGAAGGTCATCGCCGTGTAGGCGAGCAGGACGATCGCGCAGCAGCCGGCGGCGAGGCCGTCGAGGCCGTCGGTGAGGTTGACGCCGTTCGACGCCCCGGCGAGGACGAAGAAGATCAGCAGCGCGTAGGCGGGCTGGAAGGTGGCGAAGCCGAGGTCGAGCGGCACGTTGAGGTTCACCGCGGCATCGAAGACGCGCAGCTTCATCTGCGGCAGCAACCCGACGTACTCGATCGCGACGTAGCTGAGGCCGATAGCGATCAGCGCCTGGACCGCGAGCTTGTGGCGCGCGGAGAGGCCGAGCGAGCGCTTGTGGGAGATCTTCGTCCAGTCGTCGAGGAAGCCGAGGGCGGCGCAGGCGAGCGGCGGCGGCGAACACGGCGAGGCTGGCGGCGTCGTAGTTGCCGAGGATCAGGAACGGCACGGCGATCGCGACGAACATGATCAGTCCGCCCATCGTCGGCGTGCCCGCCTTGACGTGGTGGCCCTTCGGGCCCGTCCTCGCGGATGTGCTGCCCGAACTCCTGCTCGCGCAGGAACTCGATGAAGCGCGGGCCGAGGAAGATGCAGATCAGCATCGAGGCCATCCCCGCGATCAGGATCTCGCCCTGCATCGCCTCAGCGCCCCTCTCACCGAGCACCCGCTCGAGCCCGACCGAGCGCGAGCCCTTGATCAGGACGCGGTCGCCCGCGCCGGCGATCTCCTCGAGCACCGCGGCGGCCTCCTCAGGGGTCGCGACCGCGTAGGTCTCGCCGCCGTAGCCCTCGCCGATAGCCGAGCGCGAGCTCACCGACGGAGACGAGCACGTCGACGCCGGCGGCCTCGCGTGCTCGCCGACAGCACGGTGGAAGTCCCGCTCGGCCTCGCCGAGCTCGCCCATGCCGCCGAGCACGGCTATCCGCCGCTCGGCCGGGCTCGCCGCGAGGTGGTCGAGGGCCGCACGCATCGACATTGGGTTGGCGTTGTAGCAGTCGTTGACGACCGTCACGCCTCCCGGCGAGCTCGACGACCTCCCCGCGCATGGCCGAGAAGGCGACGTCGACGGAGCCCTCGGGCCGGACCCCGATGGCTGTCCGCGCGGCCACCGCCGCGAGCGTGTTGTCGAGGTTGTAGGGCTGGTCGTAGGAGAGCTCGAGCTCGATCGCGCTCGCCGCGGACGTCGATCACGGCGCGCCCGCCGTCGAACGAGACCAGGCGTGACGTCGCCACCCGCTCCGAAGGTGACGGTCTCGAGGTCGTCGCGGAGGTGCGCCTCGAGCAGCGGCTCGCCAGCCGGGACGACGCAGGTCGCCCCCGGCTCGAGGTCGCGGATCAGCTCGGCCTTGGCCGCCGCGACGCGCTCGACCGTGCCGAGCAGTTCGAGGTGAACGGGCCCGACGTTGACGATCACGCCGACGTCCGGGCTTTGCGATCGCGGTCAGCTCGGCGATCTGGCCCTCGCCACGCATCGCGAGCTCGAGCACGAGCGCCTCGGTGCCGCGCTCCGCCTCGCAGATCGTCAGCGGCAGGCCGATCTCGGTGTTGAAGTTCTCGCGGCTCGCGTGCGTGCGCCTGTGGGTCGCGAGCAGCGCGGCGAGGATGTCCTTGGTCGAGGTCTTGCCCGTCGAGCCGGTCACCGCGACCATCGGGCAGGCGAGCTCGGCACGCCAGGCACGAAGCCAGCCGCGCGAGCGCGCCCGCGGGGTCGTCGGCCGCGATCGCGACGGTGCCGTCGAGGCCGCGCGGCGTGCTCCGGCGCGGCGATCGCGCCCCACGCGCCCGCCTCGATCGCCGCGGCTGCGAACGCGCCGCCGTCGGCGTGCTCGCCGGCGAATTCCGACGAAGAGGTCGCCGGCTCGCCGCCGCGCGCGAGTCGACGACGGCGCGCGCCGGGGCCTGGGGCGGCGGGATCCCCGGCCACGAGCTCTCCGCCGGCCGCGCCGCGACCCAGGCGGCGTCGCGGTCCCTCATCCGGACCGCCCCGTCCGCTCGCCGCCGAGCGCATCGCGCGCGCACGCTGACGTCGTCGAAGGGCTCGATCCGGCCGCCCGCGAACTCCTGGCCCTGCTCGTGCCCCTTGCCCGCGACGAGCACAGTGTCGCCGGCCTCTGCGCCCGCGATCGCCTCCGCGATCGCCGCGCGACGGTCGACGATCGTCTCGAGCCGCGCCCTGAGCTCCTGCGACCACCTCGGCGATGATCGCCTGCGGGATCCTCGGAGCGCGGATTGTCGGAGGTCACGATCGCGCGATCGGCGAGGCGCGCGCCGACCTCCCCCATCAGCGGGCGCTTGCCGCGGTCGCGGTCTCCGCCGGCGCCGAAGACGGCGATCAGCCGGCCGTCGGTCAGCTCGCGCGCCGAGCGCAGCGCACGCTCGAGCGAGTCCGGCGTGTGGGCGTAGTCGACGAGCACCGTGAAGGACTGGCCCTCGTCGACGGCCTCGAACCGACCCGGGACGGCCTGCGCACCGGCGAGGCCGCTTGCGATCGCGTCGAGCCCAACTCCAAGCGAGCGCGGCGGTGGCGATCGCGGCGAGCGCGTTCTCGACGTTGAAGCGCCCGGGCAGCGGCAGCTCGACCTCGATCTCGCCGCCGGGCGTCTCGCATATGAAGCGGGCGCCGCGGCCGTCGGCCTCGACGGCCACTGGCCGGTAGTCGGCGTCCGCTTCGACCGCATAGGTCGTCGCGCCCGCGCCGAGCTCGCCGGCGAGCCGCGCGCCGTAGGCGATCGTCCACGTTCACGATCGGCGGGCCCATCGCCCTCGAACAGCCGCCGCTTGGCGGCGAAGTACGCCTCCATGTCCGGGTGGAAGTCGAGGTGGTCCTGGGTCAGGTTGGTGAAGACGCGGCAGGCGAAACGGACGCCGTCGGTCCGCCGCAGCTCGAGCGCATGGGAGGAGACCTCCATCGCGCAGGCGCGATCGCCGGCGTCGAGCATCTCGCGGAAGGTGCGCTGGAGGTCGATCGCCTCGGGCGTCGTGCGCTTGACCTCGCGCTCCACTGCCCGCCGACGATCGACGCCGACGGTCCCGAGCAGGCCGCGTCTGGCGCCCGTCGGCCTCGAGCAGCGCGCGGGTGAGGTAGGCGGTCGTCGTCTTGCCGTTCGTGCCCGTGATTCCCACGACGTCGAGCTCGGCCGTCGGATCGCCGAAGAAGCGCGCGGCGGCCGACGCCATCGCTGCGCGCGCATCGTCGACGACGACCTCGGGCACGCCGAGATCCAGCGGGCGCTCGCAGACGAGCGCCGACCGCGCCGCGCGCGACCGCGTCGGACGGCGAAGTCGTGTCCGTCGGCGGTGAATCCGGGCACGCAGAAGAACAGCGATCCCGGCCCCGCTCGCTCGCTCGAGTAGACGAGGTCGGCGATCTCGACTGCGTCCCCGCTCCCCATCAGGTCTCGCAGGGTCACGGTCCCGCGAGTCTAGACGCGGGCGCGGGCGGTTACGGTGCGCGCCGATGGCGGCCGCGCCCTGCAGAACAGACTCGTGATGGCTACCGCGATGTGGCGCGAGGCGACCGACGAGCCGCTGCCGAAGCTGCCCCAGGGCGACCCCGCCGAGCAGATACAGGAGCTCGAGCTGCGGGTGATCGACCTGCGTCTGCTCCGAGGCGACTGCCGCTGAGCGCACGCGAAACCGCCAACAAGACATGGGACATGGTCCACGACCGTGCCGACGACGATCCCGTCAAGCAGCGGGTGATCGAGTGCCACGACCGCCTCGCGAAGCTGGCCGCGTCACACGACCCCGAGGCCGAGGACGCCCCGGACGACGCGTAGCCCGCTACCTCGGCGGGATCCGCAGGTAGGGCAGGGCAAACGAGATGATCTTCTCGAACGCCGGCGCCGCGACTTCGCCGCCGTAGTACGCGCCCTGGGGCTCGTCGACCATCACCGCGATCAGCAACCGCGGGTTGCCTGGCGGGCGCGAAGCCGATGAACGAGCCGACGTACTTGCTCTCCGAGTAGCCGCCCTGCGGGTCGGCCTTCTCCGCGGTGCCGGTCTTGCCGGCGAGCGCATAGCCCTTGACCGCGGCCTCGGAGGCGGTCCCCCTCTGACCGAAAACGCCCTCGAGCATGCGCGACACCTGGCCCGCGACGCGGCGGCTGACCACGCGCCGGCCGGGCTTCGGCTTGCCGGCGATCACGTGCGGCTGCGGCATCACGCCGCCGTTGGCGATCGCCGCGTAGGCCGCGGCCATCTGCATCTGCGTCACCGCGATCCCCTGGCCGATCGGCATGTTGCCCATCGAGGAGCCCGAGTATTCCTCGGGGCGCAGCACGATGCCGGCCTGCTCGCCCGGGAGGTCGATGTCGGTGCCGCGGCCGAAACCGAGGCGCCGCACCCAGCGGTCGAAGCGCTTCGCGCCGAGCCGCAGGCCGATCTTGACCGTGCCGACGTTCGAGGACTGGGCGAGGATCTCGGCGACCGACAGCGTCGACCGCGCCGCGGCCGTGGGCCTCCTCGATCGTGCGGTCGGCGACCTGGATCGTCGGCGGCAGCTGGAACGGCGTCGTCGGCCGCATGAGGCGCTCCGAGAGGGCGCCGGCGACAGTCACCGGCTTGAACGTCGGACCCGGGCTCGTAGTTGGCGGCGACGGCGCGGTTCTGGCGCGCGTACGGCGGGCGCCTCGGAGATGTCATTGGGGTTGATCCGCGGCCAGTTCGCGAGCGCGAGGATCTCGCCGTTGCGCGGGTCCATCACGATCGCGCTCGCGCCCTTCGGCTTGTAGGCGATGCCCGACCTCGGCGAGCACGGCCTCGGCGCGCTCCTGGATCGCGGTGTCGATCGTCAGGCGGACGCTCCTCGCCCGTCGTCGCCGGCTTCGGGTCGGCGATCCGTACCGGCTTGCCGAGGGCGTCCTTGACGAGCCTGGCGCTTGCCGTCCTCGCCGTGGAGCTTCGACTCGCGCACCTGCTCGAGGCCCGCGAGGCCGGTGTTGTCGGTCCCCACGGTGCCGAGCAGCTGCGCCGCGAGCGAACCCTGCGGGTACCGCCTGCGCGGCTCGGAGATCGTGTCGATCCCCTCGATCTGGAGCTTCTTCACCTGCTCGCCCGCGTCGGCGTCGAGCTTTCGCTTCAGGTAGACGAAGCCGGTGCTGCGGTCGGAGAGCTTCTTCAGGAGCTCGTCGCTGCTTGATCCCGACGATCGGCGCGAGGCGGCGGGCGGTCGCGTTCGGGTCGTCGATCAGGAATGGGTTCGCGAACACCGTGGTCGCGTCCTCGGAGACCGCGAGCTCGGTGCCGTGGCGATCGGTGATCGTGCCGCGGCGCGCGGGCACGGTGAGGTCTTCGACCTGCTGGGTCGAGGCGCGGCTGCGGAGGTCGTCGGCCTGGACCGTGCCGAGCCAGGCCGCGCGTACGACGGCAATGACGAGCAGCAGCAGGAAGACCGAGAACAGCAGACCGATGCGCCGCTCGATCAGCCGCATCCGCTATTCGGTCCCCGGGGTCGTGGTGGTCACGGGTGCGCCGGCGGGCGCGGTCGTCCCCCCCGTCGGGGTGGCCGCGGCGGTGTCGTTCGTCGGGTCGCCGTCGTTGTTGACGTCGGGAACGTCGTTGCTCGGATCGCCGTCGTTGTTCACGTCCGGCACGTCGTTCGTCGGATCGCCGTCGCTGTTGACGATCGGCCCCGGGGGTCTGCGGCGCCTCTGCACGGGGCGCCGGGGCGGTCGTCCCGGCGACCTGGCTCGGCGCGGTGACGCGCCTGGCGGCCAGTCGCGAGTCACGCGCCGAGTTCGAGCTCAGGTAGCGCACGTCGCCCGGCTCGGGTAGTACCAGCCCGCGCTCGGCGGCGACCTTCTGGATCCGCTCGCTCGAGCCGAGGCGGGCGACCTCGGTTCGCAGCTGGGAGTTCTGGCGCCCGAGCTCCTCGACACGCGCGGCGTCGCGCGTCGTGCCCTTGTTGATGCCAAGCAGGGCGACGTTGAGGAAGACGATCCCGACCAGCAGCCCGCCGACGAGGACGATCCAGCCGCGGCCGCGGAGGAGCCGGTCGAGCGCGGCGGAGAGGCGGCCGTGGACGGCAGCGAGGACCCCCGGGGCCCGGCTCGCTACGCCGCGGCCGATGCGCTGGCGGCGCGAGGCCGGGCGCCGCCTGGCCGGCGCACGCGCCGGCCGCTTGGGGCGGGCGGGCGCGGACCCGCCGGAGCGGCGCCGGTGCGGCAGCGGGCGGGCGGGAACGGCGGAAGCGGTGCCGCGCGCGCTCGCGCGGCCGGCCGGCAGCGGCTTGGCGGCTGCGGCTGGCGGAACGGGCCATCAGCTCCTCTCCTTGTCGGTCGGGCGGAGCTTGAGCGCACACCGCAGGCGGCCGGAGGCCGAGCGCGGGTTGTCGGCGACCTCGCCCTGGGTGGGAACGATCGCCCGCCGCGTCCGAAGCTCCGCCTCGGGCGTGCGCCCGCAGACGCAGATGGGCAGCTCGGGCGGGCAGACGCACCCCCGCGCGAGATCGGCGATGAAGCGCTTGACGCGCCTGTCCTCGAGCGAGTGGAACGAGATCGCCGCGAGCCGGCCGCCGGGCCGTAGCAGCGCCCAGGCGGCGGGCAGCGCACGCTCGAGCGAGCCGAGCTCGTCGTTGACGGCGATCCGGATCGCCTGGAAGGTCCGCTTCGCCGGATGGCCGCCCCCGAAGCGCGCGGGCGCCGGCACGGCGGCGGAGATCGCAGCGGCGAGCTCGGCGGTGGTGTCGAACGGCTCGCGTTCGCGCCGGGCGACGAGCTCGTGGGCGATCCGGCGCGCGTAACGCTCCTCGCCGTATGTGCGGATCAGCTTCTCGAGCCGCTCCTCTGGGTATTCGTTGACGACCGCGCGCGCGTCGAGCTCCTGCCCCGGGTCCATCCGCATGTCGAGCGGGGCGTCGGCCGAGTATGAGAAGCCGCGCTCGCGCGTGTCCACCTGGATCGAGGAGATCCCGAGATCGAGGTAGCAGACGTCGGCCTCCACCCCCTCGCCGGCGAGCTGCTCGAGCGCGTCGGCGTAGTCGGCGCGGATGAAGCGGGCCTCGCACTCGAGCTCGGGCAGGAGCTCCTCGAAGCGCTCCTCGGCCGCCGGATCGCGATCGATGCAGATGAGCGTCCCACCGGCCCCGATGCGCTCCGCAACGAGCGCGGCATGTCCGCCCGCGCCGAATGTGCAGTCCACCGCCGTCTCGCCCGGGCGCGGGTCGAGCGCCTCGATCAACTCTCCGGCAAGCACCGGTACGTGCGCGCGCGTCATCTCAAGAAGCATTGCCAAGGCTTTCTGCGATCTCCGCGACCTCGCCGGCAAGCTCGGCCTGCGCCTTCTGCCACTTGGCGGCGTCCCAGACCTCGAGGTGGTTGAGCGTCCCCGCGACGATCACTTCCTTGCTGAGACCGGCGAAGTCGATCAGCGGCTGGTTGAGGGTCACGCGGCCCGCCGAGTCGAGCGTGACGTCGAACGAGTTGTGGGCGAAATAGCTGTCGAGGCGGCGGCGCTGCGTGCTGAGCGCGCTGGCGTCGGGGACCATTGCGGAGGTGAACTGGTCGAACGCCTGCGGCGTCCAGACCGTGACGCAGGGGTCGATCCACTGAGCGAGAACAACTCCGTCAGCGAACGCAGCGCGGAAGCTAGGCGGGATGTTGATCCGCTTCTTCGCGTCGAGCGAGTACTCAAAGTGGCCTCTGAAAGCCAATCTTCTCTCCGCCCTCCCGCTCGGTCCCGACACCGCGAGGTGTCGCCTGAAGAATCCGGACCGAGGTGGAGGAGTGGGAGGAGCCCCGCCACCCCGGTCCTTGGAACCCGGCGACACAGTACCCCACAGTCCCCCACGAATCAACACCTCTATCCACTTTTCCGTCCGGGGGACGCGCTAGGCGAGGTCCTCGCAGGCTCGATCTCCACTCCCGGAGCGGGTTTGCCCGTCCCCGCGGCGGTGGGGCGCCGGCCCACTCGGAGCGGGCGGGCGATTGCAAATCGAAAAACTGCACGCGGGCTTGCAGTTTTCGGGCGTTTTCTGCACGCGTTCTTGCAGTGGCGCGGGCGCGCCTGGGCGGCTCTGGGTGGACCGCCTGCGCCCGGCTCGGCGGATTCCCCTTAGACGCCCACCAGCCCGCCGGCGCCTTCCCCTCCCCCGCTGCCCAGCAACGCGGCAACGAGCGCCGCCGCGACCATCAGCAGGACCGAGGGGACGAGCAGCAGCGCCACCACGAGCTGGATCTTGGGCCCGGCCTTGGCGGCCTCCTCCTGTACCCGCCGCCGTCGCGCGAGCCGTGCGTCGCGCGCCTGCGCCGCGAGGGTGTCGGCGAGCGGAGCGCCGTGCCGACGAGCCCGGTCGAGCGCCCCGGCAAGGGCCTCTACCTCCGGCATCGGCAGCCGTTCGACCATGCCGGCCAACGCACGCTCCAGCGAAACACCGAGCTCGAGCTCGCCCGCGGTCGCGCGCCATTCGCCCGCAAGGGTCCCCTCCGAACGCGCGCCGACGCTGGCCAGAGCCGCGCCGAGCGAGTGGCCCGCCTCGACGGTCACGCGCAACAGGTCGAGCGCGTCGGGCAGCTCGCGCCGCACGCGCCGGAAGCGCTCGGCAGCACGACGGCGCAGCCAGAGGTCGGGGGCGAAGAATCCCGCGACGGGGCCGGCGAGCGTGATCGCGATCCCAAGCCGGCCCGGCGCCACCACGCCGAGCATCGCCCCAAAGCTGCCGCCGAGTATCGCCGCGGCCAGCCGCATCGAGGCGAGCTCACGGGCGCCGAGTCCGAGGGGACGCCCGGCAGCGCGCACGCGTGCCTCGAGGTCGCGCGCGGGCATCCGCAACCTGCCGCGACCACGCGACCCGAGCCCCGCAAGCATGCGCGCGGCCGCTCCGCCCTCGCCCCTGCGAGGCAAGAGCAGCCGGCGAGGGAGCAGGAGCCCGAGACCGAGCGCGCCGAGCGCGCCCGCCGCGCCGGCGAGGAGCGCCACCGCGCTCATGCCCGTACTCGTCCGAGGCGCTTGATCGCGACCGCCGCGACGATCTGCAGCACGACCGCGATGCCCAGTAGCCACGCGGTCAGGAACGACCCGAGCAGGCCGCGAACGAAGCCCGGGCTCGCAAGCTCCGCGAGCAGCGCCCCGCCGAGCGGGAGCAGGACCACCAGCAGACCGGTGAAGCGCGCCTGAGCCGTGGCGGCGCGGACTTCGCCGCGCAGGCGCGCCGCGTCTTCGAACGAGCGCGCGGACTCGCGCAGTAGCCGCGCGAGGTCGCCGCCGGCGCGCCGCTGCAGCAGGCACGCCGCGACGATCGTGTCGACGGGCTCCGATCGCGCTCGGCGGCGGAACGCCTCGAGCGCCTCGTCCGTAGTGGACCCGATCTCCAGTTCGGTGGCGATTCGCCGCAGCTCGTGGCCGGCCGCGCCTCCGACGCCAGGCGCTGCCGCGGCGACGGCCCCCCGCAACGAGTGTCCGCCCGCGAGCGCGTCGGCGAGCCCGAGTGCGATCGAAGCGGCGCCGGCCTCGACCGCCGCCCTGTAGCGCTCGCGGCGCGCACGCAGGACGCGGGCGGCAACCCAGGGCCCGCCCGCTCCGGCAGCGAGGCCCGCGAGCGGCCCCGCGAAGAAGGTCCCGACGCAGAACGCGACGACGGCGCCCGCGGCGAGCAGCCGGCGGCGCTCCGCGGTACCGGGATCGCGCCCCTCTCGCCCGGCCAGCGCGACCGTCTCGAAGAGGCCGGCGACGAGCTCGACAGCGTCCGGCGCACGAGCGCGGGCCGCGGAGAAGGCGCCGCCGGCGAGCATCCCGGCAGCGAGCGCACCAAGCGCGCCCGCAGCGAAAGCGAGCGCCTGCGGGCCGATCATCGGTCGAGCGATGGGCGGGCGGTCGAGACGCGCTCGGCGAGCGTGCCCCCGAGCGGTGCCCGCCAGCGGCCACGACGGCCGGCGCCTCCGCGGTAGATCTCCCGCACGCCCGCCCCCTCGACCGCGCGCACGACCTCACTGACCTCCTCCACCCGCCGGGTCCCGTCGGCACAGCGGGCCTGATGGACGACGACGTCGAACGCGCTCGCCACCTGCTCGCGCACGGCGGCGTGCGGCAGGCCGACGCCGGCCGTGAGCGCGAGGGTCTCGACCCGCCGCAACGCGTCCACGGGCGAGTTCGCGTGCACCGTCGTGAGCGAGCCGTCGTGGCCAGTGTTGAGCGCCATCAGCATGTCGAGCGCCTCGGCGCCGCGGACCTCGCCGACGACGATCCGATCGGGGCGCATCCGCAGCGCGTTGCGGACCAATTGGCGGATCGTCACCTCCCCCCTTCCCTCGAGGTTCGGCGGCCGCGACTCGAGCCGCACGACGTGGCGCTGCCGAAGCCTCAGCTCGGCGGCGTCCTCGATCGTCACGATCCGCTCGGCCGCCGGCAGCTCCCCGGAGAGGGCGTTGAGCGTGGTCGTCTTGCCCGAGCCGGTCCCGCCGCTGACGAGGATCGCGAGGCGCGCGCGGACGCAGCCCGCGAGGAACCCGGCGAGCGGCGCTTCGAGCGTCTCGTTGGCGACGAGGTCCTCGAGCGAGAACCCGCTCGGGCGGAAGCGCCGGATGGTCATGCATGGGCCTTCGAGCGACAACGGCGGGATCACCACGTTCACACGTGAGCCGTCGGCGAGGCGGGCGTCGCAGAGCGGGGAAGCCTCGTCCACGCGCCGTCCGAGCGGCGCGAGAATTCGTTCGATCGCGTGCAGTAGCTCGGGCTCGCCCTCGAACGCCACCGTCGCGCGTTCGATCCGCCCACGGCGCTCGACGTAGACCTCTCCCGGGCCGTTCACCATCACCTCGTCCACGCTTGTGTCCTCGAGCAGCGCCTCGAGCGGGCCGAGCCCGGTCGCGAGCCGAACCACGCGCTCGCATAGCCGCTCGCGCTCGGCCTCGGCAAGCGCGCCCGCCTCGCGTGCGACGAGCTCGCGCACCTGCTGCTCGAGGCCCGGGCCGCCCGCGCCGTCGCGGGCGCGCTCGATCAACCGCGCTCTCAGCGCCTCGGCGAGCTCGTCGAAAGCGTCCACCACCTAAGGACGCGCGAGCGCGCGAGCTCCACCCCTCCCGTCCGAGATGATCAAGCACGTGGACACCGAGCTGATCGTCCTCGCGCTCGTCGCGTCCACGGCCGGACTGGCCGTGGCCGCGTACATGGTGAAGGTGCCGTACCCGATCCTGCTCGTGCTCGGTGGGCTCGGCCTCGGCTTCATTCCCGGGGTCCCGGAGATCGAGCTGCCGCCGGAGGTCGTCTTGACGATCTTCCTGCCACCGCTGCTCTACTCGGCCGCTTTCTTCACGTCGCTGAACGACCTACGGCAGAACGTGCGGGCGATCTCGTTGCTCTCAATCGGCCTGGTCCTCGTCACGATGGTCGCCGTCGCGTTCGTCGCGCACTACGCGATCGGGCTCGACTGGCCGGTCGCCTTCGTGCTCGGTGCGGTGGTCTCGCCCACCGACGCCGTTGCGCCCGCCGAGATCCTCCGCCGCCTGAACGCCCCGCGGAGGATGATCATCGTGGTCGAGGGCGAGAACCTGACGAACGACTGGACAGCGCTGGTCCTCTACCGGTTTGCGGTCGCGGCGGTGGTAACGGGGACCTTCTCGATCTGGGAGGCGATCCCGGAGTTCTTCCTCACCGGCCTGGGCGGTCTGGCCGTCGGGCTCGTCGTCGGCTATCTCGTCCGGCGGCTGCGCCGGCATCTGCTCGACGACCCCCCAACCTCGCTCACCGTCTCGCTCGTCACCGGCTACCTCGCCTACCTGCCGGCCGAGGAGCTCGGCTTCTCGGGCGTGATCGCGGCCGTGACCGTCGGCGTCTACATGGGTTGGCACACACCGGAGCTGACAACTCCCGAGATGCGCATCCAGGGCTACTCGATGTGGGAGATCTTCCAGTTCGTCGTCAACGCGCTGCTGTTCCTGCTCGTAGGACTCCAATTCCCGTCGGTGATCGACGACCTCTCAGGGCGCACCACCGGCGAGCTGGTCGGCTGGGCGTGCCTGATCAGCGGCGTCGCGATCGTCGTTCGCCTGGTCTGGATGTTCACCGTGCCCTACGTGCTGCGTGCGCTCGACCGGCGAGGGCGCTACCGCGACCGGCGGTTCGCCGGCCCGCGAGCGCCTCGTTGGCGGCTGGGCAGGGATGCGCGGGGCCGTGGCGCTCGCGGCGGCGCTCGCTATCCCGCTCGAGACCGACGCGGGCGCGCCGTTCCCCGAGCGCGACCTGATCATCTTCCTGACGCTGAGCGTCATCCTCGCGACGCTCGTCCTCCAGGGGCTGACGCTCGGTCCGCTGATCGAGTGGCTCGGGGTCCGCGAGCCGGAGGGCGAGGACGAGGAGGAGATCCGGGCGCGGCTGCGGACGGCGGAGGCCGCGATCGCGCGCCTCGAGGAGCTCGCCGACGCGGACTGGGTCTACCCCGACACGATCGAGCGCGCCAGGGGTGCGTTCGACTACCGCCGCCGCCGCTTCGCCGCTCGGACCGGCGACGGCGACGACGACGAAGGCTACGAGGACCGCTCGAGCGCCTACCAGCGGTTGCTGCGCGAGGTACTTGCGGCCCAGCGCCAAGAGCTGCTCGCGATGCGAAACGGCGGGGAGATCAGCGACGAGGTCCGCCGTCGGATCGAGCGCGACCTCGACCTCGAGGAGTCGCGGCTCGAGTCAGGCGATGATGCGCGCATGAGCGAGCCGCTCGAGGTCGAACGCGACGGCGCGGTTGCGATCGTCACCCTCGACCGCCCGGAGAAACGCAACGCGCTATCGATCGAGCTGCGTGAGCTGATTGCGGAGCGATTCGCGGAGCTTGCGAGCGACGACGAGGTCGCGTGCGCGGTCCTGACCGGCGCCGGCAGCGCCTTCTGCTCTGGGATGGACACGACCCAGTTCGGCGGCGACCGGGCCCACAAGGAGCGGCTGGTCGAGTGCTCGGTCGCAGCGTTTGGCGCGGTTGGTTCGTTCCCGAAGCCGCTGATCGCAGCCGTCAACGGCCCGGCCGTCGCCGGCGGCTTCGCGCTTGCGCCTTGTTGTGCGACGTCCGGCTGGCGTCCGAGACCGCCACCTTCGGCTTCCCCGAGCTCCCGCGCGGGATCCCGCCGAGCTATGCCGCGGCCCGAGCCGCGCTGCCCGCAGCGCTCGCGCGCGAGCTCTGCCTCACCGGCCGGCTGCTAGGCGCTCCCGAGGCGCTTGCCCTCGGAGTCGTCTCCGAGGTCCACTCGCAAGCGGGCCTCTTGGGCCGCGCGCGCGAGCTGGCCGCCGCGATCGCAGCGCTGCCGCGCGCCGCGAGCGCGTCCACCAAGCAGCGGATCCTCCTCGACCGCGAGCGCACCACAGGAGCGCTGTTCGCGGCCGAGGAGGAAGAGCTCCGCGCCGCCCTGCTCAGTTGACCGGCACCTAGCGCGTTGCGGCGCGCCCGCAGGCGGGCCACGGCGCGATCCCGCTGCGCTTGTACAGCTTCAGCGCGATCCGGTCCTGAGTGGATTCCCTCGCCTTCGCCGGGTCGCCGCTACCGCCGAGCCCGCGCCAGGTCGAGCGCAGGAACTGGTACTTCCCGCGGTACTGCCCGTCGCGCGAAACGGCCCGCGGATTACCGCCGGACTCGCACTGGGCGATCCGCTTGAGCACCTTCGGGATCCTGACCTTGGTCTTCCCCCGGCCGCCCTTCGGCGGGCGCAGGCCGAGCGCCTTGAACGTGCGCGGCCCGACGATGCCGTCGGCGGTCAGCCCCTTGCGCTTCTGGAAGCGCTTGACGGCCTTCTTCGTCTTCTTGCCGAAGACGCCGTCGGCATGGACGTGGACGCGCTTCTGGACCGACGCGACGCTGTCGCCGCGCGAGCCCTGCTTGAGGACCTTGGCGGCAGCGGTGCTGACGCCCATCGTGAGCGCGACGAGCACCGCGAGTGCGATGACGATCGGTGAACGAACTGCAGGCACTGATGCCCTTCCTTTCATCGTGCCTACGGGGTTAGCTGACGGGCTCGCGCTGAAAGCTGCGCTACGCCGTGCGATCTACGGCGATTCGCCCCGGGAGCCGTCTCCTGCCGGCCCCATTGGTTCCCCCGCTCCGCGCCGCTCAGGGCGCGCGCGAACTCGGCTGGGTTGTGTGCGACGGCGAGCACCTTAGCCGGTTTGCAACCCCGCTTGCAGCGCGACTTGGTTGACAGCGGTTATCGAAGTGCCTGCAAATCACGACCTTTTTCGGGACGGCCAGGGCGCGTGCGATGCTGCGCGCGATGGCCGCCGGCGACGACCAGACAGCCGCCCGGAACGCTGCCGCAGCCGCTGCCCTCGAGGAGATCCAGCCGGACACGACGATCGGGCTCGGCTCCGGCCGCGCGCTGTGGCGCGTGGTCGAGCTGATCGGCGAGCGCTGGCCCGACGGCCCGCCCCTGCGGGCGGCGACCGCCTCGGAGCGCACCGCCGAGCGTGCGGCTGCCGTCGGGATCGAGATGGTCGATTTGACGGCGAGTGCCCGGCTCGACCTCGCGATCGACGGCGCCGACGAGATCGACGCCTCGCTCAACCTCATAAAAGGAGGCGGTGCCGCGCTCCTGCGCGAGAAGCTCGTGATCTCGGCCGCCGAGCGCTTCGTCTGCGTCGCCGAGACGCGCAAGCAGGTCGAGCGCCTCGGGCAGACTCACGCCCTCCCGGTCGAGATCGTCCGCTTCGCATGGGAGCAGACACGCGAGCGCGTCCTGTCGGTCCTGCCGCAGGCCGACCTCCGCACCGACGACGCCGGCAACAGCGTCATCACCGACGAAGGGCACTACCTGCTCGACTGCGCGATTCCGGCCGAGGGCCGGCTGGATGAGGTCGCTCGCGAGCTGAAGGCGCTCGTGGGCGTCGTCGAGCACGGTCTCTTCCTCGGGATGACCGACCTCGCGCTGCTCGGGACCGAGGATGGCGGGGTCGAACGCCTCGAAGCTCCAAGCAACGGCTAGAGCCCGCCGCTCTCGACCGGCGTCTGCTCGAGCTTCCGTTCGTCGCCCGGCGGGCGGGCGAGGAGGCGGATCTCGCGGGCGAAGTTCTCGGCCGCGGTCAGGAAGACCGCCTGCCGCGCGGTCACACGAAGGGTGACGAGCGTCCGCTGGCCCGCTTCCGCGCCGGGTCCGCGCTCCGCGTCGCCACCTCCCGCGGCGCCCCCCGGCCGCGAGGCGAGCACCTCGACGTCCTGGAGCGCCACGTACGTGCGCCCGCCCTCGCCGCTCGCACGCTCGGTCGTGACCAGCACGTCCACACGTCCCGCGCCGCCCGCGGCCAGGCCAGGCCCGCCCGAGACGCCGACCTCGACGGCGCGCTCACCGGGCGCGATCCCACCCGGCCGGCGCCCTCCCGACGCCGGCCGGGCAGTCCTCAGCATCCCCGCGCTCAGGTACGCGCCCGGCTCGAGCGCGACCGCCGTGCGCAGGCCGGCCGCCTCGTTCGGGGAGCCGAGCGCGTCGCGCGGGACGAAGCGCGCGGGGATCCGCTGCACCCCGAGCGCGGCTCGGATGCGGCCCGCGGCCATCTCCTTGCCGGCGGGTATCGCGGAGCGGACGACGACCACCGGGACGAGCGGGCCGGTGCGACGCTCGGTCTCGCGCTCGCGCCCGCGAACCTCGGACACCGCCAATCCGCCGCATGCGATCGCGAGCCCAAGCAGCACCAGCGCTCGGCGGCGGTTGGGGTTCGCGCGACCGGCGCGTTTGGCCCTAGCCACTTCGACTGCCTGGACCGGGCAGCTCGAGCACGGAGGACCGCGTCCCCCGCTGCTGACTGACCACCAATTCTCCGCCCGCGCGCTCGGCTGCTTGGCGCGCGATTCGCAGCCCGCGCCCGCCGCGCCGGCGCCCCGCGGTCGAGGGCGTCTCGTTCTCGACGACCAGGCGCAGCCGGTCGCTGCTGCGCTCGGCCCGCAGGACGACGTCGCCGTCGCCGTGCTGGACCGCGTTCTGGACGAGGTTTCCAAGGGCGCGGTACACCTGATCGCCACCCGCCGCCCAGGTCACCGCACCGCTCGGCCCGGAGAGGTCGTCGAGCGCAGCCCGCGCCCGGCCGACCTGGACCTCGATCGCAGCCGCGAGGTCGTCTTCGCCATCCCGGCGCAAGCCATCGGCCAGCAGCCCGAGTGCCGTGAGTGGACCCCGAAGCTCGTGCTCGGCATCGGCGAGGAGGGCGAGTCGCCGCCGCATGCGCCAGGCGGCGGCAAACCAGCCGGCCAGCGTCAGCCCGAGCGCGACCGCGAGGTGGCCGCTCACAGCAGCTCCACGAGCCGATAGCCGACGCCGCGCACGTTCACGACCCACGGCCGCGCCGAACCCGCGAGCTTCTTGCGCAGGCGGCAGGCGTGGGCGTCGAGCGTGCGCGTGTTGCCGATCGAGAGGTAGCCCCAGACGTCGCGCAGCAGCTCGGCCTTGGTGAAGACACGCGTCGGCTCGGCAGCCAGCGCCTGCAGCAGCGAGAACTCCTTCGCCGAGAGGTGGATGGGCACGCCGTCGAGCGTCACCCGCCGCGTCACAGGGTCGATCGCGAGCTCACCCACGCTCATCACGCCGCGCAGGCGGCGTCCCTGGGCACGGCGCAGGACGCAGCGCACGCGTGCGACGAGCTCCGGGTACGAGAACGGCTTGGGCACGTAGTCGTCGGCGCCGCGGCCGAAGCCGCGCAGCCGGTCCACCTCGCTCGTCCGGCCCGAGAGCACGACGATCGGCACGTCGGGGTCGAAGCGCGAGGCGAGCCCGTCGGCCGAGCGCACGCGGTCGAGCAGCTCGAGCCCGCTGGGCCCTTCGGGGAAGACGAGGTCGAGCACGACGAGGTCCGGTTTGCGCACCTCGAGCGCTCGCATGCCCTCGCCCGCGTCACTCGCCGTCGCGACCTTGAAGCCGTCCGCGGCGAGGTTGTCGGCGAGGAAGCGTGCGCACGGCGTCGTCGTCCTCGACCACCAACAGCGACTGCGTGTCCCCCGTCATGCCCTCTAAGACGCACGAGCCGCATGGCTTCACCCCCCTTCGGGCAATACCCCTGCAAATCCGCTTGCAGAGCTCGCTTCGCGAGAGGAGACGCGCCTAGAATGCCGACGCGCGGTGGCTGGCCCGTTGGGAGGGCGGCCCCGGCTGAACCGATGGACACCAAACGACGCGGAAACTACGAGTCCGGATCGGACTACGTGCTCGAGTACGGGGAGCTGCGCTTCACCTTCAACGAGCGCGACTTCACCGAGCGAGTCGAGCAGGCCGCGGTCAAGCTCGGCTTCGTCGACGGGCCGCTCGACGACATGGAGCGCGAGGACCTCGTGAACCTGGCCGTCAACGGCGAAGTGCCCGACCCCGGCTCGCTCCTAGGCGAGCACATCAACTCGTGCTGGGGCGAGCTCGTCGGGCCGTCCGAGCGCTCGCTCGTCCACTGGCTGCGCCGGCTCGTCTTCCGCGGCGCATGGCTCGACCAGCGAGTCAAGGAAGGCGAGCTCGACATCGTCTTCGACGAGCGCAACAGCACCTTCGGCTACGCCCAGCCCGAGCGCGACGGAGAGCTGATCGAGCTCTCCCCCGAGCCGAGCTGGAAGCGCGTCGCCTACAAGGCCGCCTAGGCGTAGTTCAGCCCAGGCTCTCCGCGCGAGTGGTCCCGCTTCCGGGACCGACCGTCGGCGGTTCGCCCGCGCCGCCCGCCTCGAGCACCACGCGCGTGGTCGCGATGCGCCGCAGCTCGGGGTCGGCCGACACTGCGACGACCGTCACCGAGCCGCCGTCGGCGGCGTTGCGCGCGCCAGCGAGAACTCGCCGTGCGGCGCTTGCCGGGAGCTGGTCGAGGGCATCAACGAGGACGGCCGCGTCGCCCCCACGCTCGGCGACGCGCTTCGCACGCTCGACCGCGAGCGATGCCGCCTGCGCCTGCTCGTCGGCGGGGCGGTCGAACGAGCCGCCCGCGATCGGCGCCTCGACGGCGTTGCGCCATTCCGGCACCTCCTCCGGCCTCACGCCCGCGAGCACGATGGTCAGCGAGAGGTCGGGGTGCTTGGCGGCGAGGGCGACCGCGAGCTCGCGCAGGAGCGTCGTCGCGCCCGAACCGGGCTCACCCGCGATCACCACGCGGGAGCCCTTGCCTATCGGCGCGCTCGCGAATGCGTCCGGGGCCTCGAGCCGCTCGGTCGGGAACGCCGGTTCGAGCTCGGCGAAGCGCGGCCGCTCCGCCGGCGGCTCGGCGTCGGCGCCGTTGACCTGCTCGACGCGCACGAGCGACGGGTAGCGCTCCGAGCGCCGCGGCGGGCGCACCGGCCCGCTCAGCTCGTCGCCGGAGCGCAGCTCGCAGCGGCGGATCTGCGCCGCCGAGACGTACACGTCGTCCGCGCCGTGGGCGAAAGCGTCCGAGCGCATGAAGCCCGAGCCGTTCGGAAGGATGTCGAGCGTGCCGGAACGGGTCTCCTCCGGCTCCTCCGGCTCCTCCTCACGCTCCTTCGGCCGTCGCTCGCGCCGCTTGCCCGCCCGCTCCTCCGCGGGCTCGTCCTCCGGCTCGTCCGACGCGTCGCCGGCCTTCTCCTCCGGCGCGTTGCCCTGCACCGACAGGATCGCCGCGACGACGTCCTCGCGCGACATCCGCCGGTAGCCCTCGATCTCGAGCTCGGCGGCGATCGAGTGCAGGTCGGCCAGCGGGCTTGCCTCGAGCTCGCCCGGTTCCAGTACTGGCATGGCTGGGTCCTCCTTCAATTGGGGTGGTGCGGCCGCCGGCGATCCGGCTGCCACGGGGCAGGGGTGAATCTAGCGATTCGGGGTGCTCAGGCGGCCACGGCTCGCGGCTGGGCGACCAAACCCTCGAGCCATTCGCCGAACTCGGGCCGCTCCTGCCAATCCTTCGCGAAGCGCTCGATGCCGGCCGTCGTGAGCGGGTGGTCGAGCATCTGCCGCAACACCTTCCCGGGCACCGTCGCGACCTCGCAGCCGAGCTGCGCCGCGGTCACGGCGTGCTGCGGGTTGCGGATCGAAGCGGCCAGCACCTGCGCCTCGGAATCGCCGGCGCGCAGCGCGGCGACGATCTCGCGCAGCACCTCGGCGGAGTCGACCGAGATGTCGTCCAGCCGGCCCATGAAGCACGACACGTACGTGGCGCCCGCCTCGGCCGTCAGCAGGGCTTGGCTGGGCGAGAAGACGAGCGTCATGTTCACTCGGATGCCCTCGTCGGACAACCGCCGCGTCGCGGCGAGACCAGCGGCGCAGAACGGCACCTTGACGACGATGTGCTCGTGCAGAGCGGCCAAAGCGCGGCCCTCGGCGACCATGCCGTCTGGGTCCTCCGCCACGACCTCGGCCGAGACCGGCCCGCCGACCAGGTCGCAGATGCGCGTGACGATCTCGCCCGGGTCGCCGTCCTCCTTCGCGAGCAGCGTCGGATTGGTCGTCGCACCGGCGAGCACCCCCCACGCGGCGATCTCCTCCACCTCGGCGACGGACCCCGTGTCGATGAACAGCTTCATCTACCCCTCCTGTTGTTGCGGTTGTTCGGGCGCCAGGCGCCCCGCGGCCTCGAGCACCAGGTCCTGGATCTGTCCGAGTGCCTGATCCACCTGCAGGTTGTCGATCACCGGAACGCCCTCGACCTCCGCGCGCTCGGTGAGGTAGGCCTGCAGCTTGCGGATCTGCGCGAAGCGGTCGAGATAGCGGTCGGCGGGACGGATCTCGTCGCGGAGCGCGAAGTGCGCGCGGTGTAGCTCCTCGTCCTCGACCACGACGAGCGCCTCGACGGGCACGCAGCGCGCGCGCAGTTCCTCCTCGAGCAGGCCCGGGACACAGTGGACGCCCTCGACGATGAGCGGCGCGCCCTCGATGCACGAGCGCTCGACGATCGCCGCGACGCCGGCGCCGACGCTGCGCGCCTGGCGCTCGAAGCCGATGATGTCCCGGTCGCCGTCAGGCTCGGCGAGCGCCTCGACCTCCGGCTCGTCGCGCAGCGAATCCTCGACGCCCTCGCCAACCGCCTTCCCCGCCTCAAAGGCCGAGTAGTGGACGACCGGCATGAAGTCACGCGAGAAGAATGCCCGCAGCACCTGACGGATCGAATCGGTCGCGATTACGCGCGTGACGCCGAGGCGGTTCGCGAGCATCGTCGCGAGCGTCGACTTGCCGACGCCTGTCGTGCCCGCCATCAGCACGACGAGCGGGCGGTCGAGCTTGTCGAGCCGATGCCATTCGTGGAAGCGGCGGACCGCGTCGGGGCCCTCCTCGGCGGCGATCACCTCCTCGGCGAGCTCGCGCAGCTCGGCGGTTTCGATCCGGTCGGAAGCACGCTCCGAAAGCCGGCCCTCGATCTGGCGCGCGAGCGACCAGGAGCGTTCCGTCGCGAGCCCGGAGGCCATCAGCGACTGCGCCATCAGCCCCTTCGAATAGGGGAGGCCGCCGTCCTCGCGCCAGACGACGGTCTCAGCCACCGGCGGCCTCGTCGTAGAGCGACAGCAGGATCGCGTCGAGGTCCTCGCCCGGGTTGATCGCGACGGGACGGTTGCGCAGGAAGACGACCCGTGCCCCGTTCTCTCGCGAGCGCGTCGCGACCGTGTCGATCGCCGCCGCCTTCACCTCGATCAGATAAACGTCGCAGCCCTCCGACTCGGCGCGGTCGAGGTCGGCGCCGAGCTCCCTGCGGCGGGCGAGGTTGGTCGAGGCGACGACGGGCTCGACTCCGTCGCAGCCCGGTGCGCCGGTGGTGAACAGCGCGACGCGCGCGTCGGCCGGAATCTCCTCCGCCGGCTGCGGGCGGAGCGCGCAGCGCACGGTCTTACCAGGCGCGATCGCCGCCACGTCGTCGGCCAGGCGCTCGTCCGTCGCGTCCATCACCAGCGCCAGGTCCGCGCGCAGCAGCCGGTACGGGCCGAGCACCTCGAGCGCGCCCGCGCGGTCGCCCGCGATGCAGATCGTCCGGTCCGCCTCCACCGGCGGAACACACGCGCCCGACCCCTCGAAGATCAGCGCGCCCGGCTGGAGCGAGGCCGCGAGCGCTGCCCCGGCCGGGACGTTCGACCACGCCGGCTCGCCCGCGAGCCCCGCGCCGATCCGGCGGCAGCCGATCGCGAGCACGCCCGCAAGGACGGCGTCCTCGAGGTAGTCCGACGCGGCGTGGCGGCCCTCGTCGGCGAGCGCGAGGAGGTCGTCGAGCGTCAGGTCGGCGTGCGCGATCTGCGGATCCGCCGGCCCGCCGCGCCCCATCGAGACGATCGCCGGCCCGACGTCGCGCTCGGTGCGGAGCTTGTAGGCGAGGTGCCCGGCGACCGAGGTCTTGCCCGTCCGCTTACCGGTGCCGATGACCGCCAACGTCGGCCCGTCGAACGCGACCCGCTCGTAGCGCGGCGGATGGAGCGTGGTTCCCGGCGTTTCGTAGGCCAGTCCGGCGTCGAGTGCGTACGCCGCGAGGCGCAGCTTGCCCTGGGCCGGCAGCACGGGCTCGTCGGCGAGGTCCACGACCACGGCGGCGCTCGTCTCGGCGGCGAGTTTCGTCAGCGCTGCGGTGGGGTCGTCGCCCGTCTCGACCGCGCGGCCCCAGACCTCGTCGGCGCGCTCGAGCGAACCGGGCGCGAGCTTCTCCTCGCCGCCGCAGAAAATGACGCCCGCGATCCCGCGGTCCGCATCGAGGCGATCGAGCGCCTCGCGCGTGACGCTCGGATGGTGCTCGCCGTCTATGAGGGCAATGACAGTGGAGCTCACGCGCGCATCATCCCCGAGGCTGAACCGTTTTGGCCATATGGAGTACCTAACGGTTCAGCCTCTGTACGGTGTGGAGGCAATGCGGCGTGGACTCGCAGCCTCAGCCTCTTTCATTGCCTTGCTGTTCGCGCTGCCGGCGAGCGCCGAGGCCGTCGACATGTGCCCGGAAGCCAAGCCCGCCCGCCAGGTCGTGCGCGGCACCGGGGTCATGGAGTCGATCATCTCGGACGACAAGGGCCGGCTCTTCTACACCGACCAGGGGCGCGGCGCGCTGATGCGCCTCGACGGCCCCGGCGCGACGCCGAAACCGCTCACCCAGGTAGAAGCCGGTGGCGGTTTGGCGTTCGACGACGAAGGCAAGCTATTCCTCGGCTCCGGGACCTCGATCCCGGGCGGCGCGCTTGGCACCCTGATTCCGATGGCAAAGCTGTTCCGCGTCGACCCCGAGACCGGCGCGAAGACACTCTTCGCAAGCGGGCTCGCGCAGGCCAACGCGATCGCCCGCACGAAGGACGGCACGATTTTCGCCACCAACGACCTCGGTGTCGGACTCGACCGGATCACGCGCGACGGCCGGGTCCAGAGCAACTGGGCCAACCCCATCTCCGCCAACGGCGCCGTCCTCAGCCTCGACGAGCGCCATCTCTATATCGCGCAGACCTTCCAGCCGCCGGCGATCCAACGGATCGAGATCGCCAACCCCTCGCGGATCGAGCACTACGCGTCGCCGGACACGAACCCCGCCGCCGGTCTCGACGGTCTGGCGATCGACGAGAAGGGCCGGCTGTTCGTAACCGCCAACGGAGCCGGTGAGGTCTGGCGGGTGGACACGAACCGCAAGATCTGCGCCGTGCTCAAGGGACTCCCGATGCTCGGCCCGAGTGCGGTCGCCTTCGGCGGCGGCACCGACGGTCAGGGCTTCCCCTCGCAGAACCTCTACGTCGTCAGCTTCCAGAGCCAGCTGCTCGAGGTCCCCGACCAGCGTCCGCCCCAGCCCTCGCGCAAGCAGGCGAAGCCGCCGCTGAAGCTGACCGTGCGGCCCAAGCGCGTCAAGGCCGGGCGCCGCGTCACGCTCTCCTTCGGCGCGACCTACGTCGAGGCGAAGGCGCGCAAGCGCGTGGACGGGGCGAAGCTGCGCTTCGGCGGCCGCTTCACGCGCACCGCGGGCGACGGGCGAAAGCACGTCGTCGTCCGCTTCTCGAAGCCGGGCAAGGTCAAGGTCCGCGCGGAGAAGAAGGGCCTGCGCTCCGGCAACGGGACGATCCGGGTAGTGCGCTAGCCGCTCGGCCGCCAGTTCGGCACGCCCGCGGTGATCAGACCCAGTTGCCGCTCCGCCGTACGGATGATCTCGCGCTCGAGCTTCGGGCTGCGGCCCGGCACGTCGAGGATCGCCTCCGCGGTCGAGACCATCGCGTTCACGATCAAGCCGGCCATCATCTGGAGATCGTCGGTCCCCCACTTGCGCAGTCCGGGAAAGCGCGACAGGTCGGTCGCGAGCTCGGAGGCGAACAGCCGCAGCTCGGACCGGATCGCATGACGTAGCCCGCTGACCCCGCCGAAGCGCTCGCGCATCACGAAGCGGAAGTGCGGGCGGTTCTCGTGCACATGCGTCACGAGGACCTCGACCGAGCTGTGGATCGCGTGCTCGTAGCGCTCGGGGTCCGAGCGGGCATCGCGCAGCATGTCGCGCAGCGTCCTGAACGATTCCTCGACGAGTGCGAGCCCGAGCTCCTCCATGTCGTCGAAGTGGCGGTAGAACGCGGTTGGGACGACCCCGGCCTCGCGCGTCACCTCGCGCAGGCTGAGACCGTCGAAGCTCTTGCCCTCGAGCAGACGCAGCGCCGCGTCGAGCAGCGCCTGGCGGGTCTGCTGCTTTCGCTTCTCGCGCGTACCCGCGCCGCTGGAGCGGCTCTTCGAGCGCTTCGACTTCTTCGGAGTACGGCTGTTCACATCTCTAAGTGTGACCTAAGTCACGAGCGCATTCAAGTTTAGGCGTAACCATGGCGGGAAGGACAACGTATTAGTGCACAATCGTTCACTGATGTACCGGAGGAGCCCTATGCCACCCAGCACCGCCACCGCCCCAGCCGCACCCAGGCCCCGCCTCGGCCGGCGCCTGCTCGGATCGGGCGTCGCCGACGTCCTGACCACGCCCCATGGGGTAGATCGCTACCTCGAGCTGGTCCAGCACGACTGGACCATCAATGACGCCCGTGCCCGCGTGGCCTCCGTCACCCGCCAGACCCCCGACAGCGTCACGCTCGTACTCGAGCCGAACGCCGCCTGGGAGGGATTCAGCGCCGGCCAGTTCGTCCAGGTCTCGCTGACGATCGACGGTGTCCGCCGCTCACGCTCGTACTCCCCGGCCTGCGTCGAGCACGCCGGCGGCCGTCCGATCGAGCTGACCGTGAAGACCCACGACCGGGGGCTCGTCTCGCGCCACCTGGCCGCGAACGCAAAGCCTGCCGACGTGCTCGGCCTCGCGCGCGCCGACGGCGACTTCGTGCTCCCCGCCGAGCGTCCCGCGAACCTCCTGCTCATCAGCGGCGGCAGCGGAATCACCCCGGTCCTCTCGATGCTCCGCACCCTCTGCGCCGAGCAGCACGCCGGAGAGGTCACCTTCGTCCATTACTCCCCGACTCCAGAGCTGACGCTCTACCGCGACGAGCTGGCGCGTATCGCCGCCGCGCACCCGAACGTGCGCGTCGTCCACGCGCATACGCGCGCCGATGGCGCCGGTGACCTCGACGGCCACTTCTCGCGCGGGCACCTCGACGCCGTGGCGACCGACCTCGCCGCTGCCGACACGTTCGTCTGCGGTCCGCCGGCGTTGATCGACGCGGCCCGCGCCACGATCGGGGAGCACGTCCGCACGGAGAGCTTCCTTCCCCCTCGTTCGACACGCCGGAGGACGAGCGCGGCGGCAGCGTCCGCTTCGCCCGCTCCGGCTCCGAGGCGACCGACGACGGCCGTTCGCTGCTCGAACAGGCCGAGGCCGCCGGGCTCACGCCCGAGCACGGCTGCCGGATGGGGATCTGCCACAGCTGCACCTGCCGCAAGACGGCCGGCCGCGTCCGCGACGTCCGCAGCGGCGAGCTGTCATCGCCCGATCCCGGCGAGATCCAGATCTGCGTCTCGGTCCCCGTCGGCGACGTCGAGCTCGACCTCTAGCCCTTTCCCCGCGAACCACGAACCAGGAGAGACCCCAATGCCCAGCACCGACACCAGCACCCTCCCCGACCTCACGCCCGAGCAGCTCGACGAGTTCGGCCGCGAGCTCGACGCGATCCGCGAGCGCGTGCTCACCGACCGCGGCGAGCGCGACGTCACCTACATCCGCAACGTGATCAGGGCCCAGCGCGGGCTCGAGGTCGCGGGCCGCGCGATGTTCATGGCCGGCTTCCTGCCGCCCTTCTGGCTCGGCGGCGTCACCTGCCTCTCGATCTCGAAGATCCTCGACAACATGGAGATCGGCCACAACGTGATGCACGGCCAGTACGACTGGACCGGCGAGCCCGACCTCGCCGGCAAGAACTTCGAGTGGGACACCGCCTGCCCGGCAGACCAGTGGCGCCATTCGCACAACTACATGCACCACACCCACACGAACATCCTCGGCAAGGACCGCGACATCGGCTACGGCATCCTGCGCATGTCCGAGGACCAGAAGTGGCACCCCTACTACCTCGGCAACCCGGTCTACGCCACGTTGCTCGCGACGTTCTTCCAGTACGGCGTCGCGATGCACGACCTCGAGACCGAGCGGATCACGACCGGCGAGGCGAAGTGGGATCCGTCGAAGCGCGAGATGCTGGGCCAGATCTGGAAGAAGGTCCGCAAGCAGTCGCTGAAGGACTACGTGCTGTTCCCGCTGCTGTCGGGCCCGTCGGCCCCGTTCACCTTCGCCGGGCAACGCTGTCGCGAACCTCAACCGCAACCTGTGGTCGTTCACGATCATCTTCTGCGGCCACTTCCCCGAGGGCACGCACGAGTTCACGCTCGAGGAGACCGCGAACGAGTCGCGCGGGCAGTGGTACTACCGCCAGCTGCTCGGCTCGGCCAACCTGACCGGAGGGAAGCTGTTCCACATCATGTCGGGCAACCTCTCGCACCAGATCGAGCACCACCTGTTCCCCGACATCCCGGCACACCGCTACGGCGAGCTCTCGGTCGAGGTCCAGGAGATCTGCGAGCGCTACGGCATCCCCTACAACGCCGGCCCGCTGCACAAGCAGTTCGGCTCGGTGGTGAAGAAGATCTGCCGCCTCGCGCTGCCGGACAAGCTGCGCGGGGGCGGCGAGGAACCCGTCCAAGAGGACGACGAGCCGGCCGAGCTCGCAGCGGCCGCCTGACGCGCGCTGCTATTCCGCGAACTCGGGCGGGATGCCGAACCGCCTCACGACGGCCGGCGGAATCCTCCCGTTGCCCGAATAGACGACCTCCCACTGGCCGTTCTGTTTCTTGAGGATCTGGCGGAAGTCGACGGCGTTCGTAACGGCGAACTCGCTGCTCTGCTTGCGGATCGTGACGTCGGCGCCCGGAGCGTCGCCGCGGGCGGCGGCGAGGATCTGATCGCGCTCGGAGACCGCGGGCGAGGTCGGCGAGGTCACGGTCGCAGTGTCGGTGACGGTCTTCTCGTCGTCACCACAGCCGGCGGCGACCAGCGCGCCCACGGCGAGCACGGCCGCAAGCGCGCGCCTCATCCGTGCGCGGTCTCCCCCAGCAGGCCCGAGCTCTTGTCGTAGTCGAGCGTCCGCGGGTCGAACGAGAGGATCGCGTCGCCCTCCGAGTAGGGGTACTTGCGCGTGATGACGACGCGCTCCTCGGACGCCTCGATCACGTTGTAACAGGGCTTCGTCTTGCCGCGGAGCCGCGTGGTCGAGACGGTCCCGGCGTTGACGACGAAGAGGTCCTCGAGCCGCCACGCGTACGGCACGTGCTTGTGCCCGGAGAGCACCAGCCTCACACCTGCCTGCTGGAGCCGCTCGAGCGTGTCGCCCGCGTCGTGGACGACATTGCGCTCGCGGCCGGTGCCCGGCACGGGCAGCAGGTGGTGGTGGAGGACGAAGATCCGCAGGAACGCCTCGTGCGAAGCGAACCGCTCGCCGATCCACTCGTAGCGCCCGCGGCCGATCACGCCGTGGTCGAGGTCGGGCTCCGTCGAGTCAACAGCCACGATCGAGACGCCGTCCGCGTGGAGCTCCGATTGGCGCTCGCCGAAGAGCTCCTCGAAGTGGACGTAGCCGACGTTGCGCGAGTCGTGGTTGCCTGGGATCACGATCAGGCGTTTGCAGGCGAGCGTCGACAGGTAGTCGCGCGCCTCCTCGTACTCGTCGCGGAAGCCGTCGGCGGTGAGGTCGCCGGAGACGATCACGACGTCGGGCTCGAGCTCGTTGACCTCGTCGATCGCGCGTTCGAGCAGGCTGCCGACGAAGTGGGGCGAGCCGCAGTGGATGTCGGACAGCTGGGCGATCGTGAACGAGCTCATGCGACGGGCTCCTCGCGGCGCAGGTCCTCGGCGAGGCGGGCGTCGGCGTCGAGCTCTGTCTCCCCGCGCAAAACGGCGCGCACCGCGAGGAAGTCGGCGACCTCGGCGACGTCGTGGACGCGCACGATCGCCGCGCCCGCGTCGACCCCCTCGCCGAGCGCGGCGAGCGTGCCCGCGAGGCGTTCCGTCGGGCGGCGGCCGGTGATCGCGCCGACGAAGTCCTTGCGCGACACGGCGAGCAGCAGCGGATGGCCGAGCGCGGCGACGCGCGGCAGGGCGCGCAGGGCCGCGATCGTGTCGGCGGGAGTCTTGGCGAGGTCGGGACCCGGGTCGAGGATGATCGCCGCGAGGGCCACGCCGCGCCCGGCCGCTACAGCGATGCGCTCGCGCAGGAACTCCTCGACGTCCGCGGCGACGTCGTCGAAGTCGGGGAAGGCCTTCACCTTCGGCTCCGCGCGCGTGTGTGCGATCACGAGCCCGGCGCCCGCCACGGCACAGGCGTCGGCGATCTCGGTGTCGCGCAGCCCCGAAACATCGTTGACGAGCACCGCCCCGGCGGCGAGCGCGGCGCGCGCCACCGGCGGCTTCCACGTGTCGATCGAGACCGCGATACCGCGCGCCGTAAGGCCCTCGACCACGGGGACGGCACGTTCGATCTCCTCCTCGGCGGTGATCGGTGCGCGGTTCGTCACACCCGACTCGCCGCCGACGTCGATCAGGTGGGCGCCGGCCCGCGTCAGTTCGAGCCCGCGCTCGACGAGGGCGTCAACGCCGTGGTAGCGGCCGCCGTCGGAGAACGACTCGGGGCTCGCGTTGACGATCCCCATGATCAGCGGACCCCTGCCGCCGGAGGCGAGCATGCGCCCGCGCAGGTCGAGCCTCACGACACCACCGGTTCCTTCGCGCGCTCGGGCGGGGCGAGCGAGATGCCCTCGGCGGCGGCGACGGCCTGCCAGTCGTCGAGCTCGGACTCGACGCGCGCCTCGTCCCAGCCGAGCTCGGGAGCGATCACCTCCGCGACCGTGCGCGGCGCGGCCGCGTCCACGCCCGTCAGCGGGCCCGAGTCGAGCAGTCCGAGCCGCGTGCGCCGCAGGAAGACGTCGGCGAGCGAGCCCAGCTGCTCGAGCCGGGCGGCGATCACGGTCTCGGCCAGCAGGTCGGGCAGGTCGGGCGTGATCCGCTCGGCGAGCTCGCGGCGCTCGGCCGCCAGCGCGAGCACGTCGCGCGCGGCATGCCCGTAACGGCCCGCGAGGTGCGGGTAGGCCTCCTCGCTGACGCCCTCGACGGGCTGCAGGTCGGCCTCCTCCGCCGCCATTCCGAGCGGGATCTCATCCGTGCGGCAGGGGGCGTCGCGCCCCTCGCGCTCGACGACGCGGTCAACGGCGAGCTTCGCCATCCGGCGCCACGTCGTCAGCTTGCCGCCGGTGATCGTCACCAGGCCCGAGCTCGTCTCGTACAACTCCTCCTTGCGCGAGATGTCGACCGACTTCTTCGGGTCACCGGTCGAGATCAGCGGCCGCACGCCCGCGTACGCGCCGGTCGCCTCGGCTGCGCTCAGCGAGGTCTGGAAGTAGTCGTTGACGGCGCTCAGCAGGTATTCGACATCGTCCTCGCTCGGCGGGACGTGGTCGAGGTCCTCGGCGTCGTAGTCGTTGTCGGTCGTCCCGACCAGCGTCCGCCCGAGCCACGGCAGCGCGAAGATCGTGCGGTCGCCGCCGGCGGGCACGATCGCGCCGGCGTTCAGCGGCAGATCGTCGCGCGAGAAGGTGAGGTGGGTTCCGCGGCTCGGGGCGATGCGCGGGACCTCGGCCTCGTCGTGGAGCTCGTCCGGCCGGATCCGGTCCGCCCACACCCCGGTCGCGTTGATGACGTTGTCGGCGGCGAGCTCGAACTCCCCGCCCGCGACCGCGTCGCGCACGAGCACGCCCGCGGCGCGGCCGCCCCGCTCGACGAGCCCCGTGACCTCGCACCGGTTGGCGCACACGGCGCCGAAGCGCTCGGCCTCGCCGAGGATCGTCAGGACGAGGCGGGCGTCGTCCGTCTGGCAGTCGTAGAAGAGGTAGGCCGAGGTGGGCTTTCGCGGGGCGAGCGCGGGCAGCAGCGAGCAGACCTCGTCACCCTCGATCGTCCGGTGGCGCGCCGGGCTCCACTCCTCCTCGCCGAGCGCCTCGGCCGCCCGCCGGGCGCGCCGCCCGCCGCGACCGCGCAGCCCCTCGCGCGCCATCACGTCGTACATGTTCAAGCCCATGCCGACGAGGCGGTCGGGACGCTTGTCGTCGAACGCGCTGACGAGCAGCGGCAGTGGCTTGACCAGGTGGGGCGCGAGCTTCACCAGCAGCGACCGTTCGAGCAGCGCCTCGCGCACGAGGCCGAGGTCGAAGTTCTGCAGGTAGCGCAGGCCGCCGTGGATGAGCTTCGACGAGCGGCTCGAAGTGCCCGACGCGTAGTCGTTGCGCTCGACGAGCGCGACGCTGTAGCCCCGCGAGGCGGCATCGAGCGCGCAACCCGCGCCCGTCACGCCGCCGCCGATCACGACGAGGTCGAAGCTGTCCGCCTCGAGGGCCTTGACGGCGTCGGCGCGCGCGATCACGGTGTGTACGTTAAGGGGCGCGCCGTTCACGGCAGGTAGGTGACGAATTCGCCGGCCGCGGCGCGCTCCGGAGGCTCGCGCTCCTGGCGCGGCTCGCCGAGGTGGATCAGGGCGACGAAGTGCTCGCCGTCCTCGAGCCCCACCGCCGCCCTGCCCTCCGCCGTGCGCAGGACTCCCGGCGTCCGCCAGTAGCCGGCGAGCCCGCGCGCGTGCGCTGCCAGTAGGACGATGTACGTGGCGACCGCGGTCGCCGCCACGTCCTCCTCGTCGGCCACCTCGTCGTCTCCCGAGAGCACGGCCGAGGCAACGACGAGCGTCGGCGCGCGGTCGAGCTTGGCGGCGGCCTCCGGGCCGGCGGCTTGCTTCAACCGCGCGAGCGCTTCAGGTCCGAGAACGCGGAAGCGCCACGGATTCGTCAGATGGTGGTTCGGAGCCCAGCGCGCGAGGTCGAACAGCTCCTCGAGCAGCTCGCGCCCGACCGGCTCGGGGCCGTAGGCCTTGTGCGTGCGGCGGGTGCGGATCGCCTCTTCGAGGTCCACTCGCGGAAGGCTAGACGGCGCCGGAGGCTCAGTAGCCGCCGGAAGCGCCGCCGCCCTCGCTGCTCGGCTGCTCCTCCTTCGACGGAGCGGACGCGCCACCGCCGCTGCTCTCGCCGGCGACCGTGATCTTGCCTGCCATGCCCTGCTCGCGATGGTTGCCGATCGGGCAGTACATCGTGTAGGTCCCCGGGGGCAGGTCGGCCTTGATCGTCGCCGACGCGCCGGGCTTGATCGTCTCGGTCTCTGCCTCCCCCTTCGGGCCCTCGATCTCGAGCGCGTGGTCCACCTTGCCGTCGTTCACCACCTTCACCTCGATCACGCCGCTGCGCTTCACCGTCGGGTCGGCCGGCGTCAGCTGGAAGTCGGTCTCCTTGATCTCGAGCGTCTCCGCGACGGGGCCCTTCGTCTCGGTCTCCTCGCCGGCGTCCTTTGCCTCCTCGGCGTCCTCGCCGGTCTCGCCCTTGTCACTGTCGTCGGCGGTCTCGGCGGTCGTATCGCCGCTCTTCGACTTCTCCTTGTCGTCGTCGCCGCAGCCGGCGACTGCGAGCGCCATCACGGCAAGGAGCATGGCGAGCAGGCGCGGGATCATGGGCCGAGCCTACCCTTCCCTGGGGAAGCTCAATCGCGGATGCCCTAGGCGAGCGCCGCGATCCGCGGCTCGGGGATCGACTCCGGCTCCGGCTCGTCGAGCGGGGCCGGCGCGTCTAGCAGGTGGTAGGCGAGCCGCGATGCCAGCGCCATGATCGTGATCTGCGGATTGACCCCGAGCGAGCTCGGGACGACGCTGCCGTCGGCCACGTGGACGCCCTCGACCCCGCGCAGCTTGAGGTCCTCGTCGACGACGCCGTGGCCGGGGCGGGCGTCGGCACGCGCGGTTCCGAGCGGGTGGAACGCCATCAACGTCAGCTGCGAGGCGCGCAGCTCGGCGTCGCGCAGCGGCGAGAGGTCGCCCCCGCGGAGCTCGGACGCCCCTTGGACGGGTGGGAAGACCCGCTTCGCGCCGGCGGCGAAGTAGAGCTCGCACAGCAGCTCGATGCCGCGCTTGAACCGGGCGAGGTCGGCCTTGTCGAGGTTGTAGCGGATCTCGGCGCGACCGCCGCGCTCCGCCACGCGCCCCCGCGAGGAGTCGGACACCATCAGGCCGAACTGCGCGATCTTGAGGTAGTCGAGCATCAGCTCGCGGTGCCGCTCGCCCGCGAACGGCCACGACATCGCGAGGTAGTCCGGCGGGCCGGCGGCACCCTCGAACATGATCCCTTCGGAGGCGAACTCGTCGATGAAGTACGACTGCGGGACGCCCTTCGCCATGTTGATCTCCTCGTCGAACAGCGCACGGACGCCGCTGGCGGGATGGATCGCGAGGTTCGCGCCGAGCTCGCCCGACTCGCCGCCAAGGGCCTGGCGGCGCAGAAAGAGCGGCGTGTGGATCGCGCCGCAGGCGACGATCACGGTGTCGCAGTCCACCTGCAGCCGGCCGCCACCGGCGGTGCGCGCCAGCACGCCCGTCGCCCTTCCAGCCTTGGTGAGGATCCGCTGCGCGCTGACGCCGCAGTAGGTCGTCGCGCCCGCCTCCCACGCCTTCGGGACGTACGTGATGCCGACGTGCTGCTTCGCCGACGTCGGGCAGCCGAAGTTGCACACGCCCGAGCCGACGCAGCCGCGCACGTTGCGGTGGATGAAGTCGCCATGCCAGCCGAGCGCGTCGGCTCCCCGCTTCACGACGAGCGCGTTGTTGCCCGCGATCTCGGGCGGGACCTGGACGACGTTCAGCTCACGCTCGACGCGGCGGAAGTACGGGTCGAGTTGGTCGCGCGACATTCCGTCGAGTCCGAACTCGGCGCCCCAGCGCTCGAGCACGAAGTGCGGCGTGCGGAAGCACGTCGCGGAGTTGATCAGCGTCGAGCCGCCGACCGCCTTCCCGAGCGGCAGCACGATCGGGACGTTGCCGATCGTCGCGACCTGCCCGGCGTCGCGGTAGAGCAGGGTCGTCATCTCCCGCGGGCGCGCGGTGAAGTCGTCGGCCGTGAAGCGCTCCCCCTCCTCCAGCATCACGACCTTCATTCCGCCTTCGGCGAGCTCCTTCGCGACCACAGCCCCGCCCGCGCCAGTGCCGATGACGCAGACGTCGGCGCGCTCGCGCCGCTCGCCGGGGATCTCACTGCCGCGCTCGACGCGCTCTTCGGTGGGCTTGAAGGCGCCCGTGCCGTCGGTGTACGCCGCCCTCATGGACGCGCCTCCGTGATCCGTAGCTCGCGCGCCCGCGCGACGTTGCTATCGGCGTCGTAGCCGATCCGTCGCATCACGCCGTCGTCGCCGTAGTAGGAGAGGAAGGCGAAGCCCTTGACCAGCTTTGCGAGCTGGCGCACCGGCGGCGCGCGGCGAATGCTCCACCTCCGCGAGGAAGCGGGCGCGATCGGCAGGCTCGAGGCGGCGAAGCCGCTGCTTGTAGCCCTGCAACAGCGGAGCCAGCTCGAGTGCGTAGAGAAGACCGCGGAAGGCGGTCCGGTTGAGCTTTGGCGAGCGGGTCATCCAGCGGTCGAAGAACGCGACCGCGTCGGTCTCACGCACGGGCGGAAGCCGATCGCCCGGCGCAACGAGGGTCTCGGTCATGCAGGCGAAGATCGACGCCTCGCGCGGGCTGAGCGTTTCGAGGTTCGCGCTCACGCGACGAGCTCCGCCTGGGCGTCGGCGAGCCGCGTGACCGCGCCGGCCGCGCGCCCCGCGCTCTTCGCCTCGATCGCTGCCGCCGCCTGGCGGTAGAGCGGCGCGAGCTCGCCGTAACGTTCGACGACCTTGCGGAACAGTTCCGCATGGCCGAAGTAGAGCTGGCGGATCGAGTTCATCACGAGCGCGAAGACGACGTTCCCCGATGCCTCGACCAGCTCGGTGAAGAAGGCGAAGTCGAGCGCCTGTGCCGCCTGCTCATCCTCGGCGTCGGCGATCTTGGCCGCGAGCTCTGTGAGCCTCCGCGCCTGCTCGTCCGTGCGGCGCGTGGCCGCCATACGTGCGGATTCCGCCAGCATCAGCCGGCGCGCCTCCATCACGGAGGTCAATGTCTCGCGATCGAGGCCCCCGGCGCGGAAGAGGACGTGCGCGATCACGTCGAGCCCGCCGTCGGCGCGCCAGTCGCGCACCCGCATCGCGTCGCCATGGCGGACCTCGACGAGCCGGAGCTGCTCGAGCCGTTTGATGGCCTCCCGGACCGAGGCCATGTTCACGCCCAGATCCGCCGCGAGTCTGCGCTGGGTGGGGAGCTTCTCACCTGGGGCGTAACGCCCGGAGAGGACCTCCTCGCAGAGCGTGCGAAAGACTCGGTCGGAGACCAGCGCGCGATCGGCCGTGGTTGCAGCCATCAAGGGCAAGGATAACAGTGTTCCGAACAATTCTGGAGACGAGGGATCGAACGGTGGTGCGGCGGTTGCGGCCTGCCGTGCTGCGGATCGGCGCACGGGTTCTTTTTCATCGGCGCCGGGATCGGCAAGTTCGTCGAGCACGCGCACGAGGTCGAGGAGTTCGAGCGCTTCGGGTTCACCTCCTCGACCGATCTGATCGTCTACGCAATCGGCGTCGTCGAGATCGGCGGCGGCGTCCTGCTCGTCCTCGGCCTATTGACCCGCCTCGCTGCCCTGATGCTGGCGGGCAACATGGTCGGCGCGATCTCGACCGCGGGCGTCAAGGTCGGCGGCGCCTTCCACCTCGGGGTCGCCCCCACGCTGCTCGCGATCATGCTCTTCCTCGTCTGGGCCGGCTCCGGCCCGGCCGCGCTGGATCAACGCCTCTTGGAGCGCTTCCCCGACGGGTAGGGCGCCAGTCCGGGCGCGGATACGATCCCGCCGTGGCCGCCCCGAGAGCCGAACCCCCTGCGCTGCCCGGTGTCGAGCACCGCTACGTGGACGCCGGCGGGTTCAGGATGCACGTCGCCGAGGCGGGTAGCGGCGATCCGCTCGTCCTGATCCACGGCTGGCCGGAGAACTGGTTCGCCTGGCGCGGCGTGATCGGGCCGCTGGCGGAGACCTACCGCGTGCTGGCGGTCGACCTGCGCGGGTTCGGCTGGTCGGACGCGCCTCCGACGGGTTACGAGAAGGAGCAGTTCGCGACCGACGTGCTCGCGGCGCTCGACGAGCTCGGCGTGGAGCGCTTCCGTCTCGCGGGCCACGACTGGGGCGGCTTCGCCGCCTTCCTGATGGCGCTGCGCGAGCCGGAGCGGGTCGAGCGCCTGATGGTCTTCAACATCATCCACCCGTGGGTGCGCCCCGAGGGCGGGATCGGCGAGCGTCTCAAGGCGGCCGCCAGCGCCGGCTACCAGTTCGTCCTCGCGTCGCCCGGCCTGGGAGCGCAGGTGATGCAGCGCGCGCCGATCGCCAAGACCGCGCTCACGAAGGCCAGCGTGACCCAGGGCGCGTTCACGCCCGACGAGATCGAGGTCTTCGCCGAGCGCTGGCGCGACCCGGCGCGGGCGCGTGCCACGACCCAGGTCTATCGCTCGTTCCTCACCAAGGAGCTCAGGGCGATCCTCACGGGCAAGTACCGCGACCAGCGGCTGAAGCCGAAGACGCTGCTGATCACCGGCAGCGAAGACCCGGTCGTGACGCCGGACCGCCTCGGCGGCTACGAGGACCACGCCGACGACATGACCGTGGAGGTGCTCCCCGACACCGGTCACTGGATGCTCGACGAACGCCCGCACGTGGCGCTCGAGCGGATGCGCGAGTTCTTCGCCTAGGCGGCCGGCGGCACGTGCGACATCGCGTGCTCCGCGAGCGCGGTGATCGTCAGCGACGGGTTCACGCCGGGGTTCGCCGGCACGACCGACCCGTCGCAGACGAGCAGGTTCTCGTAGCCGAACAGCCGCTGGTGGCGGTCCACGACCCCGGTCTCGGGATCGGCGCCGATGATCGCACCGCCGAGGATGTGCGCCGTCGCCGGGGTGTTGAGCCACGCCTCGGTCACGTTCGACTGCGCCGTCCCCTCCATCTGCTCGGCAAGCACCTCGGCCGAGATGTTCGCGGCCGCGATGTAGGTCGGGTTCGGGTGGTCGGGGTCCTGCTCGGTCTGGAGGCGGACGGAGTTGCCGAGCTTTCGCGGGCGCAGTCGCAGCGATCCCTCCAGCGTCTGCATCACGAGCAGGATGATCGTCCGCCGCGACCACTTGCGCGGGAAGAGGATGCGCAGCAGGCGGATCGGGTGTTTGAACGCCGCGGAGACCCACTTCAGCGGCCGGGTCAGGCGGGATCCCTCCTCGGTGAGCAGGGTGAACAGCAACCGCATCGAGTTGCCCTTCGTCCCGTAGGTGACGTTCTCGATGTGGGTGTGCTCGTCCGGGTAGATGCTCGAGGTGATCGCGACCGAGTCGGCGAAGTCGTACTGGTCCTTCTTCGCCGTCACGGCGAGCAGTGCCTCGCTGTTTGTCCGCACGACCTCGCCCAGCCGCTCCGACACCTGCGGCAGCGAGCCGTTCGCCTTCGAGCGCGCGAGCAGCCAGTTGGTCCCGACGGCCCCTGCGGCGAACACCACACCGCGTGCGCGCAGTGTCCGGTGGCGCTTGCGCAGCAGTCCGCCCGAGTGGATGCTCGTCACCTCGATAGCCCTCGGCGCCGTCGCCGATCGGCTTGACGTCGTGCACCGTGCGGTTCGGGAGGATCTCGACGCCCAGGCGCTCGGCGAAGAAGAGGTAGTTCTTCATCAGCGTGTTCTTCGCGCCGTGGCGGCAGCCGACCATGCAACCGCCGCAGCGCACGCAGCCGGTGCGGTCGGGACCCTCACCGCCGAAGTACGGGTCGGGGACGGTCTCCCCGGGCTCGCCGAAGAAGACGCTCACCTCGGGACGGCCGTACGAGTCGCCCACGCCCATCGCCTCGCCGAGCTTGACGCATCAGCCGGTCGGCGTCGGTCTCGAAGGCGATCGGGGCGGCGCCGAGCATCCGCTTGGCGGTCGCGTAGTGCGGCGCGAGCACGGCCTCCCAGTCGTTCAGGTCACGCCACAGCGGCCCTTCGAAGAATGCGGACGGCGGGACGTAGAGCGTGTTGGCGTAAACGAGCGAGCCGCCGCCGACGCCTGCGCCCGCGAGGATCACGACGTCCTTGAAGATGTAGAAGCGCAGGATCCCGCGCATCCCGATCGCCGGCGCGTAGAGGTAGCGGCGGAAGTTCCAGGTGGACTTGGCGAAGTCGTCGTCCTCGAAGCGGCGGCCCGCCTCGAGCACGCCGACCTTGTAGCCCTTCTCCGCCAGCCGCAGCGCCGAGACGCTGCCCCCGAACCCGGACCCGATGACGAGCCAGTCGTAGTCGAGCTCTGCGGTCACACGTTGGGCCTGTAAGTGCCGAAGCTCCAGAGGTTGCCCTCGAGGTCCCGGGCCACGTACTCGCGCGAGCCGTAGTCCTGGTCCACGATGCCGCGGACGATCTCGGCGCCGGCCGCCTTCGCGCGGTCGTGGTGGGCGTCGCGGATCGTCGACCGCGACGTAGATCCCGCCGCGCCCAGGCGACCATTCCTCGGTGCCCGCGCCCTTCGTCCCGAGCATCAGGACGCCGCCCTCGTAGGCGAGCTCCGCATGGATGATCTTGCCCGCCCCGTCGTCGTGCGCGGCGACCTCCTCGAAGCCGAACGCCTCGCAGAGCCAAGCGATCGCGGCCTGTGCGTCCTCGTACTGGAGCGTCGGGTAGAGGCGTTGGTCAGGCATCCGCGCCGCGATTGAACCACGGCACGGCCCGGCGCGCAGCGTAGAGCGCTCCGCCGAGCAGGAGCAGTGCCGGGACGAGCAGCCAGGCGCGGACGCCCTCGTCCGAACCGAGCGCGGCGGTCGCGGGCGGGGGCCGGGTGTTCGACGCCAGTGCGGTCATGCCGGCGGCGGGGAGCTTGCCGGCCGTTCCGGCGGCGGTGGCGTCGTTGACGCTCCCTGCCGGAGCGCCGCCCGGCTTCTCGCCGCTGCCGCCGGCGCTCGCCTTCTCCTCGCCTCCGGCCGCGGCGCCGGCGCTCTCCCCTCCCCCGCCACCGGCGCTTCACGCGTGCGAGCGGGAACGGCTTGCCGGCAAGCGCGGTCAGGGCCTGTGCCGTCACCCAAACCGGAGTCTGGGTACTCGTGCGTGAGTAGCGGACGGAGCCGTCGTCCTGCTGGAGCGAGCGAAGGTAGGCAAGCGGGTCGCGGCCGCCGGAGCGCCGGAAGGAGGAAGGCGAGCGCCCGGCCGCGATCAACCCCTGGACCGCCCACGCGGTGGACTGCGCGTTCGACTCGCCGCCGGCCGACTGCGGGAACCCGCCGTTCACGCTCTGCGCCCGCTTCAGGAACGCGACCGCGCGCGCCTCCACCTGCCCGCCGTCGCGGTTCGCGGCGACGAGCGCCTGCAGCACGGCGCCGGTGTCGTCCACGTCCGACGACCCGCCCCGGCGGCCTGCACCGAACCCCCCGTCGTCGTTCTGCTGCGCGGCCATCCAGCGCGCCGGCGCGCGCACCGCGCCCGACGAAGCCGGTTCGCCCGCCGCGCGCAGCGCCATCACGGCGAAGGCGGCGAGCGGCGTCTTGTTGCCGTAGCTCCCCTCCCCACCGGCGCGGCGCTTCAACTCGGCGACGAGATCGCGTCCCACGAAGTCGCGCGGCGAGAGCCCCGACGCGCCGAGCACGAGAATCGTGCGCTCGAGCTCGCCGATGTCGTCGAGCGAGCCGGCGCGCGTCCGCACGTACTCGATCACGTTCTTTCCGCTGCGGCGCACGTCGCGCGGGTTGCGACCGTGGGCGGCGAGGCCGAGCGCCGACCAGCCGGTGAAGAGCTGCGTCGAGCCCTGGCCGCGCGCGCCACCGAATCCGCCGTCGGAGTTCTGGGCGCGCTCGAGGTACGAAGCGGCGGCCCCCGCACCGGACGCGCCGCTCGCATCCGCGGGGTCGAGCGCCGCGCCAGCCCCGGCGACCAAAACGAGCGCGAGCACCACCGAGGCCGCCGCCGAGCCGCCTGCCGGCTTCGGCCAGCTGAACTCGAACCGCCGCCGGTAGCGCCCCAGGGCGCGCACGAACGCCGGTCCGATCAACACGCAGAAGACGGCGTTGCCGATCGCGTGCGCGAGGTTGTAGGGCAGCGAGCTGCCGGCGATCGCGAGGTAGGTGCCGAGCGTCTGCTCGGCCGCCAGGGACCACTGGTAGACGTCCATCACCGCGCCGAACGCGAGCCCGGCGCCGAAGCAGATCGCCGCGAGCGTCCAGCGCGACAGCTCGCGGCCGCGGGTGAGGAGCGCGATCGCCCCGCCCGCCGCGCCGACCCCTCCCCACGCGGCCATCTGCCACGGCGTCCACGGGCCCTGTCCGAAGAAGATGTTCGACACGAGCGCCGCGACGGCGCCGGTCGCGAAGCCCGGGAGGCCGCCGAGCGCGTAGCCCGCGAAGAAGACGATGTCGGTCGTCGGCTTGACGTTCGGGAACGGTGCGAACGCGATCCGCCCGACGACGGCCAGTGCCGCCAGCGCCGCGACGAGCGCGAGCACCCGCGCCTGCGGCTTCGAGCGCTCGTACCAGGCGAAGCCGAGCGCTAGCGCTAGGCCGAGGATGACGAACGCCGCCAGCTGCCAGCTCATCCCACCGGCTCCCCGCTCGGGGCCCGCACGTCACCCTCGGGCGACAGCAGCGCCGCCCCCTGTGCTGGGGTCAGCGCTCCGCCCGCGCCGCCGAGGATCCGCGCGACCTCGGTCGCGAAATGCCAGCCGCCGCCGAGCACCTCGGCCGGCGTGCCGTCGGCGATCACGACCCCCTCCCCCATCAGGACCACGCGCTCGGCGAAGCCCGCCGCGAACTCCGTGTCGTGCGTCGCGACGATCACCGCGGCGCCCGCTGCAGCTATCTCCGCGCACCGCCGGCCGAGTGCGTCCTTGCGCGGGCGGTCCATCCCGCGGGTCGGCTCGTCGAGGCACGCCACGGCGGGGGTGCGGCCGTCGAGGACGATCTCGAGCGCGAGCCGCTGCCGCTCGCCGCCGGAGAGGTCGCGCGGGTTGGCCCGGCCGCGCCCAGCCAAGCCGGCGCGCGCGAGAGCCTCGCCGCCGACCTCCTCGTCGGCGTGCTCGTGCAGCAGGTAGTCGTTCGGGTTCTGCAGCAACAGCGCGACCTCGCCGTCGCGCTCGATCGTGCCGCGGGTCGGCTCCATCAGGCCGCGCGCGTGCTTGAGCAGGGTTGACTTGCCGGCCCCGTTCCGCCCCATCAACGCGACCCGCTCGCCGGGCGCGATGCGCAGGTCCACCCCGCGCAGGATCGCCGGACCGTCGCTCAGCTCGTGCCATACGCCCCGCAGTGCGAGCGCCGAAGCTGCGCGCCTGCCCCTCCTGCGCGCCGAACGTCCCGGAATCCCTGCCCCGGCGGGTACGGAGGGACGTTCGGTGAGATCCAGCCGCCCCGACGCCCGTAGCGCGGCGCGTCCCGCCTTCACCGACACCGGCGGCGGCGAGATCCCGGCGGCGGCGAACAGGCGCGCGCCCGGGGTCGCCAGCGCCAGCTGCTCGCGCGCCGCCCAGGCGAGAAAGTCACCCGGTGGCGCGTCGGCGACCACCCGGCCGCCGTCGAGCGCGACGACCCGGTCCGCCGCCGCGATGCAACGCTCGAGACGATGCTCGGCGAGGACGATCGTCGTGCCCCACTCCTCGTTGAGCCGTCGCAGCACGGAGACGAGCTCGTCGCCGGCTACAGGGTCGAGCTGCGACGTCGGCTCGTCGAGCAGCAGCAGCCGCGGACGGTGAACGAGTGCCGAGGCGAGCGCCACGCGCTGGAGCTCGCCTCCCGAGAGGGTGTCGGCGCTCCGGTCGAGCAACCCGGCGACCCCGAGCGCGAGCGCGGTCTCCTCCACCGCGCGCGCGACCGCTGCCGGCGCGTCGCCCCGATGCTCGAGCCGCAACGCGATCTCGGCGCGCACGCCCGTCATCACGACCTGGGCCTCGGGGTCCTGGAAGACCGTGCCGCAGACGTCCGAGAGCTCTGCCGGGCCGTGGTCGCGCACGCTCATGCCCGCGACTTCGAGCGCGCCGCTCGCGCTACCGCCGTGGAAGTGCGGCACGAGGCCGCAGAGCGCGCGCACGAGCGTGGACTTGCCGGAGCCGGACTCGCCCGCGAGCACGACGAATTCCCCCTCTTCCACCTCGAGGTCGAGCGCGGTGAGGGCAGGCTCATCCCGCTCCGGATAGGAGTACTCGAACCCACGGGCGCGCACGAGCGGCGCGGGCGCGGTCATGCCGTCACCCCAGGAGCGCGCGGGGCGATGCCGCGCCGCGCGGCGGGCCCGGCGAACGGGAGCAGAGCGAATGCGACGAGCGCCCCGCAGACCGCGGCGGTGCCGGGGCCGGCGGAGACGGAAAGCGTCGGGTAGGGCTCGAACCCGCCCGCCCCGGCGAGCACGCCCCCGATCGCGAGACCAGCGACGCCCACCGCGCTCGCCGCGACGGCGACGTCGTGCCGCGACCACGGCGTCCGCACCCTTCGCGGGCGGTGCGCCGACGCGTAGCCGCGCACCTCGAGCGCAGCGGCGAGGTCGACCGAGCGCTCGAGCGCACCACCCAACGCCGCGCGCGCGACGGTCGCCCGCGCGGGCGGATCAGGGCGGCAGCGCGCCGCGTCGCCCATCCGCGTGGCATCGCGCGCAAGGACCGGCACGAGGCGCGTCGCGAGCGCGGCCGTCAGCGCCGAGCGGTACGAGACGCGCCGCACGAGCTGCAGCAGTCGGTCCGGGTCCACCACCGCGCTGAACAGCCCGAAGATGATGATCAGCACCGCGATCCGCAACCCGGCGACGGCGCCGAAGACGAGCGCCTCGAGGGTGATGTCGAAACGGTGCCCGAGCACCTCGTCGCCGCGCACGAGCAGCGTCTGGCCCTGCGTGTAGACGAGCGGGTTGACGACTGTGAACAGCAGCGCGACCGGGATCGCGAGCACGAGCGCCCGGCGCAGCTCGGCGCCCACGCCGGCCAGCACGCCCGCGGCGACGGTCGCGAGCAGCACCGCGCCGAGGACCAGCGGGTTCTCGTACAGCATGCAGACCAGCGCGAGCGCGAGGCAGTAGCACGCGCTTGCGCCCGCGCGTGCAGCGTGGAGAGCGCTGGCGCGGCGGCGGTAGACCGGGACGATGAGCCTCACCGGCCCTCATCCTCCTCGACCGGCAACGCCCTCACCCCGGACGGCGTGGCGACGACGGCGAAGCGGTTTCGCAGCGAGCGTTCCTCGAGCGCCGAAGCGGCGAGCTCGACGCCGGCGTCGTCGGTTCCGGTGACGACGAACACGGGCCCCTGCCCGGGCTGCGAGGTCGCAGCGACGAGACCGCTCCCGGCGGGCGCGTCGGCGACCCTGCGCCCATCCTCGTCGAGCAGCTCGAGCTTTCCTTCGCGGAAGCGCGCGAACACGCCCGACTTCCCCGGCCCATCGGCGATCGTCCCGACCGCGCGCACGTCGTCGATGTCCGCCCACTTGCCGACCACGACCCGCAGCACCTGATCGCCCGCCGGGGCACCGGGCGCCGCGCCGGTGACCTTCACGCCCTGCTCGTCGAGCCGGTTGCGCACTTCGCGGCAGGCGCGCCCATCGCGCTCGGTGCACTCGACTCGCGTCGGCACGAGCTTGCCTTCGGTGCCGTGGACGAACGGCTCAGGCCACGCCCCGACGATCGCCGGCACCCGCATCGCCGCCGCGTAGTCGCGGTAGTCCCACTGGACGACGTCGCCGGGCGAGAGCTCGTACTCGGCCGCACTCTCACCCGCCTCGATGCCATTGACAAAGTAGAACCAGTCGTCGGATCCGCCGGAGCCGCCGCCCTCGACTCCATTGATCGCCTGGACGAACTTCCCGCCGTAGGCGGTCTCGACCTTCTCGTTCGCCTCGAGGAGGCGCATCACCGTCTGCCCCTCGCGGACCTTGCCCTCCGAGTGCGACGCCAGCTGGCGGGCACCGAAGTCGCGCGTCACGCGCAGCTCGGCGCCGTCGCCCTTGCGCTCATCGCCGGGACCGAGGCCACACCCTCCGAGCGCGAGCGTGGCGAGGGCCGCCGCGGCGGCGGCCGTCAGCCGGATGTGCGGGCGCGCACTCAAATCACCTTCACGGACTCGGGGAACGACCGCACGAGCCCGCCCTTCTCGGCGTAGACGTCGTAGATCCCGGGCGCGAGCGGCACCGTGACGCTCCCATCCGCGCCGGTGACCGCCGTGACCGAGTCGATGTGGACGGTCGCACCGGCGACCCGCGATCCCTTGCCGTTGTCGTCGTAACCCCGGACGACCACGCGCAGCGCCGGCCTGCCGCCAACCTGGCCGGTCACGTCGATCGCCGCCTCGAGCGTGTCCTGGCAGTCGGTCGCCTTGACGCAGTAGAACCACGTCACCCGGCTCGCGTTCTTCAGCGGACCGCGCCCGAACGGCCCGGACGGGTCGGCACCTCCGGCCGTGCCGGCGCGGCGGCCGACCTTGTAGACCCAGCCCTGCTCGCCCTTGTTCACGTCGGACCCGATCGCGCGCACGAAGATCCCGCTCGCGTCGGCTGTGCGGTTCGAGCACGAGCCGAAGTCCTTCAGGCCGAGCTTCGCCACCTTGCTGCGCACGAGTCCCGCGATCGCCGTGCCGCGGGGGACCGCGCACGAGCGTCCCGACACCGTGACGCTCGTCTTCTCCGTGCTGACGTGCTTCTGCTTCGTCTTCCCGCTGGGGAAGACGACGAGCTGGTCCACCTTCGGCGCGGACGCCGCCGGCGCGCCCGCGGGTATGAGCAGTGCCGCGGCGAGCCCCAGGAGCGCCAAGCGCGGGATAGTCATCGAATCACCGTGAAACGCACGCGACTGACCCTCGAGTTGCCGGCCTGATCGACGATTTTCAGCGTCAACGTGTAGCGGCCCGGACCAAGGCGCTCGGGAAGCAGGTACGACCACGCCGCGTTCGATCCGACCGAGAAGAAGCGCTGGCCGCGGCAGCGCGAAGAGCGTGCGAACCGCTCGGCCTTCGCATCGAAGTCGGCGCAGCCGCCGCTCGCGATGCGGTTGAGCCGCAGGCGCACGTCGCGCACCCCTCCCTCGTCGCGCGCGATCCCCTTCAGCAACCGCGGACCGCGGCGGTAGCGCTTGCCGTTCCTCAGCGAGGTCAGTCGGCCGCGCGGCTTCTTCGCGTCACGCGCCGCGGTTCCCGCCGGGACGAAGCCGCTGCAGCTGCCGCTTCCGGGCGCCTCGACGCAGACCTCGACGGCGTTGGAGCGCACCGTGCCCGCCTTAGTCGCCTTGAACCGCTTGACTCCCGGCGAGTCGAACGCGATAGTCGCGGCACCGTCGGCGCCTGCCGTCTGGCCCTGGATAGCGGCGCCGGCGGCCGGTGCTGCGGTTCCGCTTGCCGCATGCTGCTGAACGTTCACCGGAATGCCCTCGCCGGTGGTCGCGGTGGCTCGCGCGGCGCTCAGCTTCAGCACCATGTCCGGGTCGAAGTTCGGCGGTCCGCTCGAGCCAGACCACGCGAAGAGCACCTCGTCGCTGTTGAAGACGCGCTCCTGACACGGGCCGACCGTGCTGAACCGATTGTTCCGGTGCGTAGCCCACGACTTCGCGCCGAAAACACCCACCTGGCCGTCGCCCGCGATGCGCTCGACGAAGAAGTCGAACCCGAAGTGGCGACCGTCCCAGTCGTAGCCGCCCGCCGCCTTTGCATCGTCGAGGGCGGTCAGCTGAGTGGGTCCGGCGGGACCCGGCGCCCCGCTTTGAGTGCCGTCGCACGGATGCGTACCGCCGGCGGCCGAGGTGACGTCGTGCCCATCGGTGGTGACAGGGCCTTCGAAGTAGGTCTGCGTCTCGCCTTCGACGCGCAGATTGACCGTCTGCGGGGTCGCGATGGCGTTGGCACAGGTGACCAGCACCAGCACCAGCGTGGTGAAAACGGTACGAGCGAACATTGAGAGCCTCCCCTTCCTCGAGGGATCGTGGCTGTCGGCCGGAGGCAGGTCTTCCTGGCTCCCGGATCCGGTGCTCCGCGCCTTCCAGGAGAGGGGCTCCCTCCCGTGGCTGTCATGCGAAACGCCTAGCCGGTCACAGTGGCGGGACCGCGCCGGATTCTCACCGGACTTCCCTCGAACCACCGGCCGCTTGAGCCCTGAAGCCTATCGCGGGGTCAGCGACGCGTCGTGACGAGCGTGATGCCGGCCAGCAGGGCGATCGCCGCCACGACGATCGCCGGCGCGGCGACGGCGAAGACGGTGTGCCGGGCGGCGAAGTCGACGAGCTCGTGGAAGTTCATCCGCACGAGCGCAGCGAGCACGAGCAGGGCGACGAGTCCGACTCCGCCGATAATCACGGCCACCGGGGCGCTCACCGCGGGTCGTCCGCGCTCGACCGCGCGTCGCGCGGCCGCAGCCGCCGCCTCTCGCCCGGCGCGCGTCGGCCAGCGCGCGTCGGCGTAGCGCAGCCCGGCGAGGACGAGAAATGCCCAGCCGGTGGCGACCAGGTAGCCGCCGATGACGTCGCTCGGGTAGTGCCAGCCGAGCGAGACGATCGCGAACGGCACCGCCAGCGCGAGCAGCAGTACGACCGCGGCGACGAACGGGCGCAGAACCCGCGGCGCGACGATCACCGCCGCGAGCGCGATCGCCATCGAAGCCGTCGTGTGGCCACTCGGGAAGGCCGGGCCGACGATCTGCGTCCCGACGAGGTCACCGCCGTCTCGCGGGAACGCGAGCAGCGGCTTGATGATCTGGGTCGTCACGTTCGCGCCGCCGACGAGCACGAACGCGGCGAGCGCGCTGCGGGGCCGGCCCTGGGCGAGCGCCACGAGCATCAGCGCAACGGTCACGAGCAGCACGGGGATCGGATCGCCGATATGCGCGATCGGCGTGGTGAAGACGTTCTGCGGCGGATCGTCGAGGCTGATGAACCCTTCGAGCGCGGCGGCGTCGAGCCAGCGGCCGGGCTGGACGTGGACCATCGTCAGCAGCACGACGAACGCGATTGCGCATGCGGCGGCGCACACGAGCATGGCCTTTGGGCTGCGGCTGAACTCAGTCAGACGGCGGTTCATCGTCCTTCGAGGGTACCTACGGAGCTAAAGGCCGCCTGTACAATCCGCGCCCCCCTTGCCGCCATCGTCTAGGGGACTAGGACGCCGCCCTCTCACGGCGGAAACCGGGGTTCGAATCCCCGTGGCGGTACTCGAGGAAGCCCGACTCTAAGCGGGTTCCCGGCTGGAAAGGCTGCAGTGGGCCGCCCTGTGGGCCGCTACGACCACCCCGGGGAGATAAAGCGGGTCCCCGGCAGGCGGCCAGCAGGACTACCCACACCGGGCGCGGGGGCGGTACCCCTCGCCGCGCCCTGCACTACCGTCCGGCGCATGGACGAACCGACCGCACGGGCGCTCGATCTCGCGATTAAGGCCGTCAGAGAGTCCGAGACTACGGGCTATATCGGCGTCCGCGACCCGGACTCGGCGGTTGCATGGGCTTCGGGTGTTGTCCTCGGTCTTGCATGGGTTGGCGCACTAAACCCTGAGGAGGCCGAGACGGCCCTCGCCTGCATCCGTGAGGCTGCGGGGCGCGAGGACTCGACGTAGGTCTCTCAACCACGTCTGGCGCACCCTGGCCGCGCTCGACGCCGAACTCCTCGACGGGATCGAGTAGCCCGAGCGCTCAGCCGCGTGTGAAAAAGGCCTGCGGCGGCTCAGAGAGTTCCTGCGCAGCGTCGACAAGTTCCGCGATCTCGTCGCTTTCGCTCTGAAGCTCAGCGATGTCAGCCTGCGTTTCTGCACCCAGGGAGACCTGGGCCTCATCAATCTTCGTGAAAATTAGCTGCAAATCCGCGATTTCTGTCATGGTCTTGGCTACCGTACCATGGGTCTGCCCAACCTGCGCCTCAAGCGCGCGGCGGGCGTCTCCGAGATCGTGCTCGGTCCCGCAGGACGGGCACTTGAGCTTATTGTCGCTCGGCCACGGCAGCGCGTCCTCATCGTCGTCGGCGGCCGGATCGAACTTTGCCTGCACCTTCATCGGCGTTTGGCATTTTCCGCAGACAATGTTCGCCTGGGCGGCGGACGGCGCAGCACCCGGCGGTAACCCTGGAACGCCGGGCTGAACGGGCGGAGCGGTAAACCGGTAGATCTGCGAGGCCGAGGTCTCGATGACCTTGTAACAGTTGCTATCGAAGAGCATCCGCAGGAGCGTGTGGTATCGGCGTACAGCGTCGAGTAGATCCGGTTGTGACTCGTAGTTCGTGATTACCAGCTTCATCGTTTCCAGATCGCTGATCTTGAGCGAGCGACCGTGGGTCAGCCACTCTGCGTGATTGGAGAGCGCGCGGGCGATCTCCTCAGCACGCGAACGCCTTTCGGCATCAGTTACCGCCGCGCCTGTGCTCTGGTGGGTCGTCCATCCCTTGAACTTGTAGGTTGCCAGCCAATTCGTCACGAGAGTGCGCGCGAAGTTGAGGGCGTTCTTCGCATTCTGAATCTCGCCAGGCGAGATCTGATTGAGGATCGGTACGTAGGCCAGGTTCAGTTTCCCGTCCTTCGTCACCTCGTCCTGGATTGCCTTGAGTCCCTCTAGAAGCGCCTCGGCTGAGAACTGCTTGCCCTGCCACACGATCTGGGCGTCGATCGGTCCGAGCGCCGAGGCCGCCTCCATGAGGATCTCGTCGCAGGCCATGACGACGAGCGTGCCAGCGCTCTTCGCGGCCCCGGGGACGATCGCCGCTACGTCCTCGTACTTCCCGCGAAGAAGTTTGACGATGTCCTCGGCGACTTCGCCAGATCCCCCAGGAGTCTCGATCAGCAGATCAAGGGCATCCCCGCTGAGGTTGGCGAGCTGGTCGTTGATTGGAAGGAGATCGGCATACTCGATCGAGATCGGGGCTCGTAGCTGCGGAGACAGGTTGGCGGCGTAGACCAGGACATCACGACCACGAATCTCCTCGATGCGCTTGAGTTGAGCTTTCCGCTCCGTTTCAAGTTCATCGAAGTTCATGCTCTTTTGAAGGTATTCGGAGTAGATCCCCATCGTCCTATGGATGCTAGCGACCGCTCTGAGCGTCATCGCTGGCTAGCCCGTCGGTAGCAGGCGCCGTCACGCGCGCGGCGGCGAGCGCGCCAGCGCTCGTCGTCGGCCCGCGCGGCGAGCGCTCGATCGTCACTTGCGAAAAGACGGCGAGATCCGTGCGATTGACCTAGCTTCGATCGGTGAACCCCTTCCCCCGCGCCGATCATGGAGTGGCCTGAGAGCCTCGCAGGCGCGCCGCGCCTGCGCTTCACTTGTCCGGCCGAGCGCCAGCGAGGCCGGAATAGCCAATCGGCAGGCGAGAGAAGCGTCCGGTGAGCCCGACACGCGCCCGAGTGGCGCAGGCCATTCTCACCGGCAAGCAGCCCAGTGCCCAAGGTTCCGCGGTTTCTGGGCCTTCTCGGAAGACACCGAGAAGGCCTACCCGCAGCGCTGCGGGCGCTGGGACTGCGAGCACTGTGGGAAGTGGAAGAAAGCGGCCGCCAGGATCGCCCTGGCCCGGGGCGTGAACGATGCCCTGCGCCGAGGCGAGTACGTCCGCTTCGTGACTTTGACCGACGCAACAGGTCAGCTCGACGTGGCCGAATGGACGCGGGCATGGAAGCGCCTGTCGCTCCGCCTCTCCACGCCTCGAAAGGGTCGGAAGGCCCGGAACGAGAAGGGGCGGCTCGTCTGGAAGGAGCGCCGACGCCCGAAGTACCTCGACGCGGCGGCTGTCGCGATCGAGGCGCACAGCTCGGGCTCGCTACACGCCCACGCGTTGCTGCTCGGCCGCTACATCCCTCAAGGCTGGCTGTCGGCGCAAGCCCGAGCGGTGGGCCTCGGCCGGATCACCTACATCACCGCGCTCAACCCCTCGCAGGCGACCTCGTGCGATATCGCCAACTACCTGGTCCCAGACGCGACAGCGTGGGAGGACCCGCTGAGAAAGATGACGATGGCCGCCTACCTGACGGCGAAGAAGCACGGCTTCGACGCGGTGGCGGCGCGAAGCAAGCAACGGGTACGCCCGCTTCGCTTCAGCCGGAACTGGCCCGCCCGTCCGGGAGACGGAGGCCCTCTCACGAAGGCTCACGAAGATTTGATCGAGCTGCTGTACGCCGACCAAGACGAGGACGACGGCCCTTTCGAGGTGTGGAACGAGACGGAACTAAGCGACGAGCTGGCCTTTGCCCGCCGACGAGCGCTCGCGAGGGCGGCCGTGTTCGAGGCTGCCTGAGCAGCGTCGTAAGCGAACTTCCGGTCCCGCGCGAAAACTGCCCTACCTTCGGCGCATGGGTCGCGGCAGCAGACGAAGCAACGACCGCGGCGCGGCTTTGACGCGTGGGACGGCTGGCGAGGGGCCAGCCGAACCGCGCGCGGAGGCCGTCGTCGTGTCAATCCACATCAGACCGAGCATGCTCGACCCCGAGCTCGTCGATGTCGAGCTCGAAGCGGCCGGTCACGGCACTCAAGGGCTTCCGGGCCTTCCTGTTCCCGAGGCGATCGGCCTCCACCTGTTGGCCGTGCCCTTCACGCTCGCCGCGCTGCGCTCCGTGCTCGACCGCGACCTCGCAAGAGGGATCGCCCGTGAGCTCAACGTGCCGTACGAGGGCCTTTCCGGGCCTTCCGACTAAGCCGCATCGCGGTCGATGAAGTCCTGGAGGCGGCGACGCGAGATGTCCGCGAGTCCTTCGATCTCGTGGGTATATCGGATGAGCATCCGTGGCTCGGTGTGACCGGCCATCCGCATCGCGGTCCCGAGGTCCACATCAGCCGCCATCAGCATCGAGCAGAACGAGTGTCGAGCAATGTGCGGCGATACCGCGGGCAGCGCCGCTGCCTTCCAGGCTGCTCGTGCCGTTCGGCGAACCGTCGACCGGACGAACGGCTTGTCGGGGGCCCTACCGAAGACAAGCTCGTCGCCGCCTCGACCGGTGCGGTTCTGGTGGTTGCGGAGATATGCCGCGAGGCGTGGGACCAGCATCACCTTGCGCATTCCCGCTGGCGACTTCGGCGTCTGAGGTCCGGCCGCGTCATCCCAGCCCTCGCGGACACCAATGCGATCGCGCGAGAACTCCACGTCAGACCACCTCAGCGCCTGCAACTCCGAGCTGCGGAGGCCCGCGTAGAAGGCGGTCGCCCACAGCGCCCGCTCTGCGCTCGGCAGCGCCTGGATGAGGCACTCTGCCTCCCGCGGCGATAGCGCGACGTCGCGAGCGTTGTCGCGCTGCGGCATCTCCAGCCCAGCCAGGACGTGCGCCTGCACGCCCTCGTAGCGATGGAGTGCACGCGCGAGGATGCGGCGCAGCGGATCGAGGGTGTTGTGGATCGTCGATGCCGCGAGACCTTGCCTCAGCAGCCTGTCTACGAGCTGCTGGACATCTGACAGCGTGATCTCGTCGAGGCGACGACGACCGAGAGCCGGCTTCACGCGAAGCTCGAGCGCGCGGCGATAGCCGCGGATCGTGGAGGGCTTGTAGACCTTCCCTTTCCGGTCGCGGACCGAGCCGTCCACGGCGCCCTCGATGAACTCCTCTGCGGCGACGTCGAGCGTCGGCGCCTGCGCCAGGCTCGGACCTCGACGGAAGCGGTCGAGGCGGTCCTGGCGCCAGTTGCGCGCTTGGTCGACCGACGGGAACCTCGGCCCGACGATCCGCTTGCCGGTGAACGGGTCCGTGCAGCGGCCCCTGTAAGACGGGACGCAGTTGCACTTCCGACCGCGCCGAGCAGGGCAGCCAGCGGCATGACGTACTTCGATCCCGCGAGGGGGGCGGTGCTGTGACATCAGTTGCTCCTTCGTGATTGGTCGATGACGAACTCCTCCAGGATCCGAACCGCCCAGCGTCGCTCGCGACCGACGTACACGCATCCGATGAAGGGACGGACGTAGAGGTCAAACGACTCAACCGACATCGACAGCGAGTGCGCAGCGTCCGCGCGGTTGAGCGCGATCTTGGGGGTCTGACCGGTGGGAGGCATTGCCTCTCCAACGTAGGTCTTCAGGCGCTGAGTACCGGCGGCGTTGAGGGGTTCAGAGGGAGGCATTGCCCCTCCAACGTAGGTCTTCAGACGCGGGGTACCGGAGACCTCGCCGGTGGGCCAGCAGGTGGTCCACGACCGGCCCTCCCAGGCCTTCCCAGGCCCTCCCAGTCGAAGATGCGGGCAGCCGTTTTGCCGCGATTTAGCGCGACATCCCGCTCCTAGAGCGGGATCGCCCGATTCCTGGGCGACGGTTCGAATCCCCGTGGCGGTACTGAGGAATGCCCCGCTCAGGCGGGGTTTTCCTTTGCCCGCGCCACACTGCGCGCCACACTGGGGCCACGGACGGATCACGCGGGACAATCGGAACCGATGCCTCAACGCCCCTGCCTCCGTTGCGGTGAGCTGACCACGGGGAGCTACTGTGCGCGTCACCAACCGGTGCGCCCCTCGCGCCAGACGCCGGGACGCGTCAACGCCAGTGCGTTTCGCGAGGCGGTGCTACGCCGGGCGGGCTACCGGTGCCAAGCGGTCGAGAACGGCAAGCGCTGTGAGGTCACGGACCCTCGCAAGCTCCAAGCGCACCACCTGCTCCCGCTCCGGCAGGACGGGACGAACGATGCGGCGAATGGCATCGCCCTGTGCCGTCGGCATCACGAGCTGGTCGAGCGGTCGGGGCAGCGTGCGCAAGCTCACGCTCATCCGCGCTTCTCCCGCTACGGTTAGCGAACACGGGCGCTCAGCCTTCCGCGCGAGCACCGCACACCGGGAGGTAGGTGGGCGTTCCGAACCCAATCGGGAGGTCCATGATGCTCCGCAAGCTCCGTCCGCGCTCGGCCTACGACGTTGTGGCGCTGCTCGCCCTCTTCGTCGCGCTCGGCGGTACCGCCTACGCGGTCAACACGATCGGCAGCGACGACGTCATCGACGACTCGCTGACCTCGTCCGACATCAAGAACCTCACCGTCGGCACGAACGACCTGGCGATTGACTCCGTCTGGGGCAGCCGCATCCGCGACAACGCAATCCTCAGCGCCCACGTCGTGGACAACGTGCTGAACGGCAACGACATCGACGAGGCGACGCTCAGGGCCGCGCGCACGGTGGCTCGGGCACGCCAGAGCGCCGGGTCTGTCTCAAGTGCCGCGAGCGGGACCGAAGTAACCGTGCCCCTCACGGGCAACAGGTGGACGCAACTCAACGACGAGACGGATCAGTTCTTCGGCGAGGCCACAGTGACGCCTCCACCCACTTGCGGTGGCTCTGGCTCCGGGATCCTGTATGTATTCCTCGACGGGGTCGTCATCTCCAGCGCGACTCTGGTCTCAATCCAACCCGGCACGCTGACGCTCCCCCTCAACTTCTCGCTCGGCAAGGTCAGCCCGGGGACGAACATGTCCCGGGAGCTGACCGCCAAGATCCGCGACAACTGCAGCGGAAGCGAGAACTTCTCGGTCTCGAACCTGAAGGTCGACGTCCTAGGCACCAGGTAACCCTCTGCTTTGTAGCAACGAGAGGGGCCGTGTGCCCGCCTCGTTGCTTTTTTGAGGCGTGATCCGCATATGCGCGCCTAGAGCGCTTTTTGAATGCGCCAGGCGCGATACTGCGCGGGCGATGTCCGAGGAGAACGTGGAGGTCGTGCGGGCCCACCTCGTCGCGTTGAACGAGCGTGACCTGGATGGCTACCTCGACACCTGTACTGATGACGTCGAGTTGTGGTCGCTGCTCTCGGCGGTCGAGGGGCCTTATGTAGGTCCAGACGGCATCCGACGTCTCTTCCACGACATTGGAGACGCGGCTCCGGATTCCGCGAACGACGTCGTGCGCTTGGAGGCGGTCGGCGCTGACCGCGTCCTTTCTGTCGAACGCTGGCGAGCGAGCGGACGATCGAGCGGAGTCGGCACAGACCAGGAATTTACGATCGGGACGGTCTACGAGTTCGCGAACGACAAGATCAAACGCATTCATGTGTTTGGTGATCTGAACGAGGCCCTCGAAGCCGTGGGGCTGTCGGAGTAGGTCTAGAGCCAGCCGACCAAGCGCACCGGCTCGGGCCGACGCTCCGCACGCTCTAGCGCCATCGCCAGGGCCACGAGAGCGTCGATGGGCGAGCTGCGGTCGGGCTTGTCGAGCCGCCACCCGCGTCGCCCGTGGCGCTGCACAGCGTTCGCCGCGTGCACGGCCAGCTCGCGGTCGGGTGGCAGAGTGATCCGGCCCTCCACGATGGCCTCCCGGAGCCGCTGACTCGCGGGGACCATCCGAACGTCCGTCTGCGGGAACTGAACCGCGACTAGGCCCTCGCGCTCCAATTCGAGCGCGGCTTGCCCGAATCGCCAGGGGTCATAGATGCACTCGGCCACGGAGTAGGTCGCGGCCAGCTCGCGCACCTGATCGGCGGCGCGCAGCACGCCTTCCTCGCCCTCGAAAATCGCACAGCCGACTTGCAGCGACTCGTTCACCCAAACGACTGCCGTGGCGCTGCGCTCCCCGCCAACATCGACGCCGATCCACACGCGCTCGCCCGGCTCGAAAGTCGGCTCGCCCACGCACCGCTGGCGGTACTGCCGAAACGGGCCCCGGCAGGGCGCCGAGCCCTTGCTTTGTCGCTACTCGCCGCCGCCGGGCCCTAGCGCCTCGCATCGCGCCAAGGCCGCTTCCTTCGCCTTGCCCGTCAAGCCGGAGTCCTCGACCCCCTCCGTGCACTGCTTGACGACCTCCTCGGTCTGGACGGGCACCTCGCGGGTGTCGGTCGGCACCGACGGCGTCGTCTCTGGGGTCGTCTCCGGCGTAGTCCCAGTGGTCGTCTCCGCGGGCGTGGTGCCCGTGTTGTCGCTCTTCTTGTCGTCGTCGTCTCCACATGCGACGACGCCAAGGCTGAGTGTGAGCGCAACAACGAGCACTACCGGCAGCCGTCTCTTCATCTGGATATCTCCCTGGGATCGCGAGCGTGCGAGGTCGGCACCCTACCGCTGAGTTCGAATTGTCGGGGCAGGGCTCAGTTGGCCGGCGCCAGCGTCAGGCGCGCAGGGCCGACGAAAGTGTTGAAGCCGTCGTTGGCGATGCCGAGCGTGAACTTGAGCGACAGCGCCTCGTCTGTCGCCGCCGGAGCCGGCGGCACCAGATCGAAGCACTGCGTGGTCGTGTTGTCGCGGTCGGTCGTGTCCGAGGCAATCACCGTGGTCGCCCCGCCATAGGCACGACGCAGTTCGACTGAGTCGAGCTTGTTGGTCATCGCCATCGTCCGGAAGCAGTAATTGACCTTCGTGACGGCAAGATCGCGGCCGTAGAGCACCGACTGGCGTCCGAGCGGAAGCACGACCTCGCGCGAGCCGGGGCCCGCGGACAGGATCTCGCCGCTCATGTCGGGTAGCGCAATCACCGACGCGTCGCCGTTGGGGGCAAACAGCTTCCCTCCGGAGTAGGTGTGCTCGGCGGACCCGGTCAGCTTCTCTCCGGTGAGGGCGTTATCGACGACATGAGAGGCGACGATGCCGTTGTCGCGGATGCGGCTGCCGAAGACGGCTCCGATTGCGATGTCATCGGTCGCGACCTCGCGGTTCTTGATGTCCTGCGAGAGCAACGACTCGTTGATGACGTCGCCGGAGCCGACCGTGTTGAGCGCGTAGGCGGTGCCGCCGGCGAGCGCGACGAACAGCGCGAGAGACGCGAGCGCGTTCGTGAAGCTCAGGTGTCGGCGCAAGGCGTTCATTCAGCTCCCCGGTTTCAGCGTTATGCGCGCGGGCCCGAGGAAGACGTTCTGCCCGGAGCTGCCGTAGGTGATGTCGAACTTGAGCAGCAGCGCCTCGTTGGTCGACACCGGACTGTCGGGAGTGAGGTCGAAGCACTGCGCGGACGTGTTGGTTCGATCCGTGTCGTCGAACGCGACCAGCGCCGTCGGGCCGCCGTAGGTCCGCTGCAGCTCGACGCGCGTGAGCAGGTTGGCGGCGTCGTTGGTCCGGAAGCAGTAGTTCACCTTCTCGACGTCGAGATCGCGCCCGTGGAGGCTCGCGGGCCGGTTGAGCGGCAGGATCACCGAATGGGTCCCGGCGCTCAGCGAGGTGATCTGACTGGTCAGGTCCTCGAGGGGCGTGGCGAACGCCACTACCGGGCTGACCACGAAAGCGTCCGTGCCCGTCGTGGTCAGCTCGGCGTTGCCGTTGAACTCGCTACCCGTCAGCGTGTTGTCGACGACGTGGGCGGCGAGGATCGCGTTGTCACGGAAGCGCGTGCCGAAGACCGCGCCCAGCCCGAGGTCATCGGTCGCGACCTCGCGGTTCTTGATGTCCTGCGAGAGCAGCGACTCGTTGATGACGTCGCCGGAGCCGACCGTGTTGAGCGCGTAGGCGGTGCCGCCGGCGAGCGCGACGAACAGGGTCAGCGCCGAGACGACGTTGGCGTAGCTGAGGCGGGCTCGGAGCCTTGCGCGCATCGGCCTCCCTCAGCTCCCCGGCGCCAGCGTGAGGCGCACTGGTCCGATGAAGGTGTTCTGCCCGGGGTCGACAATCGCGAGCGTGAAAGCGAGCGAGGCGGCCTCGTTGGTCGAGACCGGAGCCGGTGGGACGAAATCGAAGCACTGTGTCGCCGTGTTGTCGCGGTTGGTGTCGTCGGTCGCCACCACCGTGCTGCCGGCGCCGTAGGCGCGCCGAAGCTGGACCGAATCGAGGATGTTCTCGACGCCGTCGTTGGTCTTGAAGCAGAAGTTTGCCTTCTTGATTGCGAGGTTGCGCCCGTACAGGCTGGCGAGCCGGTCGAGCGGCAGCACGAACTCGTGCGAGCCCGCGACGCCGATCGACAACTCGCTGCTGAGGTCAGGCCGGGGGATCGTGACCCCGCCCGGGATATCCGCCAGGTCGCTGCCCGAGACGAGCACCTCCCCGTCCCCCGTCAGCTCGTTGCCGCTCAGGGTGTCGTCGACCACATGCGAGGCGAGGATGCCGTTGTCGCGAACGCGCGAGCCGAACACCGCGCCGATCGCCAGGTCGTTGGTTCCCACCTCGCGGTTCTTGATGTCCTGCGAGAGCAGCGACTCGTTGATCACGTCGCCGGAGCCGACCGTGTTGAGCGCGTAGGCGCTCCCGCCCGCGACGACGAGAAACAGAGCCAGCGTCGAGATGACGTTGGCGTAGGTGAGGTGTGTGCGGATCCTGGTGAGCATCTGGCTTGAGGGACGGCCGCAAGGCCCAGCATCGCGCCTGCTCCGGGCCGAGTCAACCCCTGCGAACTCGTTGAGCGGGATGCGATCGGGTCAAGTCCGGCCCGTTGGCCGCCGATTTTTCCCACATGGCCTCGCGTACCCCGCGCCCTGCCGTGGTTCTCGCTGCCGCGATCGCGGCAGGACTCGTCTGCGCCGCGCCCGCGAGCGCGGCCTTCAGCAACTCGATCCGTACGACCCTGCTGCTCTCACGCGCGCACGACGGCGGCTTCCCGAACGGCCCCTCGCGCAACGCGTTCGTCTCGGCCGACCAGCGGGTCGCCCGCGTCGTGGCCTATGAATCGGACGCGACGAACATCGTCCCGGGCGACGACAACGGCGTCACCGACGTCTTCGTCGCAAAACGTGCGCAGCCGTGGGAGAAGTCCGGCTCGCTGTGGCTCTACGGCGGCACCGATCTCGTCTCGCGCGGCCGCGGCGGACAGCCGGCGAACGGTCGCTCCTACCGGCCGGTAACCGACGGCGACTCGGCCCACAAGGCGAGCTGCGTTGCGTTCATCTCGGAGGCGTCGAACCTCGTCCCCGGTGACACGAACGGCGTAGCCGACGCGTTCGTCTACCGGCTCGGCAGCGGCCGAATCGAGCGCGTCTCCGTCGACTCGCGTGGCCGGCAGGCCGACGGGCCCAGCTACGACGTGTCGGTCGATGGCGAGTGCGCGCGCGTTGCCTTCACCGCCGACGCCCCGAACCTCGCCCTGCGCCGCCCGCGCGACGGCTGGAAGAGCGCGGTCACCAATCGGCCCCGGCGGAGCAAGAAGCAGGTCTACGCGCGTTTCCTCAAGGCCGAGGGCAACTACCGCCGCTTCGGCGGCATCACGTTCCTCGCGTCGGCGTCGGGCAACGGTCGCGCGGGCAACCGCTCGAGCTACGACGTGCAGATGGCACGTAAGGGCACGACGCTCGCCTTCACCTCCGAGGCCTCCAACCTCGCCGGGCGCGACTCGAGCCGGCGGCCCGACATCTACGTCCGCACGATCGACCGCTTCCGCCCCAAGCGCAGCGAGACGCGCTCGCATGAGCTGCTGCTCAAGACACGGCTCGTCTCGGCGACGCGCTCGGGCGCGGCCGGCAACGGCGCCTCCTCGCACCCCGCGATCAACACGGACGGCCGCTACGTCGCCTACGAGACCGAGGCGACCAACCTGGCTGCCGACTCCAACGGTCCGATGTCGGACATCATCCGCGCCGACCTCGGGCGCGAGGCGCAGGGACGCGGCCAGCCCAAGCAGCGGCTTGTGTCGCGCTCCGACTTCGGCCAGGCCAACGGCCCCTCGCACCGCCCGTCGATCTCTGCGGTCGGCTGGTTCGTCGTCTTCGACTCCGAAGCGACCAACCTGCGCCCCTCCTCGCACGGCTCCGATCTCAACGCAGAGCGCGATGTGCAGATGTGGTACGACCGCACCAACCGCGCCTCAATCGAGTCGCGCGATTCCGACAACCGCGCCCTGCGGGCTCCCTCGCAGCAACCCTCGATCGGGCTCCACGGCAACTACGTCGCGTTCGAGTCGGTCGACCCGCTGATCGACGTGCCGTTGCTCGAGCGCTTCAAGCCCGCGCTCGCGGAGCTCGTCGAGAGGGTGGACGACGTCACGAGCGCGCGCAACCCGAGCGGTGTGAAGCTCGACTACTCGTTCGTCCCCAACCTGCTCGATCCGGACGCCATCGCTCCCCACCCGACGCAGGCGATCGTAGGCAAGCCGGACGCCGATGCGAGCTTCCACCAGATCTACCTGCGCTACATCGGTCCGTGCGCGCGGACGGTGATCGAGGGCGGGCACGTGCGCTGCCTGCTGCGCTGACCCCGGCGCGGAGGAATAGCGCGGCCCGCCACCTGGGCAGGCCGCGCCATGCCGGGTCTTTCTACTCGCTGCCCACCCTCTCGCAGGCCGCGAGCGCCTGATCGCGCGCCGAGCCCGAGGGCAGGCTCTCGGCCTGCGCCTTGCAGGCTGCCGCAGCGGCGTCGCGCTGCTTGTTGACCTCGCCACCGCTGTCCTTTGCGGCGTCGCAGAGCTTCTTCGCCGCCTCCTTCTGCTCGTCGGACGCGGAAGAGCGATCCACGCCCTCCTTGCACTTCTCGACCGCCTCGTCGATGTTGTCCGGCACGCTCGTTTCGCCCGTGTCCGGGACGGCCGGCGTCGTCGCCCCACCCGTATCGGTCTGGGCCGGCGTGTTGCCCGTGTCGTCGCTCTTCTTGTCGTCATCGTCGTCGCCGCAAGCCGCGACCGTGAAGCCGAGCGCGAAGACCGCGATGAGGATGATCGAAAGCCGCTTTGCCATCTGGAGTCCTTCCAGGTTCGACGGCGACCCCGGGTGGGCCACCATGAAACCGCGACCCTACCCGCAACGCGTGAAGCGCACGGGCGCAGAGCTCAGCGCTTGCGTGCCTTCTTCCGTACCCGCTTCGGCACGTGCTCGAGGACGAGGTACTCGCGCTTGGACAGCCGCTCCGCATAGCCGGCCTTCTCCATCCGCTTCAGCACTACCGGGCAGCGCTTGCAGCGCGGGCCGGACTTGCAGCAGCGCTTCTTGGTGCGGACACGGCGGATTAGGGGACCCTAACGGACAGCGGACCGAGTTGCGCGCGCCGCAGCAACCCAGACGCAGCGCGGGGCCCCTCACCGCAACTTTTCCCTGCAAACGGTTTAATCCGCCTAGTTGGACAACGCCGAGTCCGCGTCGCCGCCCATGTGCTCGCGGAACGGGGGACCCACTGTCGTAGCGCCATCCGGTGCGACGACCGGGGCGAATCCGGGCATTGCCGCCCGGTAGCGCGGACCCTTTCGCGCGAGCCCGTCAGCTAACCCCGTAGGCCGGAAAAAGGGAGTCGGAACGCGCATGATGCGCACGGGGAAGCGGCCCACCGGCCGTACGAAATCCATACTTACGATCGCCGCAGTCGGCGCGTCTGCCGCTGCCGTGGTCCTGCCTGCGGCCGCCACGGCCGGAAGCGGCGGGGGGACGACGTTCACCAATCCGCCGAAGATCAAATCGGTCGGGTGCAGCAAGGGCTGCGAGGACGAGCGCAAGGTCAAGCCCTCGACGAGTTCGGTCCGCGTGAAGCCGGGCGGCACGCTCGAGATCGGCGGTCGCAACCTCGACGCGGTCAAGACCGTCATCTTCCTCGGCTCGAAGGCCGAGGGCGACGAGGCACGCGTCGCGCCGAAGACGGCGAAGGCCGAGCGCCTGACCGTCAAGGTGCCTGCGATGGCGAGCGACGGGCCGGTCCAGTTGCTCGACGCCGCCCGCCGCAAGTCGAAGCCGAGCCCCACGCGCCTGCGGATGATCGTCACCGGCGACGCGGCCGCACCGCTGCGCGCCCGCATCGTCGACGTCGCGCGCAGTCAGCTCGGCGTCTCGGAGAAGCCGATGGGATCGAACTGCACGAAGTACGGACCATGCGAGGCGTGGTGCGCCGACTTTGCGACCTGGGTCTGGCGCCAGGCCGGCTACCCGCAGGTCGGGCGCATCCCGGCCGTGCGCAACCTAGTCGTCTGGGGCCAGCAGCACAAGACGTGGAAGCCCGGCCACACGAACAACCCGCAGCCGGGTGACTTCGTGATCTTCTCCAACATGCACGTCGGCCTCGTCGAGAAGGTGTCGGGAGGACGGATCACGATCATCGCCGGCAACACGGGCGGCGGCAACGTCGCCCGCCGCGGGCCGGCGCCCACTTCGGCCGGGACCTCGATGGGCCCTGCGCCGATCACCGGCTACGTGTCGCCGGACCTCGCGAAGTAGGTCCCGGTCAGACGGCCGGCCGCGGTGCCCCGGGCGCGACCGCGGCTGCTCCGCGCTCCTCCGGCGGCCCCTGCTCTCTCCCGAGGCGGTCGCGGACGCGCCGGAGCCCCCAGACGAGCGCGGCGAAGAGCACAATCGTGAGCGCTCCGACGGCGATGTAGGAGATCGTCGTCACCGCACCCGATACGTCGCCCTTCTGCTCACGCTGGAGGTTCTCCTTGTCGAGCTTGAACCCGCGACTGAACTGTGCGAGCGCGGGGACCTCGGGCGCGGGAATCCCTTCGTCGCGCGGCATGAAGACCGGCATGCCGAGCACCTGGTCGTCCTTGTGGAGGCGCAAGATCGACTTCCAGCTGCCGTCGACCGGCACGGGCTCGGTCGTGCGGTAGACACCGGGACGGACCTCCTCGACGTCGGCCACGATGCTGCGGTCCTCGCCCTGCCACGACGTGACCTGGAACCAGCGGTTGTCGTCGGCCGCGTCGGGCGGATCGAGAGTGAACGTCGCCTCGATCTCGCGGTCCGGCGGACCCCTGACCTCGGTCGTCGCAACTCGCGCCGAGATCCCATCTCCCTTGGAGATCGGGAGGGCATAGAGAACGACCGCCACCCCCGCGATCGCCGCCAGCGGCAACGCCCAATATGGCGCGGGCGGCAGCTTCGCGCCCCGTAGCGTGAGCGCGCGCCCGACGAAACCGCCCAGGCTTCCGGCCGCGACTGCCATCACGAAGCCGAGGACGGCCGCCTCCGCGAGCATGCTCTCCGGCCACGGGTTGACCACCCAGACGTGCGACCAGCCCCATTCGGCCGCGAGGCCGATGGTCCCGATGGCGATGCCTGCGAGGGCGCCGAAGGTGACCGGCGCGTCGGCGATCGGGCGCTTCGAGCGCACGAACGCGAGGGCCACGAGCTCGACTGCGGCGGCCTCGGCGAGGTAGAGCGGCAAATGCGGCACGGTCTGCCCGAACACCGGTCCGACGAGCAGCGTGAGCAGCCCTCGCACGATGATGAAGAAGGCGGCCGTCGCGAGCGCGCCCCACGGCCCGATGATCAGCCGCGCCGTTACGAGCGCGACACCGGACGCCAGCATCAAGCCGATCGGGTGGAAGACGAGCCGGAACTGCGGCACGCCGAAGTCGAACTCGGCGACGAAGGTGTTGAGCCCGATCAGCAGCGCTCCGGTCAGCGGTGCGATCAGCCAGCCTGCGCGCGCGAAGTCGACCCCCTCCTCCCTCTCCTCGAGCGCCTCGCGGTAAAGGGCGAGACCGCCGAGCGTTGACAGCGACGCGCCAGTGATGAGCATCAGGTGCGTGGGCGACCAGAGCGTGACGTCCTGGCCGAAGATCCGGTGCCAGACGTCGTCGAGCGGGAAAGCCGTCAGCGAGAAGGCGCCGCAGGCGGCCATCAGGATCGCGCCGACCGGCGCGTCCCAGCCGAGGCCCGGGATCTTCACCGAGGCGCGCGTCGGTTTCTGCGGCAGCGCCATCGCCATCACCCCGGCGGCCATCACGCCCATCAGCCCGAAGAGGATGAAGAAGTGGGCCGGGTTAGCGAGCGGGCCGGCGTCGCGTCCGTTGTCGATGTGGAGCGAGATGTCCCAGTACATCCCGAAGACGGCGACGATGAGAGCCCCGCCCTGGATCGCCAGCGGCAGCGCGGCCCAGCCCGGAAGGCCGACCTGACGGCCCGACCAGTCGGCGAAGCGCCCGAGCTGCGGAAAGCGGCCGGAGCGGTACGCGGCGATCGGCCCGAGCACGCAAACCGTGCCGACCAGCCCGATCGCAGTGGCGAGAATGACCTCGCCCATCTCGGCACCACCGGCGGGCTCGGTGTCCGCCTGGGCAAGCAGTCCGGTGAGCGCCTGAACAACCGTCGAGCTCATCTGATGGCGAGCCTACCCTGCCGCCGGGCGCGGAAACCGGCCCACTAGCGAGCCCGGCAAGTCTCCTTGCCGCGCCCGCCAGGTTGCGAGACCGCCCTAGCAGCTGGTGATGATCGGCAGTGAGCAGATCACGCTGAGCGTGTTGCCCAAGCCGTTGACCGTCGTCTGGAGCGCGCCGACCGTGCCCTGAAGACCGGCGACGGTGGTCTGCAGCGAGCCGACGTCGCCCGACAGGCCGGAGACCGTCGTGACGAGGCCGTTGACGCTCGTCTGGACCGAGCCGAGCGTCGTTTGAAGCGTCGAGACCGTGCCCTGGAGGGCGGCGACGGTGGAGGAGAGTGACGAGAGGTCGCCGGTGAGCGTCGTCAGGCTGCCGACGAGGCCGGTGACCGTGCCCTGAAGCGTTCCCGTGAGAGCGTCGAGCGAGGTGAGGCGCGCGAGGATCGCGTTGATCTGCGCCTGGAGATCGCCGAGGCCGAGTCCGCCGGCCTGGGCGGAGAGGCCGTTCAGCTGCGCGCGCAGCGCCGCCATCAGGGAATCGAGCCCGTCCACCCGCGCGTTGAGGGCGACGACCTGCCCCGCGAGCTGGAAGACCATCGTGGCGAGCTCCTCGTTGGAGTAGAGCGAGTCTCGCTTCGTGACCTTCAGCGAGGCGGCGGAGACGGTGGCGACCGAAGTCGAAGGGCGCTTGCGCTTCTTCAGCTGGGCGGCCTTGCCGCTCACCTGGTCGCCGCCGCGCAGCGCGGCCGGGGCGATCGTCACGCGGCCGGCGGGGCCGGGCGCGGAGATCTTGGCGCTCTTGCGCATGCTGAGGTAGACGACCGGCGAGCTGGAGCGGAGCTTCTTCTGCGCCTTGCTCGTCAGCAGCACGGGGACGCTCTGCTTGCTGCCCGCCTTGGACGGCGACGCGAGCACGCTGCCGCTGACGGCGACGTTCTTGGCTTCGGCAGTGCCGGCCGCTGCGAGCAGCGACGCGAGGGCGACAGCGAGGACGAGCGGGAAGCGGCGCATCCCTCCTGCTATCGGCATCTGCGAGGTGACCCTTGAAGCGGCCGCCGCGCAGCGATAATCACGCGCGATGTCGCTGCCGACCCGGGCATGGATGTTCTCCGCACGCGCCCGCCTGCGAGCACGTGCCGGCGGGAAGCGCCCGCCCGCGGACTGGCGCGACCGCCTGCAGGAGGAGCTCGTCGCCCGCCTCGCTCCGGCGCGGGCGTTCCTCGACGCGGGCGGCATGTGGGGAGCGCACGGCCGCGTGGCGTTCCTCGCCGAGAGCGCGGGAGCGGCGGCCGTCACGCTGCTGGACGCCGCTCCTGAGACGGGCGAGTACGCCGCCGAGCGCGAGCGCCGCGGGTCGAGCGTGCGATACCTCCACGGCGACATCAACGACCCGCAGCTGCCGGCCCGGATCGGGCCGCACGACGTCGTCTGGTGCAGCGGGGTGCTCTACCACGCGCCCAACCCGATGCTGACGCTCGAGCGGCTCGCGGCGCTGACCACCGACACGCTCGTGCTCGGCAGCCTCACGATTCCCGAGCTGCCGGCGATCGAGCAGGGCTGCGTGTTCTATCCGGGCCTCGGCGAGCGCGCCCGGGCGCCCTACGCAGCCGTCTCGCCCCCGAACGCGGTCGGCCTCACGAGCGACTTCGATCCCGATCCGCAGCGCACCTACGCGAACTACTGGTGGGGAATCACGCCGTCGGCGCTGCGAGCGATGACCGAGGCCGCCGGCCTCCGCGTCGTCGAGCAACACGCCCCGAGCGGCTTCGAGACGCATCTAGTCGCGCGCAAGCCGGAATAGCGAAGCGGCGCCGTCCGGCGCCGCTGCCACCTTTATCTGCGTGAACCTGTGGTACTACCGGCGTCGGCTGATGGTCTGGGTTCGCTACGCGCAGCAGATCGCCAGCCCGCCGACACCCCGTCGCTAGCGCGTTCCGCGCGACCAGTTGCGCTGCGAGGCGAGCGAGTCCTTGCCGGAGGCGTCGTCGCCGTGCTGGGCGCCGGGAGCGCCGCCGTACACCTTGCCGTAGGGCGTGTTCGCAATCCCGCTCCCCTTGATCGTGTAGAAGCCGTAGATCACGCCGATCAGCGCGATCACGATGACCGCCATGAAGATCCAGACTCCACCGGCAAGTGCGATGTTCATGTGCTCCGCCTCCCTCGTCGAAAACCCAACCCTCTTGAGGTGCAGTTCTATGTGTTGGCGTGGCGCGCGTCTGTGAATCCGATCCCTCACCCTGGTTGCGTAAAATCCACGCGATGGAGCAGGCCCCCCGCACAGACACACTGAAGGCCTCGCCGCCGATGTTCGAGACGCGCTGGCTCGACAAGCTCTCGCGTGTCCACCCGGCGGTCCCGGTCGTCATCTTCGTTCCGGTGATCGTCTTCCTCACGCTGCACGCATTCGGGCGGATGGAGGCGTGGGAGGTCGTCGCGTGGATGGTCGGCGGCTACGTCTTCTGGACCCTCGCCGAATACTGGATCCACCGCGCCATCTTCCACTTCGAACCCGAGGAAGGCCTCGGCGCGCGCTTCCACTGGATCGTCCACGGCGTTCATCACGACCACCCGAACGACCCGCTGCGGCTGGTCATGCCCCCCTCGGTCAGCGTGCCGCTTTCGGCGGCCTTCTACGGCGCCTTCTACCTGGTGCTCGGCGCCGACTACGCGACGGCTTTCGGCGCGGGCTTCCTCGCGGGTTACCTCCTGTACGACATGACGCACTACTACCTCCACCACGCGACCCCGCGCACCCGGCTCGGCAAGGCGCTGCGCGAGCTCCACATGCGTCATCACTTCGAGGACCACGAGCACGGCTTCGGCATCTCAGCGCCGTACTGGGACCGCGTCTTCGGAACCGCAAGCTGGCGCTCCCCGCGCTGACCGGGCGCGGATAGGCTCGCGAGGCGACATGGCCCCGCCCGAGACCCTCTCGCCGTCGGACCTGTCGGCGATCCAGGCCGAGCACGGACCGGTGACGATGCACATGGGCGCGGTGCTCGTCTTCGACGGGCCCGTTGGGCGCGACGAGATCGTGACGGCGCTTCGAACAGCGGATCCACCTCGTCCCGCGCTACCGGCTACGTCTCGACGAGCGCTCGCTCGGGCTCGCGCGCCCCGTGTGGGTGGAGGACGAGGACTTCGATCCGGACCGGCACGTGAAGCGTGTCGGCCTGCCCGCGCCCGGCGGCGACGCCGAGCTGTGCGAACTCGTCGGGCATCTCCTCTCCTCCCCGCTCCCCCGCGACCGGCCGCTGTGGGAGGTGACGGTCGTCGAGGGTCTCGCCGACGGCCGTTCGGCGCTCGTCGCGAAGCTCCACCACGCGCTCGTCGACGGCGTCGGCGCCGTCGACATCGGCGTCGCCCTGCTCGATCCGACACCTGAGCCGCTCGAGCTCGACCCGCCGCCAGATGCCGCTGAGCCCGAACGGCGGCGCCCGCGGGATCGAGCAGCTGAACCGCATCCTCGCCGCGCAGTTCGACATGCCGCGCCAGCTCGCGACGAAGGCGCTCACGCGCGCGTTCGACTTCGATCCGGTCTCGGCCACGCGCCAGGCACGCGACGCCGCGGCCGCCCTGCGCGCGCTCGCGAAGGTCCGCGATCCGGCGCCGGACACGCGCCTCAACGGCCCGATCGGCCGCGACCGCGCGTTCGCTCTCGCGCGCGGCCGCCTCGACGAGATCAAGCAGATCAAGCAGGCCGCCGGCGGCACGGTGAACGACGTCGTGCTCGCGGCCGTCGCGATGATGCTGAGCGACTTCCTCGGAGCCGAGGCGCCGGAGAGGGCGGTCGCCCTGGTGCCGGTGTCCGTGCGCGACCCTGGGAACGAGGGCGACGGCGGCAACGAGATCTCGACCGTCTTCTGCGACCTCCCGTTACGCGGCGAGCCGTTCGAGCGCGTCGTCGTGATCCACGAGGAGATGGAGCGGATCAAGGGCTCGGCCGAGGTTGCGGCCGGGGCGCTGATGGTCGGGGCGACGGGCTTCGTGCCGCCGGTCGTATCCTCGGTCGCCGTGCGCGCGATGAGCGGGCCGCGGCTGTTCAACCTCGTCGTGACGAACGTGCCCGGACCGCAGCAGACCTTTTACATCGCCGGGGTCCCGATGATCGCGACGTTCCCCGCCGCGCCGCTCAACCCGCGCAACCAGGCGCTCACGATCGGCGCGCTCAGCTACGACGGCGGCGTCTTCTTCGGCCTCCTCGCCGACCGCGACCTGCTGCCCGACGTCGCGGACGCGGCAGCGGGGATCGAACGCGCGCTTGCGGAGCTCGCCGCCGAGGCGGGCGTGACTAGCGGCGGCGACAGCGGGGAACCGCGCGCTTCAAGACGGTTCGGCCGCCGTCGAAGTCGCGAACCTCGACCCTGAGCCGGCGCCCGCGTGCGCGGGCCGCGGCACTCGCCGGGAAGCTGCGCGTGAACGGCGCGACGCGGTCGCGACGGCTCTTGGCGCCGGTGATCGAGAAGTCGGCGCGGCGGACGTCCGCTGCGTCGCCTGCGATCGTGGCAGCGAGGCGCCCGCGGCCGTCGCACTTGCGCGTGAGGCTAACCGGATCGAGCTTGACGGGGAACGTCAGCGGTGCTGGACGGACGTAGTCGCCCGGGTCGGTGATGAACCGCACCTCGGGCCGTTGGCCGGCGGCAACCTGCGAGTTGAGCTCGGCGAAGAACGGCGCGCGGTAGTTCTCGCCGCGAGTGGTGATCCCGAATGCCCAGTCGTCGTGATGGGTGGGGATGAAGGTCTTGGGCGCGAGCGCGGAGATGTAGTGGATCGGGTCGCGAAGACCATTCGTGAACTGGTTGAAGCCCTGGATCGCGCCGACGTGGACGTCCACCGGCCGCAGGCTGCGTAGGCCGGCGAGCCCGGACGGCGCGCGGTCGGCGAGCGGGCCTGCGGAGTCGTTCCAGACGAGCGAGAGGTCGCCGACGCGGAAGCGGTAGAGGACCGAACCGCCCTCGTCGTCGGGCAGGCGGCCGAGGATGTGCCGGAGATCTTCGGGTGTGGGCGGGTGCTCGAGGCTCGTCGTCGAGGGCGGCGGGAGCACCGGCACGTGGAAGGTCCCGTCGCCGGCCACGTTCGTCGTCGCCGAGTGGAGGTTCTTCATCGCCTTGACCTCGACTCCGCGGATCAGATCGGCCGGGTACACCCCGCCCACGCCCGCGCCGGCGGGCACCGCGACGACGCAGTTCGGCGGCGTAGCGGGCGAGCGCGCCCGCAGCACCGCGCAATGCTGGGCGGTGCCGACGATCGGCGCGCCGGTGGCGAGCGAAAGCGGCACCGCATCGGCGGCGTGGTCGAAGTGGGCGTGCCCGATCAGGACCAGCTCCGGCTTCAGCCGGGCGAGCTCCTCGGGTGTCGTCGGCACGTAGCGCGAATGAGCGCCGCGGGGCACCCAGGCGTCGAGCAGGAGGACGTGGCCGCGGATCGCGAAAGCGAAGTTGGTCACGCCGAACCACGAGAGAATTGCGCGGTCGCGGCGCACGGCGCCCGTGCGCTGGTCGACGTTCTCGGCGCCGAAGAAGCGGGTGCGGGTCTTTACCAGCTCGTCGGTCGTGACCGAGCGGTGGGCGATCGGCAGGCCGCCGACGGCGCCGGGCGGCGCGTGGGCGGCGGCAGCGACGGGTGCCGCGAGTGTCGTCACAGCGGCAAGCGTGGTCGCGAATGCGCGCGCGGTCCCCATCCCCGCGGAATTCTCCCAGCTACTCACCCGCGCGCGCGACGTTCACCTCGGTCGCTTCGATCTGACGCTGCCCGTAGGACCCCGTGTAGACGGGGCCGGCGGCGCTCACGCGGTCGCCGATCTTGGGCAGCGGGTCCGGCCGCAGGCTCTGCTTCACGTCGATCGCGCTGACCCCCGTCGCGGTGATGCTCTGCCGGCTCGCGAGGACGAAATGCGCGTCTCCGTCGCCGTCCGCATCGACGGCTTCGACGTACAAGACCCGGCCCGACGCGACGCGGCAGTTCGAGAGGCCGGGGTCGCAGCTCGCCGGCTCGAGGCGCGGCGCAGGTGCGGAGCGGCTCGGGCGCCTGCGTGCGCGGCGCGGCGGTCGTCGTCTCCCGTCGCGTCGAGTCGTCTTCGGTTCCGCTCGTCCCGTTCCCGCAACCGGCCGCCACAATCGCGAGGACGGCCATTGCCCCAACGCCGCCAAGGGCTCGCCGGCGCGAGCCGCTAGATTCCGAAACCGCACGCGGATGTGGCGGAATTGGTAGACGCGCGGCGTTCAGGTCGCCGTGTCCTTCGGGACGTGGAGGTTCGAGTCCTCTCATCCGCACTGTCGGGAACCGTGGATCTGCGGTTCGAACCCGCTTTGGCTAAGCGGGCACGGCGGTGGTCCGGGCGGCGCTTCGCCGGGCTTCGGCGAACGTGACGAGGCGCTTCGCATCCTCGTCATAGAGCTTCAGTCGCACCGCTCTGAGGCCATCGAGTAGGGAGAGCGTCGGCACGCTGTGGAAGACCGGGTTCTCGTCGTGGGCGCGCTGGAGGTTGTAGTTCGGGATGCGCGCGAGGAGGTGGTGGACGTGGTGGAGGCCGATGTTGCCGGAGAAGAATTGGAGCACCTTGGGCAGCTTCAGGTACGAGCTCCCGCGCAGCGCGGCGTCGGCGTAGCTCCAGTCGGACGAGTCCTCCCAGTAAACGTCCTCGAACTGGTGCTGTACGTAGAAGAGCCAGATCCCGGCGGCGCCGGCGAGCATGAGCGTCGGTAGCTCGATCATCAAGAACGCCTGCCAGCCGATCGTCAGCACCACGGCGACCACGGCGGCGGCGATCGCGACGTCGGTCAAGATGACGCTCCAGATCACACGCGGGCGCTTCGAATGGATGTAGTAGCGGGGCTCGATCGCGAGCGCCCAGATCGGGCCAATCCCATACATCACGAGCGGATTGCGGAACAGCCGGTACGGAGCCCGCTTGTACCACGGCCGAGCGTAGTACTCCGCAACGGTCAGGGTCTCGACGTCGCCCACGCCGCGGCGGTTGAGGTCGCCCGCGGTCGCGTGGTGCACAGCGTGCTCGTGGCGCCAACTTGCGAACGGCTGGAAGACGAACACCCCGAGTGCCCGGCCCAGCCAGGCGTTGGCGCGCCTCGAGGGCAGGAACGAGCCGTGGGTGCAGTCGTGGAAGAGGATGAAGGTGCGGACGAGGAAGCCCGCCGCCGGCACCGCGAGAACGAGGACGAGGACGTAGGAGACGTCGAGCAGGAAGTACATCCCGACCGTCAGCGCCAGGTACGGCACTACCGACGTCGCGATGTCGATCAGGCTGCGTTCAATCCGCGGCTCCGCGTAGGGCGCGAGGACGTCCTTCCAGGCCGCGCCTTCGGGACCATTGTCGTCGTAGCTGACTTGCATCGTTCGTGGGCGAGGCCAGTCGCCTCATGGTCATCGTACTCCCCTCGTTCGGTGTTGCTGCTACGGTGCCCGATGTGGGCGACGCCGTCGTCCGCGAGGTTCTTGTCTCGTAGCGCTCCAGCGATCCGGGTCAGTCGAATCTCCCGAATCGTTCGCGGTCGACACCGTCACCGCAGCAAGGAGTACTCAGATGTCTTCGCAGTCCTTCGCCGATCTCGGCGTCTCCAAGGCGGTGGTTGGCGCCCTCGGCGCCCGCGGCATCGCCACCCCTTTTCCAGTCCAGCGGAAGGTCGTACCCGACGTGCTCGCCGGCCGCGACGTCCTCACCAAATCGCCGACCGGGTCCGGCAAGACGCTTGCGTTCGGCATTCCGATCGTGGATCGCCTCGAGGCTGATGGCCCGCGCCCGGCGGCCCTCGTCCTCGCCCCGACTCGCGAGCTCGCGAGTCAGATCGTCGACGAGCTCCACGGTGTCTGCCATGCGCGAGCTCTCTCGATCGCCGCGGTCTATGGCGGCACGAGCGTCAGCCGGCAGGCGCGCGAGGCGCGCAAGGCTCACATCCTGGTGGCCACCCCCGGTCGCCTCGAGGATCTGATCGAACGCGGGGAGGTCTCGCTCGCCAGGGTCCAGGTACTCGTTCTCGACGAAGCCGATCGGATGCTCGACATGGGCTTCCGGCCGCCGGTCGACCGGATCGTCTCCCAGTGCCCGGCGCAGCGCCAGACGCTGTTCTTCTCCGCTACGCTCGATGGCGAGGTCGGAGTGCTCGCCAACCAGTACACAACCGACCCGCGCCGCCACGAGCACAAGGCAACGGCTGAGCAGCGCGGCGACGTCGAACACCGCTTTGTCCGAGTCCGCCACGAAGCCAAGCTCGAGACGCTCGTGCGCGAGCTCCGCTCGCGGGAGCGTGGGCGCACGCTCGTCTTCGTCCGCACCAAGCGCGGCGCCGACCGACTCGTCAAGCGCCTGGGAAGCAAGGATGTGCGAGCGCTCGCAATGCACGGCAACAAGTCCCAGAACCAGCGCGAGCGAGCGCTGGCGAAGTTCGAGCGCGGCAACGTGGACGTATTGGTCGCAACAGACGTCGCGGCTCGGGGCATCGACGTCGAGGGGATCACCCATGTGATCAACTTCGACGCGCCCGAGGACCATGAGGGCTACGTGCACCGCGTCGGGCGCACCGGGCGCGCCGGGGCAACGGGCGTGGGCATCACCTTCGTTCTCGCCGACCAGGCGCACGACATCGGCAAGATCGCCAAAGCGCTCTCGCTCGATACGAAATTCTTCGATTACAAGCAAACAAACCAGGAGGTTGCAGTGCCTACAGGAACAGTGAAGTGGTTCAACGACGACAAGGGCTTCGGTTTCATCACGCCCGACGAAGGTGGCAAGGACCTGTTCGTCCACCACACCGGCATCGAGGGCGGCGGATTCAAGTCGCTCGCCGAGGGTGCGAAGGTCAGCTACGAGGCCGAAGAGGGCGACAAGGGCCCCAAGGCGGTTGCCGTCCAGACCGTCTAACGAGCGCCACTACTCATAGGAGATGACGTCCGGCCGCGGCCGTAGCGACATCACCTCGCGCGGGGTCATCAAGCCGACGTCCTCTTCGTAGAAGAGCTTGAAGCCGTTGCCGTAACGGTTGCGGGCGAAGCGGCGATAGGTGTCCACCTTCGGGCCCGCGGGCCCGAAGCCGTCGGCATTGACGACGAGTGCGACCCCCTTGCGCTGCTTGAACTTCGCGCGTGCTTCGTCCGGCACTGCGTCGGGCGTGAACGCGTGCACGATCAGCAGCTTCTGGGGAAGCCGCTCCCGGCGGACGATGTCGGCTAGATAGCGCGACACGCGGTTGACGTCGCCCGCGCGGATCGAGCCGAGGTTGCGGCCCGGAACTCCGTCGGGCCCGACCGCCCACTCGGGATCGAGCGCGATCCCCACGTCCGGCCGCTCGATGTACGGGCGCAGCCGGCGGACCTCGTCGATGAAGCGCGCGCGCCCGGGCTGGATGTCGAGGATCAAGAGGCCCTTCATCCGCTCTGCGGCCGCGAGGTAGCGGTCGATCTCGCGGCGGGTCTGGCGGTAGCTGTACTTGCGCCGCTGACCTTCCGCCCCCGACGCGACGGTGGCGATCAGCTCGAGCGCGGGCATCGCGGGCCGGCGCTTGCGATCGTACGAGCGCGCGAGCCGCTGCGCCGCCCGGGCCGCGTCGTCGGGGCTGCCCTTGCCGAGGATGCCAAGCGCCGGCGTCTGCGGTGCCCCGTACACCCCGACGATGCGGTAGTCGGGCAGCAGCGTCCGCCCGCCGCGTGGGAGCTCCGGCGGAGGCTTCGGCCGCGACTTGGCCAACTGCTTCTCGTCATCCGACCCGTCGCCGCAGCCGACGGCCGCGAGCGCCGCGACCACCATCGCCAGGGCGCTCAATGCGAGCTTCCGATCCGGTCGCACGCCGCGCAGTCTGCCGGTTAGATTTCGACCATGTCTCCGCGCGAGTACGGCCCGCCGGAACAGGTCGCCGAACCCACGCTCGCCGACCACCTCGCCGTGATGACCAAGGCCGCGTTCCAGTCAGGCATGAGCTGGGACGTGATCGAGTCGAAGTGGGACGCGTTCCTGGTCGCCTTCCACGACTTCGACCCCGGCCGCGTGGCCGACCTCGCGCCCGACGACGTGGACGATCTCGCGTCCAATCCGAAGATCATCCGTAACCGCAAGAAGATCGAGGCGACGATCCACAACGCCGAGGAGCTGCTCGAGCTCGAGGAGGCCACCGACGGCGGCTACGACGCGTGGCTCGCCTCCCAGGGCGACTTCGACGCAACCGTCAAGGCGCTCCGCAAGCGGTTCAAGTTCCTCGGCGAGTTCGGCTGCTTCTACTACCTCTACGTCGTCAAACAGCCGGTGCCGAGCTACGAGGAGTGGCGCGCGGCGCACGGGCGAAGCTGACCGGCTGCGGCCTTACCCCGCTTGCCGAGATCGCCCGGCGAACGCGCCTATCGCGCCGAACAGCAGGAGCACGGCGCCCGATCCGAGCGTCACCCACATCCCCGCGGTCGCCGACATCGTGTCGGCTTCGACAAGCCGGGGCTGAATGCGGCGGCTGAAAGCCACGAGCCCCTCGAACCGGTCGAGGGCGGCATCAACCTGGCGGAAGCTTTCCGGGGAGAGGTCCGGCGAAGTGCGTCCCAGCGCGGCCTCGACCTCCTCGACAGACGCTCCCGTGCGTCGCGCAACAAGCGGGATCACCTCACCCCGGAAATCGTCGAACACGCTCCGCACGGTGGCCAGACCGTCCTCGCGCGCTTTGACCTTCTCGACGGTGAACGGTCGGAGCGAGTCGAGCACGGCGTCGGTGTCGGCAGTCTTTTCGGGGTATGAGAGGGCAAGTGGAACGGCCACGAGCAGGGCGCCGATGGCAAGGACGACGCCCGCCAGGAGCCGCCTCGGGCGCAGTAGACCGACGATGCCGAGGACGACGAGGCCGAGCGCGAGCACGAGCTGCGCCCACGTCGCGCTCTCGAGCGTCATCCCAAGCCCGGGTAGCGACTCGGCTGAATCGAACTCTCCCAGTCGGCGTTCGAGGTTCCCAACGACCTTCTCTGCAAGCTGCCCGATCATCGGGAGCGCACCGAGGTTCTCGGTGAAGCGCGGATCGCGTTCCTCGACTCGCGCGACGAGCGCCCTACGTCCCTCCCCCGAGATCGCGCCGAGCCGGTCGAGGCCGGGCCCGGAGATCGCTCCCGCGGTGCCGGTGATGCGGTCGAGGTCGTCGCGTATCCGTTCAACGCTTGCTTGCGTGACGAGCGGCGCCGCGCCATTCACAACCTCATCCGCCGCGTCGGCGGCGTCGAAGCGCGAGAATGCGAGGGTGACGACGATCAAGCCGACCCCCACGGCGAGCGCGGCGACGAACGGGAGCTTGATAAGGACGGTGCGCATGGGAGTGATTGGTCGCCCGCTAGCGAACGCTCAGCCGGTCTCGAAAGCGACGATCTCCTCGGCGATCTTCTCGCCGCGGTCCTCCTGGAGGAAGTGCGATGCGCCCTCGATCTTCACCTGCTCGCCCGCGCCCGGGATCAGATCACAGAAGGTCTGACCCGAGTTCGGGAAGCGGAAGACCGGATCCTCGTCGGAGAACGCGACGAGCGCCGGCTTCTCCCAGCGGGCCAGCTCCGCCGACACGGCCTTCATCTCCGGCGCACCGCGGGCGTCCTCGTCGAGGGGCACGATCAGAGGGAAGCGCGCCGCGCCCGCCTTCGACTCCGCGTTCGGGTACGGCGCCTCGTAGGCGGCGACGACGTCTTCCGGCAGCTCAGTGCTCGTCGCGCTCTGGATCACGAAGCCGACCGGCAGGTCGGGGTTCTTCTCGGCGAAGTTGCGCCACGCCATGAAGCCCTTTCCTGGGCGCCCCGTGAACAGCCCGGTGTTGAGGATGACGAGCCGCGCGACGCGATCGGCGTTCTCGACCGCCCAGCGCAGGCCGATCGGACCGCCCCAGTCCTGCACGACCACCGTAGCGGTGGTGAGGTCGAGCCCTTCGAGCACCTCCGAGACGTGCTCCACGTGGCCGTCGTAGGTGTACCAGCCCTGGTCGGTCGGCTTGTCGGAGCGGCCGAAGCCGGCGTAGTCCGGGCAGATCACCCGATAACCCGCAGCCGCCAGCGATGGAACCATCTTCCGGTAGAGGTAGGCCCACGAGGGCTCGCCGTGGAAGCAGACGACCGGGTCGCCGGAGCCCTCGTCCACGTAATGCATCCGCAGGCCGCCCACCTCGGCGTAGTGAGGCTCGAAGTCGTACCCGGGGAGACCCTCGAAGCGCTCGTCCGGCGTGCGGAAGACGTCCATCGGGGGCAGCCTATCCTTGTGCTGTGCGACGCGAAGGCGCGGTGCTACTGGCAGCGGCGGCCTGCGCGCTCGCGGCCTGCGGGGAGTCGGGCAAGACCTCCTATCCGGATGGCGGGACCGTGCCCGACGCCCGCGAGCGCAACCTCGCCGACGCCGTCCGGGCGGCACGGTGCGAGTTCCACCAGTTCGAGAAGGAGGGCGACGGCGAGACCGATATCGACGTGGACTACCGCTCCGACCCGCCCCACTCCGGACCTCAGTCGCCGCGCAACGCGGGCGATGGCGTGTACATGGAAGCTCCCACCGATCCGGAGCTGGTCCACACGCTTCGTCACGGACGGGTCGTGCTCTGGCTCGACCCCGATCTGCCGGAGAAGCGGCGTGGGCAGCTCAAGGCCCTACACGACGAGGACCCGTTTCACGAGCTGCTCGTGCCGGACTCCTCGATGCCCTACGAGATCGCGGCGACCACATGGACACGCCGCCTGACCTGCAAGCGGCTGACGGACCGGACGTGGGACGCGCTGCGGGCGTTCCGCACGCGCTACCGCGACAAGGCGCCCGAGTTCGTCCCGTGACGCCGCGGCCGGCTTTGGTGCTCAGCCCCGCAGGGCGTAGAAGGAGCGGCCCTTCGGCCCGCTGCAGGAGAAGACCACGTCGCCGCCGATCTTCCTGCACGAGTAGCCGCGCGGGCGGCTGCCGTCGCGCACGTACGCGCGCACCCAGGGCGCGGCCTTCGAACAGCTGAGGTTGACCGCGCGCACCTTGTACTGGCGGCCCTTGACGGTCGTGGTCCCGCATTTCGTCGCCGGGTGAGGAGCGAAAGCCGGCTCGGCGCCGAGCGCGAGGAGGGCGGCGGCCACCAGCGCTACGACGGACAGAGGTCGAAACGCCGTTCTCATGCCTCTACCGTAGCGCCGGTCAGCGGACCTTGAAGCGCGTCTCGAACCTGCCAGAGCTGTTCTTCGCCGCGTCCTGCGCCTCGACGGCGAAGACGTACGACCCCGGCTTGAACTTGTTGACTCCGAGCTTCAGTTCATGACTGCCACCCTCGAGCGCGCGGGTGAAGGAGCGGACGACCTTCTCGACCTCCCCTTTGCGGTTCACGCGCTCGACGTCGACGAACAGCGTCGCGGCCTCCGACAGCGAAAAGCTGAACAGCCCGCCCGGTTTCGAGCAGCCCTTCGACCCCTTGCGGCACGCCTTCGGGCGCTTTGCGCGCAGGCTGCGGACCCGTGGCCCGGAGTCGTCACCGCCGAGCGCCTGGACGACGACCGTGCCGCGCATGCTCGGATGGACCTTGCAGAAGTAGTTGTAGGTCCCCACCGAGTCGAACAGGTGCGAATACGCGTCGCCGCGCGCGTGGTTCACCTGGCCGGGGGCCTTCCCGGCATCCGAGTCGAACGCATCGGGCTGCCCGGCAACCGAGGTGACCGAGTGGTTCGTGTCGAGCGCGTTCCACGTCCACACGACGGCGTCGCCCTTGACGATCGTCAGTGCGTCGGGCGCGAACGCAAAGCCGCCGACGCGCACGGTCGGCACACCATGCCCGGGATGCCCGCTTCCGTCGCCAGCGCCGAGCGCGAAGGCGAGCACGCCGAGAATCGCCGCGGAGGCAAGCTTCGCCCGCATGCGATCACTGTAGAGCGGCTACGCGGCTACGTGTGCTGGCGGTCGGCGGCGGGCTCCCCCGCCTACCTTGCTAGCGTCGGCCGCGAACGTCCGCCAACGAAGGAGGCTCCGGATGCCAGCCGCACCAAAGTTCGTCGACGCCCTCAACGAGCAGATCGGAGCCGAGTTTGGCGCCTCGCACCAGTACGCCGCGATCGCCGTCTACTACGAGAGCCACACGCTCCCGCAGCTCGCCGGGTTCTTCTACGCGCAGGCGATCGAGGAGCGCGGCCACGGCATGATGATGATCCAGTACCTGCTCGACACGGACTCGCCCGTCGGGCTCGACACGATTGCGGCTCCGCAGCAGGAATTCGCCGATCACGTCGCGCCGATCGCGCTCGCCCTCGAGCAGGAGCGCGCCGTCTCCCAGCGCCTCTCCGAGATCTTCGCCCTCGCCCGTGACGAAGGCGACTACCTCTCTGAGCAGTTCATGCAGTGGTTCCTCAAGGAGCAGGTCGAGGAGGAGGCCACGATGTCCGAGATGCTCGAGGTCGCCGAGCGCGTGCGCGACGACCCGATGACGCTCGAGGAGTACATCGCGCGCGAGCAGCCGGGCGGCGACGACGACCCGTCGGCGCCGCCAGTCGCAGGCGGCGCCGGCTAGCGCGCGGGCGTCAGCAGCCGCGCGGCGTCGCGACCGGGCCGATGCTCGCCCGCGCGGCCTTCGACGCCTTGCCGCTCGCGGCGCGTGCGTGGAGCTTGAACGCGTAGCGCCGGCCCGGCGCGGCGCGGAAGACGGCCGACTGGAGCCGGCTGCGCTTCCGCAGCGACCGCTTGTTGGGCTTCGCCTCACCACCCGTCGCAGCGACGCCGAGGTCGTACACGCCGGCGGGTGACCACGTCAGGCGGTAGCGCGGGCCCCTGCAGCCCCCGCGCGAGAGCCGCTTCAACTTGAGCTTCGGCGCCTTTGCCGGCTTGCCGGCGCCGGGCAGCTTGGCCAGGTCGAACGCGTCGCCGAGCCAGCGGCCGGCGTTCCCACTCGGCGCTGCGAGACCGAGCAGACCCATGAGCGTCGGCGCGACGTCGACGTTCTCGGACTGGCCCGGGTTGTCGAGCGTGTCGTCGAAGCGAGCGCCGCGGATGCCGTCGACCGAGCGCTGCCGCACGAAGTCGCCGCCGCCGACGACGGCGAAGAAGTTGTCGCTCGTGTGGGGTGCGCCGTGATTGCCGATCACCGGGTTCGACGTCAGCGAGGGGTCAGAGAACGCCACGCCGGGCTTCGCGGTGACGAGGATGTCGCCGTTTCGCGGCCCGGCGGCGTGCCAGCCCGGGTGCACGGCGCTGACGGTGTGGCGCGTTCCGCCGTCGGCCGGGTTCGGCTCGCGGTAGAGCGCCTCGTCCACGCCTCCGAGGCCGAGGATCGCCGCGCGCATGCGCGCGAGCAGCTGATGCCGGTTCGGGGCGGTGCGGTTGGCGAGATAGACAGCGTCGGTGCTTCCGCCCTGGGTAACGACGAAGTCGCGCTCCGGGATCCCTGCTGCCTTCAGCTCCTCCGTTAGGACGATCCGCAGCGGGCCGGAGTCGTGTGAATGGTCGGATAGCAGGACCAGCACCGTCCGGTCCCACTCCCCGCGGCGGCGCAGCTCGGTCACCAGCCGCTCGATCTCGCCGTCGGCGAGCGCCACGGCCTGCTGGTAGCGCAGCTCTCCGAAGGCCGTCTCGATCGGCGGGCCGCCCGGGTTCGGCGTGTTGACGCCGGTGAAGTGCCCCGCGTTGTCCACCTGCGGGAGGTTCACGAACGTGAAGTCGGGCCGGCGACGCTGCCCGCCGGCCTCGACGCCGTTGCGAATCGTCGCCAGCACTGCGTTCATCACGAGCGTGTCGTCGAGCGTGCGATCCATGACCGTCGGGATCGGGTCGATCGGGACGTTCGCGCAGTAGTCGCGCTCGGTGGCCGGGACCGATCCCGACGGGCACGGCGCCCAGAGGTAGTCGACGTCGCGACGTGCCGACTCGAAGCGCCGCCCGGCGAAGATCCGGCCGAGCTTGATCTTTCCGAAGACCGCGGCCGTGATCAGGCGGTCCGGGTTGCCCTGGCGCTTGATCGCCTCGAACACGGTCTGCGCAAGCACGCAGTCGGCGGACTCGCCCTTCGAGCGGACGGGTGTCTTCGACTCGTCGAATGCGCCGACGGCGTCGCAGCCGGCGTCGTTGCGGAGCGGCGAGTAGAGCGCGAAGCCATTGCCGGCTATCCCGGACGTGTCGGAGTAGGCGCCGGTCATCATCGCGGCGTGGTTCGGATTGGTCTCGGCGACCATCACCGAGCGGGACTCCTGGTAGTAGGTCGAGCGCGCACCGTTGCCGCGCAGCAGCGAAGCGATGAAGGGCGCGCGGCCCGCGTCGACGACATCGCCGTCGAGGCCGTCGATGACGACCGCGTAGACGATCGGTCGCGGCGCGGCGGACGCTTGCACGGCCGTCGCGGCCAGCGATGCAACAGCCAGCGCCAGCGCCAACGTCACGGGTCGGGCGAGCCCTCGCACGAACCAAGATCGTAGTCGCACCCACTCCGGTACGCGCTGGCTGAACCCGCCGCGAGGCCCTATGATCGGGTCATGCGGGAGGTTCGGGTGTTCGCGGTCTCCTTCGTTGCGTTGTTCGCCCTCGCAGCGCCGGCGCTCCCGCTCGCGGCCGACGACGACGCGTCGTCCGGGGACGACCCCGAGCAGACCCCGGCCGAGCCTGCGAAGCCGGCCGAGCCCGCTCCCGAGCAGCCCGCGGCCGAGGCGCCGCCCCCCGGGCCCGTCGAGCCCGGTCCAGTCGCCGTCCCGGGCCCCGGGCAAACCGTCGGCAGCCCGGCTGCAGCGACCCCGGCGCCGACTGCGCGCGGCGGTGAGAAGCAAGACCGCGGCGGGTCGCGCAAGTCGGACGAGGGCGCGCGCAAGAGCGCCGTCCGGGCGGTGACGATCAAGGACTTCGAGTTCAGCCCGAAGACGATCAACGTCAGCTCGGGCGACACCGTCACCTGGACCAACAACGGGCCGACCGGGCATTCGGCGACTGCCGACGACAAGTCGTTCGACACCGGCATCATGAGCAAGGGCAAGAGCGGCTCGCACACCTTCAAGGAGGCGGGCACGTTCGACTACATCTGCACGCCACACCCGAACATGACGGCGAAGGTCGTCGTCAGCGGCAGCGGCGCATCGGGATCCGACGACGGCTCCCCGAGCGCCACCGGCGAGCCCTCGCCTGAATCGACCGGCACGGGCTCGAGTGCCGACACAACGTCCTCCTCCGACGAGGACTCCGGCGAACTCGCCGCCACCGGCTACGACGCCTGGCTCGTCGCGCTCGTCGGCGCGCTGCTGATCACCGGCGGCTACGCGCTGGGCCGCCGCGTCCGTCGCACCGGCTGACTACCTGAGGAAGCAGCGCTCGACAGTTCCCTCCGTCTGCGTGCGGGCACACGGGCCGATGTAGCGCACGTAGATCTGGTGGAGGGCGTCGAACTTGTCGCCTGAGGACGGCGGAGGCGCGAGCGCGTCGGGATCGATCAGCGGCGGGATCAGCTTGCGGTCGAGCGCCTTCGGCAGCGCTGCGTCCGCGTACGCCTTGTCGATCATCGGCTCGACGGACTCGAACGCGACGTAGTTGCCGTGGAGGCCCATCGAAGGGTTCTGCGAGCCCGCCTTGACGTACTTGTTGTCGGCATCACGCGACTCGAGCGTCACGCGCTTGCTCTTGACGTACCACTGGAACATGTCGCTGACCTTGTTCTGATCCGTCTTGTGGCCGCGCGGTCGGAGGTTGGTCGCCTCGGAGTCGAACACGACGACCCAGCCGATCGCCGACATCGCCGGCCGGAAGGAGCCGCGGTTGCCGATCCCGTAGTCGGACTTCGAGACGATGTAGTGACGCGGCGGGTCGAAGCTCATGTCCGCCCGCACGACGTCGGAGGCGTCGTTGGTGTCGCCGGCCTTGAGGTCGTACGCGGTCGTCTGGAACGCGACGTAGCGACCGTCGGTGGTCACCGTCGGCTCGCGCGACCGGCCGTTGCCCGCGACGCCCGAGGCGTTCGCCGACACCAGCCGCGTCCGCAGCCGCGGAACGAGTTGGGCGGGGCGCTTGTTTCGCTGCTTCGCCGCGAGCTGGTGGCGGGCGATCGTGCGGCGATAGATGTCGCTGCCGTGCCCGAGGTCGCCGGCCGCGAGGTTGTTCGACTCGGAGGTGAAAACGAGCGAGCGTCCGTCGCGCGAGAACTCCGGCTCGTAGGAGTGGCTGTTGCCCGCGCGCCCCTTGTTGTTCGCCGACGCGAGGAACGTGAACCCCGTTAGGTAGCCGTATCCGCCGTGCCCACGCCGGAAGCGCACGTAGACCTGCGCCGTGCCCGGAAGCGGGCGGTTCGTCTTGATCCCTTTGAAGCTCTCGCCCTGGTTGCGGAGGAAGGCCGCGTTGTTGGTCACCGCCGTGAAGGCGATCCGGTCGCAGTGCCCGTCGACCGAGACGTCGAGCGTCGGCCCGTCGAGCTGCTCCCCGGCGGTGTTGAGCGAGACGCGCTCCATCTTGTTGCGGCGCAGGTCCAGCAGGAACGCGTCGGCGACACCGTTCGTGTCGCCCGGGACGAGGTTCGAGGCCTCCGAGATGAATGCGACGCAGCTGACCGCGCTGTTTCGGTCGCCGTCGGTGGCCGGGCGGTAGGAGCGTCCGTTCGCCGGCTGGGCCGCCATCCCGCGCGAGACGAGCACCGTGTCCCTGTACAGCCAGGCCGAGCCGCTCGCGTCCCACGGCTTGCGCCGGCGCGCCATGAAGACGTCGGTCAGGCCGTTGCTGTCACCGCCGGCGATGTTGCTCGCATCCGACTCGTAGGCGATCACGCGCGCGATGCGGCCGTCGCTCGAGACCGACGGATTGCGCGAGGGCCCGTTGGGGAACGCGCCGTCGAGCCCGCGCGAGAGGAGGAAGGTGGTCCGCAGCGACTTCGGGTGCTTCGACACCGGCTCCTTCGGCTGGGTCGGCGTCGTCTGCTGCGGTTGGGTGGGCGTCACGCCCGGAAGCGGGCTCACCTGCGAGCCATCCTGCGCGAGGGCAGGCGGGACGGAGACGAAAGCGGCCGCCACGGCGGCCGCGGCGATCGAAGTGGCTCGCGCGCGCAACATCAAGAGCGTGAACAGCCTACGCGCGCGGGGGTTGCGCTCGGCGGTAAAACTGCTGCAAACGGGTGCGTTCCCCCGGATGCGGCAGTGGCGTGTGCCTACCAGCCGCCCTCGGTGGTCTCGCGCGGTGCGTTCTCAGGGCTGTTGTGAGTTCCGGTCATCTGCTCTCTCTTGTCTGATTCGACAACGCCGCCGGAACCCTTTAGTTGCACTGCTACTTCTTTTTCTTCGGCTTAAGAACCTACGAGGCGGCCGTACCGCCGGCGGCGGTCCTACGCTCGAAGATCTCCTCGATCTCCTCGAGCCGCTTGCCCTTCGTCTCGGGCACGAGCTTGAACGTGAACAGCAGGGTGAGGACTCCGATCGCCGCGTAGAGCCAGAAGGTCTCCGAGGTGCCGAGCGCGTTCAGCAATGGCAGGAAGGTGAGCGAGACGGCGAAGTTCGACAGCCAGTTCGCCATCGTCCCGACACCGGCCGCGTGCGCGCGCACGTCGAGCGGGTAGATCTCAGCGTTGAGCAACCAGAAGATCGGCCCGAGGCTGATCGCGAAGGCACCGACGTAGACCATCAGCGATGCGATCGAGAGCGCGGAGCTCCCGGTGCTGCCCTCGTCGAGCTGGAAGGCGACGCCCAGCGCCGCGAGCGCGATGACCATCCCGGCTACGCCGACGAACAGCAGTGGACGGCGCCCGTAGCGGCCGAGCAGCCAGAGCGACAGGATCGTCATGCCGACGTTGACGATCCCGACCCCGACGCTGGCGAGGATCGCCGACGCGTCGGAGCCGATGCCGGCGTCCTGGACGATCGTCGGCGCGTAGTAGATGACCGTGTTGATGCCGGTGACCTGCTGCAGCACCGCGAGCCCGACGCCGATCACGAGCGCCGCGCGCACGGCCGGCCGCCAGAGATCGCGGTAGGTGCCGCGCTCCTCCACGAGCTGAGAGGAGATCTCCTTGAGCTCCTCGTCGACCTCCTCGGTCGTCTCGCGCATCTGGAGCAGGTCCTTGCGGGCCTGGGCAGAGTCGCCGATCATCACCAGCCAGCGGGGGCTGTTCGGCATGTAGAGGATGCCGATGCCGAGCAGCAGCGCCGGCGCTGCGCCGATCGCCAGCATCGCCTCCCACGACTTGCTCGGCTCGAGCGCGAGCCCGGTGAGGTAGGCGACGAGGATCCCGACGGTGACGGCGAGCTGGAACAGCGTCACGAGCCGTCCGCGCATCGCGGCCGGCGCAAGCTCTGAGATGTAGACCGGGCAGGTCGCGGAGGCGAGACCGATCGCGAGGCCGAGCGCGAAGCGCGCGGCGACGAGGGTCCAGACTTCGCCCGCGAGCGCGCTGACGACCGAGCCGGTGACGAACAGCGCCGCGGCGACGAGGATCATCCGCCTGCGCCCGTACCGGTCCGACAGCGAGCTCGCGAGCATCGCCCCGAACACCGCGCCGATCGGGACGGCGCTGACCACCAGTCCCTGCTCGAAGCTCGAGAGCCCGAAGTCGTCCCTGATGAAGAGCAGGGCGCTCGCGATGATGCCCGTGTCGTAGCCGAACAGCAGCCCGCCGAGCGCAGCGATCACCGCGGTGGCGATCACGTTCCGTCGGGCGTGTCCCCCCGGCATCGCTACGACCCTACCTCGTGGGCTGCATCCCCGTGTAGCGCGCGATCCAGTCGGCGACCGCCGGGATTCGCACGTACGCGCCCGGCTGCTTGGGGTCGCCGCAGCGCTCGCCTCCGAACGAGACGATCCCGACCTGGACCCGCGCGGACGGTCCGTCCGTGACGAGCGGACCGCCGCTGTCGCCTTCGCACGAATCGGGCACCCCGCCCGGGCCCGCGGCGCAGATCGTCACCTTCGGGCTCGCGCCGCTCTTGTCGAAGCGGCACGCCCGCTCCGGCGAGATCGACATGTTCCCGACGCGCATCAGCACCGGCGCGCCCGCGCGCTTGTTGCTCGTGTAGCCCCAGCCCGTGACGGTGACGAGCCGGCCCGGATCGGCCAGCGCCGCTAGCGCCTGGCCCGCGAACGGGACCGGCGCCTGGCTGGTCGGGCTGACGAGCTTGAACAGGGCGACGTCGGGCTCCTGGTTGCGGTAGTAGTCGGGGTGCACACGCGTGTGGCGTACGCGATGGACGACTCCGCCCGACTTGCGGTTGTTGCTGCGGATGCGGACGCGAAACGCCTTCGCCTTGATTGCCGGGCTCTCGAGGTCGTCGACGCAGTGCGCAGCGCTGAGGACGTAGCGCTGCGAGATCACCGATCCGCCGCAGATGTGGCCGTCGTCCACGGTCTGGATCGAGACCTGGTACCCGTACGCGCCGGCCGGTGCCTCCTGGCCGCCGATGATCGCGGTGGCGGGGCTGGGTGCGATCGCGAGCGCACCGAACACCGCGATGAGCGCTGCTGCGGACCGCGTGCACGCGGCGCGACTTCTCACGCAGCCATCGTAATTCCGGGCGGCCGGCGTTCGCGCCGCTAGCCGGCCGCGCGTTCGCGCTCGCGCTCGGCGAGCACGCGGCGGAGGATCTTCCCCGACGGCGACTTCGGGATCTCCTCGACGACCTCCACCAGCCGCACCCGCTTCTGGGGCGCGACCTGCTCTCCCACCCAGGCCATCAGCTGCTCCTGGTCGAGGTCGTCGCCCGCGGGGACGACGTAGGCCTTGGGCAACTCGCCCGCCTCTTCGTCCGGAATCCCGAGGACGGCGACATCGGCCACCTCCGGGTGCGTGATCACGATCGCCTCGAGCTCGGCCGGGGCCACCTGATAGCCCTTGTACTTGATCAGCTCCTTGAGGCGGTCGACGATTTCGAAGTAGCCGTCTTCGTCCACGACGGCGATGTCGCCGGTGTGGAGCCAGCCGTCGGAGTCGATCGTCTCGGCCGTGGCCTCGTCGTTGTTGAGGTAGCCGGCCATCACCTGCGGGCCGCGGACCCACAGCTCGCCGCGCTCGCCCAGATCGACGTCGGCGCCGCTCTCGGGATCCACCAAGCGGCACTCGGTGTCGGCGAGCGGGGGGCCGATCGAGCCGGGCTTGTTGCGGTCGGGGTCGGGCGGAATCGTGTGCGTCACGGGACTCGTCTCCGTCATGCCGTAGCCCTGCATCACGAAGGTGTCGATCCGCTCGGCGACCTGCTCGGCGAGCTCGGGACCGAGCGGCGCCGCCCCGGACATGACCATCCGTAGCGACGACAGGTCGTGGCCGTCCACCGCCGGATGCTTCGCGAGCGCGAGCGCGATCGGGGGCACGACGAAGCCGCGCGTGACGGAGTGCTGCTCCAGCAGACCGAGGAACTGGTCGAGGTCGAAGCGCGGCATCGTCACGATCGTCGCGCCGCTGCGCAGGCCGAGATTCATGATCACGGTCATCCCGTAGATGTGGAAGAACGGCAGCACGCCGATCAGCACGTCGTCCTCGCCGAGGACCAGGGCGCCCTGCGACTGGATCAGGTTGGCGACGAGGTTGCGGTGCGTGAGCATCACTCCCTTCGGAAGCCCTGTCGTGCCGCTCGAGTACGGCAGCACCGCGAGGTCGTTCGCGGGGTCTATCTCCACGTCCGGCGCGTCGGCGGGATCGCCGATCAGCTCGGCTGCGTCGGCGACGACGTCTTCCACCCCAGCCTCCGCCGCGGCCTCGCGCGCGGTCTCGAGCAACGGCTCGACGGTCAGCAGGATGCGCGCACCCGAGTCCTTGAGCTGGTGGGCGAGCTCGTTCGCCGTATAGAGGGGGTTGACGGTCATGCACATCCCGCCGGCGGACGCCGCTCCGTGGAGCGCGACTGCATAGCGCGGGTCGTTCGGCATGTAGACGCCCAGCACGTCGCCCTTCGAGAACCCACGCGAAGCCAGTCCGGCCGCGAACCCCTTCACCTCGCGCGCGAGGTCCGCGTAGCTGAGCGTCGCGCCGGAGGGACCCTCGATGAAGGCGGGCTTGTCGCCGAACTCCTCCGCCCGCTCGAGCACGAACGAGGTGACGTCCACATCCGGGATCTCGACGTCGAGCTCTGGGCCCCGGTGGATCACGCCGCCACCCTAACCGGCCCCGTCGCGGCGGTCCAGGGCTCGAGTGGTGAGTTGAGCGATGGCCGCGCCGATCACCGCGCCGGCGACCACATCCGCGGGATAATGGACGCCGGTGTGGACTCTCGTGTACCCGACAAGCGTGGCCAATGCATGAAGCGGAGCCCCGGCCATGGGCATTGAGTGACCGACTCCGGTAGCGAAGGCGACCGCGGACGCAGTGTGCCCGGACGGGAACGACGCGGAGATGGGCATCTTCACGTGCTGGGCGAACGGCACGTCCTCGGCAACACGCTCCGGGCGCTTTCGGCGACCGAGCGGCTTGATCGCGAGGTTGACGACGGCCGAGCTGACCGCGACGGAAGCCAGGCCGCGGAGCGCCGCACGTCGGCCCTGGCTGCCGCCGAGAAGTCCCAGCACCGCAGCGGCAGCGAGCGAGAGCTTCGAATGGTCGGCCGCATTCGTGATCGCGGCCATCGCGCGGTCGAGCTCGGGAGTCTCGGTGCGCGCGATCGCCGCATAGACGGCGATGTCAACGCGTTCTGCATCGTCGAGCCAGCTCACGGGGCGATCCTATGACCCGCCGCCTGGCGGCCGTCGCGGCCCTCGTGCTCGTCCCCGCAGCCGTGACGCTCGCGATCCTCGAAGCCTTGCGGGAGCTTCCACGCGGGCTCATCGGCCTCGCCGGGATCCTCGCCGCGCTCGGCCTGATCTGGTTCGGGGCACTCAGGCGCGGCGCGATCCGGATCACCGCCGTCGGCGCGGGGCTGCTGCTGCTCGCCGGAGGGGCGGTCGCCTACGTCGTCGTGACGGATCGCCTGCTGTGGGACGCGTTGATCGTCGGCTGCTTCGTGCTCGGCATCGCGGCCGCGCGAATCGCCTTCACGGCGCACGCGAAGCTGCCGCCCGCGGAATCGCCCTCCCATCCCGTCCTCTTCTTCAACCCGAAATCGGGTGGCGGAAAGGCCGAGCGGTTCGCGCTCGCCGACGAGGCCGCTGCGCGTGGGATCGAGGCCGTCGAGCTGCGCAGGGACGACGACCTCGAGCAACTGGCGCGCTCGGCGGTCGAACGCGGTGCCGATGCTCTCGCCGCAGCCGGCGGCGACGGAACGCAAGCGATCGTCGCGGCTGTGGCCGCGGAGGAAGCGCTGCCGTTCGCCTGCATCCCGGCCGGCACGCGGAACCACTTCGCGCTCGACCTCGGCGTCGACCGCGACGACGTCATCGGTGCGCTCGATGCGTTCGTCTCAGGCGGCGAGCGCCTCGTCGACCTCGCCGAGGTCAACGGCCAGGTGTTCGTCAACAACGTCTCGCTCGGGATCTACGCCGAGGCGGTTCAGCGCGACGAGTACCGCGGGGCCAAGCTGCGAACGTTGCTCGACACCGTTCCCGACGTCCTCGGGTCCGATGGCGAGTCGACGGAATTGCGCTGGCGGAACGCCGCCGGTCGTGAGGTCAGCTCGAACGCGGTGATCCTGGTCTCGAACAACCGTTATCGGCTCGGCCGGCTCGTCGCCTCGGGAACCCGTCCCAGACTCGATGAACAAGTGCTCGGCGTGACAGCGCTCGAGCCGGCCACTGGAGGTCGAGCCCTGCAGCCCGTCGTTCACGATTTCACGACGCCCACGTTCGAGGTCGCCGCCGACGGGCCCGTGCCCGCTGGAATCGACGGCGAGGCCGTGATGCTGGACCCGCCGCTGCGCTTCGCGGTCCGGCCAGGCGCGCTGCGGGTCCGGGTCGCCGACGCGCACCCCGGGGCATCGCCGTCGGCGATGCTCCCCTCGCGGGTGTGGGATTCGCTGCGAGCGTTGTGTCGGATCGCGGCCGGCCGCTGATCCAGCCCGCCTAGCTCCTGACGCCGAGCGTGAGCCGGCCGACGTAGCCGGTGCCGGACCGCGCCAGAGCGACGCGCGACTTGGAACCGCCACCGGCGTAGAGGTTGTCCTGCGAGTTGCGCGTCGTCCGATCGCCCCGGCCGGAGTAGCGCGGGTCGCGGAAGACCTTGTCCGCCGCAGAGTCCGAGAAGTACAGCTGACCGGTATGAACCTCGTCACCCTTGACATGGACCTTCGCGTGGATGTGAACCGTCCGCCCCTGATACCAGCCAGGGAAGATCGTCGTGAACTTCGCCAGCCCGTCCGAATCGGTCCGCTGTCCGCCGCGCAGGAAACTCTTGCCCGCGCCCTCGTCGAAACCGGAGTAGATGCCCTCCGCGTCGGCGTGCCAGATCTCGACCGTGGCGCCCTTGATCGGCTTGCAGCTCGATGCGTCCTGGACCTTTAGCCGCAGCTGTAGCTTCACGCCGCTGCGCCCGCCGCGGATGTCGCGGCGGATCAGGTTGTTGTCGATGTAGAACGGACCCTCGGTCTGCTCGGGGGTGAGCACGCAATCCGCGCTCGCGGACGCGTCCGGCGTAGTCGCGCTTGCCGCGTCGGTGCCCGCGCCGCTCTTCTCGTCGTCGCCGCAGCTGGTGAGGAATGCGTACGCGCCGAGGGCGCTCGTCGCCGCGATCGCCTGGCGGCGGCTCAGCCGTCGCTCTTCTCGCTCGTGGTCCGGCATGGCCACGACCTTATCCCCGTTCTATGAGCGCCGCCTGAGGGTCGGCCGGCGAAGACCGGACTACGGCGCGGGCGCGGCCGGAACCTCGCCCTTCTGCGAGCGGCCGGTCTGCTTTCGGATCGGAGCCGGCGAGCCGGTCTTCGGCTTCGCGCTCCCGCCCGAGTTGCGGTTCGACCGCGGCTGCGCGGGCGCCTTTCGTCCGTTGCCGCCGGCCGAGCCCTCGCTGCGGTCGAGGTTCCCGTTGGACCCGCCCGGCGTGGAGGAGTTGCTGTTCCCACGCGCGTTGCCTGTGGGTCGCCCGTTGCCACGCGTCTCGCCGACCCCGAGCGCACCCTTCCCCTGCCCGCGCTCGGCGCCGCGTCGCCCGTGAGAGCGGCGATCGCTGACCGGCGACCCGATGCCCGGTGAAACCGCCTGCGCGACTCCTCGGCCTTCGGGAGGGGCGGTTTGCGCGAGCGCCCGCGCGCCGGTCGAAGCCGGCGCACCGATCCCGGTCGCGGCCACGGTATTGATCGGGGCGCGGTCGACGGACGGCGAACGGGCAGCGTCATCGCGGTCGCCGGCGTCGCGGCTGGCGACCTCGCCGGCCACCGCTCCGCCCGCCGTCGCGATCACGGCCGCGGTCGCGGCAATCTTCACGACCCCGGAGACCCCGGCGACCTGAGCGCCGACGCCTGCCCCCAAGCCAACGGAAGCGCCCCCGGCGACCCCGGCGCCACCGCCGCCGAGCATGCCGGCGGCGAGCGTGGCGGGCATCGCCGGCATCGCCGCAGCGAGAACCGCCGGGCGTCGCTTCAGTCCCTGCGCGAAGGCTCGGCAGTCGGGGCAATCACGGAGATGGGCCCGCAGCTTGAGTCCGCGCAGCTTGCGGCGGTCGTTGTCCGACAGCGAGTGGCGTACCGCTTCGCAGTCCATCGTTCTACCGGCTTCCAAGTCGGTCAACGTCGTGCGGGCCTCGTACACCGCCTGCTTCGCGGCGGCCGGCGTCAGTTCGAGCGCCGCCGAGACCTCCGCGTAGGTCAGACCGATCAGCTCGCGCATCACCAGCGCGCTTCGCTGGCGTTCCGAGAGCGTCCCCATGTCCGCCAGCAGCGAACGCACCTGCTCGCGCGAGACTCCCCCGTCTTCGCTGGCGGGATCGGATAGCTCGAAGTCGTCGTCGAGTGGCGCCGATTTCGCCCGCTTGCCGGCGAGCCGTAGCGACTCGTTGCGTGCGATGCGGTATAGCCATGGCTTCAAGGCGATCTCGCGCTGCTCGCCCGGCAGCGCCCGAAGGGCGCGGGTCATGGTGTTCTGGAGCGCGTCGGCAGCGTCGTCCGGATCCCGCAAGATCGAGCGGCAGTAGCGGTACACGCCGTCGCGATGGCGCTCGAAGATCACCTCGAAGGCTGCCTTGTGGCCACGCGCGGCCAGGCGCGCGAGCGCCCCGTCCCCCAATAGCCGCAGAGGTAGCTGGGGAGCCACCGTCCGATGACCGCGTACGGACGCCGCCTCCATGCATCCAGGGTACCGCGCGTGGAGGCCGGTCGCGACCGATCAACACCGCATCGAGCATGCGAAACGAGGCCCCGCTACGGCCCGTGGGCATGTAGCGAAAGCCTCGCAACGCGTTTCCGGGGGGACCGGTCTTTGGCTGGTGCTGCTAGCCGCTTGTTAGGCCTTGGTGGTCTTCGACACGCACTTGCCGAAGGCGTTCGACTTGTTCTTGTTCGTGCCGTACTTCGCCTTGAACGCATCCGAGCCGATGCTCTTCTGCTCGGCGCGGCACGCCTTCGCGGCGTTCACGCGCGCGGCGTCCTTCTTGGCGTTGGCGTCCTGCTGGGCCTTCACCTTGGCGGAGACGCACTTGCCGTAGGCGTTGTTGCCGTTCTTGTTCGTGCCGTAGAACTGATCGAACGTCTTCCCGCCATGCGTCGCGGCGAAGTTCGGGTCGTCTTGCTCCGCCTTGCACAGCTTCGCGGCGTTCGTCTTCGCGCGCTCGTTGCGGTCGGCGTGCTGCTTGGCGAGCTTGGACACGCACTTGCCGAAGGCGTTCGACTTGTTCTCGTTCGTGCCGTAGGTGGCCTTGAAGTTGGCCTCGCCCATGGCGGTCCTCAGCGCCTTGCACTGCTTCGACGCACTGTCCTTGTCCGTGCTCGTCGGCTTGACGGCATCGGCACCGGTGGCGCCTAGGCCGGTCATGGCAAGTGCGGCGGTCGCCGCGATCAGTGTCCGCTTCATGTTGGGTGATCCTCCAGTCCTCATCGGAAACGTGAGCTGACAGAACGCCGGCTCGCACCCCTATAACCCGCGCTACCAGCGTGGAAGTAAGGCCCTATCTCGAAAACTCTCCTCGCGCCGACGCTACGCTGTTCGCATGTGTCGAAACATCCGAACCCTGCACAACTTCGACCCGCCGGCGAACGACGAGGAGATCCAAGCCTCGGCGCTCCAGTACGTGCGCAAGATCAGCGGCTCGACCAAGCCCTCGCGAGCGAATGCCGAGGCCTTCGATCGCGCGGTCGAGGACGTCGCGGCGATCACCGCGCGCCTCCTCGACGAGCTAGTGACCTCGGCTCCGCCGAAGAACCGCGAGGTCGAGGCCGCCAAGCGCAAGGCGCGGGCCGCAGAGCGCTACGCCGCGGCCTGACCCCGCGTAGGCGTTAGGGTCGGCGGATGGCCGATCCCAACCGCCAGTTCCTCCTGCGGGAGCGCCCGTCGGGGCGTATCGACGCCAACACCTTCGAGCTCGTCGAAGCAGAGGTCCCGGAGATTTCCGACGGCGAGGCGCTCGTCCGGGTCGAATGGATCTCACTCGACCCCACGAACCGCACCTGGATCAACGACACGCCCACTTATCTGCCCCCGGTGGGCATCGGCGAGGTGATGCGGGCCGGCGGGCTGGGTCGCGTGGTCGCCTCGAAGAACCCCTCCTACGAGGAGGGCGCGCTCGTCCAGGGGCTGACCGGCTGGCAGGAGTGGGTCGTCGTTTCCGACACCCAGCCGCTGCTGCCGGTCACGGAGGTGGACGGCGTCTCGCCGAGCGCCTACCTCGGCGTGCTCGGCATGACGGGGCTGACGGCTTGGGTCGGCGTGAACGACATCTGCCAACCAAAGGACGGCGACACGTTCGTCGTCTCCGCGGCCGCCGGCGCGGTCGGCTCGGTCGCCGGCCAGCTCGCGAAGATCGCGGGCGCGCGCGTGGTCGGGATCGCCGGCGGGCACGAGAAGAACGCCCTCCTGGCCGACCGGCTCGGCTTCGATGCCACGGTGGACTACAAGGCCGACGACTGGCACGACCAGCTGGTCTCGGCAACCGCGGACGGGGTCGACTGCGACTTCGAGAACGTCGGCGGCGACATCATGGACGCCATCTTCGCGCGGCTCAACCTCCACGCCCGCGTTGCGCTCTGCGGCCTGATCTCGGGCTACAACAGCGACGATCCCCCGCCCGGTCCGCGGGCTTTCGCGAACCTCCTGGTCCAGCGCGGAAAGGTCCAGGGATTCATCGTCCTCGACCACTTCGGACGTGCACCCGAGGCGGGGGCCGAGATCGCCGGGCACCTCGCCTCCGGGGAACTCGAGCCGCTCGAGACCGTCGTCGAAGGATTCGAGCAGCTGCCGACGGCGATCAACATGCTTTTCGACGGCGCGAACGTCGGCAAGCTCGTCGTGAAGGTCAGCTAGCTAGCGGCTCTTCAGCAGCTTCCGCCCGTTCAGCGGCTGCAGCGGGCGGCTGTTTCCGGCGTGGACCGCCCGGAAGCGCTCGAGCTGGTCGCGCGAGAGCTCGATCGGGGTCGCATACACAACCCAGCGCACTCCCTCCGAGCAGGGCGGGGTCGTCAGCGAGCCCTCGTAGGTGAAGCGCGGGCCGGTCTGCGGGTCGGCCGGCAGCATGTCGAGCACCGCCACCTCGGCCGCGACCGGCGCCCGCTCACCTGCGTGCGGCGGAAGCGCCTCGACGATCGGAGCGAACGCAGGGTTCTCTCTGCCCTCCTCGGCGAAGATCCCGAGCACGGCGAGCTCGCCGTCCTCCGCCTGGTGGACGAAGTGAAGCTCGAGCGGGAACGCCTTCCCCTCGAGCGCGTGTTCACCGGGGGCGTGGTGGTGGAACTGGACCAGCTCGTAGCGCTTGCCGTCGAGGGCAATCGAGCTGCCACCCGGCGAGAACACCTCGACCGAGCTGCCGGTGTTCTCGGCCTCGAGACCGAAGGCCGGCGGGTACGAGACCTCGACACTCGGCAGGTCCGCTTCCTCCGCGCCGGTGAGATCGATCGGCGACTGGCACTCGCCGATCGCGCAAAGCGCGTAGGTGGCGTCGAGCTCGCCCCAACGGGCGGGCCCGCGCTCGCCGCCGTAGCTCCACGGGGCCCGGGTCTCCTTGCCGGAATCGCTTCTCACGAAACGCGCATTATGCGGCTCTTGGCATCCGGGCCGTCGGCCGTTCTGGTGTTAGGCTCGCGCCGCTCGAACCGCGGAGGGGAGGGGAAAGTCTCTTGAAGCTCGTGATCGGGATCGTTCGCCCCGAGAAAGCGAACGACGTGCTGGAATCGCTCTACCGTGCCGAGGTGCGCGGACTGTCGATGAGCCGGGTGCAAGGTCACGGCGGTGAGCTCGACCGCGTCGAGACCTACCGCGGAACGACCGTCCAGGTGGGCCTGTCGGAGAAGGTTCGCTTCGAGATCGCCGTCTCGGACGACTTCGTCCAGCCCGCGATCGACGCGCTCTGCGCTGGCGGCCGCACCGGCGAGGTCGGCGACGGGAAGATCTTCGTGATCGACCTCGAGCGCGCCGTCCGCATCCGCACCGGTGAGACCGACCACGGCGCCGTGACGCCCGTGAGCGCATGAACTCGCTCCTGAATCTCGCCCAGGCGGCGAAGATCGACACCGGGGACACGGCATGGATGCTGACCGCGACCGCGCTCGTCCTGATGATGACGATCGCGCTTGGAATCTTCTACGCCGGCCTCGTGCGCGAGAAGAACGCGCTGAACACGTTCATGATGAGCGTCTCCGCGATTGCGATCGGCGGGGTGTCGTGGGCGGTCATCGGCTACTCGCTCGCCTTCTCCGGCACCGGCGATCTGATCGGCAACCTCGACAACGTCTTCCTCCAGGGCGTCGACTTCGCACCCGTGGACAACGCCCTGATCGTCGCCGCAGGCGGAGCGCAGACGATCCCCGAGGTCGTCTTCTTCGCCTTCCAGGCGACCTTCTGCATCATCACGATCGCGCTGATCTCGGGCGCCGTCGTCGAGCGCATGCGCTTCAGCGCGTGGATCGTCTTCGCCGCGCTGTGGTCGATCCTCGTCTACTCGGTGCTGGCGCACTGGGGCTTCGGCGGCGGCTGGCTGTTCGAGCGCGGGACGCTCGACTTCGCGGGCGGCATCGCGGTCGAGATGGCGTCCGGCTTTTCGGCGCTCGCCGCGGCGCTCGTCGTCGGCGCGCGCAAGGACTACGGCCGCCAGGCACTCCTGCCCCACAACGCCGTCTACGTGCTGATCGGGGCGGGCCTGCTGTGGTTCGGCTGGTTCGGCTTCAACGGCGGCTCGGGCTTCAACACCGGGCAGAACAGCACGCTCGCATTCGTCAATACGTTGCTGACGCCGGCCTGCTCGCTCGCCACCTGGATGATCCTCGACGCCCTCCGCGGCCGCCGGGCGACGGCGATCGGCGCGGCGACTGCGATCATCGTCGGTTGCGTGCTGATCACGCCGGCGGGCGGTTTCATCAGCCCGTCCTGGGCGATGGTGCTGGGCGTCGCGGGCGCGCTGCCTTGCTACGCGGTCGTGATGCTGCGCCCGCGAACGCGCGTGGACGAGACACTCGACGTGCTCGCCGTACACGGCATCGCCGGCTTCCTCGGCATCCTGTTCATCGGCTTCTTCGCGCAGGAGAACTGGAACCTGCTCGCGGACGGGCTCGTGTTCGGCAACTCAGCCCAGCTCGGCGACCAGGCGCTCGCCGCGGCGGCGACGCCCGCGTACGCGTTCGTGATGACGTTCGTCCTGCTGAAGGTGATCGGATTCGTGATGCCGCTACGGGCAACCGAGAACAACGAGGCGCTCGGGATGGACGTCAACTCGCACGGCGAGGAGGCGTATGCCACCGGCGAGGGCGCGATCCTCGTCACGCCCGAGACAGGCGTCGAGGAGAAGGTCCCGGTCAAGGACCCGGGCTAGCTAGAGCTTCTCTTCGATCTGCGCCGCCTGCTCGTCGTGGCGGCTGATGATCTTCCCCTGGCGCTCGATCTCCTTCTTAGTCCGCTCCGCGCCGCCCTCGAGCTCTGCCGCGCGAGCGTCATGCTCCCGGGCGACCGCGGCGTGCTCGGCGGCGAGATCTGCCTGGAGCTTCGCCTCCTCGCGCTGGGCCTCGACCTTCGGCGTGAGCTCACGGGCCTTCACCTCGTGGGCGTCGGCCTCCTGCCGATGCCCGGCCGCCTGCGCGCGTAGCTGTTCGCGCTCGCGGTCGCGCGAGCGCTTGTACTGAAGCAGGCTGACGATCAGCAACGCAACGAGCACAACCGCTCCAACGATGATCAGAGTCGTAGTCATGCTCGCGGGTTTCCCGGTTCGCTGAGGGGCAAACGTCCCGTTGCCGAGCGGGCGCCGGGAGCTACGCGGGCGCCGCGATCGCCGCGCTTTGCTCGACGAGGAAGGCGAGCAAGCCGTTCATCCCGCGCTCAGCGTGCACCCGGCGTTGAATATCGGCCCCTGTGCCCTGCTGCACGATCAGCTCGACCTCTCCGAGCTCTCGTTCGCAGCCGAAGTCCGCCGCCCCTTGCGCTGCCACCTCGACAGTGCGGCGTGCGAGATCGCGCGCCGGCACGGGGGTGCACTCGCGGTCGAGCAGCTTCGCTTCCAACCCGTAGCGCGTCGCCTGGAAACTCGACTCGGCCAGGGCCTCGCGCACGGGTATCGTGCTCTGGTCGCGTTCGGCCTCGGCCCGAGCGAGGCAGTGAATGAGGCACGCCAGCGCGCCCACACGATCGAGGTCGAATTGGGTATCGGGGGCGCGCACCTCGATCGTCCCGAGCTGGGGGTGCAGCCGCACGTCCCACCAAATATGGGTGTAGTCATCCAGGTCGCCTGCCGCGCAGACCTGCCGCGTGACCTCGCAGAAGTGATCGAAGTCGTTGAACTTCGGCGCCATCGCCGCACGCGGATAACTGCGAAAGATCACGGTCCGGGAGCTCGACAGGCCGGAGTCCTCGCCAAACCAGAACGGGGAGTTGCCGGCCAGTGCGTTGACGAGCGGTACGTGCGCCCGGATGCCGTTGTACGCGCGGACCGCGGTCTCCTCGTCCGGCATGCCGACATGGACATGGAGGCCACAGATCGGCGTTCGGAGGACGCCCTGGAGGGTGTCCTCGATAAGGCTGTACCGATCAGTCGGATGAACGTCCGCTGAACCCGGCGCCGCCGAAGGATGGACGCCGGTGGCCATCAGGCGCCCACCGTTGGAGAGCAGCTCGGCGCGGACCTCCCTCAGCCCCGCGACCGCCTCCCCGGCGTTGCGAGAGACCTCCGACTTGCCCTCGACCATCGCCTTGAAGAGCTCGGTCGAGACGTCGCCCCCGTCAGGTGATGCTCTGCGCGCCGCCTCGGCACCGCGATCCAAGAGCCGCCCATCGGCGTCCACGACGAGCAACTCCTCCTCGATGCCGAGCGCGAACGGCTCGCCCGTCCCGAAGTTGCTCTCCCACGTGCGCGCCGCCGTTCCGCTCATCCGAAAACGGATCCGGGGCCGGGTCTATGGGGCGAGCCTGGCGTCGTCGCGCCCGCGCCCCACCCCGGCCCTGTCGGCCAGCGCGATGAACACGGCCGCCGCGATAACGCCGACGATCGTTCCGAGGAAGTTGAGCTCGAAGATGTCACCGGTGCCGATCGCGCTTGCGACGACGCCGCCGGCGAGCGCCCCTGCGACGCCGAGCAGGATCGTCATCCAGACGCCGATGTGCTGACGACCCGGAACGATCAGGCGCGCAAGGACACCAATTACCACCCCGATGAGGATGAGGCCGAGAATTTGCATGGCATCGGGATTCCCATTCCATCGCCGCGCAAACGGGTCGGCCTACTACTCGTCGGCGGCGTCCTCGGGATCCTCGTCCATCGACTCGTCCGGGCTCGGAGGCCGGCCCGTGCGCTCTTCCTGCTCGCGTTCGAGCTTCTTCGCCTCGTCGATGCCCTGGTCGAGCTCGTCGAGGCGCTCCTCCATCCGGTCGCCCTCGTGCTCCGCCTCGGCGGTTTGCTCTTCGATGCGGTCTGGTTCGTCGTCAGCCATCAGCCGAGCTCCTGTCGCTCTCCAGCGCAGACGCGATCTCGTCGAGCGCGGCCTGCTCCTCGTCGCTGATCTTCCTGCCGCCGATGCCGATGAAGCCGCCCTCCTTGTGGGCCTCAGCGGCGGCGCGCGCAACCTCGAGCACGAACTTCTTGTAGGCGGCGACGTCTTCCGGCTGCCCCTTCCCGTCGAGCAGCGCGAGTGCTTCGTGCAGCGGCTCACTGCTGACGCCCTTGAGCCCGTTCGAAGCCTGAACCCGCTGGGGGTCCAGCGCCGGGGGGGTCGCGACTATCTCGTCGAGCAGCTCGTTCTCTCCGTGTGCCTCGCGTGCGTGCGTGTAGACCTTCCCGATCGCCATCGTCTCGCGGATCGTCCCGCCGCGCGCCGCGCCGACGACCTCCAACCCGGCCAGCAACGGAGCCTCGACCACCGTCGACCATTCCTCCGCGTTGAAATCCGCCTTTCTCGTCACCTTGGCTCCTCTCAGTAGCTCGAGCGCTGGGTACCCGATCGCGGGGGCGATAAGCCGGCGATACGCCCGCCACGACCTCGACGGTGCGCTTGCCGCGATCCTGAACCTCTGGCCGACGCGATCGGGTGATGCGCCTGGCCGAGGAGCGGTTCGACGCCGTCGCTGCGTGGATACGGAGTGTCGACCCCAGCCTGCCGCCCCCACCCCGTCTCGTCGGGCGGGCCGTCGTGGCGGCGTCGTGGGAGCTCGCCGCGCAGGCCGTTCGGACCTCACGCGACACCACCGCCGATACACGCGAGGCCCTGACGTACATCTGGCTGCTCGGGTTGACCGGGCAACCCCAGGTCGCCGCGTAGCCGGCTGGTCAGCGCAGTTTCGTCGCCTGGCCGACGACGTTGCCAAAACCGTCCCGCGCCTGGCCTGCGTCGATTGCCACGCCCGTCCCGGCGGGTGCGGGCACGCTGAAGACGTGTTGGCTGCGCTGTGAGACGCGAGTCACCTTGCCGTCGACCTTGAACCGCACGGCACCCCCGGCGGCGGCCTGCGGGCGCGACGTCAGATCGATATCGCGCCGGGCGTCGGGATAGGCCAGGCTGACGGCGAGCTTCCCTGCGGGGGCCGGAACCGCGACGGCCTTCAGCGCGCGCGAGGGCGTCACGTCGAACGGCTGCGACTCGAGCCGGTAGCGGTTCGCCTGCACGACGGAGGCGATAGCGCCCGACCGGCGCGTCGAGCGGAATCTCCCACTGGACCTGATGCCGCCCGCCCGGGCTCACCTGCCACAGCATCGCGAGTCCGAGGTCGTCATCGGCGTGGCGCCACTTGCCGCGCTCGAAGCGCTCGGCGATCACGAACGGGCGATCGACTGGCCGATCGAGCCCGCGGGGTCCTCCCTGCCACGCGAGCCGCGCACGCTCGAGTCGCGCGTATCCCCCGTCCGGCTGTTCGAGGATCGAGCCGCTCCCGGCCCCGGTGGTGTAGGCGGGTCCGTCGAGCGCCACGCCGTTGGTCGGGTCGAACTCGGCGGGTGCCGGCGCCGGCTCGCCGCGCACGAGCACCCCGGCCAGCTTCGCGAGCTCCTGCTGGATGAGGACCGACGACAGCCGTCCGAACTGCGTGTTGCCGCCCTCGTAGTGCTGGCGGTCGTACTCCTCGGGCGTCGTGAAGTAGAGGACGAACTCGTTGGCGAGGCCGGAGACGACGACTCGGTCGACGCCCGAGCCGGCGGTCGCCGAGGCGACCGCGGAGCGGATGCGAGCCCCGACCTCCTTGGTCCCCTCGCCCGGCACCGAGACGATCAGGCGATCGGCGATCCGAAACGCCAGCAGCGGGACGCGGTTCGGGACGTCGCCCGTGCCCGGGGCCGAGGCCTTGACCCCGTGGGGAGCGCCCCGGTCAGGACCACGGAAGTCCTCGAAGTGACGCTGCGTGACGTCGAACAATGGCCCCCGCTCCTCCTCTGATCCGGTGAGGAAGGGCAGGCCGACCTCGGACGAGGACGCGACGGTCCCGCCGCCCACAGCCTGTCCGCAGAAGCACGCGCGCGTCCAGCGAAAGTCGAGCGTCGGCTTCGCGGTCAGCTTCGAGGCGGCCTTCTTCCAGGCGCGCAGCATCGCGCTCGCCTCGACGCGGCCGACGTGGTCGGAGGCCGCCGGGCCATCGCGATCGAGACCCGCGGACATGTCGCCCTCGTTCGAGTTGCCGTAGACGTTGACGACCTCCTGCTTCGGCTTCACTTTCCCGGCCGCGCGCACACCCGCCTCGAAGACGCGCGTGGCGGACGCGTGGTGGTCAGCGTTGTAGAACTGGAACGACGACTTGGTGACCGTGCCGTGGTCGGCGAAGTTCGACCACGCGCCGATCGGAACGCGAGCCCGCTTGCGCTTTCCGCGCACGCGGACGAGCTTGTCGACCCGCAGGACGTCGACAGCGGGGTCGATCGTGTGCAGGTAGCCGCCGTCGGGGTCCTCCTCCTCGCGACCTGCTCCGCGAGCGCGGACGATCCCGTGATTCGCCAGATGTGCCTCGATACTGCGGTTTCGCGTCAGCCCGCTGATCTGCGAGGCGCCCCAAGCGGCGACCGCCGGCCCGCGGTCGGCGTCCGCCCGCTCGATCGAGGCCGAGATCTGCTCGACGAGGAAGCGGTACAGCTGTGGGTCCGCGGGATCAGGGCTGAGCAGGCGGACGAAGCTCGCCGGATCGTCGATCGTCTCGAGGCTCGGCGCGGCCGTGTTCAGCGTCGGGTAGTTGCCGTATCCGCCCGGGCCGGAGTGGGTGTGGGAGGCGGAGATAAGGATGTTCTGCTCGGAGAAGCCGCGCGCGCGCAGGCGTTCGCCGATGTGGCGGACCATCCCTCCGGGAACCATGAACAGGTCGATCGAGACGAGCGCGACCTTGCGGCCGCCGCGCTCGAGCACGAGCGTCCGCGCCTGGAGGCGTGTGTGCTGCCCCTGGGCAATGCGGTCCGCGCGCGTCCAACCGCCTAGGTAGTAGCCCGTCGCGGGCGTGATGTCGGCGCGCCCGGCGCCGGCGCGCAACGCCGCATCGGCCGACGCGGGGACCGCCAAGACCGACGGGATGGCGATCGCGCACGCGATTGCGACGAGCCTCCACACGCTGAGGAGTCTGCCCGACCGGCGACGAGAACGCGCCGGGGTCGCCTCCTGACGAGCGGCGCTAGTCCGCTCGCAATTAGGCTCCGGGCGTGTTCCCCTACGACCCGAGTGAGTGGAGCGACCTGTTCGTCGGGGTCGCCGGCGCGTCCGCGGCCCTGACCGGGCTTCTGTTCGTCGCGGTCTCGATCAACATCGAGCGGATCCTGAAGTTGCCTGGCCTTCCGGACCGCGCGCTGGCCACCCTGCTGATGCTGCTCGGCGTCCTCGTGGCATCGATCCTGGGCTTGGCCCCCGGCCAGAGCCGGACCGCGGTCGGCGCCGAGCTCATCGGCGTCGGGCTCGCAATGACGGCCGGCGTCGGCGTGCTGACCTGGCTCAGCCGGGGGCGAGAGGCGCCGACTTCTTCGTTCGTAGCCCGCTTGATCGTGGCGGGCGCCGGGACCATCCCGTTCGTGATCGGGGGCGCAAGCCTCCTCTTGGAGTGCGGTGGAGGCCTCTACTGGATCCTCGCCGGCACGGTCTTGGCGATCACGGGCGCGGTCCTGAACGCGTGGGTCCTGCTCGTCGAGATCCTCCGCTGACGCCGGCGAACAGCGCGCAAGTTACGATTCCGCAGGTAAGGTGCGCATCACGCGCTGAATCAGCCGACCCGGGTGGAATGAGCTAGCGATGGCAGCTGAGCACGATCTTCCGCTGGAGGAGTACCACCGTGCCGGGCTCGAAATCCTGAACGGCAATCCGGAGGCTTACAAGTCGCTTTGGTCCCAAGGCGACGACGCGACCCTCGCCAATCCCTTCGGTCCCCCCGTTCGCGGCTGGAGCGCGGTTTCGGCGAGGTTGGACCTCGCCGCTTCGAACTACAGCGACGGCCAGGGCTACGAGTTCGAGAACATCGTCACATTCGTCGGCGAGGACCTCGCCTACACGGTGGAGATCGAACGTGCGCGGGTACGCGTGGGCGACAGCGAGGAGCTCTCCCCTGTGGCGATTCGCGTCACTTCGGTCTTCCGGCGAGAGGCCGGCGAATGGAAGGTCGTCCACAGGCACGGGGACCCGATCACCGAGATGCGTGCGGCGGAGTCTGTGGTCCAGGAAAGCCCTGAACCGGAGTAGGTCGGGGCGGAGCTGTGAGGGCGCACTCCTGGACCTCTCCATCGATCACCAAAGCGCTCGTGAGCGGCGGGGTCGTGGTCGTGGGGCTCGTGCTCGCGGTTGCGCTCGAGGCGTACCCGATACACGAGGTGGCGTACTTCATCGGCCTCGTGCTTGCGGCCGTTTTCTACGTCCGGGCCTCGGGCGGCGAGGCCAAGCGGCACGTCTGGCTGAACCTTGGCCTGCTGTTCCTGGTGCTCGTCCTCAACTACCTCTACGGCGTCAGCAACCAGCCGATAGGGACTGTCCATTCGGTCGAGGCCGACTTCGACACGGACGTGCCGGTCATCCCCGAGTTCGCGGTCCCCTATCTCTTGTTCTACGCGTTCATTCCGTTCACGATTGCGCTGGTCGGGGCGCAGGCGCTCCACCGACAGCTGACCACGCTGCTCGGCGCGCTCGCCATCTCGATGGGTGTGGCGCTACTCACGTTCGTCGTCTTCCAGACCTACGTCGCCCCGCCCGAACCCGCCGACTACGGCGTCGAGCCCTTCAGATCGATGGTTGCCTACATCGAGGAGGACCTCTACGCCGGCAACTTCTACAGCGCCTTCCCGAGCGAGCATTGCGGCTACGCGACGATCCTCGCCATCGCCACCTGGCGCGCGGCCCCGCGCGGCTGGGCGGTGCTGGGCGTGATCCTCGCCGTCGCCACCATCCTCGCAACCCAGTTCCTGCACCAGCACTTCGTCATGGATGCGATCTACGGCGTCACCCTGGCGGTCGCGGCCTACGCGGTCGCGTGGTGGGCGTCCGAGTCGCGGACCGCCGAACCTCGAACGACTTAGTCCGAGGCCTCTTCCCATCCGTCGGCGACGGGAGGGCCGACATCGGCACCCTCGACGCTGATCTCATCAACGTAGACGCCACGCCCCTGCGCGTTCGAGTTGGTGATGTAGCTCCAGCGGATATCGGTCGTGCCGGCGGGAAGCTCCGCGGACACCCGCCACCACCGGCGGCCTCCGTAGCCGTGGAGCTGGCCGTTGTCGGTCCACTGGTAATCGTCGGCGGACAAGTTGATCGGCGTCAAGGACCAGGTCTTGCCGCCGTCGGTGGACCTCTCGAAGCGGGCCCTGTCCTTGAGCGGCTCGGTGTCGTACCACAGCAAGAAGGACGCGGTGGCGTCCCCGGCCGGGCCGGACAGCGGGGCCGTAAGGGTGGATGTGAAGTTGTCGCGGCGGCTGGCGCGCCAGGCCTCGCCGCCGTCTGGCGGGCGAACCGGCAACGCGTAGCCGAAGTCGCGCGCCAGCTGCTGCCGAGTGACCGTATTGCTGCCCCAGTTGCGCGAGGGATGCACGCGGTTGGCGAGGAAGATCAGGAACGAATGCGACAGGGGATCGATGACGGCGGAGGTGCCCGTGAAGCCGGTGTGCCCGAAGGTGACCGGCGAGGCGAGCGGGCCCATCAGGTTGGAGTAGTTGAGCTGGAAGCCCAAGCCTCGCTGGTCGTCGGGCGTTTGCACCAGGCGCGCGGTGTAGTTGACCAGGGCCGTTCGTACGGATGAGTTGCGCAGGATGCGAACGCCGCGGTACTTCCCCCCGTTCAACAGCATCTGACAGAAGATCGCCATGTCGTCGGCCGTGGAGAAGACGCCGGCGTGTCCGGCGACCCCGTCCAGTGCCCACGCGTTCTCGTCGTGGACTTCGCCCCAGACCATTCCGCGGTCGGGCTCGCCGGGCGCCGGCTTGCCTGGCACCTCGTACTCGGTCGCGGCGATGCGCCCGCGAAGCTCCGGCGGCGGCATGTAGCCGGTGTTCGCCATGCGAAGCGGCTCGGTGACTCCGAGCCGCACGGCTTCCGCGAGCGTAAGCCCGCTCACGCGCTGCACCAGTGCCTGGAGGTTGATGAACCCGGTGTCGGAGTAGATGTACTGGGCGCCGGGGCTGGCGCCCTTCTGCAGTGGGCTCATCACGGCCGCCGACAGCCGCTCGGGCGCAGGCAGCGTCCACAGGGGCGTCAGCGGGTCCGGTGGCAGGCCCGACGTATGGGTCAGCAGCATGCGGGGCGTGATCTTGGACTTGTCCTCGCCGCCCGCCGCGAACTCGGGCATGTAGCGGACGACGGGCGTGTCGAGATCGATCCGCCCACGCTCGACCTGCTGCAGCACGACGATCGTCGTGAACAGCTTCGACATCGAAGCCATGTCGTAGACCGTGTCCGGACGGGCCTTGATCTGTTCGCCCCGAGGCAGCTCGACGCCCCTGTAGCCCGGCGGATCCGCGACCGACGAATAGCGCACCGCCTTGCCGACGGCGACGCGCTTCACGACGACGCCGTCCTTCGCCGCCACCACGACCCCGCCGGGTTGGGCGGGGAAGTTCGGATGGTCGGGGGTCGGCCGGAGGTACTCCTCCGCAGTATCCGTCAGCTGGGCGATGTAGTTCGGCAGCAACCCCACGTCCTCCGGCTGACCACGTCGCAGTCTGTCGTTGGTGAAGTCGATGTCGTCCGGGGTGACCGTCGGCGGCCCGTCGGCGCCGGCAGCCGTCTCTGACGCAGCCGCCATTCCCGCCACGGCAACCAATGCGAGAAACGCAGCGGTGCGGTGCGACCAACTCCTGGACGAACGGAACATCAACCCCACTTTAGATGGGGGAGCCCCCAAGCACCACCAGTTCGCACCTATGGCATCAGGAGATGGGTGGGTTGAGCGCCCGCCAGTGATTAGAGGCCGCGGATGCGCTGGTCAGCCCGACGGGTGAGCTCGAGGAGCTGCCCCTTGCTCGCCTTGTTTGAGCCGATGTTGACCACGTGGTCGCGGGTCAGACAGAGCATGTATGAGGGACCGCCACCGACATCGTGATAACTGGTGGTGTCGCAAGGGCCCTTTATCAGCCCGCCTTGGCGCTCCATGCCCTTCCTGTAGTCGCGTCGCGAGGCGACACTCAGGTTGTGGACATCCAACACCTCTATTGAGGTCTCGGGTGAGTCCCCGACCTCTCGGTTGCAGTTCGAGCCGACCCCCTCGGGGTAGAGGAAAGCCTTCGGGAAGACGGTGGCGATCGGCACGTGGACCTCTCCCCCAATCACTCCCGCGATGTCGCCGTCCGGCACGACCCAGCAGGCGAAGCCGGGCGAAAAGGCCTTGTTGCCGCAGTGTTCCTCGAGCGTCATGCCCTCGACGGTTACGTTGGTGGCTTCGGGTCCGCCGTAGGCGAACTTGATCGCGTGCTTGAGGTCACCACTCGGTGGCTTCTTCGTGCAGTTCTTGGGGATGTTTGCGCAACCCTTGTCGGCGACGCAGAACGCGTGCTCGCCCGTCAGGAGCGAATGGTCCACGAAGCCATCGTTGATGTGCGCTCGTCCGCCCTTGACCGAGATCTCCACGACATCGAAGTTCGGGTTGCCCGCCGACAGGTCGGCGTGACCGCTGGCGAACGCGGAAGCCGAGAACGGCTCGGGCTTCTCCGGCTTCAGCACGACGTTCCGCGGCTTCGGCGACTTCTGTCCTCCCAGGCCGGGACCGACGATCGTCCAATCGGATATGCCGGTTGGGCCAGGCCTTCCGAGGGCCGGCTCCATGTAGTAACTCGGGGCCCACAGCCGTTGCAGGGCATCGCCAGATCCCCCCGTGAGCTGCCTGTAGGCCCCATCGAAGCTCAACTCGGCTGTCCGCAGTGCCGGCAGGAGCAGCGGGAACGGGTTCACCCCGGCCTGTACGAGCTGAGAGAACCAGAGCACGGCGTCGTAGCTGCGCTTGACCAAAGGCGTCTGGGGCGTCTTCAGTGCCGTCGGCCACCAGAACGTCTCCTGGAACGGCCTGTGCAGCAGCTCCTGGGCGATCTCGTCGCCCACCCATTCTGCGCCACCTTCCGCGATCCAGGGAGGCGAGTTCCGTGGGTTGGAGACCACGAGAAACTGGTAGCAGTGAAACAGCTCGTGCGCGAGCGTCGAGTAGGACTCTTCCTCGCCGAGCGCAAGCCCTTTCGGACCGACGGTAATGGCGCACTCGACGAGGTTGTTCTGGTCATCGCGCACGTCATCGGTGCGAGCGAGGGCCTTGTAGTCCGAGCCTAGGCCACCGGTCTTCAGGGTCACGCGGACGTCGAAGGGGATGCTTCCCTTGAACTGCCTTGGCGGTCCACCCAGGTGGAGGCTCTCTTGGACCCGGACCTCGCTGAGGATCGCCTGCAGTCGCGCCTCCGCCACGCTTGCGTGAGCGCCGGGGGCGGAGCTCGACTTCTTGCCCGAATTCAGGATCTTGTCGGCGGCCTTCCGCTGCGCCGGGGAGATTCGCGAGCGGTTGGCCTTCAGCCACTGGATCGGCCCCGTCGCCGAGCGGATCTGGCCCACCGGACCAGTCGGCAACTCGACGTCTGGCAGGCGCCCGACGGCGAGGGAGAACGCCTGAAGCGCCATCCGCGGGGTCACGTGGCCCTTGCGGTCCACCCCGCCGAGGGCCGCCTGGAAGGCGGTCGTCGCGCTCCGCGGAATGCTCAGGGTCTTGGTGGTGCGCTGCTTGTCTGCCGTCAGCGTCAGCGGTAGCCGCAGGCGCCCAGCGCCCTCGCGCACGTTCAGGCTGACGGTCCTCGCCTTCTTGCCCACCTTCACCGACTTCTTCAACCCCGAGCCCGATAGCGCCGCACTCTTGTTCGCGGCAACCGTGATCTTGATCCTCCGCTCGGATCCGCTAAGGGCCGTGGCGGGTGGCTTCAGCTTCGTGAACTTCGGCCCCGCGCTCGCTCGCGCGGACGGGGCGGCGTGGGCCGTGCCGACGAGCGCCCCCAATAGGAGGAGCACCAACCCCCCGCCCAGAGCAAGGTTGCGAGCCACCGGTTCAGGCTACTGCAACTCCCCCACTTTTGCTACGTCTGAAAGCGACGGCGGATGTGGCTACTTCGCGCACCCGGGTACTCCCGAATGCCCTATGGTGGGGACATGATCCTGGGCTCGCGGATCGTTCGGGGAACGTTGTTGGCGATTCTCCTGTGCCTCGTCGCGGCACCTGCGGCGAATGCCTATATCTACTGGACCGTCACCGACACAGACATCCGCAGCGGAAAGTTCTCATCGATCGCCCGGGCCGAGCTCGACGGTTCTCACGACGACTTTTTCATCAAGGGCCTGGACGGCGCTTGTGGAGTCGCGGTCGACAAGAGCTACCTCTACTGGGGTGGTAAGGGGGCCGTCGGGCGGGCCAACATCGACGGGTCCGGCGCCAACCTCAAGTTCATCTCCAACGCTGGCGAGGACCTTGACGAGCTCGCCTGCGGCGTGGCCGTCGACGATAAGCACATCTACTGGGCCGCCTCTGCTCCCCGAGGCGACCAATGGATCGGCCGTGCGAACCTCGACGGGTCCGGCGCAACGCCGAAGTTCATCCGCGTCCAAGGCGAAGAGGGCTCATGTGGCGGGCTAGCGCTCGACGACAAGTACATCTATTGGGCGAACTCGCAGGCCGAGTCGATCGGGCGCGCGGGACTGGACGGCTCCCGTGTCGACCAGAAATTCATCACCGGGCCCAATTCAAACTCCGGGAAGGGCGACTCGGAGGATGCCCGCTCGGCGGGCGAGGATGCGGACGACGAAGGCAAAGGCGAAAGGCGGGACCCGCGCGACTTCCGGGAGCCGTGTGGGGTCGCGGTCAACGGGACGAACATCTACTGGGCGAACAGTTCCGCGGACGACAGCACCGTGGGCCGAGCCAAGATCGATGGGTCCGGCGTCAGGCAGGCCTTTATCGAGGGCGAGGCGCTCGAGCCGATGTGCGGCCTCGCCATCAACCGCAGCCACCTCTTCTGGGCTAACCTCGGCACCGAAGCGATCGGCCGCGCCCGACTTGACGGCACCGTCGTGGAGCCCTCGTTCATGAAGGACGAGCTGGCCGCATGTGATGTTGCGGTCGACAAGGGCACGATCGGCGGGGTGCTCGATACCGCCGCTCCGGGCCTCAGCGCGTACCGCCTCGGGCGGAAGAGTTTTGCCGCGGCGGGCAAGGGACCGACCATCACACGAGGGAAGTCCAAGGTCGGCACGGCCGTCAACTTCACCCTCTCCGAGGCGGCAACGGTCAGCTTTACGGTCGAGCGCGTGAACGGCGGGCGCAAGGTCGGCGGCGAGTGCCAGCGCCCCACCAAGAAGAATAAGCGCAGGACGAAGTGCAATCTCCGCGTCGGCGGAGCGTTCACCGCTCAGGGGAAACCCGGAAAGAACAGCGTGACCTTCCAAGGCCGCGTGGCGAAGAAGAAGCTCCCCGTCGGCAAGTACCTCCTCGTAGCCTCTGCGAGCGACCCGGCCGGAAACGCCTCGAAGGCGCGTCGCGCGAAGTTCGCGATCATCAAGCGCTGAAGCGCCCGGCAGGACTCGAGAGTCAGCTCCGGGCGGTCGATTCGATCTCTGCGCGCGACGCGCCGCCTTCGCCAAGTTCGACCTTCGCTCTCCGTCGGCTCGCGAACGCCCTGAGCTTGCTGATTTTGCCGTCACGGTATGTCCAGACGACTGCCACCGGCAGACGGATGATTGCCCCCGAGTAACGCCCGGTCGTCCGAAAGACGCCGCTAGCCAGAAAGCGGTCGCCATGGCGCTCGTAGTGGCGAACGTCGAACACCAACCGGCTCGCGACGTCGGGCATCTCCTCAAGGACCTGCCGGAATTCCTCTAGGCCGCGCGGCTTCGGCATCCCGGGGAAGGGCAACCGATGCTCGACCTCGAGGTCATCGTGGTACGCAACCGAAAAGGCCTCCGTATCTCCCGCTTCGACGCACCGGTCCCAGGCCGAGATCCAGTTCCGCAGCGTGGTGAGACCCGCTTCGTCGTCCTTACGCTCGAACGCGGCGCGGAACTCCATCCAGGCGTGCTCGAATCGATCCCCTAGTTGGGTCATCGAGGAGACGGCGTCACACCGGCTCCGCCCCATGATCTCGAGGCGAACGATCGCGCTGCCCGATCGTCAGCCTCCTTGCGACTTGATGTGGTCGATCACTTCGTCGAGCTGCTGGGTAGGCGAAAAATCGACGTAGTCGGAGTCCTCGAGCGCCTCCGGGGCGTGACCTGGAGCCCAGTAGAACGCTTGCCCCGCCTCGTAGACGTGCTCGCCATCCCCGGTATGCATCTTCACCTTGCCGTTGATCACGTAGCCCCAGTGCGGGCATTGACAGAGGTCGTCCTGCAAACCGGCGAGCGCCGGTCGCAGATCGGCTCCCTTTGGAACGTGGACGAAGGCGACGGTCAGGTCACCGCCGATCTCCTGCTTGCGAAACTCGAGGCCGTCGCCCTCGATCGCGATCGGCACTTCCTCTCGTGTGACTGCCTTCATCGGCTCTCCTTGTCGTCGACGACGAGCGCATCCGCTCTGGTGCGAGCCTATACCGACACCCCGTGTGCCCGTTCCCCTACGGTGCGGGCATGGGCGCAGCCGAGACGATCGAGACCGCTCTAGGGCCCGTCGAGCTGCGGCGCGCCGGCGAGGAGCCGCCTGTCGTCTTCGTCCACGGCTGGGGACTACAAGCACCGGCGGGACGGCATCCGAAACGACTGGGCGTCCTTCGCGGCGATCGATGCGGCTCGAACTCGAGCAGATCGCGACGCCCACCCTCGTGATCAGCGGCACCGCTGACACCGATGTACCGCCGTCGCACAGCGACCACGCGTACGAGACGATCTCCGGCGCCGCGCGTCTCGTGATGGACGGCGGGACGCACCTCTCGCTGTTCGCCCATCCCGAGGCGGAGCTCGCGCGGGAGCGTGTCGTGGGGTTCCTGCGATCGGGAGGCGTGGCGAGTTAGGTCTAAGGACTAGGCGGGACGCCCGCGCTACGGATACACCGGGATCGGGCCCCGCACCGCTGGGACCTGCGGCCCCACCTCTCCAATCGGCTCTGGCGGCGCCTCGTAGGGGGGTGCCTTCGGCCGCACCTTCCCGCCCGGCAAGGCGAGCCAAAGCCACGCCCGACGGCAGGGTGCTCGCGGGAGTGAACGTGGTCCGCTCCAGAGACCTCGAGGTCCGCTACGGGGTCACGGGCGCGAGCGGCCCCACGCCCCGCTCATCAGCGGCCCGCCTATACCGGCTAGTCAAAACTGCGCGCTCCATCGCGGGCGGTCAGACCACGCACGAGGGTCTGAAACGCCTCTGTCCATGCGCGCTCCTCCTGACCCTCGGGGAGGATACGCAGCGTGCCCCCGCGCAACTCGGCGTTAGCCAACCCCTCGCACATCGCGTTGTACTCAACCGCCCCGGCGCGCACGCGGTCTTCTTGAATCAGGCCGACATCAGCGAGTCGCTGGACACGCAGCTCCAGCCGGCTGAACGCCTCCTCGCGCGCACGTGCGAGCTCCGGCGTCACCTCGAGGTCCGGCAGCACGCGCTGGAACGCGATTCGATAGAGCGACGGATGGTCGAGAGCGAACCGCCGATACACGACGGACCCACATCGCTCCAAGTCGCTGACCCGATCTTCGGTAAGCGGTAGGTGGTCGAGCTCGTCTCGAAGGAAGTCGAAAGCCCTCTTGGCAAGCTCCCCCACTAGACCGCCCTTCGACCCGAACAGGCTGTAGACCGCCCGGGTGGTTGTCCCGACCTCCTCCGCCACGCTTCGAATCGACAGGGCGTGCGGTCCTGCCTTCACGACAATCGCTTCCGCGGCATCTAGGAGGGCGGCTCGGTCGGCATCGGTGTGGACCCGGGGACGTGCCACTTGACAAGCATAACGGTACGCTGTTACGTTACGCTGTATCACTACGCGAGGAGGAGCCATGCACCCGGAACTAGCCAGCACCCAGCCCCTGACCAATCTGCGGGTTCGTGTCTTTGAAACCGGCTCGCTGACCGCGAACGGGACCTTCCTACGCGGGGAGGGATTGAGCTCGCTGTTCCGCAAACCAAAGGCGATCACCTTCCCCGTTCTCGTTTACCTCATCGAACACCCGGAGGGACCGATCCTGGTGGACACCGGGCTCGGACGGCGTGTACCCGAGCTGCGGACCTTTCGCGGGTTTCCACCCATGCCGGCGGGTAGCTCCGCGGACATTGGGCCCCAGCTGCGCCACTCGGGGGTCGATCCGGGCGAGGTGCGCCTCGTCGTCCTTACACACCTCGACTGGGACCACACGGGAGGCCTCCACCACTTCCCGAACGCTGAGGTCCTGGTCCACCGACCTGAACTTGAGTTTGCGCAGACCCGGATGGGTCGTTGGCGCTACCGCCCGTCCCTCTGGCCGGCTGGTTTTGCCCCCTCGATCTACGACCTTCACGACGAACCGTTCGGCCCCTTCCCGGCGAGTCGCACGCTGACGCGGGCGGGCGATGTGAGGCTGGTCCCGATCCCGGGCCACTCGCCCGGCCAGGTGGGGGTCGTCTACACGGCGTACGAAACGACGCTCTTGTTCGCGGCGGACCACATGCTGCGCGCCGACTGGTTCGACGAGGACCTCGAGGCAGGCAGGTCGGTCATGCTCGGAGCGTTCGGCAAGAAGGCTGCCCGGGACACCACCCGCCGCCTTAAGGCATTCACCGAGGAGAGCTCCGTGTTGCTCCTTCCATCCCACGATTCCGGCGCAGCGGACCGTCTGGCGAACCTGGGTGCCGTGAAGCTTCGGGATCGAAGTGGGCCTGCCGCTTGACGATCGAAGAGGTCGGCTAGGCTCGCTCCTGCGACATGATCGAGACGCGGTTCAGCGAGCTGTTCGACATCGACGCGCCGGTCCTCCAGGCCGCCATTTGGCCGGCCACCTCGCCTGAGCTCGTCGCCGCGGTCTGCGAGGCGGGGGCACTCGGCAGCGTCGGAACCGTGTTCGGATCAGCGGACCGCGTCCGCGAGCAGATCGACGCGATTCGGAACCTCACCGACAAGCCGTTCGTCGTCAACCACGTGGTCCCTCAGCTTGACCAAGAGGCCTTCGAGGCGACATTGGACGCGCGTCCGGCCGCGGTCTCGTTCGCGCTCGGCGACCCCGGCGACCTCGTCGATCGCGTTCACGACGCCGGAGCCAAGGTGATTCATCAGGTGCACACGGTCGAACAGGCGCGCGTGGCGGTCGAGCGGGATATCGACGTCATGATCGCGCAGGGGAGCGAGGCGGGAGGCCAGGGAATGGCGGCCGGCGTCGGCGTGATGGCACTCCTGCCGCAGGTGGTTGACGCGGTGGACCCGATTCCCGTCCTCGCTGCGGGCGGAGTGGCCGACGGACGAGGTCTAGCCGCCGCGCTCACGCTGGGCGCCGCGGGGGCAAATGTCGGCACGCGTTTTCTCGCCTCTGAGGAGGCAGCTGCCGACCCGGAGTGGAAGCAGCGGATCGTCGAGATCGAGTCGGAGGAAGCGGTGCGTTTCGAGGCTTGGGGGGCGATCATGCCCGCGCGCGAGGGGAGCTACGACGTGGTTCCGCGCGTGATCCGAACCGACTTCGTGGATGAATGGAGCGGCCGGCACGACGAAGCTAGGGAGAACGCGGAGCGCCTGCGGACAGAAATCATGGCCACGGTCCAGGAGGGTCGCCCGCATGAACTGACGCCGTTCACGGGACAGACGGCCGGAATGATCGGCGACGTCCTCCCCGCCGCTGAGATCGTCCGGAACCTTGTCGCCGGGGCGGAGGAGGCACTCGCCCGGGCGGCTGGCCTGCGCCGCGGCTGAGGGCGGCGGAAGGCGGTTTCGCGAGTAGATTCCGGGCATGAGCTTTACCGTCAGCGCCGACTCGTACGACCGCTTCATGGGCAGGTACTCAGTGCCGCTCTCCTCGAGGCTCGCGGACTTCGCCGGAGTCGCCGCCGGACAGCGCGTGCTCGACGTCGGCTGCGGACCGGGCGCTTTGACGGCTGAGCTGGTCGAGCGGCTCGGCGCCCCGCTCGTGTCGGCCGTCGATCCGTCGGAGCCCTTCGTTGAGGCTGTTCGGGAGCGGCACCCGGACGTCGCGGTCGAACGCGCGAGCGCGGAGCGCTTGCCCTTCGCCGACGGGGCGTTCGATGTCGCCCTGGCCCAGCTCGTCGTTAGTTTTATGGCGGATCCGGTTGCCGGACTGCGAGAGATGGCGCGCGTCACATGCGCGGGCGGCGTCGTGGCCGCCTGCGTCTGGGACCTCGCGGGCGGCCGGGCACCCTTGTCGCCGTTCTGGGATGCCGCACGGGCGCTCGGCCCCGACGTCGAGGATGAGTCGAAACGCGCCGGCGCCCGAGAGGGCCACCTCGCAGAGCTCTTCGAGGGGGCAGGGCTGACCGAGATCGTGGAAGACGTCCTCGTTGTGAGCCTGGAGCATCGGACGTTCGAGGATTGGTGGGAGCCGTTCACCCTCGGTGTGGGCCCGGCGGGCGCCCACCTCGCCAACCTCGACGCGACGCGACAAGCCGAGTTGCGCGATCGGTGCCGAGAAAATCTTCCGGCCGCCCCGTTCGTGCTCAACGCGCAGGCGTGGGCGGTTCGCGCGATCGGTTAGTCGGGGCGACTGGGTTTGAACCAGCGACCGAGACGATCTAGACAGGTGGGGCGTTTGCAGCAGCCGACCGACCTAGGTGCCGTCGCAGGCAACCACCCGGCAATCGACCTGCGGCCCTGGGCGCATGAGCCAGGATACTGCGCCTCGATGGCAGGCTCCAAGCGATGAAGCGCCGACTCCGTAGTCGCTGGCCGCTCGCGGGGGGTGTGCTGGTGGTCTGTGTCCTTGGCGTAGGAACGATCCTCGTCCTGCGCGACCCGAGCCCCGACCCTCCTGCCATCCCGGAGTGTGGCGGTCGTTCTGGCGCGGACTACGCGTGCTTCGAGAGCCGCTACCGCCGGCTTACCGAGACATGGGGCACCCGGGGCGCGTTCCAGGAACTGAAGCGGGAGTCGAAGGAGAACGCCATTCTGCGGGCCGTCTGTCATGGCATCACTCACCAGATCGGTCGCACCGCCGCGCGTAAGCGCAGCAGCCTCGCCGACGTCTACGCGCGCGGTGACACCTTCTGCGGCGCCGGCTACTTTCACGGCGCGATGGAGACGATCGTGCGGCGAATCGGGGTGAAGCGTGCGCTCGCCGACGCCCCGCGCCTGTGCGTCGAGGAGAGCGGCGGGCTATCCCCTCGCTCCCCCTATCTTCGCAACTGCGTTCATGGTCTCGGCCACGGATTCATGGCCGTGCAGCAAAACGACGTCTTCCGGTCTCTCCCGGCATGCGACCGACTGAAGGTGAGCTGGGAGCGTCGGCAGTGCTACGACGGTGTCTTCATGCAGAACGTCATGTCGCGTGACGCGCCGCACTACCCGTCCAAGCACCTACGCGACAGCGAACCCCTCTATCCGTGCTCTGCCGTCGAACGTCGCTACAAACCGCGCTGTTACGAACGTCAAACCGTGCAGGTCTTGCTGACTCAGAACGGCGATTTCGGACGCGCCTTCGAGCTGTGTGACAGCGCGGAGCGCGAGTTCCGCGGTAGCTGTTACATCGGCCTCGGTCGCGATGCCGGAGGCTATGGGCTCGACAACCGCGAAACGCCGCCGGCGCGGGCGGCCGAAACGGCGACGCTTTGTCATCTCGGCCGGAGCTCAGAAGCGCGCGAACGCTGCGTGGTCGGAGCGGCCGAGTTCCTGCTCCGCCAGAGCGAGAGCGACGCCGAGGCACGAGCGCTCTGCGATGCGCTCGAGGCGAGGCTTCACTCCGTCTGCACGAAGGTGGTCAAGCCAGATCCTCCAGCCGCCTGAGCGCTCCGGCCCTTGCGCCGCGTTGAGCGTCTGGTTATGAATAGACGATGCGCTCTCGAGGGAGGAGGCGCGGGGCTGTCGTCGCCGCACTTCTCATCGTTGTTGGGGCATCAGCCGTGTGGGTCCTACTCACTCGGGACGACGTGACGGCTCAAGCGTCGATCACCAAATGTGACGGGGCGCAGGAGATCGACTTCGACTGCTACGAGCGCCGCTTTACCGAGCTCGCCCACGCAGCGGGCGCGGACGCCGCGCTGAAGGACCTCGCCCGCCACCGCAAGCGCCGCGGCTTCGTCCGGCTGGCCTGTCACAAGCTGACCCACCGCGTTGGTCGCGCGGTCGGAAAGGATCGCGGGATCGACGCCTTCCTGGTCGGCTACCCGCTGTGCTCGTCGGGCTACTACCACGGCGTCGTCGAAGCGGTCATGAAGCCGATGGGACGGGGAGCGCTCGCACGGGCCGACACGGTGTGCGAGAGCTTGCGCGGTCGCGCCCGCTACTCCGCCGACCACTACAACTGCGCCCACGGAATGGGGCACGGCTACATGGAGCTCTTCCGCAGCAACGCCTTCAAGTCCGTCGGAGGGTGCGACGCGCTGACTGACCATTGGGAACGTGAGCACTGCTACGGCGGGGTCTTCATGGAGAACTTGTCCGCACTCGACAACGTGCGGCGGCCACCCGATGTGAGGCCGAGCGATCCGCTCTACCCGTGCAATGTGATCGGGGTCCACTACAAGCCCGAGTGCTACGACAAGCAGACCACCTACGCGCTCGTTATCAACGACAACGACTTCGGCTCGGTGTTCGACCTTTGCTCGAAACAGGCGCGCGGGTTCCGAAGGGCCTGTTACGTCGGAGTCGGGGGCAACGCCGGCATCCAGAGCAGCAAGCTGATCCGCGGCAAGAGATACAAGACGACGATGCTCCACGAGCTCTGCGACTTGGGGCGTGATCGCACGGCCCGCGAGCAGTGCATCGTCGGCGCGCTCCGGACGATGCTGCGCGACCTCGCCGACGGAGGGCCACGGGTCAGGGGGCTGTGCAGGTCTTACAAGGAGGCGGGCGACCGCCGCACGTACGCGTTCTGTCAGGAGGAGCTCGCGGCTGCATACCGCGAGTTGCCGCTGCAGCTCAACCAGCGGAAGGAGTTCCACTGCAATCTGAGCGAGATCGGAGCGCCTCGCTCGAGACACGACTGAGGGAGGGACGGATGAGACGTTTGCTCGTGATACTGGCTGTCGCCGCGTCGGCGGGGGTGATCGTCGGCTGCGGTGATGACGATGACAAGGAAAAGGCCGAGGCGACGAAGCAGAAGGACTACTTCGGCTGGGTGCTCGGGACGAAGGAGCCGACGGCGGTCGCGCTCGATCTCGACGAGCCGGATGAGCAGGGGAAGGTCAAGGTCAAGGCCTATGTCTGCGACGGCCTCGGGGCGCCGGACGGCAAGGCAGTCTGGTTCGTGGGCATGGTCGATCCAGACGAGGTCAACGCGCGCGGCGGGAGCGTCACGCTCAAGTCGGCCAGCGGTAAGGAGAGACTCGTGATAGCGAACCTCTCTCAGCCGGCGATCTCGGGCTCGTTCACAACCGCCGACGGAGAAAAAAGCCAGTTCGTAGCCAACCCGGCGCAGGACGGTGCTGGGATCTACTCAGTGACGCTGAACGAGAACCTCGAATACAGCGGAACATCGACCGACGGCTCGAAGCTCACCGCCAAGGCCGACGAGAAGGGCGCCACGAAGGGCACGATCAAGACGGCAGACGGCGAGGAGCTCGACTTCTCGGTCCAGAGCCTGGCACTGGCGACGCCGGCGCAGTTGAGCCAGCGCGCCGTGTCCGACAGCTACAAGCGCTACGTCAAGAACAACCAGGTACCGGGTCAGTACGTAGCGGTGATCGCCCCCGGCGGGGGCTGGTGGCTCGGCCGTAGCGGAGACGTGAGAGGAGGGAGGCCGGGCCTGAACATCATCGGGCTCGACAAGAAGTGCTAGCCAGCAGCGTGCGCGGGGTCGTGTGAGCGACAGGTTCGGGACGCGACGCCGGATCGCGCTGATCGTCGCGGTCGCTGTCGGCGTCGCGATCATCGGGACGCTGCTCGTTGTGCTCGTGCGGGGCGGAGAAGCAAAGCCGCCGTCCTGCACGGGCGCCGCGGCTCTGAATCTCGACTGCCAGAAACGGCGATTCGCGACGATCCTGGGGCAGTCCGGCCCCGAAACCGCGTTCACGGAGCTGAAACGGAGCTACCGTCGGGAGGGGTTCGTCAGGAACGGGTGCCACCCGATCGTTCACGCGATGGGGAACGCGGCAGCCGACCGGTACGGCTCGGTGGCGGAGGCGTACGGACGGGGGGACTCCTTCTGCTCCGCGGGCTACTACCACGGCGTCGTGGAGCGCATCATCCAGGACGGCGGCCCCCGAAAGATGCTGAGCCGTGCGGACCGGCTGTGCGCGGACCTCGGTGGCCGCGCGCGCCACTCGATCTACCACCGCAACTGCGCACATGGCCTGGGACACGGATTCATGGCCGTCCGGAACTACGAACTGCGTGACTCGCTGGGCACGTGCGACTCGCTTCGTGACCCGTGGGAGCGCCGGTCTTGTTACGGCGGCGTATTCATGGAGAACGTGATGACGCTCGGGCGCAATCGCGGACCGAGCAGATACCTACGGCCGGAAGAGCCGCTCTACCCGTGCAGGGCGCTCGAGCGGAAATACCGTGAGATGTGTTTCCAAAAACAAACGGGTTACGCGCTCTTCATCAGCGACGACGATTTTGGCGCGGTGTTCGTGCTCTGCTCCAAGATCGAGCGGGCGTTCCGCGCCGCATGCCATCAGGGCCTCGGGACGAACATCGCGGTCCATTACCTGAAGCGGATCTTCCGCGGCGCGGACCGCACCGGGCTCACGGCCGCCACGTGCGCAATCGCCCGCGACAGGGATGCGCGGCAGAACTGCATCAAGGGCGCGGTGCGGGCGGTGATCAACTATTACCACGGCGTCCTTCAGGCGAAGCGCATCTGCGAAGCGGTGAAACCCGCGCTGCAGTCCGGCTGCCTCGACGTCGTGGCGGACAAGAAGACGTGGCCCGAGTGATCCGATGGCGTCCCGCCGCAAGCGTGTACAACAAACGTCGATGTCTTCACCCGCGGGACGACGGGCATTCCGCCTAGTCGGGGCGACTGGATTTGAACCAGCGACCGCTCGGCCCCCAGCCGACTAACTAGACGCGTAGATGTGTTTGATGCGTCCGCGACGTCCTACGCGTCAGCGGTTATGGACGATCCGGACCCATGAGACACAGCAGTCGGTACCAAAGCGGTACCACGACGTGCTTCCCAGATCCCGAACGACCTCCCCACCGGCTACGGCGGATTGATCACCTGCGGCGGTGGCGGGTCGACCGGTTGAGGAGGCGGCGGGTTGATCGGCTCGAGCGGCGGCGCGAGCCCTTGGTTCGCGAGCCGTTGCTGGTTCATCAGGACCATGTGGTCGACGTAGGTCCGGCCCTGACGCGAGCGGATGGTGCCCACGTCGTCGCTGATGACGATATTCGCGTCGTCGCCCCACTTCGTGATGATGTCGGTGGTCGAGGGGAACGTCGAGGAGATCGGTGTGAACAGGCTGCTTTCCCAGTCGAGCAGCGTTGCGGGACACTTGCCGGCGCCGGCGAGCTTGTACCAGGCGTAGCGGGTCTTGGCGTCGGTAGGCGACGTATACAGAACCTGGGTGACCATGAAGACCGTCTGGCTCACCGGCTGGTCTTTCCGATAGGTGTTGAGCGGAGAACCCACGAGCTTCGGACCGTTCGTGGTGCCGTAGGGGTACTCCTGGATGTAGGTGTTCTGGCCGGTCGGGTTGTTGCACTTGAGCTCAGGCTGCGCGTTCGGCGATTGGCTGTTGATGCCAACCCGGTCCTTGGGCACGTACGCCCCGTAGCCCGACTCCTCCACGAACGCGGGCAGTTTCTGCAGGAAGCTCTTGTCGTAGTCGGCCTTCGGCCCGCCAACAGCGTTGTACCTGTGCAGCAGCACGAGGACGTTGCCGCTCGGCGCCGGGAAGTCGTAGAGATCCTGCAGCTTCATGCGCGCAAACGTGTTCGGCGCGACGCTGCCCGGAGGGTCGAGCGTCACGTCCTTGATGCCGAAGACGTCGAACTTGGTGTTCGTCACGTTCTTGACGATGCTGGGACGCGCGCTGAACACGTTCTGGAACTGCGCGACGTGAGGAGTCTTCCCGGCGTCGCAAACGGTCAGGTCGACGATGATCGGCTCGCGCTTCTTGTGGGCTCCGGCCCACTGGGCGATCGTCGCGAGATCCTGGTCGAGCGTGCTCTGGGTGAACGTCGAGTGGTAACTGCGCCAGACGTTGTAGTAGGTGTCGTACCCCGCCCGGATGTCGAAGTAGCGAATCCCTAGATCGAGCTGCTGGCGAAGGTTGAGCCGCTGGGCGACGGCCAGGTTGTAGATGAACGGCGCAGCGAGCGTCTCAGCCTCGTTGCTCGGGTCGCACTCCGGGTGGAAGAGGTCGGTGTTCGCCGCCCCGAGTTGGGCGGTACCCGAGTCGTGCGAGCCGGGGATCGCCACGTTCGTCAGCTGTGTCTGCGCCCGCTTCGTTCCGGGCGGGTATAGGCATGACATCCAGACCGCGCCGGCGCCCGTGCAGTCCGCGGCGGGCTTATACGGGTCCGGGCCAGAGGACTGGACGACGGTAATGAATTGGTGCCCTCCGGATTGGACGAACTGCTGGCGCAGTCCAAAGTCGTTCAGCGTCGCCTGCGGATAGGCCCCCTTTGCGTCGAAGGAGTAGAGCGCCGCCGTGTGCAGCCCAGCCTCTGTGTCAGCTCCGATCACGAAGTTGCTTGTGGCGCTGTGACAGGAGTCATTCGGCCCGGGGAACTTGATGGGGTCGGGCCAGCGCGGGTAGCGAGCTTGCCTCTTGTCATTCGGATCGTCCTCTCCAGGGGCGATGTATCGAGTCGACATCTCGAAGCCGAACTGCCGCGCCTCGGCGTTGAAGAGCAGCGACGCCGCCTGAGGTGTCTGCCCGTCAGGCGCGTTCGCGATCGGCGTGTAGTTGTGGACGCCATCGAGCAGGTTCTTGTCAGTCTGGAGCGTCATCGTCGTCTGGTAGTCGGGTGCCATCGCAGCTGAATTCACGCTGGAGAGGTCAGAGACATGCCCCGAGTTGTATGGGCTGGCGTACATACAGATCCCGGCGCCGGCGGTCCCGACGATCGGTACGCCGGTGGCGTTATGGAAGGTGACCTGCCCGCTCGGGCCGCCGAGGACCGGGGTTCCATCCTTCAGGGCCCCGCCCGAGGCGGCAGCGGTGTTGGTGTGGTCGAGCGCGGAATCGCTGTCGATGTTGCGCGCGTGCTGCGCCAAGACCGTGACGTAGTCCTCGGGTGGGCGACGACGCTTGGCCCGCGTCGCGGTGAAGCGCTTGCCGACGCCCGCGCGCCGCAGGGCGCGCGCTGCCCTGCCGCGGACGACGAACTCGTAATGAGTCGTGCGGCCGCTCGGAATCCTCGCGCGGCTGCGGCGCTCGACGTACGGTTTCTCGACCTTCTTGGACTTCCACACGCGCAGCTTCACGAGCGTGCGCTCCGGGTCGTCGCCGACGCGTGGATAGCGCACCGAGAATCTGATCAGCACGCCGTGCTCGGCGCGGCGCATGCGGAAATCGCGAATCTTCGGCGGAGCGTCGATCGAGCGGCCAAGCGCCTGCTTGCTCGGACTTGCAGCCTCGGTAGCACTCGGCGGAACGGCTGCTGCGATCCCTGCCAGAGCGCAAGCGACTGCGATCGCCCCGCCCCGCGAGTGCGAGCGCGCCACGGCTACGGTCGGTTGGTGGGCTGCGGCGGTGGCGGGTTGAGGGTCTGAGGCGTCGATGGCGAGATCGGCGAGATCGGCGAGAGATTGTTGACGCCTTTCGCGATGCGCTGCTGGTTGATCCCGACCATGAAGTCGACGTAGTTCTTCGAACCGGAAGCGGCATCGGAGCGGACGTTTCCTACGTCATCGGTGATGACGATGTTGGCGGCGTCACCCCAGTTCTCGACGATCTTCATTCCCGCTCGATACTCGTTGCCGGAGGTGAGACCTCGCTCCCAGTCGAGCAGCGACTGCGGACAGCCCTTGTCGCCGTTGCTAGCCAACGTTTTGAGCCAATCCTTGATGGCCTGTTCGTTGGAGGCGATCGTGTAGAGCAGCTGACCGATCATGAACGGCGTTTGGGTCACCGGCTGAAGCGACCGGTAGGTGCTGAACCGGGGGTTCCGATCGGGACTGTCGGGGTACGCCGCGACAGCGTTGTTTGCATCCGGCCAAGCGTGGCAGGCAAATGGAGCCTGCTCTTGGGGCCAGTAACTGTTGATCGCGACGCGCGAAGGGTCGGGATAGGGCGGCGGGCCGCTGCTGCCGCCGCCCGTCGAAGGGTCGCCGCGGAGGAACGCCGGTGTGCCCTTGAGGAAGGCCGGCGGGTAGACGGTCCCCTTCGGCACCTGGGCCGGGTCGTTCAGTAGGACGAGGACATTCCCGCCCTTGGGAGCGTCGTAGATCTCCTGCATCGAGAGGCGCGAGAAGCTCCGCGGCGCGATGCCGGCCGGGGGCTTCATCGCCACCGAGGCGATGTTGGCGGGCGTAAAGCCGTCAGCGGCCGCTGCGTCCGCGGTCAGCTTGGGTTTCGCGCTGAAGGCGTTCGCGAACGAGTCGAGGTGGCTTAGGCCCGCATTGCAAACGGTCACATCGAGGATGATCGGCTCGCGCCCGGGATGCGCGGCCGCCCACTGAGCCACTGTCGCGAGGTCTTGGTCGAGCGTGCTCTGGGAGAACTGGCTGTGGTGAACGCGCCAGACGCCTGAGCGGATGTCGTAACCCGCCCGGATGTCGAGATAGCGGATCCCGAGATCGAGCTGCTCGCGAAGGTTGAGCCGCTGGGCTGCGGCGAGGTTGTAGACCACGCTGGGCCCGAAGCCCTCCGCCTGCACGACACCGTCGCATACCCCGACCGCCAGAGAGTCAATTCGTACGTTGAGCTGGGCCGTGCCGGAATCGTGCGAGCCGGGGATGGCCATGCTCGTCAGCTCCGTTTGGGCGCGAGCGCTGCCCGGCGGGTAGAGACAGGACATCCAGACCGCACCGGCGCCGGTGCAATCCGAGCTGGGCTGGTACGGGCTCTGCCCCTTTGTGAAAGTGATCCACGGCTTGGTGCCGCTATCGGTGAGCCGTGCCTGCAGACCGAAGGAATCCAGAGTGGCCGTACTCTTCGTGCCGTCTTTGCCGTAGGCCGCGATGCCCATGGCGTGGAGACCGTCCTGTGTATCGGCGCCGACCACGAAGGTGCTCGTCACGACGTCGCAGTCCTCGGAATTGGCGTTATTCGGGCCGGGGAATGACGAGGCCATAATGGACCCGAAACGCGGCGGCTGGGCCTCGTAGAAACCCGGAAGAAGAAAGTTGGGATAAAAAGGCGGGAAGTGGGTGTCCGGGTCGTAGCGGGCATACATCTCGAACCCGAGCTGCCGGGCCTCGGCGTTGAACATGGCTGCCGCCTGCGACGGGTGTTGGCCGATGCCGAGCCCGCTCCCCCTGACCCCGCTGCGCGAGAACTTGTTCGCCTGGATGTCCACCACCTTGCTGCCGTGGGGTGGCAAGATGACGCCGTTCAAGTTGGCGAAGTTCGACTTGTGCGCCGCATCGTCGTACATGCAGATCGCCGGCCCCGCCGTGGTGACGATCGGCTCGTCGGTCTCGTTCATGAGCGTCAGCGTCCCACTTTGGCCCCCGACGTTTGGCGACCCCCCGCGCAGAAGATCTCCCGAGGCGGCCACCGAGCGCGTGCTGTCGAGCGCCCGGTCGCTGTCGATATTGCGCGCGTGCTCCGCCACGACGGTGACGTAGTGCTCCGGGGGCCGGCGGCGTTTGCTCTGAGCGCCCGTGAATTGGTTACCAACGCCTGCCCGCCGCAGCGCGCGCGCCGCAGCGCCCTTGACGAGGAACTCGTAGTGGACCGTCCGTCCCCGCGGGATGCGCGCGCGATTGCGCCGCTCGACGTACAGCTTGCGTCGAGTCTTCGATTTCCACACGCGCAGCATTACGAGCGTTCGCTCGGGGTTGTCCCCGATGCGCGGGTAAGCGACCGCGAACCTGACAAGCACCCCGCGCCGGGCGCTGCGCATCTTGAACCCCTGGATCTTCGGCGGCGAGTCGCTCGAGCGGTTGAGGGCCTGCTTGCTCGGGCTCGCGGCCTCGGTCGTGCTCGGCGCGACTGCGGCCAGGATTCCTGCCAGAGCGAAAGCGAAACCAACTGCGATGGCCCCACCCCGCGAGTGCGAGCGCTCCATCACGGCCAACGTACACCGGACCGCCAGGTTCCGCAATGGGGGACCACGTTCGCTAGTCGGGGCGACTGGATTTGAACCAGCGACCGCTCGGCCCCCAGCCGAAGGACTGGGCGCGTGGATGTGTCCTGTGGGTCTAGGACGTCCAGCGCGTCACGGGTTCTGGACGATCGGGACACATAGGACGCAGCAGTCGGTACCACGGCGGTACCGCGAAGCGCGGCCGTCCTGAGGCTTATGCAACTCGGGCGACTGCGGCGAACATTCGACGCCCGGGTCTAGCGACGGAGCTAGTCGCTCTTGCGCGGCTTCGGCACGTTCAGGCGGATCGTGTCCTTCGCCGTCTCGCCGTCCGCGCCCGTGGCGCGCAGGCGCAGCGTGTAGCGACCCGGCGGGACGCGTTCGCCGCCGACCTTGCCGCTCCAGGCGATGCGGTTGCGGCCGAGCTTCGCCTTGCCGGTGATGCGCTTGATCACCGACTGGGCCTTGCGGCCCTTCTTCTTCGAGGACGAGGAGCTCGCGGGGCTGATCTCGAGCGTCACGTTGGAGGCGGCCGTCGCCAGGTAGGAGATCGAGACCCGTCCGGTGCTCCGCTTGCGAGAGGCGTTCAGGATCGCGACGAGCAGCTTGAAGTCCTGCGGGCCGGCGGCGGGGCCGGTCGCGCCAGTGGAGCCGGGCTGCCCCTGGCCGCCCTGCGGGCCCGGACCGTTCTGGAGAGGACCCCGTCGTTGAGCACCACCGCGACGTAGTAGATCGACCCGACACCCCGGATTCCGAACCAGCCGATGAACAGGCGCTCCCGCGGCCGAACGCGGGTGGGCAGGAACGCAAGCAGGGTGGCGGCAGGCCGAATCAACACGAGCAGCAGCGGCACGAGCAGCAATCCCGCGAGGCCCGGCTCGGCCAGCCCGGCGAGCGTGACGGTGCTTCCGAGCAGCAGGACGAGCGCGAGCTCCGAGAAGTGCTCGACGGTCTCCGCGCCGGCATGGACGCGCGCGTGCGACTCGTGCTCGGACTCGTGTCGGCGGAACGCGAGCCCTGCGGCGAAGGCGGCAAGGAAGCCGTATCCACCGATGATCTCGGTGAATCCGAACACGAGCAGGACCGCGGCGATCGAAAGCCATCCGTCGAATCGCTCCGCCATGAGCTCCCGCCGCCGAAGCGCCATCGAGAGGCGCGCGATCAGGTGCCCGGCGCCGGCACCGGCGGCGACCCCGACCACGACCGCGTACAAGACGTCCGCGAGCAGCCATTCGCCGAGCCATTCCGTGCCGCCCTCGGCGGCGACGAACAGGCCGAGGAACACAAATGGGAAGGCGAGCCCGTCGTTTCCCCCGGCCTCGGCCGTGAGGGCGAAGTGCGGCTCGGTCGAGTCTCCTTCGCCCGGGGGGCCGACCTGGACGTCGCTCGCGAGCACCGGGTCGGTGGGCGCGAGCACCGCACCGAGCAGCAGCGCCGCGCCGAGCGAGAGTCCCATGACCCCCACCCCCCAAAGCGCGATCCCGCCGATCGTGAGGGGCATGACCACGAGCAGCAGCAGCGTCGCCGAGCGCCAGCCTCTCCACGAGAGGCTGCGATCGATCCGCAGTCCGGCCGCGAACAGCGCGAGGATCACGGCGAGTTCTGCCGCGTGCTCGATGATCCTCGCGTCGGCGAGGGGGTCGATCAGCGTGACGCCGAGGAAGTCCAGCCCGACAGCCGCGACGGCGCCGAAAGCCAGGTAGACGGTCGCCGAGGTGAAGGCCCGTTCCTGCTCCTTCGTGAGGGCGACAACCGCGGCGAACAGGACGAGTCCGGCGAAAAGCAACCCGATCGCGTACGGGTCGGCGAAGGAGAAACCGCGCTCCGCAGCTAGGAGCATGTCGGACATGTACTAGGTGGCGGATGCATTTCGTGGCAAGCCGTGAGATGGCCGCCGCGGAGAGGCCCTAACGAGCGTCGGTCGGCGATGCAGAGCCCTCGGTGCTGGCCGGCGCGAGCGCCTTCAGCCGGCGGTCGGCGCCGTCCTGGAGCATTGCTCCGTCGTCGCGGGTCCGTCGCCAGGCCGCCTGGGAAAGCCGGTACGCGCGGTCTCTCGCCCCGTTCAGGACGCTGACGAGCTCCAGCCCGCCGCCCGTGTTCGACGGGTTGAAGCGCAGCGCGTCGAACTCGGCGGGCAATCGTTTTCCGATCCGCAGCTCGGCGACCGCCCGGAACCGCCCCGCGAGCGGGGCGACGGCGAGCTGGAACCGGAGCCGGCCGGTCGCGGCGGCCGCGTCGAGGCGGTCGAACTCATTCTCGCCGCCGGGGCGCGGCGATCGCGGGTCGGGCAGTCCGCCGATCAGAAACGTGTCGCTTCCGGCCCGGTAGGGCAGCGAGGACGAGTACGGCCGCTGCTGCAGATCGGTGACCGGCAGGAACACGTGGTGGAGGAGCGGTTTGTCAACCGAAGTCACGAGCAGAAAGTCCTGGTGTCGTGCCGGCCCGTACGCATCGATCACCCGGATCGCGAGGCCCATCAGGTCAGGGATCGGCCGCGGCAATCCGAGCGAGCGCGAAAACCGAACGACAGCACGGTGCTCTCCCGGCTGGGACAGGAGCCTCGCGGCCGGCGGCGCCACGCCGTCTCCCGCCACGGCCAGGGTCGCGTCGTACGCAACCCCGTGGGGATGGACGGCTTTGCCGCGCCGGACAGCAGCGAGCGCCGCCAACGGGATGCCGAGCGCCAGACCGACCAACTCGGACGGCCAGCCGGGCGGCCGGCTCGTGGTGCGGTCGCGGGACACGGTCCGATTGCCTACCCCGATGAGGAGACAAACACGCGTGGGGTTACTCGGCAGCGTCTTCTGCGATCGCGCGCCGCAGCGCCTCGTGGAAGCCGACCGGCTCGACTTCGAACCGGGAGGCGGGCGTCGGGTCGGTAACGACCGTGGGAACCGCCAAGCCTTCGATCAGCGGTCGCGCCACACCAGCGTCCACCGGTGTGACGAGCTTGATCCACAGCGACGAGAGCCACGGCGTGAGCAGCGGTACCGGGACCCTCGGGCGCCGGCGCACCCCGAGTACCTCGGCCATGCCGTCGAGCATCTCTCCGTACGTCAGGACGTCGGGGCCGCCGATCTGGACCTCGCCGCCGCGGGCCTCCGCGACCGACGGTGCCTGGACGAGGTACTCGAGCACGTCGTCGACTGCGATCGGCTGGGTTTCGTTTCTCAGCCAGGCAGGAGCGATCATCGCCGGCAGCCGTTGCACGAGATAGCGGAGCATCCGGTACGACTCGCTCTTGGCCCCCACCACCATCGCGGCGCGGAAGTACGTCAGTGGAGGTCCGTTACGGCGCAGCTCCACGGCGGTGAGGTGACGACTGCGGAGGTGCTTTGACCCCTCGTCGCCGCCGAGGCCGCCGAGATAGATGACCTGCTCGACGCCATCCGCGCGCGCCATCTCGGCGAATGCCCTCGCGGCAGCGCTGTCGCTGTCGGCGAAGTCGCCGGAACCGCCGCGGCCCATCGAGTGGACGAGGTAGTAGGCGACATCGACGGCGCGGCCCGCGCCGCGAAGGGTCTGCGGCTTGAGCACGTCACCCTCGTGGAGGTCGAAGCCTGCCCGCTCGAGATGCGCCGCGCGACCGCGGTCACGGACGAGGCAGCGGACCTCCCAGCCGGCGTCGGCGAGCGCTGTCGCCAGTTTTCCGCCGACAAAGCCCGTGGCCCCGGTGACAAGCGCGCGGCCAGCCATCAGTCGAGCGCGTGCCCCCGTGCCCTATGCAGCTCCAAAACGTAGTAGCCGCTCGGGTCGTGACGCTCCATCTGCCGGGGGGAGTTTAAGCGCCTCGCGCCGAACGGCCCTCAGCGCTAGGACGCGGCGCCGGGCGGAGCCGGGTCGGCGTCGGGCGAGACCTCGGCGTCGGGCATCCCCTCTACCGCTGCCCGTGCAGCGTCCACGAACGGCGTCGGGCGGACTCCGAACACCGACTCCAGGCTGTTGTCCGTCACGGTCAGATCGCCGTGCAGTCCAGCCATCAGGGGCTCGAGCAGATCCCGCTCCTCGCCCGTGACCAGCGCTGCAGCTGCAGCTTCGAGCCGCGAGTTGCTGAGCGGGATATCGACCGACCGATGGTTCTCGCCGAGCAGCTCCGCGATGATCTCGGTCATCTCCTCGAAGCTGAGGATGTCCGGACCCGCGATCTCGTAGGACCCGGGGGCAACGTTGCGGGCCGCGGCGAGGCTCGCAACCACGTCGTCGACTGCGATCGGCTGGGTCCGCCGATCCCGCCACGACGGCAGCGCCAGTACGGGCAGCCGACTCACCATGCGAACAAGCGTCGAAAATGAGGCGCTCCCGGAACCGACGATCATCGACGCGCGCAGGGTCACGAGCTCGGGACCGGCGCCCTCCAGGATTCGCTCGACCTCCCGCCGGGAATCAAGGTGCTCGCTCTCATCCTCTCCGCCGATTCCGCCGAGGTAGATGGTTCTCCTCACCCCCGCCTCGCGAGCGATACGCACGTAGTTCTCCGCAGCCACGCGATCGCGCTCGGCGAATCCCTCGTCACCGCCGGGCTCCATCGAATGAACGAGGTAGTAGACCTCGTCCATCCCCGCGAGCGCCGGAATAAGCGACTCAGCGTCGCTCAGGTCGGCCTCGATGGCGAAGGAACGGTGGCCCTCTTGCAGCCGGCTCGCGTCCCGGACCAGACAGCGCACGGCGCCGAGTTCGAGCAGCGCCGGCAGGAGCGCACCGCCGACGAACCCCGACGCGCCGGTGAGTAGCAGCGAGGCGCGCTCCGGATCCGCACGCTCCTCCGTGGTCATCGAACTCCATTCGTTCGGTTTATCAAGTGACGTCGAAGTCGAAGCTACCCGCCCCGCGCATGAAGTACCCAAAACCGACGCGCCGCCTTCGCCCAGTTCGACCCTCGCCTTCCGCCGGCTCGCACACCACTCCAGTAACGCCTACCCGGGACGGGCCTAAGCTGCAGCTGGTCAGAGCCTCACGGTCACGAGCGGCGCTTCGGTCGGGGCCCGCGAGCCTCCGGCGGGCTCACGCGTGACCATCACGGCATCAGCGTCGTCAAGTCGATCGAGCACGGCGCCCGCCCCTCTGCCGTCGCCCCCAACCTCGAATAGCGACTGCGAAAGCACTTCGCCGTCATGCTCAAGCCAGACCTGATAGATCGAGTCGGCGCCGAGACTCGGCATTCCGCTCGTCCTCAGCACGGCCGTGCGACGGTCATCGGCAACCACGAGCCGCGCGCTCGCCCGCGGTAGTCGCTGCCTGTCGACCTGCGCCGCGACTGTCCGCGTTCCCTCCGCCGACTCGGATGACAACCCGACTCCAATCGCAACGCCAGCGAGCAGGACGATCACCGAGCCAAGCGCGAGCGCCGGGCCGAAGCGGGGCAGCCGTGGGAGCAGGTCGGAAAACCGTCTCCCTGGCTTCGCCCGTGTTGGCCGAACCGGTGCGTGTTGGGCGGCCTCGCGCTCGACGGTCTCCATCAACGACTGCTTCAACTCCGGTGGCGGAGAGAGTGACGGCACGGCGCGCGGGAGTGCTTCGGCGCCCGCGCGCAATCGCTCGACGTCCCGCCGACAGTCGTCACAACCCTCGAGGTGGCGCTCGTAGGCCTGCCGCTCGAGCTCCGGCAGCGCCCCCAGCAAGTAGGCACCTGCGTTCTCTTCATAGCGTTCGTGGGTCACGCCGCCTCCCCCAGTTCCCGGCGCAGCTTCTCGAGTCCGAGCCGCATGCGTCCTTTGACGGTACCGTGCGGGGCGTCGAGCATGCTGGCGATCTGGCTGGTGGTGAAGCCGCCGTAGTACGCCAGCTCGATCACCCGCGTCTGCTCGTCCGGCAACGTCGCGAGGGCCCCCCTCACCGTCCTGGCCTCGTCACGTCGCACCGCCTCGACGTCCGTGAGCTCGGCAGCTTGGTGGACTTCCTCAAGACCCTCCCCGCTCGCGCGTCGGCGCTCGTGCCGTTGCTCGCGGCGAAGGCCGTCGATCGCGCGGTTGTGCACGATCCCGTACACCCACGACCGAACGCTGCCGCGCCCTGGCGAGTAGCGATGGCGACCACGCCAGATGGAGAGAAAGGCCTCCTGGGTGATGTCCTCTGCCGCGACGCGATCGCCCGCGATCCGGTATGCGAGTGAGAACCCGGGGGCGCCGTGGCGATCGTAGAAGAGTTCGAAGGCGCGCGGATCGCCGGACTGCACGAGCGCCATCAGCTCCTCGTCGGCGAGAGCTCGAAGGTCCGGATTCGCTGGCACCGATCGCCCGCTCATTCGACTCTGAGCGTTCCGGTCATACCGGGGTGGAACGTGCACATGTAGGCGAAGGTACCCGCATCATCGAAGCGGTGGCGATACACACCACCCGGCTCCACGACCCGCGAGAAGAAGGAACGCCCCTTCGCGTTGTGGGTCAGTTTGCCGCGGTTGCGAAAGGTGACGGTCTCGCCTCGCGCCACGGTGAGCCGTTTGGGCTCGAAGCGGCTGTCGACCATGTCCACGGTGAGCCCTGGCCGTTTCGGCGCGGAGCCGGCGGCGGGGCCTTGCATCTCCCCGCCGCCGTTCCCGCAGGCGACCAGTGCGACCGAGGCTGCGAGCCCGGTGACAACCAGTGCCTTCCTCATTACTTGACCGTGACGGTCTGCTCAGCGACCGCGCCGTTGTCCGAGTGGTCGTTATTCGCCACGTACACCTTGAGTACGTGCTCGCCCTTCGGGATACCCTTGTAGGTGATCTCCGGGGCCACGGAGGGGCTGTACTTGCCGTCCGTGCCGAGCTGCTCCGCGAGCTTGCCGTTCGCCCCCGAGTACTTGGCGGAATCGAACTTGCCGCCATCGAGCGCGAAGTGCAGGTGGCCTCTGCCCGTCTCGGGCTTTTTGCCGACGGCCTTGGGATCGAGCTCGACACCTTCGAGTGACACCTTGGCCGTCAGGCCGCCATCCGTGGTCGTAACGTCCTCGATCGTGACCTTCTCGCCGTTCGGGCCGCTCTTGGCCTGCCCCTGCTCGTCGACCGTGAAGGTGACCTTGGCGGTATCGCCGGTCTCCTTATGGTCGTTGTCGGCGAGCTTCACCTCGAGGGTGTGCTCGCCGGCCGGGATGTCCTCGTAGGTGATCTCGGGGGCCACCGCGGGGCTGTACTTGCCTTCGGTGCCGAGCTGCTCCGCGAGCTTGCCGTTCGCCCCCGAGTACTTGGCGGAATCGAACTTGCCGCCATCGAGCGCGAAGTGCAGGTGACCCTTGCCGGCGGCTGCCTGCTTTCCGACGTTCTGCTCGTCGATCTCGAACCCGTCGAGCTTGACCTTGGCGGTGAACTTCGAACCGACGCTTCCGCCGTCGCTCGGCGACTGGAAGCTGACCTTCGAGCTCTCCGACGCCGGCTGTGTCGCGGTCGGCTCGGCCGAAGCTCCGGCTTCCTTCTTTCCATTCGAGTCTTCCTCGGCACCGCACGCAACGACGCCGAGCGCCATCGCGGCTAGGACGGGGAATAGGACAAGTGATCTGCGCTGCATTCTTTCGCTCCTTTGGTGGCTGTTGCTCTCTAGAACGCAACGACTTCGAGACCGGATCATTGCGGGCCATCGGGCGCGCGCTGGCCTTCGTCGAGCCCGCCTGTCTGCGCCGGGGCGCTTTCAGAGACGGCTGCGACCAGGGCGTCCGCTACCGACGACCGCTCGGCCCCCCAGCCGAAGGACTGAGCGCGTGGATGCGTCTAGGACGTCCAACCGGTAACCGGTCCTGAACGATCTGGACGGATGTCGGTACCAAAGTGGTACCGCGCGAGCGACCGTTCGTCCCGGTTCGAAGAGGGGCCGCTTAGTTCTTCGTACTCAGAACGGCTTCGCGCTGAAGCCCGCCCGGAGGATCGCAGCATCGCCGCGTGCGGGCGACGGCAGGCGGTCGGGTCGGAAGCTTGCGCTCCCGCCCGGCTGCCCGTCTGCACGAGGGGCCCAGAAAGCCTGGCTCCAGGCGAGCGGACGGGCGCGGCCCCTGCGCATGTCGCGAAGTCCCGTCCCGTCGAGCTCGGCCGACAACTCGTCGTGCGTGAAGGCGGCCGCCTCGCTTGCAATTCCGTCGCCGCGCAGCACGGGGTTCATCGCGGGATCCAGGACGTCGAGGAGCGCCGGGAACGTCTCCGGATTGAGCAAGCGCTGGAAGTCGAAGATCCAGATCGCCGCGCCGCTGCGCTCGCGCAGCGCGCCAATCTGCCGCAACGCAGCGCGCAGAACCTCCATGTCGGGCAGCTGGTGGAGTGTCCACACGCACGAGATCCCGTCCCACGGTGTCTCGACGATCGAGGCGGGCAGCGCCGTCATGTCGGCCTCGACGAGCTCGATCCGGCTGTCCAAGCCCTCGGATTCGAGCAGTCTCCGCGCCGCGGCGAGCATGTTCGGCGCCAGGTCGACGCCCGTCACGTGGAGATCGGGACGAAGCCGGGCGATGTGGGCGAGCGCCCGACCGGACCCCACACCAAGGTCAAGCAGATGTGCGCCCTCCGGCAGCAGGGTGTTGAGCGCGCGGGCACTGAAGTCGTACACAGCCAGCATGCCGGGGCTCTCGGCGCCGCCGGCGTGGAACTGCGCCACGGACTCCGGCTCGTTCATGACCATCGGCTCGGGGACACGCTCGCGCCCCGGCGGGTGACGTCGCTCCCGCAGATTGATCGACGGCAACTTCCACATCGGTCGGGGCACGCGGTCATCCTCGCAGACGCGAACATGCTCCCGATCGCTTCGCAGGCCCGGAGGGAGGGCATGCGGATGCCTTGCTTGCTCAATCGGGGCGACTGGATTTGAACCAGCGACCGCTCGGCCCCCAGCCGAACGACTGGGCGCGTGGATGTGTCCTATGCGTCCAGGACGTCCAGCGCGTCAGGAGTTCTGGACGGTCTGGACACATGGGACGTAGCAGTCGGTACCACGGCGGTACTACGAGCTTGTCGCCGCCCGTAGCGGATCCAACTGTGTCCGACTACGCGTGCGTCGTCACGTCCGTGAGGATCCGGGCCGTGGGCTTGCCCTCGAGTGCAGGCGAAGCCTCCGCAGAGGCCCACACCGTGCTCTCCAAGAAACCCTTAAAGGCGGCTGCTTCCTCGACGGTGTCGAAGTCCAACGAGATGTAGATGTACTTGTCGTCGTCGATGGGCTGGCGCACGCGGTGGGAGCGCACCCCAGCCTTCGCCCGGGCCTCCTCGAACCTCGTGAATGCACCAAGCCAAACCTGGAGGTCACTGATCGCGTGCTCGATGTGCAACGTGGCCATTTCTGCCCCCTAGCTCTCGTCTGTTCCGAGCCTTCAACACTAAGTCTTCGACACCCGATCGGCGCTTGTCCTCACACCGGCTTGCCGACGCCGGCGAGGTTTTCGATCCACCGGAGGCCTACGGGCGACCGCTCGGTTTAGATTTCAGCAATGAGCTTTACGGTCGCGGCCGACTCGTACGACCGCTTCATGGGTAGGTATTCAGTGCCGCTCGCCTCGAAGCTCGCGGACTTCGCCGCGATCGCGGCCGGACAGCGCGTGCTCGACGTCGGCTGCGGTCCTGGAGCACTGACGACTGAGCTGGTCAGGCGGCTGGGAGCCCCGCTCGTATGGGCCGTCGATCCGTCCGAGCCCTTCGTTGCCGCAGCTCGAGAGCGCCACGCCGGGGTAGCTGTGCAGCAGGCTGCCGCCGAGCGACTGCCATTCGACGACCAGGCATTCGACGCCGCCTTGGCCCAACTCGTCGTTCACTTCATGGCGGACCCGGTCGCGGGATTGCGCGAGATGGCGCGCGTAACGCTCAAGGGGGGCATCGTGGCGGCCTGCGTGTGGGATCACGCCGGGGACCAGGCACCTCTCACCCCATTTTGGGCCGCGGCGCGGTCGCTTGAACCTGATGTCGACGATGTGTCCCAGCTTGCCGGCGCGCGCGAGGGGCATCTTGCGCAGCTCTTCGGAGAAGCGGGGTTGAGTGAGGTCGCAGAGAGCGCCCTTTCGATCAGCGTCGAGCATCCGAGCTTCGAGGATTGGTGGGAGCCGTTCATGCTCGGCGTGGGCCCCGCCGGCGCCCACGTGGCTGGCCTCGACGCGAGGCGGCAGGCTCAGTTACGCGATTGCTGCCGAGAGGTGCTGCCCGCTCCACCGTTCGTACTGACGTCCCGGGCGTGGGCAGCCCGAGGCCTCGCCTAGGTCGCGGCTAGCGTCCTCGCGATCATTGTCGCGGCGATGATTGCTGGCCCCGTAAGTAGGTTCCTACGTTCGTGAGTGGGAAGTCGGGGCGACTGGATGTGAACCAGCGACCGCTCGGCCCCCAGCCGAAGGACTAGCGGCGTAAGGGACACGCTCGACGCTATCCGCACGCAGTACCGCACCGCTCCGCCGCCGTGTGATCCTCACGGCAGGCCGCTTCGTTCCTAGGGCTGGGCAGCCTGGTCATTCCGGCTGCGGCAGCGGCTTTACCTCCTCGCGGTCGAGTGGCGGCCGCTCGTCCGGCGTGACCTGGTCGTCCCGAACCCTCACAGCCGCGTCCGCGTCGCGGTTGCTGTTGTCGACCCTGACGTCGAAACGGAACCGCTCCACGGTCGTGTCGCCGAGGACGAAGCCGGTCACCCTGAACGTCCCGGTGCGCTCGAACCTGAACACCGGCCGGTCGGGGTCCTGGCCGCGCGGGAAGGTCCGGCTGCGGCCCCCCTGCTGGACGAACGCGGTCCGGCCGTCGATCCTTAGCTGGGTAACCTCATCGTCCAGACCCCTGAAGGGGACGCTCAGCGGCTCTCCGACCCCGACGATCTCGTCCGGCAGCTCGCGGTCGCGCGCGGTCAGGTTCAAGCCGGCGGCTAGCTCGCCCGGGTCCTTAAAGGCAAGCCTGGCGACGTCGGTGATCGAGTCGTGGTCGAGGCGGATGGTCGGCGGATCCTTCGTGTCGTCGGGGAACGTGTTGTTCACGTTCTTGTAGACGAGCCCCCGTCCGTCGATCTTGCGCCCCGAGGTCCACGCCTCCTCGAGGATCGTCCCGAGCCGCTCGGGATCCTCGGGGCCGGTGGTCACGTATGTAGTGCCGACAGGCGGCCACTTAAAAGAGACCGTGGGCACCAGCACTCGCGCCCTGGTGTCAGGCAGCCGAACACCGAGCTTCTCCGACACGCGAACGATCCACGTCGTGCAGTTGTAGCTCGTGAACACGTACTCCGGCGTGTTCCGGCGATACTCGTTGACGATCTCCTGAGCGTCGTTGTACTGCTTGTTGGTGAGCGGGAAACAGACCTTGAACGACCAGGCGTGCTTCGATTCGTCGTCGATCGAGCCCGGGCTTCCGGTCAGGAACCTCCATTCGACCTTCGGGTGGAAGCCGTAGTTGAGCTTCCGGCTTCCGGCCTGGGGCCCCGAATCGGGGCGCAGCTGTAGGAAGCCGTGCCCGGTCGGGTCGATCGATCCGGACGGATTGAACGCGCGGGTCTTCGTGTAGAAGCAGATCCCGTCGCCCTTCAGCGGCGGCGGGTTGCTCGCCGCCTGCACCGCCGGTGCGAGCAGTAGCGCCGACACGAGGGCAACAACCAGTACGACCCAGAGCACCCGGCCTTCGCCCCAGCTCGACCTTGCCTCACTCCTGCCGATCCGCTGCATGTCCCCCTCTTGAGTCCGCTGCAAGGACGATATTCGGGCTGCAGGCGCGCGTCAAGCGGCGGTCCCGGAGTGAGTCGGGGCGACTGGATTTGAACCAGCGACCGCTCGGCCCCCAGCCGACTCACTAGGTGCGTAGATGTGTCCTACACGCCCAGGACGTCCTGGGCGTCAGCGGTCCCGGACGGTCTGGACCCATGGTACGTGGCAGTCGGTACTTCGCCGGTACCGCGGCGAGGAGTCCGTCCGGGCTCGCGCCTACTCGCTGTTCCCCGGCGGGTCCGGAAGGTCCTGGCAGATAATTCGGTCATCCCACTCGCGAGTGGGACTGTACGGGAAATTGTCGAGCGTGCCCCAGTTCTTGGTCCGGTCGTCCCTTTCGTATTCCATCTGACCGAGGTATTTCGGGCGGTACCTGAAGCCGGTCGCCGGGGAAAAAAGGTCGAGCTTGTGCAGGCCGAGTCCCCCGGAAGTCAACGGCGCGAAGAGCTTCGTCGTGATCGATCCCGGGATTCCCTTGATGCGCGCGTGGCGCAAGCTCCCGACAGCGTGCTGCTCCGCAACCGCGATGAGTTGAGTATCCCGGAATGGCAATAGTGGGAGACTCGGGTTGGCCGACACCTGCGGATTTACGCGAGTGAAGAACTGCGCATCGTCCACCTGCCCCTCATACTTGTGGTCAGGGTCCGGGTCGGCGTCGAACAGGCGCTTGTTGTAGGCCGTATAGCCTTCGCACACCCAATCCCGGGCGTTGTTCAGCTTCCTCCGGGTGCCGACCACGTACGCCGTATAGACGATCGGCAAGAGCTTCCGGTAGATCTGGGTCTGCGTTGTCTTGATCAGAAGGTCGCGCGCCAAATTCGGGTCGGTGATACGCCAATCGATCTCCCCCGGCCCCGGCTTGGCGTCGATGCGCTTCGCCACCGCGGTGAGCTTCCCGTAGTCGCTGACGATCAATCGCGCGGTGTCGTCGAGGCTGTCCCCCATGGCCCGGTAGCTCGCTGCGAGGTCGACGCCCAGGTTGCTGGCGTCCGTGTCCAACTGCTCGCCGATCGTCACCGGGTGGCCGTTTCTGTCGAGTGCGTAGCCGGCCGCACCGAGACCGATCGCGCCGGCCTCCGCAATGTGGTTGAGAGTCTTGATTGCGGGCGTCGCCTCCGGATTTCCCGTGACGAGGGCCACCGCCTCGAGCACAATCGCCGTGATCTCGAGCGCGGTCGCGGTCGTGTGCGATTTCTCGGGGGGCTTTATTACGGTTTTGATGTCCGTCGTGATCTGCGTAACGTCGGCGAGCGCGGCAACGCTGGCCGAGCCGAACGGTGACTGCAGCTTCTGGAAGTAGGTTCGAACGGCGTTCCCGTCGCTGATCTCGGTCTTGAGTTGCTCCAAGACCACGGCGCACTGGGCCTTCGTGTACTCCTTCGTGTCGTTGCACTGTGCCGAATCGAGTCGCGTTCGGGCCGTGCCCCAATCACTGTAGAAGGAGTCCGCGTACAGCTCCCGGATGTCGCAGTCCGGTGCCCGCTCGCTGCAGAACTTCATCACGTTTGTGCCGAGGAATTTCATAACGGCCCTCGCTGCCGCTTCCGGAACCGCTGACCCGTCGGGTGTTAGGAAGGGGTGGAAAGGGTCGGGTGGGGCGCTAAGAATTTCTTCAAGCTCGTAGTTGAACGGCGCTTTGCCAGACTCGAATTTTTCGGGTGATGGCGCGCTCATCGTGGGCTCGTACCGCGAGTCGCGCCCCCGCATCAGCATGCCCTGCACCGCGGCCGGCTTTCCCGTCACGATCGTCGAGGCTTCGGCGGTCGGCGCCTTCTGGCCGTAACGGGCCACCAGCGCATAGCCACCCTGCGTCTTTTCGTCGTTGAGGGTGTTTGGAAGGGGGGTGTTCATCGCATTGAACAGCTGGCGGTTCGCGCCGAGCTTGTCCTGGAGTTCTGCCGCGATTTGATCCCAACGCGGATCCGCGCCAAAGAGGCTCTGCGGCGTCCCGAAGGACTGGATGAAGACCAGCTCCTGCCGCCCGCCCAGCTCTGTGGATGAGGAGTCCTGCGCATACTTCAAGAGCCGGTTCTGGGCGGCGGCGGGGTTCGCATCTGGGCCGCTCAATACGAGCGTGTCTTCTGATCTCTTGAGCAGCGAGACGGCGTCGAGCACCACGACGTGGAATCCCGACTGTCCTGGTTTGATCGCGGTGCGGTAGCCGGTGTTCGAGACACGCACCGAGGTCGAGTCTGTTGAGCCAGCATCCTCGTTGCTGTGGAACGGTTTGGCGTCCGTAAACACAAAATCGAACAAGCCGGTGTGGCTGTTGCGGCGCAAGTAGCCGTCCATGCCGTAGTGGTCCCGCTGACCAAAGAAGTTGATGCGCTCGATGTTGTACACCGCCGAGCCTTCCGCACCGATCACGCCGACCAGCGATCCGTAACGGTAGTTCGGCGGGATGTCCTTCTCAGGGATACCCACCTGTTGTAGGAGGCTCTTGAAACCGGCGGGGATGCCCCGTCCGCTCTGCCACTTGAGCACCAGCATCTTGCCCTTGTTTCTGTCGACGAGGGCTTGCAGGTCGGTGACGTTCTGCGGGTTGTCGGTGTTCTCGGTGTTGCCGTGCTCCCCGAGCTCGAGAGTCGCTCGATCGAGGATGGCGTAGTTGAACCCGGGGCGGTTGGGCTGGATGACCTTGCCACCGAGAACCATTCCCTCGACTTCGAGCGCCGTCTGAAGCCGAATCCCGAAAGTCGGAACGTCAGGCGGCGCGGTGAGCTGAAGCTGGTCGCTCGACGGGCCGGTCGTGGGTGAGTCGGAGTCTGCCGCGGCGACGCCGCTCCCCGCGGCGAGTCCTGAACGGGCGCTCTTCCCGTGGCCGCGGACTGAGACTCGCAGCTTGTAGTAACCCGGGACGTCGGGCACGAGCGACGGCCTGCGCGCCTTACTGTGATGGAGCTTTGCCTTCGATCCGGGCGGCGCCGCGACGATCTCCCAGGAAAAGCTTCGGCGCACGGAACCAGGCGGCTTCACAGAATCGCCCGCGTCGAACTCTCGGTGGCTACCGACCGTCGCGGCGCGGTCCTTGCCGGCGCTGGCGAGCGGACGGCCGTGCGACAGGCGGAAGGTTTGTTGGTCAGCGTCGGCACGGCTGTGGTGGCGGAGCCTGTGGGTTCGGTGCGCCAGCACCTTCACGCTGTTCTTGCCGTGGCGCAGGCCGTCGTGCGCGCCGAGCAGGGCGACGTGGCTCTTGCCCTCCTGGGTCAAACGACCCGTGAACCGGCGGCCATTCACGTATAGCCGGACCTCGCTCTCGCGTGCGGCCCCGATCACCACCCTGACCGGCGCCTCATCGCCACCCGTGCGAATCCGCTTGATGTCGACCAGGCTGCGGTCTGGCGTCGCGAGGGTGAAGCGAGCATGGTCGAACGTTCCGGTTGTGGCCTTCGCGTTCGCGCTCACGGCAAGGTTGTTGTGGCCGATGTGCACGCCATGTCCGCGGCGAAGCGTCACGGCCCAAGCGCCCTTCGGCGTCCGCTTCAGCCGGCGCGTGATGTCGACGCCATCGACGTCGGCCTTGCGAGGCCGGTCACCGGACCGCGTCCGAAGCACGATGCGAACCTGCGAGCTGCGCACGAGCTGACCCTGCGCGGGCTGCACGATCGTGACGTGTTGGGTACCGACGCGACTCGTGCCTCCCTGCTTCGACGCTCCGGGAGAGACGGCCGGGAGCACGGCGAGCGCGGCTGCGACCGACAGCAGGCCAACCGCGGCGACCCGCGTCGCGCCGGCGCCCCTACCTCTCCCAGTTCCCACTAAGTACCGCCCCCCTAGCCAGATGCAAGTCCTACTGGTGGCGACCGTAACACCATTGGTCGCACCTGGCAAGCGGCGAAGTCGGGGCCGGCTTGTAAAGACCCGCGGAGGAATGCGGGACTAGCCCGGCGCTTGTGTCTGCTTTGTGTCTGAGTTGATGAGAGGCGTTCTCACTTCGGCCCGCGCAGCACTCTCGCCTCGGATGTTCACGAGCCCGTCGACCCCTGCGGTCTTGTGTCTGGGTCGGGAGGGCGTTTTGTGTCTGGTTTGTGTCTGACCCTCGTGCTCGCCCATGCTCACATCCGTGCTTTCTAGCGGCGCTTGAGAGGGCTGTGCTCTCCCATTCTCTGCCGCCGTTTAGTCGGGGCGACTGGATTTGAACCAGCGACCGCTCGGCCCCCAGCCGAGTGCGCTACCAGACTGCGCCACGCCCCGTGACGGTGGCGAGTTTACGCGAAGACGTCCTGTCACTGTGCGAACGTCTGTTCGTAATGAGGGACGGATCCCCCATGCAGAAGTGCTACCGGTGCGCAGAGGTCAAACCGGAGGACGAATTCGCCTGGCGCAACAAGGAACGCAACCGGCGCGACAGCTTCTGCCGGCCGTGCCGCTCGGCGTACGGTCGCGAGCACTACCTCGCGAACAAGCAGCGCTATATCGACAACGCCGCCAAGCTCAAGAAGCGAACCCTGATGAAACGCACCCGCTTTCTACTCGACTACTTCGTCGCTCACCCGTGCATCGACTGCGGGGAGACGGATCCGGTCGTGCTCGAGTTCGACCACATCGGCGAAAAAAGCTTCTGCATCGGCACTGCGCTGCACAACAACGCCTGGGACAGCATCCTGGCCGAGATGGCTAAGCGCGAGGTCGTCTGCGCGAACTGCCACAGGAGACGAACCGCGAGGCGACGTGGTGCACTACGGGCCGTGCTCACCGGCGATCGATAAGAGCGGGCGGCGAGAATCGAACTCGTCTCCTCGAGCTTGGAAGGCTCACGTGCCACCTTTACACCACGCCCGCGCGAGGGCCGATTGTAGTTGCGCCCTCCCCCGCCGTAAGTCCCAGCCTCCTTTTTGCTTAAGGGGGTAGGACAAAGCGCCGACATAGAGAAACAGGGAGGCGCAGATGACCACAACCGATCGCATACGACAGCAAGCGGTGATAGTGGTCGACAGCGACATCCCGGCCGGCCTCACGCTCCGTGAGCACTCGATCAGGGTCGCTCGTCAGCAAGAGGCCCGGCAAGTTCGGCGCCGCAGGCTCTGGACCGTGCGCCGCCGCGCCGCCTGAACGCCGCCGCGCAGAGCGCAACCTTTTCCGGCCGGGGTGTTTGTTTGTCTGATGGAGTCGGGTTGGGTCGGGGTCGTCCCGTCACGGACTCGTGGCGGGGAATCCCTAGCCTCCGGCTTCATTCGTCGTATTGCAGGACCTCATCGCAATCTTGAGCGCGCTTCGCAAGATCCGTACGTCCCTCGCTGCCGCGGTCGCGGCTGCGTTGACGCTCGCGCTCGCCGCCACGCCGGCGCTGGCGGACCCCGGCGAGTTCGGGCGCCCGGACAGCGGGTCGTCCGGCCCCCAGAAGTCGAAACAGCTCCCGCGCGCGGGTAGCTCTCAGACCCCGGCGCCCGGCCCGAATCAGCCGACGCAGCCCACCACGCCGGTCAACCCGATCACCCCGGTCGACGGCGTCACCCCCGCAGAAGGCGCGCTGTACAAGGACGGCCACGCCGGCCGCTTCCTGCTCGAGAACGGCTGGTACTTCCGCGCCGACCCGCTCGACGTCGGCGTCGCGCAGCTGTTCCCGAACCAGGTGACGCTCGACGGCTGGCAGCAGATCGCGCGCGTCCCCCACGCCTGGAACGCCGGCGACGACTCGGTCGAGAGCTTCAACGGCTCGGTCGGCTGGTACCGGGTCGACTTCAAGCTCCCCCCCGGCGCCGACGAGAGCGCTACCTGGCGCTTCCGCTTCGAGTCGGTCAACCAGCGCGCGACCGTCTTCCTCAACGGCCAGCGGATCGGCGGCCACGACGGTCCTTACGTGCCCTTCGAGATCGCTGCCAAGGACATCCTGAAGTCGAAGGTGAACCGGCTCGTCGTCCGCGTGGACAACCGCCGGGACGCCTACGACATCCCCTCCGGCGGCAACCGCGGCGTCGGCCGTTTCCGCGGGGGCTGGTGGAACTACGGCGGCTTGTTGCGCGAGGTTTACCTCCGTCGCGTGGACGACGTCGACGTGCAGCGCTTCACCGCCGTTCCCGATCTCGACTGCCGCAGCTGCAAGGCCGTCGTCAACCTGACGGCCGCCGTACGCAACGACGGCACGAAGTCGCGCCGCGCGAAGGTCCGCTTTCGCGTGGGCGGCCAGCGCGTCGATTCCGGCGCCGCGACCGTCGGCCCGGGCGTGACGACGAACCTCGGCGCGCAGGTCAAGATCGACAGGCCGAAGCTGTGGCAACCCGGCTCGCCGAATCTCTACGCGACCAAGGCGAGTGCGCTTTGGACGGAGAAGAAGGATTCCGACGACGACAACGGTGGAGGGCGAGAGCGCTTCAACAACACAGGGACGACCTTCAAGGCGACCGTCGGCATCCGCTCGATCGAGGTCAACAAGTACGGCCAGATGGAGCTCAACGAGCAGCCGGTCAACCTCCGTGGCGCATCGATGCACGAGGAGGATCCGAGCGCGGGCGCGGCGCTAAACAGCGGCAACCGCAAGCGGGCGATCTCGCTGCTGAAAGAGCTCAACGCAAACGTCACGCGCGCGCACTATCCGCTCCATCCCGAGACGCTCGAGCTGGCCGATCGCGCCGGGATCCTCGTCTGGGACGAGGTGCCGTTCTACGTCGTGCCGGACAAGTCGCTCCAGCGGGACACCGTGCGCCAGAAGGGGCTCAACTACCTGCGCCAGACGATCGAGCGCGATCAGTCGCACGCGTCCGTGTTCGCCTACAGCGTCGCCAACGAGCTGCCCGAGGTCCAGTCGGCCGGCCAGCGCCGCTATCTCGTCGACGCAGCGAAGCTCGTCAAGCAGCTCGACCCGAGCCGCCTTTCCGCGGTCGCCGTCACCGGCTACCCGATTACCCCCTACGACCCGGTCTATCGCAACTTCGACGCGCTCGGGATCAACACCTACTTCGGCTGGTACAACGGCCCGGTCGGGACGACCGCGAAGCGCTCGCTACTCGTCCCCTACCTCGACCACGTCCGCTCGAACTACAAGAAGCAGGCGCTGTTCGTGACCGAGTTCGGCGCCGAGGCCAACCGCAACGGCCCGGCGACGGAGAAGGGCACAGAGGAGTTCCAGGCGAGCTGGATGCGCTCGACGGTCAAGAACATCGGTTCGCGCGACTACATCAACGGCGCGATTGTCTGGATCCTGCGCGACTTCAAGGTCCGGCCCAACTGGGACGGCGGCAACCCCAAGCCGAGCCCGCCTTACAACTTCAAGGGACTCATCACCAAGGACGGCCGCAAGAAGCCGGCGTTCGCCGACACCGCCGCCGCCTTCAAGAAGGTCGCTCCGCTGAAGAAGAAGGGCACCAAGCCGAAGCCGATCAAGAAGCCGAAGCCGCCGGACACACCGACCGGCCCGGCGCCGCCGCCCGACGACGGGCAGGGCTAGCGGGCCACTCGGCGCGCGGCGGTTTGCGCGCGTCGTTCTAAGCGGGGGACCGAGGAATCGAACCTCGAGCTACGGCTTTGGAGGCCGTCATGTTCCCGTTACACCAGTCCCCCGGGGGCTCGGAATTGTAGGCGAGACCGTCCGGACGCTGCACGAACATGTGTTTGTGTACGCGAGAAGGCCGAGCGAATTCGCCATGGTGAAGTACCTCCTCGAATGTGGGCTCAGCGGGCGAGAGGTGTCGCGTCGCACAGGCGTCCCTCGCTCGACGGTTCAATACTGGGGCAAGCGACAGACGCGGCCAGACAGGGTTGCGACGGACACCGTCTCTTGGCACCCGCCAGATCGCGCGGCGTACTGCTACCTCCTCGGTCTTTATCTGGGCGACGGCCATCTCGTGGTCCGTTCACTCCGCTCCGCATGCCTCGCGCTATCCCTCGACGCGAGGTACCCCGGCGTGATCGAATCTGCAGCCACTGCGATCGGGATCAACGTTCCCGGAACGCCGGTTCGTTGCCAGGCTAGGCCCGGCGCGATCGTTCTCCTCGCAAGCCATCCAGCGTGGCTAGTCGCGTTCCCCCAACACGGCCCGGGTCGCAAGCACCACCGGAGAATCGAGCTCGAGAATTGGCAGGCCGAGATCACCGCCGCCCATCCGGAAGCATTCCTTCGCGGACTGATCCACTCCGACGGCTCGCGGGTGATCAATCGCTTCACGATGCAGCTGAATAGCGGCCCGCGCCGATACGAGTACCCCCGCTACTTCTTCACCAACTACTCCGCCGACATTCGCCGCATCTTCTGCGAGCACTGCGAACTGCTCGGCATCCGCTGGACGCAGTCGAACCCGCGCAACATCTCGATCTCGCACCGGGACTCCGTCGCCAAGCTCGACGAGTTCATCGGGCCGAAGCGATAACCAGCGGCCGTAGAATCTCTCCCACGCGGGCGTGCTGGAATCTGGGTAGACAGGCCAGGTTTAGGTCCTGGTGCTCTTCGGAGCGTGGGGGTTCGAGTCCCCCCGCCCGCACTAAGCTCTCGCCATGGCCACCACGACGATCGCCACGACCTCCCGCCTGTTCAACCCGGCCGGCTACGACGCGGCCGAGTTCGATCCCGCCACCCAGCGCCTCCTGAGGGCGACGATCGACTGGTTCGAGGCCAAGGGCAACGCCCGCGTCATGGCCGAGACCCGCAGCGACGAGTGGTACGCCGACTTCGTCGATTTCCTCGCCCGCGAGCGTGCCTTTGCGATCCTGCTGACGCCGGCCCGCGACGCCGGCGGCGACCCCGACAAGCGCTGGGACACACGCCGCAACGCGGTATTCAACGAGATCCTCGGCTTCTACGGTCTGCCCTACTGGTACGCCTGGCAGGTGACGATCCTCGGACTCGGGCCGATCTGGCAGAGCGACAATGCGGCCGCCCGCAAGCGCGCCGCCGACCTGCTCGAGGCGGGCTCGGTGTTCGCCTTCGGCCTCTCGGAGCGCGAACACGGCGCTGACATCTACAGCACGGACATGGTGTTGACGCCCGACGGCGACGGCTTCCGCGCAAGCGGCGGCAAGTACTACATCGGGAATGGCAACGTCGCCGGGATGGTCTCGGTCTTCGGCCGGCGCGCCGACGTCGAGGGTCCCGACGGCTATGTCTTCTTCGCCGCCGACAGCAGCCACCCCGCCTACAAGCTGCGGCGCAACGTGGTCCACGGGCAGATGTATGTCAGCGCCTTCGACCTCGAGGACTACCCCGTCACCCCCGGCGATGTCCTTCACACCGGCGTCGAGGCGTTCGAGGCGGCGCTCAACACGATCAACGTCGGCAAGTTCAACCTCGGCTTCTGCGCGATTGGGATGGCCGAGCACTGCTTCTACGAGACCGTCACCCAGGCCGAGCACCGGGTGCTGTTCGGCAACCGGGTCACCGAGTTCGGGCAGGTGCGGCGGATTCTCTCCGAGGCCTACGCGCGGCTGGTTGCGACGAAGCTCTACGGCGCCCGCGCGGTGGACTACGTACGCAGCGCGACCCTCGACGATCGCCGCTACTTGCTCTACACGCCGATCAACAAGATGCGCGTGACGATGGAGGGCGAACGGATCGTCTCGCTGCTCGGCGAGGTGATCTCGGCCAAGGGCTTCGAGCGCGACTCCTATTTCGACGCCGCCAAGAACATCATCGGCGGCCTACCGAAGCTCGAGGGCACGGTCCACGTCAACCTGGCGCTGACGCTGAAGTTCCTGCCCAACTACCTCTTCGGCGAGGAGCCCCTCGAGCCGGCGCCGAGGCGGCTCGACGACGATGACGACGCGTTCCTCTTCGCCCAGGGACCGACGCGCGGCCTCAGCAAGATCCGCTTCCCCGACTGGCGGCCAGTCTTCGACGCCCACGCCGACCTCCCGAACGTCGCCCGCTTCCGCGAGCAGGCGGAGTCGCTCGTCGCGCTCGTGCAGGACGCGCCGCTAACCGAGGAGCAGATGAAGACCGACCTCGACTTCCAGCAGTCGCTCGCCCAGCTGTTCAGCCTCCTGCCCTACGGCCAGCTGATCCTCGAGCAGGCGCAGCTCGAGCAGACCGACGACGACATCGTCGACCTGGTCTTCGAATGGCTCGTGCGCGACTTCACGAGCGGCCTGATCGACCTCCTCGGCAAGGCCTCCTCGACCGAAGCCCAGCAGCGTTGGGCGATCGAGAGCATCCGCAAGCCGGTCATCGACCACGAGCGCGGCGAGCGCGTTTACGCCGAGGTCCGCGCCCTCGCCGGCGCGTACGTGATGCCCGACTGAGCTAGGCCGGCGCGCCGGCCTCGGTCTTCTCGCGCTCGGCCGCAGCGGTCGCCTTCAGCGCCTGGAATTCGATCACCTGGCCGCCGGCGCCCCAGCTCCCTTCGGCGATCTCACGACACAGCACCCACACGCGCAGCGCCTCCTCTTCGGGAATGCCGGCGGCGTCGCGGACGAGCTGCGTCGCGCTCTCGACCAGCTCCTTGCGCCTCCGGTCAGACAGCGCGCCCTCCGGTGTTGTGACGGTCACGCGGAAGGTCGGCTTCTCGACCGGCCGTCCTGCCTGCAGCAGGCAACCCTCGGGCATCTCGTTGACGTAGACCCAGGTAACGTTGCGGAAGAACTCGGTTTCCGGCGCGCGCTCGGCCCGAAGGAGGGCGCTCGTCAAGTCGTCGCCGAGCTTGGTGCGCGCCTCGGGGTCGAGCGCGCCCTGCGGGTAGGTCAGTTCGATGATCGGCATGTCGGGTCTCCTTGGGAGTGGACGGCGTCCGGCGGACCATACGCTCACCGAGCGACTCGCGACGGGCACTTCGGCACCCGCTTCGTAGCAACTGCTGCACGCACCCGGCGCAGAAACTATGCTCCGCGAGGATGGAAGCGGGAGTCGCACCGGGCGTCGTCGTCCTTCACCCGAATCGGGACAAGCCTGAGTCGAAGGCGACCAAGTCGGCTGTCGTATTGCTACTGCTCGTCAGCGCCGCGCTCGTCGCGATAGTCACCTTTGGCGGCTGGAGCGCGCTCCAGGGCGCCACTCCCGGCGCGATCGCCTACATCCTCATCTACTTGATCTCCGCCTACTACGTCGGGCAATGGCAGCGCGGTCTGCTGCCGGTAGCTGCGGCGCTGGCGCTGATCCTCGGCATCATCGCCGGGATCGCCGCGCCGTCGTGGTTCGACCGCGACAAGGCCGGCTTCGACGATCCGGCACTCGAGCCGGGCATCCTCGGCCTGCTCACCGTGATCCTCGTCCCGGTACAGCTGCTGCTGATCGCGTTTGCGATGCGCGGTTTCCAACAGAAGTGGAACGTCGAGGTCGAGGTCGCCCGCGACGAGTACGAGGGGCGGCTTCCGGACGATTACGAAAGCGGCTACGAACCTGTTGACCAGGCGGAGCCCACCGCCCATCCGGCAGAGGACTACGTGCCAGAGGAAGAGGAGCCGCGCAACTTGGATCCGCCGCCCGCGGACGATCCTCCGCCGGGCCCGCGCTGACCGGCTCGGTCCCACCTCGCGCGTAGCATCTCTACGCGCCCCTGCCCGGGTGGCGGAACGGTAGACGCTATGGCCTCAAAAGCCATTGTCCTTCGGGGCGTGTGGGTTCGACTCCCACCCCGGGCATCGCAAAGACAGACGGGCCCGGGCTGTGCAAGCCCCGGGCCCGTCTAGCTTCTGAGCCGCTGCCGCTAGGCCGCCTACGCCGAGGGCGGCGGAGGCGGTGATGCGGCTGGCGTTGACGGCGCCGCCGGAGGTGGCGGGGCGCCACCGGCGGGACGCCCTGCGCCACCGCCGCTCGCAATACCGCCACCGGCGATCCCGATCCCCGCGACGAGCGCGAGGAAGATGCCGAAGTCGCGGTCGAACGAGCCGTCCTGATCCTCGACGTCGTCCTTCTTGACCGTTTCCTCCTTGGTGTCGCCCTTGGTGGCGAGCTCCTCCGCCAGCTCGGCGTTCTCGCCCTCGAAGCTGACGTCGTCCGAGTACACGGTCACCTCGCCCGGCAGGATGATCAGACGGAACCCGATCAGCAGCACTGCGACGATGCCGAGGACGGCGAGCACCTTGCCCACCGGCGCCTCGACGCCCGTGAGGCCCGCCACCGCGCAGCCCGATCGTCCCGATCGAGATCAGCAGGAGGATCCAGAAGATCGGGCCGAATGCGTCGGAAGCGTTCACGTTGAAGAACACTTCGAGGCCGCCCTGCTCCCCGCCGATGCTGTACCAGCTGAGAAACAGCAAGGCGACGAGCAGCACCACGCCGCTGATCGCAGCGACGAGCAGACCCGGCTTTGCGCGTGAGTCGTTCAATTGCCCTTCCTTTCGCTACCGCCGCGTTCGCGACGGATCGTCATTTGTCAGGCGGCCTCGGCCGCCGCCGCCCAGTCGGCTCCGCATTCTGGGCCATCGAGGTGTAGCCGCCGAACGCAATGCCGCCGGCCGCGATCAGCGCCAGGAAGATGCCGATCCTGGGGCCTGTCTCGTTGGGGAAGATGCCGGCGTCCTCGACCGGCGTCGCGATGATGCGGAAAGCGATCAGCACGACGGCGATGAGTCCCCCGACAAGGATGACCATCCCCGATGGCCACGGCAGCGTTGGCATCGCGCCCAGCACGCGGAGCACCGCGGCGAGCATCGCCAGGCCACAGATGATCAGCAGGAGGATGTCGATGAACGACAGCGCCTGCCATGCGTTCGAGGAGCCCGACCCGGACACCGACTCCGAAGAGCTGCCGAACCAGGGTAGGAACATGAAGAGGAAGAGTGCGAAGCCGCTGACGGCTGCCAGCGATTCTCCCCATCCAAGTCTGGACGTGTCCACGCCGCGCACTCTAACCGTGGGACGGATGAGGACGGGTGCCGCCCGCACAGGCATACTCCGCCGGCGATGAGCGCGGCAGCCACATCAGACGCGTACGCGGTCGTCGAGGAGCTCGTCGGCATCGAGGGGCGCGCGGCGGGCACCGACGCGGAACGGCGCGCGGCCGAACGACTCGCGCGCCGGCTGACGGCCCTCGGGCGCGAGGCCGAGACGGAGCCGATGCTCGGTTCACCCGCGCTACCCGCTCGCGCGGGTGTGCGAGGCGCTGCTGGCGATCGGCGGCAGCGTGCTGGCGGTTAGCGAGCCGATTGCGGGACTGGCGCTGGTGCTGGTCGCGACCGTGTCGGCGTTCGCCGACCTGCTGGCAGCGATCCCGCTCGTGCGGCGGCTGCTCGGCAGGCGCGCGTCGCAGAACGTGCTCTCTGCCGAGGGCGGGGAGAAACCCGGCGTGCTGGTGCTCACGGCGCACTACGACGCGGGACGGGGCGGAACGCTGTTCAGCGCCCGCGCGCTTCGCCGCCGAGCGCGGATCGGAGCGGCGCTGCGGCGGCCGCTCGGACCCTACGAGGGGTTCTTCTGGGCGCTCTTCGCCGTGCTGGTGTGCACAGCCCTGCGCGTCTTCGATCTCGACGGGACCGTCCTGACCGCCGTCCAGTACGTGCCGACGGTGATCCTGATCGCCTACGTGCCGCTGCTCGCGGACACGGCGGTCTCGGCGGTTTCACCCGGCGCGAACGACAACGCCTCAGGCGTCGCGACGGTGCTGCGCTTGGCCGAGCGCCACGGCGGGCGGCTCGAGCATTTCGACGTCTGGGTGTTGCTGACCGGGGCGGGCGGAGGCCTGCCGCTCGGCATGCGGCAGTTCCTCCGCGCGCACCGCGACGAGCTCGACCCGGTGACGACGGCCTTCCTCTGCGTCGAGCGCGCGGGCGACGGCGACCCGCACCACGTCGAGCGGGAGGGGAACCTGCTCACGACGGCCTACCACCCTTCGCTGCGCGAGCTGTGCGACGAGCTCGGCCTGCCGGCGCTCCGCTCACGCACCCCGACGGACGTCCAGCTCGCGCGCGGACGCGGGTATCCGGCGATCGCGATCACGGCGAGCGACGAGACCGGCTACTCGCCGGGCTTCGGCCAGCCGAGCGACTCGCTTGCGCAGCTCGATCCCGAAGCGCTCGAGGAGACCTTCGAGCGCTGCTCCGAGCTCGTCGGGCTGATCGACCAGCGGATCGGGCCCCGGCTGGGCTCGGCCGACCGCTAGGCTGCGCGACCGCATGTTCTCGAAGCTCAGCTACCTGCTGGCGCTCGTGCTCGCCGCCGGCGCGCTCGCCGCGTGCGGTGACGACGACGACGACAAGGACAAGTCGGACACCGCGTCCGCACCGACCACCACCTCGGCGCCGACGACGACCCAGTCGGGCCCGCAGCCGACGAGGGCCGAGTACATCAAGCAGGCCGACGCGATCTGTCTCGAGGCGCGCGGGAAAACCCAGGAGATCGCCGAGAAAGTGCTCGGCCCGACCGTGCGGAGCGGCAAGCGACCGACCGGGGAGGACTATCAGGCGCTCGCCAAGGAGCTGGGTCCGTACGTTCGCGAGATCGGCGAGAAGCTTCGCGACCTGCCGCGGCCCGCGGCCGACGAGCAAACGCTCGCGGAGTACTACGACCTAGCCTTCGAAGCACTGGCACCGATATACGCCGCGGCGAAGGACCCCCAGGCCGCGCAGAAGGCATTCACGGAGGGCTCCGACGCGGACAAGAAGTCCAACGAGCTCGCCCAGAAGTACGGCTTCAAGGTCTGCGGCTCGGACCGGCGCTAGACCGGCGTGACCGGGTTGTGCTTGGCCGGCCACTCGCGCCGGCGGGTCGCGTACAGCTCGTAGCGGCGGATCAGCTCCGTACGCAGGTCCTCGGGCTGGACGACCGCATCCACGACCAGCTCGGAGGCGAGGTGAAGGATGTCGATCTCCTCGGCGTACTCGCGCCTCAGCTCCTCGACCTTGGCGGCGCGCTCGGCCTCGTCGTCGATCGCCTGGATCTGGTTGTAGAAGACCGCGTTGATCGCCGCCTGCGGGCCCATCACTGCGATCTTGGCCCACGGAAGCGCGATGCAGGCGTCGGGCTCGTAGGCCGGGCCGGCCATCGCGTAGAGGCCGGCGCCGTACGCCTTGCGGACGATCACCGACAGCTTCGGCACGGTCGCCTCGGACACCGCGGCGATCATCTTCGCGCCCGCCCGGATGATGCCCTCGCGCTCGACCTGCGTGCCGATCATGAAGCCGGGGACGTCGGCGAGGAAGAGCAGCGGGACGTTGAACGCGTTGCAGTTCCAGATGAAGCGCGCCGCCTTGTCGGCTGAATCGACGAACAGCACTCCCCCGCGCTGCTTCGGCTGGTTCGCGACGATGCCGACGACCTTCCCGTCGAGCCGCGCGTAGCCGACGAGGAGCTCCTTCGCCCAGCGCTTGTGGACCTCGAGGAACGAGCCCTCGTCGACGACGGCGTCGATCAGCTCGATCATGTTGAACGGCTTGTTCTCGTCGTCGGGGACGAGCTCGCGGAGCGCGGGCGCGCTCGCGACCGGCTCGGCCGGAGGCGCCGGCGGCGGCTGCTCGCGCCAGTTGGTCGGGAAATACGACAGGTAGCGCTTCGCGAGGTCGAGGCCCTCCTCGTCGGACTTGACGAGGAAGTGGCCGCAGCCGGAGACGCCGGTGTGCATCCGCGCGCCGCCCATCTCCTCGAGCGTCACCTGCTCGCCGATCACCATCTCCGCCATTCGCGGTGAACCGAGGTACATCGAGGCGTTGCCGTCGCGCATGATCACGACGTCGCAGAAGGCGGGGATGTAGGCGCCGCCGGCGGCGCTCGGGCCGAAGAGCACGCACACCTGCGGGACGACGCCGGAGAGCTTCACCTCGGTGAAGAAGATGTGGCCGGCGTGGCGGCGGCCGGGGAACATCTGCACCTGCTCGGTGATCCGCGCCCCCGCCGAGTCGATGAGGTAGACCATCGGCAGCTCGTGGCGGAGCGCCTGCTCCTGGATGCGGATGATCTTCTCGACCGTCTTCGGGCCCCACGAGCCGGCCTTGACCGTCGGGTCGTTGGCCATCAGACACACGGGCCGGCCGCCGACCTTCGCCATCCCGGTGACGACTCCGTCGGCGCCGAATCCCTCGTTCTCCCAGTTCGCGAGCAGCGCGTCCTCGGTGAAGGTGTCGGGATCCACGAGCCGCGCGACGCGCTCGCGCACCGGCAGCTTGCCCTGCTGCTCCGCCTTGGAGTGATGGCGTTCGGGGCCGCCCGCGCGGGCCTGGTCGAGCGCCTGTTTCAGGTCTGACATCGGGCGTTAGTGTTGCCGATCCGATGCCGCTCTCGCAGCAAGAGAAGGGAGAGGCGTTCCGCGCCCTCCACGAAGGCGAGCCCTTCGTGATCCCTAACCCGTGGGACGGCGGTTCGGCCAAGGCCCTAGCCGAGGTCGGGTTCAAGGCGCTCGCGAGCACGAGTGCGGGCTTCGCGTGGACGCTCGGCCGCGACGACGGCGAGGTCAGCCTCGATGAGGTTGTGGCGCACGCGAGACTCCTGGACACCTCCACGGACCTGCCGGTATCGATGGACCTCGAGCACGGCTACGGACCGGAGCCCGCGGACGCCGCCGAGACGATCACGCGCGTCGCCGAAGCCGGCGCTGTCGGCGGATCGATCGAGGACTGGGACCCGAAAGGGTCGATCTACGAGATCGACGTCGCCGCGGAGCGCGTAGCGGCGGCGGTCGAGGCGGCGCGAGCGCTCGACTTTCCGTTCACGTTGACGGCCCGGGCCGAGAACCACGTTCGCCTCGAGGACCCCGACCTCGACGACACGATCCGGCGCCTACAGGCCTATGAACAGGCAGGGGCCGATGTGCTCTACGCGCCCAGGCTCAAGACCGAGGATGAGATTCGCGCCATCTGCGGGTCGGTCTCGAAACCGGTGAACGTGCTCGCTGTCCCTGATCTCTCGATGGATCAGCTAACGGCGGCCGGCGCACAGCGGGTGAGCGTCGGCGGCTGGCTCGCCTACGCCACCCTGAGAACGCTGAAGAGCGAGGCGGCGGTGCTCTACGAGCAGGGCGACTTCTCGGTACTGAGGCGCTAGAGGCCCGGGTTCGGCACGGGCTCGTCGCCGGAGTAGTCGTAGAAGCCCATCCCGGACTTGCGGCCGTACCAGCCGGCAGCGAGCATCTTGCGCAGGATCGGCGGTTGGGCGAACCGGCGCTCGCGGAACTCGTCGAACATCACGTCGCAGATCGAGCCGAGCGTGTCGAGGCCGACGAAGTCGCTCAACGTGAGCGGCCCCATCGGGTGGCCCGCGCCGGCCTTCATCGCCTCGTCGATCTCGGCGATCGTCCCGATCCCCTCCTCGTAGCCGCGCATCCCGTCGAGCAGGTAGGGCACCAGCAGGCGATTGACGATGAACCCGGCCGTGTCGCGCGTCTGGACGCCGAGCTTGCCGATCTTCTCGGTGTACTCGAGCCCGGCGGCGAAGGCCTCGTCGGAGGTCGTGATCCCGCGGATGACCTCGACGAGCTTCATCACCTGGGCGGGGTTGAAGAAGTGCAGGCCAAGGAACTGGCCCGGACGCTCCGTGCCTGCCGCCTGGGCGATCACCGGCAGCGATGAAGTGTTCGTCGCGAAGAAGGCGTCACCCTTGACGATCCCGTCGAGCTCGCGCCACATCTCGAGCTTTGTGTCGAGATCCTCGGTGATCGCCTCGATCACGAGGTCGCAGTCGGCGAGGTCGGAGTAGTCGGTCGTACCGGTGATCCGGCCGCGGACGGCGTCGGCGTCCGACTGCTCGGCCTTCCCCTTTTCGACGGCGCGCGCGAGCTGCTTCTCGATCTTGCCGATGCCCGCGTCGAGCTTGTCCTGGTCCACCTCGCGGACGACGACGTCATAGCCCGCCTGGGCCGACACCTGCGTGATGCCGTGGCCCATCAGTCCGCAGCCGAGCACGCCAACCTTCGAAATCGCCATGTAGTCCTAGAGCTCCCTTGTGTCGCTGGTTCGCTTTCGGCGGCGGAGCCTATCCAGCGGGAGGCGGCTCCCCGTCCTTGAGCTCCTCCGCGGCCGCAAACGCAGCTTCGCGCTCGAGGTAGGCGTACATCGTGCGGAAGAGATCGTCCTCGACGCGCACCGCGAGCCAGATGTCGGCTTCGAGCGGGACCCCACTCTCGCGTCCGGTGGCCTCGAGCGAGAGCCTGACGACGAGCACGTCCTCGGCAACGTCGTGCTGTTCGAGAACCCTTCGGCGGTATTGCGAGAAGGACGTCGCGATGTCGCGGTTCCACTCCACGAGCTCTTCTCGCCCGCGATATGGCCGTCCGCCTTCGGTTGCCGCGAAGTACGGGTAGAACTCGAACTCAGGGTGCACGATCCGGCTGCTGAACTCCTCGATCACGCGCTCGACACGCTGCATGAACTCCGCGTCGCTCGGGTCCGTCCCGTCGAAGAGCAGGGGATCCTGCGTCTCGACGAATTCGGCGAAACGGGCCACGGGCTCGGCGCGAGCGTTCGTCACAGCGGGAGTATCGCGACTTTCTCGTGCCGATCGGTAGCGTCCCGTCGATGGCGTTCGCGGAAATAAACGGGCAGCAGATCTACTACGAGGAGCGCGGAGAAGGCGAGCCGCTGGTCTGCGTGCAAGGCCTCGCGACCGATCACCACGGCTTCCTGCCGAACGTGCGCGAGTTCATGAACAGCTACCGAACGGTCACGTTCGACAACCGCGACGTCGGCCAGTCGTTCCGCGCGAGCGAGCAGTATGAGATCACGGACATGGCGGGCGACCTGCTCGGGCTGGCCGACGATCTCGGGCTCGAGTCGTTCCACCTCCTCGGGGTCTCGCTGGGTGGGGCGGTCTCGCAGGAGGCGGCACTCGCTGCGCCTGAGCGGGTTCGGACACTGACCCTCGCCGTGAGCTGGGGCGGCTTCGGCGAATGGGGCCGGGCGCGCTTCGAGGGCCGGCTCGCAAGGCTCGACCAACTGGACGAAGACGAGCTGCTCGAAGAGCTGCTGCTACTGACGCTGTCCGAGAAGGTCTGGAACGAGAGCCCCGAGTTCGTCCAGCTGGTCCGCGACGCGACGAAGAAGAATCCCCATCCGCAGGACAAGGATGCGTTCGCGCGCCAGGCTCACGCCAGCGGCTATCACGAGACGCGCGACAGGCTCGGTGGGCTGCAGTTGCCCGTCCACGTGATCGGCGCCGAGTACGACATGCTCATCCCGGTCTGGAAGTCGAAGGAGCTCGCCGAGCTGATCCCGGCCGCGAAGCTGACCGTGGTGCCCGAGGCGCCCCACGGGCTGAACGTCGAGCGCTCGGACGAGTTCAACACCGCCGTGCTCGGCTTCATCGGCGAGCACGCTCCGGCGCGCGCGTAGTCTCAGCCGGACGCCGCGAACTCATCCGCGATCGCCGCAGCGAGGCGGGTGCAGCGTTCGACCGAGTCCCAGTCCACGCGGTCGGGCGTGTCGGTCGGCAGGTGGTAGTTGGTGAAGACGCCGTCCTGGAGCGACACGAGCGAGATCGCCGGCAGGCCCGCGTGGCGAGCCAGAACAGGGTCCGTGTAGCCGCCGAGCCGGGCGCGGGGCGGCTTGGCGAGCCCGGCGCGGGCGGCCGCCTTCTCGGCGAGCGTGAGATCGGCCTCGCGGTAGCGGACCGTGAGAGCGGGCCCCTCCCCCGCGGTGAGTGCCGGCTCGCCTGCGCCGAGCGTGTCGAGCCCGAGGACGAGCGTCGTCGCCGGATCGAGCTCGCGGCCGTGCGCGCGCATCCACGCCGCCATCCCGCCCATACCCGGCTCCTCACAACCCGGGCAGAGCGCGATCACCTCGGTGCCGGGGAGAGGGTCACGGGCGAACCGCTCTGTCAGCGCGAGGACGGCCGCGACGCCAGTCGCGTTGTCGCTGGCGCCGGGAACGGTTTCGCTCCGCCCGACGTCGGCCACCAGGCCGAGCGCCGCGAGCAGCACCGCCGCCCCGAGGAGCCGCGGCGTCTTCGCGCGGGTGAGCGAACCCACCGCGATCAATGCGAATGCCGCCTCGGCGCCCGCGGTGAACGCGTCCACATGGTTCGTCTCCGCCGCCTTTCGCGCCGACAGCGCGAGCACGCGCGGGTCCCAGACCAGCCCGGTGTGCGCGGCGTCGTGGTGTGCGACGAGGACGAGCGTGCGCTCGCGTTCGCCCGCTGCGGGCACGCGCGCGGCGACGTTCGCGCCCTCGCCCTGCGGCAGGAAGCGCCGCAGCCACTGCGAGCGCCCGGAGAAGTCGAGCTCGAGCGAGACCAGCGCCTTCAGCGCAAGCACCGCGCCCTGCCAGCCGCCGAGCGAGGCGGCGGCGATGCCGGCCGCGTAGTGGACGCCCTGCGCCCAGGAGTAGGTCGGCGTGTAACGGAACGACTCGACCGCCACGTCCTGTGCTCCTGTCCCGCGCATGCGCTCGGCCACCCACGCCGCAGAGGCACGTTCGCCCTCGCCGGCCGAGTCGCGCACCATCGCCGCGAGCGCCTCGACGTCGGCGCGCAGGCGGGCCGAGTCGAACGCGGTCAGGCCGACCCGGCCCAGTCGATCGGCCCGGCCGTGAGGAGGTGGCCGCTTAGCGGACGCCCGAGGACCTCCTGCGCGGAGCGTGCGGCGGTGAGCAAGGCGTCGAGGTCGATGCCGGTCTCGTAGTCCATCTCGTGCAGCATCGAGACGAGGTCCTCGCTGGCGATATTGCCGGTCGCGCCCGCGGGCACCGGGCAGCCGCCGAGCTCGGCGAAAGACGACTCGAACGAGCGCACGCCCGCGTCGAGCGCGGCGAGCACGTTTGCGAGGCCCTGGCCGCGCGTGTTGTGGAAGTGGGCAGTGAGCTCGACGTCGCCGAGGCGCTCGCGCGCAGCCGGGAAGAAGTCTGCGACCTGACGCGGGTTCGCCATCCCTGTCGTGTCGCCGAAAGCGATCTCCTCGCAGCCGGCCGCGACGAGCCGCTCCGCGATCTCGAAAACGCGTTCGGGCGGGACCTCGCCCTCGTAGGGACAGCCGAACGAGACCGAGATCACGCCCTCGCAGCGCAGGCCTTCCTCACGCGCGCGAGCGATCACCTGCTCCAACCCGCTGAGCGACTCCTCGACCGAGCGGTTGACGTTCTTGCGGTTGTGGGTCTCGGTCGCCGACAGGAAGAGGTTCACCTCGTCGAAGCGCTCGCGCAGCGACAGCGCGTTCTCGAGCCCCTTCTCGTTGGGGATCAGGACGCTGACCGACACCTCGTCGGGGATGTCCGCCTTCTCCAACACCTCTGCACCGTCGGCGAGCTGCGGGATCACGTCGGAGCGGACGAAGCTCGTGACCTCGAGCCGGCGCAGCCCCGTGCGTGCGAGCAGCTCGACCAGGCGGATCTTCTCGGCGGTCGGGATGACCTCCGGCTCGTTCTGGAAGCCGTCGCGGGGACCGACTTCGCGGATGTGGACCTGCTCGGCGATGCCTAGATCATCGCAAGGCCGCCGCTCACGCCGAGCGACTGGCCCGTCACGTACGACGAGTCATCGGAGGCGAGGAACGCGATCGCCGCCGCGACCTCCTCCGGCTGGCCGAGCCGCCGCAGCGCCGTGCCGCCGACCATCGTGTTGATGACCTTGTCGCCGATCTCGCCGAACTCCTTCGCCCCCATCAGCAGCGGGGTCTCGATCGGGCCGGGGGCGATCGCGTTCGCGGTGACGCCGTACTTCGCGCCCTCGCGGGCGATCGCCTTGGTGAAGCCGATCACGCCGCTCTTCGCCGACGGAGTAGACGGCCGGACCCGTGCGAGCCGACGCGGCCCGCTTCGGAGGCGACGTTCACGATCCGGCCGTACTTGCGCTCCTGCATCCCTGCGAGGACGGCGTGGGTGCATGCGATCACGCCGCGAAGGTTGACCGCCAGGACGCGGTCCCAGAGGTCTTCATCGGTGTGGACGAAGAACGAGAACTCGTCGTAGCCGGCGTTGTTGACGAGGGCGTCTATCGGTCCGATCGCCTCTTCGGCGGCCGCTACCGCCGCGCCGATGGACTCGGTCGAGCGCACGTCGAGCTCGTAGGCCTCACCGTCGATCTCGCCAGCGAGCTCCCGCGCCGGGTCGAGGTTGACGTCGGTCACGGCGACCCGCGCGCCCTCGGCCGCAAGGCGGCGGCAAGTGGCCGCGCCGATCCCGCTGGCCCCGCCGGTGACGAGGACGGTCTTGCCCTGGAGTCGTTCCACGAGCGGGCCAGCCTATCCGGATGGGTCGCTGTAGCCTCGCCCGCCGTGGCCGACGCAGAGCCCGTCCCGATCCTCGGCGCGACCGGCGCGCTCGGCTTCGGCCTCGCGCTGCGGCTCGCGCAGGCCGGCGTACCGATCGTCATCGGCTCACGCCGCCCGGACGCGGCGGCCGAGGCGGCCGACAAGCTGCGCGAGCAGGTCGAAGGAGCCGATGTCGAGGGGCTCGAGAACCCGGACGCCGCCAAGAAGGGGCCGGTCGTCGTTCTCTCTGTTCCCTTCCGCGCACAGTCCGAGAACCTCACGAACCTGAAGAACGCGCTCGAGCCCGGGCAGATCCTCGTGGACGCCACGGTCCCGCTCGCGGCGGCGGTCTCGGGCAAGGCGACCCGCCTCCTCGGCGTGCCCCAGGGCTCGGCTGCCCAGCAGGCCGCCGAGATGGTGCCGGAGGGCGTCGAGGTCGTCAGCGCGCTCCACACCGTCAGCGCCGCGTCGCTGAGCGATCTCGGCCACGACCTCGACGAGGACGTGCTCGTGACGGGCGACTCGAAAGACGCCAAGCAGGCGGTCTGCGAGCTGATCGGGCGCATTCCGGGGCTGCGGCCCGTGGATTGCGGCAAGCTCGAGCTCGCGCGGCTGGTCGAAGGGCTGACGCCCCTGCTGATCTCGATCAACGCGCGTCACAAGACGCACGCCGGGGTCAAGCTCACCGGCCTCCCCGACCAGCCTTCCTGAGATAGTGGTCGTCGTCCTCGCCGGCGGCACCGGCGGCGCCAAGCTGGCGCGCGGGATGCTCGACGTGGTCGGGCCCGACCGGCTGACGGTGGTGGCGAACACGGGCGACGACGTCGAGGTCTACGGGGCCCACGTCTCACCCGATCCCGACCTCGTCACCTACTGGCTCGCCGACGAGATCGACGAGCGCGGCTACGGGATCCGCGGTGACACGTTCGAGCGGATGGCGGAGCTGGAGCACGACGGAGAGGAGACCTGGTTCCGACTCGGGGATCGCGACCTCGAGCTGTGCCGGCAGCGCGGCGAGGCGATGCGCGCCGGCCGCAGTCAGACCGAGGCCCACGCCTCGGTGTCCGCCGTGATGGGCGTCGAAGCGGCCGTGCTGCCCATGTGCGACGAACCTGTCCGCACACGCGTCCGGCGCGCCGGCGAGTGGCGCGCGCTGCAGGAGTTCCTGATCCTCGACGGGGCGGAGGGCCCGGTCGAGGGAGTCGAGCTCGACGGGATCGGAGCCACGAGGCCAACCCCGCAGGTGCTCGCCGCGTTCGAGTCCGCCGAGGCGATCGTCATCGGTCCCTCCAACCCGGTGATCTCGATCGGCCCGATCCTGGCCGTGCCCGGGATGCGCGAGGCGATCGCCGCGTCACCCGCGCCCGTCGTGGCCGTCAGCCCTTTCGTCGGCGGACGCGTCCTCAAGGGCCCCACGGAGGTCTTCTGCGAGCACGCAGGCATCGAGTGCTCGGCCGCCGGCGTCGCGCGTGCGTACGCCGGCATCGCCGAGGGAATCGTCGCGGACGAGCCTGCGCGCGGATCGGACGTCGTGGCGCTCGAGACCGAGACGCTGCTCGACACGCCGGAAAGGCGCGCGGAAGTGGCGCGCGGAACCCTGGATTTTGCGGCCGCGCTCGGCGGTCGCTCGTCCCCCGGGCCCTAGCCGGCGGCGTCTGCGCGCTACAGTCGCGGCTGAGCTTCCGAACGTCCCCTTTGCGAACTCTCGCCGTCCTACCGATCAAGAGCTTCGACGCCGCCAAGACACGGCTCGGCGACCTGCTCGGAAGCGGGTCGCGGCGGGCGCTTGCGCAGGCGATGTCCACCGACGTGCTGACCGCGCTGCGGCGGGTCCCCGGGATCGAGGCGATCGCCGTCGTCACCCGGGACCCGCAGGTGCACACGGCCTCGATCGGCGACCGCGTCACGGTGCTCTCGGATCACGGCGAGGAGGGCCAGTCATCGGCTGCGCAGATCGGCATCCGCCACGCCCTCGCCGGCGGCTTCGAGCGCGTCCTGCTGGTCCCCGGCGACACCCCGCTGCTCGACCCCTCCGAGATCGACGCGCTGCTCGATCGCGGGCAAACCGGCGGTGTGGCTGTCGCGATCGTCCCCGATCGCCATGAGGAAGGGACGAACGCGCTGCTGCTCTCACCACCCGCCGTGCTCGAGCCGAGCTTCGGCCCGGGGAGTCTCGCGCGGCACAGGGCCGCCGCGGAGGCCGCCGGGATTCGCTACAGCGTCGAACGCGTGCCGTCGCTGCTGATCGACGTGGACACCCCGGACGACTTCGCCGAGCTCGGCGCGCAACTCGAGCGCAGGCGCGGGTCCGCGCCGCTCACGCGCGGCGCCATCCGCCAGCTCCAGACCTCGCGCGCGCCGCAGCCACGCAGCGGCGAGCAGGTTCCGGCCGCGCTCGGCACCTGACGATCAGCGACCTCACCCTCACGACCCTCTCCGGGATCCCGGAGGTCACGATTGGCGACGACCTCGCCGGTCTCCTGTGCGAGGCGGCGAGCAACCTGGCCGACGGCGACATCCTCGCGATCGCGCACAAGGTGGTCTCCAAGTCCGAAGGCCGCGTGCGGCGGCTGTCCGAGGTGGAGCCGGGTGAACGCGCGCGCGAGCTGGCGGCCGAGCACGACAAGGACCCTCGCGTTATCCAGGTGATCCTCGACGAGTCCGCGTCCGTGTTGCGCGCGGAGCGGGGCATCCTCGTCTGCGAGACCCACTCGGGACTCGTGTGCGCGAACGCCGGCGTTGATGGATCGAATATGCCCGACGACGACACGGTTGTCCTGCTGCCCGAGGATCCCGATGCGTCGGCACGCGCGCTGCGCGCGGCGATCGCCGAGCACTCCGGCGCGCGGCCCGCGGTCCTGATCTCGGACACCTTCGGGCGCCCCTGGCGTCTCGGCCAGACCGACGTGGCGATCGGCGCCGCCGGCCTGCGTGCGCTCGACGACTGGCGCGGCCGCAACGACCACTCCGGCCGCGAGCTCGCCGTCACCCAGCAGGCCGCCGGCGATGCACTTGCCGCCGCGGCCGACCTCGCGCGCGCCAAGGACTCGCGCGAGCCGGCTGTCGTGATCCGCGGGCTCGAGCGCCTCGTCACGCCCGAGGACGGCCCCGGCGCCGCTGCGCTGCGCCGCCCCCGCGAGGAGGACCTCTTCCGCTAGGAAGCCTCTCCCGTGAGCTCGGTGTGCTCGCCGATCTCGTAGACCTTGCCCGGCACGCCGCCGAGCGCGATGACCTGCATCCCCTCCGGCCCGGAGTAGAGCTTGCGCGTCGCGCCGGGACCGACGCGGACCGCGGTGTCGGCATCGAGCGGGTGGCGCTCGCCGTCGATCTCGATCTCTCCGCTGCCGCCCGTGACGATGTAGGCCTCCTCCTGACCGTCGCCCGAGTGGTCGTGCTCGGGGTACTGGTCGACGTTCGGCGGAAAGTTGATGATCGCGAGCCCGAACGAGGAGACGCCGAGCTCGGCGCGGACCTTGAGGAACGCACCCCCGTACGACGCCTCCATCTCGCTGAACTTCTTGATCGTGTAATCGCTCATCGAGTCCTCCGGTCGTCAGGCGGCGGCCGGCTCGGACTCGAGCTCGAACCGCTCGCGGATGTCGTACAGCGTCGTGCGCTCGGCAGCCGGCCGTCCTGCTGCGTGCGCCGCCGCAATCAGCTGGTCCGGCGTGAGCATCACGCCGTGGCGCGAGCCCGCCATGCGCGAGATCGACTCCTCCATCAGCGTGCCGCCAAGGTCGTTGACTCCCCAGCGAAGTGCCTCCGTCGCCGCCTCGAGGCCCATCTTCACCCAGCTGGCTTGGAGACTCGGGATCGTCTTCCCGAGCGCGAGACGGAAGACCGCGGTGTGGCGGAGATTGTCCTCGCGCGAGATCTCCTCGAGGCCGTGCGTCCGGCCGAGCAGCGTGTGGTACGGGATGAACGACAGCGGCACGAACTCCGTGAACCCGCCGGTCCGTTCCTGCAGGTCGCGCACGACGCGCATGTGCTCCGCCAGCTCCCACGGCTCCTCGATGTGGCCGAACATCACCGTGACGGTCGAGCGGACTCCTGCCGCATGGCAGGCCTCGATGATCTCGACCCAGCGGGCGACGGGCAGCTTGTTCGGCGAGATCCGCTGGCGGACACCGTCGTGCAGGACCTCGGCAGCGGTGCCGGGGGTCGAGTCGAGCCCGGCCGCGCGCAGGCGGTGGAAGACCTCGAGCGGCGGCAGCCCGGACGTCTCGCACATGTGGTCAACCTCCATCGCCGAGTAGGCGTGGAGATGGACCTGCGGCGCGACCTCCCTCGCGACCCGCAGCCAGCCTTCGTAGTCCTCGAGGCCCCAGTCCGGGTGGATGCCGGACTGCATGCAGATCTCCGTCGCGCCGAACGCGACCGCCTCATCGACCCGGCGGACGAACTCGTCGCGGTCGTGCTCGTAGGCGTCCGGTGAGCGCTTGCCCTGCCCGAAACCGCAGAACGCGCAGCCGACCGTGCAGACGTTGGAGACGTTGATGTTGCGGTTGACGACGAACGTGACCGTCTCGCCGGCGAGCTCGGCGCGCAGTTCGTCGGCGGCGCCGCGCATCTCCTCGACGGCCTGCGGCCGCGTCTCGGCGAAGAGCGCGGTGAGCTCCTCCTCCGAGAGCCGCTCGCCTTCGCGCGCCTTGGCGACCGCGCCGGGCACGAGCTCGGCGTGGATCGGGCGCTCCTCGCGCCTCCCGGAGCCACGCCTGGGGATGAAGCTCCAGTAGTCGCGCTTGACGACGTCGAGCACGCCCTGCTCCATCCATTCGGGCGTCATGTACTGCGGGTATACGCACAGGCGCTCCGACAGCGCGTAGCCCTCGGCTTGGAGTCGCTTTCGCATCTCGTGCGGCGAGGGGAATGGGTGCTCGGGCGAGATGTGGTCGCCGTTGGCCGACAGCCCGCCGAGGTCTGTCGCGCCCTCCTCGACGAGCGGAAGCCACCACTCGGAGAGGTTCGGCGGGATCTGCACGCCGACGCCGGGCAACAGCCGCCGGCACTCCCGCACCAGCACCCGCATGTCGTCCAGCGAGACGGGGCTTGCCCACTCGGGCAGCTCCTGCTCCTGCGCCGAGCCGCGGTCGCCGCGCTGCGCCGCGTCCGCGATCTCGGCCGGCTCGCGGCCGTAGTAGTCGGGATGCGGCACGTAGTTCTGGAGGATCAACTCCTGGATATGGCCGTACTCGTGCTGGACCTCGGCGAGCGCGGCGAGCGAGGCGATCCGGTCGTCGACCGACTCCCCCACGCCGACGAGGATCCCGCTCGTGAACGGGATCCGCAGCTCACCGGCCGCCGTGATCGTCTCCAGCCGCCGGTCGGGGTGCTTCGTCGGCGAGCCCTGGTGGACGACCAGGTCCGGGTTGACCGATTCGAGCATCAGGCCCTGGGAGGCCGTCACCTCCCGCAGCCGGGCGAGGTCGTCGGGCGAGAGGACGCCGATGTTGGTGTGCGGGAGCAGCCCGCGCTCGAGCGCGCGCTCGCAAGACCAGGCGACGTAGGAGGTGAAGTCCTCGTGCCCGTACTCGGCCAGGCGCGCCGCGACCTCGGGGTTGACCTCGGGCGCCTCGCCTGTGAGCACGAGCAGCTCCTTCGCGTTGCGGCGCAGCGCCTCGTCGAGCATGCGCTCGACCTCGTCGGGCGCGTACAGGTGTGCCTTGTGGGTCGCGAACGCGCAGTACTTGCAATAGCAGCGGCACGTCCGCGACAACGACACGGTGTAGTTCCGCGAGAACGTGACGCGCCGCATCGCGCGTCAGTCTATTTCGCGCGGGTCAGCCGACGGGTTCGGCACCGCCCGGGCCCTTCTTGCCCGGCGCGATGTACACGAAGTAGTAGACCGCGGCCGCGGCGATCGCGCCCAGGATCGGGGCGAGCGTGTAGACGAGCAGGAAGTCGTACCACTTGCCGAAGGCGTCGCCGACGAGCGCGGGGCCGAAGCTGCGGGCCGGGTTGAAGCCGGCCCCGGTGAGACCTCCCATGACCATTACGCCGGCACCGAGGGTGCCGCCAATGACGAATGCGGCCCAATCCTTCGGCGTTCGGTCGCTCACGGCCATCGAGACGATCGCCCACATCAGGAAGAAGGTGCCGATGAACTCGGCGAGCATGCCAAGCCCTCGTTTGCCGTCGAGGAACTGGTCCGATACGGACGTTGCGCCGTAGTCCACCGCCTTCGCGTTGGCGAAGTCGGTCAGCAGCCACTTCGTCACCAGCGTCGCCACGACCGCGGCCGCAAGCTGGACGATGATGTAGATGACGGCGTCGGCGGGCTTGATCTGCCGCAGGACGGTCATCGCCGTCGTAACCGCTGGATTGAAGTGCGCGCCGGAAGCGACCGCCAGAGACTGGATTAGCAAGAAGAGGACGAAAACGTGGACAAAGCCGATCACGCTCCAGTCGATGAACGGCAGCGGCGCAGGCGGTGCACCGGCGGCGACGGGCTCGGGCGCCGTCACGAACAGCGAGACGGCGAGAGTGATCATCAGCACGAGCATGAAGGTGCCGATGAACTCGGCGAGGTAAGCGGCTGGTCCACGATCCTGCACGGCTCTGAGCCTCCTGTGTCGGGTTCCTAAGGTGGGCGCGCGGCAGGCTATCGAGACCGACCGGTTCGCGTTTGTAGGGTTCGCGCGGCATGCCTGCGCTCCTGCCGCGCTCTGCAGCTCTGGTCGCCTGCTTGGCGGGCCTCGCGCTGGCAGCGTGCGGCAACGACAACAGCGGCGACGGATCGGGAAAGCCGGTCTCGCTCGCGCTCGACTTCGCGCCGAACGCGGTCCATTCGGGCGTCTATATGGCCAAGGAGCGCGAGCTCGACCGCGGCCGCGGGGTCTCGCTGCGCGTGATCCCACCGTCGTCCTCGACCGATTCGCTCAAGCTGCTCGCCAGCGGCCGCGCGGACGTGGCGATCGTGGACATCCACGACCTCGGCCTCGCGCGTGAGAAAGGCGAGGACCTCGTCGGGATCGGCGCAATCGTCCAGCGGCCGCTGGCCGCCGTGATCGCGCGGGCGGGGGCCGGGGTCGAGCGCCCCCGGGATCTGGAAGGCAAGCGCGTCGGTGTCACCGGGCTGCCTTCCGACGACGCGGTGCTACGCGCGGTGGTCGAGGACGACGGTGGTCGCTTCGACCGCGTCAAGCGGACGACGATCGGCTTCTCCGCGGTCCCGAGCCTGCTGGCCGACAAGGTTGATGCGGCGACCGCGTTCTGGAACGCCGAGGGGGTGACCCTGCGCGAGCGAGGTGAGCGCGGGCGCGAGTTTCGCGTTGGCGACTACGGCGCTCCCCCCTACCCCGAGCTCGTCCTGGTGACGAAGCGGCAGACCCTGCGCGATCGCCGCGACGAGCTCGCCGACCTTCTCGGGGCGCTCGAGCGCGGGACGGAGCTTGCGGTACGCGACCGGGCGGCCGCTGCGTCGGCCGTGGCCAAAGCATCGAACAGCAAACAGCAGCTGGTAAGGGAGCAACTCGATGCCGTGGCGCCTGCGCTCATGCCGCCCTTGCGCCTCAACCGCCCCGCGCTCGAAGCGTGGTCCCGCTTCGACGCCCGCTTCGGAATCCTCAAGCGCCCGATCGACGTCGACGAGGCCTTCGAGTTCGGTCTCGAGCAGCCCTGACCGATTTCGATGGGAAGGATTCTTCGCTATAGCGAGTAAAACGCTCCAATCAAAGGAGGCCCTCGATGAGAGAAGCGGCTTCTCGCGCCATGCGCGAGCGCGGGACGACGAGGTCGAAGCCGGCGTCCTCGGCGGCGCGACGCACATCCAACTCGACGTGCGAATAGAAGGCCAACGCCGGCACGTCTTCGAGCTCCTCCTTCATTGCCCCGAACCTCGCCAACCGCGTATCGACGTCAGCCGTGAGATCAACCACGAGCACGTCGACGAATCCTGAAGCGTCCGGCTCAACCACCTCATGTCCCGCGGCAGATAGCGCCCCCACCACCTTCGACCCGAAGAGCAGGTCGGGGCAGAGCAACCCGACCCGTGCCACCTACTGCGCCCGCCGGCGCCGGAACTCGCGGCGGACCGACTCCGGCCGGCCCCACAGCTGCGTGACCTCGACACGGCCCGAGCGCGTCTCGCGAACGGCCATCTCGCCCTCGATCCGCGCGTCGTCGAGCAGCCGGAGGGTGCCGGTCACCGTCTCCGGGGCGGCGCCGTGCCCGAAGCCGTTGGCGACGCGCACGTGCCAGTGCCAGTCGTGTTCCGAGTACGGCTCGCCGTTGATCTGCACGAGGTACGTCGCAGCCTCGACGTAGCGCTCCTCGTCGGCGATCCGCAGGTCGAAGGTCAACTCCGTCCACTCGGGCGGCAGGGCCGCGACCGCCTCGTGGAAGTCCTCGACGAGCGCCATTCCTGCGAAGCCTAGATGGTTGATTCCGCGGCCGCGTGCGCGCGGGGACGTGCCAGGGCGAGCTGGGCGCCGCGCGCGGCCGAAGCCGATAGCTGGATTGCTATCGGCGAGGACGCGGGTGGCGATCCAGCGACGCCATGGCGCGTCATCCGCGTGTGCGGGGTCGTGGGATCAGCCATCTCTAAGCCAACTCGGCGCGCATCGCCCGAACGAGGTCGCCGCCGAGCACGTGCTCGGTCCCCGCGAAGCTGATCGTCAGCGGGCCGCCGAATGGCTCTTTCGCGACGACCTCGAACGCGCATCCGGGTGAGACCCCGCGGTCGGACAGGTAGCGAAGCATCTCCGGGTCGGCGTCGGAGACCCTCACGAAGATCCCGCGCGTGCCCGGCTCGAGCGACTGGAGGCTGATCGTCTGGCCCTCCTCGATCTCCCCGGTGGCGGTCGGGATCGGGTCGCCGTGCGGGTCATGGGTCGGGTTGCCGAGCTTCTCCGCGATCAGCTCCGAGAGTTCGGGCGAGATCGCGTGCTCGAGCACCTCAGCCTCTGCGTGCACCCGGTCCCACGGCATACCGAGCGCCTCCGAGAGGTAGAGCTCGATCAGGCGGTGGTGGCGGATCACCTCGAGCGCGACCCGTTCGCCCGCGCCGGTGAGCGAGACCCCCTTGTACGGCTCGTGCTCGACCAGGCCCAGCGCGTCCAACCGCTTCACCATCGCCGACGCCGAAGCGGGCGAGACGTTCAGCCGCTCCGCGATCGCCGACGTCGTGACCGCGCTGTCGCTCCGCGCGCAGAGCGAGTAGATCGCCTTCGTGTAGTCCTGGACCGCGTCCGAGACCGGGGTTTCGGCCGTCGAGGCCATCGCTCAGACGGAGACCAGCAGGCTCGTCGCGTACATCAGGGCGATGCCGAGCAGCAGCCCGCCGACCGCGAGCGGGTTGAGCAGCCTGCCCTCCCCGTCGCGCACGGTAGGCGCGATCTGGACGATCACCTGGGCGATCGCCCCGGCTCCGAGCCCGAGCATGAACGCGGCGAGGTTGACGTTGTATGCGGACGCGCCGACGAACGCGCCGAGGATCGCGGGCGCACCTGCGATCAGCCCGTAGAAGGCGAGCCGCCCGACGCGAACGCGCTCGGACGAGACCGGGGCGACGATCGCGAGGCCCTCGGTCGTGTTGTGGAGCGCGAAGCCGACGATCAGCGACGCGCCGAGCGCGAGCGAGCCGATCGCGTACGCCGACCCGATCGCCAGCCCCTCGCCGAGGTTGTGTAGGCCGATACCGATCGCGACGAGCAGTGCGAGCCGCATGGCGCTCGCACCCGCGGCGCGCTCCTCGTGGGAGCGGCGCCGCATCCATGCGTCGGTCCCGGCGAGTAAGAGGTAGGCGACGAGCGCACCGGTCCAGACGAGCATCGGCCCGCCGAGCGCCTCAGGGCCGTCGCGCGTCAGCTCGGTCCCCTCGAGGAGCGCGTCGATTCCGAGGAAAGCGAGCAGGCCGACCGTCAGCGCGAGCAGGAAGCGCACCCAGTGGCCGCTCATCCGCCGCAGCCACGGCAGCCACAGCATCCCGATCGCGACCGGGATCACGCCGACGTAGATGCCGATCAACGCCATCAGCGCGTAGAAGTCGGTGTCGGCCTCCGGCGTCTCGGCGGCGGCCTCGATCGAGTGGTCGATCGTCGCGCCGGTCGAGGTGAGCAGCGCGACCTCGTAGTTCTCGCCCTCGACCCAGGGATAGGTGACGCTGATCGTCTCGGCGCCGAGCCGGCCCACCTTCTCGCTCGACTGCGTGAACGAGGCGAAGCCGTCGTTGACGATCACCTGCTTGACCTCGACGGGATCGGGCCCGTCGTTGCGTACGTTGAGCTCGATCTCGCCCGGCCTCAGCTCGGTCCGCTCGACCGCAAGCTCCTCGACCGGGACTCCGTTTCGATCGAGCCCGGGCGCGTCGAGGGCGACGAAGGCCGCGATCGCGCCGGCGAGCAGCACGAGCGGGATCAGGCCGAGCAGCCAGGGCGGCAGCTTCGACCGCGCCGGAGCCGCAGTCGCCGATTCCACCTAGTCCACCACCTCGAAGAAACCCATCCAGCCCAGTTCGGCGAACTCGCTCACGTGAGCGTGGAACATGAACTTGCCCGCGTGCGGGAAGCGCAGCTCGAGGATCCCGCGCTGGCCCTGGCCCTGGATCACGGTGTCGGTGAACTCGCTCGGCTCGAGCGACGTTCCCGTCGGGTAGTAGTTGAAGAAGTTCGCGTGGACGTGGAACGAGTTGACGAAGTCGAACTCGAGCGCGTTGACGAGGTAGATCCGCACGAGCTCGCCCCGCTTGACGCGGATCGGCTTGTGCTCGTACGCGAACGCGACGGTGTTGACCGCGTAGATCTCGTTCGAGCGGTCGAAGTTGGTGTCGAACCCGTTCATCACCATCACGAGCTCGTCGGCCTTCGGGCGGCCCTTCGCCGGGTCGATCACGAACGCGCCGTACAGCCCCTTTGCGATGTGGTCCGCGAGCGGGGTCGAATGGCAGTGGTAGAGGTGGAGGCCGAACGGTTCGGCGTCGAACTCGTAGACCGTCGAGCGGCCGGGTTGGATGTTGCCCGCGCCGATGCCGGGAACACCGTCCATCTCCGAGGGATGGATGCCGTGGAAGTGGATCGTGTGCGGGTGGGTCGAGCCGTTCGTGAACGCGACGCGGATGCGGTCGCCCTGCTTGGCGCGCAGCGCCGGGCCGGGAACACGGTTGTTGTAAGTCCAGGCCGCGTACTTCACGCCGGGCGCAACCTCGATCTCCTTGTCGCGCGCCACGAGCTCGAACTCGCGCAGGGTCCGCCCGCCGGGCAGGCGCCGCGTCCTTCCGGTGTCGAAGTCGCGCACGAGCAGGCTCGGATCGAACCCGTTGGTCTTCGGGTCCACCGTCCCCTCTACGCCGAGGTGGCCCGAGCCGCGGCTGTGAGCGCTGCGACCGCCTGAGGCGCCGTGGCCGTCATGGCCGCTCTTGGCGTCGGCGAGCGAGTCGTGGACCCCCTGGTGCGGCACGGTCTCGTGCAGGGCGGCCGCTGCGGCAGCGGCGGCGGCGCTCCCGCCGATCAGCTTCCTTCGCGTCAGACCAGACATATGCTCGGTATTGAAGCATAATTTAGGCACGACTAAACCCCAGGGTTATCGAGGCCGGCGCGCAGCGCATTCGTAGAATCGAAGCGGTGACCACCGCGACCGAATACGAGCTCGCCACCGAGCGCGCCGGACTGCGCGACCGCTCGGAGCGCGGCAAGCTCGAGCTTGGCGGCAGCGAGGCGGCGGAGTTCCTCCAGGGCCAGGTGACCAACGACGTCGCGGCGCTCGCTCCCGGCGAGGGCTGTTACGCCGCCCTCCTCGACCACAAGGGCAAGCTGCGCGCCGACATGCGCGTGCTGCGCCTGGCCGACTCGATCTGGATCGACACGGAGCCGGCCGGACTCCCTCCGCTGTTGAAGACATGCGAGACCTACAGCCTCGGGCGAGACGTTGCCTACCGCGACGCGACGAGCGAGCGGTCGATCCTCTCTCTCATCGGTCCCCAGTCGCGCGCAGCGCTCGACACCGAGCCGCCCGACGATGAGCACGCCTTCGTCGAAGGCGAGCACGGCCTCTACGTCGCGACCGACCTCGGTGTCGACGTCATCTGCGACGCGGACGCGGTCGAAGCAGTCCGCGGCGTGCTCGGGGTCGACCCGATCTCAGAGGCGACCGCCGAATGCCTGCGAATCGAGGCAGGCCGTCCGCGCTTCGGCCGCGAGGCAGGTAGCGAGACGATTCCTCAGGAGGCCGCTATGAACGAGCGCGCGGTCAGCTTCACGAAGGGTTGCTACGTCGGCCAGGAGACCGTCGCCCGGCTGCACTACAAGGGCAAGCCGAACCGTACCCTCCGCGGCCTACGCCTGTCACAGCCGGCGGAGCGCGGTGATCCGATCCACTTCGGCGACAAGCAGGTCGGCGAGATCGGCTCGGCGTGCGAGTCCCCCACTCTCGGCCCGATCGCGCTCGCGATCGTCCGCCGCGAGGCGGAGACGGGCGCCACCGTCACCGTCGGCGACGACGCCGCCGAAGCGGAACTCGTCGAGATTCCCTTCCAGCGCTAGGGAACTCGCTCGCCGCGCTCGAGCCGGCGCGCGAACGCGCGCTGGCGGCGGCGGGCGTCGCGCATCATCAGCGGGATCGCGCGAACGCCGATGCCGGGCAGGTTGTGGAACGTCCGCGCGACGAGCCCGCGCCAGCGCGGGATCGCGACCACCGGCCGCGGGCGGTCGAGCACCCGGACCGCGCGATCGGCGACGAACTCCGGCGTCAGCATCACGCCGGACCACGACATCGCGGCCTCGGGGTCGTTCACCTTCTCGTGGAGCATCGGCGTCCAGATCCCATCCGGGCAGATGCAAGAGATCTCGATCCCGCGGATCCCCTCGCGGGCGAGGTCGAGCCGCGTACCGAGGCTGAACGCGAGCGCCGCGTGCTTGCTCGCGGCGTAGATCGTCTCGCCCGGCGGGGCGACGAGTCCGGCCAGGGAGATGATGTTGATCACGTGGCCGTCGCCGGCCGCGCGCATGGGCCCCAACGCGGCGAGCGTGCCGTTGACCGTTCCGATCGCGTTCACCTCGAACATCAGCCGGCGCTCGGCGTCGTCGTGCTCCCAGGAGTGACCGGTGCGAAGGACGCCCGCGTTGTTCACCCACACGCCGAGCGATCCGACGCGCTCGACCGTGGCGCCGGCAACGGCCGTGCACGCCGCAGCATCCGACACGTCGAGAGCGGAGGCGAACGCCGGCTCGCCGAGCTCGGTCGCCGCACGCTCGGCGGCCTCACGGTCCACGTCGGTCACATGGACCGTGAGCCCGCGCGCGGCTAGGCGACGAGCGATCTCGAGGCCGAGACCCCTGCCGGCCCCCGTCACGACCGCGCCCGTGCTCGCTGGCATAGGCGCGATGTTAGGTACTACGAGCTAGGCGCCCGCGAGCAGCAGGTCGCGCAGGCGATCGTCGTCGGCAGCCGCGGGCTCTGTCGAGACCATGAACTCGTCGAGCGCGTCGACGAACCGCTTCGGGTCGTCGCGGTACGGGAAGTGCCCGGCGTTCTCGAACACCTCGAGCCGCGCGCCCGGGATCGAGTCGTGGGCGGCGATCCCGTGCTCGAGCGGGATGATCCGGTCGCGCTCACCCCAGATCAGGAGCGTCGGGACCTCCGCGGCGAGGTAGAGGCGGTCGGTCGCGCTGACACGCTGGCCGGTGATGTCGACGATGCTCCGCAGCGTGTGGAGGAAGGCCTGGCGCGCCTCGGAATCCGCGAGTGAGGAGAAGCCCCGCCACATCTCCTCGAGGTCGGGCCCGCCGCGCAGTCCGACCCGGCCGAGCGCTCCGATGACGGCGTTTACCGAGTCCACCAGCCCCGCGCTGACGAGCACGGGGAGCACGAGCTCGGAGCCGGGCAGCGTCGCCGCCCGCAGCAGCAGGTTCACCTCGCCCCCGAGGCCGCCGCTAGAGACCAGCACGAGCCGGTCGCAGCGCTCGGGGAACTGGTAGGCCATCTGCATCGCGATCCCGCCGCCCAGCGAGTGTCCGACGACCGTCGCGTTCTCGTAGCCGAGCGCAGCGAGGAGGTCGCGGATGCCGCTCGCATACGCACCGAGCGAGTAGTCGCCGCGGGGCTTCGCCGAGTGGCCGTGCCCGAGTAGATCGGGCGCGATGACCGAGTATCGCTCGGCGAGCCCGGCGAAGACGTCGAGCCAGGTCTCCGAGCTGCCGGTGATCCCGTGCAGCAGGACGATCGGCTCGCCCTCCCCCGCCTCGCGGTAGCTGACCTCGTGGCCGTGGAGGGTGATCGTGCGGGATGTCGTATCGATTGGCGGCATGGAGCGTGGAATCGGACCGGCAACTGGGTCAACTACAACCGGTCTCACCGGTGGTTACCCGAGCTGTGATCGTTGTCACGTTGCGACGGCGAACGTCCGGCCGGGTGGGATAGGGTTCCGCCGCGAGGGATGAGCGCGACAGCGAAGAGGCCCAAGCGCCTGGCGGCGCTGCTCGTGTGCGGCGCCGCTTCCATGGTCGCCGTCGCCGGCTGCGGTGGTGACGACTTCGAGAACGAGCCGCGGCCGCCCGTACCGGTTGAGATCACCGGCGTGATCACCAAGGAGAAGGTGACCGTCTCGCCCGACAAGGAGGGCGGTGGCCCGATTGTGCTCACGATCTCGAACCAGACGAAGGACTCCCACACCGTCACGCTCGAGGGCGTCGGCTCGCAGCCGGGATCCTCGAGGGCGAACCAGGTCGCGGAGACCGTTGGACCGATCAACCCGCTTGACACGGCCACGATCCAAGTGACGCTCGAGCGCGGTCAGTACGAGGTCAAGGCCGGCTCCAAGGAGGCGGTGCCAGAGGAAGAGATGATCGCCCCGGCGCGGCTCGAGATCGGCCCCGAACGCGAGTCCGGCAAGGACCAACTGCTCCTGCCCTAGCCGCGGCTAGGAGTCGTCGGCCGTCGCCGCGAGTGCGTCGATCTCGCTCAGGTAGACGCGCACCTGGCTCGCCATCGCCTCGAGGATCTCGCGGGCGTTCTCGATGCTGGTGGTGGCTCCGGTCAGCTGCTGCTTGACGCGACGGACCTCCTCCATCGAGTCGAGCGCCCGCTCCACTGTCGCGCGAACCTCGGCGGCGTCTAGCTCTCCACCCTCGCCGCGTGCCATCAGCACACGCGCCCGCGCGAGCGCATAGGCGACCTCGAGCGCGATCTGCGGACCGCCGTCCGGGTCGAGCGCGACGACCATCTTGTCGCCGTTGTGCTCCTGCAGCGGCGGCGTCTTCGCGGGCAGCTTCTCCTCCGCCGGCACGACGAGCACCGCGAACTGGGCTTCGCGCTCGCCGAGCGCCTTGTCGAGCTCGCGCATCATCTCGGGGCGCGACAGCTTCGAGTTCTTCGCCTCGAACACGATCCGCCCCCGGGCGGGGCCGGAGCAGGCGTCGATCGAGACGACCACGTCGCCCTTCTTGCCCGTAGCTCCCTTGGCGTCGCCGACGGCCTCCGAGTCGTCACCCTTGATCCGCGCGAGCTCGGCGATCTCGTCGGCGACCTCCTCCTCGAAGGTGCGACCCTTGGCCGTCCCCTTGTCGCGCTCGGCCTCGAGCGCCTCGAGCTTGTCGCGCTCGTCGCGCAGGCCCTGGATCTCGAGCTCCAAGGTGGCGAGTTTCTCGACCATCGCGGCGAGCGCCTTGTCCTGCCGCTCGCTCGCCTGCTTGACGGCCTCGGTCGTGCCGGTCTTGAAGTCGGCCAGCGGATTGTCGCCGTCGGCGGAGGAGAGATGGCGCTTGAGCTCCGTGCTCGCGCCGCGCATCGCCTCCGCGACGACCTCCTTGACCTTGTGCTGGACGGCGTCCGAGCTCTCATCGGAGAAGTTGCGTTCGAGCGCCTTCATCACGTGGCCCGAGTCGGGCCCGAACATCTCGTCGAGCGTGGCGCCGAACTCGTCGGCGAGCTCGCGCGTACGGGTCTCGAGCGCGGCCTCGGTGTCGCGCGTGGCCTTCTCGAGCTCAGCGCGGACGATCTCGGCGTTCGCTCCCACCTGCTCGCGATCGAGCACGCGCGCGCCGATCTCGACGGCGTTCGTGACTACGGCATCCGGATCCTCCCCCGCCTCCGAGCGCTCGCGCACGAGCCGCGCGGCGGCCTCGTCGGTCACGGTCAGACCGTCGATGTGGAGCTGGTCTCCTGCTACGGAGACGGCTGATTTACGCAGGGGCGTCGCGGCTTCCATTGAAGTTACCGTCGAACGGTAGGCGCAACTCCTGACAGAATCAGCGTTTGAGGAGGGAGATGTACTCGAAGTTGAGGCTTTCCGTGGGGGGGACTGGCGTTTTGACGCTATTCGTCGCGCTGCTCGCCGCGCTACCCGCGAGCGCGGGCGCGGCCCCATCCGAGGCCCAGACGCTCTTCCGCCAGAAGCTGCTCGACGCCCCCAAGGTGTCGAAGGAGATCAAGGCGAAGCTCCGCACCGGGGCGTTCGTGGACCGCAACGTGATGTTCGCCGACCTCACCGGCGAGGGCCGCGCCGACGCAGTTGTCACGGTCAACTCGGGCGACTCGGCCGGCCGCATCGCCCTCTACGTCTTCAGCGCCGGCGACAGCGGCGGTGATCTCGTGCTGGTCTATCGCAACGAGCGCCTCTACCGCGTCCGCGCGCGGATCGAGCAGGCGCCCCTGCAGCCGGGCCAGCCGCAGGACCAGGACCGGCCGGGCACCCTCTTCTTCCGCGTCCCTCTCTACGACGTCGGGGACGATCTCTGCTGCGCCGCCCGCGCGCGCGAGACCGAGCTCCGTTGGGACGCGGCGAAGAAGCGCTTCTTCGTCTTCAAACGCCGCATCGTCACGCGCGAGCCCGAGCGGGCGACTTTCTGCACGGACGGGGATCGCGTCTGCACGGCGACCCGCCGCAAGGGCCGCGTCGTGCTGCTCGACCTCCGCGCGCGGGGGCTGCGCGGCGAGTACCAGCTGTGCGTGACCGATCCGCGCCTCAAGCGCGAGTGCCACAACTTCGAGCTCGAGCAGTCGAAGGACGACGACGGCCTGTTCGTCTCGACGGTGCGCTGGAGCAAGGAATTCAAGAGCGCCGGCCGCGGGCTCTACAGCGTCTGCTGGCGACAGTCGCTGACCTCGGAGCGCTGCATCGGGCCGAGGTTGCAGTTCCGCATCGGCGACTAGCCGACCGCCTGCCCGCACGTCGCGGCGCTCCCCCGCGGCTATACGATCCCGCGCGCAACCGAACGAGCGAGGTCGAGACAACGTGGCAGTAGACGTCAGCCAGGTCACGCAGGTGGACACAGAGCCCGGCGAGCTCCCTGAGACGATGGCCGCCTGGGTCATCCGCCAGGAGCGCGAGGGCGAGCCGAAGGACGCGTTCCAGATCGAGGAGATCGAGACCCCAGAGCCCGGAGCGCTCGAGGTCGTCGTGCGCGTGATGGCGGCCGGCGTGAACTACAACAACGTCTGGGCGGCGCTCGGCAAGCCGGTGTCGGTGTTCCGCTACCACCCCGACGAGGACCATCACATCGGTGGCTCCGACGCCTCGGGGATCGTCTGGAAGGTCGGCCCCGGCGTGACGCGCTGGAAGCCGGGCGACGAGGTCGTGATCCACTGCAACCAGGCCTCCTACGAGGATCCGGAAGTCCACGGCCTCGACCCGCTCGCGGCGCCGTCGCAGAAGATCTGGGGTTACGAGACCTCGTGGGGCTCGTTCGCCCAGTTCACCAAGGTCCAGGCGCAGCAGCTGCTGCCGAAGCCGGAGAACCTGACCTGGGAGGAAGCCGCCTCCTACGGGCTGACCTACTTCACGGCCTACCGGATGCTGATCGACCAGTGCGACCTGCAGTCCGGCCACAAGGTTCTGATCTGGGGCGCCGCCGGCGGCCTCGGCGTTTTCGCCGTCCAGCTCTGCAAGGCGGCCGGGGCGCAGTGCGTCGGCGTCGTCTCCTCGGAGGAGAAGGGCAAGCTGATCATGCAGCTCGGCGCCGACGGCTACATCAACCGCGACGAGTTCAAGGGGATGATGCGCAAGGGCGGTGAGACGCCCGAGGAGGAGAAGGAGCGCTTCGGCGAGTCGCGCCGCTTCGACAAGGCGGTGAAGGCGATCCTCGGCGACAAGCCCGACATCGTCTTCGAGCACGTCGGCCAGGCAACCTTCCCAACGTCGGTCTTCGTCGTGAAGCCGTTCGGCAAAGTCGTGATCTGCGCCGGGACGACGGGCTACAACCTCGACTTCGACGTCCGCTATCTGTGGATGCGCCAGAAGCAGATCATCGGCTCGCACTTCGCGAACGCGTACGAGTGCATGAAGGCACAGGAGTTGATCGAACAGGGCCTGATCCGGCCGGTGCTGTGGCGCACGATGGGCTTCGAGGGCGTCGCGGAGGCGCACCAGCTGATGCACGAGAACAAGCACCTCGGCAAGATCGCGATCCTCGTCGGGGCCGAGAACGAGGGCGAGGGCAAGACGGCCGAAGGCGAGGGCGCGATCATGGCTGAGGTCGGGAACTAAACGCCATGGCCGGGAAGGACGTGGGTGGCGTCGTCGAGATCGTCTGGATCGCGAATCCGTTCCGCGGCGACGACTTCGAGCAGCTGTGGACGCCGACCGCCGAGGCCGTGTTGCGCTACGGCGCGACCCAGTGGGCGGTTCTGCGCTCGAAGGACGACCGCAACCGCTTCCACCAGTTCGCGGCCTTCGAGTCGAAGCTCGACTTCGACCGCTACTGGCAGTCCGACGAGGTCGCACAGGCACGGGCGCGCGTGGCCGGGCTGTTCCAGATTCCCGCTACGCCGGTATGGCACACCGTCAGCGGCTCGGGGATGCTGACGGCGCTGACCAACTAGGCCGCGGCTACCCTTCTTCCGATGCGGGGAGGTGTCGCTCTGGCCTGTGCGTGCTTCGTCGTGGCCGCGCTGGGCATCGCCGCGCCTGCGAGCGCCGGCATCGACACGCTCCAGGACGCCTGCGTCAAGCGCGACGCGGCCGACGACGACACCCAGAACGGCAACCAGCTGCCGTACTCCTTCTGCGACGACGGCCTCGCGTTCGGCGGCGGCACCACGCCGAACCCCGGCGCCAACAGGGCGATCGCTGTTCCAGCCGCCTACACCGGTGCCGGCCAGCCCGACAAGGACGCGGCGGCCGCCAACGCCGTGCCCGGCCAGTCGGGCGGCGACATCGCGATCGACGCCGACCTCACCTTGCCCGACCCCGCGCGCTCGAAGATGCCGAAAGCGGGCTACCCGCTCGTGGTGATGATGCACGGCTGCTGCGCCGGGGATCGGACCGGCTGGGAGGCGCGAACGATCGACGCCGGCGGCGAGAAGTGGCACTACTCGAACGCGTGGTTCGCGAGCCGCGGCTACGCGGTCCTCACCTACACCTCGCGCGGGTTCGTGAACGCCGACGGACGCGGCTCGACAGGACAGAACCAGCTCGACTCGTCGCGCTTCGAGATCAACGACTACCAGCACCTAGCGGGACAGCTCGCCGACGATGCCGACCTCGATCCGAAGAGCGCCGGCTCCCAGCGGATCAACCCGAAGGCGATCGTCGCGACCGGCGGCTCGTACGGCGGCGGGTTCTCGTGGCTCGCGTTCGTCGACCCGACGTGGAAGAGCCCCGGCGGCAAGCAGATGAAGCTGGTCGCCGCGGCGCCGAAGTACGGCTGGACGAACCTGATTGAGGCGCTGATCCCGAACGGGATCGAGCGCCGCGACGCGCTGCCGACGACGAATCTCGAGGCCGCCGGGCGGCCGATCGGCGTGCCGAAGCGCTCGATCCTGCTGGGGCTGTACGCCAGCGGCGCGATCGGCCTTCCCCCTCCGGCCGCGCACTCGGCCTTCCCCAGCTCCGTCGACCGCGCGATCGTCTGCCTGCAGGCGTCGGAGCCAATCGAGACGAGCCCGCTGTGCACCGACTCCTTGCGCGACACGCTGCCCGAGTTCCTGCGCGACCGCTCGGCCTACTTCGCGAACGGGTTCTTCGACCGCATCCGCTCCGACAAGTCCGCGCGCGCCGCCGTGTTCAGCGCAGGGACGTTCACCGACCCGCTGTTCCCGCCATCGGAGCACCGCCGTATGGTCGAGCGGCTGAAGTCGGTCGTGCCCGACTACCCCGTCCAGGAGTACTACGGCGACTACCAGCACTTCGTCCAGAACAAGGCGACGGATTGGGGCGACCTCTGCGGCCCGGCCCCACACCTCTGCCGCTACGGCGAATATCCCGAAGGCGACCTCGACGCGACGCCCGAGCGCTTTCAGCGCCTCGGCATCACGACGCGGCTGAACCGCTTCGTCGACCACTACGCGAAGCCGCCCGCGAACCCCAAGGCGCCGCGACCGGACTTCGACGTGACCGCGTCGCTGCAGGTCTGCCCGCAGACGGGCAGCGCGGCATTTCCGTCGGCCGAGCCCGGACAGCGCTTCACAGCCGACAGCTTCAAGGACCTCGCGCCGTCGAGCCTGAAGCTCGAGTCCAGCGGCAGTCCGCAGACGACGACCAACGTTGCTGCACCGAACTTCCACGCGGTGAACGCCGACCCCCTGCTCAACCAGACGCTCAACGGCTCGCGCTGCGTCGTCGAGAACTCGAGCGCCGGCCCGGGCGTCGCGACCTACGACTTCGGCCCGCTCTCGGGCGACGCCGTGATGATCGGGCGCACGCGCGTGACGGTTCGGCACACGGGCGGCGGCAGCAACCTGCAGCTGAACGCGCGGCTCTACGACGTGCTGCCGAACGGCAGCGCCGTGCTCGTGGACCGCGGCGGCATCGTCGTCGGCTCACCGAATGCGACGACGGTGCTCGACCTGCGCGGCAACGGCTGGCGCTTCGAGCGCGGCCATCGGATCAGGCTCGAGCTCGCGCAGGACGACGAGCCGCACATGAAGCGGTCGCTCTCTCCCTCGGCGCTCACGCTCGCGGGCGTGTCGCTCGACCTGCCAGTGCGCGAGACAGGCCCGACGTCGGTCGTGCGCGCGCCGGTACTGGCGAGCGAGGTCTCTCGCAGTGCGACCTTCGGCGTCGCGGCGCTGCCGCGCAGCGGTGAGCGCGCGGGAGTCGGCCGCTTCGAGATCGAAGTGCGGGCACCCGGAAAGCGCAAGTACTCCACCGCTCGCGGAAGCGCATCGGGCGACGGGCACGGAACCGTGGCCGGCAAGCCGGGCAAGACCTACGCGCTGAGGGCGCGCGCGATCGACCGGCGCGGCCCGGCCGGCCCGTACGCGTACGGCAAGGCGACCGTGCCGTTCGACGAGCGTTCGGGCGATCGCACGCCCGACTTCGACGGCGACTGGTCGCGCGTCTCCTCGCGCCAGGCGTTCCTCGGCACGGTGGCGAGCGCCTCCGAGCGGAGCGCCCGGATGAGCCTCCGCGTCCGGGGTTCGCGGGTGTACCTGATCGGGCGCCGCGACCGCAACGGCGGCAAGGCGCTGCTACGCGTCGGCTCGCGCAAGCGGACGGTCAGCTTCTACTCACGCAAGCCGGTGGACCGCGTCGTGATCGCGTCGCTGCGCGCCAACGCGAAGCGCTCGACCGCGGTCGAGCTGCAGCCGCTCGCCAAACGGGCATCGAAGAACGGCGGGCAATCCGCCTACGTGGACGCGATCGGGGCCGTACCCTAGGCCGATGCGCAGGGGGGGGCGACATGCGCTCGCGGCGCTCGCGGTCTCGCTTTCGGCTGCGGTGATCGTGCCCGCGACGGCGGCGGGCGCGTTCTCAGCCGCCGACGAGCAACGCAACTTCTCGAAGATCAACGAGCGCTTCGCGCATGAGCACGGCCAGCCCGACTACCGGGTCGAGCTGGCCCAGCGCGGCGCGGAACGCGAGGCCGAGCTGACCGGTTACCTCGTCGCCGACAGCGAGCGGAACCCACTCGGCAACCTCTGCGCGCACAAGGGCGACGGCTGTGGCGGCGACGTCCGCCTCTACGACTGGGAGAAGCGCGGGTACGGGCTCTCCCGCCCCGTGCTGTTCACGGCGCGCAGTGGCGCAACGCTCTCCGGCCGAGTTTGGGCCACCCGGTCGGGGCCGAAGAAGCGACCGGGCATCGTGATCACCACCGGCTCCGTTCAGGCGCCCGAAGAGCTCTACTGGTTCGCCGCCACGACGCTCGCGAAGCGCGGCTACGTCGTGCTGACCTACGACGTCCAGGGGCAAGGCAGCTCCGATACCTTCGGCGAGGGCGCCGACAGCGGCGAAGGTGTCCCCTCGCAGTCCGGCCAGCCGTTCTACGACGGCACCGAGGACGCGGTCGACTTCCTGCTCTCGACGCCGGCGAAGCCGTACGTCCCACGCAAGAGCTGCTCGAGCGGCACCTCGCACGCGCCGAAGCAGCAGCGGCGCGTCGCCGCCGGCAGAAACGCCCCGTTCAACCCGGTCCACGAGAGGCTCGACGGCGACCAGATCGGGATCATCGGCCACTCGCTCGGCGCCTCGGCGGTGTCGTTCGTCGGCCAGGCCGATCCGCGCGTGGACGCGATCGTCGCCTACGACAACCTGCGCACGCCCGGCGGCGCCTCGGCGTGTCCGTCGGCGCCCTCGACGCGCGCCACCCCGAAGATCACCAAGCCCGCGCTCGGGCTGTCGAACGACTACGGGCTCGTCCCCACCCCGTTCACCTCCGAGCCCTCGCCGCAGGGGAGGAACCCGGCCTTCGGGCCGTACCGCAACGCCGGCGTGGACACCGCCCAGATCAACATCCGCGGCGGCACGCATTACGAGTTCTCCTACATCCCCAACCCCGCCTTCACCGCGACCCTGCGCGGGATGGACCTCGCCGCCTGGTACACGGCGGCCTGGTTCGACAAGTACCTCAAGGGCGACCTCACCGCCGACGCGCGCCTGACCACGAACCGCTGGCAGCAGGACGCGCGCGGGGCGCGCGTTGACCCGACGGGCGACGGCAACCTCTTCTCGAGCTACTTCCGCTCGCGGATGAACGTGGCGAGCACGGCCAACCCGAGCGCGCGGATCGTCTGCGACGACCTGCGCGCCGGCTGCGGCATCCTCGCTCCGGACAACTGCGAGCCGCGGACCTACTCGTACCTTTCAGAAGCGCGCTCGCGCGACGACGCCCGCTCGACCGGCCAAACGGTTTGCCCCGACCCGCCCCCGTGCGTGCAGTCGGCGAAGCCCCGCGGCAAGCTCCGCGGCGGCAAGCCGATGAAGGTGCGGCTGCGGCTGGCGCGCAAGTCGACGATCACGATCTCCGTGCGAGGCAAGGACGGCAAGCGTGTCGGCTACCGCAAGCGGCGGCTTGCCGGCGGCGTGAAGACGGTCAAGGTCGCGCTGAAGCGGCGTGCGGCCGGCGGGCGCGCGCAGGTGCGGATCGTGAGCGAGTGCGCCTCGGGGTCCGGTCTGACGAAGCGCAGCGTGCGGCTCAAAGCTGCTCGAGCTCGCTGACGAGCTTCTCGGGTGAAGTCCCCGGGTTGACCCGCACGCGCTTCATCGCGTACGGCTGCCCCGGCTCGGCCGCCCCGGGCTCGACGGTCGTCGCACCCCGGTAGCCCGCCTTCTCCGCGGCAGCGACAACGGCGTCGTCGAACTGGCCGGCCGGGTAGCAGAGGAAGTTGACGGGCACGCCGAGGCGCTTCTGGAGGTCCTTGCGCGAGCCCGCGACCTCGCGCTCGAGCTGCTCGGCGCCGAGCCCCGGGAGGTTCGGGTGGCTGAACGTGTGCGAGTCGACCTCCCAGCCGGCGGCGATCATGCGGCGGACGTCGCGCTTCGTCAACTCCTTGCTTCCGAGCAGGTCGACCTGCACGTTGATCACCGCGGGCCAGCCGAGCCTCTCCAGCGCGGGCAGGGCATTGTCGCTCCAGCTCTTGTAGCCGTCGTCCATCGAGACCACGACGGGGCGCTTCGGCAGCGCCGGGCCGCCGTGCCAGCGGTTGTAGACCTGGTCGAGCGTGACGCCGTGGTAACCGGCCTGCTTCAAGGCGCGCATGTGCGCCTCGAACTCGTCCTTCGACACGTACAGCTCCGGTAGCGGCGCGCCCGGTGGCGCCGCGTCGATCACGTGGTACATCAGGATCGGGACCGGCTCGCGGCTGACGAGCGCCTTCGAGGGCAGCGGCCCGGCGAACTTCGCCTGACGCGCGGCGGGCGCCTGCTTGGCCGGCGCCGTGTCGTCTTTGGTGCGCGACGTAGACTCGGTGCTCGCCACGCTCTCGTCGCCCCCGCTCCCGCCGCCGTCGTCGCCCGAGCTGAGCACCACGACAACGAGGACCACCGCAGCCGCTGCGGCAAGCAGGACCCCGAGCGCGACGACTCGCCTGCGACGCATGCGCCTGCTCTGCGCGATCCGCCGCTCGGCGCGGGCCTGCTCGTCGAGCGACACTCAGTGGTGGGCAATAAAGAGCAAGGGAAAAGATAAAACAGCTAGACAGAAGAGAGAAGTTAAGGGACAGAGTAGTAGTGTGAGGGAATGAGCAAAGTAGAGTACTGCTAGATGAAGATATGGACGAGAAGACTAGTGTAGACGGCGCTCTTAAGGCTACAGATCAGAGGCAGAGCAACTGGCAGGCGACGTAGTACTAGAAGAACGAGTACTGCCGAAGGAAGTGGTAGGAGAAGAACAACAGAGGCACTAAGTATATCTACAAGGACACGAAGAACTGGAGGATAGTGTGGAAGGGGAGCGGCACGATAGCAAGGAAAAATAGGAAGTAATGGAATTGCTAGAAGGGAAAGGGAAAAAAGGCTAGGAGTAGAGTTAGTAGAGAGAGGGCTAGAAAGAGGAAGGAAAGAGAGGGGGCTAGAAGAGATTGCGAGAGAAGATAGTCTGAGCAAACGCGCACTAGGGCAGATGAACGAGGATAGGACTAGGGAAAGTGGGCGAGGAAGCCGAGTGGTAAAAGTGGAGGTGAGTGAGGAAAACAAGAAGCACATATTAGGGAAGGAGGAAGGAAGACAGCAGCTGCGGGCGGATCTCTTACTCAGGAATAGGGCGCGGAACGAACGGAGGCTAGATAAAGGGACTAGGGGAAAGCAAGACGGATAGGATAGAGGTGTAGATAGAGATAGGGATCTAGGGGTGCTAGATGATGAAGCTGTAGGCGGGAAATTAGACGGGTTCGGGTCGCCGCAGCAGCGAGAACCAGCTCTCCGCTAGGAGGAAGGTAGCGTTGCGGACAAGCGGGCGAGTCTGGATCACGTGTATGCGTAGAGCGTTCATGCGAGCGAGTCTGCGCGCGCACGACGCGCTTCGCACCGTGGAACGACCGCCTGACTTTCTCGGCGGGACCGAAGGGCTCAGGCGCCGGACTCGTCGGAGAGCCGGCCGGCGAGATCTCGCCGCGACTCGATGTCGAGTTTCTGGAAGGCGTGCGTGAGGTGCATCTCCCTGCTCGAGCGGAGCCATCGTGAGGCCAGACTCGTTGAGCAGCTCCCAGTAGTGCTCCGCGGGCTCCTTGGGGCCGGACCAGACGATCGCCTGGCCGGCGTTGTGGATCGTGTCGGCGATCGCGTAGCCCTTGTCGAGCGAGATCCCGGGGACGATGCGTGCGAGCGTGGCGGCAACGCCGTCGAAGGTGTTGTGGTTGTCGTTCAGCACGATCACCCTCCAGGCGCCGCCGAGCCCCTCGCCGGGCCCCTGCGTGCGCGGCCGCTCGATCGTCTCGGTGCTCACGCCGCCGCCTCCTTCGCCCAGTAACGCTCCAACCCGGGGTAGAGCGTGTGGGGCGGGGAGCCCTGGAGGTAGGCCTTGACGGTCTCCGGGTCGGCAGCCGCCTCGATCTCGTCCGTCAGGCGCCCGTACCAGGCGTCGGCGTCGGCGTCGGGCTCCCGCGCGAAGCGGTCGAGCCAGGCGCGCAGGCGACCGAACTGGGTGGCTGGATCGTCGGGCGCTCCGAAGTGGGTCATGTAGATCGCGCGCGGCTCGAGCGCCTCGATCGCGTCGATCGAAGCGAGCCAAGCCTCGAGGTCGAACTCGGGCGGGACGGTCGGCGCCAGCGTGTACTCGCTCGGGGGGATCCGCACGCCCGCCATGTCGCCGACGAAAGCGTCGCCGGACTGCTCATGGAGGTAGACGACGTGATGGCTCGCGTGCCCCGGGGTCGCGGTCACGGCGAAGCCCTCGACCTGCTCGCCACCCGAAAGCGGGTGGACGTTCGCTTCCGGCACCGGCGCGATCTCGCCCCAGAGGCCGTCCATCTCGTCGCCGTAGAGCCTGCCGGCGCTCGCGATCAGCTTCGAGGGATCCACGAGGTGGGGAGCGCCGCGCTCGTGGACGTAGACCTGAAGCTCGGGGAAGCGGCGCACGAGCACGCCGGTCGCGCCCGCGTGGTCGAGGTGGATGTGGGTCAGCAGCAGCGCGCGGGGCGGCTCGTCGAGTGCTTCCAGCAGCGTCTCGACCGTCGAGGCGGGGCCCGGATCGACGATCACGTCGCCGATCTGATGGGCCGCGATAACCCGCGCCCGGCCCAGGTGCTTGACGTCGATCGTCCGGCTCAAGGGTCACGCAACATACAATCCAGGGAGTGAGTGAGAAGGCACACAAGCTGCCCGAGCCGGACCGACCGTGGGTCATGCGCACCTATGCCGGGCACTCCGACGCGAAGCGCTCCAACGAGCTCTACCGCAAGAACCTCGCGAAGGGGCAGACGGGCCTCTCGATCGCCTTCGACCTGCCGACGCAGACCGGCTACGACCCGGAGGACGCGCTGTCGCGCGGGGAGGTCGGGAAGGTTGGCGTCTCGATCGCGCACAAAGGCGACATGCACGCGCTGCTCGACGGCATCCCGCTCGACGAGATGAACACTTCGATGACGATCAACGCGACCGCGGCGTGGCTGCTCGCCCTGTACATGACGGTCGCCGAGGAGAACGGTGTCGAGCGCGCCGCGATCCAGGGGACCACGCAGAACGACATCATCAAGGAGTTTCTCTCGCGCGGGACCTACGCCTTCCCGCCGGGCCCCTCGATGAGGCTGATCGCCGACATGATCGCCTTCACCGTCGACGAGGCGCCGAAGTGGAACCCGATCAACATCTGCTCGTACCACCTCCAGGAGGCGGGCGCGACCCCGGTGCAGGAGATCGCGTTCACGATGGCGACCGCGCAGGCGGTGCTCGACGAGGCGCGTGAGCGCGTCCCGGAGGAGACCTTCCCGCGCGTCTTCGGCCGCATCTCGTTCTTCGTCAACGCCGGTATCCGCTTCATCGAAGAGCACGCGAAGCTGCGCGCGATGGGCCAGCTCTGGGAGGAGCTCGGCCGAGAGCGCTACGGCGTTACCGACGAGAAGTTCCTCCGCTTCCGCTACGGCGTCCAGGTCAACTCGCTCGGGCTGACGGAGGCCCAGCCGGAGAACAACGTCATCCGGATCGTGCTCGAGGCGCTGGCCGTCACGCTTGGCCGCGACGCGCGCGCGCGAGCGATCCAGCTGCCCGCTTGGAACGAGGCACTCGGACTGCCGCGCCCGTGGGACCAGCAGTGGTCGCTGCGGATCCAGCAGATCCTCGCCAACGAAACCGACTTGCTCGACTACCCGGACATCTTCGAAGGCTCGAACGTGATGGAGGGCCTCGTCGCCGAGCTGACCGACGGAGCGCGCACGGAGATGAAGGCGGTCGCCGATCGCGGCGGCGCTGTCGAGGCCGTTGACTACATGAAGACGAGCCTCGTCGAGTCGCACCGCGAGCGCGTCGGGCGGATCGAGCGCGGCGAGCAGAAGGTCGTCGGCCAGAACGTCTACACCGAGGCTGAGCCCTCTCCGCTTCAAACCGGCGAGGACGGCGGCATCCTGACCGTCGATCCACAGGTCGAGGAGGACGCGAAGGACGCCGTCCAGGCGTGGCGCTCAGAGCGCGACGAAGAGGCCGTGCGCGCGGCGTTGAGCGAGCTCGCCGACGCGGCCGCCGACCCCGAGGCGAACGTCATGCCTCCCACCCTCGCTGCTGCCAAGGCCGGCGCGACGACCGGTGAGTGGGCCGCCACCCTGCGCGAGGTCTTCGGCGAGTACCGCGCCCCGACAGGCGTCGGCGCCGCGGCCCCGGCCGTCAACGGCGACGCGCTCGGGGAGGCGCGCGAGCGGGTGGAGCGCGTGAGCGACGCGCTCGGCGGCCGGATCAGGATCCTCGTCGGCAAGCCGGGCCTCGACGGCCACTCGAACGGCGCCGAGCAGATCGCACTGCGCGCGCGCGACGTCGGCATGGAGGTTGTCTACAACGGCATCCGCCTGTCGCCCGAGCAGATCGTCTCGTCCGCGATCGAAGAGGACGTCCACGTCGTCGGCCTGTCGGTGCTCTCCGGCTCGCACCTCGAGCTGATCCCGCAGATCGTCGAGGGCCTGCGCGAGGCTGAGATCCCCGTGGTCGCCGGCGGGATCATCCCGCCGGCCGATGAGGAGCGCCTGCTCGCCGCGGGCGTCGAGCGCGTTTACACGCCGAAGGACTTCGACCTCAACCGCATCATGGTCGACATCGTCGACCTGGTCGCCGAACGCGCAGGCGTGACGGCGGGCGCAGCCTGAGAGACGAGGCCGCTCCGGCTCTGATGGCGTTTCCGCTCCAGTTCGGCGTACTGGCCGGGACGTTTGCCGGGGCGACTCTCGTCGCGGAGCTCGCCGGCGCGGCCAATCTCGGCACCGCGATGACCTTCGGCCAGATCGCGTTCATCCTGACGCTTTTCGTGCTGCTACTCCGCGGCTGACTTGCCCGCGGCGTTTGCGCGCCGTAGCCAGGCGTAGCCGAGCACGATCACAGCGAGGAAGACGAGCGTCGTCACTTCGCGCGCGATTACCGTGACGTCGAGCAGAGTCTCTTGCGAACGATCACCGAGCTCGAGGGCGACGTAGGCGATCACGAAACCGATCGTGAGGGCGTAGAGAAGCGGCGGCCCGAAGCGCTCGAATGCGGTTAGAACGCGGTCGACGCCCCCCGGCTCGCCCGAGGCCTCGACCTCGTGCGCGCCGGCATGCCGCGACACCGAGTAGGCGCGCCCCGCTTCGACCGACAGCGCAGCGGTCACCACAAGCGAGATCACCGACAATCGCTGCTCGGTCAGCTCCGCCAACGTCACGACGATTCGCGCCACCAGGAGGGCGATCAAGAGTCGCACGAGCGAGCTGCGCCGCTCCGCGAGGCTGACGGTGCGCGACCTCACTGCGAGGCAATCTCCTCTTCCGCCTCCGCGAGCTCCTCGGGCGTGTTGACGCTGCGGATGAGCGGGGGCGGTAGCGCAACGCGCACAGGGTCGAGTGACTCGACCGTCGCCGAGAGCGCGACGCCGTCGTCCGCCTCGCGCAGGAGCTCGAGCGCCGACGGCACGTAGATGCCGAATACCGGCTGAAGGCGCCCCTCGGTGACCGCGACCGCGGCGTGCCCGCCGCCCTCTCGCCCGCGCTCGATCAGCGTCTGGCAGGCGTCCGGGGTGACGAACGGCATGTCCGCGGCGCAAACGAGCACGGGGCCGCCGGCCTGCTCGAGCGCGTGGATGACGCCTGTGAGCGGATGGCGCGGCTCGTCGGGCTCGTCCCAGCGTTCGACGCCGTCGAGGTCGGGAAGCTTCGTGTCCGCCTTGCAGACGACCGCAACCTTGTCGCAGATCTCCCCAAGCGCCGCAGCAGGCCACGCGATCAGCGGCTTGCCGGACAGCTCCGCGGTCGGCTTGGCGCCCTTCATCCGGCGCCCGGAACCGCCGGCCAGGAGGGCACCGACCACGCTAGTCCGACCCCTCCGCGAGCGATGACACGCGCCACTCGCGACCCTTGCGGACGAGCTCGATCTGCTCGCTGACCTTCTTCTGCCCGACGGCCGTCGTGTCCACGGCCACGGTCGCCTTCTCATCCTTGATCCGAATCGACTTGATCGCGATCCGCGGTCGGCGGATGTCGCCGCCGGTCCGCTCGAGCAGCTGTGCACAGTCGCCGCCGCCGGCTTGCTCGCGCGCCGCGCGCGTGAAGACCCGCTCGCAGACGGTCGCGAAATCCTGGCGCGCGATCGCACGCTCGAAGCGCTGGACGGTGGCTGCGACATCCTTCGCCGGTCCCGAGATCTTCTTCGGGTCGTCGTCTCCCCCACACCCCGCGAGCGCCGCGCCGGGGATCGCCAGCACGGCCGCCGCGCGGCCTCCCCACGCGCTGAGGGCTCGCCTGGACACCGCGAGGAGGATAATGAGCCGATGGAAGGATCCGCGCAGGATTCGATCGGGACCGCTTCGAGCTGGCTACGTTGCTATCGCTGCTGGTCGCAGAACCTCGAAGTCCAGGTCCATTACGAGGGCGTGCTGAAGGTAGATCCCGACTCCGGCGAGGCGATCGAGCCGGTCGAGGAGGTCCAGGAGGCCGTCGTCCAGTGCCTCGACTGCCTCCACGACCAGCCGCACCTCGGGCTCACGTTCTACGAGGAGAACGGCCGCCGGGTCTCGAAGATCGAGGCGATCGAGGACCGCTGGGAGCGGATGGTCGCCGGGACGCCGTGGGTCGCCTCGTGCACGGTCACGGTGGACAACGACCAGGTCGAGGCCTGCTCGGGCCCCGACGCCGCCGACTCACTCGCCTACGGCGCCTTCGGCGACCATGGCACGCGCGAGTTCTTCACCCATGTGCGCTTCCACAAGCACGACTCCGACGAGATCGTCATCCACATGCTCGTCGAGCTCTACGCCCGCTCGGCCGAGGAGGCGAGCGAGGTGCTCGAGGCCGCCGCCCGCGGCCGCCTCGCGATCACCTCGCTGGCCGAGGAGTCACGCCCGCCTGCCGCCTCACTCGGCGGCGACGACCCGCACTGACGCCTCAGTCGACGTTGCCCTCGCCGGTGTCGGCAGCACCGGGCTCCTTGCGCGGCACGAGCACCTTCCGCTTGAACTCGGCGACGAGCGTGCCGTCCTGCTTATAGACCCGCGTGTGGACCGTGACGACGCCGCGGTCGGGCTTCGACTTCGACTCCTTTACCTCGAGCACCTCGGACTCGCAGTACAGCGTGTCGCCGTGGAACACAGGCGCCGGGTGCGAGAGCTCCTCTGTGGCGAGGTTCGCGATCGCCTTGCCGGAGACGTCTGAGACGGTCATCCCGACCGCCAGCGAGTAGACGAGCGGCCCGACGACGACGTTCTGGCCCTGCTGGGACTCAGCCGCGTAGACGTCGTTGATGTGAAGCGGATGGTGGTTCATCGTCAACAGGCAAAAGAGGTGGTCGTCGGCCTCGGTGACGGTCTTCGCCGGCCAGTGCTTGTAGACGGCGCCGACCTCGAACTCCTCGAGGTAGCGGCCGTAGGTGTGCGCGCCGGACGCCTCCCGGGTGGCCTGGTCGGTCTCGATCGGCTTGGTTGAAGTGTCATTCATGCGAGTTTCGGGTTCTCCCTGTCGGTTCTTTGGGCCCGGCAGTCTTACCGGTTCGCCTTCGCGATAGCTTTCCGCCGCGCGCCGGCCCGGCGCCGTACCCCTAGTACGACCCCCGACCGACCCGGAGGCCACCCACTTGCGCAACCCACGCGACTTCATGCAGCCACTCGCCATCGGCGCGCCCGACCCGCTGCCCGAGGTGCCGATGAAGCCCTCGCGCATGATCCACTTCTTCGACGCCTCGAACGAGAAGATGGCGGCGAAGGTGCCCGACATGGCGAAGTCGGCCGACATCCTGCTCGGGAACCTCGAGGACGCGGTGCCGGTGGACAAGAAGGAGGCGGCGCGCGCCGGACTGGTGAAGGTCGGCAAGGAAGTCGACTTCGGCGACACGGCGCTCTGGACGCGGGTCAATTCCCTCGAGAGCCCCTGGGTCCTCGACGACCTGACCACGCTCGTCACCGAGATCGGCGACAAGCTCGAGGTCATCATGGTCCCCAAGGTCGAGGGCCCGTGGGACATTCACTACGTTGACCGCCTGCTCGCCCAGCTCGAGGCAAAGGCGGGTCTGGAGCGGCCGCTGCTCGTGCACGCGATCCTCGAAACCGCCCTTGGCGTGACGAACGTCGAGGAGATCGCCGCGGCCAGCCCCCGGATGCAGGGGATGAGCTTCGGCCCGGCCGATCTCGCTGCGTCGCGGCGGATGAAGACGACACGCGTCGGCGGAGGGCACCCCGGTTACCGCACGATCGAGGACCCCGACCCCGATAACGAGGACGCGCCGCGCGGCAGCGCGCAACAGGACCCCTGGCACTACTCGATCGCCCGCATGGTGGACGCCTGTGCGGCCGCCGGGATCCTGCCCTTCTATGGCCCCTACGGCGACATCAAGGACGTCCTCGGCTGCGAGACCCAGTTCCGCTCCGCGTTCCTGCTCGGCTGCGTCGGCGCATGGTCGCTGCACCCCGTGCAGATCGACATCGCGAAGAAGGTGTTCTCGCCGCCGCCCGACGAGGTCAAGTTCGCGAAGAAGGTGATCGAGGCGATCCCGGACGGCCGCGGCGTCCACATGATCGACGGCAAGATGCAGGACGACGCCACCTGGAAGCAGTGCAAGGTGATGGTCGAGCTCGCCGAGATGCTGGCGAAGAAGGACCCGGAGCTCGCCGAGGCCTACGAGCTCTAGCGGGCGGCGCGCGATGGGCCAGCCGTTCCGTCACCGCTTGCGCGTCCGCTACATCGAGTGCGACGCGCAAGGGGTCGTCTTCAACTCGCACTACCTCGCCTACTTCGACGTCGCGATCACCGAGCTCTGGCGGGAGGCGTTCGGCAGCTACCAGGAGATGTTCGCGTCGGGGGTGGACATGGTCGTCGCCGAGACGAGTCTCCGCTACCGCGACGGGCTGCGCTTCGACGACGAATTCGATGTCTTCGTGACCACCGAGAAGCTGGGCGACACCTCGCTGACGCTCGGGTTCAGGGTCGAGCGCGACGGCGGCGATCTTTGTACCGAGGGCGAGACGCGCTACGTCTGCGTCAAGGCTGGTACGGCCGACAAGATCTCGATCCCGGACGACATCCGCGCCGGCCTCGAGCGCTACTCGGCCGCATAGGCCCTCAGCTCAGGTCGTCGTCGCCGACCTGGACGTAGTAGGCCCGGGTCATCTCGGGCTCGACGACCTCGCCGATGCGGTCGTGGCGGGCCTGGTTCTCGGCGACGACGTCTTCGCTGAGCCCCTCGGCGTCGCTGGGTCGTTCGCCCTTCTCCTCGTTGGCGGTCGCGTTCCCGACCTGCTCGAGGAACGCCGCCGCCTGCTCCTCGCTCATGTCGGAGAAGCCGATCGTGACGATCTCCTGCCGGTCGTCCATGTTCTGGGCGCTTACGACGCGGGTCGGAACCCCGAAACCGATGTTCGGAAGCCACGCTGCGCGGAAGTCCTCGTAGGTCTTGCCCTCCCGCAGGCGCCGCGTGATGACCGAGATCAACATTCGCGCCAGCCTAACCAGATCAGCCGAGGCGCTCCTCGAGCGCGCTCATCTGCGCGCGGACCGCGTCCGGCAGGCGGTCGCCGAACTTCGCGAGGTGTTCCTTGACCTGGGGCAGCTGCTCTCGCAGCGCCGCCTCGTCGACGGTCAGGAGCTCCTCGAGCGCCCCGTCCGAGATGTCGAGGCCGTCGGTGTCGAGCTCGTCGGCGGTGGGCAGCAGCCCGATCGCAGACTCGGTCGCGTCGGCCTTGCCCTCGCAGCGCCGGAAGACCCACTCGAGCACGCGGCTGTTCTCGCCGAACCCGGGCCACAGGAACGAGCCGTCGGGCGCCTTTCGGAACCAGTTGACGTAGAAGATCCGGGGCAGCTTGTCGGCGTCGGCGCGCTCGCCGATCGCCAGCCAGTGCGCCATGTAGTCGGACATGTTGTAGCCGCAGAACGGCAGCATCGCGAAGGGGTCGAAGCGCAGCTGGCCGACGGCGCCGGTCGCGGCGGCCGTCGTCTCCGAGCTCATCGTCGCGCCGAGGAAGACGCCGTGCTCCCAGTCGAAGGCCTCGGAGACGAGCGGAATCACGGTCGAGCGCCGGCCGCCGAAGAGGAAGGCGTCGATCGGCACGCCGGCCGGATCCTCCCACTCGGCCGCGATCGTCGGGCACTGGGCGGCGGGAGTCGTGAATCGGGCGTTCGGATGCGCGGCAGGATCGTCCTCGTCGGGGGTCCAGTCCTTGCCGTGCCAGTCGATCGCATGCCCGGGGGCATCGTCGGTCTTGCCCTCCCACCAGATGTCGCCCTCGTCGGTGAGGGCGCAGTTGGTGAAGATCGAGTTCTCGCGGATCGTGGCGATCGCGTTCGGGTTCGTCTTCTCTCCGGTTCCAGGAGCGACGCCGAAGAAGCCGGCCTCGGGGTTGACGGCGTAGAGGCGTCCGTCGTCGCCGAACTTCATCCAGGCGATGTCGTCGCCGACGGTCTCGACCTTCCAGCCCTCGATCGTCGGGATCAGCATCGCGAGGTTCGTCTTGCCGCACGCCGACGGGAACGCGCCGGTGACGTACTTCACCTCGCCCTCGGGCGAGGTGAGCTTGAGGATCAGCATGTGCTCGGCCATCCAGCCCTCGTCGCGCGCCATCGCCGAGGCGATCCGCAGCGCGAAGCACTTCTTGCCGAGCAGGGCGTTGCCGCCGTAGCCCGACCCGTACGACCAGATCTCGCGCGTCTCGGGGAAGTGGACGATGTACTTGTTGTCTGCGTTGCAGGGCCACGGCACATCGTCCTGGCCGTCGGCCAGCGGCATCCCGACCGAGTGCACGCAGGGGACGAACTCGCCGTCGTCGCCGAGCACCTCGAGCGCGCCGGCGCCCATGCGGGTCATGATCCGCATCGAGACCGCGACGTAGGGCGAGTCGGTCAGTTGGACGCCGATATGGGCGATCGGCGAGCCGAGCGGCCCCATCGAGAACGGCACTACGTACATCGTGCGGCCCTGCATCGAGCCTGTGAAGAGGCCCTTGAGCGTGTCGCGCATCTCGCCCGGTGCGCGCCAGTTGTTCGTCGGCCCGGCGCCGTCCTCGGACTCGGAGCAGATGAACGTGCGGTCCTCGACGCGCGCGACATCGCCGGGGTCGGAGCGGGCGAGGTAGGAATTAGGCCGCTTCGCGTCAGAGAGCTTCTCGAAGGTGCCGGCGTCGACGAGCTCCTGGCACAGCCGGTCGTACTCCTCACCGGAGCCGTCGCACCAGTGGATGGACTCGGCCTGGGTCAGCTCCGCGACCTCCTCGACCCAGCTGAGCAGCTTCGCGTGGGTGGTCGGTGCGGCGGCGGTCGCGGTCGATTCACTCACGGGTTGGATTCACTTCTCCTTCGGTCGATGGCGGCGCCGGGGCCCCGACGCCCGAGGACGGGCATTGTTTCGCACCGCGCGGCGGCGCGCTGTCACGTCCCCGGAACGGGTTCTCAGAACTCGCCGGCGACGACCTTCCCGCACCCGCAGCTCTTCTCCAGGTCGGGAATGAACGAACTCGGCGTCTCCTCCTCATCCTCACCGACAGTCGGCTCCGGCCCGATCATCACCACCGACCCGGCCTGGAGCACGGGTCGCGCATCGAACCCAACCTCCTCGGCCGCCTGCTTCGCGCTGTCCTCGTTCCCGTAGTCGGCATAGGTCATCACCTCGGTGTCGTCACAGAAGTAACCCTCCACCGGGTCGGCGTCCAGGCCGACCTCGCTCGCGCGCCATTCGCCGTCCTCACAGACACCGGCCGTCTTCGCGTTCTCGGCTGTGAAGGACTTCACCGTTTCGAGCGAGAGGCTTCCCCCGCCCCCGCCGCCGCCGCCATCGTCGTCGCCGCCACAACCCGCCAACGCAGCCAATGCCAGCACAGAACAGACCCAGATCGTCGCCCGCATGCAAGTCCCCTTTGCCCGTCGCGTGTCCGAGCCGCGATGTTAACCGACGCTCGCGGGCTCGGATAGGGTTCGCGACCGCCGCGATGCGCTTCTTCGAATACGAATCACGCAAGCTGGTCGAGCAGGCCGGCATCCCGGTGACCGACTACGGGTTCGCGAGGACCGCCGACGAGGCGCGCGAGATCGCCGCGCGGATCGACGGCCCGACCGTTGTCAAGTCGCAGGTGCTGACCGGCGGCCGGATGAAGGCGGGCGGCGTCCAGTTCGCCGACACCCCCGACGAGGCCGCCAAGTACGCGGCCGACATCCTCGTGCTCGAGATCAACGGCCACATGCCGCGCGGCGTGCTCGTCGACCCGAAGGCCGAGGTCAAACAGGAGTACTACGCCGGCGTCGTCTGGGACGGCACGCGCAAGCAGCCGCTGATGCTGTTCTCCGACATGGGCGGGATCGACATCGAGCAGGTCGCCGAGGAGCACCCCGACCACGTCGGCCGCGGCCACTTCTCGACGCTCAAGCCGTTCTCCGACTTCCAGGCGAAGCAGGTGATCGCGGCGGCGGGCGTCACCGGCCGCCCGCTCCAGCGCCTCACGCCGATCCTCGCCCGCCTCGCGCAGCTGTTCCTCGACCGCGACATGACGCTCGCCGAGATCAATCCGCTCGCCGAGCTCGAGGACGGCAGCTTCGTCGCGCTCGACGCCCACATGGAGATGGAGGACGAGGGCAAGCCACGCCAGAAGAAGGTGCTCGAGGCGCTCGAGATCGCCGACGACGACAACCGCGAGGGCTACGAGCCGTCCGACTTCGAGGTCGCCGTCGCCGCGATCGACGCCGCCGACCACCGCGGGGTCATCCAGGGCAAGGACAAGGGGTTCGAGGGCAACATCGGCCTCGTGATCGGCGCCGGTGGCGGTTCGCTCACACTCACCGACGCCGTCCGCTCGCAGGGCGGCAAGCCGGCGAACTACTCCGAGATCGGCGGCAACCCGTCCGTTGCCAAGGCGCGCGGCCTCGCGACCGAGGTGCTGAAGAAGGACGGCGTCGAGAAGATCGCGGTGATGATGTCGATCGTCTCGAACACGCGCGTGGACATCGTCGCCCGCGGCGTGATCCAGGCGTGCCTCGACCTCGGTAAGGACCCGGGCGAGACGATCGCGATCTTCCGCATCCCTGGCGCCTGGGAGGAAGAGGGCTTCAAGATCCTCGAGAAGTACGGGATCGAGTACTGCGACCGCTCGGTCTCGATGCACGAGGCGGCAGGCCGCGCGGTGTCGAAGATCCAAGGGGAAGCCGCGGCCGCATGAGCATCCTCATCAACGAGGACACAACCTTCATCGTCCAGGGCATCACCGGGCGCGAGGCCGTCAACCTCACGCGCGAGTGCCTCGACTACGGCTCGAAGATCGTCGGCGGCGTCACACCCGGCCGCAAGGGCCGCGACGTCCACGGCGTGCCGGTCTTCGACACCGTCGAGCAGGTGGTCGAGCACAACGGCGGCACGGCTCCGGACGGCTCTGTCGTCACCGTCCCCCCCGCCTTCACCAAGGACGCCGTCTTCGAGGCGCTCGAGAACGGGATCAAGCTGATCGTCGTCGTCACCGAGCGCATCCCGCGGCAGGACGTGGCCCAGATGGTCGAGCTCGCCGACGAGCACGGCGCGCGGATCATCGGGCCGAACTGCCTCGGGCTGATCGTCCCCGGCGTCGCGAAGATGGGCGGCATCGGCGGGCCGGCGAAGAACGCGGAGCAGGCTTACCAGGCGGGCTCGATAGGCGTGATGAGCCGCTCTGGCGGGATGACTACCGAGATCTCCTCGACCCTGACCGCCGCCGGCCTCGGCGTCTCGACCGCGATCTCGATCGGCGGCGACGCGATCATCGGCTCCACCTACGCCGAGCTGATGCCGTTCTTCGAGGACGACGGGCAGACCGAGGCGATCGTGATCTACACCGAGCCCGGCGGGCGGATGGAGGCGCAGCTCGCCGAGTGGCGCGCCGACAACGACTCGCGGCTGCCGATCGTCGCCTTCATGGCGGGGCGCTTCATGGACGACGAGGAGATGAAGGGCATGAGCTTCGGACACGCGGGCACGATCGTCGAGGGCAAGGAGGACACGGCGACCGAGAAGATCGCGCGCCTCGAGGGCGCCGGCATCCCCGTCGTCGAGCGGATCGACGAGATTCCCGACGCCGTCAAGGCGAAGCTCGGTGAGGGAGCGGCCGCCTGATGGCCGGTACGTTCATCGACGTCGAGCTCTCCGGCGAGGCGACGACCGATCCCGAGGTCGGCCGCAAGCTCGAGGAGGTCTGCCCGGTGGACATATTCGCCGCCGCCGAGAGTGGTGGCGCCGAGGTCGTCGAGCGCAACCTCGACGAGTGCGTCCTGTGCGAGCTCTGCGTCGAGGCCGCCCCGCCCGGGACGGTCAAGGTCGTGAAGCTCTACGACGGCACGACGCTCGAGCGTTAGCGGGCGGGCCATGGGCCAAGCGGTAGTCAGGCGGCGGCTGGACCCGGCGAAGCACGCCGAACGCCGCATCGCGATCGAGCGCTGCTTCATGACGCTGCCGGTTGAGGCGAGGCGCTCGCTCGGGACACTGGTCTTGCGGCGGCCGCCCACTTCGCCGCTGCGAAAAGGACTGCTCGGGTGGCTGGTCGTGCGTGGCTTCGCCGCCGTCGAGCGTGAGGACTGGGAGCTCCTGCGGTCCTTCTATGCCGAAGACATCGAGTACTCGATGACGAGCCCCGATGGGACGCCTTTCATCGGCGAAGCGGAGGGACGACACGGCATGGACGGCCTCATCGCGATGTTCGAGGAGGTGCTTCAGATGTTCGACTTTGCCACCTACCGCGTGCTCGAAGTGCTCGACGCCGGCGACTGGTTCGTCACCCTCACCGAGATGGACCTCCGCGGCCGCGCCAGCGGTATCGAGATGGCGCAGGAACAGGGTCACGTCTACAACGTCGTCGACGGACGGATCATCCGGCAGCGGACATACTTCTCTGCGCGTACCGCGCTCGAGACGGTCGGCCTCGCCCACATTGCCGACGAGCTCGAGGCCTAACAGCGCCCGTTAGGGTCGGAGCGTGGGCTCGGCCGAGATCACCCCTGAGTTCATCGCTGAGCGGATCGCCGGCTCCTTCCCCGGAAACCTGGGGATCGAGTTCGTCGAGGTCGGCGAGCAGCACATCCGCGGGCGGCTGGTCGTGGACGACCGCCACCTCCATCCCGGCGGCTACGTCCACGGCGGGGTCTGGGTCGCGTTCGCCGACACGGTCGCGGCCTGGGGAACCTTCGGCCGGCTCGAGCCCGGCCAGGATTTCACCACCTCCGAGCTGAAGACCAACGTGTTCACGGCGGCCCGTCCCGGCGACACCCTCATCGCCACGGCCGAACCGCTCCACGTCGGCCGGCGCACGCAGGTCTGGCAGGTCAGGATCGAGAAGGACGAGCGCCTCGTGGCGTTCTTCGTCTGCACGCAGCACGTGCTCGAGGCCCGCGGCGGGTGACGGCGTGCGCGAGCGAACGCGCTGGGTCCTCGCGCTCGCGGCCGCGGGCGCGGCTCTCGTCCTCGTCGTAGCGCTCACAGAGGGCGATAGCGGCGGGGGCGGCGACGGATCGTTGCCGGCGACCTCGCTGTTCGACTGCGTCAAGGACAGCCGCCGCCTCGACGCATGCCGGCCGCTCGCGCCGCCCGGCGCCCGCGACGGAGGCGGCCGCTTCGTCAGCTGCCGCGCGACGGGAAAATGGAAGGTCCGGCGCGGATCGCGCGAGCGCAAGCGGATCGCCCTCACCTTCGACGACGGACCGAGCCCCTTCACCCACTACGTGCTCGACGTGCTCAGCCGCCACAAAGTCCGCGCGACGTTCTTCGTCGTGGGGACGATGATCCCCGGACGCAGGCGCTTGCTGCGCGAGACGCTCGCACGCGGCAACGAGATCGGCAACCACTCGTGGGCGCACGGGATCCTCACCCGGCGCGGAGCGAACGCGACACGCGACATGCGCGCAACGAACGCCGCGATCGAGGCGGCAACGGGCTTCAGGCCGTGCACCTTCCGCCCGCCCTACGGCCTCGTGGATTCGCGGCTGGTCCGCCGGGCGCACGAGCTCGGGATGACGACGGTGATGTGGACGACGAGCTCCGAGGACTACCTCGGCGAAGCCGGCGCTGTGGTCGCGCAACGGGCGCTCCTTGGGACGCGCGCCGGCTCGATCGTGCTGATGCACGACGGCGGCGGCTCGACGCGCATCCCCACCGTCCACGCGCTCTCGCGCGTGATCCGCAAGCTGAAGAAGCGCGGCTACGAGCTCGTGACCGTGTCACAGCTGCTGCGCCAGCCGGTGCTGTTCGGGCCCTAGAGCGAACGCGAGCGCAACATCCGGCGCTCGATCACGTTCCCGAGCAGCTTGACGACGCCCGGATCGCCATGGACCTTCACGTGGCCGTGCTCGTAGGCGTCTACCCACTGCTCGAGCGTCCCCTCCACGGCGAGCTCGTTGAACGTCGTGCGCGGCATCGAAATATCCACGCGCGAGTCGGCCGCGGGGTCCTTGGTCACCTTCGGCCCGGGCACCTCGACCCGCCAGGCCGGCGTGTCGCCGCGGGACTGGAGTTCGAGCTTGACGACCAGCTTCAGCGACTTGAACGACGGCACCTCGTCGTCGAGGCGCTTGACCGCCTGCTCGATCAGCGTCTTCGTGTCGGCCGACGACATGCCGCGCCTAGATCTTGTTGCGCTCGAGCAGCTTCTTGCCGATGACCATCTTCTGGATCTCGGAAGTGCCCTCGCCGATCAGCAGCAGCGGCGCGTCGCGGTAGATGCGCTCGATCTCGTACTCCTTCGAGTAGCCGTAGCCGCCGTGGATGCGGAGCGACTCCTCGGCGTTCTCCTTCGCCGCCTCGGAGGCGAACAGCTTGGCCATCCCGGCCTCGAGGTCGGAGCGCTCGCCGGCGTCCTTCATCCGCGCGGCCTTCAGCGTCAAGAGGCGTGCCGCCTCCAACCGCGTGCCCATCTCGGCGAGCTTGAAGCTGATCGCCTGGTGTTCCGCTATCGGCTTGCCGAACGTCTTGCGCTGCTGCGAGTACTCGAGCGCGAGCTCGAGCGCGCGCTGGGCGACGCCTACGCCGCGGGCGGCGACGTTCACACGGCCGACCTCGAGCGCATCCATCATCTGGCCGAAGCCCTTGTTGAGCCCGGCCTCCTCGCCGCCGAGGATCCGCTCCGGCGGGCACTTGTAGCCGCTGTAGATGAGCTCGGTGGACTCCACGCCCTTGTAGCCCATCTTCTTGATCTTCGGCGGCACGTCGAGCCCGGTCCAGTCGCCCTCGTTCTTGTCCGCCCAGGGCTCCTTCTCGGTGATGAAACAGGTCATGCCCTTGTAGGGCGGATCGGCCTTGGTGTCCGTCTTCACCAGGACGAACACGACGCCCGAGCCGAGCCCGTTCGTGACCCACATCTTCTGCCCGTCGATCGCCCAGTTGCCGTCGTCGCCCTTCTTCGCGACCGACTTGATCCCCTGGACGTCCGACCCGACCTCCGGTTCCGAGAGCGAGAAGGCAGCGCGGATCTCGCCGGTGGCCATCTTCGGCAGGAAGTAGTCCTTCTGCTCGTCGGTGCCGAACTTCAGCAGCAGGTACGAGCCGATGAAGTGCGTGTTGACGACGCCCGAAATCGAGATCCAGCCGCGCGATAGCTCCTCGACGATCATCGCGTAGGTCGTCAGGTCGAGCCCCATCCCGCCGTACTCCTCGGGGATCGTGACGCCGAACAGCCCGAGCTCCTTCATCTGCTCGACGATCGGCTCGGGGAACTTGTCCTCGTGGTCGTACTCCTCGGCGTTCGGGATGATCTGCTCGTCCGCGAACTGCCGCACCATCTCGGTGATCGCGCGCTGCTCGTCGGTCAGATCGTTGTACTGCTCGGTCGCTACGGCCATGCGGCTCGGACTCTCCTGACTGTCGCTCGCGGGAAGGCGGGCCAGTCTATCTACGCACTGCGGGCTGCCGCCGGGCGACTAGCCGCAGTGCTTCGTACGTGAGGCCTTCGCGCGCGTGCGCTGGCCGAGCCGCTTCTTGAGGCGGCTCTTGGCGCGCTTCTTCGCGTCGGAGGACTTCGCGTCCTCGTTCGCCTTGCGCGCGTTCTTCACCTGCTTCTTGCGCAGCGTGTAGAGCTTGCTCGCCGACGTGCAGGCCTTGCTCACCGCGGGAGTCGAAAGCGGCGTCCCGGTGGTGTTGCCGAACAACTGCGTGGCGGTAGCGCCCTTCGAAGTGTCGAACGTCGCCGCCCCGAAGGCGATGCCGAGGCCCTCGCTCGTCTTCTCGGGGTCGAGCATGTTCTGGTTGTGGCCTGGGCTGTTGCGCCAGATCTCGAACAGCGAACGCGGGGTGGCGTCGGTGTCGACGACGATGTTCTCGGTCAGCGCGCTCCCCTGGTAACCGGCGGCCGTGGCCCGCGTCCGCGGGGTCGAGCCGTTCAGCCCGGTGTGCTCGAAGTAGTTCTGAGCCACCATGTCGTTCGAGTGGGCGCGCGCCGCCTGCGCGAGAGCGCTGTCCACGCCGAGCTGGGTGCGCCCGTTCTGCGCCCGGTACACGTTCACCAGGCACTGGAGGGCGACCTCCGACGCGCCAATGTTTGAGGCGGTCACCGCCGTGTCGGCACCCGCGCACTCCTGGGCGCTGGCCGGGGCGGCAGCGAAGGCGAGGGTCAGCGCAGCAGTGGCGAGCGCAATTGAAAGCTTGCGGGCCATGCCCTCAAGGTAGAGGACCACGCGGCGTTTGGCGAGCGACTCTTAGGAGCTTCTTAGAGGCCGGAGATGTGCCGGTTCGTGAATGCGGAGGTCGGCCGCATCGTCTTGGTCCAGCGCGGGCCGCTCGAGCTCGAGTTGTTGTAGCCGGTGTCGAACCGCAGGCCGGCGACGACGATGAAGCCGTGCTGGTTGTTGCCGTACCAAGTGATCCACTTGCCCTTGCCCGGTACGCCCTTGCTCTGGAGCGCGAGTGCGTCGAGCGGCGTCTCGAGCAGGCTCGGCTTGGCCGCCTCGAGCACGTAGCTGACGGCGCCCGAGCAGTCGTAGCCCGAGTCGATCGCGAAGTCCTTGTGGCCACCGCCGTAGACGTAGGGCTTGTTCGAGATGCGGTTGCCCGCCTCGATCGCGCGCACGACGGCCTTCGGCGCGCCGGCGGGCGGGATGACCTTGCCGGCGGAGGTGAGCTTGGCCTTCTTCGGCGGCTGCAGCTTGGGGTCGCTCGGGTTCGCGCCGCCCGTGCTGGGCGCCGCGAGTGCGGCGCTCGGCGCGCACAGGCACGCCACGACGAGCGCGGCGGCTACGGGAATGTGTCGAATGCGGGACACGGTCTCTCTCGTACGCCTGCGGGGTTAGCTGACGGGCTCGCGCTGAAAGAGCTTGCGCGTCTCCCTGTAGGGAGATTCGCCCCAGTGGCTTCTTGCCACCTGTGGGTCCCCCGCTCCACGTGTGAACGCGGACTCGGCGTGCGCGCACCGTAGCAAAGCCGCGGACCGGCTTCGTGTGAGGGCCCGCACACACCTTGGGAATGGGACATGGCCGTTTGAGATTCGATGCCGGGCCCGACTTCCGCAACGCTTGCGACAAAAGTTGCAATCCCGGCGGCCCTACGATCCGCCGGCGATGAACTTCGCCAGCGACCTCGTGGATGCCCGCCCTGCCGGCGATCTGGCGCTCGTCGCGCTCGCGCGGGACGGCTTGCGGCGGGAGATCACTTTCGGCGAGGTGGCGGACCGCTCGGCCCGGCTCGCCGGGACGCTCGCGGCGCGCGGGACCGAGCCCGGGGACATCGTCCTGACGCTGGTCGGCAACCGGCCGGAGTGGGTGTACGCGATGCTCGCCTGCTTCCGCCTCGGCGCCGTCGTCCTGCCCTGTTCCGAGCAGCTGCGGCCGAACGATCTGCGCGCACGGATGGAGCTCGCCGATCCGCGAGCCGTGGTGGCCGACGAACGCAACGCCGCCGCGATCGCCGCCAGCGGCTTCGACGGCGAGCTCGTCGAGGTCCCCGACGAGCGGCTGTACGACGCCGAGCCCGCCCCCGCCGCGCAGCTCTGCCCCGACGACCCGGCGATGATCGTCTTCACATCCGGGACCGCGGGTGAGCCGAAGGCGATCCGCCACGGCCAACGCTACCTCCCCGGCCAGGCGGTACAGGCCGAACACTGGTTCGGAGCGCGGGCGGGCGAGCTCTGCTGGTGCACCGCCGCGAGCGGCTGGTCGAAGTCGGCGCGCAACGCCTTCATCGCGCCGTGGCTGCGCGGCGCAGGTGCGCTGCTGCACGACAGCCGCTTCGACGCCGGCGAGCGGCTCGAGATCTGCGCGCGCGAGCGGGTGAACGTCCTCTGCATGGTCCCGACCGAGTACCGCTCGATCGCGAAGGAGGGCATCTTGCGCGAGCTACCGGACCTCCGCCACGCGGTGACCGCCGGCGAGCCGGCCAATCCCGAGATCGTCGCCGAGTGGCGCGAGGCCGTGGGGGTCGAGCCGCGCGACGGCTACGGCCAGACCGAGACTGGGCAGCTGACCGGGATGCCGATCGGCGCGCCCGTACGGCCCGGATCGATGGGCAAGGCGCTCCCGGGGTTCAAGCTGTGGGTCGAGGACGGCGAGCTCTGCGCCGACCCCGCGTCGATCCCGACGTTCTTCCTCGACGGCCCCTCGGAGGGCACCTGGCGGACCGGCGACCGCGTCGCCGAGGATGACGACGGCTATCTCTGGTTCGAGGGGCGCGCCGACGACGTCATCATCTCGTCCGGCTACCGCATTGGCCCGTTCGAGGTCGAGTCGGCGCTCGTCTCGCACCCGGCCGTCGCCGAGGCGGCGGCGGTCGCCGCGCCCGACGAGGTGCGCGGGTCGGTGGTGCGCGCGGTCGTCGTGCTCCGGCCCGGCAGCGAGCCCGATGACAAGCTCGCGCGCGAGCTCCAAGACCACGTCAAGGCGGAGACGGCTCCGTACAAGTACCCGCGGATCGTCGAGTTTGCCGACGAGCTGCCGAAGACCGCGAGCGGCAAGATCCGCCGGGCGGTTCTGCGCGGCGACTAGGCTAGCCCGACCGCGTGAGCCTGCCGCGCCTACTCCTCGTTCCCCAGCTGACGCAGATCGAGTGGACGATCAGGCCCGACCTCGAGCTGTGGGCCGAGGTGGCCAGCTTCGATCCTCCTGGCGTCGGAAACGAGCCGGCGCCCGAATCCTTCAAGCGCGATGTGATCGTTAGCCGCGGCCTCGACGAGCTCGACCGCCAGGGTTGGGACCGTTGTGTGGTCGTCGGCGACGAGTTCGGCACCGCAACGGCGGTCCGGATTGCGGCAGAGCGTCCGGAGGCGATCGCGGGCATCGCACTCGGCCACGCTTCGCTCTCCTACGACAGTCATGGCGAGCGCCCGGCGACGATCGGACAGACGACAGCGGTTGTCAACCGGCTGCTCGACGTCGACTACGGGGCGTTCATCCGCGCCATCACGCAGGCCACCCAGGGCGCGTACGACGACGAGCTCGCCAATCGCTTCCGCGAGCGGATACCGGCGGGAATCGTCCGCGCGTACGTCGAGGCGAGCGAGCCCGAACCGATCGGTGCCCTGCTCGAACAGCTCGACGTGCCGCTGCTGTTCGCCGAGCACAGCGGCTGCCTACGCTTCACCGCCGAGGGGTTCAACGATGCCGTGAGCGCGTTTCCGCACGCGCGTACGGCCTCCTACAAGCTGAAGCCAAGCGTCAACCCAGAGTTCGCCGAGACACTGCGTGCTTTTTGCAGCGATCTCGACGCCAAGGACGCCTAGCGCGTTGGCAGCGTCGGCCTCAGGCCGCTAGCGCTCGTACTGGGTAGCCTGAAGGCATGGAAGCGATCGCACACTTCACGCCCGAGGAGCTCCCGGTCACCCTGACGGTCCTCCTCGTGGGGGTGCTGCTCGGAAGCGGTCTCGGCATCGGCCTCACCCGCCGCTCACGCCAGTCGCGCCGGCGCTGAGATGCCGAACCGGCTCGCCGGCGAGACCTCGCCGTACCTGCTCCAGCACAAGGACAACCCCGTTGACTGGTACCCCTGGGGCGACGAGGCGCTCGCCCGCGCGCGCGAGCAGGAGAGGCCGTTGCTCGTCTCGATCGGCTACTCCGCCTGTCATTGGTGCCACGTGATGGAGCGGGAGTCGTTCGAGAATCCCGCCATCGCCGCGCAGATGAACGAGCGCTTCGTTTGCGTGAAGGTGGACCGCGAGGAGCGTCCCGATGTGGACGCGATCTACATGGAGGCGTGCCAGGGGATGACCGGCCGCGGCGGCTGGCCGCTCAACGCGTTCATCACTCCCGAGCAGGTGCCCTTCTACGTCGGCACCTACTTCCCGCCCGACGAGGACCGCGGGATGCCGAGCTGGCCGATGGTGCTCGACGCGGTCGCCGACGCCTGGGAGAAGCAGCGCGACGAGATCCGCGCGGGTGGCGAGCGCATGGCCGTACAGCTCTCGGGCGGGGCGCGCCTGGAGCCGTCGGAGGACCCGATCACCGCAGCCGTGCTCGACGAGGCGGCTTCGAACCTGCGCGCGATCTACGACTCCGCCAACGGCGGCTTTGGCGAGGCGCCGAAGTTCCCGCCCACGTCGGCGCTCGAGTTCCTGCTGCGCCGGGGCGAGAACGACATCGTCGAGCACACGCTGCGCGCGATGGCCTCCGGCGGCATCTACGACCAGCTCGCCGGCGGCTTCGCCCGTTACTCGGTGGACGCCCGCTGGCTCGTCCCCCACTTCGAGAAGATGCTCTACGACAACGCGCTGCTCGCGCGCACCTACCTCCATGCTTGGCAGGAGACCGGCGACGGGCTGTTCCGCGACGTCTGCTGCGAGACGCTCGACTGGGCGCTCGCCGAGATGCGCGCTCCGGAGGGCGGCTTCTACTCGGCGCTCGACGCGGATTCCGAAGGCGTCGAGGGCAAGTTCTACGTCTGGACGCTCGACGAGCTGCGGGCGGCACTCGGCGGCGACGCGGATACTGCGATCTCGTACTTCGGCGCGAGCGAGGGTGGCAACTTCGAGGGCAAGAACATCCTCACGCGCGGCGATGCCCCGCCGCCCGACCTCGACGAGATCAAGCGGCGACTACTCACCGCGCGGGCCGAGCGCGTGCGCCCGGGGCTCGACGACAAGCGCCTCGCGTCGTGGAACGCGCTGATGATCGCCGCGCTCGCCGAGGCGGGAGCCGTGCTCGAGCGCCCGGACTACCTCGACGCCGCGCGTACCTGCGCCGAGTTCGTTCTGGCCGAGATGCGCGACTCGAGCGGCCGCCTGCTGCGGACCTACAAGGACGGCGAGGCGCGACTGAACGCCTACCTCGAGGACCACGCATTCCTCGTCGAGGGCCTGCTGACCCTCTACGAGTCGTCGTTCGAGCCGCGCTACTTCACCGCCGCGCGCGAGCTTGCGGACGCGATGATCGCGCGCTTCGCCGACGAGCAGCGCGGCGGGTTCTTCGAGACCTCCGACGACCACGAGCAGCTGCTCGCCCGCCGCAAGGACCTCGAGGACAGCCCGATCCCCAGCGGCAACGCCTCCGCGGCCTACGCTCTCCTGCGCCTCGCTGCGCTCACCGGAGAGCACGAGTACGAGCGCCGGGCCGTCTCCGTGCTGCGCCTGCTGCACCCGATCGCGGCCCGTCATGCGCAGGCATTCGGGCACCTGCTGCAGGCGCTCGACTTCCACCTGGCGCCGATCAAGGAGGTCGCGCTCGCGGGCGCCGACGCCGGCGAGCTCGAACGCATCGTGCGGGCACGGTTCCGCCCCCACATCGTCGTCGCCGGCGGCGAGCCCGGCGGCGTACCGCTGCTCGAGGGCCGCGCGCCCGTGAACGGCCGCGCGGCGGCCTACGTCTGCGAGCAGTTCGCCTGCCAGGCGCCCGTGACCGAGACCGCCGAGCTCGAGGCGCTGCTCGAGCGGCCGGGGTAACGGAACCTACACACGACGGCCCCCAGCAGCGTTAGGCTCATCTGCGTGGAGGACCTTCGCAATCCGGAGGCTTCGGAGCGGCTCGCATCGGAAGCACCCGACGAGTTCCTGCGCCGGCGCGAGTTCCTCCAGCGCACGGCGCTGACGGCAGGGCTCGCGACGTCGTTCGCGGGCGCACTATCGGGGGACACGCTCGTTGCAGAAGCAGCGAAGCGCCAGGCACGTGTGCCGCTGCCGAGCCCGCGCAACATGCCGATCGACACGATCGTCGTGCTGATGATGGAGAACCGCTCGTTCGACCACTACCTCGGCTGGCTGCCGGGGGCCGACGGCCGTCAGGGCGGGCTTCGATACAAGCGACCGGACGGCAAGTTCGAGGAGACGCGCCGCCTGACGCCCGACTATCAGGGCTGCGGGCATCCGGACCCCGGCCATGGCTGGAACAGCGGCCGCAGGCAGTTCAACGGCGGCCGGATAGACGGCTTCCTCGCGCGCGGCTCGGGCAACGACGGGTTCGCTGTCGGCTACTACGAGGAGGGCGACCTCCCGTTCATCCCGTTCGCCGCGAAGGAGTTCACGACGTACGACCGCTACTTCACCTCGGTGATGGACTCGACCTACCCGAACCGCGAGTACATGCACGCCGCCGAGTCGTACGGGACGCGTGGCAACGCGATCCCGGCTGCGACGGGCGGATTCCCGCCGAACACGATCTTCGACGCGCTCGCGAAGAAGGGCATCCGCGGCCAGGAGTTCTTCAACGACCTGCCCCCCGGGATCCTGTGGGGTCCGACGGGCCTCGCGCGGTCGTCGCGGATAGAGGATTACTACCAGCGCTGCATCAACGGCCAGCTACCGCCGCTTTCGTTCGTGGACCCGCCGTTCCTCAACGGCGGCGGGGGCGACGGGCTATCGGCCGACGAGCACCCTCACGGCGACGTCCGCCTCGGCCAGGCGTTCATATCCGACGTCGTCCACGCCTTCATGGAGTCGCCGCACTGGCCGCGCGGGGCGCTCTTCATCACCTACGACGAGTGGGGCGGGTTCTTCGATCACGTCCGGCCGCCGCGCGTACCGGACATCCGCAACTCGCGCAACCTGGAATTCGACTACGGCCTGATGGGGTTCCGCGTCCCGACGATCGCGATCTCTCCCTGGGTGCGCCGCGGACACGTCTCTCACCTGCAGTGCGGCCACGAGTCCATCCTCAAGATGATCGAGTACCGCTTCGGCCTCCCCCCGCTCAATCGCCGCACGCGCTACGCGGCGAACATCGCGCGCTCGTTCGACTTCGAGTCGCAGCCCCGGCTCGACCTTCCGAGCCTGCCGGACCCCCAACGGACCTCCGGCCCCGCGTGCTCGCTGCGCGACGTCCCGATCGGCCAGCAGAGCTCCGAACGTGGCCTCGCGTCCGAAGCAGCACGACTTCGAGAAGCTGCTCACGAGTGGCTACGCCGAGCGGCTCGGTTTCGACTACAAGCCGTGGACACCGGAGACCACTTTCCGGGAGGGCTCGAAGGTCAAAGCCGCCTACAAGGGAGACGAATGAAGAAGCTAGCGCTGCTGACCATCGCCTCGATGCTCGGGCTTGGGGCCTTCGGAGCCGCCGTCGAGGCCAAGCAGTCTCGACGGAAGCTCGGGCAAGGATCGCCTCGAGGGCACGAACTCGGCCGACCGCCTCTCCGGCCGTAGCCGGGCGGACACCCTGATCGGCAAGGGCGGCGACGACACCCTCTTCGGCGGGTCGGGGAGCGACCGCCTGTCGGGCGACAACGGCGACGACGACCTCGACGGCGGCTCGGGTGCCGACCGCCTCGACGGCGGCGCCGGGAACGACGACCTCACGGGCGGCGCCGGGGCCGACGCGCTGCGCGGACGCGCGGGCGACGACGGCCTCAGCGGCGGAGCCGGCAAGGACTTCATCCGCGGCGGCGGCGGCGAGGACGAGATCCAGGCTGGACCCGGGAACGACACGATCGACGCCGTTGACGGCGCCGCCGACACGATCGACTGCGGCGAGGGCGAAGACACCGTCCGCCTCGACAACGCCGAGGAGGGCGTCTTCAACTGCGAGACGATCGACTTCCCCGCGGGCTAGGCGCTGCGCCCGCCGTGGGCGCTACTTGATCTTGCCGGCGGTCACCTGAGACAGGTCGAAGGTGACATTGCCGTCGTCGTTCGTCTGAGTGACCTGCACTGTCCCGGTGGCGTCGCCGGTGACCTTGCAGTCGAAGTTCTCGCCCTTCTTCTGGTCAACGTCGTCGGGACAGTCGACGCTCACGTCTTTGGCGCCCGTCTGCTGCTTGACGGCGTCGCTGATCTTCTCCTCACCCTCGTCGGTGTCGAGGCCGCCGCAGCCGGCGACGGCGAGTCCAGCGAGCGCGGTGATAGCGATGGTCGGTACGAGGCGAGTCTTCAAGGCAGTTCTCCCTTTTTGGCTAGAGGACGGACAGGTAACGGTCGATCTCCCACTCCGAGACCTGCACGCGGTAGTCCTCCCACTCCTGCCGCTTGATCTCGACGTAGCGGTTGAAGATGTGCTCGCCGAACGTGCGCAGCACGAGCTCGGACTCCGCCGTAAGCTCGATCGCCTCGCCGAGGGTCTCTGGCAGCTGCTCGATGCCGAGCCGCCGCCGGTCGTCCGGTGAGAGGTGGTAGAGGTTCTTCTCCATCGGCTCGGGGAGCTCGTAGCCCTTCTCGATTCCCTCGAGGCCCGCCGCGAGCAACGCCGCGAAGGTGAGGTACGGGTTGCAGGCGGGATCCGGGCAGCGGATCTCGGCGCGGGTCGCCTGCTCCTTGCCGGGGTGGTAGAGGGGGACGCGCACGAGCGCCGAGCGGTTGCGGCGCGACCACGCGCAGTAGACCGGCGCCTCATAGCCCGGCACGAGCCGCTTGTACGAGTTGACCCACTGGGCAAAGACCGCGCAGATCTCGCGCGCGTGTTTGAGCTGCCCGGCGATGAACGCCTTCCCGACCGGTGAGAGGAAGTACGTGTCGTCGGCGTCGTAGAAGGCGTTTCCGCCGTCGTTGAAGAGCGACTGGTGGGTGTGCATCCCCGACCCGTTCTCGCCGAAGAGCGGCTTCGGCATGAAGGTCGCGTGCCAGCCGTAGCGCATCGCGTACTCCTTGACCGTGATGCGGTAGGTCATCGTGTCGTCGGCCATCTTGAGCGCGTCGGCGTAGCGCATGTCGATCTCGTGCTGCGATGGCCCGACCTCGTGGTGGGTGTACTCGACGTGGATGCCGAGCTGCTCGAGCGCGAGCACCGTCTCGCGGCGCACATCCGAGCCGGCGTCGAGCGTGGTCAGGTCGAAGTAGCCGCCTTCGTCGAGGATCTCGGGCCTGCCGGACTCGGGACGGGCGTTGCGGAAGTAGAAGTACTCGAGCTCGGGACCGACGTTGAAGGTGTCGAATCCCATCGCGTGCGCGCGCTCGAGGGTGCGCCGCATGACGTAGCGCGGGTCGCCCTCGTACGGCTCGCGGCTCGGCGTGAGGATGTCGCAGAACATCCGCCCGACGCCCTTGTCCTCCGGCCGCCAGGGCAGGATGTCGAACGTGGTCGGGTCGGGCTGGGCGATCATGTCCGACTCCTCGATCGCGTTGAAGCCGGTGATCGAGGAGCCGTCGAAGCCCATGCCGCCCTCGAACGCGTCGTCGAGCTCGGCGGCGTTGATCGAGAAGCTCTTCAGCTGCCCGAGGATGTCGGTGAACCAGAACCGGATGAAGCGGATGTCGTTGTCCTCGACGATCGCCTTGACGTCGTCGGCGCTCTGTGGACGGTCTGCCATCGAGCTTCCTCTCGTTTCGGGGGGCGGCGGGCCCAATCTAACGAGAGAACGGCGCCCCGTGGGGACGCCGCGCCAAAAAAAGAGGCCGCCGGTGGCGACCTTGTCAGTTCAGGAGAGCCAGTTGCGGGCCCAGCTCTTGAGCGAGCGTACCGTCGGCTCGAGCGCGCGGCCCTTCTCGGTGAGCGCGTACTCGACGCGGACCGGGGCCTGTTCGGAGACCCGCCGCTCGACGATCCCCTCCCCCTCGAGCTCCTTCAGCCGCTCGGATAGGAGGCGGTCGGAGATCTCGGGTACGAGCTGGCGGATCTCCGAAAAGCGAAGGGAGCCATCCATCAGCACCAGCAGGATGGCTCCTGACCATCGCTTTCCGACGAGCTCGACGGCGCGGTGATAGAGCGCACAGCACTCTCGCCGCTCGTGATGCTCGGTCGCCGCCGGCGCGGCATGGCCGTTGGCCGCGTGGCCATTGCCGTTTCCGTTGATGTTGTGAGAAGGCTCGTCGCCGGCATGCGCCGGGGCGGGCGTCCGCGTTGCAGCGCGCACAGCCATTGACCAATCCTACCGACCCGCTCCGAGGTCCTAGCTCGCCTCGCGGCGCTAGGCCGCGGCCGCCTGTTCGGTACGTCCCTCCTCGACCGAGCCGTCGGGTGGGATGTCACCCGCCCGGGTCACGAGGTTGGAGAACATGTCCAGCGCGACGTATGCGACGGCCTCGAGCACCTGCTCGTCTTCCCAGCCGGCCTCGCGGGCCTCTTCGAGCAGGTGGACGGGCGGCGGCCCGTCCTCGACGACAAGGGCGCCGATGAAGGCGAGCAGGCTCGCCTCCTTCTCGTCCGCCGAGGCGAACTCACGCGCGGATGCGATCTCGTCGAGACCGATGCCGCCCTGGCGCGCGGTGCGCTGAAGCGCCGCGAGCGCGTAGCCGCTGCCGGTCGCCTCGGCCACCCCGAGCGCGATCCGCTGCTGGGTCGCCCACGGAAGCGTGCCGTGCCGCAGCTCGGAACGGAACCGCGCGTAGCCGCGCAGCGCCGCCGCCGAACCTGCCAGCGCGCCGACGAAGTTGGACAGCTGCCCTCCACTCGAGAGCGCGCCCTTCAGGATCGGCGCGCTGCCCTCAGGGGCGGTCAGCTCGTCATGAATCTGGAACCTGCTCTCCTTGGTCTTCATCGCTTCACTTCCTGGACTTGCTTACAGGAGGTAAGTATAGCTAGTTAGTCGCTTTCTTGCAGTAAGAGAGCGAGGTGAGGCGTGCATCAACAACCGATACGCACCAACCGGTGCGTTCGGATGTCTATCCGGCAGGCCTTAGGGGCAGCTAATGGGCGCCGGTGGCGATCGCCATGAAGGCGAGGAAGAGGCCGAGCATCACGGCCCACATCGCCACGCGGTCCGGCCGCGCCGCAAGCTGGGCGGTCGCGATCGGGGCGAGCCCGCGCCGATCACGGGCGCGGGCGGTGCGGGGGGCGAAGACATCGGGAGAGGCGACGCGGGCGCTCTCGGGCTCCTTCGGCCGGCCGCTGACCTGAACGGTGCGGCGGGAGCCGGCGGGCTTGCGATCTGTCGGCTCGAGCTCGGGGCGCTCGGGCGAGGCCTCCAGCCGCTCGATGTACGCCTGGCGGGCCTGCTCGTCACCATCCGGCTCCCCGCCGCCCTCGACGAACTCCTCCGGGGAAGCGGAATGCACGAGCCGGAACCGCGGTTTGGGCGGGTCGGCTAGGGGGTTGTCTGCTCGCGTCGCGCGAGCTCTCGCTGTCTGCGGCATATCTCTCTTTCCGGCGCCTACGGGGTTAGCTGACGGGCTCGCGCTGAAAGAGCTGCGCTACGCCTGGCTACGGCGATTCGCCCCTGGCCTGGGAAGACCGGTTTGGTTCCCCCGCGTCCTCGCCCTGGCAGGCGGGACTTCGGCTATTGATGCGGCGCGGACTGTAACAGTCGTACCCCACGGCAAAGCGGAGGTTGCTGGAATTTGGGTGTAATCGCTGTGAACTCGGGCGTTTGCGGCGCCCGAACAGACTTCGGGGCTACTGCTTCCCTGCCGTCTGCGAGAGGTAGTCGGCGACGTCCTCGGCGTCCTCGCCGGTGAGCAGGCCGGCCGGCATCCGCTTCTGCCCCGTGCCGCCGAGCTTGATCGCCTGCAGCACGCGCTTCTTGTTGACCTCGCCGATTTCATCGAGGTTGGGGCCGGTGACGCCGCGGGCGTTGACCGCCGCAAGCGAATGGCAACTGGCACAGGTCTGGCGGAAGAGCGTCTTGCCGCGCTCGGTGTCGGCATTCGGATGGCTGTCGCGCAGTTCGGCGGTCCCCCCCTTGCCCTCCTCGCGCGAGGCGATCACGACCGCCGGGACGACGATGCCGAGCCCGACGTAGATCACCGGGATGATGATCTTGAACGCCGTGCCGCCGCGCGTCAGGTAGGCCTCGCGGGCCTTTCCGGGCCCGCCTGAGAAGGCCACGAAGAGCACGGCGATGCCGAGCAGCACGAACGGCAGCAGGAAGAGAACGACCTCCATCGCGCGCAACTCTATTCGACGCTCCGACGGCTCGGCGGGCGCCATCGGACCCCGCTCGGGCGAGCCGCAGACGTCTGAACACGTAGAAGGGGCCCCGTCGCCGGGACCCCTTCCGTAGCTGGCCGATAAGCCGGATTCTGTCGTGGGCAACCATCCATCTCCCTCGCAATATGCGAGGCGGGCCTGAGGCCCTGCGGCCTACCTGGGACTCGGCGGGCAGCGTCATCGTCCCTGCTTGGCCTTGCACCGGGTGGGGTTTGCCTGGCCGGCGCGTCACCGCGCCGCCGGTGCGCTCTTACCGCACCATTTCACCCTTGCCGGCGACGGGCTCACGTGTGGCCCGCCGCTTAGGCGGTTTGTTTCTGTGGCACTTTCCCGCCGGTTTCCCGGGGTCGTTTCAAGCGACCACCCAGCCCTACGGTGTCCGGACTTTCCTCGAGGACCGGTTTTCTCTCCGGCCTCCCGCGGCTGCCTGGCCAACGCCTAGATGGTACGCCCACGGGCGCGCAAGACCAAATCGTCAGCCGCGGCGGTACAGGCGGGTGGTAATCGGGGCGAAGACTGCGGTCAGCAGCAGGGCGACGCCGAGCACGATTCCGATGTCGCTCAGCTCCGCGTTGCCGGCCATCAGCCCGCGGGAGGCTGTGGAGAGGATCGAGATCGGGTTGACGTCCACGAACGCCTCGAGTGCTGCGGGCAGGGTGCTCGGATCGACGAAGACGTTGCTGAGGAAGGTCAGCGGGAAGATCGCCATGAAGCCCGCATTCATGACGGCGTTCGGCGAGCGCATCAGCAAGCCGAGAGTCGTGAACACCCACGAGAGCGCAAACGCAAACACGATCACCAGACCAAGCGCGGCGAGCACGCCGGGGGCGCCCGCCTCCGGCCGGAACCCGAGCGCGAGCCCGAGGGCGATGATCACGCAACCGGCCACCACATAGCGCACGCTGTCGCCGAGCAGCGAGCCGACGAGCGGCGCCGGCCTCCAGATCGGAAGCGACCGGAAGCGGTCGACGACGCCCTTCGTGAGGTCGGTGTTGAGCGCGATGCCCGAGTAGACGGTCGTGAATAGGACCGACATCACGAGCACGCCGGGAAGGACGTAGTCGAGGTACTCGCCGGTCGAGCCAGAGATCGCGCCCCCGAAGAGGTAGGTGAACATCAGCAGGAACATCACCGGGGTGATCGTCACGTCGAGGAGCTGCTCGGGGACGTGCTTGACCTTCAGCATCCCGCGCCAGCCGAACGTGAGCGCCGCGGACAGCGCGCCGGCCCGGGGCGGGCGCGGCGTGGCGGCAAGCGCCTTGCCGAGCCGCTCCGCGTCGGCGGGCTTCGAGGTCGGAGTTGCCGTGGGCTCGGGAACGGTGCTCATGCTGCCTGCACCTCCTCGGCCTCGGGGTCAGGGTCCTGGTCTTCGGCCGGATGGCCGGTGAGGGCGAGGAAGACTTCGTCGAGGCTCGGCTGGCCGAGCGAGAACTCGGCGATGCCGATGCCCGCCTCGCCGAGTGCCGCGACCGCGGCGGCGGCGCGATCCGGATCGGGCGTCGGGACCGAGAGCGCGGCGGGATCGGCCTCGAGATGAACGGCCTCCACCTCGCCGGCGAGCACGCGCTCGGCGGCGGGCCGCTGCTCGGGATCGAGCAGGCGGACGTGCAGCGCACCGGCGCCGACGGACGCCTTGAGCTGACCCGGCGTGCCCTCGGCGATCACCTTGCCGTGGTCGATCACCGCGATCCCCTCGGCGAGCTGGTCGGCCTCCTCGAGATACTGGGTGCAGAGCAGGATCGTCGTGCCGCCATCGGCCAGCGTGCGGATGATTTCCCACACCTGGTTGCGCGAGCGCGGGTCGAGGCCGCTCGTCGGCTCGTCGAGGAACATCAGCCGCGGCGTGACGACGATGCTCGCGGAGATGTCGAGCCGCCGGCGCATGCCGCCGGAGTAGTTCTTCACCAGCCGGCCCGAGGCGTCGGTGAGGTCGAACGCGTCGAGCAGCTCATCCGCGCGCGCCTTGGCGGCGGGGCGCGGAAGGCCGAGGAGGCGACCGATGAGGATCAGGTTCTCGCGGCCGGTGAGGTCCTCGTCGACCGAGGCGAGCTGGCCGGTCAGGCTGACGGCCGCCCGCACCAAGTCGCCCTCGGTCGCGACGTCGTGTCCGAACACACGCGCGGTCCCGGCGTCGGGCCGCAGCAGCGTGGCGAGCATGCGGATCGTGGTGGTCTTGCCGGCGCCGTTCGGGCCGAGCACGCCGTAGATGGATCCCTCGCGGACAGCGAGGTCGACGCCGTCCACCGCGCGGACGTCACCGAAGTGCTTGACGAGGCCGGTCGCCTCGATCGCAAGCTCGCTGTAGCTGGTCGTGGTCGTCATCGCTTTCCGTGCCTATGACCGGGGGCCGCCGAGAAACTCATCGGCGTCGTTCGAGGGCCGCGGGTCAGGATTCCCGTTGCGCCTTGAAGTTACTCCTGTGCGTCCGTGGGCCCCGGGACCGCGCTGATGGGCGAGCGAGGCCGAGTATGGCCAGGAGTCGAGGACGACGCGTGCTACGCACGCGAGGACGAAGACGACGCCGCCAGACGACGGCCGCAGCCGTCCATCAGCTGAGGACTGACCCACAGTGTGCGCACTGGCCGGCGCCAGCGACGAACTCCATCTCGCCCCCGCAGACGGGGCACTCGGCCAGGCCGGCGGCGAGCAGGCCCTCCCAGGCGCCGGAGAGCTTCTCCCCGAGCGCAAGCCCCTCGCCGCCGGACTGCGAACACTCGTTACCTCCGTGCTCGCATCCTGGATCGAGTTCCTTCCGGCGCGTCGCGCCGGGAAGCCTTTGTGGTGCGGTGGCGGTCGCCACTACGTGAAACTCCTACAGAGGCCCACTACCTTGCCCAACACCTCGGCGTCGCGGGTGCGGATCGGCTCGTGGGCGTCGTTCTCGGGTTGGAGACGGATGTGGTCCGACTCCTTGAAGTAGCGCTTGACGGTCGCCTCGTCGCCGACGAGGGCGACGACGATGTCGCCGTTCTTCGCAGTCTTGGCGGGGCGGACCGTCACATGGTCGCCGTCGAGGATCCCGGCGTCCTTCATCGAGTCGCCCTTGATGCGGAGCAGGTACTCGCCCTTGTCACCGCCGGCGATCTGCGGCACCTCGACGTATTCCTCGATGTTCTCCTCCGCGAGCACGGGCGCGCCGGCGGCCACGCGCCCGACGAGCGGGAGCCCGCTCGGTGCAACGGCCTTCTTGAGGACCTCGATCGCGCGCGGCTTCGAGGGATCGCGCTTCAGCAGGCCGATCTTCTCCAGGTTCGCCAGGTGCGCATGGACGGTCGAGGACGACGTCAGGCCGATCGCCTGGCCGATGTCGCGCACCGTCGGCGGGTAGCCGTGCTTCGCCGAGTAGCGACGGATGAAGTCGAAGATCTCCTGCTGCCGCTTCGTCAGGTCCAGATCGACCACTTGGGCTCTCCTAGCGGTTGTTGGCGGGAACGAACATGTGTTCGCACAGCGTAGCGGCCCCCACGGACGACTTCAAGCGTGCGCGCCGCTCCTATACTTCGTGGCCGCTACGCGCCTGTGGCGGAATTGGTAGACGCGCAAGGTTGAGGGCCTTGTGGACCGCGAGGTCCGTGGAGGTTCGACTCCTCTCGGGCGCATCGAAGAGAGCGCCCGGCGGCATTCCGGTCGCCCGGGCTCAGCAGTACCCGGGCCTGCCGTCGAGGCCCGGCGACCAGTCGAGCGTTCCGCCCACGGCCACGACGCGGCCCGGGAATGGGCCGCCGGGCGTGCCCCACCAGTTCCGCCTGGCGGTGACGTCGTAACGCAGAAGCTCGGCGCCAAGCGTGCCGTCGTGGAGGCAGTTGCCGCCGCTCGAGCCGAGGCCGCCGCCGCCGAGGTCGATCACGGCGTGGCGGGTGGTGCCGAGGTCCTCGAAGCTCGCATTCGCGAGGCCGGAGCCGAGCGCGCGGCTGTCGGCGAGGTTCGTGCGCTCGACCTTCACGGCGAGCCGCTCCAGCCCGGCAACGTTGCCGACACGCAGGTTGCCGCCGTGATTGCCGGTGATCTGGGAGTCGGCAATGTGAGCCCGCAGAGCAGCCGTGGGGCCGCTCCCGTTGGCAACGGCGGAGCCGAAGGTGATCCCGTTGTTCGCACAGCCGGTCAGCTCGCTGTGACGGACCGAGAGCTCGACGGTGTTGCCGGCGCCCCCGCTGGCGGAGATCAGGCAGTCGGCGTTGTTGCCGGGGATCAGCACCGTATTGCCGTAGCCGGTCTCGCCGAACCCCGTCGAGCGCGTCGCCACGACTCGCTCGAGCTCCATCGCCAAATAGGCGTTCGTGCCGAGCGCGAGCTGCTCGAGGACGTCGCCAGGCGTGCCCGAGAACGTGCTGTCGCGAACGGAGAGGTGACCGCGGGCGCCGTTGCCCATCGAGACGAACTCGAGTCCGTTGGCCGAGAAGCCCCCGTGCCCCCGCGCGTGCGTGTAGCTGTTGCGGACGACCGTGGCGCGCAAGCTAGAGCGCCCGGTCGGGTTGACGAAGACGCCTTCGGAGTCGGCGCCGGTCAAGGGCAGGCCGGGGTCTTCCTCGTTTCCGAGGTCGTGCTGGCGGTTGCCCTCCACAGTGGCGACCAGGTCCGCCCCGTCGCGGGTCTGCAGGCCGATCGCGAGCACCGACTCGAGCTCCTCGCCCTGGCGCAGGTGGTCCGTCTCGTTGCGGCTGATGGTTGCCCGCATGCGCGCGCTGCCAGAGGCGCGTACGTCGATGCCGTCGCCGCACTCCGAGTGGTGCACTCGGTTGCCGCGGATCGTCACGGCGCGCTTGCCGCGCGAAGCGTCGACCATCACCCCAGCCCAGCCGTTGTGGAGACCGTCGCTGATCGGGATGCCGGCGCCGGGGACGATCGTCGGGACGTTGAAGCGCGGGATGTGGAAGCCGCGCGTGCAGGAGGTGTTGTGGTGAGTGACGTCGTTGTCGCGGATCGTGACCCAATTGACGTTGTCGCCGTAGATGCCTCCGCGCGCCGCGGCAGAGATCTCCACGCCGCGGACGGTCGTGCGGTCGGCGAGCCGAACAGCATCGCCGTCGAGGCGCGACCGTCCGGTGTTCGCCAGCCGCGGCGCGCCACCGGAGGCGTGCTCGCCGATCAGCCGCTGACCCGCCTTCAGCCGGATCCCGCCGTCGAGCGGCCTGGTGGCGCGCGGGGCCGACAGGACGATGATCAGATCCCCGGGACGCGAGCGCTCCTCGACGGTCTGGAGCCGGTCGAACGGAGCCTTGCGCGTCCCCTTGCCGCCCTCCTTGGCGCCCGCGAGCACGAACCACTTTCTCGCCTTGGTCTTGGCCGGAGCGAGTGACGGAACGGAAGCGGCGATCGCCACCGGGACCAGCACGGCGGCGGCGAACAGTCGTTGTCGGCTGGGACGGGCCACGGCGCCTAGACTCCGCAGTGTGACCTACGTGCACCGCTGGAGCGCCGCCGACCCGCGCTGCATCGTCCTGCTGTCGCACGGCTACGCGGAGCACGCCGGCCGTTACGAGCACGTCGCCGAGCGGCTCGTGAAGGATCTCGACGCCGCTGTGTACGGGCCCGATCACCGTGGGCACGGCAGGACGGACGGGGCCACAGGGCTGATCGAGGACGGCGAAGCGCTCACGAGCGACCTGCACGCCGTCGCGGAGGAGGCCCGCAGTGAGCATCCGGGCCTGCCGGTCGTCCTGATCGGCCATTCGATGGGCGGTCTCGTCGCGACGCGCTACGCGCAGCGGTGGGGCGACGAGCTCGACGCGCTCGTGCTGTCAGGGCCGGCGATAGGGGCCAACCCGAACTTCGAGGCGCTGCTCGCGCTCGACCCGATCCCCGAGGTGCCGATCGACCCGGCCATCCTCTCGCGCGACCCGGCCGTCGGCGAGGCGTACACGGCCGACCCGCTCGTCTACAACGGCCCCTTCCAGCGCGTGACGCTCGAGCAGCTCTTCGGCGCGATCGAACGGGTCCGCGAGGGCGGGGATTTCGGCGACCTCCCGACCCTCTGGATTCACGGCTCGGCCGACGAACTGATCCCGCTCGAGTTCACGCGTCCAGCGATCGAGCACGTGAAGGGCTCGAACTTCGAGCAGAAGATCTACGAGGGCGCGCGCCACGAGATCTTCAACGAGACGAACAAGGACGAGGTGGTCGACGACGTGACCGCCTTCGTGCGCGGCGCGCTGGCCGCCTCCCGCACTTGATTGTGCTGATCGTCTCGATTTAGACTCGCCCCAAGCTAAACCCAAGGGGCAACATGGCGGCCGAACAGACGATCGACGAGACCAAGGCGGAGGAGTTCATGGGGCAGGTGATCGGCGACTACAGCGGGGCGCTGACGGTGAACCTCTGCTACATCGGCGACCGGCTCGGGCTCTTCAAGACGCTCGCCGACGGGCCCGCGAGCCCCGCCGAGCTTGCCGAGCGCGCCGGCATCAACGAGCGCTACGCCGCCGAATGGCTGCGCGGCCTGACCGCCGCCGGCTACATGAGCCAGGACGACTCGAGCGGCCAGTACTCGCTGTCGCCGGAGCAGGCGCTCGTGCTTTCGAGCGAGGGAACGCCGATGTCGTTCGGGGGCGGCTACCAGATGGTCGGCGGGATGGTCGGTCCGATGGAGGCGATCGTCGACGCATTCAAGAACGGCGGCGGTGCCGGCCAGGACGTCTACCCCGAGGACGTCTGGGCGGGCATGGAGCGCTTCACCGACGGCTGGTTCGAGAACTTTCTGCTCCAGGAATGGATTCCCGGCATGCCCAGCGTCGAGGCGAAGCTGAAGGAGGGCGGCAGCTACGCCGACGTCGGCTGCGGGTCCGGCCGCGCCGTCATCAAGCTGGCGGAGGCGTTCCCAGAGTCCACCTTCGCGGGTTATGACCTCTTCCCCGGACAGGCGAAGCGGGCGGAGGAGAACGTGGCCGCCGCCGGGCTGTCTGATCGGGTGACGATCGGGACCGGCGACGCCGGGGACGGCCTGCCGGAGAAGTACGACGTTATCTCCACCTACGACGTCGTCCACGACGCCGCGGATCCGCTGGGGCTGCTGAAGGGGATCCGCCAGTCGCTGAACGACGACGGCACCTACATCTGCCTCGACATCAACTGCGCGGACAAGCACGAGGACAACGAGGGCCCGCTCGCAGCGATGTTCTACGGCTTCAGCGTCTTCTACTGCATGACCACGTCGCTCGCCAACGGTGGTGAGGGGCTCGGAACGTGCGGGCTGCCGGAGGCGAAGGCGCGCGAGCTGTGCGAGGAGGCGGGCTTCTCGGAGCTCAGGCGCGTGGAGATGGACAACCCGTTCAACAACCTCTACGAGGTCTGCGCCTAGCGCGCGCAATCAGACGATCGGCCGCCCGGCGCTGATCCGGCGCCGGGTGTCCCACAGGTAGGCGTTGAAGGGGAACAGGCGCAGGGGGCGCGGGAGCCACCGCGTCACCGCGGCCCCAGCCCGCGTGAGCCGGTCGAAGCGGCGCTGGCGCGCGGCGCTCCACGGTAGTCCGAGCTCGTCGCGGAACGGCTGCGGCAGGAAGCCCACCGTCAGCAGGCGATTGAGCGGCCCGAGGGTTGCGCTCACCGGCGCGCCGAGGAACGTTCCGCTGGCGATCCCCTGCAGGTAGGTGCGCGTCAGGTCGTCCATCTCGATCCGGGCGACCCCGGCCTCCCAGTAGTCCGCGAACGCCGCACGGTCGGCGGGCCACATCTCGTCGGTCACCTGGAGCGTCGTCCCGAGATGGCGCCCGTAGTGGTAGATGACGTCGAGCGACGCCGGGTCGGGCTCGGGGTTCAAGAGGCGGAAGATGTCCTCGGCGCCCTTGTAGAGGCAGGCGGCGACCCAGAGCTGCAGATCGGTGTCGAAGGCGTTGTACTGGACCGCGTCGCCCGGTTGCGAGCGCACCTCGCGGTGGACGCGGTTGACCTCCTCGCGCATAGCTAGCCGCTCCTCGTCGCTGCCGAGCATCGCGACGGCGAGGTAGGCGGAGGTCGTCCGCAGCCGCTTGATCGGGTGCTTGTCGACGCGCCCGCTGTCGACCTTGCTGAGCGCGACGCCGTGGCCGACCGGGAGCCGCGAGAGCTGCATGATCACGTTCGCGCCCGCCGCGGCGAAAGCCAGGCCGCCCATCGTGTCCTCGACCTCGCGCGGGACGCCGTTCCTCGCGGCAGTCATCGCGATTCGCCTAGAGCTTCAGCAGGACGATGATGTTGATTGCGAAGACAATCGCGATGCCGACCGTCCAGCGGTTCAGGTTCCGCTCGACGAGCGAGCCGCTGCCGAGCGAGCTTCCGCCCGCTCCGACGCCGAACGCGCCCGAGAGGCCGGTGTCCTTGCCGGAATGCAGCAGGATCAGCACGATCAGGACGACCGACAGGAAGACCTGAAGGACGCTGAGGAGGCTCTCCAACATCGCCCGGGAGGTTAGCGCTCGCGTGTCAGCACACGCCGCGCCAGCTGCGTGAGTGGGGCGCGCAGCGCCCGCAGGCCCTCCACGTCTCCCGCCCCGATGCGGGCGGTCACCATCGAGCTGGTCGCGGCGACGAAAGCCTCGACCTCGAAACGCGCGTCCGCCTCCTCTGCACCGACCGCCTGGCACAGGACCTCGACGAAGCGGCGCTGCCCCTCGGCCCGCCGCTTGAGTGCCTCCGGGCCGGCCGCGTACACCTCGACGAGGAACACGCGCGCGAACGCAGGCTCGGCGGCAAGGGCGTCGATGTACCCGCCGAGCGCGGCGTCGAGGCGATCGAGCGGGTCGCTCGCCGAGCCACCCCCGGCGAAGTCGTTCGCGAGCCCTGCCACGAGCAACTCGACCGCTGCGTCGTAGGCGGCCATGAAGCAGTCCTGCTTCGACTCAAACTGCTCGTAGAAGGTCTCCCGCGAGACCCCGGCGGCACGCAACACATCGGCGACGCTCGTCTCGGCATAGCCCTTCTCCGCCATCGCCTCGGCGATCGCGCGCAGCATCCGCCCGCGCTGCGACTCGACGACCTCGTCGCGCGAGAGGCCGTGGCGGCCGCGCGGGAGACGCTCGGGAGTGGTCGCTGCTGCGCCCATCAGCGGCCGGCCGGCACCTTCTCGTCGGGCTGCGGCGTGGTCAGGCCGGCGTGCTCCTCGCGGGCGAGCTCGAGCGAGCGCCGAACGGTCCGCCTCACGGCGAGCTCGGCGAAGCGCTGCACGACCATCCGTCCGAGTAGGACACCCGTCCCCCAGCGTGGCGAGACGATCCGTCGCGCGCGGCTGCGGATCCCGCGCTCGAGCCCGTCGATCGCGGGCCCGACCGGGTGGACCGGCAGGATCCCGTTCCCGCCGATGGGCATCAGCTTCGCGGCCTTCGTGTCGAACGCGCGCGTGGTCATGTCGGTGTCGAGCTCGGCGTAGTACGCCACCCCGACGCGCGCGCCGGACGGGCGCATCTCGATCCTGAGCGAGTTGCCGAGCGCTTCGACCGCAGCCTTGGAGGCGCTGTACGCCGACATCAACGGGCCGTGGACCGCCGTGGCGAGCGAAGAGGTCATGAGGAAATACCCCTTCGGGTGCGAGACGTGCCCGGCCGCCGCGTGGACGAGGTTGTAGGTGCCGGTGAGGTTGACGGCGATCGTCTTGTCCCAGATCTCGGGATCGCCCCCGACCAGGGGAAGCTGGGCGCCGACGCCGGCGTTGGCGATCGCGACGTCGAGCCCGCCGAGCGCTTCCACCGCGCCCTCAACGGCTTCCTCGACTGCCCCGCGGTCGGCGACGTCGCACTCGAACCACGGTGCGCCGCCGCATTCGGCCGCCGTGCGCTCGAGCTGCTCGGGCTCGAGCCCGAGCAGCGCCACGCGCGCCCCCCGCTCGTGCAGGCGCTTTGCCGTGAGGGCGCCGATGCCGCGCGCCGCGCCGGTGATGAGCACGCGGCTCCCTTCGAGCTCGATTCCGTGACTACTCATGTCCTTCCCTTCCCACCGCTGCTGCGGCGCTCGATTCTGGCCTGGGCCGCGCGCAGGAGGCGCGGCGGGGTCTTCGTCGGCGGCCCGTCGGGCGCGACGCGGAGTGAGTTCAAGGTCATCGCGAGCATCTCGTAGTGGCCGACGAGCATGCAGAGCTCGATCAGCTCGACCTCGTTCAGGTGCCCGGTCAATGCGGCCCACGTGTCGTCCGAGATCGCCCGGTCGCCGTGGAGCTCGTCGGCGGCGGTGAGCAGCAGCGCACGCCTCGACGACCAGCCGCCGGCGCCGGCGCCCTCGCGCACGCGCGCGATCTCCTCTTCGGTGAGGCCGGCCTGCTTGCCGAGACGCTCGTGCTGCTCCCACTCGTAGTAGCTGCCGCAGTTGTGCGCGGTGCGCAGGATCAGCAACTCGCTCTCGTCGCGCGGAAGACGACCGCCCGGCATCAGCTTGCTCGCGAAACGCAGCCACGCGCGGAACAGGCCGCGGTGGCGCGCGAGGGTCGTGAACACGTTCGGCGGGCCGGTGCCCGCGGCCGAGCCGATCACGCGTGCGATCAGGTTGTTGACCGCGCCCATCTGGGCACGCGTGGCAGGTGCGACGCGCGGCCGGGAGTCAGCCGGCTTCGTCACCGTGCTCACCGGCGTTTGAGAAGCGTGAGGCCGCTCGGCTTCGAAGCCGTGGTGGCCGAGCTCGGCGCGGCCGCGCCCTGGGCGCTCGCCGACCCTTGAACCGACCCGGCGGGAAGCACGGGCAGCAGCAGGCGCGAGCCGTTGGCGCCGCCGGCGCGGACCTGGTTCAGCGCGGGCAGGCTCGGCTGGTGGAAGCCGGACTGGCCGACGATGTGCAGGCGCACCCGGTGTCCCTGCCTGAAGCGGTTGCCGATCGGCCAGAACTCGACCTGATAGCGGCGCATCTGACCGGAGGCCGCCGGCTCCTGCTGGTCGTAGCGCCCGTACGGCTCGACGACCGCGCCGGTCGCCGGGTCGGTCAACGACTTCGCCGGGTCGATCTTCGGGTAGGCGGTCCGCAGGCGCCCGACAGCAACCGGATGGGAGCTGCCGTCGGGCGAGACGTCGCCGATCACGGCGTAGATGTCGGACACGTCCGCGGTCGTCGAGAGGTCGACCTCCAGGCTCGCCGGACCGGCCGAGACGAGGTCGCTCGCAAGCGGCGAGGTCGTGTACGACAGGCCGAAGGGCTCGGCGAAAGTCATGTCGGTGAACTGGGGGAACCCGCGCGCGAGCGTGTTGCCGGAGAACTCGGGTGTGCCGATCGCGGCGAGCAGCGAGGTCGTGTGCGGGTCGGTGCCGAACATCCACGACGGGAACGCCGGGTACTGCTGGTCCGCGGCCGCGCCGGGATCACGCTCGGTCAAGGTGCCGTCGTTCACCGAGCCCGCGCTGCCGCTCCTCTGCGGCGAGAGCGCGAGCGACTTCCAGCTCGTGCCCGGGATCGGCCAGTCGTCGCCGTCGGCGCGGACGAACTGGCCCGCGAGGTGGTCCTCGCGGTCGCCGTCGGCCATCCAGAGCTGCACCTTGGGGTGGTTCTCGACGCCGTTGGGAACGTCACGCAGGTAACGCTGGTACCACGCGGTCCGCTCGGCCACGTCTCCCCCGCTCCCGGCCGGAATGCCGTCGTGCGCGCCGACGACGTAGAGGTGGGCGCCGTCGTCGCGCATTGCACGGAAGGTGTGGAACGGACCGCGCGACTCGACGTCGAAGAAGCCCGTGACCATCAGGATCGGGATGTTGCTCGCGTCGCCGCGGAAGCCGCGCTCGCGCCACCAATCGTCGAGCGTCGGGTGTGCGAGGTAGTTGGTGACGGTGTCCGTGAATCCCTTGACGTTGTCGGGCAGCGAAGCGCCGCCGGCGCCAAGCCGCTCCGGCACCGACGCGAGATAGGGCGCGGCGATGAGTCCGAGCACGCCGGCCGCCGGAAGCCCGTTGGGGATCCCGCCCGGGTACATCAGATCGCGATAGAGCTCGTGCGTCCCGGCGCCGAGCACCGCGGTCTCGACGCACGGAAGGTCGCGGTGGAGGCTGTTGTAGGCGGTGATCGCGCTCGCGGAGAAGCCGTAGAGGCCGAGCCGGCCGTTGCTCCACGGCTGGTCGCACGCCCATTCGAGGAACTCCGCCACGTCGAGCTGCGTCCGCGGTCCGAGGGCGTCGAACGTGCCGTCGCTGCGGCCAGTCCCGCGGATGTGGACCTGGACGTAGTTGAAGTCAGGCCCCGCGAGCGCCGCGCAGCACGTCGGCGAGTAGGGGCTGAACTCGATGATCGTTGGCCGCGACGAAAGCGAGCCCTCGCCGCCGACCTGGGCGTGGAGCTTGACCCCGTCGGACGCGGTAACGCTCGCGTCGGCAGTCACCTGGGCGGCCTGCGCGGGCGCAGCCGAGAGCGCGATGCCCGCCGCGAGGGCGAGCGCCGGAGCAAGCCTGCGCAACATCAGGTCGGGAGTCCTCCAACCACGAACACCGATGTTCGCAAACTTTCCGGGCGGCGTCAAGCGTCGGACAGCTCGTCGAGCTTCGCGAGGATCTCGATCGCCTCTGCGCGCAGCTCGCGGTCGGTCTTGCGCCAGTCCTCGTCGGAGAGCTTGCCCATCCGGTGGTCGAGCTCCGCGTCGCGGATCTCGCGGTACTTCGCCTCCTTGGCCGCCTCGAGCGCAGCGCGCTCGGAGTCCTCGCGCTCCTCCTCTCCCCCGCGCACGATCGGCCGCGCGACGACGAGCGCCACGACGACGGCCAACGCGATCAGGGCGAGGGCGAACTCCAACGCCTGCGTGAGCTTACGGACGTGAGAGACTCGTACAGAGGGAGATGGGGCGCGGCGCGGCAACCGGAGCACCTACACCGCGGATGAGCACGCTCGCGGCCATCCGCGAGACGCTCCGCGACGGGCTCTCTGTCGACGGCGCGATCGTTCGCGGACTGCCCGACTCGGACATAGCGCAGCTCGGCTGGGGACGGCGCAAGGCGTTCACGATCAAGAACGCCGACTACGTCGACCACGTGATGCACGGCCCGGTCGAGCGGTACCACAAGTCGATCGAGTACGAGCTCATGCGCTCGGTCATCGGCGTCAGCCTGCTGACCGACGAAGACCAGTCGTGGCGGACCCACCGGATGATGCTCAACCCCGTGATGGCAAAGCGCCATCTGAAGGTCTTCTCCGAGCTGATGATCACCCCGATCGAGGCCTACGTGGACGGGCTCGAGACGAGCGGGCGCGACGAGGTGGAGATGGCCGAGGAGATGGTCGGCCTGACGCTCGACGTCGTCGGTTCCGCCCTCTTCGGCCGCCCGCTGGGGGACTTCTCACGCGAGATCAAGCCCGCGGTAACACGCGGGCTTCGCGGCGCTGAGTTCTCTGCCCGCCTGCTGATGGTGGCCAGTCCGACGAAGTGGGTCATCCGGCTGGCGGGCTGGCTCCTGCACCACTTCCCCACGAACCTCCCGCAGCCCCTCGGCGGCCTGCGCTGGGTGATGCGCACGGTGGACGACACGGTCTGGGACGTGATCCGCACCCGCCAGCAGGAAGGCGGCAGCGAGGAGGACCTCCTCGGCCTCCTGCTGAGTGTCCGCGACGAGAACGGCGAGCCGCTGCCGATGAAGCGGATCCGCGACGAGGCGGTCACCTTCATGCTCGCCGGCCACGAGACGACGGCGAACGCACTCGCGTGGATGTGGTACCTGCTCGCACGGAACCCCGGGGCGCGCGAGCGGATGCTGGCCGAGGTCGACGAGGCCCTCGGCTCGGCGCGGCCGACGCTCGACGACGTCGCTCGCCTGCCATGGACGACGGCATGCTTCCAGGAGGCGATGCGGCTGTACCCGCCGGCGTGGGTGATCCCCCGGCGCTGCGTCCGAGGCGATGTGATCGACGGTCACCGGATCCCGAAGGGCTCGACGGTGATCATCCCGGTCAACACGCTCCACCACGACGAGCGCTACTGGCCCGATCCGGACACCTACGACCCGACGCGCTTCATGCCCGAGAATGCGCGCAGCCATCACCGCTCGGCCTACCTCCCGTTCGGCGGCGGTCCGCGCGTCTGCATCGGGTCCAGCTTCGCTTTGATCGAGGCAACGCTGATCACGGCGATGATGAGTCGCCGCTTCGTCTTCGACCTCGTCCCGGACCATCCCGTGGTCCGCGAGGCCACCCTCACGCTGCGCCCCCGCCACGGCGTGCGGATGACGGTTCGCCGGCGCTCGAGCGACCAGGCCCGGCTAGCCGCCTAGACTCCACGCGCCGATCGCTTCCCAGAAGGACATCGACTTCAGCTACACGCTGACCGACAAGGTCGTCCGGCTCGCGCTGGGCGAGCTTGCCGATTTCAGCGGAGCGAAGTACGACGGCGACTTCTCGCTCACGCTCGACGAGGCGCAGCGCCGCAAGCACGAATACGTCGCGGAGCAGATCGGAATCGAGCCGGGCCGCCGGGTGCTCGACGTCGGCTGCGGCTGGGGAGCGCTGCTCAACTCGATTCGCGAGCGCGGTGCGACGGGCGTGGGGGTGACGCTGTCGGAAGCACAGGTCGAGTCGTGCCGCCGGCACGGGCTCGACGTTCACCTCCACGACGCCCGAGAGATCACTCCGGACAGCTTCGGCCAGTTCGACGCCGTGGCGAGCCTCGGCGCGTTCGAGCACTTCTGCTCCCCCGACGACTACGAGGCGGGCCGCCAGGAGGAGATCTACCGTGACATTTTCGCCCGCGTCGCCAGCGTCCTGCCCGAGAAGGGCCGCTTCTACCTCCAGACGATGGTCTTCGGGCGCAACATGCTCCCCGTGGAGGAGATCGACCGGAACGCGCCGCGCGACTCCGACGCGTGGTACCTGGCGATGATGGGGGCGGCCTTCCCCGGCTCCTGGCTCCCCTTCGGGCAGGAGCAGGTCGTCAGCTGTGCGGAGCCGGACTTCCGGCTCGTCTCGAGCGTCAGCGGCCGGCTCGACTACATCGAGACGATCAACGAATGGGACAAGCGGACCGAGGCGTGGACGCCTCGGATGACCCTGCTGAAGCTACGGCTGATCCCGAAGTGGCTCACGAGCTCCGACTTCCGCTTCGCCTTCACCCCCGGGGTCAGCTCGAACCAGGTCTGCTTCGAGCGCGAATTGATGGACCACTACCGGTTCGTGTTCGAGAAGGCCTGAGTCGCGGCTACGGCCTAAGCGCGCGAGAAGTCCTTGCCGAGGCGCGCCGCGGCGAAGCTCGTCAGCCGCCGCCGCGTCGCCTCGGGGGAGGGCCACAACGCGATCAAGGCGCCCGTGAGCACGATCCCGCCCCCGATCCAGATCCAAGCGACGAGCGGCGAGACGATCGCGCGGAACTGTGCAGGCGGCGGGGCGCGGCGGTAGCGCTCGGCGAGCGCGGCGACGACCAGCAGGCGCGCCTCGGGGTCATCGCGGGCGGCCTTCAGCTTGTTGGCCTCGCGGATCGCCGGCTCCAACGCGCGCAGGTCGGGCTGGACCGCGAGCCAGAGGTCGCGCCGCAGGCCCCAGCGGACGTCGACCTCGCTCGTCGCCTCGCCCTCGAAGAAGCGCCCGATCGGCCCGCCACGGCCGTCCGCGGCCGTGTAGTAGTTGCGCGACGGCCGCAGCGTGGTCGTCTTGCCGTCGCGCGTCAGGCGGACGACAGCGCCGAGCGAGATCGGCGCCCCGGTGCGCGCGCGGTCGTCGAGGACCTCCGCGGTCGGCTTGACATAGGTGAGTGTGTAGTCGCCGACCTTCGTCCTCTGGCCGGGCGAGAGGCGCGCGTCGCGCTGGTCGTTGAACGCGGACGACGCTCCAACGCCGAGCAGCAACACCGCGAAGCCGACGTGGACGATGTAGCCGCCGTAACGGCGGCGGTTGCGCGCAACCAGGCGGACGAACGCCGTCGGCGGCGGCTCGCCGGTCATCGTCCGCCGGGCGGCCGCGCCGCGGCGGAACTCCTGCGCAACGGCGGCGAACACGAACGCGACGCAGCAGAAAAGCACGAGCGACTTCGGACTGTCGGCGGCCGGGCTCGCGACCAGCAGCACGACGAGTGTGAGCGCGACGATCACGATCGGCCACAGGAATGCTCGCCGCAGCCAGGCAAGCGAGACCCGCTTCCACGCGAGCAGCGGGCCGACACCGGTCATCAGCACGAGCAGGATCGCGAGCGGGGTCGTGTAGCGCTCGAACCACGGCGGCCCGACGCTCGCCTTGCCGCTACCGATCGCTTCCGAGATGAGCGGGAAGTAGGTGCCCCAGAAGATCACGAACGCGAGCCCGACGAGCAGCAGGTTGTTGACGAGAAAAACGGCCTCGCGCGAGGCGAGCGACTCGATCCGCGCCCGCGAGCGCAACTCGCCCGCGCGGCTAACGAGCAGGCCGACCGAGCCGGCGAGCAGTGCGAGCACGAAGATCAGGAACGGCCGTCCGAGCGTCGAGGCGCCGAACGCGTGGATCGAGTCGAGGATTCCCGAGCGGACGAGGAACGTGCCGAGCAGCGACAGCACGAACGCGCCGATGATCAGCGCCATGTTCCAGACGCGCAGCGTGCCGCGCTTCTCCTGGACCATGATCGAGTGGATGAACGCGGTCCCGACGAGCCACGGCATCAGCGCGGCGTTCTCGACCGGGTCCCAGCCCCAGTAGCCGCCCCAGCCAAGCTCGGTGTAGGACCACAGCGCGCCGAGCAGGATCCCGGTGCCGAGGAACGTCCACGCGATCAGCGCGAAGCGGCGCGTCGAGCGGATCCAGTCGGCACCGGTGCGGCGCGTGATCAGGGCGCCGATCGCGAATGCGAACGGGATCGCGAACGCGACGTAGCCGGTGTACAGGACCGGCGGGTGGATCATCATCGCCGGGTGGCGCAGGAGCGGTTGGAGGCCGTTCCCCTCCGCCGGCGGGTTGGCGAGCTTGTCGAACGGGCTCGCGTAGAAAAGCATCAGGAAGAGGAAGAACGCCGCAACGACACCGAGCACCGCGGTCGCGTAAGGCACGATCTCGCGGTGGCGGTTGCGGGTCACGCGCAGGACCGCGCTCGCGAAGACCGACAGCACGAGCACCCACAGCAGCAGCGAGCCCGCCTGGCTCGACCAGATCGCCGTCAGCTTGTAGAAGGTCGGCGTGTCGGTCGAGGAGTTCTGCTGGACGAGCGCGAACGAGAAGTCCGACCGCAGGTACGCCGCCTCGAGGATCGCGAACCCCGCGACCAGGAGGGCGGCAAGACAGTAGAACGCCCGGCGGGACGACACCACCGCTTCGCGCGAGCCGCGGCGCGCGCCGTAGAGCGAGGCGCCGACCGCGTAGAGGGCGGTGATGAAGCCGATGACGAGGCAGGCGGCGCCTACGTCGATCATCGTCGCGTCAACCCTAGGACTCCGAGTTCTGCTTCTTCGTGAACTTCGAGGGGCACTTGGTGACGAGCGAGTCGCGCTCGGCGACGAAGGTGCCGCGCTCGAGCTTGCCCGAGACGATCACCTCGCGGCCCTCGCGGAACGGGTCGGGGACGACGCCCGCGTAGCGGACCGGGACGCTGGCGCCGCCCTTGCGGTCTCGCAGGCGGAAACGCAGCTCCTCGCCCGAGCGCTGGACACTGCCGGTCGCGACCTTCCCGGTCAGCTCGTACGAGCGTCCCGACTCAGCCGACTTGAGGATCTCCGACGGCTGACGCGCCTCTGTCGCCGCACTGAAACTCGTGTAGATCAGCGCGCCGGCGAGAAGCACCGCGGCGCTGAGCGCGACGAAGAGTCTGATCTTGCGTTTGCGCGAGGGATCCATCGCGGTGAATTATCCCAGTAGCCGATCGAAGCACGCCGGCCGGGCCGTTCCGGCTTCTCTAGTCGGTGCGGCTTGGATGCCCCTCGCCCGGCCACGGCGCAAGCACGAGCACGATCCGGGCGTCGCTGGTCGAACGTACCTCGTGTCGCTCGGCAGGCTTCCACTGAGCGACGAAGCCGGGACCCCCCGTAACCGTCTCAGCGCCTTGCGTGACCTCGATCTCGCCGTCGGCAACGAACAACAGCGCACGCTCGTGCACCTGGTGCTCCTGGAGCTCCTCGCCCGCCGGGAGGTTCAGGGCGATTACGCGCATCTCCTGGTCCGAGGCGAGCACCTGCGGATTGTGTGGCTCGAGCTCGAGCGCCCGGATGTCCCAGTTCTCCATTCAGCGCACCTTCTTCGGGGTGGGCCGAATCCTAAACCGCGAGCGCCAACGCGAACCGGGCCGGTCGTCATGACCGGCCCGGCTGCTTTGCGTGAGGCCCCCTGCGGCTGGGCGGGATAGGCATCCGCCTGCCTCGCGGCCCCCCTTCCTATGTATGTCGTCCGCTAGTTGGCCAGCTTTAGCGTCAGCTTCGCCTTGGTGGTCGCGGAGGGGCGAACCGGACCACCCCTGGAGCGGGCGCTACTCGGAGTGCTGCTGGAGGTAGTCGAGGTACAGCGGGCGAAGCGCGTCCGCGAGCTCGCCTTCACCTGACTCGCGCAGGTCGTTTAGGCGCCCGAGCAGGGTGGTGACGTCGTTCTCGGCCTCGTCGAGGTCGCCGATCGATGCCTCCGCGGCGGGTATCGCCTTCAGCAGGCGCCAGAAGAAGCCGACGTCGACGCGATGCTTGGCGATCTCGACGGCGCGGTCGTGCAGCTCTTCCGAGCTGAGCGCGTCGAGGTCCTCGGTGCTCACGCCGCCGGCGCGACGCCGAGCTTGCGACCCATCTCCTCGAGCAGCGCCTGGAGGCCCGAGAACGGCCGGATCATCACGGTCAGCTCGGCGACCTTGTCGTCCACCTCACGGACGTAGTCCCAGCCCTCGAGCTGCTTGTCGCCAACGCGCGCGCGGAAGACGAGGCCATGGGTGCCGTCGCCCTCGAGCTCGTCCACGTACTCGAAGTCCTCGAACACCTCGAAGACGGCCTTCAGCACGACCATCACCGTCTCCCGCCCCTCGTACGGCTTGAAGACCGCGGGGCTGCGGAAGACGACGTCCTCGGCGAGAGCCTCCTCCACCGGAGACGGATCGCCGCTCGCCATCGCCTGCGTGACGGCCTGTTTGAAGACGCTGCTCACGGGGGGGACACTAGCCGAGCGCGGCCTTCTCCCGCCACTCCGCCGCGACCTCGGCCGCGGTTCGTTCCCCGCTCAGCACGGACTTCCAGTCACGCCGGCGCGCACGCTTGTCGACGGCGTTGCCGACCATGATGATGACGTCCAAGATCCCGAGGAACTCGGCGCCCTCCCCGCCAACCCCGCCAATCGAGCCGGCGGAGGTGTCGCCGCCGAGCGAGGGGGCGCCATCGCCGCCGCCGAGAAAGACCTTGTAGGTCTCGTCGCCCGGAGAAAGGGTAATCACTCCCGAGCGCCTCGCCGGGAAGCTTGCGCGCATGCCGGTGTAGGGGACGTCGAACAGCGGGCCCTCCTTGTCGTGCAGGCGCACCCGCCCGTCGACGGCCTCGAGCACTCCGCGTTGTTTGCGCCAGCCGCCCGTCTTCCAGGTCACCGCATCGCAAAGCGCGCCATCGACGAGGCCGAAGGTGGGCCCGGGGACGACCTCCTTCACCCGGATCACGGCGATGTCGCGCCGAAGCTGGCGCGGGTCCCGCTCGGCGAACACCAGCATCGCCCCGGGGTTAAGCATGGTGCCCCGGCTAGCGCCGCCCGAGTACATCACGTACGTAGTTGCCTTCACGTCCTCGACCTCGAGGCCGAACTGGTGCAGCCAGAGCGTGATGTGCTCGCCGGCGAGGTTGCCACCGCGCGGAGCCTCGAGCCGGCCATCGCCCGCGACCGACGAGCCGAAGGTCACGCGATTGCGCTTCGCGTCAAGCGCGAACTTGCGTCCCTTGTCGGGCCCGCTCTCGACGATCAGCTCCGCGCGACCCATACCAAGCGGACGACGGGTCTCGAACCCGCGACCTCGAGCTTGGGAAGCTCGCGCTCTACCAGCTGAGCTACGTCCGCGTGGGGCTGATTCTAGAAGCCTCGCTCTACCCTTCGCCGTCCGATGAAGCGGTTCCTCTCCCCCGCACCGCTGGCAGCGATTGTCGGCGTGGTCGCCCTCGGCGCCCTGCTCGTCTATGGCGTCGCCTCGAACGAGCCCGACCGCTCGATCGACGAGGCCGTCGCGGCCGGCGAACGCAAGGACGCGCCGGGATTCGAGCTTCCCCGGCTCAACGGCGGCGGCCGTCAATCGCTCGCCGACTATCGCGGCAAGGTCGTGGTGCTGAACTACTGGGCGTCGTGGTGCGAGCCGTGCCGCGAGGAATCGCCGCTGCTCGAGCGCTTTCAGAAACAGATCGCGCCGCGCGGCGGCACCGTCCTGGGCGTGGACGTGCTCGACGTCACCGACGACGCGAATGACTTCATCCGCCAGTACGGGCTCACGTACCCGATGCTGAAGGACCGCGACGGCTCGTCGCAGGAGCGCTTCGGCGTCGCCGCGTACCCGGAGACCTTCGTCCTCGATCGCAAGGGACGGATCGCGGCGACGCGCCGCGGCCCGGTGGACGAGGAGTTCCTGCGTAAGACCGTCTTGCCGCTGCTGAGGGAGCGCTCGTGAGGGCGTGTCGCGCGGTTGCCGCAGCCGTCGCGCTCGCCCTGCTCGCCCCCGCCGCCGCTGGCGCCTGCCCGAAAACGACGGTCGGCGAGGTGGAGAAAGAGGTCATGTGCCCAGTGTGCGGCGTACCGCTGGCACTCGCGACGGAGGCGCCGCAGGCCCAGCGGGAGCGCAGCTTCATCGAACGCGAGGTCGCGCGCTGCCGCTCGAAGCAGGAGATCAAGACCGCGCTCGCGAGGCAGTTCGGCGACGAGGTGCTCGCGGTGCCGGGCGACAGCGCCGGCGACGGTGACGACGCGAGCGACTATCTCGTCTACATCGTCCCGGCGCTGGCGCTGCTTCTCGCGGGGGTCGGCATCGGGTTCGCCGTCGTTCGCTGGCGCAGCCGCCGTCCGGCCGGCGCGGACGGAGATCCGGTCAGCGCCCCGCCGCCCGCCTCCGACGAGGACCGCGACCGGCTCGAGTCCGACCTCGACCGCTACGACCTGTGACGTCGCTCGCCGCCTCCGGCGCCGACACGACCGTGTTCGCCGCCTTCGCGGTCGGCGTCGTGTCGTTCCTTTCTCCGTGCGTGCTGCCGCTCGTGCCGGGCTACCTGTCGGCGATCTCCGGCCTGTCGTTCGCCGAGATCGAGGAGGGCCAGGCGCGCAGACGCCTGCTCGTGCCGGCAGCGCTCTTCTGCCTCTCGTTCGGGGTGATGTTCGTCGCGCTCGGGATGACCGCCACGGGGCTCGGCAGCGCCCTGGCGGAGAACCGCGTCCTGCTGCGCCAGATCTCCGGGATCGTGCTGATCGTGATGGGCGTGCTGTTCATCGCCACCCTCTTCGTCCCGATGTTGAACCGCGAGTGGCGCCCGGAGCCCCTGATGCGGCGCGCCTCCGCCGGCGGCCCCATCGTCGCGGGCCTCGCGTTCGCGATCGCCTGGCTCCCGTGCACGGGCCCGACGCTCGGCGCGATCCTCACCGCCGCCGCGAACGAGGGGACGGTCGGGCGCGGCGGCGTCCTGCTCGCGTTCTACGCACTCGGGCTCGCGGTGCCGTTCATGCTGTCCGCGCTCGCCTTCTCCACGGTCACGCCGCTGTTCCGCTTCTTCCGCGACCACTACCGCGTGATCACGGTGGTCTCCGGAGTGATCCTGATCGTGATGGGCGTCCTGCTCTACACGAATGAGCTCACACGGCTCAACTCGTGGCTCCAGGACGCCGGCGTCAACGCGATCGACAACCTCTAGATGGGCGCCTAGATGGCCCGCCGCGAGGACCTACGCAACGTCGCGATCGTGGCGCACGTCGACCACGGCAAGACCACGCTCGTCGACGCGATGCTGTGGCAGTCGGGCGCCTTTGGCGAGCACGACCACATCGCCGAGCGGGTGATGGACTCGATGGACCTCGAGCGCGAGAAGGGGATCACGATCCTCGCCAAGAACACCGCCGTCCCCTACGGCGGGGTGAAGCTGAACATCGTCGACACGCCCGGTCACGCCGACTTCGGCGGCGAGGTCGAGCGCGGCCTGACGATGGTCGACGGCGTGCTGCTGCTCGTCGACGCTTCCGAGGGGCCGCTGCCGCAGACTCGCTTCGTGCTGCGCAAGGCGCTCGAGGCGCGCCTGCCGGTGATCCTCGTAGTCAACAAGGTCGACCGCCCCGACGCCCGCATCGCCGAGGTCGTCGACGAGGTCTACGAGCTCTTCCTCGACCTCGACGCGAGCGGGGACCAGATCGAGTTCCCGATCGTCTACACGAACGCCAAGGCCGGTTGGGCGGCTCTCGAGGAGGGCGCTGAGGGAGCCGACCTCGGCCCACTGATGGACCTGATCCTCGAACGGATTCCGGCGCCAGAGCACGATCCCGAGCACCCGCTCGTCGCGCAGGTGACGAACCTCGACGCGTCGCCCTACCTCGGGCGGCTCGCGCTTTGCCGTGTCCGCCATGGGACGATCCGCACCGGCGAGCCGATCGCGTGGTGCCGCGCCGACGGTGGGATCGAGCGCGCGACGGTGAGCGATCTGTTCGTGACCGAGGCGCTTGAGCGCGTTCCCGCGGCGGAGGCCGGGCCGGGCGAGATCATCGCGGTCGCCGGGCTGCCCGACATCACGATCGGCGAGACGCTCGCCGATCTCGACGATCCGCGTCCGCCCCCCGGTGATCAAGGTCGACGAGCCGTCCTTGTCGGTCACCGTCGGGATCAACACCTCGCCGCTCGCGGGACAGGACGGGTCGAAGCTGACCGCGCGCCAGCTGCGGGCAAGGCTCGACCAGGAGCTGATCGGCAACGTCTCGATCCGCGTCAACGACACCGAGCGCGCCGACACCTGGGAGGTGCAGGGCCGCGGCGAGCTCCAGCTCGCGGTGCTGATCGAACTGATGCGCCGCGAAGGGTTCGAGCTGACCGTCGGGCAACCACAGGTCGTCAAGCGCGAGATCGATGGGGTCCTGCACGAGCCGGTCGAACGGCTCGCTATCGACGCGCCCGAGGACTTCGTCGGCGTGATCACACAGATGCTGCCGCTGCGCAGGGGGCGCCTCGAGCAGATGGTCAACCACGGGACCGGCTGGATGCGGATGGACTTCCTGATCCCTACGCGCGGTTTGATCGGCTTTCGCTCCGAGTTCCTCACCGAGACGCGCGGCACCGGGATCCTCCACCACGTCTTCGACCGCTGGGAGCCCTGGGCGGGAACGATGCGGACCCGGCCGACGGGCGTGCTCGTGGCCGACCGCCGTGGCGACACCGCATCGTTCGCGCTCTTCGGCCTGCAGGAGAGAGGCACGCTGTTCGTGGGACCCGGCGAGGAGGTCTACGAGGGGATGATCGTCGGCGAGAACGCGCGCCCCGTCGACCTCGACGTCAACGCCGTCAAGGAGAAGCACCTGACGAACATGCGCTCCGCGAACGCCGACGTGCTGGTGCGGCTCGTGCCGAAGCGCGAGCTCTCGCTCGACCAGGCGCTCGAGTTCCTGCGCGAGGATGAGTGCGTCGAGGTGACGCCGGAGTCCGTCCGTCTACGCAAGGTCGAGCTCGACAAGGGCAAGCGCGTCAAGCTAGCGCGGCGGGCGAAGGGGGACTAGCGCGCGGGCGGGGCCGCGCTACATGCTCTCCGGCGCCTCGACTCCAAGAAGGTCGAGCGAGCGTGCGAGGACGCGACGGGTCGCCACGCAGATGGCGATGCGGAAGTCCTCGTCCTCGCCGCCGACGACCTGGCAGTCGCGGTAGAACGCCGAGAACGCCTGCGCGAGCTCCTGTCCGTAGGTGGTCATCCGGTGCGGCCCGCGCCGCTCGGCCGCGGCGGCGACCTCGCTCGGGAACTCGAGCAGCATCAGCAGCAGCGCGCGCGCCGAAGGATGGAGCTGCTCGCCCGGCGGCGCCTGCGCGAGGTCGGCTGCGAGCGCGCGCTCGACACGCTCTTCTCCCGCCTTGCGCAAGATGCTCGCGATCCGCGCGTGCGCGTACTGGACGTAGTAGACCGGGTTGTCCTGGCTCTGCTTGCGCGCGAGCTCGAGATCGAGGTCGAGCATCGTGTCGTGCGAGCGCTGGAGCAGGAAGAAGCGGGCGGCGTCCACGCCGATGTCGTCGAGCAGCTCGTCGAGCGTGACGAACTCGCCCTTGCGCTTCGACGAAGCGACCCCGATCAGCTTGACGAGCTGCATGATCAGCACCTCGAAGCGCTCCGCGTCACCGCCGAGCGCCTCCCAGGCCGCGCGCACGCGCGCGACATAGCCGTGGTGGTCGGCGCCGAAGACGTCGATCGCGCGGTCGAGTCGGCGATCGAGCTTGGCGCGGTGGTGGGCGATGTCGGCCGCGAAGTAGGTCAGCTCGCCGGAGGCCCTCATCAGGACGCGATCCTTGTCGTCGCCGAACTCGGTCGTGCGCATCCAGACGGCTCCCTCGGAGGGGTAGACCTTCTCGCGCTCCTCGAGCACGCCGATGGCTTCGTCGATCGCGCCCGCCTCGTGGAGTGAGCGCTCGGAGAAGAACTCGTCGAAGCCGACGCGGAAGCGCCCGAGAGTCGCGCGGACCTGGTCCATCATCAGCTCGACAGCCCGCGTGACCAACTCGTCCTCGTCGGCATCGGCCGCGCCGTCTATCTCGGCCGCGAGCTTGGCGACATAGTCGCCCTCGTAGCCGCCCTCGGGGACGTCCTCCCCGCGGGCGCGCGCCTTGATCGACTCGCCGAACAGCCGGACCTGCGTTCCGTGGTCGTTGACGTAGTACTCGCGCGTCACCTCGTGGCCGGCGAACGCGAGCAGACGGCAGAGCGAGTCGCCGTAGGCGGCGTGGCGACCCGACGCGACCGTGATCGGCCCGGTCGGGTTGGCGCTGACGAACTCGATCAGGATCTTTTCGACGACGGGCGCGACGCCACCGCCATAGGCCTCCCCGTCGGCGATCGCCGCCGCGAGCGACTCCCGGTACCAGGCGTCGGCGAGGAAGAGATTGAGGAAGCCGGGCCCGGCAACCTCGGCGCGATCCAGCCGCGTGCCGAGGCGCCCTCCGAGGGCCTCCCCCAGCCGCTCGGCGACCGTGCGCGGCTGCTCGCCGAGTGTCGGAGCAAGCAACATCGCGGCGTTGGTCGAGTAGTCGCCGAACTCCGGCTTCGGCGGGCGCTCGAGCGTCGGCGCCGAGGTGGCGCCGCCTTCGCGCAGCTCGGCGGCGGCACCGTCCACGGCGGCACGGAGGTCGGCGATCGGATCGCTCACGGCGGAGCAGTATGTCGCCTGGCCTGCGGCGGCATCAGCCATCTAGATGGTTGATTCCGCGGCGACGTGCGTCCGGGGGCGGCGCAGAGCGAGTATGCCGAGGACGCAGGGCGAGGCCAATGTCGTAAGCCATTGGCGAGCCCGAGGACAAAGGCAGACGACGCTATGCGCCGTCATCCGGGCGTGCGTGGTCGTGGGATCAGCCATCTCAGTAGTGGTACGGCTCGCCGGCGAGGATCTTGTTGCCGCGGTAGAGCTGCTCGAGCAGGACCACGCGCGCGAGCTGGTGCGGCAGCGTCAGCGGGCCGAACGACAGGCGCATGTCCGCCCGCTCGAGATCGAGTCCCCGCGGGCCGCCGACGACGAAGCAGAGGTCACGGCGAGACTGGCGGCGCTCTTCGAGAAACGCGGCGAACGCGGGCGAGTCGAACGTCTTCCCGCCGCTGTCGAGCAGGCAAATGAACGCGTCCTCCGGCACGCGCTTCGGCACTCGCTCCTCCTCGCGCAGCTCGATCAGCTCGAGTCGCGTGTGCCGCGCCATCAGCTTCTGGTAGTGCTGAACGTCGTCCGCGAAGGGCGGCCGCAGCCGGCCGACTGCGATCACGATCGTGCGCACCGCCTACCGCCCGTTCCGCCCGCCGCGCGCCGGCTCGCGCCCGCGCCCGTACTCGACGCCGAAGCCGATCCGCTCGACCGTGGTCGGGTGGGTGCCGAACAGCGTGTGCAGGACCTCCGGCGGGTCGGGCTCGGAGACGTTCGTCACCGCGAGGCGCTGCTCGAGGTCGACGAACGCCTTCGGGTCGTTCGTCAGCTTCAGCGCGAACGCGTCGGCGCGGGCCTCCATCCGGCGCGAGAGCCCGTTGCCGGCGAGGCCGACGCCGAACGAGACGAGCGCAACCGCGAGCGCGATCGCGGGCAGCACGGCGGGCCCCGCGCCCTCGAAAGGATTCTCAGCCCCCTCCCTGCCCCGTCGCGCGATCCGCTCTGCCAGCAGCTGGACGAGCCACGCCCCCGCCGGGGCGACGAACGCCAGCCAGGCAAGTCCGCGCAGGACGTCGTCGTACTTCACGTGCGCGAGCTCGTGGGCGACGACCGAGCGCAGCTCCGCGCGCGGGTAGTCCTCGATCAGGTTGTCGTAGAGGACGACGCGCTTCGTGTGGCCGAGCCCGTTGACGTAGGCGTTCGCGCCAGTCGTCCGCCGCGAAGCATCCACCCGGTAGACCTCGCCGACGTCCACGCCGGCGCGCTTCGAGAGGTCGAGCACCTGCGAGCGGAGCTCGCCACGCGGCAGCGCGTCGAAGCGGTTGAAGACAGGATCGAGGACGACGGGCGCGACGTAGACGAAGACCACGCTGAGCGCCACGATGGCGCCACTCGCGGGCGCCCACCAGTGACGCGGGAAGCGCCGGACGAGCCCGATCGCTATCGCGCCCCCCGCGCCGGCGAGGACAGCGCCGATCGCGGCGGAGCGGCCGACGTCGGCAAACCAGGGACCGAGACTCTGGGTCGAGAGGCCGACATCCACCGCCCGCTCGTGGCGCCACAGGTCGAGCGGCAGGGTCGCGACGACGAGAACGAGCGAGAGCGCCGCACCAGCCGCCGCGGCGCCGAGCAGCGGACGCCGCGCTCCACGGTCGAGGAGCCGCCGCACGGCGGCCGGCGGCCTCAGCGCCAACAGCGCGAGCACGCCGCCCGACACCCCGATCTCGGCGAAGCCGATCGTGCGCTGGAGCGAGCGGAAGTCGTGGGCCCGGTCGAGCTCGGCGGCGCTGAAGTACGCTGCCGGATTGACCGCCGCCGCATCGATCAAGCCGCCCCGGGGCCGAAGAATGAGCGTCGCTATCCCCGCCGACGCGGCAACCGCGACGATCGCGAGCGGGAGCCGATAGCGATGGACGCTCATCCGCAGGACACTCTACGGCGAGTCGCCGTCCTCTCGGACGTCCACGGCAACCTCCCTGCCTTCGAAGCGGTGGTCACCGCGACGGAGGACGCGGGCGTGGACGCGCGCTGGTGCCTCGGCGACCTCGTCGGCTACGGAGCCCAGCCGAACGAGTGCATCCGGCTCGCCTCCGAGTCCTGCTCGCTGTCGCTCGTCGGCAATCACGACCTCGTCGTGCTCGGCAAGCTCGACGTCGGCGAGTTCTCGCGCAACGCGGCGATCGCCGCGCTCTGGACGCGCGACGAGCTATCGGACGAGTCCTCGGACTATCTCTCGGCGTGCGAACCCGACGGGCAAGCGGCGGAGATCGGGCTGTTCCACGCCAGCCCGCGCGACCCCGTCTGGGAGTACGTCCTGTCCGGCCTGCTCGCGAGCGACTGCATGGACACGATGGACATGCGGGTTGCCGCGATCGGTCATTCGCACGTCGCGCTCTATTTCACGCGCGTGGAAGGCGAGCACGAGGCGAGCGGCGACCCGGCGCCGGACGGGACCGAGCGCGAGCTCCGTGATGGCGAGTGGCTGCTCAACCCGGGCGCCGTCGGACAGCCGCGCGACGGCGACCCCCGCGCCGCCTGGATGGAGCTCGACCTCGAGGGTCAAACGGCTACCTGGCACCGGGTCGAGTACCCGATCGACGACGCCGCCGCTGCAATCGCTCGTGCTGGCCTCCCCGCGATGCTCGCCGACCGGCTTTACTACGGACAGTGAGGCGCAGCCGAATGACTCGCACGCTCCTGATCGCGGCCGTGGGCGGCGCGCTCGCCGTGCTGTCGGGCTGCGGCGACGACGACGAGGGCGCGCCGATCCCCGCTGCGAACGCACAAGAGCTCGACCGCCTTCTCGACCAGGTGAACGACCGGATTGAAGCCCGGAACGCTTGCGGTGACATTCGGGAGGAGAGTTTGCCCGCGCTCCAGACCCAGCTCGACCAGCTTCCGTCGGACCTCGACTCAAACACGCGTCAGACGCTCGAGGACGGAGTCGCCCACCTCGAGGACCTGGTCGACGAGCAGTGCGGCGAGATCCAGCGTGACAAGGAGCGCGATCGCACCGAGAGCGACACCACCGAGACGACCACAACCGTCCCAACCGATACGACGACCGACACCCAGACCGACACGACCACGACCGACACCCAAACTGACACGGACACCCAGACGGAGCCTCCCACCGAGCCGCCGACGGTGCCCCAGGGCGGCGGCATCAGCCCCGGCGAGGACGACGACGAATGAGCACGCCTCAGGAAGTCGCCGGCCGCTACCGGCTCGACCGCCGCCTCGGCGCGGGCGGCATGTCGACGGTCTTCCTCGCGCTCGACTCGGTCCTCGAGCGTCAGGTCGCGGTCAAGCTGCTCGCCGAGCACCTCGCCGACGACGAGGCCTTCATCGCCCGCTTCCGCCGCGAGGCGCTGGCCGCGGCGAAGCTCCAGCACCCGAACATCGTGCAGGTGTTCGACTCTGGCTACGACGAAGCGTCGCACCGCCACTTCATCGTCATGGAGTTCGTCGAGGGTCCCTCGTGCGCCGACCAGCTGCGCGAGCACAAGCTGTTCGAGGTCGAGTACGCCGTCGAGGTCGTGCGCGACGCGTGCCACGGACTCGACTACGCCCACCGCGCGGGCGTCGTCCATCGCGACGTCAAGCCCGGGAACCTGCTCGTCTCGGCGGAGACCGGCGCCGTGAAGCTGGCCGACTTCGGCATCGCCAAGGCCGCGGAGCAGACCCGCATCACGCAGGTCGGCTCGGTCCTCGGCACGGCCGCGTACCTCTCGCCCGAGCAGGCGGGCGGCCAGGAAGCGGGGCCGCCATCCGACATCTACTCGCTCGGCGTCTGTGCGTACCAGTTCCTCGCCGGCCGCCTGCCGCACGAGTACAGCTCGATCACGGAGCTCGCGCTCAAGCAACAGGGCTCGACGATCGATCCGATCGTCGTCCACCGCGCTGAGGTCCCCGACTCCCTCGACGATGCCGTGCGCATCGCGCTCGCCGCAAACCCGGAGGACCGCTACGGATCTGCAGTCGAGATGGCCGACGCGCTGATCGCGGGCCTCGAGGGACACCCGACGGACGCGACCCGCCGCCTCGCGACCGCCGCGCTCGCGGCGCCGGATGAGACCGACGCTACCCGCGCCCTCGGCGCAACCGAGGCAGCCGAGGCGGCGGTGCCGCAGCGCACCCGCGTCAGCCGCCCCGGGGCCCGCCCGCCGCGCGACGCCGGCGCCGGGCGTCCGCCGCAGGCCGAACGAAGGCGAAAGCGCCGCCGGATCGCGACGTTCACGCTCGCGCTCGCGGCCCTGCTCGCAGGGATCGCGGTCGCGCTGATCATCGCGACTGCGACAGAGGACCGCGCCGAGCAGATCGAGGAGTCGGACGTTCCCCAGCAGGTCCAGCAGCTGAAGGACTTCATCGACTCCCACACGGAGTAGGTCAGAGCTCGAACAGCCGCCCCGCGCGCACGCCGTCGGCGTAGGCCGCGAGCGCGCCCGCGGTAATCGCCGCGCGCAGTCCTTCCATCAGGCGCGCCATGTACGCGAGGTTGTGGAGCGTGAGCAGGTGGGCAGCCGTCGGCTCGCGCGCGCGTACGAGGTAGTGGAGGTAGGCGCGTGTGTGGCCGGCCGCGCAGGTCGGACACGCGCAGCCCCGCTCGATCGGCTCGCGGCTGTCCGCGTGCGCCGACCGCGCCAGGTCGAGCCGGAAGCGCGCATCGGGGTCGCCGATCAGCGCGGTCCCGTGGCGGGCGAGCCGGGTCGGGGTAGCGCAGTCGAAGGTGTCCACTCCGTGCTCGACCGCGACGAGGATGTCGTCGGGGTCGCCGATGCCGAGCAGGTGCCGGGGCAGCGCTTCGGGCAACGCCGCGAGCGCCCAGCCGACGACGGTCAGCATCTGCTCCTTGTCCTTGCCGAGCGAGCCCCCGATCGCGATCCCGTCGACCGCCGCGGCAGCAACCCGCTCGGCGGATTCGACGCGCAGGTCCTCCTCGGTGCCGCCCTGAACGATGCCGTAGAAGAGCTGGCCCTCAGGCGCGTTCGCCTGGCGCCACCCGATGCAGCGGTCGAGCCAGCGGTGCGTGCGCTCGGTCGAGCGCGCGATGTAGTCGCGCGTCGAGTGGAACGGCGTGCACTCGTCGAAGGCGAGCGCGATGTCGGTCCCAAGCCGCGCCTGCACCTCCATCGAGGTTTCCGGCCCCATGAAGCGATCGTCGCCGTCGAGGTAGGAACGGAAGCGCACGCCCTCCTCCTCGACCGCGAGCACCTGCCCGCGGTCGAGCCGGCGGTCGCCACTGCGCTTGACCTCGTCGGCGACCGACCCGCTCGTCCCGAGGGAGAAGACTTGGAAGCCGCCCGAGTCGGTGATGATCGGACCGCTCCAGCCCATGAACTCGTGCAGACCGCCGAGCGCCTCGATCCGCTCCGCGCCCGGCTGGATAAAGAGGTGGTAGGTGTTGCCGAGGACGAGCTCGTAGCCGAGCTCTGCGACCTCGGCGCTCGTCAGGGTCTTGACCGTCGCCGACGAGGCGAGCGGGACGAACGCCGGCGTCTCGACGGCGCCGTGCGCGGTGCGGATCACCCCACTGCGGGCCGATCCGTCGCGCGCCAGGATCTCGAACGGACCGGTGGCCACGCGTCAGCCCTCGATCAGGGAGTCCCCGGTCATCTCGGCGGGCTTCGGCTGCCCGATCAGGTCCAGCAGGGTCGGCGCGACGTCGGCGAGGATGCCCCCGCTTCGAAGAGCGGGCACCTCCGCGGTGACGATCACCGGCACCGGGTTGAGCGAGTGCGCCGTCTGTGGGGTGCCGTCGGGCTCGAGCATGTCGTCGGCGTTGCCGTGGTCGGCCGTGATGAAGCAGCCGCCGCCCTTTGCATGGACGGCCTCGACCACGCGCCGCAGGCAGGCGTCGACGGCCTCGACGGCTGCGACCGCCGCCGGGATCACGCCCGTGTGGCCGACCATGTCCGGGTTGGCGAAGTTGATGATCCCGAAGCCGTAGTCGGCCGCGCTCCAGCGCTCGACGAACGCGTCCGCCGCCGCGTTCGCGCTCATCTCCGGCTTGTGGTCGTAGGTTGGGACTTCGCGCGGCGAGTCCACGAGGCAGCGCTCCTCGCCGGCGTATGCGTCCTCTTCTCCCCCGTTGAAGAAGTACGTCACGTGGGCGTACTTCTCGGTCTCTGCCACGTGCAACTGCCGGATGTCGCGGTCGGCGAGCACCGACGCGAGCGTAGCCTTCGGTCGGTCGGGCGGGAACGCGACGGGATAGTCCCACTCCTCCTTGTACTCGGTCAGCGTCGTGTAGTTCGGCGCGAGGAACTCGCCGCGGTCGAAGGCGTCGAAGCCCGGCTCGGCCAGGGCGCGAGTCAGCTGCCGCGCGCGGTCGGGCCGGAAGTTGAAGAAGACCACCGCGTCGCCCGGCCGGATCCGCCCCTCCTCCCCTACGAGCGTCGGCTTCACGAACTCGTCGGTCTCGCCGCGCTCGTACGAGGCGCGCACCGCGGCCTCGCCGCTGTCCGCCGTCGGGGCCTCGGAGCGTCCGTGGACGATCGCATCGTAGGCGAGCTTCGTCCGCTCCCAGCGGCGGTCGCGGTCCATCGCGAAGTAGCGCCCCGAAACCGTGGCGATCCTGCCGCCCGCTGCGCGCAGGCGGGCCTCGGCCTCGGCGACGAATCCCGCGCCCGATTCCGGCGGCGTGTCGCGGCCGTCCGTGAACGCGTGCAGGACGAGGTCGCCGACGCCCTCCTCTGCAGCGAGCTCGGCGCAGGCGTAGAGGTGGCCGAGGCTCGCGTGGACGCCGCCACCGGAGGCGAGGCCGAGGAGGTGGAGCCGGCCGGCCTCCCGCCCGGCGGCGCATGCTGCGCGCAGGGCCTCGTTCTGCGCGAAGCTGCCGTCGGCGACCGCGTCGTCTATCCGGGTCAGGTCCTGGCGGACGATCGCGCCCGCGCCGAGGTTCAGGTGGCCGACCTCGGAGTTACCCATCTGACCGTCGGGGAGGCCGACCGCGCGGCCGCACGCCTCCAGCTGGGTATGGGGGTAGGCGGCCCACAGCTCGTCGAACGTCGGCGTGCCCGCCAGCTCGACGGCGTTCCCCGGGCCCGCGGGCGCGAGGCCCCAGCCGTCGAGCACGACCAGGCAGGCCGCGCGCAGCGGCGGTGCGCCCGGACCGGGCGCGATCGTCATCCGCCGGCCGCGGCGGCGACGATCGCCGCGAGGCTCGCCGGCTCGAGGCTCGCGCCCCCCACGAGGGCGCCGTCGACGTCGGCCTCCGCCATCAGCTCGGCGGCGTTGTCCGGCTTGACGCTGCCGCCATAGAGGATGCGCACGCTGGCAGCGGCCTCGGCCGAGCGGTCGGCAAGCAGCGCCCGCACGAACGCGATCGCGTCCTGCGCCTGGTCGGGCGTCGCGACCTTGCCGGTGCCGATCGCCCAGATCGGCTCGTACGCGATCACGACCTCCGCGAGACGCTCGTCGGGCACGCCGGCGAGGTCCGCGCCGACCTGGCGTCGCAGCTTGGCCTCGGTCTCGCCCGCCTCGTGCTCGCTGTCGGTCTCGCCGATGCAGAGGATCGGCTCGAGCCCCGTGTCGAGCGCGGCCGGCACCTTGCGCGAGAGCGCGTCGTTGGTCTCGCCGAAGAGCTCGCGGCGCTCGGAATGTCCGAGAATCACTCCTCGCACGCCGACCTCGCGCAACATCGGGGCCGAGACCTCGCCGGTGAAGGCTCCCTCGTCCTCGTCGTGCATGTTCTGCGCAGCGACGATCAAGTCCGAGCCCGCGGCGGCCTCGACCGCCGCGGCGAGCGCGGTGAACGGGGCGCAGACCCCGACCTCGACGCCCTCCGCGTCCGCGATCAGCGGCAGCAGCTCCTCCACGAACGCGCGCGCCTCGGCCGCGGTCTTGTGCATCTTCCAGTTGCCGGCGACGTAGGGGCGGCGCCCGACGGCCTCAGGCATCGTCGAGCACCTCCACTCCCGGCAGGTCGCGGCCCTCGAGCAGCTCGAGCGCTGCGCCGCCGCCCGTCGAGAGGTGCGACACCTCGTCGTCGAGGCCGAACTGACGCAGCGCGGCGGCGGAGTCGCCGCCACCGACCACGGTCGTGCCGGGAGCGGCCGCGACCGCCTCCGCGACGGCGCGCGTCCCGGCAGCGAACGGCTCGAGCTCGAAGGCGCCCATCGGCCCATTCCACAGCACCGTGCCGGCGGTGGCGATCTCATTCGCGTAGAGCTCGGCCGTCTTGGGCCCTACGTCGAGGCCCATCCAGCCATCGGGGACCTCAACGCCGTCGAGGTCGCGGCAGTCGGCATCGGCCGCGAAGCGGTCGCCGAGGACCAGGTCAACGGGGAGCAGCAGCCGGGCGCGGGCGTCGCCGCCGTCGCCGGAGCGCTCGAGCGCACGGCTCGCATGCTCGACGCCTTCCTCCTCGACGAGCGAGTCGCCCGTGGGGATGCCCTGGGCGCGGAAGAAGCTGAAGGCCATCGCTCCGCCGATCAGGAGCACGTCGGCGCGTTCGAGGAAACGGTCGAGCAGCAAGGCCTTGTCGGAGACCTTCGCCCCACCGACGACGACCACGAGCGGGCGGTCAGGGTCGCTCGCGACGGCCTCGAGCGCCGTCACCTCACGCTCGAGCAGCAAGCCGGCGGCCGACGGCAGGCGCTCGGCCACGCCGACGGTTGATGCGTGCGCGCGGTGGGCGGCCCCGAAGGCATCGCCGACGAAGACATCCGCGAGGCCGGCGAGCGCATCCGCGAGCGCGGAATCGTTGGCGGTCTCGCCCGGCTCCCAGCGGGTGTTCTCGAGCAGCAGAACCCCGCCCGGCTCGAGCGCGGCCGCAGCCGTGCTGACCTCCTCCCCCACTACGTCGGCCGCGAGCTCGACCTCGAACCCGCCGAGCTCCGACATGCGCCGCGCAACCGGTGCCAGCGACGTCTCCGGATCGCGGCCCTCGGGCCGGCCGAGGTGCGAGCACACGACGACGCGGGCGCCCTTCTCGCGCAGCAGCTCGATCGTCGGCAGTGCGGCCCCGATGCGCAGATCGTCGCCGACCTCGCCGTTCTCGAGCGGGACGTTCAGGTCGGCCCGTACGAGCGCCGTGAGCCCGTCCCCGGCGTCGAGGTCGCGGACGCTGCGCTTGCGGAACGACACGGCGGCCGGCGTCACTTCGCCGCCGCTAGAGCAGCTTCTGCGCCAGCTCGACGCAGCGGTTCGAGTAGCCCCACTCGTTGTCGTACCAGGAGATCACCTTGACGAGCGTGCCGTCGACGACCATCGTCAGCTGCGAGTCGAAGATCGACGAGTAGGGCGACTTGACGATGTCACTCGAGACGAGCGGCTCGTCGGCGTAGCGGAGCACACCCTCGAGGGGCCCCTTGTCGGCCGCCTCCTCGAACGCGCCGTTGACCTCGTCCGCCGTCGTCTCGCGCGAGACGTTGCAGACCAGGTCCACGACCGAGCCCGTCGGAACCGGAGCGCGGACGGCGATCCCGTTGAGCTTGCCGTCGAGCTCGGGCATCACGAGGCCGATCGCCTTCGCCGCACCGGTGGATGCGGGGATCAGGTTGATCGCGGCTGCGCGCGCGCGGCGCGGGTCTTTGTGCGGCGCGTCCTGGAGGCGCTGGTCAGAGGTGTACGCGTGGACCGTCGTCATCGTGCCCTGGACGATGCCGATCGTCCCGTGCAGCACCTTCACCACGGGCGCGAGGCAGTTCGTCGTGCACGACGCGTTCGAGACGACGTCGTGCTTGTCAGGGTCGTAGGTCTCGTCGTTGACGCCGATCGCAAAGGTCCCGTCCGCACCGCTCGCGGGCGCCGAGATGAGGACCTTCTTGGCGCCGGCCTCGAGGTGCTTGGCGGCGTTCTCGCGGTCGGTGAAGAGGCCGGTGGACTCGATCACGACCTCGGCGCCGACGTCGCCCCAGGGAAGGGCTGCGGGATCGCGCTCGGCGAAGGCCTTGACCTCGCTGCCGTCGACGCTGATTCCGGTGCCCGTCGCCTCGACGTCGCCCGGGAAGGGGCCGTAGACGGAGTCGTACTTGAGTAGGTGGGCGAGCATCTCCGTGTCGGTGATGTCGTTGACGGCGACGACTTCGATGTCCGCGCCACTCTCGTGGGCGGCGCGAAAGACGTTCCGGCCGATCCGGCCGAAGCCGTTGATCGCGACCTTGACGGCCATTCAAGTTCCTTTCGTGACGTAAGAAGGGGGCGAGCTGATTGCCCGCCCCGCGCCTGTGAGACTGAATCTATCGAACGGCCGCTGGCGCCAAACCTACGGCCGGAACGGCGCGCGGTCGGCGTCGCGGTGGACGACGTCGACGGCGTACTCGCCCCGATCGCCGTAGATAGCGGCGAGGCGGTCGGCGATGACGACCGAGCGGTGGCGGCCTCCGGTGCAGCCGATCCCGATCGTCAGATGGGCCTTGCCCTCGCTCTCGTACTGCGGGAGGAGGTAGTCGAGCAGCGGGATCAACCGGTCGTAGAACTCCGACAGGCCGTCCGAGCCCTCGACGAACTCGATCACCTCAGGCTCGCGGCCCGTCTTCTCGCGCAGGTCGGCCTCGTAGTGCGGATTCGGAAGGAAGCGGACGTCGAACGCCAGGTCGGCGTCACGCGGGGCGCCGTGCTTGTAGCCATAGCTGAGGAACGTGACCGCGAGCTTGCCCGCCGTTCCCCGCGGGAGCATCTTGTCGGCGACGACCTGGCGCAGGCGGTTGGCCGACAGCTCGCTGGTGTCGATCGAGACGTCGGCGAGCTCGCGCAGCGGGGCGAGCAGCTCCCGCTCGCGCTCGATCCCGGCGGACACCTGTCCTCCTCCCGCGAGCGGGTGCCGGCGGCGCGTCTCCTTGTAACGCGTCAGCAGCACCTCGTCCGCCGCCTCGAGGAACAGCAGCCGGTAGCGGTGGCCGGTCTCGTCGAGGTCGTCGAGCACCCTCACGAGGCTGTCGAAGTACTCGCCGCCGCGAACGTCGCAGACGATCGCGGCGCGCTCGACCTTCGAGCCCTCGTGCGCGAAGAGCTCGGCGAGCGATTCGAGCATCTCGGGCGGGAGGTTGTCGATGCAGAAGTAGCCCCCGTCCTCGAAGCACGCCATCGCCTGCGACTTGCCCGCGCCGGAGAACCCCGTGATGACGACGAAGTCCTCGATCGCCCGGGTTCCCGGCGTTGCCGGGTGCCGGCGCTTGCGCTCCCCCCGAGAGCGCCTCCCGCCGGATCGCTTCAGCGATGCCATGCGGCGTCCAAGCATGTCTCAATCATGCCTTCGGCATCGGTCATACGAGTCATGAGTACTCAGCCCGCCCGGTGCAGGTACGCGTGCACCTCGCGGGCGACCTTCCCGGGCAGCTCGGGAACGGCCTCCAGCTCCTCCCGGCTGGCGTCCAGGAAGCGCTCGGGCGAGCCGAAGTGGTTCAACAGCAGCGCGCTTGCGCGCCGGCCCGATCCCGGGCAGGTCGTCGAGGATCGACCGCGTCAGCTCCTTGTCGCGCCTGCCGCGGTGGAACTCGATCGCGAAGCGGTGGGCCTCGTCCCGCACGCGCTGGAGGAGGTGGAGCTCGGCGCTGTCGCCCGGTAGCAGCAACGGCTCGCGGCGGTTCGGCTGGAAGACCTCCTCGATCCGCTTCGCGAGGCTGATCACCGTCACTCCCAGGTCGCGGAACTGCTGCAGGGGGCCGAGCACCGACGACAGCTGTCCCTTGCCGCCGTCGATCACGATCAGCGCCGGCAGAGCGGCGAAGCTCGCGTCGAACGAGCTCTCGTGCGGCGAGTGGTCCTTCTGCCCGGCGAACTGCGCCATCCGCCGCAAGAGCACCTCGCGCATCGCGGCGAAGTCGTCCTGCGCGGCGTCGCGAACGCCGAAGCGGCGGTAGTCGGACTTCTTCGGCGCACCGCCCTCGAAGACGACCATCGAGGCGACTGTGTGCTCGGCGCCCAGGTTCGAGATGTCGAAGCACTCGATCCGCATCGGCAGCACGTCCATCCCGAGTGCCTGCTGGAGCCCCTCGAGCGCCTCGATCCGCGCGGCGCGGCGGCGCTCCGAGCGCAAGCGTCCCTGCTCCAGAGCGAGGCACGCGTTGCGCTCGGCAAGCTCGAAGATGCGTCGCTTGTCGCCGCGCTCGGCGTGACGGACCTCGACGGCGCCCCCGCGAAGCTCGCCGAGCGCTTCCCCAAGCGCCTGCGGGTCCTCGATGCCCGCCGGGACGATCACCTGCGGCGGCACCGCCGGGGCCGAGCCGTAGTACTGGAGCGCGAACTGCTCGGCGACCTCGGGCTCGTCGCGGCGGCCGGCGTTCTCGAGGTAGAAGCTCTGGCGGTCGGCAAGGACGCCGTCGCGGACCTGGAACACCTGCGCATTCGCCTCGTCCTCCTCGCAGGCGACGGCGATCGCGTCGAGCGTGCCGACGGCCTCGTTCGAGATCCGCTGGCGCTCGAGTAGCGAGCGAACAGCACGCAGGCGGTTGCGCAGGGCCGCAGCCTGCTCGAACTCCTGCGCCTTCGCAGCCTTCTGCATCTCGGACTCGAGCTCGCGCTCGATCTCGCGGTAGCGCCCGGAGAGGAACGCCACGATCGCTTCGATGTTCTCGCGGTAGGCCTCCTTCGAGACATAGCCGACGCAGGGCGCCTGGCAGCGCTTGATGTAGTAGTCGAGGCACGGGTTGCCCGACTTGCGGCCCGGCTCGGCACCCTCGCAGGTGCGGTACTGGAACACCTTGCCGAGCAGGTCGAGTGTGCTGCGGACGCGCTTGGCGTTCGAGAACGGGCCGAAGTAGGCGCGCCCGCGGCGGTGCTTTTCGCGTGTGAAGTAGACGCGCGGATAGTCCTCGTCGAGCGAGATCGCGATGTAGGGGTAGGACTTGTCGTCGCGCAGGCGGACGTTGAACAGCGGACGGTGGCGCTTGATGAACTCCTGCTCGGCCAGCAGCGCCTCGGCCTCGGTCTGGGTGACGACGAAGTCAACGGAGCTGACCTGCTGGGTCATCTCCATGGCGGCCCGGTTCGCGGGCTTCGAGAAGTGCGAGGCCACCCGCTTGCGCAGCGACTTCGCCTTCCCGACATAGATGATCCGCTCCCGCTCGTCGTGGAACAGATAAACCCCAGGCCCGTCCGGCAACGCCCTGCGCTGCTCGTCCAACCGCTCGGCGCGACCCTGTTGCTCTTCTGCACCATCCGGCCGAGGATACGAGGTGCGCCCAGCCGGGTTGCGAAGAGCGCGTCGGCGGCGGGCTTCCTCGCCAGACCGTGGTCGGCACGGCGCCGGGACCAGCGCCAGTGCGTTCGCAGGGATAGGTCGGGCGAGGAAGAACGACGCCGGCGCGCGACGCCCGAGCGCCTAGACCAAAGCGCGACCGACGGACTCAGCCACGCAGACGGGCTTTTCGCCCCCCTCAACCTCAACCACGAACTTCGTCACCACCTGCCACCAGCCGCCGCCAACGTCCTCGACCTCGATCACCTCGGCAGTAGCCCGCACCTTCGCCCCAGCCGGCACCGGAGCCGGGAAGCGGACCTTGTTCCAGCCGTAGTTGACGCCGAGCTTGAAGCCGGTGGACGCGATCAGGTCGAGCCGGAAGCCGTCGATCAGCGAAAGCGTGAGGTTGCCATGGGCGACCGTGCCGCCGAACGGGCTCTCGTTCTTGGCCCGCTCGACATCGGTGTGGATCCACTGTTGGTCGCCAGAGAGGTCGGCGAAAGCGTTGATGTCGTCCTGCGTGACCGCGCGCCACTCGCCGGGGCCGACCGTCTGGCCCTGGATCTCCTTCAGCCCTTCGATGCCTTCGATCGTTGCGAGCGCCATCGCGGCGGCAGCCTATTCCACGAGCTTCACCGACGCCGGCGCCATCACGAGGTCGCCCGCGCCGCCGAGGAGTCCCATGATCTTCGCGACGTACGCGCGCGTCTCCGGATAGGGCGGGATGCCGCCATAGCGCGCGACCGCACCGGCGCCGGCGTTGTAGCCCGCGAGTGCAAGCTCGGCGGTCTTGAAGCGGTTCAGCAGGTCGCGCATCAGGTGGGCCTGCGCCATGATCGCCGCGTCGGCGTCGAACGGGTTGTCGAGCCCGTAGCTCTGCGCCGTTCCCGGCATGAACTGGGCGATGCCCTGCGCGCCCGCCGGCGAACGCGCGAACGGGTTGAAGTTGGACTCGGCATAGAGCTGGGCGGCGAGCAGGTTCATCGGCACGTTCCAGCGCAGCGCCGCACGGGCGATCGGATCGCGGTAGCGCTCGGGCACGAACGACGGCAGGCCGTGATGGACGCGTCCGTGGTCGCCGTCCGGCGGCTCCCACGAGCCGCGCTCGTATTGCGCCGGGACGTCGCGCGGGTTGCTGCCGAAGCCGAAGTGCCAGGGTTCCCACGCGTAGCGCTTGATGAACCCGAAGCGGCGTGAGTTCGAGGCCAGCCAGCCGTAGGCGGCGGGCGGGCCGAGGTCGAGCTCGGTCCCGTAGCGGTGGAGGCTCGTGCCAGGCGGGGCGACCCACCTCGGGTTGGGGTTGGCTGCGAACAGCCGCGCCTGCTCCGCGTCGGATCGGAAGCCGCTGTTGACCGCCAAGGCGAGGCCGGCCTCGTTGCGCGCCGCGCGCGCCATCGCGTCGAACGCGAGCGCGACGTCGGGGCGCATCGGCTTTCCCATCCGGTAGGCCAACGGCCCGCTGTAGCCGCCGCCCGATCCGAACGCCGGTCCGTCGAGCGGACCGCCGATCCCGGGCACGACCTCGGCGGCGGCCTTCGCCTCGACCTCGACCCGCTCCGCCCGTCGGCCGCCGGCGACGCGCACCGGCGCCTCGCCACGGACGAGAACGCGTACGCGCACCGGGGCGAACGAGTCTGCCTCGGGGAAGCTGACGTCGCGCGCGCGAACGCTCACGCGGTTCGCACGACCGGCCCGCACGGCCGCCCGGCGCGCCAGCGCCACGTACTCGCCGCGGTCGAGATGCCGCGGGTTCGGTGACCCATCGAGGAAGACCGCGGGCTCGAACAGGCGGGGATAGGCGTCGCGCATCGCCTGCGCGGCACCGACGGCCGCGAGGTCCGCCGCCCGCTGGTGCCGGCCTTTCCCGCCGAGCGCTTGCCCGAACGCCCCGACGACGAGCGCGCCGCTGATGAGCGCCCCGAACAAACCGAGCACGAGCGGAGCCGCCTGGCCACGTTCGCCGATCACAGCAGTAGTCGATCCGCAAGGGCCGCCACCGCGGCGGCAAGGCCGCGACCCGGATCGCGCCCGGCCTGGGCGAGACGCGCTGAAGCGCGCGCGTCCGGCAGGATGGCGCCGGCGCGACCCTCCCACTCAGGTGCTGCGTCCGCCCTGTTGAGGGCGATCAACGGCTGCGGCCCGATCCGCGCGAGCGAAGCGGCGACGACCTCTGCGAGGGCGGGTTCGACCCCGGGCTGGGCGACGAGCACCACGGCTTGGGCGACGGCGGCCGCGGCAGGCGCGGCTTCGGCGCCGCTGTCGATCACGATCGGTGTTGCCGTGTTGAGAGAGGCCACGAGCCCCGCGTAGTCGCCTCCCCCTGCGAGGCAGAGCCGCCCGACAGCGCGCGCACCGAAGGGCCCCCGGGCCTCGATCTCGCGGGCGAGTTGCGCGGCGGCGCGGGTGCGCAGCCCGACGGCGCCCGCGGACGGAGGCTCGAGGGAACCCACCGCGGCGGTGGCGACGCCCGATCGCATCGCGAGCTCGAGCGCGAGTGCCCTCGCGACCGTGGTCGCTCCGCAGCCTTGCGAAACGCCAAAGACGGCGACGACCGGCGGCGTGGCTTCGGCAGCGGGCGCAGGGGCCGAAGCCGGTTCGGCCGGGTGGAGGAGCCAGCCCTCGGCGGCCGCGAGCGCGCTCGCGAGCAAGGTCGCCACCGACGCCGGCCGACCGCTCGCATCGACCCGCTCGGACCGGCTCATCGTCCCGTGCTCGCGCTCGCATCCACCTCGAGCGCCTTCGCGACCGCGGGGATTGGCGAGGGCGGGCGCATCCGTACCTCCACCTCGCCTTTGTCAACCGAGACACGCATGTTTGCGCGAGACCAGCCAGGCACGGCGGCCTTGGCGGCCTTCTCCGCGTCGCGCTCGGAGGCACGGGCCAGCGAGCCTGCTTCGGCCGCGTTGCCGGCCAGCGTCGCGGAGTACCCGACCGCTAAGAGTTGCAGGAGCACGAGCGCCAGCAGGAGCAGCGCGGGCACCGCGGCGATCAGCTCGAGGCTCGCCTGGCCGCCCTCCGTGCGCGCGCTCACGGCGGCTGCTCCAGGTCGGCGGTCGCGCTGACCGCGACGGGGCTCTTCCACAGCGGCAGGGCCGGCGGCACGCGCACACGCACTGTCACCTCTCCGCCGTCGCCGTCCTCGACGATCAGCGCCCGCTCGAGGCTCTTGGGCAAAGCGCTGCGTGCGGCCTTCTCACCGTCGCGGCCGACGGCTTCCGCGCGGGCGGCGACGCGAGCAGCGTTCGCGCTCATCCACGCGGCGTGGCCCGCAAGCACGAGCTGCCAGCCGAGCAGCCCGACGAGGAGGGCGAACGGCACGACCGCGACCAGCTCGACCGAGGCTTGGCCCAGCTCCCTGCTCAACCATCTGCACAGCGCCCGTCGCACCCCAGGCACGGTGGCGCCGGGGGTGCGACGGCACAACGCGGCGGCGTTACATCTCTCCTCCCACGCCGCCGCGTGTGATGTTCAGCTCCCGGTTAGTGCCGCAGCGTGATCCGCTTGAAGACCGTCGTCGTCAGCCTCGCGACCGAGACCTTCGTCTTGATCGTGATGCGGGTCGCCTTGCGATAGTGCGCGCGGAACTTCGGCCTCACGTTCAACCGCACGGTCTTGCTCTTGCCGGCCGCCACGGTGACGTTCTTCCGCGTCGTCGCACGGCGGCTGCCCTTGCGCCCCGACAGCCCCTGGAGGCTGCGGTAGCGGCACTTGGACGGCGCCGCCGAACGCGGACAGCGGACCTTGATCGAGAACCTGTCGCCACGGCTGTTGAGCGAGGCCGTCGTCGGCAGCCCCTCCGGGCCGAGGATCAACCGGCGCAGGGCGTTCGCGTCCGCGATCCCCGTCAGCGCGCCCGAGCTCTCGATCTGGACGTTGTCGTAGTCCGACGTGCCGCTACCCAGGACGTCCGCGGTGAATGCGTCGTAGATCGAGGTGATCCTGATCTGGTAGCGGTCGCCGATGTGCAGCCGCGACGGGTCGATCTCGACCTGCGGCACGGCCGTCCACGCGTCGGCGCCGAGCTGCGTGGTCGGCGAGATCAGCGTCATGTCGCGACCGGTCGAGTTGTTGTAGAGGTTCACCTGGTAGGAGGCGTTGCTACCGCCCGCCGCGACGAGCGCGGGCACATTTGCGCGCCTATCCATCGTGAATACGACCTTCGAGGGCTGGCCCCCGCGGTCGCCGGTGTAGGTGAACTGGGGACTCGTCCAACTCGCGTAGGTCTTGGTCCCGACCGTCGCGATGTAGGTGATCGACGTGCGGATGAACCCGCTCGAGAGGTCCCCGGCTCCGCCGCCACCGAGGTAACTGTTGGCGGTGATCGGGCAAGTCACAGCAGGGATGCACAAGCCTTCCGTGCGGATCGCGGACGTCCATCCGCCCACGTTCCCACTGAAGGTGCGCGAACTCGCGTCCGGCGCGTACAAGTCTGCCTTCGCGGCTGTCGGTGAAATCGCGCCCGTGACGACGAGCGCAGCGACAATCGACAGCTTCCTAGCAGTCCTCATCTGACCCTCCCTGCCTTGGGGTAACAACTAAACCGTCCCCTACCCGTCGCGGCAGGTTTCTAGTCGTAGCGCCTGGCTCCGGCGATCACCCAGAAGACGCCGGCCGAGCAAAGCGCCAGCAGCGCGATCCAGGCCAGCACGCCCGCGCCGCCCTCGTCGAACAGCCGCGGCATGGCGGTGAATGCGAGGAACGCGAGGCCGATCGACCCGTACAGCACGAGCTTCTGCGCGCCCGGGAGCGAGTCGAGCAACATCCCCTGCTCTCGGTAGAGGCGCACGCCGAAGAACGCGATCGTCGCGAAGAAGCCGATCGAGAGGACCGTCAGCGCGATGTCGAGCGCCGGGCCGCCGCCGGGCAGCACCGTCAGCGCGAGTGCGATCAGGGCGACCGCGAGCAGTTCGAGCGCGAGCTTCATCTCGAGCTGGAGGTTAGGAGATCGCGCCGGCGCTCACGAGGACGAGCACCAGAGCCCCGAGCACGACCCGGTACCAGACGAAGATCGCGAGCGAATGGTCGGCCAGGTAGCGCAGCAGGAAGGCGATCGACGCGTAGCCGACGACGAACGCCAGGGCGGTGGCGATCAGCAGGCCGACGACGTCGCTGTCGCCCGTGCCGCCACCGTCGTCGAGATAGGAACGCATCTCGAACAGCGCGCTCAGGACGACGGCGGGTATCGACAGCAGGAACGAGAACCGCGCGGCCGCGGCGCGCTCGAGGCCGAGGAAGAGGCCGGCGGTGATCGTCGCGCCCGAGCGCGAGACCCCCGGGACGAGCGCCAGCGCCTGCGCCGTGCCGACGATCAGCCCGTCGCGCGTGGTGATCTGCTCGACCTTTCGCTCACGCTTGCCCACGCGGTCGGCCCACAAGAGAATGAAGCCGAAGACGATCAGGGTCGTACCGATCAGATACAGGCTGCGCGCGCCGGTCTCGATCTGGTCCTGGAAAGCGATCCCGAAGATCGAGATCGGGATCGTGCCGAGGATGATGTACCAGCCGAGGCGCGCGTCGAGCTCCTTGCGGAGGGCCGGGTCGCGCAGCGATCTCAGCCACGTGGCAGCGATCCGCAGCAGGTCCGACCAGAAGTAGATGACGACGGCCATCATCGTCCCGAGCTGCGTGATCGCGGTGAACGCGGCGCCGGGGTCCTCCCAGCCGAACAGCGCCGGGACGATGCGCAGGTGGCCGCTACTCGAGATCGGCAGGAACTCGGTGAGGCCCTGGACGATCCCGAGGACGATTTCCTCGAGGAGCGACACGGGCGCGGAACCCTAGAGGACTAGTCGCCGTTCTCGATGAAGCGCCTGCGCGACTCTTCGATCTCCTTGACGGCGTCGGCCCTGGAGTACCAGCCGTCCACCGTCACCTTCTTGCGCTCGAGGTCCTTGTAGATCGAGAAGAAGTGCTCGATCTCGTCCTGCAGCTGCTTGGGGATGTCGTCGAGCTGCTCGTGGGTGTTCCACTGCGGATCCGTCAGCGGCACGCACAGCACCTTGTCGTCGATCCCCTTGTCGTCCTCCATCCGGAAGAGCGCGATCGGCTTGACGTGGATCAGGCAGCCGGGGAACGTCGGCTCGGAGACGCAGACGCAGACATCGAGGGGATCACTGTCGAGGCTGAGGGTGTCCGGGATGAAGCCGTAGTCGGTCGGGTAAACGACCGAGGAGAAGAGGAAGCGGTCGAGCTTGATCGTGTCGAGCTCGTGGTCGTACTCGTACTTGTTGCGCGAGCCCTTCGGGATCTCGATGATGCAGTCGAAGTAGTCGTCGGCCACTGTGCGCGACTCTAACCGCTTCCGTGGGGCGCGCTAGAGTGTCGGGCGTATGCGGGCGCGTGTGACAACGGTCGCGGTAGCGGTCTTCTGCGGCGCCCTGGCGCTCGCACCCGAGGCGCTCGCGAAGCAGGCGAGCGACAACGGCGATGGCTTCGCCGGCGAGCTGACGGACAAGTACGTCACGTTCTTCTCGCTCGGCGTGCTGCTCTTCTTCCTATTCGTGATCTGTCTCTTCAGCACGATCCAGTACCTGCTCGACCGCCGCAAGAAGCAGAAGCAGGCGATTGAGTTGCATACGCCCGCCGGCTGGTAACTACTCCGCGAGGCCCGCGGCGGCTAGCGCGCGGTCGCGCTCACCGAAGTCCTCCCAGCGACACATCAGACCGTCGCGAAACTCGATCACGCCCGCGCCGGGAACCCTCGTTTCGGCACCGGACCCACGACCACGGGTGCGGAGCCAGCCGGCCGTGAACACTCGATTTTCGTCGAGCAGGCGGATTTCGTCGACCTCGATCTCGAACTCCTCGAAGGTGGCGAAGGTGTCCTCCCAGTAACGCCGGAACTCGTCGCGGCCGCGATAAGCGCCCTCGATCGGCGCGCGGTGTGGGATCCATTCGATCTCGGGGTGTGCGAGTTCCACGATCGCGTCCACGTCGCGCCCTGGGATCACCGCGAGCAGGCGATCGATCGACAGGCGGAGATCGGCGGGCACCGCCCCATCGTATTGCGGCCCACCCGCGTTATCAGTCTTTTCACACCACGGGCCGGGTGGATAGGCAGGATTCCGCTCAAGCGAGATTCCCTCCTCGTTTCTGCTCGTGGCTCCGGCGCTCCCCGCCCGGGGCCACTTGCTTTTTAGGGCCCCGTTTCTGGCAGGATCCCGCCCGATGGCGACCGACTCGGACCAGGTCCGTTACGAACGCGTCGGCGCGGCTGCGGTCCTCACGATCGACCGCGAGGAGCGCCGCAACGCGGTTGACGGCCCGACGGCCGCGCTGCTCAAGGACGGCTACGAGCGCTTCGTCGCCGACGACGAGGCGCGCGTACTGATCCTCACGGGCGCGGGCGGTGTCTCGTTCTGCGCCGGCGCCGACCTCAAGGCGATCGAGACGTTCGGCCCGCGGCTCGCGGACCCCGGCGGACCGCTCGGGTTCACGCGCCTGACACCGCCGAAGCCGACGATCGCGGCGATCTCGGGCTGGTGCCTCGCCGGCGGGATGGAGCTCGCCCTCTGGTGCGACCTGCGGATCGCGGCAGAGGGATCGACGCTCGGCTTCCCCGAGCGACGTTGGGGAGTCCCGCTGATCGACGGGGGAACGCAGCGCTTGCCGCGGATAGTCGGCCTCGGCCGCGCGCTCGACATCATCCTCAGCGGGCGGATGATCGAGGCGGACGAGGCGCACCACATCGGGCTCCTCACCGAGATCGTGCCCGCCGGCAAGCACCTCGACCGCGCGCTGGAGTACGCCGAGGCACTCGCCGCCTTCCCCCAGATCACGATGCTCGCCGACCGCTCCGCCGCGATCGACGGACTGGGAACGCCGCTGGAAGACGGACTCGCCCGCGAAGCAGAAGCAGCGCTCGAGACGTTCGAAACCGCGATCTCAGGCGCCGCCCGCTTCGCCTCCGGCGAAGGCCGCGGCGGCGCCGGCGCCGGCGTCTAAGTCAGCTTAGTCAAGGCAGGGCTGAAGCCGGACGAGGGCGGCCGCTGAGGGGCGGGCGGAGGCTCTCCCGGCGAGACCGTGGTCGTAGAGGCGGCCTAGGCAGTCGCCTCCCGTGGACATTGTTAGGTCGAGCGGGAGACGTCGACACGCCGCGCGACCGAGCGTCGAGCGCCAGAGTTTGAAGATGGGCATCAACCGCTTCTCGTGCTCAGCCTCAATCCGCGCCGTGACTTCGACGTGCTCCTCCAATCCCGACCCGCGCAATTTGGTCGCCAACAACTCGTCGACCTGGAAGATCCCCGACGAGTTGTTCATCTCGATCTCGATCTGAACCGCCCGCTCCTCCCCCGGCTCGATCCGCACCTCGTCGATCGCCACCGCCGAAAGCGAGTGGATGTTGCGGTGGCCGGCCTCGAACGGCACGCGCGAGCGACCCTTCGCCATGTCGAGCGCGTCGGCTACGCGCACGATTCCCGCCTCGAGCGTGAACGGATCGCCACGGCGGCGGTGCCCGATGATCGCGTGCAGCGCCTCCATCGCGACGATCGTCCGCACGGGCTCGGAGTAGATCCCGTCGAGCAGCGAGTCGAGCTTGTCGGCGGCGAGGAAGAGACTGAACGACTCGTGGTCGGTGCGGTGGATCGCCATCCCGACGCAGTGGAGCAGCGCCCCCGCCGCGACGACGACCTCGGCGTCGCGGGCGGTCAGCCCGTGGTCGCGGACCACCGAGGGCTCGACGCCGCGACGATCGAGCAGGCGCAGTAGCCGCAGCGCGATGTTCACGACGATCCTGATGTGGACCCACGAGTGGTCGGACATCCCGAGGCGGGAGGCGTTCACGCCCGCGACGTGCCACCACGCCTTCAGCTGCTCGTCGCCGTTGGCAGCCGCGAGCAGCGCCTCGAGCTTGCGGTTGCCGCGGGTGGGCGCGTCGATCGCGATCGCGGCGATCGCCTCGGCGGGCGGCGTCGCGCCCGCCCCCTCCCCCGCTTCGCTCAAAGCGACGAGCTCTCGGCGCTCGCGCGCGCGAGCGCGAGTTCCATCAGCTCGGCATGCACGCTGCGCTCGCCACCGCGCTGCCGCGTCCAGGTTCCGTCCGCGGCGAGCTCCCAGGAGAACGTGTCATCGGCGAAGCAGCGCTCGAGCGTGTCCTCGAGCTCGGCGCGGAGCTCGGCATCCTGCACCGGGCAGAGCAGCTCGACGCGGTCGTCGAGGTTACGCGGCATCAGGTCGGCCGAACCGATCCAGTAGTCGCGATCGCCGTTGCGCTGAAAACCGTAGATGCGCGAGTGCTCGAGGAACCGGCCGACGATCGAGGTTACCCGGATGTTCTCGCTCACCCCGGGCACGCCCGGCCGAAGGCGGCAGATCCCGCGGATGTTCAGGTCCACGCGGACGCCGGCCTGGGAGGCCTCGTAGAGGGCCTCGATACAGCGGCGGTCGACGAGCGAGTTCATCTTCATCACGATCCGGCTCTCGGCGCCCTCGCGATGCGCCTCGATCGTCTTGCGAATCTCGTCGAGGATCCCGTTGCGGGTGTGCTCCGGTGAGACGAGCACCTCGCGGTAGCTCTCCTGGCGGCCGAAGCCGGTCAACGAGTTGAACAGGTGGGCGACGTCGGCCGTGATCCCGGGGTTGACGGTGAACAGACCGAAGTCCTCGTAGAGGCGGGCGGTGTCGGCGTGGTAGTTGCCGGTGCCGATGTGGACGTAGTGGCGCACGCCGCTGCCCTCCTTGCGCACGACCAGGAGCGCCTTCGCGTGCGTCTTCAACCCCGGCAGGCCGTGGACGACGTGGGCACCGACCTCCTCCAGCGCGCGCGCCCAGACGATGTTCGTTCGCTCGTCGAAGCGAGCCTTTAGCTCGAGCAGTGCGACCGCCTGCTTGCCCGCCTCGGCCGCCTTGATCAGCGCAGGGATCAGCGTCGAGTCCTCCGAGGTGCGGTACACGGTCATCTTGATCGCGAGGACGTCGGGGTCGTCGACCGCCTGTTCGAGGAAGCGCTCGACGCTCGTCGCAAACGAGTCGTACGGGTGATGCACGAGCAGGTCGCGCTCACGCATCGCAGCGAAGATGTCGGCCTTCTCGCCCTCCTCCACGTGGAAGACCGGCGGCGTGAGCGGACTCCACGACTTCTCGCGCAGGTCGGAGTGGCCGTCGAGCTTGTACAGCTCCCACAGGTCGGTCATGTCGATCAGGCCGCTGGCGTCGTAGACCTGGCGCTCCTCGAGCTGGAGCGACTCGACAAGGAAAGCTCGCAGCTCCGGGTCGATCCTGGCATCGACCTCGAGCCGGACGACCTCGCCGAAGCGGCGCCGGCGGAGCTCGTCCTCGACCGCGCGCAAGAGGTCGTTCGCCTCGTCGGACACGGTGAAGTCCGCGTCGCGGGTGACGCGGAACGAGGCGTGGCGGATGATCTCGACGCCCGGGAACAGCTCGCCGAGGTGGCGCGCGATCACCTCCTCGAGGGGAATGAACACGCCCTTTCCGATCTCGAGGAAGCGCGGCAGGACCTCCTTCGGCACCTTCACGCGCGCGAAGGTCTCGTTGCCCGTCTCGGGATCGCGCAACCAGACGGCGATGCTGAGCGAGAGGTTCGAGATGTAGGGGAACGGACGGCCGGGACCGACAGCGAGCGGCGTGAGGACGGGATAGATCTGCTCGTGGAAACGCTCGTCGAGCTTGGCGAGCTCGTCGGCGTTGCACTCGTCCACCGAGGTGATCCGGATGCCCTGCTCCGCGAGCGCCGGGCGGATGTGCTCGCTGTACTGCCGCCAGTGACGCTCGTCGAGCTCGCGCACGCGCGCCGCGATGAGATCGAGCGTCTCCGTTGGCGCCAGCCCGTCGTCGCCCGGAGTGTCGATCCCCGCGTCGACCTGGTCGTGCAGGCCGGCGACGCGCACCATGAAGAACTCGTCGAGATTCGAGTCATAGATCGCGAGGAACTTGAGCCGCTCGAGCAGCGGCATCTCGTCGCCCTCCGCGAGCTGGAGGACGCGATCATTGAAGTCCACCCACGAGATCTCGCGGTTCCAGTAAAGCTCCGCGGCGTCCAGCGCGGGCGGGCCCGGCGCAGCAGCGGGTGCCGGCGTAGGTGCCGGAGCTGCTGCGGGCTGAGTGGCTTCAGCAGAACGTTCCATATGTCCGCGTGGACTCCCTCCTACGATCTGCTGGCAACGCGCTTCATGGTATCGCGCTGCGTAGCCCTGCTTGCAGGCGTGCGTGCATCACCGGCCTGTGGCGCCGCCACAGTCGGCCGCGCGGGCCGAGCGAGGTCGCGCTCGAGCCGGCGGCGGAAGTCCTCGCTCTCGAACTTCCCCCAGAGCGTCACGAAGCGGCGATAGAGAACCTTGCGCCTGGCACGCAGGTGCGTCGCGAGCGCCTCGAGGCCTCGGTAGCGGGCGCGGTTAGGCGCTTCCTTTGCCGCCCGAGGCGAGAGGTCTTCGACGTCATCCGGCACCGCCCGGGCGACAGCAGCGGCGTCGGCCGTTCTGAGCTCGTTCATGTGCGCCTCGACCCGCGGCAGCATCACGTCGCAGTCGTGAATGCCGCCGAGCAGGTCTTGGAGCTCGCGCGCTCGGGCTGCCGCGCCGCGAGCCGGAGCTCCGAAAGCGGGCTCGCTGATCTCGAGCACGTAGCGCAGGCGCTTTGCGGCGATTCGCATGTCGTGCAGCTCCTCGACGGCGTCCTCGTCGCGGGCCGCGCGATCGAAGGAGTAGAGCTCATCCGTCCGCACTCGGATGATCCGCCGGGCGTTGGCGAACAAAGTGTCGTCCGGGTCCAGCCGCTTGACCTTGCGCGCCTTCACACCGCCTCCACCTGGTGCGCAAAGCGCCGCAGGCGCTCCTCCAAACGACCTTCGCGCACATCGCCGAGCATCTCTGCAAGACGATCGTTCGCCACCTCCTGCTCGGCGCGCAGCTCGTCGGCGAGGCTCTCGATACCCGGGCGGGCTTCCGGACCGAGCTCGTCCGCGGCGACCCCGAGCTCCGCGAGTGCGACATCTGCGTCACGTCGGGCTCCGAGCGCGTCAGCCAGCGCCTTCACCTCCCGCAAGACGCGCTTGTGCTCCTTTTTCGGGAACGCGGGCGCGAACAGCTCGAGGCTCGCTCGCAGGCGGCGGCTGGCGACCCGCATGTTGTGGACGCGCTTTATGTCGGCGGTATCGAGCACACGCCGGCCATGCTCGAAGAGCTCGTCGGCCCTGGTCTCGACCGCGCACGCCGCGGCGACCCGAAAGGGGGTTTGAGGGCCCAGGCCCGGGATGGCGCGTGCTTTGGCCACTCGGCGGTGATTATCACCGAAATTGCGGTCTTGCCCGAGTCACCCGGCGACCTCGAGGATGACGCCCTCGCGCAACCCGCCGCGGCCGACCCGGAGCGGGGCTGCCAGCCGCTGCGCGACCGCGTCGAGCAGCGCGATTCCGGCGGGCAGCAACCTGATCCGCTCGGGTGCGAGTCCGAGCACGGGCGCCAACTCCTCGGCCGGAGCGGATGCGAGTGTGCGAAGGGCCCGCTCGCACGCCTCCGCACTCAGCTCACCGCCCGCGAGGCGCCGGAGCGAGGTCGCGCTTCCTCCGACTGCGATCGCGAGCTCGCACGACGGGACAGACACGCCCGCGAGCGCATCGGACGCTTCGGCCTGCAACTCCTCGAGCATCTCGCCGGTCGGCGGGTCCGTGCCGGTCAGCCGCTCGGCCATCACGCCGGAACCGAGCGGCAAGGAGGTCGACCACGTCACTCCCTCTGCCTCGGTGCCGAACGCGAGCTCGGTCGAACCGCCGCCGACGTCGACCACGGCCACCGTTCCCCGCAGAGCGCCGTCGTAGGTTCGCGTCGCGCCCAGAAAGGCGAGCCGGGCCTCCTCCGCGTCGGAGAGGACCCGCAGGCGGATACCGCAACCCGCTTCGATCGCATTCGCGAGCTCATCCCTGTTGCGTGCGCGGCGCATCGCCGCGGTGCCGACGACGACGATCTCGCGCGCGCCCTCCTCCCGGGCGATGGCCGCCTGGTCGGCAACGGCCGCGGCGGTCAGCGCGATCGCGCGCGCGTCCACGCGCCCGTTGCGCGCAAGCCCGGGGCCGACCTCCGTGAACGCGCGCACGGCGCGCAGCTCCCGCAGCCCGCCCCCGACGATCTCGGCCACAAGCAGGCGGGTGGTGTTGGTCCCGACGTCGATGCAGGCGCAGGCCAAGGAGGCCAGAGCCTAGCCCGGCTCTTGGGTTGGCATAGTCCCGCCCGTGAGCGAGGCCGCGATTTCTGTAACCGACCTGCGCAAGTCCTACGGGCCTGTCGAGGCCGTGCGCGGGCTGACCTTCAGCGTCGAGCGGGGCGAGATCTTCGGCTTGCTCGGGCCCAACGGCGCAGGCAAGACGACGACGGTCGAGATCCTCGAGGGCTACCGCGAGCGCAGCACGGGCCAAGTGGCCGTCCTCGGGCGCGACCCGGCCGCTGCCGATCGCGACCTGCGCCAGAGGGTGGGGATCGTGCTGCAGTCCAGCGGCCTCTACCCGCGCGTGAGCGTGCGCGAGGTCGTGGCGCACTTCGCCTGCCTCTACCCCGCGCCGCGCGACCCCGAGGAGACGATCGCGCTCGTCGGCCTGACCGAGAAGGCGGACACTCGTACGCGCGAGCTCTCCGGCGGGCAGCGGCGCCGGCTCGACCTCGCGCTCGCACTCGTGGGCGACCCCGAGCTGCTGTTCCTCGACGAGCCGACCACCGGCTTCGACCCGGCGGCGCGGCGCACGGCGTGGGAGGCGATCCGGACGCTGCGCGACATCGGCAAGACCGTCCTGCTGACGACCCACTACCTCGACGAGGCCCAGGCGCTCGCCGACCGGGTCGCGATCATCAAGGACGGCGTAATCGTTGCCGAGGGCCCGCCGGCCGAGCTTGGCCGCGGCCAGTCCTCCTACCGCGTCGCGTACAGCGAGAACGGCAGCCGCGTCGAGCTCGAGACCCACGACCCGACCGCGCTCCTCAACGAACTGACCGGCGCGGCGCTCGCGCGCGGCGAGCGGCTCGAGGGCCTGACCGTCACGCGGCCTTCGCTCGAGGAGGTCTACCTCGAGTTGACCGACGAGGTCGCTGCCGAGGAGGCCCAGCGGTGAGCTCGCTCGCGCTCGCGTGGAGGCAGTTCCGCTTCGAGCGGCGTCAGTTCTGGCGCAATCCGACGGCGGCGTTCTTCAACTTCGTCCTGCCGCTGCTGTTCCTCGTCCTGATCGCCTCGGTCTTCGCTAGCGACAGCGCGGAGTTGGACGTCCTGATCCCGGGGATCGCCGGGATGGCGATCATGACCACGACCTTCACCGCGCTGGCGTTCAACCTCACCTTCCTGCGCGAGCAGGGGATCCTCAAGCGGATGCGCGGGACGCCGCTGCCGCCGGTGTCGTACTTCTCCGGACTGGTCGGCTCGGCGGTCGCCAACGCCTTCGTCCAGGTCGCGCTCGTCGTCGCGATCGGCAACCTCGCCTACGGGGTCGCGTGGCCCAACGACTGGCTCGCGCTCGCCGTCTTCACCCTCGTCGGCGTCGTCGCGTTCGCTTCGTTGGGGATCTCGTTCTCGTACCTGATCCCGAACTTCGACGCGGCCGCCGCCTACGTCAACGCAGTGTTCCTGCCGCTGATCTTCATCTCGGGCGTCTTCTACTCGGTCGAGTCGCTGCCGCCGGTGCTCGAGGCGATCTCGCAAGCGCTGCCGCTGACGCACGTGATCGACGGCATCTCGGAGGCGATCGTCGGCGACGACGGCCTCGCCTCGCAGCTCGGCGCCCTCGCGGCGGTCGGCGCCTGGGCGATCGCCGGCGTCTTCTGCGCCGTCAAGTTCTTCAGATGGGAGTGAAAACCGGCACGCAGCCGCCGGGCCGGCGTTTCCCGGTGAGACCGTGGTCGTAGCGGCAAACGAGGCCGTCGCCAGCACGTTCCCATTGTTAGGCCGAACCGGGAAATAGCCGGCCCGGCGGCGGCGTCAGGCGACGGTCTGCAGCTCGCGCAAATCGAGCTCCTCGCGCTCGACCGCCATCTCGATCTCAACGGCGTCGCGGCCCATCTCTTCCCAGCGCTCGGCCGCCCAGCCGTGGAGCAAGTCGAGCTCGTCGTCGGAGTGGAGCGGGTCGTGGTGGAAGAGCAGCACGCGCTCGGCGTCGACCCGCCTCGCAAAGGTGAGCGAATCGGTCAGTCGCGAATGGCCCCAGCCGATGTGGTCGGGGTACTCCTCGTCGGTGTACTGGCAGTCGTGTAGCAGCAGCGAGGCGTTCTTGGCGAGGCCGAGGCCCGAGACCCACTCGTCCTCGAGCTGGTCGAGCGGCGCACCGAGCGCGGGCTCGTGGTCGGGGATGTAGCAGAGGGTCGTGTCGGCCTCCTCGATCCGGTAGCCGAGCGTCGGGCCGCGGTGGGCGACCGAGGCCGCGGTGATGCGCGCGCCGCCGATCTCCCACTCGCTATCGGGGGCGTCCTGGAAGCTGACGTCGCACGGAAGCTCGCGCACCTCGACCGGCGAGAGCGGCGCGGAGACGTAGCGTGCGATCCGGTCCTGGAGCGACCCCCCGGGCGAGGACGGTCCCCAGATGATGATCCTCGAGTCCGGGCGGAAGCAGGGGGCGAAGAAGACGAGCCCCTGGATGTGGTCGAGGTGGAGGTGGGTGAGCAGGATGTTTACCTCGGGCGCCTCGCTCGTGAGCGCCATCCCGAGGCCGCGGATCCCGGTGCCCGCGTCGAGCACGAGCTGGGTGCCGTCGGAGAGCTCGACCTGCACGCACGACGTGTTCCCCCCGTAGCGCACGGTCTCCGGCCCGGGGGCAGGGACCGAGCCGCGCGCGCCCCACACGGTCAACTTCATCCCGGCGCCGTCCCGTTGTCGCCGACCGGCCAGAAGATCGCCATCGCGCCGCGGAACTCGTCGGTGCCGACGATCGGCAGCGCGCTCAGCTCGATCTGGTGGCGCTCGCCGCTGGCCGAGCGGACCTCGACGTTGCCGTGCACGGGCCTGCCCTCGCGCAGGGCGCGCGTGATCGGCAGCTGCTCCAGCGGGATCGGCTCGCCGGTCTCGTCGAACGGGCCGTAGATCCGGCCCCACTCCTCGGCGCTCATCCGTCCGGCCTCCTCGAACGCCTTCCCGAGCAGCAGCCCGGCGGCCTCGTTGTAGAAGATCATCGCCCCGTCGCGATCGACGAGGAAGGCCGGCGTCGAGATGCTGGACAACAGGTTGCGAGCCAGGATCAACTCGAGCGGCTTCTGGCCCCCTTCCACCCTCAGAACTATATGCGTGGCCCGACTCGACTGTGTGCGCAACGGCACATGGGAGGCCGCTTGCTAGAGCTGGAGGAGCGGCCCGTGATTGCGTAACCAGCGCTCGTGCTCGCGGGCCCGCGGGCAGCGGTGCTGGAGAAGGTCCCAGAAGCGGGGCGAGTGGTCGTGGACCTCGAGGTGGGCGACTTCGTGCTCGACGACGTAGTCGAGCACCTCCGCGGGCGCGAGCAGCAGCCGCCAGTTGAAGCTCATCGCCCCGCTCGTCGAGCAGCTCGCCCAGCGCGTGCGCTGACCGCGGATCTGGAGCGACGCGTAGCTGCGGCCGGCGCGCTCGCAGGCCGCGTCGAGACGCGGAGCGATCAGATCGCGGGCGCTGCGGCGGTACCAGCGTTCGAGCGCCTCGCGGATCGCGTCCTCGCCACCCGACGGCAGGCGCACGGTGAGAACTTGACCGGAGCGAACGACTCGGGCTCGCGCGCGACCGGGCTCGACGCGGACGTTGAGCGGCAGCCACTCGCCCATGAACGGAACGCCTCCGCCGTGCTCGAGCCGCGCCCGCGGCTGCTCGCGCTCGGCGTCGGCGAGGCGCCGCAGCGTGCGCTCGATCCACGGACCCTTTTCCGCAACGAACGGCTCGACCGCGCGCAGCGCCATCCGGCGCGGAACGACGACCTCGACGCCGTCGGCATCGACGACGATGCGAGCGTGGCGGGCGCGCTCGGAGCGGCGGACGCGATAAGGGATCCCGGCGGACATCGCCGCGAGGATACGGACGGCCCCGGCTTGCTTTCGCGAACGCGAATGAAACGTTCTTGGCCCCATGTGGGACTATCGCCCCGAAAGGGGCAAACGAGTGGAGGAGGTTCCCCATGCAGCTGTACGCAATCCTGCGTCGGAGCGGTTGGAAGTCGCCCGAGGAGCTTGAGCAGGCCGCCGAGCGGTCCAGCCAGGCCGCGGACGAGAAGTTCCCGGACGACATCGCGTGGATCCGGTCCTACGTCCTCGAGGAAGGCGGAGGCTCGGTCGGCACGGTGTGCATCTACCAGGCTTCGAGCGCCGATGCCGTGCGCGAGCACGCGTCCTCGGCCGAGCTTCCGGTGGATGAGGTCATCCCGATTGCCGACACGGTCATCGTGCGGCCGGACCCGGAGGGCGCCGCGGCCGCCTAGCCCTCGCGCTAGAGGATTATTGGGACGGTCCCGCCGTCCGCCGACCAGGCCGCGCCGGTGACGTTGCCGGCGCGGCCGGAGCACAGAAAGACCACGACCGCGGCGATCTCCTGCGGGGTCGAGAAGCGGCCAGTCGGGACCCTCTCGCGCGCCTCGGCGAGCACCCGGTCGCGGTCGGCGCCCGTCTGCTCGGCGACCTGGTCGGCGAGGCCGCCCCTCGCCATCCAGAGGTCGCTCTCCACCGGCCCCGGCGCGACCGCGTTGACGAGTACGCCCTGCCTGGCGTAGGCGTCGGCGAAGGTCCGCGACAGCGAGAGCTGGGCCGCCTTCGTCACGGAGTAGGCAGCGTTCCGCAGCGATGGCCGCTTGCCGGAGGTCGAGCAGACGTTGACGATCCTCCCGTCCCCCCGTTCAGCCATCCTCGGCGCGACGGCACGCATCAGCCGCAGCGGCGCCATCACGTTCAGCTCCCACTGCGCCTGCCAGTCGTCGTCGGTCAGCTCGGTCAAGGGGCGGATGAAACTCGTGCCGGCGTTGTTGACGACGATGTCGGCCGGGCCGAAGTTCTCCTCGCAGGTCGCGACGAGCCGCTCGCCCGCGTCCGGCTCGGTCACGTCGAGGACGACGGGCTGGACCGACTCGGCGGGGTCGGCCGACTCGCGCTCGCATGCCTCGGCGGCCTTTTGGAGGTTGTTCTCGTCACGCCCGGAGATCACGACCCGCGCGCCCTCGCGGCACAACAGCCGCGCCGTCTCGAAACCGATCCCGCGGCTCGCGCCGGTGACGATCGCGCCCTTGTCCCTCAGCTCGAGTTCCACACCGGCATCATCCCCTGAAATCCGACCGGAAGGCAGGCCCCGATGAAGTCGCACACCGTCTACAAGACCTTCGAGACACCCGAGCGGCGCGAGTTCGTGCGCCTAACCGGCGAGGTGCAGGCGGCCGTCGACGAAGCCGGCATCTCCGAGGGGCTCGCGCTCGTCTCGGCGATGCACATCACCGCGGCGGTGTGGATCAACGACGACGAGCCCGGCCTCCAGGCGGACGTGCTCGAGTGGCTCGACAAGCTCGCGCCGCCGAGCTGGAAGGAGCCGGCCAACGATGTCGCGCGTGAACTCTCCCCCGACCCCGGCGACTACCGCCACCACGCGGGCGGCGAGGACAACGGCGACGCCCACCTCAAGAACCTGCTCGTCCACCACCAGGTGATCGTCCCCGTGACCGAGGGCAAGCTCGACCTCGGCCCCTGGCAGGCGATCTTCTACACCGAGTTCGACGGCCGGCGCCGCAAGCGGCTCGTGATCAAGGTGCTGGGCGAGTAGTCGGGACCTGCGCCGGGAGCGGCTCGCCCGCGAGTCCCGCGAGCAGGTTGTCCACCGCGAGGTTTGCCATCGCCTCGCGCGCCTGACGCGATGCGGAGCCGAGGTGAGGCGTGATGATCAGGTTCGGGGCCGAGAGCAGCGGATGGCCGGGTGGGAGCGGCTCGGGGTCGGTGACGTCGAGCGCGGCGCCGGCGATCGCGCCCGTTTCGAGCGCTTCGATCAGCGCCCCCTGATCGACGAGCGGGCCGCGGGCGGTGTTGACGAGGATCGCCGTCGGCCTCATCTTGCCGAGGGCGACGGTGTCGATCAGCGCGCGCGTGTTCTCCGTGAGCGGTGCGTGCAGCGAGACGAAGTCGGATTTCGCGAGCAGCTCGTCGAGCGGTGTGCCATCTCCCTCGCGGCCGCTGTGGATGACGCGCATCCCGAACCCCTCCCCGCGGCGCGCAACAGCACGGCCGATTCGGCCGTGGCCGACGATCCCGAGCGTCGCTCCGTGGACGTCGGTGCCGAGCAACATGTCGGGCTGCCAGGTCGTGTACTCCTCCGCGCGAACCATGGCCTCGCCCTCGACGATCCGCCGCGCCGCGGCGAGCAGCAGGCCGACGGCGAGGTCGGCCGTCGCCTCGGTCAGCACGTCCGGTGTGTGGCCGACGGGGATGCCGCGGCGTGCGGCTGCTTCGAGGTCGATGTTGTCGTACCCGACCGCGTAGTTCGAGATCGCGCGGAGCGCAGGCGCCGCCTCGATCAGATCCGCGTCGACCGCGTCGGTCAGGAGGCTGAGCAGCCCCTCGGCCTCGGCGACGCCGGCCCGAAGCTCGTCGCGCGAGGGCGGAGTCTCCCCCGGCCAGACCTCCACCTCGTGCTCGGCGGCGAGCCGGTCGAGTGCGCCGCCGGGAAGCCTGCGGGTGACGAAGCAGCGCGCCATCGCGCCGCAAGCTAGCGCAGCGCCGCGGGTGGTCGGACCGTTGTTAGGGTCGCGCGCGAATGGTTTCCACCGACCAGCGCCGCTGGATCGTGATCAACGCGCTGCTCGTCACGGCGGTCGTGAACGTCGTGATCAACGGGGCGCTCGGGTGGCTGAGCGTCGGTGAGGACGAGTCGGTGCCGCTGTGGGACTTCCCCGGCGCGAGCACGCTGTCGGACGCCCTCGGCACCCTCTTCGTGCTGCCGCTGATCACGGGCCTGCTCGCGACGACCGCCGTCTGGGTGGACATGCGGCGGGGGCGACTCGAGCGGGTGCGCGGTCTCGCGCAGCGTCGACCGCGGCTGGCGGCGCTCCCGCTCCGACGGCTTCCTCGCGCCATCGCGTTCGGTGCGATCACGTTCGTCCTCCTCGCGCCGCCGGTGGCGCTCGCGCTCGTGCTGACCGACTTCGACGATCTCAGCCGCGGCGAGTTCGTCGTCTACAAGGTCGTGTTCGCCGTCGTGCTCGGGGCGCTGGTCACGCCGGTGATCGCACTGCGGGCGATGGCCGACCGGATTCAACCGAGCGAGGAGCACCGGCCGCGCGAGTAGCCGCGAGCACCTCGGTCGCCGCACGGTGGCCGGATTGGACAGCGCCGTCCATGTATCCGCTCCAGACCGTGGCCGTCTCGGCGCCGGCCCAGTGGATCGGGCCGATCGGCGCGCGCAGCGCATCGCCGAAACCGGTCCAGCCGCCGGTCGGCATGTAGCAGCCATAGCAGCCACGGGTCCACTCCTCCTCGGCCCACAGCTTCTCGACGTAGTCGTTCGGGCGGCGCGCCGGCTCGCCGAAGAGGCGAGCGAAGCAGTCGAGCACGAGGCCACGCCGTCGCGCCGGGTCCATCCGCCCGAGCTCGCGGGCGTGACGCCCCTCGAGGAAGCCGAGCAGGACGCCCGGCTCGCCCGACGGCGGCGAGTTGTCGAACATCACCTTCACCGGGCCTGTGTCGCTCGCACCCTGTCCGGTGAGCCCCTGCCCGCGCCAGAAGGGACGGTCGTAGATCGCCATGCACTTCGCGACCGTGCCCTGTGGCATCCGCTGGGTGAGCTGGTCGCGGTGGCCCGGGAGCGGCGGGTCGTAGGCGATCCTCGCGGTCAGGGTCGGCGGGATCGCCACGATCACGCGCCGGCCGGTGGCGACGACCCCGTCGGCGACGACCCGCACCGAATCGGCGGAGTGCTCGATCGCCCGCACGGGGGCGCCGAGGACGACTCTCTCCCCCAACTCGCCGGCCATCGCGAGCGGCACGCTCTGGGAGCCGCCGACGAAGCGGTCCTGCTGCGCGCCGCCGTCGGTGTCGACTAGGCGGTCGATCCCGCCGCCAGAGTGGGTGTAGAAGAGCAGGTGGAGCAGCGAGATGTCCTCGGGCTGCGCGGCCCAGACGGCCTCGACGGCCAGCTCGAAGAAGTCGCGCGCGGTCTTCGTGAGGAGGTTCCGCCGCATCCACGACGCCACGGTCTGCGAGTCCAGGCGCGCCGCGTTCGGCGCCTCCCAGGGCGCGTCGAGCGGCACCCGGCGCGCCATCCGGTCGAGCCGCAGCTGCGCTTGGGCGTAGTCCAGCAGCGTGAGCAGGCCCAGCCGCGGGATCGTGCCCGTGTAGCGCTTCAGCCGGCCACGGAACTCGAGCAGGTTCTCACCTTCGTCGTAGGTGTGGAAGGTGTCCACGCCGAGCTCGCGCGCGAGATCCGCGATCCGGTTCTGCGTCGGCCCGATCCACTGACCGCCGACCTCGACGACGTTGCCGTTGCCGATGTCGTGGTTGAGCAGCCGCCCGCCGACGCGGTCGCGTGCCTCGAGCACCACCACGTCCTTGCCGGCGGCCGTGAGCTCCCGCGCCGCCATCAGGCCCGCGAGCCCGGCCCCCACGACGACTACTTCTGTCTCGATAGTGCGCTCGTCCGCCATCGGCCCGGTGAAACCGACGCTACTTGCCCGGCTCGGGCAGCGAGCTCGTGTTGACGACTTCCCAGTCCGAGCCCTTGAGCCCGCCGAGCGTCGAGAGATCGTCGTTGTTCCAGCCCTTGTTGGGAGCGCCAGAGATGAAGTAGTTCGAGCCGTTGTCGGCGACGAGCGCGCCGTAGCGCTTGAGCGCCTCGACGACGATCCGGGCCTGCGGGCCGAAGCGCGACGTGTCGACCCCCCGCTTCACCCTCATCCGCAGACCCATCGGCGGCAGGTTCGGGTCGGACTCGTCGGAGGCGAAGTGGCGCGCCGGGTAGACGTACTTGTTGCGCGTCTCGGAGAAGGTGACCCGCAGCGCGTGGTCGATCGAGCCGGCCTTGACCTCGTCGTAGCGGGCGAGGCCGGGGAGGATCGGCAGGCCGGCCGCGTCGGCGGAGGTGTAGCCCTTCTTGCGCAGCTTGTTCGACTTCAGGCTCCAGATCGCGCCGGAGTCGGCCTTCCAGCTCGTGCCGCCGTTCTGGGGATAGGCGGCGTAGAGCTCGTAGAGGCGGCACTTCGACTTGTCCACGATCAGCACGTGGCGGTCGCCGTCCGAAGATGACCCGCCCTCGATCGGCGCGTTCTTCGGCACCGGGTACTTGCCGCGGTCGGACTCGTCGGCGTAGTCGAAGCTGACCGGCACCTTCTTCTGGCCCTTCTTCACCACCTTGTACGGGATGCCGATCGGCGCGCCCTCGTAGAGGCCCGAGCCGAAGTCGGCGTGCGCGGTCTCGTCGCCGCCGATGCGGTTGATGATCGCGTCGGAGTTCGAGGCGCGCGGGAGCCCGTCGACGCGCACGTTCCAGTGGTTGTCCGACGGGAAGATCTTGCAGGCCCCGGCGCCGGGGACCGGGCGGCCGTCGGCGGGCAGGGCGAGCGCGAGCAGCCCGACGCCGAGCAGCCCGGCCGCGGCCAGCATGAGAGCGACAACTCGTCCGCTCACTCGCTCGGCCTCGACCGTTCGGTCTCGCCCTCCGGGAGCTTGCCGTCGCGACCGACGTAGCCGTCCTTGCCGCCGGCGACGACGTAGATGGCCGCCTCGTCACCGGTGTTGCGGACCATGCGCACGGTCGCGGCGTCCACACGCGCGACGCCACCCTCGGAGAGGACGTGCTTGTCGCCGTCGTTGAACTCCATCTCGATCGTGCCGCGGTGGACGAAGTAGACCTCCTCCTGCTCCTCGTGCTGGTGGCGGCCGGTCTCGTAGTTGGGCGGAAGGGCGATCGCGTTGATGCCGAAGGCGGTCACGCCGAGCTGCTTGCGGATCTTGCGGAAGCCGTACTCGTCGCCGAGCGCGGAGATGTTGGCTACCGCGTAACCCTCCCCCTCGATCGGCTCGTTCACCGGATCGGACATTGCCTTCAGCGTAACCCACCACTGCGGGAATCGCGTCATCCCGCTATGTTCCGTTGGGCGATGGAAGGGAGCGCCCCCCAGGCCCCGGTCACTGGCTCGACGCGTGCTGCGCAGGTGGCGCTGATCGCGCTGATGGCGGCTGGCAGCATCGCGCTCTGGATCGTGATTCCGGTCGGCTGGATCTGGGTCGCCTCGCAGATGCAGAAGGGCTCGCAGCCGTCGCTCGGGCCCTACCTGATGGTGCTGTTCGGCGTACCGATCTCGATGGTGATCATGGGGAAGATGCTTTCGAAGCTGAACCGCGTGTACGCCAACGTGACGGGCAAGGACTACCACGTGAAGGTCCAGATGCCGTGGCACAAGTCGATGCGCGGCGAGCGCGACGCGGCCCGGCCGCGAACCGTGCTCGACGTCGTGATGGTGATCAGCGTGCTGGCCGCGGGCGCCGCGTTCGGGATCTGGTTCTTCGTCTTCGCCGGCTCGAGCCTGCCGGGCTCCTGAGCGCATTCCGCGCCGGCTGCTCGGCGCGAGCGCATAGGGTCGGATGTCCCGACGCGAGGAGGCCCGATGGACTACGAGTACCTGCGCTACGAGCAGGACGAGCACGTCGTCACGCTCACCTACGACCGGCCCGACCAGCACAACGCGCTCAGCCGCGAGATGGCGGGCGAGCTCCATCACGCGTGGGAGCGCTTCCGCGACGACGACAGCGCGTTCGTGCTCATCATCACCGGCGCGGGCGACACGACCTTCTGCGCCGGTTGGGACCTCGAGCAGGCGGCCGAGATGGGCGAGGCGGGGCTCGAGTCGATCGGCGACTGGGACGAGTTCCGCAAGCACGTCCTGAACCATCCCGGGCCGTGCGGGTACACCCGCCGCACCGACGTCTACAAGCCGGTGATCGCCGCCGTCAACGGCTACGCCTTCGCCGCCGGGCTCGAGACGGCGATGCTCGCCGACATCCGGATCGCGGCCGAGAACGCCGAGTTCGGCGCGCTGGAGCGGCGCTGGAACATCGTCGCGGGCGACGGGCTGAGCGTGCGGCTGCCGCTGATCGTCGGCCACGCGAAGGCCTTGGAGCTGTTGATCACCGGCCGGCGGATCGACGCCGCCGAGGCTGAGCGGATCGGGCTCGTCAACGAGGTCGTCCCACGCGGCAAGTCGCTAGAGCGGGCGCAGGAGCTCGCGCACGAAATCGCTCAACTGCCCCAGGGGGCGATCCGCTCCGACAAGGAGTCAATCGTCCGCGGTGTGGGCCGGACCTACGAGGAGCGGCTGCGGATCGAGGCGGAGCTGACGCTTTCGATGTTCATGCGGCGCGACTCGCACGCGATCGGCGCGCGGGCGTTCAAGGAGCGCCGTGCGCCGGAGTGGCCGCACCACGGGCTGTGAGCCGTACTGGCGAGTAGCTCGCCCACCGGCGATCAGGAACGGCGAAGGCGGGGGCGCTTCAAGCGAAGGCGGGGCGCAAGCCGCTTGCGCCGCCCCTCCTTGCGGCCCACCTGCCCGACCGCGCCCTTGAGCCCGACGCACCCCACACAGCCAACACACCCGACGCAGTCCACGCAGCCGACGCAGCCGATGCAACCAGCGCAGGCGAGGTTGCCGAACCCACCCGCGACCGCCGCGCTCAGGATCACGCCCGCGCTCATTGCGACTCCGGCGCTTCCGACGACGCCGGCGCTCGCGGCGGTGCCGGCGCTGCCGACCACGCCTGCGCTGCCCGCGGTCCCGGCGCTGCCGATGACGCCAACACTGGTGACGGTTCCCGCCGAGCCCACGACTCCGGCGCTCGCCGCCGTGGCCGCCGAGCCGACGACGCCCGCGCTGCCCGCGGTCGCGGTGGCGCCGGTGATCCCGACGCTCGCGACGTTTTCATTCTCGGGCGGGCCGAAGCGGCGTCCTTCGGGATCCGGCACCGGCTCGACTCCACCTGGCACTGCGCGCATGGACCGACCCTACCGCGCCCCGGCTTCGCAACTCATGGTTCGTTGTATGCGGTATGCGCATAAGACGAACCACGAGTGGGTGAGGTCGGCGCGGGTAGGGTCGAGCGGAGATGGCGCTGCCTGTAGACACGCGGATCGGAGCGGTGCGGTTGCGGGTCGCCGACCTCGACCGCGTGCGCAGCTTCTACGAGCGGACGATCGGGCTGAGCGAGGTCGAGGGCCGCAACGGCGACATCGTCGCCCTCGGCGCGGGCGGCAAACCACTCATCGAGCTCGTCCACGATCCGGACGCTCCACCCCGCCCGCCGGGCACCACCGGCCTCTTCCACCTGGCCATCCTCGTTCCGGACCGCCACGAGCTCGCGCGGGCGCTGAAGCGGCTCGCCGACAACGAGACGCGCCTCACCGGCGCCGCCGATCACCTCGTCAGCGAGGCGCTCTACCTCGACGATCCCGAGGGCAACGGGATCGAGATCTACCGCGACCGTCCGCGCGAGGAGTGGAAGACGGAGGAGGGCGAGCTCGCGATGGCGACGCTGCCGCTCGACCTGCGCAGCGTCGTCGAAGAGCTCTCGGGCCCGGATGACGGCTCACCGCAGATGGCCGACGGCACGACGATCGGCCACGTACACCTCGAGGTCGCGCAGGTGGATGCCGCCGAGGAGTTCTGGGTGGGCGAGATCGGGCTCGACGTGACCGTGCGCGGCTATCCGGGTGCCCTCTTCGTCTCGGCCGGCGGCTACCACCACCACATCGGCCTCAATACCTGGGCGTCGGAGGGCGGCGCCCCTCCCCCGCCCGGCTCGCGCGGGCTCGTCCACTTCGAGCTCGAGGTCCCGGGGGCGGACGGCCAGGAGGAGAAGGCCGACCCCGACGAGAACCGCGTACTGGTCAGGCCACCTGCGGCGAGCTGACCGGCTCGGCAGAGCGTATCCGCCGCCGGGCGAGGCGCCGAGCGCTGCAGCACGCGCGCACCGCGCTTCGGCACGTAGGTGACCCCTGTCCGGACGCCCTTCTCCGGCCGGCGGCCGACCGCCTCGAGGCTCGCCCGCTCGAGCACGCGCCGGATCGCGATGCGCATCTCGAGCATCGCGAAGCTCGCCCCGATGCAGCGCCGCGTCCCGCCGCCGAAGGGGAGCCAGGTGTAGGTGTCGGGCGCGCCTTCGCCGAGGAAGCGCTCGGGGCGGAAGACGCGCGGATCCGGGTAGCGGTCGGCGCGGCGGTGGATCGCCGCGATCGAAGGGTTGATCTCGACCCCGGGCGGGATCGTGTGGCCGCCGAGCTCGACCGGCTCGCCGCGGACGACGCGCCCGACGCCGAGGATCACCGGGCGCACGCGCAGCGTCTCCTTGACGACCGCCTCGAGGTATGTCTCGTCGCCGGCCGCGAGCTCCGCTCGCAGGCGCGCGAGCTTGTCCGGGTTGCGCAGCAGCAGCTCGAACGCCCAGGCGAGCCCGGTCGCCGTCGTCTCGTGGCCCGCGGCGAGCAGCGTGACGAGCTCGTCGCGCAGCTCGGCATCCTTCATCGGCTCGCCGTCCTCGTCGCGCGCGAGCAGCAGCATCGAGAGGACGTCCTCGCGCTCGGCGAGGTCCGGCTCCTCGCGGCGGCGCGCGATCTCGTCGTAGATCAGCTCGTCCACCGCGTCGCGCGAGGCCTCGAAGCGCTGCCCCGCGCCGGCGCCGAAGCGGCCGGCGGTGAGCGCCAGCGCGAGCACCTGGATGCGCTGCGAAACGGGAGCGATCATCGCCCGCAGGCGCCGCTTCAGCTCGGCTTGGCGCGCCCCCTCCTCGACGCCGAAGACGGCGCGGACGATCACGTCGAGCGTGAGCGACTGCATCCACGGCATCAGCGCGAACGGCTTGCCGACGGGCCACGCGTCGATCGCGGCGTCGGCCGCCTCGACCATGACCTCCTGGTAGGCGCGCATCCGCTCGCCGTGGAACGGGGGCAGCAGCAGGCGCCGCTCGCGCACGTGCTCGGCGCCGTCGAGCAGCAGCAGCGAGCGCGGGCCGACGACCGGGCCGAGCACGGCGTTCGCCTCGCCGGCGCGAAGCTGCTCCGGGTTGCCGCGGAACACCTCTTTCGTCAGCTCGGGCGAGAACACCATCACGAAGCGGTCGTCGAACAGCGTCGAGAAGCTGACGACGTCGCCGTAGCGGCGCCGGCAGGAATCGACGAAGCGGCCGGCGCCGAAGAGGAACCCCGCGGTCTGCACCCAGCGGGGCAGCGACGGTCCGGGCGGGAAGCTCATCCGAGCACCAGGTCGGCGGCGGTGCGCAGGATCGAGACGTCGCCGGAGATCAGCAGCGTCGTGACGACCGACTCGCGCCAGCGGTCGAGGTCTTGGCGGATCTTGTCGGCCGGGCCGATCAGCGAGAGCTCCTCGATCAGCGCCATCGGGATCGCCGCGGCGGCCTCGTTCTTCTTGCCGGCGAGGTAGAGCTCCTGGATCTCGGTGATCTCGGCCTCGTAGCCCATCCGGATCGGCACGTTCGCATGGAAGTTCTTGCCCTTCGCCCCCATGCCGCCGAAATAGAGCGCGTAGAACGGGCGGACGAAGTCGGCCGCCTGCTCGACGTCGTCGTGCACGAGCAGCGGCACGGTCGCCGCGACCTCGAAATCGTCGGGGCCGCGCCGGGCGCCGTCGCGACCCCACCCCTCCTCGAGGTTCGGGCGGTAGAGGTCGTCCTCCGCGTCGGGCGAGAACAGCATCGAAAGCCAGCCGTCGCACAGCTCGGCGCAGAGGGCGATGTTCTTCGGGCCCTCGGCTCCGAGGTAGATCGGGATGTCCTCGCGCAGCGGGTGGATAGAGGACTTGAGCGGCTTGCCGAGGCCGGTGCCTTCGGGCAGCGGCAGCGGATAGTGCGGGCCGTCGTTGGTCACCGGCCCCTCGCGCTTCCAGATGTCGCGCAGGATCCCGATGTACTCGCGCGTACGCGCGAGCGGCTTCTCGAACGGCATTCCGTACCAGCCCTCGACCACCTGCGGCCCCGAGACGCCGAGTCCGAGGATGAAGCGTCCGCCGGAGAGGTGGTCGAGCGTCATCGCGGCCATCGCGGTGGCCGCCGGCTGGCGCGCCGACATCTGTGTGATCGCCGTGCCGAGCTTGACCTTCTCGGTCGCCGAGCCCCACCAGGCAAGCGGGGTCAGCCCGTCGGAGCCGTACGCCTCCGCCGTCCAGATCGAGTCCACGCCGAGCTTCTCGGCCTCGGCGATCGCATCGGTGATCCCGGGCGGTGGGCCGCCGGTCCAGTAGCCGGTGTTGAAGCCGAGCTTCAGCTCGTTCGCCACGATCCGGACGATACAGGCAACGTCCTTTGCCAGAATGGGCCCCATGGCGGGCGCGAAGACCGGGCGCTACGGCGGGATGGCCGCCGAGGAGCGGCGTGCGGAGCGCCGCGAGCGGCTGCTCGACGCCGGGCTCGAGTTGCTCGGGACTGAGGGCTTCGACGGCACCACCGTGCGCGGGATCTGCGAGCAGGCCCAGCTCAACCCGCGCTACTTCTACGAGAGCTTCGACGACCTCGACGCGCTGCTGGTGGCCGTCTTCGACCGCATCGCCGCCGAGCTGGTCGAATGCATCGTCTCGGCGCTCGCGACCGCCCCCGATGACGCCCTCGGCCGCTCGCGTGCGGTGATCGCAGCGGCGGTCGCGCTGATGACCGACGACCCGCGCAAGGGCCGCGTCGCGTTCATCGAGGCGATGGGCAGCGAGACGCTGATGCGCAAGCGCCTCGACACACTCCACGCGTTCGCCGGCCTGATGGCCGACGAAGCGCGCAACTTCTACGGCGCCGACGCGCTCGACCGGGACGCCGCCGCGCTGACGGCCCAGATGCTGGTCGGCGGGCTCGCGGAGACGCTGATCGCGTGGCTCGGCGGCCGGCTCGACGTCACCCGCGAGCAGCTGGTTGACCACGCCGCGGCCCTGTTCGTCGCCGCCGCGGGCGCAACTGTCGAGTGAGCGAGAGCGATAGAGTCGCGCCGATGGCGAGCGAGCGCGCGCACGACATCGTCCTCTTCGGGGCGACCGGGTTCACCGGGGGGCTCACGGCCGAGTACCTCGCGCGCAACCTGCCCGAGGGCACCACGCTCGCGCTCGCCGGGCGCAACCGCGCGAAGCTCGAGGCGGTGCGCGACCGCCTCGTCGCGATCGACGCTCGGCACGCCGACGTCCCGCTGCTGCTTGCCGACAGCGGCGACGCCGGGTCGCTGAAGGAGATCGCGGAGTCAGCGCGCGTGCTGATCACGACCGTCGGGCCCTACGCCCTCCACGGCGAGCCGCTGGTGGCGGCCTGCGCAGCCGCAGGGACGGATTACCTCGATCTCACGGGCGAGCCCGAGTTCGTCGACAAGATGTTCCTCGCCTACCACGAGCAGGCCGAGAAGAGCGGCGCGCGCATCGTCCACTGCGCCGGGTTCGACTCGATCCCCCACGACCTCGGCGCCTACTTCACGGTCAAGCAGCTTCCCGAAGGCGTTCCGATCAAGGTCGAGGGGTTCTTCACGGCGAGCGGGGAATTCTCCGGCGGGACGCTCGCATCGGCAGTCAACGGATTCGCAAGCGTACGGGAGACCCTGCGCGCGGCGAAGGAGCGCAAGGCGCGCGAGCAGCAGCCCGCGGGGAGGCGCGTGCGCGGTATCCGCGGCGGCGTCCGCCGCGAGCCGGTGGTGGACGGTTGGGTCGCTCCGGCGCCGACGATCGACCCGCAGATCATCACGCGCTCGGCAAAGGCACTCGACCGCTACGGCCCGGACTTCTCCTACGGCCACTACCTGCGCGTAAAGCACCTGCCGACCCTCGCGGCGGTGGCCGGTGGCCTCGGCGCAGTCGCCGCGCTGGCCCAGCTGCCGCCGACGCGCAAGGCACTCCTGAAGATCCGCGGTTCGGGCGACGGTCCCAGCCAAGAGAAGCGCGAGAAGTCCTGGTTCCGCGTGACGTTCATCGGCGAGGGCGGTGGCGAGCGCGTCGTCACCGCGGTCAGCGGCGGCGACCCTGGCTACACCGAGACGGCGAAGATGCTCGCCGAGTCCGGTCTCTGCCTCGCGTGCGACGACCTGCCCGAGCGAAGCGGCCAGCTGACGCCGATGGTGGCGATGGGCGAAGCCCTGCTCGCTCGCCTCCAGGCGGCCGGGATCAAGTTCGAGGTCGTCGAAGGCGGCACGCGCGCGCCCGAGTCCGCGCCGGCCGGCTCGCCCGCCTGAGGGGCCACGGAAAGGAACTTGGCCAGCCGGCCAACTTCTTAGTACGATCCTGGCCAGGTGGCCAAGAACGGAGACAAGCCCGACAAGCCCCTTGAGGAGGTGCTCGTCACCACCCGCGAGAACTGGGAGGACGGGCCCCCGTACGAGCTGTTCAAGCGGCTGCGCTCCGAGTGCCCGGTGCACTGGACCTCGGAGATCCCCGAGTACCCCACCGAGGCGGGCTACTGGTCGGTGACGAAGGCCAACCACGTCCACGAGGTGAGCCGCGACTGGGAGACCTACTCTTCGGAGATCGGTGGCGTCACGGGGATCACGGACGCGGTCTTTCCGCTCGAGCTCCAGCAGGGGATGTTCATCGCGCAGGACCCGCCCAAGCACGACCGGCTGAAGGCCCTCTTCCAGCGCGGCTTCACGCCGAAGCGGATCGCCGAGCACGAGGACGCGATCCGCGCGATCGCGCGCGACGTCTTCGACAAGCTCGAGGGCCGCGACGAGTGCGACCTGGTGATGGAGGTCGCACAGCCGGTGGTCTCGCGCGTGATCGGCAGCTTCATGGGCACCGACCCCTCCGACGACAACGCCTGGGCCCGGCTGATGAACACGACGCTCGCCGCCGACGACCCCGACATCAACCCCGAGGGCGTCGAGGCGATCATGGAGCGCGACATCCCGGAGATCTTCGAGCGCTGCCGCGCATTGATCGCCGCGCGGCGCGAGAACCCGACCGACGACCTGACGAGCATCCTGGTCCACGCCGAGATCGACGGCGAGAAGCTCGAGGAGCACGAGATCGTGATGGGCTTCTTCCTGCTTGTCGCGGCGGGCAACGACTCGACCCGCTCGACCTATGCAAGCGGCATGCGCGCGCTGATGGAGAGCCCGGAGGAGCTGGCGAAGGTCGTCGCCGATCCGTCGCTGGTCCCATCGGTCGTCGAGGAGGCGCTGCGAATGTTCCCCGCCTTTGCGCATTTCCGGCGCACAGCGACGCGCGACACCGAGCTCGGCGGCCAGAAGATCGCCGAGGGCGAGAAGGTGTTGATGTGGTACGTCTCGTCGAACCGCGACGAGGACGTCTACGACGACCCGGACCGCTTCGACGCCGAGCGCAACCCCGAGCACCAGGCTTTCGGCGCCGGCGGGCGGCACTTCTGCCTCGGCACCGCGCTCGCGCGGCTCGAGCTGCAGGTCCTCTTCGAGGAGACGCTCTCCCGCTATCCCAACATCACGTTGGCAGGAGATCCGGAGCCGACCCGCTCGGCATTCCTCAACCAGCTGAAGCACCTGCCGGTCAAGCTGAACGCCTAGTCGGTTTTTAAGTGGAGGCGGCCGGTACTGCCCCGGCGTCCGCGGAACCTGCCTCGATGCGTGCTACGAGCGTTCCCTCCGGAGTCTGATCTCGGCGTCCGGGTCGGTCGATCCGGGGGGTACGTCACCGGCGCCATACCTTCCTGTTGATGTCCCCGTCAGGCCGAAGGTTCTGCCGTCGGGGTCAGCCCGCTGAATGAAGCCGCTACCCGGATCGCGGGCTATCCGGGGCGACTCCCTCACTGACTAAGCAGCGAGGGCGAACTCATGATCAGAGTTCGCACTTATTGGTTCCGGGATTTTTTTACGAGGCCAACCCGGGTCCTCGGCTCGCGACACCGAGACGATCCAGCTCCACGTCGAAGCTATTTCGCCCCCTATGTCAACCATGGATTCTAGCGAGCCCCGCTAGGGTGCCGGCGGTGAGCGGCTTTGACGCCTGGCAGGTCGACCTCCACGGCCACGAGGTGATCTACCGCATCGCCGGCAGCGGCCCGCCGGTGGTGCTGATCCACGGGATGGTCAACTCCTCGCGCCATTGGGAGGAGGTGGCGTTGCGGCTCGCCGATCGCCACACGGTGATCGCCCCCGACCTGATCGGCCACGGCGACTCCGCAACGCCGCGCGGCGACTACTCGCTCGGGGCCCACGCGGCCAGCATCCGCGACCTGCTGACGACGATCGGCGTCGAGCGCGCGACGATCGTCGGCCACTCGCTCGGCGGGGGCGTCGCGATGCAGTTCTTCTACCAGTTCCCCCAGCGCACGGAGCGGTTGGCGCTCGTTTCCAGCGGAGGCCTCGGCCGTGAGGTCAGCCCGCTGTTGCGAAGCGCCGCCCTGCCGGGCGCCTCCGCGCTCTTGGCGCTCGCCGCGAGTCGCCCCGCGCTTGACGGACTGTCGTCGTTCGGGGATGCGCTGCGCGCCCGTGGGCGGCGAAACGGGGTCTACTTCCAGCAGATCGCTCGCGCTCTTCGTCCCCTGGAACGCCCCGGCAGCCGCAAGGCGTTCCTCGAGACGCTGCGCGCGGTGATCGACGTCCGCGGCCAGCGCGTCAGCGCGCGCGACCGCCTATACCTGCTCTCCGGCGTGCCCACTCTGATCGTCTGGGGCGAGCGCGACAACACGATCCCGATCGAGCACGGCCGCGACGCGCACGCCGCGATCCCCGGCTCGCACTTCGAGTTGCTACCGCGAGCTGCGCACTTTCCCCACCTCGAGGACCCCGACGGCCTCGCGGCGGTCCTCGGCGCGTTCCTGGCGGACACGCACCCGGCGCCGATCGCGGACGACGCCTGGGCCGGCGTGCTCGAGCCGCACGCGCGGCGCACCCCGTGGGTGCGCGACGCGGCGGCCTAGCTCGCGCGACCGATCAGTCGCCGGTGGTCGCGCTGAAGGAGACCTCGCCGGTGCGGCACTTGTCACCGTTGGTGAGGTTCACCGACTGCGACACCTTGCCCCGGGCGAGCTTGCCGTCGTCGTAGAAGCGGCCCTGGACGCGGGCGGTCCCGCTGTCGATCACCAGACCGCTCCCCTTGATCGCCGTCTGTCCGAAGAAGCTGCCGTCCTCGGACACCCTGATCCGGCCGGTCCCCTGGCTGAAGTTGGTCGCGTAGCCCCGCCCGGAGTCGCAACGACCCTTGAGGCGCACCGTCAGGCCCCGGATTCGGCCCCCGCCGTCGGAGACGCGGAAGGAGACCGCGTACTTCTGGGCGGTCGAGCCCCCGTAGGCAGCGCCCGCCGTCGGTGACGACGGCTGCGGCTGGTTCGCCAGCGGTGCGGCAACGGCGGTGGCCGCCGCCAGCGCCGGCGCGACGAGCACTGCCGCAGCGATTCCCACAGGGCGCCTCACCCCATCCACGGTAGCGGGCGATCAGCGGCCGTGCTCGCGGAGCGCGCGGTCTATCTCGCGCTTCTGGTCCTTCGCTTTCAGCTCGCGGCGCTTGTCGTGCAGCTCCTTGCCCTTCGCGAGCGCGACCTCGACCTTCGCCCACGGGCCCTTGAAGTACACCCGCGTGGGGACGAGCGTCAGCCCCTTCTCGACCGTCTTTCCCTCCATCCTCGCGAGCTCACGGCGGTGGAGCAGCAACTTGCGTACGCGCTCGGGGTCCTGGCTCTCGCGCGCCGCGGCGGCGTAAGGCGCGATGTGGACGTTGTGCAGCCACAGCTCGCCCTTCTCGAGCGAGGCGTAGCCGTCCTTGAGCTGGATCTTGCCGTCGCGCAGCGACTTGACCTCGGGCCCGGTCAGCTCGATGCCGCACTCCCACTTCTCGAGCATGTTGTAGCGGTGGTAGGCCTGCCGGTTGGAGGCCACGTCGCCGGGCGCCGCCTTGCGCTTTCCCTTCTTCGCCATCGCAGCGGGACAGGCTACGGCGCAGGCAGGAGATCCACCCGGCCGCGCGCCGCCTCGACGCGCGCGACCTCGACGCTCACCGCGTCGCCGAGGCGGATCTGGCGGCCGGACTTCTCCGCGACGAGCGCCGTCTCGTGCTCGTTCAGGTTCCACCAGTCGCCGCGCAGCTTTCGCACCGGGAGGAACCCCTCGAACCCCTCCTCGCCGAAGCGCACGAACGCCCCCGCGCCGATCGCGCCCACGACCTCGCCCTCGAACGGCTCCTCCTGACCCCGCTCTCGGACCACGCGCTCGAGCAGGAAGGCGCTACACACGTCGGCGGCGTCGCGCTCGACCTCGATCGCGCCGCGCTCGGCGGCGGAGGTCTCGACCGCGACGTCGGGCAGCTCCGAGCCGCGCGGGGCGACGTCGTCCGCGCCGAGCGCCGCGAGCAACGCCCGGTGGACGATGAGGTCCGGATAGCGCCGGATCGGCGAGGTGAAGTGGCAGTAGCTCGCGCTCCCGAGACCAGCGTGCCCGATGTTCTTCGCCGCGTACGCGGCCTGCTTCTGCGAGCGGAGGACGAGCGAGGTGAGCGCCGCGGCGCCGCGGCCGTCGTTGCGGCGCACGTGAGCGGCCACGAGGCGGCTCGCCTCGCCGGCGAACTCGGCGGCCTGCTGCGGACTCATGTTCTCCGGCAGCGCCGGCGACGGGACTTCGAGCGAGGCGAGCTTGTCCGCGAGCGTCCGCACGGACTCCGGCTCCGGGCGCTCGTGGACGCGGTAGAGCGTCGGGAGGCGCCGCTCCTCGAGCAGCGAGGCCACTTGCTCATTCGCGAGGATCATCAGCTCCTCGATCACGCGGTGCGACTCGGTCTGCTCCTCGTGGATCACGCCGACCACGTGCCCGTCGTCGTTGAACTCGAACGTCGGCTCGGCGCCCTCGACCTCGAGCGATGCGCCGATCTCGCTGCGGCGCTCGCGCAGCGCCGCCGACACCGCCCGCGCAGCGTCGAGTGGCGCCGCCCACGGGTCCTCGGCGCGCTCGCGGCCGGCGAAGACCTCATCCACCTGCGCGTAGGTGAGGCGCGCGTCGCTACGGATCGTCGAGCGGTAGAAGCTCGCCGAGCGCACCTGCGGCCCATCCGCGAGCGTGAGCTCGAGCTCGACCGTGACGGCCGGGCGGTCGAGGCCCGGCACGAGGCTGCACGCCTCGGTCGACAGCGCGCCGGGCAGCATCGGCTCGACCGCGCCGGGCACGTACACGCTCGTTCCTCGTCGCACCGCCTCGCCGTCGAGCGCCGTGCCGGGACGCACGTGCGCGCTGACGTCGGCGATGTGGACCCAGAGCCGGACGGCGCCGTCGCCGCCGGCGCGCTCGGCGGAGATCGCATCGTCGTAGTCGCGCGCGTCGGTCGGGTCGATCGTGAAGGTCGCGAGATCCGTGAGATCACGCCGCTCGCCATCCCACGGCGGTTCGGCCCCGGCCGTGTGCGCCTCGTCGTCGACGCGCTGGGGGAAGGTCCGCCGCAGGCCGCGATCGAGCATCAGCGCCTCGAGCACGTCGCGCGCGACGTCGGGGCGGCCGAGCTCGCGCACCACGCGCGGCCCGCGCTTGCCTCCCCCGACGAGCACGAGCCGGCCCACCGACGCGCCGCCGCGGGCCTTCGGCGGCAGCGACACCCGGCGTCCCCCACGGCGGAAGAACGGCTCGGCGACCACGACCCTGCCCCGCTTGCTCAGCAGTGCGACCTGCGGCCCCTGCGTCTCCGGCCGCTTGGCCGGACGGTCACTCACTGGCGGATTTCGTCGCGCAGCGCCTCGAGTGCCTCGGGCAGCGCTTCGTCCTTCTTGGTCTTCGGATTGTCGACCGCCTTGATCTCCGCGGCGAGGCCCTTGGTCGAGACCGGATCCCCGCTGGGGGTGTAGTAGCGGCCGACGGTCACGTCGAGCGCGCCGCCGTTCTTGAGCGGCGCGATCTCCTGGAAGACGCCCTTGCCGAACGTGCGCGTGCCGACGACCTTGGCCCGCTTGCGGTCACGCAGCGCGCCGGTGACGATCTCGGAGGCGCTCGCCGTCCCGCGGTCGACGAGCACGACCACCGGCACGTCCTCGTCGATCGCGTCACCGATCGCGTCGAACTTCTGCTCGCTCTGGGTGCGGCCCTTCGTCGAGACGATCGGGCCGTTGTCGAGGAAGACGCTCGCGACGAGAACCGCCTCGCGCACGAGGCCGCCGCCGTTGCCGCGCAGGTCGAGCACGATCCCCTTCGCCCCGCGGGCGAGCAGCTTGTCGATCGCGTTGCGGACCTGGGCGTGCGCCCCAGCGCTGAACTCGGCGAGCTGGACGACGCCGACCTTCACCCCGCCGACGGTCTCCATCCTCGACTCGACCACCGGGATCTTGATCTTCTCGCGCGTTGCCGTGATCTTCCGCGGCTTGCTGCCGGGCGTCTCGACGGTCAGCGTGACCTCTGTGCCGGGCTTCCCCTTGATCAGTGCCGTTGCGACGCGCGCGCTCTTGCCGGCGAGCGGCTTCCCGTCCACGTTCGTGATCACGTCGCCTTTCTTGACCCCCTCGCGCTCGGCCGGCGTCCCCTTGAAGACCTTCTGCACGACGAGGCCCTTCTTGTGCTCGTCGACCGACATGCCGACGCCCGAGAACTGGCCGGTCGTCGTCTGCTCGAGCAGCTTCGCCTCCTCCGGCGTGAGGTAGTTGGAGAAGCGGTCGCCGAGCGCCTTGACGATTCCCTTCAGCGATGCCTTCTCGAGCTCGTCACGGTCCACCTTCTTGTAGAAGCGGTCCTCGAGCTCGTCGATCAGCTCGGCCTTCGTCGCGTCCTCGTCGTTGACGAACTTGTCGCGGACGCCGCTCGGCAGGTCGGACGGGTGGCCGCCGAGCCACAGCCCGCCGAGGAAGAGGGCGAGGCCAGCGACGAGCGCGAGGACGATCTTGAGGGTGCGGTTCATGGGTGGCGGATCGGGGCGAGCCGGCCCGCAAGGTTAGCTAGCGGCCCTTGGTCGAGCGCCGTCCGTAGGCGTTGAACTCGGCGACCTTCCACTTGCCGCCAGCCTTCTGGAGGTAGGCCTCGACGTCCCACTCGGGATAGCGGAGCGTCACGATCGCCTCCTTGCCGCCGCGGGTCGAGACCTTCTCCGCGGTGGACTTGTTCAGCTTCCCGCGCAGGTTGTCGAGATTGTGCATCGACGGCTTACACGGGTTGCCTGTCTGGAACTTCGGCTTCGAGACCGCGCACACGGCCTTTCCGTCGCCGCGGTTGGCGGCTGCCCAGAACTGGCGCGCGACCTTCTCCGCATGGTCGGCGTCGCCGTCGCCCTTGTCCGAGTCGCCGCAGCCGGCGAGGGCGAGCGCGCAGGTGCACGCGAACGCCAGAGCCATCACCCTCATGGATCGAACGCTATACGCGCAGGAAGCGGCGCAGCGTGAGGCCGGAGCCGATCGCCGAGACGGCGATGCAGGCGAGCATCAGCAACACGATCAGCAGCGGGAAATCGATCGTGTCGGGCGCCGCGATCAGCGCGAAGCGTTCCGACAGTGGATCGACGAACGTCTCCTTCGCGATCGTCAGGAAGAGGATCGCGAGCAGGCCCCCGAGGAAACCGACGATCACTCCCTCGAAGACGAACGGCCAGCGGATGAACCAGTTGGTCGCGCCGACGAGCTTCATCACCTCGACCTCGCGCCGGCGGGCGAAGATGGACAGCCGGATCGTGTTCGCGATCAGCGCGATCGAGGCGATGATCAGCAGCGTCACGAGCCCGAGCGTCAGCAGCTTCACGAGCCCGGTCGCGGAGAGGATCTTCTCGGTGTCGTCCTCGCGGTTTCGCACCTCGTCGATCGACGCGGTCACGGGCACACGCGCGCCCTCGTCGTTGCGTGGCGCGATGCGGTCGACGATCGCCCCTACCTTGTCCGGGTCCTCGGGGGCGACGCGAAAGCGGTCGGGCAGCGGATTGCGGCCGAGGAGCTCGGTGCCCTCCTCGAACGCCCTCGGGTTCTTGCGCTTGGCCGTCTTGAGCCCTTCCGCCTTCGATACGAAGTCGACGCTCTTCACGTTCGCGGTGTCGTTCAGCCGCTGCTTGAGCTGCGCGACCTGTGCCTTGGTCGCGTCCGGCGCGATGTAGACGTCCACGAGCACGCGCCCGCGGACGTCGTTCGCGGTGCCGGTCGTCGCCTGGACGATCGGGATGAAGACGCCGAGCACGAGCGCCGTGACGACGACGGTCATCACCGCGGCGAGGCTCGGTGCGGCGTTGCGGCTGAGGGCCCGGACGGCCTCCTTGAAGAAGAAACCGAAGCGCATGGCCTAGTTGGGGTGGCCTTCGGCGCCGATCCCCATCTCGCCGCGGAGGCGGATGGCGAACTCGCTCGTGGACTCGTTCGGGCTGTAGAAGCCGGAGGCCTGGTCGCGGATCAGGCGGCCCTCCTGGAGCTCGACGACGCGGCGGCGCATCTTGTCCACCATCGCGTGGTCGTGAGTCGCGACCAGCACGGTCGTGCCGGTGCGGTTGATCCGGTAGATCAGCTGCATGATTCCGATCGAGGTCTCGGGATCGAGGTTTCCGGTCGGCTCGTCGGCGAGCAGGAGCGGCGGGTGGTTGACGAACGCACGCGCGATCGAGACGCGCTGCTGCTCGCCGCCCGAGAGCTCGTCGGGGTAGCTGTGGAGCTTGGTCGAGAGCCCGACGAGGCGGATGATGTCGGGCACCTTCTTGCGGACCTCCGCGCGCGAGGCGCCGGTGACCTCGAGCGCATAGGCGACGTTGGCCGCCACGGTCCGGTTCGGCAGCAGCTTGTAGTCCTGGAAGACCGCGCCGATGTTGCGACGTAGGAAGGGGACCTTGTTGCGCGGCATCGTGGTGAGCTCGCGGCCGGCGATGAGCAGCTCACCCTGAGAGGGCTCGAGCTCCTTCATCAGCAGACGCATGCAGGTGGACTTGCCGCAGCCGGTCGGGCCGACGAGGAAGACGAACTCGCCGCGGCCGATCTTCAGCGAAACGCGCTCGAGGCCGACCGAGCCGCCGTCGTAGACCTTCGAGACGTTGCGGAACTCGACCACGGGCGGGCCGTCGGGCTTTTTCGCACCCTGCTGCTCGGCGCCTGGCTGCGCCTTGTTGTGTGCCTTCAGCTCAGGCATGGATCGTGGTTGATAGCGGCTCCGGCCGTGAATCGCTAAGGGTGCAACCGATCCTGCAGCCGGAGTTGCGCGGGCGCGCGGATCTTTAGGCGCTAGCGCCGGCGGTAACGCAGGAAGAGGTGGCCGTCGGCCTCGTGGACGGTGATGAGCCCGAGGCCTTCGGGCGCGGCGAGGGGCACGCCCTCGACGATCGTCTTCGCCTCTCCCCCGGCCAGCAGCGGCGCGACCGCGAGGAACAGCTCGTCGACCATGTCCGTTTCGAGCAGCGAGGCGTTCAGCCTGGGGCCGCCCTCGCACAGGACCGAGCGGATGCCCTCCTTCGTGCAGATTTCGCGCACCTCGTCCAGGTTCGCGGCGATCTCCACCCGCTGCTCGGGCTCCTCGAACAGCCCGATGTCGCGTGGGACATCGCCGCTCGCGCTGACGACGATCGCGATCGGGTCGGGGTCGAGGCCGTCACGCTCGCGCTGCGCGCGCGCCTCGGGGTCCTTGACGATCCGGCCGTAGCGCTCGGCGCGGATCGTTCCCGCGCCGGCCATGACGGCGTCGAAGCGCAGCCGCAGCGCGTGGAACAGCTCCCGGTCTGCCTCGCTCGAGAGGGGCGCCGACTTGCCGCTGATCGCGGCCTTGCCGTCGGCCGAAGCGACCATGTTGAGCGCGAGCCACGGGCGGTCGGCCGGCGCGTCGGGCGGAGGCGCAAGATCGGCAACCGACTCGGCCGGCGTCGTCTCGACCGTGTCGGGATAGAGGCGTCTGAAGTCGGCGATCCGCTGAGGCTACTTCGCTCGGCAAGCCCTACGGAGTGATGGCCACCATCCGCTCGATCGGCACCTTCGCCCGCTCGGCAAGCGCCGGATCCACCTTCACCACGTAGTCGTCCCCCTCGCACGCGAGCGCGTCGCGGAGCTTCGGCAACGTGATCATCTTCATGTACTTGCAAACGGCCGCCTCGTTGGCGGGGATGAAGCGCTTGCCGGGGTTCTCCTCCTCGAGCGGATGGAGCATCCCGGTCTCGGTCGCGACGATGAACTCGTCGGCGTCGGACTCGCGCGCGAACTTCAGCATCCCGCCGGTCGAGAGCATGTGGGTGTTCTCCGAGTCCACGTCGCCGGCGGCGACGTACTCCATCACCTGCGTCGTGCAGCCACATTCGGGGTGGATCAGGAACTCGGCGCCCTCGTGCTCGGCGCGGACACGGTCGATGTCGGCGGGCCGGATGCCGGCGTGGACGTGGCACTCGCCGTCCCAGACGTGCATCCGACGGCCGGTCTCCTTCTCGACGAAGGCGCCGAGCCACATGTCGGGGCCGAAGAGGATCTCGGTGTCGTCGCCGTGCTCGCGCCAGATGTGCTCGACGACGGCTACTGCGTTCGAGGAGGTGCAGCAGTAGTCGGTCTCGGCCTTCACCTCAGCGGTCGTGTTGACGTACATCACGACGATCGCGCCCGGGTGCTTGGCCTTCCAGGCGCGCAGCTGGTCGGCCGTGATCGAATCAGCGAGCGAGCAGCCGGCATCGAGGTCCGGGATCAGGACCGTCTTGTCGGGGCTGAGGATCGAGGCGGTCTCCGCCATGAAGTGGACGCCGCAGAACGCGATGACGTCGGCGCCGGCCGCCGCGGCCTGGCGCGAGAGGCCGAGCGAGTCGCCGACGAAGTCGGCCACCTGCTGGATCTCGGGCACCTGGTAGTTGTGCGCGAGGATCACGGCGTTTCGCTTCTGCGCGAGCTCGCGGACCTCGCGCTTGAGCGCGGGGATGTTCTCCAGCGTCAGCAGGTCGCCGTTCGCGCTGCCGTTACCGGCCGGTGCGCCGGCTTCCGCTCCGCTGGGGAGCTTCGTCGGAGACATATGTTTCGAACCTCTTCTCGAGTGGACGAAATGTCCGGAGCGCGAGCCATCCGCGAACCGGTACGGATAAGTCTACCGGTAGCGGCCCGTGTTCAAGGCGTCGTGGCGGAACGAGGGCCATTCCTGTGCGACGCCCGCCTTGGTCGGCGTGTCCCAGGCGAAGAGGTAGCCCTCCCGCGTCACGGCCACGACCTCGTTATGACCGTCGCCGTCGACGTCGCCCACCGCCGGTGAGGCGAGCAGCCAGCCGCCGGTCTGCTTCGGCCAGCCGCGGGGCTCGGTGCCGTCCTCGCGGAAGGCGTGCAGCAGGTAACCGCTCGAGCCCGCGATGACCTCGGAGTCGCCGTCGCCGTCGACGTCCGCGACGGCGGGTCCCGAGGCGACCTGCCACCCCTCGATCGGGGCCGGGAAGCCGGCGAGCCAGTCGCCCGAGCGGGCGTCCCAGCCGCCGAGCAGGTGCTGGAACTCGAGCTTCGCCGACGGCGACAGCTGCGCGGCGGCGAGGCGGGTGTCCACCAGGCCGCCGAAGAAACGCAGCGGTCCGCCTGGCCGGGTGCGCCCGAAGGCCTGGTTGGCGCCGAGCGCGAGGGCGGCGGGCGCGCTCGCGCGCGAGCGGGCGCCGCGGAGGACCGTGTTGAAGTGGGCGGGCGACACCGCGGGGCCGCCGACGCGCTCGCCGTTGCCGCGGTAGAGCTCGGGCTGACCGGTGAAGGCGGCCACGGCGACCTCGTCCTTGCCGTCGCCGTCCACGTCGGCGAGCGCCGGCGACACCGGCACGCCCTCACCCGCGATCGGGATGCTGTCGGCGGCGAGGGCCGAGGGCTGCACCGGCCAGCCGGGCTTCAGCTTCCCGCTCGCCGAGAAGGCGTAGACGCGGCCGCTGGTCGCGGGCGTCGAGCCGTAGGCCTCGGCGGTCCCCTCGACGACGTCGGGCGAGCCGTCGCCGTCGATGTCGCCGATCGCGGGTGAGGAGAGGATCTTCGTCTTGTCGTTACCCACGTCGCGCGCAAGCACGGGCCAGCCGGGGACGAACGCGCCGTTTCCCTTCCAGGCGTAGATCCGCTGGTCGGCGGCGCCGGCGACGATGTCGAGCTTGCCGTCGCGGTCGAGGTCGGCGAGCGCGGGCGAGGAGTAGATCGCCGCGTCTAGTCGCCCGTCCTCAGCCGGCCGGCGGATCCCGATCGAACGCGGGAAGCCGCGGTGCGCCCGGCCGCGGCGGTCCCACACGTAGACGCGCCCGTCGAGACCGGTCACGACGAGCTCCGGCTTGGCATCGCCGGCGACGTCGCCGACCGCCGGTGTGCCGAGGAACCCGCGACGAACGGGGCCGATCGCCTTCGAGACGACCTGGTAGCCGGACGAGCGCATCCGCTTGGGCCAGCCCGGCACGTCGCGGCCGGTCTTGCCGTCGAGCACGTGCAGCAGCCCGTCGGAGGTCGCGAGCACGATCTCCCGCGCGCGCGAGCCCGCGAGGTTCGCGAGGGTGGGTGAAGCCTCGCCCGAGGTACCGAGCGCCTTGGGGAAGGCGCGCTCGAGCGATTCGTCACGCAGCGAGCGGAAGTAGGCGCGGTCCTCGCCGACGTTGCCGTTCGAGTCCACCGCCTGTAGCCGGAGCGTGTAGCCGGCGTGGCCGAGCGACGCGGCCGCCACCTTTCCGAGGCGCACGGGTTTGCGCCCGGTCGAGCGTCCCTCCGCGACCCGCTCCCAGGAGCCCGGCTGCTCCCCGCGCCCCACTTCGAGTGTCCAGCGCGCAGGCGAGCGGCCCTCGACCACCCCGCTGACGACGACCCCGCCGCGCACCGGCTTGTACCAGTCGGGCGAGGTGATGTTCACCTCCGGCGGAATCCGCCCCGACGCGACGCGCTTCACCGCCTCGTAGGCGTTGACCCTCCCCCAGCCGGACAGCTGGTCCCAGCCGGGTGCGTAGCCGTGGCTGCGCTCGTCGAGGTCGTCGGCGCTGCGGCGGATGATCTGGCGCACTTCGCCCGCGGTCAGCTTCAACCCGATCGCGCGCCCGCGCGAGACGACGAGCGCAGCGGTTCCGGCGACGTGCGGCGCCGCGGCCGAGGTGCCGTCCCAGTTCATCCGGTACCCCCCGCCCCACTCGGTCGTCGGAACCTGCGTCGGGGCGACGACGTCGATGTGCGGTCCGTAGTCGGCGTAGGAGGCGTGGACCTTGAAGTCGAGCCCGGCGATCGCGAGGTTGCCGTCGCGGGCGCCCACGTTGGCGGTATCGGGATTGAGCCCGCCGACGGCGATCACCTCGTCGAGCGTCGCGGGGTACTCGTGGTGGAAGTGGAACTCGTTGCCCGTCGGCGCCACCATCACGACGTTCTTGCGGTACGCGTAGGCGGCCGCGTCGCGGAAGGAGCGCGAGATCGAGTCGGTCCCGAGGCTCATGCTCACGACGTCGGCCCCCTGCCTCGCCGCGTACACGAGCGCCTCCCCGACACGCGAGGGCTGGTGGAGGATGTTGTCCGAGGTGCGCAGCGGCAGCAGGCGCGAGTCGGGGGCGATCCCCGCGACCCCGCGGCCGTTGTCGGCCTGCGCCCCGAGGACGCCGGCGACGTTCGTGCCATGGGCGTTCTTCGTGTCGGAGGTGGCGTCGCCGTCGTCGGCGTAGAAGTCGTAGCCGCGCCGGTCGTCGACGAAGCCGTTGCGGTCGTCGTCGACGCCGTTCGACGACGTCTCGCCGGCGTTCTCGTACCAGCGCCCGGCGAGGTCGGGATGGTCGAACTGGACGCCGACGTCGAGGTCGCCGATCACCGTGCCCGTGCCGGTCGTGAGCGACCACGCACGGTCGGCCGAGATTCCGCGGTCGAACCCGCCGGCGGGGCTCGCGAGATCCCACTGCTCGTTGGTCGCGTTCGGCAGCGGGCTCGCGTCGAACAGCGGGTCGTTCGGTGGGGTCTGCGGGAAGGCCGCGTGCGCGGCCGGGGCGCCGGCGAGCAGCGCGAGGACCGAGACAGCCAGGAACCCGCGCCTCATTGCAACCACCGGCCGGGCCGCCTCAGCGCAGCTTCGCCAGCTTCAGGTACTGCGCGAGCGTCTTGCGCGACTTCGTCGCGGTCCCGGTGGCGACCGCGACGTAGCGGACCTTGCCGCCCCGGACCCCGTAGACGAAGCGCTTGCCGCCGCGCGCGTTGGCCACGCGGACGTTCTTCCCGAACGGCCGCGCCTGCCCCTTCAGCCGGCTGCTGGACGCACCGACGCCAACCTTGCTCGCCGTGTTGCCGCGCTTCGTGCTCGCGACGAGCCCGACCGAGGCCTTCGGCGTGAAGACCGCGGTCAGCGCCGCCTTCGAGTTGCCCTTGCCCTTGATGCAGTAGCGGTAGCTCCGGTTGGCGCGCTTGGTCGGCTGACCGGCCTTGCGAAGCAGTTCCTCGGGCGTCGAGCCGAGTCGCAGCCGCTCGAGGCCCTTGCGCGAGAAGCGCCCCTTCGCCGAGCGGCAGCCGCCGCGTGGCACGCCGCTCGCCCGCTCCCACATCTGGAGGTAGGACTCGGCGCCGCGCGCCAGGTCGTCCACGATCTTGTCGCCGGCGATGTTGCGCAGGTCCTGGATCCAGTCCGGGTAGAGGCCGTAGTGCGCGACGCCGTCGGCGTTTACGTCCCAGACGCGCGAGCCACTGCGGTTGCGGTCGATCGTCATCTTGCCGTCGAACGACTTGAACGGGTAGGTGACCGGGTTCGGGCCTCGGCGCGGGCCGCCCTGGGCGGCGAAGCCGTTCATGTCCGAGCCGAAGCCGATCCCGTAATAGGGCGCGCCGTAGCTCATCTTCTTCAGCCGCTGCCACTTCGCCGCAAAGCTCGTCGCGCCGCCGGAAGACGGTGTGATCACTCCGCCGAGGCCGTAGATGCGCTTGTAGGAATCCACGGTGCTCCAGCTGTGGCTCGACATGATGCCGGGGTAGTTGGCGTTCTCGACGATCTTCAGGGCACGGTCGCGAGCGACGACGCTCATGTGGTCCGGGTCGAAGAGGGCGCCGTGGTCCATCAGCCGCTTGATCGCGCGCGCGCCGAGATCTGACAGCCCGCGCGTATTGCACAGTGGCCCCTGCGGGTAAACCGGCACGCTTCCCTGCGGGGCGAGCTTCATCACCCCGCCCACGAGATCGTCGTCGTTGTGAGGGAACTGCGGGGCGAGCGGGGTCTGGTCGGTGTTGTCCTTGTCGGCGCAGGTCTTGAGATCGTAGAAGCGGCCCGTCTCGAGGAAGTTCGACCCGTTCACGAGGAAGCCGAAGGGGCCCCCTTGCCCGGCGACGCCGGTGAGCGCGTTGTCGAACTGGTTGGTCAGCTCGAACTGGCGCAGGCCGAGGTCCCACATCTCGTCGATCCGCTCGTCGAGCTGGGATCCGTTGCAGGTCGGCCGGCCGTCGCGCAGTCCGCAGTCGAACGGGGTCGAGACCTCCATTCCGAGGATGACCGCGAGCTTGCCGTCGTTGATGACCTGCGCGTGCCTCGAACGGGTCGTTGACGATCCGGTACCAGCCCTTGCCGGGGCCGCCGGCCTGCGCGTCGATGTAGTTCTCGAGCTCGCGTGCGCGGCGTGCCTGGAGACGGACGCCGTTCATCTCGTTGCAGTCGTTCTGCTTCAGCGGGTAGACGTTGCAGAGGACCTCGTTGTCGACGAGCAGGTTCACCATCAGCCGCAAGCCCGCGCGGTAGGTCCGTTCGACCCACTTGTAGTAGGTCTGCTCGTGCGTGTACGACCTGTGGTGGGGCCAGCCCCTGAACGTGGGCCAGCCGACGGGGTCGTGGGTCCCGACCGGGATCCCGTCCTTGAGGAAGTTCTCGGCCACCGCGACCCCTCCGTTCGCCTCGTGGTCGGGGCAGTCGACGAGTGCGTACGGAGCGCCGAAGCGGTGCCACGGCTTGCCGCAGTGGATTCGGCCGCCCATGAACTCGTAGGACATGTGGTGGAGGTGTCCCTCGACGAAGCCGGCGACCTCGGCGTAGGGCGTCGGACCACGGCGCGGCGTGCCGCTCACGTTCGTCTCGACCTCGGGGTAGGTGGCGCAGCCGTCGCGCTTCTCGAACGTGAAGAGCCCGCCGTTGCCGCCGTCGCCCCGGACGAGCGAGAGCGCGCCGTCGCGGTCGGTGGCGAGCGACTTGTTCGCCGCGGGGAGACTGATGCGGAAGACGTTCGTGCCGGCTACGCCGACCTTCCAATCGGCAGCGTCGCTCGCCGTCCTCGCGGCTTCAACCGGGCCCTCGAAGCCGGCCGTGGCGGCGAAGTGGTCTCCGGCCGGACCGTAGAAGAGGTAGCGGCCGAGATCGGTCGCCTGCATGCGGAACGGCTCCGCCTGGCCGACGCTCGCAGCCGTGGCGCGATACGTGTTGCCGGCCTTCGCAACGAAGCGGCCCGACGCCTGCGACTTTAGCCCGTAGCAATTGTTGACGAGGCGGTAGCGGGCGTCCTCGTCAGGAGGCTGCGGGACCGCGGCCGCGACGGTGTCCGGCGCAAGCGCCATCACGGCGAGAGCCAGCACCGTCACCCCCATGCGCATCCGTGGCACGCGCGACATCCTCCAGCGAGGCTACAGGCTTGCGGGCGACCTGGCGCAGCCAGCGAGGCACTGCCACACTGCGCACGATGGCCACCCTCTTCCGCCTTACTTGCCTCGCGGCCGTCCTGCTCGCGCTGGCGATTGTGCCGGCGGCGCCGGCCGATCCGGGCCATAGCGCGAACGAGCCGCACCTCCAGACCGAGCCACAAGACGGCGGCGGCGACGGCGGCGGGATCGTGGTCATCGCCGTCATCGGCGGCCTGGTCGTCGTCCTCGCAAGCGCACTCGTCGTCAAGCGAGTGCAGGCGAAGCAGGAGGACTAGGCGGGCTCGAGCGTCAGGCTGAGGTCGAGCGTGGGCGCCGAGTGCGTCAGCGCGCCGATCGAGATGCGGTCGACGCCGGACTCGGCGACCGCGCGGACGTTGTCGAGCGTGATGCCGCCGGACGCCTCGAGCGTCGCGCGCCCGTCGGCCCGCTCGACAGCGGCGCGAAGCTCGTCGGGGCTCATGTTGTCGAGCAGGATCAGCTTCGCGCCAGCGTCGAGGGCTGCGTCGAGCTCGTCGAGGTCGCGGCATTCGACCTGCACCGCGACCCCGTCTGGTGCGTTCTCCACGGCCTTGCGCGTCGCCTCTTCCACGCCGCCCGCGAGCGCGACGTGGTTCTCCTTGATCAGGATCGCGTCGTGGAGGCCGGCGCGGTGCGAGACGCCGCCGCCCGCCACGACCGCCCGCTTCTCGAGCTCGCGCAGCCCCGGGGTTGTTTTGCGCGTGTCGAGTATCTGCGCACCCGTGCCCTCGACCGCCCGTACGAACTGCGCCGTGAGGGTGGCGATCCCCGAGAGGCGACCGAGGAAGTTGAGCGCGACGCGCTCGCCCGCGAGGATCGGACGGGCGCTGCCCTCGATTCCGGGCGACCCCGCGGTCGCGCCAGACACCTTCATCGGCACGGGCATCGAAGGAAAGCGAGCCGTCGAGCTCGCGTAAGACTGCTGCGCAATGTCGATGCCGCAGATAACGCCCGCGGCTTTCTGCGTGATCACCGCGACGTGCCTCGCCTCCGTGGGAACGACCGCGATCCGAGGTGAGGTCGCGGTCGGCGCCGTCCTCCGCCAGGGCGGCCTCGATCAACTCGTCGACCGTCGTCACGACGCACCCGCCGGCAACAGCCCGGGCAGCGCGAGCGTGGGCAGCGCGCCGAGCAGGACGAGCACGCCGTCGCGCGCGGTCAACCGCAGCGTGAGCTCGGTGCCGGGCGCGGCGGCACGGAAGCCACGCGACTCCCGCGCGACCCACTCGAGCGTCGCGTCCACGATCGGCGCCGGGCGCATCGGCACTTTCGCGAGGCGCTCGGCGATCGCCTTCGCCGCCGCGATCAGGCGCCGGCCGGAGTCGAGCTCGGCGAGCACCGCCCCGGCCTCGCGCAGGGCAGGGATGAAGCGCATGTGCATCAGCATCCGGCGGAACACCTCGCGTAGGCCGGCGGAGCCCGCGGCCGCACGCATCCACGTTGCCGTCAGGACGAGCAGCGCGGCCCGCGCGCCGCGACGGAGGGTCTCGTCGAGCCCGATCTCGGCGGTCAGGCCGAAGAAGAGGGCGAACCCGCCCAGCAGGAGGGCGAACGCGACACCGGCCGGGATCACCTCGCGGTCGAGCCGGGCCGGGATCGAGGCGAGCACGAGGAACGCCGCCACCGCGCCCAGCAGCACCCATTCGGTCGTCAGCAGCAGCAGGACGAAGGCGACCGTGGCGGCGATCACGACGGCGCGCGGATCGAAGCGCTGGCGGCGCTCCTCCGGCTCGGCGCGCGCACCCGACCCGGGCTCGAGCTCCTCCGGCGTCTGCTCGGGCCAGTTGTGCAGGCCGCGGCGGTAGACGATCACCTGCACCGTGCTGGCGAAGATCGTCCAGGCGACGATCGAGGCGGCGGTGAATGCGAGTGCGGCCGCCTCACCGTCGGGCAGCAGCGGCAACCGGCCGGCGAGGTTCTCGTAGCTCCCGGTGAACGCTTCGCGGCCGACGAGGATCCAGATCGCGGCTGCGCTCAGCAACGCGTTGTGAACCAGTCGAATCGCGGCACACGCGAGACCCTGGAAAAGCGGGCGCACGCCGCGCGCCTCGAGCCTGCCCAACATCGGCGCCGTGAGCGCTTGGGTGAGCGGGCCGTTGAAGCGCGCCGGCCCGATGATCGCGACCGTCTGGAGCATCGCCGCGATGCTCGCGCCGTAGCCCTCGCGTCCACCCCGGCGCTCCGAGGTGCGAGCGAGGGCTACCCCGCCTGCGAGCGCGATGAAGAAGGCGCCGCCGGGCGCGAGCCGCGAGCCGAGGAACGAGACCGTCGCGACGTGCGCGAGGCCGGTCGGGTGGTGCTCCTCGCGTCCGGGCTCCGAGGCCGCTGCGTCGCTAGCCATCCACGGCACCCCCGGCTCGCCGCAGCAGTTCCGCACGGACGAAGCGGTCGAGGTCGCCGTTCAGGACGCGGTCGGTGTCGCCCGCCTCGACGCCGGTCCGGTGGTCCTTCACGCGCTGGTCGGGATGGAGGAAGTACGACCGGATCTGCGATCCCCAACCGACGTCCTGCGCCTCGCCGGTCTCACGCGCGAGCTCCTCGGCGCGCTCGGCCTCGCGGCGCTCGAGCAGCTTCGCGCGTAGGAAGGTCATCGCCGTCGTTTTGTTCGACGACTGCGAGCGCTCGTTCTGACACTGGACCACGATCCCCGTCGGCCGGTGGGTGATTCGCACCGCCGAGTCGGTCTTGTTGACGTGCTGGCCGCCGGCGCCCGAGGCGCGGTAGGTGTCGATCTGGAGGTCGTCGTCGTCGATCTCGATGTCGACGTCCTCCTCGACGAGCGGGCTGACCTCCACACCCGCAAACGCCGTGTGGCGGCGCGCGGCCGAGTCGAACGGGGAGATCCGGATCAGCCGGTGGACACCGCGCTCGGCCGAGAGCAGGCCATACGCGTGCTCGCCCCGCGCGACGAACGTCGCCGACTTCAAGCCCGGCCTCCTCCCCGGCGCTCGCCTCCTTCATCTCGACCGTGAACCCGCGGCCCTCGGCCCAGCGAAGCTCCATCCGCAGCAGCATCTCAGCCCAGTCCTGTGCATCGGTCCCGCCCGCGCCGGCGTTGACCGTCACGACCGCGTCGCCGTCGTCGTAGTCGCCCGCGAACAGCCGCGCCTCCTCGAGCGCCTCGACGCGCGACTCGATCGCAGCCCGCTGATCATCGAGCTCGGCGGCGATCGAATCGTCGTCGGCAGCGAGCTCGGTCAGCGCGTCGAGGTCTTCGAGGTCGGCCTCGAGCGCGCGGAACTCGTCGAGCCGGCGCTTCAGGCGCGCGTGCTCTGCCGATACGCCGGCCGCTCGCTCCTGGTCGTCCCAGAAGCCGGGAGCGCCCATCTCCTGCTCGAGCGACTCGACGCGCTCGGCGAGGCCAGCTGGGTCAAAGGTAGTCCGCGAGCAGCGTCAGCCGGTCGCGGAGGGGCGCGGCTGCGTCAGCCACCTATGCCCCGTGACACTTCTTGTATTTCTTGCCGGAGCCGCATGGGCACGGGTCGTTGCGGCCGACCTCGTCCTCGACGATCCGCTGTTCGACCTGCGGGACGACGGCGACCTGCTCGCCGCCGGCTGCCTCCGGATCGCCAGCCACCACTGCGGCGCCCGCTCCGGCGGCGCCCGCGGCTGCTGCAGCCAGCGCGCTCGGCTGATCGGCTGCGGTGCCGCCCGCGTAGCTGAGGTCGGCGGCGGCCGCTCGGCCGGGCGAGACGTCCTGGCCTAGGGCGCCGTTGCCGCCCTCGCCCTCGATCTCGACCTCGACGTGGAAGATGTAGCGCGCGAACTCCTCCCAGATCGCGTTCATCAGCTCCTCGAAGATCGTGCGCGCCTCGTTCTTGTAGGCGACAAGCGGATCCTCCTGGGCGAAGCCGCGCAGATGGATGCCCTCGCGCAGGTAGTCCATGTCGTGGAGGTGTTCGCGCCAGCGGTCGTCGATGATCTGGAGCAGGATGAAGCGCTCGAGCTGGCGCATCAGCTCGGGGCCGAGCTCGTTCTCGCGGTCCGTGTAGGCCTCGAAGATGTCCTCGTGAAGCTCTGAGCGGAGCTGCTCGCGGTCGAGCTTGTTCGGGTCGAAGTCCTCCGGCGCGACGGCCACCGGGTAGAGCTGCTCGAGCTGCGTGAAGAGGCCGTCGAGGTCCCACTCCTCGACGAACTCGCCGACGAGATAGACGTCCATGATCCGGTCGACGACGTCGGTGATCGCGCCCCGGGTGCGATCGGAGATGTCCTCGCCCTCGAGGATCTCGTCGCGGTACTCGTAGATGACGTCGCGCTGCAGGTTCATCACGTCGTCGTACTCGAGCACGCGCTTGCGGATGAGGAAGTTCTGCTCCTCCACCTTCTTCTGGGCGTTCTCGATCTGCTTCGAGAGCATCGAGGCCTCGATCGGCTCCTCCTCTCCCTCCTCGCTGGTCGGACCGAGCCGGTCGAGGATCTTGTAGATCCGGTCGCCGGCGAAGAGGCGCACGAGGTCGTCCTCGGCGGAGAGGTAGAAGCGTGACTCGCCCGGGTCGCCCTGGCGGCCTGAGCGTCCGCGCAGCTGGTTGTCGATCCGGCGCGACTCGTGGCGCTCGGTGCCGAGGATGAAGAGGCCGCCCGACTCGAGCACCTCCTCGTGCGAGCTCTCGACGTCCTTCTCGACCTGCGGGAAGACCTCGTCCCAGGCGTTGTCGTACTCGTCGGTCTCGGGCTCGAGGCCGCGTTTCGCGAGCTCGCGGTGGGTGAGGTGCTCGGCGTTGCCGCCCAGCTTGATGTCGACGCCGCGGCCGGCCATGTTGGTCGCGATCGTGACCGCGCCGGGGCTGCCCGCCTCGGCGATCGTCTCGCCTTCGCGTTCGGCGTGCTCGGGCTTCGCGTTCAGGACCGTGTGGTTGATCCCCTTCTGCTTCAGCTGCTCGGAGAGGAGTTCCGAGACCTCGACGGCGATCGTGCCGACGAGCACCGGCTGGCCGATCGCGTTGCGTTCCTCGATCTCGCGCACGACCGCGCTCCACTTGCCGTCCTTGGTCTTGTAGATCTTGTCGTTCTGGTCGTTGCGGACCATGTCCTTGTTCGTCGGGATCTCGACGACGTCGATGTCGTAGATCTTCTTGAACTCGGTCGCCTCGGTGATCGCCGTGCCCGTCATCCCGGCGAGCTTGTCGTACTTGCGGAAGTAGTTCTGGTAGGTGATCGTCGCGACGGTCTGGTTCTCCTCCTGGATCGCGACGCCCTCCTTCGCCTCGACCGCCTGGTGGAGACCCTCGGACCAGCGCCTGCCCTCGAGGATGCGGCCGGTGAACTCGTCGATGATCTTGACCTCGCCGTCGATCACCTCGTACTCATAGCCCTTGCGATAGAGAGCCTCAGCCTTCAGCGACTGGATCAGGTGGTTGACGAGGTTGCCGTGCTCGGCGAGGTAGAGGTTGTCGATGCCGAGGAACTTCTCGGCCTTCTCTACGCCCTGCTCGGTGATCGCGACCGTCTTGTGCTTCTCGTCGGGCTCGTAGTCGAAATCGGCCATGTACTCCTTCGACTTGGCCTCGAGCCCTTCCGGCTTCTTGCCCGGCTCGAGCCGCGGCGCGAGCTTCGCGAACTGGTAGTAGAGGTCGGCGGCCTGCTCGGGGGCGCCCGAGATGATCAGCGGCGTACGCGCCTCGTCGATCAGGATGTTGTCCACCTCGTCGACGATCGCGAAAGGATGGCCGCGCTGGTACTTCTCCTCGATCGAGTTGGCGAGGTTGTCGCGCAGGAAGTCGAAGCCGAACTCGGAGTTGGTGCCGTAGGTGGCGTCGGCGGCATAGGCGTCGTGCTTCTCCTGTCCGTGGACGTTCGCCTGAAGGATCCCGACGCTGACGCCCAGCAGGTCGTAGATCGGCTTCATCCACTCGGCATCGCGGCGGGCGAGGTAGTCGTTGACGGTGACGAGGTGGACCGAGTCGCCGCCGAGCGCGTTGAGGACGATCGGCAGCGTCGCGGTGAGCGTCTTGCCCTCGCCGGTCTTCATCTCGGCGATGTCGCCGGCGTGGAGCACCATCCCGCCGATCAGCTGGACGTCGAAGTGGCGCTGGCCGAGGGTGCGCTTGCCCGCCTCGCGGGTCAGCGCGAACGACTCGTAGAGGAGGTCGTTGAGCGATTCCCCGTTGCGCGCGCGCTCACGCAGCGCGTCGGCGCGCTCGAGCAACTCGCCATCTGTCTCGAGCTCCAGCTCGGGCTCGTAGTCGGTGATCCGCGCGACCTGCTTCTCGAAGACCTTGAACTTCTTGCCCTCGCCGAGGCGCAGCGCACGATCCAGAATCGCCATGGCTCCAACGGTACCAACGGCCGCGCGGGCGGCTACCCGCGATCGTCCGTCTCTAAGCCGCTGCTAAGCGGGCGCGGGCGGGACGTCGGCCGGGATGTCGGCCGGCCGGTCGGCGTGGCGGCGGCCGCGGCGCTTGTCGCGGGTGCGCTTCACCTGACGCGCGATCTCCTCCGAGACGACGTTGATCGAGTGGACCATCGTCGGCGAGGCCGCCCGCGCGCGCAGGGTCTTCCCCTTCAGCGCCAGCGTGGCCTCGGCTACCGCCGAGTCCCTGATGGAGGGATTCCGCTCCTCCATCAGCTCGATCTCGAGCTCGGCCTGCGGCACCTGCCGCGCGACCTTTGCGAAGCGCTTCTCGACGCGCTCGCGAAGCTCGTCCGTAACGGGAACGTTGCGCCCTTTGACTGCAATGCGCATACGGCCTCCTCGCCGGTCGATGTCCGTCCGTCAATGGTAGACGGGCGACGCGCTCGCGCCAAGTGGTACTCGGGCGGGGCGGCAGCGGGGGCTGTGCGCATTCGGGTCGCATACGACCCCTAACTCGCACAACCCCTACCGACCGGGGGTGCGCGCGTAGGCGATGCAGGCACGGACGGGCGTATCGTGCGCGGCCAACGCGCGGGCGCAGGCGGCGAAGGTGGCTCCGGTGGTGACCACGTCGTCCACGAGCACCACCTCCTTCATTGCCCCGATGCCTCCGGCCACGCCGATCCCGAGCGCCCCTGCCGACAGCCTTTCGGAACGACCTCGTCCGACCTGGCGCGCCCGCCGCGGGCCGCGGCGCTCGAGGCAGTCGGCGAGCGGCAAGTCCTTCCGGCGCGCGAGCGCGGCTGCGATCCGCTCCGCCTGGTTGTACCCGCGCCGCCGCTCGCGAGCCGGGTGAAGCGGCACCGGGACGAGCACTGCGCCGGCGAGCAGCTCCGGGCGACAGTTGGCCGCTATCTGCGCGGCCATCGCATCGGCCACCCGTTCCGCCCCGCGGTACTTGAGCGCCTGGACGAGCGCGCGCGCCGGCCCCTCGTAGGCGATCGGCGCCCAGGCGGTCACCCCATCGACTGTGAACGGCCGCGGCCCGAGCCAGCGAAGGGCGCGGCGACAGCGCGGACAAAGCGGATCGTGCTCGCGTGCGAGCGCGCCGCACGCCCAGCACAGCGGCGGCGCGAGCGCCGAAAGCACACGCGCGAGGGGCACCCCGCGAGGATCGCCGCCTTTTAGTCACCGCTCAGCACCCCGCTGCGACAATCCCGCGCGTGTCGCACCCGGACGCGCCATGGAACCTCGACCCGTTCGTGCTGCTGCCGATCGCCGTCTACGCGGGCGTGTACCTGTGGCGCTTCGCCGGCGCCAGGCGCGAGGCCGGCGGTCGCGGCGCCGGCCCGCTGCAGCTGCTCGCGTTCGCCGGCGCGTTGCTGGCGCTGCTGGCGGCGGTCGTCTCCCCGATCGACGCGCTCGGCGAGCGCTACCTCTTCTCGATGCACATGGTCCAGCACATCCTGCTTGGCGACATCGCGCCGCTGCTGCTGCTGCTCGCTCTCTCGCGCGTGATCATGCGCCCCGCTACACGCCGGCTGCAGTGGCTCGAACGCGCCCTCGGGCCGTTCTCGCACCCGGCCACAGGGCTCGTGATCTGGCTCGTGCTGATCTACCTCTGGCACATCCCCGCGCTCTACGACGCCGCGCTTCAGTACCCGTTCCTCCACGCGCTCGAGCACATGTCGTTCTTCGTCGCCGGGCTCGCGCTCTGGTGGCCGCTCGTGCAACCGGTGCCGATGCGACGCAACCTCGAGGGCATGGGCGCCTTCGGCTACATCGCCGGCGCGAAGCTCGGGTTGGCGGCGCTCGGGCTGTTCCTGGTGTGGTCGGGAACGGTGATCTACACCCACTACGAGAGCGTGCCGAGGATCTGGGGCCTGTCGGCGCTCGAGGACCAAAACGTCGGCGGGGCGATCATGATGGTCGAGCAGTCGGCGGTGCTCGTGATCGCGTTCGTGGTGTTGTTCGTGCGGATGCTCGCCAAGTCCGAGGAAGACCAGCGCCGCCGCGAGCGGCTCGAGGACCGCGCCGAGCTCGAGGACGCCGCGACCCTGTGAGCGCGCTTCTCGAGCGCATCGGCGTCGAGCTGCCGGTCGTGCAGGCCGGTATGGGAGGAGGCGTCGCGACCCACCAGCTGGCCGCGGCCGTGTCCGACGCGGGCGCGCTCGGCACGATCGGCATGACCGGCCCGGATCAGCTCGCGCAGGAGATCGCGGCAGCGCGCAGCCTCACCGGGCGGCCGATCGCGGTCAACGTCCTGCTTCCGTTCGCCCGCTCGGGCCACTGGGAGGCCGCTCGGGACGCGGACATCGTCACCACCTTCTGGGGCAGGCCGAAGCGACGGACGCCCGGTTGCTGGATCCACCAGTGCGGGAGCGAGGACGAGGCACTCGCGGCGCACGCAGCGGGGGCCGACGGCGTGATCGCCCAGGGGGTGGAAGCTGGAGGGCACGTCCGCGGGACGCTCCCGGCGCTGGAGCTGCTCGCGGGGGTGCGGCGCACCCTGCCCGACGGGTACCCCGTCCTGCTCGCCGGCGGGGTCGCCGAGGTGGGCGATGTGGAAACCGCGCTCGACGCCGGAGCTGACGCCGCGGTGCTCGGAACCCGCTTCGTGATGAGCGACGAGTCAGGCGCGCACGATGGCTACAAGAACGTCGTTGCCGGCTCGCGCGAGACGGTCTTGACTGAGCTCTTCGGCGCGGGTTGGCCGGCCGCGCCCCACCGCGTCGTGCCGAATGCCGCGACACGCCGCTGGCTTCGGAGGAGCTCGCGGGGGCCGGCGGCGGTCCGCTTGACGAACGTCGTGCTCGGACCTCTCATGCGGCGAGCGCCGTTCGCCCTGCATGCCCGCCTCACCGCCGCGCAGCGCACCGCGCTGCCGCTGTTCTCCCCCACTCCGCCCACGCAGCTCAGCCCCGCAGGCCTGCTCGATACCGGGCCGTTGTACGCGGGCGAAACGGTCGCGCGTATCGACGACGTGCGCCCTGCGCGGGAGCTCGTGCGAGCGCTGGTCCCGAGGTGAGGTCGCGGCTCCGCAACCCCGGTGCCATCCTCGTGGCGCTGGCCGCCGTGGCCGCGGTCGTCCTTGCAGTCGTGCTGATCGCCGGGTCGGGCGGTGACGACACCGAGCGCCGCCGCTCGACGGTCCAGCTCGGCGGCGAGGACGGCAGCGGGCGCGCGTCGTTCGACGTCGAGCAGTTCGACCCGTTCGCCTGGAGCGAGGCGCGCGACGAGGACCTGCTGGAGCGCGCGGCCGACGCCAACGCGCACGTCCTCTACGTCAAGAGCCCCGGCGGGGTCGGGGCGAGCGCGCGGCGGACGCTCGGGTTCGAGGACCAGATCGAGCGTGCGGCGAGCGAGCACGGCGTTGACGCCGACACGCTCGCGGCGCTGATCTTCCTCGAGAGCGCCGGCCGCGTGGACATCATCGCCGGCAGGACGCCCGACGCCGCAGTCGGCCTCGGCCAGATCCTCCCCGGCACCGCGACCAGCCTGCTCGGGATGAAGGTCGACCTCGAGCGCTCGAAGCAGCTCACGCGCTCGATCGCGCGCAACCTCAAGCGCTCGCAGACCTCGCTCGACCCCGACAAGCGCCGCCGCGCCGCGCGCGAGGCCGTCGATGCACAGGTCGAGCGCCGCAAAGTGGACGAGCGCTTCGACCCGGAGAAGTCGATCGACGGCGCCGCCCGCTACCTCGAGCTGGCAAAGGAGCGCTTCGGGCGCGACGACCTCGCCGCGGCGTCGTACCACATGGGGATCGGCAACCTCGAGAGCGTGATCAACGCCTACGTCTCTCCGCGCAAGCCGCGCGCCTCGACCGCCGCGACCGTGAAGGCCTACGGGATCACCTGGCCGCGGCTCTACTTCGACTCCTCCCCCGCTCGCAATCCCGGTACCGACGCGAAGCTGAAGAGCTTTGGCGACGACTCGCGCCACTACCTCTTCAAGCTCGAGGCCGCGAAGGAGATCCTCCGCCTCTACCGCGATGACCGCGGCGAGCTCGAGCGGCTCGCGGAGCTGCAGGCGAACAAGGCGAGCGCCGAGGAGGTGTTGCGCCCGGAGGACGACAACCCGCGCTACGAGGAGCCGGGCGACCTGAAGCAGGCCTACGACGGCGGCGAGCTGATCCGCCTGCCCGACGACCCGGCCCGCCTCGGGTTCACGATCGACCGCAAGATGGGCGAGCTCGCCGGACGCGTCGGCGAGCAATCGTCGCTCTACCGCGGCCTCAGCCCGGAGGCGCTCGCGACGGTGCTGTTCATCTCGAAGGAGCTCCGCAGGCTGAGTGGCAACGATGCGCGCCTGCCGGTCACGAGCACGGTGCGCGACCAGGAGTACCAGGACCTCCTGCTCGAGAAGAACATCCAGGCGACGAGCGACTACTCGCTCCACACGGCCGGTCAGGCGTTCGACATCACGGGCGCGTTCCGCTCCAAGGGCCGGCGCGCGGCGCTGATCCACATCCTCGAGCGGCTGCGCGCCGGGCGCGTGCTCGATTTCGTCTACGAGCCGGGCGCGATCCACGTCACCGTCGGTCCGGACGCGCGCAAGCTCGAGCCGCTGCTCGAGACCGTGCGGACGAACCGCTAGCTCAGTCCAACTCGGCGTACGGCCTGAGGCTGTCGACGATCCCGGCGCTGCCGACGATCGCGTCGATCAGGATCGTGCCGGCGGCGACCTCGTTGCCCGGGAAGACGATCGAGCCGCGCAGCGACGCGCCGTCGCCGATGCGCGCGCCGTCGCCGATGACGGCCGGCCCGATCACGCGCACGCCGCTGCCGATCTCGCAGCCTGCGCCAACCCACACCGGACCTTTGTCCTCGACGGTCTCGAGGCCGCCGACGTCGGATCCCTCACCGACGACCAGATCGTCGGCGATCCGGTCACCCGAGACCGCGAGCTTCGCGTCGCCGGAGAGGACGTCGAAGGTGCCCTGCCGTAGCTCGTCGAGCGAGCCGACGTCGTTCCAGTAGTCGCTGATCTCGTGGACGAAGAAGGGCACGTCGTTGTCGAGCAGCGCGGGGAAGACGTCGTTCGCCCAATCCGCGAACGGCCGCTCGGGGAAGTAGTCGAATATCTCCGGGCTGAAGCAGTAGATCCCGCAGTTGCCGAGGTCGGACAGCGCTTCGGCGGGGTCGGGCTTCTCCTGGAAGCCCTGGACACGCCCGTCGCCGTCGTGGATGACGACGCCGTACTCGCGCGTGTCCGGAACCTTCTTGACCGTCAGCGTGGCGATCCCGCCCGCGCTGCGGTGGCGCTCGACCAGCGCGCTCGCGTCGGTGTCGGTGAGGGCGTCGCCGGAGATGACAACGATCTCGTCGTCGCCGAAGAAGTCGGCGACGTTTCGCACCCCGCCCGCGGTGCCGAGCAACTCGTCCTCGTGGCGGTAGGTCAGCCGCTCGCCGAAGTAGCGCTCGATCGTCTCCGGGTAGTAGTGGAGGTTGGCGACGATCTCGTCGAACCCCTGCCGCGCGAGCGCGTCGACGATGTGCGCCATCACCGGGCGGTCGAGCACAGGGACCATCGGTTTCGGCAGTTCGAACGTGAGCGGCTTGAGCCTCGTCCCGAGTCCGGCCGCGAGCACCATCGCTTTCATCGCAGGCGGGCAAGCTACTCAATACACGCGGGGCGTAGGCTTCGCCCTCTTGCGAGCGCCGGACGAACAGTTCGCGCAGGTCGGCGACGTCGAGCTCTGCTACGACACCTTCGGTCGCGAAGGCGATCCCGCCGTGCTGCTGATCATGGGGCTCGGCACGCAGATGCTGGGCTGGCACCCCGAGCTGTGTGAGCAGATCGCCGCGCGCGGGCGCTTCGTGATCCGCTACGACAACCGCGACTGCGGACGCTCGACGTGGTTCGACGGCGCGCCGGTGCCGAGCTTCACCCAGATGACCATGCGGCGGATCCCGAACGCGCCGTACAACCTCGCCGACATGGCCGACGACGCCGCCGGGCTGCTGGCCGAGCTCGGGATCGCGTCGGCCGACGTCGCCGGCGCCTCGATGGGCGGGATGATCGCCCAGACGCTCACGGTGCGCCGCCCGGAGCTCGTGACCTCGCTGACCTCGATCATGTCGAACACCGGCAGCCGCTGGACCGGCCAGCCCCACCCGCGGGTGCTGCCGATCCTGCTCCGCCCGGCGCCGCGTGAGAAGCAGCGCTACCTCGACTATGCGCTCGCGCTCTTCACGCTGATCGGCTCGCCTGGCTTCGACCACGATGAGGACGAGCTGCGGGCGATGCTCGAGCTGGCTTATGAACGCGGAATGACACCGGCGGGAACGGGGCGCCAGCTCGGCGCGATCATCGCCTCGGGTAACCGCACCGCCCAGCTGCGCGGGATCAGCTGCCCGACCACTGTGATCCACGGAAAGGCCGACAAGCTGATCAACGTGTCCGGGGGCCGCGCGACGGCGGCCGCGATACCGGGCTCGAAGCTCGTGTTGATCGACGGCATGGGGCACGACCTCCCGCGCGAGGTCTGGCCGCAGCTTCTCGACGCGATCGCCCCCGCGCGCGAGCGCGAGACGGTTTGAGCCGGCGCGGCGCGGTCACCGTCCAGGTCGTGACCGACGCCGACCTCGACGAGTTGCTGCCGTTGATGCGCGCCTACTGCGACTTCTACGAGACCTCGCCCTCCGACGACGACCTGCTCGCGCTCTCGCGCGCTCTGCTCACCGACGACGAGCTCGAAGGGCTCCAGTTCCTCGCGCGCGACACCGATTCGGCTGCGGCGATCGGCTTCGCGACGATCTTCTGGTCGTGGTCCACTACGCGGGCGTGCCGGATCGGCGTGATGAACGACCTCTTCGTCGCTCCTGAGGCACGCGGCAGCGGCGCGGCCGAGGCGCTGATCGAAGCCTGCCGGGAGCGTTGCCGGGAGCGAGGGGCCGGCACGCTCGAGTGGCAGACCGCGCGCGACAACCGCCGCGCGCAGGCCGTCTACGACCGCGTCGGCGGCGAACGCGACGAGACGTTCCTCGACTACTCGCTCGAGGTCTGACCCGCGGCTGTGCGAGGACCACGGCCTGCAGTTCGGCCGCCGCCCAGCGACCTAGGGCTCGATACCCGCCGCCGCGAGCGCCTCGGACCGATCCGTCGTCAGCTCCAGGCGGACGACCCGGCCTTCGCGGAACGTGAAGACCGCAAACGCGGACGTCTCAACGACCACGTCGCTGTGGCGGCCGCGCCCGCTGATCACGTTCTGAAGCAGAACACGGTCGCCCGAGCTCAGCACCTCCGCGGCCCCCCGGTGTGCCAATCCGTCCACTGGGCGAGCTGCTCGCGCCAGGCCCTGCCCATTTCCGTGCGTCCCCGCGCAGTCACGTGGTCCACCCCAAAGCGCATCTCGAATTCGATGTCAGGGTGGAAGAAGTCCGCGTTGGTGAAGTCGCCCCGTTCCCAGTTGTGGGAGATGCGTCGCACGATGGCCTCGTTCGCGTCCGTCATCCGTCCGTTACTCCCAGCTCGACAGGTAGCGCTGCTGCTCGTCGGTGAGCGAGTCGATCTTCACGTCGAGCGACTGGAGCTTCAGGCGGGCGACCTCGCGGTCGATGTCGTCGGGCACGCCGAGGACGTCGTTCGGCAGATCGCCCGCGTGCTCGACCATCCATTCGGCCGACAGCGCCTGGAGCGCGAACGAGATGTCCATCACCTCGGCCGGGTGGCCCTGCGCAGCCGCCAGGTTCACGACGCGGCCGCGCGCGAGCAGGTTCAGGCGCTTGCCGCCGACGTCGTACTGCTCGACGAGCGGAAGCACGCGGCGCGGCTCGTTCCCGCCCGCCGCCGCGGTCAGGCCGGCGAGGTCGATCTCGACGTCGAAGTGCCCCGCGTTGGCGAGCACCGCGCCGTCGCGCATCAACTCGAAGTGCTCGGGGCGCAGCACATCGCGGTTGCCCGTGACGGTGACGAAGATGTCGCCGTACTCGGCAGCTTCGAGCGCAGGCATCACCTCGTACCCCTCCATCCGCGCCTCGAGCGCGCGCAGCGGATCGACCTCGCAGACGACGACCGCGGCGCCGGCGCCGCGGGCGCGCAGCGCAATCCCCCGTCCCGTCGGGCCGAAACCGAAGACGACGAGCATCTTGCTCGCGAGCAGGAGGTTGGTCGCGCGGACGATGCCGTCGAGCGCCGACTGCCCGGTGCCGTAGCGATCGTTGAACGCGCGCTCGGCGCGCGCCTCGTTGACGGCGAGCACCGGACACGCGAGCCGGCCCTCGCTCCGCAGGGCGCGCACGCGCACTAGCCCGACGGTCGTCTCCTCCGTTCCGCCGAGGAAGTCGTCCGGGACGCCGCGCTCGTGCAACGCGGCGAGCAGATCAGCGCCGTCGTCGAGCGTGAGCCGCGGCGAGCAGTCGAGCACCGCGGCGACGTGCGAGGCGTAGGTCTCGACGTCCTCCCCGGCGCGGGCGAAGACGGCCGCGTCGTCGTCCTCTACGAGGGCGGCCGCGACCTCATCTTGGGTGGAGAGCGGGTTGGACGCGCACAGCGACACCTCGGCACCGCCTGCCTTCAGTGCCTTGACCAGCACGGCCGTCTCTGCGGTCACGTGCAGGCACGCGCCGATCGCGAGCCCGTCGAGCGGCTTGTCCTTCGCCAGCCGCGCCTCGACGTGGCGCAAGACGGGCATCTGCGCCTCTGCCCAGTCGATCCGGGCGCGCCCGGCCTCGGCCAGCGAGAGGTCGGCGACATCGGAGCTCATCTACTCGCCCCCTCCGCCGCCGCCGGCGCCGGGCCTAGTAGCGGTACTGGTCAGGCTTGTACGGGCCCTCGACCGGAATGCCGAGGTAGGCCGCCTGCTCGGCGCTGAGCTCGGTGAGCTTCACACCGAGCGCGCCGAGGTGCAGCCGCGCGACCTTCTCGTCGAGGTGCTTCGGCAGGACGTAGACCTGCTTCGCGTACTCGTCGTTCTTCCCGTACAGCTCGATCTGGGCGATCGTCTGGTTGGTGAACGAGTTCGACATCACGAAGCTCGGATGCCCGGTCGCGTTGCCGAGGTTGAGCAGCCGGCCCTCCGAGAGGATGAGCACCGAGTGCCCGTCCGAGAAGACCCACTCGTCCACCTGCGGCTTGATGTTGATCCGCTCGATGCCCGAGAACTTCTCGAGCCCGGCCATGTCGATCTCGTTGTCGAAGTGGCCGATGTTCCCGACGATCGCCTGGTGCTTCATCTTCGCCATGTGGTCGGCGGTGATGATGTCCTTGTTGCCGGTGGCGGTGATGAACACGTCGGCGGTCTCGACGACGTCCTCGAGGGTCTTCACCTCGAAGCCGTTCATCGATGCCTGCAGCGCGCAGATCGGGTCGATCTCGGTGACGATCACGCGGGCGCCCTGGCCGCGGAGCGAGTCCGCGCAGCCCTTGCCGACATCGCCGTAGCCGCAGACCACGGCAACCTTGCCGCCGAGCATCACGTCGGTGGCGCGGTTGATGCCGTCCACGAGCGAGTGGCGGCAGCCGTAGAGGTTGTCGAACTTCGACTTCGTGACCGAGTCGTTGACGTTGATCGCGGGGAAGAGCAGCGTGTTCTTCTCCGCCATCTCGTAGAGGCGGTGCACGCCCGTGGTCGTCTCCTCGGTGACGCCCTTGATGCCGGCGGCGATCCTGGTCCACTTCTCGCCGTCCTTCGCGAGCGACTCCTGCAACAGCGTGAGGAAGACGCGGAACTCCTCCGACTCGGCGTCGGCGGGGTTCGGCACCGCGCCGGCCTTCTCGAACTCGACGCCCTTGTGGACGAGCATCGTGGCGTCGCCGCCGTCGTCGAGGATCATGTTCGGGCCGACCGACCCGTCCTCGCCGGGCTCGGGCCAGGTGAGGGCCTGCTCGGTGCACCACCAGTACTCCTCGAGCGTCTCGCCCTTCCAGGCGAAGACGGGAACGCCCTGCGGGCTCTCGGGAGTGCCCTCAGGTCCCACCGCGATCGCAGCCGCGGCGTGGTCCTGGGTGGAGAAGATGTTGCAGCTCGCCCAGCGGACCTCGGCGCCGAGGGCGGTGAGGGTCTCGATCAGGACGGCCGTCTGGATCGTCATGTGGAGCGAGCCCGTGACGCGCGCTCCCTTCAGCGGCTGCTCGGCGGCGTACTCCTCGCGGATCGACATCAGGCCGGGCATCTCGTGCTCGGCGAGCTGGATCTCCTTGCGGCCGAATGCGGCCTGGCTGAGGTCGGCGACCTTGAAGTCGTCGGTCTTGGCGGCGGTGGCGGTTCCCATCTGGGGTGTGTCTCCTTGGTTCTCGGTGGTTATGCGACTGCGTCGAGCAGGCGCTCGTGCTTCGACTGCTCGAACTCGAGCCAGTCGCTTGCTTCGACGTCGTCCGGACGGCGCGGCTGCTCCTCGAGCCAGCGCTCGACGTCGGCGTTCAGCTTCGTGTCGTCGCGCATTCGCTTGGCGAACGCGACGTCCGACAGGCCGCAGTCGAACCGGTCGAGCAGCCCACGCAGCGTGCGCAGGCGCTGGAGCTCACCGGGGCCGAAGATGCGATAGCCGCCCGGCGTACGGGCGGGCTCGATCAGGCCCTGGCTCTCCAGATAGCGCAGCATGCGGGGCGACCAGCCGGTGGTCTCCGCAGCCTCGTTGATCGTGAGACCGTCCATCTGACGGCAACCTTACCAGGGTTGTGTCAAGGTTGCAGAGCTAGCCCAGGTCCCGCTTGAAGCCCTCGATCGCCTCGACGGGCGTGGGATCCAGGCCCGCTAGCACCGCGATATAGACGCTCACGAGGTCACCGAGCAGAACGAGCGAGAGGACCTGCTCGGCCGGGCTGTCGCCGTGCGCTGCCACGCGTTCGACCGTCTGCGCGGATTGGGCCGCAATGCCGGCCATCAGCTCGACGCGGCGCTTGATGCGCCGGTGCTGGCCGGGGCTCTCGAGGAAGATCGCCGAGAAGGGTGGATCGGCGCCCTCCGACGCAGGCCAGCCCTCGATCTCGTTGTGGTTCGCCTCCGGCAGTGGCGCCCAGAACGCGGGCCGCTCGGCGTTCTCGTTGATCTGCGTCTTCCAGCGCGATGCCACCGGCGCCGTCGGGCCCGCGCCGTAGATCACGGGGACCGTGCCTGCGATCCTGCTTGCGAGGTCCTTCGCGTAGCAATCGTCGGCCGCCTCGGGGCCCCACTCGCCGGCGAGCGCGTCGAGTTGCGGCGCGGCCGCCTCGACCTCCGCCCGCAGCGACGGCGCCGCGCCGCAGAGAGCCGCGCATTCGAGCGCGGCGACGGTCATGTAGGCGACGCCCGCCCGCGGTTGGAACCCTGACGGGACGCCGATCACCGGCACGCCCGCCTCGCGCGCGGCGTCGGCGAGCTTGCCGCCGGTCGTGAGCGCGATCCGCGCGGCGCCCGCCTTGCCCGCCGCGTCGAAACACGAGAGCGTCTCCTCGGTGTTGCCGGAGTAGCTGGCGCAAAGGACGAGCGTGCCTGTACCGGCCCACGAGGGCGGCTCGTAACCGCGGCTCGTCACGAGCGGAGCAGTCGCGCGGTTGCCGATGATCGCCGCTGCCAGATCGGCACCGATCGCCGAGCCGCCCATGCCGCAGACAACGAGTCCGCCCGGTGCCTCGACCGGAGTCAGCGCCGCCGACTCGACGCGCCAGAACGCATCGGCGAGCTGATGCGAGCCGCCGACGACGTCGCTGACAATGCCCTGCGAGTCGACCGCCCCGACCGCGGAGGGGGAAAGGTCCCCGCTCATCCGACCCTCTCTTCCGGCTGCACGCGCGCGTCTGCCGCGACGACGGCGCCATCGGCGACCTCTGCTGCGCTGCCGAGCACCGCGCCCGGCTCGATCCGCGCGCCCTCCCCCACGCTCACGCCCGTGCCGACGATCGCGTCCTTCACGACGCAGTCGGCAGCGAGGCGCACGTCGTCGTGGAGGACGGAGCGCTCCACCGTCGTGTTCGTGCCGACGGCGCAGTGGCGGCCGACGACCGACTGGGGACCGATGTGCGCGCCGCTCGTGATCGAGCCGTCGTAGATCAGCGAGTCGGTCTCGTCGCGCTCGGGCAGCGTGCTGGCGACGCGCCCGGCGAGCAGGTCGTAGGTGGCCTCGAGGTAGCGCTCGGGCGTCCCGATGTCGATCCAGTAGCCCTCGGCGGCGTAGCCGTAGAGACCGTCGCCGATCAGCTCGGGGAACACCTCACGCTCGAAGGAGACGGGCCGGCCGGAGGCGATCCGCTCGACCGCGTTGCGCTCGAGGATGTAGGCCCCGGCGTTGATGCGGTTCGTCGGCGCGGGACCGTCGGACTTCTCGAGGAACTGCTGCACGCGGCCATCGTCGTCAGTCGGCACTACCCCGTAGCTCGACGTGTCCTCGACCGCGACCAGCGCGAGCGTGGCTGCCGCACCGGTCTGCTCGTGCTGAGCGAGCTGGGCCGTCAGATCCATGTCGGTGAGCACGTCGCCGTTCAGCACGAACAGGCGGTCTCCGATCAGCCCCTCGTCAAATGCCAACCGCACGGGCCCGGCCGTGTCGAGCGGCTCGTCCTCGTGGACGTAGCGCAGCCGCATCCCCTCGTAGATATCGCCGAGCACCGCCTCGACCCCATCGGAGAGAAAGCCGCACGAAAGGATCACCTCGTCGGCGCCGTGCGATCGGAGCCAGTCGAGCATGAAGCTGAGAAACGGCCGGCCGGCGAGCGGCATTACCGGCTTCGGGACAGTCAGGGTGAGTGGCCGCAGGCGCGTGCCCTGGCCCCCAGCGAGGATCAGCGCCTGCACCGCCGCCGCCTCAGCGCCCGACGCCCTCGTAGGTGAAGCCGGCGGACTCGAGCGTCTCGCGATCGAGGAAGTTGCGCCCGTCCACGACGATCGGCTCGTTCATCTTCGCCTTCACCTCGCCGGTCCAGTCGAGATCGGCGAACTCGGGCCATTCGGTGACGAGCACCGCGGCGTCGGCGCCGTCGAGGGCGTCGAGCGCGGAGGCGGCTACCGTCGCGCTTCCGAGCATCTCGCTCGCGTTGTCGGCCGCCACCGGGTCGAAGACGCGCACGTGGGCGCCCTCCCCCTGGAGACGGGCGGCGAGCACGAGCGCCGTCGCCTCGCGGACGTCGTCGGTGTCGGGCTTGAAGGCGACGCCGAGCAGCGCGATCTCCTTCCCCACGAGCGAGCCGAGGTGCTTCTGCAGCTTGCCGATCGTGCGCCGCTTCTGGAGCTCGTTGACCTCGATCACGGCGGTCAGCAGCTGGAAGTGGTAGCCGGTGTTGCCGGCGAGCTGCTTCAGCGCCGACACGTCCTTCGGGAAGCACGAGCCTCCATAGCCAATCCCCGCGCGCAGGAACTGCGGGCCGATCCGCTCGTCGAGCCCCATTCCCCGTGCGACCTCGGTCACGTCGGCGCCGAGCTCCTCGGAGACGTTGGCGATCTCGTTGATGAAGGAGATCTTGGTCGCGAGGAAGGCGTTCGAGGCGAGCTTGATCATCTCGGCGCTGGCGACGTCGGTGCGCACGCGCGCGCCGCCGAGCGGCGAGTAGAGCGTCTCGACACGCTCGGCGAACCGCTCCGAGAGATCGTCAGCCCCGATGACCACCCGGTCGGGGTTCATGAAGTCCTCGACCGCGGACCCCTCCTTGAGGAACTCCGGGTTCGACACGTAGCCGAGTCCCGGATGGTCGCGCTGAATCGTGCGGCCTGTGCCGACCGGGACCGTCGACTTCATCACGATCGCGTGGTCGGTCGAGCCGCCGAGCTCCGAGATCACCGTGTTCACGCGCGAGAGGTCGGCGTCGCCCGAGTAGGTCGGCGGTGTGTCGACGCAGCAGAACAGGAGCTCGGCCGCGCCGAGCAGCTCAGCCATGTCGGTCGTGAAAGTCAGCCGCTCCGCGTTTCGCTCGAGCAGGTCGGCCAGCCCGGGCTCGTGGATCGGCACGTCGCCGGCGTTGAGCGCCGCAACCTTCTCGGCGATCACGTCGCGCGCGACGACGCGGTGGCCCAGCTCCGCGAAGCACGCCGCCGTGACGAGCCCGACCCAGCCCACGCCGATGACGCCGACCGGCTCCTTCTCGGTACCCCCGTTCATGAGGCCGCGGAACCTACAGCGTGCGAGAGGTCCGGGCGATCTCGAGCATCTGCTTCTTCGAGAGCGACTGGAGCAGGGTGTTCGAGACCCAGTACACGCCCTTGTTGGTGCGCCACGAGATCACGCGCAGCCGATCGCCGGCGTAGAAGAACTTGTACTTGCGCCCGTCGACCGTGCGCTCCTCGGAGGGATGCTTGAGGATCGGCGGGTCGCGCCACGTCGTGCCTTGGAGGCCGTAGTACTCGCCGAGCAGGCCGCGCTTGGTCACCATCCGGTAGCTGCGGTACTTCGTCCCTTCGTGCTTGATCGAGTAGACCTCGGGCTTGCCCGCGAAGAGCGCGCCGCGCGTGCGCTTGGTCGGGTAATAGACCGGATACTTGATCCCGCCGGCTACGGCCTGGAGCGCCTGCTCGCGGCCCGCGTCGGGCGCCGACTCGAGGCTCAGCTCGAGGTCGTTGACCTTCTTCTTTTTCTTCTTGCCCTTCGGCTTCAGTTCGCCACGCGGGCCCTTCGTGTCCTCGACGCCGAGGAACTGCTGCGCGAGCTTGTGCACCTGGTCGTTCGAGGCCGTCACGTAGCTCGGCCCGATCTGGCCCTCGAAGTGGATCTCCTGCACGGGCCGGCCGGCTGAGAAGACGGCGAGCTTGAGCAGGCTGAGGACGGTCTTGCGCGAGTCGATGTCCGAGCTCGTGTACTTGCCGAAGATCTTCACCAGCTCGTCGCGGTCGTCGATCAGTTTGCCCGTCGAGACCTGGTCCTTCGCCTGACGGAGGAAGTCCTGCTGGCGAGCGCCGCGGACGAGGTCGTTGTCCTCGTGGCGGAAACGCACGTAGGCGAGCGCCTCGTAGCCGCAGAGCTTGCGGTAGCCGGGCTTCTGGTCGATCGAGGCGTACGCCTGGCTCTCGTTGAAGTAGCGGCGGTCGACATCGACGTAGACGCAACCGATCCGATCGACGGCCTTGCGGAAGCCGCGGAAATCGACGTTGATCACATGGTTGATCCGCAGGCCGGTGAGTTTCTTGACCGTCTTGACCATCAGCTTCGGCCCGCCGTAGGAGAACGCGGCGTTGATGCGGTCGGTCCCGACGCCGGGGATCTCGACCTTCAGGTCGCGCGGAAAGGACATGATCGCATTCGCCTTCTTCGAGGGATCGAGCCGGACGAGCATGATCGTGTCGGAGCGCCCCTTGTCGGCCGGGTTGTCGACACGGATGTCGGAGCCGAGCAGGAGGATCGTGCGCGGCTTGCCGGCGTCGGCCTCCGACAGCTCCCCACCGAGGTCGAGCCGCTTGTTCTGCTTGAAGGCCTCGACGACCTTGTCCACCTCGTTGAACGCCGCGACGGCGGTGGCGCCAGCGAACGCGGTGCCGATTAGCAGCGCTCCGAGGAGGAGCTTGCGGAACAGGCGCGGGCCTTTGTATTCGGCTTCGGGCTGCATCGTCTAGGCGATCCGCAGATGGCCGGAGCTGCGGCCCTCCATCCGCTTCGGGATCAGGTGTACGAACTCCACGAGCGCGCCGAGGTAGCGCTCGAGCGAGCTGACCGACACCCACTCATCAGGGCCGTGGTGGCCGCCACCGATCGGCCCGAACTCGACCGCGGGCACGCCCGCATCGAGGAAGCTGATCACGTCGGAGGCGCCGTCGCGGCCGACGGCGATGCTCTCGTGCGGCTCGCCGGCGGCCTCCGCGAGCAGCAGCACGAACGGGTCGTCGCGGTCCACCTGGACCGGAGCGCGCTGGAAGACGGGCTTGACGGTGACGTCGGGCAGGGCGGAGATCGCGGCTCTGATCTCGTCCGGGTCCTGCTCGGGCAGGAAGCGGATGTCGACGTCGATCACGCAGAGGTCGGGGACCTTGTTGAGCGCGTCACCGCCGACGATGCGCCCGAGATTGATCGACGGCCGGTCGAAGAGCTCGGAGGACTCGCGCGCGAACGGCAGCGACTCGATCGCGCGGAACGTGTCGAGCGCCTTCAACACGGCGTTGTCGCCCTCCCACGGGGTCGAGCCGTGCGCCGCCTTGCCGGCGATCTCGATCCGCAGCGCGAGCACGCCCTTCGCTTGCACGCCGATGTGCATGTCGGTCGGCTCGCCGGTGATCGCGAAGTCGCCCACGTAACCCTGTTCGACGAGGAAGTCGGTCCCCCTCGGCTCAGGCTCGTCGGACTCCTCGTCGGCGATGCAGACGAACGAGACGCGCACGTCGTCCTGGTCGGCGAGCTCGCGCGTCGCGCACATCATCGCCGCGAGGCCGCCCTTCATGTCGTAGGCGCCGCGGGCGACGAGGCGGTCGCCGTCGAACTGGGGCACGAACTGCTCGGCACGCGCGGGGACCACGTCGAGGTGCCCGTGGAAGAGCACCGTCGGCCCCTCGGCAGCACCGACCGTCGCCGCCAGCACGGGGCGATCCTTGTGCATCGCGCTCTCGACCTCGACATCGCGCGCCTCGAGCCACCCTTTGACGAAGCCGGCGGCGCTCTTGATCCCGTCAGGGGTCGAGGTGTCGTAGGTGACGAGGCGCTCGCAGGTAGCGCGTACGTCCATCCCGGCGCAGGATACCGGCAGTGCTGGCGGTCTTCGCCGGGCTATCGTGTCGGAGCGTGGGTGTGATCCTCGTACGCGCGGTGCTCGCGGTCGTGGCGATCGGGATCATCGTGCTCGTCGCCGGGTGGCAGAGCGACGCGGATGCGTGCGCGGATGCGGCCGATTCGCTGACGGTGCGGCAGCTTGAAACAGATTGCAGTGAAGAAGACGTGGCTCTCGAGGCCGTGACAGCGATGGCTCGGGGCGGGTCTGGTGCCCGGGCGTTGCCCTTGGCGCGGGCGATGGTGCGGGACCAGCCGGACTCGTATCGGTCGTGGCTCGCGTTGGCGGCGGCCGCGCGGGGCAGTAACGAGGGTGAGTACCGGCGGGCGTTGCGGCGGGTGCGGGAACTCAACCCGCGCTACAGGGCTCCGCAGTGAGTTCGATGGTCAGTTCTGCTTGCTATAGGCCATAAGAAGTTCCCATCGAATCGCGCGCGGAGGGTCAGGCGCGAGTTGAGCCGAGGTCCGCGCGGGCGAGGAGGGCGCCGGCGAGGACGACCGCGACGCCGGCGACGGCCGGCATCTCCCAATCCCAGTCGAGTCCGGCATGGACCGCGAACACGCCGAGGGTCGCGATCCAGCCGGCGACCAGCGCCGGGTCGCGCCCGTACGCCGAGCGTGCGGCGAGCGCGATGCCCCCGATCATGGCGAGCAGGAAGGCGACGCCGACGAGGCCTAGCTCGGCCGCGGTCTCGATGTAGAGCGAGTGAGCGTCGCGGACGGGCTCGTCGATCTCGCGCTCGCGCTCCCACTCGGTGCGGAACGAGCCCGCCCCGGTGCCGCGCAACGGCTCCGAGGCGAAGCTGTCCGCGCTGACCTTCCAGTACTCGTAGCGGTTCGAGCCGAACGCGCTCGTGTTGCGGCCCAGCCCGTCGTCCTGCTCGGCCGGGGCGGCGGCATTGATCGCGGCTGCGCTGAGAGGGATCGCTACTAGCAGCAGCGCGAGCACGACAAGCACGCGTGCCGAGCCTCGCCGCAGGCGGCCTTCGCCACCGCCCTCCGCCCGGCATGCGAGCAGCTGCGCGCCCACCGCGCTTAGGGCGATCAGGCCCAACAACGCCAGAGCCGCCACTCCTTCACCAGCCCTGTCTGCCGGACTCCCCACAAGCGACTCGACTTCGGGCCAAACGCTCGAGACGGCCCCGGCCACAACGGCGGTGAAGAGGGCAATGACGAGCGCGCGGACCTGCTCCCTGGTCGGTGCCAGCAGGATCAGCGCAGCGAGACCGATCAACATCGCTACGACGGCGCCCCGCGACAAGGTCAGGTAGAGGCCCGCGCCGAGCACGACGGTGGCGCCTGCCGCGCCGGCTCGCAGCGCGACCGCGCGCGTCGCGTCGCCCATCAGCCGCACGCACAACACGAACCCCATCGCCGCCAGCGCGCCGGTCGCGTTCCAGTAGGTGAGCGGCTGCTCGAGCCGACCGGAGCCGCTCTTCGACGCGCTCAGCTCGACGATCTCCGGCAACACCCGCCCGGCGAGCCCGTAGCCGATCACGATCAGGACGCCAGCGACGAGCGCGGGCTCGATCGCGCGCGCCGCGCGGTCGTCGCGCCAGGCGGCGACCCCGGCGAGCAGCGCGCCGAGGTAGGCAAGCGCACGCACCGTGTCGTCCTGGGCCGCGCCCTCGAGCGAGGTCCAGTTGGCCGACAACGCGATCCAGCCGGTCAACAGCGCCAGCCCACCAAGCCCAACGCGTCCTCCGACGGACACGGGCAGGGGAATGCTCCGGCTCGCGAGCGCCAGCAGCAGCACGAGGCCCCACGCCGTCGCGGCAGCCGCGGTGCGCGGCCCGTCAAAGAACCCGCCGGAGAAGAACGCGAGCGCGGTCGGCCCCGCGAGCAGGACGACGCGGGCGATCGTCAGCGAGATCGTGTCGAGCGCCGGCACGCCGCTACTAGACGAGCGGGCGGATCAGCCCGCGGCGGGCGCCCCGCACACGCGGCGTCGTCGCGTGCGGCGGACGCTCCTCGCCGCGGGCAGCGCGCATCGCGCGCTCCACCTCACGCGGGAGCTCGCGGTCGAAGACCTCGCGGTCGAAGCGGGCGGCGTTGTCGACGCACGCCTGCGGATCGACTGCGGCGGCGTCGAAGCCGGCGACCGCCTCTGCGAGCTCCTCTGCGCCGCCGTCCCAGAAGCAGCCGGTCACCCCGTCCTCGACGGTCTCGAGCGCGCCGCCCCGGGCGATCGAGATCGCGGGCCGCCCTGCAGCTTGGGCCTCGACCGCCGCGATCCCGAACTCCTCGATCGCGGTCACGATCAGCGCGCGGCAGGTGGACAAGAGCCACGCCGCCTCCGGGTCGGAGACGCGCCCCGCGAAGCGGATAGTCGGTCCCGCGATCCGCTCGAGCCGAGCCTGGTCGGGGCCGTCGCCGACGACGACGAGCGGCAGCGCGAGCTTGTTGAAGGCCTTGATCGCCTGGTCGATCCGCTTGTGCGAGACCAGCTCGGAGAGGACGAGGTAGTGATCGCGTGAAGCGCTCGGCGTGAAGCGCCCCGTCTCGACCGGCGGATAGACCACGCTCGAGCGGCGACCGAAATACGTGCGCACGCGCGCCTGCGTCGCGCGCGAGTTGGTCACGTAGTGGTCCACGCGCTGGGCGGCGATCCAGTCCCACTGGCGCCAGCGCCGGAACAGCAGGCGCAGTGCCATGCGCGAGAACGGGTCGCGGCGGTCGCTGAGCGCACGGTCGCGCTCGTTCCACGCGTAGCGGAACGGGTTGTGGCAGTAGCAGACGTGGACGGTGTCCTCGTCGCAGATGAGCGCGTGCGCCCACGCGCTGGAGCTCGACACGACGAGGTCGTACTCGGAGAAGTCGAGCGACTCGATCGCGGCGGGGTAGAGCGGCAGCAGTGCGCGGAAGGTGTGCGCGTTCGGCCGCAGCTTCTGCAGGAACGACCCCTGCACGTTGCGGTGCGCGAACCGACCCTCGGTGCCCTCTTCGTCGTAGACGGCGGTGAACACGTCGGCGTCCGGCCAGAGCTCGCACATCGCGAGGAAGACGCGCTCGGCGCCGCGCAGGTCGAGCAGGAAGTCGTGGACGAGTGCCACGCGCCGCGGCGCCGGGTCGGTGCTTTTCCCCTGCATCAGGCGGCTGAGTGTAGGGAGCGATCGCGGTCGCGGGAAACCTGTGATACCAATGGCCCGCATGAACACGACGCCGAAGAAGATCGCCGCGACCCTCGGAATCACCGCCCTGTTCGCGTTCCCCGCGGGCGCGCTCGCCCAGAGCGCGGGCGATGAGCAGTACTCGGACCCGCTCCAGGGCGAGTCACAGCAGGACTCCAGCGGCAACTCGAACTCCGGCTCCTCGGGATCGGGCACCAGCGGCTCGTCCGGCTCCGGTTCATCCGGTTCGACGTCGAGCGGCTCGAGCGCCCAATCGAGCCAATCGAGCTCCCAGGGGACGACGACCGAGCTCGCGCGCACGGGCTTCCCGGCCGCGCTCGTCGCCCTCGGCGGCGCTGCGCTGGCGGGCGCCGGCGTCGCAATCCGCCGGCGCACCCGCAACAACTAGCCCGCCGGCCTACAGCGGCGACTCGACGCCCGGCGGTTCGAGCGGCTGCGACTCCGGGTCGAACTTCCGCCCCGGGAACGCGCGCGTGCGCAGATAGCCCCAGAGCTCGCGCAGGAGCTCGCGCTCGACCAGCCACGTTGTGAGCGCGGTCACGCCCACGAACAGCGCGACCTCCGCGATCGCCTGGCCCGCGGTGCGCTCGCCTCCCCACAGCAGCAGGCGCAACCCCATCGCGGCCGCAGCACCGGCCAGGACGGGCACAGACACGCGCGCGCCGATCGTCGCGAGGTTGACCTTCGGGAAGAGCCGGCGCAGGTAAGCCTGGCGTACCACGAGCTGCACGAGCGTCCCCGCCACACGGCCGGCGATGAATCCCCAGAAGCCCCAGATGAAGAGCGCTGGCACCGCCAAGACGAGGAAGCCGGTCACCATCACCGCCGACTCGATCGCCTGCGGCCGTGAGTCGCCCCGCGCGCGGAAGAACGAGAACCAGTTGTAGCCCAGCTGCTCGAAGGCGGCCGCGACGCCGAGACCCTGGAGCAGCAGGATCGCCGGCTCCCATTCCGAGCCGAGGACGAAGTCGACGAGGTCCTCTGCGAACAACACGAACACGGCGCAGACCGGCAGCGACCAAAGCAGCATCATCCGGTTGGACTTGACGAACAGCTCCTCGAGCGTCTCGAGCTTGTCGCGGATGGCGACGGCGGCCGGGTAGATCGTCGCGGTCAGGATCTGGTTCGCCCGCTGGCCGTAGCGGGTGAAAGTGAACGCGAGCGTGACGAAGCCCGCGGCGGCGATCCCGCCGTCGATGTTGAACGCGAGCAGCTGCCCGCCCTGGACCGCTAGCAGCGCCGCCGCGCTGGCGAAGATCGGCCAGCTGAAGTTGAGGTAACGCTGGATCGCGGCGCGATCGAAGTCGAGGCCGACCTTCAGCGGCGACGCGATCATCGCCGCGATGATCGCCACGCTGTTGCCGACGATCGGCCCGATCACGAGGCTCCACACCCCCACGCCCGCAATCGCCAGCGGGACCGTGACGAAGAACGTGACGAGCGGGACGATCCCCTCGAGCAGCCGCAGCCGGACGAAGTCCATCCGGCGGAAGAAGACCCACATCGGCGCGTGGAACGCGAACGCCACCGGTAGATAAGCGACCGCGAGCGTCAGGGGCAGAAGGCGGTCGTCGTCGAAGACGACTGCGAGGATCGGCGCCGAGATCACGATCCCGAGCGAGCACACCAGCGCAAAGCCGAGCTCGACCGTGAACGCCTTGCGGAACTCGGCCTGCTGGTCGGGCTCGTCCTGGCGGACGAACGCCTCGTCGACACCCGCCTTCTTCAGCTCGAGGAAGGTGACCGAGATCGTCGAGACGATCGCGTAGAGCCCGATCGCCACCGGCCCGAGCAAGGCGGTGACGACCACGCCCTGGATGAGCAGCAGCCCCTGGACGCTGCCGAGGAAGAGCGCGTTGAAGGCGCCGCCGCGCGCCGTGCGCTCGCGCAGCTCCTCGCGCGGAAAGGCGAGGCGCTCCTCGCCCATGAGCTAGCTACGGCCCCGGTACCCGTGCGCGGATGGCACGGCCGGCGACTCTACTTGCAGCGCCCGGCGTCCGTCTTGCTACAGCCCTGGTAGCGCTGCGCGCTGCGCCTGTAGGCGGCGAGTGCCGGCTTCTCCTCGATCGACGTCGTCGAGGGCGTGTAGCGGGTCAAGCCCGAGAAGCCGAAGATGCTGACCAGCTGGTTGCCGGTGTTCGGGTTGTACTCGGAGGCCCAGGTGAACCAGTACGCGCGCTCGACGCGCGTGGACTTCTCCTTGCGCGCGGCGACGAGCTTGTCGTACGCGGAGGTGAGGTTCTTCGCGAGCCCGTCGTCGGTCACCTGGATGCCCGCGATCGACTTCGGCGCGCTGACCTTGCCCTTCGACGCCGACCAGCCGAACTCGGTGATCCACAGCGGCACGTTCTTGTCGCCGTTCTCGTTCATCACCTCGCGCGAGCGGCGGACGATCGTCGGCACGCCCTTGGGGAAGCGCGTGTACGGATGGATCGCCATCACGTCGTAGGCGCGCTTGCCGCCCCGCTTGTCGTAGTAGTCCTCGAGGATGTCCCACGGCGCGCGCGTGATCCCGCCGAAGACGACGGTCGCGCCCGGGTCGCGCTGCTTGAGCAGCTTGTACGACGCGCGCAGCAGCTTGTGGTAGCTGGATTCCCAGTTCGGCACGTCCCAGTAGTCGCGCAGGTGCGGCTCGTTCCAGATCTGCCACTCGCGGACGAAGCGCCTGGGGAGATCCGGGCGCTCGCGCCAGAGCGCGCCGTTCGGGCCGTAGCGGGCGATGAGCGCGTCGAGGTATGCGGTGTAGTCGGACACGTTCCTCGGCGGGGAGCCGCCCTTGGCCGGGTCGATCCGCGCCCACTCGGGCGTGTTCACGACGACGGGCAGCACGCGCACTCCGTGCGTGGCCGCTTGGCTGACGATCCGGTCGATCGCGGTGAAGTCGATCGGGCCCGGCTGCGGCTGGGCCTTCGTCCAGTAGAAGGAGACGCGCGCGGACTCGACGCCGTTCCTCGCCATCCGCGCCCACTCGGCGTCCTGCACCGCCGTCGGCGCGTCGAGGATCTCGCTGCCGTAGTTGGCCGAGTGGAAGCCGAACGGGACCGTCCGCTTCGCCTCGGCGGCGGGTGCTGCAAGCGCGATCGCCAGCGCTACGGCGGCGATCGGCGCGAGTCGGGTCCGCGTCATCGAGCGCAAGGAACCCGGCAGGATAGGGATGGTTGCGCCGTCGCCGCGACTGGCCGCGACTAGGCTTCGGGTGTGTCCGCGACGACGCCGGGGTTCACCCCCTCCGATCGCGCCGCCGACCTGCGCGGCCGAGTGCGGGCGTTCGTCGACGAGCGCGTGATCCCGGCCGAGCCCGACCTCGATGCGGAGGGCGGGCTCGCCGTCGGCGGGCCGATGCGCGCGCTCCAAGACGAGGCGAAGGCCGAGGGCCTGTGGGCGCTCGGCCTGCCGGAGGAGATCGGGGGCGGCGGGCTCTCGTTCATGGACTACGTCTACGTCAACGAGATCGTCGGCCGCTCCGAGCACGCGATGGTCGCGCTCGGCACCCACTCGGCACAGGACGCGACGATGCTGAACCTCTACGCCTCCCCGGAGCAGCGCGAGCGCTGGCTGCGGCCGCTGGTGGAGGGCGAGATCTACCCCTCGATCGGGATGACGGAGCCGGAGGTGGCCGGCTCGGACCCGACGGGCGTTCGCGCGACCGCCGAGCTCGATGGCGACGAGTGGGTCGTGAACGCGCACAAGTGGTTCACGACGGGCGCGAACGTCGCCGCTTTCACCACCGTCTTCTGCGTAACCGAGCCCGACGCGGCGCCGCACGCGCGCTGCTCGATGGTGATCGTTCCGACCGACTCGCCGGGCTACGAGATCGTGCGCGTCATCCCGGTGATGGGCGAGACCGCGGGCGCCCACTGCGAGATCCGCCTGACCGACGTGCGCGTTCCGGCCGACAGCCTCCTCGGCGGCCGCGGCGAGGCGTTCAGGATCGCCCAGGACCGCCTCGGCCCCGGCCGGATCTACCACTGCATGCGCTGGCTCGGCCAGGCACAGCGGGCGTTCGACCTGATGTGCGAGCGCGCGCTCGAGCGCGAGGCGTTCGGCTCGCCGCTCGCGCGCAAGCAGACCGTCCAGAACTGGATCGCCGACTCGGCAGCCGAGATCCAGGCCGCGCGGCTGATGACGCTCCAGGCGGCCGCGAAGATCGACGCCGCCATGCGCGGCGAGGGGGGCTCGGGGGACGCACGCGTCGAGATCGCGCTGATCAAGTTCTTCGGCGCGAAGGTCCTGCACGACGTGATCGACCGCGCGATCCAGGTCCACGGAGCGCTCGGCGTGTCGGCCGACCGGCCGCTCGAGCGGATGTACCGCCACGCCCGCTACGCGCGCATCTACGACGGGCCCGACGAGGTCCACCGCATCAGCGCGGCGCGCCGGATCCTCGGCGGCTACGCCGACGGCGGCGCCGGCTTCGATTTCGCCGGCTGAGCGCCCTGAGCCGGCTCGCGCGCGTTAGGGTCGCGAGCATGAACGTCCGCGAGGCCACGTTCGAGCTGTTCCGCCGGCACGGGATGACGACGATCTTCGGCAACCCGGGCTCGACCGAGCTGCCGATGCTCGCCGAGTTCCCCGACGACTTCACCTATGTCCTCGGGCTCCAAGAGGCGGTCGTGGTCGGAATGGCGGACGGCTACGCCCAGGCGTCGGGCCGCACGACGCACGTGAATCTGCACACCGCGCCCGGTGTCGGGAACGCGATGGGCGCGATCTTCAACGCCGAGGCCAACCACTCGCCGTTGCTGGTCACCGCCGGTCAGCAGGTGCGCGCCCAGATCACGATGCGCGCCAACCTCACCAACCGCGACGCGCCGCGGGTGACCGACCCCTTCGTGAAGTCGAGCTTCGAGCCGCCGCGCGCGCAGGACGTCCCGCTCGCAATAGCCCAGGCGATCCACAGAGCGTCGCTCCCGCCGAAGGGACCGACGTTCGTGTCGCTCCCGATGGACGACTGGCAGGGCGAGGCCGACGACGCCGAGGTCGAGCATGCGATCGCCCGCTCGGTGACGGGCCGTGCGACGGCAGATCCAGATGCGGTGAAGGCGCTGGCGGACCGGCTCTCGGCGGCAAAGAACCCCGCGCTCGTGGCGGGCCCCGATGTGGACGCCTCCGGGGCGTGGGACGACGTGGTGGCGCTGGCCGAGCGTCAGCGGCTGGCCGTGTATGCGACGCCCGCACCGGGTGGCGGGCGGATCGGGTTCCCGGAGGGGCACCCGCTGTTCCAGGGCATCCTGCCGCCGGCAATCGGTCCGAGCGCCGAGACGCTCGCGGGCCGCGACCTGGTGCTCGTCGTCGGCTCGTCGGTGTTCCCCTACTACCCCTACATCCCCGGCCCGCCGCTGCCCGAGGGTGCGGAACTCGTCGCCATCACGAGCGATCCGGACGAGGCGGCGCGCGCGCCGATGGGCGACGCGATCGTGGCCGACGTCGCGCTCACCATCCGCGCGCTGCTGGAGCACGTCGGGGAGGCCGCCGAGCGGGCCGAGCCGGATCCGCTGCCGGACCCGACGCCCGGCGATGAGTCGGATCCGCTCACGCCGACGGCCGTTCACGCGACGCTCGGCGAGCTCTTCCCCGAGGACGGCATCGTCGTGCTCGAGTCGCCTTCCTCGACGCTCGCGCTGCGCAACCAGCTACGCCTCTCGAAGCCCGGCAGCTACTTCTTCGGCGCCGGCGGCGGCCTCGGCTTCGGACTCGCGGCTTCGATCGGGGTCCAGCTCGCGCAGCCCGATCGCCCGGTGGTGTGCGTGCTCGGCGAGGGGTCGGCGCAGTACGCGATCACGGCGTTCTGGAGCGCGGTCGCCTACGACGTCCCGGTCACCTTCCTGGTGCTGCGCAACGAGGAGTACGCGATCCTCAAGTGGTTCGCGGGTATCGAGGAGGTCCAGGGAGCACCCGGACTCGACCTGCCGGCGCTCGAGACCGCCAAGGTCGCGGCCGGCTACGGGGTCAATGCGCGCTCCGTCGGACCGCGCGAGGAGCTGCACGAGGCGTTGCGCGACGCGCTCGCCTCGTCGAAGCCGGAGCTGATCGAGGTCCCGGTCACGCCCGGTATGGCGCTCTTCTAGAGCGATGGCGCTGCTCGAGCCGGCCGCCCTGCCGATCGCCCCGACGGAGGGCGCAAGCGCCGAGGACCGGGTTCCCGACAGCCTCGCCGCCGGGACGCCCGAGCCGCTGCGCTCGGACCTGATCGAGCTGCTCGGCGCCGACCGCGTTCTCACGCGCGTGATCGACCTCGTCCGCTACGCATCGGACGCGAGCGCCTACCGGCTGCTGCCGCAGGCCGTCGTGGTCGCACGCGACGCGGACGACGTCGGGAAGGTGTTTGCCTACGCGCGCGAGAGCGGGGTGGGGGTGACGCTCCGCTCCGGCGGCACGAGCCTCAACGGCCAGGCCCAGAGCGACGGCATCCTGGTCGACGTCCGCCGCTGGTTCGCCGGCATCCGGATCGAGGACGACGACGGCGAGCGCGTCCGCGTCCGGCCGGGCACGGTCCTCGGCCACGTGAACCGCGCGCTCAGGCGCCATTCCCGCCGGGTCGGGCCAGATCCGGCGAGCACCAACTTCGCGACCGTCGGCGGCGTGATCGCGAACAACGCCGGCGGGATGCGCTGTGGCGTCGTCCACGACTCGTACCAGACGGTCCGCGGGGTGAAGTTCGTGCTCCCGTCGGGCACGGTGATCGACACCGGCGCGCCCGACGCCGAGGAGCGCTTCGCGGCGCTCGAGCCCGAGCTCGCGGAGGGGCTCGCGACGATCCGCGACGAGATCCGCGCAGACGCCGAGCTGGCCGAGCGGATCAAGCGCAAGTTCGAGATCAAGAACACGACCGGATATCGCCTCTGCGCGTTCCTCGACGGCGACACCCCGCTCGAGATCTTCCGCCGCCTGCTCGTCGGGTCGGAGGGAACGCTCGCCTTCATCGCGGAGGCCGTGATGGAGACCGTGCCCTTCGGCCACCGCACCGCGACGGCGCTGCTCTTCTTCGAAGACCTCGATGCCGCCGCCGACGTCGTGCCGGCGCTCGTGGCGGAGGGCGCCACCGCGACCGAGTTGATGGTCGCGACGACCCTGATAGCGGCGGCCTACAACTTCCCCGGCGCGCTCGAGAGCTGGAAGGAGCTCCCGCCGGAAGCGGCCGCCATCCTGGTCGAGTTTCGCTCCGACGACGAGGCCGAGCTCGACCTGCTCCAGACCTCCGCCATGCGCGTGCTCGAGGGCCGGTCGCTGATCGAGCCGCCGGAGTTCACCCACGATGCCGAGCTGACCGAGCTCTTCTGGCGCGTACGCGAGGGAATGCACGGGCTCGTCGGGCGGATCCGGCCCGAGGGCACCGCGCTCCTCGTCGAGGACATCTGCGTGCGCCCGGAACGGATCGCCGAGGCCGTGCGCGACGTCCAGGCGCTGCTCGGCAAGCACGAGTTCCTCCCCGGCGTGGCGGGCCACGCGTCGGCCGGAAACCTCCACTTCATGCTCACCCCGGTCCTCAGCGACCCGGCCGACCGCGACCGCTACGAGGCCTTCATGGAGGAGCTCGTGGACCTGATCCTCGACAAGTACGACGGGTCGCTGAAGGCCGAGCACGGCACGGGCTTCAACATGGCGCCGTACGTCGAGCGCGAGTGGGGACCGAAGGCGACGGAGCTGATGTGGCGGATGAAGCAACTCGCCGACCCCGACGGCGTGCTCGCCCCGGGCGTGTTGCTGAACCGCGATCCGGGCGTCCATCTGCAGAACCTGAAGTCCACGCCGGCGATCGAGGAGGAGGCGACCACCTGCGTCGAGTGCGGCTTCTGCGAGCCAGTCTGCCCTAGCCGCGACCTGACGACCACCCCGCGCCAGCGGATCCTCATCCGCCGCGAGGTCGCCCGCCAGCCCGAGGGGTCGCCGGTCGCCCGCGCGCTGCTCGAGCAGTACGAGTACGACGGGCTCGAAACGTGCGCGGCCGACGGCAGCTGCATGCTCGCCTGCCCGCTGGGGATCGACACGGGCAAGTTGGTGAAGCGATTCCGCCGGCGGCAGCGCTCCGAGAAGGCCGAGCGCGCGGGGCTGCGGGCGGCGAAGCGGTTCGCGTCGCTCGAGCGCGCTGCACGCGCGGGCGTCCGCACCGGCGACGCCGCCGCGCTGACGTTGGGCGACGCGCCCCTGCGCGGGTTCACGCGGATGCTGCGGCGCATGGTCAGTCCGGAGCTGATGCCCGAGTGGCTCGGAGCGATGCCGCGCCCGGCCTCGACCCGTTTCCCCGCCACCGTACGCGACGGCGCCGCGGCCGTCTACATGCCCACGTGCGTGAACCGCGTCTTCGGCGATCCGCGGGGGACCGAGCGCCCGCTGAGCCTGCCCGCCGCCCTGGTCGAGGTCTCCGCGCGCGCCGGCTCGCCGGTATGGATCCCCGACGGCGTTGCCGGCCACTGCTGCGCCACGCCATGGGCGTCGAAGGGCTACGAGCGCGGCCACGAGCACATGGCGAACAAGACCGTCGCCGCGCTGTGGGAGTGGACGGGCCAGGGCGATCTGCCGTTGGTCGTGGATGCGAGCTCGTGTGCGCACGGGCTCGGCGCGGAAGTCGCCGGGTCCCTGTCGGAGGAGAACCTCGAGCGGCACGCGAAGCTCGAGGTGCTCGACTCGATCGCGTGGGCCCACCGGCTGCTGCCGGAGCTCGAGATCAAGCGGCCGCTCGCGTCAGTCGCGCTCCACCCGGCGTGCTCGGTGCGGCACCTCGGCCTCACGGGCGAGCTCGAGCAGCTCGCCGATGCCGTCGCGGAAGACGTCTTCACCCCGCTCGCGTCCGGCTGCTGCGGCTTCGCCGGCGACCGCGGCTTCCTCCACCCCGAACTGACCGCGTCGGCGACCACGGGAGTGGCGGCCGAGCTAGACGGGCGGCAGTTCGACGCCTACATGTCGAGCAACCGCACCTGCGAGATCGGCCTGCAGCAGGCGACCGGCAAGCCTTACGGCTCGTTCGTCTACGCGCTCGAGGCGGTAACGCGCGCCTGATAGAGCCCAGCCCGTTAGGGGATGTGTGCCCGGGGAGTTCCAGGACCGAGCTGGGCGCCGCATGACGGCGAAGCCGATAGCAGTTGAGCTATCGGCGAGCCGGCATGGGGTGATCCAGTGAAGTGTCCTGGGGCGCATCCGGGCGCGCAGCCTCTGGCGGGCTGGGCTCTAACCCTCGGCGAAGCGCTTCAGCGTCAGCAGCTGCTTGCGCATCATGATCAGGTCGCCCGTGGGCAGCAACGCCCGCGACAGCGCGCCGCGGATCCCGCGCGGATGCTTCACCAGCAGCTTCACCACGAGCCGTGAGCGTCCGGGCGCGACCGGAATGACGAGGTAGGTGGCGGCGACGTCGCCGAACAGCGCAGAGAGACGCTTCAGCCGGATGGTGATGTGCCGATCGCGCTGGAACTCTGCGAGCTCGAAGATCGTCATCACCCGCTGGCCAACCTCGAGCTCGTCGAGCCCCGGCGTGAGCTCGCGCGGGCTGCGGCGGCCGAGGTTGTCGAGCCAGTCGTAGCTGTACGGGGCCTTGCGCAGCTGGCACAGCCAGCGGAAGAGCACCTCGGGAGGCGCTGTGACATCGACCGCGCGGTAGTAGGCGTCGTCTGCGTCTGCGAGATGGTCGTCGCAGACGAACCAGCGGCGGCGCTCCGCGGTGGTCGAGCCCCACGTATGCGGGATCTCGCGAATGGGTGTCTGCGCCATCGTTGCCATCTGCTCTCAATACGGCCGGGGCCCCCGGCGCGGCTCACGCACGGACCAAACCGCTAGCCGTCGCGCGGGTGGCGCGGGACCCGCGACAGGACCGCGCGCCGAGGCCCAACGAGCCACTTGACACCAAGGTATGAATCATGGTTCACTTCTTGAGGAATGCCGTACCGGGAGACCGTCGAGACCCGCCGCCGCAAGGCCGAGACGCGCGAGCGCATCGTGGCCGCCGTGCTCGCCCAGGTCGCCGAGGGCGGCTACGCGTCGGCGAGCGTGCAAGCGGTCGCAGCCCGCGCCGGGGTCGCCACCGGCACCGTCTATCGCCACTTCCCCTCCAAGTCGGCGCTCTTCTCCGAGGTCTTCCTGCGTGCGGCGCAGCACGAGCTCGACGTGGTCGCCGAGGTCGGCGCCGACGACGGCCGCCCCGCGATCGAGCGCCTCGCGGCCGGCGCCGAGGCCTTCGCCCGGCGCGCGCTCGCCGGCCGCGTGCTCGCCTACGCGCTGCTCGCCGAACCGGTGGACCCCGCCGTCGAGGCCGACCGCCTCACCCTCCGGCGTGGCTACCGCGACGTCTTCGCCAAGGGCCTGCGCCAGGGAATCGCGAGCGGCGAGCTCCGCCCCCACGACGCCGACACGCTCGCCGCCGCGATCGTGGGCGCGATCGCGGAGGCGCTCGTCGGCCCCCTCTCCACCGCGCCCGAGGGCGAGCCCCCGGACGAGCACGAGGCCTTGATCGCCACGATCGTCGAGTTCTGCGTCAGTTCTATCCCCACCACCGAGAAGGAGGAGCGCCGTGTCCGTAGCGACCGGAAGCCCGCAGCAGTCAACGCATGAGGTCACCAACCAGCCGCCGCCGCTCGAGGGGTACAACCTGCTCGACGCGGACCTGGCGCTGAAGGAGGGCCTCGAGCGCGAGGGCGGCGGATGGGGCATCGACCGCGTCCGCGACGCGGGCGAGCTCGCCGGAACGCACGAGGCGCTCGAGCACTCGCGGCGCTCGGAGCGCAACGAGCCGGTCCTGCGCACGCATGACCGCTACGGCCACCGCGTCGACGAAGTAGAGCTCGACCCATCGTGGCACTGGCTGCTGCGCCAGGCGATCGAGCGCGAGATCCACTCGCTGCCGTGGCGGGACCCTCAGCCTGGCGCGCATGTCGTGCGCGGCGCGCTGATGTACGTCTGGTCGCAGGCCGGCGCGGGCGTGATGTGCCCGGTCTCGATGACCTACTCGATGATCCCGGCGCTGCGCGACGCAGCGCCGGAGCTCGCCGAGGAGTGGGAGCCGCGGCTGACGAAGCCCGCCTACGGCGAGCGAGGTGAGCAGGGCGCGCTCGGCGGAATGGCGATGACCGAGAAGCAGGGCGGCTCCGACGTGCGCGCCAACACCACGCGCGCGGAGCCGACCGGCGAGGACGGTGTCTACGAGCTCACCGGTCACAAGTGGTTCTGCTCATACCCATCGTGCGACATCTTCCTGACGCTCGCCCAGACCGAGTCGGGTCTCTCGTGCTTCCTCTTCGAAGGCACCGACCCCGGCTTCCAGGTCCAGCGGCTGAAGGACAAGCTGGGCACGCGCGACCTGCCCTCGTCCGAGGTCGAGTTCAAAGGCGTCCGCGCCCAGCTCGTCGGCGAGGAGGGGCGCGGCGTTCCGGCCATCATCCGGATGGTCAACCACACCCGGCTCGACTGCCTGCTCGGGTCGGCCGCCTCGATGCGCGTCGGCGTGACGCAGGCGGTCTGGCACGCACGGCACCGCTCGGCGTTCGGCAAGCTGCTCGCCAACCAGCCGCTGATGCAAAACGTCCTCGCCGACCTCGCGATCGAGTCGGAGGCGGCGACGGCCACGGCGATGCGGATCGCGCGCGCGTATGACGAGGGCGAGACCGCTTCGGCGTTCCGCCGTTTCGCGACCGCTGTCGAGAAGTACTGGGTCTGCAAGCGCGCCTCGCAGCATGCCTCGGAGGCGCTCGAGTGCTTCGGCGGCAACGGCTTCGTCGAGGAGTCGGGCATGCCGCGGCTCTACCGCGACGCGCCGCTCAACTCGATCTGGGAGGGCTCGGGCAACGTCGCCGCGCTCGACGTGCTGCGTGCGCTCGTCAAGGAGCCGGAGGGGCTGCCGGCATTCCTCGACGAGTGCGAGCAGGCCGCCGGCGCAGACGCCCGGCTCGACGCCCACCTCGGCAAGGTCAAGGAGAACCTCGCCGCGCTGCCGGGCGCCGATGAGCCGCAGATGCTCGCCCGCCGAACGGTCGAGGAGCTCGGCCTCGCGCTCCAGGGCAGCCTGCTCGTGCGTCACGCGCCACCGGCGGTGGCGGACGCGTTCTGCGCCGCCCGTCTCGCCGGCGAGGGCGGTCGCGCCTACGGGACGCTGCCGGCCGGGACCGACTGCGAGGCGATCGTCGAGCGTTCGCTGGCCGTTTGATGGCCGAGCCGACGACGATGACATACGAGGTGACCGGGCGAATCGCGCGGATCACCTTGGACCGCCCCGAGCGCGGCAACGGAATCACCTTCGAGCTGCCGCGCGAGCTGGCGGCATGCGTCGAGCGGGCGAACCTCGACCCCGAGGTCCACGTGATCGCGCTCGCCGGCAACGGAAAGGGCTTCTGCGGCGGCTATGACCTGGTCGCGAGCGCGGAGGGCTCGATGGAAGGGCTGGGCGAGACGGCACCCGAGGGCTCACCGCTGGACCGGATGGTGCAGGCGCGCAACCACGACCCGAGCGGCACCTGGGACCCGGTGACGGACTTCCAGATGATGAGCCGCAACGTGCGCGGGTTCATGAGCCTGTTCCACTCCGACAAGCCCGTGCTCTGCAAGGTCCACGGCTTCTGCGTCGCCGGCGGAACGGACATGGCGCTCTGCTCCGACCTGCTCGTGATCGCCGACGACGCGCGCATCGGCTACCCACCCGCGCGCGTCTGGGGAACGCCGACGACGTCGCTGTGGGCGCACCGGATCGGGCCGCAGCGCGCAAAGCGCCTGCTCTTCACGGGCGATCTCCTGACCGGCGCGCAGGCACTCGACTGGGGGCTCGCGATCGAGGCGCCGCCCGCCGCCGAGCTCGACGAGCGCTTCGAGGCCCTCTGCGAGCGGATCGCGCGCGTCCCGATCAACCAGCTCGTCATGCACAAGCTGCTCGTCAACGGCACCGTCACCGCCCAGGGCCTCGCCCAGACGCAGACGCTCGGCACGATCCTCGACGGCATCGCCCGTCACACCGAGGAGGGCTTTGCTTTCCAGCGGCGCGCGATGGAGGCCGGCTGGAAGGAAGCGGTGCGCGAGCGCGACGAGCCGTTCGGCGACGCGTAGCCGACGGCCCGACCGCCGCCCGGCACCCGCGGCGATAGATTCCCCCCGGTGACTGACGACAAGCCCGCCGATGGCGACCAGCCGACGCCGAAGGACGACGAGCAGGACGCGCCGCTGCCGGTAACTCCGTCGCAGGCCGACCGCGACCCGAAGCTCGTCAAGGCTGCGCGCCTCGCGCGCAAGGTGCTCCCGGGCGACCAGAACATCGGCGACCCGCTCTCTTCAACTGAGCCCTCCCCCGCCCACAGCCTCGCGCGCAAGCTCGCCGAGCGCGACGAGCGCTCAGAAAGGCCGAGTGTCATGCGCGAGCTCGGCCTCGGCGCGCTGCAGGCGTGGCAGGCACTTTCCGAGTCGCAGGGCCGCGGGCGTGGCGAGGTGGACCTGGCGATCTTCTTCTGCGACCTCGTCGACTTCTCCGAATGGGCGCTGTCCGCCGGCGACGAGAGCACGCTGAAGCTGCTGCGCGAGTTCAAGAACGAGGTCGAGGAGGCGATCTTCGCGAATGACGGTGAGCTCGTGAAGCTGCTCGGCGATGGCGCGATGGCGGTCTTCCGTAATCCGCGCTCGGCTGTCGACGCCGCCGTCCAGGCGGTCGGCGGCGTCGCCAAGATCGAGGTCGATGGCTATTCGCCGATTCTGCGGGCCGGCGTCCATCTCGGCCGGCCTCGGCGCGTCAGCCGCGACTACGTCGGCATCGACGTGAACGTCGCCGCGCGTGTGTGCGATGCGGCGGCGGGCGGCGAGGTGCTGGTCTCGGAGAGCGGTGCGGCGAAGCTGCCCGGCGACGGCTACAAGACGAAGCGCAAGCGCTTCTTCCGAGCCAAGGGCGCGCCGAAGGACCTCAACGTCTTCTCGGTCGAACCCTCCTAGCCGCCGGCCAATGGCTGGAGCGGAAGAAGACGCTCAGCCGGATGAGTTCTCGCCCGCTGCGAGGTACGCCTCGTAGCGCTTGACGTCGCGCTTCGCGCGCGCCTCTTCCTCGGTGCCCTCGTCGGCGGCCTCGACGGCCGACTCCGCATCGGACAGCTTCGCCTCGAACGCGCTGCGATCCAACGCGTCCGGTGAGATGGCCTCCTCGACGAGCACCAGGGCGGAGTTGTCGGCGACCTGGAGGTAGCCCTCGGACTGCGCGAAGCGGACGATGTCGGACTCGGACTTGTAGAGCCGCAGCTCGGTGGGCTCGAGCATCGCCATCACGGGCTGGTGGTTCGCCAGGATGCCGATCGAGCCGACCGCGGTCCGCGTCGAGAGCATCTCGACCTCGTCGGAGAAGACCTCGCCCTCGGGCGTCAGCACCGAGACCGGGAATTTCGATCGGTCGGCCAACTGACCTACTCCTCGCCGCCGTCGTCGCCGTTCGCCGTTGCCGTTGCCGTTGCTGTCGTCCTTACCCTCGCCGTCGCCCTCGTCCTTGTCGCCCTCTCCCCGCGCGCTCTCGACGACGTCGTCGATCGTGCCCTTCATATAGAACGCCCGCTCGGGCAGCTCGTCGTGCTTGCCCTCGAGGATCTCCTTGAAGCCGCGCACGGTCTCCGACAGCGGGACGTACACGCCCGGGGTGCCGGTGAACTGCTCGGCGACCTTGAACGGCTGCGACAGGAAGCGCTGCACCTTGCGCGCACGCTGGACCGTCAGCTTGTCCTCGTCCGAGAGCTCGTCGATACCGAGGATCGCGATGATGTCCTGGAGCTCCTTGTAGCGCTGCAGGATCTCCTGGACACCCGTCGCGACGTCGTAGTGCTCCTGGCCGACGATGTCCGGCTTGAGGATCGTCGAGGTCGAGTCGAGCGGATCAACCGCGGGGTAGATCCCCTGCTCGACCAGCGCGCGCGACAAGACCGTCGTCGCGTTCAGGTGCGCGAACACCGACGCCGGCGCCGGGTCGGTGAGGTCGTCGGCGGGGACGTAGATCGCCTGGATCGAGGTGACCGAGCCCTGGCGGGTCGAGGTGATCCGCTCCTGCAGCTGGCCCATCTCGGTCTCGAGCGTCGGCTGGTAGCCCACCTGCGAGGGCATCCGGCCGAGCAGCGCCGATACCTCCGAGCCCGCCTGGACGAAGCGGAAGATGTTGTCGATGAAGAGCAGCACATCCTGGCCGCCCTGCTCGCGGAAGTACTCGGCCATCGTCAGGCCGCTGAGGGCGACGCGCATACGCGCGCCGGGCGGCTCGTTCATCTGGCCGAAGACGAGCATCGTCTTGTCGATCACGCCCGACTCGGTCATCTCGAGCCAGAGGTCGTTGCCCTCGCGCGAACGCTCGCCGACGCCGCAGAACGCGGACAGGCCGCCGTGCTCGGTGGCGATGCTGTTGATCAGCTCGAGGATGACGACGGTCTTGCCGACGCCAGCGCCGCCGAACAGCCCGACCTTGCCGCCCTTCGGGTAGGGCTCGATCAGGTCGATCACCTTGATGCCCGTCTCGAGCACCTCGCGCGTGGGCGAGAGGCTCTCGACCGCCGGCGCGTCGCGGTGGATCGGCCAGCGCTCCTCGGTCTCGACCTGATCGCCGCCGTCGATCGTCTCGCCGAGCAGGTTGAAGATCCGGCCGAGGGTCTTGTCCCCCACCGGAACCGTGATCGGGCCACCGGTGTCGCGCACTTCGGTGCCGCGGGAGAGGCCGTCGGTCGCGTCCATCGCGACCGCGCGGACGCGGTCGTCGCCGAGGTGCTGCTGCACCTCGCACACCAGCGTGCGCGTATCACCGTTCGAGCCGATGTCGACCTCGAGCGCGGCGTAGATCTCGGGCAGGCCATCGGGGAAGACGGCCTCGATGACGACGCCCTGAATCTCCTCGATCGTGCCGATGTGAGCTGTCTTGGCTTCCACGCTTGGGTTCTCCTTTGGTTAGCTGACGCCCTCCGCGCCGGCCACGACTTCCATGATCTCCTGCGTGATCTCGGCCTGGCGCTGGCGGTTAGCTTCGAGTGTGAGGTCTTCGATCAGATCGCCCGCGTTGTCGGACGCGGAGCGCATCGCGGTCATCCGCGCGCCGTGCTCGGACGCGGTCGACTCGAGTAGCCGGCGGAAGATTGAAATCTCGATGTAGTCGGGAATCAGCCGCTTGAGGATCTCCTCCGGGTCGGGCTCGTAGATCCAGAGCGCGCGGCCGGAGCTGGCCGAGTCGTCGTCGCTGCCGCCGTTTGCGTCCTCCGTTTCCTCGATGTCGTGCAGCAGCGCCGCCATCTCCTGCAGCGGCAGCAGCGTCTCGTGCCGGACTTCCTGGCGCAGCGGCGAGATGTAGTGGTTGTGGACGGTCTCGACGCGGTTGATCTTGCCGTCGATGAAGGCGGTCGCGAGGTCGTCGGCGATCTCGCGCGCGTCGGAGTAGGCGGGCCGGTCGGTGAAGCCCTGGTAGCCCTTGGCCTCGAAGCCGCGGAAGGTCAGCGAGGACACGCCGCGGCGGCCGGAGGCGAACCACACGACCTCCTTGCCCTCGCCCTCGAGCTCACGCGATCGCGAGACCGCCTTGCGGATGATCTGCGAGTTGAACGCGCCCGCGAGGCCGCGGTCGCCGGTGACGATCAGGATGCCCACCTTGTCGATCGACTCGGGCTCGTCGAGCAGCGGGATGTTGGGGATGTTCTCCGCCGCCTCGACGACACGGGCGGTCACATGACGCATCGCCCGCGCGTACGGGCGCAGGTTCTCGATCCGCTCCTCCGCGCGGCGCAGCCGCGCGGCGGCGACCATCTCCATCGCGCGTGTGATCTTCTGGATGTTCTTGACGGAACCGATGCGGTTCTGGACGTCGCGCTGCGTAGCCATCAGGCGGGAGCGGCCTCCTTCTCCTCATCCTCGGCGGCTTCGTCGGCCTCGCCGGAGCTGTCGTCGGCGTCACCGTCGTCCGAGCCGTCCGAGCCCGAGCCGTCCGTCCGGCCGGGCGCTTCGCGCTCCTCGGCGGAGAGGATGCGGTCGGACTCGCCCTCCTCGAGCGGCTGGCCCTCCTCGTCGAAGTCGGGGCCGAAGTCGTCGATCGCCTCCTTGATCGCCTTGTCGAGCTCGGCCTCGATCTCGTCGCTCCACTCGCCCTCGGCGATCTTGTTCATCAGCGCCTCCTCCTCGGAGTGCAGGCGCGGGAGCAGGTTCTGGTGGAACTCCTTGATCCGCTCGACCTTGATCCGGTCGAGGAAGCCGGCGGTGCCCGAGCGGATCGCGGCGACCTGGTCCTCGACCTTCCACGGCGCGAGCTCGTCCTGGTTGAGCGTCTCGACGAGCCGCTCGCCGCGGGCAAGCGCCTTCTGCGTCTCGGGGTCGAGCTCCGAGCCGAACTGGGCGAACGCCTCGAGCTCGCGGTACTGCGAGAGGTCGAGGCGCAGCTTGCCGGCGACCTTCTTCATCGGCGTCGTCTGCGCCGAGCCGCCGACGCGCGATACCGAGATGCCGACGTTGATCGCCGGGCGGACGCCCGAGAAGAACAGCTTCGGCTCGAGGAAGATCTGGCCGTCGGTGATCGAGATGACGTTCGTCGGGATGTAGGCCGACACGTCGCCGGCCTGCGTCTCGATGATCGGAAGCGCCGTCAGCGACCCGGCGCCGTTCTCCTCGTTGAGCTTGACGGCGCGCTCGAGCAGCCGCGAGTGGAGGTAGAACACGTCGCCCGGGTAGGCCTCACGGCCCGGCGGGCGGCGCAGCAGCAGCGACATCTGACGGTACGCGTACGCGTGCTTGGTCAGGTCGTCGTAGATGCAGAGCGCGTGCTTGCCGTTGTAGAGGAAGTGCTCGGCCATCGCGCAGCCGGCGTAGGGCGCCATGAACTTGATCGGCGCCGCCTCGTCGGCGGGCGCGGCGACGATGATCGTGTTGTCGAGCGCGTTGTGCTCGCGCAGCGTCTCCGCCACCTGGACGACCGTGGACATCCGCTGGCCGACGGCGACGTAGACGCAGATCAGGTCCGAGTCGCGGTTGTTGATGATCGTGTCCACGGCGATCGCCGTCTTGCCGGTCTGGCGGTCGCCGATGATCAGCTCGCGCTGGCCACGGCCGATCGGGATCATCGAGTCGATCGCTTTGAGGCCGGTCATCATCGGCTCGGCCACCGGCTGGCGCTCGACGACGCCCGGCGCCTTGAACTCGGCCGGGCGCGTCTCGGAGGTGTTGAGGTCGCCCTTGCCGTCGAGCGGGTTCCCGAGCGGGTCGACGATCCGGCCAAGGAGCGCGTCGCCGACGGGAATCTCGAGCAGCTTGCCGGTGCGCTTGACCGCGCTGCCCTCCTCGATCTTGTCCCACTCGCCGAAGAGCACGGCGCCGACGTTGTCGGACTCGAGGTTGAGCGCCAGCCCGACGACGTCGTTCGGCAGCTCGAGCATCTCGAGCGACATGCAGTTCTCGAGGCCGTGGACGCGCGCGATGCCGTCGGCCACGGACAGCACGGTGCCGACCTCCGAGAGGTCGCCGCCGCCCTCCTCGAGCCCCTCGATCCGCTGCTTGAGGATGCTCGTGATCTCGTCGGGCTTGATCTCCATGTGGTGTCTCGTCTCCTTTGAGTGGCCGGGTCGTCGCCGGGGCAGCCGCCGCTAGGCGGCCTTGGCGACTTCCTTTCGAAGTCGTTCAAGTCGGTTGCGGATGCTCGCGTCCAGGACCATGTTCCCCACCTGCAGTACGAGCCCGCCGAGCACGTCCGGATCGACGTGGCTCGACAGCTGGACCGTGCGGCCCGTCTGCTCCTCGATCCGCTCGCCGAGGCCCGCGACCGTCTTCTCGTCGAGCTCGACGGCGCTCGTGACCTCGACCGGGAGCAGCTTGCGCTCCTCGGCCCAGAGGGCCTCGAACGCCTTGCGGATGCGGAAGATCGCCGCCACGCGGTGGTTCTCGGCGAGCAGCTGGAGGAAGCGGACGAAGTTCTCGTCGCCGCCCTTGATCACCTGGGCGATGCCGTCCTTCTTCTCCTCCGAGGAGAAGTAGGGCGCGAACAGGAACACCTGCAGCTCCTTGCTCCCCTCGAGCGCGTCGCAGAACTGGCCCAGCTGCTCGTGGACGTCGTCGAGGACGTCGTGGTCGTTGGCAACCTCGAACAGCGCGCGGGAGTAGACGGCGGCGATCTCTTCCATCTAGCTCACGCCTTCCCGTTGCCCCCGGACTCACCGGAGAGGGCGGAGAAGTCGACCTCGGCGAGCGCCTCCTGCACGAGCCGCTGGTGGTCATCCGCGTCGAGCGACTTGCGCGTCACCTTCTCGGTCGCGGCGACGGTCAGGTCGGCGACCTCCTTGCGGATGTCGTCGAGCGCGCGCTGGGTCTCCTGCTTGATCTCCCGCCGGGTGGACTCGAGCAGCTCCTCGCGCTCCTTGCGCGCGTCGGCCTTCGCCTCCTCCTGCAACCGCTCGCCCGCCTGGCGCGAGCGCGAGACGATGTCCTCCGCCTGCTCGCGCGCCTCCTTCAGGCGCTCGCGGTACTCGGCCAGCAGCTCGTCGGCCTCCTTGCGCTGGCGCTCGGCGTGGTCGATCGACTCGTTGATCGTCTTCTGGCGCTTCTCGAGCGCCTCGGAGATCCGTGGGAAAGCGAGCTTCCGCAGGATGAAGAGCGCCGTGCCGAACGCGATCAGCGTCCAGATCATCAGCCCGAGGCTCGGCGAGACGAGGAAGGCGCCGCCCTCCTCCTCCTTGCCGCCGCCCTCAGACGCGGCGAGCGCCACCGCGGGCGAGGCCGCGAGGGCCGCGAATGCGGCGACGAGCGCCGCCGCTATGCGCTTGTCGGCCCGCATCTCTAGAGGAAGAACGCGATCAGACCGAAGATGAACGTGTAGAACGCGACTGCCTCGGTGAGCGCGAAGCCGAGCCACTGGATGCTCGTGATCTCCTCGCGCATCTCCGGCTGGCGGGTGACCGACTCGATCACCTTGCCGAAGATGATGCCGATGCCGATGCCGGCTCCGATCGAGCCGAGACCGGCGCCGATACCGAGGGCGATGGATTTGAGGCCGTCGTCTGTGACGCCTTCGGCGGCTTGCGCGAGTGGGAGGAGGATGTCGGGCATTGGGGCCTTCCTTTCTACCTAGTGGGCCTCGGCGGACGTTGCCTCGCCGAAGTAGATGGACGTCAGGATCGAGAAGATGAATGCCTGCAGCGTCGCGACAAGCACGATCTCGAAGAGGAAGAAGACGATCGCGAGCGGGAGCGTGAGCCAGCCGAGCGCGGCGAGGCCGAGCAGGACGGCGAGCCCGCCGCCCATGAACAGGATCAGCAGGTGCCCCGCCAGGACGTTCGCGAACAATCGAACGGAGAGCGAGATGATCCGGACGAACTGCGAGATCGCCTCGATCGTGAAGATGAACGGCTTCATCGCGCCGGGCGTTCCTTGCGGGATCCAGCTCTTGAAGTAGCCGATGAATCCGCGCGCCCTGATGCCTTCGACCTGGTAGGCGACGAAGACGAACAGCGTCAGCACGAGCGGGATCGAGAGGTTCGCCGTCGCGGCGTAGAGCGCGAGCGAGGGCACCTCCAGGCCGAAGATGTCGATCGTCTCGTGCGTGTTGAACGGCAGCGGTATGAGCCCGATGAAGTTCGAGAACCAGATGAAGAAGAAGAGCGTCGCGATGAACGGGAACCACTTCGCGGCCATCTTCTCGGGCATGTTGTCGTTGGTGATGTCCTTGTAGGTGAGGTTGTAGAACACCTCGGTCGCCGCCTGGACCTTGTTCGGCTTCTGCTGCATCCGGCGCGCGATCCAGACCATCGCGAAGCAGGTCAGCGCGGTGGCGATCCAGAGGTAGATCACCGCCTTGGTGATGCTCATGTCGATCGGGCCGAGCTCGAGCGTGACGTAGTTGTCCAGCTTGAACTCGTTCTGCGGCTGGAACGCCTCGTCCTTGCCCTCGCTCGGGATCAGCGCGACGAGCGCGATCGCGCCGCCGAGCCAGATGGCGATCCCGAGGAAGACCTTGGCCTTGGTGCTCACTTCGCCGTCCGGTCCAGAAACAGGCTCACGAGGCTCACCTGGAAGAGGACGGCGGCCAGAATGGCGGCGGCCAGGCCGGCCTCCTTGCTGGTCGTGAGGCCGACGACGAGGATCACGCCCGCGACGAGCCAGAGCCGGATCATCATGCTCGCGCCGAGCACGCCAACCGCGGCCTTGGGGTCCTTGCCGCCGGCGATCCGGCGGAGCATCAGGCCGTGGAGGGCGCGCTGGACGATCCAGGCGCCGGCGCAGGCCGCCCAGCCGGCGAGCGGCCAGCCCGCCGCGACGAAGACGGGCAGCGCGAGCGCGAGGACGATCAGGTCGGCGTAGGCGAGCACGCGGACGCCGGTCGCCGGAGGGGCTTCAGAGTTGGCTATAGCGTGCGATGACAAGAGCTACTCCTGCGATTGCGCCGACGAGGACGCCGGCGGCCGTTAACAGGGCAGGTTGCCCTACTAGTAGTCCGATTCCGAGGCCCGCTCCGGCGCAAAGCAGGATCGTCGAAACGAGGGTCAGGCCTGCCGCCGCAGGGTCGTTGCGGGGTCGCTGAGTCATGCTGGTCGTGCTCGTTCTGCAAAGGTTTCTCCCAGCCGCCGGGACCGGACGGCGACCCCGTTTTCAGGGCTGACCAGGCGGCTGCGCGACTCTATAGGACTACGGACTTTGCGGACAACGGCACAAGCTCCCGACGCTCGCCCGTCAAAGCCCCTGGGCGCCGCCCTCGACGCGGCCCCGATGAGCTCGCTGCACAAGCGCTTCTGGGCGCTCGCGGGCCTCGGGATCCTGCTCGACGGCTTCGACTTCTTCATCATCGGCGTCGCCAACCCGCTGATCGCGAAGGACTTCGGCACCACGGACGTCGAGACGGGCCTGGTCTCGGCGGCGGCGATCGTCGGCGCGATCTTCGGCGCCGGGTTCTTGGGTCCGCTCGCCGACAAGTTCGGCCGCCGGCGCCTGTTCCGCCTCGACCTGTGGCTGTTCGTCGTCTTCTCACTTGCCTGCGTCGTCGCCTGGGACGTCTGGTCGCTGATCGCCTTCCGCTTCGTGCTCGGAATCGCGATCGGGCTCGACTACCCGATCGCGGCGAGCTACCTGGCGGAGATCCTTCCGTCGCGCGGGCGCGGGCGCTGGCTCGTGGGGGCCTTCTCGCTCCAGGCGGTCGGGATCGTGCTCGGAGCGCTCGTGGGGGTCGTCGTGCTCAACCTGTTGCCCGAGATCGACTCGTGGCGGATCATGCTCGGCTTCGGCGTGCTGCCCGCGCTCGTGATCATCTGGTTGCGGCGGAAGACGCCCGAGAGCCCGCGCTGGCTGGCGCAGAACGGCCACGAGGACGAGGCTGTCGAGGTCGCGGAGCAGCTCGTCGGCGCGCCGGTCGTGGTGACGGCGGCCGACCGCGAGCGCGCCGAGCCGCCCCCCGAAGGGCTGAAGGCATTCATCCAGCCGCAGCTCTTCTCGCGGCGGCTGCGGCGGCGGACGATCTTCACCGCGGTGCCCTGGTTCCTGATGGACATCGCCACCTACGGGGTCGGCATCTTCACGCCGACGCTGCTCGCGGCGCTCGCGTTCGCCGGCTCGGACGCGACTTTCATCGCCGACGACATCGCCTCGACCGAGGGCACCGCCGTGCTCGACGTCTTCTTAGTGCTCGGGTTCGGCTGCGCGATCTTCTTCGTCGAGCGCGTCGGACGCGTGCGCCTGCAGTTGTTCGGCTTCGCGATGATGGCGATCGCGCTCTGCACCCTCGCGCTGGCCGAGCACCTCGGCGGGGGCGGCGACGAGAACATCGCGCTCGTGCTGCTCGGCTTCGCGATGTTCAACCTGTTCATGAACGCCGGGCCGAACGCGACGACCTATGTGCTGCCGGCCGAGGTCTTCCCCTCCGAGGTGCGCGCTGCGGGTCACGGCTTCGGCGCGGCGTGCGCGAAGTTCGGCGCTGCGCTCGGGGTGTTCCTGTTCCCGATCCTGCTCGACGACATCGGCGCGAGCGCGTTGCTCCTCGGGGTCGCCGGCTGCTGCCTGCTCGCGGGGGTCGTGACCTGGCTCTTCCGGATCGAGACCCGTGGACGCTCGCTCGACGAGCTCGCCGGGGATGTCGTCAGCGAGCTCGAGGTGCGGCCGGTCCCGCCGTGATCTACCGTGCCCCGCGTGTGGGCACAGCACGAGCTTCGGCTGGACCCTTTCCCGCGCGGATTCCATCTGATCACGCGCGAGGTCGAGTCGGCGGCGCCCGAGATCGCTTCGCTGCGGGTCGGGATGGTCAACGTCTTCATCCAGCACACCTCGGCGTCGCTGACGCTGAACGAGAACGCCTCGCCCGACGTGCGGCGCGACTTCGAGTCGTGGTTCTCGGAGGCGGTGCCCGAGGGCGCCCCGTACTGGACTCACACCCTCGAGGGATCCGACGATATGCCCGCACACGTGAAGGCCTCGTTGCTGGGGCCGTCGTTGACGTTGCCGGTCGCCGACGGGCGCCTGGCCCTCGGAACCTGGCAGGGGATCTACCTCTGCGAGCACCGCGACCACGGCGGCTCGCGGCGGCTGACGATCACCGTTTGGGGGGAGTGAGGCCGGCGGCGGCGAGCGCGGTCTCGACCTCGGTGAAGAACTCGACGCGTCGCATCTGTCCTTCTTTGACGGTGCAGATCGCCGCGTAACGTCTGGTCACGTAGCCGCTCGACCCACGCACACAGGCCCGATCGTTTTGAACCACGAGGATGCGCTCGTCGTCGATGGCCTCGATCCGCTCAACGTCGATCTCGAAGTCCTCGAAGCTGAGCATCCAGTCGTAGATCGACTCGATCGCGGCGCGGCCGTGGAAAGTCCCAGCTTCCGTGATCTCGTTTTCCGGTTGGACGACCTCGAAGTCGTCGGGAACGGTCTCGAGTAGCTCCTCGTAACGCTCGCGTGCGCCGGCGTCCGCGTAGGCCGCCCTGACGATCTCGACGTTGCGCTCGGCGTTCCCCGCGGACATGGGTCGTGATTATCGGCGCTCGCACAACTTGCAGACCCGCACGGCCCGGCCCCACCCCCGGGACCGGGCCGTGACCGGGCCCTACGACTATCGGGCCGTGTAGCTGCCGGTGATGGTGGAGCCGTCGCTGTTCTTGAGCTCGTAGCTGAACGACTTGCCCGAGTCGTCCTTGAGCGTGACCTTCACATCGCCGGTCCCGCCGCTGTCATCAGTGACCTTGCACGTGATCTCGGTGCCCGCCCCGCCGTCGGGGTCCGGGCAGTCGGCCTCGAACTTCACGCCTTCGCTGCTGCCGGCGAGCGTCTCCGACAGCTGCTTGCCGAGCGTCGCGCCGTCGGCCTCGCCCCCGCCCGAACTCTGGTCGGTCGTGGCCGCGGCGGTGTCCGATCCGGTATCCGCCTTGTCCTTGTCGTCGTCATCGTCCCCGCACCCTGCGAGCGCGAGGGCGAGTACAGCCACGCCGGCGGCGCAACTCTGCTTCAGGTTCATGCGAGCCCCCCTCTTGTTTGGCCAGTTCGTACTTCTCCTGCGCAGCATAGTCCGAGCAGTGTGCGAACATACGTTCGTGCGCTGGGACGAACTGCAAACCACGAACGAGGAGGCACGCTCCCTACCCGGCTACCGCGACCCTGCACTCGTGCGCAGCTTCGATGCGCCCGAGGCGATGGACACCCGCTTCTACGAGATTCGCGCGCGAAGCGTTCTCAATCGGGTGCCCAAGGCGTCGCGGATGCCATTCAGGTGGACGATCAACCCCTACAGGGGTTGCTCGCATGCGTGTTTTTTACTGCTTCGCTAGGCCCACCCACACCTACCTCGGCTTCAACGCGCGCGAGGACTTCGAGCGGGAGATCGTGGTGAAGGTGAACGCGCCGGAAGTGCTGCGCACCGAGCTGCGCAAGGAGTCGTGGCAGCGCGAGCACGTCGCGCTCGGGACGAACACCGACCCTTACCAGTGGGTCGAGGGCCGCTACGAGCTGATGCCGGGCATCTGGGAGGCGCTGCTCGAGTCGGGCACACCCTGCTCGGTGCTGACGAAGTCGCCGCTGCTGCTGCGCGACATGGACGTGATGAAACGCCTCGCCGACGAGGTCGGCTTCGCCGCGAACCTCTCGATCCCGACGCTCGAGGAGAAAGCGTGGCGCGCGACCGAGCCGCACACGCCGCACCCGCGCAAACGCATCGAAGCGGTCAACAAGCTGAACGAGGCGGGCATCCCGACGGGCGTCCTGATCGCGCCGCTCCAGCCGGGCATCAACGACTCGCCCGAGCAGGTGGACGATCTGCTCAAGCTTTGCGAGGAGGCGGGCGCTACGCACATCAGCGGGATCGCCCTCCACCTGCGCGGCGAGGTCAAGGAGATCTTCTTCGACTGGCTCCAAGCGAAGCGGCCCGACCTCCTCCCCCGCTACGAGGAGCTCTACAGGCGCGGGGCGTACGCCGATCCGGGCGAGCGCAAGCGGCTCGCGAAGCTGATCCGGCGAAACGGCCGCAACCCCACCGGGCACGGCCGAGCGCAACCCAGGCCGACCCGGCCACGACCGGAGCCGGAGCCACAGAGCGCCGCGCAGGAGCCGGAACAGACCAGTCTCTTCTGAAGCGCTTTAGGAGCCTCGCTAGCCTGCACGCCGATGTACCAAACGATGTTCCGCGAGATGCGCGAGAACGCGGTGCAGCGGGCGAAGCGGACGCGGCGGGCACGGCTGGAGCTGCTCGTCGTAGCCCTCTTCGTGGCCGCGATCGTGGTCGCCAACCACTACCGCGAGGACCTCTTCGGGGTCGACGAACCGATCCGGATCATCTCCGCGATCGCGCTCGTGGTCCTCGGCTGGGCGGCTGCACGCGACCTCGCTCGCGCCGTCGCGGAGCCGATGATGCGCCGGCTCGAGCCGAGCACGGCGGCGACCGTCGGCTTCCTCGTCCGTCTGACCATGCTCGGCGTGGCGATCCTCGTCGCGCTCCGGATCGGCGGACTCCAGCCGCAGGAGGTCGCGATCGGCGGCGCGATCACCGTGGTCATCCTCGGTCTCGCCGCGCAGCAGACGCTCGGCAACGTGATCGCCGGCATCGTTCTGATCTCCGCCCGCCCCTTCAAGGCCGGCGAGCGGATCCGCCTGCAGGGCTCCGGCCTCGCCGGTGAGACCGAGGGGGTCGTCGAGAGTCTCGGCCTGCTCTACACCACCATGCGGCAGGGGGTCGACACCGTCATGGTTCCCAACTCGGTCGTGCTCGCGTCCGCGGTCGTTCCGCTGCGCGAGCCGAAGTCGGTCGATCTGCGCGCGCGCCTACGCCCCGGGGTCAAGCCGAGCCAGCTGCAGGACATCCTCGATTCCGCCGTGTTGACCGAGATGCTCGAGGACCCCTCGATCGCGCTCGAGGAGATCCACGCCAACGAGGTCGTGGTCCGCATCTCGGCCACCCCCGCTTCCGACGACGACGGTCCGCGCCTGGCCGACGAGATCCTCGCAGCGATCGCTCCAGTAACGCGCGTCGTTGACAGCGAGGACATTGGTGGCGACGGAGCCGGGAACGGCGCGCGGTCGAGCGAGCCCACCGAGGCCCTGCCGGCGAGCAGGCCGACTCCGCCGAGCGCGGACTAAGCGGCCGCGCCGGCCTCGCGCGCGACGCCCCGGCCCGAAGGACCACGTCGCCGGAGCGGCTCGGCATCCCGATCGGCGATGCGCGGATCCGGAGCCTCAGGCCGAAGGCCGCGCCCACGACGCGCCGCCCGCGCCATCAACGGCTTTTCGATCCAGAACCAGCTGGCCGCGCCGAACGCCACGGACGCGGTCAGTCCCGCGACGAACGTCCCCACGAACCCCTCGGGCAGCAGGTCGAAACGGCGCAGACCGAGCATGAGTGGCAAGTGCCAGAGATAGAAGCCGTACGAGATAACACCCAGCGCGACGAGCGGCCGCAAGCGCGTCCAGACGGCACCCGGACCGGTCCCGAACGCCGCCACTGCGATCAGCATCAAGAAGCCGAACGCCGCCGGAACGTCAGTAAAGAGCTGGATCAGCCAATCGTCTCCCGGCGCGGTAGCGGTCGCGTGCCACCAGCCGTCGAACAGGACCAGGGCAGTGCCGGCCAGCACGAGCGCGGCGGTCGCGCGGACGTTCAGGGTGGGGTCCCCACCCGCCGCCGCGCGGCGCGACTCGGCCCATAGAGCGAGCAGCATTCCGAGCGCGAAGTAGGTGAGGAACGCCGGCATCGCCTTGCTTCCGATCATCGACCAGTCGAGCGCCTCGGCGAGCGCGTTCCAGCCGATCCCGCAGGCGAACACGCCGAGCAGCAGCATCACCTGGCGGCGCGGACGGCCGCGCGCGTAGCGGTAGGCCAGCAGGCCGATCAAAGGCAGCAACGCATAGAAGGCGAGCTCGACGCAGACCGTCCACGTGACCGGGTTGAGCCGCATGATCGTTCCGTCGGAGTAGTTCTGGGCGAACAAGGCGTAGAGCGGCAACTCGTCGAGCGGCGTCAGCCGCACCCCGCGCGTCGATGAGGCTCCCCATAGCAGCAACACCGCTCCCGCCATCGCGGCCCAGTAGGCCGGGACGACGCGCGCCGCGCGTCGTTTGACGTACTGCCAGAGATCGACTCGGCGACCACCCTCGAAGGTGGCTCGGGCGAAGTGCCGCCAGAGGAGGTAGCCCGACAGCACGAAGAAAAGGACGAGCGCGAGTCGTAGCTCGAACACGGCCTTGTCGAGCGCCGTTTCGCGGGCCGGGTACGCGGAGCCTCCGTAGAGCCAGACATGCACAACGAAGACCGACAGCGCCGCCAACCCGCGCAGGCCGTCGAGACCGCGCGCACGTTGCATCGCGGGGGTCATTACCCGTATTTACGACAACTGACCTAAGCGGGTGTTAAGAGATCGCTCAGGGCGGACGATCAGTCGACCGCGCGGAACTCGCCCGTCTCGACCTCGCGGACGATCTCGTGTTCGATCGTGTCGGGGTCGGGGTCGGCACCGTGCTCGATGGCCTCGCGCCGTAGCTGCCGCTCCCTGAAGCGGCGGAACTTGAGGATCTCGAGCACGAGAACGAGGTAGATGCTCGCCGCGACCGCAAGCAGGGCGAACGCGATGATCACGAGCGACCAGCCGAGGTTGAGCGTGCCGTCGTTGTCCGAGTAAGGCACGAAGCGCAGCGCGATCGCGAGCGCGGCGAGCGTCAGCGTCCAGCCGTAGAGGTAGAGCACCGTCCGCCGCGGCGAGAAGCCGATGCGGTCGAAGCGGTGGTGGAAGTGCTCGGCGTCGGCCTCGTACACCGGACGGCGGTACTTGATCCGCTTTGCGACGACGAACCCCGTGTCGAGGATCGGCACGGCGAGGATCACGAGCGGGAAGACCAGCGCGACGACCGCGGCCGTCTTCAGCACACCCTGGATCGCGACGCACGCGAGCAGCAGCCCGAGCAGGTTCGAGCCGGAGTCGCCCATGAAGATCGACGCCGGGTGGAAGTTCCAGAAGAGGAAACCGATCGCCGCGCCCGCCGTGAGCGCGGCGAGGATGCCGGCGTCGGTGCGGTCGAGCGACAGCGCGATCACGGCGAACGTCGCCGCGCTGATCGCGCAGACCCCAGCCGCGAGACCGTCCACCCCATCGCTGAAGTTGACGATGTTCATCATCGCGACGATCCCGACGACGGTCACGACGCCGCCGGAGTCGGGCAACTCGATCGGATCGAGGAACGGCAGCGTCAGGTTCTCCACCCGCACGTCCATCAGCACCGGGATCAGCGCGGCGCAGATCTGGCCGGCGAGCTTGACCGCCGGGGGGAGGTCGAAGACGTCGTCGAGCGCGCCGACGAGCACGATCGCGATCGCGCCGAGGAGGATGCCCCGCGTCTGCTCGCCCTCGGGCAGGAACAACACGCCGGCGACGAGCACCCCGAGGAAGATCGCGATGCCGCCCAAGCGCGGGGTCGGGTTCGTGTGCAGGCTGCGCTCGCGCGGCTCGTCAACCGCCCCGACGCGGCGCGCGAGCCTGGCGACGAGCGGCGTGACCGCCAGCGCGACGACCGCCGCGACCGCGAAGGCCCAGAGGGCGTCGATGTCGTTCACGGCACCGCGCAGCCTACGGGCGCGCCCGGTCGGGCGTCTGCTGTAGAAAGGATCCGATGCACGATCCCGCGCACCCGGTCTCGCGCGCCGACAACAGCCGCCGGATGGCCGCCGCGCTCGCGATCAACGTGGTCCTCCTCGTGGCAGGGATCGCGGGCTACGTCGCGTTCGACTCGCTCGCGCTGCTCGCCGACGCCGGCCACGTGCTCACCGACGTCGGGGCGATCATCATCGGGTTGTTCGCCGCGCGGGCGGCGATGATGCCGCCGTCGCGGCGGCGGACGTTCGGCTACGGGCGCACCGAGATCCTCGCCGCGCTGCTCAACGGCGCGCTGCTGATCGCGGTCGCGGCGCTCGTGATCGTCGAGGCCATCCGCCGCCTGTCCGACCCACCCGACGTCGACGGCCTCGGCGTGCTCGTGATCGGCGGCGCCGGTCTCATCGGCAACGTGGCCGCGACGCTGCTGCTCATCCGCGGCGACCGCGAAGACATCAACTTCGAAGGCGTCCTGCGGCACTCCGCCGCCGATGCGCTCGGCTCGATCCAGGTCGTGATCGCCGGCGCCGTCGTGCTGACGACCGGATGGCTCTACGCCGACCCGATCGCCTCGCTCGTGATCGGCGTTCTGATCCTCGCCGGCTCCGTGCGGTTGATCCGCGAGCCGCTGTCGGTGCTGATGGAGTCGGCGCCGAAGGGCGTGGACGTCGGCGAGCTTGGGCGGGCGATGGCGAGCGTCCCGGGCGTGCGCGAGGTCCACGACCTCCACGTCTGGACCGTCACGTCGGGCTTCCCCGCGCTGGCGGCGCACATCCTCACGGATCCCGCGCAGGAAGTGGACGACGTCCGGGGCCGCGTCGAGGCCGTGGTGCACGAGCGCTTCGGGATCGAGCACACGACGCTTCAGATGATGGCCCAGCCGTTGCTCGAGCTCGAGGACAGGCGGACGCGCACGTGAGCGGGCGAGTCCCGCTCGCGCTCGTCGCTGGCCGCGGGAGCGGCGGCCGTGCCGCTTGCGCTCGCCGCCCCCGAGGACGACACCGTCCTCGTCAGTCGCGCGTCGGGCTCGGACGGGCCGGCCGCGAGTGGCCCGTCGGGCTCCACCTCCATTTCAAAGGACGGGCGCATCGTCGCGTTCGCTTCCGAGGCGGGCAATCTCTCGGACAAGGACGCCGACTCCACCCGCGACGTCTTCGTGCGAAACCTGCGAGGCGGCCGCACCGAGCTGGTCAGCCAGTCGGCCGGCTCCGGCGCGCAGGGGGGCAACGGTGACTCGACCCGCCCGGCGATCTCGGCCGACGGCCGCTTCGTAGCGTTCCAGTCGAAGGCGAACAGGTTGGCCGGCGTGCAGGACGACGAGGTCGGCGTCGATGTCTACGTCCGCGATCGCAGCAAGCGCCAGACCCTGCTCGCTAGCCGGGCGGACGGCGCCAATGGAGAACCGGGCGACTTCGACTCCACCGAGCCCGCGATTTCGGCGGACGGGCGCGTCGTCGCGTTCGACTCGATCGCGGAGAACCTCAGCGCGGCCGACGACGCCCGTTACCGCAACATCTTCGTGCGCGACCTGCGAGGGGGCGACACTCGCCTGGTCGATCGCACCTCAGGCAGCCCTGGCAGGGGCGCCGACGGCAACGGCGCGCGCCCGTCGATCTCCGGCGATGGCGATCGCGTGGCCTTCGAGTCGGACGCCGACAACCTCAGCGGGGATGACAGCAACAAGGTCCGCAACGTGTTCGTGCGTGATCTGGAGGGCAACGACACGATCCTCGTCAGCCGCGCCGACGGCGCAGACGGGAAGACTGCCGACGCCCCCTCCTCGCACGCAGCGATCTCGGCCGACGGCCGCTTCGTAGCCTTCGTCTCGGCTGCCAACAACCTCTCCAAGCAGGACGACGACGGCGTTCGCAACGTGTTCGTGCGTGATCTGGAGCGCGGGCGCACGCTGCTCGCGAGCCGCGCCGCCGGCGCGGAGGGCGCAGGCGGCAACCTCTCCTCGGCCAACCCGTCGATCTCCGCCGACGGCCGGCTGATCGCGTTCGAGTCGCTCGCCAACGACCTCTCGACGCGCGACGACGACGACGGCACCAAGCGCAACGTGTTCGTGCGCGACCTGATCGGCAACAAAACGCTCTGGATCAGCCGCGCGAAGGGCGCCGCGGGCAAGGAGAGCGACTCCTACGACGCGGCGATCGCGACCGGCGGCGGCTTCGTCGCGTTCACCTCGAACGCGACGAACCTCTCGGATGCCGATCGTGATCCGGGCGCCGACGTGTTCGCCCAGCCGGTCGAGCCGCCCCGCGGCGACTGACCGCCGGTTCGCGTTAGGGGATCACGAGCTGGAAGGCGACGTTGTTGGAAATCCCCGCGGGCGACGATACGAACCGTAGTCGCGGAACGGCGATCGCGCTAGGGCCCAGCCGGAGGCTCGATCAGCTGCTGCGCCGGAGTGAAGAAGCGCCGGTAGCCGAGCGCGACGGCGACGACCGACGACAGCGCGACGCTCCCGAGTAGCGCCCACAGCAGGATCAGCTGTAGCCGCACCGCGTCCACGGGGTCGGCGCCGGCGAGCAGCATCCCCACCATCGCGCCGGGGAAGAAGACGAGCCCTGTCGTCTTCGTCGAATCGATCAGCGGGATCATCCCCGAGCGCAGGCTGCGGCGGACGAGCCCGCGGGCGGCCTCGGCCGCGGTCGCGCCGAGCGAGAGCGTCGCCTCGATCGTCCGCGCCGAGTCGTGGATGTCGTCGGCGAGGCGGTTGAGCGCCACCGCCGCAGCCGTCATCGCGTTGCCGATCACCATCCCCCCGACCGGGACCAGGTAGCGCGCCTTCGCATCGAACACGCCGAGCGCCAGGACGAGCCCGATCGTCACGGCGCCCGCGAGCGCGAGCGCGAGCGCGGTGACCGCGTATGCGCCCGGGACGCGTCTCGCCCTGCGGCCGGCCGTGAACGCGCCGAACGCGACCATCACGGTCAGCAGCGCGACGACGAGCCAGATGCTGTCCGAGTCGAAGATCGCCTGGATCACATAGCCGATCGCGGTCAGCTGCAGGAACGAGCGCACAACGGCGAGGCCGATGTCGCGCTCGAGGTCCGCGCGCTCCCACAGCGAGACGGCGATCGCCACCCCGATCAGCGCAAGCGTGACGAGCACCTCAGTGAGCGAGATGTCCACCGGCGACCTCATCGCAGCTCGATCGTCCGCTGCGCGAGGCGGGCCGCCTGCGCGCGGTCGTGGGTGACGAGGACCGTCGAAACTTCGAGCGACTGCTCGAGCTCGGCGATCGTCGCCTCGACGCCCGCACGGGTGTCGTCGTCGAGCGCGGCGGTCGGCTCGTCGAGCAGCAGCACCTCGGGCTCGAGCGCGAGCGCCCGCGCGAGCATCAGCCGCTGCTGCTCGCCGACGGAGAGCCTCTGCGCCGGACGGTCCGCGAACGAGGCGTCGAGCCCCGCAAGCTCCAGCGCGCGTGCCACGTCCGCCTCACGGCCACAGAGACGTGGGCCGAAGCAGACGTTGTCGGCGCTCGTGCCAGGGAGCGGCGCGGGCAGCTGCGGCACGAGCGCGACCCGCCGGCGTAGGTCGAGCGGGTCGAGCGTGCGGAGGTCGTCGCCTCGGAACGCGACGGTCCCCTGGTCCGGGTCGGCGAGCCGGTTCAGCAGCCGCAGCAGCGTGGACTTGCCGGCGCCGGAGGGGCCGAGGACGGCCGTCGCGCCGGGTTCGATGTCCAGATCGAGCCCGCGCAGGACCGCGCGGCCTCCACGCGAGGCGACGACGCCCGATAGCTCGAACAGGCTCAGGCCGTGAAAGCTATTCGGCCTGAGGCAGGTCTAGCTCGTTCTTGGGGAAGATCGTCGTTCCGGCGCCGCCGATCGTTCCGCCGACCTTCAGCCTCTGGGCGTCGGCGTCGGTCGGGGTCAGCTCGAGCGTTCCGTTCACCGGCGTCGCGTCGTCGCGCTCCACACCCCGCACCCGGCAGTCGAACTTCTCGCCCTTCTCCAGCTTCGCGGGCGGTTCGCAGCGGATGCTCGTCACCTTGACCGAGGCCGGACCGGGCGCCTCGAGCAGATTCGTCAGACCCTCGTCCACCTCGCCGGCGTAGCCGGGCCGGCGCTCGCGCTTCGGAACGAGGGGAATGTTCGTGATGACCTTGTAGCTGCTGGTGAGCCCGGGCTTTCCGAGCGTGCCCGTCATCTCGTAGAGCTTGCCGTCGCGCTTCAGCGTCAGCGTCCCGTTGCGCTCGCCGACGCTGTCGGACGGCTTTGCCTTGATGTCGCACTTGAAGTCGCCGCCGTCCTCCGTGCACTTGATCGACTCGACTACGAGCGCGTTGAGTCCGGGCTTCTCGAGGCGGTCCTCCACGAACGCCTCGACCTGCGCCGGCGTGCGCGACGGAGCCCCGCCGTCGTCATCTCCGCAGCCGGCAGCACCGACACCGAGGCAGGCCAATGCAGTGAGCGCGCTCGCCAGACGGACCACGGGCTTCAGACGGCTGCCGGCGCGAGCTGCTCGTAGAGCGGGTGGGCGTCGGCCAAGGCTTTCGTCCGGTCTGACAGCTCGGCCTTGAGCGCGTCGTTCCAGTCGCCGGTCAGCGCCTCGGCGATGACCTTGCCGACCTCGCGGAAGGCGTCCTCGTCGAAGCCGCGCGTCGCGAGCGCAGGAGTGCCGATCCGCAGGCCGGAGGAGACCGCCGGCGGCCGGGGATCGAACGGCACCGCGTTGCGGTTGACGGTGATGCCGATCTCGTCGAGGCGGTCCTCGCCCTGCTGCCCGTCGAGCTCGGACTCGCGCAGGTCGACAAGCACGAGGTGGACGTCGGTCCCGTCCGTGAGCACGTTCACGCCGGCGGCGAGCAGCTCCTCCGCAAGCACGGCGGCGCCCGCGCAGGTGCGCCGCTGACGCTCGCGGAAGACCTCGGACTGGGCGATCTTCATCGCCACGGCCTTCGCGGCGACGGCGTGCATCAGCGGGCCGCCCTGCTGCCCCGGGAAGACGGCCGAGTTGATCGCCTTCGCGTGCTCCTGGCGGCAGAGGATCATCCCGCTGCGCGGGCCGCCGAGCGTCTTGTGGACGGTCGTCGTCACGACGTCGGCGTGCGGCACCGGGCTCGGGTGCTCGTCGGCGGCGACGAGGCCGGCGAAGTGCGCCATGTCGACGAACAGGTAGGCGCCGACCGAGTCGGCGATCTCGCGGAAGGCGGCGAAGTCGAGCTGGCGCGGGTAGGCCGACCAGCCCGCGAGGATCATCTTCGGCTTGTGCTCCTCGGCGAGCTGGGCCACCTGGTCCATGTCGACGCGCGAGTCGTCCTCGCGCACGCCGTAGGCGACGATGTCGTACAGGCGGCCGGAGAAGTTGATCTTCATCCCGTGCGTCAGGTGGCCGCCGTGGTCGAGCTTCATCCCGAGCACCTTGTCGCCCGGTTCGACGAGGGCGTGGTAGACGGCCGCGTTCGCCTGCGCGCCCGCGTGCGGCTGGACGTTGACGTGGTCGGCGCCGAACAGCTCCTTGCGCGCGCGTGATCGCCAGCTCTTCGGCGACGTCGACGTGCTCGCAGCCGCCGTAGTAGCGCTTGCCGGGGTAGCCCTCGGCGTACTTGTTCGTCAGCACGGAGCCCTGGCAGTCGAGCACCGCCTGGGGAACGAAGTTCTCCGACGCGATCATCTCGAGCGTCGTCTGCTGGCGGCGGCGCTCGTCGTCGAGCACCTGGGCGATCTCGGGATCGACCTCGGCGACGGGCTTGTCGAAGTAGTCGGGGCTCAGGTCGGTCATCGGGTTTCCAAGGTATCAGCGGCCCTTGTCGAGCTCGTCGGCGAGCAGGTCGAGCAGCAGGGCGTCGCGGCGCGAGCCGTCCGGCAGCGTCTCGTACTGGCGCATCACGCCGACCCGGCGGAATCCGGCCGACTCGTAGGCTCGGATCGCGCGCTCGTTGCCGACGGCCGGGTCGATCGTGAAGCGGTGGTGCGAGCGCTCGGCCACCAGCCAGTCGATCGCGGTCCGCAGCGCCGCCGGGCCGAGGCCGCGACCCTGGAAGCGCTCCGACAGCGAGATGTCGAGGCCGACGCTGCGGAAGTCGGGGTAGTCCTCCTCCTCGAAGCCGAGCCAGCCCGCGAGCTGCCCTTCGACCTCGATCGCGAACGCGCGGCCTTCGTTCCGCAGGTCGTCGCGCAGCTTGGGCGAGTCCTCCGCGAACCCCCACCACTCGCTTCCAGCCGGGCTCGGCAACCATCGCGGCGATCGCGTCGAGGTCCTCGTCTGCCAGCGGGCGGAGCACGAGGCCGTGCGGGCCGCCAAGCGTCGGCAGCTCGCTCACATCCGCAGCGCGGCGTCGACGGCCTCGAACGCGAGCGCCCCCTCGCGGACGATCGTGAACTCACCGTCGTCGTCGTAGGCCGTCAGGTCCACGACCGTCGAGGGGGTGCCGGGGAGCTCACCGCCGTCGAGCGCGACTTCCACGCCGTCGCGGATCTCGGCGGGGACGTCGTCGAGCCGGCGGGCGTCTGGACCGCCCGAGCGGTTGGCGCTCGACTGCAGCACCGCCCAATCCACCGCCGCGAGCGCCTCGAGCTCGCCGGTCAGCTCCGGCACACGCACGCCGAGCCGCTCCGGCTCGGGCCCGCACGCGAGCGGGAAGCGCTCGGCCGGGTTCGGCACGAGCAGGGTGACCGGACCCGGGAGCAGCCGCTCGAGCGCGGAGCGCGTGCGCTCGCCCAGCTCGGGGAGGGCGTTGAGCGCGCGGCCGATCGAGAAGAACATCACCGCCGCCGGCGCGTCGGGCGCTCGTCCCTTGAGCTCGTACAGGCGCTTCACCCCGTCGTGCGAGTGCGGCTCGGTCGCGAGGCCATAGACGGTGTCGGCAGGGAAGATCGCGACGCCGCCGGTGGAGATGCAGCGGTCGAAGGCCTCGACGTCCTGCGGCGAGATGCTCACGGGGCGGACCCCGTCGTCACCCGCTCGCGTCCCGGCGAGGTCCGGTCGCGTCTCGGCCTCGGCGAGCAGCGCGCGCACCGCTGCTGCCTGGTCGCGGGGCGTGCTCGAGCGCGAGCCGCGTGCCCGCCGGCGCGCTGCTCCACCAGCGCGCGAATCGCGTCGAGCCCGTCGTCGCCGGCGACGAGCGCGGCGCGCGGCTCGTAGCGGGTGATCTCGGGTTCGAGGCCCGCCCATTCGTCCTCGCGCACGTAGGGAAGGTTGGCGACGACGAGGTCGAACGGGCCGCCGGACGGCAGTCCTCTGACCGCGTCGGCGATCGCCACGTCGAGCGCCAGCCGAGCGGCGTTGGCGCGCGCGAGCTCGACCGCCCCCGGCGACGCATCGGAGGCGGTGACGGCCAGGTCCGGCCGCTCGGACTTGACCGCGAGCGCGACCGCGCCGGAGCCGGTGCCCAGGTCGTGGACCGTGGAACCCTCGGGAAGCTCGATCGCGACCTCGACGAGCAGCTCGGTCTCGGGGCGCGGCACGAGCGCGCGCGAATCCACAGCCAGCTCGAGCTCGCGGAACCAGCGCCGGCCGAGGATGTAGGCGACCGGCTCGCGCGCGACGCGGCGTCGCACGCGCTCCATCACGAGGCGCGACTCCGCCGGCGTCAGCTCCCGCTCGGGCGCCGCGACGAGCGCCGCGCGGTCCACACGCACTGCGTCGGCGATCAGCAGAGCCGCGTCGAGGTCGGGTGTCTCGCAGCCCGCGGCGCGCAGCGCATCCACCGCGGCGCCCAGCGCGTCGCCGGCGCGCGCGACTCCGGCGACGGCCCCGCTCACGAGCCGTCGTCCGCCGCCGCCCCGGCCGAGGCGGCAGCGAGCTTCAGCCGCTTCTCCTCAGCGTGCAGCGCGTCGGTGAAGTCGTCGAGGCCGCCGTCGAGGACGGCGGGCAGGTCGCCCTTCGTCAGCTTCACGCGATGGTCGGTGACGCGGTCCTGCTGGAAGTTGTACGTGCGGATCTTCTCCGAGCGCTCGCCGCTTCCGACCTGCGCCTTGCGCTCGGCCGAGAGCTCGGCATCGCGCGCCGCCTGCTCGGCCTCGAACAGGCGAGCGCGCAGGACGCGCATCGCCTTCTCGCGGTTCTGCAGCTGCGACTTCTCGTCCTGCATCGAGACGACGAGACCGGTCGGCTTGTGCGTGATCCGCACCGCCGAATCGGTCGTGTTGACCGACTGGCCACCTGGCCCGGAGGAGCGGTAGACGTCGATCTGGAGGTCGTTCTGGTCGACCTCGACCTCGACCTCGTCGGCCTCCGGGAGCACGGCGACCGTCGCCGTCGAGGTGTGGATCCGCCCCTGCGACTCGGTGTCCGGGACACGCTGCACGCGGTGCGTTCCGCCCTCGTACTTGAACACGCTGTAGGCCGCCTCGCCACGCAGGGCGAAGGTGAAGTGCCCGTCGCCGACCGACAGCGGCTCGACCTTGAAGCCGCGGCGCTCGGCGTAGCGGCTGAGCATGCGGTAGAGGTCGGCGGCGAACAGGCCGGCCTCCTCTCCCCCGGTCCCCGGCCGGATCTCGACGATCACGTCCTTGTCGTCGTTCGGGTCGCTCTCGACCATCGCGAGGCGGATCTCGTCCTCCAGCTCTGCGAGCCGCGCCTCCGAGGTCTCGAGCAGCGAGCGCAGCTCAGGGTCGTCGCCCTCGGTCAGCAGCTCGCGCGCGCCGGCAGCATCGTCGGATGCCTTGCGATACTCGGCCGCGAGCGCGTGTGCCGGCTCGAGCGCGTGGTACTCGCGCCCGACCTCGGCGTAGCGGGCGCGGTCCCCGATCACCTCGGGGTCGGACATCAGCTCCGAGAGCTCCGCGAAGCGGCTCTCTATCTGGCTAACCAGCTCTTCAACCACAGGGTGAGGGTAATCGGGGCCAACCCTCGAGCTCAACGGTAGGGGTGGCGCACGAGCTGGTCCGCGGCTACCCTGGCTCTTGGTGTTGAACAGATGACGCGGATCCCGACCCGGTGGAAGCAGACCTCGTCGCTCGCCGGCGGTCTCGCCCTCTTGTCGCTCGCCCTGCTCGGCGGGTCGCCGACGACCGCCGGCGCCACGTTCCCAGGCCAGAACGGCCAGATCGCGTTTTCGACCGGCCTCGCGGAGGCGGACCTCGAGCTGTTCGCGATCAACTCCGACGGCACTTTCGCGCGCGCTCTCGCGGTTCGACCGAGCCGCGACGTCGCGCCTGCCTGGTCACCGGACGGCCGCCAGTTCGCGTGGACCAACAACGCCGGCAACATCGGACGGGACCAGATCCGCGTCGCGGACGCCGACGGTCGCAACGTGAAGCGGTTCGCGCCGAGCGACGGCGGCGACGCTGCGCCTGCCTGGTCGCCGGACGGCAGGAAGATCGTCTTCATGAGCGCCCGCGACAACACCGGCACCGCGGAGCTCTACATCGCCGACGCGCCGGACGGGACCAACGTGCGCCGGCTTACGTTCCGCCCGCTCGAGGATGTCCAACCGGCCTGGTCGCCCGACGGGAGGCAGATCGCCTGGCACTCGCGCGAAACCGCCAACGAGCGCTTCCAGATCTACGTGATGAACGCGGACGGGTCGAACCAGCGCCGGCTGCTCCCGAACCGCAAGACCGAGGGGGACGCGAGTCCCGCGTGGTCGCCAGACAGCCAGCGGATCTACTGGACGTCCTTCGCCAACAGCGGCGGGGCCGGCGGCGGCGAGCTTTGGTCCGCCAACGCCGAAGGCTTCGGTGAGCGGAGACTCATTTCGCTCAAGAGCCCGCTGTCGATCCATTCGCCGGCGGTCTCGCCCGACGGCAAACTGGTCGCCTACACGGCGCAGTTCGCGAAGAACAAGAACTTCGAGCTCTGGGTCGCCCGCGCCAACGGCTCCGGCCCCTCGTCGATCCTCACGATCAGCAAGACCCAGTTCGGCACATCGATCGACTGGCAGGCGGTCGCCGATCGCGGTGCGCAGCCCTCCTCGCTGCTACGCAACGGCGGCGCCGAGGACGGGTTCGGCGGCCACTTCTTCGGCGTTGACTATCTCGTCCCGCGGTGGCAGAGCGATGGCGGGCTGACGGCGCTGCGCTACGGGCTGGCCGGCTTCCCGACAGCCCCGGGCCTGCCGTCGGTGGTCCGGGCGCGCGCCGCGCAGAAGCCGACGGGCCGGCTCGACGGCGCCGGGAAGCGGTTCCTCATCGGCGGGAACGGAGCGGTCTCGACGGCAACCCAGAGCGTGAAAGCCTTCGCCGCGACCTCCGAGATCGACACCGGGCGCGCGAGTGTGACCCTCTCCGGCCTGCTCGGGGGCAAGCTCGACCAGGCCGACGACGGCACGGCCGTCGCCACCTTCCTGAACGCGCAGGGCACGCCGATCGGGCTCATCCAGATCGGCCCGGTGACCCCGGCCGAGCGCGGCAACAAGACGACCTTCATCCCCAAGCTCGCGAGCGCGAAGCTGCCCGCGGGCACGCGCGAGATCCGCGTGACCCTGACCGCCACTCGCCGTAGCCCGGGCGTGGTGAACGACGCCTACTTCGACAACCTCGCGCTCACCTACACGAAGCCGGAGGCCCTGCCCGACCCGAAGCCCCCGCCGCCGGTCCAGCCGCCGCCGGTCGTGGCTCCCGGTCTCGGGGCGGCTGCCCCGGCCGCGGCGGGACGGCTGAGCAACGTCAAGATCAGCCCGACCCCGTTCGCCGCCGCGGGCGGGGACACCGCGAGCTTCGCCCAGAGCAGGCGCAGGCGGCCCCCGCGCGGAACGACGATCAGCTATGGGCTCGACCGGGCAACCACGGTCACGCTGAGGATCGACCGCCTCACGGCCGGGCGGCGCAACTCGAGCGGCCAGTGCGTGCGGCAGACGACGGCGAACCGCAAGCGCAAGCGCTGCACGCGCGTGAGCACCGTGGGATCGTTCCTGCGGCTCGGCCGGCCGGGCGCCAACAGCGTGAAGTTCACCGGTCGCCTCAAGGGCAAGGCGCTGAAGGTCGGCTCCTACCGCGTCACCGCGTCGGCCGCGAACGCGCTCAGCGCTCGCTTCAGGGTCGTCAAGCGCTGAACGCCGCTACGCGGCGACAGCGTCGAGCGCCTGCTGCCAGCCACCGCGGTCCATGAAGAAGTCCTGCCGGGCGACCTTGCCCTGCGGAGAGAAGCGGTATGCGGACCCGGCGTCCTTGACGAGCGTCTCGAGGCCGCTCGCCCGCCCGCGAGTCGTGAAGTTGATGCGGACTGCCGCCTGGTCGCCGAGATCGACCACGTCGTCCACCTCCCACGTCCAGCTGCTGAACACGTCGTCGAGCTCTCCGAACATCTCGCGGATGCCGTCGTGGCCGCGGTAGCAGTCCCGCAGGCCCGTCGCCTCCATGCCGCTGGTCCAGACCTCGGCATCGGGTTCATAGGCGACGAGTACGGCCTCGACGTCGCTGCGGTTGACCGCGGCGAACGCGTTCGCGAATGCCAGCCGGGAGAGGCGGGCGCGAAGTCTGGAGCCAGGTCTCAGGCGTGCGTAACGTGTGCCCAGCAGGTTGAAGATCCGCGCGGGCACTCGCATCGCCACGCGGTCGAGCGTGGAGCGACCGGCTTCGCCCGCCAAGGCTAGGCCGCCACTTCGATCCCGACGCGGTCCTCCGCCGCGGCCTCGCGCGGGTTCTCGACGGCCAGGACAGCCTCCAAAGCCGCGATCGCCACAGCGAGCTGAGCCAGGTCCGGCTCGCGCGTCGTCAGCTTCTGCAGCTGCATCCCCGGCGCCATCAGGATCTGCGCCCAGCGCTTGGTGCGGTTGCGGCCGAACCACTTGATCGCTTCGAACGCGATCCCCGCGACGATCGGGATCCCGATCACGCGCGAGGGGAAGAGGATGTACCACTCGGGCGTCCCAAGCGGGGCGAAGACGAAGATCGCGACGATCATGACGATCAGCAGGAAGCTCGTGCCGCAGCGAGGGTGAAGGCGCGAGAACTGCGAGGCGTTCTCCGGCGTAAGCGGCAACCCCGCCTCGTAGCACGAGATCGTCTTGTGCTCGGCGCCGTGGTACTGGAACACGCGCTGGAGGTCCTTCAGCCGCGAGATCAGCCACAGATAGCCGAGGAAGATCGCGATCCGGATCAACTTCTCGACGACGACGAAGACGAACGAGTTCGGCAACGAGTCCTTGAACAGGCTCGTCAAGCCGACGGGCACCAGGAAGAAAAGCCCGACCGCGAACAGGATCGCCACGACGACCGTCCCGGCCCACATCCCGCTGCCGATCTCCTGCTTCTCGCCGTCCTCCTCGGGCAGCTGCATGTTGGCCGAGATGCCGAGCGCCTTGAAGCCGATCTTGAGCGACTCGCCGAGCGCGACGACGCCGCGGACGATCGGCAGGCGCAGGAGGCGGTGGCGCCGCTGCCACGAGACGAGCGGCTCGGTGACGACCTCGATCTCGCCCTTCGCGCCGACTTCCGGGTCTAGCTGGCCCTCCTCGAGCTGCTCGGCCGTCGGCTTACGGACCGCGACCGCCCACGTCGAGACGCCGCGCATCATCACGCCCTCGAGGACGGCCTGGCCGCCGACGGGCGCATCGGTCGTGGCCGACACCTTGCCGTCCTGTGCCTTCTGGCCCGCGAGCGGGAGGTCGCCGTTGGGCGAGGTCTCGCTCGCGCTCATATGACCAGGCTACCGAGCGCTAACCCGAGCAGGGCACCCTGAAGGAGTTGTCCGTCTCGTCGGACTCCTGGATCACGTTCCGCGGATCCACGACAGCGCGCATCTCCTTGCGGCACGCGGGCCCGGTGAAGACGATCTTGCGCACCTGGCCGCGCGCGAGCTTCGGAACCTCGGTCGCATCGATCTCGGCGCCGTCGATCAGCAGCTGCGTGACGACGCGCTCGAGGTCGGTGCCGCCGGCGTTCTGGACGGTGACCGCGTAGGCGTAGGTCGCGTCGGTGGGACCTGGGCGGGGGTCGGCGGCGATGATCGTCAAGTTGGTGTCGCTCGCGAGGCTGCAGAGCGGGGCAATGCGCTCGGCGAATTGGATCCGCTTGCCGTTCCCGTCGAGCCAGCGGAACTGGACCTTCACGCGGTAGACGTGGCCCATCTTGAGCCCCTTGATGGTCTGGTTGTAGGCGAACTTGCGCACGCCAACCTTCGACTTACGCCACGTCTTGAACACGGGCGCGTCCACCTTGGCGAACTTGCCGTGCCCGACCTGCTCGTAGAGGACGAACCGGAGCCACATCCGCGCCGTGTCCGGGACCTCCTTCATCGAGCCGCGGAAGGTCGCGGTGGCGCTCGCCGGGTCGCAGGCGAGCAGCTTTGCCGACGGGTTCGTCAGCACGGGCGTGATCGCGCTGGCTCCAGAGGCGGACAGGGCGAGCACCCCGGCCCCCAGGGCGCCCAGCAGGAACGGCAGTGTCCTCTTCACGCGCGTGCGCATGTACACCACCAACAACAGGCCGCGAGCGGGCGAGTTTCGGGAAAGGGGGCTAGCCCTGACGCTTTGCCGCACGGCGCTTGAACCGCTCGACGCGGCCACCCGTGTCAACCAGCTTCTGCCGCCCCGTGTAGAACGGGTGGCAGTTCGAGCACAGCTCGACGTGCAGCTCGGGCTTCGTCGAGCGGGTGGTGAACTCGTTGCCGCACGTGCACCAGACGCGCGCTTCGACGTACTCGGGGTGGATGCCTTCCTTCATCGCCACCGCAGTTTACCGAGCCGGTGAAGCCGCCCGGCGCTCGGCGCGGCCCTCCCGGCGACCCTGCCACCACGCCCGCAGGCGAGCGAACCAGCCGCCTGGACGGCGGAAGCGGGCCGGTGGCGGCTGCTTCGCACGTACGAGGGCGACCCAGTCGTCCAGCGGCAGCGTGCCGTCGATCAGCCGCGCGAGCGCGGAGGTGACCGGCGCCTCGATCCCGGCGGCGTCGATCGCCCGCGCCAGCATCGGGACGGTCTCGAGCGCCTCCGAGGCCTGGCCGAGGCGCGCCGGGATCTCGGCCGCCGGCACGCCCTGGGCGAGGAGCTCACCCGCGCTGCGATTGCGCGAGGTCGGCGCGAGCGCGGTCGCGACCAGGTCGCCGGTCCCGGCGCGGCCGAGGAAGGTGCGTGCCCTGCCACCGTCGCGCTCGGCGAGCGCGACCACCTCCATGAAGATGTCCGCTGCGGCCATCCCGGCGGCGTTCAGACCCTGGGCCTCGGTCGCGCCGGCCGCGAGCGCGGCCGCGTTCTTCGCGCAGCCCGCCAGCTCGACGCCGACCGGATCGTCGGAGACCTCGCAGACCACGCCGGCGCGCTGGAACAGCTCAGCGGTCGAGTGTGCGAGCTCCTCGGAATGCGACGCACAGACGAGGCCCGCGCCCGACTCGACCATCTCGCGGGCGTGGGCGGGCCCGCCGATGCAGCCGGCGCGCTCCGCCCCGAAGGCCTGCTCGAGCTCGAGCGTTGGCGGCGTGCCGTCGGGCGGTACAAGCCCCTTCGTCAGGGAGATGACTCCGGCCCGCTCGGGGATGCTGCGCCCGCGAAGCGTCTCGACGGCGTCGCCAAGACCGGCCGACGGCACCGCGAGGAAGACGAGGTCGGCGCGCGCGTAGTGGTCGCCGTCCTCGTCCGCCGAGGCGATCCGGATGGCGTCCGGCAGCGTTACGCCGGGCAGGTAATGCTCGTTCTCGCGCTTCTCGCGCAGGGCGTCGGCCTGCCCGGCCGTGCGGCAGAGAAGCGTCGTGCGCACACCCGCCCGCTGGAGCAGCAGCGCGATCGCTGTGCCGAACGAGCCGGCGCCGACGACGACGGCCCGCCGCGGGCGCAGGGGATTTCTACGCGGGGAGCGAATCCGGGCAGGCTAGCGGCCGCCGGGAGCGAAACCCCATCGAATGGCCTCCCAAGAGCTGGCCGCGTATGAGGAGCGCTTCCGCCACGCCGGGCTACCGCTACTGATCGAGGACTACTCGGCCCGCGGCGACGTCTTCACGCGCGCGGCGCCGCTGCTCGCGCTCGTCTTCATCGCCGAGATGCTTGGCGCGATCGACCTCGAGTGGTCGCTGCTGGCCAACGTCGGCGCGGCGATCGGCGGCCTCGCAATCCTGATCGGAGCCTTCGGCCTGCTCAACCTCGCCCGTCAGCGGCGGTTCTTCGCCGTGCCGGAGGACATCGGCAAGACGGAGCTTGCCGCGTTCGTGGTCATCCCCGCGGCGCTCCCGCTGATCTTCAGCGGCCAGACGACGAGCGCCTGGGTCACGGCGCTCGTCAACCTTGCCCTCGTCGGGCTCATCTACCTCGTCGTCGGTTACGGCTTCTTCTCGATCGTGCGCTGGTCCGCCGGCCGGCTGTTCGCGCAGCTGATCGCCTCGCTCGACCTGCTCGCGAAGGCGCTCCCGCTGCTGCTGATCTTCTCGCTCGTGATCTTCCTCACGGCCGAGATGTGGCAGATCTCGGCGGCGCTCACGCGAGCGCTCCTCGGCCTCGTCGCGGGCCTCTTCGTCGCGCTCGGCATCCTCTTCCTAGTCGCACGCCTGCCGCGCGAGGTCCGCCAACTCGAGGCCGACGTCGGCGACACCGGCGCGCCGCTCGACGCGCGCCAGCGCGTGAACGTCGGCCTGGTGATGCTCGTCAGCCAGGGGCTGCAGGTGTTGATCGTCAGTGTCGCCTCGGCGGCGTTCTTCGTCGCGTTCGGCCTGCTCGCGATCGATCCCGCGATCCAGTCCGACTGGTCGGGCGAGGCGGTCCACGAACTGGTCGGCCTCAACCTCTTCGGCGACCGGCTCGAGCTGACCGAGGAGCTGCTGCGTGTGTCCGGCTTCATCGCCGCGTTCTCCGGCCTCTACTACGCGATCGCGGTCCTCACCGACTCGACCTACCGCGAGGAGTTCCTCGACGAGCTCACCGGCGAGATGCGCGAGACCTTCCGCGCGCGCGGGGAGTACCTCAGGCTGCGGGCGAGCTCTCCCGGCTCCGCCTGAGCGACCCGCCGACGAACAGCACAGCGATCACGAAGCCGACGGCCGCCAGCGCGGCGTCGACCGTGAAGGCGGAGTCGATCCCGCTGATCAGGTCGTGGCTGAAGGCGGCCTGGCTCGTCCCCGCGGAGGCGACTATCGCGGTGTTGATCCCGAGGCCGACCGCGCCGCCCGCGACCTGGCACATGTAGACGATCCCGCCCGCGAGGCTCGCGCGCGATGGGTCGAGCGCCGTCACTGCCGCGGTCGTAATCGACGAGTAGAAGAGCCCGACGCCGAGCCCGAGAACGACCATCCCGGCGACGAGCGAGCCATAGGTGACGTCGTCGCCCATCAGGGATAGCAGGAAGATGCCGAGCGTCAGGCAGCCCGCGCCGGCCGACACGATCACCTTCGGCCCGATCCGCTCGTACAGCGGTCCCGCGACGAACGACGCGATTGCGAACGTGCCCATCATCGGCAACAAGCCCGCGCCGGCCTTGACCGCGTCGTAGCCGAAGACCTTCTCGAACAGCTGCGGCAGGTAGAGCAGGGCGGCGAAGAAGATCGCCGACATCGTCACGACGACGAGGCAGGCGGACGCGAACGGCCGGTTGCGCAGGACGTCGCGTGGCACGAGCGCGCTCGGACCCGCGCCCCGCTCGATGAAGACGAACGCGACGAGCAGCAGCGCCGACGCGACGAGCAACCCGATCACACGCGGGTCGCCGATACCCCATACCGGCACCTGGTCGAGCGCGAGCAGCAGCGCGATCAGCCCGATCGTCAGCGCCGCGACGCCGCGGTAGTCGATCCCCTCGCGCTCACCCGCCGGATGGTCGGCGGGCACCGCCCGCCAGATCGCGAACGCCGCGATCGCCGCGATCGGCAGGTTGACGAGGAACACGGCGCGCCAGTCGAATGTGTCGGTGAGGAAGCCGCCGAACAGCGGTCCCATCGCGTTGCCGAACCCGGCACAGCCGAGGATCAGCCCGCCGGCGAGGCCCGCCTTCGAGTCGGGCAGCACGGCATAGGTGATCCCGAGCACCGCCGGCCAGATCATCGCGCCGCCGATCCCCATCAGCGCGCGGCAGACGATCAGGAAGATGTCGTCTTGCGCGAACGCGCCGAGGAGTGAGAAGGCGGAGAAGATCACCGCGCCGATGAAGAAGATCCGCCGCCGCCCGAACATGTCGGCGAGGCGCCCGCCGGTGACGATCATCGTGCCGAACATCAGCGCGTAGGCGTTGATCACCCACTGGACGGTCGAGACGTCCGAGTGGAGGTCGGACTCGATGTTCGGCAGCGCCACCGCGAGCGCGGTGAAGTCGTTGGCGATGATCAGCACCGCCAGTCCGATCGCGACCAGCGCGAGAACGGTTGCGCGGTCTATTCGGTCCTCGGCGCCGGCGGCCTCCATGCCCGCGCGAGCCTACTCCCGCGACCGCGGTGTGACTAGGTGTTCTGGTACAGCGGGCCGTCGCCACCTTCTGGGGTGGTCAGCCGGCCGCCCTTGGCCGTGATCGCGCCGCACTGCACGCAGTTCGTGTAGTTGACGATCACGTCCACGTCGCCCGTCTCGGGCGCATCTTCAGGGATCTCGTAGACCCCGGCGGGGCACATCCACTGCCACGTCTCCGCGATCTCGCGCGGCACCTTCTTCTGCACGCGGATGTGGTTCGGCGCGTCGTCGCGCGTCGCGTTGCCCGTGATGAAGACGCTCGAGAGCTTGTCGAAGATGTACTTGCCGTCGGGCTTCGGGTAGCCGTTCTTCGTCTTGCCGATGAACATCGGCTTGGCGTCGTTGCGGTGGATCTTCCAGCGCCCGCCGGGGAAGCGGCCCTTCGTCGCGATCATCAGGTTGACGAGCGGCCCGCCCTTGATCAGTCCCATCTGGAACGGCTGGCGCGTGTTCCGTTGCTCGTAGAGCTCCGAGCCGATGATCGAGTCCTCGACCGCGTCCTCGTAGCCGGAGTAGTCGTTCGAGCCGGTCTTCAGCTGCTTGTAGATCTCCTCCGCGGCGAGCATCCCCGACTTGATCGCGTAGTGGACGCCCTTCAGCGCGGCGAGATTGACCATCCCGCCCGCGTCGCCGACGATCAGTGTGCCGGGGGCGGTCAGCTTCGGCATCGCCCAGTAGCCGCCGGCGGGAATCGCCTTGGCGCCCCACGAAACGCGCTCGCCGCCCTCGAGGATGCCGCGCACGAGCGGGTGGGTCTTGAACTGCTGCAGCAGGTCGTGGCACGAGGTCGTCGCGTCGGCGTAGTCGAGGTCGATCACGAAGCCGATCGAGACGAGGTCGTCGCCCGTCTTCTCGTCCTTCATCGGGTAGATCCACGAGCCGCCGATCTGGCCGTACTTGGCGCGGATCTTGAGCGGCCAGCCGGCGAGCGTGTGAATCACGCGGTCGAGCGGCTTCGGGACCTTCCAGATCTCCTTGACCCCGAGCTCCCAGACCTGCGGCTCGCGGTCCTCGCCGAGGTCGAACTCGCGGATCGCGGCGCCGGTCAAGTGGCCCCAGCAGCCCTCGGCGAGGACGGTCGCCTTCGAAGCGATGTCGGTCCCCGGCTCGAAGTTCGACTGCGGCTCGCCGTCCTTGCCGCGGCCCTTGTCGCCCGAGCGGACGCCCTTCACCTCGCCGTCCTCGACGATCAGCTGCGACGCCGACGTCTCGGTCAGCAGGTAGGCGCCGGCCTCCTCGGCCTGGCGCTGCATGTAGCGCGCCATCGCCGAGACGGAGACCACCTCGTTGCCCTTGTTGTGCTGCGGCGGGGGCGGCGGGATGCGGACCTTCGTCTTCCCGTTCGGGAGGAGGTAGATCGCCTCCTTCTCGACCTCGCCGAAGGCGAAGCCCTCCTTGCGCCAGTCCTCACGGCTCAGCTCGGGGAAGAGCTCCTCGAGCGGCCCGGGCCGCATCACGGCGCCCGAGAGGTTGTGGCCACCGCACGTCTTCGCCTTCTCGACGATCGCGACGGGCACCTCGCCGAGCTCCTCCGTCAGGGCCGGGTCGTCGGCGAGCAGCTGCAGCAGGCGGTTGGCGCACGCGAGGCCGGCGGTCCCGCCGCCGACGATCGTCACGCCGATGTCGATCCGCTCGTCCTCGCCGTCGAGCTCTGTCTTGATGAACTCGTCGGGGGAGGAGACCGGCGGCGGGAAGTCCGCCGGCACGACCTTCCCGTTGCCGCTGCCCGCCATCCGCTCAGCCGCCCTTCTTCGCCTTCACTGCCTCCGTGAGCTTGGGCATGATCTTGTGGAGGTCGCCGACGATCCCGAGGTCGGAGAACTCGAAGATCGGCGCGTTCGGGTCCTTGTTGATCGCGACGATGTTCTCCGAGCTCTGCATTCCGACCTTGTGCTGGATCGCGCCGGAGATGCCGGCCGCCAGGTAGAGCTTCGGTGCGACGGTCTTGCCCGTCTGGCCGATCTGGGCGGAGTACGAGTACCACCCGGCGTCGACCACGGCGCGCGTCGCCGCGACCGCTCCGCCGAGCGCCTCCGCGAGGCTCTCGCAGAGCTCGAATCCCTCGGCCTTGCCGAGCCCGCGGCCGCCGGCGACGAGGAAGTCGGCGTCCTCGATGTTGACGTCCTCGCCGCGCTGCTCGCCGCGCTGCTTCATGACGGCCTTCGTCGAGAAGTCCGACAGCTCGACCTCGACGTCCTCGACCGCGGCGTCGCCCGAGCCGTTCTCGCTCATCTCGAAGGCGTTGAGGCGGCCGATGATGATGCCGGGCTCGCCGACGTAGTCGACGTCGACGATCGCCGAGTCCTGCAGGATCGGCCGCTCGGCGACGAGCTTGCCGTCCTGCACCTTGACCGCGGTGACCTCCATCGTGACGCCAGCGTTCAGGCGCGCGGTGAGGCCGGCGCCGATCTCGAAGCCGAGCAGGCCGCCTCCGAACAGGGCGTACGAGTGGCCGTTGTCCTGGATGACCTTCGCCATCACGTCGACCACCGGCTGTGCGAGGCCCTCCGGCGCCTTGGCGCGGAAGACCTTCGTCGCGCCGTACTTGCCGAGCGTGGCGCACAGCTCATCGGTCAGGTCGTCACCGCCGACGACGACGGCATGGGCTTCGGTGCCGAGCTCGGACGCGAGCTTGGCCGCCTCCGAGACCGCGCCGAGCGAGTTCTTGTTGAAGGCGCCCTCGTAATGGAGCGCGTACGTGAGGATTCCGGCCATTACGAGATCAACTTCCTTTCATCGAGCCAAGCGACGATCTTCTCGACCGTCTCGTTCGTGTCCTCGTCCTCGATGATCTCGCCGGCGGCCTTGTCGGCGGGCGGGTTGATCGCGAGCACCTTCGTGCGCGAGCCGCCCTCGCCGACCTTGTCGGCCTCGATCGAGACATCGCCTGCGCCCTTCTTGTCGAGCTGCTTCTTCTTCGCGCCCATGATCGCCTTCAGCGACGGGTAGCGCGGCTCGTTGATCGCGTCGCCGACGGAGATGACCGCCGGCAGCGAGATCTCGACCGTGTCGTAGCCGTACTCGGCCTGGCGCTCGCAGATCAGCTTGTCGCCCTCGACGTCCATCTTGATCACCTGGGTGAGCGAGGGCATGCCGAGGTGGTCGGCGACGACGGCGCCGATCGTGTAGCACTCGCCGTCGTCCGACTGCTGGCCGAGCAGGACCAGATCGGGCGACTCGGTCTCGAGCACCTTCGCCAGCGCGTAGCCGGTGGCGCAGACGTCGGAGCCGGCGAGAGCGTCGTCGGAGAGCTGGACCGAGCGGTCGGCGCCGAGCGAGACGGCCTTGTGAAGCGCGCGCTCGGAGCCCTCGGGGCCCATCGTCACGGCGACGACTTCCTCGACCTCGGCCTTGCCGCCCTCGCGAACCTGCATGGCGGCCTCGATGGCGTGTGTGTCGAAGGGATTGAGGTTCGGCTCGCCGCTGCGGTCGAGGCGCATGGTGGATGCGTCCATGTGCTTGTCGACGGCGGCGTCCGGCACCTGTTTGACCAGGACGCAGATCTTCAAGGGTTCTCCTTCGGGTTGCTGGAGCGCTTACGTGCTTAAGAGTGCGGCGAGACCATATTCGCGCCGCGGCGGCGGCGGCATTCTACCCAATTGACTGACGAGTCAATCGCTCGTCAGCTCTGCGGGCAGCAGACGCAGGCGTACTCGGGAATGCAGCAGATCTTGAACGGCTCCGGGTGGATGCAGCCGCAGCAGACGTCGGCGCCGACGCACCCGCACGGGTCGGGCGTTCCGCCGCCTCCGCCGCCCCCTCCTCCACCGCCGCCGGGCGGGATCTCGTCGCAGCCTGCCTGGGCGGAGTCGGCGAGGCCGACGCACTTGTAGCGCTCCTTTCGCAGCAGCGTCTCGACCGCGTCGATGCAGTCGGTCAGCGTGTCGCGCACGCGCGCCTCGTCCTGGTAGGTCTTGACGATCTGCCCGCGGAGGAACTCCTCTTCGCGCTTCTTGTTCGTCTTGTAGAGCTTCTCGACGAGCTGTTCGCGGAACTCAACGATCCGCTCCAGCTTGCCCTGGAGCTTCTGGCAGACCTTGTTGCGCTCGAAGCTGCGCTTGTACGCCGCCTCGAGGCACGGGATACAGCTCTTGCGCTCCTGGGCCGGGGCGTCGCCGGCGAACTCGAGCCGCAGCGCGCCGGCGAGCGACGCCGCCGCCGCGAGCTTGGCGCCACCGTGGATCGCGTCGCGGCGCGAGACGCCGACGCGCCAGCCGCGCCGCCGTGGCATGCGGTCACCGCCGCTCAAGCGCAGCGCCACCCGGTCGAGCAGATCGTGACGCTCAGGGGTCACGACTCGTTCCTGTCCGGCACCCGCAGGCGCTTCGAGAGCGCCACGTATCGCTTCATCTTGTCGCGGCCGCGCTCGGCGCGTTCGGCCGCCGTCTTGTAGTCCGAGGTCGCGCCCGCCTGCATGCCCTTGAGCCCGGCGTCGAGCGCCGTCAGCGCCTCGAGCGCCTTGGCGCGGTCCGGCGATCCCGTGCTCACGTCCTTGATCGAGCCCTTGGCCTTCGCGACCTCGCGGCGGTAGAGCGCCAGCGCCTCGAGCACCGGGCGCGGAACCTGTTTTGGCGGGACGGGCGCGTTCGCCGCACCCTCGAGGTATGCGCTGTACGCCTTCGACAGGGCGAGCGCCGCCTTCGTCAGCTCGTCGCGCTGGCGGTCGAGGGTCTTGACGACCTTGTAGCGGTCGGCGCTCATGTGGGCGTCGGCAGTCCCGTCGCTCACGGCGCCACCTCCTCGCGCTCGCCCTCGAGCAGGCGCCGGACCTGCGGCTCTCCGAGCGCGATGTCGCTGGCGATGCGGCCCTCCGCGTCGATCAGCACGGCGCCCGGCATCCCGTAGGCGCGGTAGTCGAGCGAGATCGCGTCGCCGGCCTGGACGAGCACGTCGAGCAGGCCGTGTTCGTCGCGCATGTCGCGCGTGTCGCCGACGCTCCCCCGGCTGATGACGGCGATCGTGCGCTCGCCCTCGCGCTGGACCTCGCCGATCAGCGGCAGCAGCGGCTCGCAGGCTTCGCAGGCCGGATCGGTGAAGAAGAGCGCCAGCGGCCGGCGCCGGTCGAGCAGCGCCTCGAGCGACAGCGGCTCGCCCTCGAGGTCGTGGACGAGGAAATCGGGGGCGGGCTCGCCGAGCTCGAGCGCGGGGAGCTTCTCGCCGCGCGGCGCGTGGACATCCACTGCGGGAGCCCCTCCGCCGAGCTCACCCTCGAGCGCGTCGATCCTCCGCAGCAGCCGCCCGTGGCGGCGGAGCAGCACGACGCAGATCGCCGCGAGCGCGATGGCGACCGCGGCCGCCGCGACCAGGCCGATCGCCAGCCCGCGCTCGCCGCCTTGGAGGTCGGCGATCCAGCCGGTGACGCTCGCGCCGGGACCGGTGACGAGCACGACCAGCGCGAGCGCAGCAAGGAGCGCGTTGCGCGCGAGCGTCCAGCCGCTCACCCGGCTCTCGTTGAGCGAGCCGAAACAGCCGCAGTCGGGGGCATCACCACGCGCGAGCGCCCCCGCGACCATCGACGAGAAGGCCGCCAAGAGGACGAGGGCGCCGAGCGCGGCGGCGGTCGCCGTCGCGGTCGGGACCAGCAGCACGGCGATCACGAGCTCGGCGAGTGCGGCCCCCACGGCAACCGGCCCGGCGATCACCCTCGGCAGGCCGAAAGAGACCACCGCCTCGCGCGCGGCTTCGCGGTCGCGGAGCTTTGCGATCGACGCGACGGCGAACACGGCCGCCAGCACCAGTCGAGCAATCAAGCCCGCCATGTGCGCATCGTAGCCCCGCACCGGCGGAGCGGCAAACGCCTAGCCGACCGCGCCGCGGATGAAGTCGATGATTTCCTGAGTCGAGGCGCCGGGCGTGAACACCTCGGCGACGCCGAGCTTCTTCAACTCCGGGACGTCCTCGGCGGGGATCGTCCCGCCGACGGTGACGACGACGTCGTCGATCCCCTGTTCCTCCAAGAGCTTCACCACGCGCGGGACGAGCGTCATGTGGGCGCCGGAGAGGATCGAGAGGCCGACCGCGTCGGCGTCCTCCTGGACGACCGTCTCGGCGATCTGCTCGGGCGTCTGGTGGAGGCCCGTGTAGATGACCTCCATCCCGGCGTCGCGCAGCGCGCGGGCGATGATCTTCGCGCCGCGGTCGTGCCCGTCGAGGCCGGGCTTCGCCACCACGACGCGGATCTTGCGTCCGCCCTCTCCGCGATCAGCGGCTTGTTCGGTACTCGCTTCCATGAGCCAGGCGGCGCGGAGTCTACGCTGCGCGCCGTGGGGAGCGTGCTCTTGGACCGGCGGCTCGGGCTCGGCGCGATCGTCCTGCTCGCGGTGGCGACGCGCCTCGCCGGCGTCGGCGACACGCTCAGCGCCGACGAGGGCTACTCGTGGCTCGTCGCCACCGCGCCCGACGGCGGCGCCTTCCTCGACCGCCTCGCCGCGTACGAGAACACCCCGCCGCTCTACTACCTGCTGCTCGTCCCCACCCCGCTCGACGACGAGCTCTGGCTGCGCCTACCGGCGCTGCTCGCGGGCGTCGGCAGCGTGCCGGTGCTTTACGCGATCGTGCGCCCGCTGCTCGGCACGGCCGCCGCGCTGCTCGCCGCGCTCGCGCTCGCCGTCGCCCCCTACCACGTGTCGTTCTCCAACTACTCGCGCGGGTTCACCCTCGCGACCTTCGCCCTCTTGCTTTGCCTGTGGGCGGCGGCGCGACTGGCCCAGGAAGGCCCGCCTCGGTGGTGGTGGCTCTACCTCGCGGGCGCGGTCGCCGCGCTCTACAGCGAGTACTACGCCGTGCTCGCGCTGGTGGCGATCGTCGCGGCCCTGCTCGTGGTCGGTGTGCCTGGCCCGCGCTGGCGAACCGTGCTCCTGGGCGCGGTGCCGCTGCTGTTCCTCGTCCCCTTCGCCGGCGAGATCGTCTCGTCGGCCGATGTGGTCGATGTGTCGAAGATCTCGCCTCACTACCCCGGGCCGGGCCCGGTCGGCTGGCGCGACACGGTCGCGCCGCTCGCCCTCGGCGAGCATGGCGCGGCCGACGGCGAGGCGCTGCGAATGCTCGAGGCGCTCGTGCTCGCGGCGCTGGCGGTGGGGGCGTCGGCGGTCGTCTGGCGACGCTCGCGCGTGGCGTTCTGGCTGTTCGCGGGCGTCGGTGCCGGGACGCTGCTGCTGCACGCGCTCGTAGCGCTCGCCGGCCCCGATGTCTTCGCCCAGCGCTACCTCACCTTCCTAGTCCCGCTCGCGGCCGCACTCCTCGGCGGAGCGGTGACGGCGATTCCGTGGCGCCTCGCCGCGCCGGTCGCCGCAGCCGCGCTGACGCTCGTCGGGATCGCGGTGATCGTCCAGCGCGCCGACCGCGAGCTCGAGCCCGACCCGGCGCCCGTGCGTGCTGCCGCCGAGCGCGCCGGCGCGCGCACCGTCCTGACGAACTCGGCCACCGCTGCCTACTACCTGCGCGGCCTCGACGTGGTCGTCGACCGCCCGTTCGGCATCGGCCCCGGCTGCGATCCCGAGCTCGGCTGTCCGGCGATCGCCGTCGCGGCCGACGTCGGCTGCGGCGAACGCTGCGACGGCCCGATCGTCGTCGTGGACGACGCGCGCGCCGGCGGCCACCGCGCCGGCCTGCGCCCCCGCGGAGCGGTTTGGACCGGCCCTTACGTCATCGCCCGCCCCTAGGCGGGAGAGCCGGCCAGGTTTGGCCGCGCTGGGGCCGTATATGAACGGCGACAACGGTTTTTCCGGGGTGACACATTCGTTGTCACCGATCCCATACGCGCGCGTGCGGCCAGACGCGAGCCCGCCCCGGAATCGCCCAGGGGGTGGCGCGGTGCGAACCCCCGCGCTACGCTCGCATTGGAGGGAACCGGGGTGGGATGAATTCGCTGGCCTGCACGCTCGCGGTCTTGATCGCGGGCATTGGAAGTCCGAGCACGCCTGGGCGTGATCTCGAGGTCACGCTCCAGGACGACGCGCTCGTGCTCCATCGTTCGCCGTCGCAGGTGTTCTCCACGACGCGGCAGATCCGCTCGCTCGGCGCTACCCGCCTGAGAGTGACCGCGGGTTGGTCGGTGATCGCGCCGGCGCCGCGCTCGCGCAAGCGCCCCCTGTTCGACGCCTCCAACCCGGCCGACTATCCGCAAGAAGGCTGGCTGAAGCTCGACCGCGCGGTCAAGGCCGCCAACGCCGCCGGGCTCGACGTGCAGATAGACGTCGCGTTCTGGGCGCCGCGCTGGGCCGTCAGACGTAAGGTCGCCGAGCGCGACCGGCAGCGCTGGGAGCCGCGCGCGATCGAGTACGCCCGCTTCAGCGAGGCGGTCGCAAAGCGCTACAGCGGCAACTTCGGCGACCCCTCCCATCCCGGCTCCGACCTCCCCCCCGTGCGGCTGTGGACGACCTGGAACGAGCCCAACCAGGCGACCTTCCTGCTGCCGCAGTGGAAGCGCGCCGGCACCCAGCTCGTGCCGGCCTCGCCGCACACCTACCGCAAGCTCCACAACGCCGGCTACGACGCGATCAAGGGCGTCAGCGGGGAAAACAAGGTGCTGATCGGCGGGCTCGCGGCGATCGGCTCGCAGCAGCCGGGCGAGCGGCGCAACATGGCGCCGCTGCTGTTCCTCAGGGAGCTCGCCTGCGTCGACGCGAGCATGCGCCCGCTGAACCGGCCGTCGTGCCGCGGCTTCAAGCCGCTGAAGGCCGACGGCTTCTCTCACCACCCCTACTCGTTCGGCGGCCCGCCGAATGCGATCAACCCCGACCCCGACTCCGCCTCGCTCGGCGACCTCGACCGCCTCGCCGACCACCTCAAGGAGCTCGCGCGCCGCGGGCGGATCGCAGGCGAGCTGCCGCTCTACCTGACCGAGTACGGCTACGAGACGAACCCCCCGGACCAGCACGACGGCGTCTCGCTCGAGGACCAGGGCCGCTTCATCGGCCACGCGAGCTACCTCGCGTGGCAGCGCAAGGACGTGCGGATGTTCTCCCAGTTCCTGCTGCGCGACATCGGCCCCGACGGCCGCTACGGCCCGCGCGACCCGCGGCGCTTCCACGACTACCAGACAGGCCTCCTCTACGACGACGGGCGACGAGAAGCCCGCGGTGCAGGCGTTCAAGCTCCCGTTCTGGCCCGAGGTGAAGGAGGCCGCCGGCCAGCGCGCCGTCTACGCGTTCGGCCAGGTGCGGCCGGGCGACGGGCGCCGCCAGATGGAGATCGAGGTCAAGCGGCCGGGCCGCGACTGGGAGCCGATGTGGTCGCTCGAGACCCGCGCCGCGGGCGACAAACGCTGCTCCGACGACTCGACCGCCTTCCTGACCGACGTCAAGGGGACCTACCAGCGCGCGCTTCCCTACGAGGGCCCAGACGTCGAATACCGCCCGCGCTGGATCCACCCGGACGGCACGAGCGAGGTCGGGGTTCCGGTGAAGGCAGCGCTAACCCAGCCTCGGCCGACCCTCCCGCCGGTCGGCGTGCGGCGCTGAACAGCAGCGCGGCGGTTCTTAGAAGACGGGTGTCTCGGTGTAGGTCCCGAACACCTGCTGGAGCGACTCGATGATCTCGCCCTCGCTGGCGTCTGCGCGGGCGCACTCGATCAGCGGATCCATCAGGTTGCGGTCGGTCGCGGCCGCCTCGCGCAGCGTCGCGAGCGCGGCCTCGGCCGCCGCGCTGTCGCGCCGCGCGCGCACGCCTTCGAGGCGGTCTATCTGCTTCTGCTCGAGCCCGGGGTCAACGCGCAGGATTTCCGGATCGTCGCCCTCGTTGCGGTAGTCGTTGACGCCGACGATGATCCGCTCGCCCGCGTCGACCTCCTGCTGGTGACGGAACGCGGCTTCGGCGATCTCGCGCTGGGGGAAGTTCCGCTTGATCGCCTCGACCATCCCGCCGAGCTCGTCGATGCGGCGGAAGTAGTCGTAGGCGGCCTCCTCCATGCGGTCGGTCAGCGCCTCGACGAAGTAGGACCCGGCGAGCGGGTCGATCGTGTTCGTCACGCCCGTCTCGTGCGCGATCACCTGCTGGGTGCGAAGCGCCACCCGGACCGCCTCCTCGGTCGGCAGCGCGAGCGCCTCGTCGTAGGAGTTCGTGTGCAGCGACTGTGTGCCGCCGAGGACAGCGGACAGCGCTTCGCACGCAGTTCGGACGATGTTGTTGAGCGGCTGCTGCGCCGTCAGCGAGACGCCGGCTGTCTGTGTGTGGAAGCGCATCAGCAACGATCGCTCGTCGCGCGCGCCGTAGGTGTCGCGCAGCTCGCGCGCCCAGATCCGCCGCGCGGCGCGGTACTTCGCGATCTCCTCGAAGAAATCGATGTGGGCGTTGAAGAAGAACGACAGCCTCGGCGCGAACGAGTCCACGTCGAGACCGCGCTCGATCGCCGCCTCGACGTAGGTGAACCCGTCCTTGAGCGTGAACGCCAGCTCCTGCTGGGCCGTCGAGCCTGCCTCGCGGATGTGGTACCCGGAGATCGAGACCGGGTGCCAGCGCGGCATGTTCGCGGAGCACCACTCGATCATGTCCTCGACCAGCCGCAGCGCCGGTTCGATCGGGAAACACCACTCCTTCTGGGCGATGTACTCCTTGAGGATGTCGGTCTGGATCGTCCCGGCGAGCTTGTCCGGCGGCGTGCCCTGGTGCTCGGCGGCGACGACGTAGAAGGCGAGCATCACCGCGGCCGGCGCGTTGATCGTCATCGAGGTCGAGACCTCTCCCATCGGAATCCCGCGGAAGAGGGTCTCCATGTCCTCGAGGGTGTCGATCGCGGTGCCCTCGCGGCCGACCTCGCCCTCGGAGCGCGGGTGGTCGGAGTCGTGACCCATCAGAGAAGGCATGTCGAACGCCGTCGAAAGCCCCGTCTGACCGTGGTCGAGCAGGTAGCGGAAGCGCTCGTTCGTCTCCTCGGCGGTGCCGAAGCCCGCGAACTGGCGCATCGTCCAGAGCCGCCCGCGGTACATCGACGGGTAAACCCCGCGCGTGTAGGGGTACTCCCCCGGCAGGCCGATCTTCTCGGCCTCCTCGTCCGGGGAGAGGTCGTCCGAGGTGTAGAGCGGGTTGATCGACTCCCCGGAGACCGTCGTGAAGGGCGCTTCGCGCTCCGGATTCGCGAGATAGCGATCGCGGTACCAGCGCTCCGCATCCGTCATCCTGGCGGGTGAAACGGCCATCTGTGGCAGTCTAGGGGTTGCCTCTAGCCGAATCGGGATCTTCCCGGTAGGCTTGACTTACGTCGCTAAAGGGAAAAGGGAGTCAAATGACCATGGACGGTGTGGCAGCAGACAACTCGGCGCGGACGCATTCGATCGGACGCGTCCTCGCAATCGCTCTCATGCTGGCAGGGCTGCTTTACGCAACCCTGCTCGCTGCTGCGCCCGAGCGAGCGGACGCCATCGAATGGCGCTGCAACTCATCCGTGCTGCGCCTGAGCATCGGCTCCACGGAGATCGCGCCCTTCAACGCCAACGGCCTTCCGAGCCAGCCCGATGCGCCACTGTGTGGACAACGCCGCCAACAGCGGCGTCACGTCAGGTGATCGACACCCACGACACGCTGCCCCAGCTGGATCCGCTGATTCGAGTCGTGCTCCAGGCAGCGTCTGCCGCCACCTCGATCAACCCTGACTCAGCCGCCGACGGGGCTCCAGAGCGTCGCGGCGACCGCGCTTGCTGAGGGCTCGCCGCCTCCCGGCGTGCCGGCTGAGCCGCCGACGATCAGGATCGGCGGCGACGCGCTCCGCATCTCCACGGGCGTGACCCAGTCGTTCGTGGCCGGCACGTGTGATACCGCCGGCACCCGACCTTCGTCGGCAACAGCCAGGTCGCAGACGTCCGCATCAACGGCACCCCGGTCCCGCTGGACATGATCGTCACCGCGGTCGCGAACGCGCTCAACGGCAGCCCGCTGGCCGCGCTCGTCTCGATCTTCCCGAACGAGGTCGTCAACCAGGGCGCGGCAGGGATGACGCCGCCGACGCGCTGCGTGTGCGCTCCTCGACGTCTGGCGGTCGGGCCCGGCGATCCAGCTGATCCTCGGCGAATCGCGCGCGGGACGCAACTGGCGACGTCTGCGCCGACAGCGGCGGGCCGCCGCCGCCCGGCCAGTGCCCGGCGGGCAGCGTGCGCGACCCCGCCAGCGGCCTCTGCTTGGCCTTCATCACCGATCCCGGCTCCGCCCGGCCAGTGCCCAGTGGGCGCCGTCGTGATCCCGAGGCATCGGCTGCGTCGCGATCATGGCGATCAACGGCCCGACCGGCAGCACGCTCGTGCCGGTGGACCAGATCCCCGGCTACAAAAACAGCCGCTGCGCGAGCGACAAGCGGTTCAGGAACATCAAGTTCGGCTTCGTCGGAACGTCAGGGCGAGGACGAACATCACCGGTTCGAACGGGGATGACCTGATCTTCGGCCTCGGCGGCAACGACCGCATCTCCGGCGGTCGCGGCAAGGACTGCATCATCGGCGGGTCCGGCAAGGACCAGCTCGGCGGTGACGAGGGTGCCGACCTGCTCGAGGGCAACACCGCGCGCGACACGCTCAACGGCGGAAGCCGTGCCGACGACATCTACGCCGGCAAGGGCAACGACGCGATGAACGGCGGCACGGGCAACGACAAGATGTTCGGCGAGTCCGGCCGCGACAAGATGGTCGGCGGGTCGGGCAACGACCGGCTCTTCGGCGGTCCCGACCGCGACTACATCGATGACGGTCAGGGCCGCGACACGGTTAGCGCCGGCAAGGGCTCCGACTTCATCAACGTCGCGATCGCCGGTCCGCCCGCTCGCAGGATCGACTGCGGTTCGGGCAAGGACATCCTGCGCGCGAACGAGAACGAGAACAGTCGCATCCAGAGCAACTGCGAGAACTACAAGCGGTTCCGCTAGGTCGACTCGTCTGGACGCCGCTCGGGCCCGCCGGGCGGCCCGTCCACAATTTCTTAACCTGTTATCCGTTGCGTCCTCCCGCCGAGGGTCCGTAACCTGCTTGACAGGTCAACTCGTTACTTTTCCCGACGATGGGAAGGAGATCTGCGGGGTACGTCCGAAACCCAGGGCTGGACCAGCGGCCCGGCAAAGGTCAAGGAGGCACAAGGACAGTCATGGAGGCTTCGATCGTCGCAAGACCAGCAGCACGAGGCCGCTGAGTGCGGCTCGCCGTCGTCGCGCACTCGCGCGACCGCTCTCGTCGCGCTGCCCGCCCAGGCGAGCGCACAGACGGGCAACGAGAACTTGAAGTGGACGTGCCGGGCGAGCCTGCCTACGTGCTCATTCCCGGGCTGGACCGCATCGAGCCGCTGATGGCGAACGGCTCGATCAGCGCGGCCAATCCCCAACCGGCCCGCGCTGCATGGACGACGAGAACGCGACGCCCACGATCTGCACTCAACGCCAATCCGCTGCTCGCAAACTGACCACCTCGAACGCGGTCGCTGCGACCGCGGTCGATCCGGACACGCTGACGCCCGGCGCGCAGAGCGCCGCGGCGGCGACCTACACCGACACGACTCGAACCTCGGGCTGATCGGAAACGGCCTCGTGCTCGACCTCGGCGTGACGCGCTCGTTCGCGGTCGGCACCTGCGGACCGAACAAGACGACGATCCTCACCGGCGGCTCGGAGCTCGCCGGCGGTTCGCCTGAACGGGCAGAACATCCCCGTCGACGACCTCGTCGAGGCACTCAGCGTCGCGATCAACAGGCTCGTCGGCTCGGTGATCCGGATCGACTTCAACGAACGCGTCAAGACCGGCGGCAGCGGCTCCTCCGAGGAGGAGCTGGTCCACCGCGCGCTCAACATCCAGGCGCTCGGGCTGCAGGCCGTGCTCGGCGAGTCGAAGGTCGGCCGCGTCGGCGCGATCTGCGACGCGAACGCGCTCGACCGCGAGTGCCCGGCCGGCTCGGAGTTCGACCGCCTCTCGGGCTACTGCCTGAAGACCGTCGGATCCCGGGCTCCAACGGCAAGTGCCCGCTCGGCGCCACGAAGCTCGACGACGGCGGCTGCGCCTACGTGTTCGCCGTCGGCCCGGGCGACCCGACGGGCGGCACGATCGTCCCGATCGACCAGTTGCCCGGCGGACGCACGAGTCCGTGCCGGAACAAGAAGTTCGGCCGGTCGAAGCTGGCCGTCGTCGGAACCAACAAGCGCGACAAGATCAACGGCTCGACCGGCCGTGACCGGATCTTCTCCTTCGGGGGCAAGGACTCGGTCGGCGCCGGCCGCGGCGACGATTGCGTCGACGCCGGCACCGCGAGCGACGTCGTCGATGGCGACACCGGAGCAGACCTGCTGCTCGGCAAGACCAGCCGCGACATCCTCAACGGCGGGGGTGGCAAGGACAAGGTCGTAGCCGGCGACGGCAACGACTCGATCAACGGCGGGTCGGGACGAGGACAACCTGCTGGGCGACAAGGGCCGCGACAAGATCGTCGGCGGGTCGGGCAACGACCTCCTCCAGGGCGGTCCCGACCGTGACTATCTGGACGACGGCCAGGGCCGTGACCGCGTTTACGGCAACGGCGGAGGCGACTTCATCAACGTCGCGATCGCATCGAAGCCCTCGAAGGTCAAGTGCGGCCCGGGCTCGGATCGCGTGCGGATCAACCGCAACGAGGTCAGCCGCACCTCGCAGTGTGAGGTCGTGCGCGTCGTCCCATAGGGCGCCTCGCTGAATGAAGCACTGACAGAAGGGCCTCCGCTTTAGCGGGGGCCCTTCGTCTATCTGCGGCCGGTCAGCAGGCCGCGGCGCGGCGGCGGGGCTAGACGCTCGCGCACGCGGCCGACGACGTAGCCGCCCACCGCACCGGCGACGGCCAGCCCGGCCGCGGTGCGTGACGATCTTCAGCCTCCGCCCCAGCTTGTCGAAGCGCATGATCTCCCAGCCCTCCTCGCGCGCCACCTGCTCGAGCGGAGCGTCGGGGTTGACGGCGACCGGGTGGCCGACCGCGCGCAGCATCGGCAGGTCGGAGGCCGCATCGGAGTAGGCGTAGGAAGCGGCGAGGTCGATCCCCTCGCGCTCGGCGAGCTCGCTGCATTGCGACTACCTTGCCCTCGCCGTAGGTGAACGGGCCGTCCGGCGGCCGGTGAAGCGGCCGTCGGCGATCTCGTAGCGCGCGCCGATGCCGCCGTCGAGGACGAACACCTCGGCGAGCAGGCCGGCGAGGTCCTGCGACGCGGCGGTGACGATGTAGGCGGGCCGGCCGGCGTCCTGGTGCGCGTGCGCGGTCGCGAGCATCTGCGGATAGACGCGCGGCAGGATCCCCTTCAGGACCTCGGGCCGCAGGCGGCGCAGGTCGAGCTCCGGCGTGCCGGCGAGGTCGCCGAGCACGCGCTCGCGGACGGCGTCGGCCTTCTCGTCCGAGATGCCCTCGATCCGGTAGCGCAGGTGCGCCCAGGCGTCGCTCGCGAGCTGGCGCGCGGCTGACCATCCCCGCGCCGTACAGCGCACGCGCGAACGCCATCCCGCTCGACCCCTCCATCAGGGTCTTGTCGAGGTCGAAGAAGGCAGCGCCGCGGCTCATTGGCCGCTCCGGCTAGTTGCCGTTGACTTCGATGATCACGGCATCGCCCTGGCCGCCACCGCTGCAGATCGCGGCTACACCGAGGCCACCGCCGCGGCGGCGAAGCTCGTGGACGAGCGAGCCGAGGATGCGCGCGCCGGATGCGCCGATCGGGTGTCCGAGGGCGATCGCGCCGCCGTTCACGTTGACCTTCGACTCGTCCACGTCGAGCATCCGCATCGAGTTGATCGCGACGGAGGCGAACGCCTCGTTGATCTCGAACAGGTCGATGTCGTCCACCTTCAGGCCCGCCTTCTCGAGCGCGGCCTTGGTCGCGTTCGCGGGCGTGCGCGCGAGGTAGGGGAAGTCGTCGGCGACGGCGGCCTGGGCGACGATCGTGGCGAGGATCTCCTTGCCGTTCTGCTTCGCCCACTCGTCGGAGGAGAGCACCAGCGCGCCCGCACCGTCGTTGACGCCCGGCGCGTTGCCGGCGGTGTGCGAGCCCTCCTTGTCGAAGATCCCGGGGAGCTTCGCGAGCGTCTCGAGCGAGGTGTCCTTGCGCGGCGCCTCGTCGATCTCGACGACCGTCTCGCCCTTCCTCGACTTGACCGTCACCGGCGCGATCTCCTCGGGTAGCTTGCCCTCCTCGGTCGCCTCGATCGCGAGCTCATGCGAGCGCAGCGCGAACTTGTCGAGGTCGGCGCGCGTCATCTCGAGCTCGTCGGCGACCTCGGTCGCCTCCTGCGCCATGTGCTTGCCGGAGAAGGGGTTCGTGAGACCGTCGTTGACCATCGCGTCGATCGCCTTCGCGTCGCCCATGCGGTAGCCGAAGCGCGCGTCCTTCAGCAGGTACGGCGCGCTCGACATCGACTCCATCCCGCCGGCGACGCCGACCTCGAGGTCGCCCGCGCGGATCGACTGGTCGATCATCCCGGCGCTGCGGATGCCCGATGCGCAGACCTTGTTGACCGTCTCGGAGGAGACCTCCTTCGGGATCCCGCCCTTGATCTGGGCCTGGCGCGAGGGGATCTGGCCCTGGCCGGCCTGCAGCACCTGGCCGAAGACGACGTGCTGGACCTGCTCCGGCGCCACCTCGGCGCGCTCGAGCGCGGCCGAGATCGCGTGCCCGCCGAGGTCGGTCGCGTCGAACGACTTGAGCGCGCCGCCGAGCTTTCCGAAGGGGGTGCGGGCGGTGCCGATGATGGCGGTCTTGGGCATGTGGGGAGTCGGTCTCCTTGTCGTCTGGAAGGGGTCGCGAACGATAGCGACGCGCGCTCAGCCGCTCGGTGCGCCCGCGGTGGCGGGCGGCACCGGGATGTGGTCGAAGCCCTCGCGGCCGATCGTCTTCAGCCCGACGAAGAAGATCGTCAGCATCTGGCCGTAGATCTCGTCGGGCACCTCGTCGCCTTCGATCAGCTTCTCGAGCGCGAAGGCGTTGGCCATCATGCAGGTCATCAGCGCGACGTCCTCGAGGGGGATCGGCGAGTGCTCCTCGAGCTGCGGCGCGCCGCGGCGGTAGGCGTCGGCGAGGCGCGCGCGCATCGAGCGGTAGCGGGTCGCCAGCTCCTGGCGGAAGTCCTCGTCGCGCACCGCGTGGGCGGTGAACTCGAAGAACAGCCGCTGCCACTCGGGGTCGGCCGTGATCTCGGCGGCGAAGTCCTCGCCCGCCTTCTCGGCCTTCTCGCGCGGACTGCCCTCGGTCTCGAGCGCGCGCTCGATCGCCTCGATCCGCTCGCTGAAACGCTCGTCGAGCATCGCGAGGAAGAGCTCCTCCTTGTTCTTGAAGTTCGCGTAGAAGGCGCCCTTGGTGAAGCCCGCGTCCTCGGCGACCTCGTCGATCGAGGCCTGCTGGAGGCCGCGCTTGGCGAACACCTTGCCTGCGGAGTGCATCAGGCAGTGCCGCGTGTGCGCCTGCTTCTCCTTGCGGTTGAGTCGCTTGGGGGACATTTCGGGTCGGTCCTTCTCCTTGTCGTCGGGTTACGAGGCCGCCCGCTCCAGCGGGATCGGCACCTGGTCCATCAGCTTTTGCTTGAAAGCGCGGAGGCTCGACATCGCAACCTCCTCGCGCGGGCGCGCGCTGTGCGCGGCGACCGGGTCGGTCACGTTCTTCAGCCAGTGCAGGCGGCGGTCGTCGAACTCGACCGCGGAAACGTCGTCGCCGGCAGCCGCGCGCGTCTCCTCCGAGACGAGCACCTCGCCGCCGCCCGCGGCGCTACACAGCCGCGAGGCGACGTTCACCGTGCCGCCGTACCAGTCGCCGGCGCGCTCGACCGCCGGACCGGTGTGCATGCCGACGCGGACGGTCGGGAGCTCGTCGGTGCGTTCGACCTCGTCGACGATCTTGACGCCGAGGCGAACGGCCTCGTGGGCGTCCTCCGAGCGGATCATCAGACCGTCGCCGAGCGCCTTGATCTCCTCGGCGTCGTGCTCGTCCAGCAGCGGGCGGACGGTGTCGTAGAACTGGACCGCCACGTCGGCGGCGCGATCGTCGCCCTCGGCGGCGGTCAGCGCCGTGTAGCCGACGAGGTCTGTGAAGAGGAAGGTGTGCGGCTGGGCGGCGGTCACATACTGCAGGGTATCTGAGTACTGGAGGGTATGTCAAGCTTATATCGTTTTCGCTATGGCTACATAGCGTTTTTGGTATACTCCCCGCCCATGACTCCCGGCACCCTGATCCGCACGATGCGCGAGCGCCACGGCCTCACTCAGCGCCAGCTCGCCACCCGCGCAGGCACCACCCAGTCGGCGATCTCCCGGATCGAGCACGACCACGTCTCCCCCACAATCGAGACCCTGAGCGAGCTGGCGTTTCTGATGGGCGAGGAGATCGTGCTCGAGCCGAAGCCGTACGAGTGGGGCCACGACATCGACCTGATCCGTTCGAACATGGACCTCACGACCGAGCAACGGATCCAGCAGAACAAGTCGATAGCCCGGTTCGTCCGCCAGGCGCGCGATGGACTGAAAACGGCGCGGCGATGACCCAGCCGGACGAGTCGCGGACCGATTTCGACCCGACGCCGATCCTGCGCGTTCTCGCCGAGCACGACGTGGATTGCGTGGTGATCGGCGGTCTTGCGGGGAACATCCATGGATCCGCGCGCGCAACCTACGACGTGGACATCGTCTACTCGCGAGAGCAGAAGAACCTCGAGCGCCTCGCAGAAGCGCTGCGCGATCTCGATGCGCGCTTGAGCGGGCCGAACGTCCCGCCGGACCTCCCGTTTCGACTCGATGCAGAAACACTCCGGCGCGGGGCGAACTGCACCTTCGACACACGCCACGGGAGGTTCGACATTCTTGCCGAGCCGCAGGGGGCACCTGCGTACGACGAGCTCCGTCGCGCGGCGCGCGATGCGGAGGTCGGCGGAGTCGAGATCCGTGCCGCCTCGCTGGACCACCTGATCGCGATGAAGAGGGCGTCGGGGCGTGAGAAGGATCGCGGCGACATCGCCGAGTACACGCTCATCTCCGACGAGCTCCAGCGGCGCGGCAACTAGACTGCCGCGCCGATGCCGCCGATCGAAGTCTCGGCCCGCAAGGGCGACCCTGCCGACACGTCAGCCGACACGCGTGTGGTCGGTGTGTTCGAGGACGAGACGCCGGCCGACGCCGGTCGTCGCCGCGCTCGTCGAGGCGGGCGAGGCGAAGGCCGGCGGCGAAGAAGCTCGCGGTCGGCCACGAGGACGGCGGCCGGCGCGTTATCGCCGTCGGCCTCGGAAAGCGCGACGAGCTCGACGCCGAGAAGGCGCGCGTCGCCGCGGCTGCCGTCGCGGGCCGGGCGAAGGAGCTCGGCACGAAGGCGCTCTCGTGGGAGCTGCCGAGCGGAGGACGTGGCCGGCGGCGATGGTCGAGGGCACGCTGCTCGCGCTGTACGACTTCGACCGCTTCAAGACGAAGAAGGACGACGACGAGGACTCCGATGGCGACGGCGGCGGCCTCGCCTCGCTCGAGCTCGCCTCCGCCGACGTCGACACGAGCGACGCCGCCGAGGCCGCGCGCGTCACCGCCGAGGCACAGAACGCCGCGCGCGACCTCCAGAATCTGCCGGCGAACGTCGCCACCCCGACGTTCCTCGCCGAGCGCGCGCAGGAGCTCGCGAACGAGCTCGACGCGCTCGAGTGCGAGGTCCTCGATCGCGAGCAGATCGACAAGCTCGGGATGGGCGCCTTCGCCTGCGTCGCCCAGGGCAGCTACGAGGAGCCGCGGCTGATCGTGCTCCGCTACGAGGGCGGTGGAGACGGTCCCAAGCTCGGCTACGTCGGCAAGGCGGTCACCTTCGACACCGGCGGGATCTCGATCAAGCCGAGCGCGAAGATGGAGGAGATGAAGTTCGACATGTCGGGCGGCGCGGCCGTGATCGAGTCGGTCGGCGCGATCGCCCGGCTGGGGATCGAGGCGAACATCATCGCCGTCGTCCCCTCGACCGAGAACATGCCGAGCGGGCGCTCGGTCAAGCCCGGCGACATCGTCACCGCGATGAACGGCAAGACGATCGAGGTCAACAACACCGACGCCGAGGGGCGGCTGATCCTCTCCGACGCGCTCTGTTACGCGGTCGAGCAGGGCGCCGAGCGGATCGTCGACCTCGCGACGCTGACCGGCGCGATCATCATCGCGCTCGGCTCTACCTACGCGGGATTGTTCTCGAACGACGACGATTGGTACGAGCAGGTGGAGGCGGCATGCGACGCGACCGGCGAGATCGGCTGGCGGCTGCCGCTTCACCCCGAGTACTTCGATCTGACCAAGGGCCAGTACGCAGACCTGACCAATGCCTCGAACCAGCGCAAGGCGTCGTCCATCTACGCGGCCGAGTTCCTCGAGGAGTTCGTCGGCGAGACGCCCTGGGTCCACATGGACATCGCCGGCACCGCCTGGGGCGGGACGCGCAACTACGTCGGCGGGGGCGCGTCGGGGTACGGCGTGCGCACGCTCATCGAGCTTGCGCGCAGCGCGGGCTAGGCTCGCCGCCGTCCTCGTCATGGCCGCCGTCCTCGGCGGCGCGCCGGCCGGCGCCGAGGCCGCGGTCGAGGTCGAGTCGGGGCCGCTGAAGGCGGTCGTCTCGGAGCAGCCGTTCGCGCTCGAGTTCCGCGATGCGGGCGACGGCGACGTGCTGCGCTCGCGCGGCGAGCACGGCCAACTCCCGTTATGGCCCGCTCGGCTACTCGTTCGACCTGCGCGATCCCGGTCGTCAACAACGCCTACCTCGGCTACTACGTCGCAGCCGAGGTCGAGACGGTCTGGTTCCACGCGACTCGGGTGCTCCGCTCCGAGCGGCTCGCGGGCGGCGGCGCGCGACTCATCGCCGCGACGAACGATCCGCTCGGCCACCGCCTCGAGGTGACGATCACCCCGGGCGGCGCCGGCGATCGTGACGCGTCGAGTCGCGGATCGAGCCCGGCTCCGGTCCGCTCGCCGGGCAGCGCGACGCTTGTCGGGCGCCGCGTTCGAGGCCGCTGTCGGGCGAGCGCTACCTCGGCTTCGGCGAGCGCTCGAACGCGGTCGACCAGAGCGGCCGGCGCGTGTTCAACTGGGCCGGAGGAGGGCCCGTTCTCCTCCGGCGACGCCGAGGAGTTCCTCCGCCAGCGACTGCCCGATTTCACCTTCCCGACCGGCCCGACCGCGACCAACTTCCCGATCCCCTGGCTGGTCTCGACCCGCGGCCTCGGCTTCCTGATCGACCAGCCGGAGCGCTCGGCGTTCAACCTGCGCAACAACGGCCGCGCCGACTCGTGGCAGGCCGAGACCGAGACCTCGCGCTTCCGCTTCAGCGTCTTCGCCGGCCCCTCCCCCGCGGCCGTCCTGAAGCGCTACAGCGACTCGGTCGGGCGCCAGCCGAAGCCGTTGCCGTGGGTCTTCGGCCCCTGGTTCCAGCCGACCGCGGAGCGCCGGCCGTTCGAGCTGACCGACCGCTTCCGCCGCGAGGACGTGCCGGTCAGCGTGGCCCAGACCTACACGCACTACCTCCCCTGCGGCGCGCAGTCGGGCCGCGACGGGGCCGAGCGCGAGCGCGCGGCCGGCTACCACGCGCGCGGGCTGAAGGTGACGACGTACTTCAACCCCCACGTCTGCACCTCCTACTCGCCGATCTACGACGAGGCGCGGCAGAACGGCTGGCTCGTGCAAGAACGGCGCCGGCCTCCCCTACCTGCTTGACGAACCCGTTCACCGCCGACCAGATCGTGTCCGAGATCGACTTCACCGCGCCGGGCGCCGAGGGCTTCTTCGGCCGCCTGCTCGGCGAGGCGATCGACGACGGCTTCGACGGCTGGATGGAGGACTTCGGCGAGTACACGCCGACCGACTCGCGCTTCGCCGACGGCCGCGGCGGGCTCGCGATGCACAACCTCTACCCCGTGCTCTACCACGGCGCCTCGTACCGCTACACGCGCGCGCGGCGCGGGCGCGACCTCGCCGCGTTCGTCCGCTCGGGCTGGCACGGCTCGCAGCCGGTGTCGCGCGTCGTCTGGGGCGGCGACCCGACCGAGGACTGGAGCTGCTCCGACGGGCTCTGCGCGGCGGTCCACCAGGCGCTCTCGATCGGGATGTCGGGGATCGCCTACTGGGGCTCGGACATCGGCGGCTTCCACGCGATCGTCAACCCGCGCACGACCGACGAGCTGAACATCCGCTGGCTCCAATTCGGCGCCGTCAGCGGCGTGATGCGGACGCAGGCGAACGGGCTCGACCTGAACAACCAGCGCGGGCGGCGCTCGCAGGTCTGGAGCGACGCGGTGCTGCCGATCTGGCGCCGCTACGCGAAGCTCCGCACGCAGCTCTTCCCCTACATCGCCGCCGCGTCGGCGCGCTACCAGCGCACCGCCCTGCCGCTCGCGCGCCACCTCTCGCTCGCCTTACCCCGGCGACCCGCGCGCGGTCGCGCAGCAGGAGGAGTTCCTCTTCGGCTCCGACCTGCTCGCCGCGCCGGTGATCCGGCCGGGTGCGCGCAAGCGCTCGCTGTACCTGCCGGAGGGGCGCTGGGTCGACTTCTGGCGCGCGGTCGCCTACCAGCCCGACACGGGTGGCTTCCGGCTCGACCGCGCGGGCGCGCCGCGCGCGGCGGTGACGGGCGGGCGCGAGCTGACGCTCGACGCGCCGCTCGAGGAGCTGCCGATGTTCGTCCGCGCGGGCGCGGTGCTGCCGCTGCTCCCGCCCGACGTGGACACGCTCGCCGAGGTCGGCGCGGGCGACGGGCTCGTCAAGCTCGGCGACCGCCAGCGGCGGATGCACCTGCTCGCCTTCCCGCGCGGCTCGACGCTCGCGCGGCTGGCCGAGGGCGAGCGGATCCGCTCGCACGAGGCGCGGCGCGGGCCGCGGCGCTGGACGCTGAAGGTCGCCGGCTCGCGCAAGCGCGAGTACGCGCTGCAGGCGTCGCTCTCGACGCTGCGCAAGCCGTTCCGGCCCTGCTCGGTGACGCTCGGCGGGCGCGAGCTGCGGCGTGGCCGGGGCGGCTGGAGCTACGTCCGCCGCACGCGCGTCGTGCGCGTGCGCTTCGCGGCCAAGCGGGCCACGCTCGTCGTGAAAGCCTGCGGTAGCTAGTCCGCCCAGAAGTCGGGCAGCATCTCGACGTCTGAGTTGTCCTCGCCGGCGCCGAAGGCGAGCATCTCGGCGCCGTCGGGGCCGCCCTCCATCCCGCGCGGGGTGTCGCCGGGCACGCGCACGGCGTCCCACTGCTTGAGCTCGATCACCTCGTCGTCGAGCTTCATCTTGAGGCTGCCGTCGAGCACGAGGTAGACCTCCTCCTGCTCGCCGTGGCGGTGGCCGAACGGCAGCCGGTAGTTCGGCTCGAGCTTCATGTAGCTGAGGCCGGAGTTGGCGAGCGCGAGCGACTTGCGCGCGAAGCGCGACTCCATCTGCGGCGACATGCCGTGCTTCGGCGCCATGTCCTCGACGTCCTTGAGGTTCACGAGCGTGTAGCCGGGCATCTGGCCTATCCCTTCCCTTCAGCCGTCGAGTTTCAACATCCGGCGGGTCAGCTTGTCGAGCGTCCGCGTCGGCAGGATCTTGGAGGCGACGAGGCGGATGCGCGCGTCGCTCCCGATCAGGTAGCGGGTGGCGGGCTTCTGCGAGGTGAGCGCGTGTGCGATCCGCTTCGCGACCTCGTCGGGGTCGATGCCGCGGGCGGCCGTGTCCTCGACCGCGTTCCACATCGCCTCGATCATCGGCGCGTAGAGCTCCTTGCGGTCCGCCGGGAACTTGTCCTCCACCAGGCGGGTCTGCGCGGCCGAGGTGTCCCAGATGTTCGTCGCGACCGATCCGGGCTCGATCACCGCGACGTCGATCCCGAACGGCGCGAGCTCCATCCGCAGCGCGTCCGAGACGGCTTCGAGCGCGTACTTCGACGCGCAGTAGGGGCCGAACCCCGGCGTCGTGACGAGGCCGCCGATCGAGGTGACGTTGACGATCCGCCCGCGGCGCCTCGCGCAGCAGCGGCAGGAAGGCCTGCGTCATCGCGATCGCGCCGAAGAGGTTGACGTCGAGCTGGCGCCGCCACTCCTCCAGCGGGATCAGCTCGACGGGTCCGCCGGCCGCCCGTGCCCGCGTTGTTGACGATCCCGGCGAGGCCGCGCCCGTCCACGCTGTTCGGTGACGTGCTCGACCGCCGCGCCGATAGATCGATTCGTCGGCGACGTCGAGGATCAGCGGCTCGAGGTCGCCCGTGGCGGCCGCGGCGAGCGCGTCGGCGTCGGCTCTGCTTGCGCACGCCGGCGAAGACCTTCATTCGACTTCGGTCGAGCCGCAACGCTGTGGCGCGACCGATGCCGGAGGAGGAGCCGGTGATTACGACGGCGTTCGCCATAGGCGGAACGTACCGTCTAGGCTTTATCCAATGGACGACGAGCGCAAGGTCGAGCGCGAGGAGGAGGCCGCCGCCCGCGAGGCGCGCGAGATCGGCGGGCGCGCCGGCGACGAGGACATCGATCCCGCCCAGCGTCCGCTGCGCGAGGCCGGCGAAGGCGAGTCCGAGGGCTTCGAGGACGCCGAGCAGTCTCTGATCGACAACGCCAGCCATGGCGGCGGAACCGGCGACCCCGAGTCCGACGCGTTCACGCCCGAGCGGGAGTCCGACCGCGGCGGCGCCGAGTACGGCGAGGCCGACGAGGAACATCAGGCCGATTAGCGCCCTGCCAGCCGGGTAAGCACCCGGTATGGCTGACAAAACAGAGGCACAAAAGAAGGTCGAGGCGCTAGAGGAGAACCCTCCGGAGAAGCTGGAGGACTGGCCGACGGACGACGCGAAGTACGAGACGTTCGGCGGCCCGGAGCACGAGACCAGCTACGAGGAGGGCGCGACCAGCAAGCTGGGGCCCTCCGGATCTGCGTCACCACGAGGACGGCTCGGTCTCGATCGACGGCGAGAAGGTCGACAACCCTGAGGACTACAAGGGCGACCCGATCCCCGGCGGTCCGACGGACCCCGACTCGAGCGACGCCGTCAAGTCGCGCGAGGACAAGAAGCGCGAGATGGCCGAGCAGCGCGACGGCTCAGCCGACTAGCTAGTTCTCGGCTTCCTTCTTCTCGTTCTCGATTAGCTCGCGCTTGAGGACCTTCCCCGTCTGGTTGCGGGGTAGCTCCTCGATGAACTCGATCTCGCGCGGCACCTTGTAGCGCGCGAGGTTGTCCTTGATGTAGCCCTTCAGCTCGTCCTCTGACGCGCCGTCCCCCTTCGCCACGACGAAGGCCTTCAGCCGCTGACCGAACTCCTCGTCGGGCACGCCGATGACCGCGCACTCGACGACGTCGTCGCGCTTTGCGAGCAGGTCCTCGACCTCCTGCGGGAAGACGTTCTCGCCGCCGGAGACGATCATGTCGTCGGAGCGGCCCTCGATGAAGAGGCGCCCGCTCGCGTCGAGGTAGCCGACGTCGCCGGTCGCCATCAGCCCGCCGATCATGTCCTTCGAGCCGCCGCCGGTGTAGCCCTCGAACAGCATCTCGTTGCCGACGAAGATCCGCCCGACCTCTCCGGGCGGCGCGTCCGCGCCGTTCTCGTCGTAGATCTTCAGCACGGTGCCGAGCGGCGGCTTGCCGGCGGTGCCGGGCGCCTCGCGCATGTCCTTCGGCGTCGCGATCGTCGCCCAGGCGACCTCGGTCGAGCCGTAGAGGTTGTAGAGGATCTCGCCGTACTCGTCCATGAAGTTGCTCGCGAGGTCGCCCGGCAGCGCCGAGCCGCTCGCGGGCACGGTGCGCAGCGACGAGGTGTCGATCTTGCGGCGCGTCTCCTCGTCGAGCTCCATCATCCGCTGCAGCATCACCGGCACGACGGGCATCGAGGTGCAGCTCGTACTCCTCGACCGCCTCGAGTGTCTTCTCCGGATCGAACTTGCGCTGCAGCACATAGGTGGCGTTGAGCGCGAGCCCGAGCGTGAAGTGGGCGAAGCCCCACGAGTGGAACAGCGGCGCGCCGATGATCCAGTTCTCGCGCGCGCGCAGCGGGATGCGGCTGAAGAGCGCCGCGGCCGGGCTGAGCCCGCCGGGCTGCTTGCGTGCGGCGCCCTTCGGCGTGCCGGTCGTGCCGGAGGTGAGGATGATCGTGCGGCCGGGCTCGTCCGGCGGCGAGACGTCGTCGGTCGAGGTCGTGCTGATGAGGTCCTCGAGCGTCGGACGGGCGAGCGTGTCCTCGTCGTCGACCCACGCGATGAAGTCCTTGCGGCCCTCGCTCGCCTTGCTGAGGACGTCGGTGAACTCCTGGTCGTAGATGATCGCGACGGCGTCCTCGCGCTCGGCGACCTCGGCGAACTGCGGCGCCGCGAAGCCGGTGTTCATGAAGAGGCGTGTGCGCGCCGAGCTTCGACAGCGCGACGGTGGCCTCGATGAAGCCGCGGTGGTTGCGGCACATGACCGCGACCTTCTCGCCCTCGGAGATGCCCTCCTCGGCGAGCGCGCGCGCAAGCGCGTTCGTGCGCTCGTGCACCTCCTTGAAGGTGATCTCGCCGGCCTCGTCGATGATCGCCGTCTCGTCGGGGCAGCGGACCGCGGCGGCGGCGTAGCCGGCCGCGGGCGTCGGGCCCCAGCGGCTGAGCGTGACGAGCGTGCGGAGCGACTTGTCGGGGCGCTCGGGCCTGACGACGCCCGCCTCGACGAGCACCCTCGCGCTCTCGAGTTGCTGGACCGCGGCGCCGACAAGCTTGCGCGGCGACAGCGCTCCGAGCCCGCCACCGTCCTCGCCGGCGGCCTTCTTGCCCGCCCCCTCGATGCGCGCCTTCAGGTTGTCGAGCGAGTCGTTGAGGTTGCGCTGCACGACGGGTGAGGATAGGCGGTCGGAGATCGTCGCCAACAGGCCACCGGGCGCCTGGTACTGGAGGCGGAACGTGACGTCGGTCTTGTCGCGCTCGCACTCCCGCAGGCGGAAGCGGCCGCGCTGGTCGACGCCGGTGATGCTCGTCCAGGCGATGTCGCCCGGCGCGTCGAACTCGATCACCTCGATCAAGCTGCCGACGTCGGCCGAGCCGACGCGCATCCGCATGTCGTAGCGCGAGCCGATCTTCATGCGGCCGTTGTCGCCTTCGTCGCCCTTCTGCTGCCAGCGCGTGATGCCGGCGAGGAACTCCTCGTAGCTGTCGGGGTTCTTGATCTCCTCCCAGACGCGCTCGCGCGGGGCATTGATCGTGGTCGTCGCCTCGAGCCGCATCCGCGTGTCAGCCGATGACGGGGAAGCGCCGTTCGGCGGCGAGTCCGTCGAGCGCGCGCTGCATCGTGGCGAGGATGTCGTCGTAGACCTGCTGAAGGTCGGGGTCCTCGCCGTAGCGCTCGCGGATGTCGATCGGCTCGAGCGCCTCCATCGTGATCTTCGCCGGCAGCGGGATGTGTCCGAGCATGTCGCCGACGTTCAGGCCCCACGGCAGCGCGAGCGAGATCGGCAGCACCTTCAGCCGCAGCGTCTGGTCCAAGCGCAGCAGCTTCGCGAGGCGTTCTCCTCGCGAGAGGAAGAGCGCGGTCTCCTGGCCGCCGATCGTGACGAGCGGGACGATCGGCACGTCCTTCTCGAGCGCGAGGCGGATGAACCCCTTGCGGTTGTTGAAGTCGACCTTGTTGCCGTCCCAGCTCGGACGGTGGACTTCGTAGTCGCCGCCGGGGAAGACGAGCAGCGCCGCGCCGGCATCGAGCGCCTTGTGCGCGTTCTCGTGCGAGGCGGCGACGGTGCCGAACTTGCGCAGTCTCGACAGACCGGGAAGCGCGAGGACGAGGTTGTGGGCGAGCTGGTGGAAGCGGCGCTCGACACCGAAGTAGGTCGAGAACGCAAGCGGGAAGACCATCACCTCGGAGCTCGTGTTGCCGCCGGTGTGGTTGCCGACGATCAGCACCGGGCCGTCCTCAGGGATGTTGTCGAGGTTGCGCGCCTCGGCGCGGAAGTAGAAGCGTGGCGAGCATCCACAGCCCGGGGAGCTGCTCGCGGATGTAGTCGGGATCGCGCTCGTCGAGGTCGGCACTGGGAATGCGGTTCTTGAACTGCTCGCCGACCTGGTAGCCGATGCCGGTCGCGATGCTCGGCGGCGCCGCCGAGCGCCTTCATCGCCGTGTTCGCGAGGCCGCGTTGCCCGCTTCCCGACCCGCGGGGCCGTTGCTCTTCGGACCGCGCGCCGTGGCCGTTGCTCGCCGCGACGTCGTCAGCGACCGCGCTCGAACCGTTCGACGACCCGTTGCGGCTCGCCGTGCCGGTCCCGCCTCCGCCTTCGTGCCGCTCACTCATCAGCTTGCTGCGAAAGCTACTACCCAGGGGCGGGCCCCGCGTGCCGCGCCCGCCTGCGGGCAGTCGCGGGTTTGGACAGGAACTTTCCTCACAGGCAAATTCCTTGCCTCACAGGCAACTTCTTTTCCGAACCTGCGAGCGCTCGGCGCGAGGTAGGCTGGCCGCTCATGACTCCCAGCGAGACAGCGGTCGCGGCCGCGCGGGCGAACGCGATCGGGCGGCTCGCCGTCGGCACCGCGCTGCTCGCCGCGCCGCAGATCGCAACCGCTGGCTGGGTCGGCACCGACGCCGACCGACCGTCGGTCGGCCTCCTCGGCCGAGCGGTCGGGATCCGCGACGTCGTGCTCGGCGCGGCAGTCCTGATCGGCCTGGCGAACGGCAAGGCGCGCCCGGCGCTCGCGGCGTCGGCACTCGCCGACGTCGGCGACCTCGGCGCCACGCTCGCCGCCGGCGACTCCGTGGCCGAGCCGGGGCGCACGATGTCGCTCGCCGTGATCGCCGGCGGGATCCTCAGCGCCGCCGTGCCGGCGCTCGTGCTCGACTGACGATCATGCGCGTCCGCCCCCTGCTGCGGCAGATCGGCGCGCACCTACCGCGCGCACTTCGGCTTCTTCATCGTCGCCGCACTCGTGGTCGTCATCCCGAGCGCGCTGCTCGAGGTGCTCGGCGAGCACGTCGGCGAGGTCGAACTCGATACGCTCGACGACCTCGACTCTGGCACGCTCGCGACCATCGGGGGCGGGATCCTCTTCCTCCTCGGAGCATCGCTCGGGCACGAGTTCTATGCCGGAATGATCAGCCGCACGGTTGATGAGACGCGCAGAGGAGAGCCGCGTCCCACGCTGCGCCAACTCCTCAAGACCGTGCCCGCCGGAAGGCTCTTCGTCGCCGACATCGTCTACTCGACCGTCGTGGCGGTCGGCTTCATCGTGCTCTTCATCCCCGGGATGCTGCTGGCAACGTGGTTCGCGCTCGTCGCGCCGGTGATCGACGTCGAGGACCGCTCGGTCCGGGCCGCGTTCTCGCGCAGCCGCCAGCTCGTGCGCGGCCACTTCTGGCTCGTTCTCGTCTTCGGACTCGTGCTGCTCGGGCTGACGGCCGCGATCACGTCGGGTGTCAAGTCGATCGTCCACGAGGCGCTCGGCGACACGTTCTTGCTCGAATGGCTCGCGAGCATTCTCGCCGACCTCGCGAGCACGCCGATCTACGGCGTCGCGCTCGTCATCCTCACGCTCGAGCTGATGGCGCTCAAGCCGGCGACCGCAAGAGGAGCGGTTCAGCGCAGAGTCGGCTTGACCGTCGCGCTGCGGCGGTTGCCGGCGCAGTCACTCGCCCGCGCGAGCACCGCGCACGCGCGCGGAGTCGCCCGAAGAGCGCAGGCGCTTCGCCCCCGCCTTCGAGAGACCAAGCTTCACCGTCCGCGACGGCTTCCCGGCGAGCGAAATCGTCCGCGCGCGGGTGTCGGACCCGGTCAGCCGCACCTTGCCGCCGCGGTCGGAGCTCACCCGCACGCGCAAAGCGCCGCGATCGAGCGCAGCATCGAGCCCGCGTCCGACCACCCGCACCCGCGGCGGAGTGCTCGCAGCAGGCAGCGGCTCGTCGAACGGCATCGACACATCGAGCTCGCCGCCGTTCGGCGCGCAGATGTGGACATCGCCGCGGCCGTCGCCGCTCAGCCGCGAGCCCTCGCGCGAGAAGGTCTCGACGACCGAGGTTGGCTGGCCGAACGTGAAGCGATGGCCCCAGGCCTCGCCGGTCCGCGAGACGGTCTTGAAGCTCCAGCGCGAGGGGTCCTCCGGGACGTCGCGGAAGAGCCCCCAGCGGATCGCGTTGGCGATGTCGCGCTTCCAGTAGCGCCACGCGTGGATGCCGGGGTGCGGGTCGTAGCGGAAGTCGAGCACCTTGTCGCGCGCCGCCGCGGCGAACTCGTCGCCGTGCATCCGCAGCTCGACCTCCAAAACGCCGCCGAGGACGTTCGAGAGCTCGTCAGGAGCGAGCACGCCGTCGCCCTCGGCCACGTACACCCGCGTGTGCCGGAGGTTCGGGATCAGCTTGATCGGGTTGTGGCCGGCCCAATAGAACTCCTGGCGGACCGGGTCGCCCCAGAGGTCCACGGCCTGGCGCCCGGTGCCGAAGTTGAACCCCTGCTGGAAGGTCGGGCGCTGGATCGACAGCGGCGGCGAGAACGACGCCATCGCGCCGAAGTAGCCGGGGCGCTGCGAGGCGTAGTACGCCGTCCCCTCCCCACCCATCGAGAGACCGGCGATCGCGTGGTTCTTGCGGCCGGGAGCCACCCGCAACCGCTGCTCGACCATCGGTAGCAGCTCGTCGAGGTGGTAGTTCTCCCACGCCGGCCCGCCGCGGCGCCCGCCGTTCCAGGCGTTCATGTAGAAGCCGCGGTCGCCCTCGGGCATCACGACGATCCCCGGGAAGTCGGGCGCGACCTTCATCAGGTCGCCCTGCTGCGGGTGGACCCACGAGTCGTACGCGTCGCCGTTGCCGTGCAGCAGGAGGAGCAGCGGGTAGCGACGCTCCTTGTTGGCCGGGGCGTCGTAGCCGTCCGGCAGCAGCACGTTCACCTTCAGCGCGTTCGGCCGCGGCGGCGTGCCGGGCGGGCGGTTGTAGTGCTCGCCGGGGATCGCGTTCGGGTTGACGAAGCGGCTCGTCGTGTCCCAGGTCTCGAGCCGCTGGGCCGCGTGCGCGACCGCAGGCGCGCTCAACAGCAGCAGCGCGAGACCGACGAGAGTGGCCAGACCCCTCCGCACACGGAAGAGCCTAGAGAAGCGGCGTCAGTCTTCCGCCGGTCCGTCGTCCGGGTCCTCGAGCGCGGGCATGTCCTCGGTGCCACCCTCGGGGGTCTCCTCAGCCTGGCCCTCAGCCTCCTCGTCCGCGTCCTCCGGAACCGCTGGATCCTCTGGGGGAGTCTCGGTCATGCGCTTTTTCCTACCCGATCGGGCGGTATCGTCACCTCATGGAGCTCGGCGTCACCAGTCTCGAGGTCTCGCTCTCGCTCCACATCATCGCCGTCGTCGTCGGCTTCGGCGCCACGTTCGCCGAGGCGGTCATGTTCCCCGTCGCGCTCGCGACCGGCACGAAGCACCTCCCCTACCTCCACCGCCTCCAGCTGACGATCAACCGCTACCTCGCCACGCCGGGGCTCGTGGTGGTGCTCGCGACCGGCCTCTACATGGTGATCGACAGCCCTGCCGACATCTACGACTTCTCGCAGTTCTGGATCAGCGCCTCGCTGCTGATCGTGATCGTCATCGGCGGGCTGCTCGGCGCCTACTTCGTCCCGTCGGACAAAAAGCTCGGCGCGATGGTGAAGGCGGAGCTCGAGGCCTTCGGCCCGGGCGCCGACCCGCCGCTCGCCGACCTCTCCGAGGAGTACCAACAGGGCGCGCGGCGGCAGGGCATGGTCGGCATGCTCACGGGCGTCCTGCTCGTGATCGCGATCGTCCTGATGGTGATGAAGCCCGGCCTCTAGGCCATGACGGTGTCGTCATGGCGATACGCGGGAGCGCAGCAGCACAGCAGGACTAGCGGCTCGTCGTCCGAGGTGTTCCACAGCTTGTGCCTCACACCAGGCGGGATCACGACGCAGTCGCCGGCCTCGACCTCGGCCTCCTCCTCCCCCAGCTTCATCCGCCCCGCGCCGGCGACGAAGTAGTAGATCTCCTCGGTCTTCAGGTGGTGGTGCTCGTCGGTCTCGCCGCCGGGCGGGACGCTCGCCTCCGCCAGCGACTGGTTCTCCACCGGCGCCCACGCCGGCCCGGCGAGCTCGCGGATCGTCGAGCCGTCCTTCGTCGTGAAGGACTCGAGCTCGGAGAGCTTGGCGATCTCCATCAGTGCACGATCGGGCCCTGCTGCGGCGGCTGCGGCGGTTGCTGACCCGGCGCCGGCGGGCCGCCGTACATCCCGCCACCCGCCTCCCGCCGCAGCTTCTTCTTCGACGACTGGCGCAGCACGAGCACGAGGATGAGGATCGCGATCGCGATGAACGTGGCGACGCTCGGGATGAGGAAGACGAGCAGAATCGACCCGACGAAGCCGAACAGGTTCGGCTGCTTTCCGACGGCGAGCGGCAGGCTGGTCTCGGGGTCGGCCTCGTTGCGACAGGCGATTCGGTAGAGGCCGCCGTCGTAGACATCGAAATCGGCGATGCGGTCGTAGCGGTCGCTGTTCGAGGTGGTCGTGAAGCTACTCGAGGGGTACTCGACCTTGACGGGGCTGTCGTTCGTCAGGTCGGTGACCTTGCAGCGCACGTCCGAGTAGCGCTCGTCGACGAGGTCGTCGAAGTTCGTGTCGTCGATGCTGCCGTCGCGGTCGATCGTGTGGGAGAAGATTGCCTGGTCCTCGTCCTGCTTCAACTGGACCTCGACCGGGCGGTTGGTGCGGAACTCGGTCATTTCGGTCGAGAGGTCGTCCGCCTCGGACACGGCGACGACGACGAACACGATCGCCCCCGCGATCCCGAGCACGAAGATCCCGAGCGCCGCCCACAGCCAGTGGAGGCTCGGGCGTATGCGCGAGGTGTCGATCGGCGGCGGTGGCCGATAGCCGGCGGGCGGCTGGTAGTAGCCCTTCGGCGGTTGCGGCTGGTTTGGCGGCTGCGGCGGGGTGTTCACGCACCGCCGACCCTAACGCGCGATCAGCTGCCGCCGCAGTGAACCTTGGCGTTCAGGCAACGCGAGACGAGTTCTTCGAGCTTCGCCTGGTCCCACGCGTTGAGGAAGTCGGCGTGACCGCTGAAGACGCCGCCCGAGGCGAGCGAGATGCCGCCGGGGCCGTTGGTCTTGTAGCGCACGTTCATCACGATCTGCGGGACCGGCACGGGGTGCGAGTCGGGGCAGCCGTTGGGGATGTTCTTGCCGCGGCGCGCTGAGTAGGTCATGTGCGACTTGTGGTCCTTCGAGTCGCGGTTGCGGCCGTCCCAGCAGTCGGGGAACTGGATCCGAAGGACGAGCACGTCGTTGCACGACGGCGGCTCGGTCGCGGCGGTGCCGCCCTCGCCGCAGTGCCATGAGGCGACCTTCATCTCCTGCGGCGCCCGGGCGTTCTGGTCGCCGGCGATGACCTTGAGCTTCGTCGGGAAGGTCTTGATCGTTGTCGGGTCCTTGCCGCCGGGCAGGTAGTAGATCTGCGCGCGCTCGGGCGAGATCTTCTTGTCGGCCTGCTTGAGAGTCGGGACCCAGTAGCCGGCCGTGTCCTCCTCGCGGTTGCACGAGGTCCCGTTGTCGCGCATCTCGGAGTACTTGACGTCGGCGTCGGTGCGGGTCGAGCCGAGGAAGTCGTGCGAGTGCGCGCGGCCGGGCTTGCGCGGGAAGACGATCGGATCGTCCGACGCGCGGTGGCTGAACTTGCACGGGCTCGCGAAGAGGGGTTGGTCCGGCTTGGCGATCGGATCGAGCAGGGCTGACTGGCTGCCCGTCTGCGCGATCGCGATCGCGGCAGTGGCGAGCAGCGCGCTCGGTACGACGCCGACGACCACCAGCCGGCGGACGAGCGCGCTGCTCACTGGGCACCCCTGCCCGTCGAGGAAGTTGCGTCCGTGCAATCCAAGGTCGCTTCGATTGTGCCTGCCGTTCGAGTCAGATGGAAGGGGTAATGGACGACTTTTTCTTGGCTATGGCCAGGTCCAGGGTTCTTTTCGCGCTGTCCGTGGTGGGCGCGGCGTGGATGCTCGCCGGCTGTTTCGAGACCCCACCGCCGGAGGGCGGCTCGCTCGGCGCGACGCGAGACATCGGCATACGCCGCGAGAAGGTGGACGAAGAGACCCAGGCGTGGAGCCGGTCCATCAAAACCCTGAAGAACCACTGTGGCCGGCTGCACTTCAGCCGGCGCGACGAGGACATTCGCCCGCCCACCCGCGGGGAGGTCCGAAGTGCGCACAGGGCGATCGACCGGCTGCTGAGGATCGCACGGCGCTATGCGAAGTCCGGGTATGACGACCAGCACGGCCTGCGCGAGGCGGTGGCCAGCGTGCCGCACCGGCTCGAGGAAATGCACTGCCTCGAGGATCAGGTTCCGCGGATCGACCGCTTCCTACGCCGCTGGAAGCTTCCCGATCCCGACGACGTGCGTACGGAGTACCTCGAGGAAGAGTCCTACGACGAGAGCTACGAAGAGGACTACGACCCGAGCTACCGCTAAGCCTTGCCCCCCTCGGGCAACGCGTCGAGCTCGTCCAGCTCGTCCGTCCGCGCGTAGGCCTCCTTCATCCCGTCCGCCAGCCCGACCGCCTGCTCGCGCAGGTCGCGGACCTGGCCGGCGACCTCCGCCTGCGCGGCGTCCTCCTCGGCAACCGACGCCTGGATGATCCGCGCGCTGATCGCGCCGAGCGAGGTCACGGTGTGCTCCATCTGGCCGTAGAAGCGCTTGAGCTGGTCCTCGAGCGCGTGCTGGGCCGCGAGCTGCTGGGTGAGCGCGTCCATCAATTGCTGTTGCGAGGGATCCGGCTTCCCCTGCGACTCGCGCTTCAGCTCGTCCAGCCGTTGCTGGACCGCGGCGGGGTTCTCGTCGGCGAGGTAGCGGTAGACGAGGTCGGCGCGCTTGCAGATCCGCTCCATCGCCTGGACGAGCGCGTCGACTTCGGCCGACACATCGGCGAACGGCAGCTCGGCGCCCTCGATCGCGGTGCGAATGCGGGCCTCCTCGGCCAGCGCGGCGTTCATCTGCTGGGCGATCGGCTGGGAGAGCTCCTCTGGCTTAGGACGACCCTCGTCGATCTGCGCCCGGTGGCGCCCGTAGATCCGGTCACCGACACGCTGCGGCCTCGTCGGAGTCGAAGAAGGTCATCGCGAAAAGGACGAGGTACACGACCGCCGCGACCACGAACAACCAACCGGTCCCGACGAGGATCGCTGCGACGACCACGGCGGCAGGCACAGCGATGTTGAGCGGCTTCGTCAGCGCGTTGACGACGAGCGCGCGCCTGAGGTCGCTTCGGTCGGGGGGTTTGGCGAGGTCTTGGGCCATGACAGGGTTCCGAAAGGATCGCACGGGCACGGCTGGGTCTCCTCATGAGGGGGAACATGAATGTCGCCTAAAGCACGCCCGACCTGACGCCGATCGGGCCGTTTCGCAGCCGACGACCTGGGTAAGCGGTTTCTAGGACTCGCGGAAACACGGACCCGAACAGGAAGGACCCAAGTACTCCATGCCTACGCAGACGAAGGCACAGCGGTCGGCGGCAGCGAAGAAGGGTGCAGCCACCCGCAAGCAGAAGGCGGCGAAGGGCCAGGCCAAGAAGGCCGAGCGCTCCGCGAAGTTCGCGAGCCACGAGGTCGAGGACGCCGGCTCGGCGGTTCAGGACGCCGTCAAGTCGGGCGCCAGCGCCGTGAGCTCGCTCGCGGAGGCGGGCGTCGAGCGCGTTCGCGCAACCGCCAAGGACCTCAGCGGTAACGGAGGCCGCTCCCGGGCCAAGACCAAGAAGTAAGCCGCGCGTACGCGCGGGATAGACCTGCACGACGGGCCGGCCGGTGAGTCGGCCCGTCGTGCGTCTGGGGATGCCTCCGGGGCCGACTAGAAGAAGCTCGAGATCGACCGGTAAACCGACTCGATGTCGTCCGGGTCGCCCTCGAATGCCTTGCCGCCGGACGACTCGGCGATCTGCTTGAGCACTTCCTTGTTCGCCTGCGAGCCGTAGGCGATCGTGTAGACGCGGATCGGCAGCTTCGACTCGGGCTTCGACTGGTCGCGGAACGCCTTCTGAAGCTCCTCGGGCGGCACGCGCGAAGAGGTGTCCTCGCCGTCGGTCAGCACGACCACCGCGTTGATCCCCTCCTCGTCGGCGAGGTCGCGGATGCGCGTCCAGCCGAGGTCGGTCGCGCCGTATACGGCCGTCTCGCCGTCGGGGAAGAGCTCGTCCACGGTCTGCTCGAGCTCCGCGCGCGTCTCGCCGAAGCGGCGGATCGGCTTGTCGACCACGACCTGGTCGTTGAAGGCGACGAAGCCGATGTTGTCCTGCTTGCCGATCTCCTTGAAGAAAGCCTTGAGCCCCTGCTTCGCCTGGTCGAGCTTGCCCTCCTCCCCCATCGAGCCCGACACGTCCACGACGACCATCACGTTCGCGGGCTTTCGGTCCTCGCGCCAGGCCGACTTGATCCGGTCGAGCACGCGCGGCTGCGGCAGCGAGAGCGTGCGCTTCGGCTCGGCCGGGTCGGCGCCGTTCTGCTTCGTCACGCGGCCGGCCGGCTTCGCGTCCGGATCGCCGGCGCGGAAGCCCTCCTCGCCCGCCTTCGCCGGCGTTATCTCACGCGCGAGGAACTTCTGGAAGACGCTTGCCGCGTCCTTCTGCTGCGCGTTCACCCACGGCGCATCGAGCACGATGAAGGGGTTGTCGGAGTAGAAGGTGCCCTCCTTCGGATAGAGGGCGACGAGCTTCGTCTGGCCGCCGCGGTCGCGGTTGAAGTCGAGCACCGTGACCTCCTCCATCGCGACGGCGGAGGCGTAGCCCTGGCCGTAGCGCTTCAGCTGGTCGGCGAAGAAGAGGGTCGTGTCGCCGTAGTGGACGATCGACTGCTCGATGTCCTTGACCTGCTTGCGGACCTGCGGGTCCTCGATGTCCTCGACCGTCAGGCCCTCGCGCTTGCCGGTCGTGGCGTAGTACTCGCCGGCGACCGCGCTGAGGCCGGAGGTCGAGAAGTCGGGGTTCGTGTGGCCGAGCTTGAACTTGCCGAACTGCGGCTTGCCGACGGCGCCCCAGCCCTGCGGGTCGGTCGCGAGCTTCAGGATCTGGTCGAAGCGAGACCTGGGTCGTCTTCGGGTAGCCGAGCGCGCGCGCGAACGGCTCCCACATCGCGAAGACGAGCGGGGTGCGGACGATCGACGGCGACTCGTCGGGCGCGTAGGAGCGCGTCGGCCTGGAAGTTGAGCAGGCGGCCCCAGAGGGACGAGGCGGGCGACCAGGCGGTCGGCTTGAGCTTCGTTGGTGGCGATCTTCCGCTCGGCCTCGCCCGAGGAGACGACCTCGGCCTCGATGAAGACCGGCTTGCCGCCGACCTTCTCGCCCTTCTTGTTGAACTCCTCGATCAGCGGCTCGAGCAGCTTCTCCTTCTCGGGCGAGTAGACGAAGCGGGACCTTGATCGCGTTGTCGGCGGCCTTGGTGGCGGACTGGTCGTCGTCATCGCCGCCGCCCCCGATCGAGATGATCACCGCGATCACGACCGCGGCGATCGCGGCGATGACTACGAGGACGCGGCCTTTGAGGAGGGGCATGGCGAAGGATCCTACGGTCGGGGTCGCGCCGAGCGGCGCTGATCCTGACCCGCGTGGGTGCGTCTAGCAGTCGGCTAGGGCCGCGAGTGCGGTGCAGAACTCGTGGCGGCGGAGCGGGTCGAGCGTGGCCAGTCGATCCGTCGAGGAGCCGGCACCCGATCGGCTGGAGGTTGTCGAAGGAAGCGAGCGCACTCGACCGCAAGCCCGTCCGTCCGGACCGAGGGGCAGTTCGGAAGGAATACCTCGAACCTTCCGGGTCAGCGGCGCAACGATCACGTGAGTGAGCACCGGGCATAGCTCGGTGCGCGGTAACCACGAGAACGGGCCGTCCGCTTGCCGCGACATCCGCCCACCAGAGCTCGCCCTGGCGAGCGGTCACCAGCGCCCAGACTCCTCGGCGATCATGGCCGCGGTGTCGGCATCGGTCCACTCGAAAGTCGTCCTCGGTCCTGCGGGATGCGCCGGTAGCCGTCGACGATCGCCTCCCCGATCGCGATCCGCCGGTGACGGTCGATCACCTCCGCGAGCGCCTCGCGGACGGCCTCCGAGCGCGACTCGTAGGTGCCCTCCTTCACGAGGTGGTCGACCCCCTCGACGATCTCGACTGGAACCCGCGTGACCAGCTGGGTGGTTGGCATCACGTTCAGCATAGCATTACGCATTACGCGCTAGTCAGGCGGGATTGGGTCGCGCATGTACACGCGCATCGCGTCCTCGTTGGCCGCCAAGGAGCGTCGAGTGGGCCAGGATCCCAACCACGGCCGCGAGCTCCTCATCCGAGTAGTGCTCGCCGATCGCCGTGAGCGAGCTGCGTAGCTGGCCCGGCCGCGCGCCCGATGATCGCCTCCCCGATCCTCTTTGGGATGGGCGTCGAAGGTCTCCTCGACGAGGTTCCTGACGATGCCCGTGATGTTGAGGATCGCCGTGATCAGGCGATCGAGATCGTCGCCGTCGCGCGGCTCGACTTCGATGAGCATGGGGATAGGACTCGCGGGCGCGCGATTTCCTCCCCCGTCAAGCGAATGCTGCGGGGTGCCGACACTAGATAGGGCCCGATAGCGATACCCTCGGTGTCCGGGAAGAACAGGCCTGACGTCGCTCGTTGAGCTTCTTTAGACGGTGTTGAGCGCGTAGCGCCACCCTGGTCCTCCTAAGCCGCCGGTGGGAGTGAGGGGCGCCCGCCTCGTCTTACTAAGATGGTTCGGACTCAGCTCAAGCACATCCGTGCGCTCGCAAAGCGCTGGCACAAGCCGATCACGGTGGTCGGGGTGCTCGTCGTGGTCGCCGCGTTGGTGATCGCGGTGGCGGGCGATGCCGACGAGTTCGGCGCCGCGATGAGCGACGCGCCGCTGTGGATCCTCGGGATCGCGGCGCTGATCCAGATCATCTGGCTGGTCGCGCGCAGCGAGGCCTGGAACGTCTGTGTCGCCGCGGCCGGCGGGACGGTCGGGCGCACGCGCCTGTACCGCGCCTCGAGCCTCGGCTACCTCGGCGGGATGTTCAACGGCACGTTCGGCCTCGGCGTGCGGATCGCCGCACTGCGCCGCTCGGCCCCGAAGGACAGCCCGCACGTCTCGACGCTGATGGCGGCCGAGCTGCCGATCGTCGTCGTCGAGGTGATGCTCGCGGCGATCATGTCGTTCACTCTGATCGCGCCGCTGGGCTTCCCTGGTGGGTGCCGATCGTCGGCGGCGCTCGTGATGGGCGCCGCTCTGTACGGCCTGTCCGTCGTCGCGCGCAACCGCCGCGAAGGGTTCTGGAAGGGCTTCGCCGTGCTGCGCGGGCTCGAGGGTCGCCGGCGGATCGTCCTGCTCGTGATCCTCGCCGTCTCGGCCCAGGTACTGCGCAACTGGCTCGTGCTCCAAGGCGGTCGGCCTCGACGCGTCGGTCATGGATTCGGTCGCGCTGTTGATCGCGATCGCCGCGATCGGGATCCTGCCGTTCGGCCCGAGCACGGCTTCCGCCTCCGCGGTCTTGATTCTCGGCGCGGGCGGGGTTGCTGCTACGGCCGCGGCTGGTGTGCTGCTGACGATCAGCGCTGGAGTTGGGGCGTTGTGCTTCGCGGCGTGGGCGCTGGCGAGCAAGTTCTGGCCGCCTGCGCGGGCGCGCGAGTTGGCGCTGGCGCCAAGCGGCTAGGCCTTCGCCGCTCCGCCATACCGCTCCGTTTGTCAGGTCGCAAGCTCACGCTTCGACCTGACACCCCTATAGCCGCGCTACATTCTCCGCTCGTCCCACGATCCGCTCGCCGCCGCGGAGGGACGGGCCGACTCGCGGGGAGGAAAGTGACGAACGAGGATTTCGAGCAGCGTCCGGAGCACGAGCTCGCGCAGCTAGCGACGAGGCGCTGATCGATTACATGCGGCGGCCCGGAGAGACGCGGGCGCCCGGAGACGGTCAAGGCCGCGAAGGGCATCCTCGCCTTCCGCCACTGGGACTACGTGCTCGGCGGCCTTGTGAAGGTCCCGCGAAGGACGCCGAGGGCGTCGCCTCGGACGTGATCGACGAACGCGCGCTCTCGGTCGTTCGACGGTGACAGCCCGATCGTCTTCCGGGCCTGGCTGAAGCCGATCCTCGCCGGCGGCTCGCCGACTACCACCGTGAGCGCAAGGCAGGCCAAAGCTCGGCGCACTCGCGAGCGAGCACGAGGGTGACGAAGAGGCGTCTTCGGCCGATGAGCCCACGCGAGGGTTCGAGGGCGAGGCGCTGCACGCCGACGGGTGCCTCGACACGGCCTCTACGCAGCCACGAAACGCGGATCACGAGGTTGTGCTGGACCGACACATCTTCGGGCCCGAGTCGGCCAAGGAGACCGCCGAGGCGATCGCCGGGATGACCGAGGCGAACGTCAACCAGATCGCGTCGCGCTTCCGCAAGGACGTTTCGACGTGCCTCGAGGGTCGGCGACGACGATAGTCGGCTGCGCGGATGAGCCGACCTCGACACGCTCTAGCGCAGTACATCGACGGCCCACCGGGCGGGGGAGCCCGACCTCGCCCTTCCTCGACAGAGCCGAGGCGCGAGCGAGCGCAGCCAACTCGTCGCGCTGATCGACTTCTTCTCTCGAGCAGGCACCGCGGCAGCGAATGGGAGCCGGAGGCCTACGACCTCACTCCCTCCCGATCTCGTCGACTCGATCCAGCTGCGAGAGGCCGGCCAGGCGGCTCTGGCCGGCACTCCTAGCCTCGTCTGCGCAACCGCGCGCAGATCAAGCGCTCCGACCTCGTCGCTGAGCTCGCCGACGCCTCGGCGCGCAGGGCAGCAGGAGAAGGTCGCGGGCTACTACCACGGGATGGAGCAGGGGCTGCTGCCCGCTCGCGGAGTGTCGAGCGACAGGGTGCTCGACGCGCTCGGCAAGATCGTCGGCGAGAGCGAAACCGAGGCACTGCGGCCAGGCGGGCGAGGCGATCGCGCCCTGGTCAGGTGAGGGAGCCGGCCGAGGCGTTCGGCTACGCGCCAATGTCTCGGGCGCGCCGGCGCGGCTGAGCCGCCGCGATGCGGTCGCCGGGTGCCGCACGAAGCGCCGAGGGACCCGAGCCCGACGAGGTTGACCGCCTCTTCCGCGGCGGCTGACCAACGTAGTCCGCGAGCTCGCGCGAAACCGACTCCATACCGCATGCAAGCCGACCCACTCGCCTGTGTCTACCGCCACGCGGTCCTCGCTGACGATCGACTCGCTGGTGGAGAGGCTCGCGCGGATGCTTCGCTCCGACCCGGTGCTTGACCGGGCAGACAGACGCATTGCTAGCGAGTTGCCGCGCCGAGCACTGCCGCTCACTCGGGATCTGCCCGAACGCCATTCGCGCGAAGTTCGAGCGAGTCGCGCGCGAGTACGATCGCTCCCGATGACGGGAGCTCGTCCGCGTGAAGAGATCGAGCAGCACGCCGAGCATGTCCTCGGCAAGGTCCGAGCCGTGGATCTGGGACGGCGACCGACTGCCGGTGCCGGTCGAGGACATCGCCGACTCGCTGCTGCGGCCTGCTCGTGCGGGACGTCGAGCCGGAGCTGTCGTCGAGGCGCCCGGGCGCGCCGGCGCTTGGCGATGATCAGTGCTTGTCGGGGCCTGCTGATCCCGAGCCTCGGCGAGATCTGGGTCAATGCCGGCGAGGCGCCGCGAAGGCGTCTGCACGCAGTTCATGTAGTTGACGACCGTGCCGCCGCCGAGCGTCTGGCCGGCGAGGATGCCGATCGAGCCGTCCTCCGACGCCGCGAGGCCGCCGCCGTAGTAGAGCTCGAGGTAGCCGGGGAGCTCGAGCTGCTTGAAATCCTGCTCGTTGCGGTACTGGCCCATCTCGAGCACGAGCACTTGACTTGCCGGCCTTCGCGCACTCGGCCGCGATCACGGCGCCGCCGGCGCCTGAGCCGACGACGCAGACGTCGCACTGCGAGCTCGGCGGTCTCGCCCGAGACATCCTCGATCGTGATCGTCTTCGGCGCCTCCTCGGCGCTCGGCGGTGCGCTCGCGGGGCCGGGGTAGTTGAGCGCCTCCCAGTTCGGGTTATTGCCCTCCTCGTCGGGCAGCGCGTAGAAGAACAGGAGCGTCAGGGCCTTCAGCTGATGGAGGCCGTGCTTGGCCTCGGGATCCTGGTCGCGGATCGCGTGGATCAGTTGGGTGCGCCGTCGGTGTCGGCCTCGACGATCCCCTCCTTGTGGAGTGCGTCGAGCAGCTCGCCCACGGCCTCGATCTCCTCGGGCAGCATCGCCTCGGCGAGGAGACCCTCGATCTCGGTCGCGACGTTCATGTCGGAGGCCGCCCGCTCGAGGAACGCCTTTTCGATCGGGTCCTGGGTGTCGGTCTCGACCGACGGGACGATCGCGTCGCAGAATGCTTCGAGCGCTTCGCGCTGGGTCTCGGACAGGACGGCTTGGGCTACGGCCATTGCGGGTCTCTCCTCCTTGTGGACTCCTCGCTGCCGATCCTACTCGCGCGAGGCCGGTCCGGACACCATGGAATCCTTCGGGGCGTGGAAGAACCGCAGATCAGCATCCGTCGCGTCGCACCGCACCCAGACCTCCCCGGTCCCTTCGACGTCGGCCGCTACGCCGCCGAGCTGCAGGACTTCCTGCGCGAGGCGCGCGCGGGTTCAGGTCCAGGGCGAGCTCGTCAACTTCAAGCTCGCGGGCGCGAACGCGTACTTCGAGCTGCGCGACGCGGACGGCGCGCTGCCGTGCGCGATGTGGCGGAACGAGCTGGAGAAGATGCAGATCCCCGAGGCGGCGCTCGTGGACGGCGCGCGGATCATCGTCTGCGGCGGGCCGGACTACTACCCGGGCAGCGGCACCTCCTCCCCATCGTTCTCGTTCCGCGTCACGCCACCTCCGCCTCGCCGGCGAGGGCGACCTGCTCGCCCAGCTCGCGAAGCTGCGCGAGAAGCTCCACGGCGAGGGGCTGTTCGAGCCGCAGAAGCTCCTCCCCCGCCCCACGCTTCCGCGGACGATCGGCGTAATCACCGGGCGCGAGTCGGCCGCCGCGGCGGACGTGCGGGCCGGGCTCGAGCGGCGATCGTGGCGCGGCACCGTTGTCTGGGCTCATCCGCCGGTCCAGGACCGCAAGGCGGCGCCGCTGATCGGGCGAGCGCTGCAGGATCTCGCCGCGCTCGACGAGCCGGACCGCCCCGAGGTGATCCTCGTCGCCCGCGGAGGCGGATCGCTCGCGGACCTGTGGGCGTTCTGCGACGAGACGCTCTGCCGCACGGTCGCGCTGCTGCCGGTTCCGGTGATCGCGGCGATCGGGCACGAGACGGACACGACGCTGATCGACGACGTCGCCGCGGTCGCCTGCTCGACGCCCACCCACGCGGCCGAGCAAGCCGTGCGGCTCGACGTGGCCGACGGCGCACGCGGGGCTCGAGACCGCCGCCGCGAAGGTGGCCGCGTGCGGGCCGGTCACGATCCGCCGCCGCGCCGAGCGGCTGCGCGACTGCGCGCGGGTGCCGGCGGAGCAGGTTCGTCGCGAGCGCTCGCGGCTCAATCAGCTCACGCGCGAGATGCGCGCGTCGTCGCAGCGCCGAATCGCCGACGGGCGCGAGCTCGCGGCCACCTACGGCCTCGTCCTGTCGCGCAAGGCGTCCGCCGAGCGGCGCGAGGCGCGCACGGAGGCGAGGCAGGCTGAGAGCGGCTCGCCACAGCGCTCGCAGCCGAGCGCAAACCGCGGAGACCCAGCGCGCGCGCCGGATCGCCGACATCGCCACCGCCCTGCGCGCCCACGATCCGGAGCGCGTTCTCGAACGCGGCTACGCGCGCGCGGAGACCGACAGCGGGCGAGCCGGTTACTAGCGCCGAGCAGGCGAAAGCGGCCGAGGACATCCGGCTCCGCTTCGCAGACGCCGCCGTGCGCGCGAAGATACGCGGAGGACGAATGAGCCCCGACGAGCAGACCCAGACCTACGAGCAGGCCTTCGAGCGGCTCGAGCAGATCATCGCCCGGCTCGACTCGGGCGAGGCCGAGCTGCGCGAGACGCTCGAGCTCTGCCGCGAGGGCAAGGAGCTGATCCTCCTCTGCAAGCGCGAGCTCGACGCAGTCTCCGGCGAGCTGAAGGAGCTCGACCTCGACGCGCTCGTCGCCGACCTCCAGTCGCACGACCAGCAGGCCGCGGCGCAGCTCGACGCGAGCGAGTAGCGCCGCAATCTCGCCGCCGCATAGAGCTGCGCAGGCCCCCTCGATCCACAGGAGCCCGCCCCCCATGCCCAACATCACCCACACCGACTTCGTCACCCTCCCTACCCAGGACTTCGAGCGCGCGGTCAAGTTCTATGGCGAGACGCTCGGGCTCGAGGAGGAGAAGCGCTACGGGCAGATGCCGGGCGTCGAGTTCGGGACGGGCAACCTCACGCTCGCGGTACTCGAGTCGGAGAAGTTTGGGATGGATTTCAACGTCAACAAGAACCCGATCGCGCTACGGGTCGACGATGTCGAGGAGGCGCGGAAGGAGCTCGAGTCGCAGGGGATCGAGTTCGCGGCCGACACGATGGACTCGGGCGTCTGCCATATGGCGTTCTTCTCCGATCCCGACGGCAACGCGCTGATGCTCCACCAGCCGCTACGCGCCCGAGGGCCAGGTTCCGCCCGCCGCTCAGGGCGAGGAGGGCTAGCCCCCATGTCGAAGTGGACAGCCGACTCGATCCCCGACCAGTCGGGTCGCACGTTCGTCGTCACCGGCGCCAACAGCGGGCTCGGGCTCGAGACCACCAAAGCGCTGGCGCGCGAAGAACGCGCAGGTCGTCATGACCGCCCGCAACGCCGCCAAGGGTGAAGCGGCCGTCAAGGAGATCAAGGACGAAATCCCCGACGCGAACCTCGAGCTCCGCGAGCTCGACCTCGCCGACCTCGCCTCGATCAAGGCGTTCGCCGATGGCCTCACGAAGGCGCGCCCAGAGTTCGACGTCCTGATCAACAACGCCGGCGTGATGATGACCCCCTACCAGGAAACGAAGGACGGCCACGAGCTCCAGTTCGGCACGAACCACCTCGGCCACTTCGCGCTCACCGGCCTGCTCCTCCCGCACATCAAGGGCGACGATCCGCGCGTCGTCACCGTCTCGAGCATCGAGCACTACCCGGGCAAGATCGACTTCGACAACATCCAGCTCAAGGACGGCTACAGCTCGCGCAAGGCCTACCAGCGCTCGAAGTTCTCGAACGCGGTCTTCGGCCTCGAGCTGGCGCGCAGGCTCGAGGAGGCCGGCTCGCCGATCAAATCAACGATGGCCCACCCCGGCTACTCCGACACGAACCTCCAGACGAGCGGCCCGACCGGCCTGATGCCCGCCATCCTCACGATCGGCAACAAGCTGATCGCGCAGGGCCAGGACCAGGGCGCCCTCCCCCAGCTCTTCGCCGCCACCTCACCGCAGGCGAAGTCCGGCTCCTACTACGGCCCCGACGGATTCCGCCAGCTGCGCGGGCACCCGACCGAGGTCCACTTCACAAAGCGCGCACACGACCCTGAGACGGGCAGCAAGCTATGGGAGGTCAGCGAGGAGCTGACCGGCGTCAGCTACCTCGACGCGGCGCCGAGCCCGGCCTAAGCCGGCGAAGCGGCGCCCGCGGCGCCCGGCGAGGACATCCGCCGCGCGAACGCCCGCCGCGCCTCGCGGAAGGTCACGAGGCGCTTCTGGCTCTCGTCCCACAGCTTCAGCCGCGTGCACTTGATGCCGTCCCAGAACGTCAGCGTCGGGACGCTGTGGAAGACGGGGTTCTCGTCGTGGGCGCGCTGGAGGTTGTAGTTCGGAATCCGCGCGCTGAGGTGATGCACGTGGTGGAGGCCGATGTTGCCGGTGAAGAACTGCAGCACCTTCGGCAGCTTCAGGTACGAGCTGCCGCGCAGCGCCGCGTCGGCGTAGCTCCACTCGCCGTTGTTCTCCCAGTAGACGTCCTCGAACTGGTGCTGGACGTAGAAGAGCCATACGCCGGCCGCGCCGGCGAGCAGGGCGATCGGGCCCTGGATAAGCAGGACTTCCTGCCAGCCGAGCGCGAAGCAGACGGCCCCCACGACCACCGCGAGCGCGACGTTCGTCAGGCGGACGCTGCGCTTCACCCGCGCGCGAGCGTCCTTCGCGACCAGCCGCGGCTGGACCATCAGCCCGTAGATCGGCCCGAGGCCGAACATCACGATCGGGTGCCGGTAGAGCCAGTAGACGATCCGGGCGCGGCGCGAGCGCGAGAAGTACTCCTCGACAGTGAGGGTGGGCACGTCGCCGACGCCGCGGCGGTCGAGGTCGCCGGCGGTCGCATGGTGGACGGCGTGGTTGTGGCGCCAGCCGAGGAAGTCCGAATAGACGAACAGTCCGAGCGTCGTGCCGAGCCAGACGTTCGCCTTCTTCCACGGCAGGAACGAGCCGTGCGCGCAGTCGTGGAAGAGGATGTAGGTGCGCAGCAGGAAGCCGGCCGCCGGGATCGCGAGCGGGAGGACGAGCCAGTAGCTGAGGAGCTCCTCCTTCAGCGCGACGTACATGAACGCGCAGATCAGCAGGTACGGCACGATCGAGGTCGCGAAATCGAGCGAGCTCCGGCCTAGGTGTGGCCGGGCGTATTCGTCGAGCGCATGGCGGCGTTGGCGCTGCGCTTCGGATTCAGTGAGGGCTTCGGCGGTCATGGTGCGAGTCCGCGGCCACGCTACCGCACAATCTTAGGTTTGCCTAAGTCGCGACGGCTTCGAGCTGCGCGTACTCGTCTCGAGACAATTCTAGCGCGGCAGCCGCGATGTTTTCCTCGAGGTGCTCGACCGAGCCCGTGCCCGGGATCGGCAGCATCACCGGCGAGCGCTGCAGCAGCCACGCGAGCGCGACCTGCGACGGGGTTGCGTCGTGCGCGGAGGCGGCGTGCGCGAGCGGCCCGCCGTCGTGCTTGGTGAGCTCGCCGGTCGCGAGCGGATACCACGGGATGAAGCCGATCGCCCTGCTCGGCGCAGGCGTCGAGCACGTCCTCGTGCTCGCGGTCGGCGAGGTTGTAGCGGTTCTGGACCGAGACGATCTCGGGGATCACCTTCTGCCCGCGCGCGAGCTCCTCGACGCCGAAGTTGCAGACGCCGACGTGGCGCACCTTGCCTTCGTCCTTGAGCTCCTTGAACGCGCCGAGCGACTCCTCGAGCGGCACCTCGGGATCGGGCGCGTGGAATTGGTAGAGGTCGATCTGGTCGAGCTTCAGCCGCTTTAGCGACGCCTCGCAGCAGCCGCGGATCCGGTCCGGGTGGCCGTCGCGGTCCCAGCGGCCGGGCGCGCTGCGGGTGAGGCCCGCCTTGGTCGCGATCACGAGCCCGTCGGGGTAAGGGTGGAGGGTCTCGCCGATCAGCCGCTCGGAGACCTCGGGGCCGTAGGAGTCGGCGGTGTCGATCAGTGTGACGCCGAGCTCGAGCGCGCGCCGCAGAACCTGCTTGGCGTGCTCGACGTCGGCCGGCTCGCCCCAGACGCCCTCGCCCGTGATCCGCATCGCGCCGAAGCCGAGGCGGTGGACATCGAGGTCGCCGCCGATCTTGAAGTGGCCGGAGGCGTGGGCGTTTGGAGCGTCAGACATAAGACGAGGCCGGGCGAGACTACCCCGCCCGGCCTCGTCGAAACGACGTTGGAGCTAGGTGCTCAGCACATCACCGACAGGTAGAACGGCTTCGCAGCGCCGGTGCCGTTGCTGTTGGCCGTAGTGACCGTGACCGCGTTGGGACTGTTCGGGCTCGGCGCGACGTTGGCCTCGCCCTGGCCGGTGGCCGGAACCGCGTTCGCCGCCGTCGTCTCGCCGGCGGTCGCGTTGTAAACGCAGTTCTGCACGTTCGAGTTGAACGTGACCTGATAATTGCCGGTTCCCGGCAGGACCGTCACGCTCGTAGCGTTGCGGTTGCGGAACAGCTGTCCACCGGAGGTCACGACAGCCCACGATCCGGCGGTCGTTGCGCTTGGCACGGTCGGCAGGGTGCTGATCAGGATGTCCTTGCCCTTGATCGTCCCGTTAATGATGCGCGAGCCGAGGATCGTGTTCTTGGCGATCTTGTCGCCGGTGACTGCGCGCGACTTGATTGACGCCGTAGTGACGCTGTTCTTGGGAAGCGTCGCGGCATAGGCGACACCCGAAAGCGCGACGAACAGCGCGATGATCGAGATGATTGTGCCCGGCGAGGGGCGGAACTTCTTGATGGACGGCATGCGGAAGCGTTCCTCCGAAGGTCGGGGTTTCCAGGTGCTTCGCTGCCGCTAACCCGTTACCTGCCGCGATGGTGCGGTGCGGGCGCTAGGTGTCGTTGTTCAGGCCGCGTGCATGCTGCGGTCATCGACCTCGATCAGCTCGGCGCCGACCGCGGATGGCTCGGGAATCGGCTCGCCATGCCCAGACATGCTCTCGATGTGCGAGGGGATCGCCTCTCGCATCAGCTGGATTACCTCTTCCCGGCTCGCTCCGGCGCTGACGCAGCCTGGAAGGTCGGGAACGTACGCGGAGTAGGACCCGCCCTCTCCTTCGATCACGATCAGGTACTTGCTCATCGCAGCCTCCTTCCCAGACCCGACTGGCGCCTGATACTGGCGAGCGTCCCCGGGCTGAGTTCCTTGCTGAGGTTACCTGGCACGGTGACTGTGCCGGGGCGCCGTGGATGCCTGTAGTGGCGATGGCTTCCCCGGTGACGTTCGAGATACCACCCCTCCTTGCGCAGTATCCGAATCACCTCCCGGACCTTCACGTGTCGTTGCTGCGCGGGTCGGTGTAGACCGGTTTCTCCCACGGCGGGGTGATTCCGCTGTCCTTTGGCCTATAGCGGCTGCGGTCGATGCCCTCGAGCGGGACGAGCCGTAAGCCGGGCGCGCTCGTCGTGCGCTCCTCGAGGTCGGTGCCCGGGTACTGGGGGTGGTAGCGCCACTTCCCTTCCACCGGCGGCCAGTCGAGCACGAGCCCGACTCCTCTGAGCTCCGAGCGCAGCGGGATGTGGCCGGCGTGCGAGCCCTCCGACACGCGCGTCCAGCCGGTCTCCGCTGTCCATTCGTTCTCGCAGCGGTGCTGCTTGCACGCCTGGTAGCCGCGGTGGGAGGAGGCGCGCACGTAGGCGCGTCCCTGGGCGTCCAACCTCACTTGGTAGGACTCCCAGTCGTCCGCATGCCAGCCCGGATACTCGGGCCGCCGACCGGGCTCAGCTCGCGCGCGGTGTTCCACGCGCCCGCGAGGCCGCCGACGGTCGAGGTCGAGTCGGGGTAGTAGAGCCAGTACTGGATGAAGGTCTCTCCCCCACGCCGGACGACGTGGGTGAACGCGGTCGCGCGATGCCCGCCGCGCGTCGAGCGGTGGGTGTCGAGCTGCCGGTCGTCGGGCGCGTCGGAGCAATGGTGCTCGCGGCACTCGCGCCAGTCGATCGGGAGCGTGAAGACGCCCGGCTCGTAGACGAGACCGGGCGCGTGCGCGCGGACCAGGGCGGCGGTGTCCTCCCCATAGGCCGAGGCGAGCTCGTCGTCGCCGTCGTCGCAGCCGCCGCGGACCGCGCACGCGATCTCGTGCGCGATGAACGCGCCGAACGAGCGTCCGTCGATCCGCGGCCCGACCACGGCGAGGGCTCCGAGCGCGAGCGAGACCGCGAGGACCGTCCCTGTCCATTCGATCGCCGCCTGGCCGCGCTCGGAGCGCATCGCCCCGGCGACAGTAGGCCGCCGCGACGCGCCGCTGAGTTACGCCAGTGACGACTCAGCCAACGCGCCGCGACGGCGCTAAACCACTGCCCTACTTGAAGACGTCGAACCCGACCTGCGAGTCCGTCCCGTTCTTCAGGAACCGCTTGCCTTGCTTGTTAGCGAGGTCGCCCTTGAGCCGCCCGACCGTCCAACCCTTGTGGGAGTCCGGGTGATAGAGGTAGCTCCGTAGGACGTGGTACGAGTCGTCGCACGTCAGGTCGCCCTTCGGCTCGGAGAAGTTGCGTCGCCTATAGACGCCCTTCTTGAAGCCTGCAGCGGGGTCGTCAACCACCACCCGGAAGTCCGGGCAGGCGAACTTCACGGCCGCCGTGGCCTTGTTGTTCCCCGCGGTCGCCGACGTCGACATCACTGCGACTGCTGTGACCAGCATGACACCTGCCGTGACCAGCAGTATCAGCTTTCTCATCAATCACCTCCGATTAGCAAAACACGAATGCGCCAACACTCTCACAGCTGAGGCGCCCGTGCTGCCGCTCGTCGTGCGGCGCTACAGCTCGTCCGCGCCGCGCTACAAGTCGTCGCGGCGAACGAGGGCCTTCAGGATGCCGCCGAGGCCGGCGAGCACGCCCGCGGCGGTGAGCCCTCCGCCCAGCGCCAGCACGAGGACCCCCGAGCGGCCCGACTCCTTGACCGACTCGTCCACGAGCCCGAAGGTGTCCACCTCGGTGCTCGCGCCGACGACCGCGCCGATCAAGCCCAGCAGCAGGACGACCCCGGCCAAGCCGAACAGCACGTTGGCGAGCTGGTCGAGCCGCTGGCCGAGGACGCTTAGCCCCTCGCGTCCTCCGCGAGGGGCGGTATCGCTTGCGCCCGTGTCTTCCACGGGCGCAAGCGTATTACCGACCGACGGCCTACTTGTAGACGTCGAACCCGATCTTGCCGTCGCTGCCGTTCAGCAGGAACCGCTTGCCGGTGCGGTTCTTCAGCTCACCGCGGAGCCGCTGCACGCTCCAGCCCCGGTGCGAATCGGGGTGGTAGAGGTAGCTGCGGAACACGTGGAAGCTGTAGTCGCAGCTGAGCAGGCTCTGGTTGCGGTCCGGCGCGAAGTTGAGCCGGTTGTAGGTGCCGCGCGGGAAGCCTGCCTCGACATCGGTCACGACGACCGTGAACTTCGGGCAGTTGAAGCCCTGTGAGGCCCTGGCCTTATCGCCGGCCGAGGCGGAGCTCGCGAGGACGGCCACCATGGCGACGAGCGCCGCGGCGGCGGACAGCAGGACGAGTAGCTTGCGCAAGGTCCCTCCTTGGGATGCGGGTTTTCGAACGGGCCCAGACTCTCATGGCCGCCGGTCGCCCGCCAGAGGGACCCTGCGCAGCTAGTTCGTTACGGCCTGAAGACGTCGAAGCCGATCTGGCTGTCGGTGCCGTTCTTGACGAACCGCTTGCCTTCCTTGTTCGACAGGTCGCCCTTCAGCCTGCTGACGCTCCAGCCCCTGTGCGAGGACGGGTGGTAGAGGTAGCTGCGGAGGACGTGGTAGGCGTCGTCGCAGGTGAACGCCTCCTTCGGCTCGGAGAAGTTCCGGCGCCTGTACGTACCGCGGCCGAAGCCGGCCTCGGGATCTGGCACGACGACCGTGAACGTCGGACAAGCGAACCTGACGCTCGCGTTCGCCCTGGTGTCGCCACCGGCCGATGCGGAGTTCAACAGAACCGCTACACCGGTTACGAGAAGCGCGGCCGTGGCCGCGAGAACGAGGTACTTACGCATTGCACTCCTTTGGGTCGTGTGACCGGATCAGAGTGCCAGGCGCGGCGGCCGCTTGCGTCGCCGCCGCCCCGCTGAGAAATGTCACCCGTTTGGGCCCCCTCTAGTAAGGACACATACGCGGGCGTAGTCTGAACGGGCCTTGAGTTCGTTCAGAACACAGTCGCCTAGGGGTGTGTCGCTCGGACTGGGGCTTGCTCTGCTGGCAGTCGGCGGAGCCAGCGTGTGCCCTGCGGAGTCCGGGGCGCAGTCCAATCCCCGCCCGGGGGTCGAGATCCTCCGACCCGGCAGCGACGCGCTGATCCGTGGCGACAGCCTGCGCCTGACGGTGCGCGTGCGGGGCGGCATGCGCGGCTTCCGCGTCGAGCTCGACGGGAGGGACATCACGGCCCGCTTCCGTGGCGGCCCGTCGATGCGCCGCGCCAATGTCCGCCTGCGTGGGAAGAACCCCGGGTCCGTGGTCGTCTCGGCGCGCAACGCGAAGGGACGCAAGAGCTTGGACTCGATTCGCTTCACGCCCGGCCGGCGGCGGGGGGACCTCGTGTCGGTGGCGGCGCACGCGACGCCTCGCGGTCAGGCGCGCATCGCGCTGCGCAACATCTCGAGGGACGCGACGTTGCAGGTCACACTCAACGGCCGTCGGATCGAGCGCCTGATCCCCGTGCGCGGGAGAACGCGCGGCGGACAGCTCGACGGCGACCACGGCCTGCGTCACGGACGCAACCGGCTTCAGGTTGTCGCGTTCGACAGACGCGGCCGCTACAAGATCGTCAGGCGCACGCTGACGATGTCGAAGGAGCGGCCGATCGCGGCGGCGGGGCGCTCGCGGCGCGTCACAGCGGGGGACACGATCAAGCTCGACGCCAGGCGCTCGCGCGCGGCGCCCGGGGAGCGCCCCCTGCGCTATCGCTGGAAGCTCGTGCGTGCGCCGCGCGATTCCAAGGCGACGCTACGCGGAGCGAACTCGAGTCGCCCGAGACTGCGCCCCGACGTGCGCGGGACCTACCGCCTCCGGCTCGAGGTGGAGCACGACGCAGCGACCTCGCGCGCGTCGGCGGGCGGAGCACGCAGCGCGGGCAATGCGCTCGCGGCCGCATCGTCGAGCTCGACCGACACGGTCACGATGACCGGGCAGGCCGACATCGATCCCGTCGGAGTGCTGCTGACGACGATCGACAGGGTGCCCGGCGGCGGCGGCTACGGAATGTCGCTCGGTCCGCCGTTGAACGAGCACTACCCCGCCACCGACGCTCTGCAACTGCTCGTCATCGACCGCAGCCTGCCGAAGGTCACCTTCAACAAGTCGTACCCGCCGACGCCGGCGGGCGCCCAGAGCCTGCAGGGGGATGTCGCTAACCAGACGAGCGACAGCATCGTCGCGATCACGAACCTGTTGCCGTCGCCACTCGACGCCGGCATGCTGGGGCCTCTGAATCAGGCGGTCACTTTCGTCGGCGGACAGTCGCTGGGAAGCGGGGTCGCCCAGTTCTCGGTCATCGGGATTCCCAACCTCCCCTGCTGCGAGGCCGACGAGAACGTCGGGTTCGATCCCGACTTCAGCGGCACCGTCGGCGCGGGCGCCGTGGTCGCCCAGCCGGGCGCGCGCCGCCAGTTCGCCAGCCTCGACCGCTACCTGCAGCTGGACGCCGCGCAGAACTTCTCCCCCGTCTCACCCGACCATGTCCCCTACTCGACTTCGGTCACCGACCAGATCCAGATCACCGTCGGCAGCAAGACCTACACGTCGCCCTCGACCGTGGGTGTCGACGCGGCGTTCGCGCTCGTCCTGGATGCCGGCTCGCTCGGCCTCGTAGACCAGCAGACCGTCACGATCTGGGATCCGCAGCATCCCGAGCGCGCCCCCGGCCAACTCTCCCAGCTCAACGCGTTCCTGCAGGAGTACGCGGGCCAGAATGACAAACTCATCTTCCTCCAGACGGATTCACTGTTCCGCGCCGACGGCGGCGCCGCGGCCGCCTGGAACGCGGTCGGCTCCACGCTCGACCAGCTCGGTGTCGACCCGCGGTTCTGGAACACCCTGTCCAACGACACATTCGCTTTCGTCGGCCCCGGCGCCACCGGCGGCCAGTTCGCGGAGGTCGCGAGCCCCGAGACGCGCGGCACCGTCGGCACGCTCTCGGGCGATCTCAAGCGCAACCGCTTCGGGCAGTTCTACTCGGGCATGGCGAACGCCGGCGGGTCGACCTCGCAGGGATTCCAGGATGTGCTCGCCCCGATCGTCTACCAGCAGACCGTCGAGTGGCCCTATCGCACCGGCCCCTACGCGGGCGCGGTGCAGTGCATCGCCGACTTCCTCGGTCTCGACACGCCGATCGAGGACAACTACCTGAACAAGAACCTCACGACCAACTGGCCGACGTACCGCGGGCAGCTGACCGGCATGAACTTCAACTCGCTCCCGAACAACGTGCCCTCCTGCGCCAACCCGCAATTCACCGCGACCCAGTTCACGACGCTCCAATCGCAGCTCGCAAACGAGTTCAAATACGTGCCGCCGGTCAGCAGCCTGATCGCCAACCTGCAGGAGCCCTACAACCTCGCGAACGACGAGAAGCAGGCCCAGCTGTCGAACATCGTCACGCAAATCAAGGGCCAGATCGACACGAACGACGTGGCGAGCCAGCCCGATCTCGAGGTGCTCGAGGACCTGATGTGGGCCGGATCGCTGATCCCAGCGGACGGGGCCGACATCGGCTTCAGCGCCGCAGCGATCATGCTCGACCTCGCGCAGGAGACGGCGACGGAGCCCACCGGGGCCGCGGTACTGGGCGAGGTCAGGGACAACGCTGGGCAGATCGGCAACGACCTGGCGGACGACTACGTGGTCGCGATGAAGCAGATGAACCACGTCGGCGACATCCTGCTGAGCGACTGGGGCAAGCTGTCCGCCACGTACAACTACTCGGTCGCGAATCCCTGGACGTCAACGGTCTCCGATCAGGTGACCGACGCCCTGTTGAGCGCGACCACCGGCTGGGCCTATCGGGCGCTGTTCCCGCTCGTCTTTACGCTCTATCGCTTCGGCAACGACGAGCCGGACAACGCGATCGACTACAGCTGCAAAGGGTTCCCAGTGCAGAAGGGCAACTTCCGCCCGTTCGGGGACGCCCCGCGCTACGGCGCGCTCGGGGTCTTCAGCGCGGCGGGCAATCCCTCGGCCGACCCCGACATCTGGGCGTTCGGCAAGAGCGACGAGCGCTTCCTGGTCGAGAACGCGACCGAGCGCGACCCCACCGGGACACCGACCCAGGCACTGATCAACGACATGTTCCTCGACCCGGCCCCGAACGCGCCGAGCGTGAGGGGCCCGCCGATCCCCGGCGAGCTCGAGTTCATGGTCAACGACCTAGCCGCTCCGCAGGGCGTCCAGGTGATCACGCACAACAAGTACGGCGAGTGCCTCGTCAACGGCCACTACCCGGACGACTGAGCGGGCCGGCCGCGGCGCCGCTAGCGGATGGTGAACGAGGCGTAGCGCTTCTTGGAGCGCTCGCCTCGCTTGCCGGCGTCGGCCGTCAGCGTGGCGCGGTAGGAGCCGGGCGCGAGCTTGCGCTTGGCGACGACGCCGTTGAAGTTGATCTTGTTCGTGCCGTTGATGCGGTCGCGGCGGACGATCGTGCCGACCTTCTTCTTGCCGCCGCCGCGTACGCGCCGCTCGACCTTGATGCGGACGTTCGCCTTCGTCGTCAGCACGAACGAGAAGCGCTTGGCGTTCGCGCGGAACTTCGACGCCTCTAGGTAGGCGACGAGCTCCGAGCGCGTATCGAACGGGCGGTTGGCCGGCAGGTTCACGAACCGGCCGCGCTTGCGCTCGAAGAGGCGGATCGCCGCGTTGTCGAACAGGAAGCTGACGTAACCGCCGGTGGCGTCGAGGTGGGCGAAGGTCTCGGGCTTCGCCGGGTCGTTCATGCCGGCGGGGGTGATGTCGCGGCCTGACTTACGGTCGTAGAGGAATACGTCGCGCGGGGAGTTGCCGTTCGGCGCCTGGCGGTCGAGCGCGAGCAGCGAGCCGTTGTCGTTCAGCGCGGGGTGTTCCTCGTCGCGCTGGTCCACCTCGCCGGCGAAGCGGGTATCGGTCTTCGTCTTCAGGTCCTGGACGTAGGGGTTCGAGTCCTGGCCGAGGTCGCGGACGCACTGGGCGGCGTCGAGGCAGGTGCTTGCGAGGTAGCGGCCGTTGCCGGAGAGCTTCGGCTGGCGCTGCTTGTTCTGCTCGCCGAAGCCGGTCGAGACGAACTTGCCCGTCTTCGAGTCGTACACGCGCGTGGGGCCGTTGCCATTGTCGTCGAAGGCGATCAGGCCGAGGTTCGACGCGGTCAGCGAGCCGGGGTTGGCGAACACGTCGACGCCAGGAAGCGGACGTTCCTTGCCGTTGAACCGGTCAAGGACATGGAGCTTCTTGTTTGCGTCGGTGAAGACGACGTAGCGGCCGTCGAGCGACATGCCGTAGCGGAACTGCGCGGCGCCCCCGGCCGGGATGGGTACCGGCGGGGGCTTGAGGTTCTTGCCGCGGTCTGCGTCGTACAGCTGAAGTGTTCCGCCCGCGTCCACATACGAGATCACCGGCCGTCGCGCCGATGCACTGGAGGGAATCAGTGCTGCAATCGCTGCGACCAGTGCCAGCGTGCCGGCGAGGAGCTCGGCGGGACGCGGGCGGATGGTGGCTACTGGGGAGCGATTTGCTTTTGTCGGCATTGAGTGGAGCTATGTGTGGTTTCGGTGGTGTCTCTTCTCTAGACACCCTTAGTGTCGTGTGGCGCGGGCGCCCCGCCCAGGGCCCCTAGGGGTGGATACCACCACCCCGCGCACTACACTCGCATAACACGAGCAGAGGGGAACCTGATGCGCAGTCCCAGCCCGCTTTACATGTCCGTCGCCGTGCCTGTGGCCCTTGCCGGCGGCAGCTGGATCCTGCTGGGGGTGATGGTGCTCATCTTCTTCGGCGTCGTGATCGGTTGGTACACGCGCAAGGGGAGCGGAATCTCCGAGACGCCCTACGGGAAGATCTACGGCGGCGCGCCTGGCGCGATCGGCAAGGACGACGTGTCGGGCAAGGACAAGCGCGAAAAGAACATCTCGCGCGGGACGAAGTAGCCGCCACCGCTACCGCATAGGCCGCCCGGCGCGACGCGGACCGCCTGAGCGCAGGTCGTTCAGGGGACGTGCATCTGTGGCCGGGCGCGTATAGCGGTTACGGAAAGAAAGTTGCCCCACCGGCAAATTTGTTTCCTGACAGGCAACTTTTTTTCCGAAGCCGCTAGGGACCGGAGGCGCGGCCCGGAGCGACCGGCCCGGCGCGACCGCTTACGGGCGCGGCTCGCGGCCGGCGCGCTCGAGCCCGACGCGCAGCGCCTGCTCGTGCGAGGTGTAGGCGTGGACCCACACCGCCAGCCCATCGCGTAGCTGGTTGACGCCGGCCCATACGCTGTCGATCTCGATTCCGCTGCCGCGGCCGCGTGCCTGCCAGTAGCCGAGCTGGACGATCACGTCGCCCGCGACCAGGGTCTCCTCGACATCAATGTTCGTTTGCTCGAACGCCTCGCGAATGCGTTGGTTGTAGCGACGAAGGGCTTCATGGCCCGTGTAGCTCGTGCCCTCGGCGGCCGCGGTGATGCTCGTCAACTCGCCGTCCGGGGCGAAGAACGCGATCCAGTCATCGGGCTCGCCCGTGTTCATCGCGTGAAGGAAGCTCTCCATCGCACTGTCGGCCCACTCGCGCTGCTCCGGAGAGGGCGGCTCGTACATCTCCTTGAGCTCGTCGAGGGCCACCGCGCGCAACGGTAACGCCATACGAACAGCGGCCCCGATCCGGGGATGGACCGGGGCCGCCGTGAATCGAATCGCCGCGAGATTGCTCTTCTAGAGCACGTTCTCGCACTCCGCGCCCGGGTTGTCCTGGGGGTCGGCGCTGATCGTGTCCTGGTCGGGACCGCAGCCGAGTACCGCATCGGCCGTGCCGTCGAGGGCGTTGATCGTGTCGTTGCCCTGCTGGCCGCGGATCTCGTCGGCGCCGGGGCCACCGGTGAGGGTGTCGCCCTGCTTGCCGCCGTAGATGACGTCGCGCTGGGCGCCCGCGATGACGGTGTCCGCCCCGCCGACGCCGGTGTTGGCGCCGTCGGCGTAGATCGTCGAGCGGCCGTCGCCTTCCTCGATCGTGTCGGCTCCGCTGCTGGAGTTGATCGACGCGGTGTACTTCGAGCCGGTCACCTTGACGCTGTCGTCGTCGGAGCCGGACTCGATCACCAGGCGAACGGTGTAGTCCTTCATCTCTGCGAGCACCTGGTCATCGGAGCTGCCGGTGCCGATGTTGACGCCGTAGAGGCCGCCCGGCTTGGCGCACGCGGCAGTGTGCTCGTCGATGATCGTGCAGCCCGGACCGGCGTTCCAAATCACGGCGCCGGTATCGGTGAACTTGACCGCCTCGTTGCTGATCTTCGTGGCGGTGACCTTGTTGTCCTCGCCGCCGGACGACTTGTAGCGCGCAACGCCGCTCTCGATCATGACCTGCGAGGCCGAGGCAGCCGCGGGCAGAGCCGCGAGCGCGATCAGGGCAGTGCTGAGCGCTGCCGTGATCAGACGCCGGATGGTGGTGGGTGTTGAGTTGTTCATGAAGCTCCTCCTTGGGAGATACGTGGGTTGACGCTTGGCTCAAGAGGGTCCGCGCCAACGCATTACTCCCACCAAGGGGTGGAGTCGCCCATCCCTTGGCCCTGCGAATACGATCCGCCGCCGAGATGGACTTCGAGCTCACCGACGAGCAGCGTGAGATCCAGCGGCTCGCGCGCGACTTCGCCCAGGGCGAGGTCAAGCCCGTGGCCGAGGAGCTCGACCAGGAGAAGCGCTTTCCCTACGAGCTCGTCGCGGAGATGGGGAAGCTCGGCCTGATGGGCGTGCCCTACCCCGAGCAGTACGGCGGCGGCGGGGCCGACAACCTCGCCTACACGCTCGTGATCGAGGAGCTCGCGCGGGTGGACTCGTCGGTCGGGATCACGGTCGCGGCGAACACCTCGCTCGGCACCTACCCGGTGTTCGCGTTCGGCTCGGAGGAGCAGAAGGCCGAATGGATGCCGAAGCTTTGCAGCGGTGAGGCCCTCGGCGCGTTCGGGCTGACCGAGCCCGAGGCGGGCTCCGACGCCGGCAACGTCAAGACCTCGGCAAAGCTCGATTCCGACGCCGGCGAGTGGGTCGTCAACGGCGCGAAGCAGTTCATCACCAACTCCGGCACCGACATCACCGGCTTCGTCTGCGTCACCGCGCGCACCGGCGACGACGAGATCTCGAACGTCCTGATCGAGAACGGCACGCCCGGCTACACGGTCGAGGGCTCGTACCGCAAGATGGGCTGGAACGCGTCCGACACGCACCCGCTCGCGTTCGACGACGTACGCGTGCCCGAGGACAACCTCGTCGGGCCGCGCGGGCAGGGGTTCAAGCAGTTCATGCAGACGCTCGACGGCGGGCGGATCGGGGTTGCGGCGATGGGGCTGGGGTTGGCGCAGGGCGCGCTGGATGAAGCCCTCGCCTACGCGAAGGAACGCCAGGCGTTCGGGAAGCCGATCTCAAAGTTCCAGGCGATCCAGTCGAAGCTCGCCGACATGTCGACCGAGATCGAGGCCGCGCGCCTGCTGACCTACAAGGCGGCGATCATGAAGGACCGCGGCGAGAACTTCGGCCTCACCGCCGCGCAGGCGAAGCTGAAGACCGGCCGGCTCGCCGTGCGCTGCGCCGAGGAGGCCGTCCAGATCCACGGCGGCTACGGCTACATCGAGGAGTACCCGGTCTGCCGCTTCTACCGCGACGCCAAGATCCTCACGATCGGCGAGGGCACCGACGAGGTGCAGCAGATGGTGATCGCGCGGGCGCTCGGCGCCTGAACGTCCCGGCCGCCGTGAGCTCCGGTGACGAAGAGGCCGTGCGCCGCACCTACGCCGCCGCCGCACGGGGCGATCTGGACGGCTTCATCGCGGGCTTCGCGCCCGACGCGTCGTGGGACATGACGACGGCCGCCGGCTGGCCCGAACCCGAGGTCCATCGGGGTCACGACGGCCTGCGCGAGTTCATCCGTCGCTGGGCCGGGACTTGGGACGATTTCCGCAGCGAGCTGATCGAGGCGAGGGACCTCGGCGACGAGGTCGTGGCGGTCTCCCACGAGACCGGACGCGGCAAGGGCAGCGGGGTGCCGCTGGAGCAGCAACGGGGGCACCGCTTCGAGGTCCGGGACGGGCTGATCACGCGCGTGCGCTCCTACGCTTCGAAGGACGACGCGCTCGCGGCGATCGAGGCCGAGCGCGGCTGAGTCTTGCTTCGCCGCGCCGCCGTCGTCTGGCTGATCCTGTTCGCGCGCCTACGCGGCGACGATCGGACTCGACGCGTTCGCCGACTCGAACTACGGCGGCGACGAGCCGCACTACCTCCTCACCGCACACTCGCTCGTCCACGACGGCGACCTCGACGTGCTCGACGACTACCGCGCGCGCCAGTTCTCCGGCTTCTACCCCTTCCCGCTCCAGCCGCAGGGGCAGCTGACGAAACGGCGGCTGAACGAGCCCCACGGCGGCGGCTTCTCGCTCTTCATCGCGCCGGCGTACGCGATCGGCGACTGGGTCGGCGGCGACGCGCGGGGCGGGGCGATCGCGGTCGAGCTGTTCCTCGCCGCGATCGCGGCCTTGGCGGGCGCGCTCGCCTACCTGCTCGCGCTGCGCGTGGCGCCCGACCCGTGGGCGATCGGCGCGGCGCTGGGGGTCGGACTGTCGGCGCCCGTGCTCGCGTACGGGACCGCGGTCTACCCCGAGCTCGCGGCCGGGTGCGCGCTGGCGGGGGCGGCGGTCCTGGCGCTGAGGCTCTACGACGACGTCTCGCGCGGGGCCGCCTTCGGCTGCTTCGCCCTGCTCGGACTACTGCCGTGGCTCGGGGTGAAGTACGTCCCGGCGGCTGTGGTGATCGGGGCGTTCGCGGTGCGCGCGATCCTGCGCGAGCGCCGACGCACGCTCGCGATCGGCGCGAGCGAGCTCGCGATCTTCAGCCTCGCGCTGTTCGTCGGCCTCAGCCAGGGGTTCTTCGGCGGCGTGACGCCGTACTCGGCGGGGCCCGCCGGGGTGACCGTGACGGGCGCCGAGGGGATCGTCGAATACCTCGAGCGCTCCTACCGTCTCGCCTCGCTGATCGGCCACCCCGACTACGGCCTGCTGCGCTGGGCGCCGGTGCTGGTGCTCGTGCTGCTCGGCGCCTACTGGCTCGGCCGCTCGCGCCAGGAGGGGCTGCGGCGGACGCTCCCCACCCACGCCGTCGCCGAGCGTGCGGGCCTCTTGTGCGGAGCGGTGCTGGTCGTGCAGCTGCTCGTCGCCGCGTTCCTCGCGCCCGAGGCGAACGGCTTTTGGTTCCCCGGCCGCCAGCTGGTCGCGGCGGTGCCGCTGGCGGTGCCCTTGGTGGCGTGGGGGCTGCGGCACAACCCGCGGATCGGGACGGCGCTGATCGTGCTCAGCCTCGGGCTTTCGGTGTGGCTGTACGTCGACGTCCGCTTCGGCGGCGGCGTGCTGATCCGCTGACGGTAGGGTCGGCGCCGTGGTGCGCCGGACCGTTCTCGAGTTCAGGGAGTTCCTCGCCCAGGGCAACCTGATCGCGCTCGCGGTCGCGTTCGTGATGGGCGCGGCTTTCGGCGCGCTCGTCAACTCGCTCGTCACCGACCTGATCACGCCGATCATCGCCGCGGTGGCCGGCGAGCCCAACTTCGACGACCTCAAGTTCACGATCAACGACAGCGAGTTCCGCTACGGCAACTTCCTCAACGCGCTGATCACGTTCGTCAGCATCGCGAGCGCAATCTTCTTCCTGATCCTGAAGCCGGCACGCACGATGGGTCTCGTCCCGGAGCCGCCTGATACGAAGGATTGCCCGCGCTGCGCGTCGAGCATCCCGACGAAGGCGACGCGCTGCCCGCAGTGCACCTCTGAGATCGGCTGAGGGCGCAACACAGAAACGGCCGGAGGCGTGAGTGCCTCCGGCCGTGACTGCGTTCCCGAAGGGGAACAGCTCTGGGGACTACTTGTCGAGCACGATGCGGGTGAACTCTGCGCCGTCAGGCGAGTCCGGCCCGAGCCGCGCGTCGTGCACCGAGCGACCGACCGTCAGGTCAGCCACGGTGCCGGGTCGACCGCGGTGGCGCCCACGCGGGCCCCGGTTTGCCGAGGGACCCTGGTTGGCGGACGGATCCTGCTGCCGCGAGCCCTGGGCCTGCTGGTTCTGGCCGGGCTGCTGGTTCTGGCCCGCCTGGTTGCGCCTGCAACCCCGGCGCTCGTCTGCGCGCTGCGAACTCCGCGAGCGGATCACGATGCGCGTGTTGTCGGTGACTCGCCCGCTGACGGTGCTGCCGTCCGCGCGCTCGATCGTCAGGACGCCGCTATCCAGCGACTTGACGACACCGCTGTTCGCGTGCACGTGGGTCGCCGGCTTCGCCGCCGCCGCGCCCGGGAGCACGAGCATCGCCGCCAGCATCGAGGTTGCGACGAGGAGCTTGATTGCCTTGCTCACTTGGTCCTCCTTGGTCGTGGGGCGGCGCGTTGGCCGGGCCAGTCACCCGAGCGCTTTCCCGCTTACCCAATGAGGACAAGACCTCGGAAGGTTCGTGACGGGGCTTCTCTGAGAGTTCTCTGAGAAGGGAGCGGTCTAGAGACCGCTGCCGGAGCCGCTGGAGCCCGAACCGCTGAAGCTGCCGCCGGGTGGCGGAGGCGGCTGGGTACCGGAGGGCGGCGGGGGCTGGAACTGCTGGGGCTGTTGCAGCGGTTGGGGCTGTGACGGGCCCTCGTTCAACGAAGGTTGCTGCTGTGTCGGGCGCGGCTCGCTCGGGCGGCTCGCGTCGCTGGAGCCGGAGCGATCTCCGCCGCTGCCGCCACCGGGCGGTTGCCTGCGGTTCGCCTGCTGGCCGGGGCGCGGGCCAGGGCCGCCGCTCTCGCCTCGGCGCGGAGGCCGGCGGAAGTCCTCGTCGGGGTCGAACGGCGGGCGGAAGGCTCCGTGGATGCGGTCCGGAGGCGGCCCGCGGCGCTCGTCGGCCTCATCGGCTTCGGCACGCCCGCGGGCGTGCCCGCGCGCGCGTGCGCGCGCGACAGCCTGCGGCGGAAGCCCGGCTGCCGGGGCGGCGACCTGCTCGCCCCGCTCGGCGTCGCCTGCAACGGCGGCGGCCCCGACGGACTCACCGGCCTGCGCGTCCTCGTTGGTGTTGCGCGCGGCGTGCTCGCCGATCCCTCCGGGCGTTGCGACAGCGGCCACAACGGCGACCACGGCGCCGCCCTTGACGATCGCGCTGCCCATCCCGGCCGCACCAGCGCCACCGGCGCCGGCCGCGAGCTCGACGATCCGGCGCGAGGCCTCGCCGCCGCCCTGGGAGGCGGCCGCGAGCGCGTAGTTCACCAGCGGCATCGGGGTGAGAGCCGTCGCAGCGGCGCGCAGCGAGACGCGGGCGCGGCGGACGAGCTGGCGCACGGCGGTGTCGGACATGCCGAACTCCTGCGCGACCTCGGCGTGGCTGCGGCCTTCGACGGCGGTCTTCAGCAGCGCCTCACGCTGACGCTCGGGGAGCGCCGCGATGCCGGCGAGCGTCTCGCGCATGACGAGCTTTCGCTCCGCGTCGGCCTCGGGCACGATTCCGCCGGCGAGCGACTCGTGCAGCTCGGCGTAGTCGTAGCCCGCCGCCTTGACCGCGTTCAGCGAGTGGTTGAGGGCCGAGCGGTAGAGCCAGGCGCGGATGTCACGGATCTCGGTGCCCTGCTCGATCGCCTTCCACGTGCCGAGGAACGTCTGCTGGACGGCATCCTCGGCGCGATCGCTCGACAGCATCCGCTTGCAGCGCGCGAGCAGCGGCTTGCGGTAGCGCTCGACGATCGCCTCGAACGCGGGCTCGTGGCCGTCGCGGGCGAGCGAGGCCAGACGCGAGTCCGATTGCGTCTTCAGCAGGAGGGCCGGAAGCTTTGGTGAGGGTGACATCTATCCCCTTCACCGAGGATGACAGTGCGATTGCCGATTTGTGACGAAATCGGCAGATCTCAGGAAAGTCTTAGAGCTCTCGCTCGAGCAGCCGCTTTGCGGCCGTGGCGGGGTCGAGCCGGCGCTCGACCACCTCGTCGAGCATCTGCTTGACCTCGGCGTCGTCGCGCACACTGTCCTCGAGCTTGCGGCGCAGGCGGAAGGCGGCGAACTCCATCACCTCGTTCATCAGGTTGCGCCGGCGGCGCTCCTCGAGCGTGCCCTCGGCCTCGATGTGGTCGTGGTGCTCTGCGATCGCCGCGACGACCTCCTCCACCCCCTCCCCCTTCGACGCCTCCGTCGTCAGGATCGGGACCTTCCAGCTCGTCTCGCCCTCGCCGAGCGTGAGCACGCCGCGGATCTCGCGCACCATCGTGTCGGTGAGGGGGTTGTCGCGCTTGTTGACGACGATGACGTCGGGGATCTCCATCACCCCGGCCTTCAGCGCCTGGATCGAGTCGCCGGAGCCGGGCATCAGCACGAGCACGATCGTGTCGGCGTGGTCGATGATGTCCACCTCGGCCTGGCCGACGCCGACGGTCTCGATATAGATCTCATCCTTGCCGGCGGCGTCCATCAGCAGCGCGGCCTGGAGCGTCGCCGCGCTGAGCCCGCCGAGCGAGCCGCGGCTCGCCATCGAGCGGATGAAGACGCCCGGGTCGTTGAAGTGCTCCGAGAGGCGGATGCGGTCGCCGAGCAGCGCGCCCTTCGAGAACGGCGAGCTCGGGTCGATCGAGAGGACTGCGACGTCGGCCTCGCGCCCGCGCGCGTTGCCGACGAGCGACCCGATCAGCGTCGATTTGCCGGCTCCCGGCGGGCCGGTGAAGCCGACCACGCGCGCCTTGCCGGTCTCGGGGAACACCTTGCGCGCGATCTCCCAGCCCTGGGGGTCGTCGTTGTCCACGAGCGAGATCGCCCGCGCGAGTGCGCGCTTCTTCGCGACGGGGTCGTCGTCGGAGAGCAGGCGCTCGGCGATGTCTTCCGTCGTCTGTGCGGCACGCGGCGCCACGGGCTCAGCCCGCGACGCCGATCTCGACAGTCCCGCGCGGGCTCTTGCAGCGGATGGTCGCGCTGTCGGCCTCGGGGTGGGGCTCGGAGCGGCAGGTGAAGCCCGAATCGAGCTCGCACGGATCGTGCTGGGCGCAGTTGACCGTGAACTCCCGCGCGACCTGGCGAGCGTCGTCGCACGGGATTCCCGTGGCCTTGATCAACTGGAGGCCCGACTGGCCCTGGAGGTCGCCGAGCGGACAATCCTCCGCCGTGCCCGGCGCCGTGACCGTCTCGGTCTTCGACTCGGTGACGGTCTTCTCGTCGTCATCGCCGCAGGCGGCGAGGCCGAGGAGCGCGGCGCAGGCGAGGGCGGCGAGGACGGATCTCATCGGCGCCAGACCCTACTCGTAGGCGAGCGCCTCGAGGATGTCGAGCCGCGCCGCGCGGCGGGCCGGCAGGATTGCGGCGACGATGCCGGCGATGATCGCCAGCAGCGTCAGCAGCAGCAGCGTCACGACCGGGAACGACAGCGTGAAGCCCTCTTCTGCGAGCGGGCGCGAGACGATGACCGAGAAGAAGACGCCGAGCACGAGCCCGAGCACCGCGCCGATCAAGGCGGTGATGACCGACTCGTAGCGCACAACCCTGCGCACCTGCCTGCGCGACATCCCGATCGCGCGCAGCAGCCCGAGCTCGCGCGTGCGCTCGTAGATCGACAGCGTCAGGGTGTTGACGATCCCGAACAGCGACACGATCACGGCCAGCGAGAGCAACGCGTAGAGCAGCCCGAGCAGCTGGTCGAGGCGCTCGGACTGCTTGTCCTTCAGCTCATCCTGGTTGAGCACCTCGGCGACGGGGAAGTCCTTGTCCACGACACGCTCGATCCGCTCGCGGACGGCGGCCTGATCTGCACCGGGCTCGAAGGCGATGAACTCCAGCCGGTTGCGTGCCTCGGCGAAGTCGCTCGCCATCGAGACGCGGTTGATCGCGAAGTCGCCGAAGAGGTCGGCGGGGTCGTCGATCGTTCCGACGAGGGTGTACTCCACGAGCTTCCCGGTGGGCGTCGTGACCTTGAAGCGCCCGCCGACGGGGAGGTTGTAGTCCTTCGCCCACTGGTGGTCGGCGATCACCCCGTGAGCCGGGAGGCTCTTGACGGTCTCGTCCGAGCCGTCCTTCCACTTGAGGTCGATCACGTCCGTGACCGTCGAGGGGTCGATCCCGACGACCTGGACCCTGTTGGTGCCGAGCTTCGCCGCGCTGACCGCGAGGCCCGACACCGCCGCGACCCCGGGGACGCGCGCGACCGCCGGACCGGCGACGACCGGCAGCGGCGAGAAGCCGTCGCTCGACTGGAGCGCGAGGTCGCCCTGGAAGGCGTCGTCGATCGCATCGTCGATCGAGCCCTTGATCCCGGCCGCGAAGACTGCGACAAACGTGACAAGCGCGAGGCCGATCATCAGCGCCGCGGCGGTGGTGGCGGTCCGGCTCGGGTTGCGCACGGTGTTCTCGCGCGCGAGGCGACCGGTCAGGCCGCGGACGGCCTCGAGCGGCTTGCCGACGGCGGCCGCGATCGGCGGCACGAGCTTCGGGCTCAGGAGCGCGACGCCGAGGAAGGTGACCGCCGCCCCGCCGCCGATCGCGCCCGCCGCCGCGCCGGCGTCATCGATGCCGCCGAAGAGGCCGTAGAGGCAGAGGACGATCCCGCCGATCAGCATCGTCCAGGCGAACCCGGCGACGAGCCGGCGGCGGCGCTCGGTCGGCGGGGTCGCCGCGTCGCGCAGCGCCTCCATCGGCGTGACGTGCGTCGCGCGGATCGCCGGGACCAGCGCCGCGAACATCGTCACCGTGACGCCGACGAGGATCGAGACGATCACGGTCCGCGGGAGCACAACGTTGCCGCTCGAGGGCAGGCTGATGCCGAAGGTCTCGAGCAGCGCGCGCAGGACGCTCGCCATCCCGATCCCCGCGAGCACGCCGAGCGCCGAGGCGACCAGCGCGATCGCGAACGCCTCGATCAGGACCGCGGCGAGGACCTGCGTGCGCGAGGCGCCGAGCGTTCGCAGGACGCCGAACTCGCGCGTGCGCTGGGCGACCGTGATCGAGAAGGTGTTGAAGATCGTGAACGCGCCGACGAAGAGCGCGATGCCGGCGAACACGAGTAGCGCCGTGCGGATGAAGCCGAGGAAGTCGCCGAGCTGCTCGTCCTTCTGGAGCTGGGCGTTCTGCGCGCCGGTGCGCACGTTGACGGGGGTGTCCGGTGGGAGCGCCGCCCGGATCCGGTCGGCCAGCGCTCGCGGCTGGACCCCCGGGTCCGCTTGCACCGCGATCGCGTCGAAGCGGCCCACCTTGCCGCTGACGCGCTGTGCCTCGGGAAGGACGAACTCGGAGATCGTCGCGCCGCCGAAGTTGGCGACGTTGCCGAGCCGGCCGACCCCCACGAGGCGATAGTCGCGCGCCGGCTGGTCGCCGCCGATCCGGATCCGGTCGCCGATCTCGAAGCCCTGATCGTCGGCGGTGTGCTCATCGATGACGACCTCGCTCGCGTTCCGCGGCGCGCGCCCTTCGACGTAGTCGATCGGGTTGAAGGGGTCGGGGTCGGAGGAAGTGCCGAACGACGGTGCCCGTCCCGTCCCGACGCGCTCGCCGTCCTTGTCGAAGATCACGACGCCGTTCGAGAACACCTGGCCGGCCGCTTTTCGCACGCCCGGAACGCGCTCCACATCGGCGAGCAGCGGCGCGCCCATCGCCGGTGCCTCGCCGCTCTCCGTCGTGACGATCTCCCTCGGGATGATCGCGACGTCGATACCCTCGTTCGTCGCCTCGAAGATGTCGTCGAACGAGCGGTCGAAGGTGTCGGTGAGGACGTAAGTCCCCGCCATCAGCGAGACGCCGAGCATGATCGCGAGCGCCGTCAGCGCGGTGCGCAGGCGGCGGGCGCGCAGGCCCTTGAGCGCGACGGAGATCAAGTCCAGGACCTTGCCGTCCACCAGCACGAGGCGGCGGTCGGCGTACGAGGCGGCCTGCTCGTCGTGCGTGACCATCACGACCGACTGACCGAACTCGTCGACCGAGCGACGCAGCAGCGCGAGCACGCCCTCGGAGGCCTTCGAATCGAGGTTGCCCGTCGGCTCGTCGGCGAAGACCACGGCGGGGCGCGAGAGCAGCGCACGCGCGACGGCGACCCGTTGCTGCTCGCCTCCCGAAAGCTGTGACGGACGGTGGTCGCGGCGCGCTTCGAGGCCGACGGTGGCAATCAGGCGGTCGAGCCACTCGCGGTCGGGGTCGCGGCCCGCGAGCGACAGCGGCAGCTCGATGTTCTCGACCGCCGTCAGGACGGGCAGCAGGTTGAAGAACTGGAAGACGAAGCCGAGCTTGTCGCGCCGCAGCCGCGTCAGCTGGTTGTCGTCGAGCGTCGTGATCTCGGTCCCCGCGACCTGGACGCTGCCCTCAGTGGGGCGGTCGAGGCCCGCGAGCACGTTCATCAACGTCGACTTGCCCGACCCGGAGGGGCCCATGATCGCGGTGAACCCGCCGGGCGCGAAGTCTGCCGACACGCCGGCGAGCGCGTCAACGGCCGTCTCCCCCTCGCCGTAGCGGCGGCGGAGGTTCTGCGCGGAGACGATTGGCTGATCGGCGGTCATCGCGGCGGCGTTCATATCATCCAGTCGCATGGAACGAGCTCTCGCCGAGGTGGAGCGCCCATCCGGGGCACCCGATGTGCGCCGCGCGCCGGAGCCGCTGCACGGCGGCCCGCTCACGCTGCTGCGCTTCATGCGCCGCAACCGGATGCTGACACCGAAGTACGCGCGGCTGGCGCTCGCGCTGCTGCGGCGGCGCTTTCTCACCACCTATGGGCGCCGCCTGCGCACCGACGGCATCGCCTTCATCGCGCCTGACGTGACGCTCCAGATCGGCCCTGGCGCGCGGATCGAGCTCGGGCGCTGGTCGTGGCTCGGGCACGGCTGCAAGATCCGCAGCCACGAGGGGGTCGTCTCGATCGGCGCGAAGACCGTCATGGGCCAGGAGTGCACGATCTCGGCCTACCAGCACGTCTCGATCGGGCGCGAGTGCGTGATCGCCGACCGCGTGATGCTGATCGACTTCGACCACGGGGTGAGCGAGGTCGACCGCCCGATCCGCCTGCAGGGGATCTACAAGCGCGACGTGAACGTCGGCCACAACGTCTGGATCGGGTACGGCGCTTGCATCCTGCGCGGCGTGACGGTCGGGGACAACGCGATCATCGGCACGAACTCGGTAGTGACGAAGGACGTGCCGGCGAACGCGGTCGTCGGTGGCGTACCGGCGCGTGTGCTGCGGATGCGCGACGAGCCGCAGCAGATGCGGTTCGAATAGTGCATCACCTCCCCTGTTCCCGTGTAAACACGGGAGCGGCCGCGCCGGACGCCGAGTGCCGGCACGGCCGCTGGGGGAGGGACCGCGAGCCAGTTTGTGGGGGAGCTGGTTGGTCTAGTTGTTCGGCGCCGCCGCGCTGATCTCGCCGAGTGCGGAGTTCGCGTCGCGCTCGATCGCGAGGTCGCCGATCGAGATGATGCCGACCGCTTGGCCGTCCTCGACGACCGGGATGCGCCGGATCTTCTTGTCGCGCATCAGTTGGACGGCGTCGTCCACGCTCGCGTCGGGCTCCAGCGTGGCGACCTCGCCGTGGCACAGCTCGCCGACCTTCGTGCCGCCCGGGTCCTTGCCCTGGGCAACGACGCCAACCGCGATATCGCGATCCGTGACGATCCCGCAGAGATCACCCTGATCCTCGATCAGGATCGCTCCCGCGTCCTTGTCGCGCATCTCGACCGCGGCGCTCGCGACGCTCGCGTTGCTCGGACAGGCAACGGGGTCCGGGGTCATGATGTCGCTCACCTGCTGGGCGGCCATGTCGGCCTCCTCGGTTCTCTCGGGTTCCGTTAGTCGGCGACTACCCGGCGACTGACCCCGAAAACATCATCGCTCCGGCAGCCCCACGGCTTCGAGGGCGTGTTCGTGGGCGTTCGTCTCGAGGAACGCCTGCTCTTTGACGATCCATCCACCCTCGAACGTGAAGAGTGCGGCCCACTCACTGTCGAGCCCAGCACCGCTGCTACGCCCGGTCGCTTTGATTCGGCCGAGCATCACGAGGCGCCGATTGTCGCCGAAAGAGAGCAGTTCCTCGGGCTCGAACCGGAACTCGCCCCATTCGGCATTCCACACCTGCTGGAAGCGGATGCGAGCGTCGCGTCCCCGCGCCCCCTGGTCCAGGCCAGGGATGGGACGATCGACCACGAGTTCGCAGTCTTGGTGGTAGACGCCGAAGGCAATCTCCGGCTCACCGCGGTTGAGGACCCGAATGCCCGCCTGCAGGGCACGACTGATCAGCGTCCGCCGCAGCCGGGAACGGAGCGGCAGACGCTGTGTCTGCCGCGCCAGGAAAGCGAGGAGGCGGGGGAATCGCAGCAGGCGCTCTTCCACGCGACTCCCGCGCACGTCGACGGAAAGCCGTTGACGGACGATCTCGACGTTCTCCTGCGACATCGCCCGCGTACGCCTACTCCGACAGCCCCACGGCTTCGAGGGCGTCCTTCCTCTCAGGGAAGAAACGCACTCGAATCGATCGCCCCGCCCGGACGTCGCTGACCGCATAGAACGTGACCTCCATTGGGATGCCACTCAACTTGCCTCGCCCGGTGAATTGAACCCTGTGGAAAACCGCGTCCCCCGCCTCCTGGAAGTCAGACGGCTCCATCTTGACTTCCTCGAAATGTTCCGCAACATCGCTCCAGAAAGCCCTGACTCCCGAGTGGCCTTGGTAGACGGGGTCAAGCGCCCCGCCCGCCGCTGCCCCAAACTCGAGGGTGACGTCCTCATCCAGGTCGTTCAAGGCCATGTCGAAATCGCGGCGGTTATAGGCCGCAAGCGACCGGCAAATCATCTCCACGTTGTCCTGCGACATCGCCCGCGCAGTATCGCCGCTCCCGTATGCGTGCGCAGCTGTGGTGCTTCGGCTTGCGTTAGCGCTGAATCGCTACGCCTACTCGGACAGCCCCATCGCTTCAAGGGCTTCGGCGTGATCCCAGAAGTACTCCTGCACCAGGTTCTTGCCGTCGCGCACCGTGTAGATGGCCGACATCTCCATGTCCAGTTCAGGTCCCTGGCCTCGGCCGCGCCAAGCGAAGCGCACGACGACTCGGTCGCCCACCGCGCGGAAGTCGCTGGTGGGTTCCGCGGCGTCGATGTTCATGGCGGCGCGCTGCTGCTCGAACTGCTGGAGAACCGCCTCCCGCCCCACAAAAGGCCCCGGCTCGGGCCACCTCTCAGGCGCGCGCACGATGACGTCGGGGTCGAGCAGCTCGCCATAGGCATCCCAATCCCCGGCGTTCCAGGCTTCGAAGAGTGTTCGCACGAACTCGACGTTCTTCTGCGACATCGCCCGCGCAGTATCGCGGCTCCAATACGCGTGCGGAGCCGTAGTGCTACGGCTTGCGTTAGCGGTAAACCGGTCCGCCTACTCCGACAGCCCCACGGCTTCGAGGGCGTCGTCCCATCCGGGGAACGAGCGGTTGAGAGCAATTTGGCCGTCCTTCATCGTTACGACCCACGCGGCCTTCGTACTAGCCTCGACGCCGCTTTCCCGTCCTTTGCCGTGGAAGGTGCCCAGTACGAGTACGCAGTCGCCGAGGTCCTCGATCCGCTCGGTGCTGATCGTGATCCATTCCCACGCGGCCTGAAAGTCGTTCCAGAACTCGATCCAACCTTCGTGGCCCCGATAGACGGGCTGGGTGTCCATGAATCGGCCCGAGGGATAGAACTCGTTATCGGGTGCGATGTGAGCGAGCATTCCCTCAAGGTCGCCCCGGCTGAAGGCCTCGAACGTTCGGCGGATGATCTCGACGTTCTCCTGCGACATCGCCCGCGCAGTATCGCGGCTCCCATACGCGTGCGCAGCCGTAGTGCTACGGCTTCAGGGCGTAATCGCGACGCCGTCGAGCGCGACGGGGCCGCGGTTCTCGTCGAGTAGGCGCAGCTCGTGCTTGCCGCGCTTCAGCCGCTTCGAGCGGAAGACGACGCGGCGGTCGCGAGCGCTGCCGCGGACGTTGACGAGCTGGCGCTTGCCGTCGAGCACGACCGCGGGCCGTCCGCCATACGGAAGCTGCGGCGCGATCAGCGCGATCCGCGTCCCGCGGAACTCGACCGCCGCGCTCACCTCTCGCCGCTGTGCGATCGCGACGGTGCCGCCGAAGGCGTTCTTGCGTTTCTGCGTGCTCCAGCCGGACGAGTACTCGATCGCCTTCGCCGTCTGGTCGAGCGGGATGACCGTGCGCGCGGTCGAGAACGATGAGAAGTTGCCCGCTTTGTCGCGCGCGCGGACGCGGAACTCGTAGGCGCCGCCGAGCTTGCCGGTGAAGTTGGCGCCGCTCTGGCGGGTCGAGCCGCGCAGCGTCGTCCAGCCGCGCTGGCTCTTGCCGACGGTGCCGAGGCGGCGTACCTGGAGTGAGTAGAAATCGAGCCCGCTGCCGCCCTTGTCGGAACCCTTCCAACGCAGGGCGAACTTGCCCGAGCGCGAGCTGTCGGACGCGTAGGCGGGAGCCGTGAGCTTCACCCGCGGCTTGGTTGCGTCGCGCGGGGCGGCGCAGCACGGGGCGGGGGCACGGCACATCGCGGCCGGGTTGAGCGTGCGGCAAGCCATCGCCGGGTCGTCGGTGATCAACTCGTTGACGCCGGCGGCGGCCGCGGCGTTCACGGTCGCCGGTGTGTTGAGCGTGTAGGGCACCACCTTCCTTCCCAGCCCGCGCGCGAGCGGCATATAGACCGCGCTGACCGGCCACGCCGGCGAGACCCACTGGTTGCCCGCCGCGAAGGCCCCCACCGGCCCGGCTTCGTTCAGCTGCGCGAGCGTGAGCAGCGACGTCTCCATGTCGCCGCGGTGCTGGCGGGCCGCGACGAGGTTCGGCGGCCAGAAGCTCTGGACGATCACCTGCGCGCCGCCGATCCGGCTCGCGTTGATCATGTTCATCACCTTGTTTGCGAACTCGAGGGTCGGGTCGAAATCGGGGTCGGTCGGGGTGTTCTTGATCTCGACGTTCACACGCGCGCCCGAGTCCCGCGCGAATGCAAGCACCTCGAGCAGCGTCGGGATCGGCTGTTGCTCGGCCGCCGGTGCCGCCGCGCCGCCGGACGTGGAGCCGGGGCTGCCGAGCACGTCAACGCGGCAGTTCGCGAGCTCGGCTGCGGTCCGATCGCTCACGCGGCCGCTGCAGTCCGTCGTGCGGTCGAGCGTCGCGTCGTGCATCACGACCGCCACCCCGTCGCGCGTGAGCTTGGTGTCGAGTTCGAGCACCCAGCCGAAGCGCTGCGCATTGCGGAACGCGGCCATCGTGTTCTCGCCGTAGGTCGGAACGCCGTCGAGCACCGAGCCGCCGCGGTGCGCCTGGATCCCCGGCGCAGCCTCCGCGGCCGGCGCAAGCGCCCAAGCGAACGCAGCAAACGATGCTGCACACGCGAGCAGCCCTGCTCTCGTCCCTCCCCGCACGAGGCCAGTCTACGTTTGTCGCGCCGGTAAGGGGGCAATATGCGCGTCTGTGACTCGCCTGCGCCGCGCGGACTGCTCCGGTACCGGGATCTCGCGCCGCCGGCGAGGCCGCGGCTTCGAGTACCTCGACGAAGACGGCCGCCGGGTCGAGGAACCCGAAGTGGTCGAGCGGATCCGCGAGCTGGCGATACCGCCCGCGTGGGAGGACGTCTGGATCTGTCCGTACCCGAACGGCCACATCCAGGCGACCGGCACGGACGCCGCGGGACGGCGCCAGTACCTGTACCACCAGCGCTGGCGCGAGCGCCGCGACCAGCAGAAGTTCAATGAGATGGTCGAGTTCGCGCGCGCCCTACCCGTCATGCGACGGCGGGTGGCACGCCACCTCCGCCGCGACGAGCTCGATCGCACGCGCGTGCTCGCGTGCGCGGTGCGGCTGCTCGACCGCGGCTTCTTCCGCGTCGGCGGCGAGGAGTACGCGGTCGAGAACTCGAGCTACGGGCTGGCCACGATCCGCAAGCAGCATGTCGAGCTCGAGAACGGCGAGCTGACCTTCAGCTACCCGGCAAAGGGCGGCCAGCGCCGGATCCACTCGGTCGTGGATCCGCGCTGCCATGAGGTCGTCACGCAGCTGAAGCGCCGCCGCGGCGGCGGCCCCGAGCTGCTCGCATACAAGCAGGCGCGGCGCTGGCACGACGTCCGCTCGAGCGACATCAACGACTACGTCAAGGAGATCGGCAGCGAGAGCTTCTCTGCGAAGGACTTCCGCACCTGGAACGCGACCGTGCTCGCGGCCGCGGTGCTCGCATCGGCCGACGGCGGCGCGGAGACGAAGACAGCGCGCGAGCGCGAGATCCGCCGAGCGATCGAGGTCGTCGCGCACTACCTCGGCAACACGCCGGCCGTCTGCCGCGCGTCGTACATCGATCCGCGCGTGCTCGACCGCTACCGCGCGGGGGTCACGATCGAGGCTGCCCTGCCGGAGCTCGACGAAGACGACGTCGACATCGCGCGGCTACACGGCCGCGTCGAGGAGGCCGTGCTGGACCTGCTCGACGGCTAGCCGGGCCGCTCAGTCGCCCTTGTCGCGGCCCTTGCCCTTGCCGTTGCCCTTCGTCTTGTCTTTCCCACGCGGCTTTCCCTTCTCGTCCGCGACAGGCGCGGGTGTGGGGGCGGCCTGGCTCGCGGGAGCGAGCGACTGCGACGAAGGCGGCGCCGCCTCATCGGCGGGGTCCGCCTGCTCGGGTTTCGCGTTGGTCGAGCTGCTTTCGTCCTTCTCCGTGTCACCAGCTGCCGCCCCCGCCCCGCTGGACTTCGCGGGCTCCTCTCCCCTATCGACCGACCCCATCACCGCGAGCGCGATGACGGCCGCCAGCAAGGCGCCGATCACGGCGACGCGGCGGGCGCGGGGGTGCAGGCTGGACACGGCGAGCTGTTCGGTCGCCGCCGCAGCGACGGTGGCCGGGGTCGCCTTTCGCGGTCGCGAGGTGAGCAGCGGAGCGTCCGGGCGCCAGGCGTCGAAGGCGCGCTCGAGCTGTGAGGCGAACGCGCCAGCGGAACGGGTGCGGTCGCGGGGATCGTGCGCCATCGCGGCGGCGATCACGCGGCCGGCCGCGGCGGGCGCCTCGGGCCAGACTGTCGAGAGATCGGGCGGCGCGCCGCTCGCGGCCTGGTGGGCGACCTCGAGCGGGTTGCGGCCGGGGCGCGCCCTGCGGCCCGAGAGCGCCTCGAAGGCGACCGCGGCGAGCGCATAGACGTCGGTGCGATGGGTGATCTCACCGCCCTCGAGCTGCTCGGGCGACATGTACGCGGCGGTGCCGAGCAGGATCCCGGAGCGCGTCATCGCCGTGCCCTCGAGCATGCGCGCGATGCCGAGGTCGGCGAGCTTCACCTGTCCGTCGCGCGCGAGCAGGATGTTGGCGGGCTTGACGTCGCGATGGACGACGCCACGGCGGTGGACGTGGTCGAGGGCCGCCCCGACTCCGCTCACCACGGCCAGCGCGCGGTCCGGTGTCAGGCTGCCGCCCTGGAGCGCGTCGGCGAGCGTCTCACCGTCGATCAGCTCCATCACCAGCAGCAGGTCGTCGTCCTCGATCTCCGCGTCGAAGACCTTCACGAGGTTGGGATGGCTGAAGGAGGCACCGACCTTCGCCTCGCGGACGAAGCGTTCCCGGCCGTCTTCAAGCGCGTCGGTGCGCAGCCGCTTGACGGCAACCGGACGGCCGAGGCGCTCGTCCTCGCACAGCAGCACCTTCGCCATCCCCCCCGATCCGAGCGACCCGCCCACGCGATAACGGCCGGCGAGCAGGCGTCGACGGTCGGCCGTGGCGGGCATGAACCCGTGTATTCCCGATGTGTGGCCGGGCTAACCCGATCGCGGATCCCGCAACGCCTAGCGGCGGGCCCGCACCCCGGCAACCTCGCCGTAGAGCTCGCTCGCCTGCCGCGCAACGTCGCCCCAATCGAAGCTCAGGACGTGTTCGGATGCCTCCGCCACGAGGCGCTCGCGCAGCGGCTCGTCGGTCAGCAGGCGCTCGGCCATCGTCGCGAGGTGCTCGGGATCGCCGCCGTTGAAGCGCAGGCCAACGCGGCCGTCGTCGGGGACGATCTCCCGCAGGCCGCCGGTGTCGGCGACGATGCAGGGACAGCCGCTCGCCATCGCCTCGAGCGCGACCAGCCCGAACGGCTCGTAGATCGAGGGGACGACCGTCAGGTCGGCGATCCGGTAGAGCGAGTGGAGCACGTCGTCGCCGATCCAGCCGAGGAAGGTGCCGTGTTCGTCGAGGCCGAGCTCGGTTGCCTGGGCGCGCAGCTCCTGCTCGTGCGTCCCCGACCCGGCGACGAGGAAACGGACGTTGCCGAGCCGCTCGATCATCCCCGGCAGCGCGTCGAGCGCGAGCTGGAAGCCCTTCTCGTAGACGAGCCGGCCGACGAGCAGCACGAGCAGCTCGTCGGGCTCGGCGTAGCGCGCCCGTAGCGCGTCGAGGTCGCCGACGGGCTCGAGGTCGCCCGGGTCGATCCCGTTCGGGATCACGGCGACCCCTTCCTCCTCGAGGCCGTAGATGTCGGCGACGTGCTCGCGCATGTAGGCGGAGCAGGTGACGACGCGCTCGGCGCGGTTCGCCATCCAGCGCTCGACGCCATGGATGTGCGACTGCGGGTGCTTGTCGACCCAGCCCTGGTGCCGCCCGTACTCGGTCGCGTGGATCGTCACGACGAACGGGCAGCGGAAGCGCTTTGCGAGGTGGTCGCCGGCGACGGCAACGAGCCAGTCGTGGCCGTGGACGACGTCGAAGTCGTAGCGGTCGCCGAGCTCGACGCCCGCGGCGAGCATGTCGGCGTTCATGTGCTCGACCCAGGTGACGAACTCGCCCAGCTCGCGCGGGCGCTCGGGCTCGCGCACGCGGTGGACCATCACGCCCTCCATCTCCTCCTCGGCGGGCGAGGTCTCGAGGCCGCGCGTGAGGACGTGGACCTCGGTGCCCTGGTCGGCGAGGTTCTCGCTCAGCTTGCGGACGTGCCGAGCGAGGCCGCCCTCGATCAGTGGCGGGTACTCCCAGGACAGAATCAGGACACGCATCGAGCGTTGGGGGCTACGGGGCCAGCAGCGGCGCGGTGTCGAGCCGCGGGGCCAGGTTGCGTAGCGACGGCTCGCTGACGCGGTCGGTCACGGCCACGGAGTCTTTCAGAGCTGCGAGGGCATCGTCGAGAGCGGCCTCGTGCGCGGCGATCCGCTCGAGCGGGTAGTCGGCGGCGAGCTCGCGCGTCATCAGAAACGCCCAGTCGCTCGACTGGAGTGCGAGCAGCTCGCGTGCGGCGCGCTCGACGGCGGCGAGGTTCCCGTTCGAGCCGCTGTGCCCGTGCGCTGCAACGGCTGCCACCGTGCGCAGCTCCGCGCGCCGCGCAGCGAACGCGATCTCAGCCACGCGCGGGCCCTCCCACGTCGAGAGGTCTTTCGGGGTGCCCCAGCTTGAAGCGGCGAGCTCGCGGTCGCGCGCGTGCTCGATGCGCTCGAGGCCTCGCGGGAGGGTGACGAGGTCGAGGCCGGCGGTCTTCGCCTCGTCAAGAACGGCGCGGAGCCAATCGAGCCCCTCGTACCACCAGTGCCCGAGGAGCTCGGCGTCGAGGGCGCAGGTGACGAGCCCGGGTCGCCCGCACTCCGCGTGGTAGCCGTCGAGGCGGGCGATCGTTCGCTCGACGAAATCGCGGGCATGTGTACGCGCCCGCGCGAGGGCGGCGTCGTGGTCGTAGGGCTCACCGCCGTTGTTCCACGGGCGCAGGTCGTGGAGTGTGCGGCCGTGGTAGTCGCGGTAGGCGAGATCGGTCGGGTAGCCGTGCTTGTCGTCCCAGACGAGCGCGACCGTCTGCCAGTCGAGCGGGACGGCGACCGGTCCGGCGGCGGTGGCGACGGGTTCGAGGTGCTCGGGTGCTCCGAGGCCGAACGCATCGGTCTGATCGACGCAGAACGCCGTCACCCCTTCCCCCGCGAGGTCGCGCTCGAGCCCCGGCTCGTAAGCGCACTCGGGCAACCAGAAGCCGCCGCCGAAGTCGCCGAAGCGGGCTCGATGGGAGGCGATCCCGGCGTCGACCTGGAGCTGGAGGCCCGGGGTCGTGGCGAGCAGCGGGAGGACGGCGTGCGTGGCGGACGAGGTCCACAGCGACGGGCCTCCGTCCGCGGCAAGCGCGCGGAACGCGCCGATCAGGTCGCGGCCTCCGTCGGCGGCGAGCGCGTGCGTGGCGCGCTCGTAGTCGCCCGCGGCGCGGCGCAGCTCCTCCGCGAGCTCGGGCTTGCCGGATTCGTCCATCCCCGCCGAGTCCTCGGCGTGGATCGGCGCACGGATCTCGCGCAGGAACGCGAGCAGGCGATCGCCGGCCTCCCCCTCCAGGGCTTCCAGCTGATCACACAGGACGGGCGTGAGGCCGATCGTCACCGGCGCGCCACGGACCGCCTCGATCAGCGGCAGATAGACCGTCGCGACGGCCTCGAACAACCACTCCTCGCCGAACGGCCACGTGCCGAAGCCCTCGACGTAGGGCATGTGCGAGTGGAGCACGAGCGCCAGCGCACCATGTCCGTCCTTCGAATGATTTCGCTTGCTGATGCGGGAAGGCTTGCAGCTACTGCTCGGGCGTAAAGCCGAACTCGACGTTGCCCTTGTCGTCCTGCTGCTCCACGGTCGAGGTGCCGGTCACGTCACCGCTGACCTGGCACTCGAACGTTTCGCCCTGCTTGGCCTTGATGTCGTCCGGGCATTCGGCCGTCACACGCTCGACGTTGCGGCCCCGCCGCTGGATCTCGGCCTCGATCTCGCGCTCGATCTTGTCGCCATCGAGCGGAGTGCCTTCCCCGACAGCGGGCGTGAAATCCCATCGAACCCTGCCGTCGTCGTTGATCTGCGTCACGTTTGCCGTCCCGGGCGCATCGCCGGTGACCTTGCAATCGAACGTGTCGCCCTGCTTGATCTCCACACCCTCGGGACAGTCCACCTCGACCTGCTGGACGTTCGCCTGCTTCTCGATCCCGTCGGCGACTTCCCCCTCGACCTTCCCGCTGTCGATCTCGTCCGCGCTGCAGGCCGAAAGGGCGAGCGCGGCCAACGCAAGCGAGACCAGGTATGCAAAGTGACGAGCCACCGACGTCATTGCGCGGCGCAGCATAACCCGATCGGCAACCTCGCCTCTAGAGTCCAAGCGGGACGATGAAGTTGCAGTTGAAGTCGTGCAGCGCTTTGCCGTTCGGGTTGCCGGTGCCGCTGCCGAGGAGCGCGTCGACGATGTGGATGACGCCGGAGACCAGGTTCGCCTCGCTCGCGCCGGAGACGTCGTCGACGCAATTGCTCTGGGAGATCCGCCGCAGCTCGCCGCCGCCGGCCGCGCTCGTGTAATAGAGCGACGGCCCGTCGGCCGAGGGGCCGAACTTCAAATCCACCCCGGCGCCCGGTACGCCCGCGAACACGCTCGAGCTGTAGGTCGTTCCGGACTTCGTCAGCCTGTGGATCTGCGGGCAGTTGTAGTCCGCGTAGAAGTACGAGCCGTCGTAGCTCGCCGGCCACGCGCCGTTCGGTATGAAGGTTCCGCGGGTGATCGCACCGCAGCCGCTCGAGCGGTTGTAGGAGTGGATCGGGTTGGTCAGGCCGGCCGGCGGCGGACCGCAGTCGACGAGCGAGCCGGTCACGCACGGGCCCTCGCGCAGGTTCCAGCCGTAGTCGGCGCCCGCCGCGCCCTCGTCGACCTCCTCCCAGGTGAGCTCTCCGGTGTCGTTGATGAACAGCCGCGTGCCGGGTGCGTTGGGGTCGAACGCGAGCCCGAACGGGTTGCGCAGGCCGGATGCCCAGGTCTCCTGACAGCGTCGGCCCTCGGTGGTCCGACCCGTGCTCGCACAGCGGTCGCCGCTGGCGGCGTACGGGTTCGCCGGCGGCACGTCGCCGTCGGGCTCGATCCGGAGCACCTTGCCGAGCAACACGTGGGGATCGCGGGCGGCGTCGTTCGGGACGCTGCAACCGCCTTCGTAGTTGCATGCGCCGTCGCCGACCGACGCATAAAGCAGGCCGTCCTTGCCGAAGCCGAGGTCGCCGCCGTTGTGGTTGCCGTTCGGCGAGGGAATGTTGTCGATCAGCACCTGCTCGCTCGCGGGGCTCACGCTGTCGTCGTCGGCGAGCGTGAAGCGCGACACGCGGTTGACCGGCGACGTCGGGGTGTTCGTGTCGCAGTTGCCGTGCTTCTTGAAGCTGTAGTAGAGGTAGATGTGCCGGTTCGTCGCGAAGGCGGGATCGACCGCCACGCCGAGCAAGCCGCGCTCGCTGTTCGCGCAGACGGAGGCGGAGAGGTCGAGCGCCGGGGTCGGCAGCAGAGCGCCGTTCTTCACAACTCGCAGCTGGCCGGTCTGCTGCGTCACGAGCGCGCGCTCGTCGGGGGTGAAGGCGAGCCCGACGGCGAGCGGAAGCTGCGCGACACGCACGTCCTTGAAGCCGACCGGTGGAGCGGCGCTCGCCGGGGAGGCGAAAAGCGCGCAGAGGAGCGAGCCGAGCCCGATCGCTGCGAAGACCCCCTGCCGTCGCATGACGCGATCCTAACGCGCACGGCGGCCAGCGGCCAGACCGGGCTCTCAGCGCATGTTCTGCGGCGTGCGCGGGTTCTGCGGGTTGGCGGGAACGAGCGGGAACGTGCTCAGCCGGTCGCCCTTGCCGAAGCCGACGAAGAAGTCACGCGTCCCGTCGAAGCGGCCGACCACGAGGCCGCGCGGCGAGTAGCTGCCGTCCTTGCGCACCCGTCGCGGCGACGCGCGCCCGTCGTCGCTGAGCATCCAGCTGTCGCCGTCCTTGTAGAGCACGTCGCTGCGGCCGTTGCCGTTGAAGTCTCCAGCGACGGCACTCCCGAACGACTTCGTGCTCTTGTTGAGCGGCAGCCAAGGCGTCGTGGCCCCGCTCGAGATCGACCAGCCGCTGCGGTTGACACCCGCGACGTCGGTCCCGCGCACGTCGTCGAACTCGCCGAACAACAACTCGGAGATCGGCTTGTTCGAGGTGTTGACCTCGGTCAAGGCGCGCGTGCGCCCGTTCCAGACCCGCCAGGCGTTGCCCTGCGTGAAGAACATGTCGGTCAGCCCGTCGCCGTCGAAGTCGCCGAAGCGGAGGTCCCGCGCCGGCACCGGCACGGGCGGTGAGCTGATCGCGGTCAGGTTGGGGGCGCCGCCGCTCTTGGCGAAGCTGAGGCGGCCGGCGCCGTCGCGATAGATCACGTCGGTGCGGCGGTCGTTGTCGATGTCGGCGAAGGCGAGGTCCTTCACCCGCTTGTCGGAGGGACGCAGGTACTGCCACGGCCTCAGCCCGGCGCGCGAGAAGAACCACGCCGTGCCGTTCGCGACGAAGACGTCGCTGCGGCCGTCGCCGTCGAAGTCGCCGCCTGCGAGCTCGCCGGAGTAGTCCGTGTCGAAGCGGTTGCCGCCCGCCTGGAAGTTGAACTTCCTGTGGTCCTCGCCGATCCCCGAGCCCGGCTTGAGCGAGACGGCCTCGTCGAGGTCGTCGTGGACCGCAACGTTGTTGTTGAAGACGGCCTTGTCGCGCGTCTTGCCGCGCAGCATCAGGATCGGGCGCGCCTTCGCACACTTGATCGCGCAGTAGTAACCCTGCTCGCCGCGGACCGTGTTGTGGGCGATCTCGAAGTACTCGCCCGCATAGCCGCCGTAGCCGCCGTCGGCATCGCCGTGCATGTCGAAGTGCTGGTTGTGGAAGTCCGGCGCGTTGTTCGCGTGCTGCATGTAGCCGCCCTGGAGCACATAGTTGAAGCGCGCGATGTAGCCGCTGTAGGCCTTGCCCGATCCGGCGACGGCATGACGCTGGTAGTCGAAGACGTTCCCCTCGACGTGGACGTAGGCGCCGCCGCCGACCACGACGCCGTAGCCGCGGCCGTCCTGGATGTTGTGGTGGAAGTAGTTGCGCTCGACGCGGACGAGGCTTGCGTCCTTGGGCTCGAGGTGCTGCCAGCTCGCGTCCCAGTTCTTGAACGGGACGCTGCCGTGCGCGCCGATCAGCTCGACCCCGCCTCCGCTCCAGTCGTTGAACTCGTTGTCGGTGATGACGATGTTGCGCCCGAGCTTCGCCTCCGCGTTCTCGATGATGTAGATCGCGAAAACGATCTTGTCGCGAGTCTTGTGGGTGCTGGCCTTCTTCCAGCCCTGGAAGTGCAGACCCTCGATGCGGACGTTGCTGCCGGTGATCTGGAAGACCTTGTGGTCGGCGGACTTGTCGCGGGTGAAGAGCCGCGGCCGGCTGGCGAGGTCGCCACGCTCGCCGACGATCTCGACGCCCGAGCGGATCGGGATGGGGTTGTCCGGCGCGGCGAGGCCGGTGAGATCGAGCTGGGCGTCCTTGGGAATCACGATCCGCCCGCTGAACGGCGGCTCGGCGCGGAGCAGCGCGTTGAGCTCGGCCGCGGTGCGGCAGATCCGCGGGGGCGTAATGCTTGGAGCCTGCGCCACCCGGCCCGGCCCGGCACAGGCTTGGCTGTTGCCCTGGGCGCTCGCCGTCGGTGCGAGCGCGGCGAGGGCGCCGGACACGGCCAACGCTGCTGCAAAGAAGGTCTTTCGTCGCACCCTTCCAGGTTCCCAGAGGATGGCTGCGATTGCCACCCCCGCACGACGAAGCGGCGTCAGCCCGCCGCGGCGGGCGGCGGCCGGTCAGGACCGGTGAGCCGCGAGCGGCCGCCGGCCAGCGCGCGGAACGGCGTTGGCCACCGCTGCATCCGCGCCGGAACGATGAAACAGCCGGCGATCACGACGACGCCGATCACGGCCGAGCTGAGCACCCCTCCCCCGCCGAGTGCGTTCGCGACCATGTTGAACGCCGCGTGCACGGCGATCGGCGCGAACAGGGTCCCGGTGCGCTCGTAGAGCAGGCACATCGCGAAGCCGAAGACCGCGATCACCGGCAGGATCAGCGCCGTGTCGTAGCCCTCGTAGTGCAGGGAGCCGAAGATCACCGCGTTCAGCAGCGCCGCCCACCACCAGCGCATCCTGTTGCGCAGCGCGCGGTAGAAGAAGCCGCGGAAGAAGATCTCCTCGGTGACGGGCGCGACGACGATCACCGCGAGCCCCGTGGCGATCTGCTCCCACGCGCCCGCGTCCGAGCCGAGGTCCTCGACGTTCGTCTCGTCCACGGACAGGAGCGAGAGGTAGCCGAACTCGAACGCGTACAACAGCACGAAGGTGAGCACCGACCAACCGATCGCGCGCTTCAGCTTTCCCGGGCGCAGGCCGAACTGCCACGCCCGCGGGCGCATCTTCGTCAGCCCGAACAGCACCGCCAGCGTGACCCAGACGCCGTCCTGCACCACGATCGCGATCAGCAGGAAGGTGGCGCTGACGTCGTCCGCGGAGTCGAGGCTGCCCCCGCCGACGAGCGCCCACGGCGCGATCGGCAGGATCGCGAGCACGATCACGACGAACGACAGCAGCAGCGCAACCGGGCCGTACCACCAGGGCCAGTTGGGCGGGCGACCGATCGTCTCGGGCAGCTCGGGCGGCTCGGGCGCCGGCTCGATCCAGTCGCGCCAGGGGACCTCGGGGCGCTCGGGACGGGCCGGCGGCGGGGGCGGGTGTGGGATCCCCGCCGCGCGGGCGCTCATCGCAGGATCGCGAGGAAGTCGAGCGCGCCGTCGAGCGGGCCTGCGCGCAGCGTGAAGTCGCTCGCCGAGATCGCCGGCGTGAAGCGGTCGTAGAACGGCTTCGTCAGGCCGATCCGCGGGTGGACCGAGTCCCAGCCGAGCCGCAGGGCCAGCTCGTGCGCGCGTAGCTTGCGGGCGTGGAAGAGCCCCAGCAGCTCGACGCTGTCGAAACTGCGCTCGCACAGCTCGCGGTACTCGTCCGCGCGGTACTCGTGGACGTGCCACGGGTTGCCCGAGCGCTCCGCACCCTCGGGCGCGAGCGTGAGGACGTTGGGCGTCGAGACGTATGCGGTGCCGCCGGGATTCAGGATCTCGCGGAAGTGGTCGAGCAGCGCGCCCGGCTCGGTCACGTGCTCGATCGTCTGGAGGAAGACCACTGCGTCCACGGGCGCGTCGAATTTCTCGACCAAGTCGCGCACGAACGAGACCCCCGGCCGCGTGTACTTGAGCCGCGCGTGCTCATGTGCGTCAGGGTTGGCGTCCACTCCGGTCACCTTCGCGGCGCGCCGGGCGAGCACGTCGGTGCCGTAGCCCTCGCCGCACGCGAGGTCCACCACCTCGAGCCCAGCGCAGCGCTCGGCGATCCACTCGTACACGGCGAGGTGGCGGCGGTACCAGTAGTTCTCGGCCGGTACGTCCGGGAGCGTCCGCTCGCCGGTCAGCTCGAGCGGAGGGACGCCGGCCGGCTGGTCGCGCTGGACGTGTTCGGTCGCCGTCACTGCTCGAGCCCCGCCGCGCGCCGGGCCTCTGCGCGGTCGTTGAAGTAGTCGATCCGCACCACCTTCTCGTCGCGCAGCCGGTAGACGATGCCGTCCTCCCGCTCCAGTTCGATGCCGCTGGCCTTCCCGCGTGCGTGGAGCCGGAGCAGGACGAGGACGGTGTCGTCGTCGATCGCGGTGATTCCTTCGGGCTCGATCCAGAACTCGTCCCAGCTCGTGCCGAACTCCTCGAGCCAGCGGAACCATCCCTCGCGACCCCGGAAGCCCTCGTCGGCCGCCTCGGGAATGTCGTGGTCGTAGACCACGATCCCATCGTCGTTCGGGCGTGCGGCCTCTTCCAAGTCCCCCCTCACGAAGGCCTCGAAGGCATTGGTGAGGATCTCGACGTTCCGGGCGCGCACGTCGTCCCGCGGGCCATTCACCGGCCGGAATATAGTCCCGCCCCGCATGCCGGGGCCCACGGCTGACCAGATCAAGGACTTCAACGTCCGCTACCACGACCTCGCCGCCGAGGGCTACGACGACAAGTGGGGAATCAGCTTCGGAGCGCGGGGCGCCACGCAGGTGCTCGCGAAGATGGAGAAGGCGCTCGGCGCGCCGCCCCCCGCCTCGTTCGGCCGGTCGCTCGAGATCGGCGCGGGCACCGGCTACTTCACGCTCAACCTCGCGCGCGCAGGGATGGTCTCGAACCCCGCCGCGACCGACATTTCGCAGGGGATGCTCGACGCGCTGTCGGCGTCGGCCGAAGGGCTCGGGGTCGAGGTCGAGACGGCCCGCTGCGAGTCGGCAACGCTGCCGTTCGAGGACGACTCGTTCGACCTCGTCTTCGGCCATGCCGTGCTCCACCACCTGCCGGACCTCGACGCATCGTTCCGCGAGTTCCGGCGGGTGCTGCGGCCGGGCGGGCGGCTCGTCTTCTGCGGCGAGCCGTCGCACTACGGCGACCGGCTCGCGAGCGTGCCGAAGCGGACAGCCCACGCGGTCGCGCCGCTGTGGCGAGCGCTCATGCGTGCCCGCCCGCGGCGGGAGAACGGCAACGGTGCCGCGCCGGCAAACACCAACGGCCACGACGACGAGCACCGGCTCGAGCCCTTCGTCGACGTCCACGCTTTCACCCCCGCCGACCTCGAGCGCCACGCAGACGGCGCCGGGTTCGAGCGCGTGCGCGTCTCGGGCGAGGAGCTCGTCGCGGGCTGGTTCGGCTGGGCCAACCGTTCGCTCGAGTCGACAGCCGATCCGGACGCGGTCCCGTTCCTCTGGCGCCAGTACGCCTACCACGGCTACATCGCGCTCCAGCGCGTCGACCGCGCGCTCGAGCGGGGCCTGCCGGCGGCGGTCTTCTACGACCTGCTGCTGTCGGCCCGCGCGCCCGATTGATCCCTCGAGCGACACGGGTCCGTAGGCCATGCAAGTGAGGCACAAGGGCCTTTTCCGCTTCGGTTTGCTGATCGTGGCGCTGCCGCAGCTCGCGATCTCGACCTGGGCGCTCGCGGCGCCACGCTCGTTCTACGACGACTTCCCCGGACTCGGGCGGCACTGGATTCCCCCGCTCGGGCCGTTCAACGAGCACTTCATCACCGACTACGGCTCGTTCACGCTCGCACTCGCCGTGCTCCTGATCATCGCCGCCGTGATGCTCGACCGCCGCGTCGTGCAGGTCGCGCTCAGCGTCTGGATCGTCGGCGCGATCCCACACTTCGTCTGGCACGCCTTCAACTCCGACCCCTTCGACGCAACCGACACGATCGGCAACCTCGGCGGGCTGGCGCTATACGTCCTCGTTCCCGGGGTACTGCTCTTCCTGACGACTCGAAAGGAGCCCTGACATGGCACGCATCGAGACCGCGCCGACGAGTTGGCGCCACCCGATGGTGCGCCTCTCGCGCGCGTACGCGAAGCGCACCTACAAGCGCGAGATGGAGCCGGTCGAGGTGACCGCGCACCACCCTCGCCTGTTCACCGGCTACGGAATCTTCGAGATGACGCTCGAGCGCTCAAGCCGCGTCGACGAGAAGCTGAAGGATCTCGCCGCCACGCGCGCGGCGATGCTCGTCGGCTGCGAGTTCTGCATGGACATCGGCTCACACCTCAGCCGGGTGGCAGGCGTGAGCGAGCGCCAGCTGCGCGAACTCGCCGACTACCGCGACAGCGACGCGTTCTCGCCGCTCGAGCGGGACGTGATCGAGCTCGCCGAGCGGATGTCGCGCACTCCCGTCGAGGTCCCCGACGAGCTATTCGAACGACTGCGCGCAGAGTTCGACGAGGCACAGCTGGTCGAGCTGATGACCGCGATTGCGCTCGAGAACTACCGCGCGCGGTTCAACGAGGCGTTCGACATGCGCCCGGCCGCCTTCACGGAGGGCGACTTCTGCGTGCGGCCCGACGCCGAAGTGAGCGCCCCCACCGCAGCGCAGTAGCGTTAGCGGCCCGATGGCCGCCGAGACGATCACGATCCCCGCGCGCTTCAACGGTCCGCCCGACACCGGGCACGGGGGGTACTCGAGCGGACTCGTCGCGGAGCTCGTTGAGGGCGACGCCGAGGCGAGCCTGCGCGTCCCGCCACCGCTCGAGCGCGACCTCCGCGTCGAGCAGGGCGACGACGGTGCCGTGTCGGTCTTCGACGATGAGGCGCTCGTCGCGGAAGCACGGCCGGCGACGATCGAGGTCGACCCGCCGGGACCCGCGACGATCGAGGAAGCGGCCGCGGCGGAGACAGGCACGAAGTTCCTCGAGGAGATCCACCCCTTCCCCACCTGCTTCGGCTGCGGTCCACGGCGCGACGAGGGCGACGGGCTGCGCCTCTTCGCGGGACCGCTCCCCGAACGCCCGGACACGATGGCCGTGCGCTGGACCCCCGACCCCCAGTTCGCCGACGGCGACGGCGAGATCGGCGAGCTGATGCTGTGGGCGGCGCTCGACTGTCCGGTCGGCGCGCCGGCTGCGAACGACGGTAACTCTCCGCCAATCGTCCTCGCGAGCTTCGCCGTCAAGCAGTTGGAAAGCGTCCCGGCCGGCGAGCCGCACGTGATCGTCGCCGACCTCGAACGGCAGGACGGGCGCAAGAAGTTCACCCGTGGCGGGCTCTACTCGGCCGACGGCGAGCTGCGCGCGGTCGGAAGGGCGCTGTGGATCAGCCTGCGCCCCGAAGGCGCCTAGCCCTCTAGGATCGAGTCCAGTGGGACGACTCGGAGGACTCGTGCTGATCGCCATGGCCGGCGCGCTCGCGCTGGCGCCTGCGGCAGACGCCAAGATCGTCCGCTCCGGCTCCGCGCTGCCACCGGGCCAGAGCGGCTTCGTCTCCATCACCGGGCTCACCAGCGGCACCGGGTCGCCGCACCTGACCGACCAGCTCCCGCTGTGGCTTCAATTCCGCCACAAGCCCGCGGAACTCAACCTGCCGTCGGTCGGCGAGACCGAGACCCCGCGCCCCGGCGTCACGGTCAAGCGCGACTTCTACGGCGTGCCGACGGTGACGGCCGACAGCGACGCCAACGCCTGGTTCGGCGCCGGCTACGCGGTCGCCCAGGACCGCCTGTTCCAGCTCGAGGCGTTCCGCAAGGCGACGAGCGGCCGGCTCTCCGAGATCACGGGCGCGGGTGCCCTCAACGACGACCTGATAGCCCGCCGCGACTACTACACCGACCCGGAGCTCCAGGCCCAGTTCGGAAAGCTCTCCCCGGAGCTTCAGGCGCGCTTCGCCGCCTACCGCGACGGGATCAACGCCTGGATCAACCGCGTACGCAGCGACCCGTCGAAGCTGCCCGGCGAGTTCGTCGCCACCGGCGTGATCCCACCCGAGCCGTGGACGATCCCCGACTCGCTGCGGATCGGCGTCTTCCTCGCACGCACCGTCCCGAGCGGCGACGGCGCCGAGCTCGACAACCTGCGCGGACTGCGGGCGGTCGGTGGCGGACGCTTCGACGAGCTGCTGCCGCTGCGTCAGCGGGGCCAGGTCGCGACGGTTCCGAAGGCGAACGGCGAGTTCCCCTCGCGCCCGGGCCGCACGCGGCGTGACGAGAAGCGCGCCTACAAGCGCTCGCGCGCCTTCGTGAAGGACCTGCCGATCCCGCGCGAGGACGCCACCGGCAGCTCGTTCATGAGCCGCCAGGGATCGAAGATGTGGGCGATCCGCAGCAAGGGCAAGACCGCGTCGCTGATGAGCGCACCGCAGCTCGGCTGGTCGATCCCGGAGCTGTTCGTCGAATACGAGATCCACCGCCCCGGGCTCGACGTGCGCGGCGTCAGCGCAGCCGGCGTGCCGGTGATCGGCATCGGCCACAACGACCACGTCGCGTGGGGCCTCACCAGCGGCCTCTCCGACGAGGACGACCTCTACGTCGAGCAGCTCGCCGGCGCCGAGAGCTACCGCTTCAAGGGGAACAGCGAGCCGATGGAGTGCCGCAACGAGCGGTTCGTGTTCAACGTGCCCCCGTCGGCGCTGCTCGACCTGCTCGACGGCGCGGTCCCCGACACCCGCGCGGGCAGCACGACGAAGCGGATCTGCCGCACGCGCCACGGCCCGGTCCAGGCGCGCACGGGCGGGGTCGCCTACGCGCGCCGCTACGCGATCTGGGGCCGCGAGATCGAGACGCTCGAGGGCCTCGCCGACGTCAACGCTGCCGCGAGCGTGAAGGACGTGGACAAGGCGATGGACAGGGTCAGTTGGAACGAGAACGTCGTCGCCGCCGACGATCAGGGGAACATCGGCTACTGGCACCCGGGGCTGATCCCGCTGCGACCGAAGCTCTGGGACGAGCGCCTCCCCTACCCGGGGACGGGCGAGGCCGAGTGGGACGGCTTCCTCAAGCCCGACCAGCGGCCGCAGGTGGTCAACCCCAAGCAGGGCTTCGTCTCGAACTGGAACAACGTGCCGTCGGTCGGCTGGACGGCCGGCGACGGGCCTGCGCGCGAGCGCCTCACCGGCGGCTTCCACCGCGGGGGCTACCTGCACAACAGCGTCAAGGCGGCGTATACCGCCGGCGGCGGCTACGACGCGGCCGCCAACGTTGACCGCGTGACCGGCACGATCGCCCAGCAGCGGCCGTTGTCGGAGAAGCGCTTGCGCGCCGCCCAGCGGACCGCGAAGGGCAAGGCCGCGACCGTGCTCGGGACGCTGCTCGGCTGGGACGGCTCGTACAACCGCGCACGACCCGACGGGACCGTGGACCCGGGCGTCGCGATCTGGGACGCGTTCAAGAAGGCGGCCGTGGATCTGAAGTTCAGCGGCTACCGCGACGCGGTCAAGCCGCTCGAAGGCGGTCGCGGCGGGAGCCACGCATTCGACGCGACGAACACCGAGGCGTTCGCGCTCGGGCGGCTCTCGCCGAAGGGCTACCAGCTAGCAGCCGAGGTGGCGTTCGACGCGCTCGAGCGGCGCTTCCGCTCGAGCGATCCCGAGCGCTGGCGCGAGCAGCGGCGCACCTACCGCACGACCGCGCAGGGCGCCGGCCGCTTCCCGCAGCCGTTCCCGTTCTTCGACCGGGGAACCTGGGAGCAAGTAGTCGAGCTAGGCCCGTAGGGCGCTGAGCGCCGCGGCGAAGGCCGCGTTCTCCTCGTCCGTCCCGGCCGTCACGCGGATCGCGCCGGGCGCGCCGAAGCCGGCGAGCTCGCGGACGATGAAGCCGGCCCGGAGCAGGTTCTCCGCGAGCCCGAGCGAGTCGCCGCCGGGGACCTCTGCGTAGACGAAGTTCGCCTGCGAGGGCAGCGGCACGAGCCCGGCGGAGGCGAGCGCAGCCTGCAGTTGGTCGCGAGCATTGCGCGCGTGGGCGACGCGATCGGCAACGCTCTCGCCGAGCGACGCGAGTGCCGCGTCCTGGGCGGGCTGGTTGGCGTTGAAGATCGGCCGCACGCGGCCGAGCGCGTCGGCGATCTCCGGCGATGCGACCGCATAGCCGATCCGCAGCGCAGCGAGTCCGTAGACCTTCGAGAAGGTGCGCAGCACGCAGATCCCCGGCACACCCGCGCGCACGAGCTCGATCCCGGCCGGCTCGGGGTCGGCGTACTCGGCGTAGGCCTCGTCGAGCACGCACAACACGTGGCCTGGGAGATGCTCGACGAGAGCTGCGACCTCCGCGTCGCCGACGAACGTGCCCGTCGGGTTGTTGGGATTCGCGAGATAGACGAGCTTCGTCCGCGGGTCGGCCGCGGCAGCGGCCAGGCCATCGAGGTCGCCGACCGCCACGGGCGAGAACTCAGCGCCGCAGCACGCCGCCGAGGTCGGGTAGCTCGGGAACGAAGGCCAGAACGAGGCCGCGCGGTCGCCGCCGTCGAGCGCGACGACCGCGCACAGGCGGATCAGCTCATCCGCGCCGTTGCCGAGCACGATCTGCGCCGCCGGTACGCCGTTGCCGGCGGCGAGCTCCTCCCTCAGGGCGGTCCCGCCCGCGTCGGGGTAGCGGTTCAACCCCTCGACGGCCGCCTCGTAGGCGGCGGCCGCTGCGGGCAGCGGGCCGAACGCGCCCTCGTTGGAGGCGAGCTTGACGATCCGCTCGAGCCCGAGCTCGGCCGCAAGCGCTGCCATCGGCGGCTGGGGGCGGTACGGCTCGACGGCGGTGATCGCCTTGCGCACGGGCACGGGGGTAGCCTAGGCGGCCCGATGGGCGAGACGATCGAGCGCTTCCCGCTGTTCCCGCTCGAGCTCGTGCTGTTGCCGAGCGAAGTCGTGCCGCTGCACATCTTCGAGGAGCGCTACAAGCTGATGATCGGCGAGTGCCTCGACTCCGAGTCGGAGTTCGGCATCGTCTGGCTCGCCGACGACGGCCTGCGCGAGACCGGTTGCGCGGCGCGGATCAGCGAGATGATCGAGCGGATGGACGACGGCCGCATGAACATCCTCGTCGAAGGGACGCGGCCGTTCGACCTGCGCGAGCGGATCGACGACATGGAGTACCCGGCCGGCGACGTCGAGCTGCTCGACGACGAGCCGCCAGCCGACGAGGAGATCGCGGCCGAGGCGCGCACGGCGTACGCCGACCTCGTCGAGCGCGTCACCGACGACCGCCCCGAGGAGGGCGCGCTCGTCGAGCTCGGCGCCTACGAGATGGCGGCGACGGTGGACTTCGCTCTCGGAGCCAAGCAGGAGTTGCTCGAGCTACGCTCGGAGGACGCTCGGATGGCGGCCGTGCGCGACCTCTTCAGCGAGGCGATCCGGCGCGTGGACGAGGCCGAGCGCGCTGCCGATCGGGCGAAGTCGAACGGCAAGGTTCGCCTGCCCTGAGCCGAGCCGGTCGCTCAGCAGAGCTCGCGGCCGAGCTGCAGCGCCAACAGCTGAGCACGCGAGAGGACACGCGGGAGGCCGCGCGCACCCTCGCGCCAGCGGACCGAGCCGTCGTCGGTGCGCAGGCTGTAGCTGCGGATCCCGCGGGCGCCGGACTCGAAGTTCTCGCCGTCCTTCGCGAGGTCGTAGACGTCGCGCTCGAGCTCGCGCGCGTCGATCAACCGCTCGCTCGCGATCGCCGCGAGCTCAGAGCCGTTGCAGCGCGCGCGGCCATCGCTCGCGATCACGAGCCGCTGCGTTCCCCCGGGCCCGCCGGTGACGTCGATCGCGAGCAGGTCGCCCGAGCCGCCGCCGCAGCCGGCGACGAGCGCGCAGAGCAGCGCGGCGGTGAGCGTGGCGCGCCTCATTGCTAGCTGACAGTAAGCGCTGTGCCGCCGCGGCGCGGGTCGCCCCCGCCGGTGAGGGCACCGGTCGCGCGGTCGCGGACGACCGCCTGGACGCCGCCGAAGTAGAGGTTGCGCTCGTTCCAGCGGTCCACCTTCCAGCCGGCCCGCTCGATCGCCCGCAGCTGCTCGTCGTCGAACCCCGGCTCGGCCTCGACGACGTCGTTCTCGAAGTGGAGCCGCGGGCGGTTGACCGCCGCCTGGGCGCCGAGCGCGCCGTCGATCACGCCGAGAATCGTCTGCAGCACGGCCGAGCGGATCCTGTTCGAGCCCGCCGAGCCGAGCGCCGCCTCGACCTCGCCGTCGCGGAGAACGACCGTCGGCGACATCATGCTCGGGACTCTCGCGCCGGGCTGCTGGCGGTGGAAGCCAAGCGGGTTCAGGTCCTCCTCGCCGAGCATGTTGTTGAGGTGGAGCCCCGTCCCGGGGACGACGACTCCGGAGCACGAGCCGTTCGAGCAGGTGCAGGTCGCGCAGGCGCCGTCGGCGTCCATCGCCGCGAGGTGGGTCGTGTTGCCGAGGCGATTCGAGCGATGGTCCAGGTCGCGGGCGACCTCGCCGGCGACACGTTCGAGTGCTTCGTCCGCGAGAAAGATGTCGTGGTAGCGCTCCGAGGCGAGGCCCTCGAGGAACTCCGCGTCGCGCGCGTTGTTGACCGACTCCATCACGCCCACGAGCGCCGGCAAGTCACCAGGCTTCGACAAGCGCGCGAGCAGCTCGAGCGCGTCGGCGATCAGGATCCCGCCCGACGACGGCGGCGGGTTCGTCAGCACCTCGCGTCCTCCGTACGCGGCGCGCGCCGGCTCGCGCTCGATTACCTCGTAGGCGGCCAGGTCGGCCGGCGTGAGCAGCCCGCCGCGCTCGAGCACGTAGTCGCTTGCCGCCGCAGCCACGTCGCCCTCGTATAGGAAGCCCGGCCCCTCGGAGCCAAGGCGTCCGAGCAGGTCGCCGAGCTCAGGCAGGTGAATGTGCTCGCCTTCACGTGCCGGGCGGCCTTCGGGCGCGTAAATCGCGGAGCACTCGGGCGTCGAGGTCAGGATCGGCGCGAGGATCCGCAGGATGAAAGCCTGCATCTCGTTCAGCTCGACGCCGTCACGGGCCACGCGCGCCGGCTCGGCGCAGAGCTCGGCGAGCGGCATCGAGCCGAAGCGCTCGAGCGCCTGTGCGAGGCCGGCGGTCGTGCCGTAGGCACCGCAGGACGACGCGCCGACGTTGAACACCTGCGTCGCGCCAGGGGCGAACTCGACCTCGATCGGCATGAGCGGCGACGGCTCCCGCTCGCCGAGGTCGCGCCCGGGCGCCGAGACGAAGAAGTCGAGCAGGTGGTCTTCGCCCTCGGCCGTGTGGACGAGCATGAATCCCCCCGCCCCCGGTCCCGTCAGCGGCGACTCGCAGACGAACGACATCAGCACCGCCGCCACGGCCGCGTCCACCGCGTTCCCGCCCTCGCGCAGCACCCGCGCTCCCGCTTCCGCGGTGAGTGGATGGCCCGCTGCAACGACGCCCTTCACGCGGGCGACTCTAGAACGCCCGCCGCGGGAGAAGCGAGTCTGGCCAGGAACCCGGTGGGTGACGCGTGCTACGCACGCGAGCCCGCCGGTGACGTCGCCAGACGACGCTTATCGCGTCGGCGGAAGGAACTCGGGCACTTCGACCTCGTCTATGCCGCCACGCTGGGCCCGCGCGTTGACCACGCGCGGCTCGCGCCCGGCGGTGCGCTCGACCTGCTCGAGGTCGCGCTCGACCTCGCGGCGCGACCGCCGCCGATGGTCGTCGCCGTAGCCGGTCGCGACCACGGTCACCCAGACCTGGTCCTCGACCTTCTCGTCCACCATCGCGCCAAAGATGATGTTGGCGTCGGGGTGGGCGACGTCCGCCACCGCGCGGGCGGCCTCGTTGACCTCCCACAGCGAGAGGTCGCGGCCGCCGGTGATCGACAGCAGGATCGAGTGTGCGCCCTCAACCGAGGTCTCGAGCAAGGGCGACTCGACCGCGCGCTGCGCAGCCTCGACCGTGCGGTCCTCGCCGCTGCCCATGCCGATCCCGAGCAGCGCCTGGCCCGCCTCGGACATCACGGTCCGGACGTCGGCGAAGTCGAGGTTGATCAGGCCGGGGAGGGTGATCAGGTCCGAGATGCCCTGGACGCCCTGACGCAGCACGTCGTCGGCGACGCGGAAGGCCTCGACCATCGAGGTGTTGCGGTCGAGCACGGACAGCAGCCGCTGGTTGGGGACGACGATCAGCGTGTCCACCTCGTCGGCGAGCTCCTCGATGCCCTCGTCGGCCTGGCGGCCACGCTGGGCGCCCTCGAACCCGAACGGCTTGGTGACGATGCCGACGGCGATCGCGCCGACGTCGCGTGCGATGCGCGCCACCACGGGCGCGGCGCCCGTGCCGGTGCCGCCGCCGGAGCCGGCGGTCACGAAGACCATGTCTGATCCCTTCAGCGCCGCCTTCAGCTCGTCGTAGTCCTCGAGCGCGGCCTGGCGGCCGAGCGCGGGGTCGGAACCGGAGCCGAGACCGCGCGTCGCATCGGAGCCGATGTGGATCGCGGTCTTGGCGCGCGAGTACTCGAGCGACTGCAGGTCGGTGTTCGCGGCGATGAACTCGACGCCCTCGACCTCCGCCTCGATCATGCGGTTGACGGCGTTGACGCCGGCGCCACCGACGCCGACCACGCGCAGGATCGGCTTATGGATGTGTGTCGCGCGGGTGACCTCCTCGCGGCCGGAGTAGCCGGTCGGGCCGCGGTCCATGATGTTCTCGGGGATGTCGGAGGAGAAGACGTTGCGCAGCCGCTCCTCCGCGCTCGGAACCACGGGAGCGCTCTCGACGACCTCGGCCGACGGACCGTGGTCCGGGGTCGAGCGCCGGACGGGCGACTCGGTGGGCGCCTCGGAAGCGGGCGCCTCCGGTGCGACAGGCTCGGCGGGCCGCTCGGGCTCGCGGGCCGGGGGCTCCTCGCGCGGCCGCTCGGACGCGCGCGTGCCTTCCTTCTCGTCGGTGCGCCGGAAAAGATCGGCGAGGGGACCCTCGCGCATGCTCGCTCGCTTACCGCTTCCCATCGATGACCTCCTGTGCCAGCTCGCGGTAGGCGGAGGCCGCCTTCCCGTCTGGTTCGTATTTGAGCACGGACATTCCCTTCACGGGCGCCTCGGCGAAGCGCACCGTCTTGCGGATCCGCGAAGCGAAGACGCGGTCCCCGAAGTTCTCCTCAAGCAGCTCGATCGCCTCCTTGGCGTGGACGGTGCGGGTGTCCACCAGCGTCGGCAGGATCCCCTCGATCTCCAGGTTCGGGTTGAGGTTCTCGCGAATCATCGAGACGGTGTTCTGCAGCTGGATCAGCCCCCTCATCGAGAGATACTCGCATTGCACGGGGACGATCACCTTGTCGGCGGCCGTCAGGGCGTTGACGGTCAGCAGGCCGAGGCTCGGCGGCGTGTCGATCGAGATGAAGTCGTAGTCGCCCTTGACCTCCATCAGCGCCTTCTCGAGCGAGCGCTCGCGGCCGATCTTGGTGGACATCGCGATCTCGGCGCCGGCGAGGTCGATCGAGGCGCACGCAACGTCGATCTCGCGTTCCTGGATGACGTCAGAGATCTTGATGTCGTGCACGAGCACGTCGTACATCGACTTCTCGAGCGTGTCGGGGTCGATCCCCTGGCTCATCGTCAGGTTCCCCTGAGGGTCGAGGTCGACGCAGAGGACGCGATGGCCCTTCTCCGCGAACGCGACCGAAGTGTTGAGGGTCGTCGTCGTCTTGGCGACGCCGCCCTTCTGGTTTGCGAATGCGATGACCTTCGCCTTCTTAGCCACGTGAGGCTCCGCGATCTCTTTCGCCGGGGTCGCAGGCTCTTCGGTCTCGCCCTTGGGCGTACGTTCGAAGAAACCCATGTCGAAGTGCGTATTCGTACGTAGAGTGGGGAATCCTTCACCGGCTCGCAAATGGGTTCAATCCTCAAAAAGCGCCTGGTGTTCGTCACAGGCAAGGGCGGCACCGGCAAGACGACGGTGGCCGCTTCGCTCGGGATCGCGGCCGCGCGCGCCGGCAAGCGGGCGATCGTGTGCGAGGTCGCTCAGTCCGAGCGCCTCTCGAGCGCACTCGGACGCGAGGGAGTCGGCTACGAGGAGACGGAGCTGGTCGAGGGGCTGTCGGCGATCTCGATCGACCCGGACCGCTCGCTGCGGGAGTGGCTCACCTACCAGCTGAAGTCGAACACGCTCGGCGGCCTGCTCGGCGGAAGCCGGATCTTCCAGCTGCTCGCCGCCGCGGCGCCGGGGGTCCGCGAGCTCGTGACGATCGGGAAGATCTGGGACCTCGCCCAGCTCGAGCCGAAGTCGCGCAAGCCGCCGTACGACTTCGTCGTCGTGGACGCCCCGTCCACCGGACACGGGCTCGCGATGCTGGCCGCGCCGCGCACGTTCCAGGAGATCGCGCGCGTCGGCCCCGTGAGCCGCCAGGCGGGCGCCATCGACGCCTTCATCACCAACCCGAAGCGGACGGGAGTGGTCGTCGTCGCGCTGCCGGAGGAGATGCCGGTCACCGAGACGCTCGAGTTCGAGCGCCGGCTGAAAGACGAGCTCGGGATCAGGGCGAGCGCGATCGTGGCGAACGCCATCTACCCCGAGCGCTTCTCGGCCTCGGAGGCCGGCCGCATCGCTGCGCTCGCCGCGAGCGACGGCTCGCCGCCGAAGGCAGTTCGCGCGGCGCTCGAGGCTGCGCTCGCGGAGCACGGGCGCGCGCGGTTGCAACGCTCGCAACTCCGCCGCCTGCGTCGCGGAGCGTCGGCGCCCGTCGCGACGCTGCCGTTCATCTTCGATGCCGAGCTCGGGCTGGAGGAGTACGGGCAGCTCGCCGGCAGGCTGGAGCAGCGGCTGTGAGCGCGCGCCGCCGGCGCAGAACGCGGGTGGACGAGCTGCTCGAGGGCAAGCGGATCTGCGTCTGCGCAGGGTCCGGCGGAGTCGGCAAGACGACCTCGGCCGCGGCAATCGCCACCGGGATGGCGGCGCAGGGCGCGAGGGTGGCGGTCGTGACGATCGACCCGGCGAAGCGGCTGGCGACCTCGCTCGGGCTCGCCGAGCTCGACAACGAGGAGCGGCGCGTCGACCCGGCCCGTTTCGAGCACGCGGGGGTCGAGATGCGCGGTGAGCTGTGGGCGATGATGCTCGACGCAAAGCGCGCTTTCGACGATGTGGTCGCACGCCGCGCGCCCGACGAGGCGACGCGCGAGGCGGTGCTCGGCAACCGCATCTACCAAGAGCTCTCGGCGGCAGTCGCCGGCTCGCAGGAGTACATGGCGATGGAGAAGCTCTACGACCTCCACGAGGAGGGTAAGTACGACCTGCTCGTGCTCGACACACCGCCGACGCGAAACGCGCTCGACTTCCTCGACGCGCCGCAGCGGCTGTCGAGCTTCATCGACTCACGCTCGCTGCAGTTCTTCTCGGCCGGCGGGCGCCGCGGGCTCGGGCTGCTCGGTCGCGGCACCGGGATGCTTTTCTCCGTCTTGAAGCGGGCCACCGGGATCGACCTGCTCGCAGACCTGGCCGAGTTCTTCAACAGCTTCGGCGAGATGGTGCCGGGCTTCCGCGAGCGCGCCGCCGCCGTGAACGACCTCCTCGCCGACAAGCGCACGAGCTTCCTGCTCGTGACCTCGCCGCAGGCGGACGCAATCGAGGAGGCGCTCTTCTTCGAGCAGCGCATGCGCGAGTCCTCGCTGCCGTTCGGCGCAGTGATCGTCAACCGGATGCATGACGAGGTCGATCCGCGGCTGCGGGCCGGCGGGGTCGAGGACAAGCTCGAGGCAATCGTCGGCGACGACGGTCTCGCGCGCAAGCTGGCGCGCAACCTCGAGGATTACCGCGCGTTGGCCGAGCGCGACCGGGCGAATGTGGCCGAGCTCGAGCGGCGGCTGAAGGGCGAGCCGATGATCCTCGTGCCATGGCTGGAGGGCGATGTCCACGACATCGCGGGACTCGTTGCGATCAACGAGCATCTCTTCTGAGCTCGCGTGCGCAAGCTCACTCGCGAACTCCCGGAATCGCCCCTATGATGAGTGGACACGGAGCGCCTACGTACCGCTCACGGCGCTCCACCCGGATTGGGAGGACCACGATGCTCCGCCGCCGCCGTTCCCGGCTCATCTACGCCTCTTGTTGCGCGGTTGCCATCGCTGCGTTCGCCCCGGCAGCCGCCGGCGCCGCGCTCACGCCGACCGTCAAGGCGCCGAAGCTGACGACGACTTCCAACGCGCCCATGCTCGAGGGCAACAAGCGAACCGTCACGGTCACCCACACCTGCCGCGCCAAGAAGTGCGAGATCACCATCTTCACCCGCCCGGGCACGGCGGTACTGACCGAGGACTACCTGTTCACATACAAGAAGCCCGCGCGTTTCATCTACTCGCGCGATAAGAAGTTGACGACCAAGGTCCAGGTCAGCGCGCTGAGGGACAAGCCGGCCGAGCCGCGCGAGTCTCTGGTCGTCTACGCCAGCGTCCGTGCCCGTGACGGCGCCAACGAGCAGCAGATCGAGGGCAAGAAGACGCTCTACATCCTCAACGCCCCTCCCCCGTCACGCTACGCGTCGATCTTCCTCGACAAGACCACGGCGAAGGTGGGTTACGGTTACGGCTACGCGACGCTCAGGGGCGCCCGCAATCGGGCCGAGAACCAATGCGTCGGCACCTGCGAGGAAGAGGTCTGGGTCAGGAACGGTTGCGCCGCCGTCTACAAGGGGGCACTTCGGTTCGGCTCGGCCTCTGCGGCTACACGGGCCGCGGCGAAAGCCCAGGCGTACGCGAACGCGGGCGGGGCCCCAGCCGCCGCCCGACTCATAGTCTCGGTCTGCACCGGATAGGTCCGGCCTAGCGCTTCCTGCCGCGGGCAGAGATCATTATCGGGCCGAGCAGAAGCCGGTCCGGGTCGTCGAACTGGGCGATCGCGGTGTCGACGTCGTCGTTCGTCAGGTCGCCGCGTTCGACCAGCACCTCGCGTAGCGACTCGAGCGAGAAGCGATAGAAGTCGGTCCCGGGGGTGCCGCCGTGGATCGGCACGAGTCGGCCCTCGGCGTTGACGTCCTCGAGCCCGGCGCCGCGAAGCGCATGGATCAAGTTGCGGCCGTAGTAGGGGTCGAAGCCGCCCACCTCGGACATGAAGCCGAGCACCGCGGCCTGGACCTTGTCGCCGACCTCCGACTCGGGGACGTTGATCGCGCTGATCATGTCGTAGTCCTCCGCGACCACCCAGCCGCCCGGCTTCGCGGCCGCGACCATGTTCGCGAGCGCGTCCGTGCCGGGGATATGCTCGAGCAGGAGCCGGGCGTGGACGAGGTCGAAGCCGCCGCCGTCGGGCGCGTCGCCGGAGGTGATGTCGTGCTCGACGACCTCGAGGTTGTCGCGCGCGAGGGGCTCGGCGTAGCTGGTGTTGAGGTCGGTCGCGACGACCTTGCCGTTCTCTCCCACGCGGTCCGCGAGCCACTCCGCCACCGACCCGACGCCGGCTCCTACCTCGAGGCAGCGCCAGCCCTCGCCGACTCCGGTCGCCTCCAGTGCGCGGGCCGTTCCCGGGTCCCACAGCGTCGCCATCCCGACGAGCCGCTCGCGCTCCTTCTCGAAGCCCTTGTCATAAACGTATCCCTCTGGCTCCGCCACGCAGCGGAAGCTACCCGACAGCGCTAGACGGGTGCGGAGTAGGTGCCCGTGTCCTCGTCGCCCCAGTCGAGCGAGGAGGCGACGCCCTCGTCGGGCTCGGGCACGTACGGGTCTTCGGTCTCGAGCGGCGCCCACTCGTCGTCGAGCGTCAACTCCGAGGTGTCGCCGCTGCGCTCGGTGTCTTCCGCGCCGACCGCTGCCAGCTCGCCCGTCTCAGGCTCGGGGTCGAGTGCGGGCTCGGGATCCGGCTCCGGTGTATACAAGACCGTGCCGGGTTCCACCTCAGCCTGGCGCAAATCCGCGGCCTCGACCACGATCGGCTCGCCGCTCTCGACGAGCAGGTCGTCGGCCACGCGGCGGAGGTCCTGGTCGAGATAGCCGCAGTAGACGTCGCGCAGCAGCGCTCGCAGGTAGCCCTCCACATCGGCGACGAGCTCGCGCGGGCGCTCCGCGCCGACCTCCTCGAGGTGGGGCGAGAACGCGCGCCCCGAGATCGCAAGCTGCTCGAGCTCGAGCGCGGCGGCAACGCGGCGCTCGACGCCGCGGCGCTCGCCCGCCTCGCCGCAGAGAGCCGACACGCGCACGGCGAGCGTGTCGCCGAGCTCGCCCTCGCGTCCGAGCAGGACGCGCAGGCCGAGCAGGAAGTCGGTCACGGCCTCGATCGGGTCGTCGCGCTCGCAGCCGATCTCGAGCCGGTCGAGCGCCCACTCAAGCGCGCCGCCCGGGCGCGTGCGCTCGCAGAGATCGAGGAAGTCGCCGACCTCGCGCGCCTCTCCGGGAGCGAGCGACCAGGGCTCGGCGTGGCCGTGGGGCGAGGGTGAAATCTCGAACGGCTGCCACACGCCGCCGCCGGCGCGCACCCAGCCGAGCGGCGCGATGCCGACGGCGCCCCGCTTGTAGAGGCGTAGGCGACGGACCAGCAGGGCGAAGCGGTCGTGGGCCTCTTCGAGCGGAAGTTCCTCGGCGTCGGGCAAGTCGTAGACAGCAAGAACGTTCGGCCGCGCAGGCGTGCGGCGGCTGCGCGTCGCCGGCCAGACCGCCTCCGGCGGGGCGTCGTAGCTGTCGCCGGCGACGAGGGAGATCCCGCTTCCCAGCTCGACCCGCGCGCCGTCGATCTCGAGGCCCGGCAGCGGCGCGATCACGGTCACGCCGGTTGCATCGGCGTAAAGGGTCTCCTCGACCTCGGCGTAGACCCGCTCGAAGCGCTCCTCGGGGAAATCGAGCTCCGAGGCGTCCTCGTACAAACGCTCGAGCATCGCGCGCAGCGCCGGCGCCGGATCGACGCCGTTGACGCCGCGGACCCGCAGGTACGCGGTCGCGCCCGTCCCGAGCGCGCGAGCCGCGCGGTCGAAGGTGTTGAGCCCCCGCAGGCGGTCCCAGCGCGACTCGATGAAGACCGCCGTCTGCGGCTCGTAGCGGTAGAGCGCCGGCCCTCGGCCCGGCTCGGTGACGACGTCGTAGGCGAGCTCGGCGCCCTCGGCGAGGTCGTTCGTCAGCAGCGAGGCGGCGTCGAGCGCGAAGTCGCGGAGAGCATCGTGGAGCTCACGGTTGCGCACGGGTGCGGTTTCGCCGCGACGCGCCGTGCTCCTGCCCAGGGCCGTGGCGCGCGGGTCCTGTCTCCGGTGAGGCTTTCGTGGGCCTCGCTCCTGCGCTCGACTTCGCCCGCTCCCGGCTACCGCCTCCGCGGGCTCCGCTCGCGCCCGCTCGGGCACCCGAAAGTCCTCACAGTCGCCACCCGCGCGAGTGGCGTTGGTGATTAGCGGCGCTTACGCGGCGGAAGCGACCGGCTGACGTTCGGACTGGGCGTCCGACGCCGAGCCGCAGTCGTCTGCGCCGAGCCACTCGCGCCCGTAGCTGCGCATGTCCTCGATCACCGGCAGCAGCGCGGTGCCCTTCGGCGTCAGCAGGTACTCGACGCGCGGCGGCACCTCGGGGTAGGTCTTGCGCTCGACGATTCCGTGCTCCTCGAGGCCCCGCAGGCGCAGCGAGAGCGTGCGCGGGCTGATGCCCTCCAACGATCGCTCGAGCTCGCAGAAGCGGGTGCGCCCGGCCGCGAGGTCGCGGATCACCAGCAGCGTCCACTTGCCGCAGATGATTTCCGCCGTTGCGCAGACGGGGCACGTGTCGTCGCCGGCCATTGGCAGGACAAATCGTAGCAAGACTTCAGGAACTGAAGTATTGGCGGGCGGGGTTGGCTGTCGCGTCCTACGCATGCATATCGAGCACAGGAGGAGACAGCCGCTCGAAACCCAAAAGCAATTAATTGAATTTATGCTATATTCAATTATTAGGAAAGACGCTGATGCCGCGCAGGTACGACATGACGAAGCGGGCGCAAGCCAAAGAGCGCACCCGCGAACGGATCGTGGAGGCCACGGCCGAGCTGCACGGCAAACACGGTGTCCTGGGCACCACCTGGCCCCAGATCGCCAAGGAGGCCGACGTCTCCGTCGCGACGGTCTACGCCCACTTCCCCTCGCTCGACGAGCTGCTCCCCGCGTGCGGCGCGCTCGTGATGGAGCGGGTCCAGCCGCCGCGGCCCGACGACGCAGCCGAGGCGATCGCGGGCGCGACCGAGCTCGAAGAACGGTTTCGACTGGCGGCCGCCAGGCTGTTCGACTTCTACGAGCGCGGCGGCTCCCACATCGAGGTGGACGTACGCGAGCGCGATGAGATCCCGGCGATGCGCGAGTGGGAGGAGTTCCTCGCAGAGCTCTCGCTCGCCTTCGCACGCGAGGCGGCCGCTGCGGCGAACGCGGATCCCGCCACGGTCGAGCTCGCCGCGGCGCTGCTCGATCTGCCCACCTTCAAAGCCATACGGGCGCGTGGCGCGTCCGTGCAGACCGCCGTGACCACGGTCGCGCGGCTCGCCACGACACTCGTCAACCAGGAGCACTCCCGAAAGGAGACAACATGACCCAGGACACCGCCGGCACCCTGAAGCCGGTCGCAGTTCCGAAGGAAGGAGGCGAGGCCCGCTGGTGGTTCGGCAGCTTGGCCGTGATCAAGCTGACGGCCGAGGAGACCGGCGGCGCCGTCGCGATCGTCGAGATCACCGAGCCCCCTGGCGCCGAGGCGCCGCTGCACGTCCATCACCGGGAGGACGAGGGATTCTGGGTTCTCGACGGGAGCGCCACGTTCGAAGTCGGGGACGAGAAGTTCGAGGCCGGCCCGGGCGACTTCGCGTTCGGTCCGCGTGACGTCCCTCACCGCTACGTCGTCGGCAACGACGGCTGCCGGATGCTGTTCGTGCTAACCCCCGGCGGATTCGAGCAGGGGATCAAGACGATGAGCACGCCTGCACAAAGCCTCGCCCTGCCGCCCGAGTCCGAGGAACCGCCGGACCTCAGCGGCCTCGAAGAGACGATCGCCGCGTTCGGCTGCGAGATGCTCGATGGCTGAGGCCACGGGCAACGCGGGCGCGCAGTCCGACCTCTGGGGAGCGCACGCCCGCGACTGGGCCGACGTGATGGAGGGCTGGAACGGCTGGGGCGTGCCCGTCTACCGCCACATCCTCGAGCGCCTCACGGTCGAGGCCGGCACGCGCGTGCTCGACGTCGGGTGCGGCGCCGGGCGCTTCAGCCGGATCGCGGCCGACCGCGGCGCGGAGGTGTGCGGGCTCGACGCGACGGAGGCCCTGCTCGAAATCGCGCGCGAGCGCGTCCTCGACGGCGACTTCCGCTCCGGCGAGATGGAGGAGCTCCCCTGGGGCGACGACGAGTTCGACGTCGTCACCGGGTTCAACTCGTTCTTCCTTGCCTCGGACATGGTACGAGCGCTCAAGGAGGCTCGGCGGGTCGCACGCCCTGGCGCAGGTGTGGCGACGACCGTCTTCGGACGACCTGATCGCTGCCAGTCGACAGCGATCTTCGCGACCCTCCCAGAACTGATGGGAGCGCCGAAGCCCAGTGGCGATGAACCGGACGAGGACCCCGGGCCGCAGCTCCATGACGAGGGCGTGCTGGAGGAACGAGCCACCGAGGCCGGCCTCGAGCCGCGCGAGACGGACTACTTCGCGTTCGCCGAGCAGTACGCAGACCTCGAGACGCTCCTGCGCGGCTTCATGTCAGCCGCCCCGTTCGTGCGCGCCGCCGGGGTAGCCGGGGAAGACAAGGTGCGCGAGGCGCTCACCGAAGTGGCCGGGCCGTTCAAGCAGGCCGACGGCCGGTACCGCCTCGAGGAAGAAGCCCGCTACCTCGTCGCGTCCGCGTAGGAGGCAGTGAGGGTGGGGCCGGACGGCCCCACCCTCGGAGTCCTACCTAGCCGCCTAGCTGGCCGAGCAGGCCGCCGCCTCCGCCGCCGCCGCCCGCGGCGGTCGGGACGATGCGTCCTTCGCTCGGCTGCACGAGCACCCAGCCCGCGCCCTGGAACGACATCTGGAGGGACTCGCCGGAGCCCTTCCCGATGAAGTTCTTCAGCTTCACGTCGGTCTTGACCGACGTCTGCACGCTCGACGCCCACGTGATCGCCGCCTGGGGGTCGGCGAACGTGGGGTTGTCGCCGGTGTTGAGCAGCACAGGCGGGCCGTCCGAGATGATCGCGACCCAGCCGCTGCCGGTGAGGGCGGTGTTGAACAACCCGCCGCCCATCATTCCCGAGGCGCCCTGGACCTTCTGGATGTCCCAGTCGATGTCGGCGTCGAACCCGAGCAGGTTGGCGCCGTTGACGGTGATCTGGTCGTTCTCCAGCTTGATCAGATGGACGTCCTGGGCTGTGTCGGCGAGAAAGACCTCGCCCGTGCCCTCCATCTTCATCAAGCTCTGGCCCTCGCCCGTGACGGCCTTCTTCAGCATCCGGCCCATGCCGCCCGAGCCAGCGTGCTCGAAGCTGACATCGCCCTGGTAGGCGACCATCGAGCCGAGCTTCGCCTGGATCGAGCCCTGGTTGAGCGAGACCTTCAACAGCTTGGAATTCTGGAGCGCGAACGCGTCCTGCGACTGGGTCTCCTGAAACTCGCCTAGCGTGCTCTGCACGTGGCCTCCTTGGGTTGGGATGGGAGAACGCGTACTGTCGGCCCCACGAGGCCGTCTGTCAAGCGGCGATGCGTCCAGGCGGTCAAGCAGCCTGCGAGCCCGAGGCCGCCGGCTCTTCGCCGAAGACCTGGTCCACCGACGTCGCGCGCTGGCCATCGGCCGCGACGAGCAGCTTGAAGTCGTGCGGGTGAGTCGCGGCCTTCAGCGCGTCCTCCATCGAGATACGCCCCGCCTGGACGTGTCCGAGCAGCGCCTGGTCGAAGCTCTGCATGCCGTAGTAGCCGCCCTCGGCGATCACCTCGTGGAGCTTGCCGGTCTCCTCGGGGTTCATGATCATGTCGCGCACGCGGCCCGTCATCCGCAGGACCTCGCAAACCGCGACGCGGCCCTCGCCGTCCGGAGTCTGGACGAGCCGCTGCGAGACGACGCCCTTGAGCGTGCCGGCGAGCATCGCGCGCGCCTGCTGGTGCATGTGCGGTGGGAAGAAGTCGATGATCCGGTTGACGGACTCGACGGCGTCCACGGTATGGATCGTCGAGAGGACCAGGTGGCCGGTCTCGGCCGCGGAAAGTGCGGTGCGGACGGTCTCCTCGTCGCGCATCTCGCCGACGAGGATCACGTCGGGGTCCTGACGCAGGACGCGGCGCAGCGCGCGCGCGAACGAGTTCGTGTCGAGCCCGACCTCGCGCTGGTTGACGATCGACTTGCGATCGGTGTGGAGGTACTCGATCGGGTCCTCGATCGTGACGATGTGCTTCGAGTGGCGCTCGTTGATCTGGCCCACCATCGCGGCGAGCGTCGTCGACTTGCCCGACCCGGTGGTGCCCGTCAGCAGAATGATCCCGCGCTCCTCCTCGGCGAGGTCGGAGATCACCTTCGGGAGCAGCAGCTGGTCAACGGTGCGGATCGTGTACGGGATCGCGCGGCAGACGATCGACACGGCCTCGCGCTGCTGGAAGGCGTTGACGCGGAAGCGCGAGACGCCCTGGACGGTGTAGGAGAAGTCGACCTCGTGCTCGCGGTCGAACTCCTCGAGCTTCGCGTCGTCGGTGAGCATCGCGCGGAAGGCCCGCTCGGTGTCCTCGGCGCTGAGCGGCTCGGTGTCGGGAATCTCCTCGAGCCGGCCGTGGACGCGCATGATCGGCCGCGAGGGGACCTTCAGGTGAAGGTCCGACCCCTCGGATTCAACGACATGCCGCAGCGCCGCGTCGTGATCGAACACCTTCCTCGTATCGGCCGGATGCGGGCTGAGCTTGACCCCGCGCGCCTCAGGGAGGCCCGGAGCGGACCGCCGGACAGACTGGCTGCCCGGAAGAGCCGCACTTCTCGTTCTTGTCCTTGCGCGGCCGGTTCCCGTTCGCGAACGCGAAGGTCTCGCAACTGCGCCCGGGGGCCTCGAAGCCGGGATGCTCCTCGCAGCCGTCGAAGTCGCCACCCCCGTCGAGCGTGTCCTGGTCGTTGCCGCCGACGAGCACGTCCTCACCGGTTCCCCCGAGCAGGGTGTCGAACCCGTTCTCACCGAACATCCGGTCCACGCCGGCCCCGCCCGAGACTCGGTCCTCGTTGTTGCCGCCGCGCAGCAGGTCGTTGCCGCTGTTGCCGCCGACCTCGTCGTTCCCGTCGCCACCTTCGACGAGGTCATCGCCGTCGCTCCCGCCGAGCAGGTCGTTGCCGATACCACCGTCGATGCGATCGTGGTCATCGCCGCCGTAGACACGATCGAGCCCGTCCTCGCCGAAAAGCTTGTCGCCGCCGTCGCCGCCTTCGACGAGGTCGTCTCCCGGACCCGCGCTGACCCGGTCGAAGCCGACACCTGCGATCACCTTGTCGGAGCCTGCGCCCGCGGTGATCTTGTCGCTTCCCTGGCCGCCGTCGATCTCGTCGCGCGTCGCGGTTCCGCTGAGCGTGTCGATGTCATCGCCGCCGAAGATCTGCACGCCGAAGCTCGTGTCGCCGGCAAGCCCGACGATCTCGTCCTCGCCGCCCTCACCGTAGAGGTAGTCGGGACCGCCGTTGCCGAGGATCTTGTCGCCGCCGTCCTCTCCGTGGATGAAATCCTGGCCGGTTCCACCGCGGATCGTGTCGGCGTTCTCCCCACCCCAGGCGCGATGGCCATCGGCCCCAAGCGTGATCTCATCGGGGTCGTCGCCGCCGTGCATCTGATCGTTGTCGTCGGGTGACTCGTCGGCGCTGTGGAGTTTGTCTCTGCCCCCCTCGCCACGGAGCGTGTCGTCGCCGCCACCGGCGAACAGGTGGTCGCCGCCTTCACCACCGAAGAGGCGATCGCCGGAGTCGTGGCCGTAGATCAGGTCCACACCGCCTCCGCCCATCAGCCTGTCGGGGCCGACGTCACCGAAGATGAGGTCATCGTCGTCGCCGCCCTCGATGCGGTCGCGCTCCGGCGAGGCCGCCACGCGGGCGAGCGGCGAGATCGAACGGGCGAGCCGCTTGGCCGAAAGCCTGATTTTCTGGATCTGGTTTCGCACCGGCCCGGGCGGGATCTCCGCGATCGCGCGATCGTCGCCGAAGAGCTGGTCGGCGCCCGGCCCGCCGTCGATCTCGTCGTCGCCGAGACCGCCGAAGATGCGGTCGCGGCCTTTGAACCCTGTCAGCGTGTCCTTGCCGGCGCCGCCGAAGATCTGGTCGTCCACCCGCTGTCCGAGCACGACCAGCCCGCCGCCACGCGAGCCGCCCTCGATCGTGTCGTTGCCGGTGCCCCCGGAGAGCTCGTCGGAGCCGCCATTGCCGCAAATACGGTCGCCGCCGCCGTTGCCGTTGATCTTCTCCTGCCTAGAGCTGCCGACGATCACGTCGGAACCGGAGGTGCCCTCGATCGGCTTCGAGGCTCCGATCGAGACGATCGTGGCCCGCCGTCCCTGGCACTCTGGGACGACCGAGACGCGGACGACCTCGAAGCGGGCGATCACGGGGCTGAGGTCGGCGTTGTTGACGGCGTCGATCGCGCGCACGCTGAGGCTGTGCTTGCCGGTCTTCAGCTCACGGGTCGTGAACGACGATTTGCACGGCTTGAACGCGCCCTTGTCGAGCTTGCACTCGAACCGCGCCCCGGCCTCAGTCGCGAGGAACCGAAAGCTCGGCGTCCGGTCGGTGATGCCTGCGGTCGGCCCAGCCTTGATGCTTGTCTCGGGAGCGCTCGTGTCCGGACTGACCGGCGTGACGACCGGCTCGACCACCGCTTCGAGCAGCAGGCGGCGGTCCCCGTCGGTGCCGTCCGGGGCGCGCGCCGCTGCTCCATTCACGATCGGCGGCCTGAACGAGCGCACATTCGAGCTGCCCGGGCTGCTTGTCATCACAGGGGCGTCGTTCGCGTTGTCGAGCGCGATCACGTCGCCGGCGTTGACCGGCAGGCTCGCCGAGAACTCGTTGACGCCGATGCTCTGGAGCGTGAACGGCGCGCTCGAGCCGACGGCCGTGAAGCCGCCGCCGGAGGGGCGCAGGATGCGCAGTGTCACGCTGCCGCCGACGCTGCCGGAGTTGACGCGCCAGGTGGTGAGCGTGCCGGGCTGCGGCACCCTCGCGCTCGGCTGGCCCCCGGCCTCGCCGTAAAAGGTGCAGGCCTGGCCGCCGACGCAGTAGTTCGTGTTGGTGTTGGGCGTGCCCGCGGCGCTACCGACGGTGACGGCTGCGTTCGCGGCCGGGACGGCGAGAAGTAGTCCGACGGTGACGAGCAGTACGGCGGACGTCCGAGGACCCATACATCGCCAGGGTACCCCGGCGATCGCGACTACGCGACGTCGCGCAGCTTCTGCGCTTCAGCCAGCGACTGCAGCTTCTTCAACGACTGATTCTCGATCTGGCGGATCCGCTCGCGCGTGACGTTGAACGTGCGGCCGACCTCGTCGAGCGTGCGGGGGTGCTCCCCGCCGAGCCCGTAGCGCAGCTCGAGCACGCGCCGCTCGCGGTAGGAGAGGTTCTCGAGCGCCTCGCGCAGCGCTTCCTTGGTGAGGATCTCGGCAGCACGCTCGTACGGCGACTCGGCCCGCTCGTCGGCGATGAACTGGCCGAACTCGGACTCCTCCTCGTCGCCGACGGGCTTCTCCAGCGAAACCGGCGCCTGCGCCGAGCGCTTGATCTGGTCGACCTCCTCGGGGTCGATCCCCGTGACGTCGGCGATCTCCTCGGGCGTGGGCTCGCGGCCCAGCTCGGTGACGAGCTTGCGCTCGGCACGGCCGATCTTGTTCAGCTTCTCGACGACGTGGACCGGGATGCGGATCGTGCGCGCCTTGTCGGCAAGCGCACGCGCGATCGCCTGGCGGATCCACCAGGTCGCATACGTCGAGAACTTGAAGCCCTTGCGGTAGTCGAACTTCTCGGCCGCGCGCACGAGGCCGAGGGTGCCCTCCTGGATCAGGTCGAGGAAGGGCAGCCCCTGGTTGCGGTAGTTCTTCGCGATCGAGACGACGAGCCGGAGGTTCGACTCGACCATCTTCTGCTTCGCGTCGAGGTCGCCGCGCTCGATTCCCTTGGCGAGATCGACCTCCTCCTGGGCGGTGAGCAGGCGGACCTTGCCGATGTCCTTGAGGAACAGCTGCAGCGAGTCCGTCGTCATGTCCGGCTTCAGGTCGAGCGTCGCCTTCTTGCGCCGGCGCCCCTTGGCATCGGGCGCGCGCTCCTCCTGGGCAGCCTTGATCGCCGGGTCGATCTCCTCGACCAGCTCGATCTCCGACTTCTCGAGATAGCCATGCAGGTCCTCGACGTCGCCGTCGTCGAGCTCCACTTCGGCGAGCGCATTGGCGACCTCGGCGTACGTGAGTACGCCGGCCTGCTGGCCCTTGGTGACGAGCCCCTTTACCTCTTCGAGTTCTTGAAGTTCAGCTACTGACATGCGTTCCTATTCCACCTCTAAACACGAAATGTGCCCCTGCGCAGCGCGCATGGGGCCATTGAAACAACTGATCGAAGTGTACCCGCTATACATTCTGAAGTCAAGCACTGCAAAGGCTCCCGCGGGGCGGTACAAGAAGTAGGTACCCGCTCTCACCCCATTAGATACGCCCGCAAAGGGGGTTGCGGCTCACACGTGCGCGGAGAACGCGGAGGGTGCGGCCTACACTGCCCCGATGGAGAGCGGTGGCGCGGTCGAAGGACGGGCGCCGAACAAGACGACCGAGGCCACCGCAGACGCTCCGCAGCGCACCCGAGGCCGGCGCCGCCGCCGTGCGCGGCGCTTCGTCAAGTCGTTCTACTGGAAGGCGTACGAGGACAACCTCACCGGCCTGTCGGGCATGGTCGCCTACAACCTGCTGCTGTCGGTCTTCCCGCTCGCATTGCTCGGCCTGTTCATCGCCGGGCGGGTACTCGAGAGCGGGGCGATCGAGCTGAGCATCCTCCAGGACCTGCGCCAGCTCTTCCCGAGCGCCGCCGACTCGACGCTGACGACGGCGCTCGACCGTGTGCGCGACTCGTCCACCCAGCTGGGGATCGTCGCGCTCGTGGCGAGCATCTGGATCGGCTCGTCGTTCTGGGGCGCGATGGACACCGCGTTCTGCCGCATCTACCACCTCGACTGCCGGACCTGGCTGCAGCAGAAGCGCTTCTCGCTCGTGATGCTCGTGGTCGTGCTGCTGTTCATGGCGGCGACCGTCGGCGTGCCGATCGTTCAGAGCATCCTCGTGAAGGGCACCAGCGGCCTGCCGTTCGGCCTATCGGAGGTCGAGGAGCTGGCGTTCTTGCTCACCCTCGCCGCAGGCCTGTTGCTGCTGTTCTCCGTGCTGTGCGTCATCTACTGGGCGGTGCCGAACCGCCCCCATGTCCCGTGGCGCCACGTCTGGCCGGGTGCAGCCTCGGCAACGCTCGCGATCGGGCTGATCGACTACGCCTTCCCCTTCTACCTCTCGACCATCTCGACGATCGCGCGCTTCGGCACGACGTTCGTCTTCGTCGTGATCGTGCTGCTCTGGTTCTACGCGCTCGCGGCGATCCTGCTCGGCGGCGCGACGATCAACGCGATGCGCTTCGAGCGCCACGAAGACGAGAGCGACGACGTCCCCGGGGACCTCTCGCCGGCGCCAGCGGCGAAGTGATTTTGGTCACAAGAGCGATCTGTATAGTCCGCGCCGCCTAATCGCTTGTCCGCCAGGACGGCGAGCGGGGGACCCACTTGGTCGCTGCGGCGGCCGGGGGCGAATCCGGGGTAACACCACCCTGGTAGCGCAGCTCTTTCAGCGCGAGCCCGTCAGCTCACCCCGTAGGCATCGGAAAGAGATCGAATGGACGCCCTACGGCATATCCGTGTGCTCGCGCCCGCGCTCGCAGCGTGTGCGCTGCTGCCCGCGTCGGCCGCCGCCTCCGACGGCGGCGTCTCCATCCCCGCGGAGGCACCGGCGACGGACCCGTCCGGCGTCGTCGTGAACGCCAAGCGCTCGGTCTGGCTCGGCAAGGCCGTCCAGATCAGCGGCCAGGTACCGGGTGGTCCGAACGCGGTCAGGCTCGAGCGGCGCGCACCCGGTGGCGTCTGGCGCCCGATCGACGATGTGCGCTCCGGTTCGGACGGCCGTTTCTCGACGAAGTGGAAGCCGCCCGCCCCCGGGCGCTTCGAGGTCCGCGCCGTGCTGGCCGACGCCAGCGGCTCGAGCGCCCCCTCCGCGCGCGCTTCGTCCTCGCGCGAGCTGCTCGTGTACCGGCCGCACCGAGCCACTTGGTACGGCCCCGGCTTCTACGGGCGTCGCACAGCCTGCGGCCAAAAGCTGACGAAGACGATGAAGGGCGTTGCCCACCGCACGCTTCCGTGCGGGACGAAGGTGTCGCTCTCGTTCAAGGGCCGCGAGGTGGTCACCGAGGTCATCGACCGCGGGCCCTACGCCAACGGCGCCGACTACGACCTCACGGTCGCAACCGCACGCGACATCGGGATGACCGGCACGAGCCGGATCGGCGCCCTTCCGCTGCGCTCTCGCTAGCGGCTCCCCTCCACCCGTCTCGGCCTCTCGGTGACCCGACTCGGGCGGCACCCAAACCGGCATGGCCTATATCCTTTACGGGGTAAATAGCAGCCGAGAACGGGGATGGGATGAACTGCCTGATCATCGATGAGCATCCGGTTGTGCGTGAGGGTGTTCGTTCCTTGCTCGACGAGCGGCTGAACGGCATCAAGCTGACCGAGGCGGCCTCGCTTGACGACCTCAAGAAGGTCAAGCCGAAGCCCGACGTGGTCGTGATCGACCCGCGGGCGCGCTTGGGCGGGATCGACGAGGTGGTCGCGAGGATCGAGAAGGACACCGGCGCTGCGGTGGTCGTGTTCACCTCGGATGGCGGCGCCCGACAGCTGAGCGAGGCGCTCAAGGCCGGAGTGAAGGGCTTCGTCCGCAAGGACTCCCCGCCGGACGACCTCGTCCGCGCGATCGATGCCGCCAAGAGCGGCGACCACTACGTGGACCCGGCACTTTCCTCCTCGATCGTCCTCGACGAGGTTGAGCGCTCGCTCACCCCACGCCAGCGCGAGATCCTGCAGATGCTGGCTGACGGGATGAGGACGGACAAGGTTGCGGACACGCTGGGGTTGTCCACGGAGACGGTCCGGACCCACACGAAGCGGATATTGGCCAAGTTGGGCGCGTCGACCCGTACCGAGGCCGTGGCGATCGGGATCCGGTCGTCGATGATCGAATAGGCCCTCGGCCGCGCCGTCCGTCGCTCCGGTATTCCCAGCTCCGGAGAGATGAACACAAACTCCTCCGCTGGGAACACCGTCGCGCCGGTCCGGGCGGAGCTACGGTAGCTAGGGTCGGTTCATCGCCGAGCTGATCTCAATTGCCGAAGCTCGTACCCGGGTGCTCGGCGCCGTAGCTCCCCTGGGTTCCGAGGCCGTGCCGCTCGCCCACACCTTGGGGAGAGTGCTGGCTCAGGACGTTGCCGCGGATCAGGATCTGCCGCCGTTCCGGGCGTCGGCGATGGATGGGTATGGCGTGGTGGCTTCGGGTGGGGCTGGGGAGCTTGCTGTTATCGGGGAGTCGCGGGCGGGGGCGCCGGCGGAGCTCGTGCTCGAGGCGGGGCAGGCGGTGCGGATCTCGACGGGGGCGGCGGTTCCCGAGGGGTGCGACGCGGTCGTGCCGGTCGAGCGGGTCGAGGAGCTCGAGGGCGCCGTGCGGGTCCCGGACGTGGAAACCGGAGCGAACATCCGCGGCTCGGGTGAGGACATGCGCGCGGGCGAGACGATCCTCACGGCCGGCGCCTCCCTCGGTCCGGCGGAGGTGGCGGTGCTCGCTTCGCTCGGCCGGGCCGAGGTCATCTGCGGCCAGCAGCCGCGGGTCGCCGTGCTCGCGACCGGCGATGAGCTCGTCGAGCCCGGCGAGCCGCTCGGCCCCGGCCAGATCCGCAACTCGAACGCGTTCGCGCTCGCTGCGCAGGCCGAGCGGAGCGGCGCGGCGGTGGTTCTGCGCGAGCGGGTGCCAGACGACCTCGCCGCTACGCGCTCCGCGCTCGCGGGCGCGCTCGAGGCGGCCGACGTCGTCTGCGTCTCCGGCGGGGTGTCGGTCGGGCCGCACGACCACGTCAAGCCGGCGCTCGCCGAGCTTGGGGTCGAGGAGCTGTTCTGGGGCATCGCGATGAAGCCCGGCAAACCGACCTGGTTCGGCCGCCTCGCCGGCGACCCCCGCACGCTCGTCTTCGGCCTCCCCGGCAACCCGGTCTCGGCGATGGTCACCTTCCACCTGTTCGCGCGGCCCGCGATCCGCGCGCTGGCGGGCGCGGCACCGGACGAGCGCTTGGCTGAGGCGGTGCTGGACGAGCCGCTGCGGCGCAGCAAGGGGCGCGAGCAGATCGTCCGCTGTCGCCTGAGCGCCGCGGCCGATGGCTTCCACGTCGCACCGACGAAGGCGCAGAACTCGCACGTGCTCACGTCGATGCTCGGCGCCGCGGCGTTCGCGACCATCCCGGCAGGCGAGGGCGAGATCGCAGCGGGCGAGCGGATCAAGATCGAGCTGCTCGACTAGCTTTCGACCCGTGCCCGAGGTCCGGATCGTCAAGGAGCCCGCGGTGGAGGCACCGGGGGACGGGAGCGCGCAGAGCCGTCAGATCGCCGAGGTCACGCTTCCGCGCGCCCAGCTGGAGGAGATCTGGTCGGGCGAGTACCTCGAGCGACTCGCGCGCACGTACTGGGCCAACCTCTCGCGGGTGTCGCTGGGGTTGCTGCGGATCCTCTACACGCAGACGACGCGCTCGGTCGTACTCCTCGCCAAGCCGCTCGTACTGCTGAGCTTCCGCGCGCCCGAGTACGACCTCGAGTCCGACCGCGGCGTCGTCACGTGGCGGATCGAGCGCGGGCTCCTGGTCGCGAAGGCGGGGCGCGACCGCGGCTACCTACGGATCACCGTCGAGCGGCTGAACAGCGAATCTGCGGGTGGAGACGCCGCGCGCTTGCGGGTGAGCTCCGAGGTGACGAGCTTCTACCCGATGCTCGCGGCCGCGCGCCCAGGCGGCCGCGCGGGTGCGCTCGGCCGGTTGGCGCGCTGGCTCTACACCCAGACCCAGCTACGCATCCACGTGATCGTGACGAACGCCTTCCTGCGCTCGCTCGCCAAGCGCGACCTCGAGACGAGCGTGGTCGGGGCGTTGCGGGGGCCGAGCTAGCTCGGCGCGCGTTCGACGCTCGCGCTCGCGCAGCTCAATCCGCCTGATCTTCCCCGTCAGCGTCTTCGGCAGGTCTGCGACGAACTCGACCCGGCGCGGGTAGGCGTAGGCGGACAGGCGATCGCGGACGAAAGCCTGGATGTCCTGCGCGAGCTCGTCGCCCGGGTCGTAGCCCTCGGCCAGGACGATGAACGCCTTGACGACGTGGCCGCGCCGCTCGTCGGGTGAGGCGACCGCCGCCGCCTCCTGGACGGCGTCGTGCTCGAGGCAGGCGGACTCGACCTCGAACGGGCCGATCCGGTAGCCCGCGGCGATGATCACGTCGTCGGCGCGGCCGGCGTACCAGACGTAGCCGTCCTCGTCCTGCATCGCCGCGTCCTTGGTGTGGAACCAGTCTCCGCCGAAGACCTCTTCGCCCGCCTCGGGGTTGTTCCAGTAGCCGAGCGGATAGTGGGGGTTCGAGCGGGCCCGCAGGCAGATCTCGCCGCGCTCGCCCTGCGGCACCGGGTTCTCGTCCTCGTCGAGGATCTGAACGTCCCAGCCAGGCATCGGCCGCCCCATCGAACCCTCGCGCACCTCCATGAAGGGGAAGTTCGCCACCAGCGGATAGGACTCGGTCAGGCCGTAGAAGTCGAGCACGGTGAGGCCGTACTGGTCGCGGAACCAGCGGATCGCCTCGGGGTTGAGCGGCTCGCCCGCGGAGCACACGCGGCGGAACTGCTGCGGGTAGCGCTGCCCGCGTCCTCAATCGTCATCATCGAGCGCATCGCCGTGGGGGTGGTGAAGACGTTCGTCACCTCGTGCCGCGAGAGGAAGTCGAGCTGCTTGTGCGGATCGAAGCCGCCCTCGCGCTGGTAGACGGCCTGCGTCGCGCCGAGGCGCCAGGGGCCGAGCAGCGGCGAGATGCCCGCGGCCCAGGCCCATTCCCCCATGCCGTGGAAGAGCTCGCCGTCCTCGACCTCGTGGCAGTAGACGAACTCCTCGTGGGCGAGGACGTAGCGGTGCGCGTGGACGATGCCCTTCGCCAGTCCAGTCGTGCCGGACGTGTAATAGAGCTGTGCCGGATCGTCGGCGGCGGTGTCAGCCGTCGCGAACTTGGTGGATGCGCCGGCGAGGGTCTCGGAGTCGAGCACGAGGATCTGGTCGACCCAGTCGTCCGAGAAGCGCGGCGCGTTGTCGGCGTCGGTGATCAGCAGCTTCGCCTGCGAATCGGTGAGGCGGTGGCGGATGCCGTCGTCGCCGTAGAGGACGGACATCGACAGCAGGATCGCGCCGAGCTTCCAGGTGCCGAAGAAGCAGGCGGCGGTCTCGGCGGTCGGAGGGAGCACCACGGCGACGCGATCGCCCTGCTCGACGCCGAGCCCTGCGAGCACGTTGGCAGCTTGGTTCGAGAGGTCCTGGAGCTCGCCCCATTCGACCCGCCGCTGCTCGCCGCCGTGGTGCTCGTGGATCATCGCGAGCTTGTCGCGCGCGTGCTTGTCGCAGACGTCGGCAGCGATGTTGTAGCGCTCGGGAACCCGCCACTCGTGCTGCGCGCAGGCCTCCTCGTAGGTCATCACGCGGCTAGCCGAAGCGTTCGCCGAAGAGCTCGCGCAGCTTGCTGCGGTCGTGGCGCGTCTTGATCCGGCGGACGGTGCCGGTGCGCGAGCGGGTGACGAGCGACTCGGTGGTTGCGCCGGTGGCGTCGTAGTGGGCGCCCTGGAGCACGTCGCCGTCGGTGACGCCCGACGCGGCGAAGAAGCAGTCCTCGCCGGCGACCAGGCGGTTCGCGTCGAGGATCTCCTCGAGGTCGTAGCCGGCGTCGAGGGCGGCCTGGCGCTCCTCGTCGTCGCGCGGCCACAACCGGCCGAGCAGCGTGCCGCCGACGCACTTGATCGCCGCCGCGGAGATCACGCCCTCGGGCGTGCCGCCGATGCCCCAGAGGAGATCCACCGAAGAGTCGTCGGAGACGGCGTCGAGCGCGGCCGACACGTCGCCGTGCTCGATGAAGCGGATCCGCCCGCCCGCTTGGCGCACCGACTCGACGGCTTCGGAATGGCGGTCAGGGCGGTCGAGCATGATCACGGTCACGTCCTCGGCGCTCGTTCCCTTGCGCTCCGCCACCAGCTTCATCGTCTCGCCGAGCGGGCGGTCGAGGTCGAGCAGGTCGGCGATCTGCGCCGAGCCGGCGATCTTCTCCATGTACACGCAGGGCCCCGGGTCGAACATCGCGCCGCGCTCGGAAAGCGCGATCACTGCGAGCGCGCGCGGCATCCCCTTCGCGCACAGGGTCGTGCCCTCGAGCGGGTCGACGGCGATGTCCACCTCCGGCGGTGAGCCGTCGCCGATCTGCTCGCCGTTGTAGAGCATCGGCGCCTCGTCCTTCTCCCCCTCCCCGATCACCACGACACCGTCCATCCGCACGTGCTGGAGCATCAGCCGCATTGCGTCGACGGCGGCCTGGTCGGCGGCCTCCTTGTCGCCGCGGCCGGACCAGCGCGCGGCGGCGAGCGCCGCGTACTCCGTCACCCGCGCGAGGTCGAGCGCGAGGTTGCGGCCGGGCGCGCCCGCGGGCGAGTCGACCGTCGCGGCGCCGGCAGGGAGCGACCCGTCAGGGGCTTCGGGCATACCGCTGGTTAGAGCGTGCCGGGCGCCTTGCGCACACGGCCGCCCTGCGCCTGGCGGAAGAGCCCACCCGCGCAGATCATCAGCGCGCCGATCATCCCGATGAAGTAGCCGTAGCGGAACTCGGTCTCGTCGGGCGGGTCACCCGGCCGTCCGAGGATGACCCCGTTGATGATGATCAGGGCGAAGGCGGTCATGCCGACGATCATCGTCACCTCACCAGGACGCCACGTCAGCTTGTGGCCGCGGGCGACGATCCAGGTGAGCACGAACGGCGCGATGCAGCCGAGCAGCAGGATGAACGGCAGCGGGCCGAATGTCTCGAAGGCGGAGAACTCGCCGCGCTCGTCGTTGATGACCGAGTTGACGTTGCTGTCACTCGTGGCGAACCAGGGCAGGAAGAGCGACAGCGCTAGCACGGCCGCCCCGGCCATGCCGAGGTACTCGGACCAGTGGACCCGTTGGGTATCCACATAGGCCTTCTCGTCCTTGGCCTTCGGGGCCGGTGACGCCTCCATCGCGGCGAACCTAACACAGCCCAGCGGTCGCGGTAAAGCGGTGTAGGTTCTTCGCCACAACCCCGGCAAGGAGGAGAGATGGCGGTAGTCAAGATCATCGAACTGGTCGGGAGCTCGCCCAGTAGCTCGGACGAGGCGGTACAGAACGCTCTCAACGACGCGAAGGAGACGCTGCGCAACATCAAGGCCGTGGATGTGGTGTCCACCGGCCTGCGTGGCGACAACCTCGACGAGTGGCGCGCGCACGTGCGCGTCGCGTTCCTGATCGACCGCGTCAGCGAGTAGGGCGGCGGTAGCTGCTGGGCGCCCGTGCGAGCGGGCGCCCGCTGCAGCTGCCCCGAAACGGCTCCATGTGTGTAACGGACGGAAACGGGGCAGAGACACTGGGCTAGGATCCGATCCTCCTAAGCGTGCCCCCGCTACAAACCGAGACAGAGCCCCGTGGAGGGGCTGGCGTCGTACCCGACTATCGCGAGCTGCTCGCGGAGGCGCGCGAGCGGACGCTCTCGCTCATCGGGCCCGTCTCGGTCGAGGACATCGAGCGGGTCCACTCGCCGCTGATGAGCCCGCTCGTGTGGGACCTCGGCCACATCGCTGCGTTCGAGGACCTGTGGCTCTGCCAGCGGGCGGGCGGACTCGAGCCGCTGCGCGAGGAGCTCTCGCAGGTGTACGACGCGGCCGAGACGCCGCGCGCCGACCGCGGCAGCCTGCCGATGCTGGGCCACGACGACGCGCTGGCTTACATGGAGGCCGTCCGCGAGCGCGCGTTGGGAGTGTTCGATCGGGTGGATATCTCGGCCGAAGGCGACCGACTGAATGCGAACGGCTTCGTCTGGGAGATGCTCGTCGAGCACGAGCACCAGCACAACGACACGATGCTGCAGACGCTCGCGCTCGCCGAGCCGGGCTGCATTCTCTCCTAGCCCGCGCGCGCTCCCTGACGAGGGCGTCGAGTACGGCGAGACGGGTCGCGGTCGAGGGCGGCGGGTTCACGATGGGGATCGACCCGGCGGGTTTCGCCTACGACAACGAGCGCCCCGCACACGAGGTCGAGGTCGAGGAGTTCGAGCTCGATCGCGTGCCCGTCACCAACGGCGCCTACCGTGAGTTCGTCGAGGAGCGCGGCTACGCCCGCCGCGAGTTCTGGTCGGAGGCGGGCTGGGAGTGGCGAGCACGCGAGCGGATCGAGCGCCCGCTGTACTGGGCCGCCGACGGGCGCGAGCGGCGCTTCGACCGCATCGAGGAGATCGACGACCGCATGCCCGTGATGCACGTCTCGTGGTACGAGGCGGACGCGTTCACGCGCTGGGCCGGCGCGCGGCTGCCGAGCGAAGCCGAGTGGGAGAAGGCCGCGTCGTGGGACGCCAGGGCTGCCGCCAAGCGCCGCTTCCCGTGGGGCGACGAGCCGCCGAGCGAGGACGTCGCGAACCTCGACCAGCTCGGCTTCGGTCCCGCCCCGGCAGGCGCCTACCCCGCCGGTGCGGCGCCCTGTGGCGCGCTCGGGATGATCGGCGACGCCTGGGAGTGGACCGGCTCGCAGTTCGGGCCCTACCCAGGCTTCGAGGCGTTCCCGTACCCCGACTACTCCGAGGTCTTCTTCGGCCAGGGCTACCGCGTCCTGCGCGGCGGCGCCTGGGTGACCCGCCCGCGCGCGATCCGCAATACCTTCCGCAACTGGGACCTCCCCGAGCGGCGACAGATCTTCACCGGCTTCCGCTGCGTATGGGACCTCTGATGAGCGACCTGCTGACAGCCGACCCCGCGATCCAGATCGACTCGTACCTCGACGGGCCCTGCCTCGCGACGATGGCCGACGACGTGCGCGCGGGCCTGACGCGCGAGTTCAAGGAGCTACCGCCGAAGTACTTCTACGACAAGCGCGGCTCGGAGCTCTTCGACCGCATCACCACGCTGCCCGAGTACTACCCGACCCGCTGCGAGCGGGCGATCCTCAACCGCCGCTCGCCCGAGATCGTCGCGGCCACCGGCGCGGAGGAACTGGTCGAGCTCGGGTCGGGATCGGCGTCGAAGACGCGCGCGCTGCTCTACGCGATGGCGGGGGCCGGCACGCTGCGGCGCTACGTGCCGGTGGACTGCTCGCGCAGCGTCGTCGAGCGCTCGGCGATCGAGCTGCGCGAGGTCTACCCGGGCCTCGACGTTCACGGACTGGTGGGCGACTTCGAGGAGCACCTCGAGCACCTGCCGAAGGGCGAGCGGCGGCTGTTCGTCTTCCTCGGCGGGACGATCGGCAACTTCTATCCGGACGCGCGCGCGGCCTTCCTCGCTGACTTGCGCGAGCTGCTCGGCCCCGATGACCGCCTGCTGCTCGGGACGGACCTCGTCAAGGACGTCCATGTGCTCGAGGCGGCCTACAACGACTCCGAGGGCGTGACGGCCGACTTCAACCGCAACGTCCTGCACGCGATCAACCGCGACCTTGCGGCCGAGTTCGTCCCGGACGCGTTCGAGCACCTCGCGTTCTTCGACCCCGACAACTCCTGGATCGAGATGCGCCTGCGCTCGCGCGAGGCGCAGTCGGTCTCGATCGGGGGGATCGGTCTCACGGCCGAGTTCGCCGCCGGCGAGGAGATGCGCACCGAGATCTCGACGAAGTTCACCCGCGAGCGGCTCGCGGACGAGCTCGGCGCTGCGGGGCTCGAACTCGAGGAGCTCTACACCGACCACGACGAGCTCTTCGCGCTGACGCTGGCTGCGCCGGCCTGATCAGCCGCTGCTCCCCATCTCCCCGAGCGCCTGCTCCGGATCGCGGAAGGCGCGGAAGAGGACGATCTTGTCGCCGCGGAACTTGAACACCCAGCCTGCCTCCGACGAGGCCTCGACGCCGCTCTCTCTTCCCTTGTAGAAGATCCGCCCGACCAGCACCGCGGTGTCGCCGATTCCGATTCCGTCGTCCACCTGGGCGTCGATCTCTCCGAACGCCTCGGTGAGGTCGCGCATGTAGTGCTTTATCCCCTCGGCGCCGCGGTACACGCCGCCCTCGCTGATCGCGAAGAACGAGAACCATTCGACATCGGGATCCGAGATTGCGATGAGTGCTTCGGCGTCCCGGTCATGAAGGGCGTCGAGCACTCCGCGCGCGAGCTCGACGTTGCGGGCGGGATCGGCCATCGGGCCAATACTCCCCGATCGGCCGCGGCTGTAGGGTGGCGCCGCGATGAAGCTCGAAGGCACGGGAGCGTTGGTATCGGGCGGAGCGTCCGGCCTCGGCGCGGCGACCGCGCGTCTGCTCGCCGAGCGCGGGGCGAAGGTCGCGATCGCCGACCGCGACGGCGACAAGGCCGAGGAGCTGGCGAAGGAGCTCGGCGGCGTCGCCTTCACCGCGGATGTGACCGACGAGAAGGCGGTCGAGGCCGCTATGTCGGGTGCCGTCGAAGCGCTCGGCGGGATCCGCTTCTGCACCTCGTGCGCGGGGATCGGGTGGGCGCAGCGCGTGGCAGGCAAGGACGGGCCGGCCGCGCTCGAGCCGTTCGAGACCGTGATCAACATCAACCTGATCGGGATGTTCAACGTCCTGCGCCACGCGGCCGCGGCGATGAACGACAACGAGCCCGACGAGGGCGGCGAGCGCGGCGCGATCGTGATGACCGCCTCGATCGCGGCGTTCGACGGCCAGATCGGTCAGACCTCGTACTCCGCCTCGAAGGCCGGGATCGTCGGCCTCACGCTGCCGGCTGCGCGCGATATGGCGAGCCGCGGGGTGCGCGTCATGACGATCGCCCCCGGCACGTTCGACACGCCGCTGCTGGGCGCGCTACCCGAACCCGCGCGCGAGGCGCTCGGCGCGCAGATCCCATTCCCCTCACGGCTTGGTGATCCGGCCGAGTTCGCCGCGCTCGCGTGCCACATCGCCGAGAACCCGATGCTGAACGGCGAGGTCATCCGGCTCGACGGCGCGCTGCGGATGCCGCCGAAGTAGCCGACCGGCGTGCGCGCGGCAATCGTCGAGACCCCCGGCCAGGCGCCGACGCTGCAGGCCGACGTGCCCGACCCCGAGCGCGGCGAGGGCGAGGCGCTGGTCGAGGTGCTGGCGGCGCCGCTCAACCCGATCGACCTGCGGATCGCGTCCGGCAGCTTCTACGCCGG